>NZ_BBZB01000001.1:0-2400000 GCF_001269985.1 Pseudoalteromonas sp. '520P1 No. 423' | reverse complement strand
ACGCTTTCCATCTGAACATACACCTTTCAAATGAAATGAGTTGTCGTTATCTTTCCAAAGGTAAACTTTAAGTAGACCTTGCTCTAGATACTTATTTTGACTTTTAAGAAATTTTTGTAAAATCGTTTCATAAAGGTAAGGCAAACCACCGATTGTATTAAACGGTTTTTCTGGAGAAATATAAAAGTCATTAGCAGTTTTATCGCCAACAACGATTGTTACCTTTTTACCATGTTTTAATAATTTTCTTAAGGAGCGCATTAAAGGTGCTGGAAAATTAAAATATGGCGTATATAGCACTAACTCTTCTTTAGTTTGATCAAATAAGTTTTTAATTAATTTATTAAGATCATTGCCTCTGCGACCAAAACCTAAAAACATTCTCGCATTAAGTGAGTTTTTATTAATACCACTTGGCTCTTTGTATTTAGTTTTCTTCAAAGTTCGCATTAACTGCTTATGCGCTAATTTAATTTCATTGTAATCTGCAATAGGTCTACTATCAATTCGAGGTGTTGCTTCAGAAACTAGCATAATTTCATTCATAAATGATTCAATACTGTCACAAATACCCTTTTGATTTAAAACAAAATAGCGATCCAACCTATATCTGTCGTGTTGCTGTAAATACACGTCATTAATGCTTGCGCCTGTATAAAGTAAAATATCGTCAAACACTAAACCTTTTAAATGTAAAACACCAAAGATCTCTCTTGCCTTAATCGGCACGCCAAATACTTTTACATTTGAATTGTATTTTTCATTATATTCGCAATAAAGTTTTGCGTTGCCTTCACTTTTACTTTCGCCAATGCGTCCTCGACGAGCTCTATGATAATCAACCAAAACGGTTACTTTTAGATTTGGCTTATTTAGAGAGGCTTGGTGTAATGCGGCTAAAATCTCGCGTCCAGCGTCATCATCTTCAAGGTAAAGTGCTGTAATAACAATTCTGTTTTCTGCTTTTGCGATCTGCTCTAAAACTTGAGTCTTATAATCTGCTGCATTAGATAATATGTTTACTTCATTATCTTTAAGTCCAAAAGCAGCTGTATTTTTCCAAAAATCCGTACGCACTAACTGTACCCTTTTATCAGGATTAATATATTTATCCTTAGAACATATCAAAAAATAACACTAAGGTCATGGATTTAAGTCAAACTATCATGACAAATGAGTGATTTTAACGCTGTTTGTGCATTATACATGCAATACTGACCAATAATTTATATAAGACTTTTTGCTAAAATTGAAGCAAAAAAGGCTTTCTGTTTAAAGAAAGCCTTTTATAAATTCGGATTTACACTAGTTTAAAGTCTTACGCCTTCAATATGTAGAGCCATTTCTACATGCGTAGATGCCGGACCTAAATTATAGTTAATACCATAATCAGTTAATTTTAAACTGGTATTACCCGAAAAGCCCACACGATAACCGCCCCATGGGTCTTGTCCTTCGCCAATTTTGCTGATCGGGAATGAAATTGTTTTGGTAATACCCTTTAAAGTTAAGTCTCCTGTGACTATCGCATTTGTTTCATCAGAGAATTTAATCTCTTTACTTTTGAAGTTTGCTTTAGGAAACTTATCAACATTTAAAAAATCATTTCCCTTTAAGTGCTTATCACGCTCTGCATGATTTGAATCTAAACTTTTTGTATCTATTTCGATATTTATTTTAGCTTGATTTGGTTGCTTTGAATCATAATCAAAATTACCATCAAAAGTATTAAATTCACCCAATAACCAACTGTAACCTAGATGTTTTATTTTAAATTGTACTGGCTCTAATATGCCACTTTAAAATAGGAAACTATCAAAACGTAAATTGCAAGAAAGCTTTAAGTACAAAAAAGTTACCATCAGATTTTTCACTTAAAACACCTATAGGTAACAATTTAAGTCTTACGTTTGTACCAGTACCATTCTGATCAAAGCTTTATAATAAAACATGGAAGGTAACTTTTAATATCTGAAATTGCCTACTCATCAATTCTATTATTTAGTAGTAAAGGACAAGAAACTAGAAAACCTAGCTTTAGACTCTACTGTAACGGTAATAACTTAAAGTGACTGATAGTGATTTGTTAGACGCAGATCGCCGGACGTTTACAATGATTTAGTATCAGTGCCCTCACCAAGATTCAATGCTTTTAAATAACGCCTGAGTGCATAAGCTTGATAGTTATTTGATTGGTTCTTTTTCAGCTTGAACGGCTCATCTTTATTATTCAGAAAAAACGACTTTCTGGTTCTAAACCACAATAAAAACCTGTGTTTTTGATAACACCAAATCCGTTCGCTTTTCTATGTTCAATAATATTGTTGATCACATCAATAATAAAACCACGTTTACCAATGCTAACTAACTGACCTTTGCCGCCAGTGATGCGTTTAGGCATAACAAAGTCAGTAACTAACTTGCCACGTTATGTTATTAAATCCTCTACATAAGCAATGATAATTCAACTATTTTTGTTTAATATAATTGGACTAATACAGTGCAACTTTAAAGTTACCTTAAATGTTTTACTAAAACTTAAGGTAACTAGCAACTTTTTATCTACAAACTGAAGAATTGACTTTATTCAAACTTAAACCCAAAGTCATCACAGTAGTAACCATGACTTTTAATGAGTTGACAAGCCAAAAACTGCTTAACTTCTTTAGCTTCTTGTAAGTTAATTATAGCCTGATACTGATTATCAAAATCTTCAAGTTTACGAAGGTTAGCAATGTTATAAATGCCTATATCTGCATTTGATGTTAAAACTCTATTAGCTGGCATATACTTGGTAAACTCTTTGTTATAATAATAAATAGTTTCAATTCCTGAACAATTGAAACCTTCATCATGACATAACTGATATGTAAATCTACAGTTATCCGAAATACTAAAGCTTTCAGAGGCTGAAATTAACATAGATGAATCATACTCAGTATTTTCACATGCTGTTTTGATACTAAAAAAGGCCCCATCAACACTTTCGTAAAGATAGTCCTGAACTTTCATATCAACATATGTACTGCTATGTTGTATCAATTCGAAAGGCCAAATCTTCTTACTTTCACCTAAAGCTTGTAAAAATAATGCATACGCACTTAAATTACTATTTTGGCTTAATTTATTAAGGATCATAGAACCTTTGGGAGACGAATGGAATCCAGAATCAAACAAACCAATATCGGCTTCAGTTACTTTAGTATCATTGTTTAAATCAGACAGGTCTAAATAATTTAAATACTCAGTTACAATTTCACTTTTTATAGATGAATTTTCATATATGCTTTCAACAACCTGAGAAAATACACTAGTATACTGATTCACATAAACAAACCTCTTATTGTTATCATTCCTTGTAAAAATACTTTTCAGTACACGCTCACCATATGCTGTTAGCTTTAATGGTAATGAACTAAGTTTTTCAGTTTGAAAGCTATCTAATTTAGATATATCCACTTTAATAATTGGATAAGTCTCACTACGAACAAAGTCTAGTCCATTAATTTTCTCCCACCTTTGATCAAAGTAAGATAGCTGATAATCATTTAAGTTATTGTCCGCCAACTCTTTAGAATCAAGATAAAAGTAAACATATTCTGGCGGTTTTTCATCGACTACAGGTGTGGGTAGAGGTTCTGAAGAACGTTTGCCGTCACTCCCTCCACATCCTGAAAAAAGTAACATCGTCAAGATAATAGGTAATAGCGCTTTCATAATCATTCCTTATTACTTTTGCTTGGAAAATAGTTGCGGGCATGTTCATTATATTTGTTCAAAAAGTTAACTAAGCTTTTCGCATTGCGTCCGAACCTTGATTTCTTAAGGTCTATCTTATCATTCTCATGTTTAGGTAAATCGTGTGATTTCTCTAACGGAAACAACCCATTACCTTTAGATAGCAATACTCTTAAGGTATTAATCAAATACATATATTTTTCCGGTTTCAATCCACTTTGACCAGCTAACCACTCAGACAAAACAGCTTTAACAAATTTGTTATATACTCGATGCGGCCCTCTATGAAGTGCTGCTCGTTCATTATTCGAACAGTACTTATTATTGTTTTTTTCTGGCAAAACAATAAGGTTAGATTGATCGTGAGCAAAATATTGGTAATTAGTATCCTCCTTTAATATTCCGTTCTGGAAAAACAAACTCTTAGGTAGTATGTGATGAACCTGACATTGACTTTTTGAAGGCAGGTTTATTACTTTTTCAATATAGCTTCGCTGGGTATTTTTTTGACCTCCCGTTGGCACTACATTATTTTTAAGAAGTGAGTATTTATAACTAAGCTTTCTGCCAAAACGGTTATTCTCGTTAAATACATGGCATTTATCACTATAAATAGCTGGTGTAGGCCACTGATCAAAAAGTTTACATTCAGTTAGAAATTTTTGACTCGATTGATTGAAAGCATATTCTCTATCGGTATTAATTTTCGCATCATTCGTTGATTTTAGCCCCTCCAATACACGTCTCAAAGCCAAGAATTTGTTTATTCCACTATCTTTTAGCCGCGCGATGCCCTCTACTTCCACTCCGTTTGAAAGTCGGTCTAATACTTTAGCAGCTTTAAAAATCGACTTTGCAGCATTTTTAGCAACACTTTTTGCCATTCCATGAACTAACTTATTCTTCAGGTTTTTTAACTTTATAAGGTGAACTGTTTCAGTTATTAATTGCCCGCCGTAAAAACCTATTAAATAACCAAATTCATCTGAGTTAACTAACTCTGTATCCGCTATGTCATGTAGTCCTAGCCCTTTAATGAATATCGACTTAAAAGCTTTGTTTTTAACCAGGTCATTTAGTTTTGTACTCGCAACCCAAAGGCCTTCTGGATCAATCTCAGCTTGCTGCACAAGTTCATCCAATAATAACTCAAAATTCTTGAAATCATTATCCGTTAAAGACATTGACCCTTTTAATGCATTAAGCTTTTCAACAGCTACATCAAGATGCATTATTGTTTCATCAATATTGATTATTTCAGCAGCATCATTTATAAAAAAGTCGCTAAAGCTTCTGCGGATCGCATAATTTAAAGTATCTCGAGTTTTCATAATAGTATTGATGTGCTCTAATTCATCAGCAAGTGCAGCACTCAATCCTATAGAAATATTGCTTTTAAATTTATTATCACCAAGCTGTAGCTCTTTCTCTAGCTCTTGTACTTGAGCATTGTTCCTAGAAACAGTCTCTTTATAAGCACTTTCATAGACTTTACTCAGCAAATTCATTTTCACTTGAGCGGTACATGCAAACTTAGCTGGGTTTACACCTTCACTTGGGTCATACAATGTATACTCGGGCAAATAATGAACAACATTATTTAACTCACTAACAAACCTTTTAACATCATCATTCAAAGACTCAGTAAGCAGTGACGATTTAAACTGTGGTTGCAGTAACCATCTATTATTTGGCAATTTTTCTATGTTAAAATCGATTTCATTATGTGCGACCACGGTAAGATTTTTAAGCTTAAAGTTAATATTAGAATCTGTAACAGCTTCACATAGTTTAATACCTTCATTATATGATTCACTTATTATAAATACAGCTTCATCTGTACAATTTAATGATGTACTTTCTTTACACACTTCCTCAGCAATATCTCTAGCTTTAACCACATAATCCACCCAAATATGCTCTAGATTTAGCTGATTTGTCACTAATACATCATTACTGTCAAAAAGCCTAAAGTATTTTCTATAATTACCTTCAGCTTTATCAGCAGTAATACTGACATCGAGACGCTTTCTCTCACCTTGCTTCGCACTTATAGAGGTAATTACTTCCTCACAAATATTTCCTTGTTGGTCACATGCTTTTAATTTAAACTGCTCCCAATTATAATCCCCTACATTAGTTAACCAATACGTTTTAACAAACTTCTCTTGTGGTCTAAGCTCAACACCATCATCATAGTTTTCATCAATACCATCTTGCATAAACCAATAATTTGCATAAGCTTTAATTTCTTTCTTTAATAGTATTTTATCGTTAGCTTTTAATTCAAATAACTTTGATTTATTGTCAGCTAATCCGTTTGATAACTCTCCACTCCAATTCACTCCATCAACAGAACTAAGCCCTAGAATCTCATCTGAAGCTGGGAGTTCAATTTGTAAAGCGCTTTCTGTTCGTTGCTTTAATTGAATATTAAACTCAATTTTTTCATTAATCTTTGGTTCTAATGGCTTCCAATATAACGATTTAACAACTGGCAAATTTGGGTCTAATATAGCTGTTAGAGATTGACTATATGATGCACTAGATTGATCATTCACATATAATTTAAAGCTTGTTTCTTCTAATGATTGCAACCCCTCATCTAAAGTATATTCCCAGGCAATTAAATTAGTTGAATGCGCCATTGTAATTTTTTCAGCCTCACCGACAGACATAGACACATTCAGCGCTGGTTTATTCATAACCACCTTTAACGTTAAAGGCTGATACAGTAATGGAATTTCTGGCGTTAAACGAACAGACAATACATTTGCTGGTTCAGAGTTATCTACAGATTGCTCAAATTGAACAAATTCAGTATTTACTGACTCAGTACCATTAGATGCATAAAACATCACATAATAAGTACCTTTAGGTAATTGATTAATATCTATTTCCCATTCAGATAATTCAACATTCGTCGCCGGTGAATAACCCCAAGAAAAAACATCTTTATTTGCATTGTAATTCACATTCGCCGGACTATTTACTGTAATTAATGAAGATGTATCAATGACTGTTTTATCTTCTTTAAATATTGCAAATGAAACTCGCTCCAACGCCACATCATCTGTACTTCTTACTTTTGCACTGAGCACATTATCATTGACTGCAACTGACTCTGTAACTGCAACGACAGGTGCAGAATCCGCTGGTATTGTTTTTGTGAAAGCAATATGGCTTGTATCAACAACCGTTGTGCCGTCCGATCCATAGAAAACAATGTAGTAGTTACCTGCATCTAAACCTGATATGTCAATTAACCACGCTGTTTCTTCATCTTTGCCTGCCGGTTGATACCCCCAAGATAGTGCGGACGGGTCGCTATTAAATGTGACGTCTTTTGGTTGTGTTACGACCACAGAGTCTTGTATATCTAATTTCGTACCATCTTTGTCATGCAATGTGAATGAAACTCGCTCCAACGCCACATCATCTGTACTTCTTACTTTTGCACTGAGCACATTATCATTGACTGCAACTGACTCTGTAACTGCAACGACAGGTGCAGAATCCGCTGGTATTGTTTTTGTGAAAGCAATATGGCTTGTATCAACAACCGTTGTGCCGTCCGATCCATAGAAAACAATGTAGTAGTTACCTGCATCTAAACCTGATATGTCAATTAACCACGCTGTTTCTTCATCTTTGCCTGCCGGTTGATACCCCCAAGATAGTGCGGACGGGTCGCTATTAAATGTGACGTCTTTTGGTTGTGTTACCACAACAGAGTCTTGTATATCTAATTTCGTACCATCTTTGTCATGCAATGTGAATGAAACTCGCTCCAGCGCCACATCATCTGTACTTCTTACTTTTGCACTGAGCACATTATCATTGACTGCAACTGACTCTGTAACTGCAACGACAGGTGCTGAGTCCGCTGGTATTGTTTTTGTGAAAGCAATATGGCTTGTATCAACAACCGTTGTGCCGTCCGATCCATAGAAAACAATGTAGTAGTTACCTGCATCTAAACCTGATATGTCAATTAACCACGCTGTTTCTTCATCTTTGCCTGCCGGTTGATACCCCCAAGATAGTGCGGACGGGTCGCTATTAAATGTGACGTCTTTTGGTTGTGTTACGACCACAGAGTCTTGTATATCTAATTTCGTACCATCTTTGTCATGCAATGTGAATGAAACTCGCTCCAGCGCCACATCATCTGTACTTCTTACTTTTGCACTGAGCACATTATCATTGACTGCAACTGACTCTGTAACTGCAACGACAGGTGCTGAGTCCGCTGGTATTGTTTTTGTGAAAGCAATATGGCTTGTATCAACAACCGTTGTGCCGTCCGATCCATAGAAAACAATGTAGTAGTTACCTGCATCTAAACCTGATATGTCAATTAACCACGCTGTTTCTTCATCTTTGCCTGCCGGTTGATACCCCCAAGATAGTGCGGACGGGTCGCTATTAAATCTGACGTCTTTTGGTTGTGTTACGACCACAGAGTCTTGTATATCTAATTTCGTACCATCTTTGTCATGCAATGTGAATGAAACTCGCTCCAACGTCACATCATCTGTACTTCTTACTTTTGCACTGAGCACATTATCATTGACTGCAACTGACTCTGTAACTGCAACGACAGGTGCTGAGTCCGCTGGTATTGTTTTTGTGAAAGCAATATGGCTTGTATCAACAACCGTTGTGCCGTCCGATCCATAGAAAACAATGTAGTAGTTACCTGCATCTAAACCTGATATGTCAATTAACCACGCTGTTTCTTCATCTTTGCCTGCCGGTTGATACCCCCAAGATAGTGCGGACGGGTCGCTATTAAATCTGACGTCTTTTGGTTGTGTTACGACCACAGAGTCTTGTATATCTAATTTCGTACCATCTTTGTCATGCAATGTGAATGAAACTCGCTCCAACGTCACATCATCTGTACTTCTTACTTTTGCACTGAGCACATTATCATTGACTGCAACTGACTCTGTAACTGCAACGACAGGTGCAGAATCCGCTGGTATTGTTTTTGTGAAAGCAATATGGCTTGTATCAACAACCGTTGTGCCGTCCGATCCATAGAAAACAATGTAGTAGTTACCTGCATCTAAACCTGATATGTCAATTAACCACGCTGTTTCTTCATCTTTGCCTGCCGGTTGATACCCCCAAGATAGTGCGGACGGGTCGCTATTAAATGTGACGTCTTTTGGTTGTGTTACGACCACAGAGTCTTGTATATCTAATTTCGTACCATCTTTGTCATGCAATGTGAATGAAACTCGCTCCAACGCCACATCATCTGTACTTCTTACTTTTGCACTGAGCACATTATCATTGACTGCAACTGACTCTGTAACTGCAACGACAGGTGCAGAATCCGCTGGTATTGTTTTTGTGAAAGCAATATGGCTTGTATCAACAACCGTTGTGCCGTCCGATCCATAGAAAACAATGTAGTAGTTACCTGCATCTAAACCTGATATGTCAATTAACCACGCTGTTTCTTCATCTTTGCCTGCCGGTTGATACCCCCAAGATAGTGCGGACGGGTCGCTATTAAATGTGACGTCTTTTGGTTGTGTTACCACAACAGAGTCTTGTATATCTAATTTCGTACCATCTTTGTCATGCAATGTGAATGAAACTCGCTCCAGCGCCACATCATCTGTACTTCTTACTTTTGCACTGAGCACATTGTCATTTACAGCAACTGATTCTACGAACGTTACTTCTGGCGCTTCATTTCTAAATACATTTATAAACCAGTCCTCTGAACCAGGTAGACGCTCACCACCAGACTGCGCTTTTACATTAAACTGTTTCTCGCCCGTAGTATTTGCCGTACATGCAAAGGTAACCTGTGAAGCGGTATAACTTTTTCTTGTGCAAAGCTCTTCCATACCTTCTATATTCGCAATCACACTACTTGGGATATTGCTGCCGATTATCGTAAAGGTGGTGGATTTTCCTTTTATTGTTGAGTCTGGGCTAAAAGATGAAAGACTTGCAGTCTTAACTTTGTAACTGCCAAAATACTCTTTGGACACAGCTACCTCATCTTGAAATGCTTGATATTTAAAGACGCGATCACCTGGTTGAGAGATGACTCTGTCATAATAGAACTCAGTTCTCTTAGCATTAGGAGTCATTAGTTCAAAATCAAGCCAATTTCCCTCCCCATTGCCAAGAGATATTTTTAACTCATACTCACTATTTAGCGAACCTCCTAAATCAACTACAAAATTATACCTATCATATTGAAGACCAGGGTTTGGGGATACACTAGGTACATTTGGATACACATTTATCGAAGCTAATAAGCATGTCCCCCATAAAACAGAGTGAAATTTTTTCATTATATTCAGCCTCTTAAATTAATATCCAGGGTAGATTTGTGAGCGAGTATCAAAAAGCAATTTTCATTTAAGTTTATAAAAACTGACTTATCAGCCAGTATAAAAAGGGGTTCAAAAGCAAATATCTTACTTATGGAGCTCATTACTATAAATATTGTCTTCGTAGCTTTGTTCAATTGAAAAATTTGCATAATAACTCCTTTAAGTTCTATGCCAATTTATAGCAACTAATTTTATTCAAATGAATTAAAGCCTTGGTTTGCCCCCCAGAGTAAAATTAGCTCGATAGATAACCCAAATAAAAATAAGAAGTTGAATTGAATCGCAGCAGCGCTCATACAGCTCGCCTAAAAAGTAAGAAGACTGCAGGCATGAACAAAGTAGTTGAGTTAATCACTGATGAAAATGACTTTTGTAAAGTGACTATTTCGTAATGGTTTAACATAAAACAAGAAAGGCATTATTAAGAAAATAAGCCATCAACTGATATTGAAAAAATGATGGCTTAAACCGAACACAAATCTATTAATACAAACTTCACCCATAAAGTATTTTGGGTAATTAAAGTCCTAAGCATAAAGCGAATATCAATGACTGATAAATCTAAGTCATCACTTGCAAACATTCGTCTTTTGCACAACAGATTTACAATTTTTTGGTAACTCAGGGGGAGTCACATAACAGTGACGGTTGCTTTCCTTATAAACTAGACTGCAGCTATATCTTGGAATAGCATCATCTGCATTATTATCAGAGTTGAACTTTTGAGTCATTCTTGTAAATTGTTTCAATAATGTACTAAAAAACTCTTTTTGAGAGCCAGTATCAATACCAAATTTATTAGCCAGTATTTCCTCAAATTCATGTTTTTTCATAAAATAAGGTGCTATAAATACAGCTGAATCAAAGTCAAGGGTTTTGTTCCCCCCCTGTTTAGAGTCATTTCCATATAATAAATAATCACCATTGTTAGAGAAATTAATAAACTTGTCTTCATCACCCTTCGAGGTTAGTTTCACCATGTTCCCTAGATTAGAGCTATAAACAAAACTATCAGAGACAAAATTATTATGCAGGTAATCTAATAAGAATCTCTTATTATCAAGGTTATATGATAAATTCACCGTCCCTCCGATTATATTAATGCCACTCGGTTTATCAATTTTTAATTGATTCATTTCAACAAAATAATAAGGACTTAAGTATCCATAATTTCCATAGACTGCAAATTTACTATCTGAAGTTAAACCAATGAAAAATAATCTGTCACCATCTTGTTTTATTGACTTGTTAGATTTCAAATTATAAAAAATGATGCCTGTTTTTAATTCCAGGACAATTTTGTCAAAGTCCGATGATAAATGTATCGCTTTAAAGTCTTCTAATCTAAATTCGGGTAAAGTAATGCTTTTTCTTATTAAGTTTTTCCTATCGAGCAAGTTAAATTTAGCAGCTCCACCTATGGATGGGCTAACTTGTTCAAGTGAAAACCTTTTAGACCTAATTTTTAAGAGACTTTCAGATTCATTGAAAAAATTGACCTTAAATGATGGGGCTAAATTTAATCCATGCGAATTTCTATGTTCTAATACAACACTTGGCTTATCAAGCTTATATTGAGTTATTGTTTGATTCAGAACACCAAACGCGCTATTTTCATTAATAAAGTCATAGTTACTGGAGTCTAAAGAGTTGTTGTAAAACTTATCATCTGCGATGCTCCAATAAAATACATTCTTAGGTGTTAATTTTCTTTGTTTTTCATCAACCTTAACCTTGTGACTTGAATAGCCATTTAAGCCATAAATGACTTTATCGTTAGCACTAAAATGGAAAGCAGTGATTATCTTCTTAGGTATGTTAATACTAGTTATTTTCTTTAATGGTAATTCACAACATTCATATACTATTAATTGTTTGCTATCTTGCGTTTCTTCTGTCGCTAGAAGCCTCTTTCTACTTGGAGATAAGGTGAAGCCTCTTTTGTTATCACTGTTATCACTGTTATCACTGTTATCACTGTTATCACTGTTATCACTGTTATCACTGTTATCACTGTTATCACTGTTATCAAGTATGATCTTCATTTTTCCTGTATCTAATGAAATTTTAACTAAGCGACTGAAGTTCGAACTTATTTCGACAAAGCTTTCTTTTCCACCCGAGTCTAGCAATAAGTTATCATCTGATTTAACTTTTTGTTCTAGCTTTTTAGTAAACAACTCACCATTATTTAAATTTTTTACAAATAGTTCTGACTGATTGTGTATTAAAACATAATATTTTCCATCATCACTAAAATAATGAAAACCCTTCGGTAAATCATGATTGTCTATTCTTTGCTTTTCCCCTGTGACAATATTATAAATAAAAGCATCTCTTGATTGATAAAGAGCAATCAACCGATTGTCTTTAAGATCTTTAATTTTTCTGATTTCATCACCTTTACCTCTTAGTACAGTAACTAATTGCCCCTTTGTACTGTATACCTCAACCTCTGTACCCGCTTTAATTGCGAAATACTTTTCATTTTTTGATAACAATCGAAGGCTGCTCTTTGTAATATAAGCGCTTGAAATAATTCCATTGTTATATTCATAGCGCAATTCCCCGTCTAGTTTGCTATAAAGTGGGCTCGCTATGTTTTCAATTGTATCTTGCCTATATATACTGAAGCCTGTTTTCTCATCACTGGTTTCATTTTTTATTGCAAAACCCCCACTATGGTGAAAAATACGTTGACTTATATCATTCAGAATATATGTCTGTTTACTAATTTTTCCCTTATATTCTTGTTCTTCATTATTAAGGTAGTTATAAATCTTAGGGATCAAATCCCTTGTAAAAACAATGCTTTCATTTGATAAGAAAATAGGTGCTATTGAGCTATTGGTAGACCATTTTGTATTTAGTCTGTTTTGCGAAGATATAGAGTAGACAATAGGAAAGTTATTTTTGTCTCGCCCAGCGAGGTAATTGCCATTATCTGAAATCGCGCTCACTTCAGTTAATAGTGGTGTTGTTATAGCTTTAGACTCAATAATTTGATTTGACAGGTTTATTAATTGACTAGATTCTTCATTATCTAAAATCAAAAGTTTTGTTTTATCATTTGATACAATCAGCCTCTTACTAAAATCAGTTAACTGAGCACGACTTTGATATTTGAGTTGTTTATCATCGAGTAAGTAAATCGCATACTCTGAATTATTATACTCAACTAATAAGTACCTATTTTTATCACCTAATAATCTTAGACCTATAATCTGATCTTTTACTGTTATTTGAAATGGTTTAAAAGCGCTATAGTTATGCTCTATTTGAATGATATTTTCTGATTTTAAATAAGCAATGGCATCATTATTTACATCGAAGACATTATTATAGGTCAAAAACTTTTTTCCGCCTCGAGTCGGAATATTATCACGTTCAATTGGATTAACCCCTAATCGAGAAAGAACTTGCTGGGCGTACTTATTTATGCTATTCAGCGGGTTCTCTGCTGTAGCTAAAGAGATAAGTGCACTTTTTCTCGCTTGTTCCTCATCCCTTAGGTCTAAAGAGTTTTTAGACAACATTTGGGATAAATTTGAGATTAACAAGCTTGCTAGTTTATTTGCCTGTTTTTCTGCTGTTAAAGCCTGTTTAGCTTTAACTATGGCTTGGTCTCTTTCGGATAATAAAGACCAAGTGTAAAGGCCCCATAAGACTACAGCTATAAGTGACGCAGCTCCACCGTAAACCATCCATTGAAGTCGTTTAGCTTTCTTGTTTTGATTTTCAATTTTCTTTTTTTGATTTTCAATTTTCTTTTTGTCATAAAAGTTTACAGATAAGCTCACTATAGTTTTTATCCGCTCTTCTCTAATACTATTTTGGCTAAGTAACGATTCACCTTCTATAGCTGCATGTTCAGCTAATATAGGCTGCTCATTATCTCCTCGATATTTTAAGCATTCAAAGTTTTTCATCCTCCACAACAAAAAAGGCTTAGATTGTTCAAACCACTTTTTATAATTAACACTCCAAAGGGACTCAGTGATCTGCTTGGACTCTTTGCTTTTATTGATATCCACCAGAAAATCATGGACGATTTTATAAGCTTTTTCGCCTGTTGCATTTATCGTTTCAGTTACGAGTTTAACCTCTACTAAATCCGTAATTAATTCGACTAAGTTATTTTGTTCAACTATTGCCAAATTAATGGTGGTGGTTAGTAAGAAGTCTTTTAAATCTTGACCGTGCAGTTCCTGAGAATAGTGAACAAATAAATCCCAAAATAAAAAAAGTTGTTGTTCAGAATATTTATTTACGATTTTATCAGCTTTAGATGTTATATATGTTGAAAGGTCACCACCGTTTAACACTTCATTAAAAATATCTTGATTAAGCTGTCTTTTTTCCTCTAACTTATTGCCATCTCCATCTGTGCTAGCAATGTGCACCATTTCCTTTAACACGCTTCCCAAATGACAAAGCGCAGCATGTTTACTATAAGTTTGATCAATTAAACTTGTTTTTAAACTCGGTTCAATGGAAATATTGAAATATTCAAGTTGCTTAGTAATCATCTCTTCGATATCAGTAGGGTTCGGAGCATTCAAAGAAATTGATAATTCACTTAAACCTCTAAAGACCGCAACAACCTCAGTTCTCAAAACGAGAACAACCTTAAGTTGAGGAATAGAGTTACATAGATCATCTAACAATTTGGCAAAATTAACAGCTTTATTTTGATCACTTAAAAACACTTCATATTGATCAATAACCCAAATAACTTTATCTAACTTTGTTTTATTAAAGGCTTCGATGAATCCATTCTTGTCTGTTGTAACTGATTCAGGAACGTCAAATTTATTGTCAGCTTTTAATTTTGAGAAAAAGTGAGATAACAAGCCGTAAGGTGTATTTATTTTTTCATCATCAACTTTTGAAATAGAGTAACCAAGCTTTTTATTTGAACCTTCAGTCAAATAAAAGTGATTTATTAAAGCACAACGGGCTAAACTCGATTTACCTACACCGGTGCGCCCCTCTAATATAGTTAACCTCTTGCTGTCGATAATTTTAGGATACTTTTCTTTTATGAAATCATCTCGGCCAAAATAAAAATTTCGATGTTCAAACTCGAATACTTCACTACCTCGAAGACTTGCAGGTTTATATTTGTTGTTGCAAATACCTAAATGCTCTAAAGCCTCATTCAATGAGTTGACAGCAACAAGTTCCCCTCCTAAATCTTCGAATTTCTTGATTAAACTTTCATTCAAGTCATCAATGTTATCTTTAGGGTAAAAGACAACGAATTTAGGATTCGTATGAGTTTGAGTTTGAGTTTGAGTTTCCTGATAAGCTAACACTCCTTTTAATTTTTGATCTAAAGCATTTATTTTTATTATTTCATTATTGTGAATTTCACCGGTAGCATAAATCTTAGGAAGTTGACCCGCTGCTATGCCAAAAACCTCGTTTCTTATTTTTAGATAGATGGCGATACTATAGGCTAAGCCTGAGCTTTTACCTTTAATTGGAGTTAAAAAATTGTTTTCTTCAGGTGTATAAACTACTTTCAAAGAAAACTTAGCAAGTGTCACATCCTGTTTTTTACTTAGTTCTGCGGCATTAAAACATGACCATGCACTTTCGTAGGCATGCTTAAATACCTCTTTTTGAACCTTAATAGATTCCTGCAACCCCTCTTGTGTCGATAAATCGGTTTTAAGTTTATACTTAATTGGAAAGTCAGGTGTAATTACTAAAATTATCTCAATTGAACATATGCTTCCATCTGAGAGTAAAATATGCATTTTTAATTCCTTATCACGCTTATACCAGTATGAACATCACCGACTAGTACTTAATTTCTGACAGTTTAAGAAAGGAAGTAAGATCATTACTACATTCTGGCTGTGGCAGTTGAACTGTTACAATTTCACTTTCACCATCTGCATCACCTGTAAATTTATTAAAAGTTATTTTTCCTTGAATAAGCTCAGATTGATTTTTACCTTGGACAGACCTGTAATAGGTCAATTGATAGCTTTTTCCTACACGCTCATTAAAGAACTGTAGATATTCTTCTTCATGATTGGCTATGGGACTGAGTATGTAGTCGAAGCGTTGTTCTGTAATCTTGTAAAACGTAATTTGGAAACTGCCATTAGGTACTGATGCAGAAAATACATTTTGAGGATGTTGGTTTTTCTTGGTTGACGAGGCTGCTCTGTCAATTAACTCAAAAATTTCTTCATTTGCAGATACTTTATCTTTTAATAGTTCACTTTGTTTGATTAACTTTTCAAAATGCGCAAAAACAAGCTGTTTGTCGCTACTGAGATCTTCATTATAGTAGGTATATAACTTGTTAACTTTTACTAAAAAACACTCTTTAAAGTCATAACCCCCATTAGGGCTCAACAATATTTGCACTAACATATCCATCGTTTTTGCATCAAATAATTCTACATATCTTCCCGCAGCTTTTATGTTCACAGAGCCACCTTTATCGAATTTAATTAAAAAGTGATCTTCAATTGGATGAAACTCAAAATCAGGATACAACTTAAAAGCGTTCTGCTTTTTCAAGTATGAAGACTCAAATTGCTTTTGTGCTGAATTGATCTTTTCTAGAGGTATAGTTTGATAATCTAATTGTGCCTTTTGAGTATCTACCATAAGTTCAAAATCAGAAAAGATCGTGTTTATCTGGCTGAATTTAGATATCTCAACTTCATGCATATTTTTAATCTTTGATAACTCACGCCTTAAATCAAACAGAGCTAAGTGTTTTTTTATCTTTCGCATCAAACTATCTTGAAATTGCGAATAAGATAAAGAGATATAATAAATAGCGTATCTGTCAGCCGGAAAACCATCAAGAAGAAGCAGGCTATCTTGAGCGTCTTCTTCATCTACACCAAAGATAAGCATTTCATTTGAAACAGCAGTTTCTTCATTTGAAGTTTCCTCAAAATATTGTAAGAGTACTTCGCTTAATTCAACATTTTGCTTTGCTATAAACTCAGCAACAAATAATTCTGAAAAAGTAAATTTCAAAAAGTTATATTTATAAATAGGCATTAATTATTCACCTCAATCAAATCACACCAGTCTTTATACAAATGCTCTACAAAATATCTATTTAGAAATTGCGCGCTCTGCTTTTTCGATTCACTTGAAATCTCTTGCAATTTAAGGTCTTCACAGAAAAAGGTATTTATAGTCTTTCCTGTAATGGATTTTGTTGAAGCCAATAAAACAATTCCCTTAGTTATGAGCCGCTCAAAGGCTCTGCGCATTGTTTTTTCCTCATTTTCAGCTAATGATTTTAAAGGAATGTCATTTTTTAAATAATCTCGATAAAGTGAATATGCATTTTTGGAAGGCGCGTAATGGCACGTAACTAACGCTTTTTTGTTACCTTGTTGATCCTTTACTTTAAAAAGCCAATCATCAATTACTCGATTAAAATCATATTTACTACCAATAGATGGTATACGGGATATAACCCTTTCAATTATCGCTGAATTTTCCTTATGCTGTAGCAGGATTTTATTCAATAAATTTTCACTTTTATGTTTTTCACCAGTCGTTGCATAAAAATGATTGTTATCTGATTGATAACTACCTTCTGAGTCTACTAATCCGATCTTATAAGATGCGGCTAAGGCAGAGAATATATATATCTGTTGGAGTAGTTCGTTATACCTTTCAACACTATGTTTTTCCAAAAATACGGACTCGTCTAGTTTTGTTTTAAACAATACTGTACCTAATGATTTTGCTGTTTTTTTTGCTTCGTCATTGATTCTATTTGCTTGTTCACCATGAGGTAACGTTACACCCATAATATTTAATTGTGTTAAGCCGAGGCTCTTTTTAGACAGGTAATAAAGAATAAATAAAAATAAAATTGAAAAAAGAGGTGACTTTATATTACTAAAATTGTCACGATGCGTTTTCCCTACACTAGTATCACAAGATAAAATAAAACGGTCCAAGTAAACCTTTAAAATGTTGCTTCTGTTTATATCCCTTATTTTCAATAATGCTGTTAAGTCTATATCTTCAGTGGTTGCTAACTCTTTATTCAAACGTTTAAAAACACCTTGAATATCATTATTTTTTTTCATACTTTGATAAATATTTATAAGGTTTTGGCACACATCCTTCTTATTCATTTTTATACCATTACTTATCAATATAAAATACAAGGTATCAAAGCTATATACTTCTGACTCATTCATTATATTTCCTCGTGAAAAAACTTTATGCCAACTATATATCTACGTATTACGCTATGACGTTATGCAAGCCTTAGTAATTTATCTTGAGTAAAGACCAAATAATCTCCTTCTATAGCAATACCTTTGTCTTCAGCTAAAACAAGTAATAAAGGTTTAAGAGCACCCAAACCAAAATAGCCCTTACTTTTTATATCGAAGTACTTAATTAAAATTGCACCAACAGTCGCTAGATTAACCTTTTTATCTTTATTAACATACTGAAAAATAGAAAATTTTAATATAGCTTTAGTATGTTCATCAAAAATAAATTTATCCGTATAGAGTGAGTTCAAATTTTGGATAAAAGGTTCAATAGATATTTCAGAGCAAAAAACCTCTTTCAAAGTTTTCGCATTAGCAGTAGGTGAAATAAGCTGACTCGTTATACCATGGGTTCGTAAACGTTGTGGAACAATAGAAAAGTCAGAATCAGCACTAATTATAACGACATTTGTAATACGTACTTTGAATAGCAACTCATCAAAAAGAAATGACACCAACTCAAGATCTGCTCCATTTTTTCCTAGTTTTCCTACTGTATGAACTTGCGCCTCTAAATGAATATTGTCTAATCCTAACTTTGATAGAACTTGTTTATCGCCAAAAATTATATGCTCATGTTGTCCAGTAACTTGTTCTTTTATCCAACTATTAAACAGGTCGTTTCGTCGGTTTAACAGATAACCTAACCCACTTTGATTGGTGTTCAAGTGTTTTACCAAATTCTCTCGATCGTCTAAGACTAATGTTAATTGAAGCTGAGGAAACCATTGTTTAATAATTTGACGAATCAAGGAAGTAATTCTTTTAATCATTTGCAACCCTCTTTTTAAATAAATAATGAAATTTGATTGGTTTAAAAAATTAAAGTTTCACTTTGCTCTTTGTTAATCATTAAATCAGATAATTTGATAGGTTTACCACTTAGTTAAAAATTTGCCCCCCTAAACATTAAAATGATCTTCATTCAATTTTAACATTGGTGGTAAACCATAAATCGTTTATCTGATTTTTGGCTGACAGATTTTATTTTTTAAAATTGAAGCAAGAGTGTTCTGCTTTTCTAAATCAAGACACTTTGTTAGACCCAGATCGCCGGACGTTTACAATATATTTAACCGATTCGCTTTCGTGCTCAAAAAGACCTAAATACCCAATTAGAATGTAGTTCCCTTTACCATCTAAGAAATAATTACCTTTCAAGTAATAAATATTCACCTGGCTTATAAGTTTAATGACGAGGGGATTAAGAGACAGATTCAATAAGTGGATCATAAAAAGTTAGCTGGTTTTGAGTGAAAATTAAAAAATTTCCAATTTAAAGTACCTAGTAGTTATAAATAAACGAACATTGACAGTAAAGTATGCTTTTATAAACGACTACCTGTACTAGTTTTAACATGTGTATTTTGAAAGGAATATTAATTAATGCTGCAGTAAGCAAATGGTAAATGAACACCCTTTTAACAGTAAAAGCTAAAACTCAATTACACTAAAAACTAAAACTCAGTTACATTAAAAGCTAACTTTCAGCCTTATTCATTAATTGCTGTACATTTCTGTATTGACGGCAGATCCACACTCATTGATTCGTGTAATTTTCATGCAAACAACCATGAATAATCATAGTATTGGCACTCTCATTCAGATTGGTTATTCTAATCACTTTTCTTATTTATTAGAGATTTTAATGATATTGTGAAAGTAAGTTGTGAATAGTCATAATTATCATTTTTATGTCAATATAGACATAATTGTATTTTTTAGCTGATTTTATATCAATATAGACATAATTTAGGTGGCTTATACATTCAAAACGACATGTTGCTATTAAGCATATGTTTACAGCGGATGTTACAAAACAAAAAGCGATACTGATTTTAAGGGAGGATCACACCATCTGTGTCAGGATAGCAAGTTTACCTTCATTAGTTACCTCAAGTGGATTCTGCTTATTTAAAGTGTACCATTACATAAATTGAAAATTTAGCTGTAACAAGCGCAAGGCAGTCCACATATAATTAGTTAAAAATTCAGGCTAGGGACTTAAATTTACAATTTATGCTAAAAAACTCTAGCAAGCATCTTACAGTCTGTAAGCTTCCTCAAACAAATTAATAATCCCAGCATAGTAGGATTATTGTTTAATTTTGATTTAATCTGTATATTAATCCTAACATAATAGGATTTAATATCATGGCAAAAAGAGTTATACCAACAAAAGCTCCAAATTTAGACCTTCCAGTAAACATGATACGACTAGGGGAACTTGTGCGCTCTAAAAGAACCTCTCTCGACTTAACAATTGAGAATGCAGCAAGTCTTTGTGGGGTATCTAAGCAAGCTCTTAGCAATATTGAGTTAGGCTTTGAATCAGTAAAGATGGAAACTATGTTCAAAGTCATTAAACAATTAGGTATATCACTATGGTTTGAAAATAAAAAGAAGGAGGCAGACGATGACTGGTTCTAATTCCTTGTATGTAAATTTTGTTGTTAATCAGTAACTTTAGAGCTTTTAAGTCTTGGAACTATATCTTTTTATATAGTGAATTTTGAAGGGTAAATAGATTTATAGCTTCTTCTAATGGTACTTTTTATGAGTTTATTCCATAACTAATTGGTACTTTTTATGAGTTAATTTCATAACTATTTGGTACTTTTTATGAGTTTATTCCATAACTAATTGGTACTTTTTATGAGTTTATTCCATAACTAATTGGTACTTTTTATGTGTTTATTTCATAACTAATTGGTATTTTTATGGGTTTATTCCATAGCTAATTGGTATTTATTTTTGTTCACTCAAACCCACCCAGTTCTTTATGCTCAATATACTCAAGCAAAGTATCTATGCCTTTGCCGTTAAATTTTTTAATCACATCTGACGGTGTTATTTCACCCAACGCAGGGATTTTTTCACTAGTAAACCACTCCCATATTTGGTGTTTATTTTCAAACCTATTTTCCAGTTTTTTTAATAATCTTTTAATACGCTTTATATCATGACTATTAAGCTCAAGCCCTTCTTTGCTAGTTTTCAATAGCATGGACGGTTTGAAGCCTAATGACAAAACTAGACTTTCAACACTGATGTTTAATTCTTCAGCCCAAGTTTCTATAACTTTTTCAAGATCTTTATTTTCAAGATTTTTTTGCATAATCAACCTATTTATTTAAACTATATTCAGATCTAAAAATATATTAACCCTATCAGCTTTGGAAACTAAAAATAGACTCGCTAAACTAAGCTTTCGCATTTGGGACATTTTATATTTAATGGTTCCATTGGCATCTGTGAATGATAAGACCAATAATCACCGTTTTTTATCAATCGAGTATCACATCGATGACAGTGGTTGTAGGTTGCAAAGTGCTTGCAGTTATTACATTCATACCAACTAGATCTTGGGTTACTATTACTTTTAGGGACATGTTTAAGGTCATGAGATCCGCAGGCTATACAAAAGTTTATTGACTCAACATCATCAGGCCTACCCTGTAAGTTATTATCCTCTATTCCATATTGTAAAAACATTCCAAGTAATCGCTGAAGTTCATCTAAATAACTAAGTCTTAGTACTGGATTCGCGCATACAGCACCATACTGGTGAAACTTATCACTTCTCATTGGTTGATCCCACTCAAACATTTTCAGCTCACCAAGATACGTATTGCTCCCCCAAGCTTGAGGTGATACTTTCTCAGGAATTGAATTCTTTGCTGGATGTAACATAAATACAGCATTTCTCTCTCCTTCACTATAACCTTTAGTATGATAGAGCTCAGTAATAACTTTAGAAATCCCACCAATTCTCCTTAATAGATCATCAGAATAAAATTTAGCATCCATTACTAGTCGTTTTGTATATTGATTCCCTTGTTTTTGTTGAAAAAATACATCTAAAACAAAGTCTGGCGTACGACCATTTTCAAGAGTTGGCTCATACCAAATTTTAATATTTCGTTTTAGATCATTATTTACAAATTCTATGCTTTTGTTGTGTTTACCAGTCTCGACAATTCTTAAAAGCTTACGTTTCCAATCTTCGGTTGGGACATAATTATAATTATGTACTAGCACTTTGATAATTTGCAATAAACACCAACGCTCATACAAAAGTGGCATATTAATCAAACCGATCTCCTCTATCTTTTCTAAAGATAATAAAAGGTCATCGTCACTAAGATTTGCAAATACACGTACTTTTTTATATCCCGAGTGGATAGCTTGATAATCGGGGTTTTGAACAAAAGTCATAGAGTTAGGGAAAGTAGACAATGGCTTAACGCCCATTTGTTTTAGGTCTGCCAGAAGAGATTTATACTTTGTAAGCTTTGGTGATAATAAACCAGAAACATGTATCGCTTTTTCATAACTATTTTGATAAAAATTAATTTGATTTTGTACTGAAACTTTTTCTCGTTGCTGCTCAGTTAATTCTTTAGGTGTTAACCTCTTAACCCAACCTTCTGCTTTAAGTGACAATGCTTTATCTCTTTCTCGCATAAACTTAACTTGTAAGTCTTGAATCCCTTTACCACCAATAATTTTAACATTTGTTATTTTGTGCAACTTATACGTATACCAAGCGGTGCCATAATCAAGATTTCCTGATAAACAGCTAATTTCAGCTTCAACTTCATATTCAAAGTCTTTTTTAAATAAGTCTTTATGGCATTCATCTTGAAACTTAAGGAATACATTTTGAACATTTTTCAGTCCTTCAAACCATTGATCCGAAAATTGTGTTTTTATCCCTACAAAATTAGAATCACCATTGCGAGTTAGCCCACCAAATTTAATATACCATATTGGTAATTCTTCAAGCTTATGTATATCCGTATCTAAAGCTTTAACCTGCTGTGTTAATGACCGATTCAATTTTTCTAAATTATATGAATGCTTAAGTTTTTCTAGATCCTTACGAACTAAGTTTTTATCAATCAACCGCTCTTGACTAAAAGACTCATAACGTTCATTCAGTTTTTGAACTGTATTCTCAAATCGATTTATTTTACTATTTGAGATTTTTATTAACTGGTTTAATATCTTATAAATCTTTTCTAGTGCGAAGTGCAGTGGTACAGTAGTTTTGGCCACCTAATAAGAAATGTTATGATTATTTCATAACCAATTTAGGTGACATATGACAAAGAAAAACCGTGTAACATATTCTGCAGCGATCAAACTTGAAACAGCTCAGTTAGTAATTGACCAAGGCTACACTCAAGAAGAAGCAGCAAAAGCTATGAATGTGGGTAAATCAACTGTGAGTAAATGGGTTGCCCAGTTAAAGGTTGAGCGAAGCGGAAAATCACCTTCAGCATCACCTATGACGCCTGAAAAAATTGAAATTCGAGAACTGAAAAAGCGTATACAGCGAATTGAATTAGAAAAGGATATATTAAAAAAGGCTACAGCTCTATTGATGTCGGACTCTCTGAACAATTCTCGATAATCGAGAAACTCAATAAGAGCAATAGTCACCCAGTTAAAACATTATGTGATGTATTTGGCGTACATCGCAGTAGTTATAAATATTGGGTTAACAGAGATAAATCAGTATCAACTGATGATTTAAGGTTATCTATTGAAATCAAAGCAATACATAAAAAAAGTAATGGCTCTGCGGGTGCCAGAACTATCTCTGATATTGCATCTTATCGTGGTTTTAATTTAAGTCGGTATCGAGCGGCTAAATTTATGAAAAAATTAGGACTGGTTAGCTCTCAACCGCCAAATCATAAGTACAAAAAAGCAAAGAAAGAGCATATTTCAATACCCAATTTATTAAACAGACAGTTTGATGTAATTGAACCCAATCAGTATTGGTGTGGTGATGTGACCTATGTTTGGATTGGTCACAGGTGGGCATATTTAGCCGTTGTAATTGATTTATTTGCAAGGAAGCCAATTGGTTGGGCTATCTCCTTGTCTCCAGATAGTGAATTAACAATAGCCGCTTTAGATATGGCTTATGAAAGCAGAGGAAAACCTAAAGGTATCATGTTTCACTCAGATCAAGGCTGTCATTACACAAGCTTAAAGTATCGTCAGAGGCTATGGAAATATCAAATAAAGCAAAGTATGAGTCGACGAGGAAATTGTTGGGATAATGCGCCAATGGAAAGGTTTTTTAGGAGCTTTAAAACTGAATGGATGCCGAAAAAGGGTTACATCGATTTTAAAGAAGCCAAAGGTGCAATTACTGATTACGTAATAGGTTATTACAGCGAGATCAGGCCTCATCACTATAATGCAGGCTTAAGTCCAAATGAATCAGAGCGAAGGTTCTGGTTAAATTCTAAAACTGTGGCCAAATTTAGTTGACCACTACAAATTTGATATAAAAACAAAAAGACGTTTAATTAATATGGAAATTCTTGCGATTCTTGATTTTATTGCTGGGTATTGTTTTATTATCATACGAGCAAAGGTTTTTGCAAACTCTTCACCAACCAACTTTTTGCCATCCGATACAATTTTAAATGTTTTGTTTAAACCACAATAATTTGTTTTTTTATGTTGGTCATCCTCAGGCGTTTTATTTTCAAAAAAAAAGTAAAAATTTTCAGCTTTTAATATTCGCTGATACGGAGGCAGGCTTTCTTTTGAGTGTGCAGTCGAAACATTTGATGTGTTCGCTGCTTTAGAGGAGGTTACTCGTTGTGATTTTTTCTTTGCCATTAAACTTATCTTTTTTAAAAGTGACCACTTAAAACATAGATAAGGATACTGTTTTCGTCAAAGAAGAATGTTACCTTTTTTGAAAAGTGTCGTATTTAAAGGCATGCGCACCTTCTACATCTACTTTATACTGAGCTGCTTGTGTCGGTAATACTGATGAAGCTAAAGCAATGCTTGATGCTAATATTAATTTTGAAATCATATTATTTTTCATTTTTAAACCTTAATAATTCTTATCAAATGTAACTAATTAACTATTTGAGTGAGATACTTTCAACATACGCTTTAAAGTATCGTTTTTGTTTATGAAGTGATGTTTTATTGCAGCAGCTCCATGAGCCAAAGCTAAAAGTACTAAACTCCAAGCTAAAATATTGTGTATGCTACCAGCTATGTCTTCTTGATTTTGAATAGCGATTGAAGATGCAGGAATAGAAACCAAGCCAAATACACTGATATCTCTGCCATCAGCTGTTGATATTAAATAACCACTGAGCATTAAAGCTGTCATTAATATATACAAAGCGATATGTGCAAAGTGTGCTGAGTTAACCTCTAATTTACTTGCATTATTCACTGCTGATTTAGGTTTAATATTAAATACAGTCCAACATACTCGTGCAAATAACAGTGCCACCAGCACCATGCCGATACTTTTATGTAAATCTAGTGAACCTTTGTACCAAGCATCGTAATAGCTTAATTCAACCATATATAATCCTAAGCCAAATAATCCAAAAATGATGAGTGCCATTAACCAATGCATTATGATTGAAATATAGCCATAAGCTGTTTCTGTATTCTTTAACATTTTCTATTCCTCATTTCGTTGAAAGAATATTAGAGTAATTCTATCTATTAAAAAACATCAATAAATGCGAAACTATTGTGCAAATATGAACAACTGGTAAGTTAATAATGAAAGGAATATCTTGGGATGACTATAAAGTTGCTTATCAAGTTGCTTTAGATGGCAGTTTAAGCCAGGCGGGGAAAACTTTAGAAATAAACCATGCGACTGTTTTAAGGCATGTAAATAGGCTAGAGCAAGCGTTAGAAGTTAAGTTATTTATCAGACACCAAAGGGGTTATCAGCTCACTGATGCTGGCAGTGTTTTAATGGATGAGTTACCTGATTTAATCGCGCATTTTGCAAGATTAGAAAATAAACTTCATAATGTTGAAGGTCAGATATCTGGTGAGCTTAGGATCACAAGCTTAAGTTCATTTTCTTCACAACTAACACCTGCCTTAAAGACTTTTAGGGATGAATATCCTGGGATCAGAATCAAGTTACTCTCTACAGATGATATTGTACCTTTAGAATCTGGCGCGGCTCATATCTCATTACGTGCGGGACCAAAACCAAACGGACCAGATTTAATCGTTAAAAATTTAACAAAGTTGGCAACGCAATATTATGTAGCGCAATCTTATATAGATAAATTTGGCATGCCACAATCATCGAATGAATTAAATGATCATTATTGGGCGCTACCTACATCAGATAAATATAGGATCCCGTTTATTCGTCATATTGTAGATAAAATCGATAAAGATAAAATCATCTTTCAAAGCTCACATTTTCCTGATGTTAACCAAGCAGTAATTGAAGGTATGGGAATTGGCCCTGTAAGTGTATTTCAAGCGAGTCAGATTAAAAACTTAGTAAAAGTACCAATAGACTTGCCCCAATCTCAAGAAGCTATGTGGTTTGTGTATCACAAAGATTTAAAGCACAGTGCTCGTGTTCAATGCTTTTATGAATGTTTAAGTGAACATTTATCTGATTTATAGACTTTTCGGTGCCGTAACTTCACTTATAGTTAAGTATTTCTATTAAGAAGTAATATATTAAAATAAATTACAACAAGTTCTTAGCTGGGGGAAAAATTACATAAACTTTAAATTAAACTATACTTTTTAGATAATTATATCATTTGTGTTAGTTAACTAGTCACACATTGAGAATTGATTTTATTATAAAAAAGTTACCTTTTGATTTAACTTTCCTAAAATTCAGTTTGCATTAAGTTACTGATGATTATACTGAACAGCATAAAATATATTTTTAGTCATATGGTAAATACATGGTATATTTTTTTATTTGCTTTTTATTAGTGAACATTATTTGTGCTTTTGTAAAAGGAGCCAAATCTGAAAAAAGACTAAAGTTATAATAAACTTTATTTCCTATTTCCTATTTCCTATTTCCTATTTCCTATTTCCTATTTCCTATTTCCTATTTCCTA
Organism: Pseudoalteromonas sp. '520P1 No. 423'; assembly: GCF_001269985.1. Lineage (NCBI taxonomy): Bacteria > Pseudomonadati > Pseudomonadota > Gammaproteobacteria > Alteromonadales > Pseudoalteromonadaceae > Pseudoalteromonas > Pseudoalteromonas sp. '520P1 No. 423'. Next base: position 2,372,709 of record NZ_BBZB01000001.1, on the reverse strand, counting down.
TTTCCTATTTCCTATTTCCTATTTCCTATTTCCTATTTCCTATCAGTTAAGACCAAAACAAATAAATCATTTCATTATTTATTATCTACTCAACAGGTTAGAGTCATTATGACATGAAAGTGTCTTTTTATTACTTGCACATACTGGAGTCTAAATGACTCAATCATTCCATTAAAAACTATAAGTCATTGTATTATATTGATTATAAATACTGGCACTGCTATTGCTATATAGAAGTTATATATAAATAAAAATAAGTAGTGATTATGTACTCTCAATTTTTCATCAATAATCGTTATAAGTTTGATCAATCACAGATTAATTTTCAAAAATGCATCATTGGCGGAAACTGGTTAATGCTTGTCTCTCTCATTATTACCCTACTTTGTCTAACAATGACCTTTGGTTTTGATCATTTGTTTAATATGTATTTGCAGATCGCAGGTCACATTTTAACAATTGTATTTGCTGGAATTTTCAAGCTTGGTTACGTAATTCGTTGCGTAGGTGTACACGGCTTAGGTTATAAGGTTTTTTAATATGATGGAAATAAACGACCCAGAGTTAATGATGTTGAAATATAAACAAGATAATCAATATCAGTTAAATAGCCCAAACAAATATTCTTTGTCTAAGCTTTTTAAACATGATTTTTTTGAGTTAGCGTTTAGACCATTTTTTATTTTAGGCACAGTTGCATCAGTTATAAGTATGCTCCTTTGGTCTTTACAGTTAAATTCATTAATTGAACTTAACAATTCAGGACTTAGCCCAACTATATGGCACATTCATGAAATGATATTTGGTTTCGCTGCAACGATAGCTGTAGGTTTTATATTAACAGCAGGCAAGACCTGGACAAAACAATCTAGTATTACAGGGAAATACCTTTGTATATTAACTCTAATTTGGCTAACCGTTAGATTTTCAATTTATATAAATTCAAATTTATCAATTAAAGTTGCACTAATATTTCAAACAATTTGGTGGTTAATTGTTATTTCCTGTTTTTTTAACATGGTATATCAGGCTAAAAATAAACGTAATTACTTATTTGTACCTTTACTTAGCATCATGATGCTCATCAATATCAGTATTATTTTAACCGATATGCTCAGTAATACTGCGCTTGCCATGCATTTAGCCCGAGCGAGTATTTTATTATTCACAATATTAATGTCGATAATTGGTGGTCGAGTGATCCCATTTTTCACACAAAACGGTGCTAAAACTGACACAATTAATACCCCATTTTGGATTGAAACATTAATTTTACCTATTGGTATAGCTGGTATAGCGATATTTATTTTAGGTTACTTCATACAGTTACCTTTTACACCCGCAGCTATCATGATTTTGTCTGGATTTTTACATTTATTAAGGTTCAGCTTTTGGAAAACCATAAAAACCTACAAAGTGCCATTACTTTGGTCATTACATATCTCTTATCTTTTTATGGGGCTAGGTTTAATTCTATTAGGTTTAAGTTATTTTGATTTATCAGTAATCAATATCAGCATTCCCTTTAGTAATGCACTTCATATGATCACGATTGGTGCGATTGGGTTGATGATTTTTGCAATGATGAGCCGCGTTTCTCTTGGTCATACAGGACGTGTACTTGTGTTAAATAAGGCATTGGTTTTATCTTTTATTTTAATAATTTTAACTGTTTTTATACGGGTTCTTTTACCTTTATTCAATTTTACCCAACTCGCTTGGGATCTCAGTGCCCTACTTTGGGTCTGTTCAAGTCTGATTTTTATTTTTGTCTATTCACCGATCTTATTTGCAAAGCGCATTGATCAATAATTATTTATTAGGAAATTTTATGTTAACTGAAAAAGATATCTCTTTAGTAAAAAGCACCATCCCATTATTAGAGCAAGCAGGTTCAGCGATCACTGAATATTTTTATAATCGTATGTTTAAACATAACCCTGAACTTAAAGATATATTCAATATGAGTAATCAAAAAACAGGAAAACAAAAAGTCGCTTTATTTGAAGCTATTGCGGCTTATGCTAAGAATATTGAAAACCTAGCTGCTTTAACTACTGCAGTTGAGCGCATTGCACAAAAACATACTAGTTTTAATATCCAACCAGCCCATTATCAAATTGTTGGCCATCATTTACTTGCTACTCTACGCGAGTTAGCACCAGATGCATTTACGACTGAAATTGAAGAAGCATGGGCAAATGCTTATCAATTTTTAGCTCAAATATTTATTGCCCGAGAAGAAGAGCTATACACACAAAGAGCTAGCACAAAAGGAGGTTGGCGTGGTAAACGTCGATTCAAAGTTGTTAATAAAGTAAAAGAATCAGCATTAGTAACAAGCTTTACATTTGCACCAGTTGATAATGAACCTGTTATTGATTTCAATGTTGGACAATACCTAGGGGTAGAAGTACAGCCTAACGGTTCAGATAACGTAGAAATTAGACAATATTCATTATCGGATCTACCAAATACTGAAACTTACCGCATTTCAGTTAAGCGAGAGCAAGGTGAATACCCTGGCTTAGTATCTAATTATTTACATGATCATGTAGAAATAGGTGGTCTAGTAGATTTATATGCCCCTGCAGGTGATTTTTTCTTTATAGATAGACAAGCCCCTGTTGTTTTAATTTCAGCAGGTGTGGGTGTCACGCCTATGCAAGCAATGCTTGAGAAACTATCAAACGATCGATATAAAGATAATGTTCACTATATTCATGCATGTGAAAATAACGAACAGCATTCATTTAAAAATCGCGTAGTTGACTTATGTCATACCAACTCTTGGCAACATAATACTTGGTATAATGAAAAGCATGACAATGATGATAATGATGATAATGATGACAATATTCACCAAGGTTTTATTAACTTCAGTCAATTAGAACTGCCTAAAGATAATGGCAATTTTTATATGTGTGGTCCAGTCGGATTTATGCAATTTGCTAAATCTGCTTTATTAGATATGGGCGTATGTGAATCACGTATTCATTATGAAGTATTTGGTCCTCACGCTAATTTATAAAACACTAAAATATTACAGCCCTTAATTAAGTAAAGCTTTTTATTTACTTAATTAAGAGCAAATGAGATATTAGCTGTATTCTTAATCGATAACAGTTTTTATGAGCAATCTTTCTAGTAACAAGCTCGACATAATTAACTCGCCTTTAGTTGAAGACGAAAATAAAGCTAAGCAAATTTTATACATTACTTTGCTTGTTACATTAATTAGTGTCGCGGGCATTGCTTTACCTTACCCTGTTTTAGCACCTTTATTTTCTGAAGGCGAATCAGCATTAACACAATTCATGAATTTACCTTCTGAGATATTATTAGGAGTTGTACTTGGTATATATCCCTTAGGTATTATTTTAGGTAGTAGTGTTATTGGTGCAATTTCAGATAATTATGGTCGAAAAAAATTACTTAGTATTACGCTCTTTGGCAGCGCCATCGGTTATAGTTTAACTGCAATAGCTGCTATCAATGAAAACTTTTTATTATTTGCAATATCTAGACTGTTAACAGGTTTATGTGAAGGTAATATTGCAATTGCACGCGCTATTGCAGCCGATTTACACCCTGTAATAGATAAAACACGTAGCTTTTCATTAGTCAGCTCCATGGGGTATGGCGGTTATTTGTTAGGTCCTCTTGCCGGTGGTTATTTGATTTTTTATGGGATTGATTCTGTCTTTTGGGCTGCAGCAATTGCTTGTTTAATATGTGCTTTTTTAAGTCATACACTTTTACCTAACGCACTCAATAAAAAAGATGACAATGCAGAAACTGGTTCAAGTTTAACTTTATTAAAACAGCCTGATTTAAGACGGTTTTTTGTACTTTATTTATTTTTAACTATGGGTGTAAATTTGTATTATGAATATTACCCGTTACATCTAGTACGCCAATTTGATTACGTACCCGTTGATATTAGCTGGGCAACGGTATATTTAACAGCGTGTATGATCTGTACAAGCATATTTATCAATCCTCACATTCAAAAACGACTTTCTCATGCCTCAGCTGGAATTTTAGGAATAATATTATATGGACTTTCTTTAGCAGTCCTTCCTTGGCTCACTGACAATTCATACTTAATCACTTTTGCGTTAATGGGAGCCGGTATTGCAATTTATAATGGATTTCTTCCCTCTTATTTATCTCATTGCTATGAAAATAGGCCGCAAGGTAAGTTAATGGGTATGCTTGTTACTATTTTTTGTTTAGGTAATTTATTTGCCGCGTTAATTGGTGGCGTTTTATCTATGTTTGATGTTTCTTGGGCATTATTGTTAGGTTCAGCAATGAGCTTTGTAGCAGGTTTAATATTCTATCATGGTCATTATATAAAAAATATTTGGCCACAATCTTCTAACGAATAAAAGCCAAGTACTCTCACTTTGGCTTTCGTATTAATACTTTCTTACAGATTATAAAAGTTTCTGACATTTACTTATGTAAAATATATGTATATTAAATTAATCATATAGATTAGTGAGAAAGAGATGTTCAAAATTAATAAAAAAATAATAATTTACTCAGTTGCACTTGCTGCTGTTTTTAATACATCCTATTTATCTGCTGCTAGCAAAAATACAAAACACACTAAAGTTGATTTTAACGAAATGTTAATTGATGCGCCTTATAAGTTGATCCAACCAGTTTTAGTTGCTGACATAATTGAAAATAATGCAAAAGAACTCATTGTATTGGGCGTTGATGAAAATAAAGATAAATGGCTGATCACATATCTTTATAACGATAAAGAAAATGAATATGCCATCGCTAATAAGATACCGATCCCCAAGAAATTTTATAGTTATGATTTAAGTGATGATAAATCAGGCTTATTACAAAGCTTGTATTTTATGTCTAGTAACGAACTAGTCAAATACGATGCTACAAAAAATCAATTTGATACCATATCAGCTATAAATACGATTTTCTTAAAAGATAAACCAGAACATATTAATAGAGCGCATTTTATTAAAGACTTTAATCAAGATAATATTGATGATGTACTACTGAGTGACTTTTCATCAACGCATATTTTAATTGGGCAAAATGATGGGAAATTTAAGACTCAAACACTGCCTATTCCAGCTGAAGTAAACTTACTTTCTGATGGCGCCACTTATAAACAAGCAAAGCTATATTTCGAAGATGTCAATTTTGATAGTGCGATTGATATAATTCAAGTGGGTGAGGGAGAAATGCAAGTCTACCATCAATCTAAAAATAGCATATTTAATACACAATCAAATAAGGTTGAAATTAATAAAGCCATCAGTGGCACTGAGTGGTGGGATAAAAGAGATGAAACTGGAGAGAGCTTAGATCAAAGTGAACTGGTATATAGAAAACTAGAAGAATTACGAGATTTAAACTCTGATGGTATAACAGATATGATAGTTCGTTACACACAGGTTTCAGGTGTATTAGACCGCGTTAACGATTATGAAATATACTTAGGAACAAATATCAAAGGACAACTCTCCTACCCTGAAAAGCCCAATAGTACGATACGTGCAGATGGAACATTAACCGGTTTAGAATTTGTAGATATAGATAATGATGATAAATCAGAAGTACTGCTTGCAGGATTTGATATTGGCATGTCTCAGATTATTGGAGCGCTTTTAGCGGGAAGCATAGATCAAGATGTTTATTTGTTTAAAATGAACGATGAAGATAATTATCAAAAAGCACAGGTTACTAAAGAAGTAGATCTAAACTTTAGCCTCTCGTCAGGTCAATCTGGCAGTGCGGTAGTTAAACTTGCTGATTTAAACGGTGACGGCTTAAAAGATTTAATATTATCGGATGGCGATGATGAGCTTAAAATTTATTTAGGTGATACCAGTAAACGTTTATTTAAAAGACGCGCTCAAGATTATGATACCCAATTACCACAAGATGGAAACTTAGTTTATATAAATGATTTAAACCACGATGGTAAAGATGATCTACTTATTAAATTCAGTAAAAAGGATGAAAACTCTACTGGTAAAAACTTTAAAGTATTAATGTCTTTATAAGCTATCTTGTTTTGCGGCTTATTTGATTTTAAGCCGCTCATATCCTACCTCAAGCGCCTCACCTTACTTTTAATTTACAATTACAAAGTTATCATTTTTAAATATAAGGTATATAAATCAAACTTTGTATGCAATTCGTATATTTTAAGCAAAGTTAACCTTGTTATTTAACCTTTTTGTAGAATATATGCATATTTTGTTAAATTTAAGTGTGACTTAAATGGTTTTATTTGGTACATATAGAAGTTCATTATTTTTAAAACTTATTATCGAATTGGGGAATGAGGTATGTGTTCTATTTTTGGCGTGCTGGATATAAAAACAGATCCAAAGCAGTTGCGCAGCCAAGCAATTGAGATGTCTAAATTACTAAGACATCGTGGTCCAGATTGGTCAGGGGTTTATTCATCAGATAAAGCTATTTTGGTGCATGAACGTTTAGCTATTGTAGGTGTATCGAGTGGTGCTCAGCCATTATATAATCCTGAAAAAACACATTTTTTAGCTGTAAATGGTGAGATTTATAATCATAAACAACTCGCAAAAGAGCTTAATACAGATTTTGAATTTCAAACAGAGTCAGACTGTGAAGTTATCCTAGCACTGTATAAAGAAAAAGGTGCTGCATTTTTAGATGATTTAAACGGTATTTTTGCTTTTTGTTTATATGATGAAGAAAAAGATTCTTATCTTATTGGACGTGATCACATTGGTATCATTCCACTTTATACTGGTACGGATGAACATGGTAACTTTTATGTTGCTTCTGAGTTAAAAGCGCTTGCTCCTATTTGTAAAACAATTGAAGAATTTCCGCCAGGTCATTACCTAGATAGTAATGATGGTGAACTAAAACCATATTATAAGCGTGATTGGCAAGCTTTTGATGCCGTAAAAGACAATGCTTCAAATGTGATAGATGTTAAAAATGGCCTTGAAGATGCTGTAAAACGTCAACTTATGTGTGATGTACCTTATGGAGTATTATTATCAGGCGGTTTAGACTCCTCTGTTATATCAGCAATAGTACAAAAATTTGCCGCAAAACGAATCGAAGACAATGACGAATCAAATGCTTGGTGGCCACAACTTCATTCATTTTCGGTCGGTCTTGAAGGCTCACCAGATTTAGCCGCTGCGCAAAAAGTTGCGGATATGATTGGCACTGTTCATCACCCTATTCACTTTACAGTTCAACAGGGTATCGATGCGTTACGTGAAGTAATTTATCATTTAGAAACCTATGATGTAACCACTATTCGTGCATCAACCCCTATGTATTTAATGTCTCGTCAAATCAAAGCGATGGGGATAAAAATGGTGTTATCTGGTGAAGGTGCTGATGAACTATTTGGCGGTTATTTATATTTCCATAAAGCACCAAACGCACAAGAATTTCATGAAGAACTAAATCGTAAAGTATCTAAACTACATATGTTTGATTGTTTACGTGCAAATAAGTCTATGGCTGCTTGGGGTGTAGAAGCACGTGTACCCTTCCTTGATAAAGAATTTGTTGATATCGCGATGCGTATTAACCCTATTGCCAAAGAGTGTAAAGACGGCAAGATTGAAAAACATATTTTAAGAGAAGCGTTTGAAGGCTATTTACCAGAAGAAGTATTATGGCGTCAAAAAGAGCAATTCTCTGATGGTGTGGGTTATAACTGGATAGATTCATTAAAAGAATTTGTTAATGAGCAAGTATCAGATTCTATGCTTGAAAATGCGCAGTTTAAATTTCCAATTAATACGCCAGATTCAAAAGAAGCTTATTTTTATCGTAGTATTTTTGAAGAGCACTTCCCTGGTGATGCAGTTGCTAAGTGTGTTCCACATGGAAAATCTGTAGCCTGCTCTACACCAGAGGCACTGGCATGGGATGAAGCATTTATGAAAAATGCAGATCCATCAGGCCGCGCTGCTGGCAGCCACAATGAAGCTTACATACAAAAATAGTATTTCGAACTAAATACTTTAATAGCGCACTAAGTTTAATCTTAGTGCGACTTCCCTACCGTTTGTTATTCTTTTCTAAAATACGTCTAAATTTCCGTTATTTGATTAATATTTCTATCTGCATACAGCCAGATATTGTATAATGCTGCGCTTTTTTTAATTATTTATACTATTTTTATGTGATGGTTTAATACATCAGGTAATTACCTCCGGAGAATCAATTTGCAATTTGAAACACTAGGTATTGATATACGTTTAGCTAAACAGCTGGCTCATCAAGCAATCACTGAACCAACTGAAATTCAACAAAAATCAATTCCTGTTGTTATTGCAGGCAAAGATTTATTTGCCCAATCAAAAACCGGTTCAGGTAAAACACTTGCGTTTTTATTACCTGCTTTACAGCGCGTACTTAAACAAAAGCCGTTAAGTAAACGTGATCCTCGCGTTTTAATTATTACGCCAACTCGAGAACTTGCTAATCAAGTTTTCACGCAATTGCGCATGCTGATTGCAGGTACTAATTTATTAGCAACAAAAGTACTTGGCGGTGATAACTTTAACGATCAAATTAAAGCGCTTAGAAAAGAGCCTCAATTTATTGTTGCAACTCCAGGACGCCTTGCTGATCACTTAAAACAAAAATCATTTTATTTAAGTGGACTTGAGATGCTTATCCTCGATGAAGCTGATCGTATGATGGATCTTGGTTTTAAAGATGAAATCAATTTAATCAATGAAAGTGCCGATCATAGATTACGTCAAACTTTAATGTTTTCTGCAACGCTTGAACATGCTGAGCTTGATACGCTTTCTAGTAATCTACTAACTAAACCTAAAAAGGTTATAGTTGGTTCTGCTATTGAAAAACATGAAGATATTACACAGAGCTTATTTTTAGCAGATCATTTAGATCATAAAGAATCGCTATTAAATCACTTTGTTTCTCAAAAAAGTGTTGGCCAGTGCATTATATTTACTGCAACACGTCACGATGCACAAAGATTAAGTGAAATCCTGATAAATAAAGGTATTAATTCAGCAGCCCTTTCAGGTGATATGAGTCAAAATAAACGACTTAAAATCATGGATGCTTTTAGTAAAGAACAATATCAGATATTGGTTACTACTGATGTTGCTTCTCGTGGTTTAGATTTATTAAGTGTTACCCATGTTATTAATTTTGACTTACCTAAGAATTCTGAAGAATATGTTCACCGAATAGGCAGAACAGGTCGTGCTGGATTTAAAGGACAAGCAATTTCATTTGTTGGCCCTAAAGACTGGGATAATTTCATAGCGCTTAAAAAATATTTACAACAAGAACTCACATTTTTGACTGTAGACGGTTTAAAAGGCAAATTTAAAGGCCTTAAAGATAAAACAGCTAAAAAGCCAAGTTTCAAAGGTAAAAAACCAGTTAAAAAATCGATTAAAAAGCCAGTTAAGTCAGCTAAAAAGCTTGTTAAAAAACCAATTCCGGCACCATTTGATATAGATGGTCAAAGCCCGCTTAAACGTAAACCAAGAGTCAATAAAGAGACTCCAATACAGGATATTGATGAATGATCACTTTAGGACGCTTCCATACACTGACGATCACAGAACGCTCGGGCGAAGGCGCTTACTTAGATGGTAAAAATCTAGGTGAAGTATTTTTACCATCTAATGAGCTTGAAGAGCAAGATGTTGCAGATTCACAGATCAGTGTTTTTGTATATTTAGACTCTGATGGTCTTACAACTGCAACAAAAAAAACACCTAATGCACAACTTGGTGACTTTGCTTTAATGCGTGTAAAAGAAATAAATAACATAGGTGCATTTTTAGATTGGGGTATTGATAAAGATTTATTAGTACCTTATGGCGAACAAAACCCTAAAATGGAACAAGGTATGTCATACCTTGTAGGTGTTTACTTAGATAACGCAAGTGAAAGGCTGTGTGCTTCAAACAGGTATAATAAGTTTGTAGGTAAAGCACAAGCAAATTATAACTTTAAAGATAAAGTAGAGTTAATTGTCGCTGGTCGTACAGATCTTGGCTATAAAGTAATTGTAGATAAATTACATTGGGGTATTGTCTATTATGATACCGCTTTTAAATCATTATTTGTTGGCCAAACTATGCCTGGTTATATCAAGAAAGTACGCGAAGATAATAAGTTAGATATCGTATTAGAACCAATCGGCATGGCTAAAGTACATACTTTAGCTGATAAAATTGTTGAAGAACTTAATAAGAATAATGGCTTTTTACCATTAGGCGATAAATCAGATCCTGAACTGATTAAAAAGACGTTTTCTTGTAGTAAAGCTAATTTCAAAAAAGCGATTGGCGGCTTATTCAAAAAAGGCATAATTGCAATTGAAGCAAAAAGTATAAAACTTAATTAACGATTAATTATGCTATAGAAAAGGCGTTTTATTAAGCGCCTTTTTAATGTCTATTGTGATGTTAATTAAGTATTTATAAATACTGTTTTAGCTCTATTTGAGAAAAACCCGTAGGCATAATACATCTGTGAAATCTTTTAGAATAATCTAATAACTCTTCAGTATCACTGAACTCAATTGGTGCAAGTCTAAATATTTTTTCATCACACTGAGATTTGAACGATTCTTGATATTCTAAACATTCAGAAACAGACGAACCTCTCGCTTCTAACCTTTCTTTAGATTCTTGACAACTCAGTTGTACTAATAGCATGATAGCCTTTTTAACATCAAATAAGCTGACATTACTTTGTGAGATTTCTTTTACAAGATCAGGAAAAGCGGCTCTTTTATTTTCAATATCTAACCAATTATTATAATAAACGCCAAGTGCTATAACGGCGATCAAAATTACTGCGTACTTCATTTGTTACTCTTCATTATTTTTATTTTGTTACATTAATTGTGACATAAATATCACTAATGAAAAGTTAAATATAATAAAACTAGAGAAATAAATGAAAAGGCATTGTTAATACAATGCCTTGAATTGAAGTAAATTGAAAGCTATACCGCTAACGACTGATTAATTTCAGCTAAAGTATTAACTGGGTCCGTAGACTGCGTAATTGGTCTGCCTATTACTAAATAATCACTGCCACTGTCAATTGCTTTTTTAGGCGTCATGATACGTTTTTGATCTCCTGCATCACTTCCCTCAGGGCGAATACCTGGTGTTATTAATTTGAAATCTTCACCAAGTTGTTGCTTTAAACCTTCAGCTTCCTGCGCAGAACAAACAACACCATCTAATCCTGATTCTCTAGCCAATGCTGCTAAATATGATACCTGCTCTGCAGGTGTTTTGTTTACACCTAGACGTGACAACTCTTGTGCATCCATACTGGTCAATACAGTCACAGCAATTAGTAAAGGTGCTTTATCACCAAATTGTACTAAAGCTTCTTTTGCTTTAGCCATCATTTGTGGACCACCACTGGCATGAACATTTACCATCCATACGCCCATTTTAGCTGCTGCTGTTACCGCTTTTGCTACTGTATTTGGGATATCATGAAATTTTAAATCTAAGAAAACATCAAAGCCTAAATCAATTAGTTTTTTTACAAATTGCGGACCAAAATAAGTAAACATTTCTTTACCTACTTTTAATCTACACTGGCTCGGAGATAGCTGTTTAACAAAATTAATTGCATCGTCTTCGCAAGCGTAATCTAAAGCAATTAATACCTTAGGATCGTTTAATTGATTCATTATTTTTACTCTATATAAATCTGATATTAATGGGATAAACCCTAAACACAGAAAACTTAATATGTAAGCTATTAAATTATCTGTTCGTAACGGTAATTACCAAAGTGTGGTATTACGCTATTTTATGTACTTTATTATATTTAAAATTAACTTTGCTTTAATAATCAATTTTAAAAACCATCTAATCCACGGCTTGGGATGATAGTTTCCCAATGTTTACATGAAGGACAAGACCAATAAATTGTATGGCTATTGAACCCACAGTGAGTACATTGAAACTCTGATTTTGTAGCGATATAGGATTGTACTAATTCATTTACCTGGTGAATTATAGTTTTAATATCAGTATTTTGAGAAGTGATCAACTCAAGTAAATAACTAAAACCTCGAATATTGGGCTCTTTCTTTAAACTTTTAGTTAAAAATTTAACGGCTTCATCTAAACGATTGTTTTTAACTAAAATGCGGCAATATTTTATTTTAATTAAAACACCGCCTCTCGACACCTCTTGCTCTAATAAAGCTTCATATTGGTCGTTTAAACCTAACTGATAATAGCATAATTCTAGATTGTCGATAAATAGAGGCACATAGTTTGGTGATTGAATAAGCAAATCACGCCAATAAGAAATTGCTTTCACATAATCTTCGCGATTAAATGCTGCTTTGCCAAGTTCATATAATGGCCTTATTACACCGCTTTCTAAACCGAGCACTTTACGCATCAATTTAGGTTTTTCGATTATTATTGATTGTTCACAATAAAAATTTGCAACAGCAACTTTTAATTTATGTTTAGTAAATAGACTGCCATTTTGTTCATAAAGCGAGATGCCTTTTTGCCATTCTTTAGTTTGTAAATATAAGTCAAAAAGGAGTTCTATGGCTTTTGGTTCTGCACGAACAACGAGTTCTAATAAATGTTTTTCTGCGCAATCAAGTAAACCCGCCATAATATAATCTTGTGCTAACTCAATTAGTATAGAAGTTGTGACTTTTGGATTTAAATTTGCTTGTTCAAGTAGTAACTCATGAATTTTGATTGCACGGTCAAACTCACCTCTGCGTCTAAACATGATGGCTAATGTGAGATAATGCTCTACTGAATCAGCTGAAACTTCGAGTAAATTTATTAAATGTTCTAAACCTTGATCTTCTTCACGATCAAGTAAGAACTTTAAACCTTTACTATATTCGGAGGTTATTTGTCGGTTTTGTTCATGGGCTTTAGATCTGGCACTATTTTTACCCATAATATAACCGTAGCCTGCAGCAACGGGCAAGAGTAAAAATAATAGCTCTATCATATTAAATTTCTTTTTCTGAGATGAGCTTTTTATTGCTAGATTTCAAACGGAAATTTTGCCATTTTAAAGTTGTAAACAACTTAAAGCTGATAAGTGTACCAGCAGCAACGCCTGTTATAAAACAAATACTAATTACAACGGCTAAAGGCAGTTTAGCACTAGCTAGAATATAATTTATCTTTATTAATTGTGGATTTTGGGAACCCAGTACAAATGCTAAAAACAAAAAGCTTAATAAAGAGAGTATTTTTACTACTCGAAACAATTAACTACTCCAGCTATAATTTACTACTATACTAAGACGCAATGCTTGCATTAACACGGTCTCTTAATTCTTTACCCGGTTTAAAATGGGGTACGTACTTTCCATCTAAATCTACAGTATCACCCGTTTTAGGATTACGTCCTAAGCGAGGTGCACGGTAATGAAGAGAAAAACTACCAAAGCCACGGATTTCAATTCTATCAGACTCAGCTAATGAATCAGCCATAAGCTCTAAAATTTCTTTAACTGAATTTTCTACGTCTTTTACAGGTAAATGTGCATGCTGCTCTGACAATTGCTCAATAAGTTCAGACTTAGTCATATTAATTCCTTAGTTAAATTAAGGAAGGGCTTTCACCCTTCCTTGAGATATATTTTAGAAATATATACTAATTAAGATTTAGCATTTTTAAATGCTGCAGCCATAGCGTTTTCGAACTCTGGCTCTTCTTTCTTAAGTTTTTCTAAAACTTCTTTCTCTTCAGCTTGAGTAAGCGCTTTAACTGAAAGGCTGATTGTACGGTTCTTACGATCAACGCCCATTAGTTTAGTTTCTAACTCAGCGCCTACAGAAACAACTGTAGTTGCATCTTCAACACGCTCAACAGCGATATCAGCAACACGTACATAACCTTCTACGCCTTCAACAAGCTCAACAGTAGCACCTTTAGCGTCTACAGCTGTTACTTTACCAGTAAGGATAGCACCTTTCTTGTTTAGATCCAGGAAGTTATTGAACGGGTCAGCATCAATTTGCTTAACGCCTAATGAAATACGCTCACGCTCAGGGTCAACTTGTAGTACTACAGCTGAAATCTCATCGCCTTTCTTGTAATCACGAACTGCTTCTTCACCAGGTACATTCCAAGAAATGTCAGATAAGTGAACAAGACCGTCGATGCCACCGTCAAGACCGATAAAGATACCGAAATCAGTGATAGATTTGATCTTACCAGTAACTTGATCGCCTTTAACTTGTAGACGAGCAAATTCTTGCCAAGGGTTAGCTTTACACTGTTTAAGGCCTAAAGAAATACGACGACGTTCTTCGTCAATTTCAAGAACCATAACTTCAACAACGTCTTCTAAGCTTACAACTTTAGAAGGGTGGATGTTTTTGTTAGTCCAATCCATTTCAGAAACGTGTACTAAACCTTCAACGCCTTCTTGGATTTCAACGAAACAACCGTAATCAGTTAGGTTAGTTACACGACCAGTAAGTTTAGAACCTTCTGGGTAACGACCAGCGATTGCTGACCATGGATCTTCGCCAAGTTGCTTAAGACCTAGAGAAACACGAGTTTTCTCTTTATCAAACTTAAGTACTTTAACTAAGATTTCATCACCAACGTTAACGATTTCTGATGGGTGTTTAACACGTTTCCAAGCCATATCTGTGATATGTAAAAGACCGTCAACACCACCAAGATCTACGAATGCACCGTAATCTGTAAGGTTCTTAACGATACCTTTAACTTCTTGGCCTTCAACAAGGTTAGCTAGAAGCTCTTCACGCTCATGAGAATTTTCAGACTCAATAACTGCGCGACGAGATACAACAACGTTATTACGTTTTTGATCAAGTTTGATAACTTTAAATTCTAGTTCTTTATGCTCAAGGTGAGTAGTATCACGTACTGGACGCACATCAACTAATGAACCAGGTAGGAATGCACGAATAGTGTCAACTTCAACAGTGAAACCACCTTTAACTTTACCGTTGATAATACCAGTAACAGTTTCTTGCTCTTCACATGCTTTTTCTAGACGGATCCAAGCTTCATGACGTTTCGCTTTCTCACGAGAAAGGATTGTCTCACCGAAGCCATCTTCAATTGCGTCTAACGCTACATCTACTTCGTCGCCAACAGCAACTTCTAATTCACCAGCATTGTTTTTGAATTGCTCGGCAGGAATTGCGCTTTCAGATTTAAGACCAGCGTCAACAAGTACGATGTTATTTTCAATTGAAATAACTGTACCTTTAACGATAGAACCCTGTTGAGCTTCAAAACCTTGTAAGCTTTCTTCAAATAACTGTGCAAAATTTTCTGACATACTTAATACGTCTCTAATGTTTATATCACCAATTGGCTTGCCTGCCGCATGGGGTTATTAATTTAGCGAATAACATCCATATTTTTCGCTCTTTAGACGAAAATACAAAATTGTATTTCCTATCCGGAATTATTTTAGTCTAAACAACCTAAAAATGCACTAAAAAACAACTAACTTAATCGTTAATTGTTATCGTGCAATAAGTGCTTGAGTATATAAATCATATACATGTTCGAATACTTGTTTTGCATTCATTTTAGTTGTATCAACTACAATTGCATCTTCAGATGGAACCAAAGGTGCAATACTGCGATTCATATCGCGCTCATCACGTGCTTTGATATCGGCTAATATAGCATCAATTTTAACACTATCATCAGTTCGCTTCAACTCTAGAAAACGGCGATTTGCACGTTCTTCGGCTGAAGCTGTGATATAAAGTTTAAATTGTGCATCTGGAAACACAACAGTGCCCATATCTCGACCATCAGCGATTAAACCATTTTCAGTTTTAAAAGCGCGTTGACGTCTTAATAGTGCTTCTCTTACACGAGGCAATGCTGCTATTTTAGAGGCGACAGCCCCTACTTCTTCATTTCTGATACGTTTAGTAACATCTTCGCCTTCTAGTACGATTTTACTAGAACTCGTTTCACTATCAATTAAAAATTGTACATCTAAATTTGCAGCTAATGGTACTAATGCATCTTCGTTATCTTCTGAAATTTGATGATGAATTGCAGCAAGTGCTAAAACACGATAAATCGCACCACTATCCAATACATCCCAACCAAGTTTTTCCGCTAACAAACGGCAAACTGTTCCTTTTCCTGCGCCACTTGGACCATCTACTGTGACGACTGGTGAGACTGGTTGCATTTCAACCTCCATCTATGCATACAAAATAATCGGCGCATTATAAGCGAAAATTAATAAGTTTTCGCTTTTTTATATCAATTATTTTAGTGTTTCATATCGAGTTTACGTTAACTGATGCTCGATAATGTTTGAAAATAGCTTGGAAAAGTTTTATCAACACACTTAGGGTCGTTGATTATTATAGGGTGTCCCCCTACCGCAACCATAGAGAAACACATTGCGATTCTGTGGTCATTATAGGTGTCTATGTCGGTTAAATTAATTGTAACCGGAGGTGTAATTTCGATAAAATCTTCCCCTTCGACTACTTCTGCACCCACTTTTCTAAGTTCAGTTGCCATAGCATAAAGACGATCTGTTTCTTTTACACGCCAATTGTAGATGTTTCTAATAGCCGTTTTGCCTTTAGCAAACAAGGCAACAGTGGCTAATGTCATGGCAGCATCAGGAATTTCATTAGCGTCAATATCAACGCCTTTAATTTCACCTTTACTAACCACTATTTTTTCGTCAAACCACTGTACATTTGCACCAACTTGTTCCATCACATTGGCAAAACCAATATCACCTTGAACACTCTTGCTACCAACACCTTTTATTTCAATTGTGCCGCCATTAATTGCAGCTGCAGCCATAAAGTAAGACGCTGAAGAAGCATCACCTTCAACCATAATACGACCAGGTGAGGCATATTGCTGCCCAGCTTTGATCACAAAACTTTCATAATTATTATTAACAACACTGATACCAAATCGAGACATCACATCTAATGTAATATCAATATAAGGTTTAGAAACAAGCTCACCAATTATTGTAATAGTTGTATCATTTTTAAATAAAGGCGCAGACATTAATAGCGCAGTTAAAAACTGGCTAGAGATACTGCCATCAATACTCACCTCGCCACCATCAAGTTTTTTTCCTGAAATATTGAGCGGTGGGTACCCTGCATTTTTCAAACAAGTCACATCTGCGTTTAAATCTGATAGTGCATCAACTAAATGCCCGATAGGACGCTCTTCCATTCTAGGCTCACCGGTTAACTCAAAGTTACCTTCTACTGCTGCAAGGGCTGCTGTTAAAGGCCTAAATGCAGTCCCAGCGTTACCTAAAAATAAAGACTTAGTAGGTTGAGCAAATTGCCCATTAACACCATGAACTATCGCAGTTGTTTTATCATCACTTAGCTCTACTTCTACGCCTAATTCATTTAAAGCACCTAACATATAACGAATATCATCGCTATCAAGTAGGTTTTCAACTTGAGTCGTGCCTTTAGAAAGTGCAGCTAATAATAAAATTCGATTAGATAGGCTTTTTGAACCTGGTAGTACGACCGTGCCATTGACTTGTGAAATTGGATCTAGTTTTAGCTGCTGCATTACTTGTGCTCCTTTGAGAACTTATGCATAAAATCAACTAAGGCTTCAACGCCCGCTTTTGGCATCGCATTGTATATGCTTGCTCTCATGCCACCCACACTACGATGACCTTCTAAAGCTAATAAACCTGCGTTTTGTGATTGTGCCAAAAATGCTTTATTTAAAGACTCATCTTTTAATAAAAAAGGCACATTCATTAATGAACGACAATTTGTATTAATATTATTTTGATAAAAGTCATTGTTATCAATGAAATCATATAAGAGCGCTGCTTTATCTCTATTGTGTGCTTCCATTGCCGCTACACCACCATTTGCTTCTAACCAAGCAAATACTTCAGCAGCTAAATACCATGCAAATGTAGGCGGGGTATTAAACATGCTTTGTTGTTTTGATTCTAATGCATAATCAAAAACCCCTGGCTTAGCAAGGCCTGGACGAGCCAATAAGTCTTTTTTCACAATAACGATGGCAAGGCCTGACGGACCAATATTTTTTTGCGCACCAGCATAAATTAAATCAAATTGATTTACGTCGATCTCTCTCGATAATATATTTGATGACATATCGGCAACGATTGGCGCACTGGCATGTTTAGGCACATCAAATAACTCAATGCCATCTACGGTTTCATTTGTACAGTAATGAATGTATGACGCTTCTTTAGGAAGCTGCCATTGTTCCACAGGGATCACAGATGCTACTGAGTTTTGATCATTTCTAATTTGAAAAGTCTGTGTCTGTGTAAATTTATTTGCTTCATCTAAGGCACTAGAAGACCAAGTGCCTGTTTGGCAATAAACAGCTTGTTTGCCCTCTTGGTGCAAATTTAAAGGCACAGCTGAAAACTGACCACGACCACCGCCATGCATAAATAATACAGAATACTCATCAGAGATATTCATTAAGCGACGTAAACTTTCTTCACTTTTTTGAGCCAGCTCAAGAAATGGCGGACTTCTATGACTTATTTCCATTACAGAAACGCCCAAGTTTTGCCAATCGATAAATTCTTTTTGTGCTTTTTTCATCACATCTGGTGGGAGCATTGCCGGCCCAGCACAAAAATTGTAAACACTCATTCTCGTTAATCCTCATTCCAAGATAAAACTTTCTGACAGAAGTTTTAATAGTCACAGCTTTGCTGTTAAAAATATTTTGCTAATAATAATTGAATCAAAAAATGCGTCTAAGTCACTTCGCACTTTTCAATCTAATATAATTCGGTCCTATAACATACCACACAGCGGTTTTAATAAGTTACATTGGAGGTTTATTAATTTACCTAATTTTCAAAGTAAAAAAAAGCGGCCTATGGCCGCTTTTTATGATTATTCTTCGTCTTGAGGTGAAGAATTTTCAGGTTCAACTACATCCGGCGAATTCGCCTCAGTGCTAGCCTCTCTTGAAGTATCAGTTTGCTCAGTAGTTTCCGCATCTGCTTCAGGGTAAACAATAGCTTCTTCTATTTCGTCTATTCGTTGTAAACCAACAACTAGTTCATCTTCTGCTGTACGGATCAATATAACACCTTGGGTATTACGACCTACAGTTGAAACCTCATGAACACGTGTACGTACTAAAGTACTGCGGTTAGTGATTAGCATGATTTCATCGTTATCAAGTACCTGTACAGCACCAACAACTTTACCATTTCTTTCACTTACCTTGATTGATACAACACCTTGCGTTGCACGACTCTTAGATGGGTAATCTTCAAGTATTGTACGCTTACCGTAACCATTTTCAGTTACTGTTAAAATGTCACCATCAGTTTTTGGTACGATAAGTGAAATTACTTTATCATCTTCTTTAAGTTTAATACCACGAACACCCGTAGCAGTACGCCCCATAGGTCTTACACCTTTAAACTTAATTTCTTGCTCGCCGTTTTCATCTAAAACAGGGTTGCCATCTTCATCAATTGCTGAAATTTCTTCCGCTTCTTTGAATCTTACAACTTTACCCGCATCCGAGAACAACATGATTTCATTGCTGCCGTCTGTGATATCAACACCAATTAAGCTATCGCCATCATTTAGGTTGATTGCAATAATACCGCTTGCGCGTTGTCTGCTATATGCTGTTAAAGGTGTTTTCTTAACGGTACCATTTGATGTTGCCATGAATATGTATTTATCTTCTTCATATTCACGTACAGGTAGAATAGCGGTAATACGCTCATCTTCTTCAAGAGGTAGTAAGTTTACAATTGGCTTACCACGAGCAGCACGACTCGCTAATGGTAATTGGTATACTTTCAACCAATATAAGCGACCTGCAGTAGAGAAACATAAAATTGTATCGTGTGTATTGGCAACTAATAAACGTTCAATGAAATCTTCATCTTTCATTTTAGTTGCTGACTTACCTTTACCACCACGACGCTGTGCTTCGTAGTCGCTTAATGGCTGGTACTTCACATAACCTTCATGAGATAATGTTACAACAACATCTTCTTCATTGATTAAATCTTCAAGGTTAATATCATGCGCTGAAGCACTTATTACTGTTCGACGCTCATCGCCGTATTGCTCTTTAATTTCAAGTAATTCTTCACGAATAACTTCTAATAAACGCGCAGGGCTTGAAAGAATAAATAATAATTCGGCGATAACTTCTAATAAACCTTGGTATTCAGCAATGATTTTCTCATGCTCAAGACCAGTTAGTTTATGTAGACGTAAATCTAAGATAGCTTGTGCTTGTTGTAATGATAAGTAATATTCACCATCACGTATGCCAAGACCTTCTTCTAACCATTCAGGGCGAGCAACATCATCTTCACCGGCTTTTTCAAGCATAGCTTGTACATTACCTAGCTGCCATGGGCGTGCTAGTAAAGCTTCTTTCGCTTCTGCAGGTGTAGGTGAATTACGTATCAATTCAATGATAGGGTCTATATTTGCTAATGCAATTGCTAAACCTTCTAGCATATGTGCACGATCACGCGCTTTGCGTAATTCAAATACTGTACGACGTGTTACTACTTCACGACGGTGAACAATAAAGGCTTCAAGCATTTCTTTAAGTGTTAAACACTTAGGCTGGCCATTATCTAGTGCAACCATATTCATACCGAATACAGTTTGCATTTGTGTTTGTGAGTAAAGGTTATTT
This sequence comes from Pseudoalteromonas sp. '520P1 No. 423', assembly GCF_001269985.1. Taxonomy (NCBI): domain Bacteria; kingdom Pseudomonadati; phylum Pseudomonadota; class Gammaproteobacteria; order Alteromonadales; family Pseudoalteromonadaceae; genus Pseudoalteromonas; species Pseudoalteromonas sp. '520P1 No. 423'. Next base: position 2,351,979 of record NZ_BBZB01000001.1, on the reverse strand, counting down.
AATACAACCTCACCCACTTCACCACGTTTGATTTCAATTACAATACGCATGCCGTCTTTATCCGACTCATCACGTAATGCACTGATCCCTTCAATTTTTTTGTCTTTAACTAACTCAGCAATTTTTTCGATTAATCGTGCTTTATTAACTTGGTACGGTAACTCATCAACAATGATAGTTTCGCGACCTGTTTTTTCGTTAGTTTGTACTTCAGCTTTAGCACGGATATGAACTTTACCACGGCCAGTGCTATAGGCAGATTCAATTCCTTTAATACCGCTGATAATACCTGCAGTTGGGAAATCTGGCCCAGGAATGTATTCCATTAATTGCTCAACAGATAAATCTGAATCAGCCATTAATGCTAAACAACCATTAATTACTTCAGTAAGGTTATGAGGCGGTATATTTGTTGCCATACCTACTGCGATACCTGATGAACCGTTAACTAATAGCGCTGGAATTCTTGTTGGCATAACAGCTGGAATTAATTCAGTACCGTCATAGTTTTCTACAAAATCAACAGTTTCTTTATCAAGATCTGATAATAACTCATGAGATAGTTTAGTCATACGGATTTCGGTATAACGCATTGCTGCTGCCGAGTCACCATCAACAGAACCAAAGTTACCTTGTCCATCTACTAATAAATAACGCATTGAAAATGGTTGTGCCATACGTACGATAGTATCGTATACAGCTGTATCACCGTGAGGGTGATATTTACCAATTACATCGCCCACAACACGGGCTGATTTTTTATAAGGCTTGTTCCAGTCATTTTTAAGTTCATTCATCGCAAATAAAACACGACGGTGAACAGGCTTAAGACCATCACGTACATCTGGTAATGCACGACCTACGATTACGCTCATTGCATAATCTAGGTATGAGTTCTTAAGTTCATCCTCAATATTAACTGGAACGATTTGATTATTGGTATCAGTCATTCGTTGCCATTTCCTTCAGTCTACTTAACTTAAATAACATATTCTTTTTATTAACCAGACGATACTATCATACATTTTATTAATGTACATGATGTAAACCTGTGTGATTTTATAAAATTACCCTTTATAATGCCCTCAGATTAATCAGGAGGCTTTTTATGACCGAACATCAAAATGTAGATCCATCAGAAATAGCAAAATTTGAATCAATTGCTCAAAGATGGTGGGATCTCGATGGTGAGTTCAAACCTTTACACGAAATAAATCCACTGAGATTAGATTTCATTAATAATAGATGTAGTGGCTTATTTAATATGACAACATTAGATCTAGGCTGTGGTGGCGGTATTCTAACTGAAAGCATGGCGAAGTTAGGCGCTAATGTGACTGGCATTGATATGGGTGCTGAACCGCTCAATGTAGCTAAATTACATAGTTTAGAATCTGGTATTAAAGTTGATTATATTCAATCAACTGCTGAAGAGTTTGCACAAAACAACCCTGAATCATTTGATGTTGTTACTTGTATGGAAATGCTTGAACATGTACCAGATCCTGCTTCAGTAATAGCAGCGGTATCAAAATTAGTTAAACCAGGCGGAAAAGTATTCTTTTCAACTTTAAACAAAACTGTTAAGTCTTATTTATTTGCCATATTAGGTGCTGAGCACTTATTAAAATTAGTTCCAAAAGGCACACATGATCATAAAAAATTTATTAAACCTTCTACCTTAATCAATTGGGCAGAGCAAAATGGCTTAAAAGTAAAATCTAGCGCAGGTTTAAATTACAACCCACTTTCAGGTCAATATACCCTGGATCAAGATGTCAGCGTAAATTACATATTATACTTTGAAAAAATTGATTAATTTCTAGTGATACTTATATAGTTTGTTCAAATATCTTTGGGCAAACTATTTTCATACCCGACCGGTATCAATCTACTTTACTTATATAGGCAGTTTTATAAAGGTTTAATACCAAAGTTATAATAGAAACCCCTTATTTCCAGCTTAATCATTTCTTTAAATTAAGATGCTAGTTAAGATCTGTTCAATTTACGTCTACAAAGCAGTCAACTATATGTAGTAACAAGTTTGAATAATGAACACTATATATTGTGTTAATTACCATTTTCAACACGAGCGTGCTCAGTTTGCAGACAAACAGTTTAAAAAAATAAAATAATTTATTTTATGTAAATCTTAGTTGATTTTTAGATATTTCTAATAAATCAAAAGATAAAAGGTTAATGAGCACTAACCAGTTAAAGCTATACCCTAGTTATCCACATTTACAGCTAATTCTGTCCCTTGCAAATCATGCCGTAGACCTCTATCTTGTTCCTTATACTTTATCAGCCAACAGTATTTTTAAGCGCCAGCGCTATGCATTGCTGATAATTTTAACCTAATAATAAAGCTTTCAATATTTAATTTTTGTTGAGAATTTTTCGGCAACAATCAAGGAACTCAGGCAAACTATGAACCAACAGCTATCTGTGAGCAAACGTGACGGTATAAAGGAATCTCTTGATCTCGATAAGATCCATCGTGTTATAGAATGGGCCGCAGAGGGTCTTGACAATGTTTCGGTATCTCAAGTTGAGTTAAAGTCACATATTCAATTTTATGATGGTATTCGCACATCTGATATTCATGAAACGATTATTAAATCAGCTGCTGATTTAATATCTAAAGAAACTCCTGACTATCAATACCTTGCAGCACGTTTAGCAGTCTTCCATCTTCGTAAAAAAGCATATGGAAAATTTGAACCACCACGCTTATACGATCATATTGTAAAACTTGTTTCTGAAAACCGTTACGATGAACATCTATTAGCTGACTATACGAAAAACGAAATCGAGCAGTTAGATGAATTTTTAGATCACAGCCGTGATATGAATTTCAGCTATGCTGCAGTAAAACAGCTTGAAGGTAAGTATTTAGTTCAAAACCGTGTAACAGGCGAAATTTATGAAAGTGCTCAGTTTTTATATATCTTAGTAGCTGCAAGTTTATTTGCTAAATACCCTGTTGAAACACGCCTTGATTACATTAAACGTTTTTATGATGCAGTTTCTACATTTAAGATTTCTTTACCTACGCCAATTATGGCTGGTGTTCGTACACCAACAAGACAGTTCAGCTCTTGTGTATTAATTGAATGTGGTGATAGCTTAGATTCAATTAATGCAACTTCTTCAAGTATCGTTAAATATGTAAGCCAACGTGCAGGTATTGGTATTAATGCAGGCAGAATTCGTGCTTTAGGTAGCTCAATTAGAAACGGTGAAGCATTCCATACTGGCTGTATTCCTTTTTACAAACATTTCCAAACAGCTGTTAAAAGCTGTTCTCAAGGCGGTGTTCGTGGTGGTGCAGCAACTTTATTCTACCCGCTTTGGCATTTAGAAGTTGAAAACTTACTCGTACTTAAAAATAACCGTGGTGTTGAAGATAACCGTGTTAGACATTTAGATTATGGTGTTCAATTTAACAAAGTAATGTATAGCCGATTAATCAAAGATGATTACATTACATTATTTAGCCCGTCAGATGTACCTGGTCTTTATGATGCTTTCTTTGAAGATCAAGAAAAGTTTGACAAGCTGTATACTCAGTATGAGCAAGATGACTCTATTCGTAAAAAGCGTATTAAAGCAATTGAATTGTTCTCTGTATTTGCTCAAGAACGAGCAAGCACAGGTCGTATCTATTTACAAAATGTAGACCATTGTAATACCCATAGCCCATTTATTTCAACTGTGGCACCAATTCGTCAATCTAACTTATGTTTGGAAATTGCATTACCGACTAAGCCATTACAACATGTAATGGATGAAGAAGGTGAAATCGCTTTATGTACATTATCAGCGCTAAATCTTGGTGCAATTGATTCTTTAGATGAATTAGAAGAACTTGCTGAATTAGCTGTTCGTGCTTTAGATGATTTATTAGATTATCAAGACTATCCTGTTCCTGCTGCTAAAAATGCATCAATGGGTCGTCGTACGTTAGGTATAGGTGTAATAAACTACGCATATTACTTGGCTAAAAACGGTGTTAAATATTCTGACGGTAGTGCAAATGCCCTTACCCATAGAACGTTTGAAGCATTACAATTCTACTTGATGAAAGCGTCAAATGTATTAGCCAAAGAGAAAGGTGCTTGTCCTAAGTTTAATGAAACAACTTATTCTCAAGGTATCATGCCAATTGATACTTACAAAAAAGATCTTGATAAAGTATGCGATGAAGCACTGCATTTAGATTGGGATGGTTTACGTGAAAGCATCAAAACACACGGTATGCGTAACTCAACTGTTTCTGCATTGATGCCGTCTGAAACATCATCACAAATATCAAATGCAACAAATGGTATAGAGCCGCCACGTGGACATATCAGTATCAAAGCAAGTAAAGATGGTATATTGAAACAAGTTGTTCCTGAATATAAACGTCTTAAAAATAACTATGAATTATTATGGGATATTTCATCTAATGATGGTTATTTACAACTTGTAGGTATTATGCAGAAGTTTATTGACCAGACTATCTCAGCAAATACAAACTATGATCCAAATAAATTTGATGGTGGTAAAGTACCTCTTAAATTACTATTAAAAGATTTATTAACGGCTTATAAATTAGGTGTTAAAACACTTTATTATCACAATACCCGTGATGGTGCAGCTGATGCACAAGAAGATATAATCGAAGAAGAAGATGATGGTTGTGCAGGCGGTGCTTGTAAAATATAGCCATTACGTTTAAGCTGCATTATTTGCGGCTTTTACCTATCCATTGACCGTTAAATATTAAAAGTACCTTTAAAATGACTTATACAACTTTTAACCAAACCCCAAATAATGCCCTTCTTGAGCCTATGTTTATGGGAAACAGCGTTAATGTTTCTAGATATGACATACAAAAACATGCTTCTTTTGAAAAGCTAATAGAAAAACAATTATCATTTTTCTGGCGCCCAGAAGAAATTGATGTTTCAAAAGACAGATCTGATTGGCAAGGGCTATCAGATCCAGAAAAGCATATTTTCATATCTAATTTAAAGTATCAAACGTTATTAGATAGTATGGCTGCACGTTCAGTTAATGCTGTACTATTGCCGTTAGTATCTTTACCAGAGATTGAAACTTGGGTTGAAACTTGGGCATTCAGTGAAACGATTCACTCTCGCTCTTATACACATATTTTAAGAAACTTGTTCACTGAACCAGGTGAAGTTTTTGATGATATTGTTGTAAACCCGGCCATTTTAAAGCGTGCAAGTAGTATTGCTAGGTATTTTGATGACGTGATTTTAACAACACAGTTATTACAATCTCAAGGTGAAGGTACTTACGAAGTTGAAGGTAAATCAATTGAAGTCAGTAGACGTAAATTAAAAGAGCGTTTATTTTTAGCGATTTGTTCGGTAAATGCGCTTGAAGCGATTAGATTCTATGTAAGTTTTGCATGTAGCTTTGCATTTGCAGAACGTGAATTACTCGAAGGTAATGCTAAAATTATAAAATTAATTGCACGTGATGAAGCATTACACCTTACTGGCACACAACATATTTTAAATAACTGGATGAACGGCAACGATGATCCGGAAATGACTGAAATATGTAAAGAGTTACACAGTGAAGGCCGCCAAATTTTCTTAGATGTTGTAGAACAAGAAAAAGAATGGGCTGACTATTTATTTAAAGGTGGCTCAATGATTGGCTTGAATGCTCAGATCTTAAAGCAATATGTTGAATACATCAGTAACCACCGTATGCAAGCGATTGGCTACGATGCACCTTTTGAAGTTAAAAGTAATCCATTACCTTGGATCAACTCTTATTTATCAAGTGATAATGTTCAGGTTGCGCCACAAGAATCTGAAATTACGAGTTACCTTGTTGGGCAAGTAGACGCTGCCGTTGACGTATCTGATTTTGATGATTTTGATTTATAAGGCTTCATATATAAATGACAGATAAAGTATCTGTTAATGGAAAGCTTATTGGTTCGCACTTTGATAAGCTTTCTGACAACACCCTACTAGATTACCTAGAAAAACAAAAAGTTGAAGTACACTATCATTGCCGCGAAGGTTATTGCGGTGCATGTCGTTGTAAGCTTGTAAAAGGTAAAACTGATTATAAAATAGAGCCGATTGCCTTCATACGCCCAGGTGAAATTTTGCTATGTTGTGCAACACCAGACGGTGATGTTGAATTAGAACTCGATTAATTATCTTCATGCTATGTATATTTGATATATTTATGACATAGCATATACAATATTCAAGTTGATTTGCAAATTCCCTTTTTAAAAACCTTAAATATTATATTAATGCCATTTCGTTTAAGTTTGTCTCATAAAACCCGTTATTATCTGAAATAGAAATTTTTTTATTGTCTAATATGACAGACCAATCAAGTTTTCTTTCAATGTTGTCTTCTATTTCATTGATAAAACAATTATCTAAAGAAATAAGCTTTAAGTTTTCAATCAAACGTAATTTACTTATATTTTCATCCAACCATTCACTGTAAGTCGGTGTTAATATAATTACCTGCTCTGCCTTATGGGACGCTTTATCGATTCGTTTTATTGATGGAAAACCCGCATCTAACCATATTTCAAAATGTTCGTCTAATGATTGGATCCCTACATCTGGATTAAAAGAGTGCGCTTTTGGGCTATAAATATTGGCCTCATTTAGTGGTAATAAACTATAACCTATTAATTTTAACAAAAAATGTGTCGTGTCTTCATTTGGTAATAAAGCCAAAGTAAAATCTTTGTGTTCATATCGATTGTGATCAATATCTGAAACATCAATATGTGCTTTAAATAATCTGCTTTTATCAGCCATCTTTGCGCTCCAAATAATAAATTATACTTAATATTATAGACAATGGATCACTATTAAAATTGCAGTAACAATTGTTGATATATTATCACGTAACAATTAAAATAGACCCTGCGTTACAATATAACAAAACATTAAGGTTTTAAATTCAATGAAAAAGTCATTATTAGCCAGTGCTGTTTTAACTTCTTTAGTAAGTAGTTATGCAATTGCTGAACCAGTTTCAGGTGTAGTTTTAGATAATAATAACCAACCTATTAGTAATGCACGGATTCATTACCATGGCAAAAAACAAAGTGTATTAACAAATAACAATGGCGAATTCACCATTGATGTTGATGCCAGTGGCCAACTGCATATCAGCAAAGATAATTATTTAGACAAAAGAATAAATGTTGACCCAAAACAATCTAATTTAAATGTAATTTTAGACGCCTCTGCTATCGAATCAGTTGTGGTTTATGCCTCTGGATTACATAAAAATAATATGGAAATGGCTTCACCTGTTTCTGTACTAACAGGTGATCACCTTAAAAATAAAGCCCAAGCTACTTTAGGTGAAACGCTAAAAGGCATACCTGGCGTAAACTCTAGTTATTTTGGCCCAGTATCCTCTTCTCCAATTATTCGTGGAATGGACGGCCCACGAGTAAGAATTATGCAAAATGGTCTTGATACCAGTGATGCCTCTCGAATCGGTCCTGATCATGCGACAACTACTGAGTCGTTAACTGCAGAACAAATTGAAGTTCTTAGAGGTCCAGTCACATTATTATATGGTTCAGGTGCGATTGGCGGTGTGGTTAATGTTGTAGATGAGCGTATTCCTTCAACTCAACTAGAAGATATTTCTGGTGGCTTTGATGTGAGATATGATTCAGCTTCTAATGCTCAATCACAAGCTTTTGTTTTAAAAGGCGGACAATCAGGCTTTAATGTTCATTTGGATGCATCAAATCGAAATAGCGACAATACTCAAACACCTGATTTTAATTTTGAACATGAAGATGGTGATAATGAAGTTTTAACTGAAATCGAAAATACTTTTTTAGAAGCAACTACTTTCAATTTTGGCACTAGCTATATTAGTGATCATTTCACAGCCGGATTCTCTTACAGTAAATTAGATTCTGACTATGGTATTCCTGGCCACGACCACGATCATGGCCACGAAGATGATCATGATGATGAACATGATCACGAAGACGAGCACGATCATGAAGATGAGCACGAAGAAGAAGAACATGAAGAGCACAATGTTTTTGCTAGATTAAAACAAGAACGTACTCAAGCAATGTTTATTTGGACTCCACATCACAATATTATCGAGAAAGTAGAAGCTAAATTTGGTTATACCAATTATGAACATGGCGAAATTGAAGGTGATGAAGTAGGCACATTATTCAAAAATGACAGCCTTGAATCACGTATTACAGTTGAGCACAATATTAACAAATGGCATGGTGTTTTAGGTTTCCATAGTTTACATTCTGATTATGAGGCGCAAGGCGCAGAAGCATTTACGCCAGCTTCTGAGACTGAGCAATATGCATTATTCCTGCTTGAAGAACGCAAGTTTAATGATGTGACAATTGAACTTGGTGCCCGTTTTGAAGATTATAGTTTAACAGCTGGTGATTTAGAAACTGGACATGACGATCATGACCATGAAGAACACGATCATGACGAAGATCACGGTGAAGAAGCACATCATGGAGAAGAAAGTTTCTCTGACTCATTTACCAATTTCAGCTTTTCAGCTGGCGCAGTATATAATTTTGCCGATGGATATTCTGCCTCAGTGAGTTTAACACATTCCAAAAGAGCCCCCTCTTCTGCTGAGCTGCTATCTAATGGTATTCATATCGCAACTGGCACTTATGATTTAGGCGCTGCATATGAAATCGAAACAGAAGATGATGGTCATACTGAGATCCATTTTGAGCCTGAAGATTTACAGCAAGAAACGGCAAACAATATTGATATCACTTTCAGAAAATTTAAAGGTGATTTTGGTTTTACAGCTAATATCTTTTATAACGACATAAATGACTATTATCATCAACAAAATACTGGTTTTGTTTTTGATGAGCATACTCATGAACTAGTTAAAGATGAGCACGAAGATTATGAGGAACATGACGATCATGAAGGCCATGAAGATGAGCATGAGGAAGGTCTAAAGGTTTATCAGTTTAATACTGCTGATGCTAAATTATATGGTTTCGAAATTGACTCACATTATCAGTTTAATAATAATATGATGATAAAAGTATTTGCTGATTCAATCACAGCAAAGTTAGACGATGATTCATATATCCCTAGAATTCCAGCAAATAAAATTGGATCAAGTTTTGAATTTCAAAATCAAAACTGGGATTTTGATATGACAGTTACTCATCATTTAGCGCAAGATAAGCTAGCACAATTTGAAACTAAAACAGATTCATATACTTTAGTCGATTTTGGCTTTAGCTACTATTTAGAAGCTCTAGGCACTGATAGTACTTTATTTATCAGGGCAAATAACCTAACTGATGAATTAGGCTTTGTACATAATTCATTTATTAAGGAGCAAGCACCGCTTCCAGGTCGAAACTTTACTTTAGGCATTAGGGGTTATTTCTAAGGTCTTATAAAGCACAGTAGATACAAAAAACCCCGCATTTAGCGGGGTTTTTATTATCTTTGCAATAAAAAGATAATTATACGATTTCAAGTAACTCGATATCGAAGATAAGCGTAGAGTAAGGAGCAATTGAAGCACCTGCGCCACGTTCACCATATGCTAAATCTTGTGGAATGTGTAAACGCCACTTTGAACCAACTGGCATGATTTGTAATGCTTCAGTCCAACCTTTGATAACACCGCTTACTGGGAACTCAGCAGGTTCGCCACGCTCAACAGAACTATCAAAAACAGTACCATTGATTAAAGAACCGTGGTAATGCGTACGTACTGTAGACTCAGCAGTTGGGATCTCACCTTCACCAGCAGTTAAAATTTCGTACTGTAAACCAGACTCAGTAACTGTGATTTCTGAACGCTTAGCATTATCTTCTAAGTAAGCATTACCTTCAGCTGCTAATTCTTTAGCTTCGCTATCGCGACGCTTTTGAATTTCAGCATTGATTTCTTCGAAAGCAGCTTGAATTTCAGGAATTTCAACTTGGAATTCACCACCAGTGAAAGCATCTTTCATGCCTTCAAAAACAAGATTAAGATTTAAACCTTCGAATGGGTTACCTTTAAGTTGCTCACCCATTTGTAAACCAATACCGTAGCTTGCTTTATCAGCATTTACTTTAAATTTTTCAGACATAACTTTTCAAATAACCTTTAAAAGTATTTATAAAAAAATAATGTAATCACGTTACATTATTTCAGGATTTTATCATTTTTATTTCTTTTGTTCAGAATTAATCGGCATTTTTTTAGCTAAGAAACGAATTAACTCATAACAGATAGGCAATGCGACATATAGAGATAAATAAAAGAATGAGTAAACAGTATCTAATGGCTGATTTTGTTTAAGTAATACAATAATACTCATTAAACCTAAGCCTAATATTGATACAAACCAACTACATATTCTTGGATATTGCTTTTCATACTTATTTATTAAATGCGCTATTAGTGCGATATAAATTAAACTATAAAATTGAGCACCTGGATTTTGTGCAATTGAATCATCTATCATTTTAAAAACATTGGTAAAACCCAAATAATAAAAGACGCTAAAAGCAGTCCAAAGCAATAATTTAACACTCATTTTATTTTGCATTTAACTCTGTTGACCCTAGAACATAAAAATAGGGATTTTACGCTAGACTTTACATGCGCTCAAATACTTTATGTAATTATTATTTATCAGTAGATTATGGCAATCATTAACTCTAGTTAATGATTTTTCTTAAAATGCGATTTAAAATTAGCAAAAAATACAACGATTTCCTTTAAAAATTCCAATTGTCATCAATAATAAATATTCAAATGATATATGTAGCACGTGACTTAATATTTTTATATATTACACTAGATACTGTATAAAAATACAGTATAATAAGAGCCTTATTTATATATTTAAAAAATCACTAAAAGGGATTCGAAATGGATACAAATGATGAGCTAAAAGATCTAATGGCATACGTTCCTTTAACACAATTAACAGTTGCAAATTACACAGAATCTTCAATTGATGTCGTTAAAGATTGGTGCTCTCCTAAACAAGCTAAAAGGTATAACAATATGCCATTAAATAAACTTAAATTATTAAAGTTTGAAATCATAAATAGGAGGTAGTATTTAAATTTTAAAATACTACCGTTTAAAAACATTGATTTTCATTTCTAACCTAGTAATTAACTCATTTAAAAAATACCTGCATTTCTTCGCCGATTTGTTTTCGCATTTCCATTAATTTTATTGTTGCTTCGTGCTGCTGTTTATCAATATCATTTTGAGGCTTCCATTGAGGTACACTTTCAGATTGCCCATTTTGATCAACTGCAGCCATGATTACGATGCAATGAGTTGTTAACCTATGATTTAATGATTTTGGATCGCTCGCATTAACTTCTAAGGCAATATGCATTGAAGAATTACGAGTATAAATAACTTTAGCAACTACTTCGACTGAACTACCAACATGTATTGGAGCTACAAAAAGAATTCCTCCGGCATAGGCTGTCACACAATACCAACTACTCCAGCCAGCAGCACAGGCATAAGCGGCTAAATCAATCCACTTCATAACAGCACCGCCATCTACTTTGCCACCATAATTAACATATTGGGGCTAAGATAAAAATCTCAGGGTGATTTCTCTATTTCACTTATCCATTCTCTCTCTAATCATGTTTGATTTAATTCTAAAGCAACTCTTAGTAGCAGATAACATTACAAAATAAATATTACCGAATTATCAGTGAGTTAATTATTAACAAGAGAGCTTTTATGGTTAAAATGAGTGCAGAGTACATTTTGTAATAGGCTTTAGGGAAAAGGGAGCAATAATTATATTGATTCTGGCTAATCTAAATAAACATTAGCACTAAAAATTTTCCATCCCAAATCAGTTAAGTGACAAATATATAAACATTTAAACTCTATGTTTGATGCTGTCGTGTGAACTAACCAAGAGATATCAACAGCTGTAGCACCTTCTCCCATTGGCATAGTTTTTATGATTTTGTATTTTGCGGATTGGTATCCTAAAGTTTTTAAAGATTCCATGTTAACGGTGAATTTTTCTTTTAAATACTCATAGGATGTATACACTTGTTTGCCATCAGAATCATTTATGGCACAAGGAATGACATAATTATCAGCTATTGCGGTACTATCTAAGTGATTAAATGCACTAGTATAATTATCGAATAAATTTTTCAATATAACCTCTGTTAAATTTAATTATTTTTAATACGTAAATCAGGATGTTCTTTAATAAAGTTTATAAGAGGCAGAAATAATGGTTTAGGTAGCTCATTTAATTCAAACCATTGCCATTGTTTGCATTTATTTGGTTCTTTAACTTCAACTTCGCCACTAAAGTCGTAAGCACAAACGAAAATCGTTACATAATGCTTATTTTCATTTGCAAATATATCATTTGTAAAACCAAGTTTTTTAATAGACTTTAAATTTAAACCCGTTTCTTCCAATCCTTCTCTTTTTGCACATTCCTCTATACTTTCACCTACTTCTAAATGGCCTCCTGGTGTGGCCCAAGTATTAGCACCATGTGCACCAATTCTTTCACCTAAAAGTATTTTATTTTCTTTAAAAATAATGACACCAACACCGATCCGTACAGTTTGTTCCATTTAAAGTTAATCTCCTACTAATTTTAATATAATAAGCTTATATGTCTTCACATATAAAAATAAAGGGCGCTAATAGCGCCCTTATTTAATTGATATTATTAAATTTTATTCAATTGATTCTAACTCTTCAATTCTTTTATCGTATGTTTGTGCTTCATTGATAAACCTTTCATATTCTTCATTATTTTCCAATGCGACACGGGCTCTTTCATAATACTCGGCACTTTTCTTTTTATAATAGTCGATCATATATCCCTCGTTTTCTTCCTGATAACAAGCCAACAAATTACAGAAAAATTAGATGCTTTACAATAGAAAATATTACAAAAATGAAATAAAAATATGAGTAGTATAAAATGAAAATTATGCATTATTTTTAGACATAAAAGTGAAATTAAATAATTAACTTCTTATCTATTAAAGTTGTGTATAAATAAGCGCTACATAAATCAGAATATTAGATTTACTCTTTAAGAGTGCGGTACAAACTTGGCTTTATGATTTATTATTCAAATGATAAAAATTAAATGGCAGAAAGATTGAAATATGAACTGTACTATAAACACGTTCTAAGTATTTAGTTTCATGCAATAAAAAAGCCTAATCAATGATTAGGCTTTTTTATATAAATTAAGTGGCGGAGAGATAGGGATTTGAACCCTAGATGGGCTATAAACCCATGCCGGTTTTCAAGACCGGTGCATTCGACCACTCTGCCATCTCTCCGCTATGAGGCGCATAATAGTCAGTTAATAAATTATTGTAAAGCACTAATTTATCATTTTATTTTAACTGCTGTTTTTTACATCATTAAGTCTATAAAAAACAGCTGTTAATAATATTGTTTTGGGGATTTAGCAATTAATGAACTTACTAAACTCAAAATTATTCCTGCTACTGCAGCAAACAATAAACCAAAAGCTAAATCAACGTCACCAAAGATAATTTGTTTTATTGGTTTAGTTAATATTAATGGCATGCTGCTAAAGCTAAATACAAAAAAACTAATTTTAAACGCGCGTATAAAACTAAACCTTTTTGTAAAATGCATTCGCCAAGTTAATAAAGTTATTACGCCAAATAAAGAGCCAAAAATATACTCTTCACTCTGTGTCGTTGTAGCAATGTAGTAAGTTACTAAAGCACCTAATACACCCCAAATTAACCATTGCCACCAAGTTTCTTTTTCGCGATAAAATAAATGATTCACTTTCGCGGGCCTCTTTTTTATTCTTATTATTGTTTTAGTTTAAATTATGTCAAAGCTATTTTGCTTTGTACTTAATAACCATACCAAAAATAACAAGAATAAAAAACCATCAAACTGGTGTTTTTTTGTATGTTCCTTTATTTATTTTCCTAATAAATAGAAACACACTAAGCTAATGATAATAGCTAATAAAACATTTAATATTGCACCTTGTTTTACCATGTCAATCACCTTTATTTCGCCTGTAGCAAAAACGATTGAATTAGGTGCAGTAGCGACAGGTAAACAAAACGCACAAGAACAGCTTATTACCACAGGGATCATTAATAATTCGATGGGTAAACCTAAGGCGATTGCTGCTGATGCGATCACTGGCATAAGCAATGTTGCAGTTGCTGTATTAGATGTGATTTCAGTTAAAAAGGAAACTGATATACATAATGCAAACAACATAAGCAATAAAGGTAATGTACCTAGACTTACTAAGAATTGACCTAGCATTTCACTTAAACCACTGCTTACAAATGCTTTAGCAATACAAATACCACCCGCAAACAGTAATAACATCCCCCACGGGATATCTTTTGCTTTTTCCCACTCAAGTAATTTCTTGCCTTTACCATTTGGTGTTAAAGCCATCGCTATCACACCTAAAAGTGCAATGCTCGAATCACCAATGGTAGTATTACCTATAATGCCAGACCATCCACCAAAAGGTTCTTTTCTAAAAATCCAAGCAAGTGCCACTAATCCGAAGATTATTAATACACGTTTTTCAGCTACTTGCCACTTTCCCATTTCTGGTAATTCTATTACTGCATTTAGTTTAATATTGCGCCCAAGCCAAAGCGCAGCGAGTGGGATTGAAATTACAACAATTGGCACAGCTATTTTCATCCAACTTATAAAGCCATATTCTTTTTGTGCAAACTGCTCATATACAGATGCAAATATTAAGTTTGGCGGTGTGCCTATAATTGTGCCTATACCGCCTATAGATGCTGAATAAGCTAATCCTAATAATAATGCGATTTTAAACTTGGTATTATCTGTGTTGGCACACAGCGCTATAACTACAGGTAATAACGCAACGACAGTTGCTGTATTTGAAATCCACATTGATAACACTGCACTTGTTGCCATAATTGCAAATAAAATCTTAGATGCACTACCCCCTCCTATTTTATTAATGATCATAAATGCAATTCGTTTATGGACTTGTGATTGTTCTATCGCAACCGCAAGCATAAATGCGCCCATTAATAATAAAATAACATGACTACCAATCGAGCTAGCCGCTTGTTTATGTGTTAACACCCCTACCAATGGAAACGATGCTATTGGTAGAAGTGACGTTAAAGGGATGGGCAAGGCTTCTGTTATCCACCAATAACCGGTCAAACTCGTGATTGTGAGTGTTAAAGTAATTTCATGGGCTAGTTCAAATATACTACCAAGTGAATAAACGATGGCAGCAAAAATAAGTCCCATTAAAATATGAGATTTAATAATTTTCATTATATGCTTCTTCTTTTTGTTATTTTTTGACTTAATATCAAAGCCTTTGATCACACTGAATTTAAATATTCATTTGAAGGTGTGACCAAAGAATAGATAGTTTTGCAAAAAGTATTTAGCGCTATTTCAATAATGTGATCTTACATGACAAATATGGATAAATTGTGAAGTTAAATTAAACCCTATTCTGTTTTTTATCAGTAAATGCTTTATTTTAGTTCTGAGAAAAATGCGTTAACGTCATGCCTATGAGGTTTGACAAAATCACTTGCCGCTGTACCTAAATACAAATAACCCACAATTTCATCTAGTTCATTTAAACCAAGCGCTGTTTTTACATGCTCACAACTGGCATATGATCCTGTTCTCCAAACACCCGCAAGGCCTTGCGCATATGCAGCTTGTTGCATTGCCATTACAGCACAGCCTGCTGACTGAACTTGTTCAATACGAGGGACTTTTGCATGTTCGATGTATTTAGCGATGGCGATGATGATCATAGGCGCACGTAATGGCATTTCTTTTGACCTTTGTATCGCTTTAGCGTCAACTGGATTTTCAGGGTTTAAATTTTTAATAGCTGATTGGTAGTATATTTCACCCAATTTATGGCGTTTTTCACCTTCAACAATGATAAATTCCCATGGTTTTAATGCAGCATGATCAGGCACTTTTAATGCAGCTTGTTGAATAATGCTTAATTGTTCTTTTGTAGGACCTGGTGCTTGTAGTTTACTATCTGATTGGCGGTTTAAAAGGAGATCTATTGCATTCATAACTTTGTTATTTCACACTAATTTTATTTGAATTAATATGAGAATAACAAAGTTAAACTAAATTATGCAGTTATTTCGCTGCTTTGTTATTACGAGTAAGCCAATAATCAACACTCGTTATGCGACCACCACCTGTAAAAAATAAACTTAATAACATCACAAAGTAAGTGAAAGAAAATTCTATACCGTTATTTAAAATGACCGGTCTGCCAGTTTCATATAAATATTCAGTGAAACCATTTTCCTCAACAATTTCTTTAATTTTATCTAAACGCTCTTTTGTATCTATACTATTTTGTAAGCTTTTCTGAGCCCCAGGGATCTCAAACCAAGTTAATACTTTAGCTGCACTGGTATCTGGATTAGTAGGCGTTACAGCAAACCAACCATTATTCCAATGAACTGTTGTTGCAGCGATGAACATGGTAAACATTAATGGAATTGCCGCAACCCTGGTAAATAAACCTATCAGTAAAAACCAACCTCCTAAAAACTCACTCCATCCGGCTAAAAGTGCTAATAAATCAGGAAAGGGTAATCCCAAACCCCACTCACTATTACCAAACCATGCAACGACATTTGCATCAGCTGAGATTGCATTAATTAATCCGTTCCATTCGCCGCTTAATCCTAATTTATTAAAACCTGCAATGATCATCACTGGCGCTAAAATCAATCTGAAAAGCAGCGGCGCTAGACCCGATGCAATTTGTGTTTTATCTATACTGGCGTTATAAAATTGAAATAGTTTTTGAAGCATATTAGAAACCTTATTTTTTCTCTTAATGATGTAACGACTATTTATCAAGACCAAGGTTATTCATTATTTATTTCAAATTATAAATGAAAGAAGCCCACTAAATATTAGTGGGCTTTGAGTGTAAAATACATTTTTATAAAGAATTAAATGCGCCGTGCAAGTTCTAATGCTTCAAAGATAGCGCGTTTTGCGTCTATTGCTTGTGCTAATTTAGCACCGCCTATCACATGTACGTTTGAACTTTCTTTTTCTGCATCATAATTTTTTGTATTTGATACTTGGCCAATACACGCAATCACAGTATCAACATCAAGAAAACGGGTTGTTTCATTTTCTTTTATTTCTAAGCCTTTATTACTAAAGCTGACATATGAACATCCTGATATTTGTTCAACTTTTTGCTGTTTGGCAACACTACGGTGGATCCAACCTGTTGTTTTGCCCAGATCAGAACCAAAACGACCAGGGCTACGTTTTAACATATACAGTTTATCTTGCGCTTGATGATTTGATTGTTCAACTTCTATGCCCCATTGGGTTTGAAACTCATCAATTGATTTATTTGTAGATTCAGCTAAAAAAGCCACCATATCAAAGCCAATACCACCAGCACCCAGTATCGCAACACGTTTGCCTATTTTTACTTCACCACGAATGACTTCATCGTAAGCTAATACACGTTTATCATCGCTACATGTTATATTTGCAAGTCTAGGGCTAACGCCTGTAGAAAAAACGATATCATCATAATTTGATTTCATATCTGATGCGAAAGCAGTATTGAGTTCAATATTAACGTTTAGTCTAGCAAGTTCACTTTTAAAGTAAGTTAAAGTGTAATTAAAGTCTTCTTTACCAGGTACACGCATTGCCAAGTTAAATTGCCCCCCCATACCTGATGACTTTTCAATTAAAGTTACTTTATGGCCTCGCTGTGCTAAGTAACACGCACATGCCATACCAGCAGGTCCTGCACCAACAACTAATACGTTTTTAGATTTAGGTGCTTTTTCTATTGCGTATTCTAATTCATATCCAGCTTGTGGATTAACTAAACAAGTGGCTCTTTTACCTTTAAATACGTTATCTAAACAGCCCTGATTACAAGCTATACATATATTAATATTATCGCTTTGTTTTTGTTGGTATTTAATAAAAAAATCTGGATCGGCTAATAATGGCCTTGCCATAGAAATTAAGTCAGCTTGATTATCATTTAATATTTGGTTTGCGATATCAGGGGTATTTATCCGGTTGACTGCAATAACAGGAACAGACACCATATTTTTTAGTTGTTCTGATGAGCGCTTAAATGCACCTTGCGGTACCATACTCGCTATTGTTGGAACGCGTGCTTCATGCCAACCTATACCAGTATTAAATATATCAACGCCCGCTTTTTCAAGTGACTTAGCTTGTTGTTCGACCTCATCTATGTTTGAGCCATCATCCACTAAATCTAACATTGAAAGTCTAAAAACTATCATAAATTTTTTAGAAACCACACTGCGGACTGATTTTACAACTTCACATGCAAATCGCATTCGATTTTCTGGTGTACCACCCCATTCATCTTTTCTTTTATTTGTACGAGGTGCCATAAATTCATTAATCAAATATCCTTCTGAACCCATTATTTCTACACCATCATATCCCGCTTTTTCGGCTAATAAAGCTGAGCGTGCAAATGATTTAATCGTAGACTTTATCGCACTATGGGACATTTCTTTTGGTTTAAATGGATTGATTGGCGCCTTTATAGCACTTGGTGCAGTATTTAACGGATGGTATGCATAACGACCTGCATGTAATAACTGCAAACAAATTTTACCATCGTGTTTATGAACAGCTTGTGTAATAGATTTATGTTTTAGTACATCTATCCAAGAATTGAAAGATGATGAAAACGGAGTTAACTTGCCTCTCAAGTTCGGGCTATAACCCCCAGTGATTATAAGTCCAACACCACCTTTTGCACGGGCTTCGTAAAAGGCACGTAATTTACTGTGGTTACGCAAACCTTCTTCTAATCCGGTGTGCATAGACCCCATTACTAAACGATTCTTAAGCTCATTATTTTTTAATTTTAGTTTTTGTTCTAACATTTCGCTTCTTCTAACTGGTCATACCTGATTGCACATTAACGATTTTTATCACTTTTTTCAAGATAAACAATTCGTAACTATTTTAATTTAAGTTTGTCTAAGAAATACGGTACTATATGAAATATAGCTTTACATTTTGTAAATACTCACCATTTAAGGATTTAATTTTGATTAAGAAGTTTTTTATTGGGCTGTGGGATACATTAAATTTTTCCAGAAGACTCATAGTAAATTTTTTATTTTTATTTATCGTAATTGCACTCATAGTTGCAGCAGGATCAGATGAAGATGAAATTATTGTTGAGCCAGGCTCTGCATTGGTATTAAACATCTCTGGTTTAATAGTTGAACAAAAAACATATGTAGACCCATTTGAGGCTGCTGTTAGTGACTCTATGGGTAAAAGTGATGAGCCACCAGAAATTCTACTAGACGATATCATAGACGTAATAGATAGCGCTGCAAAAGACGATCGTATTAAAGTAATGGTGCTTGATTTACGTAACATGCGTAACGCCCATTTAAATAAATTAAAAGAAGTCAGTAATGCTCTAAACAGATTTAAAGCAACTGAAAAGCAAATCATCGCTGCAGGCGATTATTACTCTCAAGCTCAGTATTATTTAGCTGCACACGCAAATGAAGTGTCTATGCACCCTTACGGTTGGATGGGTGTTGAAGGTTACGCTATGTATCCAATGTACTTCAAAGATGCAATTGAAAAATTGTCTGTTACTCAACATATTTTCCGTGTAGGTACTTATAAGTCAGCAGTAGAACCTTTTATTAGAAATGATATGTCAGAGCCTGCAAAATCTTCAGCACAAGCTTGGTTGGGTGCGTTATGGTCTGAATATAAAACAGATATCGCGACACTGCGTGGATTTGATGTTGAAAACTTTGATGAGAAGATGGATGACTTTTTAGTTAAATTTAAAACAGCCAAAGGTGACTCAGGTCAATACGCATTAGATAACGGTTGGGTTGATTCTTTAAAAACGAAAGAGGAAGTTCGTCAACAACTTATCTCCTTAGTTGGTAAAGATGTAAAAGGTAAAAGCTTTAAACGCATCTCACTTAAAGATTACTTATCAATAATTAAGCCTCCTATCCCTTTTGTTAACCCATTAACTGAAAAAGTAGCGGTTGTTGTTGCTAAAGGCAATATTGTCGATGGTAAACGTAAAGCTGGTCAAATTGGTGGCGACTCTACTGCTGCGCTACTTCGCAAAGCTCGCCTAGACGAAAAAGTTAAAGCGGTTGTATTACGCATCGACTCTGGTGGCGGTAGTATGTTTGCGTCTGAAGTGATTCGTGCTGAAGTTTTAGCATTAAAAGATTCAGGTAAGCCAGTTATCGCGTCAATGAGTTCAGTTGCAGCATCTGGCGGTTATTGGATTGCATCTGCTGCCAATGAAATTTGGGCAGCACCAAGTACCATCACAGGCTCTATTGGTATTTTTGGTACAGTAATGACATTTGATAAATCACTGGCTAAATTAGGTGTTTACTCTGATGGCGTTTCAACAACTGAAATGGCTGGCTTTTCTCCTATGAGAGAATTAAACCCACAACTTGGTGAAATGATTCAGATGAGCATCGAACGTGGTTACGAAAGGTTTTTAACTATCGTAGCAGAAGCACGCGGTTTAACAATTGAAGAAGTTGATGCAATCGCACAAGGCCGAGTATGGATTGCCAGTAAAGCTAAAGAGCTTGGATTGGTTGATAAGCTAGGTAACAAAAAAGATGCAATTGAAGCTGCAGCAAAACTTGCTAGCCTTGAATATTACGATGTAATCACAGTTGAGCAAGATTTATCAACTAAAGATAAATTCATTCAAGAGTTATTAAGCAATGCACATGTTCAAAGCTTTTTAGAAATAGATCAAAATAACGATGTATTTGAAGCGGGCCTGCAAAGCCAAATTAATTCTGTTATTTACAAACTTCAGTCTGAAGTAAGTTCTCTAAAAGACTACAACGATCCTAATGCAGTATATGCACGTTGTTTAGTTTGTAATATTCAGTAATATTTTAGCTCATTTACTTGAGCTAATAGGATATTAAGTATATAAAGAGCCCAGTAATTTACTGGGCTTTTTGTTTCAATAAATAACTTAGAAAAAATCAAATCCAACATTTATTTTTGAGCAATCTATGAAAAGAAAACGTATTTATATTGCCTATACAGGCGGTACTATCGGTATGAAGAAGTCAGCAAGGGGATATATTCCTGCTGATGGTTACCTCACTGAAACTGTTAAAGCTAGTGCAGAGTTTAATCGTGATGAAATGCCTTTATTTGATATTCATGAATACCAGCCATTGATTGACTCATCAGATATGTCTCCTGCTCATTGGCAAATGATAGCTGACGATATTAAAAGTAAATATCAAGATTATGATGGTTTTGTTGTATTACATGGTACAGATACCATGGCGTATACCGCAGCTGCATTATCTTTTATGTTCGAGAATTTAACTAAGCCAGTAATTGTAACAGGTTCACAAATACCACTTTCACAATTACGATCTGATGGTCAAGTTAACCTGCTCAATGCAATGTTTTTAGCAGCTAACTACCCTATTGCCGAAGTCAGCTTATTTTTTAACAATCAGTTATTTAGGGGTAATCGTGCAACTAAAGTTCATGCTGATGGCTTTAATGCCTTTGGTTCACCCAATTTAGAGCCGCTTGCACTATCTGGTATTAACATCGAATTGGTCAAAGGCACTTTAAGCCCTTATATCGAAAATGAACTTGAAGTATGTTCGATTACACCACAAAATATTGGTGTTTTACATTTATATCCTGGGATCAGTAATGATGTTATTCAAAGCATATTAAATGGCAAGCTAAAAGCATTAGTACTATTAAGTTTTGGTGTAGGTAATGCACCACAAGAACCTGAATTTTTAAAGCTTTTAGAAGACGCGAGCAACCGTGGCGTGGTGATTGTTAACCTAACGCAATGTTTAAAAGGCAGTGTCAACATGGGCGGTTATGCAACAGGTAATGCATTATTAAATGTAGGTGTGATCAGTGGTTATGATATGACACTAGAAGCGTGTTTAACTAAACTTCACTATTTATTAAGTCAGAAGCTTGAAACAGAAACTATTAGACACTTAATGCAAGATAACCTAAGAGGTGAGTTAGAAAGATAGGTGCTAAGTGCTAAGTGCTAAGTGCTAAGTGCTAAGTGCTAAGTGCTAAGTGCTAAGTGCTAAGTGCTAAGTGCTAAGTGCTAACAAAAATAATAAAGGCTTAATGTTTTACATCAAGCCTTTATTTTATATTAAAACCAAAATTAAGCAGACTGGTTTAATATACATTTTTTAAGGCAGTCATCCCCGAAGTCTTTTATCGGGGATCTTGTTTAAAAGCTTAATATCAGTGTATGAGATCTGGGATAAAACAACTCGAAGATGACATTTGTGAGTCACTGAAGTATCACTAAAACAATATTAAGTTATTCAATACCTGTACTGCCCAAAACAAGTTAAACCCAGTCATCCCGGAAGTCTTTTATCGGGGATCTTGTTTAAAAGCTTAATATCAGTGTATGAGATCTGGGATAAAACAACTCGAAGATGACACCTGATTACTACGAAGTTATCGCTAATTAATTTTTAGATATAACGAACTCTAAAATTTATCGCTAAAGACTAATTACTTATGCTTTTTAGTGCTATTTTTCCACACATCTTGTGAAGCACTTTTGTTATCTGTACTTTTCTTAGATTGGGATTTATGCCCAGAAGAACGTTTTTTTGTTGCTTGTGGCGCTTTATTACTATGTCGACGCTTTGCTTTTTGTTCGCCTTGATTATCACCCGGTTTGTTTTGCTTTTGCTTTGGCTTTTTAAGTTTTTTTGCCTTGATAGGTTTCATATTTAAAGTTGTTTCAGGCACTTTATTAATTGGTTCAAACCCTTCAACAATTTCACGGCGTAATAATTTTTGCGTTAAGCACTCAATATCAGATAATTCTTTAAGGTCATCAGCAGTAACTAATGAGATGGCTTCACCACTTGCGCCAGCACGCCCAGTACGCCCTATTCTATGAACATAATCTTCTGATACATTAGGTAAATCGTAATTAACAACTTGTGGTAGTTGATCGATATCTAAACCACGCGCAACAATATCTGTCGCCACTAAAATACGGATCTCACCACTTTTAAATCCAGCAAGCGCTTTTGTACGTGCACTTTGGCTCTTATTACCATGAATCGCTGCAGCTTCAATTTTACTTTTGTCTAACTGCTTAACTAATCGATTCGCACCATGCTTCGTTCTCGTGAAAACTAATACTTGTCGCCAATTATTTTTTTCAATCAAGTGTGTTAGTAATGCAGGCTTTTTAGTTTTATCTACTGGATGAATCCAATGTTCAATTGTTTTAGCTGCTTTATTAGATTCTACTGATACTTCAACAGGATTGTGGATCAAACCTTTTGCTAATTGACGAATATCATCAGAAAAAGTCGCTGAAAACATTAAATTCTGGCGTTTAGCAGGCAGCGTTTTAAGGATGCGTTTAATATCATGAATAAAGCCCATATCTAACATACGGTCTGCTTCATCTAATACTAATACTTCAAGGTTTTTAAATTTAACAGCACCTTGGCCCATTAAATCAATTAATCGACCCGGTGTTGCTACTAATACATCTACGCCTTTACGAAGTCGCATCATTTGTGGGTTAATTTTAACGCCACCAAAAACAACGGTTGAAGTTAAAGGCAAGTTTTTGCTGTACAGCTCAACACTCTCAGCAACCTGAGCAGCAAGCTCTCTTGTTGGTGCTAAGATAAGTGCCCTAGCCTGATTTGGGCCAGCTTTTTGACCTTTTGATAATTTTTCTAATAAGGGTAAAGTGAATCCTGCAGTTTTACCTGTACCTGTTTGTGCTGCGGCCATGATGTCTCGGCCTTCAATTATTGCAGGTATTGCTTTTTCCTGAATGGGTGTTGGGGTGTCATAACCTTGTTCACTGACCGCTGTTAAAATAGGGGCAGATAAACCCAATTTGGTAAAGCTCATAAATTCACTCTTATCATAATAAAATACGCCAAAGCGTTAAGGAGGAGCACCTTACAATATAAGCACTAATCAAGCAAGAATACAGGCTATATAGGAGATACATTTCAATTAAAATGGGGCTTTACTTTGTTATTTTAAGCTTTGCATTTACAATACGAACATAGAAATTTGTATGAATGAGATAAACAATGAACAGACAGAAAAAAATTAACGGCATTTTTAAGAAAAAACTGAAGAAATTCAAATCTAAACTACACACAAGCAACAAACCAGCTTATGTATCTAAAGCAGAACGTGAAAAGATTGCAGCTCAAGAAACTGAAGAATACAAAGTAGAAGATTAATTTATAACTACCATTTTAAATGGCTGTTATACCAATTCTATAAAGTTAATGATCTAATATTTTTGAAATTGGTATTTTTAAAGCAAAAAAAAAGCGACTCAATGAGTCGCCTTTTTGATCTAATTGGTTGAATTAGAATTTAACATTTACACTTGCATGTAAGTAACGACCTAATACGTCATAAGTATAAGGGCTAGTGTTTGAATCTTGGTTACCAGTGAAGTACGGCGGCTCTTTATCAAACAAGTTATTGATTCCAGCTGCAACAGTCACCGTTTCGCTCATCATGTAAGAACCACTGATGTCATGGTAAACCATAGATGGCACTGTTGGTGCGTAACAATCACTTGGGTTTTCTAAACAAGTGAAGCTATCCATACCAGCAATGTAGCGTATTTTGTAGCTAGCATCCCAATCATTTCCACGAACAGAAACAGTTAGGTTAGATTTAACATCAGCATAACCACCCGAGTTTGCAGTGATAGTACCTGAATAATCAGTTTCGTTACCTTCAACATCAACAATAGAAGACTCTGTTAGGAAACTTGTATCTAATGCAGTTGACCAATCAAGACCTGCAGCTTCAAATTTGTAAGTTAGGTTTAAATCAATACCTTTAGTTGTTTCAGAACCAACATTTTGTAGTTGGTTATTGAACGCAATACGACCCGTCGATTGGTTGAATTCAATATCCGCTGATTTACAAATAGCAGTATTTTCATTTATCTTATTACCAGTATTAGCATCTAAACAGTTATCAACGATGTACTGATTGTCAATTGTGCCAATTGAGTTTGTGATAGCAATATCATAGTAATCAACTGTCATTGAAAGACCGTCAAACCAGCTTGGCTCATATACTAAACCAGCAGTTAAAGTATCCGCTTCTTCTGGTGTAAGTTGATCATTACCACCAACTGTTACTTCAGCCTGATCTTGAGCACCAGGGAAAGTAATTTGGTTATAAGATGGTGAGTCACCTGAGTAAAGCTCGTTTACTGTTGGTGCGCGGAAAGCTGTAGATGCAACACCGCGGAACATGATTTCATCATTCATTTTCCAAGTTAAACCAAGTTTCCAAGTTGTATCGCTACCAAATGTACTGTAATCAAATGCACGGATAGCTGCACTTAAATCTACTTGCTCAGCAAGGAATTTATCAGCTAATAATGGTACTGCGATTTCAACAAATGCTTCGTTTACGTCAAAAGAGCCGCCAGTTGCTTCAACTTTAGGATCATTTGCAAGACCTTGAGAAGTCAATGAATCTGGAACAAACCAAGCTTTTTCTGAACGTGATTCAACACCTGCAGCAATACCTACGAAACCAGCTGGTACTTCCATTATCTCACCTGCAACCGATGCAGAGATCATAAACAATTGGCTACCACCCGTGTTTTGTTCTGTGTAGATGTAGTCGTTCATGTTCACTGATACCCAAGAGTCTTGGTCTAGCGGGTTAAAGCTACCGTTTTCGATATCATCTTGAATAGAACCCATGTTATGTAGGTTTGATAAACGGTCAACTGAATCATTACGACCAAAGTTTACTGCTGCATCCCAAGACCAATCGTTATCAAATATACCTTCAGCACCGATAACTGTTCTTACTGTATCAACGACTTGTGAGTAATCACGAGTACCAGTATCTGTCATACGACGACCGTAAGAGATAGCATCACCAGTCTCATAACCATGCTCAACTAAAGAATCACCCATAGTTTCTTCATCATAAGTGAAGTCAAACCATACTGGTTGTGGTGCCATTTGCTGACCAGACCAACGTTTTGAATAAGTAAACTCAGAGAAAAGGTTTGTATCATCTGAGTATTCAAAGTTTGCTAAACCTGTTAGGTTTAAACGTTTCATAGGTGTGAAAAGGTAGCTATCCGTTGAGTAATTGAATTTATCTTCATCAGTAAATTCATCAAAAGAACTATCTGGATTACCTTGAAGACTTTCACCTGGAGTATAAGTGTTATTATCACCATCTAAATCACCCCAAACATGACCACCAGCTGAGTAGCTAGAACCACCACAGTAAAGCTCTATGTCACCATTTGCAGTTTTACGTTCAGAAATAGGACAGCTTGAAAAGTCACGATCTGCTTGGCTTGCTTCACCACGGTCAGTATATTGCACACCTAAAACAATGTTACCACGGTCAAAAGAAGTACCTACTGTAAAATCGATAGATGACTCTTCTGCATCGCCTTGACCAGAAATACCAGACTGAAAATTCATGTCTAGGCCTTCAAAGTCTTTCTTAAGAATGATGTTAACAACACCCGCTACTGCATCTGTACCATATACAGCTGAAGCACCATCTTTAAGCACTTCGATTTGCTTGATCATAGATACAGGTATTGTATTTAAATCTACTGTTGAAGCAGCACCCGTACCTGAGTTGATCATACGACGACCATTTAACAGTACTAAAGTACGTTGTGAACCTAAACCACGTAAGTTGATGCTAGCATTACCGCCAGAACCATTGTTTACGCCCGGGTTAGTCATCGCACCACCAGTCGCAGTCATTTTTTGTAAAACACCATCGATGCTTGTTGCACCAGATGCTTTAATATCGTCAGCACCAATAATAGTTACTGGGCTAGCTGTTTCCATGTCAGCACGCTTAATACGAGAACCAGTGATTTCGATTTTTTCGATTTCATTAGCTGAAGTGTCAGCAGCAACGGCTTGCATACTTGAGAATAATGGAACGGCAGCAATGATTGCTAAACCTAGTTGTGTTTTTTTCATTTTATAACCCTACTTGTTGTAATTATTTACCAATTTGAACGGAGGCAAACAGTTATTAGCTGTCTTGCTGCTCCCCGGCTGAGATGCAACTTAGAGCTTTGAAACTGAACGGTAACTGAACATCTGAACAACTAATATTCAAATGATAATTCCAAGCACAAGGTGAGTTTGAGTTGTGAAGAATTGTTATAGTAGTTAAGGGTTATTACATTTTAAAAACAGTGAGTTAAACACACTCAACAACAAAAAAAAAACAGATGCAATTGTTTGTGCGCAAAATGTTATCATATGTAACCGAACGCATATAAACAAGTATTTATCTCATATTTACAAATACCTAACAGGGTTAACCTTATTAACCAAGATGCTAGCTAGGTTATTTACCAAGCAATAAAAATTTAATATGTTTCTGAGCTTAAATTTTATTTTCTGTAATACAAATTTAACTTTAACTTGCTAGCATCTTGAGATACTAGCCTAATGTTGTAAGTAATTATTACACGTCATGCTTATAGGTATAAAAAAGGCAGCTAACGCTGCCTTGGTTTAGTTTGTTAAACTTTTATACATTTAGAACTTAACATTTACACCTGCTGCTAATGTAACAGTTTCGCTCATCATGTATGAACAGCTGATATCATGGTAAACTATAGATGGTACTGTTGGTGCGTAACAATCACTTGGGTCGCTTAAACATGTAAAGCTATCCATTCCTCAGATATAACGAATTTTGTAATTAGCATCCCAGTTATTTCAGATTGGTCTTGTGCGTCTGGAAACGTAATCTACTGGTAAGATTCTGATTTTCATGAATGTATCTCTGAAACTGTTGGTGCACGGAATGCTGTTGATGCCACACTACGTAACATAATTTCATCATTCATTTTCCATGTTAAACCTAGCTTCCAAGTTGTATCACTACCAAAAGTGCTGTAATCAAATGCACGAACTGCTGCACTTAAATCTACTTGTTCAGCTAAAAACTTATCAGCAAGTAAAGATACTGCTACTTCTACAAAAACTTCATTTAGATCAAAAGAACCTGCTGTAGGTTAGATAAACGTGATACTGAGTCATTACGACAAAAGTTTAACGCTGCATCCCAAGACCAATCGTTATCAAATACACCTCAGCACCAATAACTGTAAGTACTGTATCTACTACTTGTGAGAAATCACGAGTACCCGTATCTGACATACGACGACCGTAAGAAACGCTATCACGATAATTAATGCCATGCTCTACTAATGAATCACCCATAGATTCTTCATAAGTAAAATCAAACCATACTGGTTGTAGTGCCATTTGTTGACCTGAGCAACGCTTAGCGTATGTAAATTCAGAAAAAAGGTTAGTATCATCTGAGTATTCAAAGTTAGCGATACCTTTTAGGTTTAAACGCTTCATTGGTGTAGAAAGGTAGCTTTCTTCTGAGTAGTTGTATTTATCTTCATCTATGAAGTCATCAAATGAATTATCTCGGTTACTTTGTAAAGACTCTCCATTTGGACCCCATACATGACCACCTGGTGTATAGCTAGAACCACCACAGTAAAGTTCAATAGAACCATCTTCTAATTTACGTTCTGAAACTGAACAATTAAAGAAGTCACGATCAGATCTCAATATAATACATTGAGATAATTAACATGAGCGCGACTTTTTTGACACACTTTGATTCGATTTCAGATCCACGCATAGAGCGTTGTAAAAAGCATAACCTGATGGACATCTTATCACTCGCGATAAGTACTGTTATGTCTGGCTCTGAAGGCTGGGAAGACATTGAAAATTTTGGACATGTAAAGCTTGATTGGCTGCGACAATATGGTTCTTTTGAGGCGGGCATTCCGCGTCATGACACCATCGCTCGTGTAATGTGCAGATTAAAAAGTGATGAAATTGAGAACGCATTTCAGTCTTAGATATCCTCACTTGCAAAAAATACTGGCTGCAATGTGATTGCAATTGACGGTAAAACGGCTAGAGGTTCTTTTTCCGCCAAAGATAGAAAAAGTGCCCTTCATACAGTTAGCGCCTGGAGCTGTCAGCATCAGCTAGTTTTAGGGCAGTGGCTGTAGGTAATAAAACAAATGAAATTACAGCAATCCCAGAGCTATTAACGATGTTAGATATTGAAAATAGTATAATTACACTTGATGCCATGGGCTGCCAAAAAGAAAAGGCAGGGCTAGACGATGAATATCGCTCAACCCAGTTAGAGTCTGGGATTAAAATGTGCTAGCCGTGGCTCTATCCCAATATATTGACTCTTGAGTTAATTGATATAATTGAGTATTAAAATCTTCAAAACTGTTTAGTTTTACTATTCTACCTATAATGCATGACAAAGTATGGGTATAACAATTACATTCAAATATGTGATAATCATAATATTTATAGGCCTCTTGCTGCGCTCTTTCTATCGCATCATAAAATGTAAATGCTTCCCCTACTTTGTTACAGGCTATAAAAATAGTTTCACCGCTTCTGCTAGATAAAAATCGTTTGGCTGATACAGCTTTAACCAAACCTGAACCATGTAGCTCAATAATTAAGTTATCATCAATAACGATACCTGTATGCTCAAAACCGCCATAAACATGGCAACAAACAATAGTACCAGGGGTCATTTTTTGGCTTTTACTACTTGGTAGTAAATCAGAGGGCGATCTGGCTATTATGTTATTTTTAGTTATGTATTCTAATCTATCACTATCTAGTTTTTTCAGATATTTTTTATGTTGATCATTTATCAGTAATCCACCTACGATACTGGCTCCAATTATAAATATAGGTAAAGGCATTGTTACCTCCTTATGATTTGCATACACTAAGTTTATGATATAAATCTTGAAAACGTAAAATGTTAATTGTTACAAATAAATATGGAATATTGTGATGAACTCTTGGTTTCAAAGACGTAGTACAGAAGATAAAAATAGACCAAATGATCATCGAACTGCTTTTCAAAAAGATAGGTCACGGATCATTCACGCTGCTGCATTTAGGCGTTTGCAGGCTAAAACTCAAATAATGGGAATAGGAGTTGATGATTTTTATCGCACAAGACTTACCCACTCTTTAGAAGTTGCTCAAATTGGTAGTGGCATCTTAGGACAACTTAGAAGCACACTTCAAAATACAGATTTTCTACCATGTCGTAGTCAAATAGAAACATTATGTTTAGCGCATGATATTGGTCATCCACCCTTCGGACATGGCGGAGAAATTGCGTTAAACTACATGATGAGAAACAGTGGCGGTTTTGAGGGCAATGCCCAAACACTTAGAATTGTTTCTAAACTTGAGCCTTATACGCAAGATTTTGGCATGAACTTGACCAGAAGAACTTTATTAGGATTTATTAAATATCCTGAGTTCATTGATAAATTATGGATCAAGCAGCCTGAAATTGATCCGAACTTACCTTACATTAAAGCTGATTTATGGAAGCCTGCTAAAGGGTTATATACAGCTGATACAGCTGTTTTTGATTGGATCCTAGCGCCTTTTAACGATTCTGACCAAGCCTTAATTAGACAATATAAGCCACAGGATGAATTTCGTAATAAAACAATTCACAAGTCTTTAGATGCTTCTATCATGGAACTTGCTGATGATATTGCTTATGCAGTCCATGATTTAGAAGATGCTATTGCGACAGGCATTATTAGTTTGTCTCAATGGCAAGATGTGGCATTAAATGAATTTAAAATAATATCGAGCCCTTGGATCAAAAAGAATATCTCAAGGATCACACAAAAGTTATTTTCTAAACACCATTGTGACCGTAAAGACGCCATTGGTGAGTTCGTTAATTTATTTATTACCAAAAATAAGATAGCAAAAAATAACCATGGTTTTTCATCTCCATTATTATCTTATAGTTTATATTTACCTGAAGAATATAAGGAGATTTTACAAGTGCTCAAACGATTCATAAATAAACTTTTAATACGTCAATCACAAATGCAGCAAATTGAATTTAAAGGTCAAAAGCTTATTATAGAAATGTTTGGTGCCTTTGCTAGTGATCCTATGAGGTTATTACCTGAAAATACCCAAGTTAGATGGCAGGAATTATACGAATCTACTGGCTGTGGTAATAGAGTAATATGTGATTATATTGCTGGTATGTCAGATGAATATGCTTATAAAGTACATAACAGATTATTTTCATCGCAAGTTGAATAATTTAAAAAGTATATTCAACCTAAACGTTCAAATAAAAAAGCCAGCTTTATTATCAGCTGGCTTTTATCTATAAAGATGGTTTATTAATTAAGCTGTGAATATTGGCTTAATACGCGCGATAAACGTAACATCATTTTCAGTAAACTCAGATACATTTAACCACTGTGCTAGTAAGTCATTCAATTGATTCTGCTCACCTAACATTTTTTCACTTAACATCGCTATTTGTTCATCCATTTTTAACTTAGCATCACAAACTGGTGTTTCAACTTGAGCTAAAATTTCCATACGAACCGTTAGCTGTGCTCTTGATAACTTAATACCTTTAACTGTTTTAAGCCAATTATCAGGCACAGTATATTCATTTATTAAAGAATCAAATAATGAAGTATATTGCGCGATTTGAGCATCACTTTCCAGTTGTGATAATTTAGAGACGATATTACTTATTAATTCATTCGTTTGAGATTTAATCTCTTTTAATGGATGTGGTATTAATAGTGCAAAAGTATTAACTTCTTTTAATAAAGCATTTATAGCTTGTACGTTAACTGCTTGGGGTAACTGTGATGTTAGTAGTGATAAAGTCTCTTCAAGTGCGATACTCTGTGCATTCATTTGCTTTTCTTGCTGCTGTTTAACCGTTTCTCTTTGAGAAAAAACATCATCATTGCACTTTCTAAAGGCTTGCCATAAATCATTTTCTGCTTTATTTCCGGCAAAACCAATTTGTTTCCACTGATCTTGCAATTGCTTTAATTGATCACATGCTTGAACAATATCCTCACTAGAAGTCAGTTCAGTTGCTTGCTCTAATAAAACGGTTTTAAGTTCAGCATTAGATTTATGTTTTGATCTGATTTGAGATACTATCGATTTTTCAGCATTTTTGTAATTGCTCAATAACCCTTGATAAACTTGAGAATCAACTGATCCAGCTTGACGCCAAGATTTTGATAGTTTGTTATACTCAGTTTCAAGCGCTTTAAATTCAATAATACTGTCAGTAGGTAAAGAATTTAATGCGATCATTTTTTCGATTATTTGTTCACGTTCGATCAAATGTGTTTTTCTTTGTGCTTCTTGTTCTGCAAAAAATGCTCTACAAGGGCTAAAAGCTTGCTCAAGTAATAAGTCAAATTCATTCGCTTTTAACTTAGCATCATCACTATTTACACGGCCTAACTCATTCCAACGTTTTCTAAATAATTTAACCAAAGTTGAGCGCGATATTGCATCATCACACTCTTGGGCAATCAATTCTTTTAATTCAGTGATAATTTCATCACGTTTTGGTTCAGCAACATATTGCTGCCACTCTTGTGCTTTTGCTAATGCTTTTTCAATTTGCTCATAATCATTAACTAAACTCACCTTATAGTTTTCAGTTAAAGTTTGGTAGATTTCATCCATACCTTTAAATACACCAAATGCGATATTATATCGACCTTGATCAAGCAGCCTTTTTAAATCTCTCAATTTCTTTTTAGACTGCTTACGTGTATTTTCTAGTGTGTTTTTTAACTCTTTAGTTGCATCTTGCCACTGCGTTACTAACTCATTAAATGCATTGGTATTGGCTTGTTTAACAGAAGCAGGCATTTTAGGGAGTAATGCTTTGATGTCTTTTTTCCAAACAGTAAAAGCAGATAAAGCGTCGTCAAATTGCGCTATCTCTGTCGGAATAGTCAGTGTACTAAAGCGAGCAAGGACTTCATTAAATGCTTCTGTGCAACGAATTAACTCTGGTAAAGTATTAATTTGTTTTGAGAAGTTATCTAATGATTTTTGTAAGCCGCTATGCTCCGCTAGTTTTGGTGTATGATCATTAATTTCTTTTCGAGCGTTATTTACTTGAGCTGTTAACTCAGCTGTACTCTCTGATGATGGTGTTAATAAACTGACCGTCAGTTGTTCGTCAATTTTATGTATTAAACCATTAAAATGTGCCAAAGCAGCTTTTGCTTTTTCTTGTGCAGCTCTTATAGCTAACTTTTCATTATGCTCATACTCAAGTTTCGCTAAAGCAGTTTCTAGCTTTGTTTCTAATGCCAAGTATTTTACGCTTGCTGTATTTAATTTATCTTCCGATAACCATTTTAGCTCTAGGGCTTGCCAGCTTTTAGATAATGCCTCTGATTGAGATTTAACAAGTGCATAATCTGTTTTTTCACGCAGGGCATTAAGCTTGGCTAAAATAAGTTTTACTTCTTTTTCTACAACTATCGGCATTTCTTTAGCTAGTTTTTGCTGTGCTAAGATATCTGCAATTTTAGTTGTTACTTCACCTAGAGCTTTGCTTTGACAAATTTTTAATAACTTATACTGTTCAACTAAATCAAGGATCGCCAACTGAAATGATTCATCACCTTGTTTAAATGCAGTTTCTATTAAAGTTGCTTTTGCTAAGCGTTTTAGCAATTTAATCCTTAAACTCTGGCATTTATCACCCAATGCGAGTTTCTCTAATAAAGAATTCTTATTACAAGTATCAATATATTCTGACTTGATTTGTGATGGTAGACTTTCGTCACTTCTTAATACAGCTTTAGAAACATGCTGCTCAGCCAAATCTTTTATGCCATTTGACTGATCTTTTTTAAATGCTTTATACCAAATGCTAATATCATTAAGCTTATTTAGTGCTTCTTTTCTTACTTCTACAGCTTCATCAGAAAATGCGAGCGTATCTAATATTTTTGCGTCTTTTTCATCGCTAATATTTAATTTATCTACAGCACCTAATCTTACTGAAAGTTTAGGGTGTTTCCATTTAGGGGTGAATAACTGCTTAAATATCATTTTCATTAAACCTTGCTATCTCTTTTTGTTCTGCAAATTGTGACTTTAGTTCGCGTTTTGATTTCATAACCATTTCACCATCACTTGAAATAGTAAACTGTTCGTTTGATTGTTCTACTTTTGCTTGATAAAGCATGACTAACTGCACTGTTTGTTCTTTTTGTGCATCGGATAAAGCAACACCATCAGGCCAACGCCCTGTTGCAGCACCATATTTTAAACGCTCGAATAATTCTGGGGTGATATTACTAATCAGGTGTTCTAAATTCATTTATTTAGTCTTCTTTACAAATAAAAGGCGAATGCGATTAATCAAATACCAAATAAAACCAATTGCGATGGCTGATTGACTGATCAATAACTCTACTGAATCTTGCTCTGGGGCACGCGTATATAAAACTAAAAAACCTGATAAAAAGATAATCAAAGCAAGAAAAGAATGATTCATAATTTGCTGTTTTTTCTTAAGTTTAACTTCTGAAGCAATTCTTTTTTTCTCTTCGTTATCTAAGTTATTTATATTAATTTCACAATGTGGGCACTGCTGATGTTTATCTGAAATTTGCTTAGCACAACTTGGGCAGGCGATAATTGCCATCTATAAAGCTCCTTTATATGCATATCAGCACTTGAATAAAATAAAAAGAATAAAAAAGCGCTCTATTGAGCGCTGTTTATTCTATCAGGCTTAGTCGCCTTTGTCTTTTAAACTAGTGCATTTAAATGCAAGGTCTTTATCTTAGCTCATCAACAACATTTACGATTGCAGCTAATGTATCTTGACCAAATGAATATGAACGTCTATCAGACCAACCGTAATCTGCATCTGGTAAATTGATATTATCTTTAAAAGGCATCTCAATTGTGTAAGATAAACATTTAAATTCTTCTGCAACCCAACAAGAACCCACAGTTAAATTTGCTTTACCAGGCTCGTCTTTATCGTAACCAAACTCATCCTGAAATTCTGGGGTAATTGTAAGCAATGCAGACTTAAATGACTCTTCTAATGACTTCATTTTATCATCATAACTAGGGATCCCTTCAGAGCCAGCTACGAAATTATATGGTAATGCTTCATCACCATGAATATCTAAGAACATATCAACTCCCGTAGAAAACATTTTTTCACGTACTAAAAATACTTCTGGGCTGTTTTCCATCGTAGGTGTTTGCCATTCACGGTTTAAGTTAACACCTTTGGCATTAGTACGTAAATGACCACGAACACTGCCATCAGGGTTCATATTTGGTACTATATAAAACACAGCTTTAGATAACAGTGCAGCAGCATGGCTATCTTCATCATCTAATAATTTATGTAATAACCCTTCTGCGAACCATTCAGCCATCGTCTCACCTGGATGTTGACGTGCAGTGATCCAAATGTTCTTTTTATCTTCAGCAGGCTCACCAATACGTAAAACTGTCATATCGCGATTATCTAATGTTTGACCCAGTGTTTCTATCTCACAAATCTCATGTCCTTGTGCCCAGTAAACAAGATCTAAATGACGCTCATAACTGTAAGGTGCGAAATAAGCAATATATAAATGTGAACATTCTGGCTGACATTCAATTGTTAATGTGCCGTTTTCATATGAAGTCGGTAATCTAAACCAGGTTTGACGATCGTATGACGCAACTGCTTGGTAGTTATCCCAACCCTCTGGGTAAGCAGAGTTTTCTAGGTTACTGATATTTATTTTATGAAGTTGGTCTTGTTGTGTCTCTAAACGAAAATGAAACCATTGAAAAAAATCTGACTCATGGTCTTTTTGTATCTCTAATTGAATATCTAACGGATTCTGGGCCGCTTTAACAACAATGTTACCACTATCAAATTGACTTGATATTTTCATTTTAAATAACCTTTAACTGTTCTTTTATAATGTGTGAAAATCGATTTTAGCATAAATAGGAAATTAAAAAGCCATCTTACGATGGCTTTTAAAAGAATTATTGCTCGTTCTATTTATTTTTAATTCGTTCTTCCCAGAAATCTGCTTTTTCTATTCCTAAAGCTTTAGGATCGAATGTATAAGTTTCTACACCTGCTTTTCTTTGTGCTTCATAATCCTTAAGCGCTTTAATTGCAGGCTTTGCCATAAAGAAGATAATTAGAATACCGATTATATTTAACCATGCCATCATACCTACGCCAATATCGCCTAGTGCCCAAGCTAAATCAGCTGCTTTAACCGTACCGTAGAAAGTAGCAAGCATAATTAAAACTTTTAAAGCAAACGTTAAGCCCGGAAGTTTTAAAGTGCGTTTAATATAATAAACATTGTTTTCTGCAATAAAGTAATAAGCCAATATTGTAGTGAAAGCAAAGAAGAATAGCGCTAGTGCGATAAATGGCTTACCCACACCTGTAAAGACACTTTCAACGGCAATTTGTGTATAAGCGGGGCTATTTGCAGCAACATCAGCTGCTACATTTTGAATAATAAATGTTTCTTCAGCGCCTGGCACATGCACGTTATACATACCTGTGATAAGGATCATAAATGCTGTCGCTGAACAGACAAAAATTGTATCTATATATACAGAGAAAGCTTGAACTAAACCTTGTTGTGCTGGGTGCTCTACTTCTGCGGCAGCAGCTGCGTGAGGGCCTGTCCCTTGACCTGCTTCATTAGAGTAAACACCGCGTTTTACACCCCAACCAATCGCAGCACCAACACCAGCCATAGGCGTAAATGCATCTCCAATTATTAACATAAAGATTTCTGGAACTCGGTCTATATTTAATACAATAATTACAACTGAAATAATGATGTAAGCCAAAGCCATAAATGGTACAACTACTTGTGTAAAGTTTGCAATACGTTTAACACCACCAAAAATGATAAAACCTAGTAACATTACAATACCAGTAGCGACATATACTTTTACCATGCTCACTGAACCTAGCGCGGTGTCTATTGTGCTACCTTGACCAAAGACTTGAACAACAGCTTCACCAATACCATTAGACTGTACCATAGGCAAAAGCAATCCAGTTGCTATAATAGTTGCGATTGCAAAGAACCAAGCATACCATTTTTGCCCCATCGCTTTTTCAATATAATAAGCTGGACCACCACGGTATTGACCGTCTGTTTCTTCTTTATAAATTTGGGCAAGTGTTGATTCGATGTATGCAGTAGAAGATCCTAAAAACGCAACCACCCACATCCAAAATACGGCACCTGGGCCACCAAAACCAATTGCTGCTGCAACACCTGCAATGTTACCCGTACCAACACGGCCAGATAATGAGACCGCTAAAGCTTGAAAAGAAGAGATCCCCTTTTCTGAACTTTTACCAGACAATAACAAGCGGAACATTTCTTTGAATAATCTCAATTGCACAAAACGTGTCATAACAGAGAAAAATAAACCAGTGCCTAGGCATAGATAAATTAAAACCGGGCTCCAGATAATACTATTTAAAAAAGTGACTATTTCTTGCACTTGTATACTCCGTTTTTATTATAATTATGTTAATTGCGGGTAAAGTATCACACCCAGTTAGGTGTGATCAATAAACGAGATGACATCTCTGATAAATGAGATAAATTAAAATTTAGATAAAAAAAAAGCTGTTCAATTAATTGAACAGCATTTATATCTTATTTACTATCTATCTTGGTAAGCTTGGGTGAGTAACTTCAGCCATATCACGCATTACACGTACTACCTGACAGCTATAACCAAACTCATTATCATACCAAACGTAAAGTACTACACGTTTACCATCAACAATTGTTGCTTGTGAATCTACAACTCCTGCGTAACGGCTGCCAACTAAATCTGTAGAAACGATTTCAGTTGAAGCAGTGTAATCAATCTGATCACGTAGATCAGAGTAAAGTGCTGTTTCACGTAAATATTCATTTAGCTCTTCAACCGTTGTTTCATTTTTAAGGTTGATGTTTAAAATAGCCATTGAAACATTAGGTGTAGGTACACGGATAGCATTACCCGTTAATTTACCTTCTAATTCAGGTAAAGCTTTTGATACTGCTTTTGCAGCACCGGTAGATGTAATTACCATATTTAATGCAGCAGCACGTCCTCGACGCTCAGCTGAATGATAATTATCAATTAGGTTTTGATCATTTGTGTAAGAGTGAACCGTTTCAACATGACCGTTTTCAATACCAAACTTGTCATTTAATGCTTTTAAAGTTGGAGTGATAGCATTTGTTGTACAGCTTGCTGCTGATACTATTTTATCTTCATTTAAGATATCTTTGTTATTTACGCCGTAAACAACATTTTTAATAGCGCCTTTAGCAGGAGCTGTTAATAATACTTTTGAAGTACCTTTAGATTTAAGGTGTAGACCTAGGCCATCTTCATCTTTCCAGATACCTGTATTATCAACAACTAATGCGTTTTCAATACCGTATGCGGTGTAATCCACTTCACCTGGTGAATTTGCATAAATTACTTGAATGTAAGCGCCGTTAGCTTTGATTACTTTTAATTCTTCATCAACAGTTATTGAACCATTAAAAGGACCGTGGATTGAATCACGACGCAGTAAACTTGCACGTTTTTCTAAATCACCTTTACGGCCACCACGTACAACAATTGCACGTAAATTTAAGTTAGCGTGAGGACCACCTTGCTCAATTAATAAACGCGCTAATAAGCGACCAATACGGCCAAAACCATAAAGTACAACGTCACGTGGTTTTTCGTTGTGAGAAGTTTCATTGATTTCAGTTAATTCGTCAGTTAGGTATTGTTCAATAGAGCGTCCTGCCGCTACATTTTTATAAATATATGCATAAGCTAATTTACCGATATCGATTCTAGCTGATGCTAAATCCATTTTGCTGATAGCTTCTAGGAATGGAAAGCTTTCACGTAAACGAAGCTTATTTTCTTCAAACTGAGCAACTGTTTTATGTGCTTTAATCACGTCAATTGTACTAGCGCTAACTAGTGGACGACCATATACGGCAATTTCTATGCCTGATTTACGGTAAAGTTTACCTATGATTGGCTGCATGCTTTCAGCGTAATCTTGGCGTTCCTGCCAACTATTCTGATAATCTTGTTCGTGAGATGAAGTCATTTTTTCTGCCTAATATAAACAAATTTTGAACGGATTGCCCCTATGGGCGCGCATATTATAATTGAAAATTCATTTTTTCTCTAGCCCTGTCATCATTGATTTGATTACGCTAAACTAAATGCATAAAACAAATAAGGGAATTACAATTAGGATGAAGATCAAATACGCATTAATTTTTGCACCGTTATTGCTAATTGGTTGCGAAAGGCAAATAACAGTGCGTGAAGTATGTGATGTAAATGAAAGCTTTTGTAGTGACTTAAATACTGATGGACACTGTAATGCAATTCGCTCTGAAGTCATTGTTAAACGCCATTTAGAAAATAAAGACCCATCAGATGAAAACAAATATAATTTGTTGCTAGATTTTGAAGAATACTCCAGTTGTATACATTTAGCGTCCCAAATTGAACATATTAAATTAAAAGAAAAGAAAAACTCGCGAATAAAAGGCTATATGACCAGCTTAAGAGAAATAAAGCGCCTTATTGCTGAAACAAAAGATACCTCCCATCCGGGCATACTCTATTATCAATGGTCTCAAACAAATGATGAAGCAGCTTTAAATAAGTTTTTGAGTTTAGAAAACACTGAGTCAATGAAAAATACCCAAATGCAATTTTTATTAGCGACCTATTATATTAAATTTGATTTAGAAAAAACCGTAAATTTATTATACCGTGCTTTAGAACTAAATCCCGAACATGGCACTCCAAACAATGAAATTTATAAAACGCTAGTGAATATATTTTATAAACAAAAAAAGTATAAACATGCTTATATTTGGGCCTTGATAGCAAAAGAGTCCTGTATTGAAAATATTGAGATTACACCGTTAGAACATATGTTGGAGACACAAGGAAAGTCTTTAGGCAATTTAGAGAAACTAGCCAATAAGACACTAGAGCAAATAGAGAGTGGTACTTTTTTCTCTCCTAGGTAATTTTAACTTTAAGAATTTAACCCAATAAAAAAGGTAGCTAATAGCTACCTTTTTTACTTTTGAAACACACAATTACTTATTGCTAGTTCCAACTTCTACCCTTGTTTTGAGCTTTTGCCCAGGGCGGAAGGTTACAACACGACGAGCCGCAATAGGAATATCTTCACCCGTTTTAGGGTTTCTACCCGGTCGTTCACTTTTATCACGAAGATCAAAGTTGCCGAAACCTGAAAGCTTAATTTGTTCACCATTCTCTAGAGCAGAGCGAATTTTCTCAAAAAAAGTTTCAACTATTTCTTTGGCATCTTTCTTATTGATCCCCAATTTTACAAAAAGGTGTTCTGCTATGTCGGCTTTTGTAAGCGCCATATTTAGTCCCTCAAGGAAGCATTAAATTTTTCGGCCAATGAGGCCACCACTTGGTCAACCACTAAGTTGATATCTTTCTCTTCAAGAGTCCGCTCAACATTTTGTAGTGTTAGGGCAATTGCAAGACTCTTATAACCAGAGTCAATTCCTTTCCCCTTGTACACATCGAACAAGTTTAGCTCAACCAGTTGATTTCCGCCAACATTTTCTATCATTGTTAGAATTTCACCTGAATTTACCTCTTCTTTGACTACAATTGCGATATCTCGGCGGTTCGCAGGGAACTTTGAGATGTCTTGAGCCAATGGTAATTTACGCGTTTCTAACCCTAACATTTCGATTTCAAAGACAAAAGTTTGGTTATTGATATCTAGTTTAGTTTGAATTTGTGGATGTAGGGCACCTAAAAATCCAACTTTTTTATTATTTCTGTAAATCGCTGCTGATTGGCCTGGATGTAACCCTTCAACTTGCTCAGCTTTGATCTCAAACGATGATTTATCCGCTGTTAATGCTAATAGCGATTCAACATCACCTTTAAGGTCAAAAAAGTCAACTGAACGTGTTGCAATATCCCAATGTTCACCAACTGTTGAACCTGAGATAACACCACTGATCACCGGCGTTTGCAATACGCCATTTTCAGCACTTACATCTTTTATAAATTTTAAGCCATGTTCAAACAAACGAATACGCGCTTGTTGACGATTTTGGTTATAAACTTGAGATGATAATAAGCCAGGAAGCATACTGACACGCATCACTGACATTTCGATTGAAATTGGATGTGGTAATACAAGCGGATCTGCACTTGGGTGTAAGATACTTTGTACCTTAGGATCTACAAAGCTATATGTGATTGCTTCTTGATAACCTAATGTTACTAAAGTGTTTCTTACTTTATTCGTACTTAAATCAGCTTCATTATGACGTGTCATTTTTAATGCTGCTTTTGGTGCAACATTTGGGATATTATTATATCCGTAAACACGTGCTACTTCTTCTATTAAGTCTTCTTCTATGCTTATATCGAATCTGTAACTCGGAATATCCGCTTGCCACTGTTCATTATCAAATGAAACAGTTAAACCTAAACGAGTTAGGATATCAGTTACTTGCTCTTGAGAAATAACATGACCAATTACTTTATTTAAACGTGATTGACGTAAAGTAACTGTTTTTGACTTTGGTAGTTTTTCATTTGCAACAGCTTCAACAACTGGCCCTGCAGCACCACCAACAACATCTAATAAAAGCGCTGTTGCACGTTCTATAGCGTCATGCTGCAATTGATGATCAACACCACGTTCGTAGCGATGTGATGCATCAGTGTGCAAACCGTACTTACGTGCTTGACCAGCTATTGCAAGCGGGCTGAAAAATGCACTTTCTAATAAGATATCTTTAGTTTCTGTTGTTACACCAGATTTTTCGCCACCAAAAATGCCAGCCATAGCTAATGATTTTTCGTGATCCGCGATCACTAAAGTAGATACATCTAACTTAACTGTATTACCATCTAGTAATACTAGTTCTTCGTTTTGCTCAGCACTGCGAACTTTGATACCGCCTTTAATTGATGCTAAGTCAAACGCGTGCATAGGATGACCAAGTTCTAGCAATACGTAATTTGTTACATCTACGATTGCATCAATTGAACGAATGCCACTTCTACGTAATTTTTCAACCATCCATAATGGTGTTTGCGCATCTAGATTAACATTCTTAATCACACGACCTAAATAACGTGGACAAGCATCAGAATTTACAAGTTCAATATCAATTATATCGTCTATTGTTGGTACAACCGGTTCGATAACTAATTCTTGAACGTCAAGGCTATTTAATACACCGACTTCTCGGGCAATACCTTTAAGCCCAAGACAATCACTTCTGTTAGCCGTTAAATCAACATCAATAATTTTATCATCAAGGTCGAAGTATTCACGGATATCTTGGCCGATAGCAACATCTTGTGGTAATTCAAGAATTCCATCTGAACTTTCGCTCATACCTAATTCTTCAAAAGCACATAACATGCCCATAGAAGGTTGACCACGTAGTTTCGCTTTTTTGATTTTAAAGTTACCAGGAAGGATTGCGCCTACTTTTGCTACAGCTACTTTAAGACCAACACGACAATTTGCTGCACCACATACGATATCTAAAGGTTCCGCTTCACCAACATTTACTTTTGTAACTTTTAACTTATCAGCATCTGGGTGCTGCTCAGCTGAAATCACTTCACCGATAACAACACCAGTGAAATCACCTGCAACAGGATCAATACCATCAACTTCTAGTCCAGCCATTGAAAGTTGTTCCGATAGAGCATTGGTATCCATATTTGGACTAACCCATTCTCTTAACCACTTTTCACTAAATTTCATCTATTTTTCTCTCTTTTTGGTTAAGAAATTCTAACGGAATTGATTTAAGAATTTTAAATCGTTTTCAAAGAATGCACGTAAATCATTTACGCCATAACGCAGCATAGTTAAACGCTCAACACCCATGCCAAAAGCAAAACCGGTGTATTTTTCTGGATCGATACCAACTGAACGTAAAACATTTGGGTGAACCATGCCACAACCCAATACTTCTAACCACTTACCATTTTTGCCCATTACATCAACTTCAGCCGATGGTTCTGTAAATGGGAAGTAAGAAGGTCTAAAACGAATTTCCATGTCTTCTTCGAAAAAGTTTCTTAAGAAGTCATGTAAAATACCTTTTAATTCGGTAAAACTCACATCAGTATCAACCATCAAACCTTCAACTTGATGGAACATAGGAGTATGTGTTTGGTCGTAATCATTACGGTAAACTTTACCTGGAGAAATAATACGTAAAGGTGGTTTTTCATTTTCCATAGTACGGATCTGAACACCACTTGTTTGTGTACGTAATACTAATTTAGGGTTAAAATAAAAAGTATCATGATCAGCACGCGCCGGATGGTGC
This sequence comes from Pseudoalteromonas sp. '520P1 No. 423', assembly GCF_001269985.1. NCBI lineage: Bacteria > Pseudomonadati > Pseudomonadota > Gammaproteobacteria > Alteromonadales > Pseudoalteromonadaceae > Pseudoalteromonas > Pseudoalteromonas sp. '520P1 No. 423'. The sequence goes on along the minus strand of NZ_BBZB01000001.1, from coordinate 2,308,448 downwards.
TCTGGAATATTCAAAGCATCAAAGTTATGAAAATCATCTTCAATTTCAGGGCCTGACTTCACTTCAAAACCAAGCTCACCAAAAAAGCTTTCAATACGTTGTATTGTACGTGTTACTGGATGCAGACCTGCTATAGGCATTGCTCTACCAGGTAGCGTCACATCAATCGTTTCAGCAGCTAGTTTAGCTTCTAAAGCAGCTGAAACTAATTGCTCACGTTTTTCATTAATTTTTTCCTGAACTTCTTGTTTTGCTTGGTTAATAACTTGACCAGCATTTTTACGTTCAGCAGGGTCCATTTTACCTAAACTTTTAAGTAAACTGGTGATATCACCTTTTTTACCTAGGTAATTTACGCGCGCATCTTCTAAATGGGCGATTTCACTTGCATTCTCAACCGCACTCAGCGCTTGAGATAAGATATTTTCTAAATTCATTAGACTTTGATCTCTTTAAAGAGGCAGATATTTTTTCAGGGCAATATGATAACTGATATTAGCAAGAAGATGCTAGCTTAGAGCATAAAAACTATAAGTTAAGTGTTGTTTTTATAAAAGGAATGGTAATTTTTCGTTGTTGAACGATTGAGGCATGATCTAATTTATTTAAAACTTCTACTAAAGCACGCATATCCCGACTTAATCTTGTTAATAGAAATCTCGCACATTCTAAAGATAATTCAAGTCCACGCATTTTGGCTCTTTTAACAAGAGCTTCAGCTTTATCATCATCACTCATAGATCGGATTTGAAATGTGGTGCCCCATTTTAGACGAGACTCTAAATCAGGCAATGCAATATTTAGCATGTCTGGCAGTAAATCTGCAGCAAAAATTAAAACTTTGCCACTTTCATTAAAACGATTATAAAAATTAAAAAGTGCTTTTTCCCATTTTGGTTTTTGAGCAACAAGCTGTAAGTCATCGATACATAAAACATCCATGGACTCTAGACCAAAAAGAAGATCTGGCGATAGATCAATTATATCACTCATTGTCAGTAAAATAGTTGATAGACCAAGTTCCTGCGCTTTAACACAACTAGCATACAATAAATGTGATTTACCTGATTCAGCTAAGCCACATAAATAAGTAAATTGAAATTTATTATCTTGCTTTGATTTTTCAAGAACAGATTCTAAATGTATTACTACCTGTGAGTTTTCCCCCCCAAAGTAACTCGAGAAAGTTTCATCGTCGGGTAAAGTAACGGGTAAGGCCATTTGCATTGGTTCAATAGTCATTATTGTAAACCAACCCAGCGATAAGAATTTTTAGGGTTTTCTTTAACAGAAGCCAAAGGATCAAATAATTTAACAAATGAGCTATCTAGCTCAAGTGCTTTAGCGAGATCTAAAGGGCTCCCTGAGAGCCTTAGTTGCATATGAAACTTGTTATCTTTGACAACTTTAAGTAATACAGAGTCAACGACAGAAAAACTTAATAATTGTCTTTTAGCTAACTCAACATTTGTGAAACTATTTAACCCAGTTAATGTTATATCAAAAAGGCCATTTACATTAAAACTCAAAGCTTCTACTGCATATTGAATTGCGATTTTGTCTGAAACATCATCAATCATTTGACCAACGATGTGTTGTTTGTCACCTACAAGTTCATTTAAGGAAAACTGAGACGCATCACTAAAACGCCAGTCGAGTTTCCATAAATTATTATCAACATCTTGATATAGTCTTGCTGTTACAATTCTTTCTGAATTATATTTTTCTGATGCTTTAATAATAGGATCGGAGAAGTTTGCCCAAACATCTGTAACAGATACCAATTGTCTGTCTTCTAGGTCAAGTAAAGGTATGACAATTGGCAGTCCACGCCTTGATGCCTTATCAATCAGTAACTGCTCTAATTGAGGATAACTCTCTTGTGTAACTAATTCGCGTCGATATTCATCTTCTGTGGCGAGCCACAATGCAACTAAAGGTCTTCGATTACCCCAAATTGGTAACTTTTCAGATTCTAGCAGTTTATCTACCTTGCTCGCTTCAAATTGCACAACCAAAAATTGTTGATCATTATTCCCGTCAAAATATTCATATTTAAGCATATAAGAAGGAATATTTCGCTTTGCTTTCCTAATTGAACTGCTTGTCATATCAATATTTTGACCACTGACCTTTAAAAGTACCTTGCCTAAAGCATCTTTACTTGCAGCTAAACGAGATGTTCTTGTTTTGTCGTTAACTAAGATTTTATATTGATACAGATCTTGTACTTCTACCCCTTTAGAGATAGAAGTAAAAAATATTAGAAATATAATTAGTAGAGTTTTATACACAGAAATCAAAGTTATAATTCAAAGACAATTAGATCCTAAAGCAAACAAACCAACAAATCAAAAGTATTTTTAAAGGCAATACTTTGAAGGAACAGCAAATGCTGAAAGCTTTAGGAAAGCTTTAGGAAAGCTCAGGGTATATGATGATTAAAATGACTGTTTTATAAAAATGACAATTCTTAAAATATAAAAGATACATTTCTGTATCGGCTTTCTTGTGATTATGAGAGTGGAGCCTGATGTATTGGCATCTTTAGCCTGAATAATATTAGACGCTAAAACGCAAAAATCCCAACTCAATGAGTTGGGATTTTTACTGAAATTATGAGGGTAAGCCTGGCGATGCCAGCTAACACAATATTTATAAATTATAAAAAGCAAAAAAGCCGATACATTTCTGTATCGGCTTTCTTGTGATTATGAGAGTGGAGCCTGATGTATTGGCATCTTTAGACTGAATAATATTAGACGCTAAAACGCAAAAATCCCAACTCAATGAGTTGGGATTTTTACTAATTAGGAGCCTGGCGATGTCCTACTTTCACATGGGAAACCCCACACTATCATCGGCGCTGTTTCGTTTCACTTCTGAGTTCGGCATGGGATCAGGTGGGTCCAAAACGCTATTGTCACCAAGCAAAATTTGTCTGGAACAATTTTTAACGCACTTTAGTGCGCCCCGCTAGGGTAAATTACATGGATGTAATTTATAAAATCATTCCTAATTCGCTTTGTTCTTGTTTTATTTAATAAATTCGGTCTGCTGATACAGATATCATAAAAGTATTCTACTTTAGTTAACACCAACTTCTTGCTTGTTTCTATCACACACAAAACCACTTTGGCGTTGTATGGTTAAGCCTCACGGGTAATTAGTACAAGTTAGCTCAAGGCCTCACAACCCTTACACACCTTGCCTATCAACGTTGTAGTCTCCAACGGCCCTTCAGAGTGCTTATAGCACTAGTGAGAAATCATCTCGAGGCCTGCTTCGCGCTTAGATGCTTTCAGCGCTTATCAGTTCCGAACGTAGCTACCGGGCAATGCCATTGGCATGACAACCCGAACACCAGCGGTTCGTTCACTCCGGTCCTCTCGTACTAGGAGCAACCCCTCTCAATTCTCAAACGCCCACGGCAGATAGGGACCGAACTGTCTCACGACGTTCTAAACCCAGCTCGCGTACCACTTTAAATGGCGAACAGCCATACCCTTGGGACCGACTTCAGCCCCAGGATGTGATGAGCCGACATCGAGGTGCCAAACACCGCCGTCGATATGAACTCTTGGGCGGTATCAGCCTGTTATCCCCGGAGTACCTTTTATCCGTTGAGCGATGGCCCTTCCATTCAGAACCACCGGATCACTATGACCTACTTTCGTACCTGCTCGACGTGTCTGTCTCGCAGTTAAGCTTGCTTCTACCATTACACTAACCGTACGATGTCCGACCGTACTTAGCAAACCTTCGTGCTCCTCCGTTACTCTTTGGGAGGAGACCGCCCCAGTCAAACTACCCACCAGGCACTGTCCGCAATCCCGCTTAGGGACCTACGTTAGAACATCAAAACTACAAGGGTGGTATTTCAAGGACGACTCCATAACATCTAGCGACGCTACTTCAAAGTCTCCCACCTATCCTACACATGTAGGTTCAATGTTCAGTGCCAAGCTGTAGTAAAGGTTCACGGGGTCTTTCCGTCTAGCCGCGGGTACACAGCATCTTCACTGCGATTTCAATTTCACTGAGTCTCGGGTGGAGACAGCGTGGCCATGGTTACACCATTCGTGCAGGTCGGAACTTACCCGACAAGGAATTTCGCTACCTTAGGACCGTTATAGTTACGGCCGCCGTTTACCGGGGCTTCGATCAAGAGCTTCTCCGAAGATAACCCCATCAATTAACCTTCCGGCACCGGGCAGGTGTCACACCGTATACGTCATCTTTCGATTTTGCACAGTGCTGTGTTTTTAATAAACAGTCCCAGCCACCTAGTTTCTGAGACCAACTTCAGCTCCACACGTAAAGCGCTTCACCTAATGTTGGCGTACCTTCTCCCGAAGTTACGGTACAATTTTGCCTAGTTCCTTCACCCGAGTTCTCTCAAGCGCCTTAGTATTCTCTACCTGACCACCTGTGTCGGTTTGGGGTACGATTCATTATGAACTGAAGCTTAGAGGCTTTTCCTGGAAGTATGGCACCAACAACTTCATCACCGTAGTGACTCGTCTCGTGTCTCAGCCTTAATGACAACCCGGATTTACCTAAGTCATCAGCCTACGCACTTTCACATGGACAACCAACGCCATGCTTGTTTAGCCTGCTCCGTCCCCCCTTCGCATTCATAATAAGTACGGGAATATTAACCCGTTTCCCATCGACTACGCCTTTCGGCCTCGCCTTAGGAGTCGACTCACCCTACCCTGATTAACATGGGATAGGAACCCTTGGTCTTCCGGCGTGGGGGTTTTTCACCCCCATTATCGTTACTCATGTCAGCATTCGCACTTCTGATACCTCCAGCATACCTCCCGGTACACCTTCAACGGCTTACAGAACGCTCCCCTACCCCGCATACAAAGTACGCAGGCGCATCTTCGGTGGTATGTTTAGCCCCGTTACATCTTCCGCGCAGACCGACTCGACCAGTGAGCTATTACGCTTTCTTTAAAGGGTGGCTGCTTCTAAGCCAACCTCCTGGCTGTCTGGGCCTTTCCACATCGTTTCCCACTTAACATACACTTTGGGACCTTAGATGGCGCTCTGGGTTGTTTCCCTCTTCACGACGGACGTTAGCACCCGCCGTGTGTCTCCCGGATATTACTTAACGGTATTCGGAGTTTGCATGGGGTTGGTAAGTCGGGATGACCCCCTAGCCCAAACAGTGCTCTACCCCCGTCAGTATTCATCCGAGGCTCTACCTAAATAGATTTCGGGGAGAACCAGCTATCTCCCGGTTTGATTAGCCTTTCACTCCTAGCCACAAGTCATCCCCTCACTTTTCAACGTAAGTGGGTTCGGTCCTCCAGTTGATGTTACTCAACCTTCAACCTGCCCATGGCTAGATCACCGGGTTTCGGGTCTATACCCTGCAACTAGTCGCCCAGTTAAGACTCGGTTTCCCTACGGCTCCCCTATTCGGTTAACCTCGCTACAAAATATAAGTCGCTGACCCATTATACAAAAGGTACGCAGTCACAAAGCAAAGCTTTGCTCCTACTGCTTGTACGTACACGGTTTCAGGTTCTATTTCACTCCCCTCACAGGGGTTCTTTTCGCCTTTCCCTCACGGTACTGGTTCACTATCGGTCAGTTGGGAGTATTTAGCCTTGGAGGATGGTCCCCCCATATTCAGTCAGGATATCACGTGTCCCGACCTACTCGATTTCACTTTATATAAGTTTTCATATACAGGACTATCACCTTGTATCGTTGCACTTTCCAGAGCATTCTACTAACTACAATAAAGCTTAAGGGCTGTTTCGATTTCGCTCGCCGCTACTTTCGAAATCTCGGTTGATTTCTGTTCCTACGGGTACTTAGATGTTTCAGTTCTCCGCGTTCGCCTCGTTAACCTATGTATTCAGTTAACGATACCTATAAATAGGTGGGTTTCCCCATTCGGAAATCTAAGTCTCAAGTGCTTTTTACTAGCTCGACTTAGCTTATCGCAAGTTAATACGTCCTTCATCGCCTCCAACTGCCAAGGCATCCACCGTGTACGCTTATTCACTTAACCATACAACCCAAAATAGTCTTACAACTACAATGTGCTGTATTATTTCGTGACAGTTAACTTCGCCAGAAGTTAATGTTTTGAATACTAAAGTAGATGCCAATCACTAATTACTTATAAATAAGTAAACAATAAATTGGCAAGAATGCATCACCATATAACATGGCTATCATTCGTTTCTTTTACTTTTTGAAAACTCTTAATAAATGTTTAATAAACATTTATTAGAATTTTTATATCAGCTTTCCAAATTTTTAAAGAGCATGAGAAAAACTTCTCATAAGTAACCAAGCTTGTAAAAGCATGTTTATTTATGAAAAGTACTTAGAAGTGGTGGAGCTATGCGGGATCGAACCGCAGACCTCCTGCGTGCAAGGCAGGCGCTCTCCCAGCTGAGCTATAACCCCACTAAAAGATCTCAATATTGTGTGCCACTTCGTTGCGAAGAAGTGGTGGGTCTGAGTAGATTTGAACTACCGACCTCACCCTTATCAGGGGTGCGCTCTAACCAGCTGAGCTACAGACCCACAATATTTTTATACATTCTCATTTACGTAATCATCTGTGTGGACACTGGCATGCAAACCAGTTCTTTCGTATAAGGAGGTGATCCAGCCCCAGGTTCCCCTAGGGCTACCTTGTTACGACTTCACCCCAGTCATGAATCACTCCGTGGTGACCGTCCTCTGCAAGCAGTTAGACTAGCCACTTCTGGAGCAACCCACTCCCATGGTGTGACGGGCGGTGTGTACAAGGCCCGGGAACGTATTCACCGCGGCATTCTGATCCGCGATTACTAGCGATTCCGACTTCATGGAGTCGAGTTGCAGACTCCAATCCGGACTACGACAGGCTTTAAGTGATTCGCTTACCCTCGCGAGCTCGCAGCACTCTGTACCTGCCATTGTAGCACGTGTGTAGCCCTACACGTAAGGGCCATGATGACTTGACGTCGTCCCCACCTTCCTCCGGTTTATCACCGGCAGTCTCCCTAGAGTTCTCAGCATTACCTGCTAGCAACTAAGGATAGGGGTTGCGCTCGTTGCGGGACTTAACCCAACATCTCACAACACGAGCTGACGACAGCCATGCAGCACCTGTCTCAGAGTTCCCGAAGGCACAAGTCTATCTCTAGTCTCTTCTCTGGATGTCAAGTGTAGGTAAGGTTCTTCGCGTTGCATCGAATTAAACCACATGCTCCACCGCTTGTGCGGGCCCCCGTCAATTCATTTGAGTTTTAACCTTGCGGCCGTACTCCCCAGGCGGTCTACTTAATGCGTTAGCTTTGGAAAAGTCATCCGAAGATTCCAGCTCCTAGTAGACATCGTTTACGGCGTGGACTACCGGGGTATCTAATCCCGTTTGCTCCCCACGCTTTCGTACATGAGCGTCAGTATTGACCCAGGTGGCTGCCTTCGCCATCGGTATTCCTTCAGATCTCTACGCATTTCACCGCTACACCTGAAATTCTACCACCCTCTATCATACTCTAGTCTGCCAGTTCGAAATGCAGTTCCCAGGTTGAGCCCGGGGCTTTCACATCTCGCTTAACAAACCGCCTGCGTACGCTTTACGCCCAGTAATTCCGATTAACGCTTGCACCCCTCGTATTACCGCGGCTGCTGGCACGAAGTTAGCCGGTGCTTCTTCTGCGAGTAACGTCACAGCTATAGTCTATTAAACTATAACCTTTCCTCCTCGCTGAAAGTGCTTTACAACCCTAGGGCCTTCTTCACACACGCGGCATGGCTGCATCAGGCTTGCGCCCATTGTGCAATATTCCCCACTGCTGCCTCCCGTAGGAGTCTGGACCGTGTCTCAGTTCCAGTGTGGCTGATCATCCTCTCAAACCAGCTAGGGATCGTTGCCTTGGTGAGCCTTTACCTCAACCAACTAGCTAATCCCACTTGGGCTAATCTTTAGGCGTGAGGCCCGAAGGTCCCCCACTTTGGTCCGTAGACATCATGCGGTATTAGCAGTCGTTTCCAACTGTTGTCCCCCACCTAAAGGCATATTCCCAAGCATTACTCACCCGTCCGCCGCTCGTCAGCAGATAGCAAGCTATCTCTGTTACCGCTCGACTTGCATGTGTTAGGCCTGCCGCCAGCGTTCAATCTGAGCCATGATCAAACTCTTCAATTAAAAAGTTTTTTGTCTTTGTCTATAAAATAGATGAGACAGCTCAATGAATTCTGTTTTTGATATTAAATTTAACAAAGTTAAACTTAACGTCGCATATGACTGTGTAGTCACTCGCTCTTTCCTAAAAGGATTAAGTGAACAGATTTTAATGAGACTCTAATTTTGTGTCACTTCAAAAAGTGACTTTAGAACTCAATCTGCAAGAGTGCCCACACAGATGATTACTTATTGTTAAAGAACGTTGCTTTGAAGCTATGCTTCGAAGCGGAGGTGCATAATACACCTTAAAAATTTTGAGTCAATGGTTAATTTAAAATTAATATTTAACTTTAAATCTGATTCAAAATTTTTTGAGATAAATCTCAATCAAACATCATTCGATATCGCTACATCCCTTTAGTCTCTAACTTAAAGTCTGTTGCTTGCCGTCTGTGTCGGTGGAGGCGCAGTATAGAGAGATTCTATTTCAGCGCAAGTGTTTTTTTATCTTTTTTCAATTTAAAACTTCACAGCTCCTTTAACTACAAATTACATACAAGATACTCACAAAATCCTGTGCATAATTTAGTGTAAATGTCTTTCAATAAGGTATTTGCTTCATATAATCATAATTTCTATTTCCTCTACTCTATATAATGCTAATATTCTCTTGATATAAATGTACTCAATATTCAAGAATTAGCTAATTGCTTATTTAAATTTTCTAAATAATGAATTCACGGAATTAATATAAGATGAAAATCATCAGTTTTAATATAAACGGCTTGCGTGCTCGCCTTCATCAATTACAAGCAATCATAGATAAACATCAACCAGACATCATCGGTTTGCAAGAAATAAAGGTTCATAATGCTGCTTTTCCCGTAGCTGACGTTGAAGCTATGGGCTATCACGTTTATTTTCATGGTCAAAAAGCGCATTACGGTGTTGCTATGTTATGTAAAAAAGAAGCTGATGTAGTTCAAATGGGCTTCCCGACTGATGACGACGAAGCTCAAAAACGTATGATCATGGTTACCACAACAAACAATGCAGGTGAAAAAGTTACTGTATTAAATGGCTATTTCCCTCAAGGAGATAATATTAGCCATGAAACTAAGTTTCCATATAAGAGACAATTTTATACAGATCTGATGGGCTATTTAAATGAACATCATACTAGTGATGAAAATATTGTTGTTATGGGCGATATTAATATCTCTCCTACAGACTTAGATATCGGTATTGGTGAACCAAACGCAAAACGTTGGTTAAAAACAGGTAAGTGTTCATTCCAACCTGAAGAAAGGCAGTGGTTAGCAACATTGATGGATTGGGGCTTCAAAGATACTTTTAGAGAGCAAAATCCTGATGTATCTGACCGCTACTCTTGGTTTGATTATCGTTCAAAAGGTTTTGTTGATAATCGGGGTTTAAGAATTGATGTTGTATTGGCTACTAATTCATTAGCACAACAGTGTATTGATACAGGTATTGATTATGAATTAAGAGGTATTGAAAAGCCATCTGATCACGCACCAATTTGGTCAGAGTTTAAATAATATGTCTTTAGATTATATTTGCCCTATTTGCTCTTTGGCGCTGACATTAAACGATCGTACTCTCAAGTGTGGTAAAAATCATAGTTTTGACTTTGCTAAAGAGGGATATGTAAACCTGTTACCTGTACAAAATAAAAAAAGTAAAGATCCTGGCGATAATCTTGAGATGGTACAAGCACGTCGCAACTTTTTAGCTAAAGGTCACTATGCTTTTTTACAAAGTGCAGTTGCACAAAAAGTTAAAGACTTAGGCACTGAAAAGACAATCATCGATTTTGGCTGCGGTGAAGGATTTTATACGCATGCTCTACAGAAGTCAGCACTCAATAGTAAAGTTTATGGCATAGATATCTCAAAACCTGCTGTAAAATATGCAGCAAAACGCTACCCTGACTGCCACTTTAGTGTTGCTTCCATCGCACAAGCTCCTTTTAATGATTTGCAAGCTGATGCCATAGTCAGTATTTTTGCACCATTATTTGATGATGAATTATCGCGTTTATGTAAAGATAAACTCATTGTTGCTAGCCCTGGACCGAAACATCTTTTTGAACTTAAACAGCAAATATACCAAGATGTTAATTTACATACGCCAGTTCCGTGCCCAAATGGATTTGAAAGTTTTAGTGAAGAGATTTTAACGGCAACTGTAATACTTGATATTCCTACAGCAAATGATTTAGTTATGATGACACCCTTTGCATGGAAGTTTAGACCTGAGCATTGGCAGGCTTTAGAGCAAAAAAAGAATATTGAAGTCACATTAGAATTTTACTTATCAACATTTAAAAAAATCATTTAGTTTATTTTCATTTTTAACAAAAAGGGCTTCCCTGGGTAAATCAGGAAAGCCTTTTTTAATTGTTAATAGTTGCTTAACTATTTAATAATAAATGAGCATAAATACTTGCTGCATATCCTAGTGCAATAACAGGTGTCCATTTTAAATGACTAAAGAATGTATAATACCCTCTTGCCTGCCCCATTAATGCAACACCTGCAGCTGAGCCAATCGAAAGTAAACTACCGCCAACACCTGCAGTTAAAGTCACAAGTAACCATTGTGAGTGTGGCATTTCTGGTTGCATTGTTAATACCGCAAACATGACCGGAATGTTATCTACAATAGCCGAAAGAATTCCAACCAAAATATTAGCATTGGTAGCACCAAGTTCTCCGTACATAAATTCTGAAATTAAACCTAAGTAACCAATATAACCTAAACCACCAACTGCTAAAATCACACCATAGAAAAAGAATAAGGTGTCCCACTCTGCTTTGGCTATTTTATCAAAGATATCAAAATCATCTGTTCTTGTTCTACCAGCAGGAACGTCTGATGTATTCAACTTACCTTGACCAGATTTTTTAATATAGAAACCAAACAGTTTTAAATAAGCTAAACCTAACATCATGCCAAATACAGGCGGTAAATGTAGGAAGTTATGGAATGATACTGCAGTGATGATAGTTAAAATAAATAAGCCAACTATGGTTAAGCCGCCATTTTTAATTTGAGTCACGTCACCTGTTCCAGTTTTAGGGCTGCCTTTAGGAAGGAAAAATTGCATTATAAACGCAGGGATCACATAGTTAACGATTGATGGAATAAATAACGCGAAAAACTCCGTGAATTGTACTATCCCTTTTTGCCATACCATTAAGGTTGTTATATCGCCAAACGGACTAAATGCACCACCGGCATTAGCACCAACAACAATATTTACACAACTCATGGCAACAAATTTAGGTTCATCTTTACCGACTGCAAGTACAACAGCACACATGATCAGGGCTGTTGTTAAATTATCTGCAATTGGAGAAATAAAGAAAGCAAGGATACCTGTAAGCCAAAACAACGCTCTATAGCTATAACCTTTTAATATTAAAACATCACGTAGCGCATCAAATACATTACGTTCAAGCATTGCATTTATATAAGTCATCGCAACTAATAGGAAAAAGAAAAGTTCAGCGTACTCTAGGAAGTTATGACGAATTGCTACTTCTGCTGAGTGCGGCATACCTTGAGAGTTATAGAAGGCAGCTATCAGAATCCATATAAGACCTGCGGCTAATAAAACTGGCTTTGATTTACGTAAGTGTAGTTTTTCTTCAAGAATTACTAAAGCATATGAAAGTACAAAGATTGCTAGGGCTGTATACCCTATCCAATGTGATGTTAAATCTATGCTATCGCCTCCTCCTGAAGCAAAAGTTGAACCTGAAAAGACAAGTGCGACCAGAGTGATTAAAAGATGTTTCATGTAGTTTAGCGTCCCCAAATGTTGCGATTATAATATCGAGCGATAGCACCAATAATTATGCCCACAGTAGATTGAATCTATGCGGGGTAAAGTAGCACTATTTAACTTATTTTTATTGATTTAAAACAAAAAAACGATACACAGAATGATTATTACGATTTTAAGTTTGTTTTATGATTTAAATTTCACCAATGTTAATTATTTTTCTCTTCTCGTATGTTCGAGTCTCGAAAGTAAGCTTGATGTATCATGGCGACCGCCACCTAATGATTGTACTTCGCTATAGAACTGATCAACTAATGAAGTAACAGGTAAGCTTGATTGATTACTTCTTGCTTCGTTTAATGCTATGCCTAAATCTTTTCTCATCCAATCTACAGCAAATCCGAAATCATACTCACCTTGACACATCGTTTTGTAACGGTTTTCCATTTGCCAAGATCCAGCGGCTCCTTTTGAAATAGTTTCAATCACTTTTTCAGCATCCAGACCTGCGTTGCGTGCAAAGTGTAAGCCTTCTGCTAATCCCTGTACTAAACCTGCAATACAAATTTGATTCACCATCTTGGTTAATTGACCTGAACCAATTGGACCTAATAATTGACTAAATCTCGAGTAGCAGTCCATTACAGGTTGCACTTTATCAAAAATGGCTTGTTCACCACCTGTCATCACAGTTAAAACGCCATTTTCGGCGCCAGCTTGGCCTCCTGAAACAGGTGCATCTAAAAATGAGATCCCTTTGTTTTGTGCCGCTTGTGCAACTTCTCTGGCAACTTCGGCTGATGTCGTAGTATGATCAACTAAAATACTCCCTTGCGCCAAACCCGCAAGCACGCCTGATGATCCCAATGTTACTTCCCGTAAATCATCATCATTACCAACACATACAAAAACAAACTCCGCTTCAAGCGCAGCTTCTGATGGTGTAGATGCCATAGCGCCACCATATTGTTCAACCCACTTTTTTGCTTTGGTTTCAGTTCTATTAAATACAGTTACGTCAAAACCTGCATTTTTCAAATGGCCAGCCATAGGATATCCCATAACACCTAAACCGATAAAAGCGACTTTAGTTGACATTTTTTTACCTTTTTATTAAGCACTTATACGAAAAACCATTTATCTGTTGAAAAAGACAAACGGTTTTAGAATTTCATTAATTAATATTTATTATTTGAATGCTACATTAGCAAAAACTGCGGTCATTAATATTGGACAAACGTAGCGTACATACTGTGCAAACCAATAATGAAGCCCTTTTGAAACCGCTAATAACTTATTACCTTTTTTCCATAACCAGCCAACAGTTATAAAATAAAACAGTCCCATTAATGGCAGCTGATACTGGGTAAATACTTGGATCACTAAACCAAATAGCCAATCAAAATTTAAAATGATGATGCTAGATGCTAAAATAATTATAAGTGTCACTAACCATGTTGCTTTTTTTCTAGAAACGTTTTTATTTTCAACTAAAAAGGCTACTGGGATTTCAGTTGAAGAAATAGTTGAGGTGATAGATGCAATTGACATTAAAACAAAAAAGATAAAACCAATATACAAACCAACTTGGCCCATAGAGCTGAATAATTCTGGTAAAACAGCAAAAATCAACTGCCCTTCACCAATTAGCTTTCCATTTTGAAATACATCTACGCCATGATTTTGAGCCACATATAACGCAGGGATTATTAATAGGCCAGCAAGAAAGGCCACACTGGTATCCAATAAAGCGACCGATAAAGTGAGTTTAGGTAAATTAGCATCAGGTTTGAGATATGAACCATAAATCATCATACAGCCAACACCAAGTGATAACGAGAAAAACGCTTGGCCCATAGCTGCGATTATAAGTTCAGGATCAGTGATCTGATTAAAATCAGGCTTTAAATAGGCACTAAAACCGGCCATCGCACCATCTAACGTAGCAATATAAGCAATAAGTAAAACCAGCAATATTAACAGTAAAGGCATTAATCTGCGCGACCAAGTTTCAATACCCGACTTCACTCCTTTTAGAATGATACTGGCACTTAATACCAGCATGAAAGGTGTGAAAATAAAGTTACGTAGCGTTGAGTCACCTTTTAAAAACTCACTCACTCGCGTAAAGTTAAGTAAAGTTGCTATTGGTTCTAAACTATATGCAAGCATCCAACCAGCTACAATTGAATAAAAACTCAACATAACAATTGCACCTGATAAACCGATATATCCAGCTGCAGCGCCCATGTTTTCTGATTTTTCTTTACATGCTTGTTTTAAGGCCTCGACTGGGTTGGCTTGCGCACTGTGCCCTAAATATAATTCGGTATACAGTGCTGGTAAGGCAAGTAGAAAAATAACAAGAAAATATACCAGTAGAAAAGCACCACCACCATGATTTGCAGCTTGAGTAGGGAAACCCCAAATATTGCCAAGTCCAACAGCTGCGCCGGCCGCTGCCAGTACAAAACCTAAACGACTTTGAAAGCCATCACGTAATTCTGCCATTTTATTATTATCTCTTATTATTATTATGTATCATGCACCCCACCAGTATCGAATTTTACAGGCTTATCGGCCTATATAGCAAGTAACATAAGACAGGAACCATGATATTTAGTCCCTTTTTTAAAAATGAACTTAAAATAGAAAATAAACAAGGTAAAAAGGTCCTAATCTCAGGAATAAACCTATTCATTTTATCATCACAACAAGTTGAGATTGATAAGTTTCCCTATGAAAAAATATTTTCAGAATTTGAAATTTCCACTATCGATAAACGAAAAAAGTATTCTGCAAAACAAGAGTACTTAGCTAGCCGTTATATTATAAAAAAATTAATAAGTACTTTGATAAACTGTGAATTTACTCAAATAGAAACTAAGTTCAATCAAAAACACAGTCGTTTAGAAGCACTTTATAATAATAAACCTTTACCGATATCTATCTCCATTTCACATAGTAAAGGCATGGTTTGTGTTGCGCTAAGTCAGATGTGTCTATCATTTGGCGTTGATTTAGAACATATCAATCAAAAGCGGTCTTTTATAAAATTAGCGAATCATTTTTATCATGAACATGAAGTGCAGTTTATTTCAACTGCACAGCAGCCCCATAACATTTTTTATAGAATTTGGACTTTAAAAGAGGCGCTTGCCAAAACGATTCGATTACCCATATCGCAATTATTAAGTAAAAACGTTTTTGAAGAAATCCAAAAACGGCAATTATATACAGCATCATGTCATTATGATGGTTTTGATATTACCTTGATAAATAACACGCCATTAAATAATGTTGTTCTCAAAACCATAAATATGCCTTTAAGCCTCTAACAATCTACTATGGATTGATTGAACAATATGATCTGAACGAGATTGCTCAACTAAAAAACATAGATTATGTTTACTTGCACCGTGGCAGATCATACGAATATCAAAATCAGATAATACTTGCATCAAATTAACTTCCTGTTGCTGTAATTGAATTTGGGAACCAATTAAAGCAATAAGCGTTAGGTTATTTTCAACTGTCACATGACAAAATTCAGAAAGTAAGTCTAAACATGCTTGCTCTAATTCAGGTCGACTGGCATTTGGCGCATTATCTAGTGTAAGTGCAACACTTATTTCCGAAGTCGTTACTAAATCAACTGAAATATTATATTGCGCTAAAATCGTAAATACTTTTGCTAAAAAACCGCTAGCCAATAACATTTCAGGGCTTTTTAACGTTAATAAAATTTGATTTTTACGTTGTGTAACAGCACGAATGCCACTGTGTCTTGATTTTTCTTTTTCAATCCAAGTACCACCTTCATTAGGCTCACGACTAGAGCCTACAAATACAGGTATACCCGCCCGACTTGCCGGTAAAATAGTTGCAGGATGAAGTACTTTAGCACCAAAAGTTGCCATTTCCGCAGCTTCATCAAAACTCAATTTAGCGATCGGCGTTGCTTTAGTACACAATCTAGGATCTGTAGAGAAAATACCGACAACATCTGTCCAAATATGAATTGCCGATGCATCAATTGCTTCAGCAAATAAAGCAGCACTATAATCAGAACCGCCACGCCCTAAAGTTGTGGTATTGCCCTCGAGATCAGATCCTATGAATCCTTGTGTTACAACTACATTTGATTCTAATAATGGGTATAATTCTGTTAATGCCGCATCTTTTGTTGCTGAAATATTCGGTGTAGCTTTACCATGTTGACTGTCGGTTTTAAGTACGTCTCTTGCGTCAAAACGCACCGCATTTATATCCATGCCTCGTAAAACTTGAGTAAATAAATATGATGATAACCTTTCACCAAAGCTCAATAAAGCATCTTTGTTTTTTTCACTTGGGTTATCATTTTTAGCAAGCTCTTTAAATTGATTAAGCGTTTGATTAAAACCATCAGTTAAATCTAAATCTAAAGTGATATTTTTCAATATCGTATTTTGAATGTCACATACTTGTGCAATATTTTGATTTCGCTCAACCTGAGTTAAATCATTTTGACATAATGCAACTAAATGATTGGTCACACCAGCACTGGCACTAACTGCAACTAAGCGCACTTGTGTGTTATTTTGAATAATTTGAGCGCAACGTCTCATAGCGTCGAAATCGGCAACACTTGTGCCACCAAACTTTGCTACAACATAAGATGAATTCATGGGATCTCCTAATACTTATAAGGAGAACTTGGCAGGACTAAAATCTAGATACTAAAAGTATTAAGGCTATAAAATGTCTCAGCCAGAAGCTCTCCACCTTATTAAAACTTAAATTTAAGCTTTAATACTCGGTGACAATTTTTGAGGATTCAGCCTCAAAAACCGAAAAGCAATTTCACGGCGAAATCATTTCTCTCGGCGAAAGTCCCCCTCATTAGTGATCTCTGGATACCGCTCCTCACACTAATATACCTGGCTTCCGCTCCTCTTCTGTTATTTGAAGTATTAAATGCTTCAAATAAAACCCTACTAAATAGTAGGGACTTGAAATTTACATTTTAGACGTCTAGCTGTCAATAATTAATTTGGCTGAAATTAAATTAAACGTTTGGCATTAAGAATCCGGCTAAATATGCACCAGTGTAACCTACTGTATATGCGATTAATAAATGGAAGCTCATTTTCAAATAACTTAGGAATGTAAGCTCTTTAATCTTGCTCATAGCAATAATTCCAGCCGCTGAGCCAATTATCAGCATAGAGCCACCTACACCTGTAGCATAAGTAAATGCAAGCCACTGTCTTGGATCCATCGCGATATCAGCTTTTAATAGTGCAGCGGTTAATGGCACATTATCTACTGCTGCAGATAAAATTCCCATTAAGTAGTTTGCATACTCAGGTGCTAAGATTTCATATAAATGCGTAAACTGATTTAATACCCCAACTTCTTTCATTGCGCCAACAAGTAATAAAACACCTACAAAAAACAGTAAAGTATCGTATTCAATTTCACGTATATAATCGATAATTTTTTTATTCACATCTTTCTTGCGCATTAAAAATTGTGCAACTAAAAACATTAAAGATAAACCAAATAAGAAAGTCAGAACAGGCGGTACTTGATACATTACGCTTAAAAGCAAAGTTGCTGTAATCGTAGATAAGAATATTACCGCAATTGTAATATCTGTTTTTTCGATTCTTCTATGTGATTGCGCCTCAAATGTTAAAGTGCCATTCATGTTCAATGACAGTAATCCCGCTAAGATCAGCACACTGAAAGCTGATGGCACGACTAATAAAAGTAAATGCCCTATTGTTACTTTGTCAGCTAAAAATATCATTAACGTTGTTACATCACCTGTGATCAATGATACTCCACCCGAATTTACAGCAAAGATAATTAAAGTTGCGTATTTGATGCGTTTTTTAGCTTCTAATTTGAGTGAAAGAACAACAGCAAGAGAAATAAGTGTTGCAGTAATATTATCTGATATAGAAGAGAATAAAAAAGCTGCTAAACCAATTAAAAACATCAGCTTTCTTTCTGTGATCTGTTTTGGCATCACTCTATGTACTAAGTTTTGTATAAACCCTTTCGAGTTTAAATACGCGACAAATGTCATCGCTGACATTAAAAATAGCCATAAAGTCGCTATTTCTAAGATGTTATGATCTAACTGGTGCTGTACTGCTTCAGTAGTTTGACCGTTAATAGGTGAGATAAAGGCAATAATCCAACATAAAGTACCAAAAAATAATGTTGTTTTTGCTTTATTTACATGAATGATATCTTCAATCACAATCAAAATAAATGCGATTGCGACCAGAGCCAATATAATGCCAGTTACCATTGGATTTTTAACCTTTTTCTATAAATGAAATAATTACGGTACAAATTTGGCGCGCAGTCTAACACTTAAATTCAGATAAAACTATGCGCCTTTTTGATCTAGATTAAGGTTAAAAATTTATAAAAGATACATATGAAATTAAGGTGAATATTTATTAAATATTTAAGTTAAGTTTAATGCTAGTCCTATAGGATTCGGCTAATTAATCAATTAAAAGAACTGTAAAAACAGACAAATAGGAAGTTAATGCACGTCAAACACGTCAGGGGGAAAATATTTCAGTTATATATATCAAATTTAATTGTGTTATAACTATATAAAAAACCAACCTAATAAACTTAGATTGGTTTTTTCAATTATAATGTTTGAATCATGAAATGATTATTTTTGAGTATGTTTTTTCATCCAATCAAAAACTTCACCGTACCAATGAACTCTATTATCTTTATTTAAGATCCAATGGTTTTCATCTGGGTAAATAACCAACTTAGATTCTATGCCCATACGTTGCAGTGTTGTATAAGCACCTAAACCTTGCGCATATGGTACACGGTAATCTTTCAAACCGTGGATCACTAACATAGGTGTTTTCCAATTTTTAGTAAAAGAAGCAGGATTGAATTTCTTATAATCATGGGTATCAGCCCAAAACGCACCGCCCATATCATGCTCTGGGAACCAAAGTTCTTCTGTGCTTTGATAAAAGCTATCCATATCAAATAAGCCTGCATGATTGATCAAACAGTTAAAACCTTCAGTCCAGTTACCTGCTATCCAATTCATCATATAACCGCCGTAAGAAGCCCCTAATGCACAGGCATTGTCTGCATCTAACCAAGCTTGTTGTTTTGTGATGAACTCAAATCCTTTTTGTAAGTCTTCTAGCGGTTTGCCACCCCAATCTCTTGAGATTGAATCTGTAAAATCTTGTCCATAACCCGTTGAACCATGAAAATCTATCATCACAACGCCATAACCTTGCGCTGCCCATAATTGTGCATTCCAACGAGAGCTAAACAAATTACCAAATGAACCTTGAGGTCCACCGTGTACTAAAAATGCAATTGGATATTTTTCACCTTGTTGAACTTTATCAGCATCATAGTTCCATGGTTTAACAAAATAACCATGTACTTTTTCATCATTCCAACCCGGGAAGTTAAACTGTTCAAACTCACCAAATTGAACATTAGCTAATTTATCTTTATTAATATCAGTTAACTGATGTAAATCTGAACCATCTCGGTTAATTGAGAATATATTTTTTGGTGAATTTAAAGCATGGCGACTAAATATTATTTTACTGCCTGCTAAATGTAAGTCTCCAACACTACCATCTGAATATATTTTTCTCACATCGCCAAAATTAGTACTGATCTCATAAATACTTTTTTGACCTATATCTTGTGCAACAACATATACAGCACGATTATTTGGTGCAAAAGTAAAGCTAGAAACACTACGATCCCAAAGAGGCGCGATTTCTTTTAATTCAGAGGTTTTTAAATCTTTTAGCATTAAAGAGAATTTATCAGCTTCAAAACCTTGTTTTTTCATGGCGAGATAAACCATAAAACGACCATCAGCAGAAAATGCAGGTTGAGAATCCCATGCTTTATTCTCTGGAGTCAAATTTTCAACTTCACCACCTTCAATCGATACTTTGAATAAATCATAGTTTGTTGTCCAAGCTTGATCTTTACTGGGTGCTTTAGCAGAAAATACAACATTCAGACTGTCTTGTGTAAAAGTGACCTCTTCCATACCCGCAAAAGGTTTGGCTGGAATATCGGTATCCCAGTCAGGTGTTAAGTCTATTGCTTGAACTGCTGCTTTAGCTGATATATCGGTAACAAATATATGACTTCTAAATTCAGTTTTCCAAGTGTCCCAATGACGTACAGGTAATTGTTTATACACTTTTGCTGTATGTTTTACATTTTCAAGTTCGTGCTTTTTATCAACAGAACACTTGATTGTTTTACAAGTTGGGAATACTTCTAATGCCAATGCTAACTTTTTATTATCAGGTGACAGCTTATAGCCATTTACACTTAAAGCTAAATCAGTCAAAGCTTGTGCTTCGCCACCATTTAATTTTAATTGCCAAACCTGAGTCGACTCAGCTCTATTAGCTAAAAATATAATACTATTATTGTCATTAGTCCAAATGACATCTGATTCTGTTGCAGGATGCGATGTTAGCTTTTTATCTTTTGTACTGGATACTAAGTCTTTTAAATATAAATCACTGCCTGATTGTGTTTTTAAAGCATAAACTAGCTTAGAACCATCAGGAGAAACACTCATACTATGAACAGAATTTAATGAGTTTAACTTTTCAACTGTGAATGCTTCTTTTGTTGTCTCTTGTGCCTGAGCAACAGTGATAACTGTGCCAGTAAGCAGTGATAAAGCGAATACTTTTTTCATTTTTATCCCTTTTTTATTTCGCATAAAATAAAAGCGCCGTAGCGCTTTTATTTTTCATATATTAAATCTTTAATTAAGACTTAAGTTTAGAGTCTAACTCTTCAATTTTAGCCTTCCAAATTGCAGGGCCTTGGGTATGCGCATTAGAGCCTTCACTATCTACAGCCACTGTAACTGGCATGTCTTCAACTTCAAACTCATAAATAGCTTCCATACCTAAGTCTTCAAATGCAACAACACGCGCTTTTTTGATTGCTTTAGATACTAAGTAAGCAGCGCCGCCTACAGCCATTAAGTAAACTGATTTATTTTGCTTAATAGACTCAACTGTCGCAGGACCACGTTCTGCTTTACCTATCATGCCAACAATGCCGGTTTTTTCTAGCATTAAGTCAGTAAATTTATCCATACGTGTTGCAGTTGTAGGGCCCGCAGGACCTACTGCTTCATCACCAACAGCATCTACTGGGCCTACGTAATAAATAAATTTATTATCAAAGTCTACGCCTTCAGGTAAACCTTTACCTGAATTGATCATATCTTGTAAACGCTTATGTGCTGCATCACGACCTGTTAAAATAGTACCTGATAACAATACTGTTTCACCCATTTTCCATTCTTGGGTATCTTCTTTGGTCAATGTATTTAAATTAACACGGCGCGTATCTTCACCTACTTCAAAAGTCACTTCAGGCCAATCTTCTAACTTAGGCGCTTTTAAATCAGCGGCACCTGAACCGTCTAATGTGAAATGCACATGACGCGTCGCAGCACAGTTAGGGATCATCACAACTGGTTTTGAAGCAGCATGTGTTGGTGCTGTTTTGATTTTAATATCAACAACTGTCGTTAAACCACCAAGACCTTGAGCGCCTATACCTAGTTTATTAGCACGTTCAAAAATGTCTAAACGCATTTCTTCTTCCGTTGTTTGTGCACCACGTTCCATAAGCTCATGAATATCAACAGGATCCATTAATGACTCTTTTGCCAATACAGCTGCTTTTTCAGCAGTACCGCCAATGCCTATACCTAACATACCTGGTGGACACCAACCTGCGCCCATCGTTGGTAATGTTTTTTCAACCCAAGCAGCAACATCATCTGAAGGGTTAAGCATAACCATTTTTGTTTTATTTTCTGAACCGCCGCCTTTAGCAGCGATCATAACTTCTACTTCAGAACCAGCAACTAAATCTACATGCACAACAGATGGTGTATTATCTTTTGTATTTTTACGTGCGCCAGCAGGATCTGCAACAATAGAAGCACGTAAAGGGTTATCAGGATTTAAATATGCGCGACGTGTACCTTCATCAACCATTTGCTGAACTGTTAAATCAGTTTTATCCCACTTAACATCCATACCAACTTTAACAAAACACGTTACTATGCCAGTATCTTGACATAATGGACGTTTACCTTCAGCTGACATACGAGAGTTAATCAAAATTTGTGCTATCGCATCTTTTGCCGCTTTACTTTCTTCACGGTGATATGCTTTTTCAAGTGCTTGAACAAAATCTAAAGGGTGGTAAAAAGAGATATATTGTAAAGCGTCTTCAATACTATCGATTAAATCTTGCTGACGAATAATGGTCATACTGTATCCTTTGTTGGCCAGTGACGGTGGCTTGTTTTTCAATTTTCTATATTTTAACTTAACTTAGGCCAAGGTGTAATAAATTTTAGAAAAATCTCTTTGAAATTAATTAATGACAAAAGCGCAAGAGACTAAACTCGCATCTTTTACTTCTATCAGTATAATACCCCTCCATCTTATTTACGCTATATATTTAAAGTAAAAGACTGTTAATGAATAAAGAACAATTAATCTGTAGAGAATTACACATCTCAGATACAAGCTGTGAAGTTTTTTCAAAATTTAGTGCACAGCCTTGGGCCGTTTTTTTAGATTCAGCCAATCCTAACCACATTAACAATCGATTTGATGTGATTGCTTTCAGTCCGCTGAAAACAATTGAAGCGCGTAATGGTCAATGTTTTGTCAATAATGAATTATGCCAGTCTTCGCCTTTTAAATTACTTAAAACACAATTACAAAGCTTCTCAGCACTGAAGGCGCCTTTTGATTTACCTTTTAGTGGTGGTTTATTAGGTCATTTTTCTTATGACTTAGGTCGATACATCGAAAATATTGACAATGATGCAATTAATGACATTTCATTACCAGATATGGCTGTTGGTCTATATCCTGATGCACTTATCTTTGACCACAAAACTAATAAATGGTTTTTTATATCCCAGCCTGATTTTAATCGCTTTGCTTTATATGAATCATTTTTATCAACAACTGTTCCGGTTAAGAGTTTTAAATTAGCGTCACAATGGCAAGCTAATATGAGTAAAAGCCAATACACAAAAAACTTTGACTGCGTACAAAATTACCTAAAATCAGGTGATTGCTATCAAATTAATTTAGCGCAAAGGTTCAGTGCTCAGTATCAAGGTGAGCCTTGGGATGCATACTTAAAACTAAGGGAAGAAAACAAAGCGCCTTTTTCTGCCTATTTAAATCACCCTAAAGGCAGTATTTTGTCAGTATCTCCTGAGCGTTTTATTCAAATCAAAGATAGATTAATTGAAACTAAACCGATTAAAGGCACATTGCCAAGAAGTAATGATCCTGTTATTGATCACAATAATGCACTTCAGCTTGAAAACTCTGAAAAAGATCGCGCAGAGAATGTGATGATAGTTGACTTATTGCGTAATGATTTAGGAAAGGTCGCCTCCCCTGGCAGCGTGAAGGTTCCGGCTATTTTTCAAATAGAAAGTTTTGCTGCAGTTCATCATTTAGTAAGCACAGTTACTGCAAAATTAGCCGAAGACAAAACCGCTATAGATCAATTAGAAGCTGCATTTCCTGGTGGTTCAATTACAGGCGCCCCTAAAATACGCGCTATGCAGATTATTGAAGAACTCGAACCTCATAGACGTTCAATATACTGTGGGTCGATCGGATATATAAGTGCCTGTGGCAACATGGATACCAGTATTACCATACGTACTTTAATATGCGATAAAGAATCTAATCAAATTCACTGTTGGGCTGGCGGCGGCATAGTTGCTGATTCTACCGCTGATGCTGAATATCAAGAAACCTTTGATAAAGTGCATAAAATATTACCTGTATTAAGTAGCATAAACGCTTAAATTACTTTGAATTAACTCTTGTTATATAGATAACCGCATTACATTTAGCTTACTAATATGTGATACTGATTATTAAAAGCAACGGTTTAATGCTCAAAAATTTAAGGCTAAATGTGAATATTCAGAAGTTTATACCCCAGTTTCAACTAAACGCGTTAGTGGGCGATCATGGATATCCACATAATGCAGTTAAAAGCTCAGTACTTGTTCCCCTTTGTGATATTGATGGAAAACTACATGTATTATTATGTAAGCGCCCAAGTTATTTAAAACATCACCCAGGGCAAATTTGTTTTCCTGGCGGTAAATTTGAGCAACAAGATACTTCACTTAAAGCCACGGCATTTAGAGAAACCAAAGAAGAACTCGGGATCCCTGAACATGAAATTAATTTAATTGGTCAAATGAATAGCTATTGGACATTAACAGGTTTTGAGATAAAACCTTATGTTGGACAGATAGACTCTAACTTCTCTTTGAAACCACAGTTAACTGAGGTGTCCGATACTTTTTTCTTACCTTTTCATAAACTCACCCAAAGAGCTAATTGGGTTGACCTTAATTTCACAAGAAACCAACAACCCATTGTTTTAAAAGGCTATATGACTGAGTATGGCCTTTTATGGGGTGCTACAGCTCAAATCATATTAAACCTTATAGAACAAGTATCCTCTACAAATACTGACTTCTATTCCTCTGTTGTATAGTAAAGCCCAAATTATTTCTTTAATATTTTTTATGATATTGATAAATAAATACAATCGGTTTATATGAATATAATTCAATTTAATACGTTATAATTATTAATCCGTTCTAGGTATTAAGAGAATTTTTATGATCAGTGCATTCGATATGTTTAGCATTGGAATAGGTCCGTCATCTTCTCACACAGTGGGACCTATGCGTGCATCACGCTTATTTGTGAAGTCATTACAACAACAAGATTTAATTAGCAAAGTAACAGAAGTAAAAGTAGAGTTATTTGGCTCTTTAGGACAAACAGGTATTGGCCATGGCTCTGGTAAAGCAGTCATTTTAGGTCTAGCAGGTTTTGATCCTGATACAATTGATACAGATAAAGTATCTGAAATATTATCTAAAATTGAACAAGATGAAGTAATTCATCTTGATCAAACATTCCCTGTAAAGTTCCCTAAAAAAGGTGCAGTGATATTTCATAGAAGAAAAACGTTACCTAAGCACTCTAATGCGATGAAGCTACTTGCTTTTGATGGAGAAACTCAGATCCATAGCCAAGTCTACTACTCTATTGGCGGTGGGTTTATTGTTTTAGAAGAAGATTTCGATAATCAAAAACAACTTGAATTAGCAAAACGTGAAGAACAACCTGCTCCATTTCTATTTGATTCAGCTGATCAACTTGTTTCTTTATGTAAAGAGCAAGGCTATAGCGTATCGACACTGATGATGGCTAATGAGAAAACACTTAGATCCGTAGATGAGATAAAAGATGAGCTTTATAATATCTGGCTAGTGATGGAAGCTTGTATCACTAAAGGTATTGAGACTGAAGGTATTTTACCTGGTGGCTTAAAAGTTAAACGTCGTGCACCAAGTTTATATCTACAAATAAATGTAGAAAGTAATGATGATCCGCTGCGGGCTATGGACTGGGTTGATTTATTTGCAATGGCTGTCAATGAAGAAAATGCTGCAGGGGGTCGTGTTGTAACAGCTCCGACTAACGGCGCAGCCGGAATTCTACCTGCTGTTTTGATGTATTATAATAAATTTATTAAAACCGTTGATCGTGATATTGCAACCCGTTATTTATTAACAGCAGCTGCTATTGGCATTTTATATAAAAAGAATGCTTCAATCTCTGGCGCTGAAGTAGGATGTCAGGGTGAAGTCGGTGTTGCATGTTCAATGGCAGCTGGTGCACTTGCTGAAATCATGGGCGGCAATGTAGAGCATGTTGAAAACGCTGCTGAAATTGGTATGGAACATAATTTAGGTTTAACCTGCGACCCTGTTGGCGGCCTTGTACAGGTTCCTTGTATCGAAAGAAATGCAATGGGTTCAGTGAAAGCGATTAATGCAGCACGTTTAGCGCTTCGTGGTTCTGGAGAGCAAAAGGTATCCTTAGATAAAGTTATCAAAACCATGTTAGATACTGGTAATGATATGAAAACTAAATATAAAGAAACCGCTCGAGGTGGACTGGCAGTAAATATTATTGAGTGTTAGCTTTTCATTGCTAGTCAGTACATAAATTAAAAAAGGCTTGATAATTCAAGCCTTTTTTATTGGTTTTGACCTCAATAATAAGTTATCTGACAGGTAATTCTATATTTTTAAACAAGGCATCCACTTCATCTTGATTTCTTAGTAAACTCGCTCTTTCAACTAACTCTTTTGTTAGATGTGGTGCAAATCGCTCAATAAAATCATACATATAAGTACGTAAGAAAGTACCTTTTCTAAATCCTATTTTTGTTGTACTAGCAGCAAATAAATGGCTTGCATTAATACATACTAAATCAGTATCTGTCACTTGGTCTATCGCCATAGATGCTACAACACCCACTCCGAGGCCTAGACGCACATAAGTTTTAATTACATCCGCATCTGTTGCTGTGAATACAATATGAGGTTCTAAACCTTGCTCATTAAAGGCTTTATCGAGCTCAGAGCGGCCGGTAAAGCCAAAAACATAAGTGATCAAAGGATATTGTGCGATATCTTCAATCGTTAAATTATGGCGTTTTTTAGCTAATGGATGAGTTTTAGCTACAACAATACTTCGTGTCCAGTGATAACATGGCAACATTACTAAGTCAGAATAAAGATGAAGAGCTTCAGTTGCAATTGCAAAGTCTGCATCGCCCCTGGCTGCTGCTTCTGATATCTGTGTTGGCGTTCCTTGATGCATATGCAAAGATACTTTTGGAAATTTTTGCATAAAACCCTGAATCACTTGAGGCAGTGCATATCTTGCTTGCGTATGTGTCGTAGCAATATTTAACTTACCTTGATCTGGTAAAGTATGCTCATTAGCAACCGCTTTAATGCTTTCAACTTTTGAGTGGATTTCTCGAGCTAAATTAATAATCTCTTTACCGGCAGAAGTGACGTGCGTTAAGTGCTTGCCGCTTCTTCCAAAAATTTGTACACCTAATTCATCTTCAAGCATACGTACTTGTTTAGAGATCCCAGGTTGAGATGTATACAAATTTTCAGCTGTTGCTGAAACATTTAGGTTATTATTTAGTACTTCAACGATGTATTTTAATTGCTGTAATTTCATTATATTTAATTCTCTTATTATTGCTTACAGTTATAATCCTTTGTGCTTATTATTCCAAGTTCTAAATTGATTATTTTGCAATTATTTATGCATTCCCTTTAAACTTTAACTAAATACACCTAAATTTAAACTATGTTAAGATTTTATACGACAATATGAACAATTCACTCAACAGATATTCTGACATTTCTTTTTTAATAATCGATGACTTCTCAGAGTTTAGGTTATCACTTAAAAATATGGTAGAAAGCTTTGACGCACGCGATGTAGATACCTGTACAAATGCTGAGGATGCGCTTGAAATATACGCCGAACATTATCATAAAATTATACTTGTTGATTATAACTAAGGCGAAGGTTTGAGCGGGTTGCAATTGCTAGAAGAATTAAATCATAGAAATTTACTTAAAGCTGATACTATTTTGGTATTGATCACCGGCGAAACCGCAATGGACTTGGTTATGGGAGGACTTGAATACAGACCTGATGATTATTTAGCAAAACCTTTTACGCGTAATTCGTTAAAAGCACAATTAGATAAATTAATGAAACAAAATCAATTATTACAGCCTATCTATGCTAGTATAAATGAAAACAAACCAAATCAAGTCCTCTCTTTATGTGATGTGCTGCCATTAAAAAATAAACGCGCAGCAATGCCTTGTATCAAAATAAAAGGCGATATTATATTAAAGTCGGGTAAGTATGCAAAAGCGGCTAATATTTATAACAGTGTTATTGAACAAAAGAAACTGAACTGGGCACTTATGGGCTTAGCAAAATCTTACGCCGGTTTAGATATGTTACCAAAAGTAAAAGACTTATCAGAGCGGATTATTTGTAAAAATAAATACGCGCCCGCTGCATATGATTTGTTGTGGGAAACTTATTGTAATTTGGGTGATTATGAACAAGCTTTTAATTTATTAAAAACAGCCATAGAAATCTCCCCGAACTCATTAATAAGGCAAATGCAATTAGGTTATTTAGCTCTCAGGTATCTAGATATTGAAAATAATGAAATAAAAAACATTATCGAGCAGACGATAGGTATAGAACAATCAGAACTATTTACCCAAGAAAATGCAAAGAAGTCTCAGAATTATAATAAACTAGGCATGCTTAAATTTAAGAAAAAAGACTATGTAACAGCTAATAATGCATTTAGAACCGCTTTATTGAATGCGCCAAGCAACGCAAATATCGCATTAAACTTACTACAATGTTTATACAATCTTGCTTTATGTGTACAATCTTTAGAAAACTTAGAGCCATCAGATCACAGATATACCCATAGCCAAAATTTATTCAATCATATACAAGCACAGTTAGCGACACAAACTGGAAAAGTACAATAATGAAAGAAACCGAAATTGATTTTTCTACCGTACTAGGTGCTAGCATGCATGATATGAAAAACTCATTATGTATGCTGCTACAATCCATTGATTTAATAAATGAAAAAATTGATCACGATAATCAAACCCGTGCAGAACTTGCTCAAATACATTATGAGATAGCCAAAGTAAATTCCAACCTATTACAATTACTGGCGTTATATAAAAACAATAATAAAAATTTTCCTCTCAATGTTGAAGAGCATTATATTGATGAATTAGTCGATGAGCTTTGGGCAAAAAATGAAATGTACATAGATAATAAACAAGTAACATGTACCTGTGATGTTGAAGAAGAGCTTGCTTGGTTTTTTGATTTAGATTTAGTCAGCAATTTACTCAATGATATTTTAGTTAATGCTTTAAGGTATACAAAATCAAAAATATTAATCACAGCTAAAATCGTAGATAAAGTACTCGAAATTAATATTTATGATGATGGTAATGGTTATCCTGATCTAATGCTAAACTCACCAACTGATAAAATGAGTTCAACCAATTTAATTAATAACCGCACAGGTTTAGGGTTATATTTTGCAAATTTAATTGCAAATGCCCATGAAACAAACAATTTAAGAGGCAGTATCGAACTCAACAATGGTGGTTTATTAGGTGGTAGTATTTTCACTTTAAAAATACCTTAGAATTAAATTAAAAATTTATCGTCATAATTGGTATAAGTTACTATATTTATGTAAGATTAAGTTTGAATATCCGTTTTAATTAAAGAGATGCACTTATGATAGTTTCTATCATCATTGTTTTGATTGTTGCTTTAGTGGTAGTTGCCGTTTGGGTAAATGCTATGCAACAGTACAAAGTAAAACAAGAAGTTGAACGTAGACAAGACTTGGCAAAACACAAAAGAATAATTGAAGAAACTGAATCTGTGTTAATGAATTCTTCAAATATACCAATGTCAAAGTCAATCATTGCTGTGATGCAAAAGAGAATTTATGATTCTTTGAAATCAATGTCTGAGCTATCTCCTACGTCTAAAGAGATAAAAAATCGCTTAAGTGAAGCGACAGAAAGAGTTTCTAATCCACAGACGGGTGACAGCCCTAGTTCAGAAAAAATTGTAATACCTGATAACGAAAAACAAATAATAGGCCTAGTGCAAGGCATTAAAAAGTTACGGAACTTGCTTCGTTCTGAGCACTCTAAGGCTAGAGTCGATACGCAAATCTTCTTATCAGAGGATAAAAGATTGGAAAAAATACAGTTAAAAATAAATATAGATAGCCAAGTTAAGCGTGGTAATGCAGCACGCGCTGCAAATATGCTAGGCTCAGCTCGACAATATTTTGAAAAAGCACTTAATACTCTTAATTCCGTCTCCTATACAGATGAATACATAAGTGCAAAAAAAGCTGAATTAGAAGGTTTTCTTTCAGAAATAACAACAGATTTAAA
This sequence comes from Pseudoalteromonas sp. '520P1 No. 423', assembly GCF_001269985.1. Classification (NCBI taxonomy): domain Bacteria; kingdom Pseudomonadati; phylum Pseudomonadota; class Gammaproteobacteria; order Alteromonadales; family Pseudoalteromonadaceae; genus Pseudoalteromonas; species Pseudoalteromonas sp. '520P1 No. 423'. The sequence goes on along the minus strand of NZ_BBZB01000001.1, from coordinate 2,278,481 downwards.
AGCAACTAATGCAACTGATGCTAAGAAAAAGGCAGAGCAAGAGAAAGATGATCTAGATGTATTATTTGCACCTAAAAAGAAATGGTAGTTTGAGTATTTAAATTTTCATTATCCTACTAGGAACCTGATTATTTATACAATAAAAATAATTTAACTTAAAGACCGTGAGTTCTGCTTTTGGTCTTTTTTATGTGAATGATGAACACATCTATAAATTTTTGCCACTGAACACCCTAAAAATCAATTTTTAAGCGCACCATTAAAAACAAAGTACACCTCATAAATATCCAACTACGGTAAACCTGTACGCCCTATATTTTAATCCTCAATTAATTGTTAATACCTGATATCTCACTTATACAAATCTTGGATTAACTATTAAGTTAGTGATCTAATATAAATTAGAATAAATTTTCAAGAGCACAGGTTATATCTCCAGGCTAAAACTAAGTACCTGCATCCATTGAGGCACAACACAGCTATTGTATATTTAGACCATTTAGATTGCTCACATATTTATTGGAATTGGTATTATAAAAAACTCCGATATTTCACCATTAGAATAGAGCGTAATCCATATTAGTCGATTTAGATTGTGATCAAAAAAGCCATATTGATTTAAGCAATATGGCTTTTATACAACAAAGTTAAAGGTATTTTAACTCTCTTTTTTAGCAGCTTCTTTTTTCTTAGCCGGTGCTTTTTTCTTTGCTGAGGTTTTCTTTTTAGCCGGAGCTTTTTTAGCTTTGGCTTCTTCTACCCATTTATCATCAACAAATTTGGCAGTCCATCCTGTCGCTTTACCATCAATTTCAGTCATTACATACTGAGATTTAGCTTTACGACTAAAGCGTACTACAGCTTCATTTCCATCAGGATCTTTAGCTGGCGCATCAGCCAAATAATAGAATTTAGGAGAAATACGATCTCTAAACCTTTGAAGTTCACAAACTTTTGGAGCTCTTGTTTCTCTTGATTTAGGGAAGCTAGATGCTGCCATAAATATACCTGCGGCACCATCTCGTAAAACAAAATAAGCATCTGATTTTTCACATGGTAATTCAGTTAAATGAACAGGATCTTCTTTAGGTGGCGCTGCTTCACCACTTTTAAGCAATTTACGAGTATTTTTACACTCTTCATTAGTACAACCGAAATACTTACCAAATCGACCTGATTTCAATTGCATATCATTGCCACATTTATCACATTCAATTAAAGGGCCATCATAGCCTTTAATCTTAAATGTACCTAGCTCTACAATAACACCATCACATCCTGGGTTATTACCACAAACGTGTAACTTTCGAGTCTCATCTATTAAATATGAGTCCATTGCAGTTCCACATTTAGGACAACGCTTCATTTGACGTAAACTTTCAGTTTCAGCTTCATCAGAGTCGACAGCAATTGCCTCATCACCAGAAACTAAATTCATGGTTTGTGTACAGCGTTCTTTTGGTGGCAAACTATAACCCGTACAACCTAAAAATACACCTGTTGAAGCGGTACGTATGCCCATTTTACGTTCACAAGTTGGACAGTCGATATCGGTTTCAACCATTTCATTCAATCTCATGCCACCTTCATCCTCTTCTTTTGAAGCGACTGAAAGTTGCTCTGAGAAATTAGCATAAAACTTATCAAGTACTTGAGTCCAAATACGCTCACCCTCAGCGATGTCATCAAGTCTACCTTCCATTTTAGCTGTGAAATCAAAGTTAAGTAAATCAGTGAAATTCTCAACTAATCTATCATTAACAATCTCACCCATTTTCTCAGCAAAGAAACGTTTGTTCTCTACTCGAACATAACCACGGTCTTGAATTGTAGAGATGATAGCAGCGTAAGTTGAAGGACGTCCAATCCCACGTTTTTCAAGTTCTTTAACTAAACTTGCTTCACCAAATCTGGCAGTAGGTTTAGTGAAATGTTGAACAGGATCAAGTTCAGTTAAATTTAACTTATCTCCAATCTCAACTGCAGGTAAGGCTTGTTCTTCTTCATTCTTTTTACGTACTGAAGGCTGAACTTGTGTCCACCCAGCAAATTTAAGTACGCGACCTTTTACTTTCAGCTCATATCCTGCAGCTTCTACTGTAATAGTCGTTAAATCATATTGTGCAGGTGTCATTTGACAAGCTACAAATTGTCGCCAGATCAGTTCATAAAGTCTTTTTGCATCGGCTTCCATACCATCTAAATGTCCAGAAAGTACTTCAACATTTGACGGACGAACAGCTTCATGCGCTTCTTGTGCATTGCCTTTAGAGCTATAATTAATTGCATCTTCAGGTAAGTAATTAGAACCAAAATTCGATTCTATATATTCACGACACTTACCAACTGCTTCTTGAGATAAATTTGTAGAGTCGGTACGCATATAGGTAATATGGCCCGCTTCGTATAATCTCTGAGCCATCATCATGGTCTTTTTAACACCAAAGCCTAAGCGTGTACTTGCAGCTTGTTGCATAGTAGATGTAATAAATGGCGCGCTTGGTTTACTTTTGCTAGGCTTTTTATCATTAGCTTTAACAATAAAGTCAGCTTTTTTAAGTGCATCAACTGCGATTTGCGTTTGTGCTTCTGTTACTGGTTTAAATGCTTTTGCATTAAATTTAGTAACAGCTAAACGTAATGCATCTTCTTTTGCTGTTACATCAGCATGTAAATCCCAAAACTCCTCAGGAATAAAAGCTTTAATTTCACGCTCTCGCTCTACCAATAAACGCACTGCTACTGATTGCACACGACCTGCTGATAATCCTCGAGCTACTTTCTGCCAAAGTAAAGGAGATACCATAAAACCAACCACACGGTCTAAAAACCTTCTGGCTTGTTGAGCGTATACCATATCGGTATTGAGCTCTCCAGGGGCTTCAAAAGCTTGTTGTATGGCATTTTTTGTTATTTCATTAAATACAACACGTTTATATTTTTCTGGCTCACCACCAATAATTTCTTGCAGATGCCATGCAATAGCTTCCCCTTCTCTATCCAAATCGGTTGCGAGATAGATAGTGTCGGCGGTTTCAGCTAGTTTTTGTAATTCTTGTACTACTTTTTCTTTACCTGGTAATACTTCGTAATGCGGCTTCCATCCTTTTTCAGGATCAATCCCCATTCTTGCTACCAAGTTTTTATAATCTCTTTTCTTTTTATAGGCTGCTTTTTCTTCTGCACCCATTTTGCGAACCTCAGCAGGCGTTTTTGTAGCAGTAGTTTTCTTTTTGCCTGAACCTGAAGTAGGAAGATCGCGAACATGCCCAACACTGGACTTAACAACAAAGTTCTTGCCTAAATATTTATTTATTGTTTTAGCCTTTGCTGGAGACTCTACAATTACTAACGATTTGCCCATGAGAACCTATATGTGAACAATAATTATTCAAAAGTTAAATTAATACCCTATTAGGGCTGTATTATTAAAGGTATATCCATAAAGTGCCAGTGTTACAAGAAAAAAATTAAAAAAAATTGAATAAGCCCCTTAATTTGTTAGTTTTTTAAGCAATTAATCGATAAACGCTCATACTTCTGCTGACAAGGAATTTTCAATACAAACAAAAATGCCGCTTTAATAAGCGGCATTTCTTAATCTATAAATTGATTAATTAATATTTATTGTAAATGGAGAAAATGATATCCCAACGCCTGAAGGTGTGGTAATTTCTACAGTTAACGGGCCTGATTTAGCTTCTTTTTCACCTTTAATTGTTACAGGGAAAAGCAAACCGCCATTGTGGTTATCATTGGGCCAAGTATAAGTGCTGCCGGCTATTACAGAACCAACAGCAGCTGTAAATGTTATTGTAGTACCCGCAGGCATAGGTTGATTATGTAAATCACTGATAATTACACTTGCGCTTGCAGAACCTTCGCCAGATATATTTATTTGACCATCAGCTGGTGCAACTCTCGTTAGCTGTGGATGACTACCAGACATAACAAGAGTAAGTTGTGCTCGAACATTAGTCGACTTTTTATTATCTGTACCATTTGCACAACCATCATGTGCAGGTATTGAACATAAAACACCATTGTATTTACCATCCTCAGCACTAAATTCACCATCGTTATTAAAATCAGCAAATGTTTCTAGTGCACCACTGTCGTTTACATCGCTTCCTTCTGCTGGGTTGTATAAACCATCTTCATTATGATCAACAAATGCTTCTTTTTGATCATAAGGTCTACCACTAATGTCATTACCTAAAAAGGCATCCATTTCACTAGCATCAAACCTTGCATTACCATTTAAATCAGGGAATGACTCTTCACCAATTACTGTGGCTAAAATATTTGCACGCCCACCAAACTTTTGACCCATAGTATTAATCTCTTCAGGCAAATGAGTCTCATCTGGCGAATCACTCCAATTATAATCATCTCCCGTTTTGTGCTGTAACACATGTCCTTCAGGACGAGGGTTTTGGCTGGTCCAAATAACTTGGCATACGCCATTAACAGTAGTACACGAAGGTTCAATCGAGCCACCTTCAGTTGTAAAACTTACTGCTGTGCCATCTGGAGCAGGGTTATTAAAAGCATCTGCTAATCTTGCAGTTACTTTAACTTCAGTACCATCAATATCCCAACCTTCAGGATTTAAGATATCAGCTGATAAACTAAAACTATCCTGATCTGGTATACCTGTTGATACAACTAATAAACTTGATTGCGAAGATATTTGAGGAGAACTGCCGTCAATCGTAGCTTGAACTCTAACACTAGTCGCAACAGTACCCGAGTTGATTACTGTTTGAACTAAGCCGTTATTATCAGTTGTACCTGAAGTAGGAATGATTTTAATACCACCCACATCCGTATTTAGTTCAAAGTTAACCAATTGATTATTTACAGGGTTATTATTTGTATCTAATACTTTGAACACAACTGTAGAACTTTCGCCACCACCTTGACTACCAGTACCTAGAATATTGATTCTATCAGGCGAGGCAGAGACAAATTCAATACTACCCACATCAGCAGGCAATACATTAACAGTACCAGAAGCTGATAGGTTAATGCCACCAGCATTAGCAGTCACATTAATCGGATCATCGCCAACACATCCTTTCGCTAAATATGTACTAGTAGCAATACCATTTGATGTTGTGATTGGCGAACTTAATGTTGCACTTGGTGTTGGTAAACTACTACAACCTGATGAAAAGTTTACTGTAACAGCTTCTTTAAAAAAGTTATTTTGATCATCAAGTATTTGTACTGATACAACTGTCGTCCCACCTGCCGAGATTTATTCTAAACTAATATCAGCTTTCCCTTCTACAAATGGTTCACCACTACCCATAATTACAGTCGAAGAACCTACTACTAATAATATTTCGCCTGTTTCACCGCTAACAATGGACGCAGTTATTGTTCCTGCGCCTAAACTGCCCCCAGCTAAGATATCAACTGTTGCTTTATTACTTTCATCTGTGATTGCTGTCGCAATTGGAATTTCACCTACAGTATTTGTAAAAGTGACTATAACTGGCGAGCTGATACCATTTACCGTTGCAATGACTTTGCCAGGTTTTGACGCAGTAATGGTATCTGTTTCATTACCGTCAGCACTAACTAATTGCATTTCGATATTAATATCACCTACAACACCTGTGTCATCACCAGCTGTATTAAAGCTAACGAAACTAGATTCGCCCGTCGAAAGGCTCGCAGTTACTTCACCAGCTCCTCGAACAGTGCCGGCTGTTAAAATAATACTTGCAATACCATCGGCGTTAGTAAGTGCAGTACCACTTACAGGAGAGAAAACACCTAGAGTAGAGCTAAAAGTCACTACTTTATTAGCAACTTTAGTTCCGTCTTGCGTTAACGTCGCTATGATTGTTGCTGGGTTTTCTTTTGATATTTCAGTGTTTGAAATTGCAAGGGATATATCAATGACGCCAATGGTATCCTCTTCTTCATCACCTTTGCTGGAAAATACATGTGTCACAGTAACGGTATCGTTATCTGCAGTTGTATAACTTGCTGAAACAGTGCCACCACCTGCAACTGTACCTGCTAGTAGAGCAATTTCAGCATTACCATTGTTATTTGTTTGGGCTGTACCTGATGTTGGATTTAGTACACCTATGCCTTGCTCACCGATAGTAAAAGTGATTAATTGATTGCCAAATACGCTGCCATTTTTGGTTAAGTTAGCAATAAGCTTCCCTGGTACCGCTTTTGATACCTCACTAATACCGTCACCGCCATCCGCACTGACTAAGGTCACTACCAATTCATATTTATCTGAAGAACCGCCTCCTGGACTTTCTAGACTACCACCACCGCCACATGCGGTTATTGCAATGCTTATCAGCATGATGCAAAAAAATCGGATTAAAGGCATTTACCTCTCCCTAGCTTGTTATAATTAGAATTATTCACCATATATTAACCTATAAATTACAGATTTCCATTAAGTAATTGGTGCAAAACACATATTAATTACATATTTTAAAAAAAATTATCTATATTAACTGTAATAAATCTCATTGACTGGTAGTCTATAAGGCTTTTAACACGATTGAGTTTTCACGACATGACAAATGAGTTACAAAATAATAAGTCACTCTCTCTCACCTCTCGTATTCTAATAGGCTTAGTCCTAGGTTTACTCGTTGGTTCCATTTTTAAATGGATCATTGGTGATCAAGATGATGTATATATTTCTTTAGGCTTTTTTGATTTAGCAATTAAAGGGTTCTTTGTTGATGGTTTATTAACCATAGGCGGAGCGATATTCGTTGCAAGTTTAAAAATGTTAGTTGTACCTTTAGTTTTTGTATCCTTAGTATGTGGTACTTGTAACTTAAGCGACCCTAGCAAATTAGGACGATTAGGCGGTAAATCAATTGGGCTTTATTTATTAACAACTGCAATTGCTATTACGATTGCAATTAGCTTAGCTAGCTTAGCTAGCTTAGTAAATTTTGATAAAATACCTGGCCTTCAAACATCTGCTGAATATACAGCAAAAGAAGCGCCTTCATTGGCTAATGTAATTATTAATATGTTTCCAACCAATCCTATTTCAGCAATGGCTGAAGGCAATATGCTTCAAGTAATTGTATTTGCATTATTGTTTGGTATTGCTATGACATTAAGTGGTGAACCGGGAAAACGTTTAACAAATACATTTAATGATTTAAACGATGTAATTTTAAAATTAGTCACGATTTTAATGAACTTAGCGCCTATTGGTGTTTTCTGTCTGATTGCTAAACTATTTTCATCTATTGATTACGATGCTATTTATGAGCTTGTAAAATATTTCTTTGTTGTACTGATTGCCTTATTTATTCATGCACTTGTTGTATACCCTACTTTGTTAAAATCAATTACAGGGTTAAGCCCGATCACTTTCCTAACAAAAATGAAAGCGAATGCTTTATTTGCATTTAGTACTTCTAGCTCAAGTGCCACTATGCCAGTTACTTTAGAAACGGCGACTAAAAAACTAGGCGCTAAAAATTCAGTTGCTTCATTTACGGTACCTTTAGGTGCCACTATCAATATGGACGGTACTGCAATTATGCAAGGTGTTGCTACAGTATTTATTGCACAAATATTCGCAGTAGATTTAACAACTTCTGATTATTTAATGGTAATACTCACAGCGACGTTAGCATCTGTAGGCACAGCAGGTGTGCCAGGTGTTGGTTTGATCATGCTAGCTATGGTACTTAATCAAGTTGGTTTACCAGTTGAAGGCATAGCGATCATTATGGGTGTTGATAGATTATTAGATATGACAAGAACCGCAGTTAATGTAACGGGTGATTGTATGGTAACTTGTGTTGTCGCAAAAACAGAAGGTGAACTTGATGAAGACATTTTCTACGATAAACACGCTGGTGAAAAGCTTGAAGAAATGAACTTTCAGAAGAAGTAATTCTTTTTAGAGACAAGTAAATTATCTTCATAAATAAAGGCCTAGTTAAAAAACTAGGCTTTTTTTATATCTAGAATCTGCATCTTATTTTGCAATAAAAGAGGTTCTAACTTTTGAATAAATTGCAATAAAAGCGCGCTCTAATGAACTACTTAATCCAATTGCAAGCTTTTCACTTAATGGTTTTTTGATTGCAAATTTCACTTTATAAATTTGGTTATCTTTATTGTGTGATAATAGAATATCATCACTAGTCGATAGCTCATCAACTAAACCTTTTTCAAGTGCCGTAGTACCAAACCAATGTTCACCTGTCGCTACTGATGGTAAATCAAGGCTCGGTCTTTGAACATTTATAAAGTCTTTAAATAACTCATGAGTCTCTTCAATTTCTTCGGAAAACTTCTCTCTGGCTTTATCTGTATTTTCACCAAATAGTGTGAGTGTACGTTTAAATTCTCCAGCTGTGATTTGCTCAAAATCAATATCATTTTTCTTTAATATTTTATTAAAGTTAGGTATTTGTGCAATCACGCCAATAGAGCCTATAATCGCAAATGGTGCACTAACGAGCCTATCTGCAATACATGCCATCATATAACCACCACTGGCAGCAATTTTATCAACACAGATTGTTAAATTTAAATTAGCATCTTTTATTCTTTGTAATTGTGATGCAGCTAAACCATAGCCGTGAACAACGCCACCGCCACTCTCAAGTCTGAGTAACACTTTGTCTTCTTTTGGCTTAGCTATCATTAAAATAGCGGTAATTTCTTCTCTTAAGCTATCAACTTCATGGGCATCCATACTGCCATTAAAATCTAAAACATATAAATTAGGCTTATTAGCATCTTCATTTTCTTTAGCGAGTTTTTTTTGTTCTTTGTTGTATTTCTTTAAATCATCTTTATTTAATGTATCTTGTAAAAATTGATCTTTAAAAGTATCTAATTGCTCTGATAAATCATCTAATTCAATTTCACCACGCTTAGCTTTCGGCTTATGAGCTGCACCTGCAATTAATGCGATAATCGCACCAACAGCGACAACAAATGTTGAAGCTTTGGCAAAAAACAAACCGTATTCGTATAAAAATTCCAAAATTAAAATCCTACTTTTTTAAATTACCGTGAATTTATCATGTTATTCAAAGATAACAAATAGTAAGGCTTATATATTAAATTTCAGGCATAAAAAAACCCGGATAAATCCGAGTTTTTTACTAAAACTAAATATTAGTCTTGTTTTACTATTTCAGTGTCTTTTATGTAAATCATATGACCATTAGATGAAATGTAATTAACCATTTGAGATTGCATCTCACTGAATGCTCTTAGTGCTGTCATTGCATCTGGTGAATCACTTTGACCTGGGTTTATTAAAGATGAATGATGACCTGCTGTCATACGTACAACACCAGATACCGGCATTTGTTGATCAACAAGTGTTGAACTAACTCCTTCTAAGCCTAATAAAGCAATTAAAGGCTCTGTACCAGAAACAGGAGAAGATGGTACAACATTAGGTAAAACTTGGTCTGGTAAGTTATCACCACCATCACCTACCACTTCTTGTAAAAGTAATGGCGTTTGAGTCGCTTTTAAAATCGCAGCATAATTCATTGGATCACCATCATCTACAGCCATTTGGAATGCAGTAGCGGCTTCTACCATTAGACCAGCTAACGCAGCTGCATCTTCAGGAGATAAAGTTGTTTGATAAGTACCATAAGTTTGAATTAAGAAGCCTAAGAAAACAGCACCGTTAGCAGGTGTTAGTTCACCCGCATTTTGTTCTGCAAAATAAGCTTGGAAACCAGCGTCACCGCCATAGGCTAATACGGATTGTAATAATGGTGCAAAGGTATTAGATTCAATAATTGCACCAAAACCTAAACCTTGCATTGGCACAGACAAAGTCGCAGCTTGCACTTTGAACATATCGTTGACTTGATCTGGCTGACCTGCAACAGGAGAGTTTGCCATTGCTAAGAATGGTGCCCCACCGATAGAGCCTAATGAAATACCTGTAAAGTAAACCTTAGATTTGTCGATATCTGCGCCATTTAAGAAATTTAAACCAAAACGTAAACCTAATAAGTCAATAATTGCTTGCTTACCATTTGATGACGTAGTCGTATAACTTTGAAGATTTATATAATCTAATGGGTTAACAGATGCATCAATATCTTTAGTTCCATCATTATCGTAATCAAATCCACGAGAATTAAACAACGGATAATCAATAGCTACACTTGCAATACCAAATAAAGAAAGCATTGCAGTCGTAGTTAACATATCTTCTTTTTTAGATGGAATCCCATGCTGTAAAATAACAACAGGCCAACCACCTTCTGGTTTAACTAAAGGCGGTAAACCTAACCCGGGTCTAATAGCATTGGCAACATTAACATCTGGTGTTGTCATCTGAACATCAATGTCTTGAAAGGTATTTATTTTTGGAATTGGATTAAATTTAGTTAAATTACGTTCAGTATCTAAGTTTGCCAATACCGGGTTTTCAGAAGTACTGAAATCACGTAAACCAAAAGACATACAAATCGCATCATTAGTATTAATTGGTGCTTCAGGAATTAATTCTGGATAAGCAGCAGTTAACCCTGCAAGCGCAGCTCCTGAATCACATAATGCATTCATCCAAGTATTTAATGGAGCTAACTTATTCTCAGGACTAGGTGTATGCAAGTAATACGGTAAACTTACACTGCCTCGTAAATAATTAGCAGAGCTGTATAAAGCAATACTTTGAGCATCATTCGGATCAAGCGCTCCAGCATCCACTAATACATCAGCAACTGACATAGTCGTATCTTGTACATTTATCACAGGCATTGGCACAATCGGAGTAGCTGAAAGGCCAGATAGTAAAAGTTGCTTAGCAACACTTGTCACTTGACCTACAGATTGCGTTGTCATTGCCATAGAATAAATGATGTTTTCTTTAGCAATTCCTTGAGTCGAAATCACTGATTCAAAGCTGTTAATTAACCCTTGTAACTGTAATTGCGCATCTGTAATTAAAGGTAAAGTATTGATATCTTGCTTAACTAAATTATAACTTGATGAACCGTCTACCGAACTACCCGTACTATCTTTTAAATTATTTGTAAGCGTCAATAAGTACGTTGTAGCTGCTTTAAGTGGTTTAAGCGGAATAACAGCAACATTGTCACCACTTACTTTAGTGACATAATCAACACCAAATGTTAACTCACCAACAATTTTACAACCAGCCCCTTGTGGTAAAGGGTTACAATCAGCATCTTTTAAGTCTCCACCCATGATAGCTTCGTAAATATGTATAGAATCAGGGCTCTGTACACTTGCAGCATCTAAAGTCACACCTTGTGGTAAATCAATAGCAAGTGTAAAAGCTGTATTTGTTGACCAACCATCTAAACGACTTATTGCAGTTAAAGGATCCGCAATATTAGCAGGATCTTTTACTGGGATATTTAAAGTGCCATCAGTAGTACCCTGAAACAATAAATCATTTGGGATTGATAATGCACCAGCTGATGGATCAAAAATAACAGTAGATGCGGGAATGACAACTACAGCGTCTTTTTTAACTTCTTCTAGACTTTCTCCACCACACCCTAACAATGCAGCTGAGATAGCCATTCCGAGTAGCATTTTTTTCATTTTTAGCTCCGTTTTCACTTTTTTCTTTTTATTTGAATTCTTGCAATTACACTTGTAAATAAGTTGTATAAATTCATTAATGAGACATTAGACCAGTTAAATTTAACGTAAACAATCTTTTTTCGCTACTTAAATTTGAATAAAAACTTCAACTTCACGTTTTATCAACAAATTCCTATGGTAAAATAGCCATAATTTAATATTTTATGTCCAGTAATGGCTCAGTTGTATCAAGGATTTTTCAATGAAAGACTACCAAGCAAATGTAAACGCACTAAAAGATAAAGTAATTTTAGTTACTGGAGCGGGCGATGGTATTGGCCGTGTTGCAGCCATCAACTATGCAAAACATGGTGCTACAGTTATTTTACTTGGTAAAACAGTTGCTAAACTAGAATGTGTTTATGATGAAATCGTTTCATTAGGCGGCCCGAAACCTGCAATCGTACCGCTTGACTTAAAAGGTGCAATTAAGCAAAACTACCGTGACTTAGCATCTACAATCGAAAATGAATTTGGTCAATTAGATGGTTTATTAAATAATGCTGGCGTTTTAGGTTCGCTAGGTCCACTAGAGTTTTTCTGTGTATCAACATTTGAAAAAATAATGAAAGTAAATGTCACTGCACAAGCTGTACTGACTAAATACATGTTCCCTATATTACGTAAATCAGATAATGCTTCTATCATCTTCACAACATCAAGTGTTGGACGCAAAGGTCGTGCACATTGGGGGCCATATGCAATATCAAAATTTGCAGTTGAAGGCATGATGCAAACTTGGGCTGATGAAGTTGAAAAAACAAATATTAGAGTAAATTGCATTAATCCTGGTGCAACATTAACGCAAATGCGTGATGCTGCTTATCCAGGTGAAGATAAATCAAAATTAGCCACGCCAGAATCATTAATGCCAACATACCTATATATGATGAGCGATGATTCGGTAGGTACTAATGGTCAATCGGTAGATGCCCAGTAATTCTAATCCCATTTATTAATAGCAAAAAGCCCGAACAATGTCGGGCTTTAAAATAACTCATATTCAATACTTAAAATATATTATTTCTTTCTTTTCTTCTGTACTTGCTTAGCACGTGTTTGATGTTTTTTAACTGCTTTTCTAATACGCTGATTTTTAGCACGCTTTTCGCTGCGTTTTTCAGGCATTACAGATAATTTAGTTTCAGTTTCGTTTGGTAATTGAACTGACTTTCTAAAATAGTTTACATCTTCTAACGCTAACTCTTCCCAACCACCTTGTGGTAACTTAGGGTTAAGAGACAAACTACCGTAACGAACACGGATCAATCGTGATACGTCAACGCCTTGAGATTGCCATAAGCGTCTTACTTCACGGTTACGACCTTCTGTTAGTAATACATTATACCAACGGTTTATGCCTTCACCTGGACGAGGCGTAATTTTTAAAAACTTCGCCATGCCATCTTCAAGTTCAACACCCGTTGTTAATGTTTTTAATGTCGTTGTTTCAACTTCACCAAATACACGCACCGCATATTCACGTTCAATTTCATAGCTTGGGCGCATTAAACGATTAGCTAATTCTCCATCATTAGTGAACAATAATAAACCCGATGTATTTACATCTAATCGACCAACTGCAATCCAACGTTCGCCATCTAATCGTGGTAAACGATCAAATACAGTTGGACGCCCTTCAGGATCTTTGCGCGTACATAACTCACCTTCAGGTTTGTTATACATTAAAACACGGCAAACACGGTTTTCTTCAGCTTCAATTTTTACGACATGACCATCAAGTCTAATTTGTTGATTAGGACCAACACGATCACCTAATTTTGAAACTTTACCATCAACACTTACACGGCCCGCTTCAATTACTTTTTCCATCTCGCGTCGTGAGCCTTTTCCGGCACGGGCTAATACTTTTTGTAACTTTTCATCGCTTACGATTGATTCACTCATTTACTATTCGCTCTTTATTTAATAGGGTTTACCCTATTGGTTGTATCTTCTCAGATAGATTTATACGTTTATTATATCAGGTAACAGATTAAGATATCATTTGATTTATTTTACTTTCTTGCTACTCAGGCAACGATGGCAAATTATCTAAGCCCTCAAGAGAGAAATAATCTAAAAATGCAGCTGTTGTTGCATATAACGCCGGACGGCCAGGCACTTCTTTATGACCAACGCCCTTAACCCAGCCCCGCTCTAATAATGTTTTAATAATATGACTGCTAACTGCCACGCCTCTCACCTGCTCAATTTCTCCACGGGTAATAGGTTGCCTATAAGCAATTAAACTTAACGTCTCTAACAATGCCCTTGAATATTTAGGCGTTTTATCTTGAAATAACTTACCTAACCAGGGACTTAAATTTTTACTTGCTTGAAACCGATATCCAGAACCCACTTTTATAAGCTGAATACCTCTGGTTGAGTAATGTTCCTCTATCACCTCCAAGCATTCTTTAATTCTTTTCAGAGAAACATTAAACTCTTCTAAAACTGTTTCTTTTAATACCATGCGCGATACAGGTTTTCCTGCAACAAATATAGCAGCTTCAATAATTTCGACCAATTGCTCATCAGAAATTCTTTTCTCACCCAATTTAAGCTACTCATTCATGACATAATTATAGCGGCGTATTATGCCTGCTTTATCTTAGATAATCGAAATATTTATATTAATTTTATCTGATCAATTGCACATGAATATGTGCTCTAGGTTCTGACTGTATACATTCAATTAAACGTTCTTTAATTAACTCTAAAATAGCGATAAAACTCACAACAACGCCACTACGCCCTTCACTCAACTCAAACAGTTCACTAAACTCCACAAACTCAGTTGTTTCAGTTAGTTGCTGCAAAATTTTACTCATTCTTTCACGCGTTGATAACGTTTCAGCTGATATATGATGATGCGTATAGTTTTTAGCCCTAGCCATAATATCCCCTAATGCCAGTAATATATCTTTCATATCAACATTGGGTAATAAAGTGTCAGGTATCTTTTTTTGAGGTATTAAAGCTTTAGCAACAAAAATATCACGCTCTAATCTGGGAATTTCATCAAGGTTTTCTGCTGCGGTTTTAAATTGCTTATATTCTTTTAAGCGTTTTATAAGCTCAACTCTTGGATCAACATCTTCATCTTCAAGTTCTTTATGAACAGGTAACAGTAATCTAGATTTAATTTGTGTGAGCAAAGCTGCCATTACTAAATATTCTGCCGCCAGCTCCAGTTTCAAATCTTTCATTAGCTCAACATAGGCAACATATTGCTTAGTGATGGTATGAACCGATAACTCTAAAATATCTAGTTTATGTTTTTTGATCAAATACAATAATAAATCTAACGGGCCCTCAAAAGTTTCTAAAATCACTTCAAGGGCATCAGGAGGAATATATAAATCGGCTGGTTTTTTAACCATAGCCTTACCATTTAATAAGGCTAATGGTTGGATTTGTACTTCAGATGTCACTCAAAAACACTCACATCACCTGAGCCTTCACGGATAATATTCACCGTATCTTCAGAAAAATCAATCACACTTGTTGGGTGCTCAGATAAAAAGCCACCATGAATAATCAAATCCACATGCTTTTCTAATTTAAAACGTATCTCTTCAGGGTCTGACTCAGTATGATCTTGTCCAGGTAAAATAAGTGAACAAGACATCAAAGGCTCACCTAACTCTTCAAGCAAAGCTAGCGTTATTTCACATTGTGGAACACGTATACCAATTGTTTTTTTCTTATCATTTAATAAACGTTTAGGGACCTCTTTAGTGCCTTTAAAAATAAAGGTATAAGGCCCTGGTGTATTGTTTTTGATGACTCTAAACAATGAATTATCTACTCTTGCATAGCTTGCAAGTTCTGATAAATCACGACACATCAAAGTAAAGTTATGATGCTTTTCTAATGCACGAATTTTTTCAATTCGTTCCATTGATTTTTTATTACCTATACAACACCCTATTGCATAGCCAGAATCGGTTGGGTAAATAATAACCCCACCTTGGTGTATTATTTCAATTGCTTGACGTATCAATCTAGCTTGCGGATTTTCTGGATGTATATGAAAAAACTGACTCATAATATTCCTTATTTTTACTAACAAAGCGTCATAAAACGCTGCTATATTATACTGCCCAGTCTTGCCATACTGGTGTACAATCCTTTGGTAAATATAGGTTCTTTCCAAGCTCAAGCCAAGTCATAGGGAAATGAAAATCAGATCCTTGTGAACATAACAGGCCATACTCTCGGCTTAAAGCACCTAAAAACTGGCGTTCTGTTGGCGCTTGTTGCGGTTGAGCGACTTCCATACCATCGCCACCATCAGCTTTAAAATCAGATAATAACTGTCGTAACCATTTATTAGACATTTTGTATCGCCCAGGATGTGCAACAACAGCCTCACCACCAGCTGCTTGTATAGCTTCAATTGCAGTTTTCATATCACACCAAGTACTTGGTGTGTAACCTGTCTTACCTCGAGCTAAATACTTTTTAAATACCCCTTGGATATTTTTAGCCTTACCCTGATTAACTAAATACTGAG
The DNA here is from genome assembly GCF_001269985.1 of Pseudoalteromonas sp. '520P1 No. 423'. NCBI lineage: Bacteria > Pseudomonadati > Pseudomonadota > Gammaproteobacteria > Alteromonadales > Pseudoalteromonadaceae > Pseudoalteromonas > Pseudoalteromonas sp. '520P1 No. 423'. Next base: position 2,262,337 of record NZ_BBZB01000001.1, on the reverse strand, counting down.
CAAAGTGCGCTCTGGTAATGTGTGCATCACCTGCTAAATCTTTTGCGCCTTGGTAGGCATCAACAATACCTGCTTTTTCTAGACGTCGCCCTATTTCAAGTGCTCTGGCGTCTCTTTTTTGCTTTTGTTCATTGACTATGTTTAATAACTCAGACGATTGAACATTCAAATTAAGACCCACAATATGGATCTCGAAACTGTGCCAGCGAGTTGATATTTCAATACCATTAATAAGTTTTATATCTAAGTTATTTTGATTAATATGTTCATGAGCAATAGGTAGTGCATCTAATGTATCGTGATCTGTGATCGCAAATATATCGATTCCTTTTTCTACGGCTCTGTCTATTAATTCTTCTGGAGATAGTCGGCCATCAGAACATGTTGTATGGCTATGTAAATCGTACTTCATTTGAGCTACTTTAAATTTAGCGCTGGGATATGCCCAAAGTATAACAATTTCAGCATTATAAAACGAACATACATATGATATTTACAGCATTTATAACAATATATTTTTGTTATCTACAATCGGTTATATAAATTCAAGATAAAATTCTTGACAAGAATATACAATTTGAGCTTTACTATAGCTACTCAAATAAAGGTACATATTAATGACAAACTCAGTTCATACATTTAAAGTAAATACACTAAATATCATTTGGTGGTGGCACTCGTAATTTTCGGGTGATGAACTGTTGTACCTAACAGATTCTAAGACCCGCAGCTAGCGGGTTTTTTTATGTCCAAACCCGCATTCAAAATGCGGGTTTTTTGTTTTCTAAATAAATTACTAATACAAAATACTAGAGGAATGAGGTTTTGATATTTAGGCATATAACAAAAGCGCCAGGTGCTGTTTCAAGCATCACTTTGGCTCGGGAATATATCCAAAGTCCACTTTCGCTTTATGCGAAATTAGATAAAGAAAATAGCTTATTATTAGAGTCGGCTGAAGTTGATTCTAAAGACTGTTTAAAAAGTCTTATTTTAGTAGATGCAGCTATTCGAATCGAATGTAATGGTCAGCAGGTTAAGTTAGTTGCTTTATCAAATAATGGCATGCAGTTGCTGCCTTATTTAAAAGAAAAAGTCGCTAATTGTGATGCTGTTTTACATGACAATACGCTCACTTTAACTTATCAGCCATACCAAGCTGATTTAGATGAGTTCTCTCGATTAAAAGCAGATAACGCATTTAGTGCGCTGCGTAATTGCATTAACAATATAAAATCAACTGCTGATAACGCTTTTTCATTATTTTTAGGCGGTGTATTTGCTTATGACATGGTTGCTAACTTTGAGCAATTACCTGATGTCGAAAATAAAGATAATACCTGTCCAGATTATGTTTTTTACTTAGCTGAAACATTAGTAGTTATTGACCATAAAGAAAAAACAACTGATTTAATTGGTAATGTATTTAACGGTCCTGATGTGCATGCTAATTGTTTTGAAGTTGGACAAAAACTAGAAGAACTTAATCAGTTATGTGAACAAGTAACACCTTACACAGGTAAAGACAGTAAAATAACTAAAGCGCCTGATGTCAGTGTTGATATTAGTGATGAAGCATACTGCAAACAGGTTTTAGCACTTAAAAAGAATATAGTTGATGGTGATATTTTCCAAGTAGTGCCTTCGCGTAGCTTTAGTTTACCTTGCCCAGATGCGCTTTCTGCTTATCAGCATTTAAAACAGCAAAACCCTAGTCCATATATGTTTTATATGAAAGATCAAGATTTCACCTTATTTGGCGCTTCGCCTGAGTCTGCATTAAAGTTTTGTGCACTAAGCCGTCAAGTAGAAGTTTATCCAATTGCAGGCACACGCCAGCGAGGTAAACATCAAGATGGCAGTATAAATCCAGATTTAGATAGCCGGATTGAACTCAATTTACGAAATGATCAAAAAGAACGTGCTGAACATTTAATGTTGGTTGATTTAGCACGTAATGATGTTGCGCGTATTTCTATTGCAGGTACTCGCCATGTTAAAGAGCTGCTAAAAGTAGACAGGTATTCTCAAGTTATGCATTTGGTCTCTCGTGTTGTTGGGCAATTAAAACCAGAGCTTGATGCCCTACACGCATATCAAGCCTGTATGAACATGGGCACCTTAGTTGGCGCGCCAAAAGTAAAAGCCGCACAACTGGTACGTGAAGTAGAACAAAAACGCCGTGGTAGTTATGGCGGTGCAGTGGGTTATTTAACTGGTGACGGCACTATGGATAGTTGTATTGTGATCCGCAGCGCATTCGTAAAAAATAATATCGCTTATGTTCAATCTGGTGCAGGCGTAGTTCATGATTCTGAACCGCAATTAGAAGCCGATGAAACTCGTGCAAAAGCACAAGCGGTGATCAAAGCGATTACTTCTAGTTTCGAGGAGCAAAATCATGTCTAATAAAACTGATTATAAAATCTACTTTTTAGATAACTTTGACTCTTTTAGTTATAACTTAGTAGATGAATTTGAACAAATGGGCGCTGACTTAGTTGTATATCGTAACAACTTAGATGCACAGGCCATATTTGAGCAAATGTCATCAGAAACTAAACCTGTGATCCTTGTTCTATCTCCAGGTCCTGGTACGCCTCAAAGCGCAGGGTGTTTAATGGATTTAACACAGCTATGTAAAGGTAAGTTTCCGATTCTTGGTATTTGTTTAGGACATCAAGCCCTTACTCAAAGCTACGGTGGCACGGTAGGCCATGCAGGCGAAACTGTACATGGAAAATCATCAACCATTGAACTTGCACAACATGCAATATTTGAAGGGTTAGGTACCCGTATGCCCGTTGCTCGCTATCATTCTTTAATGGCAACTAAGGTCCCTGATTCACTTGCTATTATTGCCCATTACCAAGATATCCCAATGGCGATATTAAATGAGCAAGATAAAATACTCGGTTTTCAATTTCACCCAGAATCTATTTTAACACCTGATGGCGCCCAGTTATTAAGACAAAGCCTTGCCTATTTAAGCAATTCAACTGTAAAAGGAATTTCGTAATGAAAGACATAATCAATACTCTAATTGCACAAAAAGACTTAGACAAAACGCAATCAGAACAATTATTCAGTACAGTGATGCAAGGTGAATTATCTGAAATCGAATTAACCGCAGCTTTAATTGCACTCAAAATTAAAGGTGAAACGGCTTCTGAAATTGCAGGTGCTGCTGCGGCCATGCGCAAACATGCAGTCCCTTTTAATACTGTTCTTGATATTACAGCTGATAGCTGTGGCACAGGAGGCGACGGGTCAAACACAATCAATGTATCAACAACTGCAGCTATTGTAGCTGCAGCCTGTGGCATTAATATGGTTAAACATGGCAATAAAAGCGTATCGAGTAATTCAGGCTCTGCTGATTTATTAGTGGCGCTTGGTATTAATATCAATATGCCTGTATCACTTGCCCAGCAATGCCTAGAGCAAACTGGATTTACTTTTATGTTTGCACCTAATTACCATAAGGGCGTAAAACATGCGATGCCAGTACGCACAACATTAAAAACCAGAACCTTATTTAATATTTTAGGCCCATTAGCAAATCCGGCTGCACCAAAAGTACAATTACTTGGCGTATATGATCCTGATTTATGTATGCCTATGGCACAAACGCTTAATATGCTTGGAACCCAACGCGCATTAGTGGTACATGGTTCTGGTACAGATGAAATTGCCTTACATGGCTCAACAAAGGTAGTTGAATTAAATAATGGTGAAATTACTGAATCAACACTCACTCCGAGCGACTTTGGTTTAGTTGAGTATCCGCTTGAAGCAATTGCAGGTGAAGGCCCAGAATATAACGCACAAGCGACTTTGGCTATTTTAAAAGGCGAAGGCAAACCAGCCCACAATGCCGCTATTATCGCAAATGTTGCGGGCCTTTTATATTTAACAAACAAAGCTGATAACTTTAAGCAAGCCGCTAAAATAGTCGCTGATAAACTAGCATCAGGTACTGTGATGCAAACACTTGAAAAAATAGTCACATTAAGTAATTCAGAGGTTTAACATGGCTAACGTATTAGAAAAAATAGTTGCAGATAAAGCCATTGAGCTAAAACAACGTAAAATTGAACGTCCGTTATCAGGCTTTATTGATGACGTTAAACCTTCGACACGTAATTTTTATGAAGCATTAAAAAGCACTGATAATGGCGGCACACATTTTATTTTAGAATGTAAAAAAGCATCGCCGTCTAAAGGTTTAATACGTCCTAATTTTGATTTAGATGAAATTACGTCAGTTTATAAAAACTATGCAACGTGTATTAGTGTACTTACCGACGAAAAATACTTTCAAGGCAATTTTGATTACTTACAAACAGTGAGAAATAAAGTAGAACAACCACTAATAGGTAAAGATTTTTATATCGATGAATATCAAGTCTATTTCGCCCGTTTGCATGGTGCCGATGCTATTTTATTAATGCTTTCGGTATTAGACAATCAAGAATACAAAGCGTTAGAATCAGTAGCAAAATCATTAAATATGAGCATATTAACTGAAGTCAGCAACGAAGAAGAAGTACATCGTGCACTTGAGCTAAACGCCGAACTTATTGGTATTAATAACCGTAACTTACGAGATTTGAGTACTGATTTAGCAACGACAGAAACATTACGTAAATTAATACCTGATAATAAAGTGGTTATCTCTGAGTCTGGCATTTATACCTATGATGATGTTAAACGTCTATCACCATTATGTAATGGCTTTTTAGTAGGTAGTTCTATCATGGCGCAAGATGATATGGAACTCGCCTGTCGAAAAATGACATTAGGTGAAAATAAAGTATGTGGATTAATGCGTTGTGATGATGCCTTAGCAGCATATAATGCCGGTGCGATTTATGGTGGTTTAATATTTTATCCTAAATCTCCACGCTTTGTTGATTTAGACTGTGCGAAAGCAATTGTAGATAGCGCGCCACTTTCTTTTGTAGGTGTATTTGTAAATGCTGATATTGACCATATAGCAGAATACGCGCATCAATTAAAACTTAGCGTTGTTCAACTACACGGCTCTGAAGATGCACAATTTATTTGTGCATTAAAAGCTAAGCTACCTAAAACATGTAAAGTATGGAAAGCTGTCGCGATTAAAGATGAAATCCCTGAGCTTACACTAAAAGTAGATCGTTACTTATTTGATACCCATAGCGATAATTTACTCGGTGGTACTGGCAAAGCATTTAATTGGTCAGTATTAAAAAGTTGCAACGATGAGTTTATGCTTGCAGGTGGGTTAAGTAGCGATAACATTAAACAAGCAAGTAATTTAGGCGCTACAGGTTTAGATATCAATTCAGGTGTGGAAATTGAATCTGGCAAAAAATGTCAAACTAAAATCAATGATGTTTTCACCAAGCTAAGACAGTACTAATTTTGGGGTTTTCAAGCCCCAGATACCAAAACAGAATTAATGAATGAGGAATGAACAGTGGAATCTTTTAACAATAATACAGATAACAAACCCGGTTATTTTGGTCAATTTGGTGGCATGTTTGTACCAGAGCTATTAGTACCGGCACTAAAACAACTTGAGCAAGAATTTAACAATGCACAGCTAGATCCTGAATTTCAGACTGAATTTACGACCTTGTTAAATGAATATGCAGGTCGCCCTACTCCATTAACATTAACCCGAAACATGGTTAAAAACCCTAAAGTAAAACTTTACTTAAAGCGTGAAGATTTATTACATGGCGGTGCTCACAAAACTAACCAAGTTTTAGGCCAAGCTTTATTAACTAAACGCATGGGTAAAAAAGAAGTTATCGCTGAAACTGGCGCTGGTCAACATGGTGTTGCAACTGCGCTTGCATGTGCTTTATTAGGTTTGAAATGTAAAATTTACATGGGTGCAAAAGATGTTGAACGTCAGCAACCAAATGTATTTAGAATGAAATTAATGGGCGCTGAAGTGATACCTGTAACCGCTGGTTCTGGCACATTAAAAGATGCCGTAAACGAAGCATTAAGAGACTGGTCTGCAAACTATAAAACAGCGCATTATTTATTAGGCACGGCAGCAGGCCCTCACCCATTCCCGACAATAGTACGTGAATTTCAAAAAATGATTGGTGAAGAAGCTAAAATTCAAATCCAAGAAGCTGAAGGTAGATTACCAGATGCAGTGATTGCCTGTGTAGGAGGTGGTTCAAATGCCATTGGTATGTTTAATGATTTCATTAAAGAAGAGTCAGTTAAATTAATCGGTGTAGAACCAGCAGGTAAAGGCCTCGATAGTAAAGAACATGGTGCCACTTTATGTAAAGGTACTAAAGGCTTATTACACGGTGCTTATACTTATATTATGCAAGATGAAAGCGGCCAAATTGAAGAGTCTTACTCTGTTTCAGCTGGCCTTGATTACCCTGCCGTTGGTCCGCAACATGCACATTTACATGAAACAGGTCGTGCACAATATGTCGGTATTGAAGATGATGAAGCACTTGAGGCATTTCAAACTCTTGCAAAAAATGAAGGTATTATTCCAGCATTAGAATCAAGCCATGCACTTGCATACGCTTTAAAATATGCAGAAGAACAAACTGAAGAAACCGTAGTAGTTGTCAACTTAAGCGGCCGTGGCGATAAGGATTTAGCGCACGTTCAAGACGTATTGGCAGAAAAGACAGCTAAAAAAGGAGCTAAATAATGACAACTCAAAATAGATACCAAGCAAAATTCGAAACTTTAGCTGCTAATAATCAAGGTGCATTTGTACCATTTGTAACCATTGGGGATCCAAATAAAGAATTGAGCTTTGATATCATTAAAAGCTTAATTGATGGTGGTGCAGATGCACTAGAATTAGGCATTCCTTTTTCAGATCCAGTTGCCGATGGCCCAGTTATTCAAAAGGCTAATATTCGTGCACTTGAAGCGAATTCAAATACAGATGTGTGTTTTGAAATTCTAAAAAAAGTACGTGAGTATAATGCCGATATTCCAATTGGCTTACTTTTATATTCTAATTTAGTGTTTGCACGCGGTTTAGATAAGTTTTATCAAGACGCTAAAGGTGCTGGCGTAGACTCTATTTTAGTTGCAGATGTACCTTTGCACGAATCTCAGTTATTTAGAGTTTCAGCTAAAAAAGCAGGTGTAGATCCTATCTTTATCGCAACACCGAATGCTGACGACCATACATTAAAAACCTGTGCATCTTATGGCCGAGGGTATACTTATTTATTATCAAGGGCAGGTGTTACGGGTACTGAAACTAAAGTAACAATGCCAGCAAGTTCAATTGTCAGTAAGCTTCGCGAATATAACGCAGCGCCATCTTTATTAGGTTTTGGTATTTCTAAGCCTGAACATGTTAAAGAAGCACTTGATTCTGGTGCCGCCGGTGCAATATCTGGCTCAGCTGTTGTAAAAATCATTGAAGATAACTTAAATGATTCAAGTACTATGCTAAGCCAATTAAAGGCTTTTACTGAGAATATGAAAGCAGCAACTTTATAGTTCGTTTAATCTCTATTCGTAAATGTTAAAGGTATGGCTGACTTATTATTAGTTTCTGAAAAACACTTTAATATAAGAAGGTTTATACCTGCTCTATAGCAAAGTGTTTATTTCATAGAGAATGGTCGATTTTATCAGTAACTATTTAAATTAACTGAAGCTACTTATCATACTTACGTTGGTAACGAGGCAGCATGGTTTCGTTACCTAACAAACCGCCTTGATGAATATATAAAATAGGATAATCGGTTGGGATATTTTGAGATTCAATATAATCAATTAATGTTAGCCAACCTAATGGGTCGTAAAGTAGCTCAAACTCAATGCTTGCCTGGGCATTTAAATCCTGCCAAATATCATAAAACTTTCGATACAGCTTACCAAAATGATATTTTTTGGCGCTTGGTATAATTGTAGGGTGAAAACTTTCATCTGCACACAATTCAAAAAACTGCTTTTTTAAATATGAGTCACCACCAACACAAGCGCACGTAAGCACTTCAACGTTACTGCCCTGCTGTATAAAAGATTGCTGTAAAAATAAAGCAGTTGTGCCCGTACCTGCGGGTAAAGCAACTTTAAATGCTGTTATATTGTTAACTTCTGCCCAAGAGATGATTTCTTGAGCTAAAAGCTCTATACCCTTTTTAGCATACTGGCAGCGTCCGCCTTCAGGCACAAATAAGTGTTCTTTCTCATTGGGTAATATTTCACTATCAAGATAGTGTTCAAGTGTTTCATCAGATTCAACTTCAATAATATTTGCGCCATTTTTAAGTGCTGCGTGATAATTCCCCTTAGGATTTTGTTTCATAAAATCAGATATATGAGACACATAAAAATCAAATTTCCAACCTTTCAACTTTGCTAATGCTGATAATGAAAATAAAGAGTTTGCTTGTGCGGAGCCGTAACTAATCAACTTTTCACACTCACTAAAATCATTTTCTAAAAAAGAATAAAATTTTCGCGCTTTATTTCCCGAAAAAGACGCATGTAATAAATCATCTCTTTTAATAAAAAAAGTACGATTATTGAATGTAACTTTATCAACAGGAGATGAGTTTAATAACATAGTATGAAGTTAGATTTAAATAATAAATTAACTATTATTTTATCAACCTTAAAGATCATTTGATAATACTAATCAATTTTTCAAAGATTAATTCATTCATTTTATCTTGTCGTACTTGTGCCTCTCATAACTTACTGGTAAAAAACGCATCTTCCATTTAAAAAGTTAATTATGAAGGGTTTAATAGAATATATTCCTCTGTTCTTATTTTTCGCGACATTTAAACTAGTCGATATTTTTTGGGCAACAGGTGTCTTAATTGGCACATCTATATTACAAGTTGCTTATTTCTAGATACGCTTTAAACAAAAATTTGATGCAAAAAATGCTGACATCAATTTTAAAAGGTGCTTCTGATACAGATCAAGAGATTGATATTTCTAAAGCTGTTTGGGATAAAATAAATTTAATGTGCAGTGCAATCACACTTTTCATTGCAGGTTTAAATATTTATATCGCTTACAATTTCCCTTTGAATTTTTTGGGTTAACTTTAAAGTATTTGGTTTAACCGGTATGACCTTTGTATTTATCTTCATTACTATCATGATGCTATTTAAATACATACCAGACGAAGAGCAAAAAGATTAAGCTCTTGCAGAGATAGTATGCCATAGAAAGTAAAAAGGGAGCCCATAGGCTCCCTTTTTGTTATCTGCTTATTTAAATTAAAAACCTAACAAGCTATATGCGAAAAACTTACTTGAAACCGTATTTACAAATATTAGTAATAAGATCACAGGAATAAATGTAGATAAAGAGAAGTTAACGTATTTCTCAGTCCAACTACCAATATAAGAGTCACAACCTTGGCTTAGCTCTTCAGACAGTTTGGCTTTTTTCCATCGATACATAACAAATAAACATACCATCAAACCATTTAATGGCAGAATCGTATCATAAAAAACATCATATACTAGGTCAAATAAGCTCTTGCTACCGCCACCATAATTCATGAATGACGTTAACCATTCCACCATGCCAAATGATAATGTACATAACACGGTTAATAAGCCCATAGTAAATGACATCATTATAAGTGCTTTTTTACGACTTACTTTCTTTTCTTCAATATATGTCGCTGTGGGTACTTCTATGATAGATACAAGTGACGTAATCGCAGCAAAAAATACTAATAAAAAGAAGATAAAGGCGATAGCAGATGCACCGAAGTAACCAATATCCGCCTGCATCGCTAAAAAGATTTTAGGTAAATAAACAAAAATCATTGATACTGATGAAGATGAAAGCTCATCGATTTTCACATCTGGATTAAAGCTGAATATTGCTGGTATAACCATAAGGCCGGCAATTAATGCAACTAGTGAATCTGCAAGTGCGACCATTTTTGAAGCGCCAACAATATCTTCTTTTTTAGATATATAAGATGCATAAGTCATTAATATGCCCATACCTAAAGAAAGCGAGAAGAAAGCTTGAGATAGGGCAATATTTAATACTTTACCTGTGATCTGTGAAAAATCTGGAACCAAGTAATACTCTACACCTACCATTGCATTATCTAAAGTCAGTACATAGATCACTAATCCCACTAATAATACAAACAAGGTTGGCATTAATACTTTAGCCGCCTTTTCAATGCCTTTTTTAACACCACCTAATAGAATTAAATTTACAATTATGGCTACAACGCCCATATAAACAAATAAACTATTTTGATTAATAAAAGTGCCAAAATTATCTGCATCAGCTAATTGCTCTAAATTACCAAAAGCTGTTTGCGCCAAATAACCGAATATCCAAACTGTGATCACCATGTAAAATACAGCAATCATAAAAGGAGTGAAAACCCCAAGTAAACCAGCGAAACTCCATTTACCGTCATTACCTGACAGCTTTTTATACGCACCTAATGGATCTTTTTGTGCGTTACGGCCCATTGCCATTTCAGCCATCATCACGGGTAAACATAAAAAGATAACAAACAAAGCATAAATGACTAAAAAAGCACCGCCACCACTTTTTGCGGCAGAAACAGGAAAACCAACTAAATTACCGATACCAACAGCTGAGCCTGCTGCTGCAAGAATAAATCCTAAACGTGAACTAAAATGCTCGCGACTTGCACTCATATACAACCTTACTTTTATTATTATAACTTTCGACTGATGCTAGCAGCCTTGCAGTGCCCCTTTCAAGCTTTTAGGTTAATTCTTCTATAACAATTCTATAAAAGTGTCACAATAATGTTACTATTTAGCTTTATTATTTAATTTTGTGGAATTTTTATGTGGTACATGATCTGCTCAACAGATGTTGAAAATAGTTTAGAATTGAGAAAGCAAGTTCGCCCTGCACATATTGCACGATTAGAAGCCTTAAAAAATGAAGACAGGCTATTTGCAGCAGGCCCTTTACCAGCAATCGACTCTGAAGATCCTGGTGAAGCAGGTTTTACAGGTTCATTAGTGATTGCAAAATTCGACTCGTTAGAAGATGCACGCGAATGGGCTGCTGCCGATCCATATGTTGAGACCAACATATACAAAGACTCAATTGTTAAGCCTTTCAAAAAAGTTTTACCTTAATTAAAGTGGCGGCTCCACTGTCGCCCCATTCAGTTTAAATTCACCCTTAACTGTTATTCTAAGTGATAAAATTTGAATCATGCTTTAAACTTAAACAATGCGGTATTAATTTCAAATTTAATAATCGTTAAGACCTTAAAAGCACTTGGTTTCATTAAGACTCTTTATTAAACTGTTGTTCTGGAGATTTAGGCATGCGCCACATAATTTATACATTTTTAGCTTTCACTTTTATTTTTTCTACAGTAGCAGATGCTAAAGATAGAAGTGTTAAAAAGTCAATTGGAAAAAACCGAGCAGCGCATCTCGTTAAAAAGCAGTATCCAGGTAAAGTATTAAAAGTTAAAGACGCCAACAAGCATTATAAAGTACGAGTATTACAGCCAAAAGGCCGCGTGCTAGATGTGACAGTTAATAAAAAAAGTGGTTTAGTTAAAAAAGGTAAAAATTAATGCGAATTTTAGTAATAGAAGATGATTTACATTTAGCTGATAATTTAAGAGGGGCATTAGAAAAAGAGCGTTACAGTGTAGATTTAGTTCACGATGGTGAAACTGGATTATTTCACTTAACTGAATACCCGTTAGATTTAGCTGTTGTAGATTTAGGCCTCCCAAAACTGGATGGCATTTCCGTTATTAAAAAAGCACGTGAAGCAGGCTTAGATATCCCTATTTTAATTTTAACTGCGCGTGATCGCTGGCAAGATAAAGTGGAAGGTTTAGATGCAGGTGCAGATGACTACTTAACAAAACCATTTCATGGTGAAGAGCTAATAGCACGCTGTAACGCCCTTATTCGTCGTAGTGCAGGACAAGCTAATCCAGAAATGATGGCTGGACCTATTCGTATTCATACGCGCTCACAACAAGTTTGGGTAAACGATAAAGAGCTAACGCTAACAGCATACGAATATAAAGTACTTGAGTACTTAATGGTAAACCCGCAAAAAGTAATTTCAAAGTCAGAATTAACTGAACACATTTACGATCAAGACTTTGACTTAGATTCAAATGTAATTGAAGTTTTTGTATTACGTTTACGTAAAAAACTAGACCCTGAAAATATATTTAAACCAATTGAAACGCTACGTGGCCGAGGATACAGGTTACAAAGTCAATGGTAACAGGTGAAATATCACTAAAAATTAGGCAAGGGTTTATACTTATATTTTTATTAGTAGTTGCCTTGCCAATTTTATTCTTTTCAATAGGTAAAGCCTACTACTCTTCACTGGTTGAAGCCACTGAAAACACACTAGAAGCACACTTATACTCAATTTTAGCAGAAGTAGACTTTCAAGAAGACGGCATCGGCATGCCAGCCGTATTATTAACACCTGAGCTTAATCGTTTAAACTCTGATACGGTTGCCTTTATTTATTTAAATGAAGATAAGCAGTGGCAATCTGAATCTGCAATCAGCAAAGAAATTCTGCCTAACATCATGCCGCTTCATGCTGGTGAAACCCAATTTAAAAAAATCACTTACCAAGATAGGGATTATTGGCAACTGAGCTTTTCTGTTATTAGTGAAATAAATAATACCTCACATAATGTTGCCTTTTATTTATTAAAAGATGATTTAGCCCTACGAGACATGATGCTAGGTTTTAGGCATACGTTACGAGATTGGCTGATCATAATGGCATTTGCGATAACTGTCTTATTAATCTTAGGGTTTATATGGAGTGCAAGACCATTACAAAGATTAGACAAAGAAATTATCGCAATCGAATCAGGTAATAGTGATGAAATAAAGGGAACCTACCCTGTAGAACTTCAAAAAATCACGCAAGATTTAAATCTGTTATTAAACTCACAACAAAGACAAAAAGATCGATATCGTTCATCATTGAGTGATTTAGCCCATGCGTTAAAAACACCGTTAGCAGTTTTAAAATCAAGCCCTTTAGCCACTGATGCCGATGCAAGTGAACAATTAGATCGCATTAATGTCATGATTGAGCATCAACTAAAACGCGCAGCAACTGGCGGCACAGATACTTGGAAAAAACAAACACCAATCAAACCTGTGGTAGATTCTATACTTAACGCAATGAAAAAAGTATATCGGGATAAAGATATTCACTTTATCGCTAACGTATCGAACAAAAGTTACTTTTTAGGCGATAAAACAGATTTAATGGAATTAATTGGCAACATAATAGATAATGCATGTAAAGCCTGTGATGCAATTGTACAAATTGAAGTAACTGAAAAACAAAATACATCTATGCATATGCTCTCAATTAAAGTTTCAGATGATGGGTCTGGCATTCCAGAAGAGTCAATCAAATTACTGACTCAAAGAGGCGCCAGACTAGACACTTATGAAAAAGGTCATGGTGTTGGCATGGCAATTGTTAATGATTTAGTACAATCGTATCAAGGTATGCTAAAAATATCAGATAGTGACCTAGGGGGCGCTCTGTTTAATGTTCAATTTAATTACAAGCAAAACTAAAGCCTGCTGTATTTTAGTGTTAGGATTTACAAGTTTTGTAAGCCAAGCACAATTTAATGATGGCTGCGATAATGAAAAAACAACTAATTTAAGCTATTTACGCTGTTTAGATAGTAAAATTGTATTAGAAAAGCGCACAGTAGAAATGTGGACAAATAAAATACTGATAGATTTAGAAAAAAAACAAAATGAAACTGGAAACTTACAGTTATTAAGAGTATTTAAGCGTGCAGAGCAAGAGTTCGATAAATATGTTGAAGACAATTGTAGATGGCGTTATTTAAATCGGTTACCAGATACCATAGCCGCAGCGATTGCATTTAAACGATGTGAGGTGTATTCAGTGCAAAAGCATATTGAGATATTACAGCTTCAGTAACAAAAAGTGTAATATAAAAACGGAAGCCTGCCCCGTTTTTTTAATACAATCTATAGCCATTAAAATTAGCTTTAATTTATGCGTTTTTTGTAGGTTTAGCTTCAGCCTTACTTTGTTATGACTTTTGATTGACACAGTACGCCAGAAGGCGAACCTACAAGCGTTTTGGCTTAACACAAGCACGATGTTATCACCTGTTTTACTCTACTACTTACATCCATGCTAACAAAATTTCGCCTACGAGCATCTACATAAGCACGATTCAGCCACCGGACACACATATTACAGCAGTCATTCCCGAGGTGTTTTATCGGGGATCTTGTTAGTTTATATTTTACAATCTTCGCGGATGGCTCCCCGCCTACGAAACATCTAAAATTATTAAAGGTTAATTCGTCTTTTTTTCTTCAATATTTCCTAACAATACAGCTAACCAAAGCCCTTCATCACTGGCTTCTAGTGCAATTTTTACTATCATTGTCAAAGGTACTGATAACAACATACCAACAGTTCCTAGCAACCAACCCCAAAAAATTAATGATAAAAACACCACTAAGGTAGATAATCCTAAGCCTTTACCCATAAACTTTGGTTCAACAACATTACCCATAACAGTATTTATTGTCATATAACCCATGACAACAATACCGGCTATTGCTGGGCCTTGTAATACTAAAGCTAGTAATACCGCAGGAATAGCGGCAATCATAGAACCGATATTTGGAATATAATTCAGTATAAAAGCTAAAACGCCCCACAATACAAAATAATCAACATCTAAAATCCAAAGGAATATACCGGCTAAAACACCTGTTCCTAAACTTACTAATGTTTTGATGGCTAAATAAGAATTCACTGAATCTAAAAATCTGTCTATATGTTTCATTTTCATTTGTGGATCAGCCAATGCTAAATGCACTTTTTTGCTTACGACAGGTGCTTCAAACAGCATAAAAATAGCAGTTAATACAATCAGAAATAAATTTGCCATTACAGAGCCTAACCCTGATAGCGTATTAGCTGCAACATCAATTACTTTTGATGGATCAAAGAAAGATAAAATCTGCTCTTTATCTATCAAAATATTATATTTAGCTGCGATATCAACTAACCATACAAATTTTGCTTGTAGCAAAACTTTATATTCTGGCAAACTTTGCGAAAAATCGTTAAGAGACTGGCCCACTAAACCTGCGACAGACATACCTACTAATAAAATAAGTATAAAAACAACAACAATAGCCAAAGACTTTGGTACTTTAAACTTCGCTAAATAATTAATAAGCGGATTACAAATAATCGCAACAAATAATGCTAACAACATAGGCACTATTATATCGCTAGACATTTTTATCCCAGCTAATATCACAACCAATGCTGCAAACATCACAAATGCTTTATTAGCACCCAACAGCTTAGACATTCTATTTCCTTATACTTAAAATTTGATAAAAGTGATTTCTAGCTATACTTATACCCGTAGCCTATGCCTAATACAATCTATTTATTAGGCATAAAGTTAACTATCAATTAACTACATTTAAAACAGAGGACCTAATGAACATATTAATTACGGGTGGCACGGGGCTCATTGGCAGTGCATTGATCCCATTTTTAGATAATCATCATAAAGTAACTGTATTGTCACGAAATGCAACTAAAGTATATCTAAATATTGGCTCTCATATTCATGCAATTCATAAATTATCTGAAATAGACTTTAATCAACTAGATGTTGTAATTAATCTTGCAGGCGAAGCCATAGTAGAAAAACGCTGGAGCAAAAAACAAAAACAAAAAATTGAACAAAGCCGTTGGCAATTAACCCAAGATATCGTTGATAGCATGAATAATGCAAACTCTCCTCCTCATACTTTTATTTCTGGTAGCGCAATTGGCTTTTATGGCCGACAAAACAACCAACCAATTGATGAATCTTTTGATCAATGTAACCAAGAGTTTAGCCATACATTATGTAAAGAATGGGAATCTATTGCGCTAAATGCACAATCAGATACAACCCGTGTGTGTATAATACGAACCGGAATTGTTTTATCTTCTCATGGTGGTGCTTTATGTAAAATGATACCCGCTTATAAATTTGCTTTAGGTGGGCCCATTACTGATGGTAGCCAAATGATGTCTTGGATACATATTGACGATATTATTGGCATGATAATGTATTTAGTTGAAGAGCAATCTTTAAAAGGTGTATTTAATGCAACTGCACCTAACCCTGTTTCAAATGCAGAGTTTTCAAGTATGTTGGCAGAATCACTAAACAGACCTAATTTTTTTAGAGTGCCTGCAAAAATTCTCACATTATTACTTGGGGAAATGGCCGAACTTTTAATTTATGGTCAAAATGTACGGCCAAACAATATTACTAAAGCAGGTTACCGCTTCCATTATCCTGAGCTAAAAGAAGCGTTTAACCACTTATTAAGACATCACTCGAAGTAAGTCTGAGGTATTTTTCTTTAACGTTTTAGCTATCATAAAATAACCTAATATTGATACAAAACTGGCACCAACAACAGGCCCTACAAGCCAAATGAATGGGTGTAGTTTACCACTTAGTTCAAATAACTGTTGCTGTACTAATAACAAGGCAATATCACTAAATATTGCAGCAACTAACCCCGCAACTAAGCCAAGTAAAAAGAACTCATATAAAGTCGCTAACTTAATTAAGCGCCCTTTAGCGCCTAAGGTACGTAATATAACTACTTCTTGCATTCTTTCTTGTAGGCTTGCTTGTACTTGAGAAATAAGCACTAAACCACCACAAAACATCACGATAATTAATACAAAGCCAATCGCAATAGATACTTGCTCTATGGTAGAACGTATTTGCTTAATAAAACTATCTACATCTATCATAGTGATAGTTGAATAAGTTTTCAATAGCGCATTAAGTGACTTTTTACTTTCTTTGGGTACATGTAACGCAGTGATATACGTTGAAGGAAAGCGACTTAACAGATCAGGACTTAATATCACAAAAAAGTTAGGTTTTAAGCTAGACCAGTTTACTTTTCTAAAGCTGGTGACTTTAGCATTAAACTTTTCTGAGCCAATTAATATACCAATTGTATCACCTAATTTAATTTCTAAACGCTCTGCCATGCCTTCTTCAATAGATGCTTCGCCTTTAACATCTTTATCAAACCATTTACCTTGCGTAATTTCATTTTGAGAAGGCACTTCCATTAACCAAGTTAGATTGAGTTCTCGGCCAATTCCTGCTTTCGCTTCTTCATCTTTTTTCTCATTATCTTGTTCAGAAAAATCTCGGGCTAACAACTCATTATTAATTTCATTTAAACGCCCTCTTACTGTTGGGTAAAAACCAGTTGTTGAGATCCCCTCTTTTGCTAACATGGTTTCAATTGGGTTTAATTGATCTTCTGTTACATTAACTAAAAATGCATTTGGTGCATCAACAGGTAACTGCGACTGCCAATCATTAATAATGTCGTTTTTTAGTACCAGTAAAAACAATAATAATTTAATAGCTAATGCAAAGCTCACAAGCTGTACTGAATTAGCGCTCGCACGTTTTTGTAATGATGCAATTGCCAAAGACCAACTAGAGCCGGGGCTTAAACCTACACCTCTACCCGCTTTAAATAATAAGCGACTTATGCCATACAAAATACCAACCAAAGCAGCAGATGATAAAAACAAAATACTAGATATCATTAACTGACCACTAAATAGCAACATTAAGCCAAAAATAGTTATTGCTGAAACTAACAAGTGAATACGGCTTACTGCAATTGAATCACCTAAATTGCGTCTTAAAACTCTTAAAGGAGGAATATCAAATAAATCTAGTAGCGGCTTTAACGAAAACATAAACGCACAAGTTGCACCTGTTACAATTGAAATCAACCAAGGTCGCATTGACGCTTCTGGTAAAGCTTGATCCATATTTTGTGCTAAATAATCTATCGCTATAAGTTGCAAACCAAAGCCAAAAATTAGTCCAAGTGCAATTGCAAAAATAGTCACTAAAGATAAATGCAGCATAAATATTTTACGAACACTTGAGCGGCTTCCGCCTAAAGTTTTAATCATGGCAACTGGATCATATTGGTTTTCACAATAACGTTTTGCCGATACAGCAATAGCAACTGCTGCTAGCATAATACCTAATAGACCCGCTAATAATAAAAACTTTTCAGCGCGGTTTACAGAACCAGATAACCAAGATTGCCTATCTTTTACGCCCCACCAGCTTTGGTTTTCAGATAAATTGGGTTTTAACCATTCGTAATAAGAAACAATATCAGCTTCTGCACCGGCAAATAACATTGCATAATAAACTCGGCTACCAGGTTGTACCACTTGTGTAGCAGGCACATCATTAATATTAATTAGCACACGTTTACTGGCTGAAAAAATATTAAAAGGTGCATCGGGTTCTTCAACCAATACTTTTTCTGCAATTAAATTAATCGCACCGACTTCTACTGATTCACCAATTTCAATATCTAAAGCGTAAAGTACAGATTCACTTAGCCAAATATTGCCAGGTGTTGGCCCTGTATTAACAGAGTAATCACTGACTGATCCTGTTAGTGCATCTTTAATAACGATTTCGCCACGTAATGGATATTCTTTTGATACAGCCTTTACGGAGCTTAATTGCATTTCATCATTAGCAAACAACATGGTATCAAAATATAATTGTTCCGCTGTTTTTAAAGAATATTTTAAAGATTCTTCTTTGTATTCTTGAGGTAATGGATGTGCACTGCCAAGCTTACGATCGGCTGCAATAAAAGTGTTACTTTTTTGCTCAATAGATTGCCCAATACGATCAGTAACTGAAGACAGCGTTAAAACGGTTAATACCGCCAGCGCAATTGCCGCAGATATTATGGTTAACTCACCTCTTTTTAGCTCTCTAAAAAAAAGCCTAAAAGCAAGTTTTACCCATAGCGCATTATTATTTTCACTTTTATCCTGCATGGGCACGCGCCCCATTACTATCGTTAATAAGATTGCCGCCATCAATATGTAAAATACGATTACAGCGTTCAGCTAGGTGTTCATCATGGGTTACCAATAATAAAGTTGTTCCTTGCTCTTGGTTTAATTCAAATAATAGTGATTCTATTAATTGACCGTTTTTAGTATCTAAGTTTGCAGAAGGTTCATCGGCAAATAATATTTTTGGTGAACCAACAAATGCTCTGGCAATTGCAACTCTTTGTTGCTCACCACCAGATAACTGCGATGGGTAATGGTCTAATCTATGCTCTAACCCCACTTTTGTTAGTAAGTCCATGGCTTGTTGTTTAGCATCTTTATGCCCAGCTAATTCTGATGGCAGCATTACATTTTCAATGGCAGTTAAACTTTGTACCAGCATAAAAGACTGGAAAACAAAACCGATAGATTTTGCTCTAAGGGCTGCTCTTTGCTCTTCATCTAAATCGTGTAAAGGTTCAGAGTCTAGGTAGATTTCCCCTTCGTTGGTGGCATCAAGTCCTGCAAGTAAACCAAGCAAAGTTGATTTACCAGAACCAGATGCACCAACAATCGCAACTGATTCACCGGGCTTGACATTGAAGCTAATGTCGCTAAGGATAGGTAACTCGCCAGCAAGGGTATTTACCTTTTTAGATAATGCCCTTACCTGAATAATATTTAATTGTGAAAGTTCAGTCATATGATTTACTCAAAATTCCATCGTACTTATAGTCGTATTTTAGTTCGTTTTTTATGTTTATTCTGTCTTGGGACGCTTAGCACTCAAGCTACTTCAGCATCAAAAGTACTTATTCTAGGTGATAGCTTAAGTGCAGGCTATGGTCTAAAGCAAGAGCAAGGTTGGGTGCATTTGTTACAATATACGTATGAAAACAAAAAACAGCCCATAAAATTAATAAATGCCAGTATTAGTGGCGAAACCAGTGGCGGCGCATTACGCCGTTTAGACACTATTTTAAAGGCGCAACAACCAGATTTCGTACTCATTGAAATTGGCGGCAATGATGGCTTACGTGGTTTCCCAATTAAAGCGCTAGAAAATAATTTATTACAATTAATTGAAAAAACCCGAAACTTTGGTGCTATTCCTGCTGTAATGACCATTCAAATCCCCCCAAATTATGGTCCTAGATACAGTAAAATGTTTATAAATTCATTTAAAAAAGTAACAGATCAAAGTAATACAACTCTACTTCCATTTTTTATGAATGATATCGCCATTGAAAAAAAGTTTATGCAACAAGATGGTATACACCCAAATAAAGAAGCTCAGCCTTTTATTCGAGATAAAATGGAAAAAGAAATTAATAACTGGATTAATTCATCCAAAAGTTAAACAATTTCGGTATATGAGTACGCTAATCGACAACCAGTTAACCCTTGTTTAGATTAGCTTTATATCAAAAAGTGAATAAATGCTTATATTATCGGCAAACAAATTGATTAATAAGTTAATGTGTTGATTTTCAGTATAAGGTAAGTAATATAACAGCCAGATGTCAGCATCACCCAATGCTAAGGTAGTATAAAACATCTAATCTAAAGTCGGGGTATAGCGCAGTTTGGTAGCGCACTTGTCTGGGGGACAAGGGGTCACAGGTTCAAATCCTGTTACTCCGACCATTTCTAAAATGTTTCATTAATTAAAACCAGACATAATATTCAACCTATAGTATTTCGATAACCCTAAAACATTCCAATCCAAATTTTGATCTTTTATGATTCTCACCTCTTTTATATTTCTTTTGATTTATATCATAATGTTATTAAACTAAATTAATGGCTTGTCAGTTTTTCTATTAATAACAGAGCAGCTTATAAACAAATGCAAAATACAAACAGGCGATCAGATGAACAAATTTAGTGTATGGTTCTTAATGACATTCATGTCATTAGTGCATGCTGATCAAGCTAGTGCTTTCGATTTAGAAGCTAAGAAAAACATTACAAAAGGTGAGCAGTTTTTAAGTAAAAATCGAAAAGACAAAAGTGTTATTGAAAAAATATCAGGACTACAATATCAAATTATTGTTAAAGGTAATGGTACCATACACCCTAAAAATAATGACCGAGTGACAGCGCATTATCACGGTTCATTTCTAAATGGTGATATTTTTGATAGTTCAATGGCGCGAGGTCGACCTATTACTTTTAACTTGAATCAAGTGATTAAAGGCTGGGAAAAAGGCATCAAACTTATGGTTGTTGGTGATAAATTTAGATTTTTTATCCCCTCTCATTTAGCTTATGGTAATCAAAAAGTAGGACAAGTTCCACCTGGCTCATTACTCATTTTTGAAATTGAACTTTTAGCCATTAATCCATAGTTTATATGAACATAATTCTAAATCTTATACCTTATTAAATATCCCTACCTTCCCTTCTTTAAATTTGTATACAATACGTCTTTAAATCTATATGACCTGAGTATTTCAATATTTAACAATTGATTGCGCTTAGTTAATAACAATTAAAGAGAAAATAATGAATGCTGTAATATTAGGCGTATTACTCATGTTATTACTCACTTTAGTGAGAATAAATGTGATTGTTGCTATGACTGTCAGTGCGATTGTTTCTGGATTAGTTGCGGGCTTAGGTTTAACGCAAACATTAGATGCTTTTAACCAAGGTTTATCTGGCGGAGCACAAATTGCTTTAAGTTATGCTATGTTAGGTGCTTTTGCAGTTGCTATTTCAAAGTCTGGTTTAACGTCTATTTTAGCAGATAAATTATTATCTAAAGTACAGATTTCTCATTCTGAGCAATCTAAAACATTGCTGAGTTTTACATTGTTAACTGTGATTTTATTATGCTCTGTTGCAGCACAAAATATCAGTGGTTCTATGATTTTAGGCGGTTTAACTGGTGTAATAGTATTCACGCTTTTTTGCACAGTAAAATGGGACGAAAGCTCAGACCTTTTCACTAAAGGCGTTGCTATGATGGCAATGATTGGTTTTATAATGATATCGGCCCAAGGTTTTGCTTCTGTGATGAAAGCCAATGGTAATGTTGCAAGCTTAGTGCAAAGTGCTGCAAGCTTTATGGAAGGTAACAAACCATTGGCGGCAGCAGTTATTTTATTAGTTGGGTTATTAATAACGATGGGCATTAGCAGTTCGTTCTCTACAGTGCCAATTATTGCAACTTTATTTGTGCCTTTATGTTTATTTCTGTCATGGCGACTACTGCATTAGTGGGCACTGCTGGTGCATTAGGTGATGCGGGCTCTCCGACTTCTGATTCAACTTTAGGGCCAACATCAGGTTTAAATGTTGATGGTCAACACGACCATATTTGGGACTCAGTAGTACCAACCTTTATCCACTTTAATATAGCACTGCTTATTTTTGGCTGGATTGCCGCTATGGTGCTGTAAAAATAAATAAAAGACTACTTATAAAAATAAGCAGTCTTTTTTATTGTTACCAATTCATTAAAATCGTAATCACCCCTTTGAAGGTAATTATCTCCATAGGTCACAACGTAATATGAATCACTACTAGGGTAATATACCCATGCATCAACAGGGTTATTTATTTGGTTTTGCGCTATCACTAATGGTGCTTTATCTTCTCGAGGGGCAAGAATCGTTAAATATGATGCATCTTCTTGCGTAATATTAGCGATATCTTCAGGACCATTTGAAGAACAGAAAAATAAATAATCTCATAATACTATCTCCCCAGTAGATTGCTCTTCTGTCGTAACTGGTGAAATAAATCAAAATAAATCCTGTCAACAGAAGAAGGTAAGTGCAAACTGAAAGCCTTCATACTGGCGACTTTACCTAAAAATAAAACCTTTTGATTTAGATAAAACTCAAAATCCTTTAATTAATAAAAATGGATTAAACCTCAATGTATATTACCCATTAGCAAAATATGATTTATCTGCGCCTTTAGGTTATGTAGTGCGAACAATATTAACAGATAAAAATGTATTAAGTTCGTTAAACCTCACTCCCATACAAGGTCTTAAATTTGTTGCAAATGGCAAGTTGGATGGGTTTGTTATCGATAGGCAGATAGGCACGTATTTAAGTAAAGAATTAAATTTAGAACATAAACTTACTGCAACTAAATATAGTCTTTTACAAACAAAATGGCATGCTGCATTTAATAAAGAGTTTTATCAAACAAACCAAAAGAAAATAGATGAACTTTGGAATGCATTTGAAAAACATCGAATTCATTTAGTAAATGGTCTTTAAATTAACTCAAGACCACATAATCACAATAAACTAATAACTAATTTAGTTTATTTATTAAATTACATTTTACAGCAGGCCATTCAGTAGAAATGATGGAATAAACAACAGTATCTCTTAGTGATCCATCTTTCATTATTTTATGATTTCTTAAAATACCATCTTGTTTAGCACCTAATCTTTCAATGGCATTTCTAGATGCTTGATTAAAAAAGTGAGTTCTAAATTCAACAGCATAAGCATGGTGATTTTCAAATAAGTTTTGCAATAATAGATATTTACATTCTGAATTTATGGCTGTTCTTCTCACAGAATTACTATACCAAGTATAACCAAGCAAAGCCCTTTTATGCTGACTTTCAACGTTATAGTACCGAGTTGTTCCGACAATATCCCCCGTTGTTTTGCACCTTACTGCATATGCGATATTACCCGTTTCACTTGCTTTTAGCTTGGTTAACATATTCAGCCATTTCTTCAAAATGAGGTACATTAGCAAACCAAATATTCCACGCCTCACCATATATTTTAAGGCACTTAATGTGCACTAAAAATAAAGTAACTAAATCATTTTTAAAAAGCATTATTTTGATGAGCTGTGAATTCAATATAACTAAATAATCAGCGTTACCTCGTCGGCAACGCTAAAAAAATTAGCAAAAACGTATTAAGGTGTACTAAATAAGCTCTGCCAACATGCTGTCATCATATTCAGTTAATACTTTTGAAGTTTTAACTTTCTCGATGTAATCTGGATTAGCAATTAATGGTCGACCAATTGCAATTAAATCAGCATCGCCACGTAATATAGCTTGCTCACCGGTTTGAGCTGTATAACCCCCACTCGCAATGACTGTTCCGTGATAATTTCTGCGAATATACTGGGTTACAGAGCCATCTAAATAATCTATATGGCTATCTTCAAACATACCTGTGTGTACGTAAGCGAGTTCAAGTGAATTTAATTTATCTAATACATAATCGAATACAGCAACATCTTTTGAATCATGTGCCATATTAAAATAGGCTGCTGGAGATAAACGAACACCTACATGCCCTATCTCTTTTTTAACTACATTTATTACATCAAACAATAAACGACTCATATTTTCTGGCGTTTGGCCCCACTCATCTTCTCTTTCATTCGCTGCATAATGTAAAAATTGATCTATTAAATAGCCATTTGCGCCATGAATTTCAACGCCATCAAAGCCTGCCTTTTTAGCATTGGCCGCAGCTAGTGCAAAATCAGTTATCACTTGCTTTATATGCTCAGGAGTTATTTCTTGCGGCTCACCGTAATGCATGTCTTCCATGCGAGGCACATGACCTTCAATAGCTAACGCCGATGGTGCCATAGGCTTTTCGCCATTTAAAAAGTAGGGGTGAGATACCCTGCCTGTATGCCACAATTGCGCAAAAATTTTACCACCATTTTGATGTACTCTTTGTGTAACTTTTTTCCAAGCATCTACTTGTTGCTGATTATATAAACCAGGTGTATTTGGATAACCCTGTGCAGATTGAGAAATCAACGTTGCTTCAGTTATAATTAAGCCTGTATCAGCACGCCTTGCGTAATATTCTGCCATTGCCTGCGTTGGTACTAGTTCATTATCCGCCATGCATCGCGTTAACGGAGCCATTACTACTCTATTGTTTAGTATTAAACCTGCACCGAGATCTACTTGTTTAAATAATGTGTCAATTGTCATGTCCTTTCTCCTAAATCTCTATCTCAAATTTCAACAAATTCATTATTGCAGTTATTAAAATCTTTACTAGATTGACTATTTATATAACACTGTTCTCATTAAGAGAACAATCAAGGTAAATATGGATGAGTTAAAACGCATTGGCGTGTTTACAAAAGTAGTGCAGACAAAAAGCTTTTCGCAGGCAGCTCGCCAGTTGGGCATTGCTAAATCAGCGGTAAGTAAACAAGTGAGTTTATTAGAGCAAGAAGTAGGTGTACGTCTACTTAATAGATCTACTCGTAAGCTCAGCTTAACCGAAGCTGGCGATATTTATTTTAAACACTGCGAGCAAATCGTTGATCGTGCTGAAATTGCCATTAATGAACTACGCCAATATCAGCATCAACCAACAGGTACATTAAGAATAGCCAGTCCAATCGCCTTTGGTCGAGATCAGCTTATTCCTGTTATTAAAGAATTACGCTGCCTTTATCCCTTACTTAAAATTGAGTTATTACTAGAAGATCGTGTCGTAAATATGGTGGAAGAAGGCATAGATTTAACAATTCGTATAGGATGGTTACAAGACTCTAATTTAATTGCTAAAAAACTATGTTCCAGCCCTACTTTGGTATTTGCATCAAATGATTATTTAGCACGTTATGGTACGCCAAAAATACCTGAAGATTTAGTGCATCATCAATGGATTAACCTGTCTATATTGCCCTCTCCTTTAAAATGGTTATTTACTCATAAAACCACTAGAAATAAGACTCAGGTTCAAATTAATAGCAGTTTAAAAACAAATTCTGTTGATGCTGTAGTATCCGCTGCTCAAAGTGGTTTAGG
Organism: Pseudoalteromonas sp. '520P1 No. 423'; assembly: GCF_001269985.1. NCBI lineage: Bacteria > Pseudomonadati > Pseudomonadota > Gammaproteobacteria > Alteromonadales > Pseudoalteromonadaceae > Pseudoalteromonas > Pseudoalteromonas sp. '520P1 No. 423'. Next base: position 2,236,608 of record NZ_BBZB01000001.1, on the reverse strand, counting down.
GATTTCTGCACTTGCTAAGCTAGGAATTTGTGAACAAATATATACAGGTAAACTAACACCAATTTTAACAGACTATGAACTCGACCCCGTTGGTGTTTATGCTGTTTACCCTCATAAAGAACATTTGCCGCCTAAGGTCAGAATATTTTTAGACTTTTTAGAAAAACGATGTAGAAATGCAGCTTGGTGTAAAACATAATTGTATTATATTAGTAACCACACTAAGTGGTTACTAATCTTATTATTTAAACTAATTCCATAGCCTCAAAATCAGGCCGTTTTAACTTATCACTTGTTTGGTATAAAAATATGGTTACTACACTCAATCCAGATGCGATCAAAAATAATGTAGGCCCACCCCACACATCTAATACTATGCCACCAAGCAAAGGCGCAAAAGAAAAACCAAGTGAACATAATCCAGCAGCACCAAAATAACTGCCCTTTAACTTTTTAGGTGCGAGTCTATCTAAATGTACATTCATATTTGAGAATAAAATGGCCTCGCCTAAGCTTAAAATAAAGGTGCCAATCAACCAGCCAAAAAAATAATCTATGGGATTAAAAGCAAATACTAATTGTGAAAATGCCAATAATATAATGCCGATATATATCCTGTTTTTTATATCAATGTTTTCCATCAATTTTAATAATGGGAATTGAAATATCACAATTACTAATGAATTCAAAACAATGATAAATGAAATCAGGGTAACTAATTCTGGTATTTCAGCGCGAGTTAAATATTGAATTAAGCTTGAATCGCCCTGTGCGTATATAAATAAAATGAGCATATTAGCGAGCATAATCAGCAAAAATACATGGTCTTTAGATAACAAAGCGATGATCTGCTTAAAATTATGAGACGTTTTATGTTGATTTTGTTTGCTCTTCTTTTTATTTTTGAAAGTTAGTACCACTGCTGATAATAAACCAGCATAGGCAAAAGCAGTAAACAAAAAGCTAGATTGATCTCCGGTTAAGCCTGCCCATAAACCGATTAATGGGCCAATAGCTGCACCTGCATTGACTAAAAAATATAGCATTTGCATGGCCAACTCTCTGTCTTTAGCATCATGTAACTCATCGGTTAATACCCCTTTACTCGGGGCATCCCACAGTGATCGCGGTAAGGTCGCTAAAAACACGGCAGTACAAAATGTAAATAATGTATCTGCTACGGCCAACCAAGCAAAGGCTATGACTCCTAATAATGCAGCTACTAACATCACAGGATTACGACCAAACCTATCTGATAAATTACCTGTATAAAAGCCTAATACCACTGAGAAAACCGATGAACCTGTAAGCAATAAGCCAACTTCAGATGCCGATAAATTAAATTTTTGATATAAAATAACAGCCAAAAATGGCCAAACCATGTAATAAGTACCACGAATAAAAAAATTACCAATTTGCATTATCCAAATTAAATTTGAAAAACGTTTTAATCTTGCAATAGAGATAACAGTTGACATAAATAGTCCTTTAAAAGTGTTGATGAAAAGGACTATAAAACCTCAAGTTAACTTAAGGTCAATAAGATTTAATGAATAAAATATGAATTAAACAACATCTGAATTGATTTTAATTAATAATTGTTTAAGCTCAGATAATGTATCAACCACAATATCGGCCTGATCTTGATAAGGTTTTTCTTCAAAATGAGAGATTAAACACGATTGCATTTTTGCATTTTGAGCCGCTTGTATGTCATATAAATAATCACCTACGTATAGCACTTCTTTATTTTGAAGCTGCCATTGATTGGCAATGTGATTTAAAGCAGTCGGATCGGGCTTTGGAGGAAACATTTCTCTGGTTATGACATTTTCGATATTTATACTGTGTTTTTTTATTTTATGCTCACTTGATTGTTTACTATTACGCGTCACTATTGCAGTAGGAATGTTGCATAAGTTTAAGTGAGCAATTAAATCATGCGCGCCGGTTAGAATTTCTGAACTCATTGCATCATCGTATTCATGGGCTAAAATTTTTGCATCAGCTTGTTGTCTATGCTCTTTGGATTCTATTTTATTTACAAACTCTAAAATATCCTCACCACTGCAACAGCCTATGCTTTGCTTCAAGGTTTTAAAATCAAGAGAAGAAGACACTAAAGTATTATCTAAGTCAAAGATAACACCTTTGATCTCATTAATTCGTTGTAAATTCATTCTATCTACCTTTATTTATCTGCAATACTTTTTTAATGAAGCTTTCCAGTAAGCCTTCATTTTTATAATCGAGTAAATATTTGCCATGAAACATTAAAGTCATCTCAACTTTATTGTATGAAATATAACAACAATATCCATCATAATCATGCCAAGCTTTTACATCATCGAGTAGGTAATAACCTTGCTCTTTGTGTCCTTTATCTATGATAGTATTGAATGCTTCTAAAAAAATTTTTTGATCTAAGTGATTTTGCATTGCTAGTATCCTAGATTCTATCTGTTACTTCTTTATACGATTAAAAACTCAAACAGATCAATTAATCACAAAGCGATCGAAATCACTGTTAGGCACGTATTATCAGATATAATTTGATATGAAAGTTGCATTTATGGAATTAGGTATATTCCCATTACCCATATTTATTTTACCTGGTGGTAAATTAAAGTTGCGTATTTTTGAGCCCAAATACATTCGGTTGGTCAAAGAGTCTTTTTCTTCAAATGGTTTCGTTTTGAGTATGTACAATGAGGAAACTACTTTTAACAGCGCTGATGTAGGGATGATTGTAGAGATAGTGAATTTTGATACACTCAAGGATGGTCTGTTATCTATAGATGTACAAGCTAAAGGTTTTGTTAAATTATCTAACATGTATCTAGAATCTGATGGATTATTAAAAGCAGATACACAACCAATAAATCATTGGGCTAACGATACAAAGTACGATCCGCTTCACAAAGATGACGAAATAACCCAGTTTCTAAATCAAGCATTTAATAATTCAAAGCAATTAAACACTCTTTATTCTGAAACAAAGTTTGAAGATAAAGTATGGGTTTGTGCCCGGATTTTAGAGATATTACCTATTACCACCTTCAATAAAGTAAAAATAAGCACACTTAACTTTGAGCAATGTGAAAATTTCTTGCATACTGTGATTAAAGGCAAATAAATTAATTTTTAATTATTTGATCTTTTTATCTAACAACGTCGTATTGGCTACTATGATGACAAATAATTAAGTAGCTTTTATGCAGCATTCATTAAATGATACAAGAAACATTGCTGATATGAGTATAAATAAAACATTGCTTGAGCAAGATAATAAAGAGCAATTAAAAGGCTGGCTGTGTTCAATTTCAGACACCAGAGACAAACAAGCCTTCTCGAACATATTTAGTTGGTTTGCACCCAAAATTATACGCTTTGGCATAAAGCAATTGAATAATGAGGCCTCTGCTAACGTACTTTTGCAAGAAACGATGACAAACGTTTGGAAAAAAGCCCACATGTACAACGCCGACAAAGGTGCAGTCACTACTTGGGTGTACACCATTATGCGAAACGTTTCTTTTGATATGCTCAGAAAAGTTAAATCTAATCGAGAGGATATGCTAAGCGAAGATATTTGGCCCTTAGTAGAGTCTGAGAATCTTGACACTGCAGATTTTGAGGATCACCTTCTAAATAAAAATCTAATGAAGCACGTTGATAAGCTCCCGCAAGCTCAAAAGCAGATAATCAAAGGCGTATATTTTCAGGAACTATCTCAAGAACAAATTGCAGTACAACTGGGCATACCGGTTGGTACTGTTAAATCAAGATTAAGAACAGCATTAAGTAAGCTTAAATCACACCTAGGAGACGATTCATGATCACACACCACCCAAAACATGAATTACTTGAACTACATGTCAAAGGTCAGCTACCAGCATCTATCAGTGCAGCTATCTCAATGCATGCTGAAATGTGTCCCCTTTGTAAGGATAAACTTGAAGAACTAACACTAAGCCAATCTACAACGGTATTTGAATCAACTAGCTCGCAAATTAACACAGCTGATAATTTCGATATGGACTTTTCGAACATGATTGACAGCATCACATCAAGCGATAAAGTTTATATAGAAAAGCCTGTAGCACCTAAATCAGTCAATGTTAGAGGTCATGAGTATATTATCCCTAGGGCAATTGACAAAGTAGCCCAATCACAATGGCAGAATTTAGGTAAGTTATCTCGTGCTAGGTTAGATTTAAATGAAGGTGACCTTCATACAAGTTTATTACACATAGATCCAACTGGGACTGTGCCTGCACATACTCACAAAGGCTTTGAGCTAACATTATTACTTGATGGTAGTTTTGAAGATGAGTTAGGTGCATATACAAAAGGTGATTTCATATGGCTAACTAAGAGCCACACCCACAAGCCAGAAACTAAAGATGGTTGTTTATGTTATACAGTGTCTAGCAATGCATTGCAGTTTACTAAAGGGCTCGCACGTATTTTAAACCCTATTGGCAATTTTATTTATTAATCAGTATGTGGAGCATATTATGAAGATACCACAATCAGGCATCACATTAGGTATAAGCGCTTGTGTAAAAGGTGAACAGGTACGTTTTGACAAAGGCCATAAAAAATCACATTTTTGTACTGAAGAACTTGGCAAACATGTACAGTACAAAGCCTATTGTCCTGAGGTGGCAATTGGTTTGCCAATTCCGAGAAAGACCATAAGGCAAGTAAAAAAAGATGATGTGATTATCGTTAGCAGACCTGATGGGTCAGGTGATGTCACTGAGGCGCTTACAAATTTTGGTAGTAAGGTTGCAGATAACGTAGACGAGCTCAGTGGATTTATTTTTTGCCAAAAAAGCCCTAGTTGCGGTATGGAAAGAGTAAAAGTTTATTATGACCATGGTAAAGGTAGTGAATCAAACGGCATAGGTCTGTTTGCAAAGCAAATCATGGAGAAAAACCCTTTGTTACCTTGCGAGGAAAATGGCCGCTTAAATGACATGCCATTAAGAGAAAACTTCATTATAAGGGTTTATACATATAAACATTGGCAAGAATTGGTTGCCTCTGGTTTAACTAAACACAAGTTAATTCAGTTCCATACGCAACATAAATATCTTTTAATGAGCCATCATTTACAATCGTATAAATCTTTAGGTAAGCTATTGGCAAGAGCAGACATTGGTCTTGATGAACTATCACAACAATATATTGCGGGTTTAATGGCTGGTTTAAAACATTTATCTAATAGAAAGAGCCATTCTAATACTTTGCAACACTTACAAGGTTATTTCAAAAAGCAGCTTAACAAAATACAAAAGCAAGAACTCTCTGAAAAAATATCTGAATTCAGAGAAGGGTTAGTGCCGTTATTAGTGCCGCTTACATTGATAAATCATTATCTAAGAGAGCACACTAAAGAATACTTGAACTCGCAAGTGTACTTATCACCCTATCCTGATGACCTAAAACTAAGGTATGGTTACTAATGAATTTAGTCTGGTTTAGAAAAGACCTGAGAATTGTTGATAATCCAGCATTAACCACAGCAAGTAAAAATGGCCCTTATAAGGCCATTTTTATTTCTACACCTCAACAGTGGCATAATCACGATATGGCACCAATACAAGTTGATTTTATAGAACGTCACCTTAACTTACTAAAAAATCAACTAAACACACTAGGTGTTGAACTTGTTCATATAGAAGCTAGTAATTTTGACAATCAAATAAGTAGCCTTTTATCCTATGTAAAAGCCAATGATATTGAAAATGTATATGCGAATAGCGAAGTTGAATTCAATGAACAGCTACGAGATAAAACAATCATTGATCTAGGTGTATCGCTTAATTTGACTGAGTCAGATGTCATTGTTCCTAAAGGAAAAGTACTTAATGGCAGTGGTGAAATGTATAAGGTATTTACGCCATTTAGAAATAGCTGGCTAAAGTACTTAGTGGCAAATGGTTGTTCCATTTGTGATTACCCTCACCTTTTGCAACAAAATACATCTGCTCCTCAATATATACATTTTAATGCAAATAAATCTTGCTCAAAAAAATGGCCGCTTGTTAATGTGGTTTACGACTCAATTATTGAAAACTTTATTTCTAATAAATTATTCAGTTACTCAGAGCAACGTGATATTCCTTCTGTTAAGGGCACTTCGGGTTTATCTCCCTATATCGCCATAGGCGCAATTAGTCCTAAATATTTATTGTCGCAAGTATTAGCGCATCACCCTCATATTTTAGATAATTCAGCTGCTAGCGAATTTACTTGGATAAATGAACTGGCATGGCGTGATTTCTATAAGCACTTGCTTTTTCATTTTCCTGATTTATGTAAAAGTCAGACTTTTGTACAAAAATACAATGATTTACCATGGAAAAATAATGACGTACACTTTAAATTATGGTGTCAGGGAAATACAGGATATCCGATAGTTGATGCAGCAATGAGGCAACTAATAAACACTGGTTGGATGCATAATAGATTGCGTATGATAGTAGCGAGTTTTTTAACTAAGCATTTGTTAATTGATTGGCGTTGGGGAGAGCGTTTTTTTATGCAACACCTACTCGATGGCGACTTGTCAGCAAATAATGGTGGTTGGCAATGGGCTGCCAGCACAGGTTGTGACGCGCAACCTTATTTTAGAATTTTTAATCCAATCACTCAGAGTAAAAAGTTTGATCCCAAAGGAGAGTTCATTCGTATGTATGTACCTGAGCTGAAAGATATTCCTGATAAAGAAATACACTTTCCACATGAATATTTATCACGCAATGGGTTATCAAAAAAATACGTTGAGCCTGTTGTTAATCACAAAGACGCTAGAGAGGAAGCTTTAGCGTTTTATAGAGTTTGATTTACTAAAATTAAGGCAATTTAATGAATAGTCACTCCGAAAAAATTCATGATTTTAATGATGTTTTTATGCCTCATCATGGCTGGGTAGATGAGTTTATTGAAGCTTATAACAAACTTAATGTAAATAATTTGAAGTCATTGGAAGAGATTTATCACAATGATATCCATTTTCAAGATCCATTGCATACCGTAAACGGTCGAAAAAACCTGATTCAGTACTTTGAAAAAATGTATACAAATATTATATATTGCCATTTCGATATTACTCATAGCTTTAATAGCGAAAATGAAGCTGCTTTGTACTGGGATATGACATATCAACATCCAGGCCTTAACAAAGGAAAAAAGATCTTAGTACATGGCCACTCTAGGTTAAAAGTTGTAGATAGAAAGGTGATTTTTCATAGAGATTATTTTGATGTTGGTAATTTAATTTATCAGCATGTTCCTTTATTAGGTGGTTTGATTAATTGGATAAATAACCGAGCTGCAAAATGAAACATATTTTAATAACAGGTGCCTCTTCAGGCATTGGCCACGCTCTGGCTTTACAATATGCAACTAAAGGCAATATTGTATATGCTGGAGGTAGGAATAAAAATAAGTTAGATAAAGCATTTGCCAGCCATCATAATATTATTTCTTTTGTGTGTGATGTGACAATTTTAGAAGATATAGAACAAGCATCGGTAAACTTGCCTAAACTAGATATCATCATTCTTAATGCAGGTGATTGTGAGTATATAGATGACCCAATCAAGTTTGATGGTCATTTATTTGCTCGAATTGTCACTAATAACTTAATTTCTGTTGGCTATTGCTTACAGGTATTGCTTAAAAATTTAAGGCCTCATGGCAATTTAGCATTCACTAGTTCAAGTGCAGCTTTTTTACCATTAACTAGAACACAAGCTTATGGCGCCTCAAAAGCTGGACTCAATTATTTAGCCAAATCATTAAGCATTGATTTAAAGCCTCATGACATTAATGTCAGTGTAATAAACCCCGGGTTCGTTCGCACACCACTAACAGATAAAAACACCTTTACTATGCCAGGTATTATTTCAAGTGAACTCGCTGCAAATTCTATTATTGCTGGTATAGATAAAAATAAATCAGAAATTAATATCCCTTTCTTTTTTACCTTCGTAATGAAGCTTTTTTCACTTTTTCCCTTTTATATTTGGCAAAAGTTAGCGTTAAGGATGATTCAAAAATGACAAAAATAGCGATTATTGGCACTGGTATATCAGGCCTAACTGCTGCACATTTAATTAATCAAAAACATGAAATAACTGTATTTGAAAAGAACGATTATATTGGCGGACATACCGCGACAAAACCAATAAGATACAATAATAAAGATTATAATATAGATACTGGTTTTATTGTTTGCAACGATAGAACATATCCCAACTTTTTAAAGTTACTCAACAAATTAGGTGTTTCAAAGCAAGAAACGCAAATGAGTTTTAGCGTAAAAAATAATGCCAACGGATTAGAGTATAACGGCCACGATTTAAATACCTTATTTGCGCAAAGGCGTAATCTTTTCAGACCTTCGTTTTGGTTATTAATCAAAGAAATTTTAAAGTTTAACAAACTCGCAACCAGTTTATATGAAAACAAAATCGACAGCGATGAAACATTAGGTGACTTTTTAAAAGAGAATCAGTTTTCTGACAACTTTAACGAAAATTATATTTTGCCTATGGGCGCTGCAATCTGGTCATCTAGTCTAAAAGATATGTTGGTTTTCCCATTACAGTTTTTTATTCAGTTTTTTTACAATCACGGTTTATTAAACATTACTAACAGACCACAATGGTATGTGATCACTGGTGGCTCATATAAATATATTACACCTATGATAGCGAAGTTTAAAGATTCTATTGTGCTCAATTCAAAAATTAAATATGTAGATAGAACTGATAATGGCATAGAGATCCACTTTGAAGATAATGCAGTGTCTCATTTTGATGAAGTTATTTTTGCTTGTCATTCTGATGAAGCATTAAAACTGCTAAAGTCACCAACGGATCAAGAAAAAGATATTCTATCCAGTATTGCCTATACCCCTAATGAAGTAGTCCTACATACAGATACCGACTTACTACCGAAAAGAAAAAATGCATGGGCAAGTTGGAACTATTTATTAGATGAAGACAAAGATGCACGACTCAATAAACCTTCTTGCGTCACCTATAATATGAACATATTACAAGGTATTTGCTCAGATGATACTTTTTGTGTGACACTCAATCAAACACAGTTAATTGATAAAGATAAAATAATTTCAAAGTTCATCTATCATCACCCTGTTTTTAACAGTACCAGTTTTGCAGCACAAAAAAGGCGAGATGAAATATGCGGTAAGAACCACACGCATTTTGTTGGTGCATACTGGAGAAATGGCTTTCATGAAGATGGCGTTCATAGTGCTTTAAGTGTTGCCAAACGTTTTGGAGTCAGTTTATGACTTTAAATAGTGGTATTTTTAGCGGCCATGTATTACATCGACGTTTTGCGCCTGTGTTACATAAATTCAAATATAAAATGTCTATGTTTGGTATTGACCTTGATGAAATAAATCAGATATCTCAACGCTTTAGTATATTTGGTACAACTAAATTTAGCCCAATTAAATTTAATCAAAAAGATTACATAATAAATGAACTAGGCGATCTAAAACAACGTATCGCAAGTAAAGTACAGGCTCTTGGTGGTAATTGGGACGGTTCAAAAGTATATATGTTGATCCAGTGCCGTTGTTTAGGTATCTATTTTAGCCCAGTTAATTTCTTTTATTGTTATAACGAAAATGATGAATGCGAATTAATGTTAGCTGAAGTAAGTAATACTCCTTGGAACGAAAGACATTATTATCTAATTAATATTTTAAAAAGTGATATGACAAAAAAAACCTTTCATGTGTCACCTTTTATGCAATTAGACATGAAGTACAAATGGCGCGTTTCCACGCCAAAGGACAAAGTTGTTGTTTCAATAGCTAATCATTTTGAAGGTGAAACCAAGCCGACATTTGATGCACATTTAGCACTGATGAAACAGCCTTTATCGTCTGTTAACCTGATAAAAAATTGGATTAAATTACCTTTAATGGTTTTTAAAATTTTAACTTTAATATATTGGCAAGCACTTAAATTATTTTTTAAACGTGTGCCGTTTATCCCTTATTCTAAAAGCTGAGGCAAACATGGAAATTACGCAAACATTAAGTAATGAGGTCAACCTAAGTTGGTTTAATAAAAAATGCAGACAGATTGTATTCAAGGCATTAAATTCAATTACAAATGCTAAAATTGAAATCCATGAAGGTAAAAATGTCACACTGCTAGGCGACAAAAATGCGTCATTACAAGCACATATTAATGTTCATGACATGAGTTTATATAAAGATTTTATTAGAGGTGGCAGTATAGAGGTTGCTCAAGCTTATATAGATAAAAAATGGACATCAAACAACTTAACTCAGCTTGTCAGAGTAATGGCAAGAAGTCAGCAAACTTTAGATAGCGTTGAAAACAACAAAGGCATACTAGCAAAAATAAAAAGCAAGTTACTACATTTTCAAAATGCTAATACTCAACAAGGCTCAAAAAAGAATATCTTAGCCCATTATGACCTAGGAAATGATTTATATACGCGTTTTCTTGACCCTACTATGATGTATTCGTGTGCTGTTTATGATGAAAATCATCAATCTATAGACAAAGCACAAACTAATAAGCTGGATATTATTTGCAAAAAATTAGATTTAAAACCTGACGAGCATTTAATTGAAATTGGCACTGGTTGGGGTGGACTGGCTATTCATGCTGCACAAAACTATGGTTGTAAAGTCACGACAACAACCATATCTGATGAACAATATAAATATGCTCAAACAAAAATTAAAGAACTAGGCTTAGAAAACCAAATTACTTTACTTAAGCAAGATTACAGATTACTTGAGGGCCAATTTGATAAGTTAGTGTCAATTGAAATGATTGAAGCTGTAGGACACGATTTTATGACTAGTTTTTTTAGTCAATGCAATGATCTACTAAAACCCAGTGGAAAGATGTTGATCCAAGCAATTACTATTGCCGATCAAAGATATGATGAGTACCGCAAGAATATCGATTTCATCCAAAAATATATTTTCCCTGGCGGTTGTTTACCTTCAATTAGTATTATGAGTGAACACATCAAGCAATCTACCGATATGATGATAGATAAAATAGATGATATTGGCTTGCACTACGCTAGAACGCTTAACGATTGGCGCGTTAATTTCGATAATAACTGGCAGCAAATACAGCAATTTGGCTTTGATGATACCTTCCAAAGACTTTGGCACTATTATTTTGCATATTGTGAAGGTGCTTTTTTAGAAAGGGTAATTAGTACACATCATATCGTTGCCAGAAAGCCTCACTATTATGATGCCAACGACCAAAAAGTAATGAATTACCTTTAATCTAGCAAGCAGCGAAATATTTGAGTAGTCTATGAAATACTTTCTTTTTGTTAACTTTGCTATTTATCAGGCAACTTGGTTTTTAGCTGCTTTGTATCCAGATAGCGCATCATTGTTGATAACAGGACTTATCATTATTCATTTTATTTTAAGTCCAACTAAAATCGCTGATTTTAGGTTGCTCAATATTGCATTAATTGGCTGTGTTGTTGATGGTGTATTAATTTTATATGATGTTATTCAAACAACCAATGGTACGTTACCGACCACTTTAATTTTACTATGGTGCGTCTTTTCGTTTACTTTTAATCACTGCCTCAATTGGTTGCAAACCATAGATCCAAAATATGTTTGTCTCATTGGTTTAGTACTTGGGCCAAGCAGTTATTTTGCAGCTTTAAAGTTAAATACCTTTGATACAACATTATCATCAATTGAATTTATAGCTATTTATGCTTTTATTTGGGCACTATTGTTGCCCCTATTTGTTAAATATACAACTTCAGTAAAAATATTATTTGAACAAAATGCACAGGAAGCAGAACAATGATGAAAACACTACTATTTATACTCACGCTTTATATTTTTAGCTTTAATTCTAATGCCAGTGAATTAAACAAAATGCATCTCATAGGTAAAGCGCAAATGTCAGTGCTTTTTTTCGACATTTACGATATTGAACTGCTAAGTAATACAAAAGATTGGCAACAAAATACCTATCCACAAGCTCTGAAAATCAGTTATTTAAGAGATATTTCTAAAGAAGATTTAATAAAAGCGACTCAAGAGCAATGGCAGCACATTAAGTTAACCAACCCAAATCAAACCAAATGGTTAGAAAAATTAAATGACATTTGGCCTCAAATACAAGAAGGCAATGGTCTGACTATCATAGTAGATAGCAATCAAAGCAGTAAATTCTACTTTAATGATGAAGCGCAGACACATCAGTTCATAGGTGAACTGGCCGATCCCGATTTTGGGCCTGCTTTTTTAGCAATATGGCTTTCAAACAATACCTCGGAACCAAAATTACGTGCCAAATTATTAGGGAAAAAATAATGAAAAAGATCTTGCTTATTTTATTTAGCTTTTTACTTTGCTCATGTTCAAGTCCACAACTATCTGATTATGCTAATACAACCCCTGTTTTTAAGTTTGAGGATTTTTTTAACGATAAACTTGTCGCATACGGTATTGTATTTGACCGTTCAGGTACTATGACACGGCATTTTTCAGTTGATATCAATGCAACATGGCAAGGTAACAAGGGCACTATTGATGAGCAATTTATTTTTAATGACGGTGAAAAATCTGAGCGTATATGGCACATTACTAAGCGTGATAATGGTATCTATGAAGGTACAGCTTCCGACGTCGTTGGCATAGCACAAGGTAAGATTAATGGTAGTGTTTTGACTTGGCAATATCAGTTAATGATCACAGTAGACGGTACAGAATATGAAGTAACCTTAGATGATTGGATGTACATGCTCGATTCTAATCGGTTATTTAACAAAACAGATATTATTAAATTCGGTTTGAAAATGGGTGAGGTCATTTTATACATCGAAAAGCAGTAATTAATACCACTTGTATTAAGTCATTCACTGCTAAGTTATTCTGGGGGGTCAATTCTAGGCATGTATCGCAGAAATTGTTACTCCCATAAAAAATAGTGTAACACCCAATGTAAATCTCCAAAGGTTGTCGCAAAGCCAACTTAAACTTCCTAAATAATTTTACAACAGAATAACTATCACATCAATTAATTGCCTTTTCTAAAGCATTTTATCATTCGCTGAATGGGAACTTAATTATTACAATATGTATAAATTATCACCTAAAATAAAAATTTATTTCAGCTTAATATGAAAGATAAGTAATTTTATTGAAATATAGGTATAATGCCCGCCATTATTTGTTACAAGTTGATCAAAATGACGATATTCGCTGAGTTAGGCCTAAACAAGACCCTACAAGCAAACATAAAACGCTTGGGTTATAAAACACCTACCATTATACAAAAGAAGTCTATTGGCGCTGTTTTATCTGGCGCTGATACATATGCTATTGCCCCTACTGGTACAGGTAAAACTGCTGCATATTTATTGCCTACATTACAAGAATTAAGTCAGGTTGATCATAGTCAAGATGAAGTACGCCCTGTACGTGCTATTTACTTAGTACCAACACGCGAACTTGCTCAACAACTTGAGTTATCAATTGCTAACTATGGTAAAGATTTAAACTTACGTACTATCAGTATTTTTGGTGGCGTAAGATTTGAATCCCAAGTTAAGCGTTTTAAACGTGGTGCTGATATTGTTATCGCTACACCTAAGCGTTTAGTTGATCTTTTAAAACTAAGCACTTTTTCGCTTGATAACTTAAAACATTTTGTAATGGATGAAGCTGACAGATTAGTGAGTATGGGCATTCAACAAGAGTTAAGAACAATTCTTACAGCCCTGCCAAAGAAAAGACAAATTGTTTTATTCTCTGCAACTGATAGCAAAACATTAGCTAAATTCAGTAAAGACAATTTATCACACCAAAAAGAAATTAAAACGGAACAACTACAGCCTGCACAATCAAAAATTGTACATACCATGTATCGTTGTTACAGAAAACATAAAGAGTCACACTTAATCAAGCTATTACAAATGCTGAGATGTGATCAAGCGCTTATTTTCACACGTACAAAACAAGATGTGAAAGACCTAATTGAGTTATTAACTGAAAATGGTTTTTCAAACCAAGGCATTCATAACGAAGTACAACAAAAAAGACGTAAAGAACGCTTAGACAGCTTCAAAAATAAAGAGTTTAAGTTTTTAGTCGCGACTGATATTGCTTCTCGCGGTATTGATTTTGATAACCTTTATTACGTCATTAACTTTGATTTGCCAGTAAACAGCAATGATTACATTCACAGAGCAGGCCGAACAGCACGTAAGACTGTGAAAAAAGTTGAAAACAAAGCGAAAGCGATGAAGCAAGAGTTATCTAAAGATGTATTAACTACAAAACAATTTGAGTTTGCTGATGCGCCAAAAGTAACTGTTGATGATATACAAGGTCATGTATTTTCATTAGTAAGCCCTGAACAAGAACGTTTAGTACCAAAGATTGCAAATTTATTAGGCACAGAAGTAAAACTTGATAAAATTCCTTGGTAAAGTTTTATAACAAATTTTGAACACTAAAAAGGCTGTTTTATAACAGCCTTTTTTGATGTTTGATTTTGAATAACCTTAACCCATTTTAATAAATTTTTAGTTAAATTGACATTAGTTAAACAATGCCTTTAAGCTATCTGCAAACTTAAGCCATTTCTCTTTTATTGGCTGTTTTATTTTAATATCTAAGCTACCTAATATGACTTTTCCTTCAATCGAAATTGTAGGCGCATCAGCACTAAAAAGGGCTGTAGAGTCATTTTCAATACTCCCAAGAATACAATTTACATTTGAATGAGTATTCACATCTTCTGGTACTAAAATATCAACACTACCAAAAATACTGAGTACTTCTATTTGCGTATTTGGGTGTGTAAATCTGGCTTGGGTAAAATCGAGAGTATCACTTGCTAGAAAATTAATTATCGTGATTTTTTTTGGTACGTGCCATTGGCCATTGCGCTTACTTGAGCCTAGTACATTAACCAATTTATCTAACTCTTTAGTCTTACCTTGTTGATAATGTGCCCCTAGCGCGATTTTTTTCTTATCTTGATATTTTGTATCAACATTTAAGTTTAAATCTTTTGTTAGATCCTTAATCTCTTGAGGATCAGTACCATTCATCGCTTTATCTAAACGCGACTCAAATGCTTCTAACGATATTTCACCATGGCTATAATTCATTATTAGCTGATCGATTACTTCTTGTCGAACACTTTCAATGGGTCTATCTTGTGTGGCTACTGACATTATTTATCCCTATAATTTTTCAATATATTTAAAATGTTTGACTATTAAACAGCAAATCACATGCCAAATATAAAAACCTTATATTTCAACAGGTAACAATTAAAAGTTTATCAAATAGACTAAGTTATGCTTAATATAACCAATATTAAGCATAACTGGCTAACTTAGACTTTAAATTTTAATAACATTTTTTCTAGTTCATAAAACTCATTTTTAAGTAGCGTACACTCTTCTAAAGTTCTATTTAAATTTGATTGACCTGTACTATATAACTCACTGATATTATTAATTTCTTTATCTAATGAGCCTATTACATTATTTTGCTCATGGGTGGCATTTGCAACACTTAAATTAACCTGATCAATTTCTAAAATAGTGCTGGTAACTTTAGCCATTTGCTCACCCGCTAAACGCGCTGATTGCACACTATTTTCTGAATCCTTTTGACTTTGCGTGATCACAGTCACAGCTTTGGAAGAGCCTTCTTGCAATTGCGCGATGGTAATTTCAATTTCTTTTGTTGAATCTTGTGTTCTTTGCGCTAACTGCCTTACTTCATCAGCAACAACAGCAAAACCTCTACCCGCTTCTCCTGCACGAGCCGCTTCAATTGCTGCATTAAGAGCAAGCAAGTTAGTCTGTTCACTCACCCCTTTAATCACTTCTAAAATTTGGCCAATGCTTGCGGTATGTTGGCTTAAACTTGTAATAGAGTTTTGTGCAGATATCATTTTTTGTGATAAATGGTCTATTTCTTTAATGTTATCATTTAAGCTATTTTGGCTGTGCTCTGATTCACTATTAGCTGTATTAGCTAAGCTTGCTGCATTTTTCGCATTGTCAGAAATATCAGCTGCGCTTGAAGTGAGCTCATTAACCGCATTTGCAACACTATTTGTACAGTCTGTTTGCTCACTATACATATTGAGCGTTGATTCTGTACTGTTTACTAAACTTTCCACTGACTTCTCTAACGCAACAGTTGTATCTTTGACTTGAGTAATCGAGCTATGTATTTTCTCAATGAAATCATTAAAATAGCTAGAAAGAACACCAAATTCATCGTTTGATTCTACAACTAACCTTCGTGTTAAATCGCCCTCACCTTGTGCGATATCTTTAATGGCATCTGATACACGGTTCATAGGTTTCATTAAATAACGCAATAAGAACTGCATCATAAGTACGATGGCAAAAACACCTAAAACCATATAAATCGCTGCTACATTTCTAAATGAATCAACTGATGAGAATGCGATATCTTTGTCTATTACAACTGCTAAATACCAAGACACATTTTTAATGCCTTTGATCTCGATAAACGAGACCAGTTTAGCGTCATCATTAATATCTTGTTCAACAAAATCACTATTTAATGCGAGTTTTTGGCCAAAAATATCTGTAATAGATTTATCATTATATTTATTATCTGGATGACTTAAAATTTTAGCTTCTTTATTGACTAAAAAAGCATAGCCATAACCTAAAAAGTCGATGCCATTAACAATTTCTGTAATGGTACCCATATCAATATCGCCACCAGCAACACCCGAGAACTGACCATTGATTAAAATGGGCGCAACGGCTGATATCGTAAATTCATTGGTAGTAACATCTATATAAGGTGCAGTAAAAGCCGTAGTATTTTGCTTTTTAGCTAATTGGTACCACGGACGTTGCCTTGCATCATAATCACTGGGTAGTTCAATGCTTGGATCATTTAAAACAAATGCGCCATCTAACTTACCAATGTAAGTATTTTTAAAGTCACCAGATTTATTAGCCTGTTTAATTTGCATTAAAGTCACTGACTCTGGATCTTGAGTTTGATAAGTATCAGCAATTGATACTACGATGTTAAGTTTGCCATTTAACCAGTTTGCAATATTTTGCGATACTGATTGTGATATTTCTTTTAAAACAAGTTCTAATTGTTGCTCTGTTTGTGAGCGCATGGAAATGAAGTTATTTACGGTGAATAGTCCTAATACAAGTACTAATACTAAAGAGGCGGCGATGGTAATTTTGGTGGTGAATTTAAGCGAATGAAACATAAACATCCTGCGTTACTTTATAGTTATTATTGATGCTACTCAGTTAAACTTCTAACCTTAGTAACATAATTAACACTAGATTAACTGATTTTAGATGCAATTTGAATGTGACTTTCTTAAAATAATAAGGCAGGGTGTAAATATATCTGTGCAAAAAGGCAATCAGGCAATCAGGCAAAATACGAAACTATATTTTGCCTGATTGTTTTTAGCGTTAACTTAATGAAGTTTCATTCTTGGGCGTACTACTTTCATTAACTTTTCAATTAGCCATAAAGCAAATGTTTTCAAGCTGCCGTGAATGGCTCTTTGATGCATACGATATAATGACATATACATAAGCCTAGCAATTTTACCTTCAATAAACATAGAGTTATTAGTTAAGTTACCCATTAAGCTCCCAACAGTACTAAAGCGAGACAAATTCACTAATGAGCCATGATCTTTATAAACAAAATTATCTAAAGGTTGATGATTTACTTCATTGATAATATTTTTAGCAATACATGATGCCATTTGATGCGCAGCTTGCGCTCTCGGTGGTACAAATGAGCCATCGCTTTGTTTAAAAGCACATGCATCACCTAATACAAAAATTGCATCATCTGCTGTAGATTGTAATGTATTGTTAACTAATATTTGATTTGATTTATTTAACTCAAAAATGTTGAGGTCTTTTATAAAGTCAGCGACTTTAACACCTGCGGCCCATAATTGAATATCCGCTTCAATTAAAACGCCTTCACTGGTTAATAAACCTTGTTCATTAGCGCTGGCTACCCGGGTATTTTCTAAAACATCTACGCCTAATTTAATGAGTTCACGTTTTGCCGAATGAGCGATACGATTAGATAAAGCTGGCAAAATACTTGGCCCTGCTTCTACTAAGTATATTTTTAGCTTTTTAGCCGTCATGTTATTTAAACCATAACTTTTGAGCAATTGGGCAACATGGTAAAGCTCTGCTGAGAGTTCAACACCTGTTGCACCTGCACCAACAATCGCAATTCTTAATTCATCTAAATCTGTATT
Source organism: Pseudoalteromonas sp. '520P1 No. 423' (assembly GCF_001269985.1). NCBI lineage: Bacteria > Pseudomonadati > Pseudomonadota > Gammaproteobacteria > Alteromonadales > Pseudoalteromonadaceae > Pseudoalteromonas > Pseudoalteromonas sp. '520P1 No. 423'. Next base: position 2,218,246 of record NZ_BBZB01000001.1, on the reverse strand, counting down.
TTGATGAAGTTGCGTAAAGTGATTTAATAATGCGCTTTGAAACCGCTCTGCTTGTTTATGAGAATCTAAGAAGTAACAATGTTCTTTGACCCCAGGCGTATAAAAATCATTGGATATGCTGCCAATAGCAATAACTAAATGATCATATTTCACAACACAGTCATTTAAATTAGAGGTGGTTTCATCATTTAAACGTATTGTAAGTTGCTTGTTATCTTTATCTAAACTGCAAAATTCACCTAACTGAAAATTAAAACCATGTTTAGCTGCATGTGCCGAATAAACAACGCCATCAATACTTGTATCTAAAGACCCTGTTGCCACTTCATGCAGTAAAGGTTTCCAAATATGAGTTCGGCTTTTATCAATTAATACAATATTTGCTTTATTGGTTTTCCCTAACTTATGACCTAGCTTTGTGACTAATTCCAGACCACCAGCTCCACCACCTACAATGACGATACTTGGTTTATTGATTTGCATACTTGCTTCCTTAATATTATTAAAGAGCTAACCACTCAAGAGTATTTAGATCTTTAACAACAACTTGGAATATAACGCTAAGAAAGTCTTAAAATGGTATTTTTATATATTAAATCTATCGTAAATTATGTTTAAATATTTTACCGTTTTTCGATACTTAGGTGAATGATTAGCTTGTTTTTTTGGGGGGGTAATTTGTAACAAGAAATGAAGGATTTAAAGATGGTTTATTCAGAAAAATGAAAGACTTTATGCGTATATAAAACATCAATAAAAGTAGTTAATTTAAAGATTTGTAACTATCAGCACAGGAGATAGCTTCTGTGTAATATTTTACAAGCTCGGCCTCATCTAGATTAACCTTTTCACAAAAAAGGTTTCATTGCCCACCAACTTGCTTTTTCATATGATTTTTCAACTTCTAATACATGAAAAAGGATATTGCTTTTTCCGATCAATGCATCTTCCATAGATTTATCTAAAATGGCATCTATTAATGAAAACTGCCCCATCATAAATGAGTTATTATTCATACCTGGTGATACTTTTTTGCAATCAACTCACAAAATCTTGCCCTAATAATTGATAATTGCGTTAGTTCAGAGGATTTATTTTGTTTTAATTTATTTACTAAAAGACCAATAGTATCTAAGGGTGTTGCCATAATATCGAATTTAATTAGCCGACAAATTTTAATGAAAGGTGCCCAAGGTTTACTGTAAATAAAATCATCAAGCGCTAGATTATATCCTTTATAAAACAACTGCCTGCATACTTCTGGGTAGGTTTTACGTCTTCTAAGATTTCAATAATCACTTGTTCTACGGGTAATAAACTGGGAATTAAGTCTAATAAATCTCTTTCAGGAAAGTTGATCAACGCTTTTTTACCCGAAGTGATCTCTTTTAAGCCTTGATTAAATTGACTATCAAGTAAAAGTTTAGCTGTAACTTGATTACTCCCTACATTAGGAAAGGCGTTATTTAAACCATCCCTAAACAATAATTCATAAGCAACAACTTGCTTTTTACGGTTTAAAATGGCCTGCCTAGCAGTATAAACTTTCACTCAAACTCCTTGTGAACATATAAATTAACTACTTGAATCATAGTTATTACATGGCATTTTTGCTAAGATTTTAAAAAAATAAAACACAATATACCAATTATATTGTGTTTTACTTCAACAAGGTTTTATTCAATAATTAACTTCACCACTGATGATTTACCATCATAAGATACTGTTAAAATCACTTCCCCTGTTGTACTTGAAGTACTCTTAACTTTATATTTGGCGGTGCCTGTACCTGTAGATAAAATCTCACTGGTTAATAAATCATTTTCACTAAACTTTAGCGTACTAAATTCAGTGACATTAAGATCAGATGTCGCTTCTTCAAATTGTGCCATAACAGTAATTTCGATAGACTCTTTAGCATTAAAGGTAATTGACTCCTCTCCTTGATTTATCATCAACGAGTCTAAAGTCGCATCACCCTTAATTTCTAAAGTTGCAGCTCCAACAACACCACCACAAGTTGCATATACCTCAGTAACACCAGGTTTAAGCGCTAATAAACTACCCTTTGTTGTACCAGATAATGTGAGACCTGCTAAAGATTGATCTTTAGATTGCCAAGTTACATTATTATCAATCGATATAGGATCATCAGATACTGAGCTATCAACATTGGCCTGTGATTTAATTGTTACTCTATAACCTACATTAAGTGGGATAATATTCACTTTTTCTTCAGCTAACATCACGTCTATACTATCTAAATTTTTTGGATTCGATGTCACATTTAATTGATTTGAAATGCTATTAACTGTACCTGTTATAGTTGTGTTTTCTATTTCAGAATTAGATGTATATAAAACACCTAAACTATCTATGGATGCGGTTGTGTCAGCATCAACTGAAAAAGTAATATCTTTTGTCACATTCAAAGAAGTATAGTTATCCTGATATGTCACATCAGCAACAATAATGGCATCAATACACGTATTAATATCACCTGAACTGGGATTTATTTGTTTTAAAGTTAATGCAGATACCTGTTCATCACTTACGGAGATCTCTCCCTGAGCAAAAATATCATTAATTGTAGTACCAGTAATAGTCACTATGCCTTGCAACTCAGTTGAATTTGCAATTGCAGTGACTAAACCTTTATTGGTAACAGTTGCAATATTGGTATCACTCGATGACCATGTAAGCTCTGTCGTCACATCTCTTTCATCAAGATTTGTATCAATACCTAATGCGGATAGTTGATGCGTTTCACCCACTTTTAAACGTGTTGTTGCGCCAATAATAGTAACCGATTCTATAATGGTACCTTTCGCACGTTGAGATTCTAATTCTACCGCTTTTGCTAGCGCTTTAGCGTTATTATCAGAATCACACCCTAAAATAACAATACTTGAACCTAAACAGATGCCTAAAGTAAATTTTGTCAAATAGCACTTTATAACTGATTTCATTTTATGAGCCTTTACTTTTAGAAATGATAATTAAAACCAAGTGAAATTCCGGTAATGCTTAAATCACTGTCATTATACAAAGACTGGTATCCTAATTTTACGCGTGCATTTTTAAATGAAGGTATCTCTTGATATAAAGATACTCCCCAAGCAAAACCGTTATATTCATCTGTGCCATTAAAGGTATTTTCAGGCCCACTCGCTGTCATTTGGGTACTTGCATAACCCAAGGAAACATCAAGGCTAAAGCCATTCACTGCATAAGATTGCAATAAGATAAAAGCAGCTTTGCTATTTTCTAAATCAAATTCCATATTGTAGATATTGTCAGTTTGATTACCCGATATATATTGTCCTTTAATTGCTATCTGTTTATAAATACTTGTACCTAATCTAAAGGCTGCCATACCCGTATTTGCAGACTCATCTGAAATTTCAATATCAGAGTGAAAATAATCAACACCAATAAAACTAGAGTTTGCAAAACAAGGCAATGTTGTAAATAGGCATAAAAGAGGGAGAGATTTCATCATATGTAACAGCTAAGTTCCTTTTTAAGTCAAATCAAATTTTATATTGATATTTAACTGATTTCTATTGTTTTAATGTAACTATGACGCTTTTTTAGTATTTTTCTTAAGTAAGCTTTGATAACTGTGTATTTAAACTATAATAATATTTTTTAAATGTGAGGTTTCGTATTAAGTAACGTGTGTCTTTATCTATTCTTGAGACAACAAGGTGATTTACAAATGCCGCTTGCTCATGTTCATGACTATAAAAGTGAGATATGTCACAATCTGTTTCAGTCGCTTATGATAAATCTAAACGATATAAAGTGACAGGTTTTAACTCATTGGTTTTTATAATGCGATAGGTATTTCGAGCATCTAATTCAATTTGATACTGTGCAAAAGGCAAAATGGTATTATCACTTTGAGAAAGCGCAATCAAACCTCTCGGACTAATCACACCAAAACCAACATCAATAATATACTGTTAATTATTTAAAGTCAGCAAAGTCAACCTATGGTTTCTGCCATTTTCTGGATCGTTTTTAAGCATCACCCGCGCTATTAAGGGCCTGACTTCAAAACCTATACCCAAGCCACTTCAAGATAAAAAATTTTATTGTGTTCAAAGCAATAACCCCCGTACCTTGCTGAATAACTCGTTCAAAAAGAGGTTTTGGTTCTAAACTTAAATCTTTGTTTAAAATAACATTCACGCTACTAAAGCTAAACAATGAAATATGTTTATTGATCATAGTTTCAATTAAATCATGCTCTTTTAAGTTAAAAGGTATAAAATATAATACCTTTTATTATTAGTAGTTAACATTAAGGTATTTTTATGAGCGGCCAAACAAACAAGCAAATAGGCACTGCAGGTATTAAATGGGGTGTTGACGAAAAAAAAATTTGGCTTTCTATGCAAAGTATTAAACGCTCATATCAAGATGAAGTTGTAAGTAAAATCAAAGCTCTTAAGTCAGACTTTGATATCACACAGTATGGTGCACTTTCTTATGATGAAGCTCAATACCCTTTGTTTGTTGTTAAAAGTCGTAATTGGGACACAAATAAGCCGACTATTTTAGTGACAGGCGGCGTACACGGTTATGAAACGAGTGGTGTACATGGTGCGTTAGCATTCTTAGAGTCTAAAGCTTTAAATTATACAAATCATTTTAATATTGTTGTTACTCCATGTATTAGCCCTTGGGGATACGAAACTATTAATAGATGGAACCCAAATGCTGATGATCCTAATCGTTCTTTTTATGAAAATAGCCCGGCAGAAGAGTCAGCGGCTTTAATGCAATGCATTGCATCTCTTGATACTCAAATTACCGCACATATTGATTTACATGAAACAACAGATACAGATAATACACGTTTTAGACCCGCTTTAGCTGCTCGTGATGCGGTAGAACACACAAACTGGAATATTCCTGATGGTTTCTATCTTGTTGGCGATACAATAAACCCTGCTGTAGACTTTCAAACAGCCATTATAAAATCTGTTGAAAAAGTAACGCATATTGCACCTGCAGATAAGCAAGGCAATATTATTGGCGCACCATTAGAACAATTCGGTGTAATAAACTACGCTACAACTGAATTAAGTTTATGTATTGGCTTTACTCATGCTCCTTACTCAACTACCACAGAAGTTTACCCTGATAGCCCTAAAGTAACAGATGAAGATTGTATCAATGCACAAGTTGCAGCTATAACAGGTGGTTTAGATTACATTATTGAAAATACATAAGTTAATTTTGCATTCTAAATTTTTTTATTTAAATTTATCTAACAATTACCTAAATTAAATACAAGTGTAGTTGTAATTTAATTTAATCTGCAAGATGAAATTAAACAAAATTCATATATTAACACCTGCGTTCTATATGAATACCATTCTTAACTTAGAATGGTATTCACCTTACAGGATTTACATTATGATTTTTTCTTTTAAAAAGCACTCCTAACAGCAGCTATATTTAGTGTTTTTCCAGCAACAGCCTCGCAAAACACTTATCTAGAAACCCTTAAAAATATGAACTTTTACGAGCTTGCTGCCCAATATAATATTGCATTTAAAGGTGTTCAAATATTTTTTAAAGGAAATGTGGTTTCAATACTCAATACCTGCATGGCTGATCCACAAACCATACGCACTAAGTTCAAAGTCGTCATTGAAACACTAGATGATGAAGACTTTATTGTTATAGGTCATGACTACCTTTATAAATCAGCCAATGGTTTGAAAGCTATGGTTGATGGTGTCAGCGTTAAATATATTAACCACACTATTGCTACAGAAAAACATATTCATATTGTCACCAATGATGATGATTTGGACTTTGATCATTTATTTAGTAAAAGGTATAAAATCAAAAAGTGTTAATCACAAAAAGCATGGCGTAAAAAATCATTTTTACATTGATTATAATTTTCTTCAGAACAATTAATATAATTTATCGCTAATAAATACTGGGCTTGCAGACATTTTTCTTCTTGTGCTAGCTCATATTCATTCATAACAATATGCATTGCCTCAACAGTGCACTCATCTTCACCTTGACCAATCTCGACCTCATCAGGCTCAAAGTTATCCAACATCCAAATTTGTAATTTTTCTATTGAAATTTTTTCTTCACCCCAAGATTGTATTATCTCTAATAATTGCAACTTGGTGATCTGTTTTTTATTCATTAATATCTCTTTTATAAATTTTATTTTCTTTGATGATTGAGCTTTAATAATTCATTTTTAAAGTTATTAACTAAGCTTTGATCTGTCGCTAAGCTAAAAGCCATACAAATAGCATTATTAGAATAATTTTTTAATTCTAATACCATAGTTAAGCTATTTTCGGGTTTATTTAATGAGCGTAATAATTGGTTAGCAGTAAATTCTGTTTGAACAAGAAAGTCGACTCTATTCAAAAAGAGTTTATTGATACTAACCTCATCACTAGAGGTGACATCTAAATTAATACCAGACTCAAAACCAACTGAGCGTAAATACTCATTTGAGCTATCACCACGATTGATGCTAATTGTATGGTGTTTTACTTGCTCTAAATTATTAACTTTCAAGTCATATCTATTTTTAAGCTTGAATAAATACACTTTAACTGGTGGCAGAAAAGAGCAAACCCATTGAAATTTATCAACTCTTTCAGGTGTTTTAAAAATTGAATAAATTAAAGTATTATCATTTTTCTGAGCTATCATTATGGCTCTAGCCCAAGGGTCGCTTTTTATTGTATAGCTTAACTTTAACTTATCTAATATTGTTTTACTTTATCAGTAGAACGGCCGATTACTTGCCCTTTTTAATTATGGTAATTAATTGAGTTAGACAAGATAATTCTGTTAATCAAAGTTAAAGTTAAAGTTTGTAACTATAACAAGCACGGTTATTTAAAATAATTACCGTTTCTTTATATTAGTGTTTAATAATACGAGATCCCGTTGTTATAGTCATTTTGTCTCTATTGGGTTTAACAAAAGAGAACAATTTTGTTTCTCGCATTACCGCCTCATTGCCATTAACTGTACCAGGTGAAAACTCCCATTTCTTTATTGCTTTTCTAACAGCCCTTTTTAAATGTCTTTTAGTTTCTCCAACAAACTCAATATCTGTTGCTTTACCAGTTAAGTCAACTGTAAACTCAATCACTACGTCCCCTTTATAGCCTCGCCGTTGTGCAGATTCAGTATATATTGGATTGACCATTTTTAATGTCTTTGGTGGGATCACTAATGGCGCATATTCTTCAATGACTTTTTTTGTCGCTAATGTAATATTATCTTTTTTATCTAATTGATCATTAGTGAGCATTGCCATATTTTGTATAACATCTTCTTTTATAGCACTGACATTTAAAGGTAAGTGTCCATAATTGTTGCGACTCTCTGGTTGTTTAATTAATTCATCTATTAGCTTTTTGTTTGGTTTTATTCTTAACTCATTAAGTTTTATTGCTACCTTGTCCTTATCTAAATTAGGCGTATCGGCTTTGTCTACTGATGATTTATTATTTTTAATTGTTTTATCATCATTGATTTTTTTATTCTTCTTACTAAGCTCAGCTACTGGAAGTTGCTTTTTTATATCATGGTTTTTTTTAGTTTTAGCATTAATGTGTGACGCGATAACTTTTACGACTTGTTTAGGTTGCGATTTTACTAAACTTATATTTTTAAGGGGTGCTAGTTCAGTAATGTCTTTACTCTGCACCATACCTACAACTTTATATGAACTAAAAATTAAGCTCACAACGAATAAACCTAATAAGCCTGCAAGCCCACTTTTCGCATATTTTGGAGTACAGGTATGCTCACCTACAACTCTTGATACTCTACTTTTTAAATCTCCCCCTGTTGCAGCCATCGCCATTGAAGGAATTGTATTTGGCCTGAGCTCTTCAGCATTTAGAAGCGCTTTAGCATAATCTATTTTTATATTTTGATTTTTAACAGCTATATCATCACAGCAATATTCTCGATCTATCCTGATCTGTTTAGAAATCCATTTAACTGCTGGATGATAAAACAAAAATACCTCCACCAAGGATTGTATTAAGTTTATAAAATAATCATATCTTTTAACATGTGCTAATTCATGTGCGATTAATAGCTTTAATTGTTCATTAGTAAGCCCTGAAACCATATTTACTGGCACTAAAATAACAGGTTTAAGCCACCCAATTACCATAGGTACATCGACTAATTTAGATACTAACAAACGCACATTTTGAGACACATATAATGACTGTTTTATTGAGATAAATAATTCATTTAGCCATTGTTCAGGTTCACTTACTTGCGTTTTAGGTAATTTATAAATGGACAGTAATGCTTTGCAATAACCCATACTTAAATAGCTAACACCCATCAACCAAATAATTGATAATAAAGGAAGATAGCTAACAGTGCTTAATTCTAAGTTTGATAATAGATTATTACCACTGACGAGCACTGGGGTATGAGTTAATTGTGTTTTATAAACAATAAAATATGTAATAATTGGAGTAATTAAACATAGCATGAGAGTTAATATACTTAGGTTATATCTAAGATTAGCGTATTTATTACTTATGAGTTTAAGCGCGGCACTTAAAAATAAGGCTAACACCGTACCTTGCCATAGAAAATGGAGCAAAGTAATTGATAAAGAATTAAAAACAGGGCTGTTGATAAAAGTATTTAGAAAATCCATTTAGCTGTCTCTATTATTTATTTTGCTTTTCTAATGTATTTAGTAACTTTCTGATCTCATTGATTTCATCTGAACTTGCCTTTTTTCCTAAAGCGCTTACAACAAGATCATACTTTGAACCGCTGAAAACTTTGGCTATCACATCTTTAACAACAGAGTTTTGTGTATTACCGGCAGATTCTTTTGCTTTATATAAATGCGCTCGTGAAGATTCATCTCGTTCAACTAAGCCTTTTTCATGCATAACCTGTAATGTTTTTAATGTTGTTGTATAACCGGTTGATTGCTCTGCACTGAGTACTTCATGAACTTGGCGTACTGAAGCAGGCTGAACTTTCCACAAAATATTAAGTATATTTAGCTCCGATCTGGTTGGTACCACTTTTTTACAAATCATTATACACTCGAATTTAAATTAGATACTAACAGGACCAATATACGAGTTTCATCGTAAATCGCAACATATATTTAACTTTTTAATTGAATTAATTTCACAATACTAAATGTAGATTATAAAAAGATTCAGAGCTAAAAAATTGATTTTGTAACTTTAATATTTAATCTTTTAGATAAACGGTTCAAATTTGCACGATCAGTTTCTAACCTTCTTGCTGTTGCAGCCCAATTGCCGTTTTCTTCAGTCAGAATCTGTTTTATTAGCTTTTTCTGAAAATTATCGGTTTCATTTCGTAAGTTTAAATGTAGTTTATCAGTGTGCAGATCAGTCTCAGAAATAATGCCGTGTTTGATCTCACTTTTCAAATAATCCGAAGACAGTTGACCACAATTCTCAACTTCAATTGTAATTATCTCTTTATGTTTTTGTCTAGATCGTGCTTTTAATGCCGCTCGACTGATCACATGCTCTAACTCTCTCACATTACCAGGCCAATTATACTGGTTTAAATATGTTAACGCATTATGGCTCATTTTTATTTGGCCAATACCTAGTTTTCTCCCTACTTGTTCAACAAAATAACCTGCTAATAATTGAATATCTCCCGCCCTTTCTTTTAATGAAGGTACTCTAACCGGATAAACACTTAATCTGTGGTATAGGTCAGCTCTAAATCTATTACCGTCAACTTCTTCTTTAAGATTTCGATTTGTTGCTGCAAAGATACGCACGTTTACTTCTTCAACATTATCTTGGCCTAAAGGCTGGATCTCGTTATTTTGAATTGCGCGTAAAATTTTACTTTGTGCGGCTAATGGCAGTTCACCAATTTCATCTAAAAATAATGTGCCATTATCTGCAATAGAAAACTTACCAGCTCTACTTTTATCTGCTCCTGTAAATGCGCCCTTAACATGACCAAATAACTCACTTTCTATTAAATTTTCAGGTAAAGCTGCACAGTTTACATAAACTAAGGGACCATTTGAACGAAATGATTTTTGATGCAACTTACGTGCTACAAGCTCCTTACCTACGCCAGTTTCACCATAAATCAAAATATTGAAATCAGAAGCCGCAACAATATCAATTTCTTGTTTTAGCTTATTCATAATTGAACTTTGGCCTATGAGCTCACCACCATCGCGCATTAAAGCTTCTTCAGTTAATTCGGCAACAACTTTTTGTGAATGCAATGCTTGTGATTCTAATAAGTCAATCATTAAGGCCGTATTTAATGTTGTCGCTGCAATTGCAGCTATTACTTCTAAAGTACGATTAGGAATATCATCAAATGCATGTGACGTTAAACTGTCTATGGTCAATAAACCAAGTAATTTATCATCAAAAAATAAAGGTAAGCCCATACATGCATGAACAGGTAAATCTCCTTCTTTATCGATCAACAAACCATCGTATGGGTCAGGTAATTCGCTCTCAGCTGAAAATCTAACGGGTATTTTTGACTTACATAATATATCAAACCTTGGATGTTCATTTATTTTAAACCGTCGCCCTAAAGTATCTCTGCTTAAACCTTGCAGTGCGAGCGGTTTTAGCAAGTCTTGGTGATAAGATAATAAAGCAACCGCATCACATTGAATTGTCTTTCGAACGGTATCTAATAAGCGATCAAATCGGTCTTTGGAACTAAGGCTATTTGCTAAGTCTAGAGCAAGTTCAATTAAGGCTGTAGATGTTATATTATTCATTTTTAGACACATTTTAGAAATTAATATAAACATACAGCATAGTCATAATGACTACAATCAAATTTATTTAGAACTGATTTTTTTAGCCTAAGAAATAAATTTTTTGTATTTTCTTCTAGTTAATTTAGTTTATGAAACATCCAACAAACTCACTAGCTGAAGTCGTACTACTAGCATAATTAAAATTTTATCGATTTAATAAATACTTCTAGGTAAAATAGTTAAAATTCATTTTTGATATAGTTAAATGCCAACAGAATTTATTTTTTCTACAAGTTACGTTTTAGATAAAACACATTTTAGTGAGTGCTATGATGAATCTGTTACAACAGATACCAGTATACGAGCGTATTACAAATCCATTGGTTTATTCATCGCTGGCGTAATTTTAATTTTTAGCCCAATTGATAAATATTTAGCTTGGTTTATTTTGTCTCTTGGTGTGATAGAAGCATTAAATGTTTATTACAACAAAGCTTGGTGGTTAATGCGTCAAAGACTCAGTAAAGCATCAGGAAATACTGTTAATTTGATCATTAATGATGATGGTGTATTTGTAAAATCAGATTTTGTAGATGCTAAAACATTATGGTCTCAAATAAACAAAATAGAACAGACTGAAAAAGGCTTTTTATTAACATTAGATAAAAGCACCAGTTATATTTCAAATAGATGTTTATCTGAAGAAGCTAAGTTATTTATAATTGATAAAGTAAATAAATAAAATTATCCAATAGCGCTATTTCTGTACTATCAATTATTGCAGGCAATGGCGATTTTCTATATTTAAAAATAGATTGTTAATATATTTATCTAAAATTATATATTTTTAATTAAATGGGATACTTAAAAGCAATTAAATTTTATATAAGGAAGTATTATTTGAATTAACCATATAGAAATGGTGCCCGAGGCCGGACTTGAACCGGCACACTCTAAGAGCGAGGGATTTTAAATCCCTTGTGTCTACCAATTCCACCACTCGGGCATCGAGTTGTATCACTTAAAGTGATCGTGTGGAGCATCTACAAATACTAAATTAACAATGGTGCCCGAGGCCGGACTTGAACCGGCACACTCTAAGAGCGAGGGATTTTAAATCCCTTGTGTCTACCAATTCCACCACTCGGGCATCGAGTTGCTAATTAAAGCTTTGTGGATTATTTATAGCTTGCATTGGTGAGCAATAAAAATGGAGGCGGAACCCGGAGTCGAACCGAGGTGGACGGATTTGCAATCCGCTGCATAGCCACTCTGCCATTCCGCCATTTTTTGCCATAAATACTAAGTTTTAATTCGATAGTAAGAATTTTTGGAGCGGTACACGAGGCTCGAACTCGTGACCTCGACCTTGGCAAGGTCGCGCTCTACCAGCTGAGCTAGTACCGCATCACATTTAGAACATATTTTAAGAGCTTGCGCGACTTTGTCGCAACTAACGCTTTAGCAGCTTAACTAAAACCGCATTACATTTAGTATATTTACAGTTTAACTATTCTGTTTTCAAGTTTTAAATAAGCCATTATTTAAAATGGTGCCCGAGGCCGGACTTGAACCGGCACACTCTAAGAGCGAGGGATTTTAAATCCCTTGTGTCTACCAATTCCACCACTCGGGCATCGAGCTGCAATCAAATAGATGAATGCGTGTGGAAACTACAAATCATTTATAAATATAAATGGAGGCGGAACCCGGAGTCGAACCGAGGTGGACGGATTTGCAATCCGCTGCATGGCCACTCTGCCATTCCGCCATAACGATTAAATCATTGCATGCTAAGTTTTAACTTTTTAGCAACAAGTTGGAGCGGTACACGAGGCTCGAACTCGTGACCTCGACCTTGGCAAGGTCGCGCTCTACCAGCTGAGCTAGTACCGCATCACATTTAGAAATTTACCGTTTTTCTAAAAACGTTTTCCACTTTTAAATAAGCCATTATTTAAAATGGTGCCCGAGGCCGGACTTGAACCGGCACACTCTAAGAGCGAGGGATTTTAAATCCCTTGTGTCTACCAATTCCACCACTCGGGCATCGAGTTGCTATCATTATTAATGATAAGCATGTGGAATATTAATTTATCATTGAGCAACAATTAATATTTGGAGCGGTACACGAGGCTCGAACTCGTGACCTCGACCTTGGCAAGGTCGCGCTCTACCAGCTGAGCTAGTACCGCATCACATTTAGTATATTTACAGTTTAACTATTCTGTTTTCCACTTTTAAATAAGCCATTATTTAAAATGGTGCCCGAGGCCGGACTTGAACCGGCACACTCTAAGAGCGAGGGATTTTAAATCCCTTGTGTCTACCAATTCCACCACTCGGGCATCGAGTTGCTATCATTATTAATGAAAGCGTGTGGAATATTAAATGTTCATTGAGGAACAATTAATATTTGGAGCGGTACACGAGGCTCGAACTCGTGACCTCGACCTTGGCAAGGTCGCGCTCTACCAGCTGAGCTAGTACCGCACCACATAAGAACATATTTCAAGAGTTAACTCTTTAGCAGCTGAACTTAAGCCGCTTTTTTTTGATGTTTAGGAGTTACCCCCCTCTCAACACGAACGCATTCTACAGAGATTATATTACGCGTCAACACTAAAATGACACTTTTAAACTGTTTGCTCATTTTTCAGCTAAAGCGTTGTAAAAATGCACACTTAACCAGCTTTTTTGCTCAAATCAGACCATGCTGCTTGTAAATATTGCACCATAGACCACAAAGTAAGGACCGTTGCTAAGTATAAACAGGCATAACTTAAATAAGTCATCCAAGTATCGAACTGCCAAGTAAGACCCATTATGGATAACATTTGTGCAGCAGTTTTTATTTTACCCAATTGTGATACAGCAACAGAGCCTCTTTTGCCTTGTTCTGCCATCCACTCTCTCAAAGCTGAAATAATAACTTCTCTACTTATTATTAAAACTGCAGGTATGGTGATATAAATACTTTGGTAATGTTCAACTAATACGATTAATGCGACTGAAACCATTACTTTATCAGCAACAGGATCTAAAAAAGCACCAAATGGAGTTGATTGCTTGAGTTTACGAGCGAGATATCCATCTAACACATCAGTTACGGCAGCTAACCAAAAAACAAATGCAGCGCCAAAAAAGGCCCATGAATAAGGTAAATAAAATATCACCAAAAAGATTGGGATAAGGAAAATTCTGAAGGCTGTTATAATATTAGGTATATTCCACATAACTACTTGTGTTTACTTTTTTTTTGTATATTCGCATGAAGCATAATCTTTTACCATGCAAATGATTAAAATTAAATTGAACTCTTTGTTTATTGGTAACGTAAAGTCAAATCAGCTAATAAGCTTATAGCTCACTTATTCTCTTTTTTTATTAAAATCTCCTATCCCATATTGCTGCTTAATCTATTTATCATGTAGGTGATTATAAATTTTTTCTGCTATTGTAGGGCTGATCCCTGGTACCTTATTTAGCTGTTCGATATTTGCAGCTAATACACCTTGAATTCCGCCCAAATACTTTAATACTGCTTGTCTTCTTTTTAGTCCTACACCTGATATTTCTTCTAATACAGACTGGTTACGTTGTTTTTGTCTTTTATTTCTATGTCCAGCAATCGCAAATCGATGAGATTCATCTCGAATATGTTGAATTAAATGCAGTGCAGGAGAATGTGAGTCTAAATTTATAGTTTTTCTACCAGCATCCATTAATAAGGTCTCTAAACCCGGCTTTCTGCTTATTCCTTTTGCTACCCCTATTAATAAAGGTAACTTTTCCAGATGCCAATCTTTAAAAAACGTTTCCGCTTGAGATAACTGCCCTTTACCACCATCTATAAATATTACATCAGGTACTTTAGATTCATCGATCATTTTGCTATATCGTTTTTTTAATGCAAAGGCCATAGCGGCATAATCATCACCGCCTGTGATCCCTACTACATTAAAACGTCTATATTCTTTTTTATTTGGCCCATTAGAATCAAATACAACACATGAAGCCACCGTATTTTCTCCCATTGTATGGCTAATATCAAAACACTCCATGCGATTAATATTATCTAACTGTAATGTTTCTTTTAATAAATCATATCTTTTAGTTATTGAATCTTGTGCACTTTGTTTTATTACTATGCTATTTAAAGCGTTTTTATTAGCAAGTTGCAGATATTTATATTTCTCCCCTCTGGCGACAGTCTGTAGCTTTATCTTTCTTTCACTCACTTGTGTTAATGCTATTTCTAATTCTGCTTGCTCAGGATAAATAAAAGGTAAAATCACCTCTTTTGGGATCCGTGAGCCATTCTTCACTGATAAGTAATATTGGGAAAGAAAAGACGATAAAACTTCAGCATCCATTGAATCTTTCGGTATCTTAGGATAAAAAGTTTTACTCCCTAAAATTTTATGATCCCGAATAATCAAAATATGAATCGCTGTTAAACCATTTTTTGATTCAAAGCCGATAACATCTAATTCTGCATGTGTACCAGAAACTGATTGCTGTTCTTGCATTTTTGTTAATACAAGTATTTGATCTCTAAAAGTTGCTGCTTTTTCAAAGTTAAGCGCAATACTTGCCGCTTCCATTTTATTCACTAGCTCAGAAATAACTTGAGAGGATTTACCGCTTAAAAATAAACGAACAAAGTCTACTTGCTCTTTATAATCACTTGCATTTATTTCGTTCACGCAAGGCGCAGAGCATCTTTTTAGTTGGTATTGTAAACAAGGTCGACTTCGCGCGCGATAATAAGCATCTTCACACTGACGAACGGGGAAAATTTTCTGCATCAAGCGCAAACTTTGAGAAACAGCACCAGAACTTGGATATGGTCCAAAATACTCGCCTTTGATTTTTTGCGCGCCGCGATGAAATGTTAACCTTGGATGGGTATGATCAGTTAATAGTATATAAGGATAAGATTTATCATCTCTTAGTAATATATTGTACCTAGGTTGGTACTGTTTTATTAGATTATTTTCTAATAAAAGCGCTTCAGTTTCTGTATTGGTCAGTGTGACTTCGATTGCACAAATATTTTTAACCAGAGCCCTAGTTTTACTTTCAGGAATATTCTCCCGAAAGTAACTCGTAACACGATTTCTTAAATTTTTTGCTTTACCAACATAGATAACTTGCTGTTCTTTATCTAACATCCTGTAGACACCAGGTTCTTCTGATAAAGACTTTAAAAACGTTTTTGGATCAAATGACTGCATTAATATACTCAAACTATTTTAACTTCAGGTTAAAACTAATTAAAAACCTTCAGAATCAATATCAATCATTTTATGGCGAATTGCTAAATGTGTTAATTCAACATCTCCACCTATATTTAATTTTTCAAACATGCGATAGCGATAACTATTAACCGTTTTTGACGTTAAATTTAATTGCTCTGCTATATTTTGTACTTTTTCACCTTTAGTGATCATCAACATGATTTGTAATTCACGATCCGATAAACTTTTAAAAGGGTTTTCATCAGTTCGACCACTAAATTGCGCTAAAGCAATTTGTTGTGCTATTTCAGGTGCGATATACCTTTGACCTGATTTCACTGCTTTTATCGCATGAACCATCTCGTTAGAGCCTGCACTCTTGGTTAAATAACCATGGGCACCCATTTGCATCACTTTGCTTGGGAATGGGTCTTCACAATGTACCGTTAATACGATTACTTTAACATCGGGGCAAAAACGACATATTTTTTTAGTTGCCTCTAATCCACCTATACCTGGCATATTCATATCCATCAATACGATATCGGGATGGTTTTGACGGCAAAATTGAACTGCTTCTTCACCTGTTTTAGCTTCACCAACAACTTTAAAACCGCGAACATCATCAAGAATACGCTTGATCCCCGTTCTAACAAGTTCATGATCATCAACTAACAGCACGTTTATCAAAGGTTTTTCCTTATAGGATAAAATATTAATCATACGATATAACTATGCGAGAATAATCAATACTAGGCCTTGTGTAAACAAAGATATGTCTGATTTTTTATAATTCTTATGGCATTCATCACAAAAAATGCACTTTAATTTATTGTTTTGATATATCTTATAGCCAAACTTTACTTTTGTTTTAGCTAATACCTTGTATCGTTAAAACATTAACTTCCTACTTTTATTGATTAAAGGAATACCATGTCTAACATTTTTGAAGATAACTCACTAAGCATTGGCAATACACCATTAGTGAAATTAAACCGCGTAACAACAGGCAATGTATTTGCTAAAGTAGAAGCTCGTAATCCAAGTTTCAGCGTCAAATGTCGTATTGGCGCATCTATGATTTGGGAAGCTGAAAAGTCAGGTGAATTAACAACTGATAAAGAACTGATTGAACCAACATCTGGTAATACGGGTATCGCGTTAGCATTTGTTGCAGCTTCTCGCGGTTATAAGTTAACACTTACCATGCCTAATACAATGAGTTTAGAACGTCGTAAACTATTAAAAGCATTAGGTGCTAATGTTGTTCTAACTGAAGGCGCAAAAGGCATGAAAGGCGCAATTGAAAAAGCGCAAGAAATTCAACAAAGCGCCCCTGATAAATTCATTCTTTTACAACAGTTTGAAAATCCAGCAAATCCTAAAATTCACTTTGAAACTACGGGTCCTGAAATCTTTGATGCGACTGACGGTAAAGTAGACTATTTTGTAGCTGGTGTTGGTACTGGTGGTACTATCACAGGTGTTAGCCGTTACCTTAAAGTAGAGAAAAAGCTTGATATGAAATCTGTTGCAGTAGAGCCAGCTGACTCTCCTGTAATTAAACAAAAACTTGCGGGGGAAGATTTAACACCTGGTCCTCATAAAATTCAAGGGATCGGTGCAGGTTTCATTCCTGGTAACTTAGATTTAGAAATGATTGATGAAGTTGCGCTTGTAACAAACGAAGAAGCAATTGAAATGTCTCATAGACTTATGAAAGAAGAAGGTATTTTAGCAGGCATTTCATCTGGTGCTGCAGTTGTTGCCGCTTCTCGCATTGCAGAAAAACCTGAAAATGCAGATAAAAATATTGTTGTTATCTTACCAAGTTCTGCAGAGCGTTACTTATCAAGCCCATTATTTGCAGATAAATTCAGCGATGATGAATTAGTACAATAATCTAAATTTTTTAGATTTCATATCCATTAAAACCAGCTTAATTATTTTAGCTGGTTTTTTTATCTCTCCTTATAAATACCTTTTCGATTCACATCATCACTTTACAACTCTTTATTTAGCATTAAACTAAAATACATAAATATAAATAACTGCAAATTTTCGCAAGGTTCTATTCATGTACCCTTTACGTATTGTTTTTACATTTTTCATTCTGACGTTTTTAACTGCCTGTTCAGATGATGGTCCTGAAGTGTCTGGTGATAATGACTCTCCAGAATATGCGGCAACTGTTTTTTTCTATGCGATTTATGAAGAAAAAGATTTGAAAAAAACCATGTCTATGGCAACGCCTAAACTAGCAAGGATCATTAAGTCTTATGGTAGTACCAGACAGTTTGCAAGAAACTTGATAAATATGCAATTTGATACTGTGAACATTGAAATAGATAGAACAAGTAAAAGTATAAGAAAACGTTATGGTGATAAAGCTACAATAACGCTAATTTTTTCTGGTACTCATCTAGGCAAAAAAGTAGACGATATGCGAAGTGTTAAACTAATCAATAAAAAAGGTAAGTGGTTTATTGAAAAAATTGTAGATGACCCTTACGCAAGGTAGTTACTAAAGAAAGTTATAAAAGCAGTATGAAAGGATCATACTGCTTTTTTATTTTATAACTCATTCTTTTTAAAGTTATCAACTGAAATTGCAGCCAATCTTAATGCATTCGCTTTATTCATGTCATTAGCTTGTTCTTGTGTAAATAACTTAGCTTTCTGACCTTCCTTAATCGCTTCTTCCAATGATAATTCAGAGCTTAAGCTGCCATCTTTTTTGGCTAAATGTAGCTTGATAAATAAACCTTCGCATTTATGCATCTCAATAAATGCTGACTCCATGATATGCGTTCCACCCGAATCACCTTCATGACATAAGTGAGATAAACGATTTCGCATCACACCTGGTTGTAGCATATGAGCACACACAGATTTAGATACTTCGTCTGGCACTTGTTTATAATGATTGCCTAACGGAAAAACTAATCGTCTTAAAATCAAAGCAAAAGGTCTTGAAGGGAAATTATCAAACAGCCCTTCAAAAGCTTGGCCCATTTGATATAGGCTGTGATCTAAAGAATAACAAACAAAAGGCAAATCTGACTGTTGTCTTCCTTCATCTTCAAACCTTTTTAGGACTGATGAGGATATATATAATTGACTTAACACATCTCCAAGCCTAGCTGAAATCATTTCTTTACGTTTAAGATCGCCGCCTAAAGTAAGCATGGCAACATCTGAACAGATAGCCAAAGAACGACTCATGCGTGTAAGTTGTTTGTAATATTTAGCTGTTGTGCCACTAACGGGAGATTTACTGAATATCGCGCGTGTTAGACCATGCCCTAAAGCGGCACCCGCATTAGTCATCGCAAATAAAATATGTTTGATCAGCAAATCATCAAAATCTTGTAATCCTTTATCAAAATCGGGCTCAGCCGCTGCAGCCATTTCTTTTAAAACATAGGGATGGCAACGTGTCGCACCTTGCCCAAAAATCATTAAATTTCGGGTTAATATATTAGCACCTTCAACTGTAATCGATATTGGCATGCCCATATAAGCATGACCTAAATAGTTATTGGGCCCTAACTGTATTCCTTTACCCCCATGTATATCTAATGCATCATTGATAACAGTACGGCTCATTTCTGTCATATGATATTTAGCAATCGCTGTTACTACTGAAGGGCTTACTTTTAAATCTAGTGCCCCTGCGGTCATAGTACGCATCGCTTCTAAACTATAAGTAAACCCACCTATACGTGCTAAAGATTGTTGTACCCCTTCAAATTGGCCAATTGATAAACCAAACTGTTTACGCACATAAGCATATGCCCCTGTCATTTTAGAGCACCCGTGGCCTGCCGCTGTTGCCAATGCCGGAAGGGAAATACCACGGCCTGCACTTAAACATTCAACTAACATGCGCCAGCCTTTACCGCGGAATTCGGGGCCACCTATAATCCAATCTACGGGTATAAATACATCTTTGCCGTATGTAGTACCATTCATAAATGCCATTGCCATAGGGTTATGACGCTCCCCTGTTTCAACGCCTTCATGATCAGTTGGAATTAAAGCACATGTAATACCAATTTCTTTTTTGTCTCCTAATAAACCATCAGGATCAAACATTTTAAATGCTAATCCTAAAACACTGGCGACTGGTGCTAAAGTAATATATCGCTTTGACCAATTTAGGCGAATACCTACGACTGTTTTTCCTTCAAATTCATCTTCACATACAACACCTGTATCAGGAATACTGCCAGCATCAGAGCCTGCTTCTGGCCCTGTCAGTGCAAAACAAGGTACTTCTGTGCCATTTGCTAATTTGGGAAGCCAAAAATCCTTTTGTTCTTGTGTTCCATAATGCATTAACAGCTCACCCGGACCTAAACTATTAGGTACCATCACAGTCACTGCTGCACTTAAACTACGTGTTGCAATACGCGATACAATTGTAGAATTAGCAATGGCAGAAAAGTCTCGACCGCCGAATGACTCAGGAATAATTAAAGAGAAAAAACCTTCATCTTTTAAGTATTGCCACACATCTTCAGGCAAATCTTTATCTTCATGTACAATTTTGTAATCATCTAACATATTACACAAAGTATTTACTTGGTTATTCAAAAACGCATTTTCTTTATCAGATAAAGCAGGTTTAGGGTAGGAATGTAATACACTCCAATCTGGCGAACCTTTAAATAACTCACCATCCCACCAAATGTCGCCTGCTTCCATTGCTTCACGTTCAGTTTGAGATAGAGGCGGTAACACCTTTTTAAACATTTTAAATGCAGGTCGTGTGATCAAGCTTATTCTTATATCTTTGACCAAAAAAATAATAGTGACAGTAACTATTAATAATAACAAAATGGACATTTATAATTTCCTTTTGAAAACAGTGTCTTTAAAAAATCATTGTTTAAGTTTAGCAAGAATTTATAACTTTATGATTTATTTATTAGTTCAAAGCTATCATTTTATTTAAATTACCTTTTATTAAAAACGAAAGAGATTTTACCAAGCCTTTTCTCACTGTTATGATAAGCGTGGGTAAAAACACACATAACTAGGGTTAATAATGAAAACAAAAATATTTAAGCCAAGCATAACTGCTTTAGTTGTTGCAGGTGCTTTAATGCTAACTGCATGTAACAACGAAGAAAAAATAAAACCTGCAGCAAGTATTGTTCAACAAGTCACTGCAGCTGATGCAAAACAATTCCTTGAATCAACTGAAACAGAGTTAGTTGCTTTATATCTTGAAGCCAGCCGTGCTGAATGGATTTATGCAAACTTTATAACAGAAGATACCTCTCAGCTTTCAGCTGAAGTAAACCGTAAAATGACTGAAACAGTTGTCCGATTAGCAAATGAAGCAACTAAATTTAATAAAGTGACATTAGATGCTGATAGCCGTCGTAAATTAGATAAATTAAAACTTGCACTGACATTGCCTGCGCCACAAGATGCAGATAAAACAGCGCAACTGTCACAACTTGTGGCTAAGTTAGGTGGTCTTTATGGAAAAGGAAAATACTGTAAAGAAGGTGAGCAATGCCTAAGCTTAGGTGATATGACAGCTAAAATGGCCAGTAGTCGTGATTACGACGAATTATTAGATTTATGGCAAGGTTGGCGACAAATAGCTAAACCTATGCGCCCTTTATACGAGCAACAAGTCGCACTGACAAATGAAGGAGCTAAAGAGTTTGGTTATGCAGATACTGGCGCGATGTGGCGTAGTAAATATGATATGCCTGCAGATGATTTTGCTAAAGAATTAGATCGCGTTTGGGGTCAAGTAAAGCCATTATATGACTCACTACATTGTCATGTTCGTGCTAAATTAGGCGATAAATACGGCACAGATAAAGTACCACAAGACCAGCCTATTCCTGCACATTTATTAGGTAATATGTGGGCGCAAACATGGGGCAACATCTATGAATTAGTTGCACCTGAAAATGCAGATCCAGGTTATGATGTAACAGAATTATTAGCGAAACATAACTACGATGAAATTCAAATGGTTCGTGGTGCAGAGAAGTTCTTTACGTCTATGGGTTTTGATCCATTACCAGAAACTTTCTACGAGCGCTCTTTATTCACTAAACCTAAAGACAGAGACGTACAATGTCACGCATCGGCTTGGAATATCGATTCAAAAGACGATTTACGTATTAAAATGTGTATTCAACGCACTGGTGAAGAGTTTTCGGTGATTCATCACGAGCTAGGTCATAACTTCTACCAACGCGCTTATAATACACAACCTCTTTATTATCAAGAAAGTGCCAATGATGGCTTTCACGAAGCAATTGGCGATACAATTGCATTATCTGTAACGCCTGGTTACTTAAAAGAGATTGGTTTATTAGATAAAGTACCTGATGAATCTAAAGATCTTGGTTTATTAATGAAAATGGCAATGGATAAAATTGCATTTATTCCATTTGGTTTAATGGTTGATCAATGGCGTTGGCAAGTATTCTCTGGTGAAGTAACACCAGAGAATTACAATAAAGCATGGTGGGATTTACGTCAAAAATACCAAGGTGTGATGGCACCAATTGAACGTACTGAAAACGACTTTGATCCAGGCGCTAAATACCATGTACCAGGTAATACACCTTACACACGTTACTTTTTAGCTCATATATTACAATTT
Source organism: Pseudoalteromonas sp. '520P1 No. 423' (assembly GCF_001269985.1). Lineage (NCBI taxonomy): Bacteria > Pseudomonadati > Pseudomonadota > Gammaproteobacteria > Alteromonadales > Pseudoalteromonadaceae > Pseudoalteromonas > Pseudoalteromonas sp. '520P1 No. 423'. The sequence continues at coordinate 2,195,568 of NZ_BBZB01000001.1, read as the reverse complement.
CAATTCCATAAATCTTTATGTGAGATTGCGGGTAATAAAGAAGCGATACATAGATGTTCTGTATATAACTCTAAAGAAGCTGGTGAACGTTTAAATACCATGTTAGAAATGGGCTCAAGCAAAACGTGGCAAGAAGCGTTAGAAGTTGTAACAGGCAAACCTGAAATGGATGCAACTGCAATTTTAGAGTATTTTGCACCGCTTAAAACATACTTAGATGAGCAAAATAAAGGCCGTCAATGTGGTTGGTAAACAATAAGTAAAATCAAATGTTAGGCTGAAAAGCCTGACATTTTGTATAGTTTAGCACCTGTTCTCCCCTAAAAACTCCCTAATTTTAACCTGTTAACAATTATATCTATTAAATAGAACAAATATTCTATAAAATACCCTCCCAACCAGTTACATATGATCACACTGTGTAACAATATATTCGATATCAAGAATAACTCTTTGCTATATAGACGTATAAATTAAAAGCTTCTATGCATTTGCAATCTGAAACTTGTGATTTAAATAAATTAAATTACAAAAACACGCTTAAATTTAAACAACTTATACAATTTGCGACTATTATTCTTAAAACTGTCATAAAAGTTTGACAAGCTAAATCGAATAAAAGAAATCAACAACATTTAGTTATTACGGGAAACTAACAAAATGAAAATGCAATTGCGTAAAAAATTTCTACCTTTGGCTATCGCAGCAAGTTTAGGCTCAGTGAATGCCTTTGCTAACGATACTGCTTCAGCGTTAAAGGGCTCAATCGTTGGCCCTAATGGAAATCCTGCAACGGGTACTAAAATTACCATTATCCATATTCCATCAGGATCTACTAAAACAACCCTTATTGGTGAATCTGGCGGTTTTAGTACTAAAGGCCTTCGTGTTGGTGGACCATATAAAATTGAAGTTGAATCAGAGCAATTTGAAGACACAGTAGTAGACAACATCTTTTTAACTTTAGGTAAAACCTACCCTATTTCTGTACAACTCAATTCAAAAACAAATATGGAGCAGATTGAAGTAACAGGTCGTCCGTTATCAATGCAATCTGGCGGCACTGGACCTGCAACGCATTTTACTTTAAGTGACATAGAAAACCGCCCTGCCATTAATCGTGACATCAAAGATATTGTAAGAACTGATCCGCGTATCTACATTGACGAGTCAAGTAGCGGTGCGATTCAATGTGCCGGTGGTAACCCAAGATTTAATAGTCTCACGCTAGATGGCGTTCGAATGAACGATAATTTTGGTCTAAATAGTAATGGTTACCCTACTGAACGTATGCCTTTTTCTTTTGATTCAATTGAGCAAGTTGCTGTAGAGTTAGCTCCATTTGATGTGCAATATGGGGGTTTTACTTCATGTAATATCAATGCAGTGTCAAAATCTGGTACTAATGACATTCGTGGCGGGGTATTTATTGATTATACTAGCGATTCATTATCTGGCGATAAAGCTGATGGTGTATCTAAAGATATTGGCAGTTATGATGAAAAACGCTACGGTTTTAACGTAGGTTTACCACTGATAAAAGATACTTTGTTTTTATTCACCTCGTATGAAAAATTAGATGGTGCGCAGGTATTTGAATATAACGCTTTTGGTACTGGTGATAATGATATTGATCAAGCCACTGTTGACCGTATTATTGATATAGCAAAAACTAATTACGATTATGATCCCGGTTCATTAGTACCTAGTATGCCAGTTGATGATGAAAAATTATTAATTAAACTCGATTGGAATATCAATGATGATCATCGTGCTAGCTTCGTTTATAACTACAATGATGGTTTCACTTTAAGCCAATCTGATGCTAGCTCAAGCCGCCTATCTTTATCTAATCATTTCTATGAACGTGGTGCTGAACTACAGTCTTATGTGACATCTATCTACTCAAACTGGACAGATGATTTTTCTACTGAAGTCAGAGTAGGTTATTCAAAATTAGATAATCGTCAGATTTCCCTTGATGGCAATTCTGGTTTTGGCGAATTTAGAGTAAAAACAGGAAATGGAGATGTGTATTTAGGACCTGATGACTCTCGCCAAGCAAACAAACTAAAATACGATAATTTATCATTAAAACTCTCTGGTAATTACTACATGGGAGATCATGAACTTTCATTTGGCTATGAGATGGAAGAACTTGATGTATTTAATATGTTTGTACAACATAATGAAGGTGAATATCGCTTTGGCTCAATTGAAGATTTTGAAAATGGTATTGCCCGCGTTTATTATGGCAATGCGAGCTCTCATAACCCTGAAGATGCCGCAGGTGAGTTTAAATACGCTTTAAATACACTTTACGCACAGGATAAGTTTGATTTAATTGACTACGACATGACGATTACTATGGGTTTACGTTATGACTGGTATACGAGTGATGACGTGCCTAACCAAAATGATGCGTTTGAAGCACGTTATGGTTATTCAAACCAACAAAACTTAGATGGCGTGAGTTTATTACAACCAAGACTGGGTTTAAATTGGCGTTATGATGACCAATTAGAAATTCGAGGTGGTATCGGTTTATACTCTGGTGGTAATCCAAATGTTTGGATTTCTAATAGCTATTCAAATGATGGTATTCGTAACATTCAAGTAAATCAAAAGAACATGCAAATTCTTGGTCCTGATGCAGTTGCATTTAACGGCACAGGCCGCCCAGGTTATGATATCCCATTAGATTTATATAATGAGGTTGGCTCAGGTAGTGCTGATGACAGTACTAATGTAACAGATCCTGATTTTGAAATTCCATCAGAATGGAAAGTATCATTAGGTGCTACTTATATTACAGAATCTGATTACGTATTAAGTGTTGATTACCTATTTACTGATAAGCAAGATTCAGCTGTTGTTTATAACCTAGCTGATGAGCAAGTTGGTTTAGCACCAGATGGCCGTCCTGTTTATGATAGTGTTAACCACAAGTACAAATCTGACTTTTTATTAACGAATGTGAAAGGTGATGACGCGTTTTCACATGTTTTATCATTTGCAGTAAATAAATCGTTTGATAATGGGATTGATGTAGCTGCGTCTTATGCTTTTACTGAAGCAAAAGAAATTCATCCAATGACTAGCTCAGTTGCATTCTCTAACTATCATAATATTGCTGTTTGGGACCCTCAAGACCCAGAACAAAGCACGTCAAATTATGAAATCCCCCATAGATTTACGCTTAGCCTAGGGTATAGTCATGAATTTATGGCTGGATATAAAACACGTTTTAACTTATTTGGGCAAGCTAGCCAGACTAACCCATATTCGTATACTTTTTCAAGAGATACAGATGGTCTAGGCTTTAACGATAATGACCGTCAATTACTGTATGTACCAACTGAAGGTGACTCTAAAGTTGTTTATAACTTCAGTAACGATGCTAATGAAAATGCACAAATCATAGAAGACTTCAATAATTGGATAGATAGCGAAGGCTTAAAACGTGGTGAAATAGCTGGACGCAATGAAATCGACGGTGATTGGTGGGTAACCTTTGACTTAAAAGTTGAGCAAGAATTTGCAGGCTATACTGATGGCCATAAAGGATCTGCATACTTTGTCGTTAAGAATGTTGGCAATCTATTAAATTCTGATTGGGGTGTGCTTAAAAATGGTGATAGCTTGCAAGCAGCGGTAACAGCTGAAGTTGTAGACGGTCAATACCACTTTACTGAGTTCAATAAACCAGCAGGCACAAGTGTACAATTTAAACCTTCTGTTTGGGAAATTAGATTAGGTGTGAAATACACTTTCTAAATAGCAATTTATTAAATTCTTAAATTAAAAACCAGTCAATTGACTGGTTTTTTTTACAAACTAAAACTGTGCTGATAAATCAATATTTAACTGGTTATAGTCATTAGAATCTATGTTTGAACTATACCTGGCTTGGACTGAATAGTTATCATTAAAATAATACCGAGATCCAACACTATATGCTTTGTCATCATTATAAGTCACAGACAAAGAAGTAAATTTGTCAAAGTAATAACTAGCACTCCCACCTATTCTATTCTCTATATTATCATTATTGTGATAATATATGCCTACAGTTAAATATTGACCAGCAGTTAATTTTTTAAAATATTTTGAAGATACGTTTTTTCGTTTTTCTTTAGGATCTTCTGTATATGAAAAACCAATGTAATCATCTGAATTTATGTAATGGTTATAAGACGAAGAAAAGTTGAATTCAATATCTTGATCTTCATTTTTGCTTCCACTGATATTAATCACAAAGTTATCTGATAATAAATACCCTAAATTCAAAGAATAAAAATCTGAGCTAACCTCTTTATAACCGAGATCATCTAGTGAATAAGCGTATAAGCCACCGACAATAAAATTATTAACGAAGTAATTCCCTCCTACAGAATAATGATCATGATTATCAGTGAAACTATAGCTGGATAATATATGGGATATTTTGTTAATATATTCAAACTCATTTAAAGGCCCTGTAATTTCTTTTTTATCAAAAAAATAAGAGCCAGAAATAGCGTAAGAGTTTTGATAAAAATCATATTTTTTAATAGTTTCTATATCAGATTCATTAACTATATATTCCCCTTTCATTTGAGTTCTATTAGCGCTTACATCTAAAAACGTTTGGTATTCCTGTGCTGAAACTATGCTTGGTATTGATGAGGATATAGTAGTAATGAATAAAACTGATTTTACTTTCAATGTTAACTTTCCCAATATGATTAATTATTATTTAGGTACATCAAAAGTATAACTTAATGAAATATAAATGTTTATGATTAATGACATCAAATTTTCTTAATAACAAAAACCCTGAGAATAATTCTCAAGGGTTTAATTTTGTATTTTAAATCTACGAATTAAAACTGCGCAGAAAAATTAACTGAATATATATCATTATCTGACCAAGCATCGTCTGACGCATTTGATTGATAACCCACACTTAAAGCATAATTTTGGTTAAAGAAATGCTTAGCACCGATATGATAATCATCATCGTCATCGTAGCTCGCCGAGATTGACGTTTTATCATTAAAGTAAAAAGCGACATTACCCGATAAATCGTTGTCGTAGTCATCATTATGCTGATAACTCAGACCTGCCACTAAATACTGACCGCCATCTAAGGCTCTAAAATATTTAGATGATAGTGTTTGATGATCAAAGTCATCGTCCGAGCTATAAGTAAAACCAATGTAATCTTTACCAGCTAATTGATGATTATATGAAGCTGACAAACTGTAATCAGTATCAACACCTTCTGATTTATCTGCATATACATTTACGATAAAATCATCTGAGATTAAATAACCCAGTCTCGCACTATAGTGATCTGAGCTACCTGAGTTATAATCTGAATATGAGTATGAACCGCCAATTACAAAGTTATCTTTAAATAAACTACCGCCGGTTGCAAAGTTGTCAGAATTATCTGTATGTAAGTAATTTCCAAATACATTAGTTGATGTATTAATATATTTAAATTGATCTAATGGTCCTAATGTTTGTTGTTTTTCGAAAAAGTATCTTGTATCAACACCTGTACTATCATAAGAACGTTTAGAGTCATAATTGGTATATCCGATTGAAGAAAAAGATTGATATTCCTGTGCCATAACAGATGAAGCAGATAATAAAAGGCTTGGGATGATGATTGCTAATTGTTTCAATTTCATTTTTACATTCCTAATTGTACGTGCACCTTTATTTAGGTACATCCTGAAGTTGGAATGAATAATAGCTGAGATTATATTTAAGGGTAAGTTATTAAGTGTTTGAATATGTAATATAATGTAGTAAATATTTCCACATGCTAATAATGAATATTTATAGGGAAGTTAAATTATTTGGCTTCCCTATAAAATTTAGTATGTGTATTTTATAAAACAAACTGACTTAATATTTTATAAACATCATTAATATTATCGCCTGCTTTAAACTCTTTGGTTAAAGGTTCAAGCTCTGAACCAATCCAGATTTTTAATTCTGCATCTAAATCAAAGTGCCCTGCACTTTCTTTGCTAAATTTGGTGACTTTAGAATAAGGAATTGACAATAACTCCACTTTAGAGCCTGTTACGCCTTGCTTGTCAATTAGAATTAAACGTTTATTCGTAAATACAAACATATCTCTGATTACTTTATATGCTTTTTGTATTGCTTCGCCATCTATTAAACAATCACCTAGTACTTTGTCTAAATCATCACTATCGACTTCACTGGCATTGCCCAATAAACCACTTAAAAGACCCATTTAAACTTCCTTTTATCATTATTTATAAATTAAGAAGAAACAGCTTAAATTCGGCTTGTTTCCAATTACTTATTTGTATTACATTTTTACTGTTTTGATAATATAGTAAAATTCACCCACATTACGAAGTAATGACAATAAATGCATTGTTATAATCAATTAAAAAGTTGATTCTCAAGTGTTTTTCCATTAATCATTTGTTTGTATTGCCAATTATTATCATGACATAATTGTAAAATTTGAATATCAATTGGCAAAGTATTATCGTCTGGTTCGATACTGATTAAATATTCTTTATCTTGGGTATTTGTTACTTGTGTAACTTGTGAGATAGCTTTTAATTTTTGCTCAAATTCAGGAATTGTATTTGCCATTCTTAAAGTAATATAAGATAAATCGGCTTCATTGGTTAAAGTTTGATGCTCTTTTAAAACACCATTTTCTAAATATAATACTTGTTCGCATAATCGCTCTAATTCACTTAGATCATGAGAACTTAATATAAAGGTCGTTTCACCCGATAAGTTAGCCACAAGCTCTCTAATTTCTCTGGCATGTAATGGGTCTAAACCTGCTGTTGCTTCATCTAGCATGACTATTTTAGGCTCACCAATTAAAGCTTGGGCTATTGTTACACGCTTGCGCATACCATGAGATAACGCCTCAGGCTTTTCATTTAAAACCTCTTTTAAGCCAACTAAATCTAGGGTACGTTCAGCTTCATATTTACTTTTTTTAGTATTAAAACCTTGTAACTGACCATAAAACTTAAGTTGATGAGCAATTGAAAATCGAGGATCTAATTGTGCATCTTGTGGCAAAGCGGCTAAATTACCAAAAGTGGCTGCGCTACCTGGTTTGTTGCCCATAATTGACACATCACCAGAGGTTTGCTGAATATAGCCACATAAAATACTAAATAAAGTGGTTTTACCCGCACCATTTGGACCAACAAGCGCAACTGGCTCTCCTTTATTAATTTCGAATGAAACATTATTAAGTGCTTGTTTCGCTCCAAACATTTTATTGATATTAGAGACTTTAATTAAAGGCTGATTTTGTGAATAACTCATAGTGCACTCCTTTTCATAAAGATACTGGCTAACGCTAAATATGCCGATGTTTGAACTAGAGGAATGATATAATGACTCAAACCTAACCCTTGTTGACCAACCACGTCACCTAATTGCATACCTGGAAACACATAATTAAGGTGAGATGCCATAGGAATTTTATATTCTAAAATACCCACAAATATTGAGCCCAAACCAAAAAATAACAATGTCATCACTGCTGCTAGTTTTGAAGATTTAACAAAACTATTAAAAAATGCCATTAAAGCAATAAAAGGTAAGACAGCAATAAATAGTTCTTTAAACAAGTAAAGTGATTTTGTTACAGCAGGCATAAATAAGCTTGAATCACGCCAAATTGCCATTATAGTTGTGGCGATTAAAGTCAGTAAAATTAGTGCTGATATAATCATTACTTGCCCTAAAAATCGACCAAATAATATCTCATTACGACTCGCCCGCAAAGAGATAAACCTCAGTGTGCCCCGAGTGCGATCTGCACAGGTTTGATCGCTTGAAGCAATGACAGAAAATATCGGAAACGAATAAATGGCAATTAACCAATAAAGAGACAATTCAGAAACAGGCCAATCAAGTAATTCAGACAAACCTAATACACCAAACATTTGTTTGGCCATATCTTTAAAGTTTTCTGAAGAAACGATGCTAACAGCTGAGTTAACTGGATAATACAAAATGATAAACCAAGCGGTTGCAAAAGCGAGCACCGCTAACATGCCGCGTTTGGTAAAAAATAAACGTATTAATTCAAATTTGATCAGGGCCCAAATGCGCCAAAAACTAGATTGTAAATGTTGTGCTGATAGCAAAATAAAAGCTCACTATTTTATTGTTTTGCTTACCCTAATATTGGCGCAATAAAATAGCGAGCTTTCTTTTGTAAATATTAATGAAATTTATAATAACCTAAGCTATTTCAACCTTTTTGACTTCAACAGCTTCAGAAGCGGTTTCTTTAATAAACAATACTGAAACGGCACCTAATACCATAGAGCCACCAGCCAGCATCATAATATTAATCGCCTGATTATCAAAAACACTACTCAATATCCAACCAGCAAAAATACCCGATATGATTTGTGGTGCAGCAATCGTAAAGTTAAATATACCCATGTAAACACCCGTTTTATGGATTGGTAATGAACCCGCTAAAATAGCATATGGCAAGGCTAAAATTGCCGCCCAAGCAATACCAACTCCTATCATTGGAATAAAGAGTGTCACAGCCCCTTTAGGTACTGTAATTTCAGTGATAAATAAATTCACTAAGGTAGGCTCACTGTTTGAAATCAGCATAAAGCTTAAATAACCTAAGCCACCCGCTAATAATGAAAGTGAATACACCAATTTACGGCCAAAAGTATTCGCCAATTTAGCTAAAAAGATAGAGAAGAAAGCAGCAAATAAAGAATATGCAGCGAATAAGATACCGACCCAATCACCTGCGGCACCTTTTGCTTGTGCAATATGCTCTGGCACACCGCCAACAGACTGAATATATGTTGGATCAAACCATTTTACGTCTATGCCCCAAACATGCTGCGCAATAGCTGGCATGGTATAGACCCACATTATGAACAACGCAAACCATGAGAAAAACTGCACTAAAGCTAAGCGCTTCATAACAACTGGCATAGATTTCATTAAACCCAAAAAGCCTTTTAGCTTTTCAAGCAGGCTTTTATCTTGTGCCTGCTCTTTTGCTATTTCGTCACTGTCCATGCCTTTAAAAGCATAATATTCTTTTGGTGCATATTCTTTTGTTCTAAAAACAGTCCATAAAACAGTACCTAATAACACTGTTGCACCAATATAAAATGCCCATACTACTGATGGCGCAATGCTGCCTGCTTTAGAGGTGTTTTCCAAGCCTACAACATTTGTTAATACAAAAGGTAAAATTGAACCAACAACAGCACCGATATTAATTAGAAAAGCTTGAATAGAATACCCTTGATTCATTTGCTGATCTGGCACCATATCTGATACTAAGGCGCGAAATGGCTGAAATGCGATATTAAATGATGCATCCATAACGGCTAACATCATGGCACCAAATAACATAGGGGTAATAAATGCGACAAATAACGGTGCATTCGGCATTAATAACATGCCAACAGTGGCTGATATTGCACCTATTAGTATATAGGGATTACGTCGACCAAAACGATTCCAAGTACGATCTGATGCAGAACCAACCAAAGGTTGAATTAATAACCCCATAATAGGCGCAACTAACCAAAACAAGGATAGCGAATGTAAATCTGCCCCTAAATCTGATAAAATTCGACTGACATTGGCATTTTGTAATGCAAAGCCAAATTGCACCCCTAAAAAGCCAAAACTCACATTCCAAATCTGCCAAAAGCTTAACTTAGGTTTATTGTTCATTATTTTTCCTCACTTTATAAACTAATGACCCTAGTGATGGTATTTTCAATTTGATCACCCCTTGACCACCTTTCACTATCAGCTCATTGGTCGCACCTGATAACGCATCAACTAACACATATTTCCCATCGTTCAGTTGCCATTTTTTAATTAAATTTTTAACGATAGATACCTCAAGTTTAGCTTCAGATGTATCAAATTGATTGATCACAATATAATGCTGATTATCATCAAATCGTGCAAACGCTAATACAGAAGAATTTGTTTTATCTTTATTTATTTCAAGGGCTAAAAATTCACCATGAGCAAATACACTATCCTGAGATAAGTTTAATAAACGACTGTAAAACTCCCGTAAAGTGTGTTCTTGTTCCGTTAATAAAGCACCATCAAACTTACCATGATTCATCCATCTTTGATGTGCTGGTACGCCTACATAATCAAAAATACTGGTACGGCTTGGTTTACCAAAGCCCGCATCTTCAGATCCATCCTCGCCGACTTCCTGTCCAAAGTATAACAAATTCGGCGCTGTACTTATTAAGCTAGAAACCACCATAGCAGGTTTGCCTTTATTAGCATCACTTGCAAATCCTGGGCTGGCAATACGTTGCTCATCATGATTTTCTAAAAAGTGCAGCATGTGCTCTGAAATATCTGAAGATTTTTCAAATGCGTTAAATAAAGTATTAGCGGGTTGTTTGCCTTGCATAATAAGCTTTAAAGTATCGTAAAAGTCCACCTTATCATACAGGTAATCCATTTTTCCTAAATGGATAAATGGACGGTATAAACTAGGGTTATAAACTTCTGCAAGAATAAAAGCGTTTGGATTTTTAACTTTGATAGATGAATTTAAAAAACTCCAAAACTCAACAGGCACCATTTCAGCCATATCATATCTAAAGCCATCAACACCTTTATCTATCCAGTAAAGTGCAATGTCACGAAACTTATACCAACTATCAGGTAATGCTTTTTCTTGCCAAAAATCGTAATGTGCTTGGTAACCTAATTTATCGTAGCCTTCAGGCAGACTTGGGAAGTCATAAGATCCATCAGGTTTAACACCATAATTTACTTTTACTGTTTCATACCAATCATTAAAGTGAGGCTGTGCTTTACGACTGCCATTGCCTGTCCATTTGGCTGGCGACTCTTTAAACTCTCCATCCGCTAAAATATGTTTGTCGCCTCCTAAAGTATGATAACTATTAAGTGATTTAGGTACTTTAAAATCTTCACCTACAACATAATAAAAGTTATTATTTTTTGCATACGCGAGGCTAGTATCATCATTAGCACCAAAATCTGTTACGCCTTTTGGATTAGTCAAAGACTGATAATTTCGTGCAATATGATTAGGAACGATATCTATGATCACCTTCATATCATGTTGATGTGTACGTGTTATAAGAGATTCAAATTCTGCTAAGCGATTTTTTGGATTGATAGCAAGATCTGGATTAACATTGTAATAATCTTTTATGGCATAAGGAGAACCTGCTCGCCCTTTAACAATATCAGGGTCGTCCTGACTGATACCAAACTGAGAATAGTCAGTTATCACATCATGATGTAATACACCTGTATACCAAACATGACTTATACCAAGCGCTTTTATCTCTGTTAAAGCGACGTCAGTAAAATCATTAAATTTACCTACGCCATTTTCATTGAGTGTACCCCATGGCTTATTATTTGTATTTTTGTTACCAAATAAACGCGTAAACACTTGGTATACAACAGGTTTAGTTTTTATTGATTCTTCTGAGAGTTCTTGTTTTTGCGCGCTTTCGCAAGATGCTAATGTGCTAACACCTATAACTAAGCATGATAGCAGTGCAAGTTTTGATTGTTTAAATGTTTTTTGATACGTCACTTTATAAACCTTTAGTTGCCCGTATCAAAATACTAATCTGAACCTTTGCTGACTAACATGCCTTGCATACGTATTCAGTGAAAATAACTGCCAAATTAAGCTAACAATTATTCATCCTCTTGTAATGCACTTAGCATATTAACCAGTCTAGATAGGTGACTAAATTTCATAATAATTGCTGATTCTTGATTCTCATATTGCTCTGCATATTGCTGAAAGTTGTTTTGTGATGTGTTTATTTGTGATTGCAGAAAGTCTAATAAAGGGTAGCTACTCTCTTGTTTATCCGTTGGAATTTGTGCATCTGTAAACTGAGTTAAACTGAATTCTTGATTTTCTATTTTTTCAATAAGTTGATCTATATCTTCTAAAGCATTGTCAGATTCAAACCATGATGTAAATGACGCTAATGTTTGAGTTTGATTTATAACTCGATTATCAAATGCCACATCATCCAACTTACTTTTTAAACCAAGATTCAAATCATCCTGCTGAGCCAAATCAAATTGGCTAATAGAAGATACTTCGCCGTTTTCTTTTAAGTAAACACCTGATTTTTGTATCGTACCTAGGGCGTTATTATGTTGATCTTTCAAAGTGTAATTATTATTTTCACTGCCTAAATATATCGCTCCAACGCCTGCATCTTTTAAAGATGTTAATTGTTTTTCGCCATTGTCATTCAAATGCCAAATCTGTAGTTTTTCGAATATGGCATCATTTTCATCAATCCACATATTACCGTCATCATCATGCACTGCTAGCTCTTTAAAGCCTTTTCCTGTCACGCCACCAAACATTTCAGATCCATTATTTATAGCGCCATCTTGATTTTTATCGAAGACTAAAAAACCTGAGCCTGGACCAATAAAGGCTAAGTTTTCAATCTCGCCATTATTATCTATATCAAAATCAAATTTAACCTGACTAAACTCAGGCCCATTGCCTGCTAAATCCAATACTAAGGGATCATAAACTAAAGGATTTGTTGCACTAGAAATACTAAGTTGCTCTTGTTTGAAATATTCTCGCTCCATAGATAAAGCCAAATCAAAATGAATGCTTCTGCCATCAGCTAAAGTAACTTCCCCTTGCGCTTGAAAAGACATCATTTCTTGTTCATGTTCAATAAATTGAGATAAAACGGAAAACTGACCAATTTGAAGCGCTACAGCCTCTTGTAGTTCTGAAGATTGAACTGAATTTTGATTTACACTTAATGATTGGTTATTTGTATTTTCGCTCAAAGGCTCTGAATTTACCCGCAATGAAGTAAGAGATACATTCTGCCCTACAAAGTCAGATACTAAACTTTGAATATCACTTTCATGGCTAAGTACAATTTTCTCTGAGTCTTCATTGGTTATCGTGGACGAAGATAATTGCTGGTTTCGATTTGCAGCCATTTCTCTAGCAGTATAAGTTAATTGGCTATCTTCAAATAAAAGGGGCGAGCTAGGTCTAATACCTTGTTGGTTATCAGTATTATTAGCAGAACTTTCAACATCTAGTTGCTGAGAGTTCTTTACAACACGAGAATGTTCAACTGTCATATCAAGCCGATAATTATCAATTTTCATTTCAATACTCACCTATGTGAATGAGCTTTAATGTATAGATTTATATCGGCCGTCAACCTGATTCTATGAGTCATATTTTCCTCTAAAGCTAAAGCCGTAAAGTTTCTAATTATAAAGTTTTAAAACAATCATTATGTGGGGGTAAGCTATCTACGGTACGATCTATTAATATATTTAAATTTATCATCAAATCAGATATTTGCTCATCAGATAACGAGTTAGCGATAGGATGATAATCTTGCGGTATTAAATTTTGGCCTATCATCACTTGTTGCCAAGCTATTTCTGTAAAAAGCTCATTCTGCTCGCGAAAAACTTTACCTGATTGCTCAAACAATGCCATTTTTTTTGTCAGAGTCTCAGGTACTTCCATTCGCTGACATGCTCGCCAAAAGTCACTATCATCTCTTTGATTTAATTTGTAATGTAAAATGATAAAATCTCGCATCATTTGAGACTCTTTCTTAGATTGGCGATTAAACTCGATGACTTCTGCTGATTTAATCCCATTATGAGGAAAGAACTTTAATAAACGAATTGCTGCGGTTTGAATTAAATGAATATTAGTTGATTCTAAGGGTTCAAAAAAGCCACTAGACAATCCAATAGCAATCACATTCTTATGCCATTGTTTTCGACGAACACCTGTTTTAAAGGAGATCACTTTAGGCTCGCTCAAAGGTTTGCCATCTAACTGAGACAATAATTTATCTTTCGCTTGCTCATCTGTCATATATTTACTTGAATACACTAAGCCATTTCCAGTTCTATGTTGTAACGGTATACGCCATTGCCAACCTGATTCATGTGCAGTTGAACGGGTGTAAGGTATTAACGGCTCAACTGACTCACACGGCACAGCGATAGCCCTATCACAAGGTAACCAATGGGAATAATCTTCAAATCCTGTGCTTAATGCACCTTCAATTAACAATGCTTTTAGACCTGTGCAATCTATAAATAAGTCACTATTTATTATTTGACCATTTTCAAGACCAATACTTTGTACATAACCATTTTCATTATTTAAATTAACGTGATTTATAATACCTTCTATACGGGTTACCCCCATATTTTGGCTCAATTTACTTAATAACTTGGCATATAAACCTGCATCAAAATGATAGGCATATTCAACACCAGGTAAATTTGTCCCTTCTATATTTGCTAATTTTTTAAATTTATTTTTTTTAGCGGCCTGATAATTAAGTGAATAATCCCAATAACTTGATGTATCTCCATTTTGTTTGGCTTTTAACCAAAAGTGATGAAAATCACAAAAAGGAAAATTTTTACCTATACCACCAAATGCATGCATATAGCTATCGCCTAGCTTGCCCCAATTATCAAATTCAATACCCAGTTTAATTGTCGCTTTTGTTTCTTTTATAAATGTTTTTTCATCTAAGCCAATGGCATTATTTAAATGAATAATAGGTGGAATTGTCGCTTCCCCAACGCCTATAGTGCCGATTTCATCTGATTCAACAAGTGTGATATCAACTGTTTTACTTAATGTTTTTGCCATTAAAGCTGCAGTGATCCAACCAGCAGTACCGCCACCTACAATTACAACTTTTTGAATTTTATTGTTATGCATTGCACTCTCCACACTAACAAAAACAAAAAAGCCCCTGAAATAATCATTTCAAGGGCTTATGTTTATAAACTTAAATTAAAATTTGTAGCTAAGGCCAAGTAAATAGGTACGACCATAATCTTGGTAATCACGTACTTGTAACTTGTTATCCCCACTTAAAGAAGTGAAAGGTTCTTCAGTTAAGTTTTGAACTTGTAATGATAAAGATAAACCTTTTAGGTTCTCGTTATCAAACTCTTCAAAGCTATAGCCAATTTGCGCATCCCAAATTGTTTCACCTAGAATATTAACTTGTTGTGAATCAAAACCTATGCCGTATACATCACCTTTAAAATCACTACGTTTGCGCATACTTGCACGGGCTTGGAAACCTGACTTTTCATAGTAAAAGGTAAAGCTTTGAATGGTATCTGATAAGCCTGGTAACTCATACTCTTCACCATTTTGGTCTTCCATATCAGACTCAATACCAGTGTGGCTAGCCATGAAACCAAAACCATCTAGAGAATCATTAAATAAGTTCAATGGTAAAGTGACTGCTAGCTCATAGCCCCATAAACTACCACCACCGCCATTGACTTTACCACTACCTGTCGCAGTTGAATGCTCAGGAATAATACCTGTTGCAGGATCTGCGACCCCAGTCATATCTACTTCGTAGTTACCATCAAAAACCCACTGATTTAAGTCTTTGTGGAATAATGCAACAGAGAAATAACCTTCATCATCAAAGTAGTTTTCATACGATAAATCGATACCCGTTGCTTCTTTTGGTTCAAGCTCAGGATTACCACCACTGACACTCCAGTAATTCCCATTATCATCAGGTTTAGTTTGGCTATAAGTAGCACTTATAGATGCATTCATATCATCCATTTTTGCACGAGATATCGTTTTAGCAATACCAAAGCGTAAAGATTGTGCTTCATCAATTTTTAAGTTTAAGTTTAAGCTAGGTAATAAATGAGAATAGCTATGGCTAATATCTGTAGGTGATGCAACGACTAACCCATCGCTATTTGTACTAAATGCAGAACCTTGTGATGACTGTTGTGTATGGACATAACGTAAACCGGCACCACCTGTTAGCGCCATATCAGCAATTTCAGTATCAATATCAGCCTGTACATAGGCAGAGGTAATTTCTTCTTTTACTGTCCATGATCTAGTTGCATGCTTAGAGTCTGTTAGGCTTTCAGCTAATAATGAATAATACCCATCATCAATAAGGCCTTTAGAATCATAGGCTATCATGTCACCCATGCCAATAAAGTCGAGTGATACTGACCCTTTACGATATTGCTCTGGCACGACTAAAGTGCCAGGAAATGCATTTACAGTCATAAAGTAACCTTCAGACTCTTTTTGCTTTTCTCTCTCTCTACGTGATACACCATAAGTAAGTTTAGATACAAAGTCAGACTCAATGTTTTGTGTTGCGGCAAATTTTAATGCTTTTAATTCATCTTCTATTGTTGGCGTATTAATAAAGCCATCTTGACCTGTATTTTCAAGTGGTGTGCCAGTAATGCCTAAACTATCGTTTAACGCACCACTCCAACCCCAAGTAAGTGGTCCACCTAATTGAATTAAGCTGTAGTCACTGTAATCCAGTTCATGTGAGAATGTTGCACCTGTATTCCCTGAGTTAAACTCATAACCAATATTGTCAGCTACACCTTCGCTATCACCACGACCAGTACCTGAGTAGCTTTCCATACTCCAAATTTTACGCTCAACATTTGAATAACTCGCATCAACTTCTAATGACCAGTTATCATTTAAGTCATATTGCGTATTAAAACCAAATGAAGTTAATTCTGCTTTACGCTCTTCATGGTCATTACGTACAACAACACGCTGACCCTCTGTCATACCTTTTGTGATGAAACCTGACGCTTCATCAACTTCTAAAGCTGAAACGTTACCTTGACCCCAAGCAAATGGTACTTCTATACCTCGTAGGATTTTCGTATCTAAAAAATCAACATATAAAGCATCAAACGTCATACGTAATTGATCATTAGGCGCTGCTTCAATCACTAACATAGTTGAATCACGTTCTAATTCAGAAGAACGTACAAATGGCTTAGCACCACCCAAAATTGAATATGTTTTACCATCATTAGCAGTTGCTTCTGGGTAGCCCCAAGCATTCCAACGTTTCTCTTGATTTGGTGAACTCATACTAGAATGTGCAAATGCAACGCCAATTGTATCGTCAGCGAATTGATCTAAATATGAAAAAGTGCCTCTAAAACCAGAGTCTTCACCATCTGGATTTAATTTATCAAAGCTAGTTTTTTCAAATTGAGTATTGATTTGAATAACTTGACCATCTTGAGATAAAGGTTTGATAGTTTGCATATCAATCACACCCGCAATACCTTCACCTTCCAGTGTTGCATTAGGCGTTTTATAAACTGTTACACCACTCATGATTTACGAAGGATATAAATCAAACTCAACACCACGGTTATCACTAATTGAAACTTGTTCACGGCCATTAAATGTAGTGCCGCTTTCATTTTCACCAAAACCACGAATGCTTACGCGGCTTGCACGACCATCAAGACGTTGTGCTGCTAAGCCTGGTAAACGGGCAATTGATTCAGCAATAGATGAATCAGGTAATTTACCAATATCTTCAGCTGAAATTGATTCAACTACATTTGATGAAAAACGTTTTGTATTGATAGATTCAACAATACTACGGCGAAACCCGCGTACTTCTATTACTTCTACTTCTTTAGCAGCTGCTTCTTTTTCTTTTTGTGTTTCTTCTGCTGCGTATGCTGAAACTGAACCGACTCCAGCACTTAATAAAGCGAGTGTTAATATACTTGGTTTGAATACTGACATTTTATTACCCCGAATAACCATTTATTAGTTCCAATTTAAGTGCCATTACAAACTAGCCTTGCACCAAAATGGGTTGCATTTGTTGTCATAAAAATCATAACGGACACATTGCAACTGAGACAACTCACTGCATACGTATTCAGTAAAATTTAGTTACACTTTTATTTACAAGTTAATTACAAACTATACTGCAAAGCTCTTAAAAACAAAGCGTAAGCGTTCATTAGTTGCATTTTGATACATTTAGACATCGCTAACAGCATTTTACGATAGGTTATATATAGCTTGCTGTTACATTTAATTAATTATAAATCACAAGTCAAAATAGAAACAATAACTCATAACTTGGTAATTATAAAAACACAGTATTTAATTTATTGTTAATTGGTAATACCAATTGTTAAATTTTAATAAAGCCATAAAAGTCAGTACAAATAGCATTTACATACAATTTCAGAACTAATAAATACAATATTTAAATTCCACTTTCGTAAATTGGTCAATATCACTTTAAAAAATAATACTCCTGTTAAAAACCCCTTTCTTAATATCTTGGCAGCAAGTTTTAAAAATTAATTTTTATGCATACGTATGTAGGGTTTTTACAGGAAAAATTGGATCACGTATGCTTTTTACAAAATCAAATTATTTAATAAAAAATAAATTAACCGCGATATAAATATGCCTTTGGTTAATGAGGTTTTGGAGAAGAGTATGGCTAAGCAAGATTGGTGGCAGGGAGCCGTTATATATCAAATTTATCCTCGTAGTTTTCAAGATACTAATAATGATGGTATAGGTGATATTCCTGGAATTATAAGCCGTTTAGACTATATAAAAAGCCTAGGTGTTGATGCGATATGGGTTTCTCCTTTCTTTAAATCTCCAATGAAAGATTTCGGTTACGATATTAGTGATTATAGAGATATAGACCCTTTATTTGGCAATATTGCCGATTTTGATGATTTAATAGCGCAAGCTCATCAACGCGATATAAAAATAATTATTGATCAAGTACTCAGTCACACATCAGATCAACACGCATGGTTCACTGAAAGTCGAACTGATTTAACAAATACCAAAACTGATTGGTATGTATGGGCAAATGCAAAACAAGATGGTACAGCGCCCAATAACTGGCTATCTATATTTGGCGGCCCTGCTTGGCAATGGGAGCCAAGACGTAAACAGTACTACTTACATAATTTTTTAACTGAGCAGCCTGATTTAAACTTCCATAATCCAGAAGTACGTCAACATGTATTAGATAATATCGAGTTTTGGCTTAAAAAAGGCGTTGATGGTTTTAGATTAGACGCGATTAATTTTTGTTATCATGATGCACAGCTAAGAGATAACCCAGCAAAACCAGAAGACAAACGTGAGGGTCGTGGTTTTAGTGAAGATAACCCATACGCTTTTCAATATCACTATTACAATAATACCCAGCCTGAAAATTTAGGTTTTATGAAAGAAATACGTGATTTATTAAATAAATACCCAGGCACTGTATCTCTTGGAGAAATATCTTCAGAAGATTCACTTGCAACTATGGCTGAATACACAGCAGATGGTGACAAGCTACATATGGGTTATAGCTTTGAATTATTAACCGATGATTATAGCGCTAAGTACATTCGTGAAACAGTACAAGGGTTAGAATCACAAATGCTTGAAGGCTGGCCATGCTGGGCGTTTAGCAACCATGATGTGCAACGTGTTGCAAGTCGTTGGAATAAATCAGGTGTTAACCCTGTACAAGTAAAAATGCTCACTGCAATGCTAGCATCATTACGTGGCAGTGTGTGTATGTATCAAGGTGAAGAGTTAGGTCTAGGTGAAGCCGATGTGAAGTTTGAAGATCTACAAGATCCTTATGGCATTACTTTTTGGCCAAACTTTAAAGGACGAGATGGTTGTAGAACACCTATGCCTTGGACTAACACATTCCATGGTGACTTTTCAGAAAATAAACCTTGGCTGCCGTTATCAGAGCAACATTTAGAAAAATGCGCCAGCTCACAAGAACTAGATGAAAACTCTATGCTTAATGCATATAGAGAATTCTTAAATTGGCGAAAAGATTACCCTCCTTTGGTGGTTGGTACAATTGAATTTATAGAAACACAAGAGCCGATTCTTGCATTTTGGCGCCAAACAGATGAACAAAAAATACTATGTTGTTTTAATTTAAGCAATCAAAGTGCTGAACTTAAAATACACGATAAAATTAAAAGTACCCAATTGAATCCTTTGTCTCACAACAAAGGTCAATACAAAGCAAATAAGATCACCTTGCCCGGTTTTAGTTGTTTTTATGCTATTGGCTAATACCAATTCTATTAAGTTAGTGATCTAATATAAATTAGGATAAATTTTCAAGAGCAAGGCGCTTGATTGAGCAATAGCTAGCTATTGGGATTGAAAGCAACGCAGCTATTGTATATTTAGACCATTTAGATTGGTCACATATTTAGTGGAATTGGTATCATCCATAGCAGTTTCCCCCATACAGGCGAGCTTAATGCTCGCCTTTTTTAATTGCCTCGATATTGTTTTTTTGTTACTGTTTTTAAAAGTTTACCTTTCTAAATTTATAAATTAATTCATGATAAAAAGATATCTATTTTTTGTACAACAACCATACAGTTTTGCAATTTTAAGACCCCTTCAAACCGAAATTTTATCTCGTGGTGATGAGGTTGCATGGTATCTAAATGGTAAAAACGTTTCTATTGATAGCTTAAATAATGATGAAAAATATTTAACAAGTGTAGAAGAGGTAAAAAGCTATAATCCAATTGCTGTTTTTGTGCCAGGTAATATCGTTCCAGATTTCTTTCCTGGTATTAAAGTACAAGTATTTCATGGTTTAGAATATAAAAAACAAGGACATTTTGTGATCCGTGATTTTTATGATTTATATTGTACCCATGGACCACTCACAACGATCCCTTTTAATAAATTAAAAGAAAAGCATAAGCACTTTGAAGTCATTGAAACAGGTTGGCCCAAGTTAGATCCTTATGTGAATTATCAAAAAGTAAATAATAAAAAACCGATATTATTATATGCTCCTACCTTTTCACCTAGTCTGACTTCTGCAACAGATTTAGTTGATGAAATTAAAAAGCTTGCTTTAGGGGGTGAGTATCAAATAAAAATTAAATTTCACCCTAAAATGAAACCTGAGTGGATAAAGCCTTATTCTGATTTTAAAAACGAAAACTTTGAAATATGTGATGCAGATAATATAGTGCCTTTGATACAAGAAGCAGATATTGTTATCTCTGATACATCAAGCGTTGTTGACGAATCACTTATTATGGGAAAATGTGTAATTACCTATAAAAACAGCCAACCACAAGCATGTTTATTAGATTTCGATAAACCAGAAAACTTGCACAAAATAGTAAAACAAGCATTAAATTTAACACCTACCGAAATTCAATCTATTCAAGATTATGTGTCTCAAGTACACCCTTATCAAGATGGAAAAAGCGCTAGCCGAATCTTAGATGCCGTTGATGAAGTGATAACGCAAGGCGTAAAGAAAAAGCCTTTAAATCTTATTAGAAAGTACAAGATTAGAAAGGCTTTAAATTATATGAAGTTGAGTTAAGATTTTCTAAGCCAAATAAGTAATATTTTTTACTTATTTGGAATTGATTTAACCACTTCTATTATTTCTGTTGTTGAAATGGATGGTGTTCTAGGGAAGTATTTAACTTCGCATATATTTTTAAATTCATCAAAACGCCCCTCCCAGTCGTTACCCATTACAAGTACATCAGCATCATACTGTTTAATGTACTGACCTTTAAGCTCAAGTGAATGCTCAAAAAACACTTCATCAACACAACTTAGCGCTTTAATGATATGCATACGATCATCTTCACTGTAGATAGGGTTACGGCCTTTTTTAGACATATTCAATTGATCTGAAGAGACACCAACAATTAAATAATCGCCCATAGCTTTAGCACGCTCTAAAATATTCACATGCCCAACATGAAATACATCAAAAGTGCCAAATGTTATAATTTTTCTCATTTATGTTCCAATAAATAGTTAGCGATTCTGAACGAACAACAGCCGTCTGTTTGACCTGCTAATTGCTCAGTTAATTCAATTCTTTTTTCAGATTTCAATTCTGGATTTTTTATTACTTTATCAAGGGCTGATTGTAATACTTGATAGCTAGAAACTTGCTCCGATAATTGATGAAAAAAATCAATATCAGAATCTAAGCGTTGTTTAAATCGATAGCTAAATATACCTCTATAAGTCCAGCGTAACTTGTAGAAATCACACCAAATTACAGATTTATTCAAAGCTGCGAATTCAAAAATTGCCGAAGATGCATCTGAAATCATAACATCTGATATAGCCATAAAAGGCAGTAAATTATATGATGATGTTGGTGCTAAATACACATTATCATATTGATTCCATAGATGGAGTAACTTGTTTTGCCTTATATATTTCTTTTTAGTAACAGAGAAAAAATGAGGCTTTAAGATTATGTTATAATCTTCAAAATCTTTCGGGAATTTTTTATCAAAACACTCTAAAGAACTTGGATAAAAAGTAGGCGCATATAAAATGGTTTTTTTATTTGGATCTAAACCAAAGTTTTCTAAAGAAAGTTGATTTGCAAAATTGTTGTTTTTTGAAAAAATAGGGTCTAGTTTAGCATATCCTGTGTCAACAAAGTTTCCCTTGGGATATAAGTCTTTTAATCTCTTTAGTCTATGCTGCCCTTCAACAAACCGTACAGTTGTTAAATTTTGAGATACATCATAGTAGCAACTTTTAGGACCTATACCGTGCTGCATGAGTGCTGTTTTACTAAAGGGATGCAACTTATCAATATCACCTACAGCATTACCAAAGATAATCCAATCAGCCTTTATGTTTTGATAATATTCAAAGGCACTTTCCCAACAACTTATCCACTTCACAGGTAGCTTCTCTTTTGCTTCAATTTCTGTACAAATTTGTTGTAAAGCTTCATCGTCCTGATGATAAAATATAAATTCGCAATCAATGCTTCTTTTTAATAATTCTTGATATACAGGTATGTATTGCGGTAAATAATATAAGTGTTTAACATCAAAAAGGATTTTCATAATAAATTATTAAGTCTTATTGGGGCTTTATTAGAACGATATATTGATAGCAAGACCAAATGCTAACATAGTTCCATCATCAATTTAATAAAACAAAAGAGAAACGCGGCGTTCTACCGCGTTAAAAAACAATTATAAGAATGCAAATTTACCAACAAACATAATTGTTAAAATCCAAACACTCATACTGACCTGCTCTTTTTTACCACATAATACCTTAACTGCGGTGTACGATATAAAGCCTAATGAAATACCATGGGCAATTGAAAAAGTCAGTGGAGTCATAAGTAATACAACACATACTGGTATCGCATCTGTCATATCATCCCAATTAACAAGTTTAAGGTTAGAAAGCATTAATACTGATACATACAAAATTGCACCAGCTGTTGCATAAGCTGGCACCAAAGCAGCAAGCGGAGCAAAAAACAACATTAATAAAAAACAAAAACCAACAACAACAGCTGTTAACCCCGTTCTACCACCAACAGATACCCCTGCAACAGATTCTACATAAGAAGTGGTAGTTGATGTACCAAGCATTGAACCAGCAACTGTAGCTGTACTGTCAGCACTTAATGCACGGCCTAATCGAGGTATATTCCCTTTATCGTCTGTTAAACCTGCTTTTTGAGTAACAGCGACTAAAGTACCTGAGGTATCAAATAAATCGACAAACAAAAAAGCAAAAATCACACTTAACATTGAAATATCAAATGCTGCAGCGAAATCTAATTGCATCAAAGTAGGCTCCAAAGATGGTGGCATAGATACAATACCTTGATACTCAACTAAACCAAATCCAACAGCAATAAGAGTCACTATAAATATACTAAATAAAACACCACTTTTTATATCTCTATGTAATAAAGCTGCGATCACAAAAAAGCTTAGAATAGCTAATAAAGGCCCTGATGAAGTTAAATCACCCAGCTGAACAAAAGTTGCCGGACTTGCAACTATAATACCTGCATTTTTCAAAGCAATTAACGCCAAAAATGCCCCTATACCTGTTGCAATAGCTTGTTTTAAAACAACTGGTATCGCATTGATGATCCATTCTCTAATTTTAAAAAGACTTAGTAATAAAAATATACAACCTGAAATAAATACAGCACCTAAAGCAGACTCCCAAGAGTAGCCCATGCCCAATACAACGCCGTATGTAAAAAATGCATTTAATCCCATGCCTGGTGCCAGTCCTAATGGGTAATTAGCCCACAAACCCATAATAAAACACCCAATTGCTGCAGCAAGACAGGTCGCAACAAATGCAGCACCTTGATCCATACCTGTTTCAGCTAACATTGCAGGGTTAACAAATACAATATAAACCATAGTGATAAAGGTTGTTAAACCCGCGATGCATTCTCGTTTTACCGAAGAGCCCTGTGATTTTATTTTAAATATAGATTCAAGCATGAAGTTATTTCTTTTGGTTGTGAAGCATAATTAGATGTGTCGCTATTGTAACTTACGTAACACTCGGAGTAAAAATTCTAATAAACACAGCGTTATTAAAGATCTCAATAATGCTTATATTGATTAGTAAACTAGAATCATAGTATAAAAATAAACTGTGGATATAGCATTATGGACAACATTGAAATAGATTCAGCTAAATTAGAAAATTCTCAATTAGATAATAGTGAGATAGACAGTATTGAAATAGATAACCCTGAATTAGATAGTCCTGAATTAGATAACCCTGAATTAGATAACCCTGAAATAGATAGTCCTGAATTAGATAACCCTGAATTAGATAACCCTGAATTAGATAACCCTGAATTAGATAACCCTGAATTAGATAACCCTGAATTAGACAGTCCTGAATTAGATAACACTGAATTAGATAGCCCTGAAATAGATAGCTCTGAAATAGATAGCTCTGAAATAGATAGCTCTGAAATAGATAGCCCTGAAATAGATAGCTCTGAAATAGATAGCTCTGAAATAGATAGTCCTGAATTAGATAGTCCTGAACTAAATAGCCCTGAATTAGACAGTCCTGAATTAGATAGCTCTGAATTAGACAATTCTGCAATTGCTAACACAAAAATAGATACAACTGAAATACTTGCTACTGAAGAAACGACGGATAAAAACCAAGCAGCTCTAAAAGAATTAACCTTATTTGAATTAGAAGAGCAACTTTTAAATACATTTTCAAAATTGATCGACATAATAGATTCTAATCATAAAACACTTACCTCTCCAGCTAAACTGCAACCAAGTAAAGAGCAATTATTTGCCACATCAATACATATGGCAAAAAGTAAAAATGACGTCGGTGCAGCAAAATGGATGCGCCGAGCAGCAATTTCCGGCCATGTTAAAGCACAATATTACTTAGGTTTAATGTTTGCAAAAGGCAATGGATTACCACAAAGCGAGTATCACGCAGTTACTTGGCTTACATTAGCTGAGTCACAAGGCATGATTGAAGCTGTAGAAGCTAAAGGTAAACTCCAAAGGCTGTTATGTGCAAAACAAATTAAAGATGCACAAACCCAAGCTGCTAATCTTTATGAACAAATTCAAGATGAAGAGTATAAATTTTATATTGAATCACAAAATAAAAGTGAATAATTGATTAAAAAATTATCAAAAAGTACTTGCATCAACCCACTGTATAAACTACTGTATACAACAACTACTGTATAAATCACCAGTGAGATAATTTATGTTGCAAACAATTGATATTAGAACTGTAAAAAGCTACGACTTAAATCAAACGCAATCTTCTATTCAGCTAATAGAAATTGAAGATGATATTTCAGCTACTTTTGAGCTAATGAAAATATTGCATCAATATAACAGCCAAAGCGGTTGGACACTGTTAATTGCACCAGATCAAGTGCCAAGTAAATCACTGTTAGACTCTTGTTCAATTGATAAATCAAAATTATTAGTGATCAGGCAAAAACATTTATCAAATTTAGATTACGTGCTTAATTCTGCATTAAATAATGGCAATTTCTCTGCTGTGATCACTTGGACAAACATGCTAAATGATTATCAACTAGATTTATTAACCAAGGCCAAAATATCTTCAAATACAAACCTATACTGCTTCAGCGATAAAAAACAAACAATTAACAGCCATTACCTTAGTTAAAAATTTAATATTCAAAAATTTTTGTTAAACTTGCAGAAATTTTTTAAAGGTAGATTGAATAAAGTATGTGTATTTGTGGTCATGAACAGATCTTTGAAAGTTGCTGTAAACCTTATATTGACGGTGATAAAATAGCGCAATCATCAGAAACCTTAATGCGCTCTCGCTACAGTGCATATGCCCAAGGTAATGCAAAGTATATATTCAATACCTATGCAAAAGATAAACAAGCTGAAAATCCAGTAAAAGAAATCGCTGAATTTGCTAATAGCTGTCAATTTATAAAGCTAGAAATAATTGATTCACAAGACCAATCCGATACAGGTTACGTTCAATTCAAAGCCCATTATTTATTTGGTAACCTTTACTGTACGTTACATGAAAAATCTGAATTTATAAAAGTAGAGGGTGCGTGGTTTTACTTAGACGGTGATATTAAAGATACACCAGAAGTAAAACTAAATAGGAATGATGTATGTCCTTGTGGAAGCAATAAAAAATTCAAAAAGTGTCATTACCAGTAAAGATATAAATGATAAATTTACTTCAGGTGATAATTTACGCCTGAAGTAATGTTAAAGGTTCGTATAACTTAGGCTCTTGTAACTGATTATAAAAATCTACCGCATTCATTTGGTTTTGACTTAACTGAATATCATTAGACTGTATTCTCTTTCTAACAGACAATTCACAATTATCTATAATTTGGCTATTTATATGACTCAGATCATCTCTAATAGCCAAAGGTTCAGGTGATAAACAATTCATCAGTTTAAACTGATCTATTCCTTGATTTTGAATAATTTTAGCGTTTTCCTTACCAATTAACATATTATACTCTGATGGTGCCAACTTTTGCTCAGCAGCAGCCCCTAATAATAATCTAAGGTTTGTATCTTTATTATCAAAACTTTGAGGGTCACTTTGCGGTAAGTGAAACTGAGAAAAATCTAGAGCATCTTTTGATAACATAGCCAAAAGAATTGAAAAATCATTTCGACGATTCTGCGCAACACAAAGAGACAATTGATTGCCTAGTTGCATTTCATTAGTCAAAATATTTTCAAGTTGCATCAAATTACTCTTGGTAAGGTAGATAAAACCCTATCGGCCTAACCATTAATATCTTAAATTAAATTGCGCTCTTTTTATAAAATAAATGGCGTTCCTTAATCAAAGCGCCATATAAAGAAACAACTTCTTAAACACCTTAAGTCCCCCGCTGAATGACCACTTTATTAAAAGTCAGGGGATAAGTATTGAAATTGAAACCTCAGGTTTAGTTCAAGACTAAACCTAACACAATATAAATAAAGCTACATTGATTGCATTTCAAGCTAAATGAGCAGTATTCAAGCAAACAGTCATAAATTTAAAAAAATAACTTTACAGCCGTGATAATTTTGATAATATCCGCTTCGTGTTCTGGAGGGGTTCCCGAGTGGCCAAAGGGATCAGATTGTAAATCTGACGGCTCAGCCTTCGGTGGTTCGAATCCACCTCCCTCCACCACTTTTTTCTTGGCCGAGTAAAGTGTGAATACAAGCTTTAATAATTCAATATTATTATTCGCCGCATACTGCGGAGGGGTTCCCGAGTGGCCAAAGGGATCAGATTGTAAATCTGACGGCTCAGCCTTCGGTGGTTCGAATCCACCTCCCTCCACCAGTTTCAAATTACCTACTATTCTAAATAATTAAAATTTTATTTAATATCTTCATTATACAGCTATGCCTTTATCTACTCATCTTATAATTTTCGTATAAAACACCAATTCCAGTTCAAATATCTAAACTCATTGCATTTATTTTCAACCAAGATTCAGCCTCCGTTACATTTGAATAATGACTGTTTACTAATCGCCAAAAACGCTTGCTATGATCTAAGTATTTTAGATGGGAGATTTCATGCACGATCACATAATCAATCACCCACTTAGGTGCGCCAGCTAATAAAACATTAAAAGTTAATTCTTTCTTTGAGTTACATGACCCCCATCTTCTCTTATAAGTTTTTATTTGATAGTTCGTAAAACTCAATTCCATATAATTAGATACTTCAGGCAATTTAATATCTAAGTATGAATCAAGACTTTGTTTTAAAAAAACCTTTAATTGTTTTTGATAATGCGCTTGTAAATTTTTGACTCTACTTGCTGCAGATAAAAATAAGGTTTTACCATCAAACTCAATACTAGATACATTTGAGCGCAGCAATTGTATTGAAATCGTTTCACCAAATAATTTAAATGATTGTGTTTCCAACGGTGATTTTTTATTTTTAATTGCATCGGTATTTAATTGTTGCTCAGCAATTTTATTATTTATCCATTGGTGTTTCTTTATAATCAAATCATCTATATATGACTTTGGAACAAAATGAGGTGCTAATACGGTTACTTCAGAGTTTTTTATATTAATGGCAATTGTTTTACGTTTTTGGCTTTTTTTTAACTGATAATCTATATGCAAAGTCATCTCTAATTAAATTTCTAACGCAGTTTTAAGCTAAATAGTTTACTATTCATAATAGTGAAAGGCTAAACATATGAGTAAAATGCCAAAAAAAGAAATGATTAACTTTAAAGAAAAGAAAGTTTTGATTGTAGACGATCAACGCTCTTTTCAAACTTTACTTAAAGGCATGTTATTTGGCTTAGGCGCCAGAAATATTCATTTCGCAGATACGGGTGAATCTGCCATTCAGCAATGTATGGAAGTAAAATTTGACTTACTATTTATAGATTATAATTTAGGTTTAGGTAAAAATGGAAGGCAGTTATTAGAAGAACTCAGGGCAAAAGACTGCCTAGTTGTTGATGCTATCTATATGATTATTTCTGGAGAAACAACGAGACCTATGGTGTTAGGTGCTGTGGAAGCCGAACCCGATGACTATTTAGTAAAACCTTTCTCTCAAGGAGTTTTAAAAAAGCGAATTGATAAAGTTCATAGTAGAAAGTTAACGCTAAAACCTGCGTTAGTCGCATTATCTAAAAATGATAATGATTGTGCGATAGAAGAAGTGAAAAAAATTATCGACCAAAAAAATCGGTATAGACAATACTGTTCAAAACTATTATCAAATTTATATATAGAGCAAAAAAACTTTAATGAAGCTGAGAAAATTTTAGTGAATGAACTCAGCAATAAGCGTGTCCCTTGGGCTTTAACTTCTTTAGCAAGTATATTATATCAACAAGATTTATTTGATGACGCATTAGAACTATGTGAAGAAGTCTTAGAACAAAATAGATTTCATGTAGAGGCACATGATATAAAAGCTAAATGCTTATTAGCGAAAGGTAAAAAAACACAAGCTTTAAATGCCATCAAGAAAAGTTCTTCAATTTCCCCATATTCATTTTCTAGACAATATTTATTGGCTGATATTGCTAGACAGAATAATGCTTACAACAGTTTAGTTAATGCATGTCAGTCATTATTGAGTATGAGCAAAAAATCAATACATCAATCAATTGACCATCAATTAAATTATATTCGTTCTTTACTCGATGCAGCCCACAATTGCGATAACGTTCCCGATAAAGAGCATTATTTAAAAGAAACAAAATTAGCAATTCAACAAGCTAAAAATGAGAAAAAGCTATTTGAAAAAACATCATTTTCATCTTTTGAAACTTTATGCAAAGCAAGGATCCATGCAGTTCAAGGTGAATTTTTAAACGCAAAAAAAGACCTTGCGAATCTACAAGTTAAATTAGATGAAAACAATGAAGACCTATCTTTTGATTTATATCCTGAATCGATTCTCACGTTAATGCAAATTGGTGAGTTTGAAGCCGCATCAGAGCAGCAAGCACGCTTAAGTGATAAAAATTCAAACACAGTTTTTGTTGATGGTATGTTAAAGGATCAAATCACAAAGTCACAAGAAAGCATAAGTTTATTCGAAGAACATAATAAAAAGGGCATTGGAGAGTATAAAAAAGGCAATTTCAGTTTAGCAATAGAGTCTTTTGAAAAAGCATTAGAATATGCAGCTGTAAACACAGGTAGTGCTTTAAATTTAATTCAAGCCCTATTACAAGTACTTCAACATTCAGAAAATGATCAACAACAAATACATCAAAAATGTATAAACACTTTCAAATTAGTTGATGGCATAAAGTTGCCTCATTTGCATGAAGAACGTTACATTAATTTACGGAATGACTTCAAAAGGATTTCATCTGGATTCAAAAAAAATTGATTCATTAGTTGATTTTTTAGCAAGCTGTAAGATTCCTGCTACCATTATATAAATATAAAACACCCAATTTCTGATGATTATGACAGAAAAACCAAAATGTAAATTCCACTCTTCTGATGGGCAGCGTTGTCAGGAAATAGATATGGGCACCGGATTTTGTTTCTGGCATGATGAAAAATTTGATAAAAGTGGACTAGATCTGAAAGATAAACTGGAAAGATACGCTAAATCAGGAGGACTTTTAAGAGGATTAAAGTTAAAACGTGCTAATTTAGATGGCTTAAACTTAGTTAAACGAGGCTCTAAAGAAGGGTATGATTTAAGTGAGAGTGATTTTTATCGTGCAAGTTTAAAAGGCGCTCACCTTTTCAATACAAAAATTGAAGACGCTTCTTTAATGAAAGCCAATTTAGAAAGTGCTAATTTACATTGTTGCAGCTTAATAAATACTAATTTATTAGGTATTAAGCTACTTAACACTAAAATTGATAACATAGATATCGGGTCACAAATATTACAGCAACAACAAGCCCATAACGCAATTAAAAAAGGTAAATTAGATGTCGCTTTAGATTATTACGAGCAATCTGAAGAAATTTACAGAGATTTACGTAAGGTAGCAGAATTTGAAGGGTTATTTGAGTTATCAGGCAAGTTTACCCATCAAGAGCACATTATGCGTCGTTATCAGTATCCTAAGTGGTCAAAACGACGTATATTCTCTAAGTTTATTGATTTATTGTGTGGCTATGGTGAAAAACCATTAAATGTCATATTTTTTTCATTATCTTTAATATTTTGCTGTGCACTATTATATTTTATTTTTGGTGTTAGCTATACCAACGATATTATTAGATTCAGTTTTGAAAACTCTTCATCTGAGAATCTATCAGCATTATTAAATAGTCTCTATTTCAGCATAGTCACTTTTACAACATTAGGCTACGGCGACATTACACCTGTAGGTTTCTCAAGACTCATAGCAGCTTTTGAGGCCTTCTCAGGAAGCTTTACTTTAGCTTTATTTGTTGTTGTCTTTGTCAAAAAACTTACGCGTTAAAATGCAATTTAAGTTGGAATTTGCATTTGACTAACAAAAAACAAACACACAAATGTAAAACTGATAATTTTCAAGAAAAATATCTGAGATCTTAACTTATGAATCTCTTTGCTTTTTTTAAACATTCTTAATTCTAATGCTCGACAATATTCTTTACTAAACATAATAAAATTCCTTAAAACGATTAATATAGTGTTTATTTTAAATTGCATATTAATTAAGCATATTAGATGCCATAAATTGATTTTTAGTATTAAGAATAGCGTTTCTGGTGAAAGTATTTTGAGAATTGATTGTAATAATGATGATTAATAAAAACTTAAAACCTAAGATAACTTAGGCTTTAAGTTTTATTTTTGACACAGTTTAAGCTTGTACAGACTTTAAGCGTGCTAAACGATTAACTTGGTGCATTGAAGTTAAGAATGAGTAAATCGGACCTAAGTAGCCACGCTTACGAATATCTAAGAAATCTTCATCAGATAACTCATTTAGTTTCTTTTCATCAATTAAATGAATACCGTTGATATCACGCTTCTCGCCTTTAATCTCTAGAGTAAGTGTTTGCGCTGTTAACAATTCTTTTTCTGCTAAGAACTTAGAGAATGCAGCTGTTACTTGTGAGAATTCAACAAAAGAAATTAAAGAGTCTTTACGACGCTTAAGGTAATCAGTTTCTTCGCCTTTGTCGTCAAATAATGCTTGGCCTTCTGCTTCGCCAACTAAATCACTTGATTCTACAATACCTACGATTAGTTTTGTTTTATCTTCTGGTGTCGCTGATAATACTAATGGGTAACGTGTCAGAGCGTGTGGTACGTAAGCACCTTGCCATTGGTCATCTTTAACCATTAGGTTTTCATTTGGCTCTAAGCCTAGCATAGCAACTGGTTGAAACTCACCTGATTCTGAATTTTTAACAAAAACAATTGGGTACTCATTTGCAATACGTGAAAACTCATGTGCAACAATTGGCACTAAATGCTGAGTTTTAATAAATTCGACATTGATGCCATTTTTTATTTTTGTATTAGCATGTGTTTGATTGTGTAAAGGTTGGATATTATCCGCCATGGGTACTACTCTCCGTTTAACAAATAGCCACTAAAGAATTTAAATTGCTGTGACCTATAAAATAATGACTCCATATTACATAACTTAATATGTCAGTCAATTAATTAGTGATTCCAGGATGTAAACTTATTCAGAATAAATATTAACAAAACATAAACTCCACATAGCATTTATTTAAAGTTAGTTCTATTTCCTTTATTCAATGTAGTTGTCAAAGCCAACTACAATTATGCAAAGTAACGTTTTACAACAAATTGACAGCGCTATCACTAGTGGCTAATATTCATATATATTTAACAAGATAATAATACCAAGCTAAAATATGAACCTTTATAGCACCTCTGTTCTACTATCTTGGAAAGCATTTTCATAAACAATTTCGATGTTTTATCAAAAAACCATTTTACAGTCCGATTTAAAATTAGAGCATTGAGTTTTAATCTAAATCCTCTAAAGGAATACAAAGAAATTATGAACAATAAGCCAAAAGAAATCATTATAATCGGTGGTGGTACTGCAGGATGGATGACAGCAAACAGCTTGCTAAAAGCTTGGGGATCTGACACAAGTGTAACATTAATTGAATCAAAAAGTATTGAGATTATAGGCGTCGGAGAAGGCTCAACACCCTATTTAAAACAGTATTTCTCCTCTTTAGGTATTGCAGAATCTGAGTGGATGCCTCAATGTGATGCAACATACAAGGCGGGTATTGATTTCCAGAACTGGTCTTCAGTTCAAGGATATGAAAGTTATTTTCATCCTTTTTTCTCTCAATTAGACTTAAAGTCCGCAGAACTATTTTTCCATAATAGCGGGCGTCGAAGACGAGGTGAGTCAGTTAATGCATTACCAAACCACTATTTTGTTTCAGCGCATATAGCATCACAAAACCTCTCTCCGGTCCCAAACGAAAATCTTCAGTTAGATGTTGATTATGGTTATCATTTTGATTCTGTAAAGCTGGGAGCTTTTCTTAAAAATAAAGCAATTGAGCAGGGGCTAGCACATATAACTGACCAGGTATTAGAAGTTAAGCAAGATCATAACGGAAGTATATTATCAATTATCACTAAAGATAATTTTGAATTAACAGCAGACTTTTTCATTGACTGTACAGGCTTTACAGGTGTGCTTGTAAATAAAACACTTAAAAGAGAATTTTATAGTTATAAAGATTGCCTATTTAATGACAGTGCTGTTGCAATACAAACCCCAATAGATAAGAGTCAAGATATATCAGCGCAAACTATTTCAAAAGCACTAAAAAACGGATGGTCTTGGAAAATCCCTTTATCAACTCGAACGGGGAATGGTTATGTATATAGTTCGGACTTTATTAGCTCTGATAATGCTGAGTTTGAACTTAGAGAGCAACTTAATGTTCTGGATGAAGATATAAAAGTAAAACATTTAAAAATGAGAATTGGGCGCCTTAAAAAACATTGGGATAAAAACTGTCTTGCAGTAGGCCTTTCTCAAGGATTTATTGAGCCGTTAGAAGCAACTGCACTTATGCTAATTCAATTTACGGTTGAGAATTTCATCAGTTCTTTCGATAAAAAAGATCAAATAATTGATAAGACAATAAAAGATTATAATCTGACGCTTAACACTACATTTGATGGCGTTCGTGATTATATTGTAGCTCACTATAAACTTAATAGCAGAACTGATACAGAGTATTGGAATGCTTGCCGAAATGAAATTAAAACACCCGTGAATTTACAAAATATAATTTCAGTTTGGGATAAAGGGATAGATCTTGAGCAAGAATTAGCCAAGCAAAAAGAAAGCTTAATTTATCTTCGGCCTTCATGGTACTGTATTTTATCAGGTATGGGCCGATTCCCGAAAAATCTGCAGTCAACAAATACCCCATCAAGGGTATCTGAAGCGAATCTTTATTGTGAACAAATGGCTAGAAAATATTTTTCTAACCATAAAGTCCAATTACAAAAAATTTATAATAATTACATGTAAATCTTTTCGATTTGCTTAGCATGATCCACAAAGCTTTTAGCTTGTGAGCTAACAGCTTCTTTTGATTGCTTATGTTTATCTACACTAGCAATCGAACCTTCTTTTTCCGGTACGGGAAAATGTCCCATACCAGCTAATAAGCAATACCATGATGTTTTTAAATATGCATTACTTTTTAAGTGAGTACGTAATACTTGATTAAAACAACCTGTTTGTTCCCACCCCTCTAAAATACCTTTTAGACTTTTTGACATTTCAGTGTTATTTCGACTATCGCGCCAATATGCTGAATCAGATCTGCTATTGAGTTTATAATGTGCTTGCAAATAGTCTCTTGTACCATCTATCAATGAATTAATTTCCGAATTAAACACCTTCTGATACTTATTTGTAAACCCTCCTTTCTCAAAACAGCTGACAAATCCTTCACAAGTCGACTGAATTATATTTAACATAGGTGCTTCTAATGGCTCTAAGAACCCCTGAGATAACCCAACAGCTAAGCAGTTTCTCTTCCAATGCTGGCTAATTCGTCCTGGTTTCCACTTTAAATGAAGTGCTTTTGCATTTCTAGAAGGTACACCTAAATGCTCTCTTAGCTCTTCTTCTGCATTTTCTGAAGAGAGGTATTTAGAACTATATACGTAACCGTTGCCAAATCGGTTACCTAAAGGTATTTTCCAGACCCAGCCATGCTTGATAGCTTGAGATACTGTATCAGAAGGTAGTTTCTTTGATAAATTCGTGGGAGTCTGAATGGCGACAGCGCTGTCATTGTATAGATATTTATCTGATGAAATTAAGCTTTCACCCAAAGTTTCTTGGATTAAAAGACCTTTAAATCCAGAACAATCTACAAAAAAATCAGCACTAATTCTCCCTGAATTTAAAGTATCTACAGCTAAAATATCACCCTCTGGGCTCTTTTCTATTTTAGTAACTTTATCTGTTATATGTTTAACACCACGCGCAATCCCCTCCCCCTTTAAAAAGTGGCCTAATAACTCAGCATCAAAGTGATAACCATAATCCAATTTATTATTGCTACCCGTATTTGAAATAGGCGAGCGACTTTGAGCGATGAGTTCAGATGTAACAAAATAATCATCTGGATGGGCGTTTATATTTATGCCAGCACGACGAAAGTCAGCATTATCAAAAAAAAGAGGTACATGTGGGCTATCTATCTGAGAGTAAAATGGATGTACATAATTTTCAAAACCTTTTTTGGTTGACCAATCAGGAAAACTTATACCGCATTTATAAGTTGCATTAGCTGCTTTCATCCACTTAGCTTCTGAAATACCTAATCTAGCAAAAAAATCTTGTATAAATGGTGTTGATCCTTCTCCGACGCCAACGGTGCCAATTACCTCAGATTCTATTAAAGAAATTTTTATTCCTTGTTTAGACCATTGATGAGCCATTAGGTTTGCAATCATCCAGCCCGCGTTCCCACCACCAAGGATTAAAATATGTTTAGGTGTATCAATCATAGAACCTCATAATTAAATTTTCTAATTGTGATAGGAGATAATTAACAGAAATGTTTAAAACTCCAACACTGACAACTTTCTAGTCACATCATCCTAGCATATATAACAAAAAAAACTTTATTCAAATTTGATAAAAGATTCATCTAATTCCCAACAAAGGTATCAAGTTAATTAAAGTTAAATATAAAAAAACTAAAATCAATTTTAATGGTTTTTTATAATGCTTTAATTATCCAATTACCTGAGTGGGTAATTATGATCTTTTTGTACAATAAACTGCGCACTTTCCTGATCATTAAATATTTCTGGATAAGTATCATTAAGTGCTTTAAGTTTTTCTGAAGCTTTTAAACAAAATAATGCATCTTCACTTTTAAACTCCCACAAAGAAAGGGCGTTCGCCGTTGCTGGTGCCACCCCCATAAATTTACTTCTGATCTGATAAGACGAAAATGGGACCAAACCACATTCTTTTCTTATTAATAATCTTTTTCGTTCGTATTGTTTAACCTGAGCATCACTATATACTTTTGTTGGCACTATTAATTCAGCCATTAATGGTGATAATACTCTCTTTCTTTTATTTCTTTTTACTGTAGAAAAATAAATAGTGTGCTCAGCCATATTATGGATTTCATCTCTGAATTCAGCATTTTTTAAATATTCAGAATCACCTAAAACTGTATAAAATGTTTGCTCATTTTCCATATGATATAAATTAATCATTTGAACTTGTGACAACGAACCTGAAATAATGTCTTTTACAACGTAAGACTGCTCCAAACCCATCTTATAAGAAGAAAGTGAAGGTGCTATTCTTTGCTCATAATCTCGGCGCTCTGTTAATGTATACCCTGAATCTAATACAACCATAGATACCACATACCAATCACGCTCTTTATTTATTAATGATGATTGATTTTCATTTTTAGCAATTGCAACAAATGTAAATAGTGTCAAACCTAGTAATATTGCGACTTTATTAATTATTTTATTAAACATATTTTTTCCTTTCTTAGTAATATTTTTTGATATTATGTCTTTAGTTAATTAGTTCATAAATTTTTTGATGTGAAGTTTTAATCGTTAGCTTCTTAATCAAATCTAGCCATGAAGGATGTTTCAACATCATTCTTGTTTCTTCACATGCATGCTTGCGATAAATATACTTTATATTATTTATCGCAGTTGTCGTTTTTGCTGATGCATCACGTAAGTGAGGATAATTTAATGACTGCATGCTAGGCAAAACAATAAAAGGGCATCCCGATTTATAAAGTCTTATACCTAATTCAACATCTTCTCCTCCCCATGATGAAAACCACTCATCGAAACCGCCAAGTTGTAATAACAACTCTGTATTTGAAGAAACATGACCAGTCCAAAAAATACACCAAGGTGCAGGCATATTCCTCAATTCAAAATTGATTGATTTTAAATATTGATATCGGCAGTCCCACAATTCAGGATGAGTCGAAAAGTTACTAAAACTAGCATCAATATCCTGCTCAATTAATAATGATTTTATTTTTTTTGCATTAGTAGATGAATACTCTTCAACTCCATAAGATAATCCAATAATAGTAACGTCAGGTGCTGCTAGATGATGACTCAAATGAGATTCTAATAAATTTGATGCTACTAACATCCCGGTATCTAAAAACAAAGTCCTCGAAAATGTCGCATAAGATAATCCTAAATTACGAACATGTGCAACTCTGAAACCTTTATCACTTTGAAAGCAATATTTTAGGTTTAAAATATCACTATATTTTTGAACGACTTCTTTTGTCTCATCAGAAGAGCCATCATCAGCAACTATGACTTCGAACAATGCAAAATCTAAAGTTTGCTTTGTTAAAGTTGCTAAAGTTTTTTCTAAAATTGTTGCATCATTGTAAGTAGGAATAACTATGGATATTCCTGTTTTAAATTGATTTTTCATATTAGTTCCTAAACGATCAATGCTTCAGGTTGGTTGATTTCAAGATTTAAGATTTGATTAATATTTTTTAAAATAAGATATTCCTCTTCTAAAAAAAAGTGCCCTCCAATAAACATTTTCCTTGTCATTTTTTGATTGAAATGTTTTTGCCACTGATTCAAATCATGACTCCTAGCGATACGGTCTGTTAAACCACCGAATACTGTTAAATTACAGTCCAAGTTAGGTTTCTCTTGATATGTATATGTACGCGCCATTTCAAAATCAGCTTTCAATACTGGCAATAACATTTCCATTAATTCATCATTATTTATCACTGACTCAGGCGTCCCTTCTAAAAGCCTGATTTCCTGAATAAATTCAGTATCAGGTAAGAGATGGATTAAAACCTCTTTTCTTTTCACACATGGGGCTTGCCTAGCAGATGCTATAAAATGTCTAGGCAATTTTAGAGCACGAGCTTTAAGTTCATGGATAAGTTCAAAGGCAACCTGACTACCTAAACTATGACCAAATACAACATATGGCATATCCAATAAAGGCTCAATTTCATTTGCTAGATCCATAACCAATTCAGCTGTATCTGTATATGCTTTATCTGCAATTCGATTTGAACGACCAGGCGGTTGTATAGCTACCAACTCAACGTCCTCATTTAGTCCTTTAGCCCAAGAGATAAAGCTAGAAGCATTACCTCCAGCAAAGGGAAAGCAAAACAACCTCATTGTTGCATTTAATTTTGGTTGTGGGATCACAAACCAATTTGAATTTTTCATAAATAACTCAATTTTTAAGTAATCTCAGAAGTTGAAATCACAGCAGAAAACTGTTTATTACAACATCCCATAGTTCGAATTTTTGGATGTATCAAACCCGTGATAGAACACAAAACGATCACGATTCCTGAATAAGCTAGTACGTGAGAAATAGATAAACGGTCTATTAACAAACCAGTTAATGCCGAGGAGATTGGTACAAGGCCAAAGATAGTGAATAGTAAAATACTCATTACTCGACCCATAAAAATATCTGGTGTTCTTTTTTGAAACCAAGTGATACCAGATATAGTAATAAAACCAGAACATGACCCTATTATTAATAACAATAAAGCAATTGACCAAATATCAATTTGATAGCTCATAAAATACAAAGCTAATCCAGCAATACAATCACAAATAAGAACTGCAACACCCAATAACTTATCGCTTGGCGTTTTTAAAATTGCTAACCCAGCACCAATAACAGTTCCAATACCTATCATGGCATAAAGATTTCCATAATCAGCTTCAGACAACCCTAATTTCACTTTGATCAATACCGGTAAAACTGTCATTAAAGGACCATGAATAAAAAACGAAATCAATATCAGATAAAGCAATACAATGCGGATATTTCGATGTTCCCAACAGAAACGGAGTCCCTGTGATACCATATTCAATATATTTTGATTACGCTCATTATGAGTTGTGACTATTTTAATAGATGTCATTAAACAAATTGCCACTAAAATCAAACAAGCATCAAGTATAAAAGCATATGAGATACTGATTAAATCTGACTGGCCTTGTGCAATACCTCTTATACTTCGTATAAACCAAATTAGCCAACCAGCGAATAATGGTCCTAATATTTGAGCTAAATAAGTTGTTCCCATTAAAATACTGTTTCCCTTACCTAAACGTGTGGCAGGTAAAATCACGGGTAAAATAGATTGAGAAGCAGGCGTTGCAACTGAACTTAAAGTGCCAATACATAATGCATATATATATAACAGCACCATTGAAGTGATATTAAAGTAGACTATTAAACCTAAGCTAAATACGACAAAGAACATGCTTATCCTAGCAATAATTAATACTTTAAATGGAGAATATCTATCAGCTAAAGCCCCTCCAAATAAAATAAAAAAACCATGGGGTAAGCTAATACAAGCCATTACCGTAGACATTAAAATAGGATTATTATTTGAAATTGATAGCACTAACCAAGGTAACGCTAATAAGGTGAAAAACCCCCCTATATGTGACATACCACTACTTAGCCAATGCAGTAAAAAATTTTTATTTTTGAACAAATTCATTTTAAAACCATTTTTTCATATATAAAAAAGCGTATCCTGCGCAATTTAATAATTAAAAGCGCAAGATATTAATTTAATTATCGAAATTTTAATTTTTCTTAGTTGCAAACCAAGTTGTGGTAATTAAAGGCCAATTACCTATTGTTGGCACAGATCCGTTATCCGGTAATTGAATTGTATTAATGTCATCTTCACTCCAAATACGACTTTGTGCCTGATGACATGTTTGACAAGTAATGGTATTTGGACCCCATTTATGACTTTTTAACTGAAAGTGTGTTGGATCATCATTAGGGTCTTGATTTATATATAATTCAGCTATTTGATCAAAATTTTCTTCTCTATGCTTCCATGCCGCACGACCTAAATCCCAATTATTGAATTCGAAAGAAGGTAAATAACGATATGTTAGAAATGTTTTTGCTTTATTTAATTCTCCATTTTTCATAAAGAAATCAATAGCGCCTAGCAAATAGCCAATTCGATTAAATGATAGTCTAGGCCTATCAATACAACTACGGAAATTAGGCTTCTCTGAACAATGATCTAATGCAGCCATCCAGGCATCATAGCCTTCTGTAAAGTTTTTATTTTCATCGAATAACATTAGTCCTACAGTAAACGAATGAAATGCCCTATTTATTTTCAACCATTGCCTATGCTCTTCATCTAATAAGTTCACTACAGATTCATCACCATGTAATTTAGCTAACCATCGCCTTGCTGGCACAGCAAATCCACCTAAAATATTTGATAATCTAAATTTCTTACCTGTATTAGGATTATTGCTCCAATCGATTTCCATCTTTTCAGCCATTTCAACAGCCCTAATTGAGAAAAAACTACTTACAATAAAGCTATAAATAATATTAGGGTCTTCGTACTCAGCCTCGCCTCCAATCCAGATATTTGAAGAAGTTAAATATGTATTAGTTAAAATATTATTAGGCGTTTGTGTAAATTCCGTTAATAATCCATCAATGACACTGTATCTATCACTTTCTTCATAATTAAATGATTTTATAAACGCAAGATGTGCGTCAGTTTCTTCCGAAAAAGGTACTTCATCACTGTTCAGGTACGGATCAAATCTATGATCAAGTAAAACAATTAAGCTTTGAGCCCAAGTTTTTTCTTGTCCTAGATGAATTGCACGATTTAGAAAGTATTTAGCTAAAATAGTATGCTTAACCGCTTGCCCCTTTTCAGCACTATAATCAAGTAAAGATCTATTCAAATGATATATGGCAAGGACTTCAGCAAAATACAGCTCATTTGGGTTTTCTAGATATAGGCTTAAAACTGATTTTTCGAACGAAGAAAATACAACTTTAGTCTTATTTGGTATAAACGTCTCATATACTGTTAAATCTGAGTTTATTATTTCACTATTTGTATTTTGGGAAATTTTTTGACATCCAGATAATTCTTTCTTAAGAGTATTGGAC
The DNA here is from genome assembly GCF_001269985.1 of Pseudoalteromonas sp. '520P1 No. 423'. Classification (NCBI taxonomy): domain Bacteria; kingdom Pseudomonadati; phylum Pseudomonadota; class Gammaproteobacteria; order Alteromonadales; family Pseudoalteromonadaceae; genus Pseudoalteromonas; species Pseudoalteromonas sp. '520P1 No. 423'. Next base: position 2,154,352 of record NZ_BBZB01000001.1, on the reverse strand, counting down.
AGTTGCGCTTGTTCGCTTAAGCTCAATGTATGATCAGAATTATAATTATTATCTAACATAATAGTTTCACTTAGGCGACATTGAACATCACTCCATAATTCTTCTGCAATATCACATTCTTGTGATAGAACTTTCGAAAAAAATCCAGCTCTTTTTGGTAATGATAGAAGCTCAGAAGTATTAAATCCAAGTTCCTGCATCACATCTTTATTTTGGTCACAAGTTGCATTAGCTGCTAAAGATATAAAATAGCAACAGGCAATAGGTAAGACTTTAAATATCTTCATATTTTTCACTTTTATTATTTATTTAAGGTTGGTAACTTAAGGGGTATTAAACCCCCTAAGTTAAATGGTTAACTTATATCACAAGCTGATTTTGGTTTTCCAAAACAATGTTGTGTATATGCTCTAACCATTGTTCTTTTATTGCTTTTACTGTTTGTAAATCTCTGGTGTCTTTCCAATACGATAACGTAATTGATAAACCATTATCCTTGAGGACTCCTTTCATATGCAGCTCATAACTATGCTCTTGCTCCACAATCAAAGTAGCCATTTCACCAGTGTTTTCTGATGCCACAGCAAACCAATCAGGTAACCTTTGACTTGAATAATCATTAAGGTCAAAATTTAATAATATTTTAGGGCTAATTAATTTAGGTATTACATGTGAAAGTTCTTCATTGCTATTTAAATACCGTAAAGCTTTCAAACCTATAGCACTATTAGGCACTTTTTGTCTGTGTTCACTAATTCCTTTCAATTGTTGTTCAAAAGTATTGTTTTCATTGGCTTCAAATAAAATACTTGAATATTCAGTAACCTGACCAAAAAGTTCAGAAATATCAACCTCATCAAAGATTTTATTTCGGCCATGAAAAACAAGATCGAGCCATAAACTAGAATCCAAAGTAACACTTGACATAGCTTTTATTAACCCTTGAATAGCCACATCAATAACTTCTATTTGAAGCTCTTTACAAACATTTGTTAAACCTTGATATGTGCGCTCATCTAATTTGAATTCAACAGATGAAAGGTCTTGAGGTAACCGAGGTCTATCGAGATGAAAATCATTAGGCAATTGACATTGCTTACTTTTATCAACTTGCTTTAACCAATAGTCAATTTGTTCTTGAGCACCAGAATGTGCAAACTGATCTAATCGATTTGTCCAGTCATGTAACGAATAAGATTTTGCAGGAAAAATAACTGTTTCAGAATTAAACACTTTAACGTATGTTTCTCCAAAATCCTTCATTAGTAAATTTAAAGAAACACCGTCAGTAATAAAGTGATGAAAGATCAGAAATATACGATGAGGGTCCTGATCATTAAGTTTAAAATGAGCTACTTTAAACAATGGGCATTCTTTAGAAAACTCAAAACCATGTTGTAATGCATTAATCTCTTTCTGCATTAATTGAACACCTTGGCTATAATCTAAATGACTAAAATCATGCTGTTCAATGACAAAATCCTTATCTAACGGAAGAATCTCTTGCTCATACTGCTCTACTCTTTTAAATATCCTGATACGAGCACCATCATGAAAACTTAGTAAAATTTTCATTGTCGTTTTCAAAGTTTCAATATCAAACTTGTCTGCTCCAACACTCAATAATCCACCCATATTAAAATGAGAAGACTGCCCTTGTGCAATCATATTTGCTGTAGTAGTTGCAAATTTAAGAGGGCCATTTACTTGATGCTCATTGCTAACAACATTTGTTTCTGGTGACCACATTACAATGTCTGATTCCAGTAAAGCATCGCCAGAAATAGCCGTTTGTAATACTGAATCAAGAATGTGTGTAACCATTAGATTTATGGTTGGATATTTCATGACTAGTGACGCCGGTAATTTAACCTTCAAAATCGTTTGCATACGGTTTTTAAAGTCCATAGACATCAATGAATCTAGTCCATATTCAAAAATATTTCGGTCATGATCTATACCATCTACATCTGATAAACCTAGTACTTCGGAAAATACTTCTGAGATCTTTCGTGCCAGTAAGTTTTTATGTGTCTTTTCGTGGGAAACTAGTAATTCATCTATAAAGTTGTTTTCATTAACACCATCACTTAAAGCAACAAAATTCTTAAATAAAGTCTTTTTTTCAGGCTCAGCATACTGCTTAATGATCAAAGACCAATCCAAATCAAAAACACCTGATTGCGGTACTCTATAATGTAATAGTGTTGTCATTGCCGACAAACCATTTTCAGGAGAAATTGCAGACATTCCGGCATTATTCATTCGTTGAATATCTTCATCAGCAAGATTTGCAGCCATACCAGAACCACTCCATGGGCCCCAATTGATTGATAATGCTGGTTTACCTAAAGAGTGTCTGTAATGTGCTAAACCATCCATAAATGAATTCGCAGCAGCATAGTTACTTTGGCCTGCCCAGCCAACAATTGATGCTATTGATGAAAAACAAACAAAAAAGTCTAAATCAATATGGTCAGTTGCTTGATGTAATAACCAGCTACCTTTTATTTTTGGACTCAGTACTTTGTTAAATTTATCAGTAGTTTGTTGATCTACAGTACCATCTTCTAACACACCTGCAGAATGAATAACACCAGCCAATGGAAGCAATCTATCTGATATTTCATGAATGATATTAGTTACTTGAATTGAATCTGTTACGTCGGCTTGCATAACTATTACGTCAGTTCCAGAGCTTCTAACTTTTTCAATTTCTTTAAGTGCATTGCTTGAAGGATTACTGCGACCAGTTAGCACAATGGAACGTGCACCAGATCTTGATAACCAATGCATTATTTCTAAGCCTAGCCCTCCTAACCCACCTGTAACTAAATAGCTACTACTTTCATTAACAATTACCTCGTCAATCCCTTGAATAACAGAAATATCTTCCATATTAAAATCAATCAGAGTTTTTAAATCATTATCAGCCTTATTATATAATTCAGCCGCATGTTTAATTTCATTGACAGAAAGCTCACGCGCAGGCAAAGGCAGTAATTTCCCTATTGATAATAACTCAGTCACTTTAAATAATATGTCTTTACATAATTTAGGACGTACAAAGATAAGATCAGATAAGCTAATATTATGATATGAAATTGAATTTTTAAGTGTATTTTTAAATGGCTTAGAATCAATAGACAGCTCTATAAACCTCGCAAAAGAGTTCATAACATCAATCGATTTATCTATAAACTGCCCGCCTAACCTATTTAAAACAACATCAACCTTGATATTTTCTTTTTTAAGATGCGAGGAGAATTCAAAATCAGTTGAGTTATATACTTTTTGTACTCCAAGTGATTTTAAATAATCTCTTTGCTCTGCAGTACTTGCAGTTGCAACTATTGTAGCTCCTTTTAGTTGAGCTATTTCAATCGCAGCTATACCAAAACTATCATTGGCTTGATGGATCAAAACTTTTTCACCTTGCTGTAAATTTGCTAATTGAATTAGCGAATAATATGCAGTGATATAAGCTGTAGGAATCGTTGCAGCTTCAGAAAAACTTATTGAATCTGGTTTTTTTATCAATAAGCTCGGACATACATGAACACGTGAAGCGGGAGAACCCTCAATGATGCCCATTACTTTGTCTCCAACTTCAAAGTCTTTAATCCCATCTCCAGTCTTGGTAATCGTGCCTGAACATTCAACCCCATCAAAACCTATGATATTATGCAAGCTAGCAATATCTAATTTGATTTCAACTTCATCCTTAGCTAGTTCAGATAACTTAAGTATTTCCAACTGATTGTTAACATTTATTCTAAAATCTTTATTCTCAGGTAGCTGCTTTTGGATATTGGTAAATTCAATTAAATGGTTTTTAGAAATCTTTTTTAAACGATTTACATAGCGAACATTCGACCTAAATGCGACTTCTTGTTCATATTGTGATGAAAATAATTCATCACTTAACATTTGAACCCAATTTCCATCCATAGTTTCAGGCAGATCAAGTAAAGTAAGATTATATTCTGGATGTTCATTTGACACGACACGGCCAAAGCCCCACATGCTATTTTGTATCGGTTGTGGTGTACTTGGCTGCACAAACAAGTTATGTGCTGTTCGAGTTGTTAAAAATACTTTTTGATTTTTTTCCCATTGCACTTTATTCAAAGCTTGAACTAAATACATAGGCGCTAACGTAGTTAATTCATGACTATTATAAAGGTCATCTACTGCTAGCAAATTGCAGGGTTCACAATCTAAAGCCGATAAATAAATAACCCCATTTGCAGTGGATGAGAATTGCTGAAAAAGATTGACAAGTTTTTTTACTTCATTTATTTTTACAATATAATGCTCATCACTTTCCTTTTTGAAACTATTACCGATAGTGAATACAATCAATTTTTGATTTCTAATTTTTAGCTCTTTTTCTAATTGTCTCGAATACCCTTTATTATCTGCAAAAATCAGCCATTGTCCCATTTTGGGTTCATCGATTTGATCTATTAATGCTTCATTATTCCATTCAAAATCATATAAGAAATCAGTTTTTTCAATTTCTGATTGCTGAGAATTAGCTTTTAATTCAACACCAAAAATTTCAACTAATATATTTCCTGATCCATCAAAAATGACTAAATCCCCATGAATCTCATTTGCATCTTTGAATTTAGTTTCTAAATAACAATAACAGCGTTGGTCCGGCTTTTGATAATAGTGGAGTTCTCTAATTTTTACCGGTAAATAACTACTCGCTATTGTTGGGAATAAACTTTGAAATGCACCATCTAAAATTGAGGGGTGTAAGAAATAATGTTCATTTTGCGATAAAATACTATCCTCAAGTTCTATTTCAACTAAAGACTTATCATGACTAAACCAAGCCTGCTCTACCATTTGGAAACTGTACTGATAAGTAAGTCCCAACTTATGGCAGTGAGTATAAAACTCTCCTTTATCCATATGATGATTTAATTCGCCTCTGAGTTTTGATAATTCCATTTTAGATATTGGCTTACTTTTACCAATCTCACTAATAGAACCTTCACTAAATACTTCCCAACTTTCAGAAGAAGGCGCTTGAGCACTAATTTGATAATGATTATTGTCTAAGGAAGTTTCTATTAATGGTGGATTATTTTGCTCTAAATAAAATGCACGTTTGAAGTCAACATTTTCTAATGTAATTGTCTGCTCTGGGTTTAATTGATTAGCTAAAAATAACCCCATTTCAACATAAGCAGCTCCAGGATAGACAATTTCATCTCCTACTTGATGATCTTCTAAATACTCTAAGTTTTGTAAATCTAGTTGGTTTTGCCATACTTTTGTGAATGAATTAAGCTGTCCTCCAACAAGTGGATGGCGAATTTCAGAAAAGCCTCCTCTCTTACTAATATTTTTTAACCGACAGGCTTCAACTTCTTCTGATTCATGCCAATATCTTTCATGCTGCCATGCATAGTTAGGTAAACTAACTAACTTACCTCCATTTGGATAAAAAGAATTCCACTCCAGTTCAATACCATGACAGAATAATGATGACAACATTTGGCTCATCATTAGAACATCATTCTGCGCTCGCTTTAAAGTGCCAACTACAATTGATTGATTGATATTTTCGACATTACTACTAATTGAACTAGATAAGGCTGTATGAGGTGCTATTTCTAAAAATGAGCTATAGCCTTTTTTTATTATATTATCGATTGCACGTTTAAAAAGTACTGGTTCACGAACATTTTCAGGCCAATATTTTGCTCCCCAATTCCCTTCTTGTGTTAATTCACCCGACACTGTAGAAAACAATGGAATAGTCGCAGTATTAACTTTTATTCCGGCCAAAGATTCAGTTAAAGGCTCTTTTAACTGATCCATCACAGGACTATGATATGGTACTTCAACCTTCAAGAATCGAGAAAAAATACCTTGTTGCTCAAGTTCATTTGAAATATTTGTTAATACCTGTTCATCTCCTGATAGTGTTAACGCTTGCTCACTATTAATTGCCGCCAAAGATATTTTATCTTCTACGCCCTCTAAATAAGGCTGCAGTTGGGATTGGGTAAGGGAAACAGCTAGCATTTTCCCCATACCTTCTGTTGTATGCTGTAATTGACTTCTGTGATAAATAACTTTAATAGCATCATCAAAATTTAAAACACCTGCAACATATGCTGCAGCCACTTCTCCAGCACTGTGTCCTACAATACAACTAGGAGACACGCCCCATGATTTTAGTAATGAAACTAATGATACTTGTGATGCAAAAATTGCGGGCTGGGCTTTATCAGTATTATGGATAATGTATTTATCATCCTCATTTAAAATAATGTCTACTAATGACCAACCGGTATAAAGTGCTAAAGCCTTATCACATTTATCCATCATCTTTTTAAATACGGGCTCTTTTTGGTATAAATATTTCCCCATTCCAGCCCAAGTAGTTCCCATTCCTGAAAAAACAAAACATAGGTTTTGATCACATTTATTCTTTATTGAATTCGATATATATGAAGATGAAACTTCTCCTTCAATAAATGCTTTTAAGGCATTATTGAGTTCACTTTTAGTTGCACCATTTAATACAAGTCTATGTTGGTAATGATCTCTTTTTACAGAAGCGGTATAACATATGTCATGTAAATCAATATCTTTGGAATTACTAAGGTATGCATGAAAGCACTTAGCTTGATCCATCAAGCCTTTTTTTGTTTTAGAACTAATAGGTAAAATGTTCAAATCCCTATTAAATATAGAGGTCTGATCATTTTCTCCTTCCTCTTTGAATGGTGCTTGTTCTAAGACTACATTTGAATTTGTTCCACCAAAACCAAATGAATTAACAATTGCTTTTCGCGTATGTCCATTTACATCAGGCCATGCTCTGTCAATATCAGCGAGTTTTATGTTTAGTTCATCTAAATTTATAGCTGGATTGATATTTTCTAAATGAAGGTTTTTAGGTATGGTGCCCGTATTCATTGCCATTACTGTTTTAATCAAACCTGCAACACCTGCCGCAGCTTCAGTATGACCAATATTACTTTTTACTGAACCGACAATGCATTTCTCTTGCTCATCTTTGCGCTCACCAAATAAAGCTCCTAATGCGTTAACTTCAATTGGATCTCCAACTGGAGTCCCCGTGCCATGAGCCTCTGCATATTGAATATCAGACCGAGAAAAATTAGCCTTAGCTAAAGTTTTATCTAATAATCTCTTCTGTGCAGCACCATTTGGGACTGTAATACCAATTGTTTGACCATCTTGGTTTGTACCACTTGCTTTTATTACAGCTTGGATATTATCGCCATCCTTGAGTGCTTCAGATAGTTTTTTAACTATAACTAAACCAGCTCCCTCACTACGTACATATCCATTAGCTGATGAATCAAAACTTTTACACCTTGCATCAGGAGAAAGCATTGAAGCTTTACATATCGCCATAGTAAGTTCTGGACGTAACAATATATTAACGCCTCCAGCTACAGCAACTTTACTGTCTCCGTTTAATATCGCTTTACATGCCAAGTCCAGAGCAACTAAGGACGATGAACAAGCAGTATCTAAGGTGACACTTGGACCTGTAAAATCAAAAGCATATGATATTCGGTTGGATGTTAAAGTCATAGATGGGCCCGTAGCGGAATGACTAGACATCATATTGTGTGCCATTGAATCCAGTTGTACCTGCTCATAATCATGCATAAATTGCCCTATATAAACAGCTGTATCACTTCCTTTTAGCTCACTCGCTTTCAGCCCTGAGTTTTCTAGAACTTCCTGCGTCAATTCAAGTAACCAGCGATGTTGAGGGTCGATATGAGGAGCTTCTTTAGGAGAAATATTGAAAAATAATGGATCAAATTGATCTATATTTTCTAAAAAGCCACCTTGCTTAATATACATTTTATTATGTTTATTTTTATCAACGTCGTAGTAAGCATCTGATTCCCACCTGTCTGCGGGAATATCAACAATGCCATCACCTTTATTTAAAATAAAATTCCAAAATTCTTGTGGTGTATTAGTATTACCAGGATATCGACAAGCCATTCCAATGATTGCAATGTCCGTTTCTGCATGATTCTTCATAGTCTATTAGTCCAATTTTTCAATAAATAAAACCGATTCACCGATAAATTATTCCAAAAACTTGTTTTTTGAACACCTGATACATCTGACAGCAATTCCATTATTTAAACATTAATAAATTTCAGATACACATTAAAAACACTACTTAACAGATACTTAAGTTTAATTTTAAGAACTTTAATCAAATAAGAATTTGGAAGGTTTTTTAAATATAGATAAAACAAAAAGATACCCTGTAACTTTTTACAGGTTTTGGGTACAAGATAGTTTGTTATAGTGATTTAAAAGAAATGTAAATCAGAATAATTATTAATGAATCTCTATAACAATCAACTCTCATCTATTGATAAAAGTAAAATTATTGCAATGCACCAATTAAGAGAAAAGGCTTTTTATAAACGCTTAAAATGGCAAGTAGATAGTTTTAATGGTATGGAAAAAGATAAATTTGATAATATTTACTCTTCATATTTACTTGTCAAATCTCAATCAAATGAAGTAATAGGTTGTGCTAGATTAATTCCTACTGATCAAGATTACATGTTTAAAAACATATTTTCAGAACTTGCTAGAAATGAAGAAATCCCAGAAAAATCAGATGTATGGGAAATAAGTCGATTTACATTAGATCGTACATTTGAACGAAACTACGATAATGGTGTAAGTAATATTACAAAAGAGATGTTTTCAGCTCTATACGAGTTTGCTATTGCAAATTCAATCAATAATTTTGTCCTTGTAACTACAGTATCCTGTGAACGAATATTACGATTATTAGGTATTCCAACTCGACGCTTTGGGGATGGAATGTCAAGTAAACTAGGAAAAGTAGATTCTGTAGCATTATGGGTTGATATAAATGACTCTTATAAACAAGCCGTAAATTGCAAAAAAATCAGTAATAATCAATATCTTATTGGTTGTTTATAAAAATTTGGACTGAGCCCAAGATAATTTCACAAAAAATATATTAAGCATTCTTTATCGCTAATTTTATATATTTAGAATCGGTGAAAGTACTTTACCGCCTCTTAACTATGATCGCTATGGCTAGATTTGATATTTTAAAAACAGTTAAAATCTAGCACCAAAAATTAAGGCTCAAATGGATAAGCACTTACATTTTATATCGTTATTGATTGATATTCAGCGTGAAAAAAAGCTAAGTTCTGAATTAGCATTACAGGCAATTATATGTGAAAAAAACAATACTATAATTTATAGAGCAATCTATAAATTAGAAGAAAGATGCAAAGAAATAAATAAAACTCCTGAAAATAGTACAGTCTATTTACTAATGTCTCCTGATAAAAATATGATTACAGAACTAAAAAAATTAAGAATCAAAAAAATTGTCTGTGCTGAAAAAGTACAAAACGCAACATTAAAAGCAGCAAAATTAATTGGCCTGAATATTATAGATAATTTATCACCTGAACTCGTAAATCAAATAAATGGAGATTTTTTACATAAAAAAATTTATAAACGCCCATGGATTCATTGTATCAACTTTAAATATCTAGATGAAACTAGTCAAATTAATGTTGAAATGGAAACTTCTGCGCAAGTATTTAATGATATCTTAATTCAAATAACCAACTCTGGTTATCTACTTACAAAGGCGCTAACAGCGCAATTAGCACCTCGAATTAAAAGCTTAAGCCAAGAATCTAAAAATCAGGTTTTCACTTATATAAATAAGGAATTTATTTGGCATCAAATGGATGAATACCTCAATAAAGATTCACTCAATAATATTAAATATAACCGAGTTGTTATTATCGTAGATGATGAAGAGTTAAATCACTTAATTTCACTGAATATAGTTGATCAAATAACAAGCTATCTTGCTACAAAATCAGGACTTACTATCAATGATGCAAGCCCTACTGGTAATGTCTGGAAAATAAATAGTACTAAAGGTATTTTAAATAAAACGATAACAATTCATTAAAACTTAGGCTGAATAAGTCCATTTAAAAGGGCTTTAGCTACACTGTGTTGCCTATTTACACCCCCTACTTTTTGGCTTACATTATTTAAATGAAAAAGCACAGTTCTTTCAGATATACCTATTATTTTAGAAATCTCCCAGCTTGTTTTCCCTTCACAGGCCCACAATAAGCACTCCTCTTCCCTATTAGTTATTTTAACCTCATCATGGCTCAGTATCTCTTTTGCCTTATAATTAATTATTTTAATGGCTTCATGAAGATATGGAGCAATCACTTGCGCTTGTAATTGTATATTTATCTGGCACTCAGTTATCACACACCTTTGAGACGTCGAAGACAAACTAAAAACACTCATTTCACCTGTTGGAGCTTTAAGTGGAATACTGACCCCAGTGCATAACCCATAAGTTTTTGCCTCTTTTAACACCGTTAATTTTTTTGGGGAATTGAAGTCAGTATAGTTAGTTAAGTCACTCCAATTTACTGGAGTTATATGTTGTTGACTATACGCTATAACAGGGTCTAAACTCATAAACTCTTGAGAAAAATAATGTTCTTGCCATAATTGAGGGTAATTAGATAATGTAATAATTTCGGGGCTAAAAAGTGAACTTGGTATCCTAATTACAAACGAATAAAAATCAATTTCTAATGCACGACATATTGCTTCACATTGAGATTTTATATCGTCTATATTTTTACTTTGTTTAATTCCTTCAATAATTCCATTTAACCAACTGTACTGCATTATTTTATATAACCCTTTTATTATCTTCAATATAAGACTAGCGCCACAGAAATGACAGCGCTATCATTATTGTACCTAAAAACGATTTTCTTAACAGTGTTATTTACGTTTAAATAACATTTTAATTACTAATACAATATTTATAATTTATTGATTCTATATAAAATATTAATTCAAAAAAAAGGTATTCTAATTTTATAGAAGTTTTAGATAAGCAAGATGTGATTTATTAATTTAAGTTATGCCAATTGTACTAATTAACTTCCCATTCAACGGGAGTTAAAAGCGCTTTAGACAAGGAAAATAACTGAACCCATAGTTATATTTAATGCAGCATAAATCGTTTTAAACCCACCTTAAAAAGCCATTGGGGGTTTACACTTCGTTGTTATGTTATCTTATTAGAGAGTAACCATTACTACGATAACATATCTAGAATTGCCCACCCAAAGGCTCTGAGTGAAAACTTACTTAATACAACTGGTATAATTTATAACGAAATCAAAAAAAACAGCCTATTAAATAGGCTGTTTTAAATTTAAACTATAGTATTTTAACTTGCTTAGAAGTTAAAGCTTGCGCCTAAGTAATAACGACGACCGTTTGAACTTTGCGTACCACCAACTTGTGTACCATCAGTTTCACGCTCATAGTAATTTTCCCAAACTTCATTAGTAAGGTTTAATGCTTCTAATTTAACAGTCATGTAGTCAGTTACATTCCAGCTAAGCTGTGCATCTACATTTGATTGAGCTTCTCTGTAACGATTACCAAATTCAGTTTGAGCTAAGAAGTATTCACTACGGTAGTTATAGTTTACACGTGCGCTAAACTGCTCATTTTCATAAAATGCGCCTAAGTTATAAGAATCTTTAGATGCATTAGGTAACTTGATAGTACGGTCAGCTAAAGTAGCGCCAGAAATATTTCCATCTTCATCAGAAACTGTAGCAGCTTCGGTAACGATTACATCAGCAACATCAGTATATGTATAGTTAAATGACACACCGAAGCCATTACCAAAGTCATGTTGAAGTTGGAATTCAACACCATCAATTGCAGCATTACCACCATTAACAGGAGTGCTTAATTGATCAATTTGCACACCATTAATTTCTTTAGAAACTGTTGTAGTGTATATAAAGTTACTGATATCTTTTTTGAACGCAGTAAAACCAACTAGAGATGCTTCAGTAAAGTACCATTCACCACCAACCTCATAGTTAGAAGATATTAACGGTGCTAAATCAGGATTACCAGCAGTACCTGAACTTGTTTCGACTGTTAAATTAACCGCGGGTGCTAATTGGAATGCTCCTGGACGTGTTAAACCACGACTAGCTGCTGCACGAATAATAATCTCATCCGTCATATCATATGCAGCATTTATACTTGGTAACCATTCACTGTAATCATTCTTAAATACCACTTTACCTGAACTATCAGTCCCTGATGAAGTCACATCAGTTGTAACATATCTTAAGCCAAAGTTACCTCTAACACCTTCAACATTAAATTTAGCCATGCTATATAATGCAGTGATTTCTTCAGCTACATTAAATGAAGATGTACCTAAGAACTCATTATCAACACGACATAGAGTGTCACTTCCTTCAGTACACTGGGCTGCTCCGCTAAATGCTGAATACATCAGATCACGATCAGGTTTGAAGTATGTTTGACTAGCTAAATCTGTTCCATTGTGACTAACAGAGTTCATGCTACCACTCCAGAAATCACTTGCCGGACCAAAGCTCCCTTCACCTGTTGGTGCACCATTTAGCATGTATGAACGCCAACGATCTTGTGATAAAGAACGATCACGATATTTAGCACCAAATTTTAACTCTGAAATACCACCGAATTCTACATACCATGAATAATCAACTTGTACATAATCTTCTTTATCTTCAGTTTCATTTAACTGTTCAAAAATCTGCGCATCTGTTGCATTTGTACCGTATGAAGAAAACCAGAATTCATTACCTGGATTTTGTAACCATGGGCTAGCAGCCGTAAAGTCAATAGCAGGAGCAGTTCCACCAGGGTTAGTAAAGTTAAATGCAGCTCTTTCATCAGAAGCATCTACCCACATTTCAGTAAAGAAATCTTTATTTGTTCCTTCACCTACAGTCGTACCTATTTGCCAATGTAGCTTTCCTGTTTCTAAAGACAAATCACCTTCAAAATCAATTACATTAGTAGACATTTCACTACCATCACGATAAATATTATCATATGCCATGTGACGTGCCCAACCAGGACGATGTGCAAGACCTGTAACATCTAACGAATCAATTATGTTATCACCGTTCACAGTACCTGAGTTTGTATCTTCACCAAGGAAAGCAACACCTCTAAATGGTATACCTATTAAATTTGAGTTTACATTATCAGCTTTCATTGTTGAGCTGAAATAATGAAGTGACATATCTAAGTTATCTGTAGGTGCCCATTGAGCTGTAATATCGTAACCAATACGTTCACGATCTTGTTCAAATAATGCAGAACCTACTCCCCAAGGTGTAGCGCCTTTTTCATTAGCTCCTTTAGGTGGTTCCATTAAAGGGTCAATTCGCTCTATAGAAGGACCGAACCAACCAAAATCTTCTTTTGTTTCACGACGTACTGTACGGTTTTGTAAAGATGCAGAAACTAAAACACCAAAATTATCGTCTTCGTTTTTCCAACTATATAAACCAGATAAACCAGGGTCCATTTCTTCAGCTAAATCACCATATTGCATTTCAACTGAACCACTAATCGTGTTTGCATCTAAATTTAGCGGTTTACGTGTACGTAAAATAACTGTACCGCCTAGAGCACCTTCATCTATATCAGCTTGCGCTGACTTATAAACTTCAAGCCCTGCTACCATTTCAGATGCTAATAATTCAAAGTTGAAATTACGTGTTGCATCAGACAATACAAACCACTGTGCAGTACCAACGGCTTGGCCGTTAAGTAAAGTTAAATTTTGATCTGGTTGTACACCACGAATCGTAACGCCTTGACCTTCACCAAATGTACGATCTATTGTGATACCAGGTATGCGAGCTAGAGTTTCTGCTACATTTTTGTCTGGAAACTTACCAATGTCTTCAGCTGTTATTGCATCAACAACACCTTCAGCAAAACGTTTTGTATTTAAAGATGCCTCAAGAGAGCGGCGAATACCACGCACTTCAATTACTTCAACATCTTCTTTTACTTTAGCTTCATCAGCAGCATATACAGTACCAGTAAAACCAGCACTCATTGCCAGACCAATATTAACTGCTAATAGATTTCTTTTAAATTTTTTAGCTAACACAGGATTCCCCTCGAATCATTTAGTTGTTTTTAGTTCACTTTCTGCCCAGTGATAATGACAGCGTTGTCACTATTTTACAATAAAATTTTGACAACGCTGTCATCTAGATACAAACGATACACACGTAATTACATCTTGGCTACATTTATTTTATATTTATTGTACAAAATAGCCCTTAAACACAAAATAAATAATATACAGCTCATTAGCATTATATAAACAAAGAGTTTTTAATATTGTGGTATTTCCTTTAATCACGTAGATATTACATAAAGTAACCATGGCGTGTAAAGATGTAACCGTGAGATAAATTGTAACTATAAATATAGTTGAGTATTTACACTACTCAAGAAGTAAATAAAAAAACTATAAATCAGAAGCTTAAAATAAATTTTAAATAAGGGGATTTCAAATTATGGAAGGAAGTATCTGAAATTAATATGAAATAAATTACATTTATTATGAATAAAAACCATAATAAATGTAATTCAAAAAAATTTTATTACTATGGTGCCCAATAAACTTGTACTTCTACATCAGTTTGATTTAAAACTGCGCGTAATGGCATATCTTCAACGTTACCGCTAAGCTTTGCTTGTTTATAAACTGACAGTTTTTCTTCACCACTGATCAGTAACTTAATCACTTTTGATTGCTTAATACCATGAAGGGATAAAGACATTCTTTGTGTAATATCTCCTGTAACTTTACTTGGTATCGCTTCAATTGCACATACTAAGTTATTAGTAGATAGTGCTGTTTCCAGCCCTTGAGCATGCGGAAATAAAGAAGCTGTATGTCCATCCGGTCCCATGCCTAAAATTGTGATATCAAATGGTTGCTTTAATGCTTGAAAAGCATTTTCACATTCAGCTTGGCCTTCAAATGCCGATGACTGCGAATTTTTCATAGGTAAAAAGTTTGCCTTTTCAGCTTCGTTTTGTAGCAATGTTTGTTTTATAAAAGTTTCATTACTTTTATCATGGCTTGGCTCAACCCAGCGCTCATCAACCATAACAACATCAACTTTTTCCCAAGCAAGTGGTAACTCTGATAAATGTTGGTATGCAGGTTTAGGCGATGAACCACCAGAAACACATATAACAGCGCGGTTATCTTTTGTGATACCTGCTACGATACGTTGCTCAATATCTAATGCTAATGCAGCTGTTAACTCTTCTTTAGAGTTAAAAAATTTTTCAGTGATATTCGACATTTATAAATCCTTGATACACTCAATGTTAATTAATAGCATTGTAACTATTTTTATTGGAAACATAGAAGTATTTAATTTTTATTAATGGGGGAATGAAATTCATCATTTGAAGTAAAACAGGAGCAATAAACTGTTAAACCTGCTTTTATAATTATTAGAAACAAATAGTCACATAAAATGAGTAAAGGGAGCCTGCGTTCCTCTCACAAAACCACAGGTCCCAATAGCTCCAGCGCTACCCGTTCAAGGTATTCTTTACGTATTAAATTCTTTTATTTTTAAAGTAACTAATTAAGCCATTTGTTGATGAGTCATGCTCAGCCACAACATCATTATCTTCTAATTCATTTTGAATTTTTGAAGCTAGGCCCTTACCTAATTCAACGCCCCACTGATCAAATGAACAAATTTGTAATAAGATCCCTTGGCAGAATATTTTATGCTCATATAAGGCAATCAATTTACCTAAATGTTTTGCATCAACCTGGTCTAATAAAATAGAGGTTGTTGGTCTATTACCTTTATGTACTTTATGATTAACTAAATTTTCAATCTCTTGCGCACTGTGGCCTTTAGCAGTTAGCTCTTCTCTTACTTGTTCAGCGGATACACCTGTCATTAAAGCTTCTGTTTGAGCAAAAAAGTTTGACATTAAAATTTCGTGATGATTATTTACTTCGACTGTTGGCTTAATTGAACCAATAAAGTCAGCAGGAACAATTGTATTACCTTGATGTAAGTATTGGTAAAATGCATGCTGACCATTAATACCTGTCATGCCCCATAGAAGTGGTACAGTTGTATAAGGTACCGCTTCACCAGAAAATGTAACAGATTTACCATTACTTTCCATTTCAGCTTGCTGTAAATAAGCTGGCAACATATGCATTGTTTGGTCGTAAGGTAATATTGCTTGGGCTTTTGCACCTAAAAATGTGGTATTCCAGATACTCAATAATGCCATTATCACAGGTACGTTTTTAGTTAATGGTGCATTTTTAAAATGTTCATCAACTTCAAAAGCACCTTCTAATAACTCTATAAAAGCATCAAAACCTAAATATAATGCAACTGGTAAGCCGATTGCTGACCACATTGAAAAGCGTCCGCCGACCCAGTCCCACATCGTAAATACATTATCGCTAGAAATACCAAATTCAGCTGTTTTTTCTAGGTTTGTACTGACAGCAACAAAATGTTTTGCAACTGCGGTGTCATCATTAGCTACAGATTTAAGCCAAGCTACAGCCGTTTTTGCATTAGCCATGGTTTCAGAAGTTGTAAATGTTTTAGAAGATACAACAAATAATGTAGATGCAGGGTTAAGTTGTTTTAATACTTTTGATATTTGAACACCATCTGCATTAGAAATATAATGAATACGTAATGTTTCGTCAGCATAATTTTGCAATGCTTCAGTTGCCATTTGAGGTCCTAAGTTAGAACCACCTACGCCGATACTGACAACATCAGTGATCACTCTTCCGGTATAGCCTTTCCACTCTCCGCTACGTACTTTATTTACAAAAGCATGCATTTTTGAAAGTTCGGCAGCAATAGACTGAGATACATCTTCACCATTTACATAAATTGGCGCACAGCTTCGATTACGTAACGCAACATGTAATACAGCACGATTTTCAGTAAAGTTTATCTTTTCGCCTGCAAACATTTTATCACGCCATGCTGTTAGTTCAGTCTGCTGTGCTAATGATTGCAATGCGTTCATTTCATCAGTTGTGATCAGATTTTTAGAGTAATCGAACAATAAACCAGGCATTTGTATTGAAAATTTGTCAAAACGGCTGTTATCTTGAGAGAATAAGTCCTTTAAATGAGTACTTTTCATTTTTTCGGCTAATTTTTGTAAAGACTGCCAACTTGATAATTGAGAACGACAACTCATATCTTATTTCTACCTGTTTAATTTTTCAAATTACGTGCAATCAGATATTTTAACAAAATATTCGACTAAGTGATAATCTGAATTAGGTTCATCCTGACCACGTTTATGATAACAATATGTTAAAATGACAACGCTGTCAATTGGGATTGATGAAAAATTGATACTAAATTGATTATTAATACAAAAATTAATATGCCATAGTTGCATACAATTTAAATAAACTAGGTAAAATGGTTTCTAATTACATTTTACTTTTCAAAAGCTAAAAGAATTAAGATGAAAGTTACAATAAATGATGTCGCCAAATTAGCCAGTGTTTCAATTAAAACTGTTTCTAGAGTTATTAATAATGAACCATCTGTTAGAAAAACAACTTTTGACAAAGTAATGGATGCGGTAAAAGAGCTCAATTACCAACCTAACCTCGCTGCAAGAAATCTAGCAGGTAGTAAATCATTTACCATAGGGTTAGTATACGATAACCCAAATGCATATTACGTATTAGATATGCAAAATGGCATATTATCATGTTGTAAAAATGAAGGTTATGAATTACTTATTCACCCGTGTTCGTATGCTAATAAGGATATGGTTGAAGAATTAAAAACCATGATTAAGCGTGCTCGCATTTCAGGCTTAGTATTAACACCCCCATTATCTGAAATCCCTGAAGTAATTGATATGTTAGATGCTCAGAGCATTCATTATGTACGCATTTTATCAGGCCAAGAATCAGACCCTCAACAAACTGACTGCATTTATGTAAATGATCATAATGCAGCATTTGAAGTTTCAAATCATTTAATCAAACAAGGCCATAAACACATCGCTTTTTTATCTGGAGATAAAGGACATAAATCAACACATGAGCGACTAGCAGGCTATAAAGAGTCCCTTATCGCAAATAACATTGAAATTGATGAATCCATTATTTTAGAGGGTGAATATTCATTTTCATCTGGTGTTGAAAATGCAAAAGCCGTTATTGGCCTTAATAAAAATGTAACAGCAATTATTGCTTGTAATGATGAAATAGCCGCAGGTGCTTTGTTTGCAGCAAGGCTGATGGAAATTAAAATCCCAGAACAGCTTTCTATTTCAGGATTCGAAAACTCGCCGTTTTCTCGTCAAACTTGGCCAAAACTAACAACTGCAAGCCAGTCAATTGAAACAATAGCTCAGCATGCTGCCAAACTGTTATTTTCAAAAACCCGAGGCCAAAGAAATCAAGATAAAGAAATCATTAAAACTTTTACACCTGAACTTGTGATCAGAGACAGTACAGGGCCCATCTCCTAGGCTAAATTTAGCCCTATCCCACACTAGTACAGTGTGGGCCTCTTCTATGTTAACGCTGCAATAATGACAACTAATAAAAGCAATAATTGAGATAATAAGCTTACCGGTGAAAGTGCCCGCAATATTGAAAGGCTCCAAGAATGCTTAATATCTGGATATAGACTGCATCGCTTTAAATTCATTGCTAAAAACATTATTAACATTGAGCATAACGCCAAAATAAACGACAGTTCACTTTTTGCATCAAATGTCGGATCAAAAAAGAAAAAAAGCTGTATTGGTAATAAAAAACCAATAAATGCATGAAGTGAATGCACTAAATTTATTCTCTTGAATTTATTTACTTCACTTAACTCTTTAATACCAAATTCAGTTTCCAATAACAGAGCTATTTTTTTATGCCCTAGTTCAATTGCCAAACCATATGCGGTTAAATCAATATTGTTTTTTAATGTAAAATCAATACTTTGATTTAAAAGAAAACGTATTGCGAGTTCGTTTTTATATTTAATAGCATAATGTAAAACATTATTTCCTTCATTATCAAGCTGAGCAATTAATTCAGGTGTGCTTAGTTCTTCTAAAACATCAAGAAACCCTTGCTGTACAGCCCACATTAGTGATGTTTTACCACTCTCATCTGCGATTAAGCATTTTGCACCTTGCTGTAAAAAACGTTTGCAAATGCTTTGTTTTGGAGAATCATGTTTAAGCTGCTGTAATAAAGCTTGATCTAATATTTCAGATTCAGATATATCACCTTTGAGTTTAACTAAAAACTCAAACCTGTCCTCTCCTTGCAATAGCTGTTCGGTCAATAAATTGATAACTTCAGGTTTATCAATCAAGTTAGATTCAAGGTAAGGCAAAACTAAAGAATGGAGTTCTGAGTGCTCAAGTAAAGACATGACATCTGATGTTGATAGCTTTAAACCAGATTCTAGCAACATTTTTAAAACATTAAAAAACCGCTTTTGTTGCGCTAAATTAACTAGGCTTAATTTAGATTCAATTGACATTTGAGATGGGAAATCACAATAATTTGCCAGTCTTTGCAGTAACAGCGTTGTAATTGCTTCATCAGAATCAAGCTGCTGTTTTAATTCATTAAATACAAACTCGATATATTCTTGTGATGTATCATCAAAATCACTAATATGCTGACAATATAAGTCTTCAAAAGGTTCTGCTGGTTTTTGCCATAAAATATAATATATTGGCGGTAAACTGATACTGCATACTTCTTGAGCATCTACAGATTCATTGCAATTTGGCCAAGCCTCTAATGCATCTAATATAAATGCACCATTTTGTTCTAATAACCCTCTTAAAAGTAAGATATATTCATTTGGCCATATTAAGACATTTTCTGTCTTCAACAGTTTACTCCAGTTAAATTAAGTTCTGTTTCACTAATAAGTAAGTGAATTTAGATATTGCAAAGCATTTAGTTTAACAGGGTTTTACCCTATTTGTACTAAATGCTATCATAGTATTTTTAAGAATAAGTGAAACAAAGTGGAAACTTGGAAAGTTATACTCATAATTGCAATTGTTTTTGGTGTTGTATGGAGCAATATTGCACTCTTAAAATACTCAGCAAAATTTGAAATGAAGAGGTTAAATCAAGATCCAATAGAAAAAGCTAAAGCATCACTAAAAGAAAAAGAATCAACTGAAAACAACGATAATAAAGATAACACAGAAGAAAAAACTAAAAATCCTCACCAATAAAGGTCAGGGTTTTAGTTTTAATTAACAGTAACAGCTAAACTAACAAATGCGCCATTAAAGCAATCACAGGCAGTGTTACTAAAGTACGTAGTAAAAATATTAAAAACAGTTCCCATAAACTTACAGGTATTTTACTTCCTAAAATTAGAGCACCTATCTCAGACATATATATAAGTTGCGTAACACTCATTGCAGCAATCACAAAACGTGTTAAGTCACTTTCAATTGAGTTTGCAGCTAAAATTGAAGGAATAAACATATCTGCAAAACCAACAACAATTGTTTGTGATGCTTGTTGTGCTTCAGGGATCTGTAATAATTCCAATAGAGGAATGAATGGCATACCTAACCATTGAAAAAATGGTGTATATTCAGCAATAATCAATGCAAAAGTACCAATAGCCATCACTACAGGCAATACCGCAAACACCATATCAACCGCATTTTTAATGCCTTCAGTTAATGTACCTTTTACGCCTTGAGATTTATACGCTTTTGTTAGCGCCACATGCAAGCCATGTTTAAATAATGTTTTACCTTCAGGCAAAGCTTCTGATTGACCTTGTTTTAACGTGCCATCAATATATTCGTCTTTTTTGTTTCTCAGTGGTGGTAGCCTAGGAACAACAAGTGCAGCAACTACACCGGCTAAACATACTGTAAGATAAAAAGGTGCAAATAAATGCTCTAACTTTACCTGTCCAATTACAACTAAACTAAATGTAATTGATACTGCAGAAAACGTAGTCCCAATAATAGCAGCTTCTTTTTGGGTATAAAACTTTTCTTCATATTGCTTTGAGGTCATCAATACGCCAACGCTACCATCGCCTAACCAAGATGCAACACAGTTAACTGAGCTACGACCAGGTACTTTAAATAATGGGCGCATTACTTTAGTTAGCAAGGTACCGGCTAGTTCTAGCAAACCAAAATTGAGTAATAAAGGTAATAACAAGCCTGCTAATACAAATACTGAAAATAATACAGGCATTAAGTCATGTAAAACTAAAGTACCGGTATTTGCAGAGTGAACCGCTTCAGGTCCGACTTTAAAAAAGGTGATAAATACAAATACCATGCCCATAAAGCGGGTTGTAAGCCAAATAGGTGATACATCTAATAAATGACGTAAAAAATCACGTTTCATTATAAATTGCGGTTTAAATATTTTTGTAATTAAGCTCAAAAATGCCGTCGTAGATATAACGGCCAATACTATGTGTGTAATATAAGTACTGGTGACGTTTTGAATTTCTTTTGCTAACAGTGCGATGGGGATAGTAAAAGCGTCACCCGTTTGAACGGGAGTCATAAATAAAAACACCCCGATTAATGAAGGTACAATAAAAGTCAAAATTGTACGCCAATGATATAACATCTGATTATCGATTCGTTGTGAATTCATAAATAAACCTATACTGCATCAATTTCATTAATTAAATTTTACATTACAAAATAATTTAATTAATGAAATTGCTTAATAAACTAATACATAAAAGAGCGCAATAAGCGCTCTTTTATGTACTTATTAAATATTAATATTATGTCTAAATTTAAAGATTAATACCTTTTTTTCGTAATACTTTAACCAAGGCTTGCTGTAGATCATTCATAGTACCAGGTTCCAAAGTTTCACCTTCTTCATCCATCCAAGTTATGCTTGTACCACCTGAGTTATTTTTATTTAATAACATCTGATATTGACCTGATTCTAGTGGTAATTCAGCAATTTCATCACCCCAAATAGAATCCCAAACACTTGAATCTGGTTTTTCATAAGTGGCAGTGATCAAACCTTTTTCATCATCTAGTTCATTGATCGTGAAATTTAATTTTTCAATGAATGAAGAAAAACGTTCAAAAATAGCTTCGTAGCTTTGCTCTGTTACCAAAGCAGCATTACCTTGATTATCAAAACCCATTTCCAAAGAAACGATGCCTTGTTGTTTATGCATTTCAACCATCAATTGACGATATTTAAAATCAAATTGGCTTACAAACGCATTTAATGCGCCCGCTTCAAGTTGTTGGCGTAAAATAGGCGTTAAAGTTTCATCTTTACTTTGAAAGTCAAGTAGTTCAGTTTTCATTGAAGCTGTTCTTTGGTGCTCTTTTTGCTCAATGGTAAACTTGAATTTTTGTTTACTGACTTCTTTTTCTTCTTCCCAAAACCAAACGTCTTGTACTTTATGGATTGAATACCAATCAGTAGATAATTCACCTTTTGCTTCATTATTATCTGTTGCAGTTACTTTGTTTTCATCAAGTAACTCATTTAAGGCTATCCACATAAAGCCTTTTAAATCGTCAATACCATCTGATTTATCAAAAAATATACGTGTTTGCTTATCACCTTCTTCAACCCAACTACCACTAGCCACGTTTAAAACCTGCGCTGGCGGTTTTACCATATCACTTGGCATCGCCTTACTATATTGCGCTGGCGTCATCACATATTCAGGGTCTTGATATGGCTTTTGCAGATCCGCGGGCACTTTAATTTGCTCTGATACACGGTAGTTTTTTTCATCATGCGCATTATTTATAAAAACACTACAACCTGATAATGCTGTGATAACACCCAATACCAAACTTTTACGGATCCAATACTGCACTTATTATTCTCCTTAGTATGCCTAATTTATTTCTATTATGAGTAGGCTATACTCTATTTGGTTCAAAATATGATTTAAAAATATTATCTCATTTTATGAATTGGTCATAATTCGAGTTGATTGCTTGAAAATCATTCAGTTATTACTTGAAAGCAATTAAAAATATGAAATTAGAGCCTATATTACTTTCCTAAGCTACTAAAAACAAGAATGCAGAGTGT
Source organism: Pseudoalteromonas sp. '520P1 No. 423' (assembly GCF_001269985.1). NCBI lineage: Bacteria > Pseudomonadati > Pseudomonadota > Gammaproteobacteria > Alteromonadales > Pseudoalteromonadaceae > Pseudoalteromonas > Pseudoalteromonas sp. '520P1 No. 423'. The sequence continues at coordinate 2,131,281 of NZ_BBZB01000001.1, read as the reverse complement.
TTCTATTTTTGATGTGGTAAACTTCGCACCCAACGTAGGGGTACATGGATAAATAAATGCCAGGATTTTCAAATCAACAGCTTGTTTTAACCGCAATCGGGGATGATCGTACCGGGATTGTTGCTGAGTTAACACAGTTAGTGAGTGAATGTAGCTGTAACATTATTGATAGCCGTATTGCAATTTTAGGTAACGAATTCTCGATTATCATGCTTTTATCAGGAGATATGTCAGCGATCAGCCGTATTGAGCATACTATTCCGGTAAAGAGTATGGAAATGGGTTTACTTACCATGATGAAGCGAACCACTAATAGAACTGGCTGTGACTTTTGTGCAGGCTATACACTTGAATATAAAGGTATTGATACTGAAGGTACATTAAGTAAGGTAACCTCATTTCTTGCTGAAGATAATATTGATATTTGCTCATTGAAATCTGACACTTACGAGCAAGACAATCAACTTCATATGTGTTCTACCTTAGAAATCAATGTAGAAGTTGAGACTTCCTTAGATAGTTTCAAACTGAAGTTTGAGCGTTTGTGTACTGAGCTCAACCTTGAATCTATACTGCGACGAATACGCTAATTTTAAAAATACTAGGATATAAACATGAATACATTAGTTGCTGGCGATAAAGCCCCTCTATTTTCTTTACAAGATCAAAATGGTCAGACTGTTGTGCTTTCTGAATTATTAAAAGAAAACCAAGTATTAGTTTACTTTTACCCTAAAGCTATGACACCTGGCTGCATCATTCAAGCTGAAAATCTACGCGACCAAAAAGCAACCTTAGCTAAGCTCAATACAGTTTCTGTAGGTATAAGTCCTGATCCTGTGAAAAAACTCAAAAACTTTGAAACTAAAAAAGAATTAAACTTCACATTATTATCTGATGAAGATCATGCGATAGCTGATGAATTTGGTGTTTGGGGTTTAAAGAAATTTATGGGTAAGGAATATGATGGCATTCATAGATTAAGTTTTTTAGTTGCGCAAGATGGTACAATTAAACATGTATTTAATAAATTCAAAACTAAAGAACATCATCAAGTTGTGATTGATTTTTTAACTGACAACACTTAGTTTTCAAATTCGATTAAAAGGGCGATTTAAAAACATAGCCCTTTTTTACGCTTATTTTAACCTGTTACTTCATCTTTGTGAGCTTCTTCTGTTGTCCATGCATTTAATAAAGCACGTACTAATGATGCTAATGGGATTGCAAAAAACACGCCCCAAAACCCCCATAAACCACCAAAAAACAATACCGCAACTATGATATAAACAGGGTTTAAATCAACAGCTTCAGAGAATAACAAAGGTACTAATACATTACCATCTAACGCTTGAATTACCCCATAAGCGATTAACAAATACCAAAACTCTGGTGCTAACCCAAATTGAAATAGAGCCACTGCTGCTACTGGAATAGTCACAAGTGCTGCACCAACAAAAGGTATTAATACCGATAAACCTACTAATACACCTAGCAGTGCTGCATATCTTAAATCAAAAATTGCAAAAGCGATAAATGAAGCTCCACCAATTATCACAATTTCAATAACCTTGCCACGGATATAGTTCATGATTTGTTGATTCATTTCATGCCATACTTGCCTTATTAAACGTCTTTGTTTTGGTAAAAAGGTTTCAATACCTGAAGTGAGCTCATTTTTATCCTTTAGCATAAAAAATACCAGTAGTGGAACAAGTATCAAATATATCATCCAAGCAACAACGTCTTTTAATGATGTTAAAGAAAAAGAGAGAATTTGCTGACCAAACTCTAATACTTTGTTTTCAACATTAGATACTATTCCTTGTATTTGTTGTGCATTGATTAATTCTGGATAACGCTCGGGTAAGTGCATTAAAAATGATTTTCCCTGCTCTAACATAGAAGGCGCTTCTTGCAATAAATTTGCAGACTGTTGCCAAAGCACAGGCACCATAGTCACAAATGATGCCACCATGACACCTGCAAATAACAACATGACACTCGTACAAGCTGTTAATCTAGCTAATCCTAAATTCTGTAACTTTAAAACTGGCCATTCCAATAAATAGGCTATTACCAAAGCAACAAGTACAGGTATGATCAAAGAGCCAACAAAATACAATGATGCGACTAATGCAATTAATAAAAGAAACAATGTAACTGAATGGGGATCTGAAAATTTACGTTCGTACCAAGATTTTAAAAATTCTAACACTTAATTATTCCCTTTTATTAAACTCACTATAAGTTCATTATTATCCGCGAGACTTACTATTTGATAACTGTATTGATGAGACTTCAAATATCGTTCAATATCTTTAATATCCGATTCGACCGAAATTGAATATTCAATTACCCTCGAATTGTTATTTTGTTCTATGTCGATCATACTTAGTTTTAATTGATACTTAAATTGAACAAATAATTGGGGGCACTGATATTGTGTTAAATCAAATTTAGCCATTAAAGCTACAACTATATTTAAAGATTTAAGAATAATAACGGTAAAGTAAAATAAATGGAATCTAATCTATCGTCTAACTTAATGGGTCCGCTAACTTAAGGGACTTTAGCTATACCAAAACCACACAATGCATTATGCTTATAGAAGATAAGGAATAGGTATAATTTAATGACATCCCAAAATGATAGAGCACAATTACCAGGTAATCCTACGTTAAAGGACATTAACTGGTATAAAAAACAATTAAACTGGGGTGAGTTACCGCCGTTTTATCATTTAGTTGCTTCATCATTAGGTGAATCCGAAGGTATTTTAACTCACGGTTTTGATACAGCAATTAAACGCATAATTGACAAGCGTAATTGGAATCTCAAGATACTTGCGGGCACAGTAGATAATGCTGATGGCATTATTTGCAAAAAAAAACCAAGAATTACGCTTTACCAAGTTTTTACCGATCGCGGTTTTGAACTACAAGCTTTCCCTTTAGCTAAAGATGTAGAAATTAATAAATATGTAAAAGATAATAAAATGATGGAATTCATAGTGTGGGACCCTCATTCAATGAGACTCATTCTAAGAATTAATCAATTACATAAATATATACAATTTTATTTTCAAAGAGGCGATGAAGCTGATAAAGCATTAATCATTCATGCTCACAAGGTTGTGCATAAAATAATAACTTTTTTAAAACAAGAATTGAACATTGTTAAGGTTGATGGAGTCTCAATCAAAAAGTATTACGATGTTTGCGAAAATGAAAGCTCACTTGATCAAGATGAACTCATGCTTGCACAGCTAATTATGAACGGGCAAGCAAACAAGGAATAAAATGAATAAAAAAAAAAAACTGTCACAATTAGTTATCGGTGCATTTTTATTATCTTCTCCCGTATTAGCACAGTCAAGTTTTAAACTGCCTGATTTAGGCACATCCGCATTACAAGTATTGCCGTTAGAAAAAGAAAAAGCGATTGGCGAAATCATGATGATGAAAATAAAAAGTTCATCTCCTGTGATCCAAGACCCTTTATTGGATGAGTACCTGACAAGCATAGGTAACCGCTTAGTTGCCCATGCTGATGATATTCGTTTTCCATTCGAATTTTTTTGGATTAAAAATAACGAAATAAATGCATTTGCCTTTTATGGTGGTCATGTTGGTGTTCATGCCGGTTTGATTGCAAAATCAGATAATGAAAGTCAATTTGCTTCAGTATTGGGTCATGAAATCGCGCACGTAACACAAAGGCATTTAGCGCGCCGATTACAAAAACAGCAAGATAATTCAGGCTTAACATTAGCAGGTATGGTTGCAGGTATATTAACAACCATAGTTAACCCAGAAGCAGGCATGGCAATCATATCTGCCAATCAAACCCAAAACATGTTAAGTCAAATGACACATAGTCGTGGCGCTGAGCAAGAAGCAGATCGCATCGGTATGACGATTTTAAATAATTCAGGATTTGATCCTCGTGCATCAAGTGAGTTTTTAGCCAAGTTATCCGCGCAATTAAGATTCAAGCAAAAACCACCGGTCTTTTTATTATCACATCCATTACCAGATAGCCGTGTATCTGATATCCGTTTAAGAGCACAGCAATACCCTGAAAAATTTATAGATTCTAATCTTGATTTTTTGTTAGCTAAAAGCCGAATTAAAGCCCGCTTTACCACTACATCAGAAAAAGCAGAGCAACTATTTAGAAATGATATAAAAAAGCATCAGTTTTCTGATAGAACTGCAGCTAAATACGGTTTAGCTTTAACACTGATAGATCAAAAAAAGCTTGATGAAGCACAAGAGATTTTAACCAAGTTACTAAAAACAGATCCTGCTAACCTTTTTTATTTAGACAGTAAAACAGATTTATTAATCGCGCAAAAAAATACCCAAGCAGCTTTAACATTATTAAAAGAGCATTATCAATTAAAACCTAATAACCAAGTCATTACCTTAAACTATGCCAATGCCGCCATCGAAGCTAAAGACTACCCATTAGCTGAACGATTATTAAGATACTTTTTACTAGATAAGCCAGATCATCCATTAGGTAAAGATTTAATGGCGCAAACCTATAAGATGCAAAAAAAACAATCTGCCTATCACGAAATTCGTGCCAGTATTATGATCGATTATGGCGCTTACCAGCAGGCATCAGATGAAATTCAAAAGGCATTAAATTTTATTGAAAAAACAGACGATATTAAACGCCAAAGACTCAAAGCATTATTAAAACAATATCGTCAAATGCAAAAAGAACTCGCTAAATTATAAACACTCAGTTTTAGCGATTAAAAACCTGATGAGGTATTTTGTTTCATCAGGTAAGTTTCCAATATAGCAATCTTATGTTGTTTGGGTATAAAATAGCGCTTTAATTTTTTATCATTAAAATGCTTATTTTCATGACAAAAAGTTTCAACTAAAAATTTGCGCTATTTTTATTTAGGATCAAACATGACAATTCAAATTTATCACAACCCAAGATGTTCAAAGTCTCGCCAAACTTTGGCCTTATTAGAAGAAAATAACGTAGCACCTGAAATTGTTGAGTATTTAAAAACAGCGCCTGATGCACAAGAAATCACATCACTTATTAAAAAGCTGGGTTTTGATTCTGCTCGCCAATTAATGCGTACCAAAGAAGACTTATATAAAGCACTCAACCTTAAAGCGCAAAATGATGAATCAGCATTAATTAACGCTATGGCTGAAAATCCAAAGCTCATTGAGCGACCTATTGTTGTAAATGGTGATAAAGCAGCTATCGGCCGTCCACCAGAAAGTGTATTAGACATTATTTAATGTCCTACATACTGGTACTTTATCATTCAAGCCATGGCTCAGTAAAAAGCATGGCGCATGAGATCAGTGACGCTATTTCTAGTAATAATATGGAAGTAAAGTTACGCACTTTCATCAAACAATCTGAATCAGATATTGTGGTAACACAAGATGATTTAATGCATTGTCAAGCACTTGCTTTTGGCAGTCCTACTCGGTTTGGTATGATGGCCTCTCAAGCTAAATCATTTTGGGAGACAACCAGTGAACTCTGGTTAAAAGGTCGCTTAATAGACAAGCCTGCTAGTGTTTTTACATCAAGTAGTAGCATGCATGGTGGGAATGAAAGTACGTTATTGACGTTATCTTTACCCTTATTGCACCATGGTATGATGTTATTAGGCGTACCTTATGATATTCCTGAATTATCAAGTACACAAAGTGGCGGTACACCTTATGGTGCCAGTCATGTTTCAGGTCTTGGTAATAGTACAGAACTGAGTTCTCATGAAATAAAAATATGCCATTCTGTAGGACATCGACTGGCTAAAATTACGCAACAATTGAATAAGTGACATGATCAAAAAACAAGATAAAACAAAGACCTTTCAACGCCTAGCTATTTTTGGTTACGTCGGTTTATTAATATTAATGCCATTATGGCTATTTTACTTAGCAAAGCCTGAAGGCTACAGTAATGGCTTTATATTTATGATTTATATCCTGCCTTTATTACTGCCATTAAAAGGCATTATTCAGGATAACCTTTATACTTATGCTTGGGCTAATTTCATTGTAATGATTTATTTCCTACATTCTTTGACCATGCTTTATGTCTCTTTAGATATTTATGTTGTTTTAGAATTAATATTTGCCACCAGCATGTTTATTGGCTGTACTTATTATTCAAAACACCGAGGCCAAGAGTTAGGTTTAAGAATTAGAAAGCTAAAAGAAGAATTAGCAGAAGAAAAAGCAGCCCACGAACATGATAAACCAGAGTAAGATTTCTATTTTTAAATAAATAGACAAAGCCGGTTTAAAACTGGCTTTATTTTTTACACCAACTTATAAGGAAATTGATTAATAGTGTCTTCATTTGAATTAAAAAAAATTCTTGGCAATCTTTTAATGCCTTTACCCTTGTTGTTCATATTAATTTCATTTGGTTTATTGTTATTGGCATTGAGACAAAAGAACTTGGGGTTATTGTTTTTCATCCCAAGTATGAGTATTTTGTTTTTACTCAGTATGCCAATTGTCACTCAAAATTTAATCAATTCCACGGAAATAAAATACAACGTTTTTAATACTAATAAACATAAAAAGTTACACTATATTTTAGTATTAGGCTGCCAAATTAAACCAAATAAATACCGCCCTGCTAATTCACAACTGGGTGCATGCTCTCTTTCACGTTTAGTTGAAGGCTTAAGAATTGCCAGAAAGTACCCTCAGGCAAAATTGATTGTATCTGGTTACGGTTATGATGGCACAACCAGTAGTGAACTCATGAAAAAGACCGCTTATAGTTTAGGTTTACACCATACAAGGATTTTAACTAACCCTAAAGCCAAAGATACAGCACAAGAAGCGAAGTTATTAGCTTACCGCCTTGTTGATGCTAAAGTTGCTCTAGTGACCTCTGCAGCACATATGAGCCGTTCAATAAATTTATTTAACCAACAGGGTATAGATGTCATTGCTGCACCAACAGACTTCTACGCGCTTAATGAACAGCCCTTATGGCGTCAGTTTGTACCCAGTCCTGAAGCTTTATTAGCAATTACAGCACATCAACATGAACTTTTAGGCACTTTATGGATTAAGCTACTTAGGCTCTACGATCCTGAATCGATTTAAATTAGACTTTAAAATTTATAATAAAATGCTCGCAAGTAAAATAGTGAGCATTTTTTTTGATAATTTTGCTTAGAATTTAAACGGGATTATCTATATCCACAAAAATCACTTCGAGTTTATACTCTGCTGCTAAATGTTCACCTAACGCCTTTACACCATATCTTTCAGTGGCATGATGCCCAGCTGCAAAAAAATCAATATTTTGTTCTCTAGAGCTGTGAATTGTTTGCTCTGATGCTTCACCCGTTAAATATGCATCAATTCCTTGCTCAGCAGCCAAATCAATATACCCTTGCCCGCCACCAGTACACCAAGCGATGGAGTTAATTTTCTCATCTCTCACAATTGAAGTAACAGGCTCTCTATTTAATACTGTTGCAATTTTTTGTGCAAACTCACTGCCGGTCAAAGGCGTATTTAAAATGCCTTTTACGGGAATGCTTTTAGCACTGCCTAATTCAAGTCCTGCTTCATAAGTAATATCTAACAACTTTGCCAATTGTGCATTGTTACCTAAAGTCGGATGAATATCTAAAGGCAAGTGATATGCAATCAAATTTATGTCGTGTTTTATCAAGGCTTCTATACGTTTTTTCTTCATACCAACAATTCGTTGGCTTTCACCTTTCCAAAAAAAGCCATGATGTACTAAAATAGCATCAGCCTTATGATTAATTGCAGCATCAATTAAAGCTTGTGACGCAGTAACACCAGTCACAATTTTTGTAATGTTATCTTTGCCTTCAATCTGCAAACCATTAGGAGAAAAATCCTTAATTGTATGTGGTTCTAGCAAATTGTTTAGATGTGACATTAAATCGGAACGTTTCATAATTTTTCAATATTTTCTTAAAATTTGTAAAATTGTCCCGTTTAGTTGAGCAAAAAGAAAGAAAAACCTGAAAAAATTGATAATTCTTTCAAAAGTCGGTATAAAAGCCGCTGCAACAAATTTAACAAAAAATTAGGAATAATAATGAGCAAACTTGATAAAGCACAAGTTTTAGAAGATTTTGACAAAGCATATCAAGCAGCAAACGGCAAACAACCTGAAGTTGTTGCTAAAGCAGGATGGTACAGTGTAGATGGTGGCAAAAACATGCGCCTAGCTGATCTTGCCGCTTTAACTGAAGAACTTTCATCTGGTACTGCACCTGCAGCTCCTGAGAAAGCTGCTAAGCCTGCTAAAAAGGCTGCCGCTAAACCTGCTAAAAAAGCTGCTGTTAAAACAGTAGAAACTAAAGATAAAGGCATGGTTATCGTTAAGAATAACGAAGACGGTTATACAGCTGAAGAATTCTGGATTGTATACCTAGCAGAAAAAGAGCACGACTGCCGTTTACCACAAGGTATCGTTTAGTCTATTAAATTTAGAGTTGAATAACAAAAAGGCTGCAATTTCATTGCAGCCTTTTTTGTATTTTTTGACTAGTGCTCAATAAAAATAAGAGCTAAATTAATAACCCTATTTATATTTATACCATTTCCGTTAATTAACTGGTCACTCAGCGGGAATTCAAAGCGCTTTGAAACCCGCCTAAAAGGAGCCTCTGAGGATTTACACTTCGTTGTTATGCCAGCTCGAAAGGGAATCACCATTAATTCACTGACATGCCTAGAATTGTAAAACCTCATAAGCTCTGAGTGGTCACTTAATTATCGGAATTGGTATTATCTACTACTTCTCAAAGTACATCAGTTCTCTTTTCTTCTTACCCATTTCTTGCATTTTTGCAGCGTCAAATAAACGGCCGTTGATCATAGTGTAATCAACACTATCTGTAATACGAATATTTTCTAATGGATTACCATCAATGACAATAAGATCAGCAAGTTTTCCGACTTCTAATGAACCAATGTTTTTATCTAGACCTAAGTAACGGGCTGGATCAAGTGTTGATGCGCGTATCGTTTCAAGCCCTGTCATGCCGCCTTGATCAAACATCCACATTTCCCAATGGGCAGCTAAACCTTCACGTTGACCATGCGCACCTAAGTTTACAATAACACCTTCATCCTGAAGCTCCGAAGCAACACGTGCATTACTAAAGTGATTATAATGGTGTTCAGGTGCTTTTGGACGCCTCATAGAGCGCGGTAGAAGCTGATTTTTTGGTACAAACTGAGATAGTCTAGGGTGATCCCAAACATCTGTTTTATCATACCAGTAATTTTCACCCCAAATACCACCATAACCTACAACAAGTGTTGGTGTATAACCGACATCACTTTGACCCCACATTTGTTTAATATCATTATAAATATTAGCAACCGGAATAGAGTGCTCTACACCTGTATGGCCATCAGCAACCATAGATAAATTATGTTGCAATAATGAACCACCTTCAGGCACAACCATCATACCCAATTCACGACCTGCTTGGATAATTTGCTGACGTTGTTCACGGCGAGGTTGGTTATAAGATTTAACACTAAAAGCACCTACTTTTTGTAAACGCTCTAAATGGAATTTAGCATCATCTAACGAATCAACATGTGATGTATAACCTGGACCATTTGCACCATATAAGATAGTACCGGTAGAGAAAATACGCGGACCAACAATCATGCCTGCTTTTTGCATTTCACTGGCAGCAAATATTTCAGTTGTATCGTTTGATGGATCGTGGATTGTTGTTACACCAAGCGATAACCCTGCAAAGTTCTTCCAGTTTTGCTGAGGTACAATCTCATTTGACGCTTGAGAACCGTGGGCATGCGCATCTACGATACCTGGCATAATTGTTTTACCAGATACATCAACTATTTTTGCGTCTTTTGGAATAACGACTTCAGCAGCAGTACCAACAGCTTTAATGTGTTTACCATCTGTCAGTAATACACCGTTTTCTATCACTTTATCGCCATCCATAGTGATAATACGTGCGCCAGTTAACGCTATCATACCCTCTGGTGCATGCATGGTTTGTTTAAAACCAATATTTTCACCACTTTCAACTTTAAAATCACTGTCTGATTCCTTTATGTCAAAAATGCCAGCTAAATCACTATGGTAAAGCTCTGGACCTAATGACCAATATAACTTATCGCTATTAGCACTCCAGCTAATATTTTCACCAGCACGCTCTGATAATTGTTCAATTGGGAATTGAGCCGCTTTAGGCCCAATATTGATTGTTTTACCGTTTTCAACTAATGGCGTTACAAATACTTTGAAACGCTCTGCAAACGCTAAATATTCACCATCTGGCGATACTCTAAATTCAGTTGCTAATTTTGATTCATAAAGCTTACTTACCTTCTTCGAATCAAGCTCAACCATTAATAAACTTGGCTTTGGATAGCTATCTAATAAGTATATTTTATTTGCATCTTTACCGAATTGTGGTTGTGCGCCTTTTTTAGTAATAAACTCTGATTTACCGCCTTTAGCTGATACAGAATAAATACCTGGTTTTAATGACCACTCAGGATTTAAGATTGAACCGCCACGTGCTTTGCGATATACCAGAGTTTTGCCATTAGGGCTAAATACGGGTTCAACATATTTACCAGGAGCCTTTACAACTGTTTTGCCTTTACCATTACGAGCAGATACAACACGAATTGTGCCTTGGTCGTTATCATCCCAAGTTGTGTATGCTATTTTTTTACCATCACGAGAAAACGTTGGGAAAAATTCAAAGTGAGAGCTTTGTTTCGTTAAACGTTTTACTTTTCCTGACTTTAAATCACGTTTATAAATGTGACCCATAGCTTCAAATAAAGCTGTTTTGCCATTTGGCGAAACTTGCACGTTACGTAGCATTTTCACATCAAATTCAGGTGTATCTAAATCTTGTGTAAAACGTAATGCTTTTTGTAATTTTTTACTGGTTTGAACTTTAAAAGGGACTTGCGATACTGATTTATCAGACACATCTAGCTTATGGATTTTACCCGCAGCCCAAAATACAAGTTCATCACTATCTGGTGTCCAAGCGATATTGGTATATACACCATGAATAGCCCAAGTTTCTTGCATATCACGTTCTAACTTATCGTAAACTTGCGTATGCTTACCTGACTCTAAATCATATAGATATAGGCTAGTTTGAAAGTCATCACGTTTGATATAAGCGAGTGTTTTACCATCAGGTGAAGGTGTAGGACGTATTGCACCACCCATACCTGAAATAATTGTTTCTATTTCGCCTGTTTTGCGATCATAACGCTTAATTTTGTAAATACCCGCAGTTGAATCTTTTGAATAATGGAATGTTTTACCTGCTGTGCTGTCCTGTGAGAAATACACATATTTACCATCAGGAGAAAAGGCTGGCTCACCTAAATCTTTTTGATCATTTGGACGTTTAGTTAACTGCATGCCTTTACCACCTGCTTTGTGGTAAATCCATACTTCACCCGCACCTAAAGAACGCGTATCAGTAAAATGCTTACGTGCAACAAGAAAATCGCCATCTGGGCTCCATGCTGGGCTGTTTAATAAACGAAAAGTCTCATTTGTTACCGCTTTTGCATTTTTGCCATCAAGATCCATCACCCAAATGTTATCACCACCACCTTGATCTGATGTAAAGGCAATATGTTTGCCATCAGGACTAAATTTAGGCTGCATTTGCCATGCAATATCTGTTGTTAATAATGTCGCTTTTTGATCAGCTTTGCCATTTAATGGCATAGAATAAATATCACCTAACAGATCAAATACAATCGTTTTACCATCAGGACTCACATCAACGTTCATCCAAGTACCTTGATCTACTGATATTTTAGCGTCAAAGAATTCCCCTTGAGGCGCATCAACATTCCAACTTGGTTTCTCGTCTTTGTTAACATCTTTATTTGCATTTACTTGGCCACTTAACGCCAAAGATATTGACAGCGCAACAGCTGTTTTAATGGTGTTTTTCATTTTAAAAACTCGTTGTTTGTGTGTGTTTTATTTTTCTCATTTTGATTTGAACACCAATAACAGAGAATTTCTATCAATATCGTTGAATCACCTAAAATCAACGATAGATTAGTCAATTATCATAGGCAGGATTTAATGCATTTTTAAAGAGAGTTTAAACTTTGAGGGATTAAGAAAGTAAAGATTTTACTTCTTGATAACGACTACGACTCACAGGGACTTCATTATTATCTTGCATTAATAATTGATAGCTCGCTCCTGAACCAATTTTAAGCGCTACCACTTTATTAATATCAACAATATAAGAGCGATGAACACGAATAAATTGATTTGGTAATAACATAGCTAATTTATCTATCGCTTTGTCATGTAAAGCAATCTCAGCAGAATTCGTATGTAATTGTGTATAATGGCCATCCGCCTTAATAAAATTAATATCAGCTATTTTAATAAAAGATAAACCATCATGTTTTTTTACTGCCAGTTGTTTTAGTTCATTACTGGCATGGCTACTTTTATCGTTAAATCGTATTAACGCAGCCTCCAACCGCTCTTTTTGAAAAGGTTTGGCTACAAAATCAAGTACGCCATATTCAAATGCGGTGATAGCTTGATCACTATATGCAGATACAATAATAGTATGAAAACTTTGCGCTGAAATATCTTTTAATAAATCAAAGCCATTTTCACCATGTAAGTTTAAATCTAATATCAATAAATCTATGCTCTGCTGTGTTAAATATTCATTAGCATCTTCAATATCATCAAACCAATTAATGTTAGGTTTTTCAGCTTCAAGTATTTCCTCTATTTGTCTCTTTAAACGCTGTGCGATAATAGGTTCATCTTCAACAATGACAATATGCATTAACTTTCCTTACCTAATTCAATATTTTTTATCAAAGGGAATCTAATGTTTGTTTGCCAAGTATCATTTTTTGCAACTGATTCGAAAAGCCAATTATGATTAAAACTCTCGATTAATCTAGTATTAATATAATCCTCTCCTATACCTGTGCCTTGATGATTTTTATTTCTAAATGGTGTGATGATTTTTATTTTAACTAAGTTGCTTATACTTATTTTGATATCAAAACAGTCACCATTCTTTATTCGGTTATGAGAAAAAGTATTTTCGATGAGTGTATGAATAATCGCTGGTGGAATAAAAAAGTCATTGTCTGTCACCTCAATATTGAGCTGTATTTGTTTTTGATATCTATATTGCATTATTTTAAAGTGCTTTTGACACAATGCCATCTCTGTGGACCAAGGCACTAACTTTTTATGAGACATAGTATTTAATAAACGAAATTCATCAGCTAAAGCATCTATAAATTTAACTGCAAGTTTTGGCTGTGTTTCAACCCACTCCACAATTAAAGTCAAGCTATTCATTAAGAAATGGGGTTGCAGGTTTCGTCTTAACATTTGCGCTTCTAACCTTAATGATTGCATCGCCTTTGACCTTTCATGAGCAAACTGTACCATTAAACTATATAAGTTAGCCAAAGCGATAAAAGAAAATAAAGCAGCAAACCATTTATCAATAAATGAAAAAGGTAAAATAACCATCAATATAAAACCTGCAATTAATATACTCAAATGCACGAATGAACTTGGTTGCTTTTTTCTATAAGCTTTTAGATTAATTAACAGAGAGATAGCTAGAGCCAAAACAAAAATTGATAAACTTTTAATATCGTAACTAGGTGCTAATACTGCCAAAGCAATAAAACTAAGTAACGTAAAACTAAACCAAATCGCTTTTCTTTTTACTTGATAATAAAACAGGTAATAAGCAATCAAAGTCATAGCTGTTAATAATACATTTAAAATAATAATTCTAAGTCTTAAAATATGAAAGTCCCAAGGATAGTTCCAAAAATACTTTATGACTTCTAAACCAATTAAAGTCCCTGAAAAAAAACATAAACAACCAAAAATGATAAAAGCAGGCCTTTTTTCATATAAAAAATATACTAAAGCAAAAAATACTGCTAATAAAAACATGGCACCGCCAAGCATTAAAGGGATTATTTTTTGTTGGAAATTGATAGCTTGCCGACCATTATTGGATGTTAAAAACATGCCATAGTAAATAGAATGCATATCTTCTAAATGACTATATGTAGACAGTTCAATGCTCAATAAGTGTTGACCTTGTGATAATTCATGTTGAGATAAAGGCACTGACATTTCTATCGGACCAACCTGCTCAGAATTTAAATCAAATCCTGGTATTCCTTTATCTGCTATGTAATTACCATCCCAATAAAAAGTGGCAGAACCTAAAAATAAAGCGCGTAAAACAGTATATCGAGGGATTTTTGGTTGATTAATATTTATAGGTATTCGAATACAGTAATGCTGGTATTCACTCATTTGGGATAAATAAAATTTAGGCCAATGACTATCATCTAAATGTTTATCGTGACAATTTTTAACCGTGCCATTTAAAACGCGCGCTCCCTCACCTAACACCTGAAAGTACTCTGATGCTTGTACTTTAGATTCTTGTGTTTTGATTTCTTGGGCTATGGCTTTTGTACTTAATAACAAAAATACTAAAGTAATTAATAAGTGATATATTTTCATTTTTCTATTGTAACTACTTTATTCCAAAGATAAATGCATTTGGTGATACACCAGTGTCATTGGTGCAATTGTAAATAAAAGCATTCTTTTTAACATTACACTTGACTCAAAATTAACAAACAGAGTCTTTATTATGAAATTACTTTCTCACGTTTTATTACCTATTACTTTAATTGTATCAGCCCAACTAAGTGCCAATTCAGAAGAACTATCACCTTATGAATATACTGGTTACAAACAACAAAAGGTAAATGCCCAAATAGGGTCTTTTAAAGTACCTGAAAATAGAAACAATCCAAATTCAAGAGAGCTTACTTTAACTTATGTAAAATTTCCAACAACCAGTAAAACACCCGGTAAACCCATTGTATATTTATCCGGTGGCCCAGGAGGATCAGCTACAGGTACAGCTAAACGCTCACGGTTTGAACTTTTTAATAAATTACGTGGGGCTTCGGATGTCATTTTATTTGATCAGCGTGGCACTGGACTGTCAAATGATTTAAAAAGCTGTAAAGCGACCTCTTTTGATTTAAAAATACCATCAGATGAAAAAGTACTCATGGTACAAACGGTATCTGATGTTAAAAAATGTGTCACTCAATGGCAAAACCAAAATATAGATTTAGATGGGTACAATACAAAACAAAATGCGGCTGACTTAGTTGATTTAGCCAAAGCGCTCAATACAGATAAGATTAATCTATGGGGCATAAGCTATGGCTCACACTTAGCTTTTACTGCAGCTAAATATCACCCTGAGATAATAAACCAAATGGTTTTAGCATCTTTAGAAGGGTTAGATCATACAATTAAACAGCCTGCTCGAGTACAGGCTTTAATAGAAAAAGTATCTTTAATGTTGAAAACAAACCCAGCGACTAAAGATAGGTATCCTGATTTTATTGGAGATTTAACTGGTGTTTTAAAAAATCTTGAAGCATCACCACAAGTTGTTAATACGCAAGATTTTAGAACTAAAAAACCGTTAATCGTAGGCATAGGTAAAATTGATATGCAGTTTGCTTTAAGCTTTATATTTTTAATGGACCCTAAATATTTAATGCAATTACCACGTATCGTTACTGATATGAAAAACAATCAGTTTGGAGAAATCGCTTCATATATTGCTTATATAAAAGGTATGTCAGCAGAACATACGCCTATGAGTCTAGCAATGGATGCCGCTTCTGGTATTTCTAAAAAACGGTGGTCAAGAGTTCAAGAACAAGCTAAAACAGCTTTAGTTGGCAGAACCACAAACTTCCCATTTCCAGATATTAACGCTGTATTGCCTGTAACTGACTTAGGAAATGAATTTAGAGAAGAGCTTCATTCTGATATTCCAACATTATTTGTATCAGGTACTTTAGATGGCAGAACACTATATCAAAGCCAAGTTGAATTAGCGGCAAACTTTAGCAATGCCAATATGATCACAGTTGAAGGTGGCGGCCATAATGTATTTATGACTGCTCCTGAAATATCAGAACGTGTATTAGCGTTCTTTAAAGGTGAAAAAGTGCAATCGCATACTATTACTTTAGAGCCTATTAAGTTTCAGTAGATAGTAAATACTTAATTGTTTACTTGGCAGTAGATTAAAATCTAAAAAGCTGCCACTTTATCGTTCAAAAAAAGGAAAAAAATGAAACTCACGATTCAGCTATTATTTTTAGTATTACTTTTCTCAACACAATATGCTTTTGCAGAAAATAATCAATACCAAAATAAAATAGAACAATTTATAACTACAGCTAATAAAGATAACAACTTCAATGGTACAGTATTAGTTGCAAAACATGGCGACATCCTATTTCACAAATCATATGGGTATGCTGACAAACACAAAAAGGAGCCTCTTACCAAAGAACATAGATTAAGCCCTGGTTCAATTGCTAAAGAATTTACCACTGCTGTTATTATGCAATTAAAAATGAATGGGAAATTAAGATATGAAGATAAAATATCACAGTATTTAACTTTCCTACCTGAATGGGCGAATGATATATCTATCGAGAACATTCTAACCCACACAAGTGGTATGCCAAAAGTAAAGTGGCACGCTAATATTACAACAACAGATATCATAAAACAGATAGGTGAAATAAAAACACTAGAGTTCAAACCGAACCAAGATTATTTGTATACAAATTTAAATGTAGTTTTAAGAGCATTAATCGTAGAGAGCATCATAAGGTCACCTTTTAAAAGCCATTTGAAAAACACCCTTTTTGTATCTGCAAATATGACGAGTACTTTTAATAAAACCGCTATAAGCCCTAATACTAAATTAATAACTTTTGGTGATTATCCCACAGCAATATCTGGACTAACAATTTATACAACAGCATTAGATTTGTATAAATGGGAAAAAACACTCTGGGGGAATAAACTCATTGATAGAGAGCACTTAAAAAAAGTTATAATAGCACCAGGTTTAAGCGGTAATCCCCACAGAGCATATTTTGATTTTGGAACATTTACAGTCAATAATAAACAGAGATTAACTCAATTAAGCCATAACGGTAGTAATCCAAGCCACCACGCCATTAAGTATAATGATTTCGATAATGACATAATCATCATTCTTATGTCATCAGATGGACGAAAGGCAACTCTTTATGAGCTAAAAGCAGCAATATCTAAAGTTTTAAAGACTTAAACCTTATTTTGATATTTAAAGTTAAACCCACTGCCTAGGATCAAATTCATAATACGCCAACAGAAGCTGATATAACTCTGGGTCTTGATTTTGTAACTGGGCAGGTTTTTCAATAAAGGTTTCAGTTAATACTGCAAAAAACTCAGCTTCATTAGTTGCACCATACCGGTGAATCACATTGGGCATACCATAAGCTAAGTTTGTTTTTAATTGATTAAAAGCGCGATTAAAAACCTGCCCCCATTGTTTATATAAACTCTGAGTTTTTAACTGAGGCGTACCGCTGGTAAAGCCTGTTTGCTGGTCCAACTGATGTGCAAATTCATGAAATACTAAATTATGACCATCTTCAGGTAATCGGTTGCCTTCTAACACATCATGCCACGAAAGCACTAAAGTACCACCTGGCCAAGACTCCCCTTGCCTTACAGTTTCATGAAAACTAACAAGCCCTGCGCCATCTTTTTTATTTTCTTGGGCATAATAAGCACTGGGATATAGCAGCACCTGTTTTACATTTTTATAAATAGGCCAAGTTTTATTTAATACCAATAAACACGCATTCGCTGCAACAACTAAGCGCATACCCGCATTCACTTTTAAGCCATCTCGGCCTAAAAAGCTAATATTGTCTAAAAACCATAAAATATGCTGCTCTAACTTGCTGCGGTCATCATTTGTCATATTTCTATATATGGGCATCACTTTTAATAGCAGTTTTTTTTGGCTTTTTGTTAAAGTTCGACCAATATATTTTTTTTGCCAAAAATGGTTTTTGATTTTATTCCATTGCCAGTAGAGCACTACAAAAATAATTAAAACAAAAGTTAAAAATATATTTATCATTCTCAAATCCTAAATAACTATAATTAATTTATGGGTATTTAATATTTAAAATTCAAGCCAATCTAGCTACCGGACAAAAGTCCTTATACCCTTGTAAAAATTAAGCTAGCGATTACGCTAAAAATACTAGCGAGTGCGAAACAATTAAGGTAAAATGCGCGCCTTTAAAGACCATCCACCACATACTAAATGTTGAGGAATTTCTGTGAGCGAACAAAAACAGTCTCTTAGCTACAAAGACGCGGGCGTTGATATCGATGCTGGTAACGTACTTGTTGAACGTATTAAAGGCGTTGTAAAAAAAACTAAACGTCCTGAAGTAATGGGCGGTATTGGTGGTTTTGGTGCTTTATGCCAAATTCCAGCTGGTTATAAAGAACCTGTATTAGTAGCTGGCACAGATGGTGTAGGTACTAAATTACGCTTAGCAATCGATTTAAAGCAACACCAAGGTGTTGGTATCGATTTAGTTGCTATGTGTGTTAACGATCTAATTGTTCAAGGTGCTGAGCCTTTATTCTTCTTAGATTACTATGCTACGGGTAAATTAGACGTAGATACTGCTGTTGATGTTGTAACTGGCATCGGCGCTGGTTGTGAACTATCTGGTTGTTCTTTAACTGGTGGTGAAACTGCTGAAATGCCAGGTATGTACGAAGGCGAAGATTACGACATCGCAGGTTTCTGTGTTGGTATCGTTGAAAAATCAAAAATCATCGATGGTACTAAAGTTAAATCTGGCGACCAACTAATCGCATTAGGTTCAAGCGGTCCACATTCAAACGGTTACTCTTTAGTACGTAAAGTACTAGAAGTATCTGGTGCTGATACTTCAGCTGAATTTTCTGGTAAAACTTTAGGCGAGCATTTACTTGAGCCGACACGTATTTACGTTAAGCCTGTATTAGAGCTATTAAAGTCTGTTGATGTACATGCACTATCACACATCACTGGCGGCGGTTTCTGGGAAAACATCCCTCGCGTATTGCCTGAATCAGCAAAAGCTGTAGTTAAAGGTGATAGCTGGGAATGGCCTGCAATCTTTGATTGGTTACAAGAGAAAGGTAATATCACAACACACGAAATGTACCGCACATTTAACTGTGGCGTAGGTATGATTTTAGTTGTTCCAGCTAACGAGTTAGAAAACAGCTTAAACATCTTAAAAGAACAAGGTGAAAACGCTTGGCACATTGGTGAAATCCAAGATGCTGTTGAAGGCGAAGAGCAAGTAGATATCGTAGGCGGCACTAAGTAATGAATCGAATGCGCATTGCAGTATTAATTTCTGGTAGCGGATCAAATTTACAAGCTATCATTGATGCGTGTGAGAAACAGCAGATCAACGGCGACATAGTCGCTGTGATCAGCAACCGTCCAAATGTATATGGTCTTGAAAGAGCTGAGAAAGCTTCGATTGAAACTGTGGTCTTAGATCACAAAGAATTTGAGTCTCGCGAAGCTTATGATAGTGCCTTAATGGAAAAAATTGACAACTTTACACCAGATCTAGTTGTATTAGCTGGTTTTATGCGTATTCTAACCCCTGGCTTAGTGCAAAAATATAAAGGAAAAATGTTGAACATTCATCCTTCATTGTTGCCTAAGTACCAAGGGCTGAACACCCACCAGCGTGCAATAGATGCAAATGATAAAGAGCATGGCGTTAGCGTTCACTTCGTAACTGAAGAATTAGACGGTGGTCCCGTTGTACTTCAAGCTAAGATAGATATCTTACCTGAAGATACAGCAGACTCATTAGCGCAGCGTATTCATCAAAAAGAACATATCATCTATCCGTTAGTGGTTCAGTGGTTCAGTGAACAACGACTAAAAATGGAAGAAGAATATGCAGTTTTTGATAATAAAAAACTTCCTGCACACGGTGAAAACTACGCTTAAAAACAGTTTTAAATTCAAAGGTGCTTTACTAAGTTTAAGCACCTTAGTGATTACCCCTAGCTTTGCCAATACCAGTACAGATACTTCATCTACTGCTATCAAAGAGTATACCGCAAAATATGATGTACTTCGCAAAGGCGAACGTTACGGTCAAGCAACTCGCATTTTCAAACAATTAGATGATAAACATTGCCGTATCAGCTACGAAAGCGATATTGAATGGATGATTTTCTCTGATAAACGCACCGAAATATCCACTTTCCCTTGTTTTGATGCCCAAGTATCTCCACTTAAATATCAAATGATCCGTTCAGGTACAGGACGAGATAAAAACTATAAAATCAGTTTTGACCGCCAGAACAAGCAAGTTTTCAGTAACAAAGAAAAATTCCCTTTAAAACTTATTTGGGATGATGCACTGCAAGATGGCATTTCTTATCAAGTACAATTTCGCCGTGATGTTCAAGAAGGTAAAACTGAATTTGATTACCCATTAGTAGATAAAAAAGGCCGTGTTCGTCATTATAAGTTTCAGGTAATAGGTAAAGAGACAATTACGCTACCTATTGGTAATGTTGAAACAATTAAGGTAAAACGCCTATACGATAACGACAAACGCCAAGTAACAGTCTGGTTTGCACCTTCTTTAGATTACATGATGGTAAGAACATGGAAAGGTGAAAAAGGTGTAGAGCAGTTTGATATTCAGTTAAAGTCTTTAAACTAAGAAATCTTGATAAAAAATAAATTCGTAGACGGGACTTCAGTCCCGTTTTTACTCCGTTACATTTCTGAATCAAAATGCGCGGATGATTGGTAATAGCTCCTGCATTACTCTACTACTTTATGTAAATACCCGCCTACCTGATTTAGATTACTCTTAATATGTATTGGACTGATTAAACCAACTCACCTAATTTAAATAATTTAAAATCACCCTCTTCTATTTTATGCCAATCTTCATCTTCAGTCAGTGGCCTAGTTGCAATCACAGTCACTACGTCATTAGGTGTTGTTTCTTTTTGAAAATCAATAATTACATCAGCATCAATTAAAGACGCTTTACCAAATGGCGCTCTACGCGTGATCCAATGTAAATTATTAGTACAATATGCTAAAACATACTCACCATCTGTCAGTAACATATTAAATACACCTTTAGCCTTCAGCTTAGGAGCTAACTGGGCTGCATATCTAAATACTGGCGCCATATCTTTTGGCTTTTCAGTAAACTTTTTACGAATTTCATCTAAAATCCAGCAATATGCCAATTCACTATCAGTATCACCCACTGGTTGATAAAATTCAGGATTTAAATCATCGTAACCAGATAATTGACCATTGTGAGCATAGGTGATTTCTTTACCCCAAAGTTCTCTAGTAAATGGATGAGTATTTTCTAAACATACTTCACCTCGATTACCTTGACGTATATGACTTATTACAGAACGACTTTTAATTGGATAATGCTTTACCAATTTTGCGATTTCAGATTCACAACTAGGCAATGGATCTTTAAATGTACGACAGCCTTTGCCTTCGTAAAAGGTAATACCCCAGCCATCTTTATGAGGTCCTGTATTACCGCCTCTCTCTAAAAGACCAGAGAAACTAAAACAAATGTCTGTTGGTACATTTGCAGACATGCCTAAAAGCTCGCACATAAAACTAAAACCTTCTAAATTACAATTAGTTAAGCTTAAAATAAAATGAAAATCAATTAAATGGTCTCATATGTGGTACCAGTTAAGATTCTTTAAGCATGGAAAAATTAAACTATATTCTGATCTTGTCATACACATAGTTAAATAACAATTTTAGTTTAACCGACAATAGGCCTCAAACTATCTTTTAAACTTTTTGATGCTTCTTTATAACCTTTAAATGCCGCATCTATAATTGGCGGCCCTGCACCTGTTTTGGTGTAGCCGTGGGTTTCAAGTGCGGTTTTACCTTTCTTTACGGACAGGTGAAAATACATGACAATGCTTTAAAGTTATTTAAAGAGAAAATCAGGAAGCTCACCAATCGTAATTGGGGTATATCTATGACACTACAAATTCATAAACTCACACAATTTTTACGTGGTTGGGGGTATTACTTTTTGATAGCCAATGTTAACAACTCGCGGTTGATCTTGATGCTTGGATACGACGTCGATTGCGTATGTGTTATTGGCGTCAATGGCAAAAGGCACGAACAAAGGTGAGAAGTTTAATTAAACTAGGAGTGAGTATTTAGCTATTTCATGTTGCATCACAAGTAAGGGACCTTGTAGAAGCTCAAAAACCAAAGGGATCAATATAGCGATCAACAATGATTTTTTGGCTAAACAAGGACTCGTATCATTAAGAGATGTTTGGATAAAGATTCATTACGGGAGATGAACCGCCCATTGCGGACCCGCATGATGGGTGGTGTGGGGGCTGGAGGTTAGAGACCTCCTTTCTTCTAATGATGAATTTCAAATCGAAGGTGTTGTAACTAAGTCTATTCGTTTTCATAGACAAGCACCCGAGTTAAGTTGAATATTCAATTTTCTTATTGATCACAACTCAAGTTCCATACAATAAAAGTCTTCATTGGCTGTATTAATTATCCTCGAATTATTATTAACATCTGTTAAGTGGATAACCATTCCTTCATAACTCTCAAGTGTATAGCCAAACTCTCTAAGCTCCCCATTAATACCAGTAGAGATTTGGACTTTTTTCCCTAAAAAATCATCGAACATATTCAATCCTTAAATTATGTTTAAATAAAAATAGTATATAAAAAATACAAAAGTTGTAAATAGTCAATATCTCACTTTTGGGTACGAAAATATGCATAAATTAGAAACGTTCCTAGTAATGAATTAGCTATACTTAACTAAGCAGCTAACCAGAAATCTTGTTCTATTTGGTCCATCAATGAAGCTTCACCACTGAGCACCAACATAGCTAAATCTCTATCACCAATGATGTCAGCATGATAAAAATCTTTATGCTCTTTTATTGTTGGTGATATTTTTTCGCGGCCATCAATGTTTGCATAGCTATAACTCAACTCAATCAACTCTTTAGCCTGAGCCCAATCATCTGAATTCATCATGTAAATTGAAAAGCCGGACCTTCTCCATTTGTCATTCAATGTAAATCTATCAATCTTATCTCTTTCAGTATGATCAAATGTCATTACCCTAGGGGGAATTGCTTTCAATGCATTCATTTGGGCTGTCCATTCAATATCTAAGCGTTTTTCTTCATCAATTAATGTTTGACCTTCTAAAATGGTCAATTCTCCATTAACGACCTTTACAATCACATCTTCAAAGATGATCTTTTTACCTTGTTTAAG
Organism: Pseudoalteromonas sp. '520P1 No. 423'; assembly: GCF_001269985.1. Taxonomy (NCBI): domain Bacteria; kingdom Pseudomonadati; phylum Pseudomonadota; class Gammaproteobacteria; order Alteromonadales; family Pseudoalteromonadaceae; genus Pseudoalteromonas; species Pseudoalteromonas sp. '520P1 No. 423'. The sequence continues at coordinate 2,107,931 of NZ_BBZB01000001.1, read as the reverse complement.
ATCATCAATTTTATCTTTGTTAAAACCTAGCTTAATTAGCTTTAACTCCTCGGCAGCGCCTATAGCCCCTAGCGTACAGTTATTTGATAAGCTAATAATATAATAGCTATCAAAACAGTTACCTCTAAAGCTTTAATAAGCCAGCCAAGTAATACAAAAAAATCAGCATACATATTCTAATTACTCTCTGCTTGAGGTGGCTCAACACCACCGCCATTTTGAGGACTGACTTTTGGTGGTTCAGCTCCCCCGCCATTACCAGCACCGTAAGTTAAAATTTCACTATTTATTTTTTGAGCAGAAACACTCAAAGTTAAAGTGTCATTTTTTAAAACTTGTAGTTTTTCACTTTGATCTTCTTTTGGTTGTTTCTGTTCAACCTTAACAGGTTCGATTTTTTGATACTGTTTAATGTTGTTATTTGAAATTTCCATCTTTACTCGATCCATTTAAATTTTAGTAAAGATACAATTTACTTTTTGTATACCTAAAATGCAAAAAAACTGTATAAATACTCAGTAGTAATATCCTTATTAAACTACTGAGTATTTGATTGGTATGCTTCATGTCCAGGAAACATTTTCATAATGCAGAAATATTGTGTTTTATTTATTGTGATTTAATTGTTATTAAAAATGCAATTATTAATTTGCTCAATATAAAACCAATTAAACGTTTTTTTGTACAAAAAAATTAAATCGTTAATTTTTATTTAATTTTAAAATAATTTCTAAATACTGTGTCCATATATCCATCGCTATTTTTTTTCTTTTATATAATCATATCTATCATAATGTAATGTTGATACGTCACCTTTATCCCGTTGCTGAAGTATGTCTCTTTCTATTTTGCTGATACCTGCTTTACCCATTAATGTTTTACATGTTCTCCGCATATCTCTAGGAGTAAATAATTTAAAGTTATTATTTTTACACCATCTTTGAGTCGCCATTCTTAAAGTTGAAATGTGAGCAGGTTCGTCGGCTTTATCTCTGTGCGGAAATAAATAACCTGTTGTACCAAGATTTAAAATAAGAGATTTAATTATGGGTTCGGCTAAATGGCTTATAGGTATTAAATGTTCACCACGCCTTTTAATTTTTACTCGTGATTTTGGAATAGTAAATGTATTTCCTATTTCTTCGTCAAAAATAAATTCCTCGGCTTTAGAGTGATAAAGCTCCATTACCCTTTGACCAGCTAGGCAAAGTGAGAGCTTTAAAAAGTTATGTGTTTGTAAAGGTATGTTTGTAGCGTGCCATAATTTATAAATTTCTTCTTCATCTAACCAACGATCACATACATTTTCAGGGGTTTTAAATGCAATGTCGCGAACAGGATTTATTTTTACTCCATACACATCGGGTTTTTTATATTGCTCTGGTGAATTATCAAAATCAATTGCGAACTTGAACAATGACATTATGATGCTTCGTAACAATCTTGCTTGCTCTTGCGCCCCTCTATTATAAACCCTGTAAATTATTTCTCTGGCTTGATCAATATCAAAATCAAAAGGAAGTAGTTCATCACTTATATAAGGTAGTAAATTGCGATTTAAGATCAGAACTGACCCTTTGATTGTGGTATCAGCCCAATTTTCATTTATAAAAATATAAAAATCGTCGACCATTTGTTTTTAAGTTTTTTAGGTTTCAAGTATTTCTTTTTGAATTTTTTCTTCTTTGGCTTGTAACTGAGGATCAATATCATTGAGCAGTTTTTCAGATATTTTATTATATTCTGTTCTTGGCATACACATGATTAAATAACAATTTTTGTTTTCTTAATAATAAATACCTTTAATTATAATGTACCTAAACTTATAAACTCGGCTTAAAATTTTTTCTAATACGATTCTCCTATAATCGATTACAGGGCTAGAACTAAGCTTTCTTTAATCATTAATAAATAGTCCCTAAAATCCATTTTAAAGGACTAATGTTTGCCTATGAAGCAATTCAATAATATAAATTTAAAACGAGAAAGTTATTGGATTTACAATGTTATTAAATGTACTAGGTAATTTAAGATTCATTAATAGATTTTAAAATATAATTATTTACTATTAATTAGTTATGTTAGTAACTCAATATATTTACAATGTTTTATTTCTAATTTATATGTTTAAGTTTGAACCTATTTTTATAATTTATTCTTCTATATATGCCATATTCCACTAAATTCACTAGGGGCTGTTGATCTTTCACATTGGAAGCCAAATCATTACACACGCGAGTGCTAACATACTTTCAAACTGCAACTTCAATTTATCATATCTTGTCGCTATAGCACGCAAGTGTTTCAGTCTTGCAAATGCATTTTCAACTAAGTGCCTATATGTATATAAACACCAATCTATATCACCATTACCTGTTTTTAAGTTTTGCTTTCTGGGGATGACAGGGCTTTAATTTCTCTCTCGTACTTTATTTCTAATAGCAGCACTATCATAGCCTTTATCAGCGATAACAAGAGCACTTTGAGGCAATAATTCAATCAACTCATTTGCTACTTTACTATCATGAACATCACCATCTGTAATAATAAATTCAATCGCTAAACCATAACTATCAACAGCTAAATGAATTTTACTGATATTACCACCACGACTTAATGCTATCGCTTGCTCGTGTTTAGATGCAGCACCTGTACTGTGTTGGTGTGCTTTAACATAACTACCATCAATAAATTCCCATTCTGTATCAGTATCTTGTGCTAACATTTTGAACAGTCTCATTAATATGCCTTTTCTTGACCAAAGAAGAAAACGGCGATAAATGGTATTTTACAACCCAAAATATTCAGGAAAAACAGCAGCTCATGTTGAGTTTACTAAAGATGGAAAATACGTTTTATTAAGAATTTGGCACAACGAGGGCGCTATGATCGTGTATGATGCTAATACATTGGAAGAAATTAAACGTTTACCTATGAAAAAACCTTCTGGTAAGTACAATGTATATAACAAAACACATTACGAACGTGGCACTAGCCATTAAAAATATCTCGGTTTGTTGCATTTAAGCAAACCGAGCTAAATTACCAAGGAATTTGTGTGCAATATTTCCCTATTTTTCTAGATGGCGAACAATTAAATGTATTAGTCGTAGGTGGCGGTGAAGTTGCGACTAGAAAAGTTGAGCTTATGCTCAAATGCCCTGCTAAATTAACCGTTGTTTCCCCCGACTTATCAACGAGCCTGACACATTTAGCAAAAACAAATAAAATAGAATACATTAATGGTCTCTATGAAAAATCATTACTAAATGACAAACAATTAGTTTTCGTTGCAACTGAAAATGCGCAACTTAATCAACAAATCAATGAAGATGCTAAAATGGCTAAAGTGTTAGCAAATGTAGTTGATAGTCCAGATCTTTGTCATTTTATTACTCCATCGATTGTTGACAGAACACCAATGACATTTGCGATGTCTAGTGAAGGAAAATCTCCAGTATTGCTGCGTTACTGGCGAGCCAAGTTAGAAACACTGATCCCACAAAATTTAGGTGCAATCGCGTCATTTGCAGGCTCAAAACGCCAACAAGTAAAAGATAAACTTGATAATGTGTCTAAAAGACGCACTTTTTGGGAAAGCTTCTTCTCATCAAGCAAAAGTGAGAATACCAGTTCTCTACCAGAGCTTTTTGAAACTTTGATAGATCAAACAACCAATATCGCCTCTCCTGCTGAGTTATATATTATTAATACACCTGATCACCCAGACAAGCTAACAATGGGCACATTACGACACATGCAAAAGTCAGATATAGCGATTTATGATACTGATATAGGTGATGATATTATCGAGTTAGTTCGCCGTGATGCAGAACGTGAAGTAAGAAATTATAATAATTATGATCAGTTTAAACACTATTTAAATGAAGGATTAAAAGTCTGTTATCTATCCACTCAAAATCAAGAAACGTTAAAACATTTAAAAGATAATATTGACAGTCATATTGAGATCTTAGATTTTTAAATACCACTAAAACACTGGGTCCGCTCTTAAATGTGAACCCAGTGTTGATTTAACTATAAATCAATCATTTCAATTTTAACCACTACATTTTTTAAACCCGCATCTTCTAACTGCTGTTTAACAGTTTGAGTATTTGACTGTTCATTATTTAAAGCGCTTATATTATTAATTAACGGACTTTCATCACCGAAATATATATTGCCAGCAAATTGACTTTGTGCATAAAAATGCCCAGTTAAAGTTGTTTTTTTAGGTCTTAAAACGTTACTTAACCAGTATTGCATTGTTGATAAACTTGTTTGCTCTATCATCCAAGGCCAATCCCACTTTTTATTTTCACCTGGAATATATCTATGCTCCCATTGGTATGGAATACTTTTTTCTTGACCGGCCCAACGACCAATTACAAAGTTCGCATTTTCATTAGGTCTATTATCAGGATGACTTAATAAGCCATTGCCACTCCAACGCATAAACCCATCTATAGATACATCATAGGTAATATCAGCATCAAATTCATACGGATAAGAGATAGAAGATTTAAATAAATCAACTTTTGCATTCAAGCTAGTATTGGCTGGAATATTTGTTCTGGCTTGGACAACAACTCTTTCACTTTCTGATCCGCCATTACTTGTTCCCCATGCTTGATTTGCTGATATCGTCACAGATAATGACGTATCAGATCCACCAGTAACTGAGGGGGATTTCCAAGTATTAGATAAAGTGACAGACTCTGATATGCTGTAATCATTTGTTTTTGACCAATTAGTTGAAGCATCATATTCGATTGTAACCACTGACATTTGTTCAACTGATGTATCGTTAAATGCAGGGACTGTGATTGTGCGTATCAATTCTTTATCTGCAGACACGACATCTCCAGTTATCTTATATGATTCAGTGTCCATTACATATTCAAAATTAGAAACATTAATTGTGCTTTTCTCATCACAACGATATCCAGAACAACTGCCGCCATTATACCCTTTGATCTGCCAACCAGAACCAGATTTTATGACTTCCATATCTTCACCAACATAAATAGAACGGTTGCCACCGACCCATGCGAACCCCATATAATGCGCTAAATATGAAAGAGGCATAATAAGTTGATCTTTTTGATTTACTAAATCCCATTCAATTTGGCTTTGACTACCAGGTGAAACTTTAAGCGCACTCAATACCGGAATTTCATTGATTGGATCTTTAGGGTAACACAAAGAATGCCAAGCCGTGTCACGTTTTATTTCACCAGCATAACCTGAACCCATAATGACCCAGCCATCAGCTAGGCCTGTGATTTGCCATTTTCCCATTTTATTAACGATATCATTTCTGTAGATTTGCGCTTCAGATTGCGTGATTAACCTGTTGTCTGTGGAGCATAATCCCGCCCCTAGATTTTCAAATTGTAATTGGTCAGGATAGATTATTGAAGAATTGGCGCTTACGATACTTGTATGCCCTAATAGCAAGATTGGTATTATTTTTTTCATTTAAAATACTTCCTTTATAAAATCATATATAAACTGCGTCCATTTATTAATTAAAAACCTGTTTAATTTTGGACCAGTTTGATTTTAAATATCTCTCTATTTTTTAATACAGACATAACTGAAAATTGATTTTTCAAAAATATAAGTTGTTTTTAAAGTTCAATAATTAACCATAAAGTTCATATTGACATCAAAAAATGGTTTTTAGAGCCTATATATCAACACCTTTTAACGATTTACTTAAGAAATCAATTAGATTTCTTGTGCTTTTCGGAATAAGTTTATCTGGCCAAATTAAGTTAATATCTCGTTTGATGGGCTTAAAATGCGTTAATATTTTTACTAAACTTTTATCGTTTAAGTGAGGTAATAAACAATATTCAGGACCATAATATACCCCTCTGCCTTCAACAGCAGATAACGCACACATTTCAATATCATTTGACACAAAATCGGTTTGCGGTTTAAACAGTACTTTTTCACCATTCATGGCTTTAAAAGACCAATTATCAAATAGAGAGCAACATATGTGTGGCAATAGTGCTAAGTCTTTAAAACTCTTGGGTAAACCATATTTCTCAATCAAACTAGATGAACATGCCAGTACAAAAGTCATTTGATTTATCACTTTACATATATTTTGTGAACTTTCTAACAAACCAATTCTAATAGCCAAATCAAATTCGGTTTTTTTTAAATCAAGGCGTTCATCAGATAGCATCATATGTATTTTAATATTGGGATATAAAATTGTGAATTGATTGATTACCCCAGAAAAATAAACACTCTTTATAAAGTTTTGTGGGGCAATAAGTTTAATTGTACTGACTTTGTCTTCATTCACATTCATAAAATTACATAAGATATTTTGTAAATTTTCAACATGTGTTAAGCAATGACTATAAAAGCTTTTGCCCGGTTCAGTTAACCGCAAACGCCCTTTCTCTCTGTAAAATAATGCCAATGACAAATTATCTTCGAGTTTTCTGATCCTTCTTTGTAAGGTCGGTAATGGGATATTTAATTTCACAGATGCTTCATGAAATGTTTTATATTGGTTAGTTTTTATAAAAAGCGCAACGATATCAAGCAAGATAAATCTCCTATCAAAATTGAAAATAAGTGGTTTTCTTATTCATATGTTTTCCACTTAAATTAATTTATTAAAACTGAGTATTGATTCAAAATACGCAACAGTCCCTTTAATAGCAACAGAAAGAATTACTAAAATTAATTATTTATTAACCGATATCTCTATGTGCTTCTAAAAGTAGCCCCAAAATAATTGAGTAATCATCACTATTGTGCACCCGTTTATGCGCTAGACTAAAATGATAACTAACACAGTTTTATATAAATCTACGCGCTAGAGGGATTAAAAAATGACAATGTGTTTCATAATTGTTTTATTAATAGGACTTGCTATTGCCAGTTACCACAGATCAAATTTAAATACCTGCTTAGGACTATCGCTTTTAATTTTATTAATAGGCTCTTTTATGGGTGCTTTTTCAACATTGAGTTGGTTGATTTTTATTGTTGTGACTTTACCTTTATGGGTCTCTAGTTTACGTCATCAATATATAATAGGACCTATTTTTAAAGTTTTTAAACGTATTACGCCCACTATGTCTAAAACAGAAAAAGAGGCCATTGCAGCGGGTACCACTTGGTGGGAAGCTGATTTGTTTTGTGGTAATCCAGATTGGAAAAAACTTCATCAATATCCTGTGCCGAGATTAACAGTTCGAGAAAAAACATTTATAGAAGGTCCTGTTGAAACCGTGTGCGCCATGCTAGATGACTGGCATGCAACCCATGAATTGACCGACCTACCACAAAATGTATGGCAATACCTTAAAGATAATCAGTTTTTTGCCATGATAATAAAAAAAGAATACGGAGGCCTTGAATTTTCAGCTTTTGCACAATCCTGTGTTTTGCAAAAGCTCAGTAGCAAATCTATGTTGCTATCCTCTATTGTGGGTGTACCTAACTCTCTTGGACCAGGTGAGTTATTGCAGCACTATGGTACAGATAAACAAAAACAAGAATACTTACCAGGACTTGCTAGCGGACAACATATTCCCTGTTTTGCATTAACCTCACCTGAGGCTGGCTCTGATGCTAGCAGCATTCCTGACTTTGGCATTGTTTGCCATGGAGATTGGCAAGGTAAAGAAATTTTAGGCATAAGACTCACTTGGAATAAGCGATATATAACCCTAGCCCCAGTTGCAACAGTATTAGGCCTGGCATTTAAACTGCAAGATCCAGATTGTTTATTAAGTAAAGATACCGCTCCGGGGATCACTTGCGCATTAATTCCAACAGAGCTAGAGGGCGTTGAGATAGGTCGCCGTCACTTTCCACTAAATGTGCCATTTCAAAATGGTCCAACAAGCGGCAATGACGTATTTGTGCCTATTGATTTTATAATAGGCGGTGAGAAAATGGCAGGACAAGGCTGGCGAATGCTCGTTGAATGTTTATCAGTAGGTAGAGCAATTACCCTGCCCTCAAATTCTGCTGGAGGCATAAAAGCTGCAGCTATCGCCAGTGGCTCTTATAGCCGAATTCGTCGTCAATTTAGATTGCCCATAGGACATATGGAAGGCATAGAAGAGCCTTTAGCAGAACTGGCTGGTTTTGCTTATAGTTCAGATGCTGCAGTGTCTTTATCTACAGGAGCCATAGATTTAGGTGAAAAACCTTCAGTTATATCTGCAATTATTAAATATCACCTTACCGAACAAATGCGTACAGCCATAGATAATGCAATGGATATACATGGTGGTAAAGGCATATGTTTAGGGCCAAATAACTATTTAGGCCGCGCATACCAAGGTGCGCCTGTTGCTATCACAGTGGAAGGCGCTAATATTCTCACTCGTAATATGATTATTTATGGTCAAGGTGCGATACGCTGTCATCCATTTGTTTTAACTGAATTACAAATTTGTGATATTGAAAATAATGATGAAGCAATCAAAGCATTTGATGAAGCATTATTGGGTCATGTCGGTTTTACGATTTCAAACTTTTTTAGAACCTTTTGGTTGTCACTAACAGGCGCAAAATTATCTAGTGCCCCCTATAAAGACGAAACACAGATTTTTTATAAAAGTGCTTCTCGGTTTAGTGCCTCTTTGGCCTTAATGTCTGATGTATGCATGAGTGTATTTGGCGGTTCTTTAAAAAGAAAAGAGCGCATTTCAGCGAGATTAGGTGATTTACTGAGCTACCTTTACTTAGTGAGTGCAACATTAAAACGCTATAACGATGAAGGTCGAAAACGTGAGGATTTTTATTTGCTGCATTGGAGCTGCCAAAATCATTTATATCATTGTCAACGCGCTTTAGCCGATCTAATAAACAATATGCCGTTAGCACCGTTGAGAGGTTTATTAAAAATAATTCTATTTCCTTGGGGGCGTCCTATTAGGAAACCTACCGATAAGCTAGAGCATGCAATTGCACATATTCTTCAAGTACCCAGTGAAACGAGAAGTCGATTAGCTAACTATTTATATTTGGCTGATGAACCAAAAAACCTTATTGGTCGACAAGAACAAATACTTAAAGATATTTTAGCAGTAGAGCCTATATTTGAGAAAGTCTGCTCAGCTAAAGGTAAAAAACTGCCCTTTATGGCTTTGGATAAAATAGCGAAAATAGGGCTAGAGCTTGAAGTTATAACATTAGATGAAGCTCATGCTTTAGAGCAAGCCGAAATAGGTCGATTATTAACAATAAATGTAGATGATTTTGATCATAAGGAACTAGTAGCTAGTAAATCGTAGGTATTAAAAAAGGCAAACCTTCGTTTGCCTTTTTCTAATCTCTTACGAGATTAAAGCTTATAATTTGCAATGCAAATTAAAGAGCTTGGATGTTCTCAGCTTGAGGACCTTTCTGACCAGTAGTTACTGAGAAAGATACACGTTGGCCTTCAGCAAGAGTTTTAAAACCATCGCTTACGATTGCAGAGAAATGTGCAAAAACGTCAGGACCATTTTCTTGCTCAATGAAACCGAAACCTTTAGATTCGTTAAACCATTTTACTGTACCAGTAGTTGTAGTAGACATAATATCTTCCTATTTATTCAAGAGTAATTTAAGCCTTCGTATGAAGACAATTAAAGCTGAAATATGTTGCATTACTTATGTAAACAGGACGAGGTACTACTAAAGACATCGTAATGGTGTAGCATAAATATAAACGTACTTTCAAGCGAGATAAATTATAAAGATTACTGGTTTAGAGTCAACCCTTTTTAAAAATAAAAATCGAATATGTTCAAATATAATCAGCGTTTCAAAGAGATTGATCATGAAGATCTAATTCGATTTTATCAGCTGTGTATTTCATTTCTTGGTGTTTATATGCTTCTGAGGACATGGTTTTTTTAAAATGAATAAATACAAATAAACCCGCCGCTATATGGGCAAAAAATAAGGCAAAATACATATTATTCTGCTGGCCACTAAAAAAAGCTAACAATACAAAGATAGGAATTAAAACCATTCGATGAAGTATCAGTATTATAAACGCCTGATTAGGTTTACCAATTGCATTTAAGCAAGATGGATATAAAACAACCATGCCTAACGCTATATAACCAAAAGGTAAAAGCGCTAAATAGTTCTTTATCATTTTAACTTGTTCGCAATTTGGGCATAAAACATCTATCAATTGCGACATATATACATTAACTAAAACAGCAATAATCAGTTGAAATACCGCTATAAATATAAAAGAGAGTTTTAAAACTTGATAACAGCAGCGCTTGTTACCAGACCAAAAATTTAAACCTACACTGGCGGGCAATGAAGCTGTTAGTACCATAGGCAATACTAATAATAAAGGCTCTAACCTAAACACCAGTGAAAATACACCTAACTGACTTTCATCAACTCTTGCAACAAGTGCCATTAAAAAGGCCAAAGATAAAGGCGGTATTAGCTGTTGTAACATCAAGATCACGCTTGTTTTTTTATCTTTAAATATAATATCGAACTTAATGGTTTGAAAACAAAATTCCTTTTTATGAGCAAGCAATATCAAGCCTAATAATGCAAAAATCATGTCAGATATAATATGAAGTTGACCTAACTGCGTTATCAATTGTGTACTTTTTGGATCGATAATCCAAACTAATATAAATATCTTAAATAACATCCAACCTAACATGAGTGATGCTGAGCGTTTGTGGTAGCCTAATGTTCTTAAAATTGTACAGATCTGCCATATAAAAAATAATGCAATTAAAGCGTAAATTTTAAAATCGAGATATGAGGTTATTTGAGTATGGTATATCGCTTGATCTTGCATTGAAAATTGACTTAACCAAACATCAAAACCCAGTAAAGATAACAAAACCCCTTTAGAAAAATAAAACAAAGTACTTATTAAAATAGCAGTCAAACCAGCCCATAACATCAATGAGGTAATATACTCCCCTTGAGCGTGATGGGATTTAACTAATACCATATTTGAGCGGATCGCGATTGCGATGGCTGTTGCACTTAAATAAGTTGTTACCGGTAAAATAAAACCAAATAAAGCTAAAGAATTATCACCATGTTTAGCAATGATTGCTGACTCAACAACTTCATAAGCCAACAACGCAAAAATAGCTGCAAACAACAGCCAACTTGTTTGAGTGATTAATTTGAAAGGAGAAGCGTTAAGGTACCAATTATATCCATCTTTTTGCATTTTATTTATTCCTTAATAAGCTTCTCAATAAGAGAGTGATATTAAGGAATAAATTTCAATTTAATATTATTTAGATGTAAGGGATTATGTCAAAATTCATATCTTTAACTTTATTACAGGCTATAACTGCCATGCATAGCTAAATTTTGTAAATAAAGTACGTTGATCTCTTTGAATTTTTTGCAAATCATCATCTTGGTATCCTGAATCAGAATAACCTAAGTAAAATAGAGTTTGAGGATTAATTATATAAGAATAAATAAGCTGACTCGAAAAGTTTTTACTTCGCTCATCAATATCATATTCTGTTTGTAAATATTCAGTATTATCGGTTTATGCATGGGCAAACTGATAACTGATATTATCAGTCTCATTTATCCAGTAATGACCATCAACTGACATCAAGGTATTATTATAATTATCTGAATTTCTAGCTGTTGCCAGTACGCCTCCATTATTTCGTTCGCCAACATCCATTTTATAGTGACCTATCATGACTTCAGATTTTTGATCTAAAGTTGCTAAATCTGAACCCTCATTGCCAGGTATTAAAAAAGAGGTATCACTATCATTGGCAGCCATTAAACCATAACTATGCTCGCTGCTTTTTCCTGTTAGCTTTACGCCCACAACAGGAACTGCAATGTTTCGTGTATGGACAAAGTTAAAGCGAGATGTATTAAAGTAAGATGCGCCATCTAAAAAGAAAGGACGTTTTTCTGGGAAAAATAACGAATAAGTACTGTTAACAGCTAATTGCCTGCATCTGATTCAACTTGTGAAAAGTCAGGGTTGATTGTGGCATTGAGTACCATATCTTGAGTAATACCCCAACGCACATCTAATCTGGGTGCATTTTCAACTGAAATCTCTTTCTTTTGATGTGATAACTGATATTGAGTTAGATCTACTTTAGCGGCAAAAGAAGTGCTACTTTGAAATAGCAAACCAATTGCGAGTATTTTTGTTGTTGAAGTCATAATGTTCCATTATTTTATCCGTGACATTTAAATCGAAACCACTTCAATATAATTGAAAGCTGCATTTTGCAGTGGTTTAGATATATATTTAGTCGCAGATAAGTTCAAAAAGGTTTGATTTCAAATGTAAAAATTAATTTAAAAAATTCGTTCCTTTTTTTATAACCACATTTAATTGTTAAAGGTAATAAGACAAGCTTACCCTCTTTATTTTATTACTTAAGCTCACACAGCCTTGCACTAAATTTAAAACCTATATCAGAATTGTCTTTTTCGACTACTAAAATATCATTTTCATTTAATGGCACTGCACGCTCTGTTTTAGAAATTTTACAACGAGAAAATTCAAATGCCTCAAAATGATACACAAAACTTGCAATAGCACGATCAAATAAAGTTAGCTCTGATGAGGACAGGTCAATATCTCCACCTAATCTAAACACCTTAACTTCTTTTGGTGCGATTTCTTTTACAGCTGCAGCAACATCTTCTTCACTCACTTTAACTTGACTCTCAATCACTGTAATTGCACTTTTATCTAATCCAGTTCCAAATTCAGCTTCAAGCTCTGCTGATAATTCTTTTTTTGCATCATTTTTTTCTGCTTCTAAATTTATTTTTTGCTCTTTACTTAATAAATCAGTGATATCAAATGATAGATTTTGAATATGGATTTTTTGACTATACCAAGTTAAACCTTGCGCTAAAGTCATTATAACTAAAGGCAATATAATCAATCTTATCAATAAAAAGAGACCTGAAAAATGCTCTTTATTTTCAGGTTTGATATGGTGTAACCGTAAAAATCTTAATAAACCAAAAAACACGCTTTTAAATTGCGCGCCAACAAAAACAAAAGTAAGTGCTAATACACTCAATAATAAAATCCAAAAAGGTAACATCATTAAAGTTGTTAAACCTTGAGTATAGATTAACTCTGAAGGTGCTACGCCAACAATAATATTAATTTTTTGTGCTGAAAGTGACAGTGTAAAGTTTGCAACTATGGCATACATTACAAGCACAATACTCTTACCAAACATAGTATCCCAGATTTTGGTAAATAAACTCCATAGCTCTCTTGCCATCGCAATTAAAGCGATGCAACCCACAACAGAAATGTAATCTTCTTGACCTGTAAAAATCTCATCTGCATAAGCAATAACTAACCCTAAAGCGACGACATATATTTTTTGATTAGCATGTAATTTATGCCATGCAGTCATGATATTACGTGGACCCGCTAAAACGCGGTCAAACAGATGTAATATTTTTTCGGTAGTGAGCGTTATTTTTTCGCCTAAAAGCTTAAAATGTTTTTGTTGTTTTAAATTTTCTAATAACATTTGAAACCTTTCCTTGTTGTTTTTATTATTATATTTTTTATTATCTGTCAGTCTAACACTGAATTTTTAAATTAGAATAACCTAGATTAAAGATGTTTAATGTTAGATAACAATAATGGGGTATACGTAGCTTAAAAATGCACTACTCCAATTTGATATTGCACACAAAAGCACGTTTGATTTTATCTATAAATGTTTTCTCACTTTGAATATTTTCAGCTCAATATAAATCAACTTCAAACTCTTTAAGCTCATATATAAAAGAAAATAAACCTGAAATCAGGCCTGATTTATTAAATATCGCGTGGTATTTGGTCACGTCGCAAAAAATGCACAAATATCAGGAGTGAAAAAAATGACAGATACAGAAAAACAGCCGGATTGGTTAGTAGGATTATGTTCAAATAATCTTCTACCTCTCCCATGTAATAATGAGTCACAAAATGCGATACTAGCAAATATAAAATATTAACCATAAGAATCAATATGACCATAAAAACATCTTTAATTGCTTTATCTTTATTAAGTCTAAATGCTTTTGCAACACCATTAACGATAGAAGAAGCGCGAATAGAAAAAGCGATGAAGGTCATGCCTGATGTCATGTCTACTTTTACTACTGATATAAATGATTTTAAAAATAAATGGTCAAAAGTAACTAAATATATAGATGCAGAAAAATTAGTTACAGAGTATTCACAGAATATGTGGCTTAAAGCCAAAAGACAAATTACCCAAAGTAACAGCTTTGATGATCGACCATTATATTGGACAAGATTATTAAGCAGTAAAATTTTAAGAGAAACAGCGCCTAGTTTTAAGGTCTCACAATCCCAAAAAACAGCTTTACTTGATATTTTAGAGCAAGGCTCTAGAGGTCGCACAGAGTTAAGTTACACACAAGGCACAATGAAAAAGATTTTATTAACTGGTTTTGACCCTTTTTTATTAGATAAAAATATTAATCAAAGCAATCCTTCTGGCGTAGCAGCGCTGTTAATGGATGGTCAAATAATTCAATATAAAGGCATCACAGCTGAAATAAATACCGTGATGATCCCGGTACGTTATAAAGATTTTGATCAAGGTATTATTGAAGCTTTATTGGCCCCCTATTACGCTCTAAATAATATTGATATGATAGTTACTGTTAGTATGGGTCGCAAAGAGTTTGATCTTGAGAGGTTTCCGGGTAAACGTCGTAGTGTCACAGCGCCGGATAACTTAAATGTTTTGTCAGGTGGTTCAAAGACTGCTCCTATAATCTCACAACTCAATGATAGGCTTTTACCAGGTAACGAGTTTGTTGAATTTAGCTTGCCGGTGCAAGCAATGCAAAAAGCGATAGGTCCTTACAAAGTGATTGATAATAATAAAATAACGACTTTAGAAAAAACTTTTAAGGCTAAAAACCTAACAGAGCTTGAACACCAAACAGCTGTGAGTGGCTCAGGCGGCGGTTATTTATCGAATGAAATATCTTATCGCAGTATTCGACTAAAAAATCAGCTTAACTCTGATATCCCAACAGGACATATCCATACTCCTAGAATTCAACAATTTCAACCTGAAGTCGAAAAAAAAATTATTATGCAAATAAGCTCAATGTTAGAGCATTCATTGGTAGCGCTTTAAGCAAATTGGGCTGGCAATAATTACTCTACCAGCCCTACAACAATCTTAATTTTTTATGAGCACCATCACAAAAAGGCTGTTTTTTACTTAAACCACACGCACACCACATATAAGCTTTTCTCGCTTCAACCTCTACAGCTGTCGGCGAGTCCCCAGCCATCTTAGCTCCAGACATAGTAGCTCCCTTTAATTATTGCTATTTGATGACATGAAACAATTATAAAATTATGGCTGAGATTAAAAACTAATTGCCGATGCACACCATCTTTTATTTTCACTTTTCTCGATTAAGCTCTAACATCATGGCTGTCGCAAGCTTCATCCACTCTTCAAACAATGACTTAGCCAATAAACTTCAACCTGCATTAATGAATTACATACATAAATAAAATTAAAAATAGATTTGAATTAGGATGCACTTTATTATTACTTATAAGTTATGTAGTCAAAAAAGTTAATAATGGAAAAGTTTATAGATATTCAGGATCGTGCGATCCAAAGAAAAGGCAGTCAGCAGATGCTAAATTCATTGCTATCAAAGCCTTTAGCTTCTAAAGATTTAATAGCCTTATCTGATGACATTTGGTTGGAAGAGTTCACTCGTAAAATATTTCAAAGTGGCTTTTACTGGTCTGTTATTAATAATAAATGGTCTGGATTTAGAGAAGTATTTTGGGACTTTAATATTACAAAATTACTTATGATGTCTCCAGAAATGTATGAGCAACGTGCCTCTGATGAACGTATCGTGCGTAACTTTAATAAAGTTAAAACAATTGCAGTTAATACCATGATGATACATTCAACAGCTCAAGAACATGGTAGTTTTAGTCAGTTTATTAATGATTGGTCAAGTGAAGATATTATTGGTTTATGGGCGTGGTTAAAAAAACATGGCGCTCGCTTAGGTGGCAATACTGGCGCTTACAGTCTTAGGGTGATGGGCAAAGATACATTTGTATTATCACGAGATGCCGAATCTTATTTTAGATCTCATAAAATAATAGATGGCGGTCTGCAAACCAAAAAGTCGCTCACTGCCATACAAGCGTTTTTTAACGAAATGCAGCAACAAAGTGGCTTGTCTCTACAAGAAATCAGCCAAACATTATCTTATAGTGTCGGGGATAATACGGTAGGTTTTAGTCAATAATTTTTAAGTACAAAGGCTTTAAACACGTTAAAGCCTTTTTGTTACTAATTTACCTTTTAAGCATGGCTTTTAAATCTGCAAATGGGTTGTAAGTCGCCATCTCCTGATTATTATCTCCGGCTTTTATTTCTGTCGGGTATTCTTCTTGTTTCGTATATTTATCATGTTCGTTATCATGACAATATATACATAAAAGTTCCCAATTAGTGCCATCATTTGGATTATTGGTATGATCATGATCAATATGATGAACTGTTAACTCACTCAATCCTGAGTATTGAAATTCTCTTGCACAACGACCACAGATCCAAGGGAATAACTTTAACGCGCGCTCCCTATAGCCTTTCTCTTGTTGTTTATAATGCTCACTTGCACCAAATCTATCAGCTGACATGACGTATTCTCTAAATTGCTCTTAAACACATTGTATCTAAATTTAGAGAAAAAAGAATCTTATACCTTGAGTATTAATTCCCTTTAAGCATATCTATCTTTCTATTATTTAACTCTAATAACTGTGCGTTAATATTAACTAATTCTAATTCCAAAACCTCGAGTTTAACTTTTGAATTTTCATCATCATGTAATCTAAGCTTTATCATTTCTTGCTGTAATTCTTTTAATTCGTCTTGAAGTTGTGTAATCATTTCATCAAGAATTTCAGCTTCGTTTTTATCTGATTTTTGGTCAACATCTTTATCCGTTAATTTATGCAAGGCTTTATTAATATTATCCTGAACCTCTTTAGAGAGTTCTACTTTGCCAGCTTCAGAGAAACTCACCATATCTGATTTGAGGCTACTTGAATTAATCGAATTAGCTGAATTAACCGTTAGATGATTTTTTGAAAGTGGATGGTGTGAGGTTAGTAAAGTGAATCTCGCTAAGTTTCTGATTGTATTATCCATAATACAACTTACGAACTTTATACATGTACCTGTATCGACAAAGAGGCTAAAAAGTTAATTTGTAATATAGTTTTCAAATAATTTTTTTGTTTTAATATCTTTAATAATGAATTCTTCAATTGATTGCTGCTTCGAGAACTCGCTAAAAACGGCAACTAATTTAGAGGGAAATTGTGTTTTATGTTGTCTCATAGCTTTAACTCTCTTTTCTGAATAATCAGTAACATCAATAAAGTGTGAAATACCATCATCATTTATAGGATGTTTAATTTCAAAAGCTAAGTCATGCGCACTTGCAAAGTCAATAAACCGTGTTGCACGTGTGTTAGAAATCGAAAAGTAAATCACGTTTTGCTTAAAAACATCACTGGTGATTTTACTAACTGCTTGATGATCTTTGTTTCCTGTAATACCTAAAGGCTCAAAAGTAAAAGTTAACACGGGATCATACTGAGCTTTTATTAATTCGAGTTGTTCTGATATCTTTGATGTATGTGATTTTAATTTGCCATCAGGAAAACGTAAAAAAAGAGGAGAAGATAGGCCAAGTACTTTAGCTGCATTAATTGCTTCTAATTCACGCACTTTAGCTAATCCCCCGCCCTTTAAGCCTTGACCTGAACGATCCGTGCCTTTATCCCCAGAAGTAAGATATACAGGCACGATCACTTGTCCCAAATCGACTAATTTAGCCAAAGTACCTGAAAGCCAAGTCTCATCATCAGGATGCGCCATAATAACTAAAATATTATGTGCTTGTTTAATATTATCTTTAACCGAACAAGCCAAAATTAGGCATATTAAAGACAGTAAAATTATCTTTTTCATTAACAAACATCCCTCAACCCCCAATTGCTTTGTTTATCTTTAATTCTAGTTAGATACCGAGTTTCTGCTAGTATAAAAGTACAGTATTTAAGGCATCGACTGCAATGAAAGTGCTCCATATAAAAATACCGATTTTGTTCTTTTCATTCACGGGTTTATTGCTATGCAATAAAATTTGATAATCATATGAATTTGGACCTTGTATCATACGTTATACTTTAATCGCTTCTGGTACACCTTTTAAGCGTCTTTTGCCCACTTCACAAGAGCACCTCTGCTTAATTCATTGCGAGATACACAGACTCTGTAAAGTATATTTCATCTGCCTCAGTGATCTCTTCGATTCTAGCTGCAATATTGACAGATTCGCCAAAGATATCCCCTCTATTTTATTCATAGTTTAGTCGCTAAATGCAAAAAAAAAGCACCTTACAAATGTAAAGTGCTTTTAAAATTGGTTGTTTATCTATTTTGTAAATTTATAAACTAAATTGTGCTGCTAAACGAAAGTTTGTACCTTCGCCTATAGTGACATTTGAATCGCTGCCGCCCGCTAAATATTCAGCATCAAATAAGTTTTCAACATTGAATCTAAAGTTAATATCTTTTTGGCCTAATGACATTTTATAAGTAGCACCAATATCAACTCTGGCATAACCGTCTTTAGTGATTGTATTACTACTATTTGCAAAACGTTCGCCTTCATAAAATACGCCTGCATTTACAGCTAATGCATCATTAAATTCATAACGAGACCATAAAGATGCAGACCAGTTTGGTGCATCTACTGTTCCGTTTGCATCAAGATATGCCGTGGATGCCATTACAAATAATCGATCTGTTGCAGCTCCCTGTGCAGCTAATTCAAAGCCTTTATGCTGCCTTTCTCCTTCTTGAGTTGTAATCGTTTCAAAATCAGGATCATTAGGTAAATCTTCTCTGATCAGCATACCCGTTTTTTTAATATCGAATAACGCTGTTGTAAGCATTAATCGATCATCAAACAGTTGCCATTTCACTCCAATCTCTAACTGCTCAGATGTCATTGCATCTAACTTCATGCCATGATTTTTATCTTCTTCATCATGTAATTTTTCGCTACCTTGAGGTTCAAACCCTTCTGAATAACTTGCATAGAGTGTTGCTGTTTCAAATGGATGGTAAAGCACGCCTAACTTAGGTACGAAAGACTCATTATCCGCTCCCTTTTTATTTTGTTTATCATAACGGCCACCAAATGATACTTGCCATTGCTCATTTACTGTCACTAAATCTTGAACATAAATACCGTAATAATCATATTCACTGGTATATAAAGAGTCATCAGTTTTATATGTAATATCTGGACGTGAAGCTTCATTCATACCTGCTTGGTATTCAAAGCTGTCACCATTTGTTTTTAATTGACCGTAATAATAATCTAGTGAGTTTGCGCCTATTAATAATTGATGCTCCATACCTGCTATCTCAAATTCACCTACAAAATCAGCAAACATGGTTTTAAATTGCCAGTCATCAAATCTATCGTAAGGTTTTGATGTATAGCTATCGCCTTCAACAAAATCGCTTGGCTTTTTAGGTGATGACTCAAAACGCTGACGACTAAATTTTTGTTCGTTATAACCTAATTTTACTTGCCATTGTTCACTTAAAAAGTAGCTAACATCAAAGCCCATATTTTCAACTGTAATATCAGTAAAAGCCCATGACATATCACGAATTGTTTTATCATCGCCAATTACATCGCCATCGCTATTTAACCAAGCACCTGTATCTAGTCCGGCTTTATCGTCGGTACGGTCGTAGTGAAATCTCACTAAAGCATTTTCTGACAAATCGTAATCAACAACAACGGCACCTAAAAAGCGATCACGCTCTCTTTGCTCACCATTTTGATATTCACGCCAGTAGTCAACATCTTGTTTAACTAATACACCACGGTATCTTAAAGATTCATCTTCATTTAGTGCACCGCCCGCATCTAAAACAAAACGTGTAGAACCTTCACCATCAAAATCTGCACCTACATTTAACATGGTTTTAGTTGTTGGCTTTTTAGTGACCATATTAACTAAACCGCCTGGTGCAGACTGACCATATAAAATACTAGATGGGCCTTTAATGACCTCTACACTTTCAAGCGTTTCAATCGGTTGTTGATAATGCGACCAATGCTGATGCCCATCTCTTAAATAACCATTTGAAGAACTTAAAGTAAAACCACGTAAATTAAAAACTTCACGGTTTCTTTGTTTTGAGCCTGCCGTTAAGCTGGCATCATTAAGCAAAACTTCACCTAATGTAGTTGCTAATTGTTCATTTACGATTGTATCTGGGATCACAGTCACTGATTGTGCTGTATTTAATAATGAAGTATTTGTGCGCATGGCACCATTTGCATCATCAATTTTATAATCATTAAAATAAGAGCCTTGAACTTCAATAACTTCAATTTTTTTATCGGTTGCTTGTGCTAAAGGCGCTGATAAGGCAGCGCTAAGCGCTAAAAATAATGTTGAATACTTCATAATAATCCTAGAAAAAGTTCAGTTAAAAACCAACAGGCGAATCATATTGAAAACTATTATCATTTGCAATCACAAAAGTGTTATCAAATGTAATTGTTGATTGCAAAATTACCATAAAATACAGTGAGTTAGGTGCAAATGAATGTTTATTGATTCAGATCAAACAAAGAGTGTGATAGATTTTAATAACTGAGAGATATGAGTTTAAGAAGTGCCTAGGTAGAAATGTTATAAAATGATCATGTGATTCATAATGTCTTATGCTTCATTAAGTTTCTAAAATTGCTACGCCTTGTCGATAGCCAATACCGCCATTACCATGTACCAAGCCATAGTTGATATCTGTGCTTTTTAATTGTTGATACATTTCGATTAAGCCAAATAATGCGGGATTATTCCAAGGTGCTCTTGCTAAGTTCATACCACCACTGAGTGTCAGTAAATGTTTAGATAAAAATTTGGGGATCTGCTCAATCGACTCGACTAATCCAGTATTAAGTAGAAATGCCATAGGTACAACGGGATAGCAGGAATAAACTTTCATTAATGCTTTTTCATCATGAACTAACTGATTAAAGTCTAAGTTAGCTTGGCTACAAGCTGTTTTATAGGCAGATGCTAAATGGTCGTATTTCACTATTTGAGATAAAGCTTTTGGTTCATCAATATCTAATAATCCTAAACCAACACCTTTTACTTTCACGCAATGTTTTTTATCAACCGCTAACTTTGAAATCAACCGGTCACTGCATAAGAGTAATTTGCCTGAAAAATCCACTAAAGGATTTGCACAATCAACACCTCTAAATAAATCAGTTACCTGATTAAACCATTTAGCCTCTGGTGGTTCAAAGTGTGCGCGACCTTCTGACATAGCCAGTTGATGGCTTTTACTATGATTTTGAAATAATAAATCAGCATAATGTAAAAAATCTTCTTTGCTACTATCATGATGATCAATAAATTTATGGGCTAAATCATTATAAAGTTGAGAAATACTTGTTTCATCATTATAAATAGCCATCAAGTTATGACGTTGTTCTTTGCTATAACCTGACTTTAGAGGCTCTTCTCCACTAATAATCACAGCATCTCTACCTGAACCAATTAATTCTTGGGCACGCTTAATAGCAAGGATAGGTGCACAGCCACTTCTAAAGTGGTTTTCCTTTTCAGGGCTGTGCCAGTCAGTAGATAAAGGATCGATTGTTAAGGTAACAATTTCAATATTTTGCTGGTTTATTTTTGTCTCTATTTTCACAAAGTGATCATAAGCAGCACTAAATCGCTCACTGGCAATCTGATTAATTTGTGTAAAACCAGCAACGATATTCATTTAAATCCTTTATAAACTTATCTAAATTAGTGTAAAGCAGCGCGATGCGGTAATTTTGCACATACTTCTGCCTCATAGATTAAAATCTCTTCTAATCTTTCATCTACTTCAGCTTTATCAAAATACTCATAAGCTAATTCTACAAATAAGTTTTTATGTTTTTCTTCAGAGGCCGCGATTTCAACATAAAACTGTTTCTCTTTACCTTCTGGTAATGCTTCACCTACAAGGGCAAAACGTTCACAGCCTCTTGCTTCAATTACAGCACCTAAAAGTAATCTATCTAAAAAGAATTTAAGTGGATCTCCACGAAATACACCGCGCATTTCTTTGATATAGGTGTCTTTTTTATCATTACCTAAAGTAAGACCTTTATGAGTCAACAATTTAAGCACTTCTTTAAAATGAAAAAGCTCCTCAATTGCAAGATCTGTCATTGTTCTTACTAGAGTTTCTCTATCAGGGTAATGAGACAGCATAGATGTTGCCATACCCGAGGCTTTTTTCTCTGCTGATGCATGATCTTGTAAAAAGCTGTCAAAATCAGCAAGAACCGCTTCGGTCCATTCAAAAGGAGTATCGTATTTTAATTCAAACATGTTAAAGCCACAGAAAAATTACTAATATAAAAACGTAATTTTACCTGTGTTTTTTATGCTAAAAAAGAGTTTGTTTAAATTTAATTAAGTTATAGTGTTTATTATTAACTTATATCAAGGAATTTTAAGTTTTACCAATTCTATTAAATTAGTAAGCTAATATAAATATTGGTATTAAGGCCTAACCCTATCCACTTTTCCTTTTTGAGTGGCTTCAATTTTTAATGGGTTTTTTATTTGTTTCCAAGCTGTCACTTTGCCACCAATATTAATTCGTTCAAAGCCTGTTAATTGCGTTTGTATCGTATCAATTTCTAAGAAAGCTAATAAAGAGTCAAAACTATTTTTATCACTGACATCTATTTGAAGTAAATCTTGCTCTCGACCTTTAAAGTATTCATTTATACCCTGTTGATGGCGATCGTAACATGACTGTAAAAAATCATCATTTTCAATATTTTCAAGTGTAAGAGGAGAAAATATATCGTTATAGCAACGTTTTAGTGTTGGATTAAAACCACCATCTGTACGTTGCAAATTTTTATACATACGTATTAATAACTGTCTAATTGAGGGTAACCAAACAGTAGAATCTCGTTGTAAATAAATAAACTTGGCGTTTGGGTATGTTTTATCTAAAAGCTGGTAGTCACAAAATACTGGCGTATCCGCTATCACTTGAGCATCATTCATCGACTGATTTGTATATGCCGTATGGGCTGTTTTAAAACCTAACTCTAGCATTGCCGCACACACACTTGTAGTTGCTGTACGAGGCAAACCAATAATAAATATTTTTTGTTCTGTCACTTCATTCATTTCATTAATATAAAAAAATGATCATAAGTAATTTTTTAACTGATTAATACTTTTAACATGAGATTTGTTTTAATCTTAAGTTTCATTTTTATATAAAGGTAAAGAAATTATCACTTTAAGGCCGCACAAACGGCTATTTTTAGCTTTAATAGAACCATAATGCATATCGATAATACTTTTAGAGATAACTAAGCCTAAACCACTGCCACCTAAATCTTTATTTCGGGACGTTTTTTCTGTATGTAGACGCTCAAAAAGTTTCTTCTGAGACTTATTTTGCACACCAGGTGAGGTATCTGAAACACTTAACACTAATTTATTATGCTTTTGCTTACATGAAAAATGATTCTTCCTGGGGCATCAGTAAATTTTATCGAGTTTGCAGCTAAATTGACTAACACCTGTTGGATTTTCTGCCTACAAGCAAACAACATCACATTATCATTAAGTATTATCTTTTCGGTATAGTCAAAATCACTCGCGAATGCTTTAAATTCATTTGAAAAACCAGAAATAAATAACTTACATTTAAATGGCTCTTTTATTATATTTATTGAATCATCATTCATAAGTGAAAGTTCATTTATATCACTTACCAGTTGATTTAAATCATCAATTTTAACATGCATACTTTTAAATTCAGCTTCTTTATCATTTACTAAATCAAACTCTAAAGATTCTAGCTGTAACTTTAATACTATTAAAGGGGTTCGTAACTCATGAGATAAATCTGAAAATAATGTTTTTTTTCGTTCCATTAACTCGGCTAGTAATCGCTTTTCTAATTTAATTATTTTACGTTTACTCCATAGCTTTAATATTAAACCTAATAACAGTATTACTATGATTGAATAAATTAAAATAGTGACCTTATTTTGTAGTTTTTTTTGGTCTAATAAAATTTGCTTATGATTTTTATCTAGCTCTAACTATTTAATAGCTAAGTCTTTATGAACTGTATCAAGTGAGTGTTGCAATATACCTGATGTGATTGCTCAAAATACTTTTCAGCCAATTTGAATTGTTTATTTTTTGCATAAGCTAATGCGAGACTTTAATTTTAATGTCGTGATGTTTAAAAGCACGTTCTATTTTCTGAGATAGATCATTTTGAGCTAAAACAAAAAAAGAAAATAATAATAAAATTATAAAATAGAGTCGCACTAAGGTAATACCAGTTTATATCCAGCACCATATACAGATTCTATTACCCTTTCTTCGGCACCAGATTGCTTGAAACGTTTTCGAATATTTTTAACATAGCTATCAATGGCACGATCTGTAATACCTCTTAAATCTGGCTAAGCTAAATCGATTATTTGTTCACGGGAGTATATGCGTTCTGGGGAGTTATATAACAATAAAAATAACCCGTACTCTAATGCAGTTAGGTTTACTTTTACATTTTTATACAAAACAAGTTGTTTCTCTTGAGCAACAGATAAGATCTGAGAACTCACTTGGCCTTTGGTGCTTTTTAGAATCGCTTTAACGCACATCACCAATTCTGGCGCACTAAATGACTTACATACATAATCATCAGCCCCAGCTCCTAGACCTATAAGTCGATCAGCTTCATTTACTTTTGCAGTAAGCATGATAATAGGTACTTCAGAAAAAATGCGCTAAGTGATTGGCAATATCATTTGCTTTATTATGCTGTTTAATTTTATTTTCAATTTTATCTCATCATGCTCCAAAGCAAAGCAAAGCAATATCATAGAAATACAAACATCCATGCCAAGCTTAAACTTGAAACATTTAAAATTTGTTGATGGGCTTCTTAGAGGTCAATTTAACTATGCCACTACAAAACACAATAGTGTCTACGCTAAATGCGGTTAATTAGACACAGATGAAAAGTGCTATTTCCCGTAATAACCGATAAAACGTAATGCGATGCCAACTTCAGTTTTATAATCATTTACTTGGTTAAATTCCAAAAACGGCTCTAATTCAAAGTACAGCCAGTTTTTGTAAAAAAGATCTCTAAATCGAATCGAGGCTAAGTAACTTTCCTGTGAATGTCTATTTTTATTGTATTGTAACCCTGTCACAAGTAACTGATCATCTGTAAGGCTTTTTATATGATAAAGGCCAACTTTTTTGCGCGCATACTGCTCTGATTGTACCTTTTGCCAACTTGCCGATAATGATAATCCGCTATTTTCAAGCGGATAAGCAATTGCGCCTTTAACTGAAGGTGCCCAACCATCACTGCTAAAATAGTCAAGTCTGGGTGTTAATTGTATTTGGTAACGATCAAATTGCCATTTTCGTTTTAATTCACTGCGTGCGTATATTTGTGAACGAGATATGCCAATTCTATTTTTGATTTTTAAATTCTCATTGAGATCTTTGATGTATTGCACAGCTAAATTAATATCTTCTTTATCTTTTTCAATGGCATCAGCTTCATAATCTAGCTTTAGATCATCCTCATCATCATTATCTATCACTAGTGCTATTTTATCATTCAAATTAGGCAGCTTTAAACGCACTTTAAATTTAGCCTCGATATCAGCTAAATCAGCGGTTCTGGGTAACCAACCAAGTTGTAAATATCCATTAGCCGATGCTTTATCATTTACTCTTTTATTACTGGCAAAACTATCGAGCCATGAAGCCGTATCTTGCATCATAATATCAACTTTGTTTTGTACAGTATCAACCGTATTTTTTTGTGTAGCCCCAACGGGTTTCAATAGGAAGGCATATCCAATTAAAGCTAATAACAGTATTTTCTTCATAGGTTTATTATTGTTAAATCTCTGGTCTGATAATTAATCATAGCAGTATAATTGGAAGATTATTTAAAACAAAATTGTAAATTCACAACAAATTCCATAATCTATAACAAAAAGAAAAGGATTTTAAATTATGATGATAGTTGGATTGCTCATTTTTCTTATAGGTATTGCTACTGAAGAATATATATATGGAATTATATTCGCGACCCTTATTTATCTACTTGATAGTAATAGAAAACTACAAACTAGAGTCAAGTTATTAGAAAGGGATAATTTAAAGCCTCAAACCATTACTCAGAAAAGTTCAAATGAGACTTCTGCAGTTAATACACACAAAAATGCTCATGTAGAGACCCATTCAGCTAATCCAAAAGAAAATTTAAACCCAGAACAACAAATTAAATTTGAAAGTACGCTTCCTCAAGCAAAAATAATAAATAAAAATCATAATTTAAAAAGCATAAATGATGAAAAGTCAGCAAGCTTAAAAACGGTTGTTGTACATAAAAATACATTTACTCAGAGTATTATTAATAAAATATTAGAACCGCTTATCTCTTCAGTTTTAGGCCCCTTTACTAGCTTACTGAGCTCATTTACAAAAATATATGCCCACTATAAAAAACAAGGAAAAGCACCCGTTTTCTTTTTAACGCTTGCTGGTATCGTCACATTAGTAATGGGATTTGGTTATTTACTACAATATTCATTTAATGAATATCTGCCTCCTTTAGGTAAAGTGAGTATGGGATATTTAAGTGCTTTAGCAATTTTAATCTTTGCCATAAAACTTAATAAATCTCGCAATGATATGTCTGAATATTGTGCAAGCCTAATTGGCTTAAGTGTGATTTTATTGTATTTATGTAGTTATTTTTTAGGCCCTTATTATCAACTTATATCAGACTTAAATACCTTTGTTTTATTAATTATCATTTGTGCTTTCGGTTATGTTTTATCTAAGGTTTATGAAACACGTATCGTCGCTTTTATTAGCTTAATTGGGGGGACATTAGCGCCTATTTTCCTCATATCTATCATCAATAATGCCCCTTTTTTATATCTGAGTTTTTTACTGCTTATTTGCATAGGCGCTGCGGTAATCGCTTTTTCCATACGTTGGCAATTATTAGCTCAAATCAGCTTTATTTTAAGCATCGGCTTAGTAGAATTTGTATTATTACAAGCACACACTAGCCAAGCAATTACGGCGGTTATCTTAGTACATTTGTTTTTCTATAAAATGTGCGTAAATCTTTATTTCCAGTGGTTTACATTTAAATCGAATCGGCAAAATTGTTTAATTCAATTATGTGTATCTTTAGCCTTTATGTTAGTAACACTTGAGCAAGTATCTTCATCGTCACAGCAATATGGCTTTTTACTTTTATTTAATGCTTTTTTAGCCGCGGCTGTATTTTTGTTTTGTCAAATCACACGTTTAAAGTCACTTATAAACAAAGATTTTAAAATCATTGCGCTACTGGTATCAGGATTTTTTACAGGGACTGCTTTATTAATACTAATCTCTACTGACCTGCTTAGTTTAGTGTGGGGGATTGAAGGCCTAATATTGTTATATCTAGGCTTACGCTTCAATTTTTATAACGTACGAATAGAGGCTTATTTATTACTGTTAGTTTCATCCCTGAGCGCTATTTTTAATATATGTATCTGGTTTGTTGATGCTATAGCCCCCTTGCCAATATTGGTGTCGTTTGAATTTAATATGGGGTATTTAAATTTAGTTAGTATTGTTGCTTTAAGTTTTGTGATGCCTATTTTATTAAATATAAATATCAGAATGATTACTTACAAAGAAAAAATATTAAAAAATTATTTAAATCAATTAAGCATTTGCATGCTGTCTTTATTGTTTATGACAAGCATTGCTTGCTTTTATGATAAAGGTTTTTGGCTATTTTCCTTGATACCTTTATTTAGCCTGATTGTTATCAGCCATAAGTTTAATTGGCCTAAATTAGAAAAGATCGCTTTTCTACATTGGTTATTATTATTGATACCTGTGATTACAAGTGGTTTGCATATAGGTGATTTTCATTTTAAAACTCAAACATTAATAGGACAAATTGCCCGAGTAGAAGCATTCATCGCCTTTTGGCTAATAGCTTATTTCTACCGAAAACTATTTACAAAAAGTGCATTGTTTAAAATAGCACAACATCTAGATACGACATTTTTTATTATTCTACCTGTATGCTTTTTACCTTCGGTTTATAGACAGTCACCTGAATTGATGCCGGTAGTTTTATGGGGTTCAGCGTTATTATCCATTTTTATTTATTGTAAATTGCAACGCCCAATATTGTGGCTGATGGCAAAATTAGTATTATTAATAGCTACATCAACCAGTATATTTGCCTGTTATTTAATTCGTTTTGACAATTGGCAAGGCTATGGGTTAAGCGCGTTACTGCTTGGTTGCGCATTACTGCTAACGCTGTTATTGATATCAAAGTCTTTTACGCATCAAATAACGTCATCTTTAGATGTATTTAAAAACAAGGTGACGTCTTTAGTTGCACCAATTTGTATTTTTTGGGGCATAAGTCTTTTCATTTTTATATTTGGCATAACAAATAGTGCTTATTATGGCTTATTCAGTACCATTATTTATTGCTATGCTCTGATCTTATTACCTTATTTTAATATCCGAATGAAGCCTTATTATGGCACTACCCATAAGTATATTTGGCTTGCAAGCTTATGTTTAGCCTTTGGGTTATGGCTATATAACGATATAACTCAGCTTAATAATGCTTCTTCTATTGCTGTTATATATATACCATTAATGTGTAGTCTATTTTTTATCTCTTATACCCATAAACCGCGCTTTGTATTGACCCGCAGATTAGGTGTAAACCAAAAAATCAGCCTATTAATGTCTCACTTATGTTTAACTTCTATTTATTTGAGCATTATTTATCTTTATGAGGCTAAGCTCACAAGCCCATTAATTTCAATTTTACTGGTGATACATGGTACAAATTTATTGTTCCATACTTTAAAAACACAATATTTATGGTTGATGCCTATTTGTATTGGCTATTTTGTTATCGCAACATCAAAAGTTTTATTGTGGGATATTAGTGGCTTTACTGTACTGCAAAAAGTAATCGCATTTATGTTTATAGGCTGTATTTTATTAGGTTCTGCTTTTCAATTTCAGAAACTAAAAACTAAAAACTAAAAATAATTGTTCAAAAAAGCCCTAGCAAAATTTGTTAGGGCATTTCCAGATATCATTTATGAATTAACGAGCAATCTTAAAGTCTAGTTGAACAGTTGATTTAGCCTCTACTGCAACACCATTTTCAAATTTAGGCGCGTAACGCCACTTATCTAAAGCTGCTAACGCTACTTTATGAAATCCTTTTGATTCTTCAGGGTTAATTATTTTTGCATCAGTCACAAATCCAAAATCAGAAATTGTAAATTCAATTTTTACTGAGCCATTTTGCCTAGCTCTTGCCATGCTATTTGGATATTCTGGATTTGCACGATACAAAGGTCTTTGTTCTTGATCGTCATCCCAAGGTCTCATTTTACCAATCGCAATACAATGCTTAGTTGCTTCATCACTTTTACCTGACTTTTCCAATGCATTAATTAAAAAGGCATGGGTATTGAGCTCAAGTGGATGTGTTGGGCCTTTTAAGGCTTCAAATATAGCTAAATTTGATTCAAAATTTTCTACTGACTTACCATAACTCTTACGTGCTAAATAATATTTACCCGCATAAAAATTTGCTTTTACAACACGTTTATCGTTTGCAGGAAACTGCTCAATTAAATATTCTTGTGCATCTAAAATCATTTTACTTTTTCTAGAGCCTATGGCTAATAATTCAATACCCGCATCTAAAGTGATCAATGCTTTTAATAAAGGATCTTTTTCTGATTGCTCATCAATTACTGTCAGTGCTTTTTTATAATAGCGTTCTGCCATATCATTCTTTTTATAAGGCAGAGACTTAGCATAAGCAAAATATAAATCAACAAGTTCAATATGATATTTGCCTAACTGTGTTTTATATATCTCAATTAAAGGCGCTAGTACTTTTCTTGCTTGCTCCGGTTTGTGAGTATTATTATAAATTGACGCTAAGTTAAAGCCTAGGCGCGCTGTATTAATATCTTGCTCACCATACACTTGTTTGCCAAGATCATAAGATAACTTTGCATACTCAAGCTGCTTTTTTTTATCTGTTGTTTTAATCGCTGCTTGATATTGATGATAAGCATCTTTAAATTGTGTATTCACTTCCTTTAAATCATTGGCATTTACTAATAGCGGCAAAGTAAAAGCAAACGCTAAACTTAGTTTTTTAAATTTCATATTCTTCCCTGATAGTATTTTGAATAAAAGCTCAGGTACAATATCAGATTGTACCGATTAATTAAATAGTGTCTTTTTTATAAGCTATTGACATTCTTAGTCCTAAAAAAGCCAATAACAATACTAATACAAGGCCAATAATACCTAAAACTTTGTCAATTGATTTGATACCAGTCCATTGTAAATAATGAATTTTATACATTTGATTTATAAAATCTGTATCTTTTCCTTGTTGATATAAGCTCATATTATTCCAGTTTAAACTGATCCTTACATCTGTATCTGTGATCACTTTCAATCCCTCTATACTTGCTATATTGCCATATCTGAGTGGGTTATGTTTAATTGCATCATTAAGCAAAATTTCGATTTGTTTTTTTGTGGGAGTTTCTATGATATTTAACGTATTTAAATCTCTGTGTTGCCAACCATCATCAGTTTTCACCAGTAAATGAGTGCCTAAAATCGACTTTATAACTCTGGTTTCAAGCCAAGCTTCATTTCCTTTTAGTTCAATAGTGTCAGTAATTGCGTAGGTTTGAATTGGTAGGCTTTCATAGGCACTTTTATATCCAGGTTTAATAAAAAAATACACGCCAGTAACTGCCCAAGCAATAAAGGGCAAGACCATAATAAAACCTAAATATTTATGTAACTTTTTCATTTTAAACCTAATATCCTGTCATTTCTAAAAAACCTATGCCTGTGTGGCTACCTGTAAAATTTACCATGCCTTCAAAATACTCAATGCCAAACCGCATGATTTGATCTTTGTTAATTGTTTTCACATCTATATCAATTTCATGCTTTTTTATTATAATTTTAAAGTGATTTGGATAAGTACTCTGAACTGTACTTATTATTGAAATCAGCTTAACTTCATCTGGAGTGAGTGTTTCAATATCACCATTATCATGCATTAAGCTGGCATAAATAAAATCTTTATTATTAGAACGAATGCGATAAACCATTAATGCTAACTCAGGTTTTAATCTCAGCGAAAACCAATCCCAACCTTGTTGTTCTGGTGCTAACATTTGAGAGCCC
Organism: Pseudoalteromonas sp. '520P1 No. 423'; assembly: GCF_001269985.1. Lineage (NCBI taxonomy): Bacteria > Pseudomonadati > Pseudomonadota > Gammaproteobacteria > Alteromonadales > Pseudoalteromonadaceae > Pseudoalteromonas > Pseudoalteromonas sp. '520P1 No. 423'. Next base: position 2,076,436 of record NZ_BBZB01000001.1, on the reverse strand, counting down.
CACTCTCTATCAAACCATGCATTTCCTGTTACATTGTGCCATTCACCATCAAGAAATATCCGCCCTGATGCTTTGATAAATGGCTGAGAGTAATAATGACTTGCGATTAGCAGCTGTGCATGTTTTCTATTATAACCTTGAGCACCCTGTAAATAGAATTGGTTAGCACCTTGTAAATCCAGTTTCACTTGCCACTGATTATCATCTTTAAAGTCAGCAAAGTGTAGTTTTGCAGGCAATAACTCAGCTGATGATTGCCATGACCAATCATCAATAGAAGCACTAAAGGGGTTATTAGTGATAGTAAGATTGCCTAGTTCCTCACGGGCATTCCTAAATGCAGATAAATGTTGTTTGTCACTGCCAAGTGCTGCGTGAGCAAAGTACCAATGTTTGCCCTTGATTGCAGTGCGAAACAAAGTCCATTGCATAGCAATGTCATCCCCATCATCAGTGACTAAATTCGCTGTAATGTACCACCATTCATGTCGATAATTCTTTTTAGGTGAATGCGCTTCTGGAAAATTAATTTTATTATCAATTGATGGTATTTGATAAGTTTGAGTGCTGTCTGCTAGGCGATGTAATGGACTAACATACTTTTTTTGCTCTGTGTTTTTCTCTAAATTTTTGTCTGAGATATCCTCCCCACACGCAAGAATCAACAAAGCTGCTATTAACACTATCAATCTCATAGTCGGCCTTTAAAGTTTACTTTTCTAAGCACTAAGCATAAAGCTGGCACTAAACACACTAACCCTATAATGCTGCTATTTATAAATGATGATATTTCCAATAACAAAGGCATTGACCAACCAAAAGAGCTAGGTAAAACCTTTGAGACTAAGACGTTAGCTAATATGCTCGCTATAGGCCAACTCAATAAAATACAGCCGCAAGCAAGTAATAACCATTGCACTAACATATGAACAAATAAAGCTGATTTACTAAACCCAAGGCTAATTAAAATATACAGTTGCGACTTTCTTGCCAGTTCAAGGTTATTTGCAGACAAAAACAAGCCAAAACAGGCGATAGATAATAAAATTACAGCAATGGCTTGGGTTAAAATAAAAGTTTGTTTAAACACTTTTAATGCCATTTTTTTAATTTGTGATGGCTGATATAGTTGGCTGTCATCTATATTTAATTGTTCAACTAAATCAGCAATAATAGTGTCATCAAATGATTTAAAATAGACACCAAAACCTATTTCTTTAAGCCCATTTAGATGTATTTTTGCAAGTTCTTTGCCTAAAGTTATTTCAAAGCTAGGATTACCATAATCATAATAAATACCCGTTACCGTACATATAAATGGGCTTCGCTTTGAAGTATTTTGCGAAATTTTAATTTTATCTGACAATAAAATATTGCGTTTTAGTGCAAGTTGTTCATTTATGAAACAGCCATTTTCTAGAACTTTATCTGGTGGTTGGGTGATCTGAGATTTAAATACAATTGAGCTGAATTGCCGTTTTGAATTAACCGTATTCACTGCAACAGTATCTTTGCCAACAAGTGCTTTAGCATCTATATATAAAATAAATTCATCTACATTGGTATTTTGATTTAACCACTGCTGTATTGTGTGTTTTTCTCCCACTTTAAACCTTATATATAAATCTTCATCTAAATGTTGGTCTAAATACTTAGTAAACGCGGACTCAAAGCTCGCAACCATTAATGCTGCAGCAATGCTTGTTGTTAAGGCAATATAAAATGCAGCTAAAGGCAAAAACCGAATTGAGATCTGATTTTTTAAATCTTGTAATAGATAGTTTGTTTTGTAACCTGTTATCAACTTATTTAAAAATAAAAAAATAAAGTATAAAAATAAGGGTAATATTGCTGTTGTAATGATTAATAAAACCCCGTATTTAAGCATAATAGAATGCCAACTGACTTCTGGGATCATAAAAAACACAATACTAGCCAATATGATGAAAAATAATAGTTTTTTAAAGAATTTATTGTCAGTTGAATTAACCTTACTTTGTTTAGAAAAGAGCGAGATTTTTTTGCTGTTGATTGACTTAAATTGCTTAATTAAAGCTAAAAAAACTGCCAGTGTCGATATCATCACAGACCAAAGTAAATACAACCAATCCCATGTAAAATGACCACTTGATTGCAATTGATATAATTGAGATAAAGTAAAACCTAATATGGGAAGTAAAAAACTTACCATTATAAAAGCAAGCATCACACCTACAATACTTGAGATTATTATTAAAAATGCAGCCTCAAATATTAGAGCAAGTTTAATTTCAAATCGAGAAATACCTAATAGTCTTAATTGTGACATGATTTCACATCGCTTATGCCAAGCTTGATTTGCCCCTTGAAAAGCAATAAAGCTACTCACTATAAAACCAAGTAATGCTAAAGCGGTTAAGTTTAAATGCAACGCATCGGCAAAGCCCGAACGCTCTTTAATATTAAAAGATTGTTGTAAAATGAGGTGTTCTGGTAGGGAATTGCTTAAACTTTTTACTCTATTAGATGTCATTTCACTCACGATTAAATAACTAAACCCAGTATATTCCGGGAATAACTGCCAAGCATAGGCAATATCTAATAACGCGACATTATACCATAACTTAGAATCAATTATTTTTACGGTTAATTTAGGTTGCTCTATTAATTGTAATTGCGATGAATGATCTAAGTTAAGTTTATTTACATATTCTTGGGATAATAATATTGAAGTAGGATCATAAATATCAGGTTGTGTGATGCTCAAAGGTAATAAATCTATTGCCTTAAAATATACTGTTTGATTATTTATCAACTTTTTTCGAAATGACAATACACCTTGCAGTTCATTAAATCCTTGCTGTCTTAACTTCGCAAAGTCCTTCGCCGACACTGTATTACCACGCTTTGGCACAATATACTGCGCGACTGGGCTTTCAAGTTGGCTATTTGCTTGTTGGTATTGCTGTTTACTTGCGTGATTTAAAATTAAAATACTTAACAGAGTACTTGTGGCTATTGCTAGGCTAAAAATAAAGCCAATATTGAGTAGTGCATTTTGCTTATATTCCGCAAATTGAACCTGAAATATGAGCGCCAGTTGCTTCATAAAATTAAGCCTTCTTTGCTTCTAAGGCATGTACCTGTGATAGTTTACCACTGACCAAGCAGTACATAACATCCATTTTTTGTGCGACTTGTTGGCTATGCGTTACGACTAATAGCGCAGTATTATAGGTTTTTGCCAAATTAACTAATAAATCCACCACAATGTTACTATTTTTAATATCGAGATTGCCTGTTGGTTCGTCCGCTAATAACAGTTTTGGTTTCGCAGCCAATGCACGGGCGATTGCCACTCTTTGGATTTCGCCACCAGATAAAGTTGCAGGGTATTTTTCTAGTAAGTGATCTATAGATAAAGACTCAGTTAATTTTGTAATATGTTGTTGATCAAATTTATTAGCTAACTTGGCACTAAAAGCAATATTATCTTTTACATTTAAGCCTGTTAGTAAATTAAATTGCTGAAAAATAATGCCTAATTCATTTTTACGGATCAAACTTAACTTTTTATCTGAAAGGTTTTTAATATTAGTATTAGATAAATAAATATCGCCCTGCTGAATTGGTTCTAAAGCACAAATTAAATTTAAAAGGCTCGTTTTACCACTACCGCTGTCACCCATTAATGCAAGAGACTGCCCTTGCGCTAACTTTAGATTAATATCAGACAATATTTCTCTTTCATTGGTACCGTCATTCACTGAGTGATTAAGGTTTTTGATATCTAACATCGTACTAATTCCTTTTATATCAGCTTTAATTTTAGTCTAATGCATATTGCTCTGTTTCAAGGTTCATAAATAAACATATCTTCTAAAGACACTTTAAATACAGCTGATATTTTAAAGGCGACTTCTAAAGATGGAGAATACTTAGCAGATTCAATTGCTATTACAGTTTGACGGCTGACACCTATGACATCAGCTAATGCCTGCTGTGTCATTTCATTATGATGAAACCTAAGTTGGCGTATATTATTTCTAATACATAACTTTGTCATCATTAAACTCCTTTACGAAATAGCCTAACTTGTATAAAACAGCTTATAAATTCTGGTAATAAAAACGCTAAAACTAAAAGATGAAGTGGCAAAAAAGGTATATTTGATGCAAACCTATTGCCCATGCATTTGACTCTAAAGCATACTGCGCAACGGCTATTACAACGCCAACCTTTAAAATCCAATTGCTATAATAACTGCTTTTTAACTCTATTAAGGCTTCTCGTTCATCAAGCGGTTTTTTTGCATCTTTGTAGTTGATAATTGTCAGTATCGCAAAAGAAACCGACATAAATATTACTGAGAACATAACCACTTTAAATAATAAACTAATGATCACTGTACTATCTGCTAGCTGAAAACGCGTAAAACCGAGAAGTTGTTCCAAGTAATAAGAAAAAATGAGCACAGTTGCAGTTAGCTCTAACTATAAGTTTTTCTCTTGAAAACTGCTATTCATAAGATTTATTACATTACCTATCAAATGTTAAATGTACCTAATTTGATGTTAATTTTACTTTACATGGAAATATATTCCTAGAGCTAATAAATATCAAATATTTTGACCATTTACATATTGATTAGGATTAGAATAAAAATTTTAATCATTTAAAATTGATAGAAATAATATAAAAGGAAGAATTTAGCTTAATATAGTTAAATTTTTTGATTAAGAAGATATAAATAGGTTTTTCAAGGTATTGATAAAATTAGTTTTAGATTTAAACGAGGAATTTTACTTTAACTTAAAATAAATGGCGGAGTGGACGGGACTCGAACCCGCGACCCCCGGCGTGACAGGCCGGTATTCTAACCAACTGAACTACCACTCCGCAGTGGTATCATATTCTAGTAATGTAAGTAAATGGCGGAGTGGACGGGACTCGAACCCGCGACCCCCGGCGTGACAGGCCGGTATTCTAACCAACTGAACTACCACTCCGCAAAATCTTACTTTACTTTTAAATTTAGTTATATCAAATGGCGGAGTGGACGGGACTCGAACCCGCGACCCCCGGCGTGACAGGCCGGTATTCTAACCAACTGAACTACCACTCCGCTGAGATATAAACAAATTTAATGTCTTTTAACATTTGATAAACCGAAGTTTATCACTCTACCAATTAACTAAGTAATTATCACGCTGTAGAGTAAAACTTAACATTGTAGATAATGGCGGAGTGGACGGGACTCGAACCCGCGACCCCCGGCGTGACAGGCCGGTATTCTAACCAACTGAACTACCACTCCGCAAAATCTTACGATGTCATTTTATTATTCTATCCTATTGGCGGAGTGGACGGGACTCGAACCCGCGACCCCCGGCGTGACAGGCCGGTATTCTAACCAACTGAACTACCACTCCTCAAAGGAATAAAATAAATGCCTTTCGGCGTTGTAACAATAAGTGTTGGCGGAGTGGACGGGACTCGAACCCGCGACCCCCGGCGTGACAGGCCGGTATTCTAACCAACTGAACTACCACTCCAGCTTATTCTTAATTTGTTACAGTGCAAATGTTGGCGGAGTGGACGGGACTCGAACCCGCGACCCCCGGCGTGACAGGCCGGTATTCTAACCAACTGAACTACCACTCCGCTATATTTGCTTTCCGACTTGGTATCCCTTGCCGGCGGCGTGAATAATACGAATGAGGCCCTTTAGAGTCAACACTTATTTTCAATTTTCTGCATTTTTTAGTCATCTGAGATAGAAAGGTTTAAAATTTCATCGCTATCGTTTGATTTACGACCATTTTTTGATTTTTCATTTGAATCATCAAAACTAAACTCTTCCTCTGCTGTGCTTTTTTTACTTTTAAATTTGAAGTTAAATTTAAATAATGGCTTCTTTTGTACCACTAATCTAAAAAATACCCCACCAAGTATTAAAATAACCACATTTCCTATTATGATTATTGAAATTAACTTACTGGTTTCTATTTCTGACGCTTGTTGCTGCTCAATTAATTCACTATTTATTTCATCAAGTTTCAAATCACTTTGGATTGGAGGGATTATTTCAGCTTTTTGTTCTTCTTCTTCAATTGGTCGCTCAATGCTAAAAGTATAGTTTTCTAGTGTTGTCATAAACTCTCGACCATTTATATTTGTACCAAAAGCCGACAGCTCTACCGAGTAATCCCCCCAATCATAATTAATTAATCTAATTTCTCTGTTAGCGGAATCATTTGCATCAATTGAAAAAGCCTGCTCTTCATTATTAGGGTAAAAGATTTTCCCTTGGAATAAGACAGTCTTTGGATCAACCTGAGTATTATCGATCTTTATTTTTAGTACATGTTCTGATTTTTGTTCTTTTGCGAGCTCAAGTTCATAGGTAAACGGTGCTTCCTCAACCATGACTGACTCATGCACTAAGCGTCTTTCGACTAAAGGTGTAATTAAATAAAATTCAGGGCGCCATTGGCCACTTGCAAAGTTTAGTTTGAACTCCCCAGTAAATACCGCATCTCCTGGGTACTCATCAAAGCCTTTACCATCATCTTTAAATTCCGCAACCCTAACGGTTTTAGCACCAAAGTTTTTATACTCACTATTATTAGTACTGACAAAATCAACATCAAGGGTAACAACGTCTCTAAAATGCCCTGAGGTGATAGGCGCACCGCCATTTGTTAGTTTGCCTGTTAGTTTTATCGTCTCGCCTTTAAACATCAGCTCGGGGAGGGGATCAACATGAAGTTCTATTTCACTTAATACAAAAATTTTACTTTCGGGAAGGATATCACCAACAGCTTGCCATGGCCCTGGCATAGGTTTTTCTATTTTAATAATGTCGTAGGTTAAATCATCATACCATTCAATTTCACCTGTCACGCCTTGAGTCGCATACATTTTACTGCCGTCAGGGCGAATTAAAATAACGGGTGAAGAGCCGCGTTTTCTAAAAAAGAGCAAAGTAATCTCATCAACTTTATGATCTATTCTAAAGCGGTTATTAAAGAGTTTAACCTCATTTTCACCGGCATCTCTTTGAATTACTTCTAAAGCCTCTTCGGGCTCAACAGCAAATACAAATGGGCTAATTAAACATATTAATAAACTCATTATCGCTTTCATATACATTTCCTTATAGGCGCCATAACAACTATTTGTTTTTTAATGCTATATGATATTTTTAATACTCATACCTTTATGACGCCAAATCTTTAATAATTTATTACACGGTTTTCTAAGTTTTATTGACGCCAAAGACAGGCATCACCTACTACATCTAATCTTGACTCATGCTCAATTAATTCTTCTGCTGAAGCTCTTATTATATTTAATGGTGCTCTATCAGCAGATAAACGAATGATTTCACCCTCTTTGCCTTTTTTAGCGCCATCCATACCATAGTTAATATTTACCTGACCACCTGTCATGGCTAAATATACATCGGTTAGAATTTCAGAATCCAGTAAAGCCCCATGCATGGTACGTTTTGAATTATTGATATCGTAACGACGACATAAGGCATCCAAGTTATTCTTTTGCCCTGGATGTAAATCACGTGCCATTTTCAGGGTATCAATTATTTTGCAATACTCTGCCGTTTTGGGGTAACGGGTATTGAGCATAGCAAATTCATGTTCCATAAATCCGATATCGAACGCTGCATTATGGATCACTAACTCCGAACCTTTTATATAATCAAAAAACTCCTGGGCGACTTGGTGATAGCGTGGTTTATCACGCAAAAATTCATTAGTAATACCATGTACATCTATAGCTTCATCTTCAATTGGGCGATCAGGATTAATATAAACGTGAAAGTTATTCCCCGTCATACGTCGATTGATAAGCTCTACACAACCAATTTCAATGATCCTATGACCTTGTTTTGGATCTATTCCTGTGGTTTCTGTATCAAGAACTATTTGTCTGTGGTCCATATCGCCTATTACTTCATTTATGTTATTTTACAACTTATAAGTATTCTATACCCAAACACGCTTAATATGCGAATTTCAGTATGGTTAAACTTAAATATAATCAAACAAAAATAATAGGTATTGTGTGCAAAAAAATGTAGAAATTTATACCGATGGCTCTTGCTTAGGCAATCCTGGGGCAGGCGGTTATGGTGCCATCCTGATTTATAAAGGCCATATTAAAGAATTAAGCCAAGGATATACCTTAACTACCAATAATAGAATGGAGCTATTAGCCGCGATTGTCGGACTTGAAGCTCTGACTAAACCTTGTGTTGTATCATTAACCACAGATAGTCAGTATGTAAAACAAGGTATAGAGTCTTGGATGCAAGGTTGGAAGAAACGTAATTGGCAAACTTCAAATAAAACGCCGGTAAAAAACATTGATTTATGGCAGAGATTAGATCAAGTTAATAGCCAGCACGATGTGTCATGGCATTGGGTTAAAGGTCATACTGGCCATGAACAAAATGAGCGTTGTGATGATTTAGCAAGAGATGCAGCTAATAGCAAAACATTATTAGTCGATTTAGGATACCAACCAAGTTAACATTTAAACCGAGTTACGGCTCACTATAAAGTAGAAAATTATGAGTATAAATATAGAAGCTTTTTTCATCAAGATACTGCAGCCCTTTCTTATGTGGTATTTGATACAAGATCACTAAAAGGCATGATCATTGATCTTGTGCTTGATTTTGATATTTATTCAGGTAGTTTGAGTTATATCACAGCCAACCTGATGCTTGATTATATTGATTCCCATCATCTTAATATAGACTGGGTAATAGAGACTCATACACATGCAGATCATGTAACATTTTCGCAGTTTTTTAAAAATAAACTAGGTGATATACCGGTTCGTATTTTAGCAACACCAGGACATACTCCCGATAGCATTTGTATATTAGTTGATGGCAATGTGTTTGTTGGCGATACTTTATTTATGCCAGATGGCGGTACTGCAAGGTGTGACTCCCCTGATGGCAATGCGAGTCAGCTTTATCACTCTATACAAAGAATATTTGAACTTGGCGACGATTTACAGTTGTGGATGTGCCACGACTACCAGCCTCATGGCCGTGAACTTGTATATAAAACCACAGTCTCAGAGCAAAAAAAATATAACGTACATTTAAAACATAATACTAGCCAGCACGACTATGTATCATTAAGAGAGCAAAGAGATAATACCCTAAGCGCCCCCATATTATTACTCAGCGCCATTCAAATCAATGTTAATGCAGGCATATTACCTGTGGATGAAAATAATAAGCTTAGCTTTATAAAAATCCCTTTAACAATTGCTTAAAGTGCTTTTATAAATGAATCAAACCACACTAGAGCTGGTTTTTCTGGCTCAAAATCTTCACACGCATCTATTTCTAAGTTTTCAATACATGCTTTAGCTTGCAACTCTTGCAACAAGATATCTATTTTTTTTCCTGCGCCACAAAAAGTATCGCCATAACTACTATCGCCTAATGTAATAATGCCATAAGGGATATCTGTTAATAACGGGAATTGATTCTTTAATTCTAAATATAAAACTTCTAATTCCGCAGGGATATCTCCCGCACCTGTAGTTGAAGTCACAAACAGTATATGGGAAGCATTTTTCATATCATTTATTGTGCCAGGTAAAAATACCTCAGCGTGATGCTTTGTAGACTTTAATGAATCAGCTAAAGTGAAAGCGAGCTCTTGCGCACCGCCATAAACTGAACCAACAAAAATACTAATTTGTGACATATCATTATCCTTTTTTTACTTTTGGCGATAATCGAGCTCTGAGTCAGACCAATTTAATTGTTTGAAAATTGATAATACCTCTTCCCCTAAGCTAGCTTCAATATTTATCTGAACATCTGTATAGGGATGTTTAAAACTTAAATTTTTAGAAAATAACATTAAACGTCTTAGTTCAAAGTGCTCTCTAAAAAAGTGGTTATGACGATTATCGCCATGATTTACATCCCCGATTATAGGATGCGTTAAGTGGTTTAAATGCCTTCTGATCTGATGTTTACGCCCTGTTTTAGGGTAACATTCAACCAGTGAATAACGAATACTTGGGTATTTGCCAAAAGGAATATCTAAACTCGCTTGTTTTAAGCATTTAAAATCAGTAATGGCGCTTTGTGCTGGTTTATCTTGGTTTGCATGTTTATCTGCTATTTTATCTAGTTGCTCTTTTAATGGCTTATCTAAGAGTCTATGTTCAGGCGCAAAACCTCTGACTAATGCTAAATAGCGCTTTTGTACTTGATGCGCGATAAAAATTTCATTCATCTTACGTGCTGACTCAGAACTTAAGGCAAATAAAAGTACACCTGAAGTGGGACGGTCTAATCTATGAACAGGATATACATGTTGCCCAATTTGATCGCGTAACATTTGCATAGCAAATTGTGTTTCATGTTTATCTAAAAAAGATCGGTGAACTAATAAACCCGCAGGTTTATCTATTGCTACAAAATATTCATCTTGATACAAAATAGTTAACTTTGGTATAACCACTTCTTCTTGTATCACTTCTTTATTTATCACTTCACTCATGTTTACTACTTTTATTTAATGACTAAGTATTATTTTTGCTGATTATAACAAGTTATTGGCACGATCAAACAAACTCATTATAATTGTAATCAGTTTATATTTTTAAGGTTAAGTAATGGATAGCAATATATCAACATTGGCAGATTTATTAGATGCAGCTGGTACACAATGGCGTGCGTATGACATTGGTCGCCGTATCACTAAAATTAATAAAGAAACTTTTTCAAAAATTGAAAATGCCCAGATCCCTTATCCTACTCCATTACAAAAACATGCATTAATCGCCATTCTATTTTGGGATAAAAAAGAAACTGAAGAACCCTATATTTGGTTTTTAAAACTGCCTTTGGATGAAGAAAGTAAATTAGTTCAAGCCAGCAGAGATCACTTTGCGAGCATGGTACTTGAGGCCTTAGGTACACAGTTGACCGGTCAACAAGATGGCCAACAACTCAATAATAATCCATATGTATTTACGCCAAATGCCAATAAACGTGCCGCATTTAATGCTTTAATGAAAGTAGAAACAAATAAACCTGCCTCTATTTATTATGAATCAGCACAGCTTTATTTTAGTGGTAAGTTAGGGTTTACAGACTGGGAATCACTTTCTCTTCAAGGTATTGCTGACTTTGCCTTTAGAATAGATAAAACAGAAAACCTAACAAGTCTCATTAATGCGTTTGCAGATTTACCTGTAGAGGTATGCTCTCCTCTTGCGTCTATGTTAGAAAATGTTGAAATTTCAACAGCGCTTACTGAAAAGTTGGTTGAACTGTCTCATATCGCAATCAAAAATAAAGATGTACCTGCATTAGTAAACTACCTAAGATGTTTATCTCATACTAAGGCACAAGCATTATTAAACGATTTAATTGATACCATTTTAAACTCAGAGTTAGCTACTAACCTTGATATCATTTTGACTATTACAGGTCGTACTTGGCAAAGTCTTAGCGAGCCAAAACGTTTGCATTTATTTATGGATGCAGTGGCACATATAACAGACTACCCAGAATTATTTTCAGGTATTTTTGCTGATTTAGTTGCTATTCCAACGGTTCGCCCTCAGTTATTAGCATTACTGAGAGTTGAAAATCGAAGTGATGCGTTAGCACATGCAATTGGTAAACTTTTTTCATAAGTTAAAAAAATAGGATTTTTTATGGCATCACTTTGGTTAATTATGACAGTATCAGCTGTTATTTATTTTTTTTGGTTAAATCGAAAAATAGCAGAGGCTGCTCAAGCTCATGCAAGAAATCAGGCTGAAAAACTGCAAGTTCAACTATTAGATGTCGCTTGTAAAAAGCAAAGATTAGGATTATTACGCACAGGAAAGCCAGGACTAAAAAGTATTTTTATTTTTGATTTTTCAAGTGATGGACAAAGCCGCTATCAAGCAGAATTAACAATGGAAGATATTAAGCTTGTTGATGTATTAGTACCACCTCATAAAATTTAAATCTTTTTAGAAGCGTAAATAATTTATTTTTCTACAAAAAGAACTAAGGCGTAGCTCAATGCTACGCCCCAATCTTATTTTTCCATCCATGTATAAGGTTTTCCACTCACCTTTTGCGATTGCCTTCCCTTTAGTATCCATAACAAAGGTTTTATCCATAAAACCTATCTAAGTCATCCAGACTCTATTCCTTGCCTCATCCTGAGGTGTCCTAACCTTCCATGCCTATCCTTGATATTTTGAGTCTTCCCAACTCATCCTAATTGCATCATGCAAATATCCATAACATCCTGTTAAGTGTTAAATCATTTAACACAAAGTACGTCCTTAAATCCCTTTCCTTTATATTCCTGTGACATCATCCTGATATCTGTCTTTAATCCTTTCCATGACATTGGCTAATCCAATTAACCGAGTATTAAATCATTTAATACTTTACCATCCTGGTATTCCCTATCCTTCTCCTTTGTTTCCCTGTGATATCATCCTGATATCTGTCTTTAATCCTTTCCATGACATTCGCTAATCCAATTAACAGAGTATTAAATCATTTAATACTTTACCATCCTGGTATTCCCTATCCTTCTCCTTTATTTCCCTGTGACATCATCTTGATATCTGTCTTAAATCCCTTACCTGACACTTCAGTCATTTCCTATGACCTGCTTGCTTCCTACAGGACTAATATTAAGTGAAATATGAAATAAAATTAGCTTTAAAAGCTAATTTTATTTTTGTCTTAACATTGTAATAAACAACAAAAACATAAATATCAGTAACTTAAGTTGAGATCATCAGTGAAATAAACGGGAACAAACGTCCTAACCTACATTAACGTAGGATATATCTCACACTGAAACTTCCTTTATGCCTTAAGCGTGAAATTATATTAAAGACGTTATTTTAGTTTGAATAACAAATCACCACTGACATTGCTGAACTCAAGCTGTTTAATTTGCTTAAAGCCATCCGTAATAAACAAAGCCTTTAAGTCATCACGAGTCACATAAACTGCCAGTCCTAAAGTATCCTCATCTGTTTTAATGAGATCATCTAGCGCGCGTAATAAAAAACTACCAAACCCTTGTTTTTGCATACCTGGTGCTACGGCTATAAAAGCAAGAAAATGATAACAATCATATTCATCGAGTGATTGTCTAATAACTTTTTCTTTCTTAATAAGCTGCTGAGTCGTTAAATAACCTGCGCTCAGCATCAATTTTAATCGCCAATGCCACACTCTTTGTGCTTTCATTTTACTTCCTGACTTAAAAACACAAGCTACCGCTTTTAAAGTATCTCCTTTAAATAAACCCACTAAAGGTTCATGGCCCTGCCAAAAGCTGTTGAGCTCTTCTCTGATCAATGCTCTTAATTTTTTTTCATATATTGCAGGCGTGCTTGTAGATGAGTTTAAAATCTCCATTAATAGCGGATCATCATGATATGCCTGATAAAGTAAACTCGCTGCTAGACTTAAGTCTTCAGCTGTAAGATAAATTGCTTTTAGAGATTCATTTGGTGTATGTATTGTTGCCAGTGTATCCATGATTGATTCCATTGTTATTATTATGTTCTATATTTATATAGAACATAATTAAAAATTGGGAAATAAAATGGATACAAATTTGCACAATTTAACAGATTTATTTTCGCAACTTGGTTTAGACAACTAAAAATCTGGTATTAATTCATTTATTGCAGAGCACCTACTGGCGAGTGCAACTCATATTAGTGAAGCGCCATTTTGGAATAACGGCCAAGCGAATTTTTTAGCGGAATCATTAGCTGAAGATGGAGATTGGAGTGAAATAATAGATCAGTTTGATACTTTGTTAAGAAATTAACAAAGCTGCAATATCAAGATAAATCGAATTGAAGTACCTTGATATTAAATACTTTATTTATAAATAATTTGAAATAGTCGAACCATCGCCAATAGCAACTAATTTATTATCTTTAAACTTTAAAAAGTGACATTCATCTTTTGTTGTTTTGCTATCTGAATCTGTTCTATGGGTACGATAGAATAATACTTGTGTATGTTCTGAGTTCTTATTATAAACTTCATAAAAATCAGGCACCCCTAGCTTCCCTTTAATTAAATCAATAGATTGGCCTAGTTCTAAATTACTGATCATCGATCTATTACTATCTTGCCTTACTTCCCAACTATCTTTTGAATAGTGATCCGCAGCACCATCAACAGCAATGACACAACCCGTTAATGCTAAAGGTGATACTAAAAGTAATGCGGTTAATATTTTTTTCATTATAAGTTATCCAATAAATAATTTGATTCAGGAAATAATTAAACAAAATCAGTGCCAACATTTAAAGCCTTGTTTCTTATACATAAAATTTAATAGTTTTAAAAACGACTAGTTATATCATTATGTTCACGCTAAAATTTAGCTAATTTGACCAATTTAACTTTTTAAGAGTCCCTTATGGAACAATTTGTTATTGAAGCAATAAAAAAAATACTCGTACAAAATAAAGTACCTTCTGTCGCTTTAATAAAGGGAAAATTAAGCCAAACTGTGCCTATGCCTATTATTATTTCTGTTTTAGGCCGATATAAAAACGACCCTGATAATTTTAAAATTGATGAGCAAGAACAAAAATCTCAAGAACCGAAAAAAAATGAATCACAAACTCAGTTAGATAGAATCGAAAGCAAGTTAGATCTGATTTTAACCTTACTTAAAGACTCAAAAAAAGCAGGTAATTCATAAATGTTTGTTGTTGATTTAACTTTTGATTGCTACCAAGATACAACTTTAGAAGCCGCTGAAAAAGCGATTATTCGCTTAGTTAATGCACTGCGCTTTAATGGTCAAATTATTGGAGAAGAATTCCCTACTGTATTAAAAGATGGTTATTTCCTTACGCGCGTTATGTGTCCTGAGCAAGATTCATTACACCCGCTTTACCATAGCCCGTTTGTAAAAAGTAGCTTAGAAAAATTAAACGATGTCGGTTTGTTACAGCCAAAAACTAAAGTTATAGGTCAAGATATTCATGCTAATGGCGCCGCACCGAGAGATGAATCAAGTAGTTATATTATTTATACCACTTATGTCCATACTTGCAGCCCAGTATATTGCGGCGATGACTTTATGCCAGTTCCTCTTTATAAACTTCCAGCCATTGCAAATGGCGATTATAAAGCCTTAATCAAATGGCAAGAAGACTGGCAAGCGTGTGATCAAATTCAAATCAATGGTGCGACACGATGTGAGTTCTCTGCAATTAAAGAATTAGCAGATATCGACAGTGATTTATACCGCCGAGGGCAAACATTAAGAAAACGGATCAGCGCATTAACTAAAAAGCCTGTTTATTATTATTTATATCGTGTGGGTGGTTTAAATAAAATTGCAGAGCAAACAAGAAAGTGTCCGAGCTGTGATGGTGATTGGCGTTTAGATGAACCTTGGTTTGAATTATTTGACTTTAAGTGCGATGATTGCGGCTTGGTTTCAAATATTTCATGGGATCACCAATAAAATCTTCTTTGTGATTTTTGCCTACATTAAATATTTGTAGGCAATGTCCCTATTTACCTTTCCATAGATTAATTTTATCTTTAGTTTGATCTATCAATGATTGCAATTGTGCTGCATATACTAGCGCATCATTTAAATTACCATCATTAAGGGAATGCTCTACTTTTTTAGCCATTTCAGCTAAAGTTAACGCACCAAACTGGGCTGCATTAGATTTTAAGCTATGGACATGTCTTATGGCACTTTCATTATCATTATGGATTGATTGTGCTAACTCTTGATTTAAACGATCGAATTCACAGTAGCAAAAATCTAAAGTGTCATTAAATTGCTCACCCAATAAAGACTTCATGCCTAAAAGTGCATCTTCATCAATAACCTGATCGCCCATAAATATTCCTTTTATTGTTAGGTGTATACGAAATGCAAAACAAAGTAACCTTAAATACAGTGTAAACATACTTGTATTAAAAACCAAATTAAAATCCATTGTTAGTTTCATTTTAGAAGTTTAAAATACCTTTACTTAGAATGAACTATAAATTTAAAATCCTATGTCTAGAGCCACTTGCGCACTTTGTCATTACCCATTAAAAACCTGCGTTTGTGAAGCGGTGTCTAACATAGATTGCCAAACAAAAATTTATGTTATGCAACATCCAAGCGAAGTAAAAGCGGCAAAAAACACAATTAGGCTAGCACAATTATGTTTACCTAATTTAACCGTTTTTGTTGGTGAAGAGCCTGATTCTTTTAAAGAAATACAAAGTTTACCTGCAGAAAATACCTTTTTATTATATCCAGATGACAATGCGGTTGAAGTTGAAAAATTAGACCTAGAAAATAGTCAGAAAATAAACTTAATTATTTTAGATGGCACATGGAAAAAAGCGTATAAATTAAAAATGAAAAACCCTTGGTTATTAAAATTTCAAACACTGAGCTTTGCTAATTTACCTGAGAATCAATATATAATAAGAAAAGCAAAAAGAGCGGACAGCCTGTCATCGCTAGAAGCAATCGCATATAGTATAGAAGTGCTTGAAAATGCAGATACTCAGCCTTTGTATAATGTACTAAATAAAATGATGGGCAGCTTTATTAAGCACTAACTGTTTGCTTATACCGCTGCAACCATTGAAAATAATCACTAAAAGGCATAGGTTTACCAAAATGATATCCTTGTGCTATTTCACAACCATATTGCTGTAATATATTTGCAATATTTTCATTTTCAACACCTTCAGCAACAACAAATGCGCCTAAACTTTTAGCCATTTCAATAGTTGTTTTACAAATTGTTTGGTCTCTTTTACTTTGATCTAATTCCATTACAAATTGTTTATCTATTTTAATTTCATTGAACCTAAGCTGACTTAAATATGCTAATGAAGAATAGCCTGTTCCGTAGTCATCTATTGCCATTTGAACACCTATTTTTTTAAAGTCATTTAAGACAATATTTGCATCTAATGAATCACTCACTGTCGCTGACTCAGTAAGCTCAATCACTAAGGTTGATGGATCTATCTCAAGCTCCGCTAATAAAGAGATAACCTGAACAGGTAAGTCTCTTTTTGTTAAATCTTGCCCTGAAATATTAATTGAAGTTTTATGATTAGGGAAAACTTCAAGTATACTTTTATGGTGTAGGAGCGCTTGCTCAACCACCCATTCAGTCACATCATTAATTAATCCCGCGGATTCTGCGATTGGAATAAACTCATCAGGTGGTATAAAGCCTATTTCGGGGTGTTGCCAACGCAGTAAAACCTCACAGCCATAAATGTTATTATTTTTTAATTCTATTTGCGGTTGAAAATAAAGTGATAATTCATCATTCATTAACGCTTTTCTTAAATCTGCCGCTAATTTAAGCTTCTTTTGCACAAATTGACTGCCATCATTTTGGTAAATATGCCAGTGCTCTGAACTTTTACCTGCAAAATCAACCGCTTGTAGAGCCCTTTGTTGTAACTCTTCAACATTAGATGCATGTAAAGGGAAGCTCGCAATGCCAATATCAACATTGCCCACTAAATATGTGCCTTCTAAATAGATGCCACCTTCTAATGCTGCATTAACTAAAAAAGCATATTGCTCAATTAAATCTGTCGTAATTTCATCGTATAAAATCACAGCTAAAGAATCATCATTAAACCGCGAAATATGGTTTACTTTATCTCCATTTTTATTATCTATACTTGCTAAATCTAAGCCTGATAATTGTATATTCAATTGTTTTGCAACTTCAGTTAAATAATCATTGGCATGCCTAATACCAAAACTTAAGCGTGCATCAGCATAAGTCGTTGGTTTGATGATAATTAAGGTATGCTTTTTTTTATCTTCTTGCAGCTGAGATAATTGTTTTTGTAAAACTAATCGATTGGGCAAACCTGTGACAGGATCATGGGTTGAAAAATAAAGTTGCTTTAATTCTTTATCTTTATAGCGTTTAGAAAAAGCAAAAGAAATTAATAGAATTTGAATAATAATTGCTAAAGGTTCTAATTGATAAATAATATTCTCATGCAGAATCACCCTATAATTACCAACTAAATTCATTAAATCCAACGTAATTATAGGTATCCAGCTCATTAAGAAAATACGATTATATCTATATTGAGCGTTATAATTTGTGACTAAAATAAATATTATTGATGTATAAATAATAGATTGCCCTAAGAAAAAGCCAATTTTAGGAACATAAAAGTTAATGAATAAAAGCCCCACTAAAATGCAATTGATTGTAACGCCTATTTTCCAAACTTTATAATTATGTTTATGCATCCTAAAAAAATTAACTGTAAATAAAATCGCACTAATACCATTCAAATAAAATAAAACAAGATTATTTTTAAGCAAGGCAATCAATTGAGGGGAATAGAAAAGCGCAGTTAATCCTTGCTCTGATAGCAATATAATGAGATTAAGTAAAAGGTAACAACTGTAATATATAAAAGTGCGGTCTTTAGTGCTGCGATAAAATACTAAATTATAAAAACACATTATGAGTAAAATCCCAATAAACCCGCCCCACAGTGTATGTTTAAAATATAATTCATCTGAAATTGTGCTTGTTGGGCTAATACTTAAATCATTATTTTGAATTGAGTCTATAGGGGGTATTGTAGGAATGAGCGCTTCAGCATGACCAGGCAGGCTAAAAGATAAGAAGATACTGACAAAAAATACTAAAAGCAACCGTCCTTGTAAGGCCATATTCGTACCGATAAAAACATCATTGATACAAGTATGGAAGCTTTATAAAAATGCGCCATGTTAAACATGAGAAAAAGTGAAACTTTTTGTGTTTTTTTATAAAGCTTATTATTAATGAATTATATGATTATGATTCGTCGTCACTAATTCGACTTGCAACAGCACCCGTTTGATCTCTATATTTTGCATCTTTACGCGCATTATAAGGCTTCTCTGCGGGACTAGACATAGTTTCAAAACTCAGCGCACCGATTTTCATTTTTGGTTTTAAAGCTAAAGGTAATTTACCTGAATTATAAAATTCTAAAACAATATTACCAGACCAACCAGGATCAATTCGGTGCGCAGTAACATGAACCATTAACCCTAAACGCGCTAAAGAAGAGCGGCCATCAAGCCAGCCTACAATATCAGAAGGCAATGTAACAGATTCAAATGTCATGGCTAATGCCAGTTCACCTGGATGTAAATAAAAAGCTTCATTATCTTCAATGATAATTTCATCACTCATGATTGCTTCCATCGATTTATTGACCTCATCTTTTGGTCCACTTAAATCAATGTAAGGCATAGCATGTTCTTTAAAAACTCTAAATTTATTACCAAGCCTTAAGTCAACCGTGATACCTGAAATCATCTCTTCTGTCGGTTGAGGTACTATTTTAATGTGCTCTGCTTGTAAACTTTCTTTAATGTGAAGATCTGATAATCTCATTACTACTTTTAACCTTTTTCTTTTAAAACAGCCTAACAGGCTATTAATTCTTAAAATTTAATCATCTGTAATAATGATTTCAACTGTATCTTTATTTATTTGCTGGTAATAAAGTTGGCTTGCCACTAGCCTTGCAGCTTTGCGGTAATGTTCACCTATATTAGATGACATATCTGCAGCAATCATTTTACCTTGCTCACCATATTCTCGAATATCTAATTGCAATGGAATTTCAGCTAATAAGGGAACACCATACCTATGTGCCATTTTTTTACCACCATCTTGACCAAATACGTAGCTTTCATTCCCGCAGTGACCACAAATAAAATGGCTCATATTTTCAATTAACCCTAAAATTGGCACTTTTACCTTTTCAAACATGGCAATGCCTTTTTGCGCATCAGCAAGCGCGAGATCCTGTGGTGTTGTAATAATAACGACACCACTTGCGGGGACTTTCTGCGACATTGTTAATTGAATATCACCAGTCCCTGGTGGCATATCTACAATAAGGTAATCCAGTTCACCCCAATCTGTTTCGTTTAATAATTGGCTCAAAGCGCCTGATGCCATAGGTCCACGCCAAACCGTCGCACTTTCTGCTGGTACTAAAAATCCAATTGATTGAGATTTAATGCCTTCTTTTGCAAAAGGCAGCATAGTTTTTTCATCTTTAGCTTGAGGTTTTTCACCCTCTAGGCCTAATAAGATTGGAATAGAAGGTCCATAAATATCAGCATCTAAAATGCCAACTTTTGCGCCTTCACATTTTAATGATGCCGCTAAGTTAACTGCTGTGGTTGACTTCCCAACACCCCCTTTCCCTGATGCAACAAGTACAACATGTTTTATTTGATGAATTTTTGCGGCTTCTTTTAATTTACAGGTAAGAGATAGCACAACTTTTAGCGATAATTTATCAGATAAATAATCTTCTATATGTGCTTTTTCACCTGATGCCGGAAAGTTTAATTCTAATGTTAATTTGATTGCTGTGATCACCAAGTCTTGTTTTTCTAGCTCCAATTCTAAAATTGAACTGCAATCAAGCAAGCCTATTGAGAATACATCACTACGATAATCTTCAAGAGATTTTTGTAATAAAACTTCAAAATCACATTCCTGTGCTGTTTTTTTATGCTGTTTTTGTGATTTTGAATGATTAAATAACTTATTTAAACTAAACATGATGAGAAATTCGAGTTTCGGTAATGAAAAATGCCGCTAAATTATGTAACATTCACGGTATTAAAACCAGTCTGTGCTTAAAATACTTATAAATTACATTTTTAAGTCTCAAAGCAAATTAAATAACATACGGTAAAAAATTTATGGCACCTAGAAAAATCCTCATCACAAGCGCGTTACCTTACGCGAATGGCCCTACTCACCTAGGCCATATGTTAGAATATATTCAGACTGATATCTGGTCTCGCTTCCAAAAGTTGAGAGGCCATGAAACATATTATGTATGTGCTGATGATGCCCACGGCACGCCAATTATGCTAAACGCTCAAAAACAAGGCATAACACCTGAAGAAATGGTTGCTGCTGTTAGTTTTGAAAGACAAAGAGATTTTGCAGATTTTAATATCAAATTTGATAATTATCACAGTACACACTCAGAAGAAAATAAAGAACTAAGCTCATTAATTTATACACGACTAAATGATGCTGGCTTCATCAAAAAGCGTACTATCGAGCAATTATTTGATCCAGAAAAATCTATTTTCTTACCAGATCGTTTTGTAACTGGTACTTGTCCAAGTTGTGATTCAATAGATCAAAACGGTGATAGCTGCGATTCATGTGGCGCAACTTATAGCCCAACCGAACTAAAAGACCCAAAATCAGTTATGTCTGGTGCTACGCCAGTACTAAAAGATTCAGAGCATTTCTTCTTTGACTTACCGGCATTTGAAGGCATGTTAAAAGAATGGCTACATTCAGGCTCTATCCAAGAAGAAATGGCAAACAAGCTGCAAGAATGGTTTACTGATGGCCTACAACAATGGGATATTAGCCGTGATGCACCTTATTTTGGTTTTGAGATCCCAGGTGAGCCAGGTAAATACTTTTACGTTTGGCTAGATGCACCAATCGGTTACATGGCAAGCTTTAAAAATTTATGTAATAAAACAGACCTTAATTTTGAAGAGTTTTGGGGCGAAGATTCAAAAGCTGAGCTATATCACTTCATTGGTAAAGATATTATCTATTTCCATAGCTTGTTTTGGCCTGCAATGCTTGATGGTGCTAAATTCCGTAAACCAACTAATGTATTTGCTCACGGTTTTGTAACAGTGAATGGCGCTAAGATGTCTAAATCTAAAGGCACATTTATCAAAGCCCGAACTTATTTAGATCATTTAAACCCTGAATACCTACGTTATTATTTTGCTGCAAAATTAAATTCTGGCATTACAGATTTTGACCTTAATTTAGAAGATTTTGCACAGCGTGTAAATTCAGACCTTGTTGGTAAAGTTGTCAATATCGCAAGTCGCTGTGCTGGCTTTATCACTAAGAAGTTTGATGGCAAGTTAAGTGATACCATTTTAGACCAAGCTTTATTGACTGAATTCCAAGACGCTTCTGAGTCAATCGCAAATAGCTACGAATCTCGTGAATTTGGCCGTGCCATTCGTGAAATCATGTCACTTGCTGACAAAGCAAATCAATTTATTGATACTAATGCACCTTGGGTATTAATTAAGAACGAAGAGACTCAAGAGCAAGCTCACCAAGTATGTTCTTTAGGTATTAACTTATTCCGTTTATTAATGGTTTACTTAAAACCTGTATTACCGCAAATGGCTCAAAACGTAGAAGCATTCTTAAATGAAGATTTAACTTGGGAAAGTGCTAAAACACAACTAACAGGTCATGAAATCACTAAGTTCAAAGCGCTGATGCAACGTGTTGAAATGGACAAAGTAAATACTATGTTAGAAGAGTCTAAAGAAAGCTTAGAAGCAAAACCACACACAGTACTAGAATCAAATGGCGAACTTGAAAAAGATCCTATTGCTGATGAAATTGAGTTTGATGATTTTGCAAAAATTGATTTACGTGTTGCTTTAATCGCTAAAGCAGAACATGTGACAGGAGCTGATAAGCTACTTAAATTAACACTTGATTTAGGCGGTGAAACACGCCAAGTTTTTGCTGGTATTAAATCAGCTTATCAACCTGAAGATATCGAAGGCAAACTTACGGTAATGGTTGCAAACCTTAAACCACGTAAAATGCGCTTTGGTATGTCAGAAGGTATGGTATTAGCGGCTGGACCTGGTGGCAAAGAAATACATATCCTTAATCCTGATGAAGGCTCTAAACCTGGTATGCGTATCATGTAATTGCTTATAATTTTATTTAAGCTTTTAAAGCACAGTTATAATCATTTGTAACTGTGCTTAATACCTTCGTATTAATACCATTTTATGATTTTACCCTCCTACCTTAAATAAGTTTCATTTTTATTAAATTTACTCTGTAAAATAAATTTAAATCAGATAGTATGACCATATAAAACTGTGACAAGCTTTCTTATCATAAGAATTAAAAATCACCGTAATTAATTCATGATTTTAGGTGTCCCAAACGATATTAGACCTTATACTCTATTTGGGTATACAATAAAGCTTGATTCAAAAGTATAATAAAAATATAGGACCTTCATGTCAGCTCATTACGCACAAATAAAAGAAATATGTGATGCTCTTTATGATACTAAAGAAGGTTTATCTTTAGATCGTATTTTTGAACAAACGCAATTACCAAAGTCTGAAGTCATAATTCACTATAAAACGTGGAGAAGTGAAGCTGCAAATGACTCTGCTCAAGTCAACCTTGATCCCAATGTTAATAAACAAACTTTTAGCAATGAATTTTTAGATGCATTAAAAGCTGAAGTATCAAATCAAGCTGAAGTTTTAAATACAGCAACAAAACAACAATTAGAGTTTTCTCTAGAAATTGAGAGAAATACGGCTTCTAGTCTACAAGAATCAGAAAATCGCGTTACTCAACTCACTAAACAAATATCTGAATTAGAAGCATCTATTACACAGCAAGAATCACAATATCAAGACACGATAGCTGATTTACAACAAACATTAGAAACAACTACAATTGAGCTGACAAATAATTACGAAAGTAAGATCACACAGTTAGATGAATCTAATAAAAGCAATATCAATGAACTGACTCAAAGTTTCGAAGCTAAGTTAAACACATTGACCCAAGAAAATGAATCCATCGCCTTAGCCTCTAAAGGCTTAGAAAACACAATAAATGAAATCAAAACGAGTTCACAGCAACAACTAAATGACAAAGAGCAAAGTTACGCGCTTGAATTAAAGAATGTAAAAACTCGCTTTGAAAATGAAATTGCTTCAAATCAACAAATACATGAACAACATACATCTGAATTAGAAGAAAGCTTTAGCAATCAAATTTCAGATCTGATATCAAAACATGAAGTGGTCTCAACATCTACAACTGAGCGTTATGAATCTAAGCTATTAGAGCTTAGCCAAACTTTTGAAACGCAAGCAAATAAATTAAGCGAACAACATAATCAATCAACACAGCAACTTACCCTTGATTATGAAGCAAAAATAACAGAACTAACACAAAATAAAGAATCACATATTGCACAAGCGAAAGAATCATATGCGGCTGAAATTTCTCAATTAAATATCCAAGCTTCCACTATGACTGAGGAACTAAATAAAACCAGCCAAACGTTAAGCGAAACACAAGTTGAGTTCGAAAATTTACAGTCTCAATTAACTGAATCTCAAAGTGATTTAAAATTAAAAACTGTCACTTTAGATGATGCACTCGAAGCCAAAACTCTTTTACAAACAACGCTCAAACAAACTGAAGCAAGAATTCACGATTTAAAAGAGCAAAATACAACAGCAAATGAGCATAACCAAAGTTTAAATGACACTTTAAAGGCCCAAAAAGAAACAGTAGAAAAAGCACAGCACCTTTCTGAGGCTGCTAAAACTGCTTTACAAAATATGAAGCAAGAAAATCAAAAATTAATAGAGCAAATGAGTTTCATTAGAAATAACTCGACATCTACTTTAGAAAGATTAACAAACAAGTCTGAGCAAGCGATTAGCAAAATTAAAACATTAGAAGAAAAGTTGACTAATGAACAAACAGCGAGCTATCACGCAAAATCAGAAAATGAGAGATTGATGGAGCAACTTGAATTTATCAAACAAAACTCAAGTACCACATTTGAAAGGCTTACTAAAAGTGCTGAGCAAGCTATGGCAAAGGTCAGAGTTTTAGAGAAAGAAAACTCCGACTTAAAAGAAAATTTAGCTGACTGCTAAAGTGACTTTATTTTAGTTGCAGGGTTACCCAGATAAAGGCTATCTGGGTCAACATTTTTACTAACAACACTGCCTGCACCTATTACGCTATTATCGCCAACGGTCACACCTGGTAAAATAATAACGCCTGCTGCTATCCAGACATTTTTTCCTATTGTAATATTTTGTGCATAGTTATATTTTTTTAATCGCGCTTGCGGATCAACATCATGAGATACCGTAAGCAACTGTACATTTGGCCCTATGAGTGAATCCTCACCTATACGAACCTCTCCACCATCTAATACGGTACAGTTAATATTAATATAAACCCGATCAGCTAAAAATATTTGATCTGCATAATCACAATGAAAACCTGATTCAATAAATACCTCGTCTCCACAACTGGCAAATATTGTTTTTAAACGTTTTAAATTTCCTTTACTAGGACTTTTACTAAATAATCGGCAAATTTCGTGAACTTGCTTTCTTTTTTGAAGACGCTCAGGAGATAAGCTATCAAAACGCATTTTCATTTATATATTCTCTGATCAAAGGGCCGTAATTTAATCATGGATCAATCCAAGCGTAAAATATTTTATCTTACTTTTTCCAAAGGTAACGAAAACATAACTCGCGTCATTACATTTTCTTCAGAATAAACCGTCACTATACAACTTAGAAAAACAAAAAAGCGAAGTTAAACTTCGCTTTTTTAATACAGTGTAAAAACTATTAAAATTTAACCGTTACATAACTCTTTTAATGCTTTACTCGGTTTAAAAACTGGCACATGCGAACCTGGAATTGTCATTGACTCCCCAGTTTGAGGATTACGACCCTGGCGCTCTGGACGATAATTAATTGAAAAATTACCAAAACCTGTCAATTGTACTATTTCACTTTCATATAGTTGCTTAGTGATAGTGGCAACAAAAGCATCATAAAACTGTTTTGCTTGTACTTTAGTGATATCTGCATCTTTAGCAATTTTTGCTATTAGTTGTGTTTTGTTCATTTATCTTATTTAAACTAAAAATTTTGCAGAATAATAACAGGTTTACTTTAATTGAAATGTTGTTTTTTTGTAGTATTTTAAAAGTGTATAAATCTTAAACTACTCACATAATTTTAAGTGCTCACTAAACATGCAGTAAGCACTTATCCAAGCTATTTAACTAGTATGAGTGAATCAAATACATCAGCAGTAATATAACCTAAGTTTTTATCACCATTTTTAGGTTTTATTTTAGTCGAACCCATAAAGTGTTCACGTTCTTTGCTGCCATCATTATCACAATAAGCCAACATAAAACCTAACTCTTTACCTAACTCAAGTTCAACTGGCTTTATGGCTGTGTTGTCACTGTATTTATCATTGTAAATATCAATTGCTAACTCCCAAGTCATTTTATGAGGTGCTACTTTGCCCCTTTGCCACTTACTTTTTATATGATCATTGAGTAATACAAAGTTTGTAGTGCCATCACGATGATTCTTTCCTATATCGACAACTTGGTTATCCAGAGCAATATGGTAGGCAAACGCATTGTAATTAAACTGATGATTTCCGCCTGATTTATCTTCATCTATAAATACTTCTAAACAATCATCATCCCAATAAAAGTGTTTAGGATCGCTATGTTGATCAAATAAAATATCATCTGTTATTTCAGCTAATAAAAATAATTTTTTATCATTCCACATCAGTTTAAATCGACCACTAAAATCATCTTTTGTGGGCAATTTTCCCAGTATATGTTGATTTAATGGATACCACTTAGCTTTATCCCAACTCGATTCATCAGCGATACCATTGATAGTTATCAGCTCTTTGGTATTTATTGCTTCTAATGCGATGGCCTGAAATGACACTATAAAACATATAAAAGTGTATTTTTTAAAAATTTGATACAGCATATTCTCCCTCCAATAACTTGACCTGAATTGTCTCTACAGTCTTTGCGATCGATAAATTAGCATCGATTAAAGTGACATCCGATTCATTAATTGTTGATTCTAATGCTGCATATTGACTTGCTAATAATTTACTACAAAAAAAATGGTTTTTGCGTTTATCTAATCTATGGTGAATATCTTTAAAAGGCGCGTATAAATGGAAGTAACAAATATCAAAATTCAGCATCCTAAACATATTACGGTGGTGTTTTTTTAATCCTGAGAATGCCAAAACGACACCATGATCATTTGAATGACTATCTGCTAAATATTTTTTTATTTTATTAATCCAAGGTACTCTCATGGCATCTGTTAAAGGCACCCCCTCAGACATAAGTGATTTAGCTTCACTTAAGTGAAAGTCGTCAGCATCTATAAATGACATACACAGATTCTGTGCGATTTCTTGCGCTATTGTTGATTTTCCACAACCACTGACACCCATCACTATGATTAGTTTTGGATGTATTCCCATTAACTTAGTCATCACTAGCATCCTTTTTATTCTGATTCTCATTAACAAGGTAAGGCGTTATGACTATTAATTTATGCTGTTTACCCTCAGCAATATTTGTAATTTTATTAGTCGCTAGCTCAATGCTATCTAAAACTAACTTAGTTTCTAGCACTGTATGCGATTGTATTATTTCAACATTAAACACAGCTCCCTGAAAATGACGTATCACCTTAATATTAGGCCAATGCTTAGGTAATTGAGGTTGTACAACTAAATCTCCTTTATCACCTTTTAATCCGCATAATCCTTCAATTAAACAGCGATAAAACCAAGCAACTGTGCCTGTATTAAATAATTGACTAGAGCGACCTGCCATTTGTGGAAGTTGATAATATGCACCACGGTAATAATTAGGAATAAAAATAGGCAACTGCCCGCGTTTAGTTTCATCAGTTTCACTTGGCAGCATTTTCATCAATACATCAAATGCTAAATCAGCTTGACCTTGTGAATACAAACTAAACGCATAAAAAATAGCGGCATGATTATATACCGAACCATTTTCTGCAACGCCAGGTGACTTTTGGGTAATGCGTCCAACATCATTACGCATTTTTGTATAACTAGGCGCTAACATCATGACACCATATGGCGTCATCAGCTGTTTATTAACTTGAGTTATTATCTTATTTATTTGTTCATCATCTGCGGTACCGCTTAGCATAGCCCAACTTTGAGGATTAATAAAAATACGCCCTTCTACGTCTGAATTAATACCAAAAGTTACGTTATCGTCGGTTATGCCTCTGGCAAACCACTGCCCATCCCAAAAATACTGATTAGTTGCGTTATTGATAGCTTTAGCTGCATATCTAAACTCATTTACCTGGCTTTGATTAACCTCTTTGAGATCTTCACAAATATCACACCAAGTATTTAATGCATAAGCAGTTGCCATAGATAACCAAGCCGATACGCCTTTACCTTTAAAGCCCACCATATTCATGGGATCGCACCAATCTCCTTGTGCTATAAAACTCAAACCCCGTTCATCTGTTTGATTTAATAAATACTGCATAGCCAAATCTATATGCACCTTAACTGTAAGTAACTCTTCACTATTAGCAAATCCAACTAGTTCATTCAATAAGTTATAATCATTTGTTTCATCTAAATAAGCTAATAAACAAATAGGTAGCCAAACACTATGATCAGCATGGGGGATTTGGTTGATATATTTAAGCTTGGCATCTGGATGCAGTAAAATACCATCTGGCATTTCGCCATTAATTGTTTGTTGTGATAAAGCAGTAATAAATGCCTTTCTCGTATAACTTGGGTCTATGTAACACATGCCCATTGCGTCTTGCAGGTAATTACGTGTTTGAGGATCTGTGCTTAATCTATTTACATCACCATGATAGAACATTTGCCTAGGCAGCCAATGGTTTATAAATTCATTAAAAGAACTATCTGGCGTTTCAATATCAATACAGCCTTTTGCTTGATTAATATAATCTAAATATAATTTTTTCTGTGTGTCAAATGAAGATGGTTGCTCAAAAACCTTGTGTTTTATTGCTGCGATTTCATCTTCATGTTCAGCTGGTCCAAATATAAATTTAAATGACTTTTCTCCCTGAGCATTTAACTCTATTGAATACTGTAAAGCTGCTAAGGGTGTTTCATATACTGCGTTTGAATTATCTAAGTTTACTTGTTGAATCGCATCTGGATTATGTAAGCCACCCTCACCTTCAAAGCTATTTTGATTAGCACACCAAGCTGTTGGTTTAATATCTGCAATTAAATAGGTTTTGTCTTTGAAATTTTGTTGTTTGAAATGATCTTCAACTTTTTGATATGGCGTAATACTTGATGCAATAATGCCATTGAGTTTTTCATTAAATACTGCTGATTGATTCATCCACGACATATAACCAATAGAAAAATAAGGATATATGCTAATATTTCTTTTTATATCTGTTAGGTTTTTAACTCTCAGTTGCCAAAGCTCTACGACATCATTTTTAGTTAAGCTCAACACCAAAGTAATTTCTAAACCATTTTGCTTAATTGTCCATAATACTTCACTGGCGGTTACAATGAAGCTGAATTGTTCTAACTTGCTTCTAACCGGTTCATAAGGCACAGAAAATAATTCATTGCTTGATTCATCTTTTATATAAAAAAATCTACCCGGATGATGTGTATAATAATGATGCTCGGGTTGCATAAATGTTTTGGCTTCATTATTTGGCCCATTTGAATATTTAGCAGGCTCAGGCTGCATAAACTGTGAAACAGCATAACCTCTGCAGTTCATCTGAATCATCATTTTACTATTCCACAAGAAACCGCCTGCATTAGGCATACTAAGTGGGGAGTCTAATTGCACTTTATATTGCGGTGACATTTTTAACTTTTGTTCAACAAACGACATCTTCACTCCTTAATTTAGTATTTAATGCATTTTGTACTGCTAACATTTGTTCATTTTTAAGTGGATATAAACGAATAATAAAAACTGCAATCAATGCAAAAACACCAGGGATCAAAGTCATTAATAAAACAATGCCCTGCATGGAATCTCCTGATTGTATTTGATTTGCCTCATAACCCATTGAGGCTAATAACCAGCCCATCAAACCTCCAGCGAGTGCGCCTCCTAGTTTTTGTGCAAATGCTGCGGCAGAAAAAATCATCGCTGTTGCACGACGACCTGTTTGCCATTGTGAATAATCAGCGGTATCTGCATACATAGAAAATACCAAAGGAGATTTTGGGCCTAATGCCAAACCAATTAATATCTGCAAGCTAAACATTAAAAATAAGTTATCTTTGGGCACAAAATAAAAAAAAATAGATAACAAACCAACAATCAGCATCAAATATTGTAACAACCTAGTTTTATCAAAATATCTTGTTAACAATGGTGTTGCGGCAGCCCCAAAAGCAAGAGACAACATATAAGCCATAGCGAAACTACCAATTAAATCTTCTCGCCCGGCATAATACTTAAAATAAAAAGTCCCCGCACTGCCACGTAATGTAATGGTTAGCATAATGATTAATGCCAGTGAAAATAAAACTAGCCAAGGCTTATTATTCAACAAGTCTTTAATATCTTGGACAATAGGTGTTTTTTGATCTTTAGGTGGGGAAATACGTTCTTTCGTTGTGAAAAATGTAATACTAAATAAAATAGCCGATATGAAACCATATAAACCCATAGTGCATTGCCAGCCAATAACCTCATTACCAGCACCAAATACTTCACTAAAATAACTAACCAATTCAGGCGTTAAATACGCCACTAAAGTACCGCCAGAAAAAGCACCAATAAACCTAAAACTGGTTAATGTGGTTCGCTCTTGCGTATTTGCTGTTACAACCCCTAATAAAGCACCATATGGCACATTTATAAATGTATAAGCCAACATCATAAAGATATAAGTACCATATGCCCAAAGTAGTTTCCCTGATTCATCAAAGTCAGGCACAGTAAAGGTCAATATACCCGCAGCACATATTGGTAAAATACCCCATAATAAATACGGTCTAAACTTGCCATATCGTGTATCTGTTCTATCAGCCATCGCACCCATTAATGGATCTGTAAAAGCATCAATTAATCGGGTCACTAGCATCATAGTGCCGACAGCTGCAGCAGATAAACCAAATATATCGGTGTAAAATATAAATAAAAACACATCAAAGATGCGCCAATAAAAATTTGATGCAACATCGCCAGCGGCGTATCCCATTTTCTCTTTTATCGACAGTGGTGTTTGCATGAGCGTTTTATTTTTAATCATTCTATTCATCCCTACCAAACTAAAAAAGGAAGTATTTACCATCGCAACCAAAAATGAAAGCGCTTACACAAAATAAAGTGGATTTTTTTATACTGACTCCATAAATATTAAATTATCAGAGCCTATTTCAGAACGATTTAACGGAAAATCAATAAAAGAACAAAAAATATACTCAAATATAAATCAAGAAATTAACAATCAAATACAACCATTTAAGATAAAAAAAGAGAAACACAAAGAAGCAAAATGTAACTAAATCGTAAATTTTTAATTGACGTAAGTAACAATTTAAATTAACTTTATGTAAGCGCTTACAAGTTACGTGCAGATTTAAACAACTACAAATGAAAGCGCTTACAATTAATTTTGCAATATGACCTATAATAAAATTAAATCAGGGGATTTATATGAAGCATCAAATTTTTAGTAAAACCAAGTTGGCAACCAGCTTATCACTTATTTTAAGCGCCGTATCGTTCACTCCGGCATATGCAGCAGACGAAAAATCAGTTGAAGATATTGAAGTCATCGCAGTAACGGGTATGCGCTCAAGTATTAAAGAGTCAACTAGACTTAAAAGAGATTC
Organism: Pseudoalteromonas sp. '520P1 No. 423'; assembly: GCF_001269985.1. Classification (NCBI taxonomy): domain Bacteria; kingdom Pseudomonadati; phylum Pseudomonadota; class Gammaproteobacteria; order Alteromonadales; family Pseudoalteromonadaceae; genus Pseudoalteromonas; species Pseudoalteromonas sp. '520P1 No. 423'. Next base: position 2,044,819 of record NZ_BBZB01000001.1, on the reverse strand, counting down.
TGCGGGGGTTGTTGATGCGATTTCAGCTGAAGATATTGGTAAATTCCCTGATACTAACTTAGCTGAATCATTACAACGTATTACAGGTGTATCTATTAACCGTTCAAATGGTGAAGGTTCACAAGTCACAGTACGTGGTTTTGGTCCTAACTTTAATATGGTGACTTTAAATGGCCGCGCCATGCCAGCAGCTTCGTTACCTGGTGGTGGTGGTTCACCAAACTCTCGTGCTTTTGATTTTGCTAATCTTGCTTCAGATAGTATTAAATCTGTTGAAGTATATAAAACAGGCAAAGCAAATATCGCAACAGGTGGTATTGGTGCAACAATCAATATAAATACATCTAAACCACTTGATAACCCAGGTTTACAAGCCAGTTTTGGCGCTAAAGCACAATATGATACAACCAATCGTGTAGGCGATGATGTTACCCCTGAAGTGTCTGGTTTATTAAGCTGGACTGACGAAGAGGAAGTATTTGGCGTATCAGTTACAGCAAGCATGCAAAAACGTAGCAGTGGTACCGTAGGTGCGTACACTAACCAATGGCGTACATCTGAATTTGATGGCTCAATTGCACAACAACCCACAGAACCAGAATCTGGCGCTCCTGTTATCATAAATAATAGTCCTGCAATTGGCCAAATGTATTCTATGCCTTCAGATTTGCGTTATACAATTGCAGATAGAGAACGTACACGTACTAATGCCCAGTTTACTTTTCAATTTCGCCCAGCAGATTCTATAACAACAACGCTTGATTACACCTATTCAAAGCAAGATTTAAACGAGCAAAGGGCTGAGCAGTCTATCTGGATGGATACGTATAAAAGTTCACTCACTTTTGACGATAACACAGTTAAAACGCCTGTTTTGTATAATGAAGAGCGTCGTGAACAATTACCACGTGATTTAGGTTTAGCGGTTCAAGAACTCAATCAAGTTAATGAAAACAAATCAATTGGTTTTAACTTAGAGTATGAAGCATCTGATTATTTAACGATTGTATTTGATGCTCACGACTCATCTTCTGAAGCCGCTCCTGATGCAGGTTATGGCAGCTGGGTAAACTTTGGTATGGGCGCAAATATAGCCAAAGGTCAAGGCGTTGATTACACAACAAAACTACCGACTATGTATGTTGATTTTGATGATTGTGCGCGTACTAATCTAAATTGTAACAATACTTTAGATGCATCAGATGTCGGTAGTTCAATTTTAGATATGAACTATGCATCACAAAGAACTGATATCACGCAAGTACGTTTAGAAGCACAATATGACTTTGAAGATAGCAGCATTAATTTTGGTATTGAATCTCGTTCTATGGAAAGTCATTCATTACAATCATTAACGCGACATACTATGGGTAACTGGGGTGTTGAAAATCCTGGTGAGATCCCTGATGGTTACCTGACACCTGTTGATATGTTAGCTGAATTTGATGATTTTGATACCAAGGGCGGATTTAGCCAAGGCTTTACTGGTAGTGCATCTCAATTAGGTAAATGGGCAGCTGGCGAATATGGCTTTGATTTTGCTGCTGATGGCGCATATGCTACAAACCGTACGATAAAAGAAGATATCACGGCTGCTTTTGCACAATATAGTTATTCAGGTGATTTTAATGGTCACGCTTACAATATTATTGCAGGTTTACGCTATGAAAGCACCGACAGCACTTCTACAGCTAATATTGACTTACCTAACGCAGTTGCATGGGAAGGTAATAATGACTTTAATGTAAGATTTGGATCATCTAAAGAGAATTTCTCACTTGATAATAGCTATGATCACTTCCTACCAAATCTAGATTTTGATATTGAAGTTGTTGATGATGTTAAAGCTCGTTTTTCTTATAGTAAAACAATTGCTCGTCCAACTTATAACGATTTAAGTTCTGCAGCAACAGTGAGCGGTCCAGGTGCACCAACGCTTATTCCAGGAGCATCTCCTGCAACAGCAAGTACAGGTAACCCAAGCTTAATCCCACTTGAATCAGATAATATCGACCTGTCTTTAGAATGGTATTTTGATGATACAAGTTATGTATCTGCAGGTTACTACCAAAAGAATGTTGAAAACTTTATTGGTATTGAGCCGGTTACGCAAAACTTTTACGGATTAAGAGATGCGACTTCTGGTCCTCGCGCACAAGCGGCTATCGCTGAACTTGAATCTATGGGTTTACCTATCACTGATTCAAACTTATTCCAAATGGTAGCAGCTACTGAAAATGGTGTTGCATTTGACTCTATGAGTTATGAAGAATTTGAAGCAGCATACGATGTACTTCCAAACAGTGATGATCCATTAATGGATTTTGTTGGCCAAACACCTGTCAACAACAAAGAAGCTAAAATTGATGGTTTTGAATTAGCTGTTCAGCACTTCTTTGGTGAAACAGGTTTTGGCTTCCAAGCTAACTATACTACTGTTAATGGTGATATAGGTTTTGACGTCAATGCACCAACAAGTGTGACACAATTTGCATTAGTAGGCTTAAGCGATACTGCAAACTTAGTGTTAATGTATGAAAACGATGAATTCCAAGCGCGTATTGCTTACAACTGGCGAGATGACTTTTTAGCAAATGGTGCCCGTTACCAAAACGAACCTGAATTTATCGAGTCATATTCACAAATTGACTTTAACGTCTCTTATAACGTGAATGAAAAGCTATCAGTATTCTTTGAAGGTATTAATATTACAGAAGAAAACAGCAGAAGCCATGGCAGAACAACAGCCCAAATGTGGAACCTAGAACAATTAGGTGCACGTTATGCGCTAGGTGCTCGCTACTCATTTTAAGAATAAATAGCTAACAAACCCTAGCTAAGCCGCTGAATTAAACTCATTCAGCGGCTTTTTCGGTTAAATTTAATGAGAGTCAGTTATATGAATAAACCCATTAAAAATATTGTCATAGTTGGCGGTGGTTCCGCAGGTTGGATCACTGCAGGTTTACTTGCAGCTGAACATCATTTAAAAAGAGATAATGCCATTAATATCACTTTAATTGAATCTCCCGAAATAAAGTCCATAGGCGTAGGTGAAGGTACTTGGCCATCTATGCGCAATACATTAGACAAAATAGGCATTAAAGAGTCTGATTTTATAACGCAATGTAATGCATCTTTTAAACAAGGTTCTAAATTTGTGAACTGGCAAGGCACAAAGAAGTATGATGTGTATTACCACCCATTTATGACTCCAGAGGGTTACACTCAAGTTAATTTACAGCATGCATGGCAACAATTGGGTACAGATAAGCCTTTTGCAGATACTATCAATATGCAAAGCCATATTTGTCACCAAGGGTTAGCGCCAAAACAAGCTTCTACGCCAGAGTATGCTGGAGTGACTAATTATGGTTATCATCTAGATGCAGCTAAGTTTTCACACATGCTGCAAGCACATTGTATTAAGGTATTAGGTGTAAAACATGTTGTTGCTCATATTAATCAAATTAATAATGATGAAAATGAATACATAGCCAATATAGAAACTGCAACACAGGGAAAGATATCTGGAGATTTATTTATTGATTGTAGTGGGTTAAATGCCTTGCTGATTGATAAACACTATAAGATCCCTTTCATTGATAAAAAACATATCCTTTTTAATGATAGTGCTTTAGCAGTGCAAGTCCCCTACTTAAAGCTCGATGAAGATATTGCCTCTGCAACAGTTTCTACCGCACAAGCTGCAGGCTGGGTTTGGGATATCGGTTTATCAAATCGTAGAGGCATAGGTTATACCTATTCAAGCAAACATACATGCGATACTGAAGCAGAAAAAACACTTATAGCCTATTTGAGTGAAACAATAAGCAATGAACAAATCAAAAGCTTAAATATTCGTAAACTAGACTTTAAACCAGGTCACAGAGAAAAGTTTTGGCATAAAAACTGTGTTGCTATAGGTATGTCATCAGGGTTTTTAGAACCATTAGAGGCCTCTGCGCTTGCTTTAGTTGAATTATCAGCCAATATGATCAGTGAAGAGCTGCCAACAAACTTTGAACATATGAATATCGTAGCTAAACGCTTTAATGGAAGGTTTGAGTATCGTTGGCAACGGGTAATTGAGTTTTTAAAATTACATTATGTGATCAGTAAGCGAGCTGACTCACAATATTGGCTTGACAATAAAGCAACTGACAGTATTCCTGAGCGACTAAAAGAATTGTTGACTTTATGGCAATATCAGCCGCCAAGTATTAATGATTTTGTGCAAAACCAAGAAGTATTTCCATCTGCCAGTTATCAATATGTGCTGTATGGTATGGGATTTAAAACGACTGAATACCCAACAAATAAAACATTTAATAATATTGAATTGGCACAGCATTATTTTAACCATAATCAAGAAACTAAATTAAAATACCTGAATGCCCTGCCCTCTAATCGAGAACTCATAAACCATATTAAAAATAATAAATTACAGAGTGTTGGTTAAAAAGGTTAATGTTTACAAAGCCCCTAAAAATTGAGGTGAAAATTGAATACATCTAAAATACAAAAAGTTGTTATTGCTGGTGGCGGAACCGCTGGCTGGATGAGCGCAGCAGCTTTAAGCAAGCTATTAGGTAAAAACCTAGATATTACATTAGTGGAATCTGATGAGATCAGCACAGTTGGTGTAGGTGAAGCGACCATTCCCCCTATTAGAACTTTTCATAAACTACTAGGTATTGATGAACAAGAGCTTATGAAAGCCACCCAAGCTACATTTAAATTAGGTATAGGCTTTGAAAACTGGGGACAAAAAGACGATAGCTATATTCACTCATTTGGTATGACTGGCAAAGAGTGTTGGGCTGGCGAATTTCATCATTTTTGGTTACATGGCAAACAAAAAGGCATTGCCTCCGATTTTGGTGATTACTGTTTAGAGCTTCAAGCCGCAAAAGCAGGGAAATTCGCGCTATCTCAACACACACCATTAAATTTTGCGTACCACCTTGATGCGACTTTATATGCTAAATATTTAAGAGATTTTTGCGAAAAATCAGAAACAAATCCCGCAGGTGTAAATAGGATTGAAGGTAAGATTTCTCAAGTAAATAAACATGCTTGTTCAGGTAATATTTCAGAGTTAATACTTGAATCAGGACAAGTAATTGAAGGTGATTTATTTATAGATTGCACAGGTTTTATCGGTTTATTAATCGAAAAAGCCCTGCATACGGGGTACGAAGATTGGTCACATTGGTTACCATGCGACAGCGCTGTGGCAGTACAAACAAAATCTGTCAGCCCAGCTATTCCATATACGCGTTCCATTGCCCATGATTCTGGTTGGCAATGGCGCATTCCTTTACAACATCGCGTAGGTAACGGATTAGTTTTTTGTAGCCGCTATATATCAGATAATTCAGCCATAGATACCTTGCTTAGTAATATTGAAGGAGAAACGATTAATGAGCCTAGAGTGATAAAGTTTAAAACTGGCAGGCGCAGAAAAGGCTGGAATAAAAACTGTATCGCATTAGGTCTTGCAAGTGGTTTTATTGAGCCGTTAGAGTCAACCAGCATACATTTAATTATGACTGGCATTATCCGCTTAATGCGCTTATTTCCATTTAATGGCATTACGAAAACAGGCATAGATGAATATAACTCAAAACTAACCAGTGAGCTCAATAGTATTCGTGATTTCATAGTACTGCATTACAAAGTCACCGATAGAGAAGACTCTCAATTTTGGCAACATTGTAAAAACATGGAAATACCAGAATCATTGCAACATAAAATTGATTTATTCAAAGAAACTGGTCGAGTATTTTTAGATGATGGCGATATATTCAGAGTCGATTCTTGGACACAAGTCATGCTTGGTCAAGGCTTAATGCCCCAGCAATATCATCAAATAGCTCAAGTGATGGGCGATAACGAATTTAAGCAGTTTTTAGCATCATTAAAATCATCTGTCGATAATGCAGTAGCACAACTGCCTGATCACCAAGCGTTTATTGAGAAATATTGCCCTGCTAGCTAATACCAACTAAATTAACAGGTATGCAGCTTCTATGGCTGCATTGACCTTATTAAATCAAATTTCTTTATTGCATACGTTTGCATAGTACAGTCTTGTTTACTTAATTTGTTTATAGTGGTGTTAATTCACTGACATCTTAGGGTTAAAACGAGTCACTAATGAAACAATACATATATAAAAATAAAAAAATCCTCGCTTTAAGTTTATCAATTGCATTATTTGGTTGTACTGCTCAAGACACTTCTGAAAATAATTCCGCTACAGCTACTGTTCAAAAAAGTGAAACACAATACAATACAGATTATTTAACACGGGACGTACGTGACGACATATTTTATTTTGTAATGCCTGATAGATTTTATAATGGTGATACCCGTAACGATATGGGTGATATCACCAAGCCAGAGTCTTACGGTGGCTTTAATCCAGAACGTAAAGGGTTCTTTCATGGTGGAGATATAAAAGGCTTAGAAGATAAACTCGATTACCTTGAAAACTTGGGCATTACAGCCATTTGGATGACTCCAATATTACGAAACCAAGCTGTACAAGGTGATATGGCAGGTTATCACGGCTACTGGGTGTTGGATTTTACAGAAATTGATCCGCATTTAGGTAGCAATCAAGATTTAAAACACCTTATTGATGCCGCCCACAAACGCGGAATGAAAGTATTTTTTGATATTATAACCAACCATACAGCTGACGTGATTAAATTTAAAGAATGTCATGGTGAAGATGGCAGTAAATGGTCATTAGATTCTGGCTTATGTGAATATAAAAGCCAACAGCAAGTTAAAAATGGCGATAAATATACAGTGATAGTGCCTGAGCATTCTAAATCTATCAAAGTGCCGCAATGGTTAAATGATCCTAAGTTTTATCACAACCAAGGAGATTCTACTTGGCAAGGTGAAAGTGCTGTCTATGGTGACTTTTCTGGCTTAGATGATGTTGATACCGATAACCCAGAAGTTGTATCTGGCATGATAGATATCTTCAAAAACATTGTTACTGAATTCAAACCAGATGGTTTTAGAGTAGACACAGTAAAACATGTCAACACCGAGTTTTGGGCTGACTTTTCTCCCGCGATTATTGACCATGCTAAATCATTAAAGATACCAAACTTCCACATATTTGGTGAGGTTTATAGTGGCGATGTTAAGATATTAAGCCACTATACAACAAAAGGAAAAATGCCTGCCATTTTAGATTTTGGTTTTCAGGGTGCTACTTACGACGTATTTATCAATGAAACCGGCACAGATAAGTTAAAAACCTTATTTGATAATGACGACCATTATAATGATGGTGATAGTCGTGCAGATATGAACCCGACATTTATTGGCAATCATGATATGGGCCGATTTGCACATTTTTTATCAAAATCTAAAACGCCTTTAGACGAGCAGGCACAACTTGAAAAAGTAAAGCTTGCCCATGCACTGATGTATTTTTCTCGTGGTATTCCCGTTGTGTATTATGGCGATGAGCAAGGGTTTGTAGGCAAAGGCGGTGATATGGATTCTCGCCAAGATATGATGCCATCAAAAGTGAAAACCTATACAGAAGATAATTTATTAGGCACTCAACTGACAGCAGCAAATTCAAACTTTGATGAATCTCACCCTTTGTTTAATGAATTATCACAATTAGCTAAAACATTTAAATCTCATAAAGCGTTAAGACAAGGTGTACATCATAACCGAGCTGTTACAACTGATGGCCCAGGTTTATATGCATTTTCACGTGTAGAATTAACCAATCCTGTAGAATATTTAGTGTTATTTAATACATCAGATGAAGCAATTAAAGCTGAGCTAGATTCAACAAGTGCAATATATTCAGATACAGCAACTAATGAAGTTATAAAAGTAAACTCTCAAAATAAACTTGCTATAAACTTAGCACCTTTGAGTTATCGCATTCTAAAAGCTAAATCAGCAATAAAACCTACTCAATTAGGCCTGCTAAGTTTATTAAACTACAAAAATGAAGATAAAATTCAAGGTGATATTAATTTAAGCTATCAACTTGATAAAGTTAAAAGCGCTATTGTTCCAGTATTAGAAATGACAACTGAAATAAGTCTTGATGGCAGTGAATTTTTTAAAGTCTCTTTTGATAATACCTTGCCACTAACCGCACAATTTAATGTAAATGATTATGCTAATGGCAGTACTTTAAAAGTAAAATCTGTCGTGACTAACTTTACAGGTGAAACGTCACAACTGATTTCAAAATTTACCATTAGTAAATAATCTAAATTGCGGATTGGTAATATAACAGACGCAACAAAAAGCCCACTTTAATAATTAAAGTGGGCTTTTTTATATCAGTTTATTTATAACTTCTAACTTTTACTTTTTATTTGCTACAAATGTTTTATTAATTATCTTCCAGTTATCTTCACGTTTATACATCACTAAATAATCAATATAATGGGTTTTAGGTGTTTCAAAATTAAGTTTTACCATCGCCATTTGATTATCAACAATATCAACTGATAGCACTTTTGCTTTCCACGTATCTTTGGTTGCTTTTTTAAAAAATCCGGCAAACTCTTCAAGTCCAACAGTTTTTATTGTTTCTTTGCCTGTTTCCTTATTTTTATTAAGCATTTTTACATGACCAAACTCTAAATCAAACGCTTTAGATAACATGGCTTGGTCGCCATTTGCTGCGCCATTAAAGTAGTTATAAGCTGTTGCAACAACTGCTTCCTACTCAGAGCCCGTCACAGGTTTCGCACTACTTGCCATAGAGGTGAAGAATATTAAGCCTAGTGTATACCCAAGCTACTTCAAGATGCGAGTTTCAGGACTGCTGAGCAATTCGTGATCTAGGCGCATCTTTGTATTAATGGTTTTTCCCTTAAAAGAAGATGGAACAACGAGCATGATTTGCTCAGTAGTCCCCGCAGGGTTGGTTTAGAAGCGCTTTATGCTGCGTTATTGATTTTGACAAGGGAATAACCATTCTCTGCAATCAATGCCTTGCCTAAAGCGCTTCTAAATCCAACTGAATCCTGCATCTTGAAGTGGCTTGGGTATATATAAAGATATTTTTTTAATTATTGATTGCATTTTACTCTTTTCCTGTAAGCGATATTTCAATAGTTGTTTTGAATTTATTACTTATTTGATATGAGAAAGTTTAAAAAGTAAACGCCTAAAAATGTAATAAAATATGTGCTCAATAATAAATATTTATCGGTTACAATTTTATTGCAAACTGTGCTCGCACTTTTTATGTTCTCTTCTAAACTGAAAGTAAGCGCCTGTTCACTCAGTACATCATCCTATAAAAATAAGAGAGCGTGTATGCCAAATCCAATGCAACAAAGTCACATTACAACTTACATGTTCAATTTTGGTTATATTAGAATTGTTTCTAATAATATTGCTGAAATAACAGTTAACGACAATATTGAAATAGATTTAGAAATGCTTGAAGAGTTTGATAACTTTTTAATGGCACAGTTTAAGGAGGATTTTGGTTTAGTAATTAATAAAATCAATAGTTATACGTTTTCATATGAAGCGCAATTATGCATCTTATCTTTATGTAAACTAAAAGCCATTGCCTTAGTTTATTACTGTGACAGCAAAAAAAAATTAGCCCCTCATGTAGAAGCCCGTCGTGAAAGCGATAAACTCAATGTTAAAGCATTTTCTGGATTTGAAATGGGTCATCAACAAGCACAGTTATGGCTTAATGAAGAGCTAAATAAATAACTTTAATTAGAAGTTCATAAGGCAGAAGTCATTTGTAATATCACTACAATAATTATATTTTTTGCCATCATTAAAAATAATAATGGCAATTCATTATTCTATTACTACTTATTGGACATAACTAAAACGCTCAATCAATCGAATATCATCAACTGAAGCACCTAACATGACTTCAAACTCGCCAGATTCAGCTAACCAATCATTAGTTTTGATATCCCAAAATGATAAATCTCGCTTAGTTAATTTAATATTCACTGTTTCAGATTCACCCGGCTGTAAAAAGACTTTATCAAAGCCTTTAAGTTCTTTGATAGGTCTCTCTACACTAGCTTGTCTATCGTTTAAATAAAGCTGAACAATTTCTGCACCGGCTACTTTACTTGTATTGGTCACTTTTGCTGTGACTGTTAAACTCGCATCTCCACTTAGATTTTTTGAAGAGAGCTTCAAATCACTATAGCTAAATGTACTGTAAGATAATCCATGACCAAAACTAAACGTCGGTTTTATATTTTGCTTTTCAAACCAACGATAGCCTATGAATACACCTTCTTTATAAAGTGATTCAACTTCATTGTAATCATCAAGTGCAATTGGCGCGGTATCCTCTAAGCGTTCAGGTAGCGTAATAGGCATTTTACCATTTGGATTAATATCTCCCATTAATATATCGGCAAAAGCATTGCCAGCCTCCATGCCGCCGTACCAACCCCAAACAATACTATTTGCTTGTTTAGCCCATGGCATTTCAACCGCTGAACCTGCAATCATAAATACCACAGTTTTTGGATTAGCTTGTATCAGTTTTGTTATGATTTCATCTTGGCTATTGGGTAATTTCATATCAGGGCGATCGATTGACTCTCTATCATCACCATGGCTTAAACCACCAAAATAAATAACTGCATCTGCATTTTTAGCAGCAGCTAAATACTCCGCTTCTTCACTAAATAAACTCCCTGGTGCATCCCAACCTAAAGTGAATGATTGAGAACCATCGTAATTAATTTCAAATGCATAACTTTCGTTATCATTTAAATTAACTGATTTATTAAATACTCTGCCATTTTGACTTATGTGCTCAACCACCAGTTTGCCATTTATTTTCAGCTTAAAATCACCTTTTGATACTATTTTAAGTTCATGTTCACCTGTTTTAAGCGATTTTATATTGGCTTTCATAGTGATATATGACTCAGTTGTACTATTAATTGCTTGATATTTAGAATCAACTATCCATGATTCACTTTTTAATTTTGTACGTGCTTTATCATCATAATATGAAATATTCCAAGCCGGCGTACCTGTCCAGTGACGACTTGCCACATAATCACTGGCAATCGGTGCTAAAACACTACTTCTGGCGCGCATTACTTGTATATTTACATCTTTTCCAAGTTTATTTTTGAGCCCTTGCAACGGTGTAATTTCATATAAAGATTTAACTTCAGAAGAGCCTCCGCCTGTACCATGTTTTTTGTCAGCATTAGGACCTAATACAAGAATGTTTTTAATTGTATTTTTATCTAAAGGTAAAATGGCTTGATTATTTACTTTTTTATTTTTTAATAGCACCACGCCATCAGCGGCAATTTTACGTGCATCTAATTGATGTTGTTTGATATTACGCTCACCTAGTTTACGATTTTTATCCATCATGCCTATGGTATGTTGTACACGTAAAATACGTCGTACTTTGTCATCAAGTACAGCTTCTGGCACTTTGCCTGATTTAATCATTTTTAATAAAGGATCAGCCAAAAAGTAATCACTATAATTGGCAACATCTGTGCCCATTTCTAAATCTAAGCCATTAATGGCTGCATCATAGGTATTAATATCAACATTCCAATCCGTTAATAAAACACCTTTAAAACCCCACTCTCCTTTTAAAATATCCATGACTAAATGTTTACTTTGATTAGCATTGGTACCGTAATATTCGTTATAAGCCCCCATAATGCCAAGTACATCAGCTTCTTTAACTGCGGCTTCAAATGCGGGTAAGTAGACTTCTCTTAATGTTCTTTCATCGGGTTTTGCATTAACACCGGTTCGATTAAGCTCTTGCGTATTTAAAGCGTAATGTTTAATCGTCGCTGCCACATCATGTTTCTGAATGGCTTTAATTTGTGGAACTGCTAACTTTGCCGCAAGGATAGGATCTTCGCCCATATACTCAAAATTACGGCCATATAAAGGTAAACGCGCTAAGTTAACACCTGGGCCTAAAATAAAATCTTTTGCGCGATGGCGTGCCTCACTGCCTAAAACGTTGCCATGTAATATCGCAATTTCGGGATCCCAGCTTGCAGCCACAGATGTTAAATGCGGTAAATAAGTAGCGTGATCATCAGTCCAACCTGCCGAATCCCATGTATGACGCTCAATTTGATGGCGCACACCATGTGGACCATCTGATAACCACATTTCTGGAATACCAACACGTTCTATGGCATTTATATGAAACTTACCGCTGGCATGCACTAAAGACACTTTCTCTTTTAAGGTTAACTTTAAGAGCAAAGCTTCAACATCAGCTTCTATATTGTCTCTTTTTTGATGCACTTCTTGCCCAGCAATTGCAGATAAGCTGATCGCAGCTGCAATAAATAATGATAGTTTTGTTTTCTTATTCATTCTTTTATATCTCTTATGTAATACAGTTTTAATATGTAAAACGGGTAATTTGTCTAACTAATTTTTGTTGCACTTCACTTAGCTCTGCGGTGGCAGTATGTAATACATTTGCTTCATGGCTTAGCTGCTGTGCTCCCATATCTACTTTTTCCATGCCACCTTTTACACCTAAGGTTACGGATGATTGCTCCTCACATGCACTGGCAATTAAGGTATTCATTTCATTTACTTCCTCAATTTTGTCATTTATTTCGTTTAAAGAGCTATTGGCACTACGGGTTGATTCTATTGTATGGGTGACTAATTCTTTGCTTCTATGAGTGGCTTCAAAAGAGGTTTGTGCTTGTTTTTGTAATGAAATAATCATTTGCTCTATTTCATTGGTCGAGTCCTGAGTTTTACTTGCAAGCGCCCTTACTTCATCGGCCACTACAGAAAACCCACGACCAGACTCTCCAGCTCTTGCAGCTTCAATGGCTGCATTTAAGGCAAGTAAATTTGTTTGCTCAGCAATGCCTTTTATTACATCAAGGACCTGAGTAATGTTTTGAGTTTCACTTCTAAGTTGTGTCACAACTTTGGCTGTATTGTCTAGTTCTTCAACCAATTCATCTACTTTGGTTAAATTACTCTCCATCAGTACTTTGCCTTGTTGCGACAACTTTTGAACATTGTTGGTATTAATTGATGTTTGCTCTGCATTTTTAGCAATGTCTAATGTTGCTGTTTGTAATTGTGTTAAGTGTTCTAATGAATCTTTAGTTTGGCTCCGCTGCTCATGTAAATCTTTATTAGTTGTATCACTGACACTTTCAACTCTTGTGGCGACATTTTCTAGCTCTTTATTTGCGCCAGCTAAAGATGACACGATAGACTGCACCGTATTAATAAAATTATTAAAGTTAACTGCTAACCCGCCTATTTCATCATCATATTTTTTTGGGATCCTTTGTGTTAAATCACCACCACCTTGTGCAATATCGGCCAATACGCCAGATAGATTAAGTAAAGGCGCTATAATTATTTTTCTTAAAAAGTAAGTTAAAACTAAACTTAATAAAATCAGTGTGGTTATCAAAACAAGTGACTTTTCAACAATCGCTTGATTCAGTTTAGCCATAACCCCTTGTTGAGAATAGTCAATCTTAACCGAGCCTATTTGGCTTTTATCTTCCCAAATAAGCGGTAAAGTAACTGATTCATCAGTATCAGAATTTGCACTTTTAACTTCTCCTAATGCTTTATTTCTTTGATCAAATACAGATACACTGGCAACTGAAGTATCCTTTATTATCGCCTCTAAAATACTTTTTATCAGTGGTTTATCGTACGCGAACACTGGCTCTAATAAAATAACCTTAAGTTGTTCATTTAATACTTGTGTATTATCTTGCCAATAGTTAATTTCACTGTTTTTTTGCACCATATAGCTTGTCAAAGAAACCAAAACTAATACCAGCAATGTTGAACTAACCAAAGCCATTAGCATTTTTTGTGTAATTGAATTCATTCTATTGACCTCTTATTGGATCAAACCAAAGTTCTTTTCGGTTAAGTGGCGTAGCAGCTGATAAGTGTGGATTTTGAATATCAAAAATTTTCCTGTTTTTTATATTTGCTTTATTTAATGCACTTTGTACTTCTTTATCCGCAAAAAATAACTGTGAGAACTTCCCATATTCAATCATATAATCAAAAGCTTCTTTTAATTTTTTTGCTAATTTAGGATTGTTTTTTGCTACAAAAAAATAGTTCGGGGCGGTATAACGGATTAATACATTTTCCTCTACCGTTAAATTAAGCTCAGGTACGTTTAAAACTTCCTGCCAAGGCTCATGTAGCCCTCTTGGAAAATAATCAAACCTTCCACCTTCTAACATCGGAAACAAATTTTGATATTTCAAAGTTGTCACAACTTTCATACCATTTGATTTCATAATTTCAGTATCAGGCCAAAATGTGCCACTACCTGCTTTATAATTTGAAAGTTGTGTCAAAGAGTCGATGTTGTCAAATAGGTTTTTATTTTTTTGTGTAACGATTGGAATTCTCATACCTAATAGACCACGATAAATAGGGATATAGATTGGAATAAAATCTTTTTCCATTTCTTTAGAAGTCATACTCCAAAAAATATCAAGTTGACCATTATTAATGTCTTGCGCTATTCGTGTAAAAGAAATATCACCACTGTCACTTGCCTCATAAGGAAAGTTCGCCTCTAAATCAATATACTTTAAAGCTGCTTTAAGCATATTGATGGGTAGTTTATCTTCCGTTGGCTTTCCAGGAATTGATACTGTTTGTGCATTTAAAACACCAGACATTAATAATGAAAATAATAAACCACTAAGTAACCTCATAGTGATACCTCATAAAAAATTTGTACAAATAAAAATATGGAAGCCTTAATGAGCAGACGGCTTCCATATCGAGGGGTAATTACTGACAACTAATTGATGCTTTTTCAGCACCATAAGGATTTAATGCTATTTGGCCGAAACTTAACTTAGCTTTACCCTGTGAACTTAATGAAAAAGGGCTATATACCTTGCCTAAATCTAAGTTCTTATTTTCAAAGCATTTAAGGTCGATACTTATTTTATGCCATTCATTAATTACTACTTGATTAAGATTTTCAGTAATATCAAAATCGCTTTTACAACTATCAGAACAAGTCATGCCCAGTTTAATATCAGCTAAAATGTCGCTCCCACGCATAAACTCTACCGATAAAGTGCCATTTGTTTCACTGTATGCTCTTAAGTCTTTCGGAAAATCACTTTTAAGCATCACACTTCCAAGCCCTTTACCATTAAAAGTAATGGTACGGCTATCTTCTTGTATCAATCTATCTTGAGTTTGAATTGTGACAACTGCATTATTTTGTACACTTGAAATCACAGGCATAGAGCTTGTTTTATCTGATATGAGTAATTCCCAAGGTGCTTTTGGGGATCGCTCAAAGACCACTAAACTTTGTAGGCCTTGTTCTGAATAGTTAATTGATTCATTTAAATTATCAGCGAGTGTATCTACATCTTGATAAGTTAAGCCGTAACCATATGAGAATAACGGTTCATATTGACTATCATTTTTATTAACTGATGTTTGATCTGGCGCTATAGGCCATGAAAAAGAAAGTTTACCTTTAAAGTCTAGGTTTATTTCGCCATTAGTTTTTGTAAATAATACATCTGCAATTCCTTGACCTTCAGAGCCAGGTAGCCAAGCTGCAACAAAAGCATCAGAAGCATTAAGCTCTGCATTGACCCATAAAGGCCGACCACTTATAAATACAGACACAACTTTTATACCCTGACTTTTTAGCCGTTTAAGCAATGCTAAATCCGTTTTGTTGCCTCTTTGATAATCTAAATTATCAATATCACCATTGCCTTCTGCATAAGGTTCTTCACCAAATACCACAATAGCAACATCTGGTTTTTGTATGTATTGACCGTTTTCACTTAACTCAATTTTTCCAGCTCCCGCTTGCATCGCTGACTTAAAACCTTGATAGATAGAGGTCGCGCCAGGAAAATCTTTATTTTTATTACCAGTTCCTTGCCAAGTTATACTCCAGCCACCAGATTGCTTACCAATATTATGTGCGCCATTCCCGGTAACTAAAATGTTTTGATTAGGAGATAAAGGCAGAATGCTTTCTTTATTTTTTAGTAAAACTAATGACTCACTCACAGCTTGGCGTGCTATTTTTCTATGAGCTTTAGCACCTATTAAGCTTGTTTTACCCGACAACAAACGTTTTTTAGGACTTGGTTTATTGAATAATCCAGCGCGCATTTTTACACGCAAAATACGCGTAACAGCATCATCAATACGAGACATTGCTATCTCACCACTTTTAACCTGTGTTATGGTATTGTGATAAAGCGGTTTCCACGCATCTGTTGGTACCATAAATATATCTAATCCTGCATTCACCGTTTGGCTACAGCTTTCATTAGTACACCCAGGGATCTGGCCATGACCATTCCAATCACCTACAACTAAACCATCAAAGCCCATTTGTGTTTTCAATACATCCGTAAGCAAGTATTTGTTACCATGATTTTTTTCACCATGCCAACTGTTAAATGATGCCATAACAGTTTGTGCGCCAGCAGTTAACCCACCAACATATCCTTGACCATGAATATCAAACAAGGTTTGTTCTGTATCTATATTATTGCCTTGATCATCGCCATCTTGTGTACCGCCATCCCCTAAAAAGTGTTTAACAGTGCCTATTACACGATGTTCAGCTAAAAAGTCCTCATCAACAGTACCTTGTAGACCTTTAACTATTGAAGATGCATAAGCTTTTACAATATCAGGATCTTCTGAGTATCCCTCATAAGTACGGCCCCATCTATCATCTCTCACAACAGCGACAGTTGGTGCAAACACCCAATCTATACCTGTGACCATGACTTCGGTTGCTGTAATAGTCGCTATTTTTTCAATTAATTCAGGGTTATTCGCAGCACCTAATCCAATATTATGAGGAAATAAAGTCGCGCCAATGACATTGTTGTGACCATGAACCGCATCCGTGCCCCACATAGTTGGGATATTTATGCCATCTAATGAATCATCAATAGAAGCTTGATACATATCTTCTGCTAATTTAATCCAATCAGCGGGGGTTGCATGTTTATTATTATCCGGAAATGCTCCGCCACCGTTGAGATATGAGCCAAAACCATATTTTCGCATATCTTCAACTGTAATATCTCGAATTTCAGGTTGGATCATTTGTGCAACTTTTTGCTCTAACGTCATCTTATTAAGCAAAGCTGTGATCTTAGATTCCATCTTGAGATCTTTTTGTACTGCAATATTGAGCTTTGGCCATATGTGAGAGGTTTTATTTTTTAACTGATTTTTAGCCATATCCTGCAAAGCATCAGTTTCATTACCACTACATGCCAATAGCCCAAAACATAAAGTGGTTGCTAAACCCGTTGAGTACACTAATTTATTTTTTAAGTATTGCATTAAGATTTACTCCCTTTTAAACCGTAATAAGCAATGAAAACAAAACACAATAAAGGCAATATAAAAGAAATTTGTACGCCAGCTACATCAGCTAAAAATCCTTGTAATAAAGGAATAATGGCACCACCAACTATGGCTAAACATAAAATGCCTGAGCCTTGGCTAGTATGTTGTTTTAACCCTCTTAGGGCTAAACTGAATATCGTAGGGAACATAATTGAGTTACATAAACCAATTAACAAAACAGCCCACATCGCTAAACTACCTGATGCCAGGATGGCTATAAGCAATAATAAAATGGCACAACACGCATTAAAAAACAGAACGAAACCCGCATCTATTTTTTGCATTACAGCAGCACCTATAAAACGTCCTACCATAGCACCACCCCAAAAATAAGTAAGATAATGTGCCGCTTCTGACTCATCTAAACCCGCAATCGCGTCCATAGCCATAAAGTTAATTAAAAAACTGCCAATGCCCACTTCTGCACCGACATATACAAATATGCCAATTGCACCTAAAACCAAATGTTTATATTGCCAAGCTGAACCCTCATTTATTTGCTCTCTTGTATCAGGTTCTGAGATTTGTGGTAATTTCATAAAGGCAAAAATAGCCGACAAAACAAGTAAAGATGACGCCAATAATAAATATGGCATCTGCACAGCTTGCGCTTGCATCAATTTTTGCTGTTCAATAGATTCAAATGAGCCAGATGCAATGCCTAAAATAAGTAACCCACCAAAAAAAGGCGCGATTGTTGTACCTAACGAGTTGAAAGCTTGCGTCAGTGTTAAGCGAGAAGAAGCGGTTTTTTCATCGCCTAAAATACTCACATATGGATTCGCTGATACCTGTAATACGGTGATCCCTGAGGCTAATACAAATAATGCAGCTAAAAATACTGGGTAACTATGTAAGGATGCTGCGGGATAAAATAAGCCACAGCCAATACTGGCAATCAATAACCCAAGTACAATACCTTTTTGATAACCTATTTTTTTAACAACCACACCTGCAGGCATAGAAACTAAAAAATAAGCACCAAAAAAGCAAAATTGAATTAACATTGCTTGAGAATAAGATAAATCAAAAACATTTTTTAAATGCGGTATCAAAATATCATTTAGACAGGTAATAAAACCCCACATAAAAAATAAAGATGTCAGCGAAATTAGCGCAAAGTTATAATTTAGCGATGAATTTTCACCTGCCTGATTTTGTGTATTTGTTACTCCAGCTGGACTAACCATAAGTTTCCCCTCGTTCACTTTTTTATAACACCTTAAAACGTGAGCCTTTTTTAATTATTTTCTATTAAAAACTCAGCTTTATTGGCTTACTAACGTATTAAAAAAACATAATGTTAAAAGTATTGACCTTTATTTAATAAACCTCTAACCTTTATGTAAGCGCTTTCATTTATATCACAGATAAGATTAAGCGCAATATATTTTACAAAAAATGTAAGCGCTCTCATTTTTAGTTGTAGTATCTGACGACGTAATCATTATGTGTGTAAAAGTGAATTTAAACTGGAACTCAAAAAATAAGAATTTGGCTTAATATGAAAATATCGTTACCGAATAATTCAAAAATGAACTCTAAAGAATTTACGTTTGGCGTTGCTACTGCGTCGTTTCAAATAGAAGGTGGTGTTAATGATCGCCTACCTTGTATTTGGGATACCTTTTGCGCAACAGATGGAAAAATAATAGATCAATCTAATGGTGATACTGCTTGTGATCATTTCAATAAATGGCATCAAGATGTTGACCTGATTGAATCTTTAGGGGTAGATGCTTATCGTTTATCAATTTCTTGGCCTCGTGTTATAAAACTAGATGGTTCTCTAAACCAAGCTGGTGTTGATTTTTACACCAAATTATTAGATGAATTGAAAGCGCGTAATATTAAAACTTTTGTCACTTTATATCATTGGGACTTGCCACAACATTTAGAAAATAAAGGCGGTTGGTTAAATAGAAATACCGCTTATGCTTTTGAACAATATGTTGATTTTATAACTAAAGCCCTTGGCAATCGCGTTGATTCTTATGCAACCCTAAATGAACCATTCTGCAGTGCTTATTTAGGTTATGAAGCAGGAATACATGCACCAGGTATAAAAGGTAAAAAGTTTGGTAAAAAAGCAGCACACCATTTATTACTTGCTCATGGCTTGGCAATGCAAGTATTAGCTAAAAACAGTCCAAATACACAAAATGGCATTGTTTTAAACTTTACACCAGCTTATGCAAAAACTGATTCGCAAGCCGATAGTATCGCAGCACAAAAAGCCGATGATTATTTTAATCAGTGGTATATCAAACCAATCATGGATGGTGCTTACCCTGATTTATTAAATGAATTACCACCAGAAAATCATCCCGATATCCATGAAGGTGATTTTGACATTATCTCAACACCACTGGATTTTTTAGGGATAAATTATTATACCCGTGCTGTATATGAAGCAGATAAATCAGAGTTATTTAGAGAAGTACCGCCTAAAGATGTCGCTATAACAGATATCGGCTGGGAAATTTATCCTAAGGGTTTTAGTAACTTATTAGTGTCATTAAATGAAACTTATTCTTTACCGCCAATTTATATCACTGAAAATGGTGCAGCTATGGCTGATAAACTGATAGATAATGAAGTGAATGATATTGACCGAATAGCATATTATCAAAGCCATTTAAATGCTGTTAATGATGCGATAGAACAAGGCGTTAATATTCAAGGTTATTTTGCATGGAGTTTAATGGATAACTTTGAATGGGCTGAAGGTTATACTAAGCGTTTTGGCATTGTTTATGTTGATTATCAAAGTCAAATACGTACCATCAAAGCAAGTGGTTATGCATATAAAAACTTTATTAACCAAAGAACTTAATCGCTGAGGTAAATATGCTTACAATTAAAGAAAAAGTAGCCTACGGATTAGGCGATACCGCAAGTAATATCATTTTCCAAACAGTAATGATGTTCCTCCTTATTTTTTATACCGACGTTGTAGGCTTATCTCCTGCAGTTGTAGGAACTATGTTTTTGGTTGTTCGTATTTTTGATGCGATAACAGATCCATTAATGGGGGCACTTGCAGACAGAACTAAAACAAAGTGGGGGCAATTTCGCCCTTACCTTTTATGGTTAGCAGTGCCATTTGGTATTTTAAGTGTGCTCGCTTTTACCACACCTGATTTATCCGATACAAATAAAATCATATACGCTTTTATTACATACACCTTATTAATGATGGTTTACACTGCTATTAATATTCCTTATTGCTCACTAGGTGGCGTATTAACAGCTGCTCCTAAAGAGCGCGTATCAGTGCAAACCTACCGTTTTATTTTTGCCATGTTAAGTGGCGTATTAGTTGCCGCATGTACTATGCCGATGGTTGAATACTTTGGCCATGGTGATTCTGCTAAAGGCTATCAAATGACAATGATAATAATGAGTGTTTTTGGCGTTGTATTATTTTTATTATGTTTTGCAGGTACTAAAGAAAGAATAGCAGCACCGATGAATCAAAAAGTTTCATTTAAAGACTCTATGAAACAGCTATGGCTCAATGACCAAGCCAGATTATTATGCCTTGCTGGTGTATTTTTATTAACCGGCCAAGTATTACGCTTCACTTTAGCTGTGTATTACGTAAAGTATTTTCTTGGACGTGAAGACTTGATCACCACTTTTATGACAATTGGCATGGTAGGGAGTTTATTAGGCTGCGCAGTTGCACAACCTCTAGCTAAACGTTTTTGTAAAATAAAATCATATATTAGCTTGCAAATCATTGCTGCTATTATTTGTATTTCAAGCTTTTTCATTGCCAGTGACCAAGTAATATTAGCCTGTGTCTCTTTCTTCTTTTGGAAATTCTTTTTAGATATGGCGACCCCGCTACTTTGGGCCAAAATGGCTGATGCGATTGATTATGGTCATTGGAAAACCGGCGTTCGCATTACTGGTATGGTTTATTCAACCATTATCTTTTTTATTAAGTTAGGTGTTGCATTTGGTGGCGCACTTGCTGGTTGGGCGCTTGCTTATTATGGTTATCAAGCGGATGTTGAACAAACAGTTCAAACAACCCAAGGCATCTTATTATCATTTACTTTATACCCAGCATTGGGCTCACTTATTGCGGCTGCAACAATGCGTTGGTATATTCTAGATAATAAAAAAGTTGAGCAAATACACAAAGAGCTCAATGCCGTAACAAGTTAGTTTTTATGATAAAGTAGCCCCAGTAACAGGGTTACTTTTGGTTTAAGGAAAGAAATGGCAACAATTTATGAAGTGTCTGAATTAGCAGGTGTCTCTTTAGCAACAGTCTCTCGTGTGATGAACAATAATGCGCGAGTGAGTGATAAAACCAAAGAGAAGGTTTTAGCTGCGATGAAACAGCTAGATTACCGCCCTAACTCTATTGCACAGTCTTTGGCATCAAACTGCTCAAACAGTGTCGGTATTTTAGTATCTGAGTTAAGTGGTTACTTCTATGGTGCGATGCTCAGCGGTATTGAATCAGAGTTAAGAGCGGCACATAAACACGTTATTATTGCTGCGGGCCATGCTGAAGAAGCAACTGAAATAGAGAGCATTGAGTTTTTAATTGGTCGTAATTGTGATGCTTTGATCTTACATGTTGAAGCCGTATCAGATGAATATTTAATAAAACTAAGTCAAGGTTCAATTCCTATTGTACTCATAAATAGATATATAGAAGAAATTGCAGATCGTTGCATTAGCCTAAATAACGAACAAGGTGGGTATTTAGCAACCAAAGCATTATTAGATCAAGGCCATACCGATTTAGCGGTAATTTCGGGTCCTCTTTGGAAAGAAGATGCAAAAAACCGTTTGAATGGTCATAAAAAAGCACTTGAGGAATTTAATCTTTCGTTTAACCATTCTTTACTGGTAGAAGGTGACTATAAAGAAAGTGGTGGTTCAAATGGTATGCAGCGACTCCTTGATAAAAAAATAGGTTTTACTGCTGTTGTTTGTGCAAATGATGAAACTGCGTCAGGTGCTATGACAGTCGCGAGAGAGCATAACTTACAATTACCTGCTGATATATCCATCATAGGTTTTGATAATACAATTTTTGCGCGTCACTTATATCCTAAGCTTTCAACTGTTGACTATCCTGTAAATCAAATGGGTAAGATGGCTGCTACTTGGGTGCTTAAGTACGTTTATAAAAATGATAACCTGTTCATTGATAATTTATTCAAACCTGAACTAATTATGAGGGATTCAATCTTTACTTTAGACAATACTTTAAATCCTGCACTAAAAACATCTTAATCTTCAAGGTGCCAAAAGCACCTTGAACCCACATTTTAAAAACTGAGCTTAAACCTAGCCTTACACCATTCTGTATTGCATTTTATTTATTAAATCTGTATCTGTTTTGCTTTTTAATTCACTTTATACTCATACCTGTTACATAAATTCCAGGATAAAAATAATGACAATTTTAATAGAAACACCCCGTTTAAAAATAAGAGAGTTCACGCTAGATGACTTAGATGCTGTATATGCTTTTTCAATAAATAAAGATGTGACTAAATATACTGGCGACTTAGGTATGGTGAAAACGAAACAAGATGCAATTAATGTGATCACCAACGTGTGGCAAGCCGAATACAAAAAATACGGTTATGCACGTTATGCTTTATTGTGTAAAGAGACAGATGAAGTAATCGGATTTTGTGGCATTAAATGCCTACCAGAAGAGCAGCAAACAGATATCGGCTACCGCATGTTGCCTAAGTATTGGGGCAAAGGTTTAGGCTAATGCTTAATGAGGTTCAATCTCAGGATGATAAAGATGTATTTGAAATACTGTCAGATGAAGAAGTTGTAAAGTTCTATGATTTAGATTCCTTTAGCCATTTAAGTCAAGTGAGTGAACTTATACCCAAGCTACTTCAAGATGCGAGTTTCAGGACTGCTGAGCAATTCGTGATCTAGGCGCATCTTTGTATTAATGGTTTTTCCCTTAAAAGAAGATGGAACAACGAGCATGATTTGCTCAGAAGTCCCCGCAGGGTTGGTTTAGAAGCGCTTTATGCTGCGTTATTGATTTTGACAAGGGAATAACCATTCTCTGCAATCAATGCCTTGCCTAAAGCGCTTCTAAATCCAACTGAATCCTGCATCTTGAAGTGGCTTGGGTATATAATAGATGATTTATAGCGCACCTTCATCGATTAATATTTGGTGAATGTGCTGAGCCAATTTTTGATAACCTAATTGATTAAAGTGAATCTGATCTGATTTATATTTATTATTTTTTAATAGATCAGTGACGATATCTTCTATTAATACAACATCATATTTCTTAGCTAAGTCTTGATAAAAATCAGCAGGACTTAAAAATAAGCTTTTAGTGGGTACCGCTAATAATATCAACTGAATATTATAGCTTTGAGCTATTTCAATCATTTTAGCTAAATTTGACTGTGTTAGAGCCAGTGACTTATTACGTAAAAAATCATTTCCTCCTTCAAGTAATATGATTAAATCAGGCTGATGTTCTATTAAGGTATTTTCAAACCTTTTTAAGCCTTGTGCTGTGGTTTCTCCAGAAATACCCCCATTAATAACCGTTAAACCGCTCAAGTTAGCTAATACACTTGGGTAATTATGTTGTTTTGCCACGCCTTTACCTGACGTTAAACTATCACCAAAGGCTAATATTTTACTGTCTGATGTAAGCTGATTTAAGGGTACTTCTGAGCACCCTA
Organism: Pseudoalteromonas sp. '520P1 No. 423'; assembly: GCF_001269985.1. Lineage (NCBI taxonomy): Bacteria > Pseudomonadati > Pseudomonadota > Gammaproteobacteria > Alteromonadales > Pseudoalteromonadaceae > Pseudoalteromonas > Pseudoalteromonas sp. '520P1 No. 423'. The sequence goes on along the minus strand of NZ_BBZB01000001.1, from coordinate 2,020,655 downwards.
TTAATATAAAAATTAAAAGACCCGTTATTACTTTAATCATTATTTTTCTCCAACTAAATGTTAATCTCTAATTTTTATACTTGCGATCACAGGCGCGTGATCTGTACTGTGACTATCAATATCGTATTCAGGGTTTATTAAATGCTTATCATAAGTAATATAAGAAGACACTTCGGCTAAACTTGTACTATTATCTGTATTAAATTCATTAGACAATAAAATATAATCGAGTACAGAGCCTTTAGTACAAAAATAATGAGAGGGCGATCTTACTTGGCTGGTAGACGTTTTATTTTGTGATTTGATATATAACGCATACGCATCACACAATTGGTAATAGCTAAATGATTTATCAATTGCATAATCGGGTAAACGAGACAAATCAGTCATTTTGATATCTGCATTATGAATATCACTGCGCTGTACATTAAGGGCATTCAAGATTGCTGAATCTAAAGTATCGTTAAAATCTCCCATAAGCATCATAGCATTATTGGTATTATCACGCCTTTGCAGTATGGCATGAAATAACAAAGACACTTCACTGCCCCTTTGCATATCTGATTGCCAACGACCTAATGCTTGCTTAGCAAGTAATGCAGCACTGGTAGATAAGCCTGCTAAGTAGCCCTGCTCACATGTTAAATCTGCACGTTTAGATTTTAAGTGCACAACATAGCAATCACATAAACCTATTGTAGGTAGCTCAATCGTCGCTCTAAGCACTTTTCGGCTAAAATCAAAGTTTTGCAACCCCATAGTCACTGCTAACTCATTAGAGACTGTCACGGATTGAGTATTCATAATTGGAAATTTAGAGGCTATAGCAACAACGGGACTTGAATAAATAAAGTCATTTTCAATATTAGGTTCATCAATAACAGCAAAATATTTATAACCTAAACTTTCACATAAAAGCTTTAAATCATTGATACTGAATACTTCTTGAAAACCAACAATATCTGGTTGCTGCTCTTTTAATAACTCACCGAACCAAAGTTGCTTTTTCTGCCATTGTTCTTGGCTATAAATATTCTCAAAATCATAATAAGCATTTGGAGGGCTCAAGTAATTGAAAAGATTAATACTTGCTACTTTAAATTGAATTGTTTGTTCACTCACTGGATCAGTATCTGGTTTAATTAAGCTAACTGTATTATCACTTTTCACTAAAAATGTTCTCAAAAATAAAACACTTAACAGAATAACTTTTATTTATAAAGCTATCAAAATAAAACGTATCATTTATCGATTTTTATTCCACAAATTTTGATTTTTAATATAAGAAAAATATTCATGTGGTTCCCAACAATGGGGAATAAACTCAGCCTCGTTTGTTCTATTTTCAAAGTTTGACCAAAGTTTTTTAAGAATTTCATTTAATCTTTCATTACTGACTTTTTCTAATTTTTTACGGCAATTAGCATAAAATAAGTTGTTTTCTGGATTCAAAATTAAATCATGCCCTGATGAAGTAAAGGTTAAATTTTTAGTAGCCGCTCTAAGTATCGGTGCGTGAGGGTTTTGTGGGTATATACCATTTACTATCGCATATTCAAATCTATCTAAATCAATACCATCCATATTTTTAGGAATATAAGTGACTCCAAACCCTGGCGGAAAAATTCCGAGTATTTTTAAAAGGCTATTTACTACAACTTGGCTATGACTGCCTTTTTCAGCACCTTTATTTAATAACATAAATACTCTAGGCAAAGATCTATAATCAAAGTTTTTTCGCGTGCTTAAAACAACCGATACATATATTTGAGGGATTTTAATGACATTCCCGATCCCTTTTTTAGGATCTACGGAGCGCTTTAATAGCGCTAAGATAAACGACAGTTTATTATTTTCATGTTCATAAAATAGGGCTCTTTCTGATTTTTTATTCCCAATATAAGTAGCAACCCCAAGACCATATTCTAAATAATTAATTGTTTGTTTATATTTTATTTTTAGTAAAGCAAGGCGTTCTTCATTATTAAGTGTTCTAAATTCATCTAAATTACCATCCTCACCTTTTAATATTTTGATAGCATCGGGGTGGTGATTACCGATATCAAGTAATAACGCCGTCATTAATATCGGAATTAGAACTTCATTTTGATATATCTCTTCGTCGGCTTCATCTAACGCTTTGTTTTGCACATCTTGGATATAAGCATTTGTGATAAGCTGATCTTTCATGAGTTGCTCAAACAATAACAAGCTCAAAATAGCACGGTATAAATGCTTACTTCTTTTATTTTGGTTATTAGCAGCTTTTATTGCCGTAGGTACCATCAATTGAATTGTGCCTAAAATACGCGCAAACTTATTATGTCTTTCATGACAATCTTTACCTTTGCATAAAGACAAAATATCTTCACAGACATTTTTTATAGGTAATAATCTTGCTGTTCTTTGCTCTCTTTGTTTAATATCAAAATCTTTTAATTTATTTTCTAGCTTTTTTAAAGCCAACTTTAACTTGTCTGATTTAACATTTTCAGCTATTTTCTGTTTTACTTGCGTTATTTGCGCTTCAATACTGAGTTTTTCGGCTTCATTTTGCGAAGCACACTCAAAGTAACTAGCCGCAACTTCATATATAGAATCTTTTAATGGTGTATTTGAAAAAATAGATGCAATTATCGTTTTTATTGTTTTAGTATAAACAGATTCTTTGACTATATTTTGTACCATAAATTACACCGAATAAGCTTTAAAAAGAGAAAACGACTAATAATGTCAAAAGAATATGCACCTAAAGAGATTTAAGCAAGGTGGTATCAATTATTAGGGTTCTATTTGATTTAACTGAAAAACTAAATTAATTTCTAAAGGTAATAATTAAATACTATCACTTTCGAATATAAAAGGAATAACAATGAAATTTGAAAACTTACTCAATTACCTAGATATGGGTGTATGTGTTGAACAACTACAAAGAGAAGCATTAGTTGATTTAGTTGTGCTCTTTATCGAGATAGATGGTGTTATTGATGATGCTGAACTTGCTTATACTAAAAAGTGGTTAAAAACTCTAACTTGGACTTCTCAAATGTGTACCGATACTTATTTACATGATGTGAGTGAAAAATGTAAATATGCCATAAAACATAATCAAATTAACGATTTTATCCTTCAAAGAAGTCACAATATCCATGATAAACCACTACAACTTGAAGCTATCAAACTAGCTGAAGGTGTATCGCTCGCTGATGGTGTATTATCGCCGATAGAAGAGCAAGCAATTGCATTTTTAAAAGTTTGCTTTGAAAAAGAAACAGCTTAATTACTAATTCAGGTTACTCATGAAATTTACATTTTTAGGTACTTCAGCCGGTGTACCTACTAAAAAACGTAATGTCACAGGCTTGGCAATTGGTTTAGAGCGAGAAAAAACGTGGTGCTTAATTGATTGTGGTGAAGGCACACAACATCAATTATTGCATACGCCCTATTCTTTAGCCGCATTAGAGGCCATTTTCATTACTCATGTTCATGGTGATCATTGTTATGGTTTACCAGGTATATTAGCCAGTGCGGGTATGGCAGGACGTCAAAGCGCTATAAAAGTCATTGCGCCAGCAAGTATTAAAGAGTTCATTGATGTCACTCTCAAAACGACAGATTGTTATATTCCATATCCTATAGAGTTTATTGCAACTGAAAACCTTAAAGCGCCAATTGAAGTTGCGGGTTTTGAAGTTGAAGCATTTGAATTATTGCACCGCGTGCCTTGCCATGCTTGGCGTTTGACTGTATCAAATTTAGCCCATAAGCTCAATATAGAAAAACTAGAACAAGAAAATATTCCAAAAGGTCCTATATGGGGCAAGTTATGCAAAGGTGAGACTGTTTCTCTAGATAATGGTCATAAATTAATAGGTAAAGATTATTGGATGACAGATCATAGAGTGAGAAAAGTCATCGTTGCAGGAGATAATTGCAAACCGGAACTATTATCCCAAGCAGCACATAATATTGATGTATTGATCCATGAAGCAACCTATACGCAAGAAGTGTCAGATAAAGTAGGTCCCTCACCTATGCATTCAAGCGCCAAAGAAGTGGCCCTCATGGCGAATAACATTAATTTACCAAACTTAGTTTTAACCCATTTTAGCGCTAGATATTCAGATTTTGGAGACTCTTCTCTTGATTTGATCCGCCAAGAAGCTGAAGATAATTATGATGGCAAACTATTTTTAGCACAGGATTTAGCATCTTACCATCTTAAAAAAAATGGCCAACTTTGCATTGACCATTAATCAGTTTTTCATTTGGCTTATTTTTTAATAATCCCTAATCTTAGTCTCTTATCTTACTCTTTAGGTTTTTCATCCCAATTTTCATCTAATGTGATATTAGACAAACTACTCACATCTGATTTATTTTCAATTTTTAGAGACTTATCAGTATTACCTAATGTTGGATTTTTTGGTGTCTCTTTTGAATCAGCAGCCCAAGTAGGATCTAGTGACAGATTCGAAAATAAATCACTGCTTTCACTTACTTTATGTGACGTTTGTGCTTGTTTTAAATCATCAACACTTTGGGTATTCACTTCGACAGCATCATGAGATAAATCATTTTCTAAGTTGTTTGAATCATCAAGCTCAGATTCTAAATAAGAAGCCAACGCATCATCAGCTTGTTTAAAATCATCAGCACTGTGAACTTCCACTTCAAGCGTATCATGAGATAAATCGTTTTCTAAGTTGTTTGAATCATCAAGCTCAGATTCTAAATAAGAAGCCAACGCATCATCAGCTTGTTTAAAATCATCAGCACTGTGAACTTCCACTTCAAGCGTATCATGAGATAAATCGTTTTCTAAGTTGTTTGAATCATCAAGCTCAGATTCTAAATAGGAAGCTAAAGCATCATCTGCTTGTTTTAATTCATCATTACTTTGAATATCAACTTCCAGTGTAATTTCACTAACATCCTCAGAATTAGATTCAGACTCTAAATAAGAAGCCAAAGCATCATCTGCTTGGTTTAAGTCTTTAACTTCTATATCACTAACTTTATCAACAACTTTTGCTTGCGGAGGTAATTCATTTTGACCTTGAGCTATCGAAGCTAACTGCTCTATAATATCATCCGATACAGCTTCAATACTTGATTGAGGTTTTGAATTTGGCTCATCCAAATAAGAGTCTAATTCTTTTTTTGCTTGCTCAATTTCAGCTAGTATCTCGTCACTTTCTGAGGAAGCAATTTGCTTAGCTTCAATATTAGTAAGCGTTTCTTCATTTTCTTTTTCATTAGACAGCTCAGGCATTTCTAAGCTTGCTAAAAATTCATCTTCAGTTGGAAGTTGAGTCAGCTCTTCTTCCACTGTATTGTCAGTATTATTTGTTTCATGTAAATTTACTACGACTTCTTCAACCTTGTTATCTTCTGGCTCTTCTACATGTTGAGTTGCAATATGTGCTTCATTTTTATAAAGCTCATTTAGTGTTTCTTCCAGTGAAAGCGGTTTAGCAGATTCTTCTTGCTTAGGTATATCGGAATTATTTATGACTCCATCACTTAAGTTTTGGTTTGAAGTTTGGTTCATTTGCTGATCTTCAGAGGCGCTATGGGTGACTTTCGGTTTTTCTTCTAAGTTATTTATAAGTGGCGCTGTTTTGTATTCTTCTGGATGTCCATTATTCTGACTTTTATTCCAATCTGCCGTTACTTTGTTATTTATTAATTGAGCGTAATCTTCAAAGTCATCATCACTTAAAACAAGTTCTTTAAAACTTTTAATATAAGTATTTAATTTACTTCGATTCATCACAGCTGCTGGCATAGGCGCCTTAAATTCTGTTGCATCATCGAATAATACAATTAACTGAATTTCTATTTTTACTTCCAAAAACTTTGCCAATGCAGCGGACTTTTGTTTTACATCTTTAATTGGATTATTAAACTCGAGCGTTTTATCGCCTGTTTTACTTGTCCATTTATCAGAATTTAAACCACCAAATATACCACCGGTTTGTGTTTGTGATGCAATCACAAAAATACCATAGGGAGAAACAGTGATCCGCTCTACTTTAACTAATTCTTTGTTCTCTAATCGCAATTCAAGTTGCTTAAATGACTTGTAAATATCTTTATCTAACTCATCTTTTTTTCGTTTTTTTGCTACAGGTCGTTTTTTAGAGATAGGTTTTATTATTGATTTTTCTTTGTTGTGTTTCTTTTCAGCATGTTCTATTTTTATGTTTTCTGCTTTGGACTTTATAGCTTTAACACTATTTTTTAGCTTTCCTGCTCTGGGTTTTATATAAAAGAGAGAGAAAATAACGAGCAATAAAACGCAGACTAATACCAGTGTTGGCATTAAATAAGCGTCAAGTAAAGTACTTTTACTTGAAGAGTTTGGAATAACAGGGGCTGTGTTCTTTACCTCTTGAGTAACTGGCTTAACCCCAATAGGTTTTACTTCTACCGCTTTCACTTCAACTGGCATCACTTCAACAGGCATGACTTCTGCTGGTAATACCTCAACAGGGGTAACTCCTATCGGTTTTACTTCTGTAGGTATTTCTTTGGCAGTTTTTGTTTTATTTGAAACTGGCTGTGTGGAGGACTTATTTACCTTAGCTCTATAACACCCTTGATCGAATGCACGTTTAGCTTGCCTATAACTACGGCTTTGTTTTGCATGACTAAATTGCTGTACTTGTTGCTTTAATAAAATACACATACCATCACTTACAGGAGCTGATAAACTCTTATAACTGATAAAACTAAACAAAAAAAAGATACAAAGTAAAATTCGATTAAATAACATATAGAGCACAATGGGATTTTAATATTTGTGTTAATTTTAGGTCTTTACAACAAATATTACCATCAGTCTTAAATCTTAAAATCAAAAAAAGTATCTATCTCAAACCAATTAAGTGTGTAATTAACATAAATATTGTTACAGATTTAAAAATAAATGCTCCTACTAAATTACTTTTAGTCACTTTTCACTTGTTATAGTTAATTTACCTTATAAAAAATCAAAGACTCAATTATGAAGTTTAAGTTTTTAATATTAGCAAGTAGCTTGTATGTTGTAGCTTGCTCATCTATTCCAAAGACACCTAAATACCAATCTGGTTTTTTAAAAGATTATACTAATTTTATCTCGAGTCCGAATGAAGATAAATCTAAACAAAGATCACTTACTAATTACTTTAAATCGGAATTAAAAAAACAGTTATCGGCGAAGCATCCATGGAAGTAAAATTTATTGATGCAAATACACAGCAGCCTTTAATAGCAGCCATTGTTGAACGAGAAACAAATGAAATGTACGTAGATGGTAAGCAAAATAATATTGATAGCATTAAATCTGTTATGAAAATATGGGCAAGTCGATTAGCGAATACCGTCAAAAATGCTCACTATCAAACTTAAATGAGTAATGTCAGCTCGATAGTAAACTGTCATTATTTAAGCTATATCTAACTGGTTTTGGTGCTCATAATGATGTTCAGCACCTCTTAAAATGGCCTCTATTAATTCAGCCGCATCAAACTTAGTTAAGGCTTCATTTGCGCCCACTTGATGAGCCTGACTAAGACTCATTTCACTTGAAAGAGAGGTGTGTAAAATAATATAGGCATTAGCTAAGGAAGGGGTATTTTTCACTTCAAACGATAATTCATAACCATCTAATCCTGGCATTTCAATATCGCTCACAAGCAAATGTACTTGTTGGGATGTTTGCGAATTACTTTTCATTATTTCTATAGCGTCATGACCATTACAAGCGACTTTATATGGAATATTTAAGCCATTAAGTGCATCCGATAGTTGTTTTCTTGCAACTCTAGAGTCATCAACTATTAAAATATTTAAAGGTTTTACCATTTCCCTTTGAATATCCGTAAGACTTGGAAAGTAGCCTGCGCTATCTTCTGGGTATATATGAGATAGTACTAACTCAACATCTAATAGTTGAATGATCTTATCTTCAATTTTTGCAACCCCAGTTAAAAAGGCATTTTGCCCAACAGAACTTGGAGGTGGCTTGATATCACGCCAATTGCAGTTAACGATTTTATCTATACCTCGAACCAAAAAACCGACCTCCTTTCTTTGGCAATCAGTAATGATTATATAGCTGTCTTTTAATTCTTCTGATGTGATCGCACGGTAACCGACTGCTTTAGCCATATCTACAATTGGTACGGTACGATTTCTGATTGTTGCAGTGCCTATAATTGTATCGTGCGAATTAGGTAATCGGCTCATTGAAGAATAGCGCACTAGCTCTTTAACTTTAAGGGTACCCATTGCAAACAACTGCCTTGAGTTTAACTTAAACAATAAGACACCTTGTGAGTGATTCGCCTTGTTGTTCATTATTTACCTAAATAGATTATCAACTTATTTTGCTTATCCTAATATTTGAGAAATTATTAATCAATTTAAAAAAATTATAATTATTTACAAAAAAGGGTTGACGATTCCCTCAATCATCCGCATAATCCGCCCCGCATCGCACAGATGATTACATAAATGGCTACTTAGCTCAGCTGGTTAGAGCACATCACTCATAATGATGGGGTCACAGGTTCAAATCCCGTAGTAGCCACCATTGACTTATTTGTGTAATGAACTAAAATACTTTACTTATAGTAAAAATGCGGAAGTGGCGGAATTGGTAGACGCGCTGGATTTAGGTTCCAGTATCGCAAGATGTGAGAGTTCAAGTCTCTCTTTCCGCACCATTTTAGTTAAGATTAAATTAGTTGGGATATCGCCAAGCGGTAAGGCACCGGGTTTTGATCTCGGCATTCCCAGGTTCAAATCCTGGTATCCCAGCCATTTAATCCTTTAAAAAATTCACTCTTTTTTCAATATAAAAAATATCCTAATTTATTTTTTAATCTTATATAAAACACTCTTTAACGTAATCTTTTCATATTTATTCTATATTTATACTTCAGTTGCTCTATGACACCATCTTTTTTAAGTTTTGCTAATGCTTTTAATAAGGGCTGCTTTAAATGTTTATATTTTGGTGATAAATAATGATAATTCACTTTTTGTTCGATACTGCGTTTAATAAAATGATCTTTAAATTTAATTTCATCTGTCATTTCAAAGTCCATCATAAGTACGCTATCCACTCTTCCCTTTAACAATAAATTGTTCAATGAATGGCTATTTTTAATTGGAAACTGTTTAATAGGCATAGAAAGCTGTTTTAAATAGTTTTCAGCTATTACAGCGCCTCTGGTATAACTAATAGACTTAAGACTTTCTAATTTACACATACCACATTGTTTTTCATTAGAGACTTGTACCAACTCGAATGTCAAAATAGGTAAAGGTATGCGTATTAAAGTAGGATGTTTTTCTTCAATACCAGCTTGGCGTGCTAACGCTCCTACTAACAATCCCTGTTCAACCATTTGTAATTCACGTGCGCCAGGGACTTCAATAAATTCAACGTTTTTACCCAACTCAGAATACAAACGCTTGAGTAACTCTTTAATGTAAAGTCCAGCTTGACTTTTTGGCGGTTGTATCAAAGTCATTTTATGGGGGTTGTTTGAATACGTATAAAAAGATGTAAGAAATAATATTAAAATCAGATTCCGTACAACACAATCAATTATTTTAACTTTTACGGTTCGAGACAATAAACAGATAATCATAAATAGATGGACTAAAAGTAAAACCATTATAAAATAATAGCACTTTTAAAAAGCTTAATAACTTAATTGAAATTGTCTGTATGATTTAAGCTATCAATCAAAGATTGATAGCTTAATGAGATATTGAAAAATCAAAATAGACTATCGACAGTAAGTCTATTTAAGCTTTAACATTACACTTTAAAACTTGGCATGAAATCTAAATGCAACTTCTCTTGGCGCACCATAAGTTTGTGTGCCATAGCCCGTATCAACCAAAGTTATATAATCTTTATCAAATAGATTACTTACAGTTAAGTAAGCTCCCATGTTATCCCATTCATACCCTATGCGCGTATTAACTAAAGCTACCGAATCATTCATAGGATCAAAATCAGGACGTGCCTCTTGAATGTCTTTTGGATCATTGTTCTGTGCATAAGGATTTGATACTCCACGTGATTCATCAACATAATTGGCATTAATATTAGCAAAAAAACCATTATCTCCTTTATAGGTTACTGCAATATTACCGGTCCATTCAGGCGAGTTTCTAAAGCTAAAACCAGCTAAATTAAACTCGTCATCATCTTTATTTAATGGAAAATCTTCAAACTCAGTGTCAGATAATCCAAGACCAGCTGAAATTGTAAGGTTTGAATTTAAATGGTAAAAGATTTCAGTTTCGAAACCTTTAACAAAAGAGCTACCTGCATTCCTTGTTTCTCTATCATATTGATTCGCACCTAATTGAACTTGAACTTGTTGATCTTTCCAGTCAACATAAAACAGGTTTGCATTGGCAACTAAAGCGCCATCTAACCAAACAGAACGATAAGATAATTCATAATTATTGGTATATTCAGCATCATAGGTAAATATCGTAGCTTGAGCAATATTAGTACCGACGCCGCCTGAACGATATCCTTTTTGATAGATAAAGCTCGTAGTCATATCTTCAGTAAAGTGATAACTCACACCTAGCTTAGGTAGAAATGCATTAAAACTTGCATCAACTAAAGGCTCATTCCCAGAGGCATCATCTGCCATTTTGTATAGTTGTGCGTTTAATCCTGCAATAATTTGCGCTGTCATAGGATCCAGATTTGCATTGCTTGGGTCTGGTAGTAGCTCACCGTTAGCAACCGTAATAACGCTTTGAGCTTCATTTTCTTGCGTTTCACGATCCCAACGAATACCCGCTAAAATATCCCACTGCTCATTTATTTCATAAGTTAAATCAGCAAAAATTGCACTTGAAACTACTTTTTGCGAAGTTTCTCCATGAGTTTTTAACTCAACAGGATCAACACCTTGATATAAACCTAAGATCATATCAGCATAGTTTTGCGGTAAACCTAGGCCTCCATATTCAGGTGACGCAACTAATAAAGTTGGCACACCCAATCTGGCAAGTGTTATTTTACGATCACCACCATTAATATCATCAACATCTAAACTAGAATGATATAAACCAATTAAACCTGATAATTGTTCATATTCAAATGTCGCTCTAAATTCTTGGCTAAATGTCGTGTCTGTTCTATCGTCAGTTAATACTGATTGTGATTCACCCACACCCGCATCACCATCCCATTGGTAGTTATAATCGCTCACAACATAATTAGATATTGAAGTCAGTGACCAAATATCGTTGATATCGTAGTCAGCCTTTATGCTGTAAAGATCATTTTCAGTTACATCAAAAGTTTTTGTATCATAGAGTGAATGTTTTTTAAGGCCCGAGCTAGTAGCACTGCCAGAAACGCCATCCTCTTGTTCATTATAGGTATAACTAAACATGACTGATAAATCGGGAATTGCTTCTGGCTCAACTCTAACTTTTAATCGATAAGTTTGATCTTCAGAATAATCAGATCTGTCGTTTCTAGTTATATTTTTAACAAAACCATCTCGTTCTGATTTTTCGCCACTAAATCTAAATGTAACTTGGTTATCAACTAATTCACCACCTAGTGCTATCGCGGCATCTTTTCTTCCGTAATCACCAAAACCAATACGTACCTTCATATCAGATTCATAACTCGGATCTTTTGTGCTCATTACCACAGCGCCTGCCAATGCATTTCGACCTTGAAGTGTTGATTGTGGACCTCTTAAAATCTCAACTTGGCTAACATCCCAGGTTGAAAAACCACCAGATTGAATCATACGATAAGGTAAAGCAGCACCATCAACATAAACACTCGCCAAGTAACTATTTCCACCACCTGATACATTAAATGCATCTATACCACGAATACTAAAACTATAATCGTCAAAATTTACATTCGGTGCATGCGCTAAAATTTCACCAAAATTCGTGATATTTTGTTGCTCCAAGTTTTTTTCAGTGAAAACAGCAACACTTGCCGCTGTTTCTTGTAAAGACCGATCAATTTTTTGACCTGTTACAACAATTTTTTCAACACCTGAAATGTCTTCTTGTGCAAAAGCCGACAAAGCAAAAGTACTTGTTAGTAATAACCCTGTGCGAATAGCCTGAGTTAGGTAGCTAGTTTTCATTTTTAAATCCTATTAAATCCCACGTCTCTGTAACAATTCGATAATAAAAATCACTCTCATTACAATTCGCGGCGATAATAGCAATAATTACTAATGAAAAGCTAGCGTTAATGCTCTATCTTTATAAAAACCCCTTTGTAAGTACCTAATTTCGGTCTGTCGTATTTAAAATAAAGGAAATTATCGCTTTAAATTTATGCAGCAATATATATAATAAAACAATTAAATAACAATTATTTGCATTATCATGACGATTTCAGTGTTACTTCTATGGATAGGATGCTTAGCTGTATTTCTCTCTAGCCCCAATCAAACATTAATAATCAAACAACCGAATAAAAGCATTACTTGGTCAATTTTCAGCGTTTGTTGTTCAGCTAGTTGGTATTTACTATTAGCTTCATATCCAGCTATAACAGCAGCCTTAGTCGTGCTATCAATCGTTATGGCTTTTTGGACAATAATTGTGATTGCTCATGGTCATTTAAAAATACAGCTTTTACCATTCGTTTCTTTAGGTGCTGTTTTTTCAATTGGTTTAGCACAATTAGGAGGTTTGTAATGTGGGCAAAAAGCATACCTGCAATTTTTGGTGGATGTCTGGTTTCAGTTTCTATCATGCTAAATCTTAACTACTTATTACCCGCAGCAGTAGATACACGCCTGTTTATAGGATTACTGTGCGCTTTTCCTTTATGGATCAGTATGATGGTTTGGTGTTATGTCAGTGATTGCGGTAGACAAGCATGGAAGAGGTGCTTTTCAGTATTGTTACTGTCAGTTTGTCTAAACGCTATTTTTGTATTGAGATAAATAATGAATAAAGAATTTTTGAAAAGAATCACAGATGCACATAGTTGGATTGGGTTAATCATATCCGGTTTACTATTTATTGTATTTTTTGCGGGGTCAATTGCACTATTTAGAGGTGAAATCACTCAATGGTCAATGCAACCGCATTTTAAAGCTAATCAAGGCGAATCACTACCTGTTAGCCAAATTCTTGAAATTGCCATCAAAGATAGAAATTTTGATGCTAAAGAACATCTTACTTTAGTACAACCAAATAAATACATGCCTTATCATCAAGTTTACATTGATGTAGAACATGAAGCAGGGCAAGAAGATCATGATGCCCTTTTGATCGATCCGATCACAGGTGAAATCATAGGCAGCCCGGATGATTTTTACTTAGCTAATTTTATATATAAATTACATTATGATTTAAATATGCCTTCGGGTTCATATGTTATTGGCTTTGTCACACTCTTTTTCTTTTTTGCAATCATTTCTGGTATATTTATGCACGCTAGAAAACTAATTTCAAACTTTTTTAAATATCGCGCTCAACAACTAAAACGAAGTCAATTACTTGATATGCATAATGTTGTTGGTGTAATGAGCCTACCATTTACTATTATGTATGCCATCAGTGGTTTAATTTTCAACTTAGTGATTATTTACCAAATCGCATTTGCGGTTATTTTGTACAAAGGCGATCAACAAGCATTATTAGATGATGCTGGCTATCAAGAAATAGCGCCCAAGTGGGCTGATAAAGCATGGGAAAACCCTAAAGTTGATGACATATTACATAATATTAAAGACAAATATAATTCAACGCCTAGTATGATTAGATTTTATAACTATGGCGACCAAAGCGCAGTGATGCAAATAAGAGGCGAAGTACATACAGAGTTTGCATATAGATATGAAACGGCAATAGCGGTGTCAAATCAAGAAGCCTTATATGTTAAAGATGAAAACAACCCTAATACACTCGTAAAAGGTTTATATGTTATCTCCAGACTTCACTTTGGTGATTATGCCGGATTAGATTTAAGGGTGTTATACTTTATTTTAGGAATTGGTGTATGTGGACTCATCATTACAGGCAACCTACTTTGGATTGAAAAACGCAGTAAACAAAGGAACCAATCACCAAAAACGCTGGCATTTGTAAACAACTTTACTTTATGGAGTACCGGAGGTGTTGTAATCGCAACGGCTGTCGCCTTCATTACAGAACGCCTAATGCCTATCACCTTTACACAAAGACCTGATTATATGGTGTATAGCTTTATTGCGACATTAATCTTAGTGGCGTGTGTTTTACCTTTTAATAGTAATAAAAAAGTTTTTTTAGGCTATTTACTTAAAATATCAGGGCTTCTTTTATTATCAACTGTGATACTTGATTGGGTGATGTTTGGTACTGGAATATTAGATTTATGGCAGCAAGGTATAAAAACTATCATAGCAACTGAAATAGGTTTAATGTTAGTTGCATGTATATTTATATTCACTAGCACCAAGCTCATAAAACCATATAAGAAAGCACAAGTAGCCAACGAAAATGAGGCTGTTTTAGAAGTTCAAAGCTAATATTATTTATCGGATAAAGACACATACTTGAAGTATGTGTCTTTATCCGAACTAGGTAGTTTTATATTCCTATAATTGGATTTATAAAATATCGAATATCGTCATTAAACCAATATGATAATACTGCTAAATTAACAATAACTGTGCACCAAAAACTAAATCTAAAAGATGACTTTTGTGATTTATGCCTTAAAAACTGTTGCGCTAATGCCGCTCCAGGCCAGCCACCAGCAATAGATAAAATATGTAAGGTACTTTCTTGAGTACGCCACTTATCTCTTTTTGCTTTTTGTTTATCTATAGCGTAAAGCATAAAAGTAACAAAACTTAATGCCCAATAAACTATGACAATATCTTGGGGGAAACTTTGAATTAACCAAGCAATAGTAATACTCAATAAAAATAAACTCGATAGATAAATAGAAAAGTGATTTTTTCTGGCGTTATTTACTTTGTTAATTTTTCCCTGATTACTCGAGAAAATTGCATTTTTAGCACAAGGCTTACCATCTTTACCTTTTGATGGTGTATAGGTGACTATCTCATTGAGTGATGGGATATAATTACGACTAGTAAAAGCCGATATATGAATAAATATATCAGCACCGCCTGCTAATGGAGAAATAAAGCCAAATGCTTTTTCTTCATTCCATGAAATTAATTTTCCTTTGGCCCTCAATGCTTGCTCCGTATTAAATTGTATACTCTTCCTTGTTAATCAAGAGTATACAATATGCTCGATATAAAATAAAACCTGTATCTATCAAAATTTAAACTAATGATTAATCTCGGACATAAGGGTTAGAGCGTCGCTCTTCTCCAAAAGTACTCATAGGACCATGGCCTGGAATAAAACGCACATCATTACCTAGTGGCCATAAATTTTCTTTTATAGATTTAATAAGTGTTGGTTGATGCCCTTTTGGGAAATCAGTTCTGCCGATACTGCCATTAAATAATACATCTCCTACTTGCGCTAACTTAGTTTTTTCATGATAAAAAATCACGTGGCCTGGGGTATGACCTGGGCAAAAAAATACATCTAATGTGATATTGCCAAAAGTCACTTTATCACCTTGGTCTAACCAACGATCTGGAACAAATGCCGATACGGGTTGAAAACCAAATTGTGCTATTTGCTCAGGAAATAAATCAATCCAAAACTGATCTTCTTTATGAGGCCCTTCAATTGTTAAAGATAACTTTTCACTTAACTCAGCACTGGCACCTGCATGATCTAGATGGGCATGGGTTAAAAATATTTTTGTTAAAGTAACGCCCTGCTTTTCAACCTCAGCCAAAATTGTATTTATATCACCACCTGGGTCTACAATAGCCGCCTCTTTAGTTTCATCACACCAAAATAAGGTACAGTTTTGTTGAAACGCGGTAACAGGAATGATTTTATACTGCATCATAAAATTTAACTTCTTTTGACTAAAAACAATTATGTCGATTATTCATTATTTATATTTTGAATTCCAGCCTTGTCGCGTTAAAATATACGCGCTAAAAATTAATACTAATTGTATTAAGTAAGTTCCCATCCAGCGGGAGTTAATTAGTACAATTGGTATAAGCACATTCTCAGGGCGGGGCGAAATTCCCCACCGGCGGTAAATTCAACTTTGAATCAGCCCGCGAGCGCTTTAAATGTTTAATTTTAATCTATTTAAAGGTCAGCAGATCTGGTTAAAATCCAGAGCCGACGGTCATAGTCCGGATGAGAGAGAATAAAAATACATTCAGTTTAATGCTGAGTGTATTTTCTTTGCATACGTAAAAACTTGCAACTCTACATTCCCTGATCCTGGTAATCATAAATTTTAAGGAATTTACCATGAGTCAGTCTTTATTAACTCAATTTGGCGAGCCTCACGCTCGTGTCGAAAATGCATTAACCGCATTACGCGCAGGCAAAGGCGTATTAGTTGTTGATGACGAAAACCGTGAAAACGAAGGTGACTTTGTTTTTTCAGCTCAGCACTTAACCACACAACAAATGGCTATGATGATCCGCGAAGGTAGCGGTATTGTATGTTTGTGTTTAACCAATGAGCGAACTAAACAACTGCAACTTCCGCAAATGGTGCAAGATAATACTAGCCAAAACAATACAGCTTATACTGTGACGATTGAAGCAAAAGAAGGGGTGACAACAGGTGTATCTGCCGCTGATCGTGTTACTACAATCAAAGCAGCAACTAAGGCAAATGCTAAACCTGAAGATTTATCTCGTCCAGGCCATGTATTTCCTTTAAAAGCCAATAGTGGCGGCGTATTAGTGCGTAGAGGTCATACTGAGGCATCTGTAGATTTAATGGCTCTAGCTGGATTGAGTCCCTTTGGCGTTATTTGTGAACTCAATAACCCTGATGGCTCAATGGCCAGGTTACCTGAGGTAACACAGTTTGCTAATAAGCATGATATGCCTGTGCTATCGATTGAAGATTTGGTTTCTTATATCACTGAAAAGCAAACCATCGCAAGCTAGTTATCAAGCATATTCAATACTAAGCCACATATTATATGTGGCTTTTTAGTTTTATAAACCTAAAGAAAACCATATCTTTTAGCATTCGAAGGATAGTGAGTCTGTTTTTAGGCGGCTATAAATAAAATTTGCCATTGTGAAGTTGGAAATTTAAAGCCAAGTTTATCATTTTTAGATGAACAGAATTTTGCTATGGCTTTATTTATATCAACAGCATATTCAACTAATTCAAAAAGGGGTAATTTTATAAAAGAATGTAATTGGACTTCTTTTATTTCAGTTGAAATAGTTTGTAAATTAGAATTACGCTTTAAATACTTTGTCGCTATATTTTGATGTGAAATATCAAACTTGAACTGTGTATTTATCGAATCTATGCGAGTCAAATCATAAAACAACTTAAAAGTTGCGATAACCAATACAATTAAAACAAATAACATCAACTTAAACTTTTTTTGGCTTAATTCTGCACCTGATTTGAAGTTTCCACTGACGATAGGCGGGTTAAGTCTATCGCTTTTAATTAAAAAGTTATTATGTTTAAAATAGTTTTGACTCATTTAACTTAAAATAGATAATCCTTTAATGTAATCAAAATTTACACAAAAAATGTGGATTAAATATGGAGGAGTTTTTTAAATCACTAACAGTTAACTGACTGCTTTTTTAAACAGTATTTCAAACGGTCCCAATTTAAAAAATTTAAGCCAAACATTACTAAACACAATACTCAAAATACAAAAGCTAATCGCACTTAAAAATGCTATTTCTATAGAGCTAGTATCAAAAAGCCCCAGCAACTCAATTAACCCCATACCTAAAATAACATGCGCGATATAAATACTTAAAGATAACTGCCCCGTTTTAGCTAAGCATTTAAGTAAATAAGATTGCTGATTGTTTTGATAAATATAAACACATGCCACAATAATCATCATCGAAGAACATACAGCTGAAATCATATATTGTGGTAATGGAGGGATAATTGAAGTAGAAAATAAGAAAGTTACCTCATCATTTAATAATCCAAACTCACTGTTATCAATTGCAAACAACCTTAAACCGTAAAAGCTCGCTTCAATAAAAACTAATCCTGATAAAGCGACTAAAAATAATAACTTTTGTGTTTTTCGTTCTAATAAAGTTTGACGTCCTAACCACATACCAAAGACTAAAAATGCCGACCAAGGAAATACAGGATGAAATCCATTAAAAAATTGATGCCTTAATATCCCATCCAAACTCCAGAAGTTTTGATAACTGAGCGTTTTCCAGTTCCAACCATGTCCGTAATCAATAAAAAACATTAATACAGGGAAAATTAATATAATTGCGATAGTCAGTTTAAGTAAGTTTTTATCGCGCAAATTAATTGAAACTAAGCCAATTAAAAAGTAAAAACCATAAAAATGTAAAATATCAGCTGGCCAAATTAAGGTAAATATATAACCTAATCCAATTAATAATATAGCCCGTTTAAATAGTGATATTTGAATTCTAAATTTTTCGAAATTGCTTGTTTGAAGCTGACTGTGGCGAGATAAAAATGTAATACCCATACCCGCTAAAACAACAAATAATGCAGATGCCCTGCCCTCAAATAACTCAGTAAAAGTCATTAAAAAACTATTACCGTATTTACCACCCATCACAATTTTAAAATTGACAATTATCATACCAAATATGGCCAAAGCGCGGGCAAGATCAAATCCTGCTATACGATTATTCATATTTCCTCTCTAGGATATAAAGCAATAGGCTTCAAGTATTTAATAAATTGAAGCCTAGTTATTAAATGAAGATGCTAAAAACTGACACTAAATCCAATAGAAGGTCGCATTTCAAAGTCATCCGTTTCTTCTTTAATAATCAAATCATTCGTCGATTGTATTTTTTGGTAATCCAAATCTATGTAACTGACATTATCTTGGCCATAAACATTCATCACTTCCAAAATTAGCATGGCATCTAAATCAAAAAAGTCTGTTTTTCTTTCAAAACGAATATCTAGCCTGTGAGCAACATCAAAACGCTCTGAAAAAGGTTCGCCATATTGTGGTAAAAACTTCCCTTCATGATCTGGATTATTAGTGACCCCCGTAATAGGTGTATAAGCTTGACCACTTCTCGCTGTAAAATTAAAGCCACCATTCCAACGTTCGCTAATTTGATAGTTAAACACCACATTCATAACTAAAGGCGTGTCTGTATAATAATCTCTGGTGATATCACGTCTTAAGTCTGTACGTTCACTTTTAGCATAACTCAGTGACATCCAGCCATACCATTTATCGGTTTTATTCTTATTGATTAAGAAATCAAACCCATACGCTTGTCCTTCAACATCATTACTATACAAAAGATCTGAATCAGCATAATTTTCGGTTAATGCCAAAGGTAAATCTGACATGGTTTTATAATAACCTTCTATTGACCAACTCCATTCGTCTGCGAGCTCTTGTTGAAAACCTAAACTAGTATGCTGAGCTGTTTGCGACTTTAAATTAGGGTTGCCGATTTCTGGCACTATAGTATCTAAATCTTGTAAACGATTATATTCGCCATATTTAAAGTTGATGGTACTTTCATCTGTTGCAAAATAACTTAATGCGACTCTCGGGTGAACAAAAGTTTCATCTGTATAATCGTTATGTTGCCATTGCGCTCCAAGCTCTGTTTGTATTTTATCTGTGGCTTGCCAGATATGCGATACACCAACAAATTGATCATCTATATCTTCTGTCCTAGTGTCTTGTACTCTGCCGCCTTTATTTAAAGTACAATCAGGGTCAATATCTGTACACGTATATTGAATCATATCATAACTAAACTCTATTTCTTTATCATGGTATGCTGCATCAAATATAAAACTATGCTCTTGATTAAAATGATAATTTACTCTGGCTTTATATGTAATTTGTTTTTCAGTTTCATTTTCATAAAACCCACCATCAGTTTGACCTCTACCATATTCAAACTTGCCAGTTTCACTTAAAGAGCCTATACCCACTTTCAAATGGAAACCTTCTCCATAATGATCCCATAAAATATTTTGGCTATTAAATCCTCTGCTAAACGTAGCATCACCCTGATATTCTGGATTTTTTAATGCTAGCTCTGCACGTTGATTAAAGTTAGCCTTGGCGCTATCTTCTGCACCGGTAAATGAGAAGGTAAACATATTATTATGATTCACATCCCATATTAGTTTACCCTGATAATCATGATCATCAGGCGCTTGATTAACTGTTACACCTGTAAGCTCTCCATCATCATCTTCTAACTCTTCACCTTCTTCAAAAAATAAAGGCAAGGTACTTTTACGGGCCGAAAAGTAAAATGCAGTGTTCTCTGTTAATTGTCCTTCGGTAAAAATGCCCGCATTAAACATAGTAAAATCTAATGTTGTTTTAAGCGGTTGATACTTGGGGTTTCTTAAAGAGACATCAAATACAGCACCTGTTGCATTGCTATAACTGGTGCCATAGCTCGCTGAATATAATTGAAAATCTTGAATGATATATTTATTAAATATAGAAGAGCCAAAGTCATGAAAAATATACCCAGCAGGCATAAAGTCAACTTCAAATAAGTTATCACTTGGTGCAGAGCCTCTCACTGCAGGTTCACTCATAGCGCCACCAGCAGCAACCACACCAGGTAGTGCATAAACGGCTTGCAACGGATCACCCATCGCGCCAGGCATACTTGTTAATTTTTGTGCATCATCAGTGATCTGGGTTAAAACACTACTTCGCTTAGTTTGCACTTCAATTCGCTCTATTTGTTTTGTTTCAAGTACTTCTTGAGCATTCACATTATGAAAGTTAGCACTCATAAATATCGCGAGTGCTGATAGCTTAAATTGTATTTTTGATGATGTCATTAGGTCATCCCTGTAGTTAATTTGCATATAATTTAGATGAATTCAAAGCAAAATAATGTCAGAAATGTGTAGTGGCTTTGTCAAATACTGTATGTAAATGTATAAAAGTGTAGAAATAGATTCCGAAAACATGGAAATAAACATTAAAATTACAATATATTAAAGATATTTTAACAATGTAGTGTTGGCAATTGTTGTATTTACTTTAGCTACAAAACGATATTCGTTTTGGCTAAATTTTAAGGAAAATAATAATGACAACACAGATCCAAGCCATATCAATTTGTTGTACGCTAGCATTGATTACCTCACCGAGCTTTGCCAAAGAACTTTGGATCACAGCCGATGCTGATTCAATAAAAACCCTTCAAAAAGTAAATGCAAAAATTCAAAGTAATGCACAATCTATATCACAAACTCAAAAAGTAATTGCTAAATTTGATGATAAGAATGTCATTCAGCTAAGTAAACTAATGCACGATGAACACAGGCGCTGTGGTGGTTTTACCGTGCATTCATCAAAACAAGATGCTATTGCAGCCAGCTTACTGCCTTCAACTTTGGCAAGCTTTATTCCACCTGTTATCAATCAAAATATCAAAGTAACAAATGCGTTAAGTCAGCTAAATGCTAATAATATTAAGAACACAATTAATGACTTATCAGCATTTACCAACCGGTACTATCAAACAAGCCATGGGGTCAATGCTGCAAACTCAATAGAGGATCGTTGGCATAACTTATCAAAAAATATTAACTGGGCGACCGTAACAGCATTTAACCATAGCGCATGGCAGCAGAACTCAGTTATTCTCACTTTAGAAGGTAGTGAAAAACCAGATGAAATTATCATTATTGGTGGTCATTTAGATTCAATTAGCGGTACATCAACAGGGGAGACCACTATCGCACCAGGTGCTGATGATAATGCATCTGGTATTGCCACTTTAACAGAAGTATTAACTGTATTTTTGGCAACTGGAGAACAGCCAAAACGTACTATTAAATTTATTGGCTACGCAGCGGAAGAAGTAGGTTTAAGAGGAAGTGGAGAAATAGCAACACTCGCTGCTAACAATAATGATAACGTTCTTGCTGTCATGCAATTAGATATGACAGGTTACATAGGTGGTCCAGAAGATATTGTATTTATGGATGATTATACTGATTCAGGATTAAATACTTATTTAACACAATTGCTTGATGTATATCAGCCAAATGTAAATTATGCATTTAGTACATGTGGCTATGGTTGCTCAGATCATGCTTCGTGGCACAATAAAGGATACCCAGCTGCAATGCCCTTTGAATCAAAAATGAATGCGTATAATCCACATATCCATACTGCCAATGATACACCAGATAAATTAGATACCACTGCTGAACATGCACTAAATTTTGCAAAGCTCGCCACTAGTTTTGCAATCGAAATGGGTTTTAATATCGCAATTCAAGAGTCGCCAACGTTAGAGAATAATATCCCAGTAACTAATTTATCGGGCGCCAAAAATAGCATTAAAAATTATAAATTTATCGTACCTAATGCAGCCACTTCAGTCACAATTGCAAGCTCTTCTGGTACGGGTGATGCCGATTTATATATTAAAAAAGGCGCAGAACCAACCAGTACTAATTACGATTGTCGCCCATATAAAAATGGTAATAATGAAACATGTAATTTCACTGAAAATGTCGCTGGTGAGTACTTTGTTCAATTGAATGCTTATAGTAGTTATAGTGGCTTATCTTTAAAAGCTTCTTATGAGCTTGGCAATACAGGTGGTAATAGTGGCAGTGAAACCAATTTATCAGCGAGCACTGGCAATTGGCTTTATTACCAAGTAGCAGTACCTGCAGGCACTTCAAGTTTAAATGTTTCAATAAAAGATGGTAGTGGCGATGCTGATTTATATCTTCAACAAGGTAATCAGCCTACAAAAACAAGCTATGTATGTCGGCCTTATAAAAATGGCAACAGTGAGGCTTGTACTCAAACAAATCCACAAGCTGGAACATGGCATATTGGGGTTTATGCCTACTCAGGCTTTTCAGGTTTAAATTTAACTTGGCAATATTAAGTTCAACATATATCCAAGCCAGCTAAAAATTTAGGATTCTTCTGGCGTTAGAAACACTTTAGAAACTTCTAAGCAATACTGAAACCGGTATTTTGAAGCTACGTGGTTTAAGAAGCAGCTGTTCACCAGTTGCTTCTATTATTTTATTGACCTATTTTCTGAGATATTTTTTACCCAGTATCACCAATAAAATACCACCTAAGACTACGAAAGATGATAAAACTAGTCTTTGTGTGATGATCTCATTAGCAAAAATGACGCCGCCGATAGCAGCAATGATAGGCACACCAAGTTGAACAACTGTAGCTTGAGATACACTTAACCCATTAAGAGCAATATACCAGATAAAACCATCAAAATAATACCTGATATTGAAGGTGTCATTAAGGTGGGTGAAACTAAATATATAAAGCCAACAAATGAAATTATTAAACCCAACCATTCACTATAGTGAAGCTTATTCCCTTTTATCAAATTTACGATTAGCATCGAGATTTGCACTGAAGCAAATAAAATAAGTGCCCCAACGCCAGTATCTAAGATGATATAACCTAAGGAAAAGCAAATCGCATATATAAACAACATGGTTGCAGCTAACCAACTGCCCTTAGTTCTTATATGGTTCTTTTTATTAATCGCTTTATTTTTAAGTATTAAAATCAAAAATAAAATCATAATGCCAGATAACAGCCTGATCACAGTAAAACTGGCTGAATCTATTAAGTTTTCACCTAATGCGAGTCGGCATAAAACAGAGTTACCAGCAAAAGCAAATAATGCAAATACCGTAAAGCTAATCGTTTTTATATAATTTTGATTCATCTATGGTTTATACCATTATGTTAACTTTTAAGGGAGTAACCATAACTGACATAACATGCCTAGAATTGAAACCCCCAAAGATTCTGAGCTATTTAGCAAACTCACAATATTGTGGTTGTATTAAAGTTAAATAATCTTGTGTATTTAATATAAATGACTTTGTTAATATGCCGGCATTAAATGCAATTTTTTCATTATATAAAATTGATTCATCTAAATATAAATCATATGGATAGATAGGTTTACCAAAAGGCGGTAAAGCCCCCTTTTCAACATAGCAGATATCTTTTAACTCTTCTTCGGTGGCAAATCTGAGTTTTTGTGTTTTAAGGATCTTTCTTACTTTATTAGAATCTACCTGTTTTTGTGCTGAAATAACAAATAGATGAAAACCTTTTTTATCTTTAAACAATAATGTTTTACCACCTATTTTTATATCTTCGCCTCTGGCTTGGGCTGATATTTCACAGGTTGCTGCAGCTTCATGGTCAACTTCTTTATAACTAATATTGTTATTTTCTAATAATGCTCTTAGGTTTTCTGTGATACTCATCGTTCATATAGACAACTTATAAATCATGTTGGGTATCATAATTGTAAAAATATAATTAGCAAGCGGGATAAATTCCCGCTTACACCCATATCAAAGTGTTAATCATCACCTAAAAACATATCTTCATCTTCTAACTCATGTGGCAAGTCATCATCTAACTCTTCTAAGTTAATACTCTGTGTTTGAGCATAATAAATTGCTGTTGGAGCAGAATAGTTTGGGACATTATCATAACTAAATACACTATAATACTTAGGGATGTTTGCATTACCAAAGTTATCAAATGTATATTCGTCTTTGCCGCCATAAATCTTTACACCATCAAAAGGTGACTTTGGCGGATGAAATCGATTTCGTACAACAAAAGAACCTACAAAATCAGAATCATCTGGGTTTTGCCAAGTCAATTTAACTTGTTTATTTTCAATCAAAGCCTCTAAGTTTGTAGGCTGTGCTAAAGCGTATTTTCGACGCTCTAGATAATTAATAATAAGCTTAGCTTTAAACTCTTCGTTATCACCATGAAAATCAACAAGTGCATTAGTCGCTTGTGATTCTGCTGTTGCTCGAATAATAAAGTAGAAAGGTTTATTTTCACAATGTAGCCGCTCTAATGCTTGCATTGAATAGCTATCAAATATGAAATGATGCTGAGATTTATCTTTAAGCAGCTCATTAGAAATTTCATAGCCAATATACTCAATTTTTTCTCTTTGTTTCACACTTTTATAATCAACATCTTTAAGCTCCACCAGTTCAATGGTAAATCTAATATCTTTTGATGTTGTTAAATAATTTTTATTATTGAGTTGTAAATATGCTTGTGTGATCACTGTGATATCTGAGTTTGGCAAAACATCTAGTGCAAATGCCATTTGTCCGTATACAATTTTACCTTGCTGATCAAACCCTGATTTAAGTTGATCACTTTGTACAAATTCAGGATGAATTGTATTAAGTACAGCAGGACTCATCTCTATAATTTTAGGCGGCTGCGAATAAATTATATCTAAGTAAGGGCGATAATGTAAACCACTTCCAAAAGGCCCGTAACCAATATCAAACTGCATCATTTGAGAATCATTACCTAAAGGCAAGCTTGTTGGCCCTTTGATCCTCAATAAAATCTCTTGGTTTTTATTTAAAATAAGTTGATCTAATACATTACGTTCTACGCCATTAAACTGCCATTTACTCCAAATGCCTTGTGTCATTTTATCTGACTCTATTGTTTGACCTAAACTACAAATACTATCTGCATTGGCTATTTCATCATAATCATAAATATCAATTATTTGACTCGCATCTAAGATATCAATCGACCATTCACCAAACTTCTCAATTTTTGCATTAACACGATTCATTGGGTAAAGAGAGAACTTGGCATTTTTAATCATGCTGCGCTCTGGTAAGTTACTTAAATCAAAACGTATTACACCGTAACTAATACCACGTTTTTTATTCACCCCGATAAACATTGAGTTATAACCAAAATGTTCTTTATTTTTATTAGTGTAATTTTGCGCTAAATAACCCACATCTTGCTTTGCAGGGAATAAAGTCATAGAAAATTCATTACTTGCTAACTTGGTTTTTAAACGTAATTCTGGGCTAAAAGGCGATTTAATTTTTGTTACTTTATCAACAGCTCTAATATTATAAAAATAACTCTGCCCACTTTTTAACTGTACGTCTGTAAACTCTGATGACTTAGTGATAGCCACTAAAGTTTGCTCATTGCACATATTTTTATTTGTTTCGCTACGATATATTTCAAAGTACAAATCATCTTTAACAGGGCAAACCCACTCAAGCGTTGCTGTATCTGTGCCGATTTCTTTAATCGTAAAC
Source organism: Pseudoalteromonas sp. '520P1 No. 423' (assembly GCF_001269985.1). NCBI lineage: Bacteria > Pseudomonadati > Pseudomonadota > Gammaproteobacteria > Alteromonadales > Pseudoalteromonadaceae > Pseudoalteromonas > Pseudoalteromonas sp. '520P1 No. 423'. The sequence goes on along the minus strand of NZ_BBZB01000001.1, from coordinate 1,994,428 downwards.
CCTTCTATTCGCTTAGGAGCAAGCTGAGAATAATTAATTGCTTCAGATAAAGCATGTATCAAGGCTGGGATATTTTCATCAATACTTTGCGCCATGTTTTGCATATAATCAGGAATATTACGCGTACCCACTTCAACAACAACCGCTAATATCCCCTTCGAATAATAATATTCACGTCCACTGCCTCTAATTAAATTAGCGGGTGGCTTTCCTCTATGAATACCGTATTGTCTGCCAGTTACTTTCTTAATTTCATTATTCATATTGGCACATAAGATATTAAGATCTGTGCCCTCTATCTCAACTTCATGATTAAATTTATGGGCAGGAAAAAACACATTCCCTTGTGAATGATAATCAAGGGATACTGTTATATTTGAATGTGTTTCAACAAAATCTCGAATGGCCCGAGTTTCAGGCTCAGAGAAAGGATAAGGACCGCCATAAGTATTGCTATTACTATCGCCTCCTTTTCTAAATTTTGAATCAAAGTTACGATTTAAATCAACGCCATAAGACCCATCGCCATTTACTCGTCTATTTTTACGCCAAAATGAAAAATGATTACGTGAATACTCAAAACCGTCGGGGTTTAAACATGGCACCATATAAAGTGTATTACGGGTTAAAGTATCCATTAGCTTAGGATTAACACGGTAGTTATCCAAAATATACTTAATGAATTTAATCGCCAACTCATTGCCAATCCACTCTCTGGCATGAATAGAGCCCGTATACAATAAACCTGGTTTTTCATCGGAGAAGGCAACATCAATTGATATAGTTGCCATCATTATTGGACGATTTTCCCACGTTTCTCCGATACTGTGTAATCGAATTAAATTAGGGTGTTGATTCATCGCATGCTGTAAGAAGTCGATGGTTTCTTGATATGACGCGTATTGTATTTTCATAAGGATACTTTTATTGATTATCAAAAATTTTTAATGGGCAACTTCAAATTTAAAAGCTGCCCTAGTGCCACAATTTATAAATCTTTACTAAATTGTGCCCAATGAGATTGAATCACTTCTAATTTCTTGGCCTTAACATTTTTTATTTCACATAACTTTTGAGGGTTGTTTTGCAACGCGTCAACAACGCCCTGCGTTCCTAAGGTATTTACAATTTCTTGTGCCATTTTATTGCCTATACCTTTAATACTTGTGAAAAATGACATTAAACTTAATTGCGATATGGCAGTTTGATCGTCTGGTGTTTCTAAGACCAAAGAATCACAACTTTCATCTTTACTCACTTGAATGGGCGCTGGTTGAGTAAATAATTCAGGATTATTTAGCTGAAAGTTATCTTGAAAATTCCATACATCACTAGGCCATTCTTCACCATTATTTTGCTCAATTCGCATCACTGGATAACCAAATTCATCTAATTGATTAAACAACTCATTGCTATCACAACTCGGCGTATGCTTGCCAAATGTAATATGCCTCATAGTTCTAAGCAGACTGACATTGATCTTGCCTAATTCTTCCCAGTTCCACATAGGAATATGAGGCGCTTTAAATTGCCCATTTGAATACTTCCACATCAGGTATTGACCGATCCAATCGCGAATATAAGGAAAAGCAGCAAAGGCAGTTGCACACTCTAAAATATAAATCTGACCATTTTTACCTAACGCAATGTCACATGCCCAATACTCAGCATTAGCCGCTTTAGAGGTTTCAATAGCCAGTTTTAATACATTTTTAGGCACATTTGCATAATCCATACTGCCGCCTTGGCTGGTATTTGTTAGCCATTCACCTTCTGGTGGTCTTCTCCAAAAAGCACACACAGGTTTATGCCCTATTAGCATCACTCGAATATCGGCTTCCATAGGAACAAAATCTTGAACATATACTGGGTAGTATTTACGTTTATTTAATAAAGCTTTTGCTTCACCATAGCTGTCAACTTTATGTACAAAATATCCACCATAATTTGATGGCCCAAAAGACCGCTTTATAATTTTAGGATATGTCGCTTTTTTCAGATATTTCTCTGCACGATCAGGTACATAAAAAATACTTGTTTTAGGTGCTGGCAAATTATATTTATTACAAAAGTGCGTTACATTTTCTTTTGATTTATTTGAAAACTGTGCATCTAGTGAGGGTACAAATTCAACATGAGGTAATGCTTTTGCGATTTCTCTAAATGTTTCATATGCTGTCGCCGGAATATTACCTATTAATACATCTATTTTTTTTGTTTTTATTTCATCTATAAAACGTTGTTTATCTTTACCCCAACGATAAGTGACTTGCTCAATTTTGTTTGGCCAGCCCTTAAAGTTAGACTTATCAAAAAAGCGCATAACGTGGTTTAAATACAAAAAGCCTAGTTTAGGTAAAGAGTTTTTATTTTTCATTTTACGCAACCTTTGAGGTAGATTGAGAAACAGTTCGATCAATTAAATTAACAATCGCGTCTAATTTTTTATTATTAAAATTAAGCCCTAGTTTTTCTTGCTCTGGTGTAGCAAATGCTGGAATGCTATTAATTTCTAGTACCACATAGCGCTCTTGTTCACGGTCATAGATTAAATCTACACCAGCTATCTCCAAACCAGCTAAATCAGCGGCCCGCTTAGCAAGGTTAACAACTTGATCATTTGGTTCTCGAACAAAAATGCTGCCACCAGAAGTAATATTTGTTTTCCAATCATCTTTTGGCGCTTTTCGGCCATAACAACCGACGAGTTGTCCATCAACAATATCAATGCGGTAATCCGTATTGTCATAATCAATAAAACGCTCAAGATAAAAATAACGTAAATCAGTTCGGCTTAAAAAAGGTAATAACATATCAAGGGCTTGCTCCCCTTCAATTTTTACAATACCGACACCGCCCCAACCATCAGTTGGTTTGTAAACAAGCTTCCCTCCCCAGTCTTTAATGGCTTTTTTTAAACCGTGGGTATCATTTTTATGACATAAGCGATATTCAGGGGTAGCAATAGAGTGATTATTTAGTAGATGTGCCGTTTTAAATTTATCTTCAGACAATGCAAATGCTGCATAATTATTTATGGTAGGAATACTCTGACTAATGGCTTCATATAAATACAATTGATATTGGCTCTGCTGTCCTGCGTTATAACTTAAAAACAAATCAAGCTCTTCCATTATGATACCATTACAAAATATATTGCCATCTCTGGCATAAGCATCTCTCAAGTTTAGCCCTGTAACACAGTTAATATCTCTTTGCTTAAGCGCATCGACCATTTTCGTTTGAATTTGACTTCCGCCACCATTTTCATATAACCACAAACCAACATTTGCTATTGCCATCCTTTATCTCCTTTAAAGCCTTTGTTGCCAATTAAGCTTAACCAATAAGTGTTTTTGTTATCCCTATTAAAATCTAGTTTTATGACAGTTAGTTGAAGCAATATAAAATCACTAAATTGTTCATTAAACGGTCACAAAAATGAAACTTAAAATTTAAACTTTTATATTTAAATACAGTGATACATCACAATAGAAATCACTATGGAAGGCTTAATTAATGACTAAATCAATGAATTTTTCTGAGCTTGAAAAACTAATCAATATCAATTCATACAGCAAAAATAAATGCGGAATAGATCAAAATGCAGATGTTTTTAAATCTTGGATGGCTCCTTTGGGCTTTGAAGCTCAAACATTTGAAAGAGCACTCATAGGCGATCATATTTTATTTAAGTCCAAAAAAAAGCCTGGCAAAAAAATATTGTTACTAGGTCACTTAGATACGGTTTATCCACCTGGGACATTTGAAGGTTTTTCTCAAGACGATAACTGGGTTTATGGACCTGGAGTATGTGATATGAAAGGTGGTAACTTTGTTGCATTAAATGCATTGAGAGAGTTAAAAAAACAACTTGGTGACATTTATAATGTTGATATGCTGCTTGTGAGTGATGAAGAAACAGGTAGTGATGATAGTAAGTCCCTTTCAAGTCAATTAGCTGCAAACTATGATTATTGTTTTGTATTTGAAGCTGCGGGTAAAGACCATGAGGTTGTCATAGCAAGAAAAGGCGTTGCAACTTTTAATATCGAAATTAAAGGTAAAGCAGCTCATGCAGGAAATGAATATAGCAATGGCATTAATGCTAATTTAGCAGCTGCTCATATGATCATAGACTTAACTGCTTTGACTGATTTAAAACAACAAACCACTGTTAATGTGGGTAAATGCGCAGGTGGTATCGGCGCTAACACCATCTCTCCAAAAGCAAGTTTAATTGTTGAAGCTCGTTTTAATTGTTTTAATGAAAAACTGCGCGTATTGGAGAATATCTATCATATAGTCGATCATGCCAAAGTTGAAGGCGTTAAAATCAACATAAGTGGAGGTGTGCAAAGAGATGTCATGTCATCAACCCCAAAACAAAAAGCATTATTAGATTTTATCAATACAGCCATTGGTTACACGTTACCTACTGAATCACGTGGTGGAGTAAGTGATGCTAATACCATGTCTGAAGCTGGGTTAATAACATTAGATGGCTTTGGACCATTTGGTGATGGCGACCACACAATACACGAACGCGCTTGTAAAAAAAGTTTTATAAGACGTATCAATGAGATGAGTCAAATTTTAATTCAATTATCAAACCCCAATTATGATACACACTCCGATAGCTCAGTAAAAAAAATGCAATCTGCTTAACGTTTTAATGTAATCTATCGACTGAATAAATCAGTCGATAGATTACACTTATTCATATTCTGTAAAAACAACAAAAAAGCAACATTTAAAATAAAACAAATTGGTTAGTTTTCACACACACCAAAAAATCCTTATATTCTCAAGACAATAAAAGAACAACAACTATTAAAGTAAATTCAACATCAATACCTACCATACAATGTTAATACATTGTAAATTAACTTTCTTTTAATACATTTTAGTTTTACAAATAGGGACACCTCTATCAAGGTACTTAACGTGCTTTGTTATGTGACATAAACAATAAAATTTCTTTAAGGATTTAAGATGAAAAATGTATTTAAATTTGCTCCTGTAGCCGTTGGTATCATTTTAAGTATGAATACACATGCAGCACAGTGGCAAGATGCACAGCAAATAAGCGCTAATAACAATATAGCTAATTCTGTTATACAACAAAGCATTAGCCAACAGCTTAATTTGCCAAATGACTACCAAATGAAAGAAGTTCGAACAGTTGTATTAAAAAACGGTAATGTAAAAGCGAGATATCAACAACAATATAAAGGGATCCCGGTTTATAACAGTGCCATTGTTGCCCAATCTAATAGCTTTGGCTTGATGCAAGCAAGCGTAGGTCAAGTACTCACTAATATAGAACAAGATATTATTTCTACTGCTGTAACACTTTCTGCTGAACAGGCGATGAGAAAGTTAATCTCACAAAGCACAATAAAGGTTAAAGCCGAAAATAAAAAATCACAGCTTTACGTTTATTTAGATGATCATCAAGAAGCTCGTCTTGTTTATGAGCTTTCCTACTTCAATGCACATAAACAACCTACACGCCCATTTGCTATTATGGATGCCAATACGGGTGAAATCATCAAACAATGGGAAGGTCTGGCTCATGCACTAGTGGGAACAGGCCCTGGAGGAAATGAAAAAACAGGTCAATATGAATATGGTACAGACTTTGGATTCTTAGATGTCACTCAGTCAGGTAATACATGTACTATGAATAACGCGAATGTAAAGACTGTGAATTTAAACGGTTCAACATCAGGTTCTTCAGCATACAGTTATAGCTGTCCAAAAAATACATTTCAACAAATCAATGGGGCTTACGCGCCATTAAATGATGCACACTTCTTTGGTGGCGTTGTTTTTGATTTATATAATGATTGGTATGGCACTGCCCCTTTAACTTTCCAATTAACAATGCGCGTTCATTATTCTAGTAATTATGAAAATGCATTCTGGGATGGTTCAGCAATGACATTTGGTGATGGCGCAAATACTTTCTATCCACTTGTAAGTCTGGATGTTTCTGCTCATGAAGTAAGCCATGGTTTTACTGAGCAAAATTCAGGTTTAGTTTATAGCAATCAATCAGGTGGTATTAATGAAGCCTTCTCTGATATGGCTGGTGAAGCTGCTGAATTCTTTATGCAAGGATCTAACGATTGGTTAGTAGGCGCGCAAATATTTAAAGGACAAGGTTCTTTACGCTACTTTCAAGATCCAACGCAAGATGGCAGCTCTATTGGCCACGCATCAAACTATTACAATGGTATAGATGTGCATCATTCAAGTGGTGTATTTAATCGTGCTTTCTACTTACTTGCAAACACGGCTGGTTGGGACACAAAAAAAGCATTTGAGGTTATGCTTAGAGCAAACCAGTTATACTGGACTGCTAATACAACATTTGATGAGGCGGCTTGTGGAGTAAAACGTGCGGCTACAGATGCAAGTTATAATGCAGATCATGTTATTACAGCCTTTAATACTGTTGGTGTAGACGCGACATGTGGTGGCGGAGGTGGCGGTGACACTGAAACTCAACTAGAAAATGGTGTTGGTATAACAGTTTCAGGTAGCAAAGACTCTCAAACTCTTTACTATATTGATGTACCAGCAAGTGCAACTGATTTAGCTGTTCAGATCAGTGGTGGTAGCGGTGATGCCGACTTATATATGAAAGCTGGCAGCACAGCTTCAAAATCAAACTATGACTGTCGCCCATACAAAAATGGTAATACTGAAAGCTGTACAGTTGCAGCGCCAGCAACAGTGCGTTATTCCGCGATGTTAGATGGATACGCGGCTTATTCAGGTGCTACTTTAGTTGCAAGTTACACTGAAGGTGGCTCTGGTGGCGGTGGTACAGGTACTTTTGAAAATAATCAAAGTTACTCAATACCTGATAACAATGCATCTGGCGTTACTAGTGATATCGCAGTCGCTGATATTGGCAATGCATCAAGTGTAAGTGTAGATGTTGATATTAGTCATACATATAAAGGTGACTTAAAAGTAAGTTTAATTAGCCCGAGCGGTGTAAGTTATGTACTGCATAATAATTCAGGTGGTAGCACTAATGATATTAAAAAAACTTACTCTGTGACCTTAAATGGCACTGACACAACAGGTACTTGGCAACTAAAAGCTGTTGATAGTGCATCTTGGGATACAGGCAAAATTAACCGTTGGTCTATGACTTTTTAAAAATTCGTTTTAAATTTCCCGAACGTTTCATCAAACCTATATTGCTTGCAATATAGGTTTTTTAACTTATCTAGTTGCATATAAACCAGTAAATGTTATTTTTACCCCATTGTAATTTTCAGGACAAAAATATTATGCCAAAGGCAAGTGACGTTAAAAAAAATACAGCAATTGAGTATAACAACAGTGTTTACATCATCAGGGATATAGAACGCTCAGTACCGCAAGGTCGTGCTGGTGGCAGTTTATACCGTATGCGTATGTACGATGTAGTATCAGGTCTTAAAGTTGATGAAACATTTAAAGACAGTGACATGCTGACGCTTGCTGATTTATTTCGTCGCCAAGTTATGTTCTCATACCTAGATGGTGATGAGTTTGTATTTATGGATAACGAAGATTACACGCCTTACAACCTAAATAAAGAAAGCATTGAAGACGAAGTGCTATTTATTGATGAAAATACGCAAGGTGTTCAAGTTGTTTTAGTTGATGGCGCAGCTGTTGGTATTGATTTACCTTCAAGTGTAGAGCTTGTGATCACAGAAACTGACCCTTCAATTAAAGGTGGCTCTGCTACTGCTCGTACCAAACCAGCAATTCTTTCTACAGGTTTAACCGTTCAAGTACCTGAGCATATTTCTACTGGTGACAAAATCAAAGTAAATACTGAAGAACGTAAATTTATGGGCCGAGCTGAATCTAAATAAGTCAGCCTTTTAAACTACAAATTAAAGGGGACAACAGTCCCCTTTTTTACGATCTCGATTTTAAAGCTGCTAACTAAAAAGCTTTATCTATTCTTACACTACCATTAGCTAAGTAAATTAAACGTATTTTGTCATCTCGATTAAATATCATTCTAGAATCAAAATCTTGTACAACCATGTACCTTTTACCTTGCTCGGTTTTAATCATCATCTCAACTAAACGTAAGGTTTTTTCACGATATTGAGGATGTTTTTTATCTGAGATAGAAGCACCAATTAAAGACCCTAAAATAGTTGCTGCTACTTGACCGCTACCGTCACCAAATTGACTACCAATGGCACCACCAACTAATGCACCACCAAAGACTTTCCAACCCTTATTGCGATCTCGGATTAATTCCTGCTGTGTAATGTTTCTAACAGATTGTACTTTACCAAATAAAACTTCCTGTACTGGTACGGCTTTATTTCTTTCATACCCAGCACTGACATATGTACTGAATATAAAAGTCATAAATATTAAGGTGATTACTTTTTTCATAATAAATACCTTTAAGCTTTTCTACCAACCTACACGGGCAGTTTCACGAGTTTTACGAATTTCAGTTTCATCAGCCCACTCTACTAATCCACTTTCTAAGTCCATCAGTCTCATAGTGAACTTATAATATACGTCAGCTTTATCTTTATTAGATTTTACAATACTCGATAAGTTACCGTATAACATATATTGCGCGCCCACTTGCTTACCAAAAGCAATTGCCTTATTTGGGTTAACCATGCCACCACTTTGTTGAAAGTTTAATTGCTCACGAGCTGCTTCTACTCTGCCCATATCTACAAAACGAAATTTTCCTGAGCGTAATAGCTTAGTTGAAACAGAATCTGTAATGGACTCAGTATCTATATGTTCACTGGTTTTATTTTTGATTCGCTCAACAAAAACCACTGGTCTGCTATTGGCAGTTAATGTGCCTACAACTGGCGAGAGTAATAATGAATCAGTCATTTGAGTGGCTACTTTTTGTAAATCCGTAGAGCCAAAATTAATATCTGTTGTTTCGACTGCCGTTGCATCACCGTAACTTACTACAGCCTTATTTGCACAACCTGTTAGGGCTAAAACAGTCATACCGATTGCGGTACCTACAATTGCTTTTTTCAAGAGATTATCCTTCTTTCAAATTTAATCTAAATTAGTTTTAAAATCTTTGTGCTTTAGTTGATACTTCACGCACATATACTTTGAACTTGGAAGCCTTAACAGATGGCGCTAAAGCGTCTAAATTAATTACTGCAAAACCATGTAAATCAAGAGGCTTCCAAGGCGCTTTGCCTGCTTCAACCGCAAAACCTTGCTCATCAAACCATTCAAAATGATATTGTAAGTTTTGTGATTTTTTATATTTGCTGCTGAGCTCTAAATTTAACTGCAATAAATCATTGTTCTTGCGGGTAATAATGTTGGAAATTTGTAATTTTTTAGCTAATTTAGGATTATCTAATTTTAAATGTATCTTATAGTTATCTGATGCGGTCATTTGGCTTGAACCTATGCCCGACGTAATAGGTTTAGCACAACCTAACATCATAAATACACTAACTAAAATGACGAATACTAATTTCATAAAATGAGACATCTAACAGGCCCTTTATAAGTTAATTGCTTTGTAATCAATATGATTACCCGTTGCGGTTATATTTACTAAAGTGATGCGATTTGCTTTTACATCAAAGTTAATTTCTTTATTAAGTGCGCCAACTTTGATTGAAATATTATGATTCCCCTCAGTTACATCAGATCTCATTATCTTGCTAGATTGCGGAAGTGTTAACCAGCTTCTTGTATCTGCTCGCTCTGACGACAAGTTATAAATATTGGCCAAAATATTACCAACATCTCCACCTTCTTTACTCATTTTTTTACGCATTTTTTCTTTTGCGATAAGTCTAATAACCTGACGGGTAATTAAACTCGGTAATTGTGATTTTAAAGTTTGCGCAGCAAGTGCTTCAACTTTTACAATTTGATCAAAAGTGAGTACTTCATCATTTATACTTAATTGCGCATTCGGAAAATACTGTTCAGATTTATGATAAACAGGTAGCGAAACACTATAAAAACGCATTTCATCATCACTAGTATAAACAGGTAAGCGTAAACGCATTTCATCTCGCTCTTCAACCAAACCTTGATCATAAATAACAACTACTTGACCTGTATTTTTTTGCTTATTTTTCTGGTATTTGCCAAAGCGTTTTTCAAACTTTGCTAAGTCATCTGTCATGCCTAATTGTGTGGCGAGTTTTAATACGTCATTTTGTAAATATTGATTATCTGGGTATATTTCTAATGCTTTTTTATAATCAATATAGGCATCGTTTAACTCCCCTGAAGCTTCATAAAGTACCGCTGACATATAAAATGTGTAGGCATTTTGAAAGCCATTTTTAGCTTCACCAATCACATCTTCCATTTCTGGGTATGTCGTACTGATACTTTGCCAATCAAGCCTTGCATCATTTTGTAAACTTGCTATTGCATCATTTATGACATCAAAGTTATTTTCTAAAGCAGCTCTTTGTACTAAATTTGCTTTTCTAATTTCAACCAATGCCGCTTCATAATCGCCTAAATAAAGATAATTCAATGCTTGATAGCTATGCATCATGCTTTGCTCATAATCAGGCACCACATAAGTAATCGCGTTATCATTACTCAATACAGCACCAATATTTTGTATACCTTTACTCATTTGCAGCTTAGCTTTAAGTTTTTGTTCATCGATATAAGCATTTGCTTGGCTAAAATAAAATTTACTTGCTTTATAGTCACCAGATAAATGTTTTAAGCGCCCTTTTTCTAATAGAGCTAAGACATAGTTAGTATCTGAGATCTCTCGCTCAGGCACTTGTTGTAAAGCTTGTTCATACTGACCATTAATAGCTTGTAGCTGTACAGGCTTCATTTGCTGTGCATAACCAGAGAATAAGTCTCTAAATTGCATGGTCGCGCAACCAGACAAAGTGAAAACAACTAAAATACACACAAATTTTGAAAATATAGGCTTTAACATGAAATACCAATTACTCTAAAATCTAAAAACACTATCAACCAAATGTGTTGATGTTGATATTCTATATAAAAATGAATTGAATAAAGTGAGCAATTGTATTGAAAGTGTAAGAAATCGTAAGATAGGTTTTATCATTATTAGCGCCATCAATTAAGGTCAACGCTTTTAGCTTAATATGTGAACATTAACTTAAACTGAACAAAGGCTTTAGCGCTGAAAACACTAAAGCCCTTAAATTTATACTAGATTGTTATTCTACAACTTCAACATCGAAATAGTGTTCAACACATTTTTGATAATCACCTTGCTGTAATGCAAAGTGACGGGTTTGATAACCAACTAGTTTACAAGCGAATGATTTGCCCTCTGGGTTTTCAGGGTAGTAACCCCAATCTTGATCCCAGTAAACTAAAAGTGCTCCAGCACCATTTTTATCAAAACGCTTTTGATCTTTACAACCTAATTCTTCATTGGCTTCAATAGGCACATTCAGATTATTTGCATGGGCTTTATAATAAGCAATACGATTAACTGACTGTGGTTTTTCATAACCATGACCACATTCAATACCACCATTAATAACATTAGTTGTAGCACCAAATCCAGGCTTTATACCATTGGCTGTATCATGTTCATTTGGTAGCCAAGTACCATCTATAACATGTAACATGCTAGGTTTTGGAGATGCTGGATAAGCAAAAAAGAACACAGCTGATGCGATATTTAACCAGCTAGTAGCTACGCGCTCAGGATCATCTAATAATACTTTAGTATCCCCAAACATAGCTTGTGAAAATGGCCCATAATTGTAGTTATAGCTTAACTGTTTAGCACCACGACCAAAGTATTTTTTATAACTGCCATCTGCATTTGTACCACATTGCCATGTTTGACCTTGCCAAGTATCAGGAGAACACTCCGCGTTATAGGGACAATTAGGTCCATCTTCACCACAACCAGCTTCACGTACATATACTAAGCCTTGTCGCCATTCTTCAATAGCAGAATTAGGATCGTGACCACCGGTTTCCTGCGTAAAGTGAGCAAACATAGTCGCTAAAGACTTACGACAAATCGCATCAGAATCTCGCCCATCATCATAAGTTGCACAAAAACCTGAAAATTTAGCGATAGATTTTAAAAATTTTGTATAAGTATAAGCCGCATCACGATCAGGGAATGTATTGACCCAAGATGCTTCATCAATAATTTGCTCTACACGTTTAACGTTTTCGGGGTTAGTCACACGTCCAGGTTTTACAGCTTCCACTATTTGATTATCTAATGTCGCAATTGACGCTTTAACTTCAACAAATAATGGTGTATCCGTTAAACTTAATTCATGAGCTAAAATTTCACTTTTAAGCATAGTATATCCACCACCCGGTTTTGGCTGTGGACCAGATGGATTACCAGGTTCAGTCGTATCACCACCACTTGAGCATTCGCCTGTGTTACCACCTTCACATTCCCTTAAAAATTTCCAAGGTCCCCATTGATTTGTTTTATCCGGCGTATCACCTTGTGTCCAATATCTCGCTTCAAAAAGTGATGCACTATAAAAGACCTGATCTCCTCCTAAATAAACTCCATTAGGTTTGAAGGCTTCAAAGCTTGTTGATGCAACTTGTTGACTGGTATCTGCATTAACTGCATTAATAGTGGTAATGCTGGGCAATATAAACAACATGCTCACTAATGTTTGTTTTTTTATTCTAAACACAATTAGTACCTATTTTGTTAACTTGAATTTACATCCTGATAACAAATGACAGCGATGTCAATTTTTATTCATTTGTTTATTTCAACTATTCAAATTTCAAATTCATATGAAATAGAAAATACCTTTCTATATCAATCTTATATAAAAGCAAGAAGTACCCAATATAGAAACCTCATGAATGTTCAATATAAGTATAAAAAATACCCAACACCTAAATTACTTACTAGAATAAAAACTCTAAGTTGGTTTTTTGAACAATTTGAGACACGAATAATTCAATCTAAAAATAACAAGAGAACAATTATGAAAAATACTCGGTCTTCAATACAGCTTCACTATATTATTTTACTACTCGCATTTATTTTTAACTCAAATCAGATACATGCAAGCCCATTAATTGACTTGCTCAAAGCTTTAGTTGGGCAACCTGTATTTAAGCAATCTGATTTATATACGACAGATGATAACATTATAATTTCGGCTTATGATGGCATTCAATTACATGCAAATATATTTGTACCAACCAGTGGCTCAGCACACTACCCTACGGTGATATTTATAAATAGTTGGGGGCTCGATGAATATGAATATCTCACCGAAGCCGCAAAATTTGCTGAGCAAGGCTATGTCGTTTTAAGTTACTCCACCAGAGGGTTTGGTAATTCTCAGGGAAAAATAGCCACGGCGGGCGAACAAGACCTTCAAGACGTTTCTGCAGTTATCGATTTTTTATTAACAAATTACCCTGTTGATGAAACTAATATTGGTTTGGCTGGAGTGTCTTACGGTTCTGGGATCAGCCTTTTAAGTGCAGCACATGACTCCCGAGTAAGCGCAGTCGCCGCTATGAGTACATGGGGAAGTTTAACGGGTTCACTATACGGGCAACAAACGCCTAGATTAATTTGGGGAGCTTTACTTACTGGACTCGGGTATTTAACAGGCGATCCAAGTGATGAAATAGCACAAAATTACATCGGGTTATTGAAACAAGAAAATATAAGTGAGATCACTCAATGGGCAAACTTACGCTCCCCATTAAATTATATAAATGAACTCAATGAAAGCGGTACACCAATTTATTTATCTAACAATTTTGGTGATAACCTTTTTCAGCCCAATAGTGTATTAACCTTATACGAAGCATTAACAACGCCTAAATTATTAGATTTAAATCAAGGAACACATGCTGTGGGAGAAGTGCTTGGAATGGGTAATGCACAGCATCATGTTTGGAAAAATGTCCATGATTGGTTTGATCATTGGCTAAAGGGTGAACAAAATGGCATTACACATAAAAAGCCTGTCGAAATAGAAGTGAAATTTGGACAATACGAGCAATTTGACACTTGGCCAAGCACTGAGATTTCACAAAAGGTTTTGTACCTTCATGAAAAAGAATTTGATGGCGATGGTGATATGAAAAACACTCCCTATGCACCTTGGTGGCCAAAAACCGATACTGTTTATTCAGGATTAGATACTTTTGCGACAACAGGTATTCCATTACTTTCATATATCACAGAAGACTATTTATCATTACCTATTCTTTCCAGTATGAGTTTGATCAGTTCAATCAATGCGATTCGATGGGAATCTGATTGGCTAAATGAAACATTAGAATTAAGAGGCATAAACAAGATACACCTTAATGTTACGCCATCATCAGATAAAGCTTTGTTAGTTGCGTATTTGTACGATGTAAACTGGGCAGGCATAGGCACTTTAATTACGCATGCACCCTATACTATTTTAGATGCGACGCCCAATGAAGTAATAAAAGTAGATATAGACCTAGTAGCAACAGCATATGATGTACCTAAAGGTCATTACTTAGCACTTGTTATAGATACAGCTGACATTTTATATAGTCCACCTACAACATCACTTTACAATTTTAAAATAAATTATGCGCAAGGTATTAACAATACTCTAACTTTATCTCACAAATAAAAAGCTCCTGAAATTTCATTGTATAAAAGCTTTTTAAATAAGTTATAAATGACTATAAAATAAAAACCTTAACTGAAATCAGTTAAGGTTTTTAAACTTAAGATATTTATTTAATTATTTAAAGTTTAGCGCCCGCTTTAACAAACTTTAAAGTCATACGATCACTTTCACCTATTGCCATATATTTAGCACGGTCTTTATCTTTAAGTGCTAATACTGGTGGTAGTGTCCAAACACCTTTAGGGTGATCAGCTGTATCTTTTGCATTTGCGTTAATTTCACTGCTTGCAGCAAGCTTAAAACCAGCTTCTTCTGCCAATTTTATTGTTAAAGAAGCTGGAAAGTAACCGCTTTTCTTATTTGTTTCCCAATCTTGAGATTCAGGCATTCTATGCTCTACAACGCCTAGTGCACCTCCCGGTTTTAATGCAACATATGCATCTTTAAATAACTGGCTAACACCTTCTTCTTTCCAATTATGTAGATTTCTAAAAGTTAAAACTAAATCTGCAGTGCCTTTTGGCGCTAATACACTTGGTTTTTTAGGTGTAAAATCAGTAAGCTTCATTTTGCTAAAAATTTCATTGCTTGTTAATTTTTTTTCTAATCTTTTACGAGCTTTACTATAGTAGTTATCTTCTCCAGTATCAGGATATTGTGCACCATAAAACTGGCCTTTTTCTTTTAACGCTGGCGCTAGAATTTCACTATACCAAGCACCGCCTGGTGCAACTTCAACAACTGTCATTGAAGGTTTAAAGCCAAAAAACTCTAAAGTTTCTTTTGGATTACGGTACATATCACGACTTTTGTTTTTATCTGAGCGATATTCACCTGAAATTGCTTTATCTAAAGCTGATGCACCATGACTATGTTCGCTGTGAGCATTAACCATAGTGGCACATAAAATACCAGCTGTAACAACTGAACTTTTAAAAAGTGTTTTTAAGTTTGACATTATTTTTATTCCAGTAGATTTTAAAATTTAATCGATTCTAGTTATAACAGAATTTTGTTTACTTTAAAGCCAAAATACGATTAATCACATCTGTTAATAGGTAATAAATTCGTAACAAAATATAAATTTAATAATTTTGAATTACTTTTTCAATTTTGCCGGTCTTCTATATTTACGGTTAAAATAAAAGGATTTGTTTGGCCTATACTCACTAATATAATTTATAAAAAATTAAGGTAATGATGCGTATTTTAACTGTCCTTTTTATAATTTTATCAATTTTAATTTTTTCATTCGCTCCCTTTTCTTATGCTCAAGAGCCTTTACTGCCTTTAAATATTACTGAAGAAAATCAATCGAAAATTCAATTAGGCAAGCAGTTATTTAATGACGTTTTATTATCAAAAAACCGAATGTTCTCATGTGCTAGCTGCCATCATGCAGATAAAGCATATTCAGATGGTAAAGCTTTTTCTTTAGGCGCTGATGGCAAACCATTATCTATGAATACGCCTAGTTTAGAGTATTTGGGTTTAAACTATTATTTCACTTGGACTGGAAAGTTCAGTAGCTTAAATAAGCATCTAGATATGTTAATTACCAGCCCAAAAATAATGAACAATACTTGGGAAACTATCATAAAAAGACTCTCGAATACGCAACATTACCCATTGCTATTTACCAAAGCAGGATATTTTAAAATTGCTCCAGAAACGGTCCGAGACGCCATCATCTCATTTGAATTAAGTTTATCAAAACCTTCTAGATTTGATTTATATCTTCAAGGTGATACCCAACAACTAACAACTGAAGAAATCAAAGGGTATCAATTATTTAAAGACTATGGATGCAGCAGCTGTCATCAAGGAATGAACGTAGGTGGTAACATGAGGCAAAAATTTGGTGTTATGCGGCCTTATTTTAATGAAAGTAATATAAAACTACGAGATTATGGCTATTTTAATACTAGTAAAAATGAAAGTGATAAATATTTTTTTCGTGTTCCAAGCCTTAGAAATGTAAGTAAAACAGCGCCTTACTTTCATGATGCATCGGCTAAAACATTAACAAAGGCGATAAAGATAATGTTTAAATATCAGCTTGGTATTTATCCAAGTGATCAAGATGTTAAAAATATCGAAGCATTTTTAATGAGTTTGGATGCGATTTATGAATAAACAAATTTATCACTATATTGCATTATTTTTTATTTTTTTACTTTTAAGTTTGCTTATTTGGGCTAATTTTAATTCACAGATATCCACTTTAAAATCAGAAAGTGCTTTAAATTTATTATTGCTAGAGCTTAATAAGCAAGACTCTGATATTTCACAATTAATTTTGAAAAGCCATAGTAACTTAAATTCAAATTTTGATGAACTTGCCCATGCACAAAAAGCCTTAACTGAACAAATTGGAAGTTTAAAATTATTATTAAAAACAAATAACATCCAAAATATCAATGAGTCTATTTCAGGTGACAATTTATATTTTTTATATCAAAAGCGCTTATATCAAATCGAAAAGTTTAAATCTTTACATGCCAACACCAACAACTCATTACGTTACTTACCTAAATTAGAGCAACAAATAAAAGCTCAACTCGATAATAAAAAGTTTAGTTTATTAATTCAAACAATAGATAACATAGTGATCAATGCGTTAGGACTTAAAGTATTTACTGAGGCTAGAATCGCGCAAAAGAATAATCGCATTCTGTTAAGTTTAGAGAAAATGACACCTGATACAAATGAACAAAGCAAAGAGTTAATCAAGTTATTTATTTGGCACGCATATAAGTACCAAGCTTTAAGAAAAGAGATGAACCTTTTAATCCCTCAACTGATTAATAACCCACTGGCAATTGAGCTTGATAAATTAGAAAAAATAATAGGTAAAATACAATTTGATAAAATCTACATGACTAAAAAAATGTGGTTTTATATTCTAATTTATGCCGGCCTATTATCAGTTATGGTTGTGGCTTTTTTAATTAACCGTCGTTACCTTATTAATAATGTTTTAAGGCATAAAAAACTCAGTGAAAGAGATCAATTAACTAACTTAAATAACCGTAGAAGTTTCATTTTTAATTTAGAACTAGCGCTAAAAAATGCAACTAAAAACAGCAGTCATGGTGCAATCATTTTTATAGATTTAGATGGGTTTAAAGAAATAAATGATACTTTAGGTCATCAAGCAGGCGATAAAGTATTGATAACAATTGCAAATAGACTATCTGGTATAGAAAGTAAATTTAGCAAAGATGCGTTAGAGCTAAACATAGCAAGATTAGGTGGTGATGAATTTGTTATATTGATTGAGCATAATTGCTCTGATTTTGATAGAGTTTTAATTGAACAAGTCGCTCAAGAAGTTGTAATGCAATGTGCAATTACCTTACCTGATGAACTTAAAAATGCCGACTTATCTGCCAGTGTGGGTATTTGCTTATTTCCACAGCAAGGCACTGATATAACTTTACTGCTAAACAATGCAGATAAAGCCATGTATCACTCAAAACGTAAAGGCAAAAATTGCTATACGTTTTATCAAAGCAACTAAAGGCATAATTAAGCTTATAGATAAGCCCTTAACTAAAGAGTTTTTTACGTACTAAACCTCTGTATTCTTTTGGGGTTTGGCCTAAATGTTTTTTAAAAACTCGTGTTAAATAACCCTGATCGCTATACCCTACTTCAAATGAAATCTCTTGAATTGATAAATTGCTTGATGAGAGTAAATCTTTTGCTGATTCGATACGTACTTGTTGCCAATAGTCAGTGGCTTTTGTGCCTGTAGCTGCTTTAAAACGACGTGTAAAAGACCGCTGACTCATATTAAATTGTGCTGCAACTTCATTTAAATCTAAGGTAGATGATAAGTTTGTACGCATCCAAAACTGTATTTGAGCAATTAATTCATCTGCATGCCTATCTGCACCGCCTTCTAAATAACGTTGCTCTTCATAAGGTTTTCGGATCTCATGCGAGAAGTTTCTTTCAACATGTTGTGCAGCTTCTCGGCCATAATATTGATGGATAATATGTACAATAATATCTGCTAATGAATTTAAACTGGCTGCACAATATATGCGTTCTGACTGTGTAATAAAAAAGTCAGGTTTTAAGTCTACTTCGGGGTAATCACGTCTAAATTGCTCAGCATAATGCCAGTGCGTTGTTGCAGGTAAGCCATTTAATAATCCTGATTCAGCTAAAAAACAATTACCGGTACCCACACCAATTAATGTACTGCCACCAGCCCATAAGTTATTTAACCAAGAAATGAGTTTTGGGTGTTTTCTTAAAACAGGTCTCGGGTTACGCCAAATACTCGGTACAATAATTAATTCTGCAATATCAGCCGATTCGGGCGTGTTATCAGCCATAATATTAATGCCAGCTCTTGATTTTATGGGTTGTAAATTTTCACCAACAAGCTCGATACTCAGTGATTTACTGTTTTTATTATGACTAAGCGCAAAAGCTTCCCCTGCACGTAGCATTTCAACCGGTAAAGTAAGACTAGTTGCCAGCATATGCTGATAAACCAATAAAGAAACTTTGATCTTATTTGATATTTTATTATTTAAATTGGGCATATTAATCCCTAGCATCATATTTTGGCCATTATATCCTTATTTTTGGCTTCTTTGTTATAAATAACTTTTTAAAAGCAACTTAAACTGTATACATATTTAAAACAGATTATTACACGTTAAAAGGTTTCTCATGATAGCTTTACCTCTTATTGTTGGCATGGGCGGAATAAATGCCGCAGGCCGAACTTCTTTTCATCAAGGCTACCAACGCATTGTAATAGGAAAATTAAATCAAGAATTACGTCGTGAAACTTTTGTTGGTCTTGCTACTTTAATGAATTTAGTAAGCTATCAGAATGATCAATTAGTTGATGCTGATGGCCAAGCAATTGCACCAAGTGAAATAGAAGAAAAACTTGGGCAACAGATTTTAGATGGCACTTTGATCCGAAAAATTGAACAAAATCATTTTGATGTTGATGCAACCCATTGGCAGCAAAAAATGACTTTAACCCCTTCTGGCAAGACTATCGTTTTTGAAACAAGCAAACGTAAACTGCCTTCTCCATTACCACGTATTTGGCAAATTACAGAGCTTGAAGCGGGCAAAGTAAAAGTAGAGATCCCTGGCGATTTAGACATTACTCACGACGGTTACCGCGATAACCCAATTAAAGCAGCTGGACAATTTCCAACAGGGTTTGAACCTGCAAATATGTATAACAGTCGTTACCAACCACGTGGTTTACAAGCAACGATATTTGGCGCAACTGATGCGATCCGTTCATTAGGTATGGAATGGCAAGCAGTTGTTGATAAAATTGGTCCTGATCAAATTGGTACTTATTCAGCTTCAGTTGCAGGACAACTGCAAGAAGAAGGCTTTGCAGGCTTAATGAAAAGCCGTATGCGTGGCGGACGTGTTTCAACAAAAAATTTAGCCTTAGGCCTAAATACCATGTCTACCGATTTCATCAATGCATATGTAACAGGTAACGTTGGTACAACTTTCACTGCATCTGGTGCGTGTGCTACTTTTTTATATAACCTACGCGCTGCTGTTCAAGATATCCAAACAGGTAAAATTCGTGTCGCTGTAGTTGGTAGTGCTGAAACGCCGATCACGCAAGAGATTATCGAAGGTTTTGGTAACATGAGCGCGTTGGCAAACGAGGAAGGTCTTAAAAAATTAGATAACAGTGATACAGCTGATCATCGCCGTACGAGCCGCCCATTTGGCCAAAACTGTGGTTTTACAATTGGTGAAGGCGCACAATTTGTTGTATTAATGGATGATGCATTAACACTAGAATTAGGCGCTAAAGTGCTTGGCTCAGTAGCTGACGTATTTATTAATGCTGATGGTATTAAAAAATCAATTACAGCACCTGGTCCAGGTAACTACATAACTATGGCTAAATCTGTTGCCCTTGCACAAAATGTACTAGGTAAAGAAGCAGTCACTGAACGTAGCTTTATTTTAGCCCACGGTTCAAGCACGCCGCAAAACAGAGTAACTGAATCTCTAATTTATGATCGTATCGGTAAAAGCTTTGCAATCAATAACTGGCCTGTCGCTGCACCAAAAGCATTTGTTGGCCATACAATTGGGCCTGCAAGTGGTGACCAAATGGCTATGGCTTTAGGTATATTTGAACACAACATCATGCCGGGTATTACAACAATTGATAAAGTAGCTGACGATGTATATGCAGAACAATTAGATATCAGAACTGAACATTATGAATGTCAGCCAATGGATATTGCCTTTATCAACTCTAAAGGATTTGGCGGAAATAACGCGACTGCAACGGTACTTTCACCTAAAGTAAGTTTAGAAATGGTAGCAAAACGTCATGGTGATGAAGCAATGGCGAGTTACCGAGAAAAGTTAACCGTAGTTGAAGCTGCACAACAAGCTTATAAAACGCAAATAAATAATGGTCAGTACGATCTTATTTATAAATTCGGCGAAGGTTTAATTGATGAGAATGAAATCAATATCACCGAAACTGAAATGACTTTACCAGGCTTTGCTAATCCTATTGAGCTAAGCCAAGAAAACCCTTTTAAAGATATGGTTTAAGCAAATTATATCATCTCCAAAAGGCGCTCATTGAGCGCCTTTTTTATTCCCTATAACTAGCCCTAAATAAGACTTAAACTGGCGATATTACATCACCCATAAACTCGTATTACTTTAAAGTTAAATCTCTAACTGCTGATATTCATCAAGATTGTGTTTCAATTCTTTATCAGCGAAAATAATCATCGCTTCATAAATATGCTCCGCCATACCTATTTGATAATTATCATAAACAGCCTTAGTAATTGGCTCTGATATCGTTTTGTCGGCTAGTATTAAGTAACCGTTATATCCAATCCCTTTAAAACTATCTCCGTACATTTTTTTAAATAAACGGTTCATCAGAATATAATGACCTTTTATTTTTTTCTGAACTTTTTTGGAGCTTACACAATCAGATAACATTGATTTATAATCAAATGCCCAGTCATCAGTTTCCTTTTTAGATAGTGCTATGTCTTTTTCACTAAGCTCAGCTAAAGATGAAAGCATAGAATCAAATGCATCATCACCTTTGAGTTTCATGAGTTTTTCTGTAAAATCTTTAGGCATATCACTAAAAAGTAGCTCTAAGTTTTTTTCACCCGCTAAAATATTCATCGTAACCTCGATACTGTTAATAATTAATTGCGTTTCTTCTTGTCGTTTTAACAGTAGTTTTTTTTGATTACTCAATGTTTTCAAAAAATCTATCTCTTTGGCGTAGATTAAGTCTTTTATTTGAGCAAGACTGAAGTCTAATTCACGATAAATAATTATTTGTTTAAGTAAAGCAAGGTGTTCTTGGCTATATTCTCGGTAGTGATTATCAGTACGACGATATGGCGTTAATAGTCCAACCTTATCGTAATAATGAAGTGTTCGAATAGTAACACCCGTAATTTCGCTTAACTTACTTACACTATAAGTTTTATTTAACATAAATTTCCAATGAACTACTGTTAATGACAAATAGAATCATCAACTATCACGTAAGGTTAGAGTCAAGCAGAAATGAAATACATAATGCCGTTGTTTTACCAACTACTTTACCATTGTCAATATATTGTAATGGTGGTGCATTCTCTGTGACAAATTCTAATACCCGAGCTGATACACAACTAATAGAAAAGAGACAACAAAATACAGGTATTAGATAAAAATACATATAAATACCTAAGCGTTTAATGCTTAATTAATCATAGCATTTCATAAAGAACATATTCATTTGTTACCAGCTGTTTCAAAAAGCAATATCACATTGATAATACAAATAAAGCCCAGTAACCTTAATTATCAGCTAACAATAAAGATTATTATGACGATAATAAAAAAACTAATTTTAATACTCTCTGGGCTTATCATACTGCTGCCCCACTCCATTTTAGCGCAACAAAGTGAATACGGCACTTTACCACCGCCACGTAAACTCACTGCTTCACAAGCAAAAGTCGCTGAAAAAAACTATCAAAAATATTGTGCTTTATGTCATGGCGCCGACCGGCAAGGTCATGTAAATGATCATGCACCTTCATTACGTAGTAAAAGCTTATTTGAATCAGGCGTACCTCATGCGATTTTACGACCTATGCAATATGGCCGTGTTGACACTGCTATGGGAGGCTATCTTGATGAAGTAGGCGGTCCAATGACTTTAGATGAAACCTGGGATTTAACTTACTGGCTATTTGAAAAAGCGGGCTATCAAAGATTCAGACTTTCAACAAACCCTGTTCATGGCAATATAAAAAGTGGTGAGCAAGTTTATCAAAAAGAATGTGCTAGCTGTCATGGTATTAAAGGTGAAGGGATCACCGGTCCTGCTTTAGGCAATCAGTCGGCGCTTGCCCATAATACCGATGATTTTATCAGGCATGCTATTCGCTATGGTCGCCAAGATACACCCATGCAACCCTATAAAGATAAGTTATCATCAGATGATATCAATAACATCACTGCATTTTTAAGAAGTAAAGCCAGTGGTTGGAAAATGGAAAAAACCGTATTAAAAGCATTTCCGACACCTGATAAATATGTAATAAATAAACAAGGAGATGATCCTAACTTTAACCTTGCTGATGGCATGTTTGTATCTTCTGATGATTTAAATACAGCACTTAACAATAAAAATAAAATGGTATTGCTTGATACTCGAGTACCTTCTGTTTGGCAAACAGCCCATATCGCAGGCTCTATCCCTTTTCCTTATTACGCTGACTTAGATGAAACTGTAGAGGGCATTCCAAAGGACGTACAAATTGTAGCCTATTGTTCGTGCCCTCGTGCTGCTGCCGAGCACACAATTAGTAAACTCCGAATGAAAGGTTATACCCGTACAGCTGTTTTATGGGAAGGCATATTTGGTTGGATGCAAATGGGCTACCCTGTGATGCGCGGTGATATTGAAGATATAGAGGAAAAGTAATTAATTTCTTTTTAAAAAAGCTGAGAATTCAATTCTTAGCTTTTTATTTTATATAGCGATTTAAAATTTCCTTAACCTCGCCTGTGTTTTTAAATTTAATTAAAGCTAAATTCATACGTTTTATAAAATCAGCTTTTGTTTCAAGTTGACTAAACCCTTTTGCATAACCAATATATGCTTGCTGTTCCATAATCAACATTGATGCCTGTATATCATCAAAATTTAATAATGCATTTTGCTGTTTCATTCGCTTAAATTGCCATAAAGTCGATAACTTATCATTTATATAGCAATCTATTCTTTTTGATAATAATTTTAGAATATTAGCGCTCGTATTTTTATTCTCCCAAATTTTAACTGAGCCTAATTTAGCAGCATTTGTTATTGTATCCCCTAAAATTAAAAAACCGGCATTAACTCCAATATTTAAAGCTGGTATTTTTAGTTTGTTATCTAAGTATTTATCAATATCAATGTCTTTATTACAAAATGCAATAACACTTTCAATCATTAAAGGTTCTGAATAAGGAGTAATAAATGGCCGTTCCTCTAGATGTTTATATGGTGGTAATACACCCATTACGTGGCCTAATTCAACTTCATAAATAGCTCTTTTCCATGGCATAGGAATTAATTCTATTTGATAGAATGGCATTAACTCTTGTGCTGCAAGTAATACCATTTCCACATAAATCCCCTCCAATTTATCATCTTTTAAATATGAATAAGGGGGATAGGCATTATCAACTACTATTGAAACCTTTGGCCTATTTATTTCATTCGCATTCAAAGGACTTAAAAATAAGGCAACAAATACAATCACTTTAAATATAAGTTGGTAAAAATATTTACTAAACACGATTTATAAACGCCATTGAGGTAAAAAGTTAAACACAAGGGAAAGAGTGAGATATGCACAATCTGTTTCAATTTTTGTATGTAATTTTAATTCAGGAATGCAATTTTCATTAGCTAGAAAAACACTTACTTTCACTTTTAAAGTCCCCAAAAAAACTAAATCAAGCTTACTGATATCCATAACCCTTCCTGAGCTTACTGCCATATATACATAAGTTTAGACTATAATATTAATTCTCTTTTAAACTAATATCATCAGTCTCCTTCTAACCCTTTTATTTTAAATAACGCGATATTTTATTATTAATAGTCCACGCTAATTTTAAACAACTGCTTTGCGATTGTGTTAGGCCACAATCCCAGTAGATAAATTAGTTTAAATACGTTAAAAATTTTCATAGGCGTAATACCATAACACTAAAGGTTGACCATATGATAATTGTAGAGGCATACTTAAATTAATAATATCTGAACATATTAAAATAAAGTTCAATATAACTTAACCCACTTAGGTAAACCAAATGAATATCGCATTAAGACAATTAAACATTTTTAAAATGGTTGCCCAAGAAAAATCCATTACATTAGCTGCTAAAAAGTTATTTTTAACTAAGCCCGCTGTTAGCATGGCTTTAAATGAGTTAGAAAACCAACTAGGACATAAGCTATTCGACCGCCATAATAATCGGCTACTCATTAATGAATTTGGGTTAAAGCTACAACCATTAGCCGATGAACTACTTGACCGAACTCAAGATATAGAGAGCTTATTTGATGAAAAGACCAGTTTAACTGGGCAATTAAAAATTGGCGCCAGTGATACTATAGGTAATCAAGTTGTGCCCTATTTATTAAAAGATTTCAGACTTGAAACCCGACATACAAAACAAAACCTTACCATATTCAATAGCACTGATATTTATGAGAAACTCGCTAAATTTGAACTTGATATTGCATTAGTTGAAGGTAGAGCTAAATATGACAACTTATCGATAATACCTTGGTTATCAGACGAAATGTGCATTGTATGCGCACCTGATTCACTACTTGCTAATATAGTGATCAAACAAATCAAGGATTTAGAAAGCCAAGATTGGATTTTTAGAGAAGAAGGCTCGGGCACTAAACATTATTTTATGCACTTTTTAGAACCAGAACTAAAAAACTGGCGTATCTCATTTCAGCTTACCAATACCGAAGCCATAATCAACAGTGTTGCCGCCGGATTAGGCGTTGCATGCTTATCAAAGTTAGCCGTTTCACATGCAGTAAAAGACAAGCGACTCATAATGCTCAACTTGCCTAAAAACCAAACCCGCCAATATTATTTGGTACACCATAAAGAGAAATATATATCGCCTTTATTACAAAGCTTTATTTCATTTTGCCAAAACTGGCGGACAAACATATAAATACAGGTCTAAAGATCAAAGCGTACTCCAGCGACCAAGTAACTCAAGACCTATATTTAAATGACTAAAATTAAATGCTATTACAATCAAAATCAGTACACATGGGGCATAAAACAGATATGAAATTTGTGATTTGTACTTCCTGACTGAAAACCATGCAATAGAGAATGCGATTAATAAATGAAAAACACCGTTTATATTTAAATGCTTAATATCACCAGACATACCCAGTGCCACTAATGCGCAGAAAATACAAAATGCCTTACCAGATTCTGCTAATTTATTATTTTCACTTTGCAGGTAGACTGCAATAACAAGTACAAAAAGAGAGGTGATGATTATCGACCAAGAAAACCAAATGTAATTATCAAATATTATTTCTGACATTTTTCTACCGTTGAGTTTAAAAACCATATAAGGTTTATAGTTATTAATTTCACTACAATATGTGATTAATTATATAAAAACAATGCTATAGCTAATGAATGCATAGGTATTTAGCAGCTAAAACTGCCATCAAATACATAAAACTGCCTTGCTTAATAAAATTAAATCAGACAGTTATTTAGTGCATCATAAAAAAAATATATATCTTCTTTACTACGAAGCTTTATTTCATTTAGACGTGATCACCAAAATACCGCAACTTTATCAAGAAGTTTTACGTGGAGTTTCTAATCTGTTCATAAGAAATTTTACTGGTAATTTGATTATGAAATGATTATATTCCCCGTTTTACATACTACGTAGTAACTTCAAGGAAGTACCAAAATGAAAAAAACAATAATCTCATCTTTATTACTAGGCACATTAACTACTTTAGTTTCTTTACCTGCAGCGGCTGAGAAAAAACAACTTAACCCGTGGACTGATTGTGGTATTGGCGCAATGATTTTTAATGAAAATACTGCAGCAGCTGCAATCTCAAATGTAATTTGGGATTTAGGTACCACTGCCGTATCTTCAAATATATCTTCACAAGAAACATGTGAGGGCGAAAGAGCTAAAACAGCAATGTTCATTAAGGCAACTATGCCTACAATCGAACAAGAGTTAGCCGTTGGTGAGGGCGAATACATTACAGCTATGCTAGAGCTTAGAGGCTGTGAAGCAAATACTCATGGCGAAATTGTTAAAGCAATCCGAGAAGATTATGTAGCTGAATCAGCTAATAGTCCAGAAGCTTTATATAATGTTCTAGAAAAAAATGTAGCATCTGATTTTACTAAGTCTTGTGCAACTAACGTATAAATCTAGTAGTAAGTGATACATGAAGGACCTTTTAAGGTCCTTTCTTTTTAGCTAAAACTCAGAGTTTAATAGTGAAATTTCAATTATCTGCTTTTGTATTTATCATTACCTTTTTTTTGTTGTTAACACCAATTGCAAAAGCTGAGTTTCAAACATTAGAAGAATTTTCACACAATAAACAATGGAAAAAATTACTGCATATAAAGTCAGATAATCAAAGTTATATTACAAGTGAGCACTTTTGGTTGAGTAAAACCAGAAACAGCACAGCTTTAACAGAACTAAAAGCCACTATAGCAGCTTTCAAGCAACCGCTAACCAACATAGAATTTGTAGATCAACACCCGCAATGTCAATTCCCAGCCAGATACCAGGTAATCAAAAAGCATATTGATTTATCTCAATATGGTACATTTAAAGATATTACTTGTACCAAATATCAAAAATGGCGAAAACAATTAAATATTGAATCATTAAGTTTAGTATTTGCATCAGGTTACATGAGTAATCCAGCTTCAATGTATGGCCATCTTTTTTTAAAACTCAATAATGTAAATAGTAACAATTTGCTTGATTCAAGTATCAATTATGGAGCAATAGTGCCCAATGCTGAAAATCCAATAATCTATATTTTAAGAGGTATTTTTGGTGGTTATGACGCAGGTTTTTCTGACAAACAATTTTATCGCCATCATCATAATTACACTGATATCGAATTAAGAGATTTATGGGAATATAAACTAAACTTATCTCAATTCGATGTTAATTTAATCACAAATCATATTTGGGAGTTATTAGGGGTTAAGTTTGATTATTATTTTATTGATGAAAACTGTGCCTTTCATATTGCAAAATTATTAGAGCTTGTTTTAGATCAACAACTCATCGCTGATGATAGTCTATGGGTGATGCCAAGTTCTGTGATAAAAAAATTAACTAAGCATAACTATCATCAATCTTTAGTTAACGACATAAAATACATCCCATCAAACGAATCAATTTTACATAATTACTTTGAGCAATTAACCCAAAATCAAAAGTATGTTTCGCAGGTTTTAATTGCAAACCAATTTGATTTTTCAGATCATCAATACCAACAGCTGGTCATTAAAGACAAACAAATTGTTATAGAAGTTTTATTACAATACTTTGGCGTGTTACACGCAAAAGACAAAGACAACCAAAGCTTGCTTCAATCCAAAAAAAAATTATTGAAGCAGAGGTTTACTTTACCTTTAGGCAAATCATTAACTCATCAAAATAATAAAGAAAACATCCCCCCACATTTAGGTATGCCACCATCTAAGTTCTCAATTGGTATGTCTAGCAGTGATCGCGATTATTACAATACCATTGGCTTTAGAATGAATTATTTTGATTACTTATCTTTTAGCTCTAAAAATAAATTTACTAATGTCGAAATGCTTGATCTTACTTTAGCCATTGAGGATAAGGCGCTTAAAGTAAAAAAAATTGATGTGATTGATATTACTTCTTTATATACAGCTCCTAAAATATGGCAAGATGATTTTTCCGATGCTTGGGCTGTTACCGTTGGTTACCAGCAAATAAATAACGCATGCCTTAATTGCGGTGTATATTTTGCCCAAGGTCACTTAGGTAAGTCCTATGTTGTTAATGACAGTACGTTAATCTATTCCTTGTTAGGAGCCAAAGCTTTTGTTGGCTACAAAGATAAAATCTCACTTTCGGCTAAATTAGGCTTTATTACAACACTCAATAAAAAACTCAAGTCTAAACTCGAATTTTCATATAGAGATAATCACAATTTAGCTGACCTCAGTAACACCAAGCTTAATTTAGAGCTAAATTACCATTTTGCACCTAATTGGGAATTACGATTAAAGTATGAAAAACAGAAATCAAGCTTAGTCGGTATTAACCTTAATTATTTTTGGGATTTCTAAATCCCGCTATCATAAATTTAAAACTATAATTCACCATCTAATTTATCAACTTGGATTAATTAGGCTTTATCGTATCTCGAATAATATGCCATTGAACCACTATTTCATGTATAATACGCGGCCTTAAATAGTGCGTGGTTAATAACCACTTGTTATAAAAATCAATTTTGGAGTAACTGGTTATCATCCAGACTAATAACATCACAATGCAATTTGGTGCTGAGCCTTTGTTTGAAAACATTTCAGCTAAATTTGGTAACGGTAACCGCTATGGCTTAATTGGCGCAAATGGTTGCGGTAAATCAACATTTATGAAAATCCTAAGCGGTGTCCTTGCACCAAGCGCAGGTAATGTTTCAATCACACCAGGTTTAAAAGTGGGTACTTTAAGTCAAGACCAGTTTGCTTTTGAAGAATATTCTGTTATTGATGCTGTGATCATGGGTGATAATGCCCTATGGGAAATAAAACAAGAACGAGACCGTATTTATTCTTTACCAGAAATGAGTGAAGAAGATGGTATGGCTGTTGCTGAACTTGAAAGCCAGTTTGCTGAAATGGATGGTTATACAGCGGAAAGCCGTGCCGGGCAGATATTACTAGATGCGGGTATTGAAGAAGAGCTACATTTTGGTCTAATGCAACAAGTTGCACCCGGTTGGAAGTTACGTGTTTTACTAGCACAAGCACTATTCTCAAATCCTGATATTTTATTACTTGATGAACCAACAAATAACCTAGACATTCATACTATCAACTGGTTAGCTGGCGAGTTAAATCAGCGTAAATGTACTATGTTAATCATTTCCCATGATAGACACTTCTTAAACTCTGTATGTACTCATATGGCTGATATTGATTATGGTGAATTACGTATTTACCCTGGTAACTACGAAAAATTCATTGAAGCATCTAGCCTAATTCAAGAGCAGTTACTTGCAGAGAACGCTAAGAAAAGTGCTGAAATAAATGAGTTACAAGATTTCGTAAACCGTTTTGGAGCTAATGCATCTAAAGCAAAACAAGCAAGCTCTCGTGCTAAAAAGATGGATAAAATTAAACTTGATGAAGTTAAATCTTCTAGCCGTTTAAAGCCATCTTTAAGTTTTGATCCTGGCAAAACCATGTATCGCTCTGCTCTTATCTTAGAAGAGTTTGGCCATGGTTTTGATGGTGAAACTTTATTCCAAAATGGCGATTTAATATTAGAAGCTGGTGCTAAATTAGCTATTATTGGTGAAAACGGTGTTGGTAAAACAACCATGCTTCGTTGTTTAGTTAATGAACTTAAACAAAATCATGGTGTTATTAAGTGGTCAGAAAATGCTTCTGTGGGCTACTGCCCTCAAGACAGTTCAGCTGATTTCGACAATGATTTAAGTATATTTGATTGGATCTCACAATGGCGTACAACTAAACATGATGATTTAGCAGTACGTGGTATTTTAGGCCGTTTATTATTTACTGCCGATGATGCAAATAAAAAAGCCCGTAATTGTTCGGGTGGTGAGAAAAACCGTTTATTGTTTGGTAAATTAATGATGCAAGATATCAATGTATTAGTAATGGATGAGCCAACTAACCACATGGATATGGAAGCAATTGAAGCATTAAATAATGCGCTAAAAGTTTACGAAGGTACTTTAATTTTTGTAAGCCATGACCGTGAATTTGTATCATCACTCGCTACGCGAATTATTGATATTAATGACAAACAGGTGATCGATTTCCAAGGCACATTTGATGAGTACATGTCTAATTTAGCACTTACTCAAGACGTCGCTTAATCCATAATCGACTACGTAAACATTACGTAGTCGATTAACCTGCAGTAAACCTCTTTATTAGTAACTCCACTTTCTAACAGAAAAATTCAATCTGTCTTTTTTACCTACCATACAAAAACTCTCACATATCACATTTTTAAATTGCACTATCAACGCACTCACTAGCCATTCCAATTAAGGGTAATATGGTGTCATTTACTAAACAAAATGCCTCTATAAGTACAAGTGGTAATACTGTTTGGATTGGTAATAATCAAAATAGTGATACAGTGACATTAGTACAATCACCTATAGGCGTAACTGGTACAATTCGTTCTGACAATACCTTATTCAAAATCGCACCAACTCAAAATGGCGAACATACCATTACTGAGATAGATGAAAAACTGATTTCACTGTCAATGCAACTGCAGCAACATCAGATATCAAGTTATTAGTGGAATATACCAATGCTGCAAAATCTAAAGTGAAGGATATCAACAGCTTAATTGATTTAGCAATTACAGAAACCAATACAGGCTATTCAAATTCAGGTGTAAACGCTACTGTTTCACTTGCTCATAAAGCACAAGTGACTTACACAGAAGCAAGCAATTCAAGTACTGACTTAACACGTTTAGCAGCAACAAATGATGCTTATATGGATAAATTGCATACATTACGTGATCAATACGCTGCAGATGTGGTTGTATTGGTTAATGATGTAAATGGCTATTGTGGCCAAGCTGATGCAATTGGTGCCAATGCATCTTCAGCATTTGTAATTGTAGATTATGATTGTGCTACAGGTTATTACTCTTTTGGTCATGGTTATCAGGATCCACAATCTCGCTGGCGCACAGTTATGGCGTATAACTGTACTTCAGGCTGTACTCGTATCAACTACTGGTCAAATCCAAACAAAACCTACAATGGTGATTTAATGGGCACAACCACTAAAAGTGATAATGCACGTGCGCTAAACTTAACATCTCCAGCTATGGCAAGCTTCAGAACAGGTGTTGTTTTACCTCCTGAAGTGACTGCACTTGAAAATAATACAGCTATCGCAATCAGTGGCGCAAAAGACAGTGAAACATCATATACATTTAGCGTACCTACCGGGGCTTATAATATTTCAATCTCAACGTCAACTGGTACAGGTGATGCGGATATATATGTGAAAAGAGGCTCAACAGCGAGTAAAAGTAATTATGATTGTCGTCCATATGAGTCTGGCAATGTTGAAAATTGCCCGCTAACACAAAGTGGTGAATACTCAATTATGGTTTCAGGATATGCAGCTTATAGCGGTGTTAATTTAATTGGTTCTTACCAACTAGGTGGTACAACATTACCTATTACTGTTTCTGAATCAAACCTATCTGATGCTAAAAGTGGCTGGAAGTATTTCACTGTAGATGCACCAGCTAATGCTACAAGTATTAAAGCCGTTTTATCTGGTGGAACCGGTGATGCTGATATTTACATTCGTAAGGGCTCACAACCAACAACTAGTAGCTATGATTGTCGTTCATGGAATACTGGTAATAGCGAATCTTGTGAAACAGCCATTACAACTGAATCAACTTGGCATGTGGGTGTTAACGCTTATGCTGCATACACAGCGGCAAACTTAGAAATCACAGTAAACTAACAGCAATAATGTAAATCTAAGGGGCTTTTTTGCAAACAAGCTCCTTACTTAGTGCTTTGAATAACACCACCATAAATATCTATGGCTAAATCTCTCTTATTTGAATAATGCTCAGGTGTTAAGCCTATTATTTTTTTAAAATTCTATCGTGAAGTTGGAATTAGTGACAGTGAAATACTCAAACACACTGTATTTAAACAAAGTTAAGCGCTTTCAAGAACCTTTTATAAATTTAATGTTTTTACCCAAGATGCTTTCCAATGAGAGCATGGTTTTTGCTTATTATACTCTTCAACTATTTTACCTAAGGCATTTCTTACTTTAATACTACTCTCATTGTAAAAAGATAAAACGTCTTCGCAATTATCTAAGTTAGCTTCAATTAAACGTAACCCAAGTTCTGAGTTTAAAAATGATTGACTTGGTATATTAGTAACTATGGGGATCAACCCAGTGCTCAGCGCTTCTTGTAAAGACAATGACTTCCCTTCTCTTGGACTTAAGCTGATATAAAAAGCACATAATTCAATCAGATTTTCAATTTCTTGATGTGTTTGTGAACCATGAAATATTATATTTTTTTGGTCATAACATTTTTTCAATTTTTCTAATAGCGTGCCATCACCAACTATATGTAACTTTCCTTTAGAACATGTTTTAATCCAAGCAGCACAAAGTTTATCAACACCTTTCGTTTCTTCTATACGACCGAAATAGATTGCATCATGTGTATTATAGGAAGCCTGGCTAAATAGAGATGACTCATTTTCAATTATTGCAAATTTGCTATTAGGTAACTTATCAAAAATATACTCGTTAACCAAAATGACTTTTTTACAAAATAAACTTAAAAATTTAAATAATTTATAATTGGACTTAGGGTGTTTACCCGGACCATGCAAGACTAAAATATCTTTTTGAAATACAATTCGCATCATACATAGCACGGATGCCCTAGAGTCATGAAAAATAAAAGTATTGGTTGGGTTAATAAGTTTGAATAACAACTTAATCAAACTTACAAACCCAGCGCCTTTTAATGTTATAAATGTAATACCCAACTCTTGCTGCATTTTTCTTACATAAATTTCAGCACCGCCAAAATCTTTATTACTATATAAAATGTTATAAATCATATGCGGCTATATATTCTTTTATTTGTGTAAGGTAATCGGATGAACTTACATGCCGAGAATTTATTCGAGTTTCTTCACTCCAGACTTGCTCCTGAGTTAATCGCAACATTTTTGATGTATTGAAATTAAAATCTAATAAAGATGACCTATAACCCGCCAAAAAATCTACATTATTATAAATCTGATCAACTACTTTAAACTGTTGTAGCTCTTTATATTTATTGCAATCAGATCTTGGATGTAGCTTTACATAAATTTTACCTTGGATTTTTTCTGATAATTGTTTTAATAGATTTTGTTCCTGTTTAGATGTTATACCTAGCGTTGTAGTTAAAGGTTCATCAACATAAAAACATTTTATTGGCTGAGTATTAATAATAGTTGAAGTTGAAGAGCCAAAAGTACTAACACAAGGCTCATCACACTTAATATAATTGACATTCTTAATATGCTTAAAGTGTTGCTGCCATTCAGCTTTGTATTCATCGGTATAATAAAGTATGTGAACGCTAGGTTGTTTATTGTTTTTTTTAATTAAGTTTGAAATTTTTGGTAACTTAAGCCTTCCCATAGATGAAACCCACATGGCTACTTTTTTAAAATTATTCACATAATAATTTAAGGGAACACTCTCACGTCTAGGATTTTTAGCATGTTGTAATATAACAATATTTTTATTTAATTTTGATGCTCGTTTATAAGCTGCAATATCTGGCGGGCGTCTTCCCCATATAAAAACCGTTTGTGCTATGTTAAATTTACATCTCCCCAAAATAGATGTTAATTTTTCATGATAATAATAAGCACAATCATTACCTAATAAATGATTAGCAAACCTTTTCCTTTCTAAATCATTAATATTTATAGATAAATATTTCATACTTCGTTCACCCTTTTTTCATCAATAATTTTATTTGCAAGAAACCAAAGTAATGGATCTGTAAGTGGAATTTTTGTAACTATCAAACACAAAAACATTGGACTTTTAAAGCAGCAAAAAGCTAAAAGCATGCCTACCGGTACAGCTAATACTCCAAAAATCAGAATACTAGAAAAAATAGGCCCTAGATCAAACACAACATTATTTTTAAGCGTTTCTTCGTCTAAACCAAAAATAGGAAGCTGCTCATAAAATAAATTTACGGCTTGAAATCTTGTAACCATAGACAAATCCATTTGCGAATACACATTTATTTTATAGAGTAAGAATTCAACAACGATATAGCCTATCCATACAAACGCAGGCGAAATAAAAACAAGGATGGCTAATTTAATTTTAAATTTTAAAGGGCTTTTTATTGCTAAATAAGACAAGAATACTAAAGATACAACTGCCGCCGCAGAAAAACTTAATAATGAGAAAAATAATAAAGATATTTTTGAATAGAAAAAATCTTTTGTAGATATTAAATGTAACGCAAAAGCAATTCCTATCAAATGATATGCGAAAGTTGAAGGTTCTTGATATAATCCTGATCCCCTAAATTTGACTAATGAGAATGCACCAGTTGAATGTCTTGATTCTCCATAAATAAATTGTGCTATTAAATCAGTATCTAATATCAGGATCGATATAATAGATAAAACAAAAAAAACAATTTGAAAATAGCCAACTCTTATCCAATCTTTAGCTTTAATTTTAAAATCAAACAAAATAAAGCTCACAGATATTGCACAGTAAACAACAATAAGTACTTTACTTGGTTCATTTTTAAACGCGACACATATAATACTCAGTGATGTCAGTATTATTAAGCTAATAAGTAAGCGGACTAATGAAAAACGCCTATGATTTATTAATGCTAATAAAATAGCCAGCGGAAAAAAGAGTTTTAATCCTATAAATGGAATTGGGATCGTTGCTAAGCTAATAGTCATCGCATAAGTAAAGCTAAGCATTATTATACTTAAAACAAAAGTAATGAAATAAACCAATAAGGCTTAAGTAAAAAATAATTGCTCCAATATAATCAAGCTTTACATTGAAATTGGAAAGTGTGATGTTAAATAAATAAAGGCTTGCACTCACCATAACGCTTATTTTTATCATAGTATTATATGAAGCTTTATAATTCAGTAATATATTAAAGTGACCAAATTTTAAGAGGATGAATTCAAATATAAGAAGGATAATAAAATAAGGCAGTAATTTAAATTCAACTAAAAAAGCTACGCATATCATTGAAACAGCAGATAAAATATAAAAAACATTAAGTAGACTTAGCTTTATTTTATTAAATACATCTGTTTTACCTTCATTATGATCTAATTGTTTCACTCTAATTAAAATTAGAGCACCTATTGAGCCAGAAATAAATGCACTTATTTTCAGTAGTAATAAGAAGTCCACACTTAAATAAAACAGATTTTTAAGTGTGAAATATGTTACCAGTGGGAATAAGAATGTTGTAAGTGAGTCAACTAGATAAGGTTTAATGTTAGATAACTTTATTCCTATCAGATCTGGTGCTTTTGGTTTATATAGGTAAAAAGTAATAAATAATAAAACAAATATTTCAATCATTATAAAATGAAAGATATTAGTATTATCAGGCTTTAATATAAAAAGGCATACAGCTATTAATAATGACCCATTCACTAGGCCATTTTGAATGATGAAACCTGGCCTTTTACCTTCTCTAATATAAAAACAACCTAAGTTAAACAATAGAGCTGAAATTACAGTTAATGATAAAATTAAATATGCGGTTAAGTTCACAAAATACAAAGGCTGTATTGATAAAAAGATGACTAGTTGAAACCAAAATAAATTGTCTTTAGCTTGCATTTTTTTCTTAAAAGATAAAGCTTGCTGTAAATGAATAGGTAAACCAAACCTAAAAAAAGGCAACAAAATAGGTATAATTAATAATGCTTCCATTAAAAATTCAGATATAGTTGCTTTTGAATCAATAAAATCAACAGATTTAATTAACGTGAATAAAACGACTGCAGGAACACTTCTACAAACTAAGTCTAATACCCGACTTTTTTGTGTTTTCGCAAAAAGCCTTATATCAGATAAAGCTTCCATAATACTATTGCCCCATACCAGTTATTACTGTTTTGATCGTACGAAGTAATATTTTAAAATCTAACCATAAACTGTAATTTTTAATATAATGAATATCATATTTGTGTTTCCATATAGCATCCTCTAAAGAAGAACCATAGCTATACTTAACCTGTGCAAGCCCTGTAATACCTGGCTTCAATGCATGTCTAAAATAATAAAAAGGTATTTCTTTTTCTAGTTGTTCAACAAAAAAAGCCCTTTCAGGTCTAGGTCCGATTAAAGACATTTCACCTTTAAATACATTGATTAGCTGAGGCAACTCATCAATGCGAGTTTTTCTTAAAAACTTACCAACAACTGTGACTCTAGCGTCATTTTTATTAGCCCATTGAATACCTTTTGCTTCAGCATCATTCCTCATTGAGCGTAACTTATAGACATCAAATTCAGTATTTTTTATTCCTACTCGACTTTGTCGATATAGAACAGGTCCTTTACTTTCTAATTTAATCGCAAAAGACGCTATAACGAGTATTGGTAAACATATCGTAAGTAAGATAAAAGAAATAAAACAATCAATAATTCTTTTAGTAATTAAGCTTTTTCTATTAGATAAAATAGTTAAAGGAGTGCCTTGGATAAAGTAGCTTTCATATAGTAACTCAACTTCAGTATAACCATGCTTTCTCTCTAAATAAGTTAGAATACTTTCTACTTGAGCACCACTTTGTGTTGCATGTAATAAATATTGTTTGTACTTATCAGATAACTTTTCATGTTGATAATATAGAACTACTTTATGCTTTAAATCATTTAAATTTAAATCATTAAAAACGATAAAGCATTTAGAATTCGAGAGTGATTTAGTAATCTTTTCTTGAAGATCGTTTGGACAAAACACATAAATTGTATTTTTTTCTCGTTCAGATTTGTGCATCGGTTTTGAGTCAGCAATAACTCCATCATCACTCATACTCATTCCATTAGACAACTTGAAATTCATATATAAACCTTACATTTTTATTTCACTCCTTCCTTTGAAAATATTATCCTATTAATGAAAACAAACGTTAACAACAGATTAACAATTAGTTAGCTAAAACTCATACTAATAGACTACAACCTCTATTACAACAAATAAAAGTATATTTTTTGATCGGCACGCATCATGTTGTTGATATAAATACATTAAAAAATCAACTAAAACATTATTTTACAATGCAAAAAATTAAAACTATTTTCAATCATATAAGTTAATCTACAGATAATCTGGCATAGCACAATTGTGCTGCAACCTTTTGAATTTATTTCCTAACAAGTGTATTGTTTAAGTATTGTATTGTAAAAACGATACAGTACTAAACATTCATATTTTTTATTAGGCGTATATGAAGAATTTAAACAAAGGTTTTACTGTAATCGAATTAGTCACTGTAATAGTTGTTCTGGCTATCATTGCAGTCACCGCCCTGCCAAAGTTTTTATCTTTATCTAAAGACGCTAAATTACAAGTGCTTAGTCAAATAGAAGTAAGTATAAAAACAGCCAATGATTTTATGTATATTCAATCTCAACTACCAAGCTATGCAGCCCTGCCAGTACCAGGAAGAGCAGACCTAATTGATGTCGATACCGATAAAAATGGCACTTATGATACACGCTTAAAATGGAATTACTTAGATAATACTGATATCGAAAAACGGATCACACTTTCGAGTGATTTAAAAATTAAGTATCAAGGCATTACAGATACTTATATTGGTTATGATACAGCTAGAGACAATCAAGTCGCTGATAATAATTGCTATTTTAGATACACACAGGCAGCAGGATTAAACTTAAAACCGACTTATGCAGTACAAACCAGTAATTGCTAATTAATTGGTTTTTAATCTAAGTTACAATTGTTTTATCATTTAAGGAAGTTAAAAGTATCATGGACAATAATCAACCTGAAAATTTTCGTTGGATACTCATTAAAAAAGGCTTTGTATTTCAATTAAAACTGGGCGCCGATGCCCTTAGAGATTTTATTCTTAGCCCAATATCAATCATTTTATTAATCACAGATGTATTATGTAGACATGATGCAAAAAACAGTCTTTTTTATAAAATGATGAAATATGGGCGGTTAAGTGATCATTGGATTAATCTATTTGAGATTAAACAAGGTTTTGGCTTTAGAAAAAATAAAAATGTTGATCATTGGATAGATAAAGTTGAAACAATTATCAATGAACAACAACATACAGGTAAAATGAGCCAAGCAGCTAAAGATAAAATAGACGCTTATTTAGATAAAATAAGTCGCCACTCATAAATATTTACCCTATCTGATAATATTTACGAATAATCAAAAATATTATCCCAATGACTATCTAATTGCTTTTTAGCTTCATCAAGCTTTATTGCACAATATTTATTATTTTTTATTACAACTAACTGCATACGTTCAAGCTTAGACAAGGCATCTGATATTTCAAAATCTAGTTCACATTGATATTTACTTTTAAACCAATACTCTATTTTGGAATCAAGAGCGCTAGCTTCAAGCCCATGAGGTTCTTTAAGTAAAAATGTATAGGCTAGTATCGCTTCTTTAAAATCTTCTTCTTCAGCAGAATCAACTAAAGTATGAAATACCCCCGCATTGTTATCTAAATTTTTAAAATAAAGATTATCAGAAAGCGCCTTCATAAATTTAATTTTACGATTTTTAAATTTACTCCACTCTTTAAAAATAAAGCCGCCAAATACCCCCATGCCAATTGCAAAAGACATAAAGTGTTGTTGCGTCATTTCAACAGTTTCAGATCTAAAACCAAACCAAAAGGCGAATAACGCAGTAAGTAAAATAAGTGAAGCTCCCAATTTAGTAACTAATATAACAGCACCACCTACAACTGCTGAAACACCAATAAACGCTTTATCTATTGGTCGCATTTTTACTTCACTATTGGGAAATAGCATTTCTAAATCTGCTTTTGGCACATTTTGGAATAGTTTGACTATAGTGGAACTAGGCTCAAAACCAACTGGCTGCTTACTTTTTTTATCAAAATAGCTTTTATCTTTAAAAGTAATGAAAACTGCTACACGATCATAATTAGTAAAATGAATTGTTTTCTTCCGAAAACCCCAAAAGGAGCTAATAGAATCTGTTAATTGAGATTCACCTCTGCAATAAAAAACCACTTGCTCAAAATCTTCAAATTCAACTTCTAATCGTACCCTCTGACCTATCCCCCAAAAATAAGACCATGACATTGATGAGATTTCCAATAAACTGGAGACAATGGAGATCTCAAAATGAAGAAACGTTACAGCGAAGAACAAATTATCAAGGCCATCAAGCAACATGAGGCTGGTGCAAAGGTAGATGACATCTGTCGAGAGATGGGCATATCCTCAGGTACTTTCTACAACTGGCGCAGTAAATATGCTGGATTGGAAGTCAACGAAGCCAAGCGACTCAAGGATCTTGAGTCTGAGAACAATAAACTAAAGAAGTTGCTTGCAGATAAATTGTTGGAAGTTGAGGCTATGAAGGATGTACTGTCAAAAAAGTGGTAACGCCAGCAGCAAGGAAACCGGTCGTCCGACATCTCATTGACGAATTTAGTTTGAGTGAACGGGTGGCTTGCAAGCTTGCTGGTGTGAGTAGAACAGGGTTTCGATATAGTCTAAGGAATAAGACGGATGATTCCGTTCGTACACGGCTGAAAATACTGGCAGCGCAATATCCGCGATACGGTTATTTGATGCTTCATGGCTTGCTTAAAGGCGAAGGCTTAGTGGTCAATCGGAAACACACTTATCGCCTCTACACTGAAGAAGCACTACAGGTGAGGACTAAGAAGCGTAAGAAGCTAACACGCCCTAGGCAGCCTATTGAGGTTCCTACAACCCCCAACCAACGTTGGTCTATGGACTTTGTATCGGACCAACTGAGTAATGGGAGACGCTTTCGTGTATTGAATATAGTTGATGATTTTTCACGAGAAATGGTTGGTCAACTTGTCTCAGTTTCTATTAGCGGACGACAGGTGGCTCGGTTTCTTAGTGAATTGATAGAGCAACGGGAAAAACCAAAGAAAGTGATTTGCGACAATGGAACCGAATTCACCAGTAAAGCGATGTTCTTCTGGAGCAAGGAAAGCGAGGTACAACTGGGCTTTATTCAACCAGGCAAGCCAACACAGAATGCATTTGTTGAAAGCTTAAACGGGAAGTTCAGAAATGAATGTTTGAACCAACACTGGTTTAGAACCTTAGATGAAGCGCGATATGAAATCGATTTGTGGCGCAAGCACTACAACACAGTTCGACCACATAGCTCACTGAATTATTTGCCGCCTGTTGAATATGCGAAAAGAGCAGCATAATATAAAGAATCTCATCAAAAAATTGGTTCTAATCTCGGGGAAAGGTCACCTCACTCAATGCATCTTTTAAGTCTTGCTCTGTGAGCATCTCAAAATTGGCGGCATCTAATACTTTTGCAAAATCCTTCGCAAATGCAGTTTGACATTTAGCTCTTTCATTTGGCGTGAATGTTTTTATTAAACGGGTATCTGAATTTGGATCAAAAGGTGCGTAATTACTTTTAAGGTTGTCTAATAAATTATGATAGTCATAATGGATTAGGCTTGAGAGTATTTCACAAAACTGTGTAAATGAAACTTTTAAATCTTGAATTTCAATTTCTTGCAAACACATATTTACAATATCTTGCTTTCTAAATGGAATAAATCTGTCTGCAGTCATAAGTTAAATTATAATATTAAATAATTTCATTATTGTATGCGTTTAATAAAGCAAAACAAATGATTTACTCATCATTTAACTAAGATGGAGTGTTGTATTAAACTAATTCTATATCTAACCTTTGTGCTAATAACTGCCTTTCTTTACTTAAGCCTCGATATGTACGCAATCCTGCCAGTAATGCTCTTAACATCACTTTATCTTGCTTTTGTGCCTCAAGTTGCGTCTTTAAATGCGCTAATGTTACCTCTAATGTATTTCGCGCATCTAGGTTAATCTTCAAACCAGCCGATTTTTCGATTAAACGTGTCAAAGCTTTTTCTATATGCTTAGATTTAAGCTCAGCTTTTTTTGCATTTATCTCTTCTCTTCCAGAGAGCATATCAGCTGATACGACTGAGCTCGGTTTTTCAGACTCTAGATTTGAGGCAATTTTATCAATACTGCGCACTACCCAACTGACTAATGGGTCAATATCTAATTTAATTTGCTCAAGCATAGCTAAACTTAAATAACTTGTCACTAAACCATCTAGGCATACAGCCAAGTCTACAATCCAAGGTCTGACTGATTCACCATAGATTGAAAGCAAAAATGCCTCTTGAAGTTGCTGCCATTCAACTCTGTATTCTTGATAATAAATAATGAATTCTTGATTTAGCTTAATTGCTTCATCATTAAATAAAGATTGATAGAAATTCTGATAATCTTGAATTTCTTCAAACTGAAATCTAATTTGAGTTGCTAGCTTTTCTAAAGGTGCCATAGAGTTATCATTTAATATCTCTTTTACTTTACTAGAAATATGGTTAGTGTGGCTTTCACATACAGCAAGCAATAGCTCATCTTTAGATTTAAAATGCAAATATACTGCACCTTTAGATATTCCTGCCTCAATGGCTATCTCTTGCATACTTGTTGATTTAAAACCCTTTTGATCAAACAAAGTCTCAGCTGCTGTTACAATTTTTAATCTTTTATCAAGCATCATTATATATTTTAAGTATTTCCTACGATTGTATCAGTTGATATCGCGCTTTAAAAATAAATAAAAATGACCGGTCGGTCATTTTTATTTTGACTTTAAGGTCGCGCTGAGTCTAAAATCGAATTATCACAATAGAAATTATTTCAATGTATATGGAGATAATATGAAAGAAGATAAAAAAACTGTTAACTATAAGGATTTAATAAGCTTACTAAAAGCTTCCAACCCAGGTGTCAAACTGATCATTGCCTGTGTTGCTTTAATTTTAATTGAAGCAGTGCTTGGGCTTTTAGTACCACTACAAACTAAATACCTTTTAGATGAGCTTAATCTAACGAGTCAGCTTTCTTGGCATCTTGTTTTTATGCTGGCTGGAGTATTAATTATTGGTTCTATTGCCAGTGGTATTTTAAGCTACTTACTGGGCTTACTTGGTAATAAACAAAAATTAAAATTACGTAAGAAGTTTTTTAATCATTTAATTCATTTACCTATTTCTTTTTTTGACAAAACAGCATCTGGAGAACCTGCAAATCGGTTAACTAAAGATACTGAAGTAATTGAAGATTTTGTCAGTCAAGGTAGTCACTCATTAATCTCAGGTTTAATCTTACTCATTGGCTCATTTTTTGTTTTATGGTGGTTAGATTGGCGCTTAACAGCCGTCTTATTTAGCGCTGTCGTTATCAGCTTTCTAGTTATTTTACCTTTCACAATTAAGCTTTCTTCATTATCTAAGTCTTTACAAGATGAAGAAGCAAATTTAATGGCGCGAGTAACTGAAGTCTTATCTCAAATACGCCTGATCCGAAGTCATAATGCTCATAAAGTTGAAGCTAATAAAAATAACGAGAAGTTTCACCAAATTTATAATATCTCGATGAAAGAAACACGTTTACTGGCAATAATGTCACCACTAATCAATATTGTAGTGATGGCGACGATTATTTGTGTGCTTGGTTATGGCGCGACGTTAGTAAGCAATGGCGATATGACCATAGGTACATTTGTGGCATTTATAATGTATTTAATTAATGTTGTTGCACCCTTCGCACAATTGAGTATGTTTGTTGCCATGTTTAATAAAGCAGCGGGTGCGGCTGTTAGGATTTCAGAAATACTAAAACTCAAGCAGCAAAATTTATCAGGTTTACCGATTCTCATAAAAAATCAAGATATCAGTTTTAAAAATCTCAACTTTGCTTATAAAAATAAACCAGACCTATTTAAAGAGCTGAGTTTTACGCTACCAGCAGGGAAAACAACTGCTTTAGTGGGCACATCAGGTGCAGGTAAGTCGAGTTTATTTTCTTTATTACAAGGTTTTTATAATGCACAAGCAGGCCAAATTTATTTTGGAGTTCAAGCATTGGACAATAGTAGTTTAACAAGTTTATATCAACAAACTGGTTATGTTGCTCAAGACTCTCCGGTTTTATCTGGCTCTATTTATGAAAACTTAATTTACGGGCTAGACGAGAAACCTTCAGAAAATCAAATTGAACAATCTTTGAATGATGCTGATTTACAATCTTATATCGCAACTTTAGATAAAGGGTTGGATACACAGATAGGCGAAAGAGGCATTAGTCTATCTGGCGGCCAAAGACAAAGACTCGCATTAGCTCGTGCGCTTTTAAAAGATCCAGCCTTACTCATATTAGATGAAGTAACAGCAAGTTTGGACTCTAA
Source organism: Pseudoalteromonas sp. '520P1 No. 423' (assembly GCF_001269985.1). Taxonomy (NCBI): domain Bacteria; kingdom Pseudomonadati; phylum Pseudomonadota; class Gammaproteobacteria; order Alteromonadales; family Pseudoalteromonadaceae; genus Pseudoalteromonas; species Pseudoalteromonas sp. '520P1 No. 423'. Next base: position 1,950,323 of record NZ_BBZB01000001.1, on the reverse strand, counting down.
CAGCGAAGATAAAATTCAACAGGCACTTAAACAAGCTTGCAATGACAGAACAACTTTAATTGCAGCACATAGGTTAAGTACAGTGTTACATGCAGATCAAATATTACTACTCAAAGATGGAAAAATAATCGCGAGCGGTCAGCATCAACAGCTCATGCAAGAGCAAAGTTTTTATAGAAACTTGATGGAAAAGCAGTTTAAGTTGCCCGATATGGTCAATGAAGCTTAAGTTGATGCATATTTCTAAATGATGAATGGCAATATAAAGTGATTTTCGGGACATTATTGCCTTTTATTTTAAGTAAAATAACCTCCATAAAAATAACAAATTGGAGACATCATGCAAATTACAATAAACAATGTTGTAAAGCGTTATGCAAAAGTTGAAGCTGTTAAACAATTAAGTTTTTCAGTACAGCAAGGTGAAATATTTGCTTTATTAGGACCAAATGGCGCAGGAAAATCATCTTTAGTACGCATGCTTGTTGGGTTTACACACCCAGATGAGGGGGAAATACAGGTAGCGTTTAATGATGAGATTTACAGTGCAATACCTGGAGAGGCTTTAGGTTACTTGCCTGAAGATCGTGGTTTATATGCAGAAAAAACGTTAGAGCAAAACCTACATTATTTTGCACAATTGCATGGCATTAATAAAAAAGAAGCAACCAAACGCATGGAACACTGGTTAGAGAAATTCGATTTACTAGATCGAAAAGATCAACCTCTTAAAACCTTATCAAAAGGCAATCAGCAAAAAGTACAGCTAGTGAATGCTGTATTACACCAACCAAAATTTGTTATTTTAGATGAACCTTTTTCAGGTTTAGATCCTATCAATCAAGAAAAAGTAGTGTTGTTTTTATCCGATTTAAAACAACAAGGCATGACAGTAATATTAAGTGCTCACCAAATGTCTATGGTAGAAAAACTAGCTGACCGCATGTTATTAATGAACCAAGGAGAAGCCGTATTATATGGTGATTTAACTCAAATACAGCAACAAGTCGGTGTAGGTACCCAACTGACAGTTGAATTTGCAACACCATTTAATATTAAACAACTCTCACTTGCTTTAAATGGTTTTAAGTATGAAGCCTTATCTAAAAACAAAGTTGTAGTAAATTTAGCCGATACAAATCAAGTAAATGAAGCCCTTACGCAACTTATGACATTAGGTCATATAGATAATTTAGAAAGTAAAAAAATGGATTTACATCAGCTTTACTTAAAAGCAATTTCTGACCATAAAGGAGCAATACAAGATGACGCAGCATAATAAAACTTGGTTAGTTGCCAAATGGGAGTTTATGCACTTTTTTAAGATCAAGCAGGAATTGATTGGTAAAGCAGTTATGTTACTCATCGCACTTATGGTCTTTTTTTGGCATAACAGCCAAGGATTATCATCTGAAAAATATCAAGTTGCCGTGATTTCACAAAGCCCATTAATTGGTGAGTTTGACTTATTTGAGTTTAAAAAAGCTTCTGAGCCTGAAGTTGTATTAAAAGAGCAACTTAATAATGAACTAATTGATGCTATCTTAGTTGAGCAAATGGTTGATAAAGGAATAACAACTTTTAAACTCTATAGTGTTGGTAAACATAGCTGGCAAAAAGATTTATCAAATGTATTAACAACATATTACAGCGCCAAAGTCACACAAAGTTTGGGTTTGACACAGCAGCAACTTCAGCAAATTAAAAATCCAATTTTCATTGAAAACCATTATTTAGATACTAAGATAAAATCTGAAGAGCACACCTCCCGTGAAACAGCTGTAGGTGTTTTAATATTAATTGGTTTAGGTATTTTTGTTTCATTCGCTCAAATATTTGTCTCTATAACTGGAGAAAAACAACAGCGTGTCACTGAGCAACTCTATGCCTGTATGGACTCGCAAACTTGGATTGATGGTAAAATTTTAGGTCAAATGCTTCTGGCACTAAAAGCAATGACAAGCACTTTAATATCAATTGTATTAGGTTTTGGCTTTTTTCAGGTGATCCTCAATGGACAAACATTTGATTTATCTTTTATTGATTGGTTTTTACTACCTTGGTTTTTATTATTTTCTATTTTGGGACTCTATTTAGCGACAGCCTTTATGGCGGCGATTGCCGCAGCTATTGATGACCCTAATCATAGTGGTAAAACATCATTTATGATGTTGCCATTAGTACCTATGATTTTAACTTTTATGGTTATGGATAGCCCAAGTGGTTTAGCTATGACTGTATTAAGCTATTTCCCACTAACTGCATTTGCGGCGATGCCGGTTAAAATGGCATTAATAGAAGTCCCTATGTGGCAAACATTATTAGCAATCACTTCTACTGGCATCACTTGTTGGTATGCAAGAAGACTAGCTGGAAAAATGTTTAAAATGGGCATGATAATGTATGGAAAAGAGCCTGGCTATAAAGAAATGTTTAAATGGGCTGTTTCATAGTTTAATCTTTTGACCTAAATTTAAATAACTATAATTTACAAATTAAAAAGCGAATCTCAAGATTCGCTTTAATTGTCGCATCATAAGTGTCACGTGTTGTTAAACCTAAACCTATGCTGGTTTGTGAAGGAAAGTAATAATCTACAACACCATCTAGTTCATCATCAGTCATTAGCTCTACATTTAGAAAGCTATCGCCTGTTAACTGTGTCATATATTTAGTACGAAATGTAAATGGGCTATCATCAATATCTGATTTACCCACGGCAACTAAAAAGTATTCGCCAAAAAAGTAACCTAATTCGCCTTGAACAACTGAATCACCTTCTTCAGGGTCTAGATAATTTAATGCAGTAAAAATGTTATTGTCAGCATTATAATATCTACCATTTAAATCAAAAACATTGCTGTATCAACTTCAGTTGCAACTGATGGATTTGATTCAATTGATACTTTTGCTTTAACTTCCTCAGAACTACCGCAAGAAATTAAAAGTAAAGTAGCGCCTAATAGCCCAAAAATATGGCAAGAAAGTGATTTGCATTTAACATCTTGTTTCATAGAACTGATCCACTAATATTTAAACTAGTCAATCAGTGAACAGTTAGGTAGAAATGTTTACCCTTAGATTTAAGCCATTTTAACCATACAAATTTGTATGAAAGCGAAAGTTACCAAAAATATACCAGGTATGTTAACTTACATAAAACTCTTAAATTATAATAACATGTGATATTTTTATCGAAATAGCATTTGGGAGTATGACAAATGAAATTTGATACTTTTGATTTTCAACAAACAAAAAACTAGCTTAAACCTCATCATAAACAAGATGTATTACTAAAGGCTTCTGCCGCCTTCTATCCAAAGTATCGCAAAGGGGGAAATACTTTCTAGTTTGCTATAACTCAAGCATTTCGGTATTGGATAAATCACCCATTTCAGTCAATTTTTTATGCCGATACGATGCTCAGTCCTGCAATGTATCGCCACAGTAAAAAAAGCCGCGATTGCTTGGCCGAATTTAAAAAGCACACCACCTGCGTGTTTATTTGAAAAATTTAATGCTAAAGGGAATATTAAGATGCCTAAGTTACATATTCGGACAATGAAACAACAATGGCTAAGCATTGCAATTAATTGGGCTAAATCTGAAGGTTGGGATCCTGGACTTCATGATGCAGAATTACTTTATAAAGCAGATCCTAATGGTTTTTTTGTCGGTGAAATTAATAAAAAAATTGTTGCAGTTGGCAGCTCAGTAAATTATGACGCGCACTTTGCGTTTTGTGGCTTATACATAGTTGCACCTGAGCATAGAGGCAAAGGTTATGGTTTAGCGCTTACAAAGCATAGACTCAAATACTGTGGTGAACGCAATATTGGCATAGATGGCGTATTAGAAAATATGGAGATTTATAAAAATATCGGGTATGTTCCTTATTATAAAAACTACCGATATCAATCTAATGCAAAACAAACATCTAACCTGAATAAAAATACCCAAGAGATTTCTAAAGACTCCCTTGCTCAAGTTTTAGATTATGATAAACAATGTTTTCCAGCCAATAAAGATAAAGTATTTGGAATTACCACTTTTGAGATAGGTTAAGATAAATAAAAGGCACTTAACAGTGCCTTTTAAATAAGATGTTCTCAGCTCTGATGTGTTATTTTTCTGAAATTTGCCAAACAGCTACTGTGCCTGATATTTCATTACCAACAATTAATAAAGCTTCGCCAGTCGCACTGTCTTGTGAAGAAACAAACTTCATTCCCTCAGGCGCTAAATCACCTGTGATTTGAGCACCTTCTGAAGTACCACGATTAATAAAGTAATCAACAAATTGCGTATTATAAGGGTTGGTGATATCAAATATCATAATACCTGCCATACGCTCAAGGCCAACAAAAGCAAATTTACGTTCACCAATGTCGCCTATTGCAAGCGCTTCAGGCTCAGCACCTTTTGCATCTGAACGTGTGTCACCTTTGTTTTCATCTTCATCATTGTTAAATGCTTCACCATGAATAGATGCTGTTATGCGATCAACCATATCACCTGAATCAAATACAACTAAACCATTACTGTCCCAAATTGTGAATGAACGGCCACCGAAAGTATACAATTCATCAAATTCGCCATCATTATTGATATCTCCCATTTCTGAAGATACTTTTAATCGACCAATATCATTATCATCATTATTTAAGTAATCAAAATTAGCACCTAAATTAAGGTCTTCAGCTCTTATTTCATTGGTATAAGCTAAACAGCCATCATCTTCGTCATAATCTAAACCTCCTGCAATCATACAAGCGGCTTCATTTTCAGCATCAAAGAAATATTCACGCCCATCACCTTCATTAGCAGTCACAACAAAGTCAGCACCTTGCCAAGAAAATGAAGCAACCGAATCAGGTTGATACATGCCTTTTAGGCCTGGGTATTTTTTAAAGTTAATGCCGCCATCTTTATCTGATGCATCAAAATCAAGGTTACTCCAATCCTTAAAGCCTAACCCCTTAATTGACATAGAGTTGTCTTCTAAATTAACTGTGATCATCGCGTTATTTTCTTGTAAAGTAATAAAAGCTTTTGAACTGTCATCAGATATTGCAACATATTCAGGCTCTAAATCCATCGCAACTGATGTCTGTATTAACTTACCATTAATAGTGCGACCCGCAGGATTTGAAAATAAAACGCCTTGCGCTGCTAATTGCGCCTGCTGATTATTTAAGCTTTTAAGATCTATGCTAAACGCAGAATCTTTTGGCATACCTGAGTCAATATCAATCACAGAAATAGACCCTTCAGGATCAATAGAATAATCACCCATAGGTTCACCTTCATTGGCTACAACAACCTTTTTACCATTTGGAGAAAAAGCCACCATATCTGGTAAATAACCAACCTGCACATTTTTTATAAACTGTGGTAACTCTACAGATATATCATAAAATGCAATATGGCCCATGACACCTGTATTGCCAGCCATAGCAACTGCTAATAAATGATCTGAATCTGAAATAGCGATGCTATTAGCATCACCAGCTGTATTAACTGATAAATCAATTGTATGTAAAATCGACATATTAGTATTATTAACAGTACCTTCACTATCTTTTTCTAAAGAAGCAGCATCTAAATTTTGCGTAGATAAAATCTCAACAACTGCTTTGTCACCGGAACTATTGATGGCATAAATTTTTTGTGAAGCTTTATGATACGCTACAATTTCAGCCGCCCCTTCTGGAGACTCTGCGTTTAGTTGCGAACGTCCGACAAGTGATATATTAAGTAATTGACTTGCATCTTTGCCATCAAGTCCATTATTACCTGAGTCACCTGCTTGGCCTTGCTCACCTGTAGCGCCATTTTTGCCATCACTACCATCAAATGTACAAGCAGATAACATTGAAATTAAAGTCAGTGCAATTATTGATTTTTTCATCTACAACTCGTTAAATTTTATTAGAAAGAAAAGTTATCCGCACATGAAAACAGTTTCAGATGACAAGGATATTTCAAATAAACGACAGCTGTGTGACAAGTTTTAAGACGGTAATTTACACAACATTTAAATTTCAAATCGATTGGTTATATTTTGCTGAAATAAATGAGCGACCTATATTCAATATAAAGGTACTGAGTGAGCTGAACGTCTAACTAGATATAAGGTTGAGCATCAATTAATTGGGTGACTTAATAGCCATTAAACTTTAGCGTGGTTATATGCCTAATCACCTAAGTCTCTTGACTTGATTAAACGCTCAGTTCGTAAGCATTAATACAATAAGCAAAGTCGCTTGCACCTGACTTGAGCCTGAAACTAACTGGTGCACATTATGCAACCAACATGCTTGAATAGTGCCTTGATTAGGTTAACCGATGAATGTCTCGATTCTGGCATCCTGCTTCATTCTACCTCCTAAATCCATTTAGTCGTAGTGCCCATGCTATGTTATAAGGATATGAACTAAAGCAGGCAGCGATGAGATCGCAATAAGAGAGCCTCTATATGTGTTTGCCGTAAGCTACTTGCTTAACAGCCGCATCGACATACGAAGTAAACGAGTTTGTTTATTGATTTACATTTGACCGTCACTGCAAAAAACGGTCAAAAAGAACACTATTGCCTATTGACAGAGTTAATGCTCATATGTGTTAGGGAGTTTAGCCACCCAACACAGGCTGAAAATTAATTTTAATACTATCACCGTTGCAACCAGGGTATTTATGAGTTGAACTTACCGACATACTACCGGTAGCGGTATTTTCGGGTGTTCTAATGTATATATCAGTTGCAACATTAAACGTTACATCATTTTGGGATAGCAAATTCCAATCTATTTTTGAGCCAATTGGAGTTGGGTTTTGAGTTGAGTACTCATTTAGTACGTTTAATGATTGTGGCCAGATAGAATTATCACAATAGAACTTAGCGATTACCCCAGAAAGGTAAACATGTTGCATAGCGTTTTCGGCTGATGCTTTACTTGAATCAGCCTCTTTGCTCTCAGTTGACGCGCATCCTGAAACAACCAGAATGAGTAACAAAACTTGAAAATAACGCATACCCTTGAATAACTCCCTAACGAATGATATGGACTCCCCATCCAATTGGCATTTGTGCCATATTGAAAGTGTAAACAATCAAAAAATGGAGAGCCCATATGTCTTTAATTAAAGTTGTTGGCATTGATTTAGCCAAATTAGTTTTTAGTATCCACGGTGTTGATAAGCATGACAAGTGTAAATTAAGAAAAACTATCAAAAGAAACAAGCTATTAGAGGAAATAACACAACTGCCACCCTGTATTATTGCAATGGAAGCTTGCTCCGGTGCTCACTATTAGGCAAGGGAATTTACCAAACTCGGTCATGATGTGCGTATTATGGCGTCTAAATTTGTTATTCCCTATCGCTAAAATGAAAAGAATGACGCCAATGATGCTGATAAAAAAAATTAAAAAAAAATTTAAAAAAATTAGACAGGCAAAAATATCTCATTGATATTAAAACCCCACTCAGAAATTAAAAGCTTACGCTGGTTACTATAAATATATTTAATTTGAGAGTTTTATGTTTTATTTCACGAAATACAATACAAATTATTGAGGTTTTATTAATTACGCGCACAATCAATTAAATTGCTAGATAGCAACAATTGTTAAACTTAAATAAAGTTGAGCAACTACGCGGAACCTTTATACCAACTATGATTGTGACTATGTGCACACTTCATTAAAGATGATTTTGAACCTGCGAAGTTAGCATAATGCCGCCTGAAGTGTTGAATGGTATTGAGCCATGAATCAACTTCAATATTTAAAACAGCTAAAATTTTTGGAGTCGTTTTCAAAACCGAACCTCGTTTATTTGGCACGATTAACCGACTACTAAAATCAGCTAACTCTAGATAATCAAAAAGTGTAAAAGGAATCGTATTTTTATCAATTGAGCAGCCAAATTCTAATAGTAACTTTGGTTGCTGTAATACTGTAAACCCTGAAGTTTCATTTGGTTTTTTCTTTTTATTACTTTGCTTTTTATTACTTTGCTTTTTAAAAGATTGGTATTGCTTGATTCGTTCTTGAATTGAAGTGAAATCACTGTCTAAAAGTGAGTCAACCATTTTTGCTCTAATAGGATTTAAATCAACATACATCATGCAACTTAAAATTGCAGATTCATCTAGCAAAGCCTGTGATTTAAAACGCCCTTCCCAAAATTTACCCGTGCAATTATCTTCTTTATTCGCTTTACGCGCTATAAACTCATTAAGGCTGCGCATAAACCAACTAATATCATATAGCCTTATGCGCCATTCATTAACTATTTCATTAATTCTAAACATGTATGCGGCATTGAGTTTTTCACCCGACCTGTAACGGTCGACCAAAATACAACCATGGTATAACTGATACCAACGTTCAATAACTTCATCATTCGTTAAATTTAAAGCCTCTTCCCTATTTACCTTTAAAACAAGGTGATAATGATTAGACATAATCGCATAAGCTGCGATATCAATTGAAAAAACAGTTGAAAGGAATTTGATTCTATCTACTAACCAAGTTCTACGATGGTCAAAGTTATTACCTGAATATTTATCATCGCCACATAAGTAACTTCTACGGATACAGCGATTTATACAATGATAATACGGGGTTGCATCTAAATCGATTAACGACTCTCTCGCCCTAGCCATAATAACCACCAATAACATTTCATCAGTGGTTAAAGTTTAGTCTAAAAAATGAGTTTTAGACTAGTTTTCAATAAGAAAAGCATGGCTGTCTTTAATTTGTTTTTCGTCTTTAATTTGTTTTTTGCTAAAATAAATTAATTTTAAAGATAACCAACTCGTTTACGACTTTCTTCTGACGCTACAATTTAGCTACAAGTATCGTCATTTCTGCCATTGCTCGCCGGTGGACTCTCTGGAAAGGAGGGTTCACCTGAGCCGCCTGCCCACCTATACTCAATCGTGCAGTCACTTTCTGCCAATGTAGTCCCAGGATACCACCAAATAACTTTATTAGAAGTTAACATAGACTCCCAACCTCCAGAATCAACAAGACCTGCAATACTACTAATAAGAAAATGATTTGCAGATGGGTAACCATCATCCATACGAATCGTTTCGCCACCTACTTCTATAGTGGAGTCCCCACTCACATCACAACTTGGGTCCATCATACATTTCAAATGTGCCATTTGAGATGCCGATTTAATTGAACCGAATAACGCTGCACGACTAGCGCGTTTGGCATCACTCGTTAAATCGAGAAACTTAGGTGCAGCCGTAACCGCTAAAATACCTAAAATGACAATAACGACAACCAACTCAATTAACGTAAAACCTTGTTGCTTTTTCAAAAGAACTCCTTCTGGTGCACATGGAATTTGCATACACATAGACACAATGACTCCCACAAAGCGCTAGCCTCTACATTTTCGTGGGTTAGTTTATCAGCAAAACTGACAAGCCAGAGCCATAATATATGTGTCAAAACAATACAAAGCAGAGGCTAGCATGAATAACATTAGCATAGTTTTCATTGGATTAGATACTCATAAAGAATTTTTTGAAGTAGCACATGAATTAGATGGTCGTGATAATCATGTTACACACGATGGTCGTATATCCAGTTCTAAATCATCCGTCATCAAAATGGCCCGTGATTTCCAATCCAAATATCCACAAGCGACCCTTCATTTTGTTTACGAGGCGGGTCCTTGTGGATATTGGATTTATTGATTATTGACTAGTCTTGGTCATTGTTGTTACGTCGTTGCATCTTCTCTTTTACCTAAAAAACCAGGTGAAAAAGTTAAAACTGATAAACGCGATGCCCTTAAACTTGCTAAACTACTTAAATCTGAAGATCTCACCCCTATTTATGTGCCTGAGCCTGAAGATGAAGCTATCCGTGATTTATCTCGTGCGCGTGAAGTCGCCATTAATGATCTTAATGATCTTAATGATGCTAAATATCAGTTAAAAGCACTGCTACTTCGAAACAATATTAACTATCCTGGTACTACAAACTGGTCGCTTAAACATTTACGCTGGTTAAATGAGTCAATCTTACCTCACCCCGCACAGCATATTGTTTTACAAGAGATGCTACATACGATTGATGAACGAATGAAACGCTTAGCTCGCTTAGTTAACGAACTTGAACATCAAGTTAAGCAGTGGCTTATTACCCTGTTGTTAAAGCAATACAAGCTATGCGCGGTGTACGTTTATTGGTTGCCGCAGGCGTGATTGCTGAGCTCGGTGATTTAACCCTTTTTAACCATCCAAGAAAATTAATGAGCTACCTTGGTCTGGTTCAGAGTGAGCATTCAAGTGGTGGAAAACGCCATCTCGGAGCGATTACCAAATGTGGTAATGGTCGCGCAAGGCGTTTAATAGTTGAAGGGGCACACAGCTATCGGTATCAGGCAAATATCTCAACTGAATTACAAAAAAGACAAGAAGGATTACCTAAGAAAATCATTGATATCGCATGGAAAGTCCAACTTAGACTATGTAAAAGATATAAAAAATCTCATTGCTAAAGGTAAACATTACAAACTTGTTGTTACTGCAATAGCCAGAGAAATGATTGCTTATATTTGGGCAAGCACCAAAGAAGTGGTACTAACACCAGTTAACCCAAAACTACGTTTGGCAAGAGTACCAGCATAATGAACGATTTAGAGTTAATGCATTGGATCGAGCATCGGGTGTGGCATAACCATCGAGGGCGTTGCCTACATGGATGTAGGTAAGGGGCGTGAGCAGGAGCGGAAGCTTTAGGTCGGCAACATTGAGCAATCAATGTTGACCCACGAACATAGACTGAAATTAGGTGCCACGTCGAAATAAGTAAGGTTTACTCTGTTACTAGCAATAGTAATAACCAACGAATACCAGCATGAAAACCGACGAAAATACTTGCTTCATCTATGCATTAACTCGCTCTAATTCGAGAATAATGATTATGGTTTAAAAAGTTAAACAAGGATAAGTGTGTTTAACTTGACAGTGGGAGTCATACCAACGCCGCAATAAGCGGTGAGTAACAGTTTGCTAAAATGTGAAGCGAAGCGAAACCGAGCAAACTGTTACGAATCCGACTTTATTGCTTTGTTATAAGCCATTAACTAAATCAACTGTTTTTTCAATAGCTATATTAACTAAATTTGGCGAATCTATAGGTATATTGTGACCAGTTGAATTTGAAACAATATGAATTGAATTAGGGTTGTGCCTTATTAATGAGGAGTGGAGCTCTCTCCATATTTCTTTCCCTTTCTCACTGTGACCAATCCACCAATCGCTTTCTCCTAATTTACTGGAGGTGACAATAACAGTCGGTATTTTAGTAATAGAGCCTTTATCTTTTAATTGCTCATTTTGATATATTTTTTGCAAAACTTTCCACTCTTGGCTTTGAGCCAAAAGTGAATTTAACTTTTTATCATCTCTCTCCACCCAATCTTTATCTAACTGAATTAACTTTTTCGAAAATTGTTCGTGACTTGGATCTAGTAACACTAAACCTATCACTTGCTCCCGATAAGAAGTAGCATATTCACGAACATGAATACCTCCATATGAGTGCCCAACTAATATAATATTTCTATCGACATTTAATAGCTTTAGTAGAGCATGTAAGCGATTATTAGATTTCTGAATAGAAACATCAATAGTTGCTGTTGAGCTACCATTGCCTGCACGAGAATAAATAATAACTCGATGTTTAAGCATTTTTAATTTAGTTAGTAGTGGCTTCCAATAATTAACCCCCATCCCTACGCCTGACTCAATAATGATATTAATGTCCCCAGTACCTATATCAATATATTCAAGCTGTACATTTTCAATCGCAGCAAAACTAACCTTAGACTCGGCAAGGACAGTGAAATGAGTTAGAAAAATACTTAAAAAAAATAGAAATATGGAAGACTTCAATGCTCTATCCTTGGCTTATAACAACGCAGCAATATGGGGCGTATAAATGCTTGGCTAAAATTAGCGAAGAATGAGCGCCAGCCAAGCTTTAGACGTCCCACGCATAATTGCCTTGTTATATTTCTTTAAACTCAGGCTTTATTAAGCCAAAACACTTTAAATCATGGAATTCCTTTTTCCAGAAACCACTAGAACGCCTAATTCCTTCCTCTTTGAAGCCTAGCTTTTTTAACACAGACTCAGAAGCTGCATTTCCAATCATAATGTCACCTTGAATCCGGTAGAGTTGACCTAATGGTTGGCCATTGGAAAATACAAATTGGATAATCGTGCTAACAGCCTCGGAAGCATACCCAAGCCCCCAATACTTTGAGGATAACTCATACCCAATACCTGCACTTTTCATCTTTAGGTTTATTGAGTTAAAACCACACGTACCAATCAACCTTCCCGTGTTCTTAACTCGAATAGCCCAACGAACACCATCTTTGTCAGCAAAGCGTTGATTAAAAAAGTTAATTAGCTCCAAAGATTGTTTCTCTGAATCAAAAACATCAATATCGTAAAATTTTACAACGTTTTCATCAGAGAAAATATCAAGTAAAGCCTGGCTGTCACTTTCTGATAACTTATTAAGAATTAACCGAGATGTTTCTAGCTCTGGAAATTGCACTTAGTCCTCCTTGAAATATAGACACAATGACTCCCACAAAGCGCTAGCCTCTACATTTTCGTGGGTTAGTTTATCAGCAAAACTGACAAGCCAGAGCCATAATATGTGTCAAAACAATACAAAGCAGAGGCTAGCATGAATAACATTAGCATAGTTTTCATTGGATTAGATACTCATAAAGAATTTTTTGAAGTAGCACATGAATTAGATGGTCGTGATAATCATGTTACACACGATGGTCGTATATCCAGTTCTAAATCATCCGTCATCAAAATGGCCCGTGATTTCCAATCCAAATATCCTCAAGCGACCCTTCATTTTGTTTACGAGGCGGGTCCTTGTGGATATTGGATTTATCGATTATTGACTAGTCTTGGTCATTGTTGTTACGTCGTTGCATCTTCTCTTTTACCTAAAAAACCAGGTGAAAAAGTTAAAACCGACCGTAAAGATGCTATGAAATTAGCACACTTACTTAAAATGAATGATATTCCAATCATTTACGTACCTGAGGCTGAAGATGAAGCTGTTCGTGATTTATCTCGGCCACGACAAACTGCAACTAATGATTTAAACCATGCTCGTTGCCAATTAAAAGGTTTCCTATTAAGGAATAACATTTGTTATGACGGTACTGCCAATTGGTCACTTAAACATCTGCGTTGGCTAAATGAGTTAATTTTACCTCACCCTGCACAACATATTGTTTTACAAGAAATGGTACATACGATTAATGAACGAATGAAACGCTTAGCACGTTTAGTCAATGAACTAGAACATCAAGTTAAGCAGTGGCTTATTACCCTGTCGTTAAAGCAATACAAGCTATGCGCGGAATCAGGTTCTTAATTGCTGCAAGTATCATTGCAGCGCTCGGTGATTTAAGACGCTTTGATAATCCTCGAAAGCTAATGAAATATCTAGGTTTGACCCCCAGTGAAGATTCAAGTGGTGATAAACGTAGATTAGGAAAAATATCTAAATGTGGTAATGGCCGAGCTAGACGTCTTTTAATTGAAGGCGCACACAGCTATAAATTTCCAGCTAAAGTGTCTTCTGAAATGCAAAAACGACAAGAAATGTTAAGTAAAAAAGTAATCGATATTGCTTGGCAAGCACAATTAAGGTTATGCAAAGGTACCAAAGGTTAATGCACAGAAGTAAACATCGCAATGTTGTAGTAACTGCTATCGCCAGAGAAATGATTGCATATATATGGGCGATTTCAAGGGAAGTGGCAATTGCACCAATTGATGTAAAAAAACGAACAGCCAGAGTACCAGCATGAAAAGGTTAGAGTTAATGCATTGGATCAAGCAGCGGGTGTGGCACAACTCCCGAGGGCATTGCCTACATGGATGAAGGTAAGGGGCGTGAGCAGGAGCGGAAGCTTTAGGTCGGCAATATTGAGCAATCAATGTTGATCCACGAGCATAGACTGAAACAATGTGCCACGACGGAAAATGTAAGGTAGGCGCTGCTAATCAATAGATTAGTAATCCACGAATATCAGCATGATAACCGACGAAATTACTTTGCTTCATTCAGTGCATTAACTCATTTATTTAAAAATATATTAAGAATGGCTTTAAAAAAGAAGCAAGGATCAGTGCAAAAAAGTTGACTGTGGGAGTCATATCAACGCCTGCATAACACGTTTGCTACCATGCAGATTAAGTCTAAATTTACCACTTAATACGGTAAACTCAAAGAAACCTAGAATGCCGAATGTAGCAAATCGTGTTGATGCATTTGTTATGCATTACAGGCCACCAGCTAAATCCAAGTAGTTCCCTGTAGAAAATGATGCTTTGTCTGAGGCTAACCAATAAATGGCTTCTGCAACCTCACTTGGTTCCCCACCTCTTTGAAGTGGAATTATACTTTTTAACCTTTCGATTCTCTCTGGCTCTCCACCATCAGCATGCATATCAGTATGAATCAACCCAGGACGAACACAATTAACTCGGATACCTTCAGATGCAACTTCCAGTGATAAACCTTTCGTTAAAGTATCAATTGCTCCTTTCGATGCTGCATAATCAATATATTCGTTTGGTGAGCCTGAACGAGCGGCACCAGAAGAAACATTAACAATTACGCCACCAAAACCACCATTTCGTGTCGACATTCGCTTTACTGCTTCTCGACAGCATAGAAAATAACTTGTGACATTATTAGTAAGTATTGAGTTGATCCGTTCGGCACTCATATTTTCTAAGCGTGATTGCTTTTTTAAGATCCCTGCATTGTTAACAAGAATTGATATTGCACCTAACTCTCGATCAACAGTAGAAAACATTCGGATCACATCATCTTCGCAAGAAACATCAGCTTGAACAGTAATACACTTTACACCCTCAGCCATTATTGATTGAGCTAATTTATTCGCTGAGTCTGAATTGGATTTATAATTGATACATACAGCGTAGCCTTCTTTCGCAAAAAGTTGAGCCGTTGCCGCTCCAATTCCTCGCCCGCCACCTGTAATAATTGCCACTTTTTGAATACTCATAAATCAATCCTTATATTCTGAGTTAAGGGAATGCATAACGCCCATTTAATTAGTGAAGCAATGTTGGCTGGCTTTTTTGCGGGTCTTTGCAAAAAACAGGTCAACTTGCGTAGTCTGATTGAAATGTTTGTTAGCTGTCTTATCTAAAAGCTTCAATTCTTCGATTTAAATATTAACTTATACCAACAAAATATTGGTGATAAGAAGCTCCCTAGAAAAAATAGTATTGCATAGTACAACTTAAACTTTCCACTAGATTTCGTTTTAGACCAAAATACAAAGAAGAAGCTCCAAAATATTATTGCCGCACTTCCAATCAAATAGGAGCCTAACACCTTAAGCTCCTCTATATATTCTACCTGTTGTAGCATGCTATTTATATAAAAAGCTACGAGTCCAATTGGTGCTAATGCAACAATCAATGTCACAAGTTTAAATATTAACATTGATTCTCCATGGACAGTTAACGAATGATATGGACTCCCCATCCAATTGGCATTTGTGCCATATTGAAAGTGTAAACAGTCAAAAAATGGAGAGCCCATATGTCTTTAATTAAAGTTGTTGGCATTGATTTAGCCAAATTAGTTTTTAGTATCCACGGTGTTGATAAGCATGACAAGTGTAAATTAAGAAAAACTATCAAAAGAAACAAGCTATTAGAGGAAATAACACAACTTCCACCCTGTATTATTGCAATGGAAGCTTGCTCCGGTGCCCACTATTGGGCAAGGGAATTTATCAAACTCGGTCATGATGTGCGTATTATGGCGTCTAAATTTGTTATTCCCTATCGCCAAAATGAAAAGAATGACGCCAATGATGCTGAAGCTATTTGCGAAGCAGCTACAAGACCAAAAACACGTTTTGTCAGTATTAAAAGCGAAGAACAACAAGCCGTGCTGTGTTTACACCGCATCAGACAAGGTGCAATTAAAGACAGAACCGCACGTATAAACCGATTACGCGGTTTACTCGCTGAGTTCGGTATCATCATGCCAAAAGGTCGATACCCTGCACAAAATGCCATTAACGGTATTCTTGAAGATGCTGAAAATAACCTACCTTTTCTTGCGCGTGAATTGATCAATGATTTATGGCAAAAGACAAAAAAATTAGACAGGCAAAAATATCTCATTGATATTAAAAAGACAAAAAAATTAGACAGGCAAAAATATCTCATTGATATTAAAACCCCACTGAGAAATTAAAAGCTTACGCTGGTTACTATAAATATATTTCATTTGAGAGTTTTATGTTTTATTTCACGAAATACAATACAAATTATTGAGGTTTTATTAATTACGCGCACAATAAATTAAATTGCTAGATAGCAACAATTGTTAAACTTAAATAAGGTTGAGCAACTACGCAGAACCTTTATACCAACTATGATTGTGACTATGTGCACACTTCATTAAAGATGATTTTGAACCTGCGAAGTTAGCATAATGCCGCCTGAAGTGTTTAATGGTATTGAGCCATGAATCAACTTCAATATTTAAAACAGCTAAAATTTTTGGAGTCGTTTTCAAAACCGAACCTCGTTTATT
This sequence comes from Pseudoalteromonas sp. '520P1 No. 423', assembly GCF_001269985.1. Taxonomy (NCBI): domain Bacteria; kingdom Pseudomonadati; phylum Pseudomonadota; class Gammaproteobacteria; order Alteromonadales; family Pseudoalteromonadaceae; genus Pseudoalteromonas; species Pseudoalteromonas sp. '520P1 No. 423'. The sequence goes on along the minus strand of NZ_BBZB01000001.1, from coordinate 1,933,650 downwards.
TGGCACGATTAACCGACTACTAAAATCAGCTAACTCTAGATAATCAAAAAGTGTAAAAGGAATCGTATTTTTATCAATTGAGCAGCCAAATTCTAATAGTAATTTTGGTTGCTGTAATACTGTAAACCCTGAAGTTTCATTTGGTTTTTTCTTTTTATTACTTTGCTTTTTAAAAGATTGGTATTGCTTGATTCGTTCTTGAATTGAAGTGAAATCACTGTCTAAAAGTGAGTCAACCATTTTAGCTCTAATAGGATTTAAATCAACATACATCATGCAACTTAACATTGCAGATTCATCTAGCAAAGCCTGTGATTTAAAACGCCCTTCCCAAAATTTACCCGTGCAATTATCTTCTTTATTCGCTTTACGCGCTATAAATTCATTAAGGCTGCGCATAAACCAACTAATATCATATAGCCTTATGCGCCATTCATTAACTATTTCATTAATTCTAAACATGTATGCTGCATTGAGTTTTTCACCCGACCTGTAACGGTCGACCAAAATACAACCATGATATAACTGATACCAACGTTCAATAACATCATCATTAGATAAGCTTAAAGCCTCTTCCCTATTTACCTTTAAAACAAGGTGATAATGATTAGACATAATCGCATAAGCTGCGATATCAATTGAAAAAACAGTTGAAAGGAATTTGATTCTATCTACTAACCAAGTTCTACGATGGTCAAAGTTATTACCTTAATATTTATCATCGCCACATAAGTAACTTCTTCGGATACAGCGATTTATACAATGATAATACGGGGTTGCATCTAAATCGATTAACGACTCTCTTGCCCTAGCCATAATAACCACCAATAACATTTCATCAGTGGTTAAAGTTTAGTCTAAAAAATGAGTTTTAGACCAGTTTTCAATAAGAAAAGTATGGCTGTCTTATTCGTGTTGAAAAAACAGTTGAAAGGAATTTGATTCTATCTACTAACCAAGTTCTACGATGGTCAAAGTTATTACCTGAATATTTATCATCGCCACATAAGTAACTTCTTCGGATACAGCGATTTATACAATGATAATACGGGGTTGCATCTAAATCGATTAACGACTCTCTTGCCCTAGCCATAATAACCACCAATAACATTTCATCAGTGGTTAAAGTTTAGTCTAAAAAATGAGTTTTAGACCAGTTTTCAATAAGAAAAGTATGGCTGTCTTATTCGTGTTATACAACGCTTAACTCTTTATTCCAATCTTTCCACAAAATACACCGTCCTGGAAATGCTACTTTGGAAAAATCCCATTCCTCCGAAAGCCATTTACGGACTGTTTGATAAAGCTCATTATCTAGTTCGATACTATCATCTCGAACCCATAAATAGACTACGCATTGATAGTTTGGAGAATCACTTGGGTCGATGTAAACAGAACCAAGGCATTTGTTTTTTGACTTATTAAATACTGAATAAGCAAATGCCTCTCGTGATTCAAATTCTTGTTTATGTACTTTTAGGCTAGCAATATTTTCTTCAAGTGTCATATCACTTTTAGGCCATTTAGAGCCTTCGCCAAAAATCCCTTGCAGTCTCTTTTGGCTAGACATTACTGCTTCAAAATCAAATTCTGCGACTTCATCTTCAAGAACTCTGAAATGAAAATATCTATTGTCAAAACTCTTAGGTGGTTCAAAAATGTCAGAAATTAAAGGGTTAGACATGCTCAGAAATTTCCATAGTTGTATAACGCCCAGCTCAGCCGTAGGCTGGGCGGAGCTTGTTTTGTGTTAATTTGAGAGCGACAGCGAGCAACACAAAATCAAGTGGAGCCCAGACTGTCAGCTGCAGCTGTTTGTTATGCAACAGGCTGGAATGCAATTACATCCATGAAGCCGTTATTAATGATTTTTGCTTTTGATAACTTGCTCATATCATAGAATGATTTAATCAGACCATATGATTTATCTAAATTCTCTTGCGATGCCTCTAATATACTACGAGGTATAAATACACCCTCGAATTCAAGCTCGCACTTGGAGTCAATAATTATATTTGGCTTATCAAAACCTTCATCAGCTAAAGGAATCACACCTATAAAGTGTACATTAACCTTATTATCTAAAGCCTTACCAAAAATTATTTTGGTAATATCCACAGGGATATGCTGACTATTCAGGTAAATTGAACCATCAATGTAGCCGTCCTCAGGATTTACAGGAAATTCAAAGACCTTGCCTTCAATATCAGCAATAGATTTGAATGGAATGTCGATGAAATCTAGTTGAATAGAGGTTTCATTGACCTCTTCTTCAAACTCAAGTGGTTCTAGCTCGATATTGATGTTAATTACACTCATCATTTCTAGGCCGATTGAGGAGTTCTCAAAAAGATGAGAATCCATCACCGCTTTTTTAGGGCTGATGGTAAATTCCATTTATATATTCCTATGCATAACGCCTTGCACATCGGCTGGAAAAACTGGCGATTTTTGTGCGGCACGCACAAAAAGTGACAGGTTTGACAGTCCGTTGCTGCGCCTTGTTAAGGCTGCAACTTTAATGACATTGAATAGTTGATTAATGACTGCCCCCTTAACTTAACATGATTTGTATTATTGTATGAAAAACCTTGTTTCTCGAATATAGGCCTCGCAACTTTGCTTGCCTCTGCATAGAGATGATATATGCCATTGTTCATAGCTTTCTCAATAGCATATTCTAAAAGTCGGCTCCCAATTCCTTGCCCTTTAAACTCTTTATGGATATAAAGGCAGTCAATATGGCCATCCCTTTCTAATTCAATAAACCCAACAATTTGATCATTTACGATGGCCTTATATGGTTGCTTATTTTCGAGCCTCATCTTCCACTCATCATAGTTAGGAGGAGATGGTGACCAAGCCTCTAATTCATCTGACGTGTAAAAATCAGATGATATTGAATGTACTGAGCCATGGAATAAATCTGCTATTTCCTTAAAGTCAGAGGATTGATAATTCTCGAATTTCATAATGCCTTAACATTTGTATAAACGGCCCGCACACTTATCAGGTTAGACCTCTTAATATAAATTAAAAATAAATAGCTTAGAGATAAATAACGTCAAAAACGGAGGTAGTAAAGTGTGCTTGCACGCTTTGTAATTTATGTGCGCCTATTATATCGGAGCATATATTCGTATGTGATTGACTATACATAATTTATTTTTTTTCATCAAGACAAAGCGTGCGCTACTTAAAAGCAAACCGTGCGATGAAACTTAAGTTATGAGGTAAATAAAGCAAATAACATACTTTTTAAGAGATTAAAAAACACTTCCACAAAATTGAATGTTTTTCTCAGCTAAATATTCAAATCACCATTTCACTTTTACAAAATCGCTTTGTGCACTTAATGATTCAACTAATAACAGTTTATTTTTATTCGGATGTAAATCAAATCCTAATCTAAATTTATTATTGCCAATTGAAATGCTTAATAAATCATTGTTAGCGCCTGCTTTTAATTTAGATATAGGCTCAAAAGAAACGCGATTTAAATATGATTCTCGACCTTGTCTCGAAGTAAAATATAATCCACTTTTATCTACTGACCAACGATGTAAATTAGCCGCTTCTATTTTAGTTAATTTATCTTTTTTTATAACTTCACTCTTTTTTGATGAAATCAGCCAAGCCACATTATTTTTATCAATGGCAACAGCGTTATACCCTTTCAAAGCAAAAAAAGGTCGATATGCAATATATTCATTAATCACTTGCGTATATGTTTTATCTTTAATAGTAATGTTTTTTATTTTAGCTTTACCATGTTCATAAACAGTTAAATACACAGATTCATTATTATCATGCCATACAGGCTCTGCCACTTTCTTTAATGAATCCGTAATATAGGCTGGCTGTGACTGTAAACTTATATCACATTCAGCGAGTGTTTTAATGGGTTCTAGGACGAGCCTTTGATTTACGATAGCTGCAAAGTGGCTCTCTTTTGGACTGATCTCTAAATTTGTAATTTTTATATTACTTGGCCAGCAAGCCAATATAGATAAACTACCGCCAAACTCTTGTTTATGAAGTACTAAAGATTCAGTGGTTGAAGTCACAAAATATACCGCTGTGCCAATATTATTATAACGAGGTAAGTCTTGCGCCCCCGGCAATGCGATAATGTCACTTGCAGATATTAATGGTCGATTATGATCTACTTTCTCAGATAATAAAAAGTTTGGCTCTTCTTTGATATCCAAATAATTACCATTATGTTGGCGCATGAGATAACAATTATCACCACAGTCAGCAAAAATATCATTTGTATAAGCTGGAAATTGGGGTAATTTAGTTAAACTGTTTTTAATGATATCAAACTTAATTGCAGCACCGCTAAAAGCACTTAAGGTTAATGTATTATTATCTTGATGCCATACAATACGGTTAACAAACATAGATACAATACGATTCGCGATGAGTGTGCCTGATCCAGTTTCAATAACTAATAGTGAAAACTCCCCTTTAGCAACTTCTCTGATAATAGCTAAGTATTTTCCATCAAATGATTCTGAAGCTAAATAATCACCTGACCCTGTCACTTGAGGGGATGTCATTGTTATTAATTCTTGTGTTACTAAATCAAATTTATAAATGCTGCGGTTATTTGATACATAGGCTTCTTGCGCTAGATAAAGCGCATTATCTCCATGCCAGCCAACAATATATTTATCCTTCAAACTAGGGTGTTGCAATATATCTACATTAACGACCTCCCCGTTTTTATTAAACTGTGTAATTATGCTGTTTGATACACCATTATGACTTCGTCCAAATGCCAGTTTATCACCTTGTTTCGACCAATAAGCACCTGAATAATGTGCACCATCCCAACTTATTCTTTGAAGTCTGTTATTTTTTAAGTTTTTAATAAGAATTTGTTGTGGAGAATCACTTTGACTACGGTGTGTAAATGAAATTGTTTGCGAATTATGATTGAAACTACCATAAGTTTCAGAGCCCGCCAGTTGTGTAATTTTACTGACTTCAAACTCTGTTGTGATTGTTAAATCATTATCAGTAGTGTTATTTAAGTAGAAAACATAAGAAAAACCAATGCACAAACAAGCTAATCCAATAATAAAAGGATTTAAAAGGCTGGGTTTCACTTCGCTATGTGAAGGGTTTTCATTTGATTTCTCAGTTATTAAAACTTTTTCAACTGGCGCTATAAATTTATAACCTTGGCGTGGCACAGTTTTTATAAATATTGGAGATTTCGCATCATCCCCAAGTATTTTTCGTAACTTTTTAAAGGCAGCTCTAACTGCTTCATCACTAACATGTCTTCCAGCCCACACTTTATTTTGAATTAGCTCACGACTCACCACATTAGGTGACTCTAAAACTAATAAAGCCAAACAAGAAAACAGCTGAGGTTCTAGTTTTATTTCTTCATTATTTTTATAAATACGCTCTTTAGACAAATCAATTTTAAATTCGTCAAAAATAACAACATCCTGAAAACCTGACTCTAAACCAGCCATAAAAAACCCTGATAATACATGTGACCTTTTGTGAACACCCGATTATTACATGTGTTCACAATAGTTAACAAAAGTTTGTTTGCTTTAAACCATTCTTTTAATTAATTCTAATAAAACACTTTGGCCAACTAGGTTCAAGTGTTTTTAACTTGAAATTTCGCATTAATTTCATACTGAAAATAATAAATTCATAAAGAGGTACTATGAAACTTTTATCCATACCAATTATCATCTATTGCTTTTTACAGCTAGCGATTTTAAATATTGCTAATGCCAGTTCTGAGACAAAAAAAGCAAAAACATTAACTCAACTAAATAACAATATTTTAAAGATCATGGAAAAAAGTACACTTCCTTCTTTAGCTTACGCATTAGTCAATAAAAATGGTATTGAAGAAATTAAAGTACTCGGATTTTCTGATTTAGAGTCGCAGAAAATAGCTGATAAAAATACCTTATACCGAATAGGCTCAGTATCTAAAATGTTTACATCTATTGCGATATTAAAATTGATAGAACAAGGCAGATTACATCTTGATGATGAAGTAAAAGCGTTAGTCCCAGAAGTCAAATTTTATAACCCTTGGCATGATACTCATCCTATTAGAGTGGTTCATTTACTTGAACATACAACTGGTTGGGATGAAATCGCTTTAACTGAATATGCAAAGCAAAATAACCCTGAACAAACTTTAATTGACAGTTTAAGTTATTATCCTGAATCTAGAACATCTCGCTGGCCAGCAGGAACACGATCATCTTATTCAAATTCAGGCTCAGCTGTGGCAGCTTACATAATTGAAAAAATTACAGAACAAAACTTTGAATCTTATATCCAAGAAACAATTTTTACTCCGCTTAAAATGCACAACACAACTTATTTATATAATGAACAGGTTAAGCAGTTTGGTGCAACCTCTTATGTAAACCAAAAAGCTCAAACTTATAAACATCTTATATACCGTCCAGTAGGTGCAATAAATTCAACTATTGGGGATATGGCTAAGTTTACAAAAATGCTACTCAATAGTGGCAAGCCAATTTTAACAGCTGAATCTATCAAGCGTATGCGAAACAGTGAATCAACTAATTCAAATGAAATTGAAAATGCTTATGGCCTCAACAATATCCCTACTTTATTAAATAATTTTTTATATCACGGACATGATGGGGGTATTAATGGTGCTTTAGCAGATCTGAGATACTTACCTAGTGACAACTCTGGATTTGTAATTTTAACTAATAGTTCAAATCCAAGTAAACTAAAACAAATTAGAGAGCAGATTGTCTCATTTCAAACTCAAGGGTTAAATAAACCTGAAGTATTTTCAGAAACCATATCAAATAAAATATCCAAACAACTGCGCGGTTACTATTACACAGTAAACCCTAGATTTGAATTAGCGCATTTTTTCAATAGATTAGTTGCTGTATATAAAGTAACTACTACCGAGGAAGCATTATTATTTGGTGGTTTAATATTTAATGCTAAACCTAAAAAGTTTTTACCGGCCTCTAAAACTTCATTTAAATCTGTCGATAATGGTCTAGTAACTTTAGCCGTTGCAGAAGATCCTATTGATGGCAAAGTTATCCATTATGGAGATAAAGTACTTAAACGTACCAATGCCTTTGCTGTTTATTTTCAGCTTATAACAGCAAGTCTTTGGATAATAATCGTCATTTCATTCATTGTTGTTTTATTAATAAATGGTATTAATAAACTTAGAGGGAAAAAGCTAAAAATTGACCACAAACAATTAAGGAAATATCCATTATTAGCCTCTTTTTCTGCTTTATTGATGATCACATGTGTATTTTTAGGAATGCAAAACCCCTATTTAAACTTTGGCAATAAGACTGTTTTTTCATTAATGCTAATGTTAAGTACTGTTTTTTATGCCATTTTCTCATTAATAGCCATTTACAATACTGTTAAAACACCTATTAAGAAAATAAATAAGCTAGCTTATAGTTATCATGCTACTTGTTCTGTTATTCATTTGCTTGCGTTTAGCTATCTACTGTATTTTGGCATTATAGGTGTGAGAGTATGGGCTTAAATTCAGGCGAAGCAGCTTGAGTTGATAAAAAAGCAGGATGTAAATCCTGCTTTTGAGTACAATTAACAAGTCTAAGAGCGAAACTTAAAGCGATCTACCAAGTGTTTCATTTGATCAGAAAGCTCATTCATCCTAGACGCTTTTTCTGATGTTTGATTCGTAACTTCTAATATTTCAGATGATGATGAGCTAATAGCGACAACATCTTTTGAAATTTCAATTGTTGTTGCTGACTGCTCCTCACAAGCCGCATCAATTTTAGCATTGAGTCATATCTAAAGTTGCAGTTAATATCTCATTGGCGGCATTTGCAACAGAGCTCGATACGCTATTTATATCCCGAATTAACTCATTAAAGAGTTTGCCATAGTATTCATAGCTTGAGCTAACTCTCCTATTTCATCACCACTATTATCTTCGATAGGTTGGATCGTTAAATCACCTTCAATGACCCTATTTGCAACACTTAGTACGTTATGTAATCGTTTATTAATACTACTTGTTAAGTAAAATTAAATACCACCAACAGTAAAAATGGCAATAATTGAAATGATAATTTATGTAGATAACTGGTTATTCTATGAAACTAATGTACCATCAATCGCCACAATAGCATCAGACTTCTCCTCTTCAGCTGAACGTTCTAAAATGTCTTCAACCTTAGCGAATAGTTGATGTTCCATTTCGTCCGCTGATTTTAAAGTAGACGCTCTACCTGTTGGATCGAATTTTTCAAAAATAAGCTCCGCAGTAGTTTTTCTCTCATTGTATAGATTATATATTTTTTGAAGGTTAACTAATTCTTGAGGCTTTTGCTCTAGCGGGTTTAGTTGCTCAAAATAACTTTTAAACGAGTCACTACCTTTGTAAAAATCAGCTTTTTTACTTAAATCTCCTGCAGTAAAACTCGTAACCGATGCTAACATGTCACCTGCTTCATCTATTTTTCCAGTTAAATATTCTAATAAGTTAGATTGCATATCTCCAACTTCATCTAATACTTGTAGATATAAGATCACACTTGGAATATCATCACTTTGAACTTCAAAAACGACTTTTTGAATATTACTACTCTTAATCTAAATAGTTAAAGATACGATTAACATCAAAAAAATCACGATACCAAAACCAGCATAAATTCTTTGAGAAAGGGTCATTTTCATAATGGAGTGCTCTATCAGAGTAAGTTTTTACTGTAGTATATTTAGCTCGATTTGCTAGTTTTAGAATATCAGAACTTACACAAAAAAATGTTTAAAAATAAGTGATTTATGTACTGAAGATTTTTCGACACTAAAAAAGTAAACGATGCTTTTCAAGGGATAAAACACCGTTTACATTTGGGTTACATACTTCAAATACATAATACCCTTAGATTGGATTTAAAAGATTGCTGTAATATTGTTATTTATTGATTTTTATTTATTTCGATTATTTTATAAACATCTAAATTAAATTAATATTTTGATTACAAATTAAAATCACTAAATACGCATGCAAAGTTAATGTTTTGTTAACTCAACATATTGTTAGTGATTGAGTAATAACACTTATATGAAAGCTAAATTATTTTGAATTTTCAACTTTAGAAAACCTTTTAAAGGTTTTACCTTCACGTTCAATCGTTTCATCAAACATCGCTAATGGACGCACCCAAATACCTCTTTCACCATATTCAGGTTGATATACAACTAATAGCTCATCTGTTTCACTATGTTTTGCTATATGTAAAACTTGATAAAAATTACCTTTAAAATGCTGGTATCGACCTGATTCAATCATTGTTTTTCCTAAAGTAATATTTTATTTTAAATTCCTAAGTAAAAAGAGAGGTAAACCTCTCTCATTTTATGCCGTTTTGACCAGTAAATTTATCTAATAAACCACCTAGTTTTTCTTTGGCTTTGTCTTCTAGCTTCTCTTTAGCTTGGTCTTTTAAGATTTTTGTTTGTTGTTTTTTTGCTTGTTTCCAGATAGATGATAATGCTTGCTTAGCTAATTCAGCACCTAATTGACTTGCAGGCATGCCATTTTGACCACCAATATTTGTTAAATTAATATCTGTCAAAACAGCTTGATGCGCTTTATTACCCAGCTTTGATAAATCAACAGTTAGTGCCACACCAGCTAATACAAATTTATTTATACGTATAATCGGCTCTTTTACACTCGTTGAAGTGCTTTCTTGCTCAGGTTCAGACTGAGTATTACTTGGGGTATTTTTCTTTATGGTATCAAGTAGCTCTTTAATATTAGCGTCACCATTTTGAGTAAACTCAACAACAGCTTGCGGTTTGTCTATGACTATTTTATCGATAATAATAAGATCGGTAGTCAAGCTATCAAGATTAATATCTAAAGTGACTTCATCTAATGAAAACACTGAAGGTGCAGTATACTTTGATGGGTTAGCCAAAACTAAACCTTTAATTGTGCCAGCGCCTTCTAACAGTTTCATATCAACTGTATTAACAGTGACAGGCTGCTCTATCACTTTTGTACCAACTTGCTCAATTTGTTGTTTAATCAAATCATTAAGTGCACCACCAGTTAAAAACCAAAATGCACCTAATATTACCAATATTAAAGCAGCTAGAATAATTGCTATTTTTTTCATTTCAATATATGTCCTTTATAAATTTAGATGAATTATATAGAAATTTAAAAAAACACAAAGTAATTAATGTACTAGAGAGCTTTAAATATGTTTGATTAAATAACCATGTTATTGCAAATTTAAAAAATACAATACTGCCTATTAATACCAAAGCAACATAAAGTAATAAATGAATACCTGCTTGGCGATGTTTTTTAGCGTGTTCGCAAACTGTTTGATTAGTGATATTTTTAAGTAGTTTTAATCCGTTAGGAGAAACAAAAACCATAGGAATTTTAAAATATTTAGGTGAACCTAGTTGTTGCCATACTTCAGGCTCTAAATTTTTAACTGATTGATAGTAATAATATTCAGAAAATGCTGAGCGCAACTCAGCAAATGAATATCACTCATGAACTCAATGAAACTTTAGAGCAGCTACATCACGTATCAGAAAATTACCGTACATTAGTAGAAAGCGATAAAGTCAGTAACGCTGTGGCTAATACAAATAAAGATCTCCATTTAATGGTAGAAAAGCTCACTGGTAACCTTGAACATCAAGAGTTCGAACTATTTGATTAATTAAATCGAGTTCATATTAATTATTAGTAATTTACTGAATTTAAATACTTCTATACCATTGCAACATAAAATGACTTCCTAGAGAAATAGTATGAAAACAGCATTTATTACAGGTGGTGCAACAGGTATTGGTGCAGCTACAGTAAAAAAATTCGTTAACCAAGGTTATAAAGTTGGTTTTATTGATACTAATCCACAAGCTGCTGATTCATTAGCTATAGATTTAAAAGAAAATATATATTTTTATAAAGGTGATGTACGTAAAGTATCAGATCAAATTGCTGCTATTGAAGGTACTATTGCAAAATTTGGCGAAATAGACGCTGTATTTGCCAATGCCGGTATTCACCAATCTAATTCTATTCTTACTGCCACTGATGAAGAGATTGATACCATTATAGATATCAATATTAAGGGGATTGTTATCACAGTAAGAGAAACTGCTAAAAAGATGAAAGATTCAGGTGGTGGTAGCATAGTGATAATGGCTTCAGATCAAGCATTAATAGGCAAACCTAATAGCTTTAGCTATGGTTTGACAAAAGGTGCACTAGGCCAAATCACAAAAAGTTTAGCACTTGATTTATCAACACATCAAATACGTGTAAACGCAGTTTGTCCAGCAACAATCAAAACCCCTTTAGCAAATAAAGCAATGCAACGTTGGGCTGATGCCGACTTAGATGGCAATTTAGAAAAAGCATGGGAGCTTGAAGCACAGGCCCACCCAATCGGCCGTGTTGGTTTAGGTGAAGATGTTGCTAATTTGGTTTATTTTTTATCATCTGATGAAGCAAGCTTTATTACTGGTAGCTTGCACAGTGTAGATGGTGGTTTAACTGCAGGTTAGCACTCTATGTGCCAATAATTAAGCAGATAAAAGTACCTTAGGATACTTTTATCTGCTCAGACTAATAATGTCACAATTTCCCCTTAGCCAAAAAATCTAAAACATAACAGTTTAACAAACTCAAAAAACACCCATTAATTCACGTTAAATCCCCCTAAAATAGCTTTAGATTCAATAAAATTTATTTTCCTCTAAATTACACCACCTTGATATTTTTAGCTAAAACCTATAATATTATTATTGATTGAACGTTCAATTAAAATAAAAAGAGAAGTTAGTGCCTAAAGTTGGAATGCAACCTCTGCGAAAACAGCAGTTAATTAATGCAACATTAGAGTCTGTTGCGCAATACGGATTACAAAAAACGACCATAGTCACTATAAGTAAAATAGCGGGATTATCCTCTGGCATTATTAGTCACTATTTTGGTGGTAAGCAGGGATTAATTGAGGCTACTGTTAAATATCTTTTAGAGCAGTTAAAAGTCGCTTTATTAGAACGTGTTACAGATCATACTCTCAGTGCCCCTCAACGATTAAAAATGATAGTTGAAGCAAACTTCACGCAACTACAACGCTCTACACCTGCCACAAAAACCTGGCTTAGCTTTTGGGCGCAATCAATGCACGAACCAGGCCTTGCAAGGTTACAAAATATTAATAGCAAACGCTTATACAGCAATTTACTTTTCTCTTATCGTCAAATATTTGATGAAGACTTAGCACAAATCACATCGAAACAAACAGCTGCGATGATAGATGGTTTTTGGTTGCGAAGTGCATTAAGCCCAAATTCTGAAGAAGCGTTCAAACAAGCACAACAATTGTGTAAAAACTTTATAGATGACTTAATCAAGCAACACGGAGATAAAACATGCCATTAAAATGTTATAAAAACTATGTAGATGGTGGTTATATTTCAAATTCCAGCGGTGAAACATTTGATGTAATTAACCCCGCGACAGGCAAAGTTATTTACCAAGTTGAAGTTGCAGATGAACATATAAAACAAAAAACCATAAAAAGTGCAAAAAATGGTTTTGCACTTTGGTCGGCTATGAGTCCAACAGAGCGTAGCCGAATATTAAACAAAGCCGTAACTTTATTACGAGAACGCAATGATGAAATGGCAAAAATTGAAGTATTAGATACAGGTAAACCAATTCAAGAAGCTGCTGTAGTAGATGTGCATTCTGGAGCTGATTCAATTGAGTTTTTTGCAGGACTTGCTCCCGGTATTGAAGGCAATCAGCAAGCTGTTGATGGCGATTTTTATTATACTCGCCGCGAACCTTTAGGTATTTGTGCAGGCATAGGTGCTTGGAATTACCCATTGCAAATAGCGTGTTGGAAATCAGCTCCAGCGCTTGCTTGCGGTAATGTAATGATTTTTAAACCATCAGAAGAAACCCCCTTAGGCGCATTAAAACTAGCTGAAATCTTCACCGAAGCAGGTATTCCCGATGGCGTATTTAATGTTATTCAAGGTGCGGGTGATATTGGAGCTTGGCTAACACATCACCCTGATATTTCAAAAGTCTCTTTTACAGGTGAAGTCGGTACAGGTAAAAAAGTAATGGCGGCAGCTGCCACATCACTTAAAGATGTGACTATGGAACTTGGTGGAAAATCTCCTCTGATTATTTTTGATGATGCTGATATAGATAATGCGGTGTCTGCGGCCATGATAGGCAACTTTTATACGCAAGGTGAGATTTGCACTAATGTGACCCGCGTATTTGTACAAAAATCGGTTTACCCTAAATTTATAGAAAAACTGATTGAAAGAACAAGCCAAAATATTGTTGTTGGCGACCCATTGGATCCAGAAACAAACTTTGGCGCTCTTATTTCTGCTAAGCATCGTGATTTAGTACAAAGCTATATCGATATAGGTATAAAAGAAGGCGCTAAATTACTTCATGGCGGTAAGGCACTCAAACCTAAAAACGCACCAGATGGCTATTTTATTACGCCAACTATTTTTGGTGACTGCACTGATGACATGACAATCTGCCGCGAAGAAATTTTTGGCCCTGTTATGAGTGTTTTAACATTTGATGATGAAGATGAAGTTATAAAACGCGCCAATGCAACTGATTTTGGACTGGCGGCCTCGGTATTTACCCAAGATATTAATCGTGCCCATAGAGTGACCCATCAAATGCAAGCCGGCATTTGTTGGATAAACAGCTATGGCGCCTCTCCTGCTCAAATGCCAGTTGGCGGATACAAACAATCAGGTATTGGTCGTGAAAATGGCCTTGCGACACTTAACCACTATACTCAAATTAAAGCTGTGTATGTTGGTTTACAGCCTTTAGAAAGTCCATTTTAGATAAAATAGATTTTCATCTATAAATTTAAATCATTAACCATTTAATTGAGATCAAAACTACGGTTTTGATCTCTGAAGTAGTAAATACGAGTTTTACATGACAAAACAAAATTTTGATTTCATTATTGTTGGCGCAGGATCTGCTGGCTGTGTTTTAGCAAATCGCCTATCAGAAGACAGTAATAATCAAGTATTGCTACTTGAAACCGGCGGCACTGATAAAAGCATTTTTATTCAAATGCCAACAGCATTATCTATTCCTATGAATACCAAGAAATATGCTTGGCAATTTGAAACTCAACCTGAGCCATACCTAGATAATCGCCGTATGCACTGCCCTCGCGGTAAAGTCTTAGGCGGTTCGTCTTCTATTAATGGCATGGTTTATGTTCGTGGGCACGCTAAAGATTTTGATGAATGGCATGAAAATGGTGCGACAAATTGGGATTACGCACATTGTTTACCTTATTTCAAAAAAGCTGAAACCTGGGCATTTGATGCTGACGAATATCGCGGTAAAAATGGCCCCTTAGGGGTTAATAACGGTAATCAAATGCAAAACCCGCTTTATAAAGCATTTATTGACGCAGGTGTGCAAGCCGGATATTTAGAAACTAACGATTATAATGGCGCCCAGCAAGAAGGCTTTGGCCCTATGCATATGACCATCAAAAATGGCGTGCGCAGCTCTACCTCTAATGCCTATTTACGCCCAGCTATGGCGCGTAAAAACCTCACAGTGATCACCCATGCTTTAGTACATAAAGTATTGCTTGAAGGCAAAAAAACAGTGGGTGTACGTTATGAACGAAAAGGCAAAATAGTTGACGTAAAAGTTAATAAAGAAGTTATTCTATCAGCAGGCCCTATTGGTTCTCCCCATATTTTACAGCTTTCTGGCATAGGACCAAAAGCAGTATTAAAAGATGCTGGCATTGAGTTAAAACATGACTTACCTGGTGTGGGTGAAAACCTACAAGATCACTTAGAGTTTTATTTTCAATTTAAGTGTAAAAAGCCAATATCACTTAATGGTGAGCTAGATCTATGGCGTAAATTCCTAATAGGTACACGTTGGATATTGACTAAAAAAGGCTTAGGTTCAACCAATCATTTTGAATCATGTGGTTTTATTCGCTCAAAAGAAAACGTTGAATGGCCAGATTTACAATATCATTTTTTACCAGCAGCAATGCGATATGATGGTAAAGAAGCCTTTGCAGGGCATGGTTTTCAAGTACATATTGGTCATAATAAACCAAAAAGTCGTGGTTTTATAAAAGCAACGTTTGCCGATCCTAAAGCGCCCCCTCAAATTCAGTTTAATTATCTAGAGCATGAAGCAGATCGCGAAGGGTTTCGTGCCTGTGTACGTTTAACCCGAGAAATAATCCATCAAGCGGCATTAGATGAATATCGCGGTGAAGAAATTCAACCTGGTATTGATATTCAAACCGATGAAGAAATTGATTCGTTTGTTCGCCAATTTGTAGAAAGCGCCTATCACCCATCATGTTCATGCAAAATGGGCACAGATGAGTTATCCGTTGTTGATCCACACACAAAAGTGCATGGCATTAATGGACTTAGAGTGGTCGATTCTTCCATTTTTACCACAATTCCAAACGGTAACCTTAATGCACCTACAATTATGGTTGCAGAGCGTGCGGCTGATTTTATTCTTGGCCGAGATACATTACCACCATCTGATGCACCGGTGAGTATCACACCCAATTGGCAGCAAGAACAACGTACAAATAAACCAAATAGAAAAATAGACTAAATTCATTCGCGAGCATTTTTAATTCGTTAATTTTCGCAATCATGACGCTTATATCCACTGTCATCATTGCGAAAGTTAATATTTAGGTGAGAATCTGAAAATTTAAAATGCTCTTATTATAAAAAAGAAACAGGAGTATTACGTGTTTATATCTACTAAAATCAAAATAAGGAGACTGCTATGACCCCTTGGTTATCTGCCGGTATCTTATTTACCTTTACTGCCATCGCTTTTATATTATATCGCTGGGGAAATATCCGCTGTGTTGGTGTCACACCCGTTAAAACATTTACCTTTATTGCAATTTTATTTACTTCAGGACTTGATGTGGGACTTATTATGTTTCCGCTCACTGAGTTTGCAGGTTATGCCGACTTAGCCGCTAGCCCTGAATATGCCTTTACAAATCCACTAGCAATTGAATTTGGCTTTTGGGCATTCTTGATTTGGGGTTTTTACTTTTTAACCTGTTTCTATTTTTGTGTAATTGAGCCTCGGGTAAAGTTCTTTGAAATTCCAGCAGTAAAACTAATCAATAACGTGGTTATTGTTGGTACCTGTGCTTTTACAGCCTACTTATTGCTATCAAACCTTCCTTGGTATGTACCTCAACTTGGCGATGGCGAATCAATTATTGGCAGTTTCTACTTAATCGTATTTTTGGTCATTGCTGTTGCTGTGTATTCTAGTACCAGCATTCGTTATGTACGCTTATTAAGCTTGCTAACGACCTGGATGTTTATTGGTTTAATTTTATTAATGTGGGCAGGTGCTTTTCTTTCAGAAGGTTCAGGCATTGGCGAGTTTGCAACCACAGTTGCATTGCTTGGCGGCTACTTTGGCAATATTCATGAATTTGTATTACCTATGAATGCATACCATGAATTCTACCTTTATTGGTGGTTTGCTTGGAGCATCATGATAGGTCAATTTACTGCGCGTTTTGTTGGTGGCTTACGTACATACCAAGTATTGTTGGCTATGTTGATATTCCCATCAATTCCAATCGGGATCTGGTTTACTGTGTTGTATTACTACAGCGCAAATGGTCTAGAAACAGCTGGATTTTACAATATAACAATGGCAATTGTAGGCATTACCTTTGTAATTAACTCACTTGATTCATTGATCCGATTATATACAGATAACCTTAATTTAACTGTGTCACGGATGGGTAAAGTTAAGTACTTTTTAGGCAACTTAGTTGCACTTAGCTTACTCACTTTATTATTCAAATTGGACTTTTTACAGATCCAATGGGTCGGCGCAGTCGTTATTGGGCTATTCTTTACTTGTTTTGGTTATATTTTATTTTCCAAATTCAATGTTGTTAGTGAGATAGAGTGCTCACCAAAAGAGAATAAAATCGACTTTAATAAAATTGAACTAGTAAATTAATATGAGCATAAAACTAATGAATAAAAATATCATCGCTATTGCAGCAACTAGCTTACTTGCAGTGTCTGCAAGTTCACACGCTGCGCTATCTTCTACTGTGAATTTAGCATCTGACTACACCTTTAATGGTGTCAGTCAAACAATGAACGATCCAACTCTGCAAGCAAGCTTTGATTATGCTGCTGACAACGGATTTTATGCGGGTACTTGGGCATCTAATGTTGATTTTGGTGGTACTGATGATACCAATATTGAATGGGATGCTTATGTAGGTAAGTTTTATCAGCTAAATGATAAAGTTGGTTTAGACACCGGTATTGCCTACTACACTTACCACGGTGATGATGCATCTGACACTTATAACTACCCAGAAGCTTACGCTAAATTTGCATATAACTCTTCGATGGGCGATACCGAATTTAACTTCTGGTATAGCTGGGATTACTTTGGTGTAGGCGCAGACCATTACATTGCTATGGTAGCCCACACAGTAGAAGTTGCAGATGGCCACAACATCAAACTTACTTTTGACCGTTCAACTTCAGCAGATGAAGATAAGTGGTCTTGGGATGGCGGTGATGCTTATAATCACTACCGTGCTGAATATATGACAAGTTGGCAAGGTTTTGATTTCAATTTAGCGGCTGAAAATACAAGTATCGATTCAGATACTACTGATGAACGTATCGTCCTAGGCGTATCACGTACTTTTAGCTTCTAGTAACATTTTATATGCCTTTATTAGGTATTTAAAAATATAAAAAACCGACTCTGTTCGGTTTTTTATATTTTTCCTCAAAGGTAATACACCGTTGAGTTTCTTTCGTTTACATTAACGATAAACTAAGTAACTTTTTAGTTGTTAAACATAGGTAAGATGTAAGTGCACTTTTATAGTCGCATACATAAAAATTACAGCTAAAATTGAAATAACATTTAAGATAATTAAGAGTACCTTAATGACTAAGATACACAAACCAAACAGTTCTACTATGTTCAAAAGAGCCATTGACAATATGCCACTAGGCGTTGCTGATAGTTACCGTTACTGGGGTGAGGAAAACACCGTATTTTTAAAAAGTATGAAAGGATGTACTATCACAGATTGTGATGATCAAATGTTTACAGATTTCCGTTTAGCGTATGGCCCTATTATTCTTGGTTATCGTGATTCGCGTATTGATAGTGAAGTGATCAATGCAATTACAAATGTCGGTACTATTTCTGGTTTTTCTACGGGTTTAGATTCTGATGTTGTGGAATTAATAAAGTCACTTTGTCCTAATATTGAAAAAATGCGTTTTTCAAACTCTGGCACTGAAGCTGTAATTGGTGCAGTACGTACAGCACGTGGTTTTACAAAGCGTAATAAAATTGTTGTAGTGGAAGGCGGATTTCATGGTCTGCACGATGAAGTAATGTGGAAATCAGATGTTGATAATTGGGATGTTAATACCCAGGAAGTACCTGAAATCATTCCTTTTGGCGGTGGTATTCCACACAATACCCGTGAGCACCAAGTAAGCGTACCACTAAACGATTTTGATGCGATTGATGCTGTTTTTGCACAGCATGGCGATGATATTGCAGCTATTTTAATTGAACCTATCATGGGTAACTGTGGCTCAATTGCTTCAACACAAGAGTATATGCAAAAACTGCGTGATATCTCTGATGCAAATGGTTCATTACTTATTATGGATGAAGTGAAAACCGGTTTCCGTGTTGCTAAAGGTGGCGCACAATCTTTATACGGTATTCATGCTGACTTAACAACCTACGCTAAAGCAATAGGTAATGGTTACCCAGTTGCATGTTTTGGTGGTCGCGCCGATGTCATGGACACGATTTCATTCGATAAAGATGGCGTAACACATGGCGGCACGTACACTGCAAATATGGTGGCATTAACTGCAGCAAAGGCGACATTAACAGTACTTAAAGAAACAGATGCACTTGAAACAGTGAACCGTGCAGGTAAAGCAATTCAAGCATTACTATCTCGCGTATTTACTAAGTTTGGCATTGAGCATTGTTTTGCAGGCCCTGATTCTATGTTTGGTGTACATTTTGGTAACTCAGTACCGCAAAACTACCGTGACTGGAAACAAACTAATAGTGATCTATACACGCAGTTTGCACTTAACTTAATTGATAATGGTGTAATGTTAGAACCAGATTCACGTGAACCTTGGTTTATCTGTGAAGCACATCAAAACACTGATCTTACATGGCTAGAAGCCGTTGCTGAAAAATCGATGGAAGCAGCTATAAACGCAAAATAAATTTAAAGCCTCTTTAATTGCTAGATTAAAGGGGCTTATAGAAACTGATTAAAAATGATAATACGCTTGTAATGAAAATATATCCATATCAGCATCAAGATCAATAAGTGAATTTTTAAACACTAAAGTCCAATTATTAAGCTTATATTTAGTACCAAAAGCATAATATATGCTCGAATCTCTACCATCTTGCAACGTTTCTGTATCAGTTCCTGAGTATGATACATTTTTACTTTCATCTATCCCTAAATCCACTGACATACAGCCTAACTCACCAAATACACAAAAGTTTTCTAGGACTAGATAACTGCCAATAATGCTTAAACTGGCACCATTGCCTTTCATTCCTAAATCTGTGTGAACACCCAGAGTAAGCAGAGAAGTTTCTGCACTAAAGTATTTTGAAAATACATAGCCCCTATCAAAGAAAAACCATTTTCTCGACTTGATTGACCTATTTCCTCAGCTGAATTTTTGCAATAACAAGAAATTCATCAACAAGTAAAATTAAGCGAACAAAGGTTGAATCTAGCATTGTGGGGAAGTGGTGATATTTTATGGGATTGGGCTCTTAAAGTTGGCGCTATTAAACGGGAAAACCTATCAAAAAAAAAGTCGCTTACCAATTTATATAAATGGCAATACCATCGACTCAGTAAAAAAATATGTCCATCCCGATGATTTTGAATTACTTGTAGCAAGGTTTAATAAGCATTTAGCAGGTAAAACAGAGTTTTTTTGAAGCAAGTTATCATGTGCTAAACAAGGTGTCGGATTTAAGATTGAAATTAAAAATATAGTCCAAAAATAGGCTATTTAACGAAACATTATTAAAGTGCCCTGCCCTGTTTAAGATAAAAACGATATAATCCTTATAATTATATCGCGTAAAATAGGCCAACCATGAATACCAAAATATATAAAAAAGTATTATCACTTACTGACAGCTTATTAGCGGCTGCAGAGCAAAAAAACCAAAAAAGATTTGATGGCTTTTATTTAGAATTAAAACAATTATGTGAACAAAATGACAATACAGATAAAGACCACCCAGTACAATGGGAGACACTAGCTGATTTTACTGATGATTTAGCCTTAGCCGTTACGATTTATGAGCAAGCATTAGTTAAAGCAGAAGAAATTAACTCTAAAGATTTCCGTTCTTCTATTGGGTATTCAATTGGCGCTTTAAAAGTTGAATTAGGCGATAAATCAGGTGCAATTGAACATTTAGAAAAAGCGAAAATTAGTTGTAATAAAATTGCAGATAAAGAGTTAAAATCTGAAATTCATGATTTATTAGAAGAGCTTAAAAGCGCATAAATGGTGCCTTCATATTAATGAGTAATCATATTTACTCATTAATATTATAAAGTGCGATTTCCCGGTAAAGAATTCATATGCCATACCTATAAATGTGTATAAAGCCAAGCTTTTTGTGACTCTCCATGGTTTGTTTTAACATCATAATGTTTATTCTCAGATTTTAATTCACTCATTAGTTTATTTGCTAATTTATTTGCGTCAGCTTCAAGTTGCTCACAGCTAGTACGAGCACCTATTGATAATAATACGTTATCAATCTCTTTAGCCGTTTCAATTGCTAATGTGCCATGACCTTTTTCATGAATACTCAAATTCGGGTACCATTTGTTCCAAACATTAATCACAGCTGTATTTGAGGAGTCTAATTTAGGCATAGTATAGGTAAGTGTTAAGTGCGTATTGACCTTAGTAAACTGACAACTGTTTTTCAATGACCGCCACCAAAACCGCCATTTTATATAATACTTTGTATTTCCGTGAAAAATATCATCTCCCTCACGAATAGGTGTTGCTGTATTCAAAGATGAAAGTAATTGTTTTTTTGATTTAGGAGTTACTGAGTAATAAATAAATTCTTCATCTATTTTTACTTTAGATGCAGCATAAGGAGAGACAATAATTAATATAAATAAAATGGTTTTCACTAACACCCTCCTAATTTTAAAACGCCTTAATACCTATATTTCAGCATTACTTTAACAAAGTACTTTGAGTGAATAAAGAGTCTACTACTGATATACGTTCGCTATCAGGTGAATATCAAAGTTTAATTTAAAACGATTTGTTATTGGCATTCAGCATGAATTAATTGATATTAGGCTTTATTTATAACTATCCAATTTGTCATTGAGTGGCTTTTTTGTCATTCTATGATGCACATAGTTCAATAAATGAGTTTTATGAACTTATCAATAATTTGATTTTGAAAACCAGCTATAAATCATTACTTTGGAAAACGTATAATGTCGAATTATAAATTAGTCATGTTTGATTTTGACGGAACTTTAGCTGATAGCTACCCGTTATTTATAAAAACGTTGAATAACGCAGCTGATAAATACAAGTTTAAGCATGTAGGAAAAAAAGAAGAAAATGATTTAAAGCATTACAGTGCTCGTGAAATAATTAAAATTTTACAAATATCTAAATGGAAAATGCCTTTTTTTATTAAATATATTAGACATAATATGACTGAAAAATTTGATCAGGTATCATTATTTGAAGGTGTTGGAAGTTTATTACAAGATTTAAAACATCAAGGGGTAAAGGTTGCAATTGTCAGTACTAGCTCTTATCAATATGTCGCTAATATACTCGGTGAAGAAAATACCGCTTTAATCGATCATTTTGAATGCAGTGCTTCACCATTTGGTAAATCTAAAAACATCAAAAAAACGTTGAAAAAATTTGCGTTCCATAAGCAAGAATGTCTACTCATAGGAGATGAGATCCGCGACATCGATGCTGCGCGAAAAGTATCCATTCCGATAGGTGTGGTTTCATGGGGCTATACGCATATTGATGCTTTAAATAATCACAAGCCAGATGAAAGTTTTTTACAATTAGAGTATGTAAAGTCAGTATTGGGGAGTTCAAGTAAAATTTGACTTGAAAAAGCTTATTCAAGTCAAAGCAGACAATTAACTTAAGCTTTTTTTACAAACTTAGCCGTCACCATCATTTCACCAACACCATCAACTTTACAATCAAGTTCATGGTCTTTCTTATCAAGTACGCGCCTAACAAGCGCTTTAGTACCAATTTTGATTATTTGAGAGCTGCCCTTTATTTTTAAATCTTTAGCAACAGTGACTTTATCGCCATCACTGAGCAAGGTGCCATTGGCATCTTTGACGATCACAGCATCTTCATCTGGCTCTTGTGGATTCCATTCATAAGTACATTCTGGGCATATCAAAAGCGATTGATCTTGATACACATATTCAGACTCACATTTAGGGCAAGCTGGTAAACTCATAATTTATTCATTAACTTAAGTAAAAACTATCGGTATTTTAGCAGTGTAGATGAGATATTTAAAAGCAATGATTTATAAATCCTCATTAGCAACTAACTTAATAATCTTCATCAAATAAACATGACTAAAATGAACAAAAACGACTACAGCTAATATAATTATGTTATTAAAAATATTGAAACATCTAAGTCGTCAATGAGAGTAACACCAAAGGATGGGTTGCTCAGTCACAACAAAGTGGCTATTAGAATTCCAGCCTTTGCTTTCAGCACTGGGTCTGCCATATTAGGGGGAAATAATACTATAAACATTTTTTGAAATAGCTTTTGCTGAAAAGTTAAAGTCTGAATTGCTAGCCCAAACAGGTTGGGCAATCGAGCCAATGGCACATAATGCTAATAAGGTTTTTTTAGATATGTCCAAAATAACTTCCATGATTTTATTGTCTAATGTATATGTCATTAAGATATAAGACAAAAAGCGCTTTATTATATGTGAAGTAAAACTTATCGAATTTAGTTTAATTTTAAAACTATTAACCCATCATTTTTGTTACATAGAGTGTATTTTTTACACCTATTTATAAAGAAAAAGCGAGCATCACTTTTGTAATACTCGCTTTTAATATCAGCTGAATAATTTCTTATTCATCTATTAATATATTTTATCTCCTCGAATTTTTACGGCCTTTAGATTTACCTCGATTTGGCTGTGGATCTGCTTCAAAATTACCGTATTCGTCATCATCTGTTTTTTTTCTTTTTGATTTACATGTTTTTTTTGTAGTAGAAGCTAATTTTGAGTTTTTATCTTTAGCTGCAGCTTTTGAAATTGCTTTAGTAATTTCCTTTTTATTTGGCTTAAAGCCAGCGATAATTTCAAGTTCAAATTTACGCTCAAGTAATCGCTCTATTGCTTGCAACTGTTTAGACTCATCAGCGCTAAATAATGAAACCGCTAACCCTAAAGTACCCGCACGGCCAGTACGACCAATACGATGCACATAATCCTCCGGTGTATATGGCAAGTCAAAATTAACCACATATGGTAATTGATTTACATCTATGCCACGCGATGCAATATCTGTGGCAACCAAAACTGTGATATCTTGATTTTTAAAGCCCTCTAAAGCATGAGTACGAGCATGTTGAGTTCTGTTAGCATGAATTGATGCAGCTGTAATGCCTGCATTTTCAAGTTCAGATACCAAATTATCAGCGCCTTGCTTAGTACGACTAAAAACCAGCACTTGATGCCATTTATTCTGTTTAATTAAATGAATTAGCAACTCAGTTTTGCGTGTTTTTTCTACTGAATAGATTTTTTGTTTGATTTTATCAACGGTGCTGTTTGCAGCTGTTACTTCAATTGATAAAGGATTATTTAACATGCCACTTGCAAGCAACTTGATCTCATTGGTAAAAGTCGCTGAAAACATTAAAGTTTGACGTTTAATTGGTAATAGGCTTTTTATATGGCGAATATCATCTATAAACCCCAAATCCAACATACGATCAGCTTCATCTAAAACCAGCATTTCAAGCTGGTCAAAGTTAATCGCCTTTTGATTATATAAATCAACCAAACGACCAGGAGTTGCAACCAAAACATCTACACCGCTTTGCAACAGGGCAATTTGCGGCTCTATTCTTACACCGCCAAACACAGCTGCAGAGCTAAGCTTCATATGGCGACTATAGTTTTCTAAACTTTTAGCTACTTGAGCTGCAAGCTCTCGAGTAGGCGTAATAACTAACGCCCTCACTGATTTAGGCGCAGGGCTCTCCCCCAGAGATAAAAGCTGAACCATAGGTAGCGAAAAACAAGCAGTTTTACCAGTTCCAGTTTGCGCAACGGCCATAACGTCGCGCTTTTTAAGTACAGCAGGAATGGCCTCAAGCTGTATGAGTGAAGGCTCTGTGTAACCTTGTTCTGAAACAGCTTTCACTAATTCATTGCATAAACCTAAAGCGCAAAAAGACATAAAATAAATTCCTTGGGTGTTTAAGGAGAAGAAAACAGGCTTCAAAACCTTAAAACATAACGCCATTGATGGCTGAAAATTGTGGCTATCATATAGTAGAATCAATAAAAGCCAACAAATATTTAATCATTTAAAAACCATTTCACATATATTTCACTTACAGTTTTTTAAGCTAGCTGCAACAAAATAAATAGGAGCCAAGTTCATGCTTAAAAAAATAATATTTACCTTAGTAACCTTAACTATCCTACTTGTTGGTTTCGCATTTGGCGCTAAATCTTGGGTTAAAAGTTTATTACCAGAAAAAGCACACTTTATAGCAATCAAACAAACCAAAGTAAGTGACTTACCTTATATTACCCAAAATATCCCAGCATATAGAGGTAAAATATTAGCAGTTGTTACTAGTGCAGATAAAATGGGTGAAGATAAAGAAACTGGTTATGAACATACTGAATTAGCGCGTGCTTATTGGGTATTTACAGCAAATGGCTTTGAGGTTGATATCGCCAGTCCAAAAGGCGGAAAGCCACCTGTGGTCATTGATGGCGAAGATATGGGCGCATATGATTATGCCTTTTTAAATGATCAAGATATTCAACAAAAAGTAGCGAGCACCATAGCATTAGCAGATGTTAATCCTAACGATTACGAAGCTGTATATTTTGTCGGTGGCAAAGGCACTATGTTTGATTTCCCTGATAATCCGCATGTGCAAAACATTGCTAAAACTTTATATCAAAATGACAAAGTAGTCAGTGCTGTTTGCCATGGCCCAGCAGCACTTGTAAATGTTGAATTAGATAATGGTGATATGTTGCTAGCAAATAAAAACGTCAGCGGATTTACCAACGAGGAAGAGTTGTTTCTGATCCCTGATGCAAAACAAATTTTCCCTTTTTTACTTGAAGATAAATTAAAAGCACAAGGCGCTCAATTTAATGCGGGTACAACCTATTTAGAAAAAGTAACACAAGATGGAAAACTAATCACAGGTCAGAACCCTTGGTCAGTATGGACACTTGCTGAAAAAGTAGTCGCTGAAATAGGTTACAAGCCTAAAACTAGAGAACGTACCCCGGAAGAACACGCTATAGAACTTTTAATGACATACGATGCTAAAGGCTTTAATGCTGCAGAAACTCAGCTAAAACAAAAACCACAAGCTTATCAACGTATTTTAATCTTAATGCATGGTGTATTAGCATTTATGCAGTTTGATATAAACAAAGGAATCGACCTTTTAAGTCTGTCAAATCAATTAAAACAACTAAACTAAAGTTGAGATAGGCTCTGTAAATAATCTATTAAGCAAGCCTAATACTTTTAAAGGTATTAGGCTTTTTTATTCAATCTATAGCCATTTTTGAAATAACAATGAACAATTACGCGGATAAATCCTCGCCGATAAATAATCACAACAGATACTCCCGTATACGGGACTTCAGCAGTTTATTTCTTGACCAGATCGTTTTAAAATAAAATGTAATCTACAAACAGTAACAAATAAAATAACCAGCTTAGTCGCAAAAAATGATTGAGTGCGATAACATCATATAAAATGACTTTTTGAAAAAAATTGATGACACAAGTTCAGCAACAACAAGATAAGCCTAAAAAGAACAATCCATTATTAGAAATACTATTTAATATCTTGGTCCCTTCCCTTATTTTAATGAAATTTTCAGGCCCAGAACATTTAGGCACTTTACTTGGTTTAATTGTCGCACTTGCATTCCCTGTTTGTTATGCCATATACGACTTTACTAAAGTTGGCTCTTTAAACTTTATTTCATTGTTAGGTTTTTTAAGTACACTACTCACAGGCGGTATAGCCTTGTTTGAATTGGATGTAGAGTGGTTGGCAATTAAAGAAGCAGCTATTCCAGCCATGATAGGTTTAACCGTTTTATTATCTGGCTTTTTTGGTAAACCATTGCTCGCAAAACTACTATTAAACTCATTTATCTTTAATCTTAATTTGATATATGACACGTTAGAAAAAAAATCAAAAACAGAGCAATTTAAACAAAAAATTAGCCAAGCTAACTTTGTTTTAGCGATGACTTTTGTATTTTCATCTACGATGAATTATTTATTAGCCAAATGGATTGTAACAAGCCCCGCTGGTACAGTTGAGTTTAACGAACAACTCGGTGAAATGACTTTGCTAAGTTATCCAGTGATTGCTATTCCATCAACAATCATGCTTTTTGGCATATTATTTTACGTTATTAAAATAACGTCTAAATTGACTGGAATAAAGTTTGAAGACATGATGAATGCAGATTAGCTCGTTTTAAATCATCTTTAAAGAAGTAAAAAGCCTTATTTACGAACGTAAAGGTCACTATAATCTCATGAAATTATACGGATTTATTTAATAGCCCAATAATGACAACTATTTATTTATGGAAAATTAAACAATAAAGAAAATAAGCATAACGAATAAGTTATGCTTATTTTAAATGTGTGGATTTAACTTTTAGAAAAAACCACCTTTGTAATAACCCCACTTTTAACCGTATAAGTAGCAAAGGCTTCTAATGACTCCCCATTTAAGCCAGTAACACGTTCATGATCTTTAATGGTAAACTGGTTAATTACTTGTCGATTTAATACTTCACAATGTAGCTCTGGGAACTTATCAAATAAACCAGTGTAACGTGTTCGCATGACATCTTTACCTTTAAAAGATAAAACCGGCTTACCCTCTTTCAATCTATATACTTCAATGTCATCAGAATAAGTATCTAAAAACGCTTCTATATCTCGTGCATTATATGTATTAACTTGTCTATGAACGACTTCAGCTGCAGACCAATCTAAAATTTCATTTGAACTAAATGACTCACCAGATTTAATAACATTTACTATTGAAGATATATTTTCTATATTTTTTAATGGGTTTTTTTTGAGTAAAACTAAGTCAGCATTGAACCCCTCTTTAATCACTCCAATTTCATCTGCCATAGCCATTGCATGTGCGCCACCAATAGTTGATGCTTGCAAAATTTCTAATGCTGACATACCCGAATTAGACATCAACTCTACTTCTCTAAAATAAGATGACCCAGGTAATGTACCAATATTTCCTGCATCTGTGCCTGTCGCAATAATCACCCCAGACTTTTGTAATTTTAAAAGATTTTTAATTTCAATTTCGTTCAACTTGAATTCAGGTTTACTTGCCATGTAATCGCGCAATCCCTGTGTAAACTTATCTTTGTTAATCACTTTCAAATCAAATAGAGACGACATTGTGAAAGGGTTTGCTATCTCAAAATCCGATTTTTTAAAATTAAATTGTTGTGTAAAAGTTCTTCTATAACCTTCAACAACTTGCAAGGTAGGTATATATACAACTTGATTTTTCAATAAAGTATCTATGAAGCTTTTATCTACTACTTCATCTCGTATTCCATGTACTAAAATGTCCGCTCCAAGTGCAACTGCAAGTTTTGCAGAGGCTAATTCAGTTGCATGTACAGCAACACGAACATTGTGCTTATGGGCTTCGTTAATAATAGATTCAACAAGTGGTTTATGTTCGTTAAGAGAACGGTTATCACGTCTAATAAACCAAATTTTAATAAGATCTGTACCTTGTTTGATTTGTTTATCGATTATAGGCTTTGCCTGTTCAAAATCTTTTACTGATACTATGGCTAAATCATCACTTTCAAGACCTTTAGGCGTATAATTTGTAGATAACAATGGACCAGCTACTTTGATATTAGGAGATTTTAAAACACCAACAGCTTGGTCTCTTGCATTAAAGTTCCACATAGGGCCACCAGCATCAAGCGTAGAGGTTATACCACTTCGAAGATAGCGCGAAAAAGTATCACTCAAATCACGCTTTATTTCTTTAAGCTCTGCTTTATAGGGTTTTACGTATTTCAAATCAAGTGCATCTGGTCGAGTATAAAGCCCACCAGATTGAAAGTAATGAACATGAGAGTCAATTAGGCCAGGTATTAGATATTGATCAGTACCATTAATTGCTTTAGCCTCTCTATTATCAAAAATAGGTTTATCTGATATCGTATCAATCACACCATTTTTAATTAAAATATGTTGATTATTTTTTACGTTTCCAGTTTCAACATCAACAATATTCACATTTAATATTTTAAGGTTTTTTGAAAACGCACTTAAGCTAATTGAAATCGAAATTAAAATAGCGATTATTTTTATAAAACTAATCAGTTTTAACATTGATTCTTATTAATCCGTTCCGTTATAAGGTAAGGTCGGTGATTTAATCAGAACATCAATTCTAATTCAACTTTTTTGCTATAGGTTTGAACGGGCTAACATTCGTTCCACCTGTATTGCCTAAAGGAACCCAAATTCGAGAAAATACAATTGAAGCTAAAATACGCATAACTTGACCTAAAACTTCTTTAATATTAATTGTTTTAATGCCTACTTTTAACATCCACCAGTGAGAGCTTGTATGGGAGATAACATAAGATTGCCCTAATATATGTGCACGCTCTAAATGCCCAAAGCACTTAATATAATCTCCTGTTTTATAAAGTTTTTTGGCAAACAACATCTCTTGAGCAAACGCTTTTTTTAATTCAGTGTTTATTTTTTCTTCCCCAATCAAATAAAAAGGGAAATTAGCCCCCTTTCTTTAACTGATAGCATAAGTAAAAAAAACTTAATTAATTGAATAAACCTGCTATCCATTAAACAAAATCAAGCGCAATGTTAATAATTAATTTTTCTCTATCTGTTTCAGTTACTTTTCAAAAAACGGCAGCTTTCATACCGTCACACTCTAAATATAAGCATGACAGTATTATTTTAATATCCCCAATTCCCTACAATTTACTCTAATTATAAACTTGACCCTAACGCCCCATCACCGGATAATCCTTTTTATTTATAGGCGTATTAATGCTTAAATTTTTTCGTGTAGTCAGTATATTAGAAGGCTTTTCTTATTTGGCCGTTTTAAGTGTTACGTTTGGTTTTATTAGTAGGGACTTTGTATCTGGGTTAGGCATGTTACATGGTGTGTTATTTATGCTGTATTTATTTTTAGCTTTGCCAGTTTCTAATAATCAAAAATGGCCATTAGTTACATTTTTCTCTTTATTTATCGCCTCTATTGTTCCTTTTGCTTTTATTGTTGTAGAACTATTTCTAGGCCAGCATCTAAAATCACAAAGATTAACTAAAGTGTAAAGAACATAAAGCATATTTGACTTTAAACAATCACAAAATGATATGTTAGAAAACCATGAAATTGAAACAGTGTCATTATATGTTGGCACTGCTTCAGTTTAGATAAACTTAACAATAACTATTTATAGTATTTTACTGTTCGGTAAATACTGCTTTTACTTTTTCTAACTCTTGCTCATTTCTAAGCTTTATCTTTTCTTCAACTGAAAGTTTAGCTTGTTGCTCAAGTACTATTTGTCTTTGCTTAAGGTCGTACTTTTCATCTTTTGTCAAAAATTTATAGGCTTTTTTATTGGCAAGTGCGTAAGCAACAACATCTTCACCTTTTACTCTGCGCTCATCAACACGTTGTGAAAAACGTGCGTTGTCCCGGTCTTTACGCTCTTGGGCATTTAATTTACTCATATCTTGTATCCTCATTAGTTAATCGCGCTAGTATCACTACGCTCAGTCAAACAAATGAGATTTAATGCACATTTATAAAGCTGAAACGGAATTTTAGCATAATATCTATTGTAATCCCTATGATATCTAGCTTTGAGAATATAAATTAAAGCGTTAATACAGCAAAGTATGTAAACCAATTAGAAATAATATGAATATCAAAAATAAAGATATCACAGTTATATTTTAAAGTACTTTACCGTTGTATTATTCTATTTACATCATCAATAAAAAAAACCGCTTAAAATGTTTCAAAGTTTTTCTAGCTTTGCTCTAATAGAGGCAAATATAACAAAAAATATGATTCACTCACATTAAGGACATTGTATGAATGCTGCTAATCAAAAACCTAGACTAATAGACAGGTTTTTGAACTCAATTGAACGCGTAGGTAATACCCTGCCGGATCCTGCTATTATCTTTTTATTCGCCATGACGCTTATATGGTTTTTATCAGCCATATTTTCTCAGGTCTCATTTGACGCCATTGATCCTCGTACAGGCGAAGCTATCATAGTACATAACTTATTAACGGGTGACGCTCTGGCTAACTTCCTTGCTAGCATGGTAAAAACCTTTACTGGTTTTGCACCTTTAGGTGTTGTATTGGTTGCTATGTTAGGTGTAGGTGTTGCTGAGCACTCAGGCTTTATCAATACTGGCCTAAAAATCATGCTAAAACGCACCCCTAAAGCCTTATTAACTCCTTCTATCATTCTTATTGCGATTGTTAGTCACACTGCAACAGATGCAGGCTATGTTTTAGTTATTCCATTAGCAGGTGTTATATTCTTTGCCATGGGACGCCATCCATTAGTCGGTATTGCAGCAGCATTTGCTGGGGTAAGTGGTGGTTTTAGCGCTAACTTTATTCCTTCTGGTATCGATCCTTTACTACAAAGTTTTACGCAAAGTGCGGCACAAATTATTGATCCTGAAATTGTAGTAAACCCCTTAAATAACTGGTTTTTCACTTCAGCTTCTAGCATATTTATCGTGTTATTAGGCTGGTACATCACAGATAAAATCATTGAACCTAGATTAAAAAATACACCTATAGATGGCGATACTTCAGATTTACCACAATTTGATGAAATAACTCAAAAAGAACGTAAAGGCTTTTATTTAGCATCTTTTGTTATGGTCGCAGGTCTTGCATTACTAGCATGGGCAAGTTGGTCTGATGATTCTCCACTTAGAGGACCAAGTGGTTCTTTAGCCGATTTTAAAGCACCGTTAATGCAATCTATCGTACCGCTAATTTTCTTATTATTTTGGATACCAGGTGCCGTATATGGTTTTTGTGTTGGTACCTTTAAAAACAGTAAAGATATGATAGATGCCATGAGTAAATCTATGGGCAGCATGTCTTATTATATTGTAATGGCATTTTTCTGTTCTTTATTTATTGCTGCATTCTCTCAATCTAATTTAGGTGCTTTACTGGCAATTGAAGGTGCACAAGTATTAAAAGCAATGGCATTACCAAGTGCAGTAACAATTGTAGGTATTATATTTTTAACTGGCTTTGTTAATTTATTTGTAGGCTCAAGCTCAGCTAAATGGGCGCTGCTAGGTCCTGTATTTGTGCCTATGTTAATGCAACTGGGTATATCACCTGACTTAACACAAGCGTCATACCGTATTGGTGACTCTAGCTCGAATATCATCACCCCATTAATGCCGTACTTCCCATTAGTTGTGGTGTACTGTCAGAAATACGTTAAAGACACAGGTATCGGTACTTTAATATCATTAATGCTACCTTTCTCAATTGCATTTATGATTGGCTGGACATTATTCTTATTAGCTTACTGGGGTCTGGGTATTCCTTTAGGTTTACAATCTAGCTACACATATTAGTTAATTTTATTCATAAAATTAACTAAATATGCCCACTACAAAGTGGGCATATTTTTATCTTTTCATAATTTTATAAACTTTTTATTGAAAATATGGGCTTAATAATCTGCGCTAAACGAACTATTCAGATTTAACTTATATACGATAATTACATGTAAAATCATCCAGAAAATTGAAGGTGATTTCTCAAAGGTACACTAAAGCCTTAAATAACTTTTTTATATTTTCTATGATGCAAATAAAAAAGTCCGGCGTACTTTAAAAAAGCAACCGGACTTTGCACACATAAACAAAACTTACCTTTACGAATTAAAAGTATTTAACCCAACCTATAGAGGTTGATCTTTTAAACGCACCAAACTTTTTACAAGGCCAATATAAAAGCACGATTAAACTCGCAGCGATTAACCACACAATGCCAATATTACTAACACCTAAATAGCCTATTTGTTTTTCACCATAATGCATAGTTGCTCCAAAAATACCGTAACCTATTGCGTAATAGACAAGTAACGCATACAAGTGAACGATATAAAAAAACATAGGCACAGAACCGATAACATTTACTTTTTCAAGCCATTTGCCCTTAGCAAATTCAAGCCAAGATAAAATCAATGAACCTATCCCTAAAGAAAATAATAAAAAGTTCAGTGAAGGCGGATATTTAGTGTAATTTAGAAAGTCCATAACCGTTTGTACGAATGTCGCCTGCACTTGCCAATTAATCGTTTCACCATATGTATTAGCGCCTCTAAGCACCATTAATAATAACAAACAAAAAATGCCTGCATTACGTAATACTTTTTGTCTCAATTGTTTATTTACAGAGGAACTAAACAATGGTCCTACAGCATAACCGACCATAATGACACCAATCCAAGGTAATACAGGGTATGAAGCTTTTACTTTCACAATACCATCCATGATTAAATACCCTCTATCATGCAGGATGGTCCATAAGCTATAACCGAGTTCATCAGCTTGAAAAGATATCGGGGTTAATAAATTATGACCGAACACAATAATTAAGCCCAATATAGCTATCCATGTTCTGGGTAGATACGCTAACAATGCTAACGAAATCATACTGATCCCAATGGCCCAAATAACCTGTAAATATAAAGTTGTATAAGCAGCAAACCATGAAAAATTAATCAAAGTTGCTTCAAGTAAAATCAAAATCAGACCGCGTTTGATCAAAAAACCTTGTACTGGTCGTTGTGGTCCATTACTAGGATTTGCATAAAGCCAAGCAGACAAACCTGTTAGAAACACAAAAATAGGTGCACATAAGTGTGCACTCAATCGCGTGAAAAATAACGCAGGATCTGTACTGTCAATATCCATAGGATCCAGTACCTGCTTATGTAAATAAAAGCGCTCTCTAGCATGGTCAATTAACATCAAAATAATTACGAATCCACGTAAAATATCAATAGAAGCAATACGAGAACGAAAAACGTTTTCTGTCATAATAAACAGCGCCCAAATTGGGCGCGCCTCTTTATCTAATTAGAATGAATATTGAATGCTTGCTGTATATGTCAATGGTTTACCAGGCATATTCCACAGAGCTGAATATGAGTTCGCGATATAAGATTCATCAAAAATATTTTCGATACTCGCATTAAAACTCACTTTGTCATTGACCGCTACTTTGCCAAATAGGTTTGTTAGCGTATAACCATCTAATTCGTAGGTTGGATCAATCGTTTCACCTAATCGCTCACCCACATACTGAACATGCATGCCCAGTTTTAAGTCATAATTTGCAACAGCAGTAAAATGCTGCAAGGAAATATTAGCTGTATGCTCAGGTACATTGATTAAACGACTACCTGAAGGAATATCTACGCCCCAATCAGGATTGATCATGTCATTATTAGTATGAGCGTCTGTATAAGCATAATTGACTAATAACTCAGTATTTTCTAAAAGAGTGGCAGTTAAATCAAACTCAACACCAGAGCTTTGTGCTTCGCCAAGTGCCATAGAAAAACCAGAATTAACAGGATCAGATGTCAGGATATTTGATTTTTCAGTACTAAATAATGCAAAACTGGCAACCACCGTATCATCATTACTTTGCCATCTAGCGCCAAATTCAAACGATTCGCTTTTTTCAGGTTCAAAAGCTGCGCCATTTACATCTGCACCAGAATTAGGTCTAAACCCTTCAGCGTAATTGACGTAAAACATAACAGGCTCAGCTAACTGATATGTTAGTCCTAATCTTGGATTAAACTCTGATTGTGATTGAGAAGCGACATCAGAATTAAAGTGATTGGTAATATCTTGCTCAAATTTATCGTAACGTAAGCCAACAAGTGCCTTTAAGTTTTCGCTCAGCGTTAGTTGGTCTTGAAAATAAATACCCCAAGCCGTTTGTTCTTCAGTTCTATCTTGCGAAGGTGCAAGTTCTGATGCTGCTTGGCCATATACTGGGTTATAAGCATTAATTGAGTAGCTTGTATCACCACTACCCCAACCTACACGCCAACGATTTTGTAATGAATCCAGTTCATAATCATAAGTATCAGCACCAACCAGTATGTTATGTTCAATATTAAGTGCGTTAACATGACCGCTTAGCTCTACTCTAAAAGACATATCTGAGGCATCATAATCACGATAACGACGCTGACGACTGACCGTTTCTCCATCTACATAAAGTAATTGGCGCCCTGGTGATAACTCTATTTCTGTCGAATAACCTTCTAACGAAGAAGTCCTATAACCTGCACCAAACGATAGAGTCCAATCTTGATTAAGTTGGTGATCTAAAGTGAATTGGTGACCTAATGCAGCCACATCCATAGGACCGTCGTTTGGTTCACCATAAAATGTACTGTGATCAATATCGATGCCAGCTAAAACTGGAATACCACGATCAAAAGGAATGGCTTGATCAACATATTCTAGTTCATATGTGATGCTGGTTTGTTCTGTAATTTTGTAAAGTAATGAAGGTGCTAACGCAAGTTTTTCTGATTCTACAGTATCTCTAAAGCTACCTGAGTCTTCATAAGCACCATTTATGCGAAATGCCACTTGGTTACTCAAAGCAGAGGTGAAATCACCTTCAAAGCGTGTATGCTCGTCGCTGCCTAATTCTGCACTTACATAGCCTTGTTGTTCAAATTGTGGCTTTTTAGTCACAATATTAATTGTACCACCAGGTTCGCCTCTACCATAAAGAGCAGAGCCCGGACCTTTTAATATTTCTATAAATTGTATATTCGATGTATCGCGTAAACCGCTAAAACCACGACCAGCACTAAAACCATTGATCAAATAAGCTGAAGGTAAATTTTCATCTCCTGAAAATCCTCTAATCGCAAAGCTTTCCCAAAGGCCACCAAAATTATTTTGTCTCGCAATACTGCTTGATAAACCTAAAGCAGTTTGAAAATTAGCGATACCCATATCTGAAAGTTGATCAGCTTCAATTATCTCATACGATTGCGGTAATTGTGCTAATGGTGCATTGCCTCGATATGCTTGTTTTTGTGTATGAACCGATATTTTTTCGATATCTTTTGTGTCTGCATATGCAGTAGAAATAGAAGCTAAAAGCACAGATAAAGAAAAAATCGCACCATAATTTTTAAATTTGGAATTAAATGACACTTTGTTCTCGCATTGCTGTATTAATATCAACACCATTGTAATTGATACGTTATACCATAACAATGGTTGCTTATATACTTTATAAATATTATAAAATATCAACGTGCAAAAGGATGGTAATGGTCAACTTATCTACAGTGAACATTTAGATAGGTTTTGCCGTCGAGGCTCTGTAGAAGATAAGCATACTTCAGCACTTTATGATCAAGGCGTTGATATACAAAGGTTCCTGGTAAAAAACAATGTAGTTTACGGCATTAATAATGACTTTCAATTATGGTCATATAATTTACGATAATAATGCTTTTGAAATCATAGCTAAGTACCTCACTCAGTGTTTAATCATGGCTTAGAGGTATTTAACTTTACCGCATTTAAGATTTGCAACAAAACAAGCTTGTGCTAATGTCGCTCTAGGGTTGTCAGGAAGCCTATTCTCGTGAAAACAAGCGTACCTGTTCGTAAGGAAAATACTTACACTTTCTATTATTAAGCCACAAACGAGAACGACTAATTGATTGATGGAGTTTGTATGAACACCCCTAAAACAATTCCAAAGTTAAACTCATTTTTATGCACAGAAAAAAACTATGTTGCTGTAAATGTTGGTAAAGTAGTTCAATATGGCGCTCAAGCTATGGTGCTATTAGCAGATACATAGTAAATATTTAACAGAGTCTGTAGTTCATCATAATCTACAGACTCTTCTTACATTAATCGTTAATAAACTTATAAATAACAGCGCTAAGTATTATTTTGGCTAGTTTGCGCTAAAACCTGTTTAGGTTTTTGTCTTTTACCATTTAAAAATACACCTATTAATGTGTTTCTCACTAACAAATGATATGAGGCAACACCTACAATGACCATAGCACTAACTAATATGATAAGTTTAATACCCGCTGGCAAGCTAATATTAATCATCGGTAGCTGAATATACATTAACAACGGCACATGAATAAGATACAGCCAATACGAAGCATTCGACATATAAACACTAAATTCATTGCGTTGATTCAGCCACTTAAACCCAGCAAGCAAAGCAACAGCCGCCCAAGTCACTATCGCAATAGTTTGACTAGCAAGTGCGACAATATTTGTATGCGCTAACTTCACTACACCACTAGCATTCGCAGCCTCAATTACTTGTTCAATAGTTAAAGCCGCTGGCAATACAACAAAATAAACTATGGTAGAAGCAACTGCTAATAAAAATAATACATTGATACGTTTGAGATACCCCACCAAAAGTTCATGGTGATGGTAAAAACCAGCGCCCACTAAAAACATCGAGCCATATAAACCATAAGACCAAAGTTCTGGGTACAGTTTATCCGCTGCAGGAAATGGTACCATCAGATTAAACATCGCAACAAATATAATAATTGGCAATACAATGCCCAAAAATAAAGGCCGCACAACAATAGAAAGCACCTTACGATAAGCCTGTTTATATAAGCTTAAAAGCCAAACTAATAGGCAAAGTTGCATTAAATTCCACAGAAACCAAAGGTGCATTGTGGATATAGGAGGATCTTGAACTACTTGAAACACGTTAAATAATGGCGGCAAAGAGTGTGCTATTTTTTCTCCCCATGTGATGGCATGAAAAATGAGTGCAAAGGTTATTGGCAGAAAAACCATAAAAGGCAATAAAACACGTTTTAAACGATTTGAAATAAAGGCTTTCGAACCTCGTTTCTTAATTAATAATGCAGCGCAAAAACCCGCTATTAAAAAGAATAATGGCATTCTAAACAAGTGCGACCATAAGGCAAAGTAGTTAAAACCAACATGACTGTTAGGATCTGCTACAAACCAAATATTCTAAAAATAAGGGCCATATGCAAGCGATGCGTGAAATACAATACCGAGTAATAATGCTAGGCTACGTAGATTATCTATATAATGAAAACGAGGTTGTACTTTAAAATCCCTGTACCTAAATGCGAAGTGTATACAATGTAACATTCAATCTCAGTTGGTACTACATCTCGACCCCATTAATATTAATATCTCTGTTCTTACGTTGCTTGCACTCTATTAGTTTAGTTATAATCAGCTTTCAGGTTTCACTTTTTGCCTTCTCATTTTGGAATACTCCATGAAGAAACTCTCTAAAGTACAACAAAAACAACAAGACCTTGTAATGAATACTGCCGATATGCTGGAAGAGCAAGCTCGCGCAGAAATCCCGGGCATGCTGCAATGTTGGTTTGATGTTGAATATCACTTATTTCCAGGTTCATTATTACTTTGTTTTCAATTTGAAAATGAGCAAGCATTAGCAAGTGCAGAACCCGATTTACTAAAGTGGCAAAAACGCTTAAGCGCAGCAATGATGAAAAAAGGGGTTATCTTAAAAAATATGCGTAAACATTTAGTATTTACGATGAAAGGACCTGAAGACTAATATTAAGTCTTGATGAATTAATAAAACTTAGTTAATTAGATTAATATCTTAGACTCAATCTATTCTATTTTCCTCGATTGAGTCTCAAAATAAAATCAAGATTGTAACAAGATGGTTTTGGCTAACCAGTATTATTGGAGTTAGCCAAATGTCATAAATTTCGATTCAACTTTTAACGCCACATTTATTCATAATCACGATGTCGTTTCGTTTTAATGACGGCTATGTAGGCATGCCAACTAGCAAATGCAAGAAGTGGCATGGTGATGATGAAGCCAAATCCAAAAGTCAAAACACTAAAAGCAACCATAGCTACAATGATCAATGCCCAAACAAACATGGTAAATGCATTTTTATTAACCGCTTTAATTGAGGTGATAATGGCAGTCATAATATCAACGCGACGCTCTATCATCATTTGTGGTGTAAAGGCAGACAAAGTAAAAACGACTGTTGATATTATCGCCCCAGCAGCAGTACCCATAGCCAGAAAGTTAATGAGCTGCTCCAGTGTAGGATCGGCATAGCTTGGATATAAAACATGGATCAGCGCAGCAATTCTCATCCAAGCAATCATAATAATCACAAGTAATAAAGCAAAGCCCCATTCACCAACGGGGTTTCTAAACATAGACTTTAAACTATGTTTGAATGTGGGTTTGTGCCCTTTTTCTAACTCCCAAGCAACGTCATATAAGCCTGTAGCAAACGCAGGGCCTACGAGAGCAAATGCAACAATTGAAGGAAGTATGATTAAATGGTTTTGAGTGGATATGACTAAAAAACAGATACTAATAGGTATAATACTAAATACGATACCGTATACCATTGCAATCATTGGCGCATTTATAAAATCTTTTACTGCTAAGCTCAACCAATGAAAAGGAGAAAAAGTTGAAACAATATTAGAATCAATAATCCTACTAAACTCTCTATTTTTTATGTTTTTTGACTTTACCTTATTACTCTCTACATGTGTTTCAGCCATTTCAGACTCCTACTTTACAAAAGATTGTAAAGTTTAATACGATAGAAATATCAAATAAGTTCAACGGAACTAGTATAAAAAACAAACAGCGATAGCCACTAAGTGATAATAAATTAAAATGAGATTGTTTTAATATGGTGTGTTTAATTTGAATTTTTCAGAAAAATGGTTTTTATAATACGTGCTATAGTCTTGATTTACTTATTCTTTCGGTAACCAACTCGACATCGCGTTAAAATAAGCGACAGTAGATTTAATGTCTATCAATACTGTATTAATTTTTTGGATCACTTTTTTAACCCAAGCCGAATTACTACAACCAATATAGGCAACACCGTATGTTTCAATTCCCAATAGCCAAAGAATCAAACCCATAAGCAGAGTCATCCAATAAATAATTTGCAGATGTTGGCACAGCAATTAAAAACTCTACTCGACCACTTTTTAACATTTTATATAATCCTGACTCCGATAAAGTCGGTCAATTATAAAGAAGCTCAGGGTCCTTCGAAAAAGTTTTATCTACATGCTCAGTATAAGATCGCTCTGGAAGTTTAATCGCTTTTAATTTATATCGAGAAAATAACATATCAACAGTGACAATTTAATAGACATAACCAATTACTGCTATTAAAAGTGCTAGCTCGTAATTGGTCAATGTGAAGTCTAATCTAACTTACTGAGCCGCACCTAATTCTTTTGCCAATTGAAAACGTTTTTCAGTATCATTATTATCTGACCAACCCAGCAGATTTTGCGCCAATAACTCAGACATCATTTCAATGTGTTCTGGCTCTGCATTGAGTGCTTCAATATATTCATAACGCTCTCCACCAGCTTCTATGAAATAATCCCTATTTTCGATGCCTATCTCTTCTATTGTTTCTAAACAGTCAGCAGAAAAACCAGGGCAAACTAACTGCACAGATTTAACACCTTGTTCTGGTAAAGACATAAGGGTTTTATCGGTATAAGGCTGTAACCACTCTTCTCTGCCAAATCGAGATTGAAAAGTAACCATATATTCCCCTTTGCTTAAACCTAAATTTTCAGCAATTAAACGAGAAGTTTTATAACATTCACAGTGATATGGGTCTCCATTAGTTAAATAGCGCTTAGGGATCCCATGATAAGTAAATATCAATTTATCCGCCCTGCCATTCAGCTGCCAATGCTGACGAATTTTATTTGCTACGGCATTAATATAATAGGGAAAATCATGGTAATGATTAATAAAACGTAACTCTGGAATAAGTCGTTTTTTCGCAAAACTATTTGCTACGGCATCAAAAGTTGATGCCGTTGTAGAAGCACAATACTGCGGATAAAGTGGTAATACAGCTAATTTACGTACACCTTGGTCTAGCATTTTACTGATTACTGAATCAACCGAGGGAGAGCCATATCGCATTGCAAATTCCACTACAATATTATCACCATATTGTTCTGTCAGTTTTTTACGTAATGCGTCCGTTTGGTCTTGTGTATGAAATAAAAGTGGTGAGCCACGTCCAGTCCAAACAGTACTATAAGCATGCGCAGATCTTCTTGGGCGAATATTTAAAATAACAAAATTCAGTATCATCCACCAAATTAAGCGTGGTACCTCAACAACGCGAGGATCAGATAAAAACTCTCGTAAATAACGTTTCAATTCCTTTTTTTTAGGAGCATCTGGCGTGCCCAAATTTGTTATCAATACACCAATTTTATCTTGTTGCTTATGGGAGAAATTTGGATTACCTTGGTATTTCATAAACCTGCTCTAATTAATATTTATTTAACTAGCCATATACGAACAGCGGGATTAAAAAGATCTCTTTCAATAAAAAAGAATGCAAATAAACGGTACCAACCTACTGACACTTTAAAGTTTGTTATAAAATCGTCTATTCAATGATAGCTAACGAAATCACACTAATTTAATTAATTTTATGATGCTAACTTCTATACCTTGTTATTCATGTTAAAATTCGACATTGTATAAGTATCACCAATTTTTACTTACCGTTTTATTCAAGGAAGTCCCGCTAATGGTCTTTTTAAAGCTTTTTGTTAATCAAATTAGTTATGTTTTTAGTATCAAAAAATTATTTTTTATTTGTTCACTTTTTCCATCGTTGGCACATGCTGTAATTGCAGATAACAATTTTGCGCAGTGTAAAATTAATTTAGCAGAACGCGCTGAAACCGAAGGTTTTTCGCCTTACATCACCCAAACTATTATTGATGATATCTCCCCGATAGAACAAGTCATTTCATACGATAAAAAACAGCCTGAATTTACCCAAACTTTTGAGCAATATATTAAAGCTAGAGTAACCTCTTTTCATGTGAGAGTAGGAAAACAAAAATTAAAACAACATGAAGAGCTGTTTGACTCATTAGAGAAAGAATACGGTGTGCCACGCGAATATTTGGTCTCTTTTTGGGGCTTAGAAACAGTTTATGGTAAAATTAAGGGTAAAATGTCGATAATAAACTCTTTAGCGACATTAGCGTGTGATGAACGCCGTAGCGAATTTTTCACACTGGAACTGTTAGATTTATTCACCCTAATTGAAACAAAACAAGTAACCACTAAACAGCTGCAGGGCTCTTGGGCTGGTGCTATGGGGCATATGCAATTTATGCCTTCATCATTTTTAAAGTATGCAGTTGATGGCGATAATGATGGAAAAGTTGATGTTTGGCAAAGCGAAATTGATGCGTTAACAACGGCTGCGAATTATTTAAATAAAATAGGCTGGCAAACTAAAGAGCGCTGGGGAAGAGAAGTTAACTTATCAGATAGCTTTGCCTATGAAAAAATAGCGTTCGATCAATACTACCCAACTCGCTATTTTAAAGAACTAGGTGTTAAAAAATCGAACAATCAACCATTATCTACTTACGATATTGAGGCTGAACTTTACCTGCCTTCAGGCCATAAAGGCCCCGCATTTTTACTCTAC
Source organism: Pseudoalteromonas sp. '520P1 No. 423' (assembly GCF_001269985.1). Lineage (NCBI taxonomy): Bacteria > Pseudomonadati > Pseudomonadota > Gammaproteobacteria > Alteromonadales > Pseudoalteromonadaceae > Pseudoalteromonas > Pseudoalteromonas sp. '520P1 No. 423'. The sequence goes on along the minus strand of NZ_BBZB01000001.1, from coordinate 1,891,476 downwards.
CCAAATTTTAATGTGATCATGACGTGGAATTTATCAAAAAGTTATGCATTATCTGTTGGAATATTAGCTAATAAATTAATTGGTGCTAGCGGTTTAAAACTTTCAAAGAAACAAACCAAAGTGAAACCTTATACTGTTACTGCAATGAAAAACCTGCAGAACCAACTTAATACCCTAGAATTTGAATTAGGCGAGCCAGATGGTATTTGGGGTCCTAAAACCAGACGTGCCATTCGATTATTTCAGATAGAACACCAGCTAATTGCTGATGGTTATCCAATTGACGATGTTTTTTCGACAGCTAATTCGGTGACAAATGAAAGCAAAAAAGCGCCCTAGGGAGTGACTCTCATGGCTATAGCCCTGGTAAATCAGAGCTTACTACCTGTCTGGGTTGAATCGTATTGTGCTTTACAGTGACATTAGATAGCTTATTTATTCCCATTCTTTTACTATCTCTATATTAAAATATAACAACTAAACAATATGAAAACAGCGATTGTACTTGGGGCAACAGGGTTAATTGGCCAAAATCTGACATTAAAACTGGCACAGCAATCCCATATCAATAAAGTTATTGCTGTCACACGCAAAACTGTTGATTACTCACACCCAAAAATTGAAAATCAAGTCGTAGATTTTTCTTTGCTTGAACAATACAGTCAGACCTTTTTGGGGGATATTTTATTCTCATGTTTAGGCACAACTAAAAAGCAAGCAGGGTCCACTGAGGCACAGCGAATAATAGATGTTGATTACCAATTAACAGCAGCAAAACTCGCTGCCAATAACGGTGTTTCTGAGTATTTTTTAGTATCTTCAAGTGGTTCAAACGCAACAAGTAAAAACGCATATTTACAAATGAAAGGCGAGTTAGAAAATAAAATAATGGGCCTAGGTTTTGAACGTATATGTATTTTTCAGCCTTCGTTATTATTAGGTGAGCGTAATCACGTTAGAATAGGCGAAAAACTTGGTAGCTGGATTTTACCAACACTATGTAAACTTCCTATTTTAAAACGCTTCAAACCAATTTATGGCGCTCAAGTAGCAACTAAAATGTGCCAAGTGAGCGCACAGCAAACTGTCGGAATAATGCGTTATACATTAGATGAATGTTTTCCAAAGTAGCGAGTCTTATTTTTCTAGTCTTAAAACAATTTCAATTAAGTTATATATTTGAACACCACATCAAAAACAAAGCCTAATAACGCCATATAAATCATGTAAATTGCCATAGTTTTAACAATAATTAACAACCAAGCTTGCTGATAAACCACCTTAAAAGCGCTTAAAACATACCAAGTTAAATATATAACAGGCAAAAATTGCAGCAATAAAAACGTGATATGAGACTGCTCCATCACTTCTAAAGGCGCGATAATCATTAGAAAAATATACGCCATACTATGCAAGTGCATGGAGAAAACTAAATTACCAATATAAAATGTTTGTCGAAAAAATACCTGAACGATTAATGCAAACACAGGAAAAAGCACAAACATCACTTTAGAATAATAACTAAGCATTGACTCTGTAAACTTAACACCGAGGTCAAGCATTTGATAAGGTTGAGAAAATACTATGAGAAACAGTATGCTAATCACAAGATATAAACGTAAAGGCGGTGTATATTTAACCCGTTTACCTTGGTTAAACTCATGTGTCAATGTGCCTGGTTTAGTAAGCATTGTGCGTAACGTAAGCCACAGCTTACCATCAATATCCAATAATTCATGTGACATCTCTTTTACGACATCAAGAAATGGTCTATTTAGACTTGAAGCTCTTTGTCCGCAATATGAGCAAAATTTAGTATCATCTTGAAGTTGTGTTTGGCAATTTTTACAATTCATTTGTTTAATCATTAAGTTAAAAATAAATAATGGCGAATATCATTATAAGGTTAGTTTTCAAGAAGAAAAGTATGGCTCTCTTATTTGACTTTATAATCGTTTATTTAAGAAAACCAAAACAATAAAACAATAAAACAATAAAACAATAAAACAATAAAACAATAAAACAATAAAACAATAAAACAATAAAACAATAAAACAATTGTATACTTTATAAAATAAATTATAGTAAGGAAAATAATATGGGATGGAGATAAATATGTTTAGAAAAGCTGGATTATTGATAACTTGCTTATCCTTAACTGCTTGTTCGATAACGGCAGAAAATCAATCAGTCAAAGTGACTAAAGCCGATTATCAAAGGGCTGAAAATTTTTTACCTAAAAATGTAGCAGCTAAAGTCCGTAATTTGGTTGTTGAGCCACAATGGATCAATCAAACTAGTGATTTTTGGTACAGTGAGCAAGATAAATTAGGCAATAAAAGTTATTTCAAAGTACAACCCACTTCAGCTTCTGTTACGCCATTATTTGATCATGAAAAACTAAAACTCAGTATTAACCATGATGCAGAGCAAATTTTTTCGATAGACATAAAAAAACTAGATTTAGTCGAAAATCATTTGAAACTCGTTTACCAAAATCAAGACTATAAATGTAACTTATATACCAGTCAATGTACTCAATTAGCTGAAAAAGCAGCCGCTACTCAACCAAAATACAGTTCGCCAAATGGTTTATATTCATTAAGTGTAAAGCAATGGAACTTGTATTTAACTGAACATGAAACGGATAAAGTAACTCAGCTAACCTTTGATGGCAGCGAAGGTTATCCTTATGCCGTAAACAATATGAACCCAAAAAATTATATCAATAAAGATGCTAAAAATGTAAAGCAGCAACTGGATGTATTTTGGGCGCCAGACAGTCGTACTGTTATTACGCACAGGCTCGATCGCCGAAAAGTTGGTAAATTACATTTAGTGCAATCTAGCCATGATGAGGGCTTAAGACCAAAACTATATAGCTATTATTACCCCTTAGCAGGTGATAAACATATTCCACTAGGTGATATTTATTCAATTGATATAGCGAGTAAAAAAGTAAGTTTAGTAGATACCCCTAAACTACAGCAAACTTATTATGGTGGCCCAATTTGGGGTTGGTGGGAAGATAACAACCGTTTTTACTTTATAGACCAAGCTCGCGCAAAAAAGCGTATAAGCCTTCATGAATATAATCCTGAAAACCAACAAGTAAGATTAATTGTTGAAGAGAAATCAGCACAATTTTTAGACCCATGGGCACAAAATATATGGATATTACAAAAATCAAATGAATTGATCTGGAGTAGTCAACGTTCAGGCTCACAACACTATTATTTATATGACCTTAAAAACGGACAACTCAAAAATAAAATCACACAATGTGATTGCTATGTTCGTGCAAATAGAGGCGTCGATGAAGAATCACGTACTTTATATTTTGAAGCTTCAGGTGGGTTTAATGATAGAGATCCCTATTTACGCCATTTATACAAAGTGAATTTAGATGGTACAAAGCAAGCTTTATTAACATCTGAACCACTAGAGCACAGCACGCGACTTTCTCCTGACTTTAAATACTTTGTAGATATTGCTTCTGATCATAAAAGTGTACCTACAAATACAGTACGCAGCACTTTAGATGGAAAATTAGTAACAACTGTTGGCTCACCCGACATAAGTGAATTAATTACGCTAGGCTGGCGTGCACCTGAAGCCTTTAGCGTACTCGCTGATGATCAACATACGCAATTATATGGCTTAATGTATAAGCCGAGTAACTTTAATGTCAATAAACGTTACCCTGTGATTGATGCCACCTATACCGGCCCTCATGGCTTTTTTACCCCTAAATCGTTTTGGACATATTATCAGCAAGCACAATCTTTAGCTGAGTTAGGCTTTATTGTGATTAAAATGGATGGTAGAGGCACCAGTAAGCGAGATCGACAATTCCACTTAGCGGCTTATCAAAATTTGTCTGCTGGAGTAGATGATCATGTATACGCAATTAAAGCACTGGCTAAGCAACATAAATATTTAGATGTTAATAAGGTAGGGATTTATGGTTTTTCTGCGGGTGGTTATGATACAGCTCAGGCCATGTTTAGACATGCTGACTTTTTTAAAGTCGGTGTAGCCGCTTCTGGTAATCATGATTTTAGAGTAGATAAAACAGGCTGGAATGAAACATGGTTAGGCTATCCAGTCGCTGAACACTGGGATCAACAAACAAACCTAAATCCGCAAAGTGTTGCCAAATTAAAAGGTAAATTACTGCTTGCTCATGGTGAATTAGATGAAAATGTTAACCCGGCTGCAACTATGCAGCTCGTGAATCAATTAATCAAAGCAAACAAAGACTTTGATTTAATGATTTATCCAAACCAAGATCACTTTTTAAATAATAGTGATTATTTCATTAGAAAGCGTTGGGACTATTTTGTTGAGCATTTACTTGGCGCACAACCAGTAAAGGAATATCAGTTCACTCATACTGAAGAGTAAAATAATTGCTCACTCAAATTAATCTAGATTAGAAATAAGCGGGACTTTTTTATACCAATTCTATTAAGTTAGTGATCTAATATAAATTAGGATAAATTTTCAAGAGCAAGGCGCTTGATTGACCAATAGCTGGCTATTGGGATTGAAAGCACAGGTTTATAGCTCCAGACTAAACCTAAGTACCTGCATCCATGCAGGCAACGCAGCTATTATATATTTAGACCATTTAGATTGATCACATATTTATTGGAATTGATATTAGTCCCTTTTTTTATAAAGTAACTTCCCTGATTTTATTTGATACTAGGTAATAGTGATTAGATATCATTACCTAAACTACAAATTCAGGAATTAAATACGTGACTTTCTTTAGAAGTCGATGTTAGATATTACGCCTCAATTTAATAACATATTTAACACTTCACTTACAATAAACCCAATAGTTCCCACAACTAAAATCAACTAAAACCATAAAAATCAATCACATAAATACACATATCAATCTTTTACTTTTTTAAAGCCTATATAGAATGATGGACTTTTAAGAACTCTGTATTCACTAGGTAAGATATTGAAGATGCGACAGAAATCAATGAAGAAGTAACTGATGAAGAAAATAACGCAAAAAGCAGCGTTGTTTCAATTAGCAGTAATGCGTAATTATTAGATAAGTTTGAACGCTATAACTTAAGAATGAATATAGGGCTTGTTGACTTTCAAGCTGTTCAACAGGCCCAATATCTTTATAAACATGGTAAAAGAAAGTTAGACAACTAAGATTTACGTTCGCTTTTAAACTTTCCCCATGGGCCAGTTATCGCCAATGTTTTGGTTGGTGCATAAATGTTTACAAACAATACACTGCCATCAGGTGAAAAACACGTCCCTGCTGGCTCAGTCTGAATATTCAATTTAGCAAAGGGATATACTTCACCCTTAGGAGTTACACCACGTAAATGATTTTTTGTCACATCAGTATATTGATCTTCACAAACCAATAAATGACTTTGTGGTGTTACTGTTAAGTTATCACCAAAGTTATATAAAGACTCATCTTCACTTTGTAAAAACAGCTGAATTAATCCTGGATGTTTGGACTCATTTTGTGAGCCTTCATATGCTGATGGCTGATAACGCATTATTTGCCCTAACTGCTTTTTACCACCATTAGTACAACAAAAATATAATTCATTATCAGCAAAATGAATGCCTTCACCACGGGCAAATAACCCAGCTCCTTTTGCAAAACCGCGTTTTCTAAGGTCATCTTCAGGGCTTTGTGGATTATCTAGATTTATCCACTCTACTTCATGCCAATTTGAAATTGGAAAGTTGTTCGTTTGCCAATTTCGGGTATCGAAACCACTAGCTTGTTTGAAGACTAATGCTTGAAGTTGACCACCTAGATTAAGTTTGCCTTTAATATTAGGAATAAATCGATAAAACAAACTATCGCCACGGTCTTCAGTCAAGTAAACAATACCCGTGCGTGGATCAACTGCGGCCGCCTCATGGTTAAAACGTCCCATAGCGATAATTGGTTTCGCATCAATTAACCCCGTAGCATTGGCCGGCACTTCAAATACATAACCGTGATCTGCTTTAATGTCATTGTTTGCAGTTTTCACAGACTCTTCGCAAGTTAACCAACTACCCCAAGGAGTGGTACCGCCCGAACAATTTCGTATTGTGCCAACGAGACTATAAAACTCGCGCTCTACCTTACCTGTTCGCAAGTTATAAATAATATTTGTCGTACCACCTGGTAATGCAACCCCATTAGAGGTCGAGTCATAAGCAAGCGGTGTTTTATGGTTTTGAATAGATACTGTAGCTTTGCTTAAATGTTTTGGGCTTAATTCATGATTACGTATTAATACAACTCGTTCATCATCAAGTTTAATACAGCCCATGCCATCAGCATTATTAGGTACATTAAAACCATCATCCATTATACTATCTAGTTCAGAAATAACGGAATAACTAAACCCTTGCGGTAAATCTAATAAACCATTTTTGTCTTTAATTAAAGGTCCATAACCATTATTTAATGGCATAGCCATCGTATTTTTATTATTAGCAGAAGTTGATGCACAGCCTAATAAACTACTGCCTAACCCCATAAATGCCAAAGTCACTGTACTTTTTGTAAATTGTCTGCGAGAAACCACTAATTTGCCCCTAAATTTTTTAAATAAGATTAAGCAACCAAGATGATATTTTCATTAAAGGCTTATTAAACTAACTTAAATTTCTACATGTTACTAAAAGATATAATATAACATCACAATAAAAATCAAAATAGGGTCTAAATAAAGAGTTTGAGTTTAAGTGTATTGAATACTTTTTAATAGCCACAAGTTCTAACAATATAATTTAACACTCGTTATACACTAAGATTCCAACCTAGCTTTGACGATAAACCATTAGATACATGTGGCTATAAATGTTTGATCCCTATTAATTAAGTAATTTCTCAGCTAATGATAAAGCAACTTTCCCCGCATCCTGACCACTGAAATTACTCAGCACCACGATATAAATATCTTTTTCCGGAAAGAAGTAACCGGACGTAGCAAAACCATGGATCCCACCATTATGTGAAACTGCTTGGTATTTATTAAATTTTTCGATGTACAAACCATAACCATAGTTTGATGATTTACCATTATTTAATATGACAGGACTCGTCATTTGTTTATAACTGTTTTGAGAAATCAACTGATTATTTGTCAGTGCTGTAAACCATTTATTCATATCCTCTAATGTAGACAACAAAGAACCTGAAGCATGAGGCCAAGACATATCAATATATCCTGCATTTACAACTCCTTTGTTAGTGGCATCATAACCATTAACTCTATTTTTAATTATTTGAGAGCCGCCGTACTGGCTAGATTTCATATCCAATTTTTTGAAAATATGCTGTTCGACAAATTTAGCATAACTTTGTCCACTAGCTACTTCTATTATTTTACCTAACAACACATAACCAGTGTTAGAGTAATACATTTCTTCACCTGGTTTTGTTCTCATTGGATATTGTGCTAATTTCTCAATAACTTGATCAATAGATTTCGATGTTAAAGCTTCATTAGCAAATATATTAAAGTCATCTGTGAAATTACCAAGCCCTGATGTATGGGTTAACAATTGCTCAATTGTAATCTTATGACCTTGAGTTGGAAAATTAGGGATATATCGATTGATATTATCTGTTACTGTTAATTTTTTTTGCTCTTGTAACAACAAAATTGCTGCACCTGTAAACTGCTTGGTAATTGAGCCTAAACGAAAAACGCCATCAGTTTTCAAAGGTATCTGATGTTCTATATTAGCGAGTCCATAAGCTCCTTTAAAAATAACTTCACCTTTTTTACTTACCAAAGCAGCAACACCCGGCCCATTTTTACTCACCGCTTTTTCAAGGATTTTTTGATAATCCATATTTGTTTCAGATGCAAAACTTGATTGTTGAAAAAGTACTGTAAACACAGTGCAAAGGCCTAAATATATATATTTCTTCATTCATTTCTCATTTAAAATAACAATTTAGTTTAAATAGGTAATTGATACGCCAATTTAAAATACTATATACCATTGATTTTATTTGATTTATTCTTTCTTAACAAGTACCTGTTTCGTAACATTTGGTAAATTTAACTATTTATTAATATTTAAGACCTTAATTTCAAGCTTTTAGAGAACACATTGCACTTAGGATATTAATTCCTTTTAAATACATTTATATCTATAAAAATCCGTTGCAATTATCTTATTTAGCAAATAAGACATCCTAGATATGTAAACTTTTGTAAAACATAAGCAAAATGATTTTACATTAAGTGCCTATAAGAGCGCCCAATCAAAAATGTATATTGTACAAAAACCGCCCAAACATAAGGTTCACTATGCATACCTATATAAACAACACCTTGATATTTATGCTATTACTTTCACTATTTAAAGCTAATTTGGTTAAAGCAGAGGAAGTGCAGCACTTTGTAAATAAATTAAAAGACCACTACCAAGATACCTTATCTATCAAGGCATTCTCTCTTAATCATCACTTTCTAAATAAACAATACAGAGATAAAAATTACTGGGATTTTAAAATGCCCAATCGCGCTATGTCGATCAGAACAATAGAAGTTGATCTTGAAAAAAAACACTATTATGACAACGACATCCTCTATTTCCCTGGCGGATTACTGTTTGATAGAGTGCAATTTCAAAATAATACCGAGGGTTATTATTATGATAAAAGCGGTGCATTTCTTGGAAAAGCCGTTATAAAACAAAATATGAACAGGTTTGATACTGTAACTAACTATCTAGTAATGAAGCTTGATTTTATGGCTGTAAGGCCATTACTTGAAGAACAAAATAGCAAAAAGGCTCTTACCCTTATCAAAGACAAAAAGTCTCAAACGACCCTAGTCACTCATACATTACCTAGCGGTGACACAATAGATTACAAGTTCAAAAATCAGCCTTTACAATTAATTTCAGTTAACCATAAACCGCTTAATGGTTACTTTGAATATTATGACTATCAAACGACCCGAGGCATTACTTACGCTCGAGTAGTACACCAACATTACAATGATGCAACAGTTCCTCAATATGTCACTTATAACGACAGTTTTAACATTCTTAATCAAGTAGATCCTAATAGACTAAAACTACCACAAGGGTATGATCAAGAATTACCCAGAGGTGATGGCAAATTATTTTCAAGCTTATTATCTGAAGATCTGTATTTAGTGACAGACTCAGCTGGAAGACGTAATAGCTTATTAAAAGTCAAAGACGATAAAATCATGGCATTTGGGGTAAGTGGCAGTACTGATTTAGCAAAAAAAATTATCAGTTTTATTGAAAAGGAATTTCCAAATAAAACTCTAAAATCTGTGCACATCACTCATCCACATAGCGATGAAATTTCAGGGCTTAATCTTTATGCTAAACAAGGTGTTGAGATTATTGCTGACAGTTACACAATTGCAGGTATAAAAGCACATAAAGCATTTTCAAACGACATTGAAAATTTCAAATTTCGTATTTTAGAGAACGAGCAAAATATTTATGGAGCTAAGTTTTACATCTTAGAAACCATGCACGCTAAACGCCAAAGCTTTGTTCACTTCGATAACGCTGGTATCATTTTCCAATCAGATTTTTTACACATTCCATTTGATAACACTATCCCTAAGGTGATCCCTAACTACACTAGAACTTTTGTTGATTTTGTGCGAAATAACAAGCTAAAACTCAATCGTGTAGTTGGCCAATATGGCAATAACAATATAACCATAGAAGTCATGAATAAGGCATATGATGCTTTAATGTAAGCGATTCTTTAATCAAAAAAGGTGATCTAAGTCACCTTTTCATATTGGAACTAGTTCATAAAAAATAGCCCATAAAATCAAGCTTATTTATCATTCGATAACCATCAACATTCTATATTCATCATAAGCAAACTGATCTGTCATGCCGCTTATATAATCTTGAATTAATCGACAACGATAATAAAACTCTAAACACGTATAGTTTTCTGCTCCTTTATCTAGTAACGAAACAGCTTTTAAGTAGGTCTCCTTATGCTTTATTGGGAGTTTATTACACAATCGCGTTTCAATTAGTGGCGCCCCTTTTTCTTTATTTATCGCCAGTTCAAACTCATGTTTATCTAATTCTAATAAGGGTTTATAAGCATCAAGTAAGCCGCTAATTATTCTAAACCCTTGTAATTCAAGCTTTTCAACCTCTTGATTACAAAATACATATTTTAATGCGATTTGCTTTAAGGTCTGCGTAATTGCATGATATCGGCTGTTATCTTCTAATAAAGCTTGATTAAAAGTGCCATGATATACAGCTTCAATATTATCAATAAATCGTGTAGTTGCATGCTCAACTAATGGATGAATTAATGCTACGCGCAACTTAATAAAATAATTTGCATCATTCTCTACTTTATCTGCACTTTCAACTGCCTTTTTCCATTGAGATATTGCATTAATGTCATCAATCTTAAGTTGATTGATTAAAACATCTTCAAACATATCCTTTAAGATAGTACTTAAATCATTTCGACTTAAAACCCCTTTTTCTACTGCATCTTCTATATCCGCTAAACAATAAGATATATCATCGGCTGCTTCCATAATATAAGAGATTGGGTGACGACAGCCATGCTCTATATTTAAAGATGTCATCATGCTATTTACATATTCTTTTTCAGCGAAATAGTAGCCGACCTTTTTCATTAAATAGCTTTTGTCTCTAACCACTTCGGATTTTTTCATAGTTGCTGGTCTAGTATATTTTAAAATTCCTGCTGCTTGGGTATAAGTCAGATTTAAGTTTAATAATGAATGAATTAATCTTATTGCTTGGGCATTACCTTCAAACTGTTTCAAATCTTCAAGTAAATCTTCATTACCAATAAAAATATTGCCACTACTTAAAGTTGTTAATTGCGCAATATTTTTTATAAACCATTGATTTAATGCTTCTTCACCAAAATGACCAAAAGGAGGGTTACCTATATCATGCATTAAACAAGACATTTCAACTAGACTTTCAATTGATCTCTCAAGACCCTCTAGGCCATATTCAGCGAGCTTATTTGGTGATAAGCTTTTGAAAATAGATTGAACAATAAACCGACCAACTTGCTGTACTTCCATAGAGTGCGTTAGCCGACTTCTTACTGCAGCATTACGTTCAAGCGGAAAAACCTGTGTTTTTTGTTGTAGTCTTCGAATTGCAGCTGAATTTATTATGCGTCCCCTATCACTTTCAAAAGCTGTATGCTGGTTAGCTAAGGGAATATTTTCTGTTTTATAAGTATTAAAAGGTCTAATAAAGTTTATTTTTGTTTTAAAGTTAATATTAGCCATGATGTTATCTCCCTCTACATCTCGAAACTGCGTTAGGTTGTCCCTATCATGCCAAATATATTATTGAACTATAAGGTTTAATTATCATATATCAAAATTATATTAACTTATTGTTTAACACCTTCTATTTCAACATAAGCAATTGAGCAACAACCTCCTTTTTCGAAATCATAAATATTTTCACAAAACCGAAAAAACACCTAATAAAACCAGCAACTCAAAGCAGAATAACAGTTAAATATCAATACCTTACAACCTGGTGTGCTACTTGCTTATTTCAATATATAACTAACATAAAAAGTAAGGAAAAATATGAATTTAATTGGTAAGTTAATCATGAGCTGTTGTATTGCAACTAGCCTACAAGCCAGTGCAATGATAATTAGGCATGACAAAAACGACAGTGAGTATGTTAAACAAGAAGCTGACTTTCCTGCGATTTTTCCATTGCATGATAATGGCAAACTAAAAAACTGTGTTGGCACTATGCTCGCATCACAATGGGCTATTACAGCTGCGCATTGTACTATCTTATTGAAACCTGGTAGCAAGTTTGTAATTGCTGGCAATGATGCAGAAGTTTCATCTATTTATATGCCTCCTGAGTATGGTTATATGAAGGCCATTAGAAATAGCCAAGGCGACATTGTTGGGGTAGAAGATAAAGTAAAGGACCAATCATTTGATATTGCATTAATTAAGTTGGCTAGCCCTATCAAAAACATTAATACATTGCCCTTATTAGCGTCAGAAGTAAAAGTAAATCAAATCATTGAAGTTATGGGCTGGGGAGATTTTGGTAATGGCGTCACAGGTGTTTCGCGCCAAGATAGGGTGAACGATAGAAAGTTTCGTGTGGCGCATAATAAAATAGAAGCCGTAGATGGTAATTATTTAGTCTTTAATTTTGACGCTCCTAACAGCGGAAACACATTACCATTAGAAGGTATTAATGGCCCAGGCGATAGTGGCAGCCCAGCACTTGTAAAAATTGATTCAGTTTACTATGTTGCTGGGATAAGCTCTGCTGGCGACTACCCTAATGAGCAAAAACATGAAAGAGAAGGTAAATACGGTTGGCAAGAGTACTATATTAGTGTTAACACTTTAAAATCTTGGATCACGCAAACCATGTCTGTACAACAGAGAAAATCACAGTCCAGCAATTAGAGTAAATTAGTATCCTTAGACTTTCAGTATTTATGGGTTGCTCATTCACTTATTTTAAATAAAACAAGCTAGATGTGTTAAAAAGCATATCTGGCAAAGAATAAAAATAAAAAAGGTTAGGCAAGTATTGCTAACCTTTTGAATATAAAATTATGTAATATGTGTTGCGGTGCACAACGAAAGACCCGCACCAGTTATTTTAGTTAAGAACCACAGCCACTAACAACAACCCAAGAGTCACAATATCCATCCAAATTAACAAACAGGTTGCTTAACCTTTGCGGCTCTTGCGTAATAAAATCATACGTTACCTTGTTTTTAACCTTAAACGATACATATCCAGTAGGATCACCCTCTTCAAGCAATTCCGCTTCTGTTTCTACAAAGCTTACCTCTGGTAACTTCTTTAGCACTTCAGCTTGCTGCGCTTGGCTTAATGGCCAGCATTTAAAATCGATCATAAACTCAATTTCGTGATCTAAATTGAAATCAAACCCCCTTCCCTGAAGTAATCGTAAAACATCTCCATCAACATCTTGTGGCCAAGCATTATTTTCATTCATTAAAATCTATTATTCCTAAATTTATGTCTCAATTTACAAAACCAAGTGATAAGTCAATATTTTCACTTGTTTATATTGTTACACCTTATCAGAAACCAGAAAACAAAGAAATGAGAATTAATATCATTACCATTAATGAATTAAGGTCAATATAAACTCGTTTTCAACAAGAAAAGAATTAATGTTTAGTTTTACTTATCCTGACTGCACGATGCAAGACCTGATAATCATATAGAAAGCTCCTAAGTGTTAAGCGTAAAGTATGTGCCGTCCAAAACACTTTTACGAACACTAGGAGCCTAAGATGAAACTATATGGTGGAATTGATTTACATTCAAATAATAGTGTATTTGCTATTAAAGATGAAAATGGTGAAATTAAAGCAAGAAAAAAATTACCCAATGATTTAAATATGATTTTTCAGTTTTTAGGCTCTTTTGAAAATGAATTAGTTGGCTTAGTAGTTGAGTCTACTTTTAACTGGTATTGGTTAGTCGACGCTTTAATGGATGCTGGATTTTGTGTTCATCTCGCCAATACGACAGCGATCCAGCAGTATTCTGGTTTGAAATATGCTGATGATAATAGTGATGCTGCTTGGCTGGCAGAAATGTTGAGATTAAATATTCTACCTGAGGGGTATATCTATCCAAAAGCAGAGCGAGCAGTACGAGATTTGATGCGTAAACGGATGCAACTTGTTCAACAAGCCACGAAAAACCTTTTGTCCATCCAGGGGCTATATATGCGTCATTTGAGTTATAAACTGAGTAATAACAAAATAAAACAACTCTCAGCTGAAGACATAGAAAAAGATTTTTTATCAACAAATGTTAGCCAGGCTACAGTTTGCAACCTAGCTGTAATGAACTGTCTAAAAACACAAATTAAGACGATTGAACGTGTCATATTAGAACAAGTTAAATTAAGAGCGCAATTCCAACAACTGACTAGCATTGATGGTATTGGTAATATTTTAGCCCTCACTATTATGCTTGAAACTGGTGATATTAAGCGTTTTGACAAGGTAGGTAATTACGCATCTTATTGTCGATGTGTCAGTGGTGCTCGTTACAGTAATGGTAAAAAGAAAGGCAGTACAAATTCAAAAAATGGCAATAAATATTTGGCATGGGCTTTTGTTGAAGCCGCTAGCTTTGCTATCAGGTATAACAAAACAGTGAAAAGTTATTATCAACGAAAAGCAGCAAAAACAAATCAAACTGTTGCGATAAAAACAGTGGCCCATAAATTAGCGAGAGCTTGCTTTTATGTTTTGCGAGATGACGTGCCTTTTGAAGCTAAAAAAGCTTTTTGTTAACAGAATTTGGTTAAGGTAATGAGTTATACAAGGGATTGGAAAAACCACGAGACCTGATTAAACCTTTACCTTAACCATTCTAATTTAATTGTAAAAATGAGTATGCCCAAAGTTAAAGCCATAACGGGTTGGATTGCCTTTAGCAGGCAAAGCCATAGATCTGTTAATTACAGAAACTTCTGTAAAGAACTGGATTAACTTTGGCACTAAATAATTACTGAGGCTTTGTAGCCAAGAGCAGTAGTCATCCAGTTTATTGGCTGACTACACCGCTTTAATTCAGATGGGTGACTGGTGCATATTCACACCAACATTGTGATTTTTAGGTGCGTATTAATAAATAATTGAAATTGGCGGTACAAAAAACATTTTTACTTGGTTTTTAATAAAAAACACAAGAAAACACACATGTCTGCTTGACCGGAAATTCCTAATGGGTGACCCCATTGGTTTGCTTGACCCCATTGGTTTGCTGTGTTAATGGCCTCAAGTTAAATAAATCACAAATTCAGCGCAAAATGAAACAAAATTTGTCTGTAATCACTTTACTTGCCCCTATGCTAGGCTATGATGTTTCAGCGCAAATAGTTCATACAGCACACCATAAGGACATTTCATTAGCAAAAGCCGCTGAGCTACTAGGTTTATATACCTCAGCAGAGTTCGTAGCATTGTTAAATGAAAAAATTCAACAAAGTTCTACTTTCATGGAATAAACGCTTTTTTGCAAGGCCAGCTAATCCCATAAATTAATGCATTTTACGTCTACAACTCAACCTTACTCATTAATGATGTCTTAACTTTCAGCCACATTCTGATTAAAACTCTCAATGCAACTAAGGCAGAGCAATAGTAGCGTTTACTTTCCCTTTTTCATTCATGGCATTGTTGCTCACCTTACTGGCGATATGTTTATTGAAATATTTGTAGACATAACATGATGACATAGAAGATAAGAGTGCACTGTAGTCCAAGTTAAACATTACAGTTTGGCCAACTAATAGCGGTTTTCCTGAAGTTTCAATAATTAGATGATCACTCGTTGATGACATTATTGTCATTCCGTCAGGAGCACTAAGTCCTGTAATACATACATCTTGACGGCCTAACGCAAGAATAGCTTGTGATACTGCACCTCTTTCTGAAGTATATTCCTTTTCTCCAAATGCATTGGCACCTATACTTCCCCATGGCAAAGACGGTTTTAATTTTGACTCAATCACTTCAGCAGTCAATGTAATTGAATCGGTATATAAACCTTCAATTTTTTCTTGAGTTAATGAGTCAAAGCCTAGAAAAATCGCTTCACCGATACGGAGGTTATTCACACGGGTTGTACTGGTATGATTAATTGCCCAATCAATTGAAGCAGTATTTCCCCCTGAAATAATATCAAGCTTGAGGTCAAACTTTGCTTCAATGTCATCGGCTAAATTTGAAAGAAGTGACATATTTTTTTCGTCAGTAGCAATACCATACCGACACGCTAGGTTTGCACCTATTCCTTTAATGATGATATTGGGTAAATCAATAATTTGTTTGATAAAGCCAATAATAAGTTCCGGCATAACGCCCTCCCTCAGATCGCCAAGTTCTATCATGACAACAATTCCATGGGTGATATTTAATTGCTTTGCGACACAGGAAAGCTTTTCAATAACATCTATCTCAGTATTCAAACTAATATCACACCATTTAACAACACTGGTAACTTGGCTGAGCATCGGCGTGCGAATCAACATTTTCGGCACCAAAACACCAGCTTTAGTTAACCTTTGGATATTTTCGACCCTAGAATCTGCAACCATTTCTGCTCCTGCATCAATAAGCATTTGTGCAATAATAGGATGGCCTGAAAAAACTTTAGTTACCGGAGTAACTGAAATGTTTCTTAAAGCTAATTTAGCCATAAGGTACTGAGCGTTATGACAGACTTTAGTGCAATCGACATCTAATCTAGGATACTTCATTCTTTTCAGCCAGTTTACTTGCCAATTGAGGATAGGCTGACAGCACGATGTCGAGCAATTTTTCAACTGGCTGAGACAACGGGTCAGTAACCTGTATACCTAACTCATTGGAGTAACCATCAATCGCAGTAAAAATATCATCTGAAGACATTCCTTCGTGATTGAGCGTTAAGCCAATAACCGATGTGTCTGAAAATGTCTCAATCAGTATTATTTCTGAAGCAACTGAGGGCATTGGCATATTTGGAAAATCACTACGGTGCTGACGTTTAGGAGCATGCTGTAAAATAACACTGGTTGGGCAGCTGCCACGCAATATGAACGAACTGGTAGAATATGCGGGGTGACTTAAGGCACCTTGTCCTTCAATAATAATCAAGTCTGGATTTTCTTTTTCATATGCTTTAACAATAACCGACTCCAATTCTCCAGCACAAAATTGGGAAGGGACTGCGTCGAGAGCTACACAGTAACGCGCCCCTTGCATAATACCTGTTTGTCCTGTTGCTATCATCACAACATTGAGACCTTTATTAGTTAATTCGTTGGCCAAAATGGTCGCAGTTGTTCGTTTTCCTAATGCACAATCTGTACCTAATACAGCTATTCTAGGGCAGTTCACCTCTCGAACTCTACCGCTAAATATTTGAAGCTCTTCTTTTCGCTTAGGTTTGCGAATATCAAATATTCGAACACCATGCTCAATACTCGCGTCAACAAATGCTAAATCCTCGGTCAGAAACTCATGTAGACCATTGATGATATGCATTTTCAAGGACATGGCATGTAAAATGATTTTTCTTTCTAAACTCGATAAAAAACCGCTGGTAGGAGCAAGACCGAAAATGAAGTATTGAGGAAGAGTTTCGCTTAGGTTTATAGCGTCTTCTAAACTTGCAACTATGGGTATTCCATTGGCTTTTTGATCTAGTACCTTACCAGAATCCAAACCAGCTAATTTGCTATCAATGACAGACACTATGCGATACTTTTGGGAGTGCCGAATCAAACCATTCGCCGTTTTACCATCAGCTTTTCCAAAATTCCCTTCGCAAAAAATGATAGCAGTCGGTTGAATGGAATTATCTTGTTCTTTTAGCAGAGTTGCCTGTCTTAACGAATTAAAAGTATTGTTGACGTTAATATTTCTAAAGTCATTATAGTTTGAAGGAGTAGACATAATAATAGCCTTAAAGTAAGGCTTAGAAGGGCGTCTGAGGAGTGTCGAGATTCAATCTCGAAAAAGAAAAGAAGTCCCTACTAAGCGGTAGGGAGAATTTCAATACTAACACACTTGGCAATTTCCCACCAATCATTTAACTACAATGACATAACATTTAAGAGGCTAACTTGACATTTGATTACTTAACAGAATCAATATCAACATCATGCTTTCAAAAATTATTAAAACGAGAAGAGTTAACGATAATGATTAGTAAAAGACCAATTAAGTAAATTTTAAAGAAATTATTTACTAGTTTTTTTCTTATGACTCAAAGCCCCAGATTGGAAAAATCATTTTCGTTATATTGACACTTCAAAAAAAAAGATTAAAAAAGATTAAAAAAGATTAAAAAAGATTAGACATAAATATCTCATTGATATAAAAACCCCCACTCAGAAATTAAAAGCTTACGCTGGTTACTATAAATATATTTAATTTGAGAGTTTCATGTTTTATTTCACGAAATACAATACAAATTATTGAGGTTTTATAAATTACGCGCACAATCAATTAAATTGCTAGATAGCAACAATTGTTAAACTTAAATAAGGTTGAGCAACTACCCGGAACCTTTATACCAACTATGATTGTGACTATGTGCACACTTCATTAAAGATGATTTTGAACCTGCGAAGTTAGCATAATGCCGCCTGAAGTGTTGAATGGTATTGAGCCATGAATCAACTTCAATATTTAAAACAGCTAAAATTTTTGGAGTCGTTTTCAAAACCGAACCTCGTTTATTTGGCACGATTAAACGACTACTAAAATCAGCTAACTCTAAATAATCAAAAAGCGTAAAAGGAATGGTATTTTTATCCATTGAGCAGCCAAATTCTAATAGTAACTTTGGTTGCTGTAAGACTGTAAATTCAGGTTTCTTATTAGATTTACTATTTTTAGATTTGTCTTGTTTTTTAAAAGATTGGTATTGCTTGATTCGTTCTTTAATTGAGGTGAAATCACTGCCTATAAGTGAGTCAACCATTTTTGCTCTAATAGGATTTAAATCAACATACATCATGCAACTTAAAATTGCAGATTCATCTAGCAAAGCCTGTGATTTAAAACGCCCTTCCCAAAATTTACCCGTGCAATTATCTTCTTTATTCGCTTTACGCGCTATAAATTCATTTAGGCTGCGCATAAACCAACTAATATCATATAGCCTTATGCGCCATTCATTAACTATTTCATTAATTCTAAACATGTATGCTGCATTGAGTTTTTCACCCGACCTATAACGGTCGACCAAAATACAACCATGATATAACTGATACCAACGTTCAATAACATCATCATTAGATAAGCTTAAAGCCTCTTCCCTATTTACCTTTAAAACAAGGTGATAATGATTAGACATAATCGCATAAGCTGCGATATCAATTGAAAAAACAGTTGAAAGGAATTTGATTCTATCTACTAACCAAGTTCTACGATGGTCAAAGTTATTACCTGAATATTTATCATCGCCACATAAGTAACTTCTTCGGATACAGCGATTTATACAATGATAATAAGGGGTTGCATCTAAATCGATTAACGACTCTCTCGCCCTAGCCATAATAACCACCAATAACAATTCATCAGTGGTTAAAGTTTAGTCTAAAAAATGAATTTTAGACTAGTTTTCAATAAGAAAAAGATGGCTGTCTAATTTTATAGTCTTCTTCAAACACATTCGCTGATAGGTGCGGCTTATTCATAGCTGATGGGTGGCACTTGTGGTATTCTTGCTTCAAGAACGTATCTACAACCTTGGTATAGACTTGTGTTGTGTAAACGCACAACTAAGCAGTGCGCCTAGCTATGATCGAAGTCTAGCTGCACATTCCACGGCATTAAATCGGTTAAATCAGAATTTTCTCCTCGATTTGGCATTTCTTTGAACAGATATTGGAAATAGTAATATGGGTTTATATCATTTGCCCGACATGTCATGACAATACTATAAAGTATCGCACTTGCCTCTACACCATTGACTGATTGTGAGAACATCCAGTTTTTCCGTCCCGTGGTAAATGGTCTGATATCTCGCTCCGTTATATTAGTAAACGCGCAACTAGGCGGTGCGGCTAGTTATAATCAAAGTCTAGCTGCACATTCCACGGCATTAAATCTGTTAAATCTGAATTTTCTTCTCGATTTGGCATTTCTTTAAATAAATGTTGGAAGTAGTAATATGGGTTTATATCATTTGCCCGACATGTCATGACAATACTATAAAGTATCGCACTTGCCTCTACACCATTGACTGATTGTGAGAACATCCAGTTTTTCCGTCCCGTGGTAAATGGTCTGATATCTCGCTCCGTTATATTATTGTCGATACCTAATTCACCATCTTCTATATAATGATTTAATTTATCCCATTGATTAAGTGTGTAGTTGATTGCTTTGCCAATATGGCTCTCTTTGGTGACTTTTATCTTGGCTTCATCTAACCATATTTTAAATGCTGCTAATATTGGTTTGGCTTTTTCTTGCCGTAATTGATAGCGTTTCTTTGCGCTTAGTTTCTTGTTTTTTGCCTGCGTTTCTAATTTATAAAGTTTACTGATGAAACTGATTGCCTTATGTGCCCGACCTTTATTCTTTGACTCAGCCTTAAGTGCATCATTATATTTACGCCTGGCATGTGCCCAGCAGCCTACAGGCGTGATATTTTCAACATTGTCATAAACAGGGTAGCCATCACACTGTAAATATCCTTGATAATCCCCTAGGAATTCTTTTAAACAGGCGCGACTTCTACCCGCCTGGTAATCATAAACCACAACAGGTTGCTCACTCATTTCGTTACTGCGATACACCCACATATAAGATTGGTTTGTGGCTTTTTTATCAGGCTCATCTAATACCTGAACTCGAGTTTCATCGGCGCATAAACTATGCTGAGCGAGTAAATGTCGTCTCATTGCTTCAACTAAAGGTTTAATGATTGCGCCAGCTTTAATACACCAATTTGCCAGCGTGCCCCGAGACAAGCTAAGTCCACCGCGTTTGAATATCTCAACCTGTCGATAAAGCGGTAACGCATCACAATATTTAGCCGTCACAACTGCAGCCAGTGTTTCCGCGCTGGCAATACTGCCGGGTATCGGTTGTTTTGGCTTGGAAGCGGTAATGATTTTGTTTTTGATTTCAGTATTTTCACAATGACGACAAGCGTATTTGAATTGCTTGTGTTTTATGACACTGATTTTGGCTGGGATAATTTTAACTTGTTCACTTTCTTCAGTGCCACAAACATGCATATCATTCCCGCAACACATACAACTGCTATCTGCTAATACATGTTCAACTTCTTCACGCGGTATATCTTCAGGCAGTGTTTGTTTGCCTTTTTTATGATGCTTGGGCGCTGACTTTGCTTGCTCTGCTTCGTTAAAGGTGCCACGTGGTGCCTTCTCACTTTTCTTGCCATATTTTTGAGATTTGCTCAGTTTCAATTCTGCAAGAAGGTGATCAATACGCGCCTGCATTTCAACCATATCTTCTTTTAATGCTTGTTTATCTTGCTGCAATGCATCAACCTGAGCTTGCAAAGCCGCCAGTTGTTTTTGCAGTTGATTTATTTGCGCATTATCAGACATTTATAAAGCTTTATTTATCTCAAAGTATGGCTAGCATGACACAGTAAAAAGATCGTTCAATACCTAAAAAATGCTCTTCAGGATCACATAACCGATAGGCCTGATAATGTGTGATGTCGTGACGGATTACTAACAGGCAAGCCTGAGAGTAACCATTGCAACTGGCGTTGTTCAATACCCATAGCAGCCAATGAACAACTGTTTTTCGGCCATTGAAAGCGACCTTGTTCTAAACGTCGATAATAGAGCCAAAAACCATTAGTATCCCAAAATAAAATTTTTAGCTTATCGCGATGTTTATTACAAAAAACATACCAAGCTTGATTGAGAGGATCTAACTCAAGTTGCTCAGCAACAATGATTGATAAACCATTTATGGATTTACGCATGTCAGTAAAGCCAGTGACCAAATATACCTGTTGAGGACAGATCATTTAAGTAAACTCACAATATGATGAAGCTTTTGATGACATAAGTCCTCATCAAATTCTAATTGATAGCCGGTTGGTGTACTTAATTTGAGCGAGGTCGTTTGAAGTTCAGCGGCACCTTCAACAAGCAAGGGAATAAGTTGTTGCTTTTGAGTCGGCAGGGGCTTATTGCCATTAGTTTTGGCTATGCGTTTTTTCCAGGCATAAAATGTAGAAGTTGAAAATTTTTGCTGTTTACAAAAATCAGTAATAGAAAGACCACTGTTTTGTTGCTGAATAAAGAGTGACTGCCAATGTTTAATTTTTTGCTGATATTTCATAATTATCCCGAATTAATTTGATGAGATAATTTTGCTTAAAGCTGATTGAAATTGGAATGTGGGGTTAAATTAGCGCTTACTTCGCTTGCAAACTCAAGGCGGTGGAGATTTAATTTATTGGGTTTTATGCCCTTTTTGGTTCGGACTTTTATTTTTAATTATTCACAACCAAATACACAAAAAAACACTCTACAAACTACCGTACAAAATCACTGCATTCATGAGGGGTAGACGCGAAAACCGAGAACAAAAAAAAGCAGAGGAAGCACAAGAAAAGTTTAATTTTCAATCCAATATAGAGCGAGAAATTGAACTCGAAAGGGAAAAAGTAAGAGCTGAAACACGCAGGGCAGAAATAAGACTAGAAGAAAAAGCACTAGAAAAATCAAGACCCGAAAAAGAAAAAAATCTATCTTCTATTTTAGATAGATTAGATGATTTATAAAAAGAAATTCCACTTGAGTTTACTTTGGTTTTTGGTTAGGTGTGACACGATAAGAGCTGAAAAAAGGCTAGAAATAACAAAGATAATCTAAGCGCGGATATGTACGGAAATTTAAGAAAAAACCGTTCTTTTATTCAACCGACCCTTTATAGGAACATGTATTACCGCAAGGTTTAAAAAATGGTATGAAGTGATAGCGCGCATAGCAGGTGATTTAGTTGATGCGATGATCAGTTATGTCAATATGCGGAGTTATTTGAGAAAGCTGCAGGACGTAACCCTTTATCATGTCAATATTGTGGTGAGGAAATGGAGTTAACCCGATTATTACACCCACTAAAGGGATTCTTCTATGATATATTTGCACACGATTAGTTTTTTGTTCTATTTCAGTGAAATTATGGTTTTTGTTTATTTCTATTAATTTCACTGTAAACAAGAGTGTAAATAAGAATTGATCCAGCTATCGGTAAACCTGAATTATCTATACGAAAACCACTTAATATCAAACCTATCGAAAACAGCCAACTGATAATTATAATAAATAACGAAAAAACATCTATTAATTTACTCATGTTATTTAACATTTCCTTTTTCATAACAACAATATTAATATCAAAGTCTAACAGTAAACTTTAATTAATCTAATATCAATAGGTTGGAGAATTAAATGATTTAAATATTGTTTAATTGACTTACTTAGTACCTACTTTATAGTAGCGGCCAACCTCATTATTAAGGAAAATAAATGAAATATTTAATCACGCTCACACTTGTACTCTTATCTGGATTAGCCAGCGCAAAAACATATGTTAAAAGTTGCAATGGATGTTATGACCATCAATATAAATCAGTAGCGTTAGATATGAGAACAGTAAAAGGAGATGAAGTGTATGTAAGTGATAGCGTAAATAAAATTATAAAAAGATACCGTATAAGTATTGTATATATTGAAGATTATATTCCAGTTCCAACTGCAACGGAATATAGTGTTGATAGTGATATTAGGGCCAAATTTTTAGAAACTATATCTGCGTTAGATCTAATGCATTCTAGAATCCAATCAGGTCCTCAAATAGAAGGAGTGACTTCGATTGAAATAGATGAAGGGTTTGATGTTCCGCCAGATACTTCAGTGTATGATTGGTTGAGTAATGGAGGTCTTCAAAGTCGCTCATACTTACAGCTTAGAGCTCGAAATCCTATAATATATTCATATTGGGAATTCTACAGTGGTTTAATCAATACAATCACTGTAGGTTCTGGTTCAACTCAGATTCAGGTTGAACCTTCTGCTTTTAATAAACCACTGATTTTAATTTTTGAAAAAGGTGGTTATGTAAAAGTTTATCCTAATAAAGACACATCTTCATGGAACATTGTTAAAAGTTCAGCTTACGATGAAAATGGAAACCAAGTTCCTTTTTCAAAAGAAAGCCTTGCGGGTCATGATTTTAATTTTCAAGGTAAAGCTTCTTATGATGATTTTGAAAAGTGGGCAAAACAGTTCAATGTTTTATTTACTGAGCCTGTAAATAAATTTTCTTCACCATATAAAGTTTCTTGTAATTATGAAAGTGGTAAATTTGTATGCACACTTAAACACTAAGATCACTTATTATAAATTAAAGAAACACTTATTTAGTCGCCACACGACAAGCGTATCGCCTTTCCTGGCATATTTTAACGTTTCTTGGGGTAATTCCACATAGCACTGGTTTGTACTCATAAGCGGCATCCTTTATAAATAAAGGATGCCGCTATTTATATGAAAACATACTTTAGTGACTAAAATTTATAAATTATTGTTATATCGATATATTGTAGGTTAATTCATAATAAATTTTTAGTGCCATTTAAACGACCATTTTTTTAGCGCTCTAAAAAAAGTAAATTTGATAGGTAAATTAACCAAATTAAAGAAACCATGTAAAGTGAACTCAAAATATATATTGACTCTATAAACCTTGCTATATAAGGGCTAGAGAGAATTCTACCGACAAACCGTTGACCCTAACGAGTAATTATCAACTAAGTCCAAGTAAAAGAAGAGCTGTAGGCATTTACAGTGATAAATCAGTGCTATGTGGAACAACTCCCTAAATATCAAGCATACAAAATATTATTTTACTTCTGATAATCCTAATTATCAGAAGTAAAATTTCAGCCCTCAAATACAAAAAAATGATTTTTGTGCAGTTAAATTTGTCATTATTATTTTATAAAAATAACGGTGTATGCTATTGTTGTTAGGTTGAAAATTGAACAGGTGTCATTTTAATAAAGGACTGTTATGATCAAAAAAATACTCCCCATATCCTTAGCTGCTTTATTCTCGGTCAGCCCTGTAGCAAACGCCGGCTTCTTTAGTACATTTTTTGCTAATGTAGCCTCTGATTCTTTTCAAAAAAATGGGCGTGGCAACTCTACACCTAATTTAAAAGAGAAAAAAATCCAAGCTGCGCTTGGTGTTATGGCGCTGTACAATGGGAAGCTTGATGGTGATTTGGATACCTTCGAGTCAAGAACAGGTATAAAAAAATTTCAAGGGCAATACAACTTAGATCAAACCGGATTCTTAACAGATACAGAAAAAAGCCAGCTGGTATATTTAAGTAATTTATATGTATCTTTAAAGAAAAAAGGAGTGACGGAATCAAAAAAAATAGCCATTTACAATGAAATAGATAGCACTACAGATTCAATGGTAAACAAAACTTTAATTGAAGAGTATTTACCATTTTTATCTGATGATAAATATAAGTTAAGAATAACGAGCGAGCATGAAGATGCTACCGTTTATATTGATGGTAAGAAAAGTTGGTACTATTCAACTAGGCTACTATACCCAATTAGTCGATTCTGGTGAGTTCACTGTAAAAACACTTAAAAAAATCAATACTTTGATTATTCAGCGAGCAAAAAAATTACTGTTAATAATAAAAATGAAGCAACAGTATTTCATGCAAAAGAAACTAAAAGGCCAAATAAAAAAACAATTGAAATAACAAAAAGCATGGGGTTGAAAGAATATCCGATTAATGGTGTTTTTGTTGATTTAGTTAATAAAACTATTTGGGAAAATACCTCTTCAACACTCCAGAGTGCAAAGTATACTTGGTATCAAGCTGAAGAATACTGTAATAGCTTATCTATTTCTGATTACACTAATTGGCGATTATCAAGTAGGAAAGAGCTTCATCAGCTGTATCAATCGGTAAATGGAAATAGCATTCAAGAAGCCTCTCAAATACAAAAGAAATACAATTCTAATAGTAACTTTGGTATTTGGAGTGATCACACAGAAGTACAAAATGTACGTGGTGGTTATACAGTTACCTATGGCAGTAACGCATATGATGGGCAAAACTCTAGTTCTTTTATAATCGATAGTAAAAACCCCTACTCATCAAAAACTAGAGATGATTATCATAAAACACAAGTTATATGTATTTTAGATAGCTAAAAATAAACCGTCGATAAAATATATTATCGACGGTTTTTATTTAGTTGTGATAATTCAGATTATCTCAACTAGTTGACTCAAAACTAAACTCTGTATAATTGAAATATATTGTACTTTTTTTATTCTATTTTTGATGTCTGTAGTGGTTTAATGAACTCGGACACCATTTAAGGTGGTATTATTACCACTTACATGAGGTGTCATATGACTAGTAAACGTCGAACTTTTACAAAAGAATTTAAATTAGAAGCTGCAAGTTTGGTGCTTGAACAAAGTTATAGTATTCCTGAAGCTGCTCGTTCACTTGGTGTCGGTGAAACAGCATTAAGGCGCTGGGTACGGCAATTGAGTGATGAACGTAGTGGTACTACGCCAAAGTCCAAAGCGCTAACACCTGAGCAGCAAAAGATTCAAGAATTAGAAGCTAGAGTTAATCGCCTAGAGCGGGAAAAATCTATTTTAAAAAAGGCTACAGCTCTCTTAATGTCAGACGAAATGAACAATATACGTTAATCAACAAGTTAAGTGGGCATGAGTCTACAGAGTTGATTTGTGACGTATTTGAAGTACCACGTTCTAGTTTTTATGACTTTAAGCAATCTAAAAAAGTTATTAACAAGCAAGAGATAGAGTTACGAGCAAAGGTAAATGAGCTATTCAAACTTAGTAGAAGCTCTGCTGGAAGCCGAAGCCTGGTTATGATGCTTGGTGAAGATGGCTTCAACATAGGTCGCTTCAAAGTAAGGCGTATCATGAAGGATATGCACTTAATCAGTAAACAGCCGGGTTCGCATGCTTATAAAAAGACAACCGTTGAACGACCTGACATTCCAAATCTATTGGATCGAGAATTTAATGTTTCGCAGCCAAATCATGTTTGGTGCGGTGATATCACTTATATTTGGGCCGGTAATTGTTGGGTATATCTTGCGGTAGTACTCGACTTATATTCAAGACGAGTTGTTGGTTGGTCATTATCGAACAAGCCTGATGCTGACCTTGTAGTATCAGCATTAGACAGAGCCTATCAACAGCGTGGAAAACCTACAGGGCTGATGTTCCATTCTGATCAAGGTAGCCAATATGGAAGCATAAAATTCCGTCAACGATTATGGCGTTATAGAATAACTCAGAGTATGAGTCGCCGCGGCAACTGTTGGGACAATGCACCGATGGAACGTGTGTTTAGAAGTTTAAAATCAGAATGGGTACCAACCAATGGCTATCATTCAATTAAAGAAGCAGAGCAGGATATCAGTTCTTATTTAATGAAATACTATAACTGGCGCAGGCCACATAGTTATAACAACGGGTTTTCTCCTGCTAAACCAGAAGAAAACCTTAATTTAATGTCCGGAATTAGTTGACCACTACAACGGGTATTCCTGAAGGAAACTTTTTAGGCAGACCAGGCTTAATACACTGTTGGTAATAAAGCATAAACAACAGGGTTTTAATCTCATTATCATCCTCATATGTCTTTGCAAGCGTCTCAAATGTCAGCTTTTTCCCTTCAGCATCTTTTATTTTTAAAGCTAATGTTGGTAAAAAGCCGTTCGATGCGCCTGCGCCAATAAGAAAGTTAAGGTTTTGTTCATATATATTGAACAAGTTTAGTTCATTAGTCATTTTGAAGTCCGTATCGAAAACAAAAGTATATAAAAAGGAAAGGTTCGCTATAAATTTATGCTTATCAAGCTTACCTTTTAAATACTAAATATCATACGATAATTCACTATAAATATGACGAAAGTTAACTCAGTTTGAATTATGTACTAGAGCACTATTCACTATGACTAATAATGAGTTAATGATATTGATAATAAAAAAGGCGAACCATTTCTGGTTCGCCTTTTAATAATTAATGTCGGATCTAGTTAATTAACCAACTTAATTAAAATAATCATCTTCATTAAATCGTTAACCAACTTAATTAATGATCCTCAAAAAACAATGTGCCTGAGTATTTATAATTCAGACAAAATGACAATGTAGGATAATCAAAAAACCTTCTCTCAATCAAAAAATCTATTAAAAACTCAGACAAACTTAATTTCTTCCTGTTACAAAGTAGTTTGTCTGAATTTAAATACAAGCCGATTGTAAATGCTACTTTCTGAGAAGTCCGGAATCGAAAGTGTAAAGCTATACCACTTTAGTGCGCCCTAGAACATGATAAACAATGTACCCTGAACGATACATCATAAATATTTCAGAAAATTAGAGTTCAAATGATAAACAAGTACTATTGATTTAAAGCAAATAGTTTCATAGTATAAAAAACATCCAAAGAGCTAGACTTATTCGCTCTTCGTATTTGGATGTAGAACCAAAATGTTTTGCAAGTTACGAAGGTGTCGTTTTAGTTTATTAATTTTCTAAATCTAGTAATTGCACTTCTTACCATTAAAACGTTTTCCTTCTGTGTCCAACTCTTAGTACCTTCTAATTATAGGGATATGATATGGGTTATTACTTGTTCTGCTGGTTGTTCAGCTTTCTAAGTAGTTTAATTTTCCTTGGCGGGATTGGGCTATTATTCAGTAAACGTTTAGCTAGAGTTCTAATTGGTTCTCACAAAAAGATGAACTTGTCCAGTCTACAGTTTTCTCTCTGGATGATATTAAACATGTCAACTTTGTTTTGCGTCAGCATCATCTATAAAGCGATGAATTTAATTATACCAGCAAATCTCTGGGCACTTATCGGAATATATCTCAGCTCTTCAGCAATTATAGTTACAGTGAAAGGCATAATAAACACCCAAGAAGCATCTGTAAATCTATCGAAACAACTTCGTTCTTTCAAAGCTATATAAGATTCTTTAATTTTAAATACATCACAACTTTATTTTTGACAAATAATTTTAATTATTCTTATAGGAAAGTAACTATGACTAAGCGTGAAAATAGAATAAAAGTAAATGTAAAAACCACAGACGCTGATTTACTAATTTCAAAAAATGTGAAAGAACTCTCACCTAGTAGTGAAAGCTTGAACTCATTCGATAGATTAACTTTCGATGGTTATCGGTTGAGGTGGCATGGTGCTTCCCCAGCAGAATACAACGCTTTCTCTGGTCAATCAGATTTGTCAGCTAGAGAGTCGAAGAAAGACTTAGGCCCAACTCCTCAGGGGTTGTTTGCAATTGATCCGGCAAATATTGAGGAATTGGAACCAAGTAACGATTGGGGGAGCTATAGGGTTAAGATAGAACCTTACCGCTCCACTGTACAAAGAATGAGTAATTGCTTTGATGCTATTAGAACCAGCATGTACATACACGGTGGTAAAGTGAATGGAACTAGCGGATGTATTGAAATTAATGACGACCAACAAGAAAAAGCTTTCTTCGAAAAATTAAAAAGCTACGGAAGAAAGATTGAACTTGAGGTTAGGTTTGTTGGCGAGATGGAAAACAAACTCGAAGAATCAAAATGTCCTTATTAAATAAAAAGCTAGAAGTAAAAAATTGTCGGTAAAAAAGAAACTTTTGGAGATAGAGATGCAAGTATGCAACACCACAATAAAGATACTCAATAAAATTTGCTGGAAACTCCCTTCAAGAGCAATAGAAAAGCTACTTTTTCCAATTTTATATATTCTTCTTATAGTGGCCCTCAGCGGCTGTAGTTATAAGTACAGCCAGCAAGTTATAAACCTTGAAATAGAGGGGACTGAACAGAAATCCATAGTAATTATCACGCCCCCATATAGCACGTTCCCCATCTCTAAAGGTGCCTACAAAACTAATTCAAAGCACCGGTTTCAAGCCCTGTTAATCGAAAATGTGAGCATGAACTATTATGAAATGCTAACCTATGCAAGTGAAGGAAAACTCCTCTCCTACAAATCGCAAAAAAACTCACCGCCCCATCTAAAACAGTCGAAAATACTTGAAACAAAAAATATCACTTCAGGGCGAATAGTTTTATTTGAGCACAATCAAACAAAAAAAATTCTAATTGAAACTGACTACGATAATCTACTTAAGTGCACTGATGTAAAATGCATCACATCAAATTTTGAAACGTTATCCCACGAAGTTTTAAAAACACTGGCAAAATATGAAAAATTGTCTAGCTCGGGTGACGAAAAGTTAACTTTGCCACATGGCGCAGCATTAGAAATACTCGTTAAGCTTTTTGAAACAATACCACACCCAGAGTCCGCAAGCTTATCAAGGTATGGAAAGGTTCAGGGGAAGTACCACATGGTATTGTTTCTTCATCCTTCAATGCGATTGATTGTAGATACAACTAACAAACTAAAAAGACCCAATGAAATCTATATACTTGAAAACACATCTTTTCATTCTTTTTCGCGCAATAAACGGGGGGAAATATCACAACTTCCCTATTTCGAAAATACTTCATTAGATAAACAAACAACTTTCAGCAAGACACAACAGGGAAGCGGGAATGAGATTGTAATCCTAGCCACCACTGCCGATATGCATTATTCAAGCGCAACTAGATCTAGCAACTACATTGCATTGCTGCAAATGCCGATGAAAAATTCAATTCATAGCAATGGTGAACATCTTGATGATGATGACGCTAAAGACTACTGCAAGACATACGAATGCCAATCGGCAATTCTATACGGACTACCTGACAAAGTCATCTCACCAAATGATCTTCATGTAGGTGTGATTCCTGAATACAAAAACAAAGCCGTTTTTGGTGATAGAAGTTATATTTCCGTCGAATTCCCAATCTACATCAATGATACAAAAATATACGTGCAGGCAGGCAGTACAATAGCAACTCTTTTGCAATTAGGTGACATACCACGAAACTTTAATTTATTCCGTAAATATAAAGGGATATACCACCCTTTCAAAACAGATAAAAACATAGACATTCAATTGCTACCAGGCGACAGGTTCAAAATATAAGGAATATATATGAAACTACATAAAAGCAATACGGATTTGCTATTCAGAGACCATAGCACAAGCTCAGATGTACAATTTGGCGTATATTGGAAAGGCTATGAAAGCGCTTTGGAGCTTGAGTTTAGCAATAGCTTTATATCCGATTCCACCCATAAATGGGTATTAATATTTTACCCTCAGGGTCTAGATGTAAATAGTTTAAGTCAGAGTGATTTTGACGTTTTTATAGATAGCTTTAGCGAAGTTAATGCCGCCATAATATGGCTGGAGTCCACAGAATCCCCTGCATATTTAAAGAAAGCTCTGCGTCTGACGCTTGATGGAAAAAGAATCGAAGCTTCTAGGTTGGATCCCGCTCAACACTATACTATCAATAAAAAAGTACAATTCAGACGATTAAAAAATTCGACTATCGCTTTAAATGAATTGGGAAATCTAATTATCACCCAATCCCTTCAAGACCCAATCAATTTCAAAATAAACGGTGGCCGATGCTGTTTTAATGAGTTGCAAATAGGTATAACCAACAAAACTGGAAAGCTTAGCTTTCAGTCACTATTTGATATATCAGAAAAATCGATGCCAATTGTTGTACCTTTGGTTTCTCAAACAAAAAGAGAGGCCTTTGAATCATATGCATCTGATGAAGATCCTGTTGTATCGTATCAGGTTGCAGACGCATCAGGGCTTGTTGGTCAGAAACTACTAGCCAGCTATTTACCATTCTACAACTTAAGCTCTTGCGAATTCCAACTCTCACCAAATTCCGATATACCCATAACAACACAACTTACCGATTCCCATGGGAGGCAACTTAAGATAAACCACCCCAACAACCTGACATTTGGAATTAGGAACCTTCAGGTTACAGAGAACGAAGAAAACCACCGACGCTATTTCATGGTGCCAATTTCAGGTACTGTAATGCTAGATAGTCAGGAAATGCTATTGGGTTACTCGGGAACAGAGAGTATTAGCTGCAATAATACAGCAACTTCAGCATTGGCACTGACATTTAGTGAAACCAATCAAGTCCAATACGATGATAAAGACTTTTCAACAGAAATCGCCACTTGTTATGACTCTACCTCGGTAGGTATGTCGCTTAATACTGGTCTTGACTTTAACTTTGATAGCCAGCGTGCGCCACTATTTCCTAATCAATCAAGTCAAGCAACAAATAAAGCTTGGATATCTAATTACAAGAAGATCAAAAAAGGAACATTTACTACCGAACAAGTCCCACTTATACCGTCACTCGCTTTTTTTAAGGAACATCAGGAAGACCTGCTAAATTTGGAGAAGATATATTCTCAACAACGTATTAATAATGCCCAGACAGATACATTTTCAGCTAGCACCCTTATAGAACAAAACCACATTACTCCTCAAGGTTTCATTAAGTCAGGTCCTAGATACGATTTTGTAAATAAAGATGATATTGAAAATCAAGGTTTCGAGTTTTCAATTGAAGGTTTTGACAATGATCTAGAACTATCAATCCAAAAAAATGAAGTTTTCTTTGTACTTACACCTGAATTATTCAGGCAATACAAGTTGCTGTCTCAGTCACAGATGACGCTATCGGCCAAGTTCTCAGTGAACAATACACATGACAACAATCTACGCTTTTTGGTTGATCTTCTTGATGCCTACCCAGACACACAAGAATTTCTTGAATCTCCAACAACTCATAAAAACTCCATCGTAATATTCAAATTCCACACAAAAAGTCTTCAAACTCTGCTCAATGATAAAACCAATTGCACCAACCAGGGTAACTTAAAAAAAGATCTAGTGACTATAATTGGTGAAACTAGCACTCGATGCGAAAAAATCAACGAAACATATTTTGAGCGCGTATACAAGGATAGCAGCTGGAACGGTATCGTAATACTGGATATACCAATTACCGGCCAGTCACTGCCAGCAACATTTAAGGGACTTGCCTCATCTCAACAGCTACCTCAAACCGAGAGCGGTAGCAGTCCATCTTCGTCGCTCATCCCACTTAAAACCATGCTCAAGTTTCAATATGTTGCCATTCCGGTGAACAAAACCAAAATCACAGATTTAACCTTGGAAATAGATTCCACCGCATTCTTCGGACTCATTGATTACGATCCATTTACAGATGAACAGGATTACGAAGAAATACACGCTCACCTAGACGAGTTAGGCACTCAAAATAGTTGGCGTTTCGTACTTTCCAAGTTGCGTGTTGTGTTTCGAAACTCAAATATCGTTGAATTCGACTCTTATGCATTTCTTAGGGTTGGTTCACTATTTGAAAGCACCGTTTCATTTGGTCAAATTGCACTGACACACCCAAAAGAAAACTACCCAGGCATAGAAGTAGAGCAGCTTGATCGTATGATCATGCTTAAAGGGAGTTACCAAAAAAACGAAGGCAAAGAAGAATTTGCTTTTGATGCCCACTTAGATGGCAGCATTCACATCAACAATAGTATTTTAAAAGCAATTAACGTTAGCCAAATTGGTTTTAGCGGCAATGGAGAAGCTTATCGCTTCGATATTAATGCGGACGTTGACCTTGACGCAATTGACTTTAAAGAGTATCTATCTTTTGAAGGGCTCGAGTTAAGAAATCTAGGTCTTGCATTTAACACTGATTCTTCAAGTATCCCATCCATCTCTTTTGATGTTTCCAAGCTCATTGCCTTTCCAAAAATAAGTTTCAACGGGGAGGGATTCCTAAGCAGCTTCCCTTTACGTTTTAGCCACTTCAATATGTTTGAATTAGATCTCAATTTCAAACCTATCAACGACTATATGACACTACCCGTTGGTCGTTTGCATGACGCTGATATATCTAACTCTATGCAAATGTATAGCTTAGTTTTTGATTTTGACATGGGAACTCTAGGGGACCTGGATTTTCTTAAGAAACTCAAAGGGCAGCTTTATATTGGTTGGACTGGGGGTAATGGGCTTTATCTGGGTATGAAGCTCGGTCCCTCTAGTTCCGGCTTGGACTTTGATTTATTTGGAGCCCTAAAAGTAAAAGTTGAAGAATTGGATGTTGGCACTTTGAATGTCTACGGAGAATGCAATACGTATTTTATCAGGCTAAAAAATGCCAGCCTTCAACTCTTCGATACACGCCTACCAAGCGAAGAGAACAATTTTAACGGCATTATCATCGCTGACTTTAGTAACAGCACACCGAGTAAGATTGCCTGGCTAGCTACCTATTCACGAAATGAAGATGAGCGACTTCTGCTGGGGCTAGGCCAGAGAATGGGGCCTCCTTCTGGTGATGAAGGTTCCACTACTAGAACAATGCTCGAAGCAGCTAGAAAGCCATTCAAGATTGATTTACAAAATAGGCCTGCTTGCTCACTAACACCGAATGATTTCCATTATCGACCGGAAAGGAACTGGCTTGTTGCTACGGAATCACTCTTTGGTTTGTTCGGTAGTGCGTGGGAAAAAACTGTCGACCTTCGATTTATTTTCAATGACCCTGTACTCTACGGTATATATATCGGTATCAACGGTGAGAATCCTGCAACCAAAGGGTTAGGCGTTGACATATTATACAAAAAACTCTCCGAAAATCTGGGGTTATGGTCAACGGAGATTCAATTACCAGATGCCGTACGCTATCAAGAGTTCGGGGCTTTATCTGTAACTTTCCCAAATCTTGGGCTGGATATATACACCAATGGTGATTGGAAGTTGGATGTTGGGTTTCCAAAAAACAACCTGGATTGGCAACGCTCTTGCCAGCTACAACTGATACCTTTCGTCGGGTGGGCAGGCTTTTACATTGCCAGTTTAAAGTCTGTTGACCACTCAATATTTTCGTCGTATGAGGATGAGGTTGAAGGAACATCCATTGTTCAAGTGGGCTGTGCAATTCGAATAGGTTTAGGCAAGTATTTTCGAAAGGGCCCACTCTATGCGGGTGCATCAATTAGTGTTTATGGCGTACTTGAAGGTGCTTTCGCATTTGAAAACGATGAAAGTGGTCTAGATAAATTCTTCCCTGATCATTTCGCCCTGCGTGGACGAATTGGCGCAATTGCTGAAATTATTGGTTACGTCGATTTTAAAATAGTTAAAGCCTCACTGCATGCGTTTTTACAAGTAGAGATAGGTCTACTACTCGCTTACATAAACTCTAGACTCATGCCAGCTCCCCTATACATTGAAGGGAATGTTGGGGTAAGAATTCGCGTTACCATTTCTTGCTTCAAAATATTTAGAAAAAAAATATGCATTAGGATCACTTTCTCTTTCAGTACTACGGTGAGATTTCAGTGGACTCTGGGCGGAAGTGGTTCAAACAAGTTATTTCCGTTGTTAGAGTCTTCCCCTGTATCCGTCCCTGTAAATCTAGAAGAAATACCTGTTATCTATATACCTTCTGTGACAAAAGAAAGTAACGGGAACGCTGTCTTAGTTCATAACTTTGCAATAAACTTTTTTGGTTTTGATGCAGAAGACAATAAAACTAGCATCAACAAAAACAACATTCTTAAAAAATCAATTATTGACCCTATATTTAAAGCACTGATAAATGGGGAAAACCCGGTAAGTAGCATTGAGCAGTTACGCTCAATATTGTCGGAAGACAGAGAAGATAACCCCAGTCACAAGCTCGATTTTTCAAGTTATGTTCCTACCATTTATTCTGGGTACGACCTTGATAAAATCACATTTGATGAAGATGATTTTAAGCATTTTAGAGATATATTTGGGTTTGATGAAAACGAATTTGAGAAATTTGTTTCCATCCAAAATAGCTGTGAAACCACACCAGAACAATGCCCTTTCAGGCCACTTGTCGCCCCAATTGGTCATAAGCTCAAAGTAAAAACCAAAGATGGTGTCGAAAAGCACTTTGATAGTGGGTTTGACATAAGTTTGGAAAACCTTTTCAAAGATAACCAAGGTAATACCTCTATTGTTAAATCAATAGATAAACTGGGTGGTTATACGGAAGGCGATATTAATAAAATAGACAAGTTCTTCAACGGCTACAAAACGCAGTTTATTGCTCGTCAAAATGAAGAAAGTGCATTACTCGATGAGTCCGACATAGAATTGCGATATGAGTACATCATCAATGAATATTTTGAGCTATTCGGCTTATTGGTGTTAGAGGCCTGCTTCAATCGTTTTATTGATAGCTACGATCATGATAGTAAACCAGACGCCTCTTCTGTTTCAGTGAAGTATATTTCGAATGACGGTCAATATCACTTTAAATTCAAAGCTGGCGATATAGCAGCCCCAAACGACGGGTTAGTCAATCCTAATGATGTTCTTGAAGACGTTGTAGGCCAGATCAACTACTTCTATAGCAACGGTCTACGCTTACCTAAACGAGAGGAAGACAGCCAAGATATAACTACACCCTACTGGGAGTACCTGAAACAAACGTCAGATATAATTATACCAAAGTCACCTTTAAGCCAAATAGAAGACGTTAAGGTGGAATTTGGCAATAATAAGTTTGGCGACGATCGTGACTGCATAAACTTGAGAGCAGACCTATTTGAAGACAATAACGATCTGCTTGAATTTATGGACAATGCAAGAAAAAACGTATCCGTGAACCTTTCTGATATTAAAAAGACCTTCAACCTAGACAAAATCATTTCAAATCCTTACAAGCTCATTCCCGCATCCTATGGCCTTATTAATTCCACAATAAAAGAGTCCATTGTTGAAGACAGTGTGGTATTTCTCAAATTCCCTGAACAATTAAGATCTACACAGGAAACCAAAAGTTATACATTCAAACTTTCTGGAAAAAGTAGCGATGAGGTAGATTTTACACCAGTTGCAAATATTGACGTGATTGCAAGAGTTCGACAGGTTGATGGTAGAGATATCATTGAAATACAAAACGTTAAGATTGATGAGCTCACATTAATTAACCTTATACAGCAGTCCATGCTTGTTCAAGGTTGTGATCTGAGCATGTTTCGCGCTGAAAAAGATGAACAAGGCGGAATTACTCTTCATGATTTGGGTGAACTAACAATTGTAAAAACCAATCTTAGCAAAGTTACATCCCCACCAATCATTATCAGTCAAAATGCCATGCTTTCAGAAAACCATGAAAGCAAGAAATATATCGCTTCAACATATGGTGACAAACAGCGATTTATAGAGCTCCTTAGGCAGGCTTTAACGACGAACAATGGCGGCTTCTACTTGCTACCGCAGCACTCCGGTGAAGCGCTTGCGACTTCTGAAAAATGGTCAGATATACATATCACCTGCTCCGTCAGTTTTACACCAGACAATATACCTTCTTACATTAACTACTTAAAAGTAAAAAACAACAATCAACAACTCAAGCTCATTGATATTTTTATCAAACATGCTTCCAATGAAGAATATCGAGAATTACTTGATTACCACTCCATCATACCTTCGCATTGTGTTGGGTTCGAGATAGGCAGAACACTGCCTGATACAGATGATGCGGAACATCATAAGTTATTTTTACCACTTGAATACGGCATTTCATCTGAAGATGAAACCATGATTAGTAAGGAGAAAGTACTACCTATAATGCCCCAAAGCATTAATTCAGAATCTGACCGAGCACTAGATCCGTCTAAAAAGCAAGAAAAGCTGGACGTAAATAGTTTAAGCAAAAGACTGCTTTATTATAAGCACGTAACACCTCTTAGCGACCAGCTTACAGCCGTTGAACGATATGCCTGCGTGGGTAAAACCTACGTTTTCAAATTTGGTTTAAGGGATATATATGGCCATAGGACTATTGATAACATTGGAACCACTGTAGAGCACACTCATAAATATTTTGATAAATTAATCCCCATGAGTGCATGGCCTATGATTAAAATTACCCCTTCAATATCAAACGAATTAAATTCAGTTACATCTTCCTCAATTAAATTCAATGCAATTATCGAAGTTGATAGAGAAGCTTATAGAAAGTACCAAAACAGCAATGGTAAGGAACAAATACAGTCCCAATTATTAACAATTATCTCTCAGCTTCATGATGAAAATTGTCATATGCTGATAAATACAGACGCGAGTGAACGTACTCACATATCAGATGCAATCAAAAACTCGATAAAAGACCTTTTGATGAACCTTTACGAGGAAAATAACATTGCCGTAGAAGCATCTATTTCGATACCTTACATTATTACACTAGACCGGTTCGCATCAACCATTAACGCCGACATCGAGATTATTAGAAAAGTCGAGGAAGAGCTGTTTGTTATCGCCACTTCAAATTCAATTATCGATTCCCGAACAATACGGTCAGTTAAAACACCGTTAGTATTCGACTCGGCATCTAACAAAGAGGACAGCCTTACAGGCTTTGCTAAATTGGTTGACACCATAACCAAATCAGATGAATTAACAGTAGGCATTGGTAGTGATGGTAAAGAACGCAAGTTGATATATGCGATTAAAACTGCACCAATGGATAACTTATTTGAAAGTAAAGAACCCTATTCTCGATCGGCGGCGACTCCTATAAGCAATACGCTTTGGTCCGGAGAGTATAACAATACCAAATATACAGACATTGATCTGGATACTTCACTTAGAAGTGTGTTTAACTATATTGAAGACTTGCTATCTGATAATAACATAGCAAGTTTTTTTGACTATTCAGAAGATTCAGATAATACATCCACGTTAAACGAATTAATTCAAGCTAAGAAAGAGCTTTCAAAACATCAAGGGTTTTTAAGTCGTAAGGTTGAACTGCTAAGTTCAAAAACATTAAAAGCGAGCAAGTTATTTGATGAAACCTTGGCAAAATCATTACTCAGTTACTACTATGTTGACGGCATAGTTTCTTATAAAATCAACACACCCGTTGATCTACAAAAGTATAGGCTTACAGTATCCGTAAAGGACCCCGTAAAAAGCTATGATGTAACCTGTTCAAAAATAGATAGTCGTAATAATGGCGATCTCGATATATTATTTGATAAAACATCTAACAATGACGAAACTGATGACGGTAGTCACCATAGTTTCTCATTTACACCTCAGGTTACTCATATTGAGTCGGATATTGACTCATCTTCTGAACTTGAAAGTTCAAAGTGGATTCAGCTCATTAAGCCTTATTCTTTACTAGGTGACGACGACAAACTTCAAGTAGATCTTTTCCCTTCCATTACAAAGAAGTTTCCACCTAAGCCCTTAATTTCACATGACTTTGATTACAATAAAAAGCTTAAAACATGGGGGGACAATGTCGGAGAGTGGAAATACAAACTTAAAATAAACAACTCGAATGCAATTAGCAAAGCTTTAGAGGGCTCTTCGAATGACTACTACGTCGAAGGCGACAAAGTTATTATCAAATTAACAACAGAAACAGTTAATCAATATTTTTTTGAAGATCAGGAACAATCAACATTTTCAGCATTTGTTGCACACTATGCTAGCCTGATAGCTTCAAGAGAAAAAATTAGAATACCTGAGTTTATTCAAGATCTAACCTCGGCCATTCCTTCAGAAAAGGCTCCCCTTGTATTTGGAAACTCTTCTAAAAATCACACCTATACGTTCTGGTTAGTCAAACAAGATAATAAGTGGAAGAGTGTGGAGGTTTCACCCCCAAATCCTGATAATGCACTTAAACTGTTCACAACCCCTGACGGTCACGTGAATATAGAAAACATGACTTTTAACGGACCAAATATACTGGCGTCCGACAGCCGGTGCATCCAGTCTGTTCTTCCCTCTGTTTATGTTATTAGAAACGAAACAGGGGTAGAAAACGAAAACTTCCATTACACAACCCAAAAAATATCAACAGCAACCAGAGTGATACCTTTGCTGGAATATTCTCGTTACCCCTTAGCAATAGATCGAGATCAAACCTTTGATGACAACGTTATTAACAAAGTACCAGGTAAGTATCGGCGTAAAGTCACAGTGAAATATCATTTAAATCCTGGTTCGGGCAATCTAAACCATAAACCGCCTCGGCCTCTTATCCCAATAACACAGATAGAGATTGAGAAAAACATCAATGAATTTAAAGGTGTGGATGCTATATATGAAGGTTATCAAAATGGAAATGAAGCTTTGACACTTACCGTTTCAATAGAGAATGACGATGCAGAAAGTAACCAGCCAATTATTCATGTTGATACTATTTATCGAAAAGGAAATTAAAATAAAACTATAAAGATATATTTAAATTAGAAACCTGTTTAGTTGAATTAAATAATACAACTAAACAGGTCATAAATGACAAGGCCAATTACATTTCACTTAAATGGAGTAATTGATTGATTAGAAATACTTGCTTAAATTTATCAACATAAAAATGTACACAAACTACATCTAATAGACGTGGAGTTATAATTTATTCAGTTCTTAGTATTCATGTTTAGATACCCCTAACTAGAGCTACTAACTTGAAGTCATATAGACTATTTTTTTAATTTTACTCTTACAATAACTTAGAAAAGCAATGATTAAATCTCAAAGAGCAGCCAATTACCATTTATCATTACAAGCTGGTTAATTCGACGCACAAGCGTCGGTATACCTCATTTCGTAGAAATGAGAAAAACTCCATTAATGATTAATTTCCAGTGTAGAAGAAGTAATCTACAAAATCGGGGGAAGATCAATTTGTTATCAATTACAAACGCCCTAGTGAAGCCATAGAAGTTCGCAGTATAAAACCTTCTCTGTTGAGAATAAGGATTTTAAAACCAAACAAAAATTAGAAGAGACAATTAATACCAGTTAATATCATATTTTCCTTTATAAAATTGTTAAGTTAGATAGAACGAAGGGGTTCTGATTTGAAAAATATTTTCATAGTTTTTATTTTATTAATTATTGTTTTACCAATAGATGCGATTTCATCCACCTCTACAGTAGGTGAAAAAACAGGGGTTATTCAACCAGTGGTTGAAGGCCCCGATGAAAAAGACAAATGGTTCAATTTAACCGATGATTCAAAGTTTTGGGGAGCAGTTATAGCTGCTATTATCGTTTTTATCTCAGCACAGATCGTATCAATTTTCACAATACGCTCACAAGGTAAAATGCTAACTAAAACTATTGAAGAAAATAGAAAATTGGAAGAAGAAAAAGCAAATAGGAATTACAGTCATGACTTTATTAACGAGAAAAGAGAAAAGCTTCTAGAAGTAATGAACTCTGTGATTTTTGCATGCAACTGGGCATCAGAGCATAACAGGTATTTAGCTGTTACGGAGGAAGATGGAAAAGCGCTAAGAGAGAGTTTTCTTGAAATATCAGCCAATCTTCAAAATGCTAAATCTATTTCACTTTTCTACTTTCCAGACCTTATTGAAAGTTTAGAAAATTTAGAATTACCACTAAAAGACTTCTTAATAAGTGTTGAAAATCAAATAGATTGCTCTGACAAGGTTGCAAAAGAAAATTGGAAAAAACAAGCCCGTGAACAATCGAAAATAATGAAG
Source organism: Pseudoalteromonas sp. '520P1 No. 423' (assembly GCF_001269985.1). Lineage (NCBI taxonomy): Bacteria > Pseudomonadati > Pseudomonadota > Gammaproteobacteria > Alteromonadales > Pseudoalteromonadaceae > Pseudoalteromonas > Pseudoalteromonas sp. '520P1 No. 423'. Next base: position 1,850,294 of record NZ_BBZB01000001.1, on the reverse strand, counting down.
GGTTTGATGGAAAGGTTTCATGTATTAACCTCTTCGTATGCGGCAAAGCTTAAAGTGGAAAATCCAATATTATTAAAAGGGGCTGTCTAAGCTTAGATTCCGAGTTAAGACGAATGTATGGTATTGAGAATTGAATCAATATATTGTTTCTCACATGTTCGTCTCTTATTTGCTCTCATGAGTGTAGTGGTACAGTAGTTTTGGCCACCTAATAAGAAATGTTATGATTATTTCATAACCAATTTAGGTGACATATGACAAAGAAAAACCGTGTAACATATTCTGCAGCGATCAAACTTGAAACAGCTCAGTTAGTAATTGACCAAGGCTACACTCAAGAAGAAGCAGCAAAAGCTATGAATGTGGGTAAATCAACTGTGAGTAAATGGGTTGCCCAGTTAAAGGTTGAGCGAAGCGGAAAATCACCTTCAGCATCACCTATGACGCCTGAACAAATTGAAATTCGAGAACTGAAAAAGCGTATACAGCGAATTGAATTAGAAAAGGATATATTAAAAAAGGCTACAGCTCTATTGATGTCGGACTCTCTGAACAATTCTCGATAATCGAGAAACTCAATAAGAGCAATAGTCACCCAGTTAAAACATTATGTGATGTATTTGGCGTACATCGCAGTAGTTATAAATATTGGGTTAACAGAGATAAATCAGTATCAACTGATGATTTAAGGTTATCTATTGAAATCAAAGCAATACATAAAGAAAGTAATGGCTCTGCGGGTGCCAGAACTATCTCTGATATTGCATCTTATCGTGGTTTTAATTTAAGTCGGTATCGAGCGGCTAAATTTATGAAAAAATTAGGACTGGTTAGCTCTCAACCGCCAAATCATAAGTACAAAAAAGCAAAGAAAGAGCATATTTCAATACCCAATTTATTAAACAGACAGTTTGATGTAATTGAACCCAATCAGTATTGGTGTGGTGATGTGACCTATGTTTGGATTGGTCACAGGTGGGCATATTTAGCCGTTGTAATTGATTTATTTGCAAGGAAGCCAATTGGTTGGGCTATCTCCTTGTCTCCAGATAGTGAATTAACAATAGCCGCTGTAGATATGGCTTATGAAAGCAGAGGAAAACCTAAAGGTATCATGTTTCACTCAGATCAAGGCTGTCATTACACAAGCTTAAAGTATCGTCAGAGGCTATGGAAATATCAAATAAAGCAAAGTATGAGTCGACGAGGAAATTGTTGGGATAATGCGCCAATGGAAAGGTTTTTTAGGAGCTTTAAAACTGAATGGATGCCGAAAAAGGGTTACATCGATTTTAAAGAAGCCAAAGGTGCAATTACTGATTACGTAATAGGTTATTACAGCGAGATCAGGCCTCATCACTATAATGCAGGCTTAAGTCCAAATGAATCAGAGCGAAGGTTCTGGTTAAATTCTAAAACTGTGGCCAAATTTAGTTGACCACTACAAGATTCAACTAACGAAGAAATATCAGCATGGGGTATTGCTAAAAAAGTTCAATGGGAAGCATATATTGCTAGTGAATACGAAAGAGAAGTAGAGCATGACATTGATAGAAATGAAAGGTTTGAATGGTAGTTGTGAATTCAATATCAATTAAATTATAACTTTTTCGAGTCAATTAATTTTGAGCTGAAGAGTCATCTACATTTCAATATCGACATCAGTTAAAAATAAATGTATTTCTTCAAGCAAAAAAATAGACAAACCGCAGTTTGTCTATTTTTTAATACATTGTCTGAATTTTAAATATTCAGGCACAACTGATCGCAACATTTATAGTTGGAAACAATTAACTCATTTACCACCTATATATTCAATAACTTACAAAAAACGTAAAAACAATTAAAGTTGGAAACTTCGACCATTTAAAGCATAGTAAATACGTAGATATAAGCACTTAAAGATGGAAACCGAACCAAGCATATAAAACAGTAATAACAATCATATGTTTACCATTATATCTAGCCGGTTTTATGTGGCAAAATACACCTAAATTGACCTAAATAGTATCTTTCCCAACAGATATTAAAATTTAAAAGTGTTTTTCGTTAAATGCCATCCACCATTATCACACCTGTAAACTCTCAAGTAAGTTCCATCCTCCTCAAAGATAATATCAGCTTGGGTATCAGCTTCATGTTTAGTGTCATAAGTATGTTTAGGCGTTCCATCTCCCGCTGTGCAGCTTTCACATATTTTTCTCTGGACATATTCTGATTGAGAAGCAAGCTTCCCTAAGTCATATTTATTCAACTCATATTGTGAAAAGTCACTGTATTGCTCTAGCATTTGTTCAAAGCATGTTTCACTCTTCATAACATAGCTCCTTCACCAATAAACACAACAGGTTCAATAGGAAGGTAACGAGCAATAAAGACTGCTTCGTTAAAACTAATTTGCTTTAATGCTTTTGCTGCACCTACTTTATTTATACTCTCACTGTATTGATAACCAGAGCCACCTGACGAGTTTTGATAAAAACACCCTTTAGGATCAATCATTAAATATGATTCAGTCATAGCGAAATTAGATTCAGCAAAGATTGGTAATCCTGCATTACTATGCTTATCAACGAAATTATTAAATTGTTCATTGGAAATAAGGAGGTTGTCTTCACCATATGGCATGACCTGTAATGCTTTCCATTTATAAGGATTTATTTCTGATATTAAACTAGAAAAATCCTCCTGCCAATTAAGCTTATTCACGACAGTATTAATTTTTGTTTTAATACCTTTCTGTGTATTTGATAACTTTGCTAATGCAAAAATCAAATCATCAGAACTTAATGAGTTCCCTTTTCTATCAACTCTCCCTATTTGACATCTAACACCATAGTTTTGACTATCAAAACTAATCCCAACCATATCCAATACATTATTAGGAAGGTCAAATTTACTATTTAGCAGGTAGTGGCCGTTAGTTATAATTGAGGTTTTAAAACCTTTCTGTTTCGCTAACATCAAAACTATTGAAAAGGTACTGCCCAACATCATTGGCTCACCGCCAGCAATATTAAGACGGACACTTTTATAGCCCAGCTTTTGCTTCAGTGGTGAACTACCTCTAATGAAGTAGTCCGCTAAGTTATCTAAAAGCTTTTCAATAGCCTCAAGTGAACGATGCAATTCATTTGGCTTTCCCCACTTAGCAAAGCAGTAAGCACAGCTATAGTTGCATGCTTCAGTTATGTGCCAATTTATTACTAGCTCATCTGATTTATTGATGAGTGAAGAAGTCGAATTTTCGACGTAGTTGTTTTGTATAGACATACGTATACTCCTTGACTGGTCTGCAAGTGCAGACCGTAAAGTTTCAACATGGCGGACGACGATCGTCGGAGGAGGAGCATCGGGCTCCAGTACACCAAGATTGGATTATTTAAATTTTGGGTCGTTTAGGGATTGCGCATTAATTTGCGCCTTGTTTTGAGCGCTGCTTCATGATCAACAGATTCTGGACCTAGTAACTCTCGACGTTGACATAATAAAAGCCACCACTCGGCAGCAATAATGCCCCGTTTTAAATCTTGAACTGACGGGTTTTGCTTAGCATGGCGACGAACTGCCTTGTAGCATTCACTTGCGATAGATCGAACATCTTCATTTGGGTCTGAATTTTTAGTGAAGTTCACTGTTTTATGAACCTTGCCATTTAGATCAAAACCTAACTCAGTTAAGGCTTTTAAATAACCTTGTCTCCAAATTGAGGATTGCTCTACTACTTGGCTAGAATCATATTTGCCTTCTTTTGCTTTTTCACCTTTACGAAGGCGCAAGCGACTGAGACAAAATTCAGCTAATTCTTGAGAAAAGTTCACATAAAAATCATTCTGAACTTGTTTATAGTTATCTTGCGTTACTTCTCTATTACCATTCGTTTGGTAAGCATAATGTGTATCAGAAAGTTGCTTAAGCGAATCGTACCATTTGTAAAAGTTTTCACGCTCAAATGGACTTCCTAGCTTTGAGATGGATTCATCAGAAAATGGGGCTTTAGATGAGCGCATCAACAATAATCTATGGCGTAACGCTTTTTTAGACGATGATTGGTCAAGAGCGTTAAGTAACCTCTCAAGTTTTTGATGGTATGTTTTTATTTTTTCATCACATTCTTCTTTAACCAACTCACCACGTAATACCCCAATACTTTTATCAATATAAGGAAGCACATCTTCATGTTTAAAACGATCAACAGCGACAACTGTCCAATTAGGAATCAAGCTTTTTGGAAAGTCACGGGAGTCAATTAAGTCAGTAAAAAGTTCATTCCACCATATAGAAAACTCAGAATAAAAAACCTCAGATTGACCTCGTTTAAAAGGTGAACAAGAAGATAAAATACATAACTGATTTTCAATTACCAAATCATTAAGGCTTTCTAAGAACATTTTTTTCCAAGCAACAAAGTATTCTTTACAAACCCATTTTTCAGCACTATTCAGCAAATCTGGTCTAGTTTTCTTTGAGTCAATGACTCGCTGAAAATCATAATCAACTGAATATTTAATCCATGTTGATACCTGTAAGGAAGTTAATTCTGAACAAAGTTTGTGATGAGCATTACTTAGGCGTATGTTTAAATCATCATTTGTTAGCTGACTATAATCATAGTCACTATAGATATATGTATGAGTGTAAGAAGTAAAATAACTATCTAAACCACTAGCCCACTGCTCCTTAACTTCATCAGAAGCAAGGTTTAGATTGGCGCTTAAGTATATAAGTTTTTTAAACTCTAATTTTGTGTCTTCTAACCATCTTTTTAACAATTTAGAGGTTTCTTCACAATCAGATTGTTCGTCACATTTTAATCTTTCAATTCTTTCCCAGGGTGAATTGCCGTCATATGCAAAGTCAATCCAATTATAGGAAAACCTACCAGCCTGCGAATCAAACTTTATCCATGCTTTAAGGAAGTCCAAACCTCGCATTATATCTAATGAGTCTTTAGTTGCGGGGCCATAGGTAAAATTTAAAGAAGCTATTGATATAAATTCTTTTAATAATCTAGTTTCATCTAAACTTCTAAATTGATAGGCAATAGAGTGAAAGTAATCCCAGAAAACGTAGGCCCTTTCACGAAAACCTAACAGAGCTAATTTTTTATCGTTAAAGAACTCTTTTGAAAAACAAAAATCTTTACCATATAACCATGAGACAAATAAAGAATAATTACCTGTAACTTTATCCATTCCGTTGTTATAAAACTCGAATGGAGAGTCATGGAAATAAGTCTTTTTTACATCATCTATAAAATCAAGTAACTCATTTTCAAGAAATGGTGTTCCACTTAAATAACAAATATAACAATGTTCTAATGTCGACTTTTTAGATAGTAAGAAAGCAATACATTTCTCAGATTCAGAGTCATGCTGCTTAGTATTTCTGAAAGCCTCTTCAAGCTCAGAAACGCCTCTGAATACATTCTGCCAATTATCAGAAAAGTGTTTAATTAGTAATGTTCGTAAGTTACCTTGTACTTCAAACTCATCTAGAGCTTGTACAAAACGTTCTTTGGGGTCGTTTTTTTCATCAAAGGTGATATTGCCAAAAGGCGCATCAATCCTGCACATAGTTTTCTCCATAAACTGAGAATTAGGTTTCACAAAAAGAATCCGGATCTATATCCGGTTGCAGTTGAAACCTCCCGTACAATAGAGGGGAGCGGAAAAGTAAAGTAGAGCAAACATGCTCAGTAGCCGACTGCGATAGTCTTATTTTAGCTTAAGGATAATATTCAATGATGTCAACAAGATGTTTGGACTTTTGATTGTAATAAACGAATTAAACTGACAAGATTCATGCTGGTTTGGATACAAATCCGTAGTCAGTTTCACTTAACCATCACACTAAGAATTAACAGTAGAACATCAAACTAATATCATGAAAAAAATTATAAATAATTGAATATATAAAGAGTAAAAAATATGATTCCTAATGGAATAGAATTTAATCACATTGAAAGTGCAATACAAGAAATTGAGAATAGTGAAATCCCTAAAAATAGAGAATCAATTCATTATGATTATTTACATAACAACAAGCCTTACCCCCCAAAATATGTCATATTTCTAGCATCAAAATATGCATTTGGTAATACATTTGATAATTTCACTGCTGTAATGGCAAAAGATTATCTTAAAAAAAGGGGTTATATTGTTCTCGATCGAAGAGAAAATAGTTCTAGTAAATATTCATTACTAGCAGATTATTTTAATCAATTAACAGGAAATTCTGTAACACTTTCATTCCAAGATATTGAGATGATACTGGGTAATACTTTACCTGCAAGTGCACGTAAGTATGTCGCATGGTGGGCTAACTCTAAGTCCAATGGTTCACATCCATGGGCACAAATTTGGATAAAAGCCGGTTGGAAAGTTAATGAATTAAATTTAAGAGTGTCAGAAGTTGAATTTTCGAGAATCAACAGCTTAAAGCTTACCAATCACGATAAGTTCGACATTGTATTTTCTAATGTAATACTAAGAAAATTTGAATCAAAATTGGTTGGTTGCCCATTAACAGTTAAAGAAATAAAGGCAGTATTAGAAAAAGTAGCGAAAGCACATCCTGAGTTAAAAATTGCTGACGGTAGCATAATCCCCAAAGACCATGCCATTGGAAACAAATCGCCGTGTTCGTGCTCCGGAACAAATGACCAACTTTTTCATACTGTAAGTGATACAGCCAATTTTAAACAAGATATGTTTCTACCCTGTTCAAATAATGGAACCTCTCAGGCCGCACTAAGATTCTTTAATACTTATAATTTAAAATCAATTGTCTTACATGAAAGTAATGAACAACAAGTAGGTGAAGAAAGAGAAGTTATTACTAAAGCTAGAATTGGTCAAAGCTTATTCAGAAAAAACTTGCATATATATTGGGAGGGATGCTCAGTTACAGGATGTCTGTTATTTTCAGTGTTAAAGGCTTCACATATAAAGCCCTGGAAAGATTCTACCCCACAAGAGAAAGTAGATCCTAATAATGGGTTATTATTATCACCAAATCTAGATTCATTATTTGACGGTGGCTTTATTAGCTTTAATAGTCGTGGAGCCATTCTGATATCCCTTTTATTGTCTAATGAAGATTTAGGCACACTCAACATAAATAATAAGATGGCATTAAGGAAGATAACCCCTGAAATAGCCAACTACCTTAAGTATCATCAGGAAAATATCTTTCAAGGTAAACTATAATTTGTGATAATAATTTCAATAGAATTAAATGCTTGGGTAGTTAATAAGGAGTAGTTTTTGGGTATTAATAAATTATCTAATTTACCAGTAGTTCAACCTTGGATTAAACAGTTTCTTCCAAAGGATAGAGCCTTAGCAAGGCAGCTAGTTGATGAGCTAATGTACTATGAAACGAGTCATGTGTTTAGAGAAATTAGTCTAATGACTAAAGATAAAATGACCCCTTACTCCGGAGTAGGGATTATCCCAGTCCGTGAACTAAAAGATAAGACTGAAAGCTACTTTCCACAAGATAATGATATAGCACCATTAACACAATCATCAGAAGAATATCTAGGTAGTGAAGCTTATGTATCAAATTTAATAACTCAATTATCTAGGTATAACGTAAAAAAAATAATAAGAAAAAATGGTAAGGCACCTAGTTTAAATGAATTAATTCATAGAAAAGCTAAAGCATTGATTTTAGTTGACGATCTGATTGGGTCAGGCAAACGTGTATGTGACTTTCTAGACGCTATATATCGAAATGAAAAAATAAAAAATTTAATATCTCAGGATAAAATAAAAGTTCATATTGTGGCGTTTATGGCATCAGAAACTGGTGAGGCATCTATTAACCGATGGGCTGAAGAAAAACATGCAAGCATAAATCTAACTGCTATTAATAAGTGTCCTACATTTCACAAGCTACCATTATCTGAGTCATATTTAAAACTTTGTAAAGATTATTCTTTCCGCGAAGAAAGAAAGCCTATTGGCTTTCAAGATACTGCTGTTAGAGTAGTATTTGAGCATTCAGCTCCTAATAATTTGCCAACTATCTTTTATAAAGACATAAAACAGTATTTTCCAAAAAATAGTAAAATAACTGGCTTAAGTAAATCTTGGTGTGCTTTGTTTTCAGGAAGAGCTGTAGATGAAAAATTTAAATATCAAGCTTCACACATTAAAGTTAAAAGAACAGTATCAAATATCATAGGATTGATACTCAGAACCTTATCATCAGCCTCACCTATGAGTTTACGCTCCTTAAGAAAGGTTGAAGGTCTCAACTCTCTAGATCTGGCACATTATATTAACTTGTGTGTAAAACTTAAAATGTTGGAAAAGAATAAAGAGCAAGTCTCAATAACACAACAAGGTGTTATTGAGCTTAATTCTTTAAGTAACATAAAAAAACCTATTGAAATCAATGAACAACTATACTACCCTCCGTAGCTTGAGCAGGGCCTTTTGTTTTGAGCTAGTGTTCCGGTTGATTTTCAATTGGGCGTCTACTTGTTAGATGTACAGACTCATGATTTGAGTGAAAGTATGCTTTAAAAGATACTTTAGGTATTAACGGTGTTGTTAATATTTTGGTTAAGATAAATTTTATATTTTATTATTTTTAATATATTCATAAAGGTAGCTCAGTGACAATCGGCCCTACTCATTCGTACCTTAAAACTGGATTATCAAAAGGCTTTTCTAAAGAAAAACTCCTTACCATACTTGAGTCTTCACATGAAAAAGAGTCTAAATCTCTTTCTTATATACACAGCCTAAAACACATCAGTCACATTACAGGGGTTCATTACATTGTTTTGAGGAACATTGTTTTGAGAAACTCTAACCCTTATTTGGTATACAACCTGAAGAAAAAAGTGTCTGGGTATCGTGACATTTCATCGCCAAATGATGATTTAAAGCTAGTACAAAAATGGATAGCCCAAAATATTCTAATAAACATTGAGCCTCATTGGCGATGTTATTCATACCATAAAGGCGCATCAATTATTAAGTGTGCTCAAGAACATGTAGAATCAAAGTGGTTGATCAAACTAGATATAAATAATTTTTTTGGTTCTATACAAGAATCTCAAGTTTACGACGTTTTTAAAAGTCAGAATTACAACTCATTAGTTTCTTTTGAAATGGCTAGGTTATGTACAATCAATACTGAATTTGATCATAGCTCATCCATAAAGCATTGGGTGAAATATAGGAACAAAAGATCTACTTCACCTTATAGTTCTCTAAAAATAAAAAGGTTTGGCCATTTACCTCAAGGCTCTCCAACCAGTCCTCATTTATCAAATATTATTTTTAAAAGTGCGGATATTGAATTACAAAGCATTGCCCAAAGGTACTCCTTAGTTTACACAAGGTATTCAGATGACCTTAGCTTTTCGACAGGTGATAAAAAATTTAACCGGAAACATGCAAAAGCTTTTATTACTGAGGTATCGAAAATATTAAAAAAACATCATTACCAATTAAATTCAAAGAAAACAAAAATAATACCACCTAGTAAGAGTAAGGTTATTTTAGGGCTTAATGTTGATGGAGATACCCCTAAACTAACTAAGTCTTTCAAACAGCGCCTAAACTTTCACATTCGTGGAATCCAAGAGTTTGGCATAATAGAGCACTCACAACACAGTCATTTTAATTCAATTTTTGGGATGATAAATATAATATCAGGAAAGATAAATTTTGCTAAAAGTGTTGATATAAATTACGGAAATAAAACTGAGTTGATTTTTAAAAAAATATTACAGCAAGAAGGATTAATATAAATACCTTAAAATCCTTGATGCTTAAAAATAAGAGTTTAAATACTAATTCTGTGAAAAAAAAAACTGAAATATAACTCCACATCGCTAATGGTAAACTATTATGCTGTTTAGGATTAAGAATACTAATAACCACTTCAGGTTCACTTTCCATTAGCTAACAAAGAACATCAACGACTTAATATCACTAATGATTATTTAATAGGAAATAACAATGAGTTGGGAAAGCATTGGTACAGCAGTATTAGCTGGAGGCATGGCAGGTCAGCTTGTCACACTATTTTGGGGAAACCGATTAACAGAAAAGCGTGAATTCAACAAATGGTTAGAGCAAGAACGTTATAAGCTTTTTGGCACTCTAGTGTCTAAGGCATCTCATACACCAAAAAATCAAACATCACTTGATAATTGGACATATGAAATTAGGGATATTTCTCAACAAATTCATATATTATTTAAAGATGGCACCGCTCCTAAAAATTTAGAAAACACTATGGAAATAGTATTTAGGTTAGCTAAAGAGAAAAAAATGCTTCAACTACTCCTGACTTTAATCAAACAACCTGGAGGGCCAATATGCGACAGGCTGTAAGTGACATGCGCAAAGATATGTCATCATCGATTAAAGTACATTAATTCTTCTAGTTGTACAAAAAGCAAATAAGGCATTTAATCCATTGCATTAAACGCTTTTATAAACGGCTTATGGTGAGGATGAAAGCGTATATGGCCTTTAGCATTTAATCGCTTCCTTCGTTGATTAAACGGCTTGGTTATATACCCCCAATTTGCGCTTTTCGAAAAATAGATGACGTAATCAATCTTGGCATCGCCCCACTTATTTTCAACAATATGAGATTCATCTGCCGACTCAACAGTTTTAATTTGAATACGATAGAAGTTAACGCCATCACTAACTAGTAGGTCTGTTTTCATATCATGGTCAATTACAGGAACAAAAACTTCCCAGCCATCATAGGTAAACCAACTGGCGGCTAACGTTTCAAAAGAGGTGTTTTTATAGTACTGATTTGCGGGTGCTGTGCGGTTTTCGTTTTTAACAGGCATAGTTATATCCGATATAAAATTAATGCCGCATGCCAGTGGGTCTTCAGCTAGCGGAAAGGAATTCCGCTTGGAATTTCCCTAATTTAATATCACCATACAACCGTGTGGTTTGTATCTAATAACGAAGGCTGCCCGCCTTGCACTTTCCCTAAAGGGGTCATATGCATTAACACTATTATCAGACTTTAGAGCCTGTGATAAAGCTTACAATTAATCTAGCAAACATTATGATTTTAGGCAACTATGGAACTAACGCCCCTACCGACAAGTAATAACTTCATGTATTAACGCCGGCTGCTCTTATTTTCTTAATTTCAACAGGACTAAACCCTTTTCGTAATAGTGGAAATTCATTCAAGTAAATCTTGACTTCATTGCCATCACCCAGCAACAAATACGTGCTACCCGAATTTGTGAACACTCGATTTTCTTCCTGTATTATTGTTTTTATTAATGACGAACAAACGTAATCACCAGGGGAAAACCTCATGGTTTCATCGTGAACTACTATCCCCCAGACAACAGAGCCTTGGTACTGTTCTTCAGAAAAATTACGTTCACATATTCCAACGATAAACCACTCTCTAATTTCCGTAATCATACTCACACCTTTGGCAATACCAATAGTTTTTTAGCAAACTCTAATGACATCGGCAGCTGATTCCTATATTTCAAAAGCCAGCCATGCCCACCTAGCTCTCTGTCTATTTGCGATAATGAGCTATATATCGGTTTTAACGACATGAGTTGGGCGACTAAAACGATGTCTCGTGCACTCCAATCAACGCTTGGATAATAAATACGAGATTGTGGAGGTGGCAAATGTTGATATAACCAGTCTTTATCGTTTTTATATAGCCACATATACGCGCCACAGTGCTCTTTAATATAGTTTCTGGGTTTTCCTGGATGTGAGACCGTAAACGCCAATAACTCTTTCTGATGAGCCATTAAGCGCCTGACCATCAGTAAATGATGACGCCACTGTGATAGTCCTTGGTGACTTTGAATGATTTGCTCAACTGCACCGACTGAAATATCAAGCTCATTTGCGATGACTTCACGGTGTATACCGTAAAAAGCCTTTCGCCAAACCGTGCGTTCAATATCAGCAGAAATGTGCTGACGCCGCCTTTCTATCTCAATGTTATTTCGTAAAGCTAGTTGCTTCAGATAGCCAATACTGCATGATAGCTGGGAAGCGACACTTCTCATTGAGTTGCCTGCAAATAGCAGTTCAAGTGCACGCTCTTCAATATTTCTTGCTGGCTTTACTTTAGCCTCGCACTCTTGTTCAGCTTCAGCTGGCCCGTTAAAAAATTCTTCCGGCGTTCTACTCAGAAAAGCCATTAGCAACACATGTTTGATGTAATGCATATTTCTGGGCTTGTGAACCATGATAGGAACAAACTGAAAACCTTTTAGCTCTAGAGGTAGTACTGGCTCAATAGAGCAAAATAACGAGTGCCAATAAGAAAGCAGTTGTGGTTTTAAAATTCTCCAGCGTATATGACCATTACTAGTTAATAACTCTCTGTCTGATAACCATTGTTGGTACAATTTATTGAGCGGTGTGATTGGCGTAAAGACGCAAAGAAGCTCATGTAATTTTTCAATGTAACGGCTAAGAGTTTTCTCAGTAATATTTGAAGGCTTTATTTCTTCATCTTTTTCCCATAAAGGCAAAACATATTGATGATTTATTCCACCCTCACCTGTTTTGTGAACGGCCAATCTAACGCCGTGCTTAGGGCAAACTGATACACCATGATATTGATGAATAATATGCCAATACGGAACGCCATACTTAGCCTCATCAGCTATAACACACAATGGACACGCTTTTATCTCTTGAGCAAAAGTAAGCTTAGAAACGGCAAGTAAGCTTGAGCCAAAAGCCCTCTCTCCTGTTTCAGTGCTTGTATTGATAAGTCGCTCACGCGACTTAATATCAATTAGCCCTAACCCAAACAATACATGCCCTGTGGCTTTTACACGTACTTCATCTATTGAATGAGCCGTCAGCTCTGCAAAAGCAGTTAAACGCCCAGGAAGTATTACATTAATCCGTACATGCTTTACATTAAACATTTCTTTATTCGTTTCACCCCAAGAGCAGTAAGGCGATTGTAAATAAGCTCTCGCAACAAGACTATATGCGCATTCACCCGGAAACCAAACAAGCTGATTCATAAGCTTCATCCTTTATCTGATGGCTGTTTATAAACTGCATAGCAAGCAAATGAACCAATGGATGTATAGGAGTCGCTTTACCGTTACACATGGTTAAACGAGAACTACGCATCATCGAAGGTACGAGCAAGCCGTTAGTCCCACTAAAATTATTAAACCAACTCTTAATTTCTGAAGGTGAATAGTAGGCGAGAAATTTACCACGCCAACTGCTTAATTTTTTTTGCTCTGCCATCGTGTTTTGCAAATTAGGAGGAATCCCTATTTGAGAGCACAAATTCAATTGATGTTGGTGTAATAAATCCATTTCAGGTTCATTATTTACTAACTGTAAAATAGCCTCCTCAATCACGGCCATGTTGTCAGTGAATAGTCCATCATAACTACTTAGCCAAAAGCCGCAGCACGGACAGAGATTATCTATAGGAGGTACTTGCTGGTCTTTAATATGTGTAACCTGCCACCCGCATTCAGCACATTCCTCAACCAACCCAAGGGAGTGTTTTTTACAATGAAATACGCCCGGCAACTGATGGTCTCGATGATAATACGGCATTCCAAAAGAGGCTTCATCTACAACAACACAATCCGGACACCAACGCCAACGTTTAGGGTGTACACTCGCTAGCGCAGTAAATCTTGGTTTTATTTTATTATCTAACCACTGCTTTCGCTCTGCTGAAGTTAAATAGGCCAACTCTAGATTTATAATGCTATGCTTTCTGACACTCTCATCATTAATGCTTTTTCCAATAACATCCAAAATGTTCAGCGTGCATGAGTTAAATAGCCTATGTGGGCCTTGTGCATCAACGCTTAACCCCATTTCTTTATAACTATGAGCCATTGCTCCTGTTCCTGTTAAATAGTGCCATCTAGCAGGAGCTGCTAAGATATCTTCCCCAGGAAACAGTGTTTGTAAGCTATTCATGATTTTCTCCATCAATTAACGCCATAAAGTTATCTGGTGATAATTTACTGGATGCTTCAGAGGCTTCTACTTGATGATGAGAAATCTTATCTTGGGGTGAAGCCAACTGGTATTGCCCCGTTTTCAGGTGTTCCGTTTTCTCCTGCCATAACTGATACACTTTTTCTGCTTCTTTATTCAACTCAGCAAGCTTCTCTTCTCCTGCACTTTTAGGATTAATTTCCTTGAGTAACTTAATAGGTTTAAAGTCCTCAAACTTGTCATATTCTTCTTCTATCAATGCGGCCATTGGTCCATGCAATAGTTTAAATTGTTGTTCAAAGACAAAATCAAAAGCACCTGTTGTCAGACATTGTCCGCCTGTATCGTGATAGCTTAAGAAACGTAGGGTCGATTGAACTAAGCTAACGGCAATTGCAGGGATACCAGCTGTAAGACCATGAAGGTGTGTTCTTAAAATGAATAACTCATCTTTTGAGTAAGTAGCTCCAACGGCCTTAAATAACTGATCAGTTAACCTTATCCAAAATGAACTATCGAGAGGAGAACCTAGAAGGATCATAGATCCACATCTTATGGTCCGCCGAGTGATAGTCACTTCTTTTTCGAATAAAGATAACGTACTCAACGTGCCTACAAATATACTCGATACACCCAAAGTATTAATTAATTCTTCAACAAATTTCATTGAAGTTTTTTCTTGCGAGCCAATTTTTAAATCTTTCGCTGCGGGTGCAAAATTCTGAGCTTCATCAATAATAAACGCACCGATGTGATGTACGACAACAGCTTTTCGAACCGCATTCATAAGCTCAAATACTGAGCTGTTTCGGTTTACATACGCATATGACTTTCGACTTACACCACTTAATTCATCACCAATTACCTCATCAATAGCTTGGAGTATGGAAATCAAAAAGGCTTTTTGTCCAACTCTATCGTGATGCTCTACATAGATATATGTGATCTGCATATCAGTAAAAGTGGCTTTTTCGCCGTTTAGAACAATATGAGTCTGGTGTATTATCTTCTGCCGGATATGTTCAAGTGCCATTTTTACCATTGCACTTTTTCCTCTACCTGAAAGACCTGCGATTAAATAGCTAAAACTATTTTCTAGCATATTCAAACGTTTGATATTTAGTGCCTTTAACGGCTGATCCTTGTCTCGCTCTATCGCCGCCAACATACGACCAATTTCAGGTTCGTTCGGATTACGTCCTAGGTAACCATATTCAATTCCATGACGTAAGGTTTCATAAACATCGACCATCTCATCCTGGCAAACATGAAGACTAAATAGATTTAAAATAACTGAGCGGTTATAATAACCATGCAAATCACTGGGCACACCTGTTAGGTCTAACCCGCCATCAAATGGCTTGTTAGATACTTCTTGTATTTCTTTTATAGTTAAAGGGTATCCCATCCCCTCAACCAAGGGGTTACCTCGGTAACTTTCGTTAGGGTGATTGATATAATGTGGTTTAGACATGTTCGTTCTCCTTTAGAGGAACAGCGTTAGGATTAGACCATGCAGCATCAATGGTATAGCTCATGGTTGGTTGAGAAGGTTGTGTAGTAGAAAAGGCTGTTTGTTGCTGCTGATGGTATTCGAATTTTTGTTGGTCCCCCATCAAAGCTCCATTTTGTTTAGTGCCTTGTGTCGGAGATTTTGCTCGTGACGTTTCAACTTGTTTTTTCATCCGCTTCAATAGTCTTTCTTGAGACCTTAAATCCATTCGAAACAAAATTTTTGCAAATTGATTACGTTCATCAAGTAATGCTAATTCATGCTTAATAAACTCTATGCGGTGCATAACATTCAACCAGGTTTGATTTTTAAACGCTTCACTTCTATCTGTTAAATCGAGTTTAAATAGCTCCTTTGTTTCGTCATTACGCCACCAGATTGAGTTTGTGGAAACATCGGTATAGCGGATTTTTACCTTTTCACGACTCCCATTCTTAGCCTCATCCATCAAACCTAAGCGTTCAAATTCCTTAGAGTTGTAGTAAAGGTTTTTATAGAAAACGCCTTTCCCTTGAATAACAGCGTTGTCTTCAGGTAGTAAAGCATATATCAAGCGTTGTTGTGAGACCTGACGGGTAATTACACGATGCTTTAACCCATAATTCCAAGCGTCGAGAGAGGTAAAGTCCACACCATCTCTTTCCATTTCAAATGTACGCCCATTGGTTCGTTTTGTGTGATTATTTGATAGTATGATGGTCTTGATTATCTGACGTACCAGCGATTTATAGGTATAAATCTGTTTACGACTTGCATGTTGCTCATCAAATTTTTTAACCTTTTCAACTTTACCTGCTGTTGGCGATAAAGTTTTAGACTGAACCGTATCAAATGACTTCTCTACAGTCCCTTTTGCACTGCCCATATGGTAAGCATTCAAGTTCATAACACTTAACCCTATTTGACCTTTAAGAGTAGACTCTAAATTCCCGTCATTGTTTTCAGTTCCTCTATCGAGTGTTAGTTGCTGACTTACATGATGACAAGGCCATTCACCATCCTTAAGTGCATAGCCAAACTTTGCACAAAATGCTTTCTTGTCTGTAAAAGCATTTAATAGTGCTTGGCTTGCTCCTGTCCAATCTGGGCCATGAAAGCAAACGTGCATACCTACAATCATTCCAGTAACAACATCAATCACTAGATATAAAATAGGACGCCCTATTGAGTAATCTTCATTGGAGTACTCATATCTCACATAGACATCAATAACCGTACTATCGATTTCATAACGACTTGTTGGCCCCCTAAGACCATGGTGCGCAGAGCCCGGCTTTGCTTCGTTATCTCTTAAGTAGTTTTTATTACCTACTTTTTTCTTTAACCAAACAAGCGCTGGTACAATTTTTTTGAGCTGACGTTTAAAAGCACGAGGGGAAATTAAATGTCGCCTTTCAAGAACCATTGAAAACGGCTCTGCAATATCATTTTTTGTCGCCCCTTTGGGCTTCACTTTAAAGGTATAAAACTTGCCAATAAAATCATCATATAGCGTGCTTAGTACTGTTTCCTGGCCATTCTTGATATCTGTCTTGGCAAACTTTTTTATATTTTCTACATCCCATCGCGTCACATGCCGATAAGCATTTCCATAGACGGTAGCAATACCTGGCTTACTGGCTAGGTCTGGATAACCATCATCAAGATAACGGGGTTTATCTTGTAATTTATGAAATTTACCACACTCATAATAACGAGGGAGAAGCGCCTCTTTAGTGCCACCATAAAAAAAATATCGATTAAGATTTCCTGTAACATACTTGCGGCTTTTACCGGACTTCTCTTCTAATTCTTTTAAAATACCTTTGGAGCTACCATACAAATATGAATGCAGTTTTTCAGGGGTTTCAACTAATGGCTTAAGGCATTCGTAAGCATCATCTTGCATCTGAATTGGATCTTTAACTTTAGCTTTTTTAAGGGCTGAAGCTAATGTAGACGTCTTGCAATAAAGCGTATCTGGAAAGTCATGCTCTACTATCTGCCATTCTTTTCGCTTAATCTTTCCAAGAACGTACTCAATTTTGTGAGTCGTAGGACGTTTAGGACATTTTCTGTTCAAGTCAGATACTGCTATAAGCCCATTGCCTTCATCTTCATCGATTCCGACAATAAGGAGTTCAACATGCTCGCTTTTAGCGCCAATAGAGACTATTTTTTGATTAACTAGCATGACGAAGCTCCTTAACCATCGATAAAGGGCGATTCAGGTCAATGAGCTCTAGCCAATCAATTGTAAGTGCACGATTATAAACAAACATTTGGAATAAGAACTGGCTTTGAAATAGTTCTATGCCAAGCTCAGCAGCAGTCATTTCAATGATTTTATATACCGTCACATCAGGATAATTTTCAAAGTTAATACGAAAGCACGTTAGCGCGATAACTTTGAATTCTTCACTTACATTAAATTCATCTTCATGTTCCTTGTATTCCCTTAAGTAACGTAGGTTATTCGTGACATTTGAATGGAAACTCAACTCGGTAAGTTGGGTCCAACTTATTTTGTTTTTCTTACAATACTTACGTTCAATCTTTGCTTTTGCCTCCGTTCTAGCCACAGATTGTGGACTTGTTAACTTTGGGTTTAGTGCATCAGCATATTTGAAGTTATAGGCATGAAGCGAATTATCTTGGTGCTTAACGACATAATCCAGCGTCATGGTTTTTGCTGGCCTGTGGCCATCAAAATCTTCAGCTTCTTGATAAGAGCCAGGGTGAACAATGTTTAAATCGACGGCATATTTAAGTGTATCTTCAATGGGAAGTGGATATTGGTCAAAGATATCTTTAACAATGTTATTGGCTTCAAAGTGAAAGAAAGGAACAAGCTCACCGCGACTTAAGAAATGATGTGTTCGACCAGTTTCATGCGAATATATAATTTGCCCTTGGCCAATTGTGTGCGATTGCCGCACAGTAACAAAAGGACGATATCCTTCTTTTTTAACAAGAGCGATATAACGCTCAATTTTGTTCTTTTCTTTTTGGGTAATGATTGGTTGTGTAACTGGTAATTTCATTTTTTTGATCTCAAGTTAAATTTAGAGATCACTTATTATATAGCTGAAAACGATTTACACAACAAGCTAGTTCCTTGATATTATTACAATAAATATATATAACTGTTAATAATTTAAATTGTACATATTTTGCACAGGTAGGAATTTCAACAACTTAACCATCGTTTATTAGCAACTGTTAATTATTAGAATATTAAGTTTTAGACCAAAAAGGAATAAGAAGAAGAAGGTGGGTTTAAAATCGGTCTGAAAATAGTAATAAATATTTGTTAAGAGCTACCCCAAATGAACTGTCATGAAAAAATTCAGCTAATTTCCTTTAAAAGAGAAGGAAGAAATGCCCCTTCCATACCGCCATAATATTTAAGGTAGACATATAGAAAATCTTCGAGTACTGTATATTAAAACAGTACCCAATAGGTATGGTATTACATCTACTCCTTTTAATTAAAAATATTTAGGTATCCGTTGTTCGAATTCATAAACTCTTTGATAGAAAAGGTGGTAACTCATTGGCATGTAAGGTTTAATACGTATAACGTGAAACTTTATATGTAATAAGTGTTGAAAGTATATGATCCACACTGATGTTGGCCCGTTAGATGGTGATAAATGGGAAAGCCTAATTCAAGCTGTATTTAAAAAAAAATATGATACCTATCAAGATATGGTCGCATCTCCAGGTGATCTTGGAATTGAAGGTTTCGTGCTTGATGGAGGTATTGTCATTCAGTGTTATTGCCCTGACGAACATTACGATACAAAAACATTACATGAAAAGCAACGCGACAAAATTACTAAGGATATAAAAAAGCTATCGCTAAATGAGAAGGAGCTAATTAAACACATTGGTGATTGTGAAATTACTCAATGGTTATTTATTACTCCCAGAATAGCTAAGCATGACATTTATGCTCATGCGAGAATAAAGGAAGAAGAAGTTAAAAATGCTGGCCTCGACTTCATCGCCAGTAATTTTCAAATACTCGTAAAAGATCTTGATTTCTATATTCAAGATATCAGGCAGCAACAAATGGTAGGTGGTGAGCAATTAAGTTTTACCAGCCATTATGGCGAAGTAATTACAGAGCCTGAATTAACCACAGAATACGATAATAACATTAAAGAGAAAAATGAGATAAGAAGTGTCGTTAATGAAGTATACAAGCCTAAAAATCATAGCCGATTGAACGAGCTCACAAAGAAAAACTACTTAAGCGGCTACGATATTCTAAGGCGTATATTTACCCAGTCACCTGAGCTATATGAACGTATTGCAAAACTAGTTAATAATTTTGAGGATGATGTTGAAGAACTGTCAATGACATGGGAAGAGAGCCCTCAAAAATTGGTTGGATGGGTAGAAGATAAATTGATAGAAAGGTTTTGTAAAGATCCACATATATCATCAATAGAGCATGAGGATTTAATGTCAATTACTAAGCACATGGTTGCTAGATGGATTGCAGAATGTCCAATGAGGATTGAATGATGAGTAGACTGAGATTTTCTCGAAAGAAAACATCAGTGATTCCTGAACTTCGGCCTATGTATAAAGTAGGAAAGCTGTTATTGATTTTAAAGCTTTGTTGCAGTGGTGGTAAAGCAAGTCTATTAAAGCTCCATCTGTTTAACTGGGCTATGTTAGAGCCTGAACGGCTAAAAACTCTCCAGCTTTCAGCTGAAAGGAAAAATTTATTGCTAGGAGTTTGGGGAATAGATCCCTCATTAAATATGGCTCTATGCTATGCAACCTCTGAAGGGTTACTTTCAAGAACGGCAAATGGGGCTTATAAGTTAACTCCTAAAGCTGAGTCCTTTATCTCGGGGGCAGATTTAATGAACCTGTTTGATACTGAAGTTAATGAATTAAACATCATAGCAAAGAAAATTACTGAAACTATGGTGACTCAAGCAGCAAAAAGGTGGGTAGATGAAGTTTAATCAATTATTTGTAAAGTTAACTGATATTCAGAATCAGGACTATGGGTATAAAATAAAATTTAAGCCTGGCCTTAATATTATTCGTGGCGACAACTCATCAGGAAAAAGTACATTTGTTAACTCTCTAATCTACGCCCTTGGGATGGAAGAGATCATAGGCTCTAAAGGAAATGCAGCTTTACCTTACGCTCTAAAAGATCGATTCGACTTAAATGGTAGTGAAAAACGAGTTCTTAGTTCAACTGTTTACTTAGAAGTTGAAAATAAACTCGGAAAGGTGATTACGTTAAAACGAGCTATCAAATCAGCTGATGTCAATACGAAGTTAATTCAAATTATCGACGGTGCATATTTAACAGATACCTCTTCAATCAATTTAAAAAGTCAGTATACATTCTTACATGACGGGGGCTCAGCTCAAGACAAACAACGTGGTTTTTTTGCATATTTAGAGCAGTTTTTAGGCCTTGATTTGCCGAGTTTATCTGATAATAAAGGTAAAGAAACAAAGTTATATTTACAATCAGTGTTCTCTGCTCTGATAGTAGAACAGAAGAGAGGTTGGACAGATTATATTGCTAATATTCCATATTATGGAGTTAGCGCCATGAGAGAGAAGGTGGCAAGCTATTTATTAGATCTTGATAGCTTCAGAAATGCAAAGACACTTAATGAGCTCCAATCTCAACGTTCTAGTCTTATCAGTGAATGGTCAGAGCTTGTGACTGAAATTAAGATTGAGGTAGAAAATAAATATTTATCTATTTCAGGAATTAATAAAGTCCCATCGGTCGATTTTGATCCTAGATTAGTCATGATTGGCGAGAGAAATGGAGCAGATGTTTTACCTTTTGAATCTGTAAAAGCCAATCTTAGGAATGAGATGCATGAAATAATTCAAAATGAAAAGTCTCAGCTTTCCGAGGCCCCTTATGTTCTAGTCCAAAAAATAGAAACAACACAAAATAGGATGGAAGAGTTATTGGTCATGCAGAGTATGTGCGGCAGCCAAATTAAAATTAATGAGTCCCAATTTGGTCAGTATTTAGGGAGCTTAGAAAGTATTGAAAAGGACTTAAAAGCTAATAAGTTAACCGAAAAGCTTGTCAAATTCGGGGCCGATGAATCAGATTTAGATTTTGCTAAAGGAAAATGCCATACCTGTATGAATCCTATCGACGATATTTTAATTTCGCCGGATAGTGTAGCTATGCCAATGTCGCTTGATGAAAATATTACTCATCTTGATAACCAGAAAAAGATGACGAAATCCATTATTGAGGGGTTAGATAAAAATATTGAAAGAGACAAGGCTCAGCTGCTAACAATTAATAGAGAAGTTATTAAGTTTAGGAAAGAATTGGTCTCTTTGAAAAAAGATATAAAGTCTACAAATAGTGTCAAAGAAACTGATGTTAGGCGAAAAATAAACCTAGAAAATAGATTATCAGGGCTTACTGAAATTGAAGAAAGAGTAGAAAATAAGCTTGAAAAACTGGTTGAATTATCCACTATATATAAAAACTTAAATGGAAATATTGCTAGCTTATCTAAATATAGTTTTACTCAAAGTGACTGGAAAAAAATCAACTCATTTTCTAATGAGTTCAAACAACTTGCAGCTAAATTTGGCTACCGTAGTGCTGATGTTAATGAAATAGAAGTTAAACCAGATACATTGCTTCCTTACTTGAAAGATCTAGAATTACGGGAAAGAGTAGACACGCCAACAGAGGCAGCTAATAAGAAAAACTCAAATTCAGCTGATATCAAGTCGGATTCATCGGCAAGTGATTTTGTAAGATTAATTTGGTCATATTTAATAGCGTTATATAAAGCATCTAATTCTACAAATGGAAACCACCTCGGTTTAATATTATTTGATGAACCTGCTCAACACTCTATGAGCACTAGAAGTGTGAATAAGATGCTTGATACTTTATCAACGACACAAGGCTTACAAAGTATTGTTGCAGCGTCATTTGATGAAAATGACGAAACATACGCAGCATCGGTTGCTGGATTAAATACTAACAGTTTTAAGCTTGAGTATTTACCTAGAAAAGTCATTACTAAATTATAAAGCAGTAATAATTCTAGTAAATTGCTATAAACACCTGCTTCTTGATGTCAATTTTAATCAAGAGGCAGGTGTATCGCGCTATATACTTACCAATGAATATAGTTATTGTCGAACAAAACTAGGTTCGCTTAAAAAAGATAAAACTAACAAGCTGTATTTAGTTAATACAATTATTGAATAGGTGTTCTGAACATGCAATTGGCAACATTATTGAGAGATATGTTTTTAGGTGATGATCACCCTGGACGTGCAACAGTTTTTTCCAAAATAAAGAAACAGCCCGATGAAGCATTTCATACCTTAAACTTAGAAGACGCTGATAATCATTTGTTGCAGTACTTAATGTGGCCAATGAATACATTCCATCTGATAGCTCGAATATTTGATACACAGGACGAGTATCAGAAAATAGTATCTATAGAAAATGAAGTCGATTACCTAAAACAGCTAAAAACAGGTAACCATGCAAGAAACTGGTCTACCACACTACTTGATGCCCAGGGACTCAACGAAATTAGGGTCAGTCCAAGGTTTTATGGACTCTTGTTTAATTTATTTAATGGAAGCAAAGCTAAGCTCCATGTTGAAGATCTATTAAAGAGGCCTGAATATCTAAAATTGCTTTTTGAACTATATGTTGCAAGCGATGAATGCGCATACCTATTACGGAATGAGATATACCGAACTAATAATAGCCTTATCAATAGCTATGCAGAATCACTAATTGCAAGAAAAGAACGTTCAATTATTTCTAGCTTATCTCAATGTAAGAAAAGAAATGGTGTAATTCAGTTTAAGAGTCATACCCCACAAGCAGGCATATCCTTAAATAGCTTAAGCCATAATTTAGCTTACATTAAACCAGGAATTGAGGTAGCAGCCCTTGTTGGAAGCTCAATTGAATTAATCCAACCTGACTCATACAATGTATTGGTTCTTCCTTGGCCCCTAGAGGTAAAAGATGAGTTTTTTAAACAAGATGATAAGCCAACTTTACAAATGAATGATGAATTTGCTTTCTTTGAATATAAGAACAATCAACCAATTACGCATCAGATGATCGAGTATGCTATTGAATCATCAGGAGAACAAACCTCATTAGACCTTATCGTGATTCCAGAGTGTGCGGTTAACTCTAATGATAAAATTAAAATTCTCAGCGGGCTAAGAGATTATTTTTCAGAAAAAAGCATTAATCCTCCAGTAATAATATTTGGTGTTTTTGGTGACGGTGATAATGTAGAAAGTTACGGTGAAAATAGCTTGGAACTACTTTATCAGAACCGATTTGTCGCACATTATGTAGCAGAGAATCAAAAAAAACACCATCGATGGGCTCTGGATGAAACTCAGCTAAACACATACGGATTAGGCCATATACTCAGTACCGATAAAGTGAAGTGGTGGGAAAGCTGTTCAATTGGAGACCGAAAGCTTATTTCTTATCGAGATGAGCGTATCCATATATGTCCTCTAATTTGTGAAGACTTAGCAAGGCAGGATCCTATAGCTCCTATCGTTCGCGCTTTAGGCCCTGATCTTGTCATTGCTCTTTTACTTGATGGTCCTCAATTGAAGGATCGCTGGTCTGGAAGGTATTCATCTGCTTTAGTTGATGAGCCTGGCTGTAGTGTTCTGTCTATCTCACCATACGGTATGACACAGCGCTCAACGAATGGCGGAAAGTACCCTAAAAGTTCAACAGTAGCTCTTTGGAATGATACAGCATCCTCACATGAACTAGAATTAGAGCCAGCTAAAGTTGGCCTTTTGTTAAAGTTAAGGTGTAGTGGTACAGTAGTTTTGGCCACCTAATAAGAAATGTTATGATTATTTCATAACCAATTTAGGTGACATATGACAAAGAAAAACCGTGTAACATATTCTGCAGCGATCAAACTTGAAACAGCTCAGTTAGTAATTGACCAAGGCTACACTCAAGAAGAAGCAGCAAAAGCTATGAATGTGGGTAAATCAACTGTGAGTAAATGGGTTGCCCAGTTAAAGGTTGAGCGAAGCGGAAAATCACCTTCAGCATCACCTATGACGCCTGAACAAATTGAAATTCGAGAACTGAAAAAGCGTATACAGCGAATTGAATTAGAAAAGGATATATTAAAAAAGGCTACAGCTCTATTGATGTCGGACTCTCTGAACAATTCTCGATAATCGAGAAACTCAATAAGAGCAATAGTCACCCAGTTAAAACATTATGTGATGTATTTGGCGTACATCGCAGTAGTTATAAATATTGGGTTAACAGAGATAAATCAGTATCAACTGATGATTTAAGGTTATCTATTGAAATCAAAGCAATACATAAAGAAAGTAATGGCTCTGCGGGTGCCAGAACTATCTCTGATATTGCATCTTATCGTGGTTTTAATTTAAGTCGGTATCGAGCGGCTAAATTTATGAAAAAATTAGGACTGGTTAGCTCTCAACCGCCAAATCATAAGTACAAAAAAGCAAAGAAAGAGCATATTTCAATACCCAATTTATTAAACAGACAGTTTGATGTAATTGAACCCAATCAGTATTGGTGTGGTGATGTGACCTATGTTTGGATTGGTCACAGGTGGGCATATTTAGCCGTTGTAATTGATTTATTTGCAAGGAAGCCAATTGGTTGGGCTATCTCCTTGTCTCCAGATAGTGAATTAACAATAGCCGCTGTAGATATGGCTTATGAAAGCAGAGGAAAACCTAAAGGTATCATGTTTCACTCAGATCAAGGCTGTCATTACACAAGCTTAAAGTATCGTCAGAGGCTATGGAAATATCAAATAAAGCAAAGTATGAGTCGACGAGGAAATTGTTGGGATAATGCGCCAATGGAAAGGTTTTTTAGGAGCTTTAAAACTGAATGGATGCCGAAAAAGGGTTACATCGATTTTAAAGAAGCCAAAGGTGCAATTACTGATTACGTAATAGGTTATTACAGCGAGATCAGGCCTCATCACTATAATGCAGGCTTAAGTCCAAATGAATCAGAGCGAAGGTTCTGGTTAAATTCTAAAACTGTGGCCAAATTTAGTTGACCACTACAAGGTTTGAAGGTCAGAAACAATGGTCAGCAGATGGCAGATGCGAAAATAAAAATAGACTCTTTTACTCAAGTCATAAATCTATAGGTAATATTTCGAAACTAAAGGAGCTATTTGGTTTTAATTCTCAAATCCACTTAGAAGGCAAACTAACAGAAGAAGTATGACTCTACATTATTACTTTGAAAAACAATTAAAGTTTAATAGCTAATTAACCCCATCTAAAATTTAATTGAATTAACGTTCCAAATTAGAACAAAGCTGTATTATCTACACTTCTTTTAATTAAACTATTAGATCAGATCCTATATACAAATCTACATCTAATAGTTTTAATCTCTACAGATAACCTCAATTAAGTACAAAAAAGGCGAACCATTTCTGGTCCGCCTTTCTAAAATTCACTTGAAGTTTCCAACTACATTAGCAGTTTCCAACTTGATCTCACCGATTTCCAACTTGATCTGTTGTGATCAACAACAAAATTTAGTCTTTGTAAGTATCTACTGCAGGACATGAACAAATGAGGTTACGGTCGCCGTATACGTCATCGATACGGTTAACTGTTGGCCAGAATTTGTTTGCAGCTGCTGCTGGTACTGGGAATACTGCTTCAGCGATCGTGTATAGACGATCCCAAGTATCAGTAATATCAGCAAGTGTATGTGGTGCATTGTGTAATGGGTTGTTATCTGCGGCCCACTCACCTGAACCTACTTTAGTCACTTCGTTACGGATAGATACCATAGCTTCAATGAAACGGTCTAGTTCAACTTTAGACTCAGATTCAGTTGGCTCAATCATGAAAGTACCCGCTACTGGGAACGACATAGTTGGTGCGTGGAAACCGTAATCCATTAAACGTTTTGCCATATCAACTTCAGTTACGCCTGTTTCTGCTTTGATTGGGCGTAAATCAATAATACATTCGTGAGCAACACGGCCGTTAGCACCAGAATATAAGATTGGGTAATGTTGACCAAGCTTATGGGCTAAGTAGTTAGCGTTAGTGATTGCATATTTAGTTGAATCAGTTACGCCTTTTTTACCTAATAAAGCAACGTATAGGTAAGAGATACATAAAATACCTGCACTACCATAAGGTGCTGCTGAAACTGCGCCGTTACCTTTCGTTGATTCATCAACATTAATTAATGCATGATCTGGTAAGAAAGGTGCAAGGTGTGCTTTAACACCGATTGGACCCATACCTGGACCACCGCCACCGTGTGGGATAGCAAAAGTTTTATGTAAGTTAAGGTGAGAAACGTCAGCACCAATAAGACCTGGTGATGTTAAGCCTACCTGTGCATTCATGTTTGCGCCATCAAGGTAAACTTGACCGCCATTATCATGAACAATGTTACAGATTTCTGCGATTGTTGTTTCGTATACACCGTGCGTAGACGGGTAAGTGATCATGATACAAGATAAGTTATCAGCCATTTCAGTTGCTTTAGCACGTAAATCGTCCATATCAACGTTACCTTGCTTATCACAATCTACTACCACTACTTTCATACCAACCATTTGCGCTGACGCTGGGTTAGTACCGTGTGCAGAAGATGGGATCAAACAAATGTTACGATGCGAATCACCACGGCTTTCATGGTATTTATGAATTGCGATAAGACCAGCGTATTCACCTTGTGCACCAGAGTTTGGCTGCATTGAGATGTTATCGTAACCTGTTAGTTCTACTAACCAGTCACCTAATTCGTCGATCATTTTTTTGTAACCAACAGTTTGGTCTACTGGTGCAAACGGGTGCATGTTTGCGAATTCAGGCCAAGATACTGGGATCATTTGTGCTGTCGCATTCAATTTCATTGTACAAGAACCTAATGAAATCATTGAATGGTTTAGTGCTAAATCTTTGTTTTCTAGCTTTTTGATGTAGCGTAACATTTCTGTTTCGCTGTGGTACGAGTTAAATACTGGGTGAGTTAAAAACTCGGAACTACGTACTAATTCAGCTGGGATAGATGTGCTACCGTTTGCAACAATTTGTGCGTCAAGTGCCGCTACGTTTAAGCCATGACCTTCACCTAATAAGATATTAAATAAAGTATTGATGTCGTCACGTGTTGTTGTTTCATCTAATGAAATTGCAACTTGACCATCTACGTCTGTACGTAGGTTAGCGTTGTTTGCTAATGCACGTGCTATTACTTCGTCTTTGTTAGAAACATTAAATGTTAATGTATCGAAGAAAGTATTGTTTGCTGGTGCTAAACCTTTAGCTGTCGTACCTGCAGCTAAGATATCTGCTAAACGGTGAATACGGTTAGCAATTACTTTTAGGCCTTCTGGACCGTGGTAAACTGCGTAGAATGCAGCCATATTTGCTAATAATACCTGAGCTGTACAGATATTTGAGTTCGCTTTTTCACGACGGATATGTTGCTCACGTGTTTGCATTGCCATACGAAGTGCTGCGTTACCGCGAGTATCTTTAGATACACCAATAATACGACCTGGTAATGAGCGCTTGTGCTTATCACTTGTAGTGAAAAATGCAGCGTGAGGACCACCGTAGCCCATAGGTACACCAAAACGCTGAGTAGAACCAATTACAGCATCTGCACCCAGTTCACCTGGTGATTTTAACATTACTAAGCTCATGATATCGGCAGCTACTGCAACAACACCTTTTTTAGCTTGTAAGTCTTTAATTAAACCAGCGATATCTGTGATTTCACCTGTTGCACCTGGGTACTGTAATAAAGCACCAAATACGTCGTGATTTACTGCATCTGCAGCTGGTGCAATAACAACGTCAAAACCGAACATGTCAGCACGTTGTTTTACTAAATCAATAGTTTGTGGATATACGTCATCAGCGATGAAGAATAAGTTTGATTTTTTGTTTTTAGATACACGCTTAGCTAAAGCCATTGCTTCGGCTGCTGCTGTGCCCTCATCTAGTAAAGAAGCTGATGCTAAATCTAAACCTGTTAAATCAATACACATTTGTTGATAGTTTAATAATGATTCTAAACGACCTTGTGCGATTTCTGGTTGGTATGGCGTGTACGCTGTGTACCAGCCTGGATTTTCTAACACGTTACGTAAAATTACGTTAGGTGTTAGCGTACCAAAGTAGCCTAAACCAATATAAGTGTCGTTAACTTTGTTTAAGTTAGCAACGGCTTTTAAATCTGCTAATGCTTGTACTTCAGATTTGCTTTCTTCAATTGCAGGAAGATCAGCTAAACGAATATCCGCAGGTACGATTTCATTGATTAATGCGTCAACAGATTCAGCACCCATGTCGTTTAACATTGCTTGTGTTTGTGCTGCGTCAGGGCCGATATGGCGGCGAATAAAGTCTTGCTTTTGCTCTAACTGCTCAAGAGAGTTGGCGTTTGACATTAGTCCAGATTCCTATGATACAAATAAAATAATTCATACTAGTTAAAAAGTGATATTTAAAACTAGCTAATAAATGGTTTAATCTAAGTTTTTAAAACAAACCATTTTAAAGTTTAAATACCAATTATATTAAGGGGTTAACACTTTTCGCTTGTGTATATTAATATAATGGGTATGTATTTTTACTGCACAACAGTAAAAATATAAAAGCCCAAATACCCAAATTACTGTAAAGAGAGAGGTTCAGAGGCTTGGTAGGGGATTAAATCAAGACGCCGCTTGTAGATAATGGTTTTTCCCTTATCAAAAGCTGCAACGATGAAATAATTCCCTACCGAGCCTCCCTTCGGGTAAGTTGATAAGCAACCATCTTCTTCGTTATAAAAATTTTGAATTGGAATAACCAGTCCTACAATTTTATGCCTTGAATCTAGTCACTTCTTAACTTACTGAATTCTTCTATTTACAGTATTTTGGGTATCTAGAGGCTTTTTATCAACAAAAGAGATTAGTCTTCGTCGATTGAATTTTCGTAACCTTCAGCGTCTAGAAGATTAGCAAGCTCTGACTCGTCAGATGCTTTAACACGGAATAACCAACCGTCACCGTATGCGTCAGAGTTTACTTGCTCTGGTGCATCTTCAAGTTCTTCGTTGATTGCAACAACTTCACCTGAAATTGGTGCATAAATGTCAGAAGCCGCTTTTACAGACTCAGCTACTGCACAATCTTCACCAGCGTCAACTTCGTCACCAACATCTGGTAAATCAACAAATACCATGTCGCCAAGAAGTTCTTGTGCGTGCTCACTGATACCTACAGTGTAAGTACCGTCGCCTTCGTTACGAACCCATTCGTGAGACGTTGCATATTTTAATTCGCTAGGGATATTGCTCATTTTTATGTTCCTTAGTTCTTTATTTAGGCTATTAGCCCATAATTCATTAAATTATTGATTTGCCGTTACGTACAAAGCTAGGCTTAACTACTTTAACATCAACTAATTTTTTACGCATTTCTACTTGTGCAGTTTCGCCAACTGTTTTTGGTACACGTGCAAGTGCAACGCTAAAACCTAAAGTTGGAGAGAAAGTACCAGATGTGATAACGCCTTCGCCACCATCAACAACTACTTTACTACCTGCGCGTAAAACGCCTTTAGCTTCTAATACTAAACCAACAAGTTTATCGACACCTTCAGCTTTTTGTTTAACAAGTGCTTCACGGCCAATGAAGTTACGATCTTCTGGTTCCCAAGCAATTGTCCAACCCATATTAGCAGCAAGTGGTGATACAGTTTCATCCATATCTAAACCGTAAAGGTTCATACCTGCTTCTAAACGTAACGTATCACGTGCGCCTAAACCAGCTGGTGCAACGCCCGCGTCTAAAAGCTTCTGCCATAAATCTGCTGCATCATCATTATGAACAACAATTTCGTAGCCTGCTTCACCAGTGTAACCAGTTGTAGCGATAAATAATTCGCCAGCTTGAACACCAAAGAATGGCTTCATGCCTTCAACAGCTGCAACTTGTTCTGCATTTAAGATAGTAGCAGTTTTTGCTTTAGCATTAGGACCTTGCACTGCAATCATGGCAAATTCTGGACGTTCTGCAACTTCAACAGCAAAATCTTTTGCAACTTCACCGATCCATGCTAAATCTTTAACACGTGTTGCTGAGTTTACAACTAAACGATATTCAGTTTCTGAGAAGAAATAAATGATAAGGTCGTCAATTACGCCGCCGTCATGGTTAAGCATACCTGTGTATAGTGCTTTACCAGGTACAGTTAACTTAGCAACATCGTTTGCTACTAATGTACGAAGGAATGATTGTGCGTCAGCGCCTTTAACATCAACAATTGTCATATGAGATACGTCGAACATACCTGCATCTTGACGAACAGCATGATGCTCTTCAATTTGAGAGCCATAGTTGATTGGCATTTCCCAACCGTGGAAATCAACCATTTTTGCGTTTGATTCTAAATGTTTTGCGTGTAGAACTGTTTTACTTGTCATAATATTCCTGCAATTTATTTAATATCCGGGTAATAAAAACCAAACGGACCGTGGCCTCTTTACGAGGGGAATAACATGAGCCGCGATTATACATAAGATATGCATAAGGGGCACATTTATTTAACTATTGATGAAACCTAATTTTGTAAATTCTTGCTGCCAATTGGCTAATTCTGTTGGGCTTGCTAATAATTCGTAACTATTTCGTTCATTTGCATGTACAGCAGTTACAAATACTCGGCCACTTTGTGCACCAAAACGTTGTTGAGAGTCAGATAAACGTATGCCAGGTGTAAACTTAAATTGCTCAACTAACATATCAAATGCATCATCTCCGCTTACAAGCATAACCGCTAAATCTGAACGATTGATAATATCGATATCGTAAATATCTTCAAAAGGCGATAACCACGCATTGAACAATGCAGGTTGTGTTGTATTTACGATAATGCGGTAAGCTGACTCTGAAAAGTAATACACATCAAGTTGTACTTCAAAATCTGTATTTTTTGGTCTTAGGGTACTTTGTATGCCCATGCCTGGTGCTGTTAATTTAACAACATCAGAATCTAAAATATGACGTAAGAAAGGCAAAGCTGCGCTACCACCAATATCCAACACTTGTTTTTGTGGATGAAAGGTAAAGTTATTCGCATTTTCAATTTGAGTATCAGAATCTAATACGTGATTCGCAAACATCGTTGTATTTAAGATCATTACAGTGCCTTTAATGCTATTTTAGAATATTTAAAAATTATATTGCTGCTTTAATGCAACAACAAATTGTAATTTTAAATATATTGATAAATAATACTTATATTATTCGGTCGATAAATAGAAAATACTAATGAAGAATATCCCAACAGATGCTTTACGTGCATTAATTACTGTTGTTGAAGTAGGTGGTTTTGCCAAAGCAGGTGAATTATTATGTTTATCTCAACCAGCTGTGAGTTTGCAAATAAAACGGCTTGAAGATTTACTTGGTAAAAAACTGTTTAAAAAACAAGGGCAAAGACAAGTATTAAATCATCAAGGTGAGATGTTGCTGCCGCTTGCTAAGCAAGTACTGCAAATGAATGATGCTATTTTACAAAAATTCAGCTCTGAATTACTAACAGGTAAAGTACGTTTAGGTATTCCAAGTGAATTTGCAGCCAGTATTTTACCTTATATTATCGGTGAATTTGTTTCCTTATATCCCGATGTCTCTTTAGAAATAAAATCCGAATTAAGCAAACAATTGATGCATATTAGTAACCGAGAGCAATTTGATTTGGTGCTAACCTGTAATGAACAGCTAGACCATTCTGATAATCCAATCTTTATGGAAGATGAATTAGTGTGGGTGGGCGATTTAAATGTATCATCTGACGATGTTATTTCATTAGTTGTTGCCCCAGAAGGCTGTTTATATCGTAAACGTGCAATCAATGCGCTAGATAACGCAGGCATAAAATGGCGCATTGTTTATACCAATGCCGATTTAGCCGGTTTAACAGCTGCATTAAAAGGTAATTTAGGCATAACAATTTTAACCAAACAAACCGTACCTGCAGAATTAAACCATTCAAGAAGCACCAGTGTGTTGCCTGCTTTAGGCAAAATAGGTATTAGTTTAATAAAAAGAAATCAGCACGAAGATCAAGCCGTTGATAAATTAGCTGAGTTTATTACACTAAGGTTGAAATAACAGATCTGCTATGCAGCTCAGTTGATGGCAACTGCGTTGCAATGCATGGATAAAAATTTAACGATAGATTCCCGATAAAACAACTCGGGAATGACATGTTTTAATCCCTCAGAAATGACATCCTATAATTCCTCAGGCAGTCACCTCCGAAGTGTTTTATCGAAGATCTATTAAGATATAGGTAATAGATTCCCGATAAAGCAACTCGGGAATGACATATTTTACTTCCTCAGGAATGGCATATTTACTCCCTCAAGCAGTCATCTCCGAAGTGTTTTATCGGAGATCTACATGAAAATAAAATAGATTCCCGATAGAAAAACTCGGTAATGAGATGTTTTGGTTTCTTAGTTGCTTTAAATAACTTTAATTTGTCTTTCGCCACGTAGTGGCCACCAGTAAAGCTGTGCAGCAGATTTACTTGCCTAAAGCACTTTTACCAAATATTTGTTTTAATGGCCCTAGGTTATCAACTAAGTTTAGCCCTATGCCACGGATCAGTTTTTTAACTGGGTTTTGCCCTTCAAATAATTCTTTTAATCCTTGCATCATAGCGATGTGTAATTGTGCATCAGATTTACGGGCACGTTCGTACTCTCGTAACACTTTATGCGGAGCAAATTCGGGTTTTTGGACTCTTGTACTGATAACTTCATTTTGTGAGTCTTCACTTAATAAATCTATCATCAATGCTGCATCTTTTAGACCTAAATTCATACCTAAGCCCGCTAAAGGGTGAATGGTATGTGCTGCATCACCCATTAATACAATACGGTTATCTAACCACTTTTTACTATAACGCATGGTTAAAGGAAACGCTGCTCGATCACTGACTATTTCGCATAATCCACATTGACCATCAAAATGTGCCATCAAGGTCTTATTAAACTCTTCATCACTTAATGCTTGTAGCTGTTTTGCATGCTCAGGTGAAGTAGACCACACTATTGAATGGGTGTTTTTTTCTGCTAATGGTAAAAAAGCTAATGGGCCTTCAGGCAAAAACACTTGTCTTGCAACATTATCGTGGGGTAACTGAGTTTTAATCGTCGCTACGATTGCATGATGATCGTAATCCCAAAAAGTAATTGGCATTTTAAATGTTTGACGAATATTTGAATTTGCGCCATCACACGCCACCAGCAATTTAGCAATGATTGGTTGACCGTTTTCTAATGTTAAAAATACATCATTATCAGATTGATGTATTTCCTTATAGCGGGTATTAAACATCAAAGTCGCGTTAGCTTGATTATTTAACTGGGCAATAAGAGATTGGCGGATGACATCATTTTCTACAATATGACCTAAATGTTCAGTATCAAAATCTGCAGCTGTAAATGAAATCTTGCCAAAAGAGTCTTGATCTCTGACATCCATTTTTTGATAACTTTGAGCCCGGGTGGTTATAATATCTTGCCATACTCCTAGTTTTTCAAATAAAGCTTGGCTCGCTAAACTCAGCGCACTGACTCTTAAACCAAACTCTTCACCCACTTCGATTTCACCTGATGCAGAATCTAATACAACGACTTCAACCCCTGATTTAGCTAAACCTAAGGCAAGAGTTAATCCAATACAACCTGCGCCGACAATGCATACTTTTGTTTGCATCATGATACTTTTTCCTCAACATTATCTGATGATAAGCGAACTTTTACTTTACCCATAAGTTGTTTTGCTAATGGTTGTTTTAAATCTGAGCATAAATCCATACTAACAAGCCCTATACTGCGAGTAAGTGCTAGCATACGAGACGAATTTGAAAATAAACGCACTAAACCGTCAGTTAACATTAATACCTTATCTAAATCTTTTTTGCGCTCTAACTCAAATGCACGTAGTACTTCAAAACAGCCTATATCTTGATTATTTTGGTGAGCTTGCGTTATTTTAGTAACCAAAGCTTGTATATCACGTAAGCCTAAATTGAAGCCCTGTCCTGCTATTGGGTGCACTAAATGTGCCGCATTGCCTATTACAGCCACACGATGTTGCACTATTCGCTCTGCACGCCCTAATGCCAATGGATAGCATGCTCTCATTCCCACTTGGCTAAACTTGCCAGCACTAAAACCAAAAGCTGTTTGCAATTGAGATATAAATTCTTTTTCAGGTAGCTCTAATAGTTCTTGTGCTTTTACAGGGCCCTGACACCAGACTAATGAATAACGGTTTTGGCTCATAGGCAATAAAGCCATAGGACCAAATTGTGTAAATCGCTCAAAAGCCTGATTATTATGCCCACCAGCCACTTCAATGTTAGCAATCAATGCTGATTGCTCATAAGCTTGCTTTTTAAAGTCTATATTTAATAAATCACGACTTACAGATTGCCCGCCATCAGCCACGACAACCAATGAAGATGATAATTTAATGCCAGATTTTAGCTCAATAAAAGCTAAGTCTTGTGTAAAGCGATGTGCAACAACTTGATCAGGACAAAATAGTGTTATGCTTTTTGTTTCATCAAGCTGTTTATGTAACGCAAGACCTAAAGGTTTTACTTCTGCCACATAGCCTAACGCATCAAGTTGATACTCTTGTGCGGTTATTTTTGCTTTACCAAAATGGCCTTTATCAGTGACATGAACTGTTTTAATGGCTTCACAATAGTTTAAGCTTTCATTAAATAAATTAAATTTTTTAAGATACTGTGCTGATTGCGCAGCAATCGCGATACTGCGATCATCAAAACTTGGCTGATTTTTTTGTGTGGCCTCAAAGGCTTCAACAACTGCGATTTTAAGTTGCGGACATGATTTAGCTAAACACAAAGCTTGTGTTGCGCCAACTAAACCACCGCCTACAATCACAACATCAAAATGATGTGTGCTTTTTGATAAATCTTGCACTGTCACTCCTGCCACTAAGCCATTAAGCTTTCGATTTGGGCGATAGTTTTAGGTAAAGACTGCGTTAAATTTTCATGACCATCATGTGTTATCAAAATATTATCTTCAATACGCACACCTATGCCTTTGAATTGCTCTGGTGCTTTAGCGTCTTGCGCAACATAAATACCAGGCTCAACGGTTAATACCATTCCTGGCTCAAAAATACGTTCTTTTTCGTCTTGTTTATAATCGCCAACATCATGCACATCTAACCCTAACCAGTGCCCTAAACCATGCATATAAAATGCTTTATAAGCTTCACTTTTAATAAGCTCATCAAGCTCACCTTCAAGTAAACCTAAATCTATCATGCCCTGAGTCAGCACTTCAGTTGCAGCAACAGATGCTTGTTTTAAGGTAAAGCCAGGCTTGTAAAATGACATAGCAGCAATTTGTGCGTCTAATACAAGTTGATAAAGCTGTTTTTGTGGCGCACTAAACTTGCCATTTACTGGGAAAGTACGTGTAATATCAGCAGCATAACCTTCAAGCTCACAGCCCGAGTCTATTAAAACTAAATCGCCATCAACTAATGCGCCTGAATTTTCTGTGTAATGTAAAATATTGGCATTATCACCAGAACCAACAATCGTACCGTATGCAGGATAACGCGCACCGTTCATTGCGTAGTGGTGATGAAGTTCTGCTTCTAATTGAAATTCAAACGCACCCGCTTTTGAAAATTTCATTGCTCTTATATGTGCTTGCACACTTATCACAGCAGCTTTACGCATTAATTCAATTTCGTTTTCTGATTTAAATAAGCGCATTTCATGTACTAAATTACGTACATCTTTAATCACTGCAGGGGCTTTATAACCTTTTTTAGGTCCGCCTCTTAAGGTATTAAGCAATTGCCAAATTTTTTCATCAAACTCAGCATAGGTACCTTGACCGTAATAAAGCGTTGAATGACCATTCACTATAGTCAGTAACGTATCTTTTAGCTCAGATAATGGGAATGTTTGATCGAATAAGAAATCTGATTGCGCACGCTCAGGACCAACGCGTCTGCCACACCAAATTTCAGCGATTTTATCTTTATTACGACAAAATAATGTTGATTGATTTTTGGCACTTGGAGATAACACTAAAACAGCTTCTGGCTCTAAAAAACCAGTTAAATATAAAAAATCACTGTCTTGACGAAATGGGAATTCAGTATCTCTGCTACGTGTTAATTCAACGCCAGCAGGAATAATAGCGATTGAATTGGTATCCATTTTTTTTAATAAATTGTCTCGACGATTTTTAAATTCGATTATGTTCATTATTATTCCAAAAGTCTTTTTTGATACAGCTAGAAAACTTCTCAAAGTAAAAGACCACTTAGTGGCCTTAATATGGAGTTTAAGCAATTAAATTAATGCAATGTTTTACTTGGAGATGCTGAACTTTGCTGTTTTTTACCTAGCTCTGCAAAACATAATAATGTTGAAATGCGTGCATACTCTATAATTTCATATAAAGCTTGTGCATCATCTTCAGTTTCATCAAAGTGGGTATCTAATTTACTGATCTCAGTAAAGTCAGTGATCACTTCTTTTACATCTGGTGATAATTTAACGTAATTTTTTTGTTTTAAACCAAAACCTAATAAAAAACCAGATACCCAAGCTACTAAAGCATTGGCTTGATCCGCTTGAGATTCATCTTCATGAGGCAGGTATAGTTCAAACGACAGATCATCTTTATCTAAGTTTGATGTGACTAATTTATAAAAGTCAGCAAAAAAAGACTTTAATTCACTATTAAAATTTTGCCCTTCGTTAAATACATCGCTCAATATTTGTAAATACTCATCACTTTGAATATCTAAACCACATGCTAATAAGCCGCTAATTACACCATGTACTTCAGACGGCATGATATGAATTTCATTTTGCTCTAATACTTGCTGGACTTCTTGATAATCTTGAATTTGACTCATGACGGATTTTAAACCTGAATTTGTGCACTGAATATGTATTAATGCTACCACTGGGTAAAGCGCAAAACCACTAAATTGCAGTAGCTTGAATAAATAAACAACCATTTGTTTATATTAGTAGCATTCAGATCAATTTTTTGAAAAAAAATGTAGAGGTTTGCTACGACTCATATATACTTAAATTGTTCCCTGTGGTGTTGGTGTACGAGTTACGTCCCTGAGCCGATAAACTTTTTACCAGGAATTCAGTTAACCTTCTATTGAGCAAGCTTGGCATGTACCGAGAAGCCTACGGAAGGCATCTGAGCTCCGACCTGAGCCATTGGGTTCAGGACCAATACTTGAAACCGCGTCTTGGGGAACACCTTTATTTTTAAGTAAGTTTTTAGTATTCGCTTCATTTTTTAATCTACTAAATTAATTCCCAAAGCATATAATAACCTTACTGCTTCGTATCTGCTAAAGCTCGCATTTTCTACTTTGTTTCTATTAATATTAATATCGTAATTAATCGCCCCCGCAAATTTTGCACCGGTTAAATTCGTATTTGAAAATAAGCTATTATTTAAATCTGTATCTTGAAAGTTAGCCTTAGTAAAGTCAGCTTCTCGAAAATCAACATCATGTGCTCTACATGCTTTTATTGCTATTTCGGCTTGACTTAGACCATAAAAGGAACTTGAATTGATCATACACTGATTAAATTTTAATAATGAGCCCAATGCTAAATCGCGCCAATAAGCTTTAGTCCAATCAACACCAAGCATTTTACATTCAGTAAATACAACATCAGAAAACTTACTATTGCTCACCGATAATGAATTGAGATTACATTTATCGAAGTTGCAATCAATAAATTCACAACTTTTAAATACCGCACTACTAAAATCACACGATACAAACTCACAGGAATCAAAAACGTTACCTGTTAATGATAATTCACTACAAGTTACGTTATTAAAAGTTTGATTGTATAACTCTTTTTCTTTTAAGAATAATTGAGACATTTTTTTCTTTTTGATTAAAAATCATATTATGGGGACATTGTATTTAGTTAAATTTAAATTGCACCGATTTTTTAAGAACTTATACCAATTGTTTAATAACAGATAAAAACCAAAAAAGCCTAGCTAAAAGCTAGGCTTGGGGTGTCTATAATCCAGGGAAGAACTAAGACTAAAGTTTGTTAAACAGAAAACTTAGAAAGTTTGAGTGAAACCAACTGTGAATACACGTTCACGAATATCATATAGTGAAGGTACTGGACTACGTGGATCACTTTCAGATCTAGGCGGAGTTTGTTCCAATAGGTTTAAAATACCTAAAGAAACTTTACTATTCCAAGGTGTGTAATATGTGTATGAAAGGTTATGGCTTAAGTAGCTATCCAATGTATCAGTAACCTCAACACTTGTAACACCATCTACAACAGTTTCAGCTGTATCTTCCATTGCAGAAAGGTAAGTTGATGATAAAGCAACATTATGTGAATCTAGTGTCCAACCTAATTGCAGAGTTACACGATCTTCAGGTCTAAATAATGCACCTAACTCATCTTGACCTAATACAATATCTCCATTTTCATCAATGAAACTTGTTTTAAATTTCATCATATGAGTCCAGTTTAAATCTACAGTAAAATCACCAGAAGAAGTTTCAATATTACCGCGAACTGTGATATCTGTACCTGCTGTTTCACGTGTACCTGAATTTGTTCTTGGACTAATGATTTCATCTATATTATTCGCACTACCTTGATAAGAAATAGCGACTCCAGGTAATTGACTTGAAATGTCTGCATTTGGACCTTCTGTTTCCCAAAGGTTAATTTGCATTATTTGAATCAATTCTTCATCAATTGTTGAAACGCGCTGATCAACATCTAATGTCCAATAATCAACTGTTGTTGACCAACCATCAGCAAACTCCCAAACAAAACCAATATTTGTATTTTCAGATTCTTCCGGCTGTAAATCTTCATTACCGCCTGACGTACCCCAATAGCTATCTTTGTAATCACAATCTTCGATTGAAATACCTTCTTGATAACAAGCAATATAGTTAGTTTCGTCTTCTAAATGACCGCGAGATTTTAAACCGTATAAATCTGTTAATAGTGGCGCTTGGAAACCTGTACCTATAGATGCTCTTAGCAATAACGAATCGATTGGACGGTAGCTCATTTTTAATGCAGGATTAAATGTACTACCAAAGTCACTAAAGTCATCATAACGTGCAGCTAAGTTGACCTCTAAATCATCAATTACTGGGATAACAAGTTCAAAGAATGCAGATTCAACAGTACGAGCACCTTCACCACCGCTACCGCCATTACCACCACCAACATTATCAGCTTCAGCTTGTGCATCTATATATGAATAATAAGTATCACGAGTATGAGATGCACCAACATAGCTTGACATTGTACCAGCTGGTAGTTCCATAACATCAAATGAAATACCACCAGTTATACCTAATTGCTCAGTGAAAC
Source organism: Pseudoalteromonas sp. '520P1 No. 423' (assembly GCF_001269985.1). Taxonomy (NCBI): domain Bacteria; kingdom Pseudomonadati; phylum Pseudomonadota; class Gammaproteobacteria; order Alteromonadales; family Pseudoalteromonadaceae; genus Pseudoalteromonas; species Pseudoalteromonas sp. '520P1 No. 423'. The sequence goes on along the minus strand of NZ_BBZB01000001.1, from coordinate 1,810,289 downwards.
GGCGTTTATCAAAGTTAGCACGGACTGATCCTGGTGGTACTGAATCTGGATCACGAGGATCCCAACCTGACCAATTCCCATCAGCATCTTCAGAACCGATTGCCGCAGTTAATGCTGGTGTACTTGTGTAATTAGTACCCCAAGTAAATGCATCATAACGAGCATAGCTTGTATTTAAATCCCAAACGGCATCACCGATGCTGCCTTCTAAACCAATTACAAAATCAAATGTGCTATCACTGTGTTCAGCAGTACGATCGCCTAATGTATTCATTCGGTAACCAAACCAACCACCCTCATCAATAGCTGTTAAAGTCAGATCAGTACCATCTTCTGTAGTAATTGAACGCTCAGGTAATGCTTGATCCGTTGGGAACCAAGCTGGAACGCCTGCAGAGACATCTAATGTTACAGAATTCATCCATAAACCACGAGCATATAACTGAATATCATCGGTTAGCTCGTAAGTAAGGTTTGCCATTAAAGAATCGCGACGGTAATCAGGAGTAAGCTGAGCTGAATCAGTATAATCATAACCACATACAACACTATCAGTACCAAAAGGGCCCATTATTGTGCCTGTACCATTACCAGTATTGTAAACATCACAGTTATTTTGCGTGTTTAGCGCTTGACTAACCCAACCATTGCTCGCTTGCTCTACAGTTCGGCCCGTACCACTAACGCCGTGCCAGTTACCTCTATCACTTGGATCTAAACCTTCTTCTTGTAATTGTGCTTTTGCATAATCAAAATCAGACATATAGATAGCATCTTTTTCATAATGCTCCCAAGAAAATACCATGCTACCTTTATCACTTGAAAGGCCGCCAGTAAAAGTAAAGTTTTGCGAGTCTGCGCCTTTTACCGTATCAGGGAATTCACTTTTAGCACCAAATTCAATGCCATCAAATTCTTTTTTAAGCACAATATTAATAACACCCGCTACAGCATCAGAACCATAAACTGATGAAGCACCATCTGTTAATACATCAATACGCTCAATTGCCGCATTTGGGATCAAGTTTAAGTTAGATGTACCACCAGCGATTGGTGATTTAGACATTCTTACGCCATCAATTAGTATAAGGGTTTGACGAGGATCAGCACCTTTAAGTGCCATAGTTGCTGTTGCAGCCCAACCATTATTGGATTCGCCACCAAAAGATCCAAACGGATTAAGTGATGAATTACGTAGTACATCAGCTACAGTTGAATAACCAGTGCTTTCCATTGTTGCAGCTGAAAAAGATACGATTGGAGATGCGCTTTCTAACTGAGTACGCTTAATACGCGAACCCGTTATCGAAATACGCTCTACTTCTTCAACTGACTCTTCAACTGCAGCTGTTGAAGTAGCAGAAAAAGAAAGCAGGGAACCCATGCTTAATGCTACTAATGATCTTTTATATTTGTCTAATCCTGAACGATTCATGTTAACTCTCTTGTTTTATTTATTGCACTTTCTCGCTTAAAAGATAGCGCAGTTATTTCCCGGGCGTATTTATACAACAATATATTGTATACTTTCTACAAAAATTAACATTAAGTTACAATCTGTGAACGTTTTAGTTTCAAAAAGCAGTAATTTAAATATGTAATCAACTGAAATAAAACAAAAAATAAACATTGCATACTTTATATAATCTAAAGCTATAAACTATAACCATTAGCGATTAAAAGTAGGTACAAGCTAAAATCATTGACTTAGTGGGATATTAATAGGTTTAAGTTATTATAGATAAAACATAAAAAAGCCAAGATAATTTAGAATTACCCTGGCTTTATTGTTATTTTTAATTTGCATTAAGAAGTTGTTAATTCTCCCGTGAATGAAATGCAATTTTTACTTTTTCAACCAACATATAATTGACAGGTATTAATATTAAAGTGATAAAAGTCGCAAATAAAATACCAAAACCAAGTGATACTGCCATAGGTATTAAAAATTGCGCTTGAGTCGACTCTTCAAATAATAGAGGCATTAAACCAATAAATGTTGTTAAGCTAGTTAGCATCACAGGTCTAAATCTTGCTGCACCGGCTGTCATCACGGCGTCCATTAATTTATCTGCATGTTCGCCCATTTGCCCACGCTTTTTATTGATAAAATCAACTAACACTAAAGAATCATTCACTACCACACCTACCAGTGCCAACATGCCCAGTAAGCTCATTATGGTTAGCTCCATGCCCATAATCCAATGGCCCATCACAGCACCTATCATGCCAAATGGGATCACACTCATCACTATTAATGGCTGTAAATATGATTTAAATGGGATAGCTAATAAACCGTAAATAATAAAGAATACAAATAATAACGCCCAGCCTAATGAGCCAAATGACTCCCTTTGCTCTTTCGCTTCACCTTCCAATGAATGGTTAACACCTGGGTATTGCATTATTAACTCATCTAAATACTCTTTAAGATCAGCTTGTAATATCGTCATATTGGTATTTGTTTTCTCAACATCAGCGGTTACATTTACTGTTCTATATCTATCAACACGATTAATAGATGCAGGGCTTTGACCCGGAATTAAGGTTGCTATATGCGACAAAGGCACATTACCCCCGCGCGGAGTCGTGATCAGTATATTTTCTAAGTCTGATACTGATGCTCGCTCATTTAATGGTAAACGTACCATTACACGCACATCATCTCTACCGCGTTGAATGCGCTGTACTTCAGCACCAAAAAATGCACTTCTAACTTGGCGAGATGCTTCTACTCGCGTAAACCCTAACGCACGACCTTGATCTGTTAATTCAATTTGAAGCTCTTCTTTACCATTAGATAAGCTATCTGCAATCTCAAAAACCGTAGGATAAGTTGCTAATCGGGTTTTAACTTTATCAGCTACTTCCTTCAGTGTTTCTAATGATGTTGCTGTTAACTGCACATCAATTGGATCTGAAGAGCGACCAAGCTCAGCTCTAAATGTCAGACTTTCGGCCCCTGGTACTGTGCCAATTAATTTGCGCCACTCCCTTACAAGCTCCTTAGAGGTGATTGTGGACTCTCTTTGCTCTGGCGGAATAATTTCAAAACGGACTCCTCCTGAATGAGATACCCCACCTCTACCCCCTGTTGTCGCTAATATATTTAAAATTATGCTTTGACCTGTTTCGGAGTCTCTATATTTTTCTTGTAAGTCATGGGCTTTATCAGCCATTTTAATCACAAATTTATTTGTCACCTCAAAAGGTGTACCTGTAGGCAATGTTAAATTAACTCTTACAGTTTCACTTGGAATACGCGGGAAGAAAATAAACTTAGTCCAACCACTTGTGATTAAAGTGACTATGATAATAAATACACCAGCAAATAAACTTAGTGTGGCTAACTTATGCTTTAAAGCTGTAATTAATAATGGTTGGTAATATTTTAAAATGGCACGTTCAAAACCATCAGCAAATTTATGTTGAAAACGCTCAAATCTACTTGGTTCAGATTTTTCGTGACGTAATTTAATATTTTTTAAATGCGAAGGAAGAACAAATTTAGATTCAATCAATGAGAAAATTAATACAGGTATAACAACAACTGGAATTTGTGCAAACAAGGCACCTCTATTACCTTCAATAAATGCTAATGGTAAAAAAGCGGCAACCGTTGTTAAAATACCAAATGTCACTGGCGTGGCAACTTCTTGTGTGCCTTTGATGGCGGCATATTCGCCTGACTCTGCATTTTCTAAATGGGTGTAAATATTCTCACCTGTAACAATGGCATCATCTACCACTATGCCGAGCACTAAAATAAAACCAAATAGACTCATAATATTAAGTGTTATACCAAAAAATGGCATTGCGATAAATGCGCCCATAAATGAAACTGGAATACCCACACATACCCAAATCGCAATTGCAGGTCGTAAAAATAAGGTCAAAAGAATTAAGACTAAAAAGCCACCTTGCATCGCACTGGTTGTTAAAGTAGAAATACGATTTTTTACTATTTGAGAATCATCATCCCAATAATTTAGCTCGTAACCTAAAGGTAGATTTACTTGGCGTTGATCAATATAGTTTTTTACTTTTTGGGCAACATCTATGGCACTTTGCTGACCAATACGATAAACATCAATGAAAGCAGCTTGATTACCATTAAAACGTGTTCTTACCGGTGTTTCTTCAAAATCATCTCTAATTATTGCAATATCATTTAAAGTTAAAATAGAACCATCGGTATGTGTTTTTATTGCTATAGCGGCATATTCATCTTTACGGTAAGCTTGCCCTTTTGAGCGAATAAGTACATCTCCCCCTTGGGTTTTTATATTTCCCGCAGAAATATCAGCGCTTGAATTAGAAATGGCAGAAGATACTTGACTAATACTCAAGCCATATTGATTTAACTTATCTTGAGATATCTCAATTGCCACTTCATAGTCTCTCACTCCACTGAGTTCTAATTGCGTAATACCTGGAATTCGTAATAAATCATCACGTACTTGCTCTGCAAACTCTCTAATTTCTTTTTCACCATACTGGCCAGAAACAGTTACTGACAGTACTTCACGTTTTCTCTGTGATAAGGCTACAACAGGCTTTTCTGCATCAACAGGAAATGTATTAATCGCATCAATTCGACTTTTTATATCAGCCAACATTTCTCTTGGATCATAACCAGATTCAACTTCGATTGTTACCGAGGCAGAGCCTTCTGAAGAACGACTTGAGATTTTTTCTATGCCGTCTAGATCTTGTACTGCTTCTTCGATACGAATGGCGACTCCTTGCTCTACATCTTCTGGCGTAGAGCCTCGCAGTGATACTTTTACACTAATTTTATCTGTTTCAATAGATGGAAATACTTCTAAGGGTATTTGTGTGATTAAGCTAAATAATCCAGTAAATATAATCGTGACCATTAGCAGATTTGATGCTACATGATTTCGGGCGAACCAAGCGATCATGATTCACCTCTTTTATTTTTACGTGCTAATTGTCTTTGCTTCTGACCTGCGACTCTTACTGGTGTTCCTGAACTAACTTGGCCTAAAGGTGTGATCACAAGATTATCTTTAAAGTTTAAGCCTGATGATATAATCGCATCTTGGCTATTTTGCCAGCTGATAGTGATATCTTTACGTTTAAGTACCCCTTTATCAACAATATACACATAGCTGCCTTGATAAATCGCACTGTTAGGAATAACAATGGCATTTTTAACTTTTTTACCTTGGATGCTCGCTGTTAAGTATTGCCCAATTTTAATCGGTGATTTTTGATTATGGCTGACATCAAAAGGGTTTTTAATGTGCGCAACAATATAAAGCTGTTGCGAATCGGTATCTATGGCACTTTCAGTTCTCACAACTGTGCCTTGCCATGTTTGCAAACCTACAAGCTCTGAAGTAAGAGACACAGATGTGCCATCTATTTTTTTATTACTATTACGAAACTCCTCAGGAAAAACCATTAGCCCAAGATCTTTATTTTTAATAGGCAAACGAATTTCAACTACATCCGTTGCATAAATATCAGCTAACTGAGTATTAGCAGATACAACCTGGCCTAAATCCACGTACTTCTTTAATATGCGGCCAGCGTAAGGCGCGACAATTTGACTTCTTTCTAATGCTAAATCTGTTTTTTCTAATTGTGCATGGGCTGATAACACTTGTGCTTTTGCAGCTTCAAGTTGTGGCTGCCTTAAAACTAAAGCCGACGGTTTATTACCGTTACCTAACCTTTTCCAATCAACTAATGCTTGATCTACTCTAGCTTGCTCTTCCAATAGTCCTTGTTTTGCTGACATTAAACTTGCTTGCGCTATTTTTTGCTCAGCTAAATAATCTCGATCATCTAAAGTGACTAATGCATCCCCTTTTTCAAAAAAGCCACCTTCTCTAAACTGATCTTGTACTTGTTTGATTTGCCCCGATACTTGAGACACTAATACACTTTGAATTTGTGGTTTTACTGTACCAAAACTTTCAATCATAACGGGATATGTTTGCGGTTTTAACCTTTGAACCTCAACTGTCATTTGAGGTGCTTGTGATGCTTTTCCTCTTTGACTACTTGGAGGATTACTTTTAATAAAAGCAACCGAAATAGCCGTTAGGGTTAAAATAGTAACTGGGATAAGTATTTTTTGTATTTTATTCATAAATTATTTAGCCATTTCATTTTGTTCTGCAGTGGAAAAGTCACCACCTAACGCAATATGCAATTGAATTCGATTTCTGATTAATTGATTTTTTATTTGTATCACTGTGCTTTGCGCATCAAAAGAGCGACTTTGAGCATCAAGAACTGTAGTGTAATCAACTAAACCACTTTGGTAGTTTTCAAATGATAGCCTTTGTGCCGCAATGGCATTTTCCTGTGCCGCTAACATCATTTGATACCTTTGTTTTAGGCTACTTTCTTGAGTGACTGCGTTCTCAACATCTAAAAATGCGTGATGTAAAGTTTCTAAATAACCTTGCTCTTTTTGCTTGAGTAATAAACGCGCTTTTTCTTCATTTGCTTCTAGCTTGCCAGCATTAAGTAGTGGCATGGCTAAATTACCTAACAATGACCAGCCTAGTGCTGATGCAGAAACAACATCAGATAAATCTGAACCACTGTTACCTATTGATGCTGTTAGATTGATTACTGGAAACCTTTGCTTATGCGCATATGCTAATGATGCGTCAGTTGCTAAAAGTTGATACCAAGAGGCTATCAGCTGAGGTTTACGTGTAATAAGCTCTGATGGTAAGCCTGTTGGAATATCTGAGTTTAATAAAGGCAAACTTGCATCAATAGCTAATGCTCCTTTTGGATAATCTCCTAAAAGTAATTCAAGAGAACGAATAGCCTCTATTTTTGTTGCTTTTTGTTCAACAGTACGTGAAAGCTCACTATTGACTTCGTTACGCGATAAATACACATCTAATGCGCTATTTAGCCCTTGCTGATAACCTGATTCGATGATGTCCAAGTTCTGCTGAGTATTATCAGCGCGTTGTTGATATAACTGAGTTAATTGATTAGATTCAATCACTTTAAACCAAGCTATCACCACATCTGCAACTAATTGTAGCCTAGCTTGCTCATAATTAGCTTGTTCAGATAAATAGTCTAAATTTGCTTGTTTATTTAAATCAGATAACTTGCCCCATAAATCAATTTCATACTTAATATTCAAATCAACAGAAGTACTATTTGTATAATCACTTGGGAATGTATTTTTTCTACGACTACTTGAAACAGCTAAATCTAAAGATGGCCAAAGAGCGCTACCAGAAATCATAAGCTCTTGCTTTTTCATTTGAAGTGAATATGCCTGTTGTTTTAAGGCGAAATTATTATTTAAAGCGACTGAAACTAATGTTTGGATTTGCTCATTGCTAATTTGACTCAACCATCCACTATTAACATCTTGTACTTGGGTACTATTTTGCCAAGTTTGCGGGACATTTGATTGACGTAATGACTCATCAAGTTCATAGGTTGTGGTGTTACACGCACTTAATAAAATACAACTTAGAAATACACTTAATGGTTTAAGGCGCTGCCTCATATACTAAAACCTATTTAAATTTTCAACACTTTATTGTAAACCTAGTCAATAAAATATCTAAAGCAACTTTACATAAGCTTACATTGATGCGGATCAACTGAAAAAAATGCAATTTTTGTATGATCTAATTACATTAATTAAAAGTAGGTCAAACGCTTGTCTCTACTTTTATTAAAGTGGCAATATGAAAAAAAACACCCAATTGGATAGCTTACTATTAAATTCAATAGCGCAAGCTGGTATGGCCGTTTGTATTAAGGATGAAAATAAAACAGTATTAAAAATCATCCCCTAGGGTTGAAATTAGAGGTTATTTGATTTTTTAAAAATAGGTAAAACTTGAGAATAAAGCCGCTCGGATTCAATTGTAAATCCCTGACTACCATTGCTTTCCAATTCCTCCACCAAAGCGTCTGATGAAATCCAGGTATACATATAAAAAGGAGTTTGATTATTAGTTCTCATTGCTAAATGTATAATCGAGAAACATAATACAGCAACAAAAAAATAAATTGGCTACTGCCATTTTTTGCTAACTGAACTTCTTTATTGATGGTATTTGAAAACTCAACAGTTTCATTTTTAAGTCTATTGAGTTGTTTTGATAATGAATCATCTAATTTATAGCCTTTACCATGGACAGTTTCAATTAATGGACCTTTATAACCTGCTAATGCAAATATATTTCGGGTTTGAGTAATAAGCTCAGGCAAACACCAACTCGTAATTTCTTTATTCTCATAAGTAACTTGGATCAACATGTGCTTAGAGCAAACATCTGGGGAGGCTTCAATTAATAGTTTAAAAGCAAAAAAGTACTTTCATCAATTTGAACTAAATTAGTATTGATTTTTAATTGAGTGTTCTCGGAGTCTATCGAAAAACCCTTAAAGCAATATTCCATAAATATTAAATATATCCCTATTTCATCCTGTGAAAGAATATGGCAAGTATCAATTAAAAAAACAATGAAAAAGTTTATTTTAGGGTTATTTATTAAGTAAGCATTCTAATTCAGAAAAATAAAGAATTGTTAATTGATAATTAAAAGGTGGGTTAGAAACTAAAAAACCAAGCATATGCTTGGTTTTTTGTTATTCATAAGAATAAATGGTGCCTCGACGCGGAATCGAACCACGGACACGAGGATTTTCAATCCTCTGCTCTACCGACTGAGCTATCGAGGCACATTAACTGTGCTTTGCCTAAAAGTAATAATAAATGGTGCCGACTAACCGAGTCGAACGGATAACCTGCATGAGTTACTGATTACAGTTTCTCAATTTCATATTTACTAATAAATGGTGCCGACTAACCGAGTCGAACGGTTGACCTACTGATTACAAGTCAGTTGCTCTACCAGCTGAGCTAAGTCGGCACACTAAAATCGTACTAGAGTCGTTTAATGTTTAAATAAAACGAAAAAATGGTGCCTCGACGCGGAATCGAACCACGGACACGAGGATTTTCAATCCTCTGCTCTACCGACTGAGCTATCGAGGCACATTAACTGTGCTTTGCCTAAAGGCAATAATAAATGGTGCCGACTAACCGAGTCGAACGGATAACCTGCATGAGTTACTGATTACAGTTTCTCATTTTCATATTTACTAATATATGGTGCCGACTAACCGAGTCGAACGGATAACCTGCATGAGTTACTGATTACAGTTTCTCATTTTCATATTTACTAATATATGGTGCCGACTAACCGAGTCGAACGGATAACCTGCATGAGTTACTGATTACAGTTTCTCATTTTCATATTTACTAATAAATGGTGCCGACTAACCGAGTCGAACGGATAACCTGCATGAGTTACTGATTACAGTTTCTCATTTTCATATTTACTAATATATGGTGCCGACTAACCGAGTCGAACGGATAACCTGCATGAGTTACTGATTACAGTTTCTCATTTTCATATTTACTAATATATGGTGCCGACTAACCGAGTCGAACGGTTGACCTACTGATTACAAGTCAGTTGCTCTACCAGCTGAGCTAAGTCGGCACACTAAAACCGTCTAACGTTTAAATAAAACGAAAAAAATGGTGCCTCGACGCGGAATCGAACCACGGACACGAGGATTTTCAATCCTCTGCTCTACCGACTGAGCTATCGAGGCACATTAAATTGTGCTAATTAAACGTAATAATAAATTTAACTTTAATACAAATATTGCCGACTAATAGTATCGAACGTATAACCTTCATGAGTTACTGATTACAGTTCCTCATTTTCATTTTTAGTAAAAAATGGTGCCGACTAACCGAGTCGAACGGATAACCTGCATGAGTTACTGATTACAGTTCCTCATTTTCATTTTTAGTAAAAAATGGTGCCGACTAACCGAGTCGAACGGTTGACCTACTGATTACAAGTCAGTTGCTCTACCAGCTGAGCTAAGTCGGCACACTAAAACTGCCTAACGTTTAAATTAAACGAAAAAATAAATGGTGCCTCGACGCGGAATCGAACCACGGACACGAGGATTTTCAATCCTCTGCTCTACCGACTGAGCTATCGAGGCAAAAACTATAAAGCTTTTACTTTTTGAGTTTCCGTAAAATACCAAAACTTTAAATAAATGGTGCCGACTAACCGAGTCGAACGGTTGACCTACTGATTACAAGTCAGTTGCTCTACCAGCTGAGCTAAGTCGGCACACTAAATCACAACTACTTTTTTATAAAAGTATAAAAATGGTGCCTCGACGCGGAATCGAACCACGGACACGAGGATTTTCAATCCTCTGCTCTACCGACTGAGCTATCGAGGCAGTACCTGACAAACTTTGCATCCGTCTTGGTGTGCGGCGTATTAAACTGGTTTTAGGTGTTTAAGTCAACTTTTTTTTTACTCTATTTTTTGTTTGCATAGTTTTCAATCAAGGTTCTGATTTTAAGCTCAATAAGACATCAATTTGATAAAAAATTATACAGTTTTCTTAATGTCGTTTTTAATCTAATGAGATGCTACTATTAACAATCTAATAAACAAACTTACTTTAGTCATTAAAAAGGAATGCCTCCGATATGAATGCAGCTACATTTCCAGCAAAAAAAATGATGCATCTTATATATTTTATTCTTTTATTTCTTTTTGTTCTTTCTTCTACATATACAACATATTTAATTCCTAAAGAAAATAGTCATTTTTCTGAAGTTCATCTAAAAGGTATTGCCAATAAAATCGATAACCCACTTGCTGATGCGCTCACCCGCTTTGGTTATAACACTGCTATTCAAATTTTATTTTCAGCTAACGCGATTAATCCTAAGCTTGATTTCTATTTATACAAAAAAACAAAAACAGATTCTCTTGAGTTAATTAGTAAAACTTCTGAAGTTAATGTTGAAGGTATTTTAAAAAATCAGACAATTGAAAAAAATCATCAGATGTATTTACATCACATTATAAAGAAAAATGACGCTGTCATAGGTAGCTTGGTTATAGTGCAAAAGGTGAATAAAAAAATAGATAGTACGCTTTTTTATATCATGCTTGCTGCGAGTATTTTATTTGCTTTTATTCTATTATTTATATTTCCTAAATATTTAAGTAAAAAAATAAAAAACAGTACACAGCAACTTGAAAATGAAATTAGTTTAATCACTCAAAAGCAAGACTTTAAACTTTCAGTATCTACAAATATTGGTTTAGGTTTAAAACAAATTTCAATTTTAATTAATCAACTACTTAATAAATTACGTACTCAAGAAGAGTCTCATGCTCAAATTGAACTTGATTTACAAGCTTTACATACTAACCTTGAAATTCAAGTTGCATCACGAACTGAGGCGTTAGAAAAGGCGATTAAGTCAGCTGAGCTTTCAAATGAATCCAAATCAACTTTTTTAGCGACTATGAGCCACGAGATCCGTACACCTATGAATGGTGTAATAGGAACCATTGATTTATTACGTCATACCGACTTAACGGGCGCGCAACATAGATTGAGCAGCATCATCCGTGATTCAGCATTTTCATTATTAGGGATCTTAGACGATATTCTTGATTTCTCTAAAATTGAAGCGGGTAAATTAAAGATAGAAAATAAAAGTTTTTCGATTATTAAAATAACTGAAGAAGTAGCCAAAGTGCTTTCATCTGTTGCTCATAAAAACAACCTAGAATTAGACCTTTATATTGACCCTAATATCCCAGACTCGGTAACAGGCGATATCGTTAGAGTGCGCCAAGTGATTTATAATTTATGCAGTAATGCCATTAAATTTACAAAATCAACCGATACACAACAAGGCTTAATTTGCATTCAAGTTTCTTTAGTCAATAAAAGCGATGATCACCATACAGTAGAGTTTAAAATTTCTGATAATGGTAAAGGCATGAATAAAATGCAACTGGCCAAAATATTCTTACCATTTAATCAAGCTGAAATAAGCATTACCCGTGAATATGGCGGTACCGGATTAGGTTTATCTATCTGTAAAAGCCTCATTGAATTGATGTACGGTGACATAAAAGTAAACAGCGACTTAGGCTTTGGTAGTGAGTTTATCGTTACTTTGCCATTTTCAATAGATGAAACCAGTGTTGTAAAAGATAAAGGCCGACTTAAAGGCAAAAAAATTGTACTTTTTAGCCAAAACAATAAACAAAGTGAATATATCAATAACTATTTGAAATTCTTAAATGCTGAAGTTATTTATTTAGATGATTTAAAAAATGAGCTACCTTGGCATAAAACAAAAAATTTAATTTGGTTGTTAGATGGTATTAACGCTATGCCAACAGTTAATCAAGCACTTAGAAGGCTAAGTGGCTCTTTAGAGGAAAACAATCAACAAGTGATTGTTTTAAGTGAACTCAGTGAAGCTAAACTTTCATTTAAAAATATATTTTACCTTAATGCTGCACCGCTATGTAAAGAGAGCTTTTTTAATTCATTATTTATTGCCGCTGGATTACATCAAGCAAAAAATATCAAAATGGCAAAATCTCTCAATCAATACCCTTCTATAGAGCAGGCGCGAAAAAACAACCAACTCATTTTATTGGTTGAAGATAATATGATGAACCAACAGGTGATATGCGACCAGCTACATTTACTTGGCTATGGCGTTGAAATTGCCTCTGATGGTCAAGAAGGCTTGAAAATGTGGCAATCTAGTAATTACTCTTTGGTATTGACTGATTTACATATGCCAAAAATGTCAGGTTACGATTTAGCTAAAAAAATTAGAGAGCTTGGGCCAAGTAGAACCGATATGAAAAAAGAGAGCATTATTATTGCAATTACAGCAAATGCACTCAAAGACGAGCGAGATAAATGTTTATCTCAAGGTATGAATGATTACATAACTAAACCTGTCGAGCTTAATTTATTAGAAACAACATTAAATAAATGGCTGCCTAGAACGCCTACAAAAACAATATCGCCAACATTAAATGAGCAAGCTTTAGCTGATTATATTGGACCTGATACAACTCAACATGCTTATTTTTTAAATATGTTTCTAGAACACGGCTCAAAGCTAATGACTGATTTAAAGCTTGCTGTCACACTTGAAGATCAGGAGAGCATCATGGACAATGCACACCAATTAAAATCTACAGCTAAAAGTATAGGTGCCTATATTCTATCTGAAACAGCTGAAAAATTAGAAGGTATTGTAGATAATAAATCATGTGATGCCCATACAATAGAGCATATATTTGATCAACTTGAGCAACACTATTTTGAAGTTAAAGAGTTTATAAATCAAAGGTTAAACTAATTAAAATTCAGTTTTAATATTAGAAAAGGTGAACTCAGTTCACCTTTTTTAATATTTAATACTTGTCTTAATCAATAACTAAAACACTCTAAATGAGAATCCTCGACCGCCTCTACCCTTGCGACGAGAACGCATTCTACCGTGTAACTCTTTACGCTTTGATTCTAACCACTCTTCACGTGTAATGGTATCAGGATCTTTACGAACCTCTTCACGAGAGCGATATTCACAAAATTCCACAAAGGCTTCCATATCATCTTTTAGTTCAGCAACAACTAACTCAATCATAATTGCGTCATCTAAAAAGCCTAATACGGGAATATGGTCAGGAATTAAATCTTCTGGCTCACTAAAGTAAGCAAGTGCACTAATTACATCTTTGCGTTCTTCAGCTGGAATGTTCCATTCTATATCTTCGATCATTGCAACTAATGTTTCTAACTGCTTTAATCTAGATGACACAAACTCCGGTACATCTGTTTTTATTTCTCTCGATAAAGCACGAACATTATTTAAGATATCTTTTTCATCTAAATTACCTACCCCAGACTGAGCTTTACGCATAACATCGCGAAAATATTCTAAATCACTGTCTTGAAGGTTAAATGTAATGTCTACAGACATAAATACAACTCCTTAAAATCCATCTTTATTATTTCTAAGTAAATAAACTAAGCAGTATAAAAACACCATTTTAGTTTTGTTTTATTAAAGCTTTTTTAACATAAGTAATCAATCATTAATTTTTTTGGCTCTGTTCCATTAAACTGTTGTCACCTATAAGCTGTGATCAAAGCGAGATAACTTGGTAAATAACCTGAACTCGGGATAAAAATTGAACTAATAGCCCACCTTGTGATCAGATCTTTCGACAAGAAACGATTTAAATATTACAAACGGTGGGCGTATGGATAAGTTAGTTGAAATATTTTGTGATGTCGATGATTTTTGTACAGTTTTCATTCCTCAGTGGGAGAAACAATTACTATCCGATGGTACTCGAAAACGACAACGCAAAGGTCGAATGACAACGAGTGAAGTGAAGTCATGACTATCATTATTTTATTTCACATGTGACATTACAGAGACTTTAAAAACTATTACATCGGGTTGATTCATCGCTTTTATAAAGAGCACTTCCCAAATTTACTCAGTTACACACGGTTTTTAGAAGTAATGCCAACAGCTTTAGTTCCTTTGTGTAGTTACTTTTCTACTGTTAAAGGCAAACCATCAGGTATTGAATTTATTGACTCTACAAGTATTAAGGTATGCCATAATTTACGAATTCCTCGTCAAAAAACGTTTGATGGAATTACCAAACGCGGTAAAGGAACGATGGGGTATTTTTTTGGTTTTAAACTCTATTTAATAGTAAATCATCTAGGCGAAATTGTAGCAGCAAAAATCACAGCAGCTAATGTACATGATACTCACCAGTTGAAGATATGACATCAGATTTACCAGATAAACTCTATGCTGATAAGGGATATATAAGTAAAGTACTGGAAAGTAACTTACTAGAAAAAGGTGTCACTTTAGTCACGAATATTCGTAAAATATGAAAGCCTAAATTGAATATTACAGATGATGAGATAAATCAAATGGTCGTAGCTTAAACCGATCCAAATTACAGGGTAAAAAAAATGAATCGTTTTATTACTTTCAAGGAGCGATAGATGTTGGCTGGGTGACGGTATGGCGTGCTGAACTTGAACCTATCTTGTCTCAATTACAGCTAGACTCTCAATTTTCTCTTATGATGGGTGGCGTAAGAGCAAGATTAGCCACTATGCGCTCTAAGATGGCTGTAGAAGATGAGTTCTCTGCTATTGAATTTGATGAATTTTAGCCATAGAGAATAAACCCCATATCAAGAGGGGTTTATTTTAAGATTACTTTGGTCACACCGTTACTTTTTTTCTTGCGGTTTATAACCTTCAATTTCGACTTCTTTGTTTTCAAATAAAAAGCCTGTCATTTGCTCTTCTAAAAACAGACGGTGTTCGTTGTCCATCATATTTAAGTGCTTTTCATTAATTAGCATAGTTTGTTTATGTTGCCACTGCTGCCAAGCTTCTTTTGAAATATTGTTAAAAATCTTTACCCCAAGTTCACCAGGGTAAAGTTGAAAAGAAAGACCTTCAGCATCTTTTTGTAATTTTTGACAAAATACGGTACGTGACATTGTATAAACTCTCTTGGAAGTTCGAAATATATTACTATTTTAATGTTTCAACTAAAATAATTCTATTAGTTTTTTAGTTGGTGCAGCTAAACCTACTTCAGATTTAGATTTTAAATCATACCAAATTATTTGATTATCATTTATCACATCAGGATGAGTGTTAAGCTCAATCACTAATGGGTTAATGGTTAACTTAAAGTGCGTAAATATATGCACAAATGAATCTAAGTATTTTGCTTCATATTTTATACCTTGCTGAGCAAGATAAGTTTGCAACATGCCTTCATCATCAAATTGCAAAAAAGCATGTAATCCCCCCCAAATGCCTTCACTTGGTCTTTTTTCTAATAAAAGCTGATCTTTTACTTTAAGAATAAGCATATGGCAATGACGTTTAGGTACTACTTTTTTCGGTCTTGGATTTGGATATTGTTTTACTACATCGTTTTTAAGCGCTAAACATTTGCTATTCAATGGACAAGGTTCACAATCAAACTTCGAACGAGAACACAGGCTTGAGCCTAAATCCATCATAGCTTGATTAAATTCTGTCACATTATTTATTGGTGTTAGTTTTTCGCTATATTGCCATAACCTTTGTTCAACCGCTTTATTACCATACCAGCCATCTAACATAAAAAAACGTGCCAATACACGTTTTACGTTACCATCTAAAATGGCATGATGTTGTTGCAATGATAATGATAAAATTGCCCCAGCAGTCGATTTTCCAATACCAGGTAAAGCGATAACCTCATTTATATCTGTTGGAAAATGCCCTTTATATTGCTCATGAATTATTTTTGCCGATTTTTGCAAGTTCCTTGCTCTAGCGTAATATCCCAGTCCAGTCCATAAATGCAATACTTCATCTTCTGTCGCATTCGCTAATGATGCCACATCAGGAAACCTTGCCATAAAGCGCTCAAAGTAAGGTATTACAGTGATCACTTGTGTTTGTTGTAACATGATCTCAGAAACCCACACTTTATAAGGCGTTTTATTGATCTGCCAAGGTAATGTTTTTCTACCGTGTAAAGCATACCAATCTACAACTTGAGACGAAAACCACTTACTTTTTGTCGATGTTAATTCCAACTTAGCCAAACCCCATGCAAAAATATGCCCGTCAGTCTATAACTCATATTAAAAAGGTCAAGAGATTACTTGTGCCAAGAGGTGCTAACAGGGATAATACGCCACCGAATTTAGGCAGAAGATATGGTTGGTACCAAAAATGAGTGAAAAAGATCAAACTCGATTAGAGCAAGCAAAAGAAAGTGGCAAATATATAAGAACTATTCGTAGTTTTGTAAAACGCGAAGGCCGTTTAACTAATGGTCAAGCAAACGCCCTAGAAAAAAGCTGGCCAACCATGGGACTAATGCATGAAGATGGAGCATTAGATTTCAAAGCTACTTTTGGCAATGATAACGACGTTGTATTAGAAATTGGTTTTGGTATGGGTAAGTCATTAGTAGAAATGGCTGCCAACGCACCACAAACCAACTTTATCGGTATAGAAGTTCACCGCCCAGGTGTAGGTGCATGTTTATTAGATGCTGATGTTGCACAAGTGACAAACTTACGCGTATATGAACATGATGCGATTGAAGTATTAGCTGACTGTATTGCTGATAATTCATTATCTAGAGTACAACTTTTCTTCCCTGATCCTTGGCATAAAAAGCGTCATCATAAACGCCGTATTGTTCAAGCTGAATTTGTTGAAAATTTACGTAAGAAATTAAAGATCGGCGGTGTATTCCACATGGCTACCGACTGGGAAAATTACGCAGAACATATGCTTGAAGTAATGAATTTATCAGATAAATTCAAAAATCAGTCTCAAAATAATGATTACATGCCTCGCCCAGACTTTAGACCTTTAACTAAGTTTGAAAAACGTGGTCATCGTTTAGGTCACGGTGTATGGGACCTTATGTTTGAGAAAGTGGAGTAATTTATAATGAGTCAGCTAACTAATCCAAGTAAATTATTATTACGCAATGAGCACTCACTTGAAGCTGACTCTATTTTAGTTATAAACTTTACCCAAGACGGTTTTTTACAGCAGTTAGGGGCTTTAAATATATGTAAAACACTCACAGCTTTTACAAGTAATTTTGCAACTAAAGCCGCAGAAAAACACAATAACAATTGTAATATCCAACTAGGTATCGAGTTACCTAAAGTTGATAAAAACAATAAGCCTTTTGATTTAATCATTTATTATTACCCAAAAGCAAAAGCAGAAGCTTTAATGATGATAGATAATATTCGTGCTGTTTCATCAAATGAAACCCGTTTATTAGTCGTTGGAGAAAATAAAGGCGGCGTAAAATCATCCGAAAAGCAGCTTAAATCACTATGTAAATTTTCAAATAAAATTGACTCCGCCAGACACTGTATTCTTTATCAATTTAATGGATTAGAACTTAAAGAAAACTTTGATATTAATCAATATCAAAAGACTTTCGAACTTTTAATTAAAGATCACACGATTAAAATAGTGAGCTTACCTGGTGTATTTAATCATGGTGAGTTAGATCTTGGAACTAAATTACTGCTAGAAACCATGCCAATACCAAAATCGGGTCAAGTATTAGACTTTGGCTGTGGTGCAGGCATTATTAGTGCCTATTTAGGTAGTTTAAACGCTAACCTTTCGTTTACGTGTTTAGATGTCAGTGCACTAGCAACAAAAGCGACTGAATTAACACTTGCAGCCAATGATGTAGAAGGCAAGTGTTTATTAAGTGATGGATTAAGCCAGGTTTCTGGCAAATACAATCATATCGTGAGTAATCCGCCATTTCATACTGGCCTGTCGACTGATTATGACATTAGTGAGCAATTTATTATTAAGTCAAAGCTGCACTTATCAGCAAAAGGCAGTTTAACAATTGTTGCAAATAGCTTTTTAAAGTATCAACCATTTCTTGAGCAAAGCTACAATCAATTTGAAACACTTAGTAAATCCAATAAATTTACTGTCTATCAGTGCATCAATAAATAAAATCACTTCAAATTAGTTTTTTTATTGCCTATTACTAAGTTAGATCTTAACATCAAAGGAGATGTTTTTAATTTAAGACCTAACTTAGTTTAATATGCCAGTATTCGGCCAAATAATAAGTATCAAAAAAGCTTTGATCAGAACTGTAATGCTTATTACAGCTTTTTGTTTGATCTTATCTGTTTCTGTTTCCACTTACCTCGATATTGAAAAACAGCGCACTCTCACTGTCGATAAATTAACAACTTATGCCGATGTGATCGCTTTTAATGCTCAAATTAGCTTACTTTTTGATGATCAAGACACTGAAGAAAATAGATTAAAAGCATTTCGAGCTGTTAAAGAAATAAGAAATATACATATTTATAAAATTGATGACTTTAGTAATGAAACTGAATTTTTCACTAGCTACAATGCGCCTAACACCCCCCCTATTCCTGCAAGATTAGATAGGCTTAAAGCACCTTATACCTCTGAATTGGCGGGTAATTATATAGATGTTATTAGGCCTATAATGTTCGAAGAAATCATTCAAGGTTATGTCTATATAAGAGGCGACTTATCCTCTTTAAATGCCTATATAAAAGATAAATTAATTATAGATATATCAGTCGCTTTTTTTGTGTTAATTGTTGTCTTTATACTCAGCTTCAGGATCCAGCGTCGATTAGCCAAACCAATAGAAGGGCTCAGCGCATTAGTACAAGATGTTTCAAAGAATAAAAATTATTCGGTTAGAGCGCCGCATGTAAATGTATTAGAACTCAATCAACTAAGTCACAGTTTAAATGTACTGTTTTCTCGTACTCAAGCCCAACTTCAACGTCAGAAAAAAGATGAACAAGAGATAAGATTACTAAACCAAAACTTAGAAGAAAAAGTAAATCACAGAACAATTGCCTTAAAGGAAGCAAATCAGGAGTTATTAAATACGTTAGAAAGAATGCACCAATACCAAAATCAAATTGTTGAAAATGAAAAAATGGCCTCATTAGGTCAAATGGTTGCAGGTGTTGCCCATGAAGTAAATACACCAATAGGTTTAGGTGTAACGGGCTCTACCTTGCTAAAAGATAAACTGTCTGACATAAAATCTGCTTTTGATAATAAAACACTGACATCAAAACAGCTCTCTCGATTTATAAATGATGGTATTGAAAACTTAGATCTTGTTTATCGCAGCTTAAACCGTGCAGCTGAACTTATATCTAGCTTTAAACAAGTTGCTGTTAATCAAGATACTGAAAGCAATTTAATGCTTAATATGAATGATTTGATGAATGAAGTGCTGCTTGCGATGAAAGCAGAAATTGCTTTAACACAGCATCATGTCGTTGTGGAATGTCCTGAGTCACTCAAAATACATTCAAAAGCCGGTCCACTACATCAAATTTTGCAGAATCTAATTGAAAATTCCCTGATCCATGCCTTTGAAGAAATGACCATAGGGGAAATTTTAATAAAAGTTGCGATCGATGAAGGTCAATGCCAAATAAATTATACTGATAATGGTAAAGGCGTACCAGGCAATATAATAAATAGAATATTTGACCCCTTTGTCACTACAAAAAGAGGTAAAGGCGGTAGTGGTTTAGGTATGCATTTAGTATATAACCTAGTAACCCAAGCACTTAAGGGCAGGATCACGCTAAATAATACGGGTTCTACAGGCGTAAACTTTATCATTACTTTCCCAGTAAACGGGGATGTATAATGGTTAAGTCTCATCATTTTATTTCTAAAAACATATTATTTACAGCACTATTTCTGAGCCTTATTTTCACCCATAATAATGCTTTTTCTGAAGAACTCACTAAAGTACGATCTGCTTTTATATTTAAACTGTCTAAATTTCTGAGTTTCCCAGCACCAAATTCAAATGAAATGAATTTTTGTTTTTTTGATAAGAAACAAGGCCCTGGTAGTTTCCTGCATAACAAGAAAGGGTTGAAATCTCAGAAAAAAACAATTTCAATCATTTTTTTCGATGATATTAATAAAATCACGGAACTTAATCAAAAATGCAACATCATATACATTAGTGAAAATATACAAAGTAAAATTGATAAACATTGGATTAACAAAATAAGCCCTAAAGTTGTGGTGATTGGTGAAACACTTGAGTTTTTAGATTTAGGGGGATTAGTTGCCTTGATTCAAGAAAGGAACAAAGTTAGGATATTTATAAACAAAGCTAAATTATCCCAAAACCAAGTTAAAATAGAGTCTCGATTACTTGCTTTAGTAAAATTTCACCCTCAATAGCGCGTTTCTGCATAAAAGGGTTTAATCACCTTATTACGAGTTTTACTTGTTAACAAACCGATAAGCACCTATAATCGCTAGATATTCGCACGATTAACATTTTTATTATTAATTGTAAACTAAACATTTCCAAAAGGTTACAAATGATGCAAACACCAGTCATTCTAATCGTAGAAGACGAAGATGTCACACGACTAAATCTCGTTAGTTTATTCCAAGCTGAGGGATACAAAGTTGTCGAAGCCATTAATGGTGAAGATATGCACGATAAGCTATCAGCAAATGACGATGTCAACTTAGTAGTAATGGACATCAATTTACCGGGTAAAAACGGCCTAATTTTAGCCCGCGAACTGAGACAACAAAAAAATATTGGTCTTATTTTCTTAACTGGCCGTGACAATGATGTTGACCGTATTTTAGGATTAGAAATTGGCGCAGATGATTATATAACTAAACCATTTAACCCTCGTGAATTAACAATTCGCGCGCGTAATTTATTAACCCGTACGTCAAGCTCGGACGATGAAAATGAATTAAGCACAGATGGTGTAGTAACATTTAATGGTTGGGAACTAGATGAAAACAGCCGTTGTTTAACTTCTCCTGCAGGTGACTCTAAACGTCTACCTAAAGGTGAGTATCGTGCATTACGTTTAATGCTAGATTCACCAGGTCGCATTTTCAGCCGTGAACAGCTTATTAAGCAAATGACTGGCCGTGAGCTTCGCGCTAACGATAGAACTGTAGATGTTACGATACGTCGTATCCGTAAACACTTTGAAAGTGATGATGCAACTCAAGAGCTGATCAGCACAATTCATGGTGAAGGTTACCGTTTTATTGGTAAATTAGATAAATAGAACAATTTAGTTTATCTATTTTAAAAAGCCCGCAGTTTTTAAACTGCGGGCTTTTTTATTGCTTAAATTAAAATACTTAACTATTTAAAAGCACGCGTTAAATATTTTTCTAACAGCTCTAAACTCAAGGTAATACTTTGAGGTAATTCATCAAGCCAGGACTGCCTTTGTTGCGCTGTTGCAGTATGAGTATTGTTTTCCATCTCCTTTGCTAAAAGTTGAACTGATTTTAAACCAACCGACCCTGCTGCACCTTTTAGTTTATGCGCGACCGATTGATATTCATCTAAATCATTTTCACCTAAAGCATCCTGCATTTCAGTAATATATAAAGGACCTAATTTTTCAAGTAATCGACTACTTTTAATAAAAGGATCAACTCCCATTGATTCAACAAAATCATTGATTGTTTCTAAATCTAACAGCTTAGTCTGCTCTATCAATTTAGGGTTATCACGATGAACTGACATAATCTTAGGTTCAAGTTTTTTCGGCTCTTGTGTTGCCGTTGAGTGTGGAAAAAGCTCAGCTAACATACGATCTAAACGCCCTGTATTAATTGGTTTAGCTAATGCACCCTGTATATTAATTTCAGCTAAATCTTCTTCAGCACGTCGCACATTTGCAGTTAATGCAACAATTGGTAATTTATCAAAATAGCTGTCTTCTCGAATAATGCGTGCAACTTCATCACCATTTATATCAGGTAATTGCATATCAAGTAATACTAAGTCTAAATCGTCCTCAGTTTCAACAAATGAGAGTGCATCTTCACCTGTTTCGGCCCATATAACCTCATGCCCTCTTTGCTCTAATAAATTTGTCGCAATTTCAGCATTTAAAGGCACATCTTCAACTAATAGAATATTTAGTCCACGGCCATCATATAGGCGTTGCTCTGGCTCCGGAGCCATAGTTAATGCAAGTGGTATCTCCATAGTAAAGCAACTGCCACGTCCTTGCTCACTCTCAACTGATAATTTGCCATCCATTGCTTCAACTAGGGCTTTAGTTACGGCTAAACCTATGCCTGAGCCCAGTGCGTTACTACCATTAACATCAGGTACTTTGTAATACATATCAAATATTCGATTCATTTCTTGAGGCGCAATACCAATACCACTGTCAGCCACTTCAATCATTAACCAAGGACTTCCCTTTCTGTACTCTCGAATAGAGGTGAAGCTTACACCACCTGCATCAGTAAATTTCACTGCATTATTAATTAAATTCCATAAGACTTGACGTAGGCGTGTGGGATCAAGTTGTGCAAATACATCTAATTCGCCCTGTTGCTCAACTTTAAACTCAAGTTCTTTTTGTTGCGATATCACACCACCAAAGTTAATAACATCATTTAAAAAGTCAGATAAGTTAATGCTTTCACACGCAATATCTAACTGTTCGCGATCAATTTTATCTAAGTCTATAATATCATTAAATATATTACCTAGCGTCTCGGCACTTGAAAATACCGTATTACACCAACTTTTTTGCTCATCACTTAAGTCTGTATCTAGTAACATGCGAGTTAAACCAACAATACCATTAAGCGGAGTTCTAAGCTCATGGCTTAATGTGGCAATAAACTTGCCTTTATCTTTATATGCAGTTTCTAATTCTTGTTCGGCTTCTTTACGACTTGTTATATCACGACCAAAACCTAATAAACCTATGTAATCATTTTTATCATTGAAAAATGGGACTTTACGCATTTCAAACCAATGAGTTTCACCTTTGATTTCATACTTCACATCTAAAGTAACGGCAATATGTTTTTGCTGTACTTCTTTATCGGTTTTTAATACAGATGGCAAATGCGACCCTGTATAAATTTCACTCGCATGCTTACCAATCAAGTTATCACCTGAGAGACCTACAACTTGTTCAAACATACGATTACAACCTGCGAAACAACCACTTTCATCTCGGTAATAAAATAAATCTGGCGAGGAATCTACTATAGATCTCAGTAAAACACCTTGTTTAGCGAGCTCTTGTTGAGTTTTTTTACGTTCAGCAATTTCCCTTCTAAGTTCATCAATAGCACGTCGTTTAGCTTGAAATGCCATTTTACGTTCATCTATTTCGCTATTTAAACGTTGGATATTGTCTTTTAAGGTCTGATTTAATAGTTTTTCTTGTTGTGTTGCGTTTTCTAAGAAGTCATAGGAGGCATTCAAATGTACGATTAAGTTTATCGTGACGTAAACTAAAACAGGTGAAAATAAAGCTGTTAAAATAATATTTTGTAATAGGTCAAACCAAGCAATAGAACCTGTAGCGACATAATAATAAGTACAAGATAAAATAAGCGCGATAAACAATAGTAAAGTATACAAAATGATACTTGCTTTACTATTACCCCATCGAATAACAAAAGAGGATAAAATACGTACCCAAGGGGTAAAAGACGATTCAATCATATAAGTAAAAGGGGCTCTAAATTAAAAACCCCTCTATTGTAATCAACTCGTCATCATTTGTACTTAATAATTATACTAATTAAGTATTTTTATTTGGCTTGAGATGCTTGCAAAAGAACAAATATTTAGATTTTTACTGTCTAAAGAAACTATTCCCTTGCGGGCAGTACTTGAGGAATCACGTTTAAGTAATAAACTATAATCAACACCTTGAATATCTCCAGTACCTTTTGCTTGCATAGCACCTGTATTACACAACATATTATTAAGCTTATAAAAATTATATCGTGCAAAAGGTTGTGATGATGTCACTGTTGGTGTTTGAGTATTAGTGGTATTTGTAAATTTCCAACTTGCAAAATCAACAGAGAGTGCACCATTTCTAAGTGTCATAGAGTCTTGATGAGTTAAATAGTAACTTGTAAACTCTTCCATTTCGATACTCGATGCTTGCAAGTTTATTTGCCTCCCCTCTTTTTGAGTATCAAAAATCCAGAAGCCTCCTTTACCTAAAACATCAAATTTAATTGTTTCACCATTTTCATTCTTACTGCTTGATATTGCGATACTTGTCTCTTTATCCAAACCAAAAGCAAAACGGTTATTTGTCTCTATTGCCGTTTTTATTAACCTGGGCTGGCGAGCCAATGAACTAACTTGGGTATCAAATACACCCCACGGAAACATATTAAAGACTGTAGAATTCAGATAACCCAAGTTTTTTTCAGACTCTAGGGCAATACAATCTAAACCTAAATTACATGCCTCATTACCTGAATTCATCACAGTAGAAGCCGTTAACATGACCTGTAAACCATCACCTGAAAATATAGTAGACTTGTTACTTAACACATGGATACTACTACCTTCAAGCCCGAGTATTATTTGCTTTTGTATTAGCATTTCTTCAACTTTTTTTAATAACTCAGATTTTTCACCTGTTGGTAAGTAAAAACTATGAAACGCTAATAGTGGGCTACCATCAGCAATAAAAAGTGCATCTGACTTTTTTAAAGTCTCGATAAATGCATCTTTCTTTTTACATTGAGATACCTGCTGTTTAAATAAGTCTGGATATAAAACTTTTCGGCGATAACTTGCAAGCTTTTTTATTTGAAACTCTTCTAAGCTATCACACGATGTTAAATCATATTGCTTAGCCACTAATGCAGTTTGCATAGCTGAGTCAATTGCAAGCCAATCAGCTTCGAATCCTAACTGCTCAAAAAGATTTTGAAAATAATCTACATTTTTATAAGGGTCTCTATCATTACCTGTAATAAAGGCTATTCTAGGTTTTCTCTTTTTCCCTGATACTGCTGATGCTGCTTTATAAAAAGCTTTATAAGCTAAAACTGCTGATTGATTATTAGTTGATTTTATATCTACAGCTGTATTTAAGCGTTTCCCTGACTTAGTTGATTGCTTTTGCTCTAATAAATCAAATAAATTTTGTTTTTCAAATTCAAATAAGTTGGACCAAATATCTCTACCTTTTAGGTCTTCATTTAAGTAGCTAAAATTTTGACGGCGTAACATGCGAACAAACAATCGTTCACTTAGCTTTTTATCATCTAATTGCGCTTTTAATACTTTAAATAATGCGATTGTTTGTTGTTTTAATTCTGGTTGGTCAGTCCAAGCTATTTCATTTAAACGCTCAAGTGCCTGTTCAGTTATTGTATAAATAGCAGTTTGTTTTGCGTTATCATCGAATCCGTCAGCCTTTTTATCTTTGCCGCAGTGCTGTAAGTTTTCGCTAGAGCAAAAAGATAAATTTTGGCCGAATAAAAATAAATCAGGCGTTACAGCGATAGCAACATTAAGGTTTGCCAACAAAAACAAACCACCTAAAACACTTATTTTAGTTTTGAACAAGTTCATACTGATACCGTTTTTATTATTAAAATCAATTTCCATTAAGTATTAAAATGAAGCGACACCTCCATTGTATTAACCTTAAAAGCGCATTCTATCAACATCCCTAGCAATTTCATATATGGTTTATTGACAATAAAAAATATCCATCGCAATTATTTCCTCAAACATTAAAAACGATACTTTTGGCATATATCATGCTTATTAAAATATAGATTCACTGATTTTTATTATCAGTGTCAAATTATTGATGTTGGAGTGTATTTATGGAGTTTGTTTTATTGTCGATCTTGGTTTTAGTTGTTATTGCTTCTATGGTCACAACTAAACTCACAGATAGTGGAAACCCTTACCCTTTTACTAAAAAAGATACTTTATATACCCATATAGAAAAAGGATTTTTGAGTTTATTAGAGCGCGCGATTGGCAACGAATACAAAATTGTTAGCCGAGTAAAGTTAATTGACGTAATAGATTTTAAATCTGACACGACTTCTAAATCAAAGCGTCTTGCATTAACTAAAGCGCAGAATAAACAATTAGATTATGTATTACTTGAAAAAGAAACCATGAATATTGTTGCTGCGATCGATTTAGTGAATAACAACAATAAACAAGGACATAAAGCGCAAAAAGACTGGTTTGTAAATGGTGCTTTAGAGTCAGCTGGCATTCCCCATATCAGAATGAAAGTAAAAGCAGGGTATAAACCTTTGGAAGTAAGACAAGCAATTATGTTTAAACTTGGCAAGTCAGCGCCAAAAAAACCTATGGTAAAGGCACGTACTTCGAGCAAACCAGCGGTTTTATCTGCATCCCAAGTTAAAACGCAATCTACAGGGCTTGTTCAAGCTTAGCTATTTTTGTAACAACTGAGTATAATATATAAAAATATTATTTAGAGTTAAGTAAATGAAAATTGGCATTATTGGCGCAATGGAACCGGAAGTAGCAATTTTAAAAGATGCTATGGAGCAAACTGCTGTAACACAAAAAGCAGGCTTTACTTTTTATGAGGGTAAACTTGCAGATCAAGACATCATATTAGTGCAATCAGGCATAGGTAAAGTAGCATCGTGTATTGCGACAACTTTATTGATTGAATCTTTTTCGCCTGATTGTGTCATTAATACCGGCTCGGCCGGTGGGTTTGAACCAAGTTTAAATGTAGGCGATGTCGTTATAGCTTCAGAAGTACGTCATCATGATGTTGATGTTACAGCTTTTGGTTATGAAATGGGCCAAGTACCAAATATGCCTGCAGGTTTTAAAGCACACCCAGCTTTAATCAGTGCAGCTAAAGATGCAATTGCACACATGCAAGGCATTAGAACGATGACAGGCTTAGTATGTACTGGTGATTCATTTATGTGTGATCCAGCACGTATTGAAGTTACTCGCTCACAATTCCCTGATATGCTTGCAGTTGAAATGGAAGGCGCAGCAATTGCACAGACATGTTATCAGCTAGATACACCATTTGTAGTTATTCGTTCTTTATCTGATATCGCAGGCAAAGAATCTCCAGAATCATTTGAAAGCTACCTAGTTAAAGCTTCAGAAAACTCATCAAAAATGGTGACTGCTTTATTAGAAAAACTTCAAACGGTTTCTCTATAAGTGATTGACGTATTAGAACAAATATTTTTGACAGATTCTGAAAGTTCGCATGAACTGCTAGAGATTTTTGTTTTATTACTTGCTCTTACAGCTGAGCGTTGGCTAACTTTACCGCGCTCATACCACCCCGCTACATTATTATTTGTTATTTTTTCAAATTTACAAAACCGTGTTTATAAACAAAACGACGCTAAGAACTACCAAATTTTATCTGGCTCTTTAGCTGCGATCTTACCCTTAATGGTCATTTTAGCCTTATGTTATGGGCTATTAATATTTGCATCTTACCCTGAATTATTATCTGGCTTAATTTTATATTTGTGTTTGGAAAGTCAAAAATTAGAACAATCAATTAATAGATTACCGCTTTTATTAAGGCAAAAACAAAAATCTGCTGCAAGAGACTTACTCAGAGTATGGCTTAGACGAGAAACTAAAAACTTATCAGAGCCTGGATTGATCAAAGCTGCGATTGAAGCCTTAACCTTACGAAGCACTAGACTTTACTTTGCAGTCTTATTTTTTTATTTGATTGGCGGTCCTATTGCTGCTTTAGGCTATAGAATTTTAACCATAATGCATGCCAGTTGGAGTAAGCAATACTTACCTAACAGCCCTTTTATTCAGCCAATTCGCAATCTCACATATATTTTAGAATGGTTACCAACTCGTATCGTGGCCGTTTGCATTGCTTTAAGTAAAGAAACAAAAATGAGCTTTCATTATATAAACCATTACGGCAATCATTTTTATCATAAAAATACGGGCTGGCTATTGAGCTGTATGAGTGCAGCATTAAAAGTACAACTTGGTGGACCCGCATTCTATTGTGGAACTCGCTTTGCAAAAATACGTGTAGGACAGTACCCTGTACCTACATTACCTAGTATTAAACATGCCATAACACTTATAAACCGCGTAAAAGTATTGTGGTTTTGTTTTATTATTTTATCTAAAGTGAGTATTTACCTTGCGTTTAACCTCTAAATTTACTGCTATTATCTTATTACTTGTGAGTTTTAATAATTACGCTTCAGCACAAACAATTAAACGAATTGCGACACTAGCACCTCATTTGACCGAATGGGCTTATAGCTTAGGTTTAGGAGATAATATTGTAGCTGTTAGTGCTTATAGCGACTTCCCCGAAAAAGCAAAAAAACATCCCGTTGTATCTGATGTTAATGGTATCAATTTAGAAAAGTTAATCGAGCTAAAGCCTGACCTTGTATTATTATGGCAAAATACTCATGTGTTAGGTCAAGTTGAAAAGCTAGAAGCCTTAGGTATTGAAGTTTTCATTTCAACGCCTAAAACACTTGAAAGTCTGGCAACTGAAATGCTACGTTTAGGTGAACTTACAAATACACAAAATAAAGCAAAACAAGTAACAGATGCGTACCTTTCGGATTTAGCCGATTTAAGAGCCAGATTTAAAGATATACCAAGAAAAAAAGCTTTTTTCCAAATTTGGCATTCCCCTTTGATCACCGCAAATGGCGACAGCTGGATCCAAAACCTGATGGATGTTTGCCAATTTGATA
Organism: Pseudoalteromonas sp. '520P1 No. 423'; assembly: GCF_001269985.1. Taxonomy (NCBI): domain Bacteria; kingdom Pseudomonadati; phylum Pseudomonadota; class Gammaproteobacteria; order Alteromonadales; family Pseudoalteromonadaceae; genus Pseudoalteromonas; species Pseudoalteromonas sp. '520P1 No. 423'. The sequence continues at coordinate 1,781,216 of NZ_BBZB01000001.1, read as the reverse complement.
ATCCATTCGCTGAACATGAAGTACCTTACCCGACGGTAAATAAAGAACAAGTTTTAATGCATAACCCTGATATTATTATTATTTCTGAAAAATCAGATAATAGCGTGCAATTAACAACTTGGGATTCATTACCAATGATCACCGCAGTTAAAAATAAGGAAGTATTTAATATCAACCCAGATCATTTGCATAGGTTTACTAGAAGGGTATTAATTGGCGTTGAAGAGTTGTGTGGATTAAGCCAATAAAAAATTTTGTTTAGAATCGCACTGCAGCTTTTTACATTTAATTTGATGAAGTGAGACTATTAATGTTGAATAACATGACTAGTCCCACTTTTTTATAATTTACTACATGGTCAATTTACTGCCACGCTGTGGCTGCAATGTAAATGCACAGCAGATATATTAAGCAATTGTAATTTTGGCAAATTTGCGTTTACCTACTTGATAAATTTCTTGTGACCCTTTAGCAAATGTTTGCTTAGTATCAGATATTTTTTCTTTACCATTTAGCTTAACAGCACCTTGCTTGATCATTCTCATCGCTTCAGAAGTACTGGCAACCAAACCTGCTTCTTTTAATAAATTAGCGATGCCAATTTCTTCACCATCTATTGTTATAGTCAGCTCAGGAATTTCATCTGGTAATGCTTTCTTTTGAAAACGCTGAATGAAATCTTGATGTGCAGCTTCTGCATCTTCTTGAGAATGAAAACGTGCAATCATTTCTTTAGCAAAATCAATTTTGATATCTCTTGGGTTTGTACCCGCAGCTATCTTAGCTTTTAAGCCTTCGATTTCACCTAAAGATAGGCTACTTAATAATTCGTAATAGCGCCACATTAGCTCATCAGAGATAGACATGATTTTACCAAACATTTCTGTTGGCTTATCAGTAATACCGATGTAATTACCTAAAGATTTAGACATTTTTTGAACGCCATCAAGGCCTTCAAGCAACGGCATCATTAATACAGTTTGTGGCTTTTGACCTTCATCTTTTTGAAGTTCACGACCCATTAATAAGTTAAAGCGTTGATCTGTTCCACCTAGTTCAATATCCGCTTCTAATGCTACAGAATCCCATCCTTGAACTAAAGGATATAAAAATTCATGGATAGCAATCGATTGATTATTTGCGTAACGCTTTTTAAAATCATCACGTTCTAGCATACGTGCAACTGTTTGACGTGCTGCTAATTTGATCATGCCAGCTGCACCTAACTCTTCCATCCAAGTAGAGTTAAAAGCAACGGTTGTTTTAGCTGGATCTAAGATTTTAAAGATTTGCTCTTTATATGTTTCAGCATTAGCTAATACATCTTCACGAGTTAATGGCTTACGAGTTACATTTTTACCCGTCGGGTCGCCAATTAAACCTGTAAAGTCACCAATTAAAAAGATAACTTCATGACCTAAATCCTGAAATGTCTTCATTTTATTGATTAAAACAGTGTGGCCTAAATGCAAATCAGGCGCAGTTGGATCAAAACCCGCTTTTATTTTTAATTTCTTTCCAGACTTTAATCTTTCAAGTAAGTCATCTTCAATTAATATTTCTTCAGCACCACGTTTTATTTCAGCAAACGCAGCTTGTAAATCACTCATCAAATACTCCCAATAATATTTTAGCTTTTAGGCTTATAACGCTATGCCTCGATTCTAGCTTATTATTCTCCTAGTTTATACGGCTATACCTCGCTATATTTACACAAAATTCTGGTATCTGAACAAAAATCATTATATGCTGAAATATTGTTATAAAATATCATTTAGGTAAATACAAAAAAATGATGGTAAAAGCGGTACAAAAAATACCGAAAAAACACAAGTTAGTCATATTAGGTTTGTCTACTTTAATGTTAGGACTTACGCTGATCCCAGCAGAACAAGCAACAGCTTCTAAAGACAATGATGCTAAAATTTTAGAAGTTGGTAAGCGTTATAATTTAGATCTTGAAGTTGTTAAGAACACACCTAAAATACAAGTAAAACTTGCAGAATCTGCCAAAACAGAAATTGAACAGACGAATACAACCAAAGTTCAAGTAATACCTGAAGTTGATACTTCTATTAACTTTAAAGATTTTAAAGTTAAAAAAGGCGATAATTTAGCTATTATTTTTAAACGTGCAGGCTTTTCAGCTAAAACATTACATAAACTAATAAATTCAGATAAAAACACAAAAAAACTAACACAAATACATCCAGGGGATACGCTCAGTTTTGCTAAAAATCCAGCTGGTGAATTATCACATTTGAAATATATCTTAAATAGAACTGACACTTTATTAATCAGTCTTAATATTCAAGATAAATACCAATCACAAATACAATCAAAAACGATTGAAAAACGCACTAAATCGTCATCAGGTCTTATTACTTCTAATTTTTGGAATGCAGGTGTTGAAGCGGGTTTAAATGACAAACAAATCATGAACTTTGCTGATATTTTTGGTTGGGATATTGATTTTGCAAACGATATTCGTAAAGACGATCAATTTACTCTGATTTATGAAACCCTACATATTGAAGGTGAATATATAGGTACAGGCCAAGTGCTTGCCGCTGAATTTATAAATCAAGGCGAGAAATACAACGCATTCTTACATACCGATGGCAATTTTTATACTTCACAAGGTCGCAGTATGAAAAAGGCATTTTTACGTGCCCCTGTGAACTTTAAATATATTAGCTCTCGTTTTAACCCTCGTAGAAAACATCCTGTAACCGGTAGAGTTAAAGCACATAGAGGTATTGATTATGCAGCACCAACGGGAACACCGGTAGTTTCTGCTGGTAATGGTAAAGTAATAAAAGCGGGATATAGTAGATTTAATGGTAATTATGTATTTGTTCAACATGGCACAAAATACGTTACTAAATACCTGCATTTACATAAGAAAAAAGTTAAAAAAGGCCAAAAAGTAAAGCAAGGTCAATTAATTGGTACTGTAGGCGCTACAGGGCAAGTAACAGGTGCTCATTTACATTATGAATTTTTAGTAAATGGTGTTCATCGTAACCCTAGAACCGTTAAGTTACCTAAATCGCAATCATTACCTAAATCTCAATTAGCTAAATTTAAGCCAATTGCAGATGACTACCTAGCAAAACTCAGTCGTAATCGAGAATTGCAACTTTCTATGATTGATAAATAGGTATTGATAAAATCAGGGCATCCCCTTTTGCCCTGAGTGTAAATATTAATTTAAAATTTAGTCCAAAACTCCCATCAACCTCCTATAATTAAATTTATATCAGGAGGTGGTGATGAAAATACTTAGTCAGCTTTTAATCTCTTTATTTATTATACTCACGCTTATTACTTGCAGCTTTAATCCCTATGAAGATCAGCAGGTATTATCAATTGCGCCATCGGTAGAAGCACCATTGCTCAAAGTAACAAGTCATATAAGAAATAGCCCTAGACCGAATGATCCGACACAATTTCCAATTGAATTAGGAGAAGTGGGTCCCACCCTGCCATTATTTTCTGGTAATTTAAATTACCCTTTTTCATGCCATACCCAAGCATCAGGTTTGGGTCAACCTTTGGTTGATAACCAAGAGTTATTAGGCATTCCTATTTTTGAACTTGATTCAAACGGTGTAAAAACACATAAAGTGCTCGGTTTTAGTAAAGATTGTTCAATACCAAGCCAATTAAGATTTTTTAAAGTCAGTAGTGATAATAAAATAAGTCAAATACACGACGCTAAAGACATAAGAGCTGATGATTTATTACTACGCATAGAGCAAGGCACAATTAATAGATATATCTATGCGATTGTGATGCCGATTAAAATAAATGAAATGCCTGATAGATTATTAAACTCTTTATGGAATAAAAAGTTGATATATCAATTTGCAGGGGGTGTGGGCATAGGTTTTAGACAAGGAAAACTAAATCCTAAAAAACTCATCAGCAGGCGTATACCACAACTGAAAAAAGGCTATGCTGTTATTTCAAGCACAGCTAATAAAACCAGCTTTAGCTATAATATGCTGCAAGCCGAAGATACAGCTAGAAGAGTAAAAAAACAGTTTATTTCGTTATATGGTGAACCTTTATATACTGTAGGCATTGGTGGCTCTGGAGGTGGTTTAGCACAATACCTTATAGCACAAAATAGCACAGGATTAATTGATGGTGCCCTGCCCTTATATTCATACCCAGATATGATCAGTCAAACTTTATATGCCTTAGATTGTGATTTATTGAATAGCTATTACACCTTTAAAAGCTCATTAGAAGAATGGGATGTTGCAGATAAAAAACGATCTATAGAAGGTTTTAATAATGCCAAAATCGAACATAAATCTTGGTTTTTTTATCCATTCAATCAGTTGGCCAGCGCTAAAAAGATATATATCCCAGAAAATTACAGTGAATGTATTCATGGCTATTTTGGCTTAAGTTCTTTAATTAATAACCCAGATCAGGGGTTTATAAAAAACATTTTCTCTCCTGAGGTTAAGCGTCAAGCTCATTGGAGTTATTGGCAAGATTTAATCAATATACTAGGAAAAGATGAACAAGGCTTTGCTAATTCGGCTTGGGATAATCAAGGCGTACAATACGGGTTATCGTCATTACGAAAAAATATCATTTCGCCCAAAGAGTTCATTCATTTAAATTACAATATTGGCGGCTGGAAACCGCAACGGAAAATGAAACAAGAGCAATTAGTATATTTGCCCTTTACCAAAATCCCTATTTGGATGACCCAATGGAGTAGACACAACATTTATCAGGCAAAAAAAGGCCCTGCTAAACGCACAAAAGCATCAAGTAAAGCCATTGAAAATGCTTATCGCTATGGACAAGTTTTTATTGGCTTTAACGATATTCCTACAATAGATATCCATCATTATTTAGAGCCTCAATTAGATATGCATCATATCTCGACTTCATTTGCCACTAGAGTACGTATTTCACAGCAAACTAAAAATCTAAAAAACCATAAAATATGGATTGCTCACCCTGATCATACGCCATTAGAGGAAGCATTTTTAGCCATGGATGAATGGTTACTTAAGGGCGATTCAGAACAACTACAAAACCAAACGAGCGATCGCTGTTATGACAAAGAAGGCAAAGTAATCGCTCAGGGTATTAAGGTATGGGACGGTGATTGGAATAATAAGTCTCATGGAGAATGCACTTCAACTTACCCTATTTATACTAACAGCCGAATTCAAGCAGGCGGCCCTTGGCAAGGCAGTATATTTAAATGTAAAACCATGTCAGTTGAGCAAGCAATCAAGTTAGGGCTTTATGGTGATCAAGATATGACACTATATGTAAATCAGTTAAAAGAAATTTATCCTGATGGTGTATGCGATTATCGTTTTGATGATATCGCTAAACCGCAAGATATGGCTTTAGCAAAAGCTATTGAGTAGATACCAAAGTGTTCAAATTTACAAAAATCAAGTTCATTTTATAGATCTGAACTTATTACTTTGCAAATATATAAAATCAAAATGTATGGTTTTACAGTAAACCATATATGATCTGAATAACGATTAATATCACCAATAAAGGCCAAATAAATTTTTGGTAACGACTCATTTGCTCATTTGACATTCTAGGCGAAAATTTTTCTAGCAATGGAACAAGTATCATAAGTGCAACAAATAAGCTTAATAAAATAATTAATACGGGAGGCATGTTTGATCCTTTGCTTTTTAAGAGAGGTTTATATTATCACTTATCTTATAAATAAAAAAACGCGCAATATTATAAAATATCACGCGGTAAAGGTCGGGAGGTTGAGCCCTTAAACTTTAATTTATAAAACGAGTCTGTAAATCACACTTTCTGAAATTAACCTACCATTGCAAGCAAGATACCTGCTGCTACAGCACTGCCTAATACACCAGCTACATTTGGACCCATAGCATGCATTAGTAAGAAGTTATGCGGATTACTTTCAAGTCCCACCTTATTAACAACACGTGCAGCCATTGGTACCGCTGATACTCCGGCGGCGCCAACGAGTGGATTAACTGGCGTTTTAGAATAACGATTCATCACCTTAGCCATTAATACCCCAGATGCAGTGCCTATTGAAAATGCAACGGCACCTAAAGCTAATATACCTAAAGTTTCAATCGTCAGGAACGACTCCGCAGCCAACTTAGAGCCTACACCTAAGCCTAAAAATATCGTTGTAATATTAATCAGCTCATTTTGTGCAGTTGAACTTAAACGATCTACAACCCCACACTCTCTCATTAAATTACCTAAACAGAACATACCCACTAATGGTGCTGCTGCTGGTAAAAACATAATGATTAAAACTAATACCAATAGCGGGAAAGTTATTTTCTCCACTTTTGATACATGGCGTAATTGCGGCATTGCAATCTTACGATCTTCTTCGTTAGTTAATGCACGCATAATAGGTGGCTGAATCAATGGTACTAATGCCATATATGAATATGCAGCCACTGCGATTGCACCTAATAGTTCAGGAGCCAATTTAGAAGCTAAAAAGATCGCTGTCGGACCATCTGCACCACCAATAATAGCGATTGCTGCAGCATCTTGTAATGTAAATTCAAACCCAGGAATATAATTAAGTGCAATAGCACCAAATAAAGTAGCAAAAATACCAAACTGTGCAGCAGCGCCTAATAATAACATTTTAGGGTTTGCAATTAGCGCACTAAAGTCAGTTAACGCACCTACTCCCATAAATATGATTAATGGAAATACTCCTGAATCAATGCCAATTTTATAGACGTAATAAAGCATACCGCCCACTTCAGACATACCAGCAAGTGGTATATTTGTTAGTATTGCACCAAAACCAATAGGGATTAATAGTAGAGGTTCAAAGTTTTTCATTATTGCTAAAAACAATAATAAACACCCTACCGCTATCATTATTAACTGTGTAAATTCAATATTGGCAACCCCAGTAGACTGCCATAGATTAAGTAACCCTTCCATAACAGCTCCTAAGCGATTGACAACAAGGCATCGCCGACTGAAACAGCGTCACCTTCAGAAATATATACTTCGCCAACAGTGCCCGCTTTAGTTGATCTTATTTCAGTTTCCATTTTCATAGCTTCTAAAATAATAACAACTTCACCTTCTTTTACTTGATGACCCGCTTTCACTTGTACTTTAAATATGTTGCCAGATAATGGCGCAGTTAAATCTTCAGCATCACTTGCTACTGCTACTGCTGCTGCAGGAGCGGCGGCAACAGTTTGTTTTGATGAAGCAACAACGTCTTTAAGCTCACCATTAGGTGCAACCAAAACATCATAAACTTTGCCTTCAACTTGCACGCTATAACGCTCGGTTTTACCTGACGCAGGTGCTGGTGCTTGCTCTAATACCGCAGGTGCACTTTCTAATGAAGGTGCAGGTTCAAAAGCGTCTGGATTACCTTTATTTTTAAGGAATTTCAAACCAATTTGAGGGAATAATGCATAAGTTAAAACATCATCAATTTGCTCATCTGCAAGTGAGATATTATCTTCTTTAGCAGCAGCTAATAAAGCAGTTTCAAGTTCTGATAACTCAGGTTTTAATAAATCTGCTGGGCGACAAGTAATTACTTCTGCACCATCGAGTACTTTATCTTGCAGTGCTTTATTTACTGGTGCTGGTGTTGAACCATACTCACCTTTAAGTACACCAGCAGTTTCTTTACTAATTGATTTGTATCGTTCTTGCGTTAATACATTTAAAACTGCTTGTGTACCAACAATTTGTGAAGTTGGCGTAACAAGTGGTATGTAACCTAAGTCTTCACGTACTTTCGGGATCTCTAGTAATACTTCATCAAATTTATCTGCAGCACCTTGTTCTTTTAACTGACTTTCCATGTTGGTTAACATGCCACCAGGTACTTGAGCTAATAAAATTCGACCATCAACCCCTTTTAAGCTACCTTCGAACTGAGCATATTTCTTTCTCACATCTCTAAAGTAAGATGCAATTTCTTCTAATAATGGTAGATCTAAACCTGTATCTCTATCCGTGCCTTCAACAATCGCAACCATAGTTTCAGTCGCACTATGCCCATAAGTCATACTCATAGATGAAATTGCGGTATCAAGCATATCGATACCCGCATCGATTGCTTTTTGGTATGTTGCAGTACTTAAACCCGTAGTGGCATGACATTGCATCGCTATTGGCACATCTACAGTCTTTTTCAAGCCAAGAATTAACTCTTCAGCTTCATATGGTCTTAATAGTCCGGCCATATCTTTGATACAAATTGAATGACACCCTAAATCTTCAAGCTGTTTAGCTTGGGTTAACCATGTATCTAAATTGTGAACTGGGCTTTGTGTATATGAAATTGTACCCTGTGCGTGAGCACCTACTTTTACAGCTGATTTAATTGCAGTTTCAAGATTTCTAACATCATTCATCGCATCAAAAATACGGAAAACATCAACACCATTTGTATGAGCCCGTTCAACAAACTTTTCAACAACATCATCAGCATAATGACGGTAGCCTAATAAGTTTTGACCACGCAATAACATTTGCTGCTTAGTATTAGGCATTGCTTTTTTTAATGCCCTAATACGCTCCCAAGGATCTTCACCTAGGTATCTAATACATGCATCAAATGTTGCACCACCCCAAGATTCCATTGACCAATAACCCACTTTATCAAGTTTTTCGGCAATCGGGAGCATATCTTCTAAACGAAGTCGAGTTGCTAAAATTGACTGATGTGCATCTCTTAATACTAACTCGGTAAGTTTTAATTTAGACATAGAATAACCCCTTATGATTTCTTGTGACCATGTTGTTGTCTGTACTGATGAATTGCCCCTGTGATTGCAGCTAAGTGAGCAACAGGTACAGTTGACGATTTAGTCGTGATTGTATTTTGTGTTTTGGTTTTATTATTTGTTACTGGATCTTCAGCATATTTAGCTAATACAGACGACATTAATTTAACGACTGAAATCAACAACAGTAAAAAAACAAAAACAACTACCATGCCAGTAAGCATTAAATTGGCAGCCTCTAATAACAAAGATGTTATATCCATCTTCTTTTCCTCATTCCCAACAATAAATCTTTACTTAAATCAGTTTATAACTGTGAATTAACTAACACCCTTGAAACTCAAAAACCTTAATTAAGGTCAAATAATTAAGCTTTAATTCACATTATTTATACAAACATGATAATTACCACGCAAATATTGTCAATTGGTAAAACCAATTAATTTTTCAATAACAGTAAAGCACAATATTTTTACATTGATATATACTAAAAATATTATGCCTTATAAATCATAAGATTAAATTATAGTAATTATTAATTTGAATGATGTGACGTTTACGTTAACGTAAAGATAAGAGTGTGTTTTTTGCTAATATATTGACAAAACTAGTTAATTTTTTAACTGACATTAAAATTGGTAAAAACAAGGGTAAAAATAAGGGTAAAAAAACATATTTAAAAATTAACATATTTGTCAAGAAATGAGGTTTTAATTATTTTAGTGCGTTATTTTATTTCTTAGAAATGCCAACAAATAGCATAAATAGTTAATATGCAAAATTTTCATGTCGGTAAAATATGACTTATAACTGACTAAAATTGGCTTTAATGGCTTTTATTTGTTAAAAAAAACACTGTCATGATTAAATTTAAAGTAAAAAGAATGAGAAAATAAGTTTAATGATTTATTACTTACAGCTTGAAGGGTTTTAATTCTCTCTAGCTTGTTATTTTTACTTATTATCGGGCTGATTTAACAAAATAATAAGTGAAACAGCTAGAGAGCTTATAAATGTCAGTGGTTTTAAAACGAGTTTATTCAGAAATATCCTTCAATCGTTCCCATACAGCAACAACATGTGCCTTATCTTCATCAGATAACTCACCGCCTCGATAGGCTTTTACTAAAGACTTTTCAATATTATTATTAAGCTCTTCAATTGTAAGCGCTAACTCTTCTACCTGTGCATAACCAACAGCAAGATCAAAGTGCCCTTGAATATAGCTGCCAGCAAATAACTCATCATCAGAGGCTGTTTCAACTAAATGTTCAAAAAATGTTTGCGCCTGATCTACATATTCTTTTAATGTCATTTTTGTTCCTATTAATACCAATTCCAATAAATATATGAGCAATTTAAATGGTCTAATTTAAATTTGCTCACTAACTTAATAAAGTTGCTATAATTTCTAATTACCAACCGCATACATAACATGATCATTAAACCCAGTGATCACTTTAATATATCCACTTAGTGCTTCATCTAATTCATTGTCGCCTGTATCACTTATCAGAGGACGGCAGTTAAGAGCTTGTAATTTAGTTTTTGTTGCCACTAAAATAATATTATCTCTACCAATTAACCTAATTACTTCTGGGCTTAATTGCTGATTACCTCGACCAAATATATGACCTTGACCACCAATCAAAGTGATCACTAACTTGGTTTTTAATCCTTGTTCTATTTGTTCTTTAATTACTTTTACAAGTTGATTAGCTGTAACATCTGATGCAATTAGTTCATGATCTTCAATAATGTCCACACCAAGTAACGTGTTATCTAAACCTATTTCTTGCATTACTGCTGCAACTGTAGAGCCTGAACCTATTATATATTTCTCATCATCTTCCATTTGAGAAGCAACATAAGCAGCAATATCATCTAATACAAGTTCGTCGGTTTCCTTACCGCCACTTTTAACGCTTTGTATATATCTCAGCTCAGAAGGTACTTGCATTTCACCATACCTTTTGGCTTTTACACTGCCTTGTCTAAATGCAACTTCATCAATATCCATTACATCTGCATCTTGAACGGTAACTAGCTCTCCCGTTACCAATAATTCAACTACACGCCCTGCTGCTTTTGGTGTAATTGCATAAACACCAGAATGAATTTTACACCCTGCCGGAATACCTAATACAACACAAGTATCTTCCACTGCATGACATATATTACGAGCAGTGCCATCTCCACCTGCAAACAAGATAAGATCAACATCTTTATCTCTTAAAGTTTGTGCCGCTTTTTCTGTATCCTCAGCAGTAGATTCCTCTTTAGATTGATAAACAACTTGCGTAACAAAACCAAGTTCACTCGCTACCTTCTCACCCATTAATCCAGTAACCGTATAAATTTCTATTTTTGATTGGTAGGGAAGTAAAACTTCAAGTGCAGCGCGTGTTCTTTGGTTTGACTTTGCCACTGCACCTAATTCAAATGCGCGTTGGCTCATATTATCACTGCCTTTAAGCGCAACACTACCACCTAAACCAGCTACAGGATTGACTATTAAACCTAACTTAAATTTTTTCATTGTATTTACCAATTAAATCTTTGCTCTGTTAGTGGCCAAGGTGTTTGATAAAAGTCACTAAATGCTTTTAATAACGCTTGTGTTCTTTGGCAAAAGCCATTTTTGATATATGTTAAAACTTGTTGATGTACTTTTTTTTGAAAGCTCACTCTGCAAGCTTGTTCACCATTTAAATTATCTGCAGATACGTTAAACTTAAACCCTGCTGCCATACATAATGCCCACTCAATTGCCTGTGGTTTTATTTCCACTTTTTCGAATTCAGCCTGTTCGATTTCAGTGCGACCATCAGGACAGTACCAATATCCATAATCCTCGATCAACCTGCGCTGTTCACCTGCAATTAACCAATGCGATATTTCATGCAGTCCACTGGCATAATAGCCATGGGCAAAAATAATTCGGTGAAAATTGTATTCTTTATCTGCAGGAAGATAGATAGGCTCATCATCACCTCGAATAAGTCGAGTTTGATAATTTTGATAGAATGTATTATCAAAAATAGAAATTAAGTCGGATATTTTGTGCATAAAATATTATTTGGTTTAAACCTAAAACGAGTGTTCATTTTACAAAATAGTAAAAATAAAAAACACTACTTAAATCAATATGAGTAGTGTTTTTTATGTGTTATTTATAGCATTTTTAACTAAAGCTGCCCGGTATTGGACCATGCTCTAAATTAACATGTGGATTTTGCCCACGTTGACGTAATAAGTGATCCATCAAAGTAATTGCGAGCATCGCTTCTACAATTGGGATTGCACGTATACCAACACAAGGATCGTGACGACCTTTAGTGATCATATCTACTGACTCATTATCAGTATTTAAGCTTTGACCTGGTATGGTAATACTTGAAGTCGGTTTTAATGCGATTGATGCGATAATATTTTGCCCCGTCGAAATGCCAGCAAGTACGCCGCCGGCATGATTTGATTTAAACCCTTCAGGCGTTAGTTCATCTCTATGCTCGGAACCTTTTTGTTCTACCACATCAAAACCATCACCCATTTCAACGCCTTTTACCGCGTTAATGCCCATTAATGAGTGAGCAATTTCAGCATCTAAACGATCAAAAACAGGCTCGCCTAATCCAACAGGTACATTAGAGGCTACAACTTTTACTTTAGCGCCAATAGAATCACCTTGCTTTTTAAGCTCTCGCATATATTCATCAAGTGCTTCAAGTTTAGTTGCATCAGGAAAGAAGAACGGATTTGTTTCAACTAAATCCCAATCAAATTGCTCAGCTTTTATCGGTCCTAACTGACTTAAACATGCTTTTATTTCAATGCCATGGCATTGTTTTAAATATTTTTTAGCTATACCACCTGCAGCAACACGGATCGCGGTCTCTCTGGCTGATGAACGACCACCGCCACGGTAATCACGAATTCCGTATTTATGCCAATAAGTATAATCACCATGGCCTGGACGAAATACGTCTTTAATCTTGCCATAGTCTTGCGATCTTTGATCGCCATTTTTAATTAATAAACCAATACTTGTGCCAGTGGTTTTGCCTTCAAAAACACCTGACAAAATTTGAACTTTATCTTCTTCTCGTCGTTGTGTGGTATAACGACTTTGTCCTGGTTTTCTTCGGTCTAAATCAACTTGTAAATCTTCTTCAGTGATTTCTAATCCTGCTGGACAACCATCTACAACACCACCTAAAGCAATACCATGGCTTTCACCAAACGTACTTACTTTAAATAGTTGCCCAATACTATTACCTGCCATTGATTTTCCCCATTCCCATAAAAAATTATCAATATTCGATTAAATGTGACTGTCAATCACACGCTTTTTAAATATGTGCAACCAATTCTTCTTTGGTTAATACAAATACACCTATACCACCATTTTCAAATTCTAACCATGTAAATGGCATATTTGGATAGATAGCTTCCATGTGTACCATAGAATTACCTACTTCGACAAATAATAATCCATTATCAGTCAAGTGTTCGGCTGCTTCAGTTAAAATAGTACGTGTAACATCTAGGCCATCATCACCTGACGCTAACCCTAACTCTGGCTCATGATGGAATTCATCAGGTAAGTCAGCCATATCTTCTGCATCTACATAAGGAGGATTTGCAATGATTAAATCATATTTTTGACCTGGTACACCACTAAAGACATCCGACTGTATTGGGAAAACACGATCTGACTCCATATGCTCATGAATATTAAAATCAGCCACTTCTAGGGCTTCATAAGAAATATCAACCGCGTCAACTTGCGCACTCGGAAATGCTTTAGCCAGTGCAATTGCGATACAACCTGAGCCTGTACACATATCTAAGATACGATTTGTTGGTTTTCCATCTTCTAACCAAGTAGAAAAACGATTATTAATAAGCTCTGCAAATGGTGATCTTGGTACTAATACGCGCTCATCTACATAAAATGGCAGGCTTGCAAACCATGCTTGATTTGTTAAATAAGGCACAGGTGTGCGATGATTAATTCTGGCTTCTATAAGTGCTGCTAATTGTTGTTTTTCACTGGTGATCAATTTTGAGCTAATAACATCTCGAGGCATATCTATAGGTAAGTGAAGCGAAGGTAAAATTAAGCTAACAGCCTCATCCCACGCATTATCAGTACCGTGACCAAAAAATAATCCAGCTTGAGAAAACTGACTTGCACTGAAACGCAACCAGTCATTTATCGTTTCAAGTTCATTAATTGCTTCATTGAGTATTTCAGGCGTTATTTGTGCTTCATTCATTGTATTTCAACTGACCGATATTATATTCCCCCATTATACCCAAGCAAGGATAAGATGCGAGTTTCAGGCACAATTAAGTCCTTGTGAAATTCACAATCCTTTATATAGAGCTAGCTTTGTAATATATCTGGTTATAAATCGAATTGTATTGATATTATTTTTGAGATTTCAGTTATTTTTAATTAAACTTGTCGCATGAAAAAAGAATTGCGACAAATCAAAAAAAGCATAGTGAAAGATATGCAACAAAAAGCGGATGCCGAAGCAAAAAAGCGCGCTCAAGCATCTGAGCCTAGTACACTTCCCGAAGATGATGCTGACTTATTTAGAGATATGTTTGGTGGCACAAAAAAATTACAACAAGATAAGGTTGTTTTTAAGAGAAATACACTGCAAAAAAAACATGAAATTGAAGAAGATGCAAAGAAAAAACGCTTAGCTGAGTTTTACTTCTCCGATGAATATGTGCCTAACTTAGAAAATAATGGCACTATTAGCTATGTTCAGCCAGGTCAAGATACGTATTTGGCAAAACAATTAAGGCGAGGTGATTTTTATCCTGAACTCGTGCTTGATTTACATGGTTTAAATAAAGAACAAGCCAAAGAAGAGCTCATCGCTTTAATCGCTGAATGTAAAAAACAACATTATCGCTGTGCTTGTATTGTTCACGGTATTGGTGAATATATATTAAAACAAAAGGTGCCGCATTACTTAGTACAACATCCAGATATACTAGCGATGCACCAAGCACCGTTAGAATTTGGCGGTAAAGGTGCTTTATTAGTGGTAATAAACCAACCTACCAATCCTAAGTTTTAAGTTTTAAGTAATGAGATAAAGTAATTAATCTAATTACTTTTTCTCATTTAAAGTCTATTTGGAGACTTTAAACCCACTAATTCACCTTGGCCTTTATCCTCATTATATTCAATACAAGCAATCGCTGCCGTATCAAATATGGGCATTTTACCAGGACAAAGCTCACCCACTAAGTAACTAACCAAAGGCATATGGGCAACCACTAACCAATTTTGATTATCAGGATTTAATGATATTAATGCCTGTAAAAAATCACAAGTATAAGCAGGGCTTGCTTCAGGAATAAAATCGGATGAGGTTTGCTCGAGTTTTATATTATTTTGTCCTTGCTTCAACAATTGATATGTTTGTTGTGCTCTAACATAAGGGCTAACTAAAACGGCATCAACAGAAGCTGTTTTTTCAAGCCACTTATTCATGGCTTCGACTTCTCTGATACCTGAGTTTGTTAAGGTTCGGCTCGCATCATCGGCACACATAGGTGATGCTTGACCATGTCGCATAATAAAGATCTTTTTCATTTATGATACATTCGCTACTAATAAAAATTAAAGTAAAAAGAATAGCCAGGCTTAGTAAATTTCAGCTATATTACTAATACACCTAGTAAAAAACTTGTGCTTTTAATGTTCAGGAAAAAAGAATAACCACCTGAAGCTGTCAGCAAAAAGCTCCTAAATACCCGACACCTACAATTAGGGTATGTAAATTCTGATTTGGAGCCATCTTTTGAAACAAACCATAAAAACTAGTAATAATGATAGCAGAACTTATCACAGTCTTACACTAAACAATGGTCTTAAAGTTTTACTTACCCAAGATCTTGATAGCGCTAAATCCGCCGCATCACTGACTGTGAACGCAGGACATTTTGACGACCCTGAAGATAGGCAAGGATTAGCGCATTTTTTAGAACATATGCTATTTTTAGGCACCGATTTATATCCAGAACCAGGCGAATTTTCTAAATATACCAGTCAACATGGTGGCAGTTGCAATGCTTGGACTGGCACCGAACATTCTAGCTATTTTTTTGATATAGATGGCCAATACTTTAACGATGCCCTCAAACAGTTCAGCCGTTTTTTTATCAACCCATTGTTAAGCACAACAGCCACTAATAAAGAAAGAAACGCAATAGATGCAGAGTTTAAGTTAAAGCTTAAAGATGACAGCCGAAGAATTTATCAAGCTCATAAAGAAACCGTTAATTTAAAACACCCTTTCTCTAAATTCTCTGTTGGCAGTTCAGATACATTAAGTGATAAAGATCAATGTATTAGTGAAGAAATCAAAGCATTTTTCAATGAGCATTACATTGCAAAAAGAATGACTTTAGCTTTATGTTCTGAGCTGCCAATTAATACACAAATAGGCTTAGTAGAAGAGCTATTTAAAGAATTAAATAATATAAATACAAAAAAAGTGCCTATATCAGAGCCTTTATATCAAACTGAGCATTTGCAAAAGCTAATTTGTATCGAGCCGCATAAACATATGCAAAAACTTATCGTTAGTTTTGCTATGCCTAATATTGATACCTTTTATAAACATAAAACGGTCAGTTTTATGGCGCATATTTTAGGTTATGAAGGCGAAGGCTCTCTGTACGATATTTTAAAAGAGAAAGGTTGGCTCAACAGCTTAACCGCCGGTGGTGGTATAAATGGTAGTAATTTCAAAGATTTTAATTTAAGTATCTCATTAACCGATGAAGGAATTAATCACTATAAAGATATCGTCGAGACTATATTTGCTTTTATACTCTTATTAAGAAACCAGTTAGATACCTTAATTCCTTTATATATTGATAAAAAATCACTTTTACAAATCGCTTTTGAAAACCAAGAAAAATCTAAAATTATCGATTTTGTTAACGGGCTAAGTATTAATATGCACCACTACCCAACTGAGGATTATGTGCAAGGCGACTACTTAATGGACGGCTTCAATAAGTCAGAATGGCTAAAAGTACTTAACTGGCTTAAACCAGATAATATGCGCATTGTATTAATTCATCCTAATGTGAAAACAAATAAAAAAGCAGCTTGGTACCATACACCTTATAAATGCGAATCAATTGATAAAAAATGGATTGAAACCCTTAAAGGTATCAATACGCCTGTTGATGAAATGCAATTACCGAAACCAAATCCTTATTTAACCAATCAAATTCATTTACTGCCCTTAGAAGCAAAAAGCCAAGCTCCTGAAAAATTAATATGTCAGCCAGGTATAGAGTTTTGGTTCCAGCAAGAGCAAGAATTTAGACTTATAAAGGGTCATTTTTATTTGGCGTTAGACTCATATTTTGCAGTACAAAGTGTAACAAATATGGCGTTAACAAGATTATTTAGTGATTTATTTATGGATCATGTTGCTCAAGACTTTTATCCAGCAGAATTAGCAGGTTTAAGTTATCAGTTATCTATTCACCAAGGCGGTTTAACTTTACATACATCCGGTATTTCTACCAATCAGTTAAGCCTAGTTGAAGGACTGTTATCTAAGTTATTTAATAGTGACTTTAAACAGCAGCGCTTTGAAGAATATAAAAAGCAACTTTGCCGACATTGGAACGCTGGTAATCATAATAAACCTGTGAGTCAATTATTCAGTTTTTTAAGTGCTAAATTATTACCTTGGAATCCAACACCTGAATCTTTAGTCGATGCATTAAAGCAAGTCACTTTTGAAGAGTTTACAGCTTTCACCAAACTCCTATTTAAAGAAATTCATGTTCAAGCTTTATTACATGGTAATTGGCAAAAGCAAGATGCCTTTAACTTTAATTCTGTCATTGAAAGATATATCAATAAACAAACACCGATAGATGATCTAAATCGCCCTACCACTATTTTAGATAAACCTATATACAAAAATTTTGCTTTAGCCCATGGAGACCATGCTATGGTCATTTATTACCAAGCGCTTTCAAATAGTGTTGATGAAAAAGTAAAAATGATGTGTTTGAATCACTTAATATCACAAGATTTTTTCCAAGAACTCAGAACACAAAAACAGCTAGGGTATCTTGTTGGAACAGGTTATGCGCCTCTCAATAGCAGAGCGGGCATAGCTTTTTACATTCAATCTCCAGAGGTTGATGCTAAAGAATTAATTAAACATACTCATAGTTTTACAAACCAATACGTAAAAACGATTCGAAGCATGTCTGATGATAACTGGATTAAAAGAAAGCAAGGTTTATTAACGCAAGTACAAGAAAAAGATAAAAATTTAAGACTCAGATCTTTACGTTATTGGTTGTGCTTAGAGAATCAAGATTTTAAATTTACAATGCAAAACAGATTGGTTAAATCATTAAAATCTCTTTCAAAAGAAGATATGTACCAATACGCATTAGAGACCTTTAATGAAGGTAGATCGCGAATAGAATACAGCTCAAAAAGCTAAAAATGCTAGAAGCCTTTGACACTAGGCTTTCATTACATTATGGTGAGAGGTCAAAATAAAAAATAACGAGGTAAAAGTTGCATCTTATGCAAACTATAAATAAATATACCTTAAAATTTAGTGTTTTTTTTGTGCTATTTTATTCTTCAAAGGCTTTTTGTTCAGAAGTAAGTATTGTTGAATCAATTGCCGCTATCCCTATTATTTTCATGGCTATATCCCTCCCTATTGCGTTATTTGGCATATACAAATTAAGACGTTCAAAAAAAGAATTAAAACACTCTGAAGAGCGCCTAAAAAGTAGCTTAGTTGGTAGTGGTGATACTTTGTGGGATTGGAATATTTCGACCGGTGAAATGAACCGAATGAATGACGGTCAGTTTATAGAGCAAGATGAGAACGTAACAACACCACCTAATAGAAAACATATTCATCCAAAAGATTTACCTAAAGTTGATTTATTACTTAAACAACACTTTTCAGGGCACACCTCTTTTTTTGAAGCCAGCTACCGAACTAAAGATAATTTAGGAAAGTGGCGCTGGGTATTAGATAGAGGCAAAGTAATTGAACATACAGCTAATTTAAAACCAAAAAGAATGACTGGTACGGTTAAAGATATTAGTCGTATTAAATCAACTGAAGAGCATTTAAATTTATTTGCTAAATGTATTGAAAATTTATCAGACTCTATCGCTATTTATGATAAATCATTTAATTTTGTAGAAGTAAATCCAAGTTATTTAAAAGCTTTTGGCGGCCAAAAAGCACAATATATTGGCAAACGTTTCGCTTTACATGGCTATAAAGATACTTATATAGAAAAGCTCAAAAAAGTATTAGCTGAAAAAGGCCACTGGCAACAAGAGCTTAAATTACCAAACCAAAAAAACAAGCTTATCCCAATAGATATGTCTATTGATGTCGTTAAAAATAAAGCAGGAAAAATATCTCATTTCATTGTTTTATATAGTGATATTAGTGAGCGAAAACAAGCTGAATCTGAATTACAAAAACTATCTAATAGAGATAGATTAACAGGTTTACCTAATCGCACTGCATTTTTTAGTAATCTTCAAAAATTAGTAGATCTACGTACACATCATGCTTTACTGGTATTTGATTTAGACAATTTCAAAAAAATAAATGATTCTTTAGGTCATCAACTTGGTGATATGTTGTTATGCCGCTTAGCTAACAGACTTAGTAAAATAACTAGGCAACAAGATAGTATTTATAGATTAGGTGGCGATGAATTTGGTTTAGTGATGACCAATACTAATGATATTCATACCATTACATGCACTGCAAAAAAGTTTTTAGCCGAAATCATTAAACCATTTCATATGTCCGGCCATGAACTTGTTATCACATCAAGTACTGGTGTCGTTTTATTCCCAGAAGATGGTAATAGCCCAGAAGTATTATTAAAAAATGCAGATACCGCTATGTATCATGCTAAAGAGCAAGGGAACCGCTATTTATTTTTCAATGATACGATGAACAAACAAGCAGTTAAACGTCTGCAAATTGAAAACTTAATGCGCTACGGTTTAAAAGAAGATCAATTTTGTGTGTTTTATCAGCCAAAAATGAATCTAAAAACGGGTGAGTTAATGGGAATGGAAGCTTTAGTGCGCTTTATCACGCCTAAAAAAGGTCTTATTAGCCCAGTTCAATTTATTCCAATTGCTGAAGAAACTGGTCAAATTATTGAAATTGGTGAAGTCGTATTAGAAAAAGCCTGTAGAGATGTTAAACAATGGCTCGATAAAGGACTATTTAATGGCAGAGTTGCAGTTAACTTATCTGCTAAGCAGTTCTCATTACCTGATTTAACCCAGCGTATTGACCGTATTTTACAAAAACATAATTTACCTTCTTATTTCTTAGAGTTAGAGATCACTGAAGGCACGGTAATGGATGATCCAAAAGATGCTATTAACATTATGAAATCGCTTAGTGCCCGAGGCATACATTTAGCGATGGATGACTTTGGTACTGGCTATTCATCTTTGGCACTCTTAAAAGAGTTCCCGCTTAACACATTAAAAATTGATAAAGCTTTTATAGATGATATCGGCTCAAAGCGAGGTCGAAATATGGTTGATTCTATTGTTACAATTGCCCATAACTTAGATTTAGATGTCGTAGCAGAAGGCGTAGAGTATTCTGAACAAATAGATATTCTTAATGAGCTGAATTGTGAGATATTACAAGGTTATCATTATTCTAAACCTTTATCTGCAGAACAATTTGAAGCCTTTTTATTAAAACAAAATGGCAATCCCAAATCTCGATTGAGCTTAGTTAGCTCATAATTCAATTACAAACGCCCATAGATAAAACATTTAACAGTGAAATTATTCTAATGGACTTTTTTGTAGTAAAATTCTCTTATAGCAATTCTATTAAGTTAGTGATCTAATATAAATTAGGATAAACTTTCAAGAGCACAGGTTTTTTGTTCCAGACTAAACCTAAGTACTTGCATCCATGCAGGCAACGTAGCTATTGTATATTTAGGCCATTTAGATTGAACACATATTTATTGGAATTGGTAATATATTCTACCGTCTCATTAAAAGGCTCAAAATGAACCCTATAATTCAAATATTAAATGAATCAAATATCAGCAAAGAAAAAACGCAAGAGCTTTTCCAAGCCTTAACAGAAAACCCTATGATGGCAATGGCTTTAATCCAAACTATGGGGATAGCGCCAGAGAAGCTTCAGCAAATTATGGGTTTAGTGATGACAAATCCAAACCTTATTAAAGAAGCAGTTGAAGAACTAGGTCTTGATTTTTCTAAAGTTGAAGCCGCAAAAGAAAAGTTAAAAGAAGGTTTAAAAAAATAACCTCAGCTTAATATATATTTATTTGCAAATATAAAGTTAAGTATTTAAGCTTTAAAAAACTAAAAAAGGCGACCTAGGTCGCCTTTTTGCTATCTGAAATTTAAACTAATTATTCAGACTTGTCAGTTTCAGGTAAAGCGACTGCAACAGCTAATTCAACTAATGAATCAGGGTTTGCTTTACTTGGTGCATTTGTTAATAAACAAGATGCTTGTGTTGTTTTAGGGAAAGCAATCACGTCACGGATATTATCTGTACCACTTAACAACATAGCTAAACGATCTAAACCAAATGCTAAACCAGCGTGAGGTGGAGTACCGTATTTTAGTGCATCAAGTAAGAAACCAAATTTGTCTTCTTGCTCTTGTGCTTCAATACCTAAAATACGGAAAGCAGCAGCTTGCATATCGTTATTATGAATACGAACCGAACCACCACCTACTTCATAGCCGTTTAATACCATATCGTATGCGTCTGAGATTGCAGAAGCAGGGTTTGCTTCTAATTCTTCAGCAGTCATATCTTTAGGCGCTGTAAATGGATGATGAACAGCATGTAACGTGCCTTCATCATCTTCTTCAAACATTGGGAAATCAACAACCCAAAGTGGAGCCCATTTATTTAAATCTGTTAATTCAAGGTCTAAACCTATCTTAATACGTAACGCGCCCATCGCTTCGTTTACAACATTTGTTTTATCAGCACCAAATAAGATGATATCGCCAGTTTGTGCATTGGTACGCGCTAATAATGCGTTTATAACGTCTTCATTTAAGAATTTAGCAACTGGAGATTGAATTCCTTCAATACCCGCATCACGATCTTTAATCTTCATCCATGCTAAACCTTTAGCACCGTAGATACCTATGAATTTAGTGTATTCATCTAACTGCTTACGAGATAACTGTGCGCCACCTGGTACGCTTAATACTGCAACACGGCCTTTTTCATCATTAGCAGGACCTGAGAATACTTTAAACTCAACATCTTTCATTAAGTCCGCTACGTCGATTAGCTCTAATGGGTTACGTAAATCAGGCTTATCAGAACCGTAACGAGACATCGCCTCGTAGTAAGGCATAACTGGGAAAGTACCTAAATCTGCATTAAGTAATGACTGCCACATTTCAGTAATCAGTTTTTCAGTCATAGCACGCACTTGATCTGAACTCATGAATGACGTTTCAATATCTATTTGAGTAAATTCCGGTTGACGGTCAGCACGTAAATCTTCATCACGGAAACATTTTACAATTTGATAATAACGATCAAAACCAGACATCATTAACATTTGTTTAAATAACTGAGGTGACTGTGGTAAAGCGTAAAAAGAACCTTTGTGTACACGACTTGGTACTAAGTAATCACGCGCACCTTCAGGTGTTGCTTTAGTTAGTACTGGTGTTTCGATATCTAAGAATTCATTACTGTCTAAGAAATTACGAACAAAGCTGCTTGCTTTTGCACGTAATTTAATACGATCGCTCATTTCGATACGACGTAAATCTAAATATCTGTATTTTAGACGCATTTCTTCAGAGTTTTTCTGATTAAAATCTAATGGTAATGGCTCAGAACGGTTAATGATCTCCAGGCTTTTACCTAAAACCTCAACTTCACCCGTTGCCATATCTTTGTTGATTTGACTTTCAGGACGAGCACGTACAATACCCGTTAACTTCACACAAAATTCATTACGTAAACTCGTTGCATTATCCATTAAACCAGCAACATCAGGATCAAAAACTACTTGTACAATACCTTCTCTGTCTCTTAAGTCTACAAAAATTAAGCCGCCTAAATCACGACGTTTATTGATCCAGCCACATAGTTCAACAGTTTGATCTACATGAGTATTGTTTAATTGTCCGCAGTATATCGAGCGCATAGTTTTCCTATCAGTCAAATGACCTGATGAGTTGTTATAAATAATTGCTGCTGATTATACCCAAATAACACATAAATGCGAGCATCTACGCAAGAGTTAAAGAGGAGTATTTATAAGGTTTAAGTCATTTTATTTAACCAAGTATTTCAAATTTTAAAAAAGTGATTTCGGATCTATCCTATAAAAAGCTGAATTAAAGTTTTAATTAATATAATTCATAACTTAACAAAATCAGATATAATCCCTTTTTTGAGGAATTAGCATGTCTGCAAACAAGTACTTTTCACATTATCCAGAAAATATTCAGAACCAAATAATGCACCTTATTAATAGTAATAAAGTTAAAACCTATTTATTGAACAAATACCCCAAGCCACACAATATCAATTCCGATAAAGCGCTTTATCAATATGCGAATGATTTAAAACAACAATATTTACGTAATACGCCTCAAATCAGCAAAGCCTTATATGAGAAGGAAAAAGACTTAATTCAAAATGCACTTGGCACTCATACATTTGTCAGCAGAAATCACGGCGGCAAACTAAAAAGTAAACATGAAATAAGGATCGCACAAAGCTTAAAGTCTGCACCTGATGAAATGCTAAAAATGCTGGTAGTACATGAACTTGCGCACTTTAAAGAAAAAGATCATAACAAGGCTTTTTATAAATTATGCGAACATATGCAACCACAATACCATCAAGTTGAGCTCGATATGCGTTTATTCTTAGTTTTAATTGATCAGGGCGATAGCCTTTTTTAGTTTTTATGATGTTTTTTAAACATGTTTGCTTTATTTAAAACTTAATATTAATCTGAACACTTAACTAATAGATTAATTTATTATAGGTCCAGATATGAGCCAAGCATTAATCATTGCCGAAACAATTAATAATATAAGGCATATTCAGTTTAACCGTCCTAAATACAAAAATGCACTTACTGAGCAAATGTATCAAGATTTAACGCAGTTTTTACTTGATGCTGAACAAGACAGTAATATTCACGTCATTATGATCACAGGTGATGAAAATGATTTTTGTGCAGGTAACGACTTAAACGATTTTATAAATAACCCCCCTACCAATACTCAAGCAAACGCGTTTATATTTTTACTTACTTTAAATAGACTTTCAAAGCCATTAGTCGCAGGTGTATCAGGCTCAGCTATCGGGATAGGCACAACTATGTTGTTACATTGTGATTACGTCATTGCAGCCAAAGAGTCGGTATTTAAAATGCCATTTGTCAATTTAGGCTGCACGCCAGAAGGCGGTTCAAGCTTAATCTTACCCATGTTAATTGGCCAAAGAAAAAGTGCACAATTATTAATGCTTGGCGAAAGCTTTAATGAAAACCAAGCGCAAGAGTTCGATATTATCAATCAAGTGTGTAATTTAGGTGAGTGCTTACAAAGAACGCTTGATATAGCTAAAAAAATGGCAAGTCAGCCACCATCGGCAATACAAGCCGCTAAAAAAATTATGAAGGCGAATGTTGTAAATCAAATCGAACAAACAATTTTAGTTGAAGGGGAGTTATTTATTCAAAGGTTGCAATCTCCCGAAGCAAAAGAAGCCTTAACCGCTTTTATCGAAAAACGACAACCTAACTTTAATTGAGCTATGCCAGTGGTTGAGACTCTAATGTTGTAACCACTTCCTCTTGGGCTAACATTAAACGTATTTGGCTATTCGCCTCACTTCTTACTTCTGATTTATGCCAACGTTTCCAGCACTCTATATTTTGCCAATCAGTTATAATTGTGCGCTTATTTTTATTATTTATATCTACATAAGAAGTACCAGAAATAAATCCTTTAGCACCCATCACAGCTGTCAGTGTATTTTTCAATTGTGCCTCATAAGTTGATTCCATATCATCTGCGATAATGCGTTCGATAATTACTTTAATCATAATATTTCTCCAAACAATAGCTTTGTATACTTTTGTTTTAACTTATTTAATAAAATATAGCCAGAGTATTTTAAGTTAATGTGACACGGTTAGCGCATTTTAATCTCAGATTCTAGCAGGGTTGAGCGATAATCATCGCCTATCCCTGCCATTTTCTTTTTCCTCGCCATACTAGCTGACTTGGTTGTATTTTGTTTGAATAGTGCCATAGCTACCTTTCACATTACACTAAATACAAGTGGACCTTGCT
This sequence comes from Pseudoalteromonas sp. '520P1 No. 423', assembly GCF_001269985.1. NCBI lineage: Bacteria > Pseudomonadati > Pseudomonadota > Gammaproteobacteria > Alteromonadales > Pseudoalteromonadaceae > Pseudoalteromonas > Pseudoalteromonas sp. '520P1 No. 423'. The sequence goes on along the minus strand of NZ_BBZB01000001.1, from coordinate 1,755,995 downwards.
TTTTACGTATTCTCGATTCATCTTCTCTAAAGGTCATATCTAGCATCCAATGCATACTTTCAACTTGCCAATGGCTACGTACCGCATTGAGCGCTTGCTCTGCATTTAGGTCTAATGAGCTGATATACCAGCGTGTTTCTGTTGACTCCGTACCTGCCAATTTATCGTAAACCTCTGCGGTAACTTTAATGATACTTTTTAAACCAGGCCACAGGTAAGTTTTGGCTAACCACTTTTTATCAATAAGTAGCTGCTGACAAGTCCTAGTTTCAATGCGTCCATGTCCTGAGCTTATTTCGGTATGTTTGTCATAGTTATTATTGGATAATCCTTCTCCCTCACTCTTGTACCACCAAGCTTTTAATTCGCTCTGCATACCACAGTGGTTGCCTTTGAACGCAAGAATATAATCGGCTTTTTGCTTAATTATTTGTTTGGCTATTTCTTGTTGGCATCCCATTGCATCAATGGCGATGATATCAGCACCTGTGGTTTCAATAAGTGATGAAATCCAAGATTGAAATGCACTCTCAATTTCATCCGCTTTTAAACGACAGACGACACGAGCAATAGTGTCATGCTTTGGAATTCCAGCGTCGAAAGAGCCATATTTTTTTAACCAATCAAGCTTTAGATGCCCAAATTCTTCAATATCCTCCCATCCTTGTGCACTAGACAATACAGCACTAATGGCTAGCAGAAGAATATCGATAAGTTCATGCTTTTTGCAGCGTTCAATGCGAGGACCTGTAATTGAATTAAAGTGTTTCAGAAAAGTAGCGCTCATATTAAGTTACCAAGGTCGTAATTATGCCTTGATCTGATCGCTACTTGTTCTATAAGTTCAATTTATAATGATCTTGCCGCGGTTAATGTAAGTAAATAATACTTATTAATTAGTATAGTAAATATTTATTTGAATATGGCGTTAAGCAGAATTAGTGAATTTTAGATGAATAAGGTTAGGGGCTGTTGATCTTTCACATTGGCAGCCAAATCAGTGCACATTAATCGGGGCATGACAATCTCGTTTAGTTTGGTTTTGGCGAAGTGAATTATACGAGATTGTTACTTACGCTCAAAATTCAAACAAAGATCAACAGCCCCTAATATTAATAAGAAAAAATTAAAGAAATAATGGTTCACTTACTACAAAAAGTAAGTAATAAGTGAACTTTATTTAAGATAAGTTTTAAAGCCCTAACTCAGCCATAAAGTCGTCATCGATATCATCGACAGCAGGTGCTTCATCTTTTACTTTAGCAGCAGCTTTATTATTTTTAGCTTCGCGCTCTATCACTTCATCAGGGTCGATTGCTTCAGCGATATCAAAATCATGTAATTTAATAAATTCTGTTTTATCCATAGCAAGTTCAAGATAAAATATATTTTGATTTTTAGTTGTAAAAGTAACTCGTCTCGCTTGAGGTCTATCCATCGCAGTATCTACAGAAATTTGAACTAACTTATTGATAGCCATCATTTTAGGTTGATTTTGCGTAATCGATGTATGCAATTGCTCTCTGACTTTACCTGTGAAATCTCCTACTATCTGGTTCATCAATTCGCCCATGACATTTGAAACATCATCTGACATATGGCTACTGGCAATTTCAGACTCTGGCATGCCCATATTTCGCATATAGTCTTGGTAAATTTCCATTGCAGCTTGTGCTGTGAAATTTGAAACTACAATGCCGTTAAAACCGCCATCAAACAATACAAAACACCCAATATCTGGTCGTAAACATGTTCTGGTTATTTTTTGCACCATAGCAGAGTAACTTATTTTATTACCACTGGCTGTAGATAAAACCTCAGTAAATGACTGACATAAGGTTACGAGAATATCATCAGTTGTGATTGTTTTATTCTTTTTCATTTATCCTCTCTAGAACATGATTTTACTCAACTATTAGAAGTGTAACCTAATTTTAGTGAAATTGAATGCCAGGACCATAAATATTCCTAAGTGATAAATCTCACTTTAACGCTGACTAATTAAAACAAAATGCGTAAAATAGTGGTATTGATATTAAGTGAGTTGAAAAAGTGACAATTAAAGACAACATATATGCTGATAAACAAGCAGTAGAAGATTTTAGTTTTGATGCAAAAGTGGTCGAAGTATTCCCTGATATGATCCAACGCTCAGTTCCTGGCTATACAACAATAGTCAGTACTATGGGCAAACTTGCTGGTCAGTATGCACAAAACAACTCTAATATTTATGATTTGGGTTGTTCTTTAGGCGCTGTAACCTTAACGATGCGACGCAATATCAATAAAGATAACTGTCAAATAATCGCATTAGATAACTCACAACCTATGGTTGAACGTTGTAAATTGCACTTAGAGGGTTTTCGCTCTGATATCCCTGTTGAGGTCAAATTAGGTGATATCACCCAGTGTGAAATAAAAAATGCGTCGGTTGTTGTACTAAACTTCACGCTACAATTTATACCTAAAGAGCAACGCCTTAATTTACTAGAACAAATTTATAAAGGTCTTAAGCCTGGCGGCATTTTATTATTAAGTGAAAAAATCCGTGGCGAAAATGAGCAAACCAACGAATTGCTCATAGATCTACACCACGATTTTAAACGTGCAAATGGTTACTCCGAGCTTGAAATTAGCCAAAAACGCACTGCAATTGAAAATGTAATGCAACCCGATACCTTAAGTAGTCATTTAACCCGATTACAAAACATCGGTTTCTCTCAAACACAAGTCTGGTATCAATGTTTCAATTTTTGCTCTTTAATAGCAATTAAATAGTTTAGGATAAGTTTAAACATGAACAATAAATTTAAAGAGTTTTACGCCCAAATTGCACAAACAGAGCTGAGTCCTTGGCTAGAAACGCTACCTACACAATTACGTGATTGGCAATATGAAGCTGCACATGGTGACTTACCAAAATGGGAAAAAGTTTTAAAAAACCTACCTAAAACTGATACCAAGCATATTAATATCACCGATAAAGTTGAGTTTGGTACTGCAGATGAGTTATCAATTGGTCATGATAAAAAAATTACGCACTTATTAAAACGCATGATGCCATGGCGTAAAGGCCCATATCATATTCATGGGATTCATATTGATACTGAATGGCGCAGTGATTGGAAGTGGGACCGTTTATTACAGCATATCTCTCCTCTTGAAGGTAAAACTGTGCTTGATATTGGTTGTGGCAGTGGTTATCACTTATGGCGAATGCGCGGCGAAGGCGCAAACTTAGTTGTTGGTATCGACCCAACTGATTTATTTTTGTGTCAGTTCCATGCAATCAAACACTTTAATCCAGATCCTAAAGTACATCTGATCCCAGTTGGTGTCGAAGCGCTACCTGAATTGAAAGCCTTTGATACTGTATTTTCTATGGGGGTTTTATATCACCGCCGTTCACCAATTGACTTTTTAGCACAGCTAAAAGCGCAATTAAAACCTGGCGGCGAGTTAATATTAGAGACCTTAGTGATTGAAGGTGACGAGCAATCAGTACTAATGCCCACAGATCGTTATGCAAAAATGCGCAATGTTTGGTATATACCAAGCTGCGATGCGTTAAAATTATGGATGACCCGTGTCGGCTTTAAAGATATCAAAGTGGTAAACGAAGATACCACCTCTTTAGGCGAGCAAAGGACTACAGATTGGATGGAAACTGAATCTTTAGAAGACTTCTTAGATCCTAACGATAGATCAAAAACAGTTGAAGGCTACCCTGCTCCACTTAGAGCTATATTTATTGCTAAAGTATAGTAATACCAATCCCAATAAATATGTGATCAATCTAAATGCTCTAAATATGCAATAGCTGCGTTGCTTTCAATTCCAATAGCCAGCTATTACTCAATCAAGCGCCTTGCGCTTGAAGATTTATCCCTATTTATATTAGATCACTAACTTAATAGAATTGGTATCAAACAGTGCACCTACTGTAGTCGGGATTTCAGTCGCGTAAATTATTTAACCCTAAATTAAGATTGGGTTCATTAAAATAGCTTTGCAGTAGTTTAACAAACTTAGCAACATGAATACCGTCCATTAGGGCATGATGCACTTCAATCGACAGTGACATCATGCCACTATTTTTATCATATTCGCCAAATACCAATTTCGGAATTCCCAACTCATTTGGTAAATGTGTTGCATGTTTAAATGAAGTGAAATTCAGCCAAGGTAATACCGAAATATGTAAAGTATTTAACTGGCCTTCATTATCACTAAAATCTTTTGAGAAAAATTCCGCCTGTTTCGCTTTGTCAGCAGCGAGCTTAGCTTTGTCATCAAACACACTAAATTCATTTTCAAAATCAATATAACTAAATCTAAAAGACTCATCTTCACATAATTGCACAACACTGGCATTGACTGGTTTAACTTCCAATGCATCATCATTCTTTATGCGCAAACACATAGGTTGATAATTATTAGCTGCTTTGAGTGTTAAGAATAAATAACTATGAAAAAAAGACACTTTATTTGCTTTTGCAAATAAAAATAAAGCTTGGACATTAATATTAACCGTGACATTAAAGTAAGGATCTGAAAAACCTTTAAAAAATTCAAAATGCTGTGCTCGTGACCCAGTTTTTAAATCAATTTTTTTAACATTATTCATATTCATTCCCAAAAACAAAAATCCCCGTAATTTACGAGGATTTTAAAGTGTTACATCATTAAATGATTTTATATGAAATTACGCATGTTTTATAAACCGTTTTTTATGATTTCTTGCGCTAATTCATCTGCAATTAAGTGTGTCGATTTTTGCTCAGTTTTAGAGCGGTCAAATATTTCACATAACGTACTATAAATGCCTTCAACATGTTTAGTTGAAGCAGCTTCATTATAACCGCCTTCATGTGTTTCATACCAAACATTAATAATACCGCCCGCATTAATCACATAATCAGGGGCATATAATACGCCTTTTTCACGTAAGATTTCACCGTGACGACATTCCGCAAGCTGGTTGTTTGCGCAACCCGCTATGATTTTAGCTTTAATGCGAGGAATGGTTTCATCATTAACTGTTGCACCTAATGCACATGGCGCATACACATCAACATCTAAGTCGTAAATTTCATCAATACCGACAGCCTTTGCATTAAAATCATTAACCACACGGTCGATAGAAGCTTGATTTATATCTGTAACAAATAATTCGGCGCCTACTGAATGTAAATGTTTACATAAACCATAAGCGACAGCGCCTAATCCTTGAACAGCAACTTTAACACCGCTTAAATCCTCATGGCCATTTAAATGTTTAAAAGCCGCTTTAATACCTAAAAATGTACCTAAAGCAGTAAAAGGTGATGGGTTACCACTTTTTCCTTCAAGGCCTAATACATAATTAGTTTCTTTGTTCATAATAGCAACATCACCAGTAGTGATGTTTACATCTTCTGCGGAATAATAACTACCACTTAAGCGTTCAAGTTGACGACCAAATGCTCTAAAAAGCGCTTCTGATTTTATTTTTTTTGCATCGCCAATAATAACCGATTTACCGCCACCAAATGGTAATCGTGCAACTGCATTTTTATAAGTCATCCCTTTTGATAAACGCAGTACGTCATAAACAGCATCTTCATCGCTAGCATAGTCCCATAAGCGACACCCACCAACAGCAGGGCCGAGTTTAGTATTATGTACTGCGATAATAGCTTTTAAGCCTGATTCTTTGTCAGAACAAAAAACCACTTGTTCATGGTTATCAAATTCAACTTGATTAAATACAGTCACTTTTATTCTCCGAAGTTAAGTGCGCCCCTAAACCCATATTAAGTTTAGTATCAACTAGGTGCTTTTACTGATTTATTGCGATTGAGAGGACTCTATCATTTACTTTACTCGCTTGCTACTTTTTAGGATAACAAGCTAGTTTACAAATAAAAACATCTAATAAATCCAATAAAAAGTATTTTTATACATACATAATGCGACATTACTTATTAATATGGATTTATTATTTAATTTCGTTAATTGTTAATTTAAAATTGCTTGAAGAGTTTTATCATTAAAAATTTATGTCAATTCTGCGTTACACAATTTAAATAACTTCAGTATAAAAATTAAAATTGTTGCTCTTTAATATTCTAAATATTTATAGCTTAGATAAATAAATTCCAGAGTCTTCTGTTTAAATTTAATTACACAAACAACTAAAAATTGACATAAAACCATAACCTAGTGGTTAATCCATTTTAAATTAACAAGTTAAAACAAAACCCAACCGTATATAAATAGTTACAAAAAGATATAAATAAAAAATAAAAACTTATACCTCTAAATATATAAAAAAAACAAATTACCCAAATTTGACACAAGTACAAAAAAGCTATTTATTAATTAACACCAATTTAACATTTAACTTGGTTCCTATGCATATTCAAAATAATGAAATGCAATTTTAAAATAATAAAGAGATCTTAGAAAAATGAATAATAAAACTAAAATAAGTTTAGCTACAGGGTTTGCCTTATCTCTCATAACATCAGGCATTCAAGCCAGTACTAATGCTCAATTAGAATCAACAGATAACACGCAACGATTTATTGTGCACCTAAATGACAGCGCTATCTTTAAAGCACAATCGGCATCAAAATCAGCCCATAATATACAAGCAGCAAAAATGACATTAATGCAAGCAACTGCCAATAATGTAAATGCAAAGCTAGTTCATACGCTTTCTGATATCAATGCGATTGCAGTTGAGTTAAATGCACAACAAAAAGCGGATTTACTTAAAGATGATAATGTTAGCTTGGTTGAAGTAGATCCTAAACGTTACATTTCTTCTGAATCTACACCGTATGGTATTTCGATGGTGCAAGCGCAACAGCTTTCTGATGCTCAAAGTAATCAAATAAAAGTGTGTATTATGGATACAGGTTACACATTAAATCATCCAGACCTGCCAAATTCAGGTGTAACAGGCGATGACGGTTATGGTTCAAACGATACAGGTAATTGGTATAACGACGGCAATGGTCACGGTACTCATGTGGCAGGTACTATTGCGGCAATAGGTGGTAATAACCAAGGCGTAGTTGGTGTTAATCCTTCTGGTCAACTAGGCTTACATATCGTAAAAGTATTTAACGATTCTGGTAATTGGGCATATGGCTCTGATTTAATTGCAGCTATTGGCCAATGTGAGGCAGCTGGTGCAAATATTACTAGCATGAGCTTAGGTGGTGGTGGCTCATCTACTGCTGAAAAACAAGCATTTGATAATAGCTATAACCGTGGCATGTTACATATTGCCGCCGCAGGTAATGATGGTAATTCAAGTATGTCGTATCCGGCATCTTATGATTCTGTTGTATCTGTAGCAGCTGTAGACAGCTCTGGTACCAAAGCTTCTTTCTCTCAATATAACTCTCAAGTTGAAATTGCTGCACCTGGTGTAGGTGTAAACTCGACTTGGAATAATAACGCCTATAAATCAATAAGCGGAACTTCAATGGCGACACCACATGTTTCTGGTGTAGCTGCGCTTGTTTGGTCTAATAATTTAAACTGTTCAAATAAACAAATTCGAAATGGTTTAAATGCGACAGCACAAGATAAAGGTGCTTCTGGTCGAGATACATCTTATGGCCATGGTATTGTAAAAGCAAAAGATGCCAGTGATTATTTAAACAACTGTGGCACAGTAACGCCAGATGAAAAACCTGTTGCTAACTTTAGTCATTCAGTCAGTGGTAAATCAGTTAGTTTTAATGATAACTCTACAGATGATAAAGGTATAAACAGTTATGCGTGGAACTTTGGTGATGGCTCAAGTTCGAACTCGAAAAACCCAACGCATACCTATTCTGCGGACGGCGACTTCACTGTAACACTCACTGTGACAGATACAATCAATCAAACAGGCAGTAAAACAAGTAAAGTGACTATCGGTACTGTAAGTGAAACTTGTGACGGCTATAAAGCTTGGAGTCCTGCAACTAACTATCAAATAGATGATTTAGCATCTTATAATAACCGTAAATACAAAGCGACTTGGTGGTCAACAGGGGCTAAACCGAACGTTTACACAAATGTTTGGCAAGATCAAGGTGAATGTACAACTGGCGGACCTGGTGAAAACCAAGCACCAAAAGCAAGTTTTAGTGTATCTACTTCACAGCTAACAGCAAACTTTACTGACAGTTCAAGTGATGATAAAGGCGTAACTGCTTATTCTTGGAATTTTGGCGATGGTAATACTTCTTCTAGTAAAAACCCAAGCCATACATATGCATCATCAGGTGCTTATCAAGTATCATTAACAGTTTCAGATGCAGGCAACAAATCAGATACTTATACAAAATCAGTAAATGTATCTGAAGTGACTCAAGGGTGTTCTGGTATTGTGACTTGGTCTGCAAGTACTACTTACCAATCGGGCACAACCGTTGCTTACAATGGTAATAAATACAAAAACAACTGGTGGAGCCAAGATGAAAATCCAGAGCAAAATTCAGGTCAATGGCAAGTATGGAGTAACTTAGGTTCTTGCCAATAGTTTTTATTAGTTAAAATTTAAATTTCCCTTAAAGCACGATTTTATCGTGCTTTTTTATTTAAAACAAAAAAGTGAAGACAAATATAGAGCAAAAACACTACAATAAAAATATTATAAAAACTCTAATTTAGAGACAAACCAACAATAAGAATAACAATATGCTGCTATTTCTAACTTTTATAACATTCTTTGGCTTATGTCATATCATTGCTGATCATTATCATAAAACCCACTTTTGCTATATTTTAAAACCACTCACTACATTAACCATATTGAGCTTAGCGCTATATTTAACTGAGTTTGAGCTTCAGTACTATGCATTGTTAATAATTTTTGGATTATTATTTTCTTTAATTGGCGATATATTTTTAATGCTCAAATCCGATAAATTTATGCAAGGTTTAGTGAGTTTTTTGATAGCACATATTTTTTATATTGTGGCTTTTTTAGACTCTGCAAAAATTGACTTAAATCTGTATGCCATTATTCCAATTACATTAATAGGTATAGGATATTTAACGGTTTTATTACCAAAAACAGGTAATTTAAAAATTCCGGTATTAATTTATGCGTTAGTGCTACAAGCTATGGTGATCACTGCTGATATGTTTTATCAAACAGCACTAACAACTAATAGCTTAATGGTATTAATAGGTGCTATTTGGTTTATGTTGTCAGATTCTATTCTAGCTTTTGCAAGATTTGTTAAGACTTTCAAGTTTGCCCAAGTTGCTGTACTTAGCACTTATTACATAGCGCAAACCTGTATCGTGCTCTCACTAAAATAAACGATTCATTCCGACTAAGTTCAATATACACGCTACTTTTTAGTAGCGTGAGATACTGGCAAATTTTTTATCCCTAGATTTTTACTCTTATTCATTACAAAGCTAAATTTATACTGCCCTTTAAAACCAAGCTCTATTGTCCAAATAAATCCTGATAAAACTAGCCAAAGCGTAATAATAGAAAAAAAGATAATTTGCCAATTATTAAAACTACCTTCACCTGCATAATCCATAAAGTGCAACATGAAAAAGAAGTCAGCAATACGTTTATCATCATCGCTATGTTTTATTAATCGGCCAGAGCTGGCATTAACATACACACTGGTATTCACGTTATCTTTAAAGTTAATCTGCCAAACTGTATTTTTTTCTTTTGGAATATCTTCTATAGGTGGTTTTTGCAAGGTAACAGACTGTATTGTACCTGGGCCATTATAAGACGTCTTAGCTATTTTAGATGCCATTTCCTGATCAACAATCACCTCTTTACCTGTAAATGTATTTACTAATGACTGTTTATTATAAAAATGGTGATACAAGCCCGTTTGGTGGGTTAATAGATAATAAGGCTTATCTAATACTGAGACTATTGTTAAGCTTTGTGAGTTTTCAAATTCAGCTAAAATTGTTTTAGGATCAATAAATGGAGCATTATTCATATTTGAATAAACCACAGGAGCTAGTTTTAATTGCTCTCTATATTGATTTCCTCTAACTTTATCGTGATCCATTATATTAAAATAAAAACCACTGACTAACCAAAGCAGTAGCTGAATACCTACGAATAAAGACGTCCATTTATGTATTAATTTAATAAATCGCATTTGAACGATTCCGTTTATTTTTGATAACGCGATAATACGTCAACACAAATCCTGTTAGTGCGGCGAACAAGCCTAATATTGAAAACCAAAGAAGTAATAAGTTATCTGGTTCTCCATCTTGATAATCTGCAATATGAAACCTAAACATCCAATCAAACAATCGCCAAAATTCATGACGTTTAGTAACTACTTTCCCTGAATAAGCATTGATATAAAGTGATGGGCTAGCAAATGCCTCAAAATTAATACGATAAGCTGGCAAATGCCGTTTGCTTAACTCAAAAGGAGCGTGGTCTGTAAGCAATTTAATTTCTGATATAACATCATCAGCCGAATAATAATGCCTAGCAATCTTAGCTGCCATCATTTCATTTATAGGTGATAATACCTCACCCGAACTAGCATTTAGCATAATATTTATATGCTCATTTTTAAATCTATATACAGGTAAATCAATTAATACAGCGAGTTCGATATTTTGTGCAGTAGGATACTTTTTTATCACGTCTGTAAGGCTCATATTAATTTTATTAACATCTATAGGAGTTTGATGCTGAGTTACTAGGCTATCTCCATGTATATAATCAATATCAAATATAACCATATATGCACCGGTAACAGACCAAACAACAAATTGAATGCCTAAAAAAAGCATTAACCATTTATGTAATTTACGGCTGGTTTTTAACAACATCATTGTATGTTTATACATCCCTTATTCTTTTTCACTACAAAGTATTTTTTATATTCTTTCTATAATATTTCGTTTCATTAAGATCACAAAACCATCACTAACTGCGACAACAATAGTATCATCATCCTCTTTGATGCTTATATGCTCCGTTTTGCTTATAAAACAAAGCATTTTTATATTCTTTCTATGATATTTCGTTTCATTAAGATCACAAAACCATCGCTAACTGCGACAACAATAGTATCATCATCCTCTTTGATGCTTATATGCTCCGTTTTGCTTATAAAACAAAGCATTTTTATATTCTTTCTATGATATTTCGTTTCATTAAGATCACAAAACCATCACTAACTGAGACAACAATCGTATCGTCATCCTCTTTGATTATTGTGCCGTTTGAATACTCATGTGTGATTTGACCTAGCTCAATGTTATTAACTAATAAGGTTTCATTATTAAGTCGCGCTACAACTCCAAACCGGCCACATGCTGCTGATAGCGCTTTTATCTGGTTTGTAGTCATATTCCAATTGATAACGCGATCATTTATTTCTATCTTGGGCCAAGTACTGCCAGTACCTTGTTTTTTAGCTTGGTGATATAAATTTTCAAAATCACTTAATACTTCATTTAACAATTGCGGAATAGTTAAATGAAGTTTCATCATTAAAGTTTCAAAGCATTCATCCTGTGCTAATGAAAGTGATTTTTGATAAATAATGTCACCAGAATCAAATTCATTCGTTAATTTATGAAATGTCACACCTGCATGTTGCGCTTGTGAATTAATAATCCAACTCACAGGTGTTGTACCTCGTCCATGAGGTAACATGCTCGGATGCACGTTCATAGTAAATACATCCGATAGATTGTCATAAATAGGGATCAACCAAGCATATTCTATTGAAAATAAACAATCAATCCCTTGAAGTAATAAGCTTTCAATCGTTTTTGCATCAGGCTTAGTCTTCGTCACGGGAATATTATTATCAGATGCGTATTGGCGGATCACTACATTAAATGGCTGCTCTGAGTTTATAAAAATATGGCCAATCGTATGTCCATTATTTTTAAATGTTTCTAAACAGCCTATATGCCAATCATTGCCAAAATACGCAATATTCATTTTGTTCCCTTAACTAAATTTTCATCAATTATTATTTATCGAATTTTTACGCCATACAAAATATATGGCCGGTAATACAAGTAATGTTAAAAGCATGGCACTTAACATGCCACCCACCATAGGAGCTGCTATTCGACTCATCACTTCGGAGCCTGTTCCTGTACCATACAAAATAGGCAACAAACCTATTATGATAGACAAAGCTGTCATCATAACAGGCCTAACTCGCATACCTGCACCTTCTATAATAACCTGTTTTAAACTTTCAATATCGACCGATTGACCTTTGGTTTGGCAATCATCTAATAGCTTTTGATATGCTTGGTTTAAATAAACCAACATAATTACGCCTATCTCAACGGTGACACCTGCAAGGGCAATAAATCCAACCCCTACGGCAACTGAAAAATTAAACCCTTGGAGATACATTAGCCAAATACTGCCTACCATTGCCAATGGTAAAGTACCCATAATAATGCCTACTTCAACAAAATTACGGAAATTAATATACAACAATAACAATATGATAAATAAGGTCAAAGGAACAACATATTGCAATTTTTCTTTTGCTCTTAACATATATTCATATTGCCCTGACCAAGAAATAGAATACCCAGCTGGCAATTTGAGCTTATCAGATACAAATTTTTGCGCATTTTCAACATAGCTTCCGATATCAACACCTTCAATATCGATAAAAGCCCAGCCATTTAACCGTGCATTTTCACTCTTAATAGCAGGCGGACCATCTTCAACAAATACATTAGCAACATCACTTAATGAAATTCTTTGCCCTGTTGGCGTAACAATAGGTAGTAACCTCAACTTTTCAGGAGAGTTCCTATAGTCTTGCGGATACCTTAAATTGATAGGGTAACGCTCTAAACCCTCTACGGTTTTAGATACATTCATGCCACCGATTGCAGTTGATACCACTTGTTGAATATCGGAGATATTTAAAGCATATCGCGCCGCTTGTTCACGTTGAATATCAACTTTAATATATCGACCACCAGCAACTCGCTCAGCATAAACTGATGCAGTACCGGGTATTTCTTTTAAAATTGATTCTAATTGCGTACCTATTTGTTGAATTTTATCTAAATCAGGACCTGCGATCTTGATGCCAACAGGAGTTTTGATACCTGTAGCGAGCATATCAATTCGTGTTTTTATTGGCATAACCCAAGCATTTGTTAACCCAGGTAGCTTAACTAACGCATCTAACTGCGCTTTAAGTTTATCTGTGGTCATACCCACTCGCCATTCGCTTTGAGGTTTTAACTGAATAAATGTTTCTATCATAGTCAAAGGAGCGGGATCGGTTGCAGTTTCTGCACGCCCTACTTTACCAAATACATTTTTCACTTCTGGCACGGTATAAATTAGCTTATCCGTTTGTTGTAATAACTGCCTTGCTTGACCAATAGATATACCTGGGTAAGTCGTTGGCATATACATAATATCGCCTTCATCTAATGGCGGTATAAACTCACTGCCTATTTTATTCACTGGGTATAAACCAACACCTAACAACACCAGTGCCATAAATAAGGTCATTTTTGGAAAATTAAGCACTGCTTTTAACGCAGGTAAATAAATACTGGTTAAAACACGATTTACTGGGTTTTTATGCTCAGGTAAAACTTTACCTCGAATAAAGTAACCCATTAAAACAGGCACTAATGTGATTGCTAAAGCCGCAGATGCTGCCATCGCATAAGTTTTAGTAAAAGCTAAAGGTGAAAACATACGACCTTCTTGCGCTTCTAAAGTAAATACAGGAACAAAGCTCACTGTAATGATCAATAAACTAAAAAATAATGCAGGCCCAACTTCACATGCTGAATCAACGACTATCTGCCAACGATTTTCTTTGGTTAATGGTGTACGTTCCATATGTTTATGCATATTTTCTATCATCACTATCGCACCATCAACCATGGCGCCTATCGCAATCGCAATACCACCCAAAGACATAATATTGGCGTTTAACCCTTGCATATGCATCACGATAAATGCTGTTAATATGCCTACGGGTAAACTAAAAATTGCGACTAAAGATGAACGCACATGAAATAAAAATACAATACATACAAGTGCAACAACACCAAACTCTTCGAGTAATTTAAAGGTTAAATTTTCAACTGCTCGCTCTATCAGCGCGCTTCGGTCGTAAACGGTTACAACTTCAACACCTTTTGGGAGCCCTTTTTTAAGTTGCTCTAACTTAGCTTTCACACCATTTATAACTTCTTGAGCGTTTTCGCCGTAACGCATTACAATTATGCCACCTACGGTTTCACCTTCACCGTTAAGTTCAGCGATCCCACGGCGCATTTGTGGACCTATGCCGACATCCGCAACATCTTTTAATAATAATGGCGTACCATTTTTATTTACCCCTAATGGAATATTACCTAAATCTGTTTCATTTTTAATATAGCCCGTAGCACGCACCATATATTCAGCTTCAGCCATTTCAACAACTGATGCCCCAACTTCTTGATTACCTTGTTTTATTGCAGTTTGTATTAGAGATAAAGGAATACCAAAAGCCCGTAATTTATCTGGGTCTACTTTTACTTGATATTGTTTAACCATACCGCCTAAAGCAGCGACTTCAGATACGCCAGCAACGGTTTGCAATTCATATTTTAAAAACCAATCTTGTAAACTACGCAACTGACTTATATCATTTTTCCCCGTTTTATCTACTAAAGCATATAAATATACCCAACCTACACCTGTTGCATCAGGGCCTAACTGTGGTCGGGCATTGCCAGGTAAATTAGGTGATACTTGAGAAAGATATTCAAGTACACGTGAACGCGCCCAATAAAGGTCTGTATCTTCATCAAAAATCACATACACATAAGAATCGCCAAAAAATGAATACCCTCTTACAGTTTGTGCCCCTGGTACTGATAACATAGCTGTTGTTAAAGGGTAAGTTACTTGGTCTTCTACAACTTGAGGTGCTTGACCTGGATAAGTTGTTTTAATAATAACCTGCACATCTGATAAATCAGGCAAGGCATCAACAGAAGTATTTTTTACAGAATATAGACCTGCAAGCACTATGATGGCTGCAGCTAATAAAACAAAAAAACGGTTATAGACGGACCATTTAATAATTGAAGTTATCATATGCTATCCCCCTAATGATTACTGTGTTCAGCTGAATTAGGTGCAATAGCTTGTTCATTTATCATTTTATGCTCAGAGACTACCAGCTCAGTAATAATAAATTCACCGTTATTAATCTCAAAAGTAAAATCTACTGACAAACCTGAAGTTAACTTAGACATGTCAATATCGTCTACGATCATGAAATCTAGAGTTGCAGCTGGGCGATCCCACTTTTCAATCGGACCTCGGCTAATATTCAACATTTTATGCTTTGCCATTACTGTATTGATCACACCTGAAACACTTGCAGTGCTATTAGCGTTTTCATTTTGCTGCTCGGGAATGTGAATAGCGGTAATTTCAAAGCTGCCAGTTTCATCTTTCGTTATTTCAATATGTAAAACCATATCAACTTCTAAACTTGAAAAATCAACTTTAGGCGATACCATAAAATCCATTGTCATTTGTGGCCAATCCCAGTCACTAACTGGCTGGTGATCAACATTGATCATATTATGGTTTGCCATCAAGCTATTTATACTTGCTTCAACCCAAACAGAGCTTGGTTGTTCATCATGATACATACGTTTAAAATCTGAGCTTTTACTTGATTCCGAATCCAGTAAAAACTGTGCAGAAGTGACTATGTCATCTTCTTCAATTAAGCCAGATATAATCTCTACAGATTTATCATCAAAACGACCTACTTTAACAGCAACCGATTTAAATTGACCTTCGCCTAGGGCTAACACAACACGATCTTGACTACCCGTTCTTATCAATGCTTCAATTGGAATTAATAATGCTTCACTGCCTTTTGCATGAATAATGACTTGTGCAAACATATTTGGTTTAAGCATTAAATCTTTATTATCAAATCGTAGCCTGACTTTTACTGTGCGTGTTTTCTCATCTAATGTTGGATAGATATAATCAACCTTGCCAACCCATTCACGACCAGGTAGGTAATCTAAAGTCATAGTAACCGAAGTGCCTTTTTTCACTTGATTTGCTTGCCTTTCAAATACCTCAGCTTCAACCCACACTTCATTCAATGCACCGATTGACATAATTTTCGTACCAGGTTTAACAAAAAAGCCTTCTCTAATTTTTAAGTTTTCAACAACACCAGATTGCGGTGCATAAAAGGTAATGGTTTGCGCCACTTTTCTTGTTTTTTTGATATTTTCTATTGCTGACTTTGGTAATTGTAATGCCGTTAACCTATCTTCTGCAGCCCTTACTAAACGCTTATTTTTACGACCTAGCGCCAACAAAAGTTCTTCTTGCGCGTTTACAAGCTCAGGTGAATATAAAGAATAAAGAGGTTCACCTTTAGTAACTGGATCACCTAATGCTTTGATGAATAAATTTTCAACCCAACCTTCAACTCTTGGGTGAATATGTACTAATTGGTCTTCATTATATTTCACATAGCCAACAGTTTTAATCCCTAAATGTAATTCACTCACTTTTGCCTTGCCGGTTCTAACACCTAAGTTATTTACCACATCAGAAGAAATTTTAATGGTCCCCGGTCCAGAATCGGAATTTGATGCACCGTTAGCGTAAACAGGTACTAAATCCATGCCCATTGGCGATAGACCTGGTTTATCTCTTCTGTAATTAGCATCCATAGGTGCAACCCAGTACAAAGGTTTATTTTCAACATTTTGCGTTTCATTAATAGTCGATGGTGTTAGTAATTGTGATGTAATGACAAAAGAAATGATGCCACCAAATATTGCAGCTAAACTAAGTTTGATTGTTGGATTCATTATTTCTCTCCTAATGTAATTGGCATCTTTTTGTAACTGACTAAATTATTATTTTTCTTAAAACTCAACATCTGTCTAGCTTGACTAACAAATAAATAATTTAACTCCAATTGCACTTTTTGTATTTGCGTTTCTATCGTTAAACTCTCAATTTTTGCATTAAGTTGTGCAATACGAGCCCGAACAACTTCTGAAAAATCACCATCGTCATTGGTGTATGCTGTTAATGAAGCTTCTGCTTGATCTTGTATTTGTGGCAGTAACTTAGTGTTATATAAAGACTGTCTTTCTACTAATCTTAATAAACGGCCTTTACCACTAGAATATGCCCCCATAAGCTGCCTAAGTAATAATAAACGCTCCGTTTTAACAGATTCAGTTTTTGATATAGCTGCACTGACTTGTTGATCTTGACGATTATCAGTAAATAGTGGCAAATCAAATGTCATACCCATGGAAAATAAATGGGCGCGATTATTTCCCATAGGATCATCATCTCGATAGGCATAACTGGCATTAACACCCCATTGCGGTTCATAACTTTGTTTTGCTAACGCTATGCCTTGTAAACTGGCATTTATTTTTTTATCAATCGCCATTATCTTTGGATGTTGATAAAAGTTTTCGACCAATTTATCTGGTGTAAGCCAGTTCTTTGATTTAATAATATCTTCTTTTAATAAAAGCACTTCCGGTAAAGAATCCCCTAAATTTAAATCATGAAAATTAACTGATTGTGTCGTATTTAAGTTTTTGGCTGCGAGCCATTGTGAAAGCTGACCTTGATAACGGTTTTTCTGTTGTGATAACTGATTTAACCTATCATCTAACATTGTTAGTTCTAGTTGCGCTCTGATCACATCTTGTTGGCGGGTTTTACCTTGCGCTGATGAATAACTAGCTTGCGCGACATCAGTTAATTGCTCAAATAAAGCACGATCAGCTTGTATTAACCTTATGCTTTGTTGCACTCTAAAAGTATCTAACCATAACTGTCCAACAGTCACTGCGACCTCAGCTTTTCGATTCTCTCTTTGAAATGGATATTGCTGAGAACTTAATTCTAATTGCTGTTGTTTAAGTGCCAAACTATCTCCGCGGGGAAGCATTTGTGCCACTGCCACTTTAAATTGCGTCATGCCCTCTTGAGATAAGTTAAAGTTATCCGTTGGCAAGTTTGCCATAGACATTGATACTTTTGGATCTTCATATGTGCCAGCTGCAATGCTTAAAGCGTTAACAGAATCTTGTTGATGTTGGTTACCAGATAACCAAGGGTCATTTTCTTGCGCTTTAAGAATACTCACCCTTAATGTAAGTAATGATTCACTTACCTCATAAGATGCCAATAAATTAAAATGAGCTAAAAGAGTAAAAGCAGCTAAACATTTAATTTTTGAATTATAAATTCTTTGACTCATTAATATTGCTCCTTTTGATTTTCAACATTTGCAAATGTGCTATAAGACCCATCTTTATTAAGTAATAGTACTTTATAAGGCGTAAACCTATCACCCATCTCCATACCTGGACTACCCGCGGGCATAGCTGGTACGGCTAAGCCAATTGCATCTACGGGTTTATTTGCCAAAAATATTTGTATATGTTTTGCAGGAATATGGCCCTCAAAAACAAAACCATCTGTTGATACAGCTGTATGACATGAGTGAAATCTAGGCGCTATGCCTTTATCTAATTTAAATTGCGTCAGGTTTTCGTCATTAACCGCTTGTGTATAGAAGTTCTTTTTATCTAAATGCGTGATCCAATCATTACAACAGCCACATGATTCCCGTTTATATACAGTTATATGTGTTTTACTGTGACTTATTTGTGTTGTTATATTTGTTTGTTTGTCATTACCACAACCAATAAGTGCAGCTAAAGAGAGTAATAAAAATAATGATTTATACATAATGCCTTCAAAGACCAAAGTTTGGTCATAGTTTTGAGCTACTTTTCAAGATGAAAAAGACTCACTAAATACAATTAAAGTGTTTCTAAGATAAATTTAGAAAATTAAGACGGATCTATTTTGTAATTAGCTATTAAGCGGAGGGCGATATAAAGATGAAGGGTATTGGCTATATATAAAAAAGTTTAATTGATTTATTTTTTGTGATGCAAAATCAAGATGAGAAAAAGCATAAATTGATGTAACAGCCATAGAAACACAGCCATTCATTGAACATAAGTGATCATTATCATCACAGCAATCCATTTTAGACATAGACTCCATTGAATGATCCATATCTGACATCCGATCAGATGTATCCATTGCGTGATCCATGCCTGACATCATAGATGCAGTTAAATGATTAGCGTTTTGAAATTGACATGAATCCATAGCATTCGCCATTGACTGACCAATAAAGGACATCAATAAAAAAAACACTATGAAAATATGACATTTTTTATTCAAAATTTAAATCACCCATACACATTCTTTTATTAGGATACAGAACATACAAAAAAGTGCCATAAAAATTATCACTCTTGCCTATTTATCAAGTACACTTGTTTAAATAACGGACAATAACTAACTTAAAAATGAAAAAATTTATTTTTTGTTTTGATGGCACGTGCAACGAGCCTAGCGATAGCATGGATTACGCAGTTGATTTAAGCATTAGCAATATCTTAAAGTTACACGCCTATTTTGGCGGCAGTTTAACTAACTCACCTCACAACGATGAATATGGCCAGCATAGCTTTTACTACTCAGGCGTTGGCACTTATGGTAATTGGCTGCAAAAAACGTTTAACTCTCTTTTTGCACCTGCATTCTCTGATATAAAATCAATAATCACTAAAGCTAAACGTGATGTAGAGAAACATTACAAAGAAGGTGATGAAATATTTGTTTTTGGTTTTAGTCGAGGTGCCGCCATAGCACGCATCTTTGCTAGCCAAATAAAACATAAGGTCAAATTTTTAGGCGTATTTGATACCGTAGCCTCTATTGGTTCACCTGATCTCAGTATGGAGACACGCCCCGCCAGTGATGTTGTTTTTGAAAATGGCACTTTGGCGGGTAACATTGAAAAAGCGGTGCATATAGTTGCATTAGATGAAAAACGTGTCGCTTTTCAGCCTATATTGTTTAATCGTGATCCCAGAGTATTAGAGGTATGGTTTGCTGGTGTACATTCAGATATTGGTGGTGGTTATTGGTATGATGGTTTATCGGATATCAGCTTAGAATTTATGTGTTTACATGCCAGACAGCAAGGTTTAAATATCCTAAATCTTGAAGAAATTGATTTTAATCGGCTTAAACAAAGCGATAGTTTTTTATGTGTGGATGATTTAGAAATTCAACCTATTCCTGAGGGCATAATGCATCAGCAGCAGCGTACTCAAATTATTGCCGATAGGACGTTATCTCCCAGATTAGTATGTGTCAACCACCAAGACACAACTTGTGATAGCCATCATGCAAAAATTCATCATAGTGTTGCTTTAAGGTTTAAAAAAGTAACTAACTATAGACCGCACTCTTTAAGAAATACCAATTATCAAATCATGGCTGATAATGGTCGTCTTTCAAAAGTGAAATGCGGTATTACAGGGTTAAGAGGCGTATAAAAAATAAAAGCCTACTGTAAACAGTAGGTTTTATAATAATCGCTATAGCCGTCACTAAATGACTTTAATAAAAATGCAAAGCAGTTTTATTATTTAACTTGCCATTGAATTGTTTCTCCAGCGCGAATTGGCACTACTATATCGCTACCTAATGGGTAAGACTCAGGTACTTCCCACTCTTCTTTAACTAAAGTAATCGTATCTGTATTTCGTGGTAAATTATAAAAATCAGGGCCATTTAAGCTCGCAAAACCTTCTAACTTATCAATCGCACCAGCAGCATCAAATGCTTCTGCATATAATTCAACTGCTGCATGTGCAGTGTAAGAACCCGCACAACCACAAGACGCTTCTTTTTTGTCTTTTAAATGAGGTGCAGAATCAGTACCTAAGAAGAATTTTTTGCTGCCACTTGTTGCCGCTTTATTTAAAGCGTCTTGATGAATATTACGCTTTAAAATTGGTAAACAATAAAAATGAGGACGAATGCCACCCGCTAACATGTGATTACGGTTATATAATAAGTGATGCGCTGTGATTGTTGCCGCTACATTATCAGATGCAGCTTCTACAAACTCAACAGAATCTTTGGTTGTGATGTGTTCAAGTACAATTTTTAGCTCTGGGAAGTCAGCAACCACAGGCGTTAAAACGCTCTCTAGAAATAATTTTTCACGGTCAAAAATATCAATAGCAGAATCTGTCACTTCTCCGTGTATTAACAATAACATACCCACGTCTTGCATCGCTTTAAATACTGGGTACATATTTTTAACGCTAGTCACACCTGAATCTGAATTAGTTGTTGCGCCAGCTGGGTATAATTTAGCTGCAACAATATGACCTGTTGCCTTTGCTTTTTTAATTTCTTCAGGTGTTGTTTTATCCGTAAGATAAAGCACCATCAAAGGTTTAAAGTTCCCTTGAGGCTTTTCTGCCATAATGCGCTCACGGTAGCTTAATGCTGATTCAGTACACGTTGCTGGCGGTACTAAATTAGGCATGATAATCGCGCGGCCCATATAACGACTCACATCGCGCACTGTGTCTTTTAATTGATCGCCATCACGTAAATGGATATGCCAATCATCGGGACGAACTATAGTGATACTTGTCATTGCTCTATCTTCTATAAATAAATTTATATGATCATATGGAGTCTAGGTATGCCTGTAAAGTAACAAATCAAATTAACAATAAGTTTATTGTATACAATATTCGTTACTGTTAATCTCAGCATTAGATTAAAAAAAATAAAGACCACTATGATAAAAAATAAACTATCTCTTTTAAGCAGCGCATTATGTTTATCATTGCTAAGTGCCTGTAACAGCACTCTAGATAATACTGAAATATCACCTGCTGATATTAAAGTAATGCAAATACTTGATGCTAAAGACAACTGGAGCTTTGAGTTAACAACATCTGAGCACCTAAATAAAGTAACTGAACGCATCATTTATTTAAGTGAAAATAAATTTAATAATTCAGAGCTTGATTCACTTTTATATTTCCTACGTGGTTTTAGTTATTATGGAGATACTAAGCAAATAACCGACTCAAGTTGGTTACAACTAGAACAAGCCTTAACGACCTTAAATAAATCAGGTTTATTAAACCTGAACCACAATAGTAACGCACGATTAGTTGAGCATTATGCTGTAGCCCTTTATCGTTTTTATAACCAAGATATTTTGAGTGCTAAAGTAGGACCTCATTTAAATACTTTATCACAACTTGTACAGTTACCTATTGATATTGAAAACTCGCCTTCTCAGTATGCTAAATGGGAACTGATCAGAGCTATGGCCTTTTTAACCTATGAAGCTAAAAACAATAAAGTACTTGCTGGTGCAATTTTAGCAAATCAAAACTGGCTACCGAGTTTAAAAGCTTTAATCAAACAAAGCGGTTGGCAAGCTGAACATGCACTTTGGGCACTCGCTTATCAACATAAAATATTACATGAAGGTGCTAAAAAACAATTAGATACCCATGTATGGCAACTAGTTGATAATATGGAACTTGAGTTGAATAAAAAGCAATTTTTATTTTCACAAAGGTATTTAGTGAATAGCTTTAGAGGGTTATCAGAATGTAACAGTGATTTTGAAGGTAAATGTTCATTCCCTACAATTGATGAAGCATTGCCTATCAATCACCAATGCTCTGATAGTTTATTTATTCGCGCCAACGAAATGAATAAGTCACAACTTGAAACAAGCTGCAATAAGTTAACATCACAAGAAAGCCAATTTCATTCTTTGTTAAATACAAAAAATCAACCAGCAGCAAATGATCATAATCAATCATTACGAGTTGTGATTTTTGATAATTACAGCCAATATAATCAATACGGTCAAATGGTATTTGATATCCATACGGATAATGGTGGTATGTATATCGAAGGCACTCCGAGCGATCCAAATAATCAAGCAACATTTTATTCTTATGAGGTATTTTGGCAACGTCCTGATTTTAAAGTATGGAACTTAAATCATGAATATGTACATTACCTTGATGGTCGTTTTAGCAAATATGGTAGTTTTGGTCATTTTCCTTCACATTTGGTCTGGTGGAGCGAAGGCTTGGCTGAATTGGTTTCAAGACAAAAAGTTAACCCTAAAGCCTACCAAGAAGCAAAAGAAACTGCTAAAGAAGAATGGCCTACTTTAGAAGAGATATTTGCGACTACCTATATTGATGGGAGTAAACGCGTATATAAATGGTCATATTTAGCAATTAACTATTTAAGCCAGGTTGATCTTCAAGGTGTTCAGCTATTATCTCAACATTTAAAAAATGATTTTTTTGATGGTTATAAAGCACAATTAGATAGCCTTGCTCAAAAACATCAAGCTGGTTTTGTTGCATTTTTAGATAAACAGCTAAAAAATGGTGCTAACAAAGACCTTCAAGTTAAAAAAGATAAAAGCCCTAAAAAGTTATATAGATATTTATATCGCGATTATTTAATGCCAAAGTCTTTAAAGCTAACTCAAAAACATAATCATATTCTTTAAAGCTATACATTAGTATGTATGCAAAAGTGTAAAGGCTAAGCACATGCCTTTACACTTCTATAACAAATGATAAGGTATTTTCATTTGAATATTCTTCCAATGATGATCATAATAAAACTTTACACTTAATGATGTTTGATATGCCTAAAGTTAATGATGCAAATAACAATACTAAACCATCTGACTTATTAGATCCTTTAGAACAAAAATCCCAGCAGCTAAGCATCATTAATCAATTCTCGTTATCTTTAATTCAAATTAATAACCTTGAACAACTGTTCAGCTATGTCGTAAATGAAGTTGTTAGTAAACTTGGGTTTCCTGATTGTGTTATCTATTTAGCTGATCATGAAAAGCAAGAGTTAAAACAAGTAGCTGCGATGGGTAAAACGAATGACGATGGTCAATATTACATTAAACAAAATAAAATTCCCTTTTCTTTAGGCAATACAGGTCATGTTGCAGTTTCAGGGCAACCACAAATGATCAATGATTTATCTCTTAGTGATAGATATTTACCGGATATTACACCCGCAAAGTCAGAGATTTGCGTACCTTTGATCGACAATAATAATGTGATTGGTGTGATTGACTGCGAGCACCCACAAAAAAATTATTTTAATGGAAGTCATTTAGAAATATTAACAACCGTGGCTTTAATGTTAAGTACAAAAATAAATCAATGCCAAACATTAATCGACTTAAATAAAACCGTTGTTCAGCTCAATGAAGCACAAAAGCTTGAGCAAGGGCTGCTAAAAATAGCAAATCTAACTTACGAAGCCTGTAATATGGCTGAGTTTTACGAGAATCTTCATGAAATAATCAATTCCTTGCTTAATGCTAAAAATTTATTTATCGGATTATTTAATAAAAAAACAAAACAATTAGAGTTACCTTATATTCTAGAAGCTGGAATACGTAGTTCAGATATAAGAGTATTCTCTGCCGAACAAACCAATAACACAGCTTCTGCCTATATGCTAAAAACGAAGACCTCTTTGTTGCTAAGTAAAGCGGATTTTAAATCTCATCTTGCAAAAAAACACTTTCAATTAGTTGGTGACTCCCCTCATTCATGGTTAGGCGTGCCATTTGAAATAAATGAGCAATTTAATGGTCTTATCGTGACCCAAAGCTATGATAATAACATTGCTTATAGCCATCGCGATCAAGATATTTTGACATACATAAGCAGGCAAGTCAGTTTAGCGATAGATAAAGAACTTACACATAAAGCGCTTACTCATAAAGCCATGCATGATCAATTAACAGGCCTTGCAAATAGATCATTATTGATTGATCGCTTAGAGCAAGGAATAAACCGCTTAGACAGGCAGCCCGATTTAAAATTCCATGCTTTATTATATTTAGACTTTGATAGATTCAAAATTATAAATGACACTTTAGGCCACCAAGTAGGCGATCATTTTCTAATTAAAATTTGTAAAAAAATTAATGAAAACATCCGTCAAGTTGATACATTCGCCCGTTTGGGAGGAGATGAATTTGCAATATTAATGGAAGATTTAGACAGCGAATCACAAGTAGCTAACTTAGTAGAGCGGATCAAAGCCTCTTTATCTGAGCCTCTTATCGTTGATGGTCACATTCTAAAAGCCTCTACTAGCATAGGTATCTCTTATGCCATCAATTCAACAGACTTAGCATATCAAGTATTGCAATGTGCGGATACTGCAATGTATGAAGCCAAGTCATTAGGCAGAGGACAATCTCAAGTCTTTAATGAATCAATGCGCAATAAAATGAAAGGCGCTGCCATTTTAGAAAGTGACATACAAAATGGTATTGAAAATAATGAGTTTGAACTCTTTTACCAACCTATATTTGAGGTTGCGACTAATTTAGTAACGGGATTTGAAGCATTAGTTCGTTGGCACCACCCAACTAAAGGCTTTGTTTTACCAAACGATTTTATTAAGGCTGCTGAAGATAGTGGTCAAATATTACAACTTGATTTGTATTTACTTGACCAAGCAGCCAAACAAATATCAATTTGGCAAACACAAACTAATAACGACTTTACAATTACTGTAAATGTATCATCAAGACACTTTTCTAGCTTAGATTTTGTCACCTTTATAAGAAAGCTATATGAAACATATCAGTTAAAAACTGGCTCTTTATGCATTGAAATTACCGAGTCAGGTTTAATTGAAAACCTATCATTAGCAACGCAAATCATTGAAGGGTTAAAATCTTTAGGCTTAAAACTTTACTTAGACGATTTTGGTACAGGCTATTCTGCATTAGGATATTTACATCAATTGCCAATTCAAGTATTGAAGATTGATAAAAGTTTTATCGATAATCTAAAAAATGGCCATAAAAACCCCCTTGTAGACGCTATATTAACTTTAGCAGAATCACTTAATTTAGAGGTTGTTGCTGAGGGAATTGAAACACAAGAACAGCTAGATATATTAAAACTTACCAGTTGTAATTACGGTCAAGGTTATTTAAAAGCAAAACCTTTGCATGCTAAGGATGCAGCTAAATTATTTGGTAAACAAATTTAATTTAAACAAAAAACAACCTCACTTCTCTCTTTGCCCTCATTCACTTCTAAATTAGTTTAATTCAACTCAAACACGATCTTCTGTTGAATTAAATTCAGCATATTAAAGATGAAAAAATAAAAAATAGAAATCAAAAATGAATTAAATTACTACCAACTAGGATTTAGAACAAAAAAAGTACAAATTAAATAGATAAATTATAAGTTATAGCCATCTAGATGTTGAAAGAGTATTAAATAAGCTATAAGATGTTTGAGTTCGTATTAAATACAACCAACAAGATGAGAAAAATTAAAGATGATTGATGTAAAGCATTTAAAAACACTTTCAACACTCAAAGAAACAGGTTCTTTGGTTAATACTGCTCGCGAATTATTTTTAACTCAATCTGCATTATCTCACCAAATTAAAGACCTAGAAAATAAGCTTGATTGCCAACTATTTGAGCGTAAAACTCATCCAGTTCGATTTACACCTCAAGGCATGCTACTGATTGAGCTTGCTCAAGAAGTATTACCTAAGGTAGAAGCAACAAAATGCCGAATAAAAGAAAGTTTAAATCAGCCTATTTCTCAGCTTAGGCTCAGTGTTGAATGCCACGCTTGTTTTCATTGGCTTTTACCTACAATAAAAGAATTTAATAACTTTTGGCCTGATATAAAAATTGATTATGAAAGAGGCTTTAGTTATGACGCGATACCTGAATTATTAAATGATGAGCTTGATTTAGTTTTAACGTCTGACATGCGCGAACCTGAGCACCTAGAATATGCGCATATGTTTGATTTCAAATTAAAATTAATTGTATCACCGGATCATGAGCTTGCTAAAAAAGCCTATGTGACGGCGCTTGATTTAAAAGACGAGACTATCATCTCATATCCTATCCCACGTCAACGCCAAGATATATTTAAATATTTCATACAAAATGCCCGCTATGACGGCAATTTAAAAACGGTTGATCAAGGATTATTAATTTTTCAATTAGTGAGTGCTGGAATGGGAGTTGCGGCATTACCAGATTGGTTAGTCACGCCATACGAGAGCCAAGGTTTAATAAAATCAATACCTTTAGGTGCCTTAGGATTAACACGTCCTATGTACCTGGCGATGAAAAGAAATATGAAAGATAATCCTGTTTACAGACACTTTATAAATACTTGTAAACAAACAACCAGATAAAATCTCACCTTGTAAAAAGACACAAGGCGATATTTTATTAAGCCAGCTTAGCTAGGGGAAATACTTACCCACCTGTAAAAATAACAAATTAAGAAACTTGGTTTCAAGTTTCTTAATTAATGCCTAGATACTTATGTACTTGCACTGATAAGCGCCAATTTTTAGCGATACATACATCTACAGCCAACCGTGTTGCTTTTGCTTTTTGGCTAATAGGCTGTAAGTACACTAACGCTGGTTGAATACCCATTTCCTCTAATAAATCTTCTAGTTCTTCAACATGTTTCATCATCGCAATGGGGTGTTTAATTTCATTTGCTCTGAGCATTGCTGATTTTAAAACGGGATAACCACCGCGCATATTGATCTTAGGTGATACTGTCACCCAAGTTTTTTCTGGTACTTTAATCTCAAAAGTTCCGCTTGTTTCTAACTGCGTTGAAAAGCCATTATCGTGTAACAATTCGCACATCGGGTTCAAATCAAACATACATGGCTCACCTCCGGTGATCACAATATGTTTCGCCTGATAACCTTTATCTTTAATTAAAGAAATGATTTTCTCAGCAGAGCTATCAGCCCACAGTTCTGAATCTGCTTTTTTCTCTACAGTTTTTTGTAAATCAACTTTATAAACATCAGATGCTTCCCAAGTCTGCTTGGTATCACACCAAGAACAACCTACAGGGCATCCCTGTAAGCGGATAAAAATAGAAGGTGTACCAGTAAAACTAGCTTCACCTTGGATAGTTTCGAATATTTCATTGATTTTGTACAAAAGGGTTTTCGCTCTCGATATAAACTAAAATTGTCATTATCAAAGCGTAGGTGTAGAATATCGCGCCCTGACAAAACATCTATTATACGAGAGTCTGAGAAATATGTCGCAAAAAGTTGTTGTTATTTATTCCGGTGGAATGGATTCATATACCGTATTGAACAAAGCCTTAAGAGATGGCTATGAAGTTTATGCATTATCATTCGATTACGGACAGCGACATGTTAAGGAACTTGATGTGGCAGCAGTAGCCTGTAAAGGCTTGGATGTTCATCATAAAATCGTTGATATTTCAGCTATAAATCAAATAATTGGAGGCTCTTCTTTAACTGATGATATTGAAGTTCCTGAAGGTCATTACGAAGCTGAAAATATGAAAAGTACCATAGTGCCTAACCGTAATATGATCTTACTGTCATTAGCTGTTGGTTATGCTGTGTCACTAAAAGCATGTAAAGTTTATTATGGCGCACATTCTGGTGATCATGCCATTTACCCTGATTGTCGCCCAGAGTTTGTTAAAAAGATGGATGATGTGTGTCGTATCGCTAACTATGATGAAGTTGAGATTGTTAGCCCATACCTTAAAAATAGCAAAATTGATATTTTAACTGATGGTCTAAAAATGAATTTAGATTACAGCCAAACTTGGACTTGTTATAACGGTCGTGAAAAGGCGTGTGGTAAATGTGGTGCATGCCAAGAAAGATTGGAAGCGTTTAAACTTAATAATGTCATTGATCCAATAGAATACGAAGTATAATAAATATTAAAATCTCACTTGATTTAGATCATAGCTATCAGTATATGATCTAAACTCTTCACCATTTCAATTATTTACGCAAAACGAAATTTAATAACCAAAAAAGTAATTATTTATATTTATATTTATCTTTAATACTGACAATTATAGCTGAAGCATATTTTACTTTTTACACAGATTTTACAGGTACAGCTTTGTTATTGGACATATATTTAAATTTTTATCATTTTGGATGGTTTATCAAGCGATTGTACAAACAATTTTAAAAAAACCTTTCACTTTATTAACTAAAAATTCAAATAGCTATGATGCAATCCATCAACCCACTATTCTAATTGACAGTAATGGTGATATATCACAATTAAATCAATCAGCAGTGAAAATAATCAATACAGCTTTAATTGATGCAATCCATCAACCAGTTCATATATTATTTCATCCAGAAAATTTATCAAAACATAACTGTTCTATTTGTAATTCAATAAAAAAACATGAAATAATTTTTAGCGAAGAGTTTTATTATCCACAATTTAATAAATTTTAGTTATAAATGCGATTATTCTGGTTTTGAAACTTTAGACAGTGGGCATATCTCAATTCATATCTCGCAAGAAAAGCACATGTTGGTATTAAAATTTCAAGATTCAGGTTGTGGAATTGAAAGCAAAAAATTTACCAAAGTTATTTGAACTATTTTTTACCACTAAGAGAGGCCAAGGAGGCAGTGGATTGGGGTTAAATATTGTTTATAACTTAGTAACACAATCTTTAAAAGGCACTATTACCTGCGAGAGTAAGCTAGGAAGTTGTGCTAAATTTATCATCCACTTCACCTGTGAGATCATTAACTGGTAATACAGGAAGGTATTTGCCTGTTACATATTTAATTTCAGTTATTATCACGAATTACTCTGTTTCTGATAAAGTTTATTCCTCATAAAAATTTCATCCAGAAATTTTTAAATTCAACAAGTACCCAAAAAAAAAACATGGTATACTTTTAGTTAAAGTTTCAAATAAAGGGAAATTCACACTAAATTCTCAGAGAAATATAATGCAAAAACCTTTAGACTACATGTAGTAGTAAATTATTCATTATTTGGTAGTAAAGTCATTGAGTAAACATGATCTTATAAAAATAAAAGACTGGATTTTTGATCCTAGCACTAAATCATTACGCAAGGATGATGGCACTGATGAGACTGTAACACTTGAAAATAAACAGTGCTTACTCTTACAGTTTTTAATAGAAAATCACTCTCAAGTAGTTAATCGAGATCAACTTATTGAAACTGTTTGGTTTGGCAGAATAGTTGAAGAACTCACAATCAATGCTGTTGTTTCAAGATTAAGAAAAGTACTTGGTGGTGAAAAAAATGACTATATTAAAACACACCCAAAAATAGGTTATTCACTCGTATCAGAAATTAAGTTTATAGAAAAGGAAATTGTAGAGCCTGAAACAATAAAGATATCAGTACCGGAATCGTCAGCTAGTGACTTAACTCATAAGATGCGTTATTCCAAAAACGCAATAACTTCCTTTATTGCAATTGGGTTTATCATAATTTTAGTTTCATTTATTATTTTTAAAAATAAAGAAATTAATAGTACACCGCCCACCAATATCAATATATCTAATTCAGTAACACCACTGCCTTTAACATATCAAGAGGGTTGGGAGTTAAGTGCAGACCTTTCACCGGATAAAAAATTATTAGCATTTGTTCACAAAACCAATGCTGATTCAAACATGCAAGTCATGGTTAAAAATATTAATACAAATAAAACAATTTCTATCGATGATAATTACACTACATCTCCTAAATGGTCTAAAGATGGTAAAACCCTTTTTTACCAAAATTTTATTAAAGAGAAATGTCTCATTAAAAGCGTTGCTATTGATAAGGATTTGAACTTAAACAAAACTAACAAAATTACTAGCTGTGGTAATATTTTAAGCATGAGCCCTTTAGCTATTGATAACACTTGGATCTATTTTTCATATAAACTTAATGATACAGAACCTTTTGTTATTAAAAGGTTTAATTTAGATACGAAACAAGAAGAAACATTAACTGCACCTCCTATAAAACACTATGGTGACTATAGTTTAAGTTTAGATAACAGCGGTCATAAGCTAGCATTTATAAGATCAATTACCAATACTAAACATGAATTAATGTACCTAAATTTAATAAGTGGTGAAGTGAAGTTTTTAACCAGCTTTAGCCATGTACCATATCAAATAGACTGGAATCCTACAGCTGATTCAATCGTATTTGTTAATGAAAATTATACTTTAAGTTCAATTAATATTGACTCTCTCAAAGTAACACCTTTGTATCAATCAAGTGAACAAATTATAGGTCCTAAAATCATCTCAGATAATGAGCTATTACTGATAATTGGTGACTTTTATACATCAGATATAAAACAATTAAACTTAGCAGCTAATGATACTCTTGCCTCAAATTTAATATCATCAAGTTTTAATGACTTTGCAGCCTCACAATCTGAAGGCAACGAAGATATAACTGCATTTGTATCAAATAGAACAGGTAAAAACCAACTTTGGATTTCTGATACAAATGAAATTTATCAACTTACTAATTTTAAAGAAACTCATTTATTATCTAATTTAAAATTGTCATTTGATGCATCTCAATTATTATTTACTAAAAATCACCAGCTTTTTTCAATAGATATTAAGTCGAAAACAATTAGTGAAATAACTAAAAAGAATGAATATATTAAAAGCCCTATTTGGCTATGTTCAAGTAAAGATTCAATTTTAACCATATTCCACAGTAAGGGTGAATCTAATCTGTACTTAATCAACAGTAAAAATGGTACTAAGGAAAAACTACAAGCTTCTATTAATTCAGTTAAATCTGATTGTAAGAATAATCAGTATTATGTCAGTAAGCTTGGTGTAGATGGTATTTATAAATTAACAGACGATTGGCATATAGAGCAAGATTCTTACCGTATTTTAAACACTAACTTTGCTGATTATTATGAATGGGAAGTTTATGAAAATAACCTTTATTACACCAAACACAATAAGTTTTATAAGTTAAATTTAATGACAAAAAAACAAACGGAACTATTTAAAGGTGAATTTTCTGTTGGTCGATTTAGCTTATCTAATAACCGGTTACTCTATACCAAAAGAAATTTAAATAATACCTATGTTGCCAAGATGAAAATAAAAACAAGTTTATAAATAACAAAAACAATAATTCCGCAATGTAAAATTGCGGAATTAAATCATTATCTTATGGCAGAAACATTAATTAGTCATATAGGTATTGTTATGAAAAACACATTTAAAAAAATCTCACTTTTAGCATCATTAGTTATGGCAATGCCATTTTTAGCTCAAGCTGCACCATTAATTGATTTAAAAAATATAGATAAGCAAATAGATAATAAAAATACAGGTACGGTAACTATCATGAATTGCTCACCTTACCCTTTGTGTGCAAAAGAAGTTACAGAAGAACAAACGAAAAAAACACAAGAAAAACACAAGAAAAAACAAAATAACTTACATTAATTACATGTAGTTATTTTAGGAGAAACCATGAAAATATGTACTAAAAATCATCATCATTGGTCTCTCCTTGATTCTTTACCTCATGATAAAAATGGTGCGGGTAAGTATAAATGCGCAGGATGTGCTTATGAGAAAGGCTTTAAAGCAGGAGAAAATAAAGAAGAATCACTTAATATAGATTTAGATAAGCTACATGAGAGCCAATCTGGGACTATGCAATATAAAAGTCCCCATGCAGCATTCGCCCAAGGGTATATAGATGCTATAAATAATTCCTAATACCGTAACTTCACTAACTCTTCAATTTTCACACTAACCTATATCCAATAAAAATATTATCTAACCCTATCTGACCTTAATCTGATTAGAATCATTTACTATCCAGTTATTTTTGCTTTAGAATAATATTAGATGCTTGATATATAGATAAAGGTAATCAAATGACAGGTACAAACATTCAGCTAATTTCACTGATAAATACACATGGTGAATATACTTATGTTAATTCTGATTACTGCCAAAATTTAGGTTAATCTCAAGATGAATTGCTTGGTAAAAACAGTAGAGATCTCTACTCACCTGATATGCCCGCTTCAGTTAAAGATGAAGTAAAAACCACTTTAGGAAAAAGGATTTTCATGGCAAATCACTCACTTTTGAGTTTACTCGCTCACATCGTTTTACTTTATCGGTTATTCTAAGCTTAATTTCTCAAGATATTATTCCGATGGCAAGAAAAGCACAAAAAGTGTAATCTACCTTTGATAGCGTAAGCCGACAAGTATATTTTGGTAAAGGAGCAGCCAGTGCATTTTATTTTAATATGAACCTATTGAAAACAGAAATAAAAGCAATTTTAGAGCGAACTCCAGATGTAACTAAGCCAATATGAGATATTATAAATAAGGTACATAAATGAACTGAGCAAACCCGAACTAATCTCCTTGCCTTGAATGCAGCTATTGAAGCAGCAAGAGCTGCAGAGCATGGCCGAGGATTTGCTGTGGTAGCTGATAAAGTAAGGAGCTGTTTCTTCTCGTACTCAAGAAACAGCCGTGCATGTCCATACAAGTTTATCAGAAATGCTTGCTACAATTATCAGGATTATCAATGCAAATTGCGACGGCAGCTGAAGAGCAAAGTTCAGTTTCAAATGAAATAAATAATCATGTTATTGAAATAAAACAAACATCAGAGCTAAATTGGCAGCAAACTGAAGACGTTGCGACTCAAATGGATCAATTACAGCAAGACATTGAGACTATTAGTAATTTAGCCAACACATTTATATCCACAAAAAATAAGGCGTAACCTATGACAGGCACAACTATGATAGTTTTGATCGTTTTTATCTCTGTTGGCTTTGGTGTTATGTACGATATGTATAAAAAACACTTAGAGTTCAAAGAAAAAACTTTTAATTTAAGCCAGGAAAATGATAAGAGAAATGAGACTTTAGAACAAAAAGTCACAATTTTAGAAAATAGAATACAAGTACTCGAAAAAATTGTGACTGATGAAGGTTATTCAGTTCAAAAGGATATTAATAACTTATAAAGCTTATGAAATATTAACTTTCAAATTTATATATCAAAGCCTTTAAGCTGCGGTCGTCATCTAATTCAACAAAATTAGGTGCCGGATCAAGACGCTGCTTAAATATAAACTTTTCACCTGCGTGCTCTGATATTAAGTTTTTAAAAGCCTGTAAGTTTAATTCAGGGCTGTTTGCACATAACAATAACTGTGCGCCATCAGTTAATATTTCAGGTAAACGTCTTAATATTTTTTGATAGTCTTTTGTCAAAACAAAACTGCCTTTTTGAAAGCTTGGCGGATCTACAATCACTAAATCAAATGGACCTAATTTCTTTAACTTTCCAAATGATTTTAAAATATCATGGGGATAAAAACTCACATTTCGAGTAAATCCATTGAGTTCATGATTTATTTTACCTGTCCGTAATACCCCTTTATTCATATCCATATTAATGACTTGTTTAGCACCACCGGCCATAGCAGCTAAAGAGAAACCACACGTATAAGAAAATAGGTTAAGTACTTTAGTATCTGCAGCTTGTGCTTTAGTCCAAGCCCTTCCTACTTTCATATCTGGAAAAATACCAGTATTTTGACTACCTGTTAATTCAACTTGATATTTTAGTCCTAGCTCTTGTATTTCAAAGCTTTTAGGGTCTTCTCCCTGAATAACTTGAGTATGTGTATCTCTTCCAGCTCTTTGTTGATATATCAAACCTTTAATATTTGGATTATTTGATTCCTTAACATGCAGCCATATCAACTGAGTTAAACTTTCAAGGAGCTGAGGTGCTACATCTATATATGAAATTAAAAATAAGTAAGGGGAATAAAAGTCTAGATTTAAGTGACTTAACCCTTCATACGCATGGCCCCTGCCGTGAAATATACGACAAAGTTCTTTATTATCAACCAAAGATGCATTTTCTAATTCTATTGCATCTAAGCTTTCAATATTAGCATTAAGTGAGTCACTTAATGCCTGCAATAACGGATAAAACGGACTCGATGATTGAGAGTTGATTAAATCAGGCATTTATTAAATTATCATGTAGTTGTTGAATTTCATCACGCACCTTAGCAGCTTGTTCAAATTCAAGCTCTCGGGCATGGGTTAACATTTTTGCTTCTAAACGCTTTATTTCAGCACCAATTTGATGCGCATCCATCACTGGCTTTTTAACTGCTTTGGTAGGAATTAAGTAAGAAGTATCAACTTTATTTTCAGCTTTCTCTCCTACATCCATCATATCAGTGATTTTTTTATTTAAGCCCGTGGGCGTTATACCATGTTCAACATTATAAGCGTGCTGAATTTCACGACGTTTATTTGTTTTATCAATCGCCTTTTCCATTGAGCCCGTAATACGATCAGCATATAAGATAGCTCTGCCTTTTACATTTCTAGCTGCACGGCCAATTGTTTGTATTAACGAGCGCTCGGAGCGTAAAAAACCCTCTTTATCTGCATCTAATATAGCAACTAATGACACTTCAGGCATATCTAGACCTTCACGAAGTAAGTTAATGCCTACTAGCACATCAAATACACCCGCTCTAAGATCTCTAATAATTTCCACACGCTCAACAGTATCAATATCTGAATGCAAGTATCTCACCTTTACATCATGATCCGATAAATAATCAGTTAAGTCCTCAGCCATTCGTTTGGTTAACGTTGTGACCAGTACACGCTCTTTTAACTTGGCTTTTTTATATATTTCTGAGAGCAGATCATCGACTTGCGTTGCAACTGGCCTGATCTCAATTATAGGATCTAATAAGCCGGTTGGTCGAATAACTTGTACAGCAACTTCACCTGTTGAATGCTCTATTTCATAATTCCCAGGGGTTGCTGATACATAAATACGTTGTGGCGCAATCGCTTCAAATTCTTCAAACCGCATTGGACGATTATCCATAGCTGAAGGCAACCTAAAACCATACTCAACTAAATTTTCTTTACGGCTTCTATCACCTTTATACATAGCGCCAATTTGAGAAACCGTAACATGAGATTCATCTATTATCATCAAAGCGTTATCAGGCAAATAATCTAATAATGTTGGAGGGGGATCGCCAGGATTACGGCCAGATAAGTATCGGCTATAGTTTTCAATGCCAGAGCAATATCCCAGCTCAATCATCATTTCAAGATCGTATTGTGTTCTTTGAGCAACCCTCTGCTCTTCAACAAGGTGATTTTTTTCTAATAAATATTCTCGGCGTTGTTTTAATTCTATTTTTATTTCTTCTGTTGCAGCCAGTATTTTTTCTCTTGGTGTTACATAATGGCTTTTAGGGTAAATAGTTGCCCTAACAATATACTTGTCAACTGCACCTGTTAAAGGGTCAAAAATACTTAAACGGTCTATTTCATCATCAAACATTTCAACTCTAACTGCATACTTATCAGATTCTGCAGGAAATATATCTATAACCTCACCTCGAACTCTATAAGTACCTCTGCTAAAGTCAATGTCATTTCGCGTATACTGCAACTCAGCTAAGCGACGTAACATATCTCTTTGATCTATAGTGTCACCTTGCTTGAGTAATAACATCATTTTCATATATGAATCAGGATCACCTAAACCATATATTGCAGAAACAGAAGCTATGATAATGACATCTTTTTGCTCTAAGAGTGCTTTAGTAGCCGATAATCGCATTTGCTCTATATGTTCATTGATAGATGCGTCTTTTTCAATAAAGGTGTCACTGGCAACAACATAAGCTTCAGGCTGATAATAATCATAATAAGAAACAAAGTATTCAACCGCATTATCTGGAAAATACTCTTTCATCTCTCCATACAATTGCGCTGCTAAGGTTTTATTATGCGCCATGATGATAGTAGGTCTATTTGTATTGGCGATGACATTTGCCATAGTAAAGGTTTTACCTGTACCGGTTGCCCCTTCTAATGTTTGATGAGCAAGGCCAGATTCTAAACCATCACATAATTGCGCTATTGCCTGAGGTTGGTCGCCACTAGGTGAATAATGGGATTTTAAATTGAATGTTAAACTCATGCTTCACAAACCTTTATTTGTTCATTGATTTCAATTGATTGTAATGTTTGACAAAACCAACGGTATGAAATGATTGCAGTGAATACATTACCTATTAAAGCACCGATAAATAAACCATGAATACCCCAGTATAGGCTGCCTAAATAAGCTAATGGCACATAAAAAACAAATAGTCGGATCACACTCATAAGTAATGCATTCATAGGTTTATGTAATGCATTAAAAGAAGAATTAGAGAGTATTATCACCCCTTGTAGACCATAGCCTAAAGGTAAAATCCAGATAAATAATTTTATTATCGAGACAACCCCTTCTGAAGAAGCAAATATATTTGCAATTACCCCCGAAAATACAATTAAAAGTAAATATAAAGCAAACTGCCATATTAAAATGAATTTAAGCGTCGTTTTATAAGCCATCGCAACCCTATCAAATTTAGCGGCCCCAAAATTTTGACTTATAAAAGGCGGTAATGTCATAGATAAAGCTAATACAACAATACTAGAGATAGATTCAATTCTACTGCCTACTCCAAAAGCAGCTACAGCCTCAGCCCCATGACGAGCAACAAGCGCAGTCATAACGGCCATTGCAATAGGTGTAAGCATATTAGCACCAGCTGCTGGTAAGCCTATTTTCAGCATCTTTTTTGTTGCTAACAAAAATGTTTGTTTTTTTGCGTCTAAACTGATGAGGTTTTTCTTTATTATTAATAGGTATAAAATAAGAAATACGCCTGTAGACCAGGCAATAACACTTGCTATTGCAGCACCTTGGATCCCCATAGCGGGGATTGGCCCTAATCCAAATATAAAAATGGGATCTAATACAGCATTTATAAGCCCTGCAAAGCCCATAATCATGCTGGGTGTTTTAGTATCTCCACTGGCTCTTAAAACTGCATTACCTATCATAGGTGTTATTAAAAATACGCTACCAATAAACCATACACAAATATAATCTCGAATAAGTGGCATTAAGTCTTCTTTTGCACCTAACAGTGAAAAAATAGAGTCAATAAAGATATAACCTATAAATGCAAGAACCGATACAAATAGTGCTGATACAATTAAAGCTACAGCTCCATCAAAACGCGCTTCTTCTAAATTACCCGCACCTAACGCTTTGGCTATTATGGCTGAAGTACCAATGCTCAAACCTATTGCCAAGCTTATAACTGTAAAGGTAACAGGGAAAGTAAAACTGATCGCTGCTAAAGGATCGGTACCGAGTAAGCTAACAAAAAATGTATCAACAAGATTAAATAACATTAAGGTAACCATGCCAAATATCATAGGTATGGTCATATCCCGCATTGTTTTAGGGATTGGCGCACTTAATAAATCAGGTGATTTTGTTTTGTTTCTCATAATCATTCACATCTTAATTTTTGATATTACTTTTGATTTAAATAACACCTGTTAGGGGTCGGCTATTCTAAAACATGGTAAAAACCTTGGCAACTTAGAAAACAAGTTAATTGTTTGAATATGAGTTATACAGAAATTAGCTTATTTAAAATCATATAAAGACAAAAAATGTTAACAACAGCGATAAAATAGAACTGCAAGATGAAATTATTTACAAGTTAGTAACAACAAACCTTTAAAAAGCTTCTTTTGTACACAAGTTAAAATAGTCAATTAGCAAAGAGGTAATATTTTCTTTATTATAGAAGAATCGACCGCAAGCGACCGAGTTTAAAAGAGTCCTAACTGATTTCCGTGAGCTTATTTTTTATCCAATTAAACCAATTGGTTTTACACATATTTTCGAATTATATCTTCCGTTGTATTTCCAATTCGACTATATCTATATCGTAGTCATAGCCAATTTTTAGTTATAATTTTCATCGCTTCACGGTAAAGCTCAGAAAAAACTTTACGTCGATACTTAGGTATCCACACAAAGTGATACATTAGTATAAAAACATTTGACAATCCTAACTAGCTGTTTTAATTGCCAAATATTTATTTTAAAAAACCTATTGATATTGCTAGACACCTCAAATACAAAGGCCTCAA
The DNA here is from genome assembly GCF_001269985.1 of Pseudoalteromonas sp. '520P1 No. 423'. NCBI lineage: Bacteria > Pseudomonadati > Pseudomonadota > Gammaproteobacteria > Alteromonadales > Pseudoalteromonadaceae > Pseudoalteromonas > Pseudoalteromonas sp. '520P1 No. 423'. The sequence continues at coordinate 1,717,092 of NZ_BBZB01000001.1, read as the reverse complement.
ACACTTTCTTAAAGATCCATAAACATAGTTATCCACAGATTCTGTGGGTAACTAACGCCACCCCCTATATATTCAGGGGTATTTAAACAAAATAATGAATTTCTATCTAAAACATTTCTTACAAATAAATTTTTTAGCGTTAATTGTGAATTATATGGGCGATCTAAAATAGATAATGTAATTAATAACTGAGCTTGCTACTGTTCTTTGAAAATAACGATTAATGTAAATAGCAAGATTTCCTACGAATATGCTTATTTCTTTATTTTTAATATAAAGTGACAGTATAAATTTTCTATTTTTAGCTGATCGCCATAAATATTACCTAGCTTTACTCATAATCTGATAGTTCTACAACAAACTTATTATCTACGGCGGAATAAATTTGGACGCTATACATACAGAAATGCTATTTTTTAGTCTTATTGAATATAAAATCAGCGAACGAACCATTTATTTTAAATAATAAAGTTTTATTAGTTGACACTTTGCACCCCTGCCATTAATATTTCGCCCCGTTGAGAAGCAAGCCATTCCCCCTTAGCTCAGTTGGTTAGAGCGACGGACTGTTAATCCGCAGGTCCCCCGTTCGAGTCGGGGAGGGGGAGCCAAATTTTCAACATATCATAAGTAGTTCCCCCTTAGCTCAGTTGGTTAGAGCGACGGACTGTTAATCCGCAGGTCCCCCGTTCGAGTCGGGGAGGGGGAGCCAAATATGATAATATCAAGTAGTAGTTCCCCCTTAGCTCAGTTGGTTAGAGCGACGGACTGTTAATCCGCAGGTCCCCCGTTCGAGTCGGGGAGGGGGAGCCAAACGTTGATAATATTGTTTAGTTCCCCCTTAGCTCAGTTGGTTAGAGCGACGGACTGTTAATCCGCAGGTCCCCCGTTCGAGTCGGGGAGGGGGAGCCAAATATACTCAAAATATTCCAAATACTTAAAAACCACGACTAAGTCAGATCAAATTATTTACATTTCATATCTTTATACTCTACTATATGACAATAAATCTTTACTCGATTTAAACTCTAAATAAAACGGATATTAGATACACCATGGTTGAGTTAAAAAAATTCATATCTATTCAAGTGCTACTTTGGATAATTGTAACCTCTTCAGGAATTTACACGATTATAAATGCCTTTCAAAGTTACACTGCACAAACACAATTAACAACTCAACGTGCTATTAGCTTGTATATCCGAGAAAACCCACTTGTTGAAGAACCAAAAGTTTATGGCAATAACATAAAAAATATATTTAATTTAGATTCATTAAAAATTCAAAAAGATAAAAGTGAGATTATTTACAACCAAAATGAAAATTTATCTTATTTACCTTTTACAATAAAAGAAATACACGCCCTCTCCCCTTTTATTAGAACACAATTTGCAGTAGATGCTGATCAAGGTTTAAATCTTGAATTTACAGTGAAAATGCAATTAGCTGCTAATGTTGCACAAAATACGCTATTTATCTTAATGGCATTTACTTTAATATTGGTTATCACGCCGTTTCTTACTTTAAAATCAACACTAAAAAAAGCATCTAACAATGTCACTGAAGCCATGTCTAAAATGATTGATCAATTTGTAAAAAATCATGAGCAAAATAAACAGTTAGATAGCAGTATTGCTGACGGTGCTGTTTCTTCTATTTTCCCAAGTATCGTACGTTTAAATTCATTTTTAAGAAAAAAACAAAAAGAAGTTCAAGAATCAGCATTAGAGATAAAATTTCAAGCATATAAAGATTCAGTAACGGATCTTGGTAACCGTAATATGTTTGTTGAATATTATGGGACTAATATAGAGGATACAGACAATCCTAGTTTTGGTATTTTAGCCTTAGTACGTTCAAGTGAATTACAATTGATAAACCAAACCAGAGGTTATCAAAAAGGTGATGAATATATAAAAGAAGTATCAAACTTGATTCAAAAGGTGACTGGCACATATTCAACAAGCCAATGTTATAGAATCAATAGTTCTGATTTCGCCATTATTTTACCGAATACTCCTTTAAAAGAAGCTGAAAAATTTGGTGATTCATTACAGTCAAAATTTACTGAGTACCAACAAAAAACAGAACTAAGCTCTATTGCCAATACTGGCATGGTTGCATATGAAGCAAAAAAACCATTAGGTGAATTGCTTGCTCTATTAGATACCGCATTAAGCTTAGCCCAAAGCAAGCAAGCAAACGCTTGGCATATTCAAAAAGCATCTGATGTACTCGGTAATATCAGTGCAAGCTTTGGCAATCAAAATTGGCGACAAGTCATAGATGATGTACTAGAAAGTTCGCGCGTTAAATTAATGATACAAACAATTTCGCCAACAAATAGAAGCACCAAAGCCTACTCTGAAATTTTAGCCCGATTTAAAACCAATGATGATCAAATTTTACCTACAGCATCTTTTTTTGCTATGTCAGAAAAGCTAGGACAAATATCTCATGTGGATAGACTGATTATTGAATCTGCAATCGATTCAATTAAAAACAAAAACCTATCAGAGCAGTTCTTTGGTATCAATATTACTGCTCACAGTGCACATGACGAACAATTTTTAATATGGCTTGAGCGATTGTTGCTTAAAAATAACAATGTTGCTGCAAAACTTATTTTTGAAATAAGTGAATTTGGTTTACAACAAAATATCAAAGCAAGTAAACGCTTTATAGATATGACACACAGAGTTGGTTCAAGAGTAACCGTAGAAAGATTTGGCGTAGGCTTAACCTCATTTAAATTTTTCCGTGATTTAAAACCTGATTTCATAAAAATGGATGCTAGCTATACTCGAGGCCTTGAAGAAGATAAAAACAATCAATATTTTATGCGTTTAATTGTAGATTTAGCCCATAGAATTGGTGTTACAGTTTTAGCTGAAGGCGTTGAGACCCAAGAAGAAAAACATATTATTGAACAACTGTGTTTAGATGGTGCTCAGGGCTACTATATTGATAAACCAAGAGATATTTAAACTTTAAATAAAGCGCTTTGTTCAAATTAATCAAGGCGCTTTTTATAAAACCCTACTCCCCCCACACTTCTAACACGTTAAATTCATTTTTTTCTCACTGTTCACCTGTTCTCAGTTGTTAAAAGGCCGAGAAAACAGGATAATAACCCGCTTATATCTTAGGGTGATAAAAAACATGGCAGAATACTTACTAATACTGATAGCTACAGTGCTGGTAAACAACTTTGTATTAATACAATTTCTTGGCTTATGTCCGTTTATGGGTGTATCTGGTAAACTAGATACCGCTATTGGCATGTCTTTAGCCACAACTTTTGTTTTAACTTTAGCATCTATTGCCAGCTATTTAGTTAGTCATTATATTTTAATGCCCTTAGAACTCGAATTTTTAAGAACAATGAGCTTTATTCTTGTTATTGCTGTAGTTGTTCAATTTACCGAAATGGTCGTTCGAAAAACCAGCCCAACCCTCTATCGTTTGCTTGGTATATTTTTACCCTTGATCACAACTAATTGTGCCGTACTAGGTGTCGCCTTACTTAATATCAATAAAGATCATAACTTTATTCAATCTGCGGTTTATGGATTTGGTGCTGCGATTGGCTTCTCTTTAGTGCTTGTTTTATTTGCAGCACTTAGAGAAAGGTTAAATGCTGCAGATGTGCCTTCGCCATTTAAAGGCGCTTCAATAGCAATGATTACAGCGGGACTTATGTCTATGGCATTTATGGGCTTTACTGGCTTGGTGAAACTATAATTATGATACTTATATACGCTTTAATTGCACTAGGAAGCTTAGCGCTTATTTTTGGACTTATATTAGGCTTTGCTGGTGTACGTTTTAAAGTTGAATCAAACCCTATTGTTGATCAAGTTGATGAGATATTACCGCAAACACAGTGTGGCCAATGTGGCTATCCAGGCTGCCGCCCATATGCAGAGGCTATTGCAAATGGCGATGATGTAAATAAGTGTCCACCAGGTGGCGATGCCACAGTAAAAAAATTAGCTGATTTAATGGGTGTGGAAGCAACACCTTTAGCTGGAGGCGAAGCACAAGAGCCAATAAAAACTGTTGCATATATACGTGAAGACGAATGCATTGGATGTACAAAATGTATTCAGGCCTGTCCTGTAGACGCTATTTTAGGTGCAACAAGGCAAATGCATACTGTATTAACTGATGAATGTACTGGCTGTGATTTATGTGTCGAGCCCTGCCCTGTAGATTGTATTGACATGCTAGCAGTGAAAACAACAACACAAAACTGGAAATGGGATTTAGAATCCATTTCAGTAAAACAGATAGATTAAGAGGGCTAGGTGGAAAGTTTACTAGAGCAGATAGAACGTGGAATGCTATGGCAGGCCCCTGGTGGCGTGCATCCTCCTGGTCACAAAGAGTTAACCGAGAAGGCTGAAATTGCTCAGCTTCCGCTACCAGATAAACTTGTGATCCCAATAAAGCAACACATTGGCGTACATGGGAAGGTATTAGTTGAAAAGGGGCAATTAGTCCTTAAAGGGCAAGCATTAACCGAGCCAAATCAGGCTTGGTCTGTTCCTATACACGCACCAACATCAGGTATCATAGATTCAATTAAAGCGATGCCATCTGCTCACCCATCTGCTTTAGAAGAAATTAGCATCATATTAATTCCTGATGGCAAAGATATATGGTGTGATTTATTTCCTGTAGCAGATTATAAAACACTAGAAAACCAAGATATTATAACTAAAATTCAAATGGCTGGGATCAGCGGTATGGGGGGAGCAGGCTTTCCAACATATGTAAAATCTCAAACAGATATAAACATTGAATTTTTAATCGTTAATGGTGTTGAATGTGAGCCTTATATCACAGCCGATGACAGATTAATGCAAGAGTATGCGGATGATATAATTCAAGGTATCAATGTTTTAAATCATGTTTTAAAACCAGAAAAAGTATTAATAGCAATCGAAGATGATAAACCGCTTGCAATCAAAGCAATGGAACAAGCTAGTGCATCATTTGACAATATATTAGTTAGCGCTATTCCTACTAAGTATCCGTCTGGTGGTGAAAAACAATTAATTCAAATCTTAACAAATAAAGAAGTGCCTGCTCGAGGGATCCCCGCAGATATAGGTATATTAGTTCAAAATGTGGGAACTTTATTTGCTATAAACGAAGCTATCCATAAAGGTAAACCGCTTATAGAACGCGTTATAACAGTAACTGGGCGAACTTTAAATAAACCTAAAAATGTTTGGGCACTGATTGGCAGTGAAATAAAACATTTACTGGATAATTGCGATTTTGAGCCAGAAGCGCAACAAAGAGTGATAATGGGTGGCCCTATGATGGGTTTCACTTTACCTAGCATTCGCATCCCTGTTGTAAAAACAACAAACTGTATATTAGCACCCAATAAAATAGAATTACCTGTTAGCGATAACGAACAGGCCTGTATTCGTTGTAGCGCCTGTGCAGATGCCTGCCCTGCATCATTATTACCGCAGCAATTACAATGGTTTGCTAAAGCAAAAGAGTTTGATAAATTGGAAGAGCATAATTTATCTGATTGTATTGAATGTGGTGCATGTAACTATGTTTGCCCAAGTGAAATCCCTCTAGTTCAATATTACCGTATTGCTAAGGCGCAGATAAAAGAGCAAAAAGAAGAACAACAAAAAGCACAAAGAGCAAAAGAACGTTTTGAAATTAGAAATCAAAGACTCGAGCGAGAAAAAGAAGAACGACTCAATCGCCATAAAAAACCAGTCAAAGCTAAAACAACTGAAGAACAAACTAAAATAGCGCAAGCTATGGCTAAAGTAAAAAGCGACAGGTCTGAAAAATCAGCGGTCTCGGCGGCCATTGCCCGTGCGAAAGCTAAAAAATTACAAAGTGAAAATGAAGCAGCTTTACCTGATAATTCCGAAGTTGCCAAACAAAGAGCTGAGCGTAAAGAAAAAGCACGACTATATAGAGAAGAAAAACAAAAGAATGCATTAAACTCAGATACAGATATTCAAGATAATACAAGCAAAGATAGCGATAAAAAATCAGCTGTAGCTGCTGCTATCGCTCGCGCTAAAGCAAAAAAACTTGCTAAACAAGCAGAACAAACACCTGAACTTGAAAACAATTCAGAGCAAATTGAAGATCCTAGAAAAGCAGCTGTTGCTGCGGCAGTCGCTCGCGCTAAAGCAAAAAAACTTGCCAAACAAGCTGAGCAAGCGTTTGTACCAGAAAACAATTCAGAGCAAATTGAAGATCCTAGAAAAGCAGCCGTTGCTGCGGCAGTCGCTCGCGCTAAAGCAAAAAAACTTGCCAAACAAGCTGAGCAAGCGTCTGTACCAGAAAACAATTCAGAGCAAATTGAAGATCCTAGAAAAGCAGCCGTTGCTGCGGCAGTCGCTCGCGCTAAAGCTAAAAAACTCGCCAAAGAAGCTGAGCAAGCATCTGAACCAGAAAACAATTCAGCGCAAATTGAAGATCCGAAAAAAACAGCTGTTGCTGCAGCTGTCGCTCGCGCAAAAGCAAAAAAGCTAGCGAGAGAAGCTGAGCAGGTGTCTGAACCTAAAAACGAGTCAGAGAAAATTGAAGATCCGAAAAAAGCAGCTATTGCTGCAGCTGTCGCTCGCGCAAAAGCTAAAAAACTTGCCAAACAAGCTGAGCAAGCATCTGAACCAGAAAACGATTCAGAGCAAATTGAAGATCCGAAAAAAGCAGCTATTGCAGCAGCTGTCGCACGCGCAAAAACAAAAAAGCTAGCGAGAGAAGCAGAGCAAGCGTCTGAAGCAAAAAACGAACTAACCCATGAAGAAAATAATACAAAGGGCGATGAATAATGATGAAGGCTAGCGCACAATTAAATATGAGTAGCTCCCCACATAGCCACAGTCAAAAAACATTATCTAATATGATGATGACGGTCATACTCGCTTGTATTCCTGGTATTTTAGTACAAGCGTATTTTTTTGGTTTTGGCGTTATATTTCAATGTATTATTGCACTACTGACAGCCGCTATAGCTGAATCTTTTGCCTTAAAATTAAGAAAACGTCCTATTTTGACAACTTTGAAGGATAATAGTGCAATACTCACAGGCTTGCTATTAGCTCTAAGTATTCCTCCATTAGCACCTTGGTGGATAATCGTTATAGGTACCTTATTTGCAGTCTTAGTTGTTAAACAACTATACGGCGGTTTAGGGTTTAATTTATTTAATCCAGCGATGGCAGGTTATGTATTATTATTGATCTCTTTTCCTGTGCAAATGACTTCATGGTTACCCGTTAACTCACTTCAACAATATTCGTTAAGTTTTATTGATCAATTACAAGTTATTTTGACTGGGTTTACCAGTGATGGTTATAGCCTTAATCAATTAAGAATGAATATTGATGGCATCACTATGGCAACCCCATTAGATACCCTAAAAACAGATATTACAAAAGGACTTACCGTAACCGAGAGTTTAACTGGTGAGGTCTTTAATGGATTTGCTGGTAAAGGTTGGTTATGGGTAAACCTTGCATTTTTAGTGAGCGGTTTATATTTAATAAAAGCAAAAATTATTAATTGGCATATACCTATCGCTTTTCTCACTAGTTTAGCTTGTTGCTCTATTTTAGGACCTTTGTTTTCACCTGATATCCATGCTGGACCTGTATTTCACTTATTAGGTGGTGCAACAATGTTAGGTGCCTTTTTTATTGCGACAGATCCTGTTTCCGCAACAACAACTAATAAAGGCCGATTAATCTATGGTGCATTAATAGGCTTATTAATTTACCTTATTCGAGCATACGGTGGTTATCCAGACGCGGTTGCATTTGCAGTATTGTTATTAAATATGGCTGTACCGCTAATAGATTACTACACACAACCAAGAACTTATGGTCACGGAGATAATTAATGGCAACTGAAAAAAAAGCCATGATGAAAAATGGTGCCATATTGTCTTTATTTGCACTGATCACAACAGGTTTAGTAACTGCCACGCAAATAATGACAAAAGATAAAATTGCACTGCAAGAAAAAAAGCAATTATTAAAGGTTTTAGAGCAAGTACTGCCTAAAGATAAACATGATAATGAACTTTATTTAGATTGTACTATCGTAAATACCAGTTTTTTAGGCAGTAAAAAACCATATAAAGTTTATCGCGCTAAAAAAGACAATCAACCAGTCGCTCTTTTAATTGAAAGTACAGCACCAGACGGCTACAGCGGGAATATTGATATTTTATCAGCTGTTTATTTGGATGGTACGGTAGCAGGTGTTAGGGTTTTAAAACACAAAGAAACACCAGGCCTAGGCGATAAAATTGAAATAGAAAAATCTCCCTGGATCACTGAGTTCAATAATATCCAAGTAAAATCTGAGCAAGATATGCGCTGGGCAGTAAAAAAAGATGGCGGCATGTTTGATCAATTTACAGGGGCTACGATTACACCAAGAGCGGTGATTTCAGCGGTAAAACGCGCTAGCTTATATGCACAGCACGAACAAAATATGTTATTTGAAGCCGAAAATAAATGTGTTGGAGTTGATAAATAATATGAAAGATGAATTAAAAGAAATTTCGTTACAAGGGCTGTGGAACAATAACTCAGTATTAGTACAGTTACTAGGTTTATGTCCATTACTTGCTGTTTCAACAAGTTTAATTAATGCTCTTGGCCTAGGATTAGCGACTATTTTAGTTTTAATTGGCTCTAATATTTCTATTTCATTTGCTAGAAACTGGGTACCAAAAGATATTAGGATCCCAGTATTTGTGATGATTATTGCTGGCTTTGTAACCATTATTCAGCTACTAATGAATGCTTATACATTTGGTTTATATCAATCTCTTGGTATTTTCATTCCGCTTATCGTTACAAACTGTGTCATTATCGCAAGAGCTGAAGCTTTTGCTTCTAAAAATCCAATTCATTTATCCGCTTTAGATGGTTTTATGATGGGTTTAGGTTTCACATTAGTGTTAATCGTCTTAGGTGCCATGCGCGAAGTGATAGGTCAAGGTACATTATTTGATGGTGCTCACTTATTATTTGGTGAATGGGCACGAGTTTTAAAAATTGAAATCTTCAAATTCGATAGTCAATTTTTATTAGCTATTTTACCGCCAGGGGCTTTTATTGGTATGGGCTTTCTTATAGCTGGTAAAAATATCATTGATGAACAAATTAAAGATAAACACCCTAAAGCTGAAGAAATTGAAAAAGCACCTAGGGCCCGTGTAACTAGCCTAACTTAAACAACACGCCACATAACTGTGTGGCATTGAAGAAATAAATTACTCAGTAGCAAGTAGTGATTATGAATAAAATAAAAAGAATAGAAATCCTAAAAAGATTAAGAGAAAACAATCCAAACCCAGAAACAGAACTAGATTATAACTCGCCATTTGAACTACTTGTTGCAGTAACGCTATCAGCACAATCTACAGATGTTGGCGTAAATAAAGCAACCAGAAAGCTTTTTCCAGTTGCGAATACCCCACAAGCAATATTGGATTTAGGTATAGATGGATTAAGAGACTATATAAAAACAATCGGTTTATATAATTCAAAAGCCAATAATGTTTATAAAGCCTGTGAAATGCTTGTGAATCTTCATAATGGTCAAGTACCTGAAAATAGAGAAGCCTTAGAGGCACTTCCTGGTGTAGGCAGAAAAACGGCTAATGTTGTTCTTAATACTGCATTTGGCTGGCCTACTATCGCTGTTGATACGCACATTGACCGCGTATCAAACCGTACAAAATTTGCTATGGGTAAAAACGTGATAGAAGTTGAACAAAAACTTCTAAAAGTTGTACCTGCTGAATTTAAAGTTGATGTGCATCACTGGTTAATCCTGCATGGCCGTTATACATGTGTAGCTCGCAAACCTAAATGTGGCTCATGTATTATTGAAGATTTATGTGAGTTTAAGGATAAGACAGACTAGTTCAACTTTATATTGCATAAGGCACATTAACCTTCGTAAAAATATCAAAATAATTTACATCTGCATGTCAACCAAATTGCTAGATAAACGTTATATTTGATAATAGTTATAGCTATTATCTTTGATTTGAGGTTTAAATGAAGTTGTATAACACAAGCAAATTATTTGTATTATTTAGTCTATTTTTTCTATTAACAGGATGTGGGGGCGCAGGCAGCAAGTCTGATAATTCTACACCTTTTTTACCTGACCCTGAACCAATTGAAGTCACGCCAATGGTTAAGTCACAATCTACTTATTTAACATTTGTAGATGAAGATATCACATACGCTGAAGGGCTTAGTCACGACAATTCGAGCGCAACACCTGTTGCAATATCACTTAAATTAGATGTTTATTACCCTAGTAATGACTCTACCAACAGACCCGTTTTTATGTTTATTCATGGCGGCGGATTTACCGGTGGTACAAAGACTAAGCCCGAAATTGTCGATATGGCTAGCTACTACGCTTCAAGGGGGTGGGTTTTTATTTCCGTAGATTATAGAACAGCAGAGGAATTAATTACGATAGAAGGCATCTCTCGAGAAGAGTTATTTACCTTTTATAATGGAATTGCCCCACAAGAGTGGATAGAGCATGCTCTACAAGGTGCAGAAACGGTAAAACAGTTCGAACAAAGTATTGCTATGTACATGGCACAAAGAGACTCAAAAGCAGCACTTCGTTGGGTTGTAGCTAATTCAGAAACCTATGCCATTAACACAGACTATATTACGGTTGGAGGAGCCTCAGCAGGTGCCATTACAACAATTGCATTAGGCATTTCAAACCAAGAGGATTTTAGAGATGAAATTTCTATTGCCGACGATCCCACACTTTCAACGACAAACTTGGAAGAGACCTATAACGTACAAAGCATGGTTTATTTTTGGGGTTCAAATTTAAAGTTAGATGTATTTGAAGCCGTTTATGGGTTATATCAATATGATAGTAACGATCCAGAACTATTTATGGCACATGGCGATCAGTATGACCCCGTTACGCCTTATGAAGAGGCTTTGGAGTTACAAGAAATATATGACTCCTTAGGAATATACAACAAACTTATAACTTTACAAGGCGAAGGACATGGTGCTTGGTTGGCAACGGTAGACAGTAAAGGCTTATCCGAAATGTCATTTGACTTTATCGTTGATAGACAAAATTTGACAGTTGAATAGCCCACAATACAATTAAAACTATACTCAGTTTATAGTTACTAAAAATGAATATAAGACAATATTGCAACGGAGTTTATTGCCTGTTAATTATCTTTACACTGTGACTATAGCCATTAATTTATCGATTACACGGCATAGGTATTTGCAACTTATATAGAGAGTTCTAATGATGTTATATAAAAAGCTTAAACAGTCTGCTTTATTTTTTTTGCTATTGCTATTAACGGCTTGTGGAGGAGGAAGTAGTAGTAGCGATTCGCCACCTTCTCAAATACCAACAGCGCCTTCGGTATCTTTTTCACCTTCTTCAAATAGAGCCACTACTAACACCGAGTTCACGTTAATTTGGTCTTCAACCAATGCCGATTCTTGCTCTGCATCAGGAGATTGGAGTGGCGAAAAAACAACGTCTGGCAATGAAACATTAACAGAGAGTGATACTGGAAATAAAACGTACACCCTCTCCTGCTCTGGTACAGGCGGTGAAACATCAATAAGTGTTGAAATTGAAATTACAAATGACGACGAGAATGGACAGTGGGATCATATCAATATTGTTTATGGATCAGATGACCCTAGCCGTCAGTGGCTAAACATTCATTTACCATACGATCAGAGCACGCCTTCACCTATTTACGTGTTTGCTCACGGCAATGGCGGCAAAGCCAATGGGGTGTCTGAAAAGCAACTGCATACTATTGCGATGGCTGGCTACGCTGTCATCAGTTGGGAGTCCATTGCAAACATAGGTAATCCAGAAGAAGCTGCAATAGGTGTTGCTGATGCACAGGTAATGTTTGACTGGATTCGAGCTAACGCTGATAAATACGATTTGGATCCCGACCACATCGTTGTGGGTGGACGTTCACGTGGCTCAATAATTAGCTGGCAGTTGGCGCATAGTAACCACCCTGCAATTAAAGGAATATACATGTACAACGCTTTACCAGAGTCAACTTGGCAAAACGTTGATGTTTGGAATCCTGTTGATGAAATAACAATTGATAGCCCCATTACCTACTTAGTTTACGGCCCAGATTTTGACGATAATGATGGCCATAATCCCGTTTACGTTGATCCCGTTATCGAGCGGTATGGAGAGCTAGGCATTAGCGACAAAATAACACGTTATGTCGATATGTGGGGAGACTACAAGGGTGGCAGTAGCAGCGGTAACTGGACGAATGATGGGGAAATTATGCATTACTTTCCTGAGTTCGCTGTGAAAGTTGAAGACGCAGAAGTTCCCCCTTCCTCAGAGCACAATACTTTATTTATGGGACACAGCTTCTTTGCTCCAATCGCCAGACAAATCCCTTTTCATTTGGCTGAACTAGGTATTGATAACCATAGCCAACATGTTGAGATGTCTGGTGGAGAAACAGGAACTCCCCATGCACTTTGGGAAGACGAAGAGCATAGAAACAACATTCAAACCATCCTCAATACCGGAAAAGTTGAGCTACTTGGCATGACTGCAAGCCCAACGCTCGAAGGCTACACGCTTTGGATTGATTATGCTTTATCGAAAAATCCAAATACAAAAATTGTTATAGGAACGCCTTGGCTAGACTTTCCTGCGAATTACAGTGACGCGGCAAGTTATGAAAGTACAATAATAGACGGAATTGACAGTAAAATTAAAGTTGATATTGATGAGCTTAGGGTACGCTACCCTGATGCAGAAATCATTAGTTTACCTTATGCTTTTGCCGCTATAGAACTAAGACATATGTTCGAAGCAGGCCAATTACCAAACGTAACAGATTTAATAGGAAACAATCTAAATACTTCTATCTTTGCAGATGAAAAAGGTCACGGTCATAGTAACGGCTTATTACTAGATTTAGCAGAATTTATCTGGTTAGCTCAAATTTATGGCGTTGACTTGGACTCTTACAAATATAGAGCCGGACATGCTATTAACCTAAAAGAAGTTACCAAATCTATTTTAAATAATCATGCCTATTACTTTAATTAACTAGAAAAATAGCTATTCTATTCTGCCGCTCAAGGTTGCGTTAGGATATATCTACCTTGATTATACTTTGGCTCGCCAACCATATCCGTAGATACTCACATCGACCGCGTATCAAACCGTTCAAAATTTGCAATGGGTAAAAATGTGGTAGAAGTTGAAAATAAGCTTTTAAAGGTAGTACCAAAAGAGTTTATGGTAGATGTTCATCATTGGCTTATTTTACATGGTCGCTATACGTGTGTTGCAAGAAAACCTAAATGTGGCTCATGTATTATTGAAGACTTGTGTGAGTTTAAAGATAAAATAGAATAGTCCAAGATCTATTTAACGCGTAAAACGATCTCTATAAATGACTCTTTTCTTTATCTTACCATTTGATTTTTTAATTTTTAAAAGCGAAATGAGGTATGTAGGCCTAGAGCTTAAAAGGCCTCATTAATAAATTGTGATGCATCAAAAAAGAGCCCTAAACATTGTGAACTCTTGCTATAAAAGTTGCGTTTGTGAATGCGCTAATAAAGAAAATGAATTTGATTTGGTTGTTTCAAGTGAAGTGGTAAACCCAATATCGCTTCACAGTCTATGTAGATCTAATATTGGTTGGTTCAGTGATAAATCTATATTTGAGCACCATATAAAAGATTAGCACTTAGGTCACACTAATGGACTTTACATACTTTGGCATAAAAATAACTACTGTAATAAACACAACCACTTTCATATGAGAGCGCTATATGTCGGTAAGGGAAATATAGCAGCTCGTTTTCGTGATCATTGGGATCGAAAAGACTTTTCCGAAGAGTTATTTGTTTATTTTACATACGTAGAAATGTCGAATCGCCTATCAAAATACTTTGAACAGGTGTTACTAGACCATTATGATTTTCCCCTAAATAAATCAGAAAATACTGGATGCAAAGTTTTGTGCCAGCATTTTGCTCAATGGGACGTTGATTAATTCGCGCATAACATAAAGCTTTCTGGATAATAGAACACAAAACTTACTTTCCTTTAACTAACTGTAATCACTATTTCTTAAAGATTATTGGTAGCACCTTTTCTAAACGACACTACTGGAGGTAGTTGATCGGTAAAGAGTCCATCTACTTTCCATTTATTTATAAGCAGATCCAAAACATCTTTTACTTCTTTACCTTGCATTAATGTTTCTGTTCTAAAGGTATAAGGGTGAATGAGTAAGCCAAGACTTTTCGCTTTGTGTACCCATGGTGCTAACTCCTTACTTTCAGCATCTGAAATGTGGCCAAGCCAAGGACCTATGCCATCTGCATATTGTGAAACGCTCATCATGCCGGCTGAAGTTTTTAACTGATCAAAGTTGGTTTCTGCTTCCTGCCAGCTATTTTCACCTATTAGTTGGATCAACTTAACCTTAGCGTTTAACTCTGTGCGGATCCGCTTTAGCTCGTCAAAGTCAAAACACTGAATATATACCTTCGCATCAGAAGCATCCAAACCGAATTTTCTAAGCGAACTCAGTACCTTTTGACTAATATCTAGACCGTTTTGTCGATGAAATTCTGGTGATTTTACTTCAATATACAGCCCAGTATTTTTGTTAGTGCCACGATTTAATTGATTTACTAGCTCAATCTGATCGGCCAACGTCGTAATGCGAAATTTAGCTTGTCCCTGATAACGTTGCTTAAAGACTTGAATGTTATTATCTTTACGTTCGTTTACTGTCAGCCTGTTTATTTCCGCTAACGTAAAATCAATTGCATAATAACTACCGTCCTTCCTCGCTCTTGATGGAAAGATCTGTGCGACATTTGTAGTATTTTCAAGATGGATATCATGGATCACTAATGGGACCCCGTCTTTGGATAAAACAACATCCTGCTCGATAAAGTCTGCACCTTGGGCATGAGCGAGTACTGTAGAGGCGAAGGTATGCTCTGGTAAATAACCTGAGGCACCACGATGCGCTATGATACTGAAATCAGCTTGAGAGCTAAAAGTGACTATAGCCAGTGATAAAAAGACAATTATTGTTCGCATAATAAAGAGTATTAACGGTAATTACAGTTGAGTATAACCACTGATTATTAAATATTTATGTCAATTTCGATAACGCACTCAAGACTATATTTTATTCTAAATGGCATTAATGCCTTTTAATGGATAAAGCAAGCCACAAAGTTGGTAATAACAAAGGTAGCAGCTGAGTTTAAGGTAAATACAGAGTAAAGG
Source organism: Pseudoalteromonas sp. '520P1 No. 423' (assembly GCF_001269985.1). Lineage (NCBI taxonomy): Bacteria > Pseudomonadati > Pseudomonadota > Gammaproteobacteria > Alteromonadales > Pseudoalteromonadaceae > Pseudoalteromonas > Pseudoalteromonas sp. '520P1 No. 423'. The sequence continues at coordinate 1,701,735 of NZ_BBZB01000001.1, read as the reverse complement.
TAATTATTGCATACCAGTAATGTTTGTATCATCCAAACCTAAATGTAGATCATGTTTTATTAAACGTTTGTGTAAGTATAAGAATTCAATAAATCAAAGACATCAACAAGTATATAAGGTTTATATTTTTGTTATCTAAGCATTAAAACTGTTCCCATTTGCTGACTTAAAATGTCGACTAAAATTACGGGTACTCATCATGCAGTATTTGGCTACTTTTTCCAAAGTATAATTATCAGCACTAAATCGATTAACTTAGCAATTCTTTCGTCACTAGGTCTTTCTATTATTGGGTTTTCAATAAATTGATTTTGACCGCCACTTCTTTCTGGAGATGAGACCATAACTTGCGCAATCTTATTAGCCACTTTAACACCATAATACTGTTTTACTATATGAAGACAACAATCAATTGCTGCTGCACTACCAGCTGAGGTGATCACATTACCTTGCGTTATATATAATGGATTTATATCACAGGTTATTAATGGAAAGGTTTTTGCAAAGTCACGCCCATATTGCCAATGGGTTGTAGCGCGTTTGCCATTGAGTAAGTCACTATAAGCGATAGCATAAGCTCCGGTACATAAACCGACTATTAGTTTGTTATTACTGTGGGCTTGTATAAGTTGCTCTTTCATAAAATCGCTTGGCACTTTATCCGGGAGCCAGCTAGGCACGATCACAATATCTGCATCTTTAATAACAGAAATGTCATCGTTTATTTCAATGCTTAAACCATTGGCTGAAGTATTTAGAAAAGCCTAAGGCATTTATTTCTTTATTCTAAATACTATCTATTTGAAAACAGGATCTAAATAGAGTTGAATTTCTTAAATTAAGCCGATTATTATCTTTAAATTATTTAAGTTAAAATGTATAAGGAGGCAATGTATTGTGCCTCCTTAATCCACTAATTTACTTTAAAGAAATTAGTGACCGAACTGAATACGAATGCCGGCATTGACAGTAAATCCATCATTACGAGACCAAATATCTGTAGTCCAGCGACCGCTTGGGTCTTGCTCTGGTAGCAATAAAGACTCATCTTTAGTTTGTCGTACGTTTAGCAAGTTTTCTGCATTTAAAAAGTAACTCACTTTGCCAACAGTAATTTGACCCAGCAAACCTAAATGCCAGTATGCCTCACTCTTAGTTCGATACGGATTATCCTCTAAGTGTTGCGTCCCTGTGTAGTAAGCCTCAAAACCTACCATATGACTACCATGCTCTTCCCACATAAGCACAGCACCAGCTGAGTGTTTTGGCGTAAAAGTCAAAGGCTCTCGGCCAGTGCCTAACTGAGTTTGTTTACTAGCATCAGTGTACAAATAACTAGCTGTTAATTTCAAATCATGCCAGCGATAGCGAACTAAAAATTCAGCACCTCGAATTTCACTCTGGCCTGGCGCATTTACGATACGTACTTGTTTATCAGAATTTCTCTCATATAAGGGAATTTGCTGAAGTTCTGTAACATTATCAACATCAGATGCAAATAAAGTCATACTCGTTTCGATATTATCAATTTGATAGCTAAAATCGATAGATGCTGTTGTTGCCTGCTCCTCTTCAAGATTTTCAAGCGGTGCTAAACGTGATAAACCAGCTTCTTCAATATCTTCAATAAAAGGCGTAGGTGCAAAAAAACCTTGACCGTAAGAACCGCGAACAGTCCAAGTTTCTGGGTTATAAAGCATTGAAATACGTGGACTAACTTGCGTCCCATATTCACTGTGCCAATCTGTACGTGCACTCAAGGACAGTGAAATATCATCTTCTGTATCATAATCAAGCTGAGAGAATAATCCTGGTACTTGGTAATTGTAATTAAACTCAGAAAAATCTTCCGCGTTAAAACTATCTGATTGATAAGCTACACCCACTAACCAAGCAAGTTTATCACTGTAACCTGATACGCTAGATTCAAGTAAATAACTTTCGTGGGTATCAGTCTCTTCTACCAGACCATAAACATGATCATGCTCTTGGCGCATAGCGGAGCCACGAATATTAAGATTTAATTCATCTTCTAATTGTTGATCAAAAATAAAACCACTATCTAATCTAAGTGAATCTTGGCTTTGAATAAATGGATTACCATCTGGAACTGTGGCTCCCTCAACTGTGCCACCTTCACGTTCTTCCATCATAGCACCAAGAGTCATATATAAATTGGCTCCGCTTTCGCTTTCCCAATAAATGCGAGGGCGCACTGTTGCTCGTTGATACTGTGCCATATCAATCCAACCGTCACTATCCAAATCTTGTTGCTCTTGATTATGTAAGCCAGCAGTTAAAGATGCACGAGTAGAACTATTAATAGGTGTGGCGAAATATGATGTGATATCTTGGCCATTTTTAGATGTTGCATTTAATAACACTTCACCTTCAACTCCATCTGATGGAGTACGAGAGATTAAGTTTATTACGCCACCAAGTGCAGAGCCCCCATAAAGAGAAGATGCAGAACCTTTTATGATTTCAACATTTGCAAGATCTGTTGGTGGAATTTGTAATAAGCCTATAGATGCAGTTTGACCGCCATATAATGGTAATCCATCACTTAATAGCTGAGTGTAACGACCATATAAACTTTGCAGTCTAATATTGGCACTACCAAGCGCAGGTGAAGTAGTTTGTACGCGCACCCCACCCGTTTCAGCAACTAGCATAGAGATATTACCAGGTCTCATTAAGGCCTTTTCTTGAATTTCTTCTCCATTAATGATCTCTGTTCTTGTGGCTGACTCAGTAACAATTCGACCAAGTCGTGACGCTGTTACTTGAATTTTTTCAATTTTATCTTTGCCATGTTCATCATGGTGGTCGCCTTCAGAAGCGTATGATATTGAAGGTGCTAATAGCACTGCCAGTGCTACTTTAGAATATTTAGTAAGCATTTTTTACCTCATAAATGCCAAAACTGCGAGACGTTCGCAATTAAAAAATGTTTGTTTCTTCTATATTGGAGTTTTAGGGACTAGGAGGTAAAAATGGGTGGCCGATAGAGGGAGTTAGCAATAAAATGCGTACTTTTAGTTGCTAATGATAACTGCTGCTCACTTAAGATCACCAGTTCTGAAATATCAGTATTATTATCTAAATATGTAAAAGATGCACATGCATTTGCAGGGCAAATACATTCTGTTTCACAACAGTCTATCTCACAACAATCATCATCTGATGTATTCATATCATGATCATTATTTTCAACTGCTTGCTGAAATACTTTTGTGTGAAGTTCAGACATATCATCAAAAGATGGCATAATGTGATAAGCCATCGTTTGCCCTATAAAGGCAACCGCAATTGTGATTATAAACAGCAATTTTGACAATAGTTTAAACATAAATAACTCTAATAAAATTCGCGACTATTGTAGGCGATTTTCAAATATATGTGAAGCATAGCAAAAAGTTCAAGTTGTGAAAGATTTTTTAACATACTTATTATATTAAAGAATTGTGCCTCTATCTTGCCTGCTTTTTTCTATTTTTTATCGATTACATTTAAACAAAACTAATTAAAACTGGCATAATAACTTAAAGCCTTCACTGAATCAGTTTTGTAGCATATTGATTACTTTTTCTAATAATTGTTAGCGGTTCACAAGAAAAATATGTATTTATGACTCTGATTTTTGATAGCGACCGTCACCATATAAAATACTCTTTAAGGAAGGTTATGCGTTTATTACATACTATGCTGCGCGTTGCAGATTTAGAAAAATCTATCGAGTTTTACACCAAAGTTCTTGGCATGCAGGAGCTTAGACGCTCTGAAAATGAAAAGTATCGTTATACTTTAGTTTTTGTAGGCTATGGCGATGAAGACGCAAATAGCGTCATAGAGCTAACATATAACTGGGATACTAATGAATATGATCATGGCACTGCATTCGGTCATTTAGCAATAGAATATGATGATATCTATAAAGCATGTGACAATATTAAACAGTTAGGTGGCATTGTGAGCAGAGATCCAGGCCCTGTACTTGGTGGTACAACTGAAATCGCTTTTGTTAAAGATCCTGATGGCTATGCAATTGAATTGATTCAAAAAAAGTAAATAACTTAGCAGAATGAGAGCTAAATCTTTATTTGGCTCTTATTCTCCATAACAAAAATTAAATTTATGTAAGAAAATAAAAAAATAATGTCTTTAGGATATAAGGCTTACAGTTAGGGTTTGAAAGATTACTTAATCAGTTTTAAAGGTAAAATATATTAGATATTAATAAATAGGTATAAATTAGATATTCTTGAAATGATTTATCTAATGACTTCTGACTAGCACTTTAAAAAGAGTGGCGTCCCCAAGGGGATTCGAACCCCTGTTACCGCCGTGAAAGGGCGGTGTCCTAGGCCTCTAGACGATGGGGACACAGTTGTTTTTGTTTAAATTTAATCTTAAAAAAATAATAAAATCTATAAAACGGTCAGTGTCACTAGGACTGGTTATTTAGACTCTTACCATACGAGCTTCGCCTAAGCGATTAAATTGTATTGCTGACTTTCACTTTAAATAAAGTGGCGTCCCCAAGGGGATTCGAACCCCTGTTACCGCCGTGAAAGGGCGGTGTCCTAGGCCTCTAGACGATGGGGACACAGTTGTTTTTATGTTACTCTTATTAAAAGTAATAAAACGGTCAGTGTCACTAGGACTGGTTATTTAAACTCTCACCATATGAGTTTCGCCTAAGCGATTAAAATGTACTGCTGACTTTCACATTCTAATTAAAGAAAGTGGCGTCCCCAAGGGGATTCGAACCCCTGTTACCGCCGTGAAAGGGCGGTGTCCTAGGCCTCTAGACGATGGGGACACAGTTGTTTTTGTTTAAATTTAATCTTAAAAAAAGAATAAAATCTATAAAACGGTCAGTGTCACTAGGACTGGTTATTTAGACTCTTACCATACGAGCTTCGCCTAAGCGATTAAATTGTATTGCTGACTTTCACTTTAAATAAAGTGGCGTCCCCAAGGGGATTCGAACCCCTGTTACCGCCGTGAAAGGGCGGTGTCCTAGGCCTCTAGACGATGGGGACACAGTTGTTTTTATGTTACTCTTATTAAAAGTAATAAAACGGTCAGTGTCACTAGGACTGGTTATTTAAACTCTCACCATATGAGTTTCGCCTAAGCGATTAAACTGTATTGCTGACTTACACTTTTAATAAAGTGGCGTCCCCAAGGGGATTCGAACCCCTGTTACCGCCGTGAAAGGGCGGTGTCCTAGGCCTCTAGACGATGGGGACACAGTTGTTTTTATGTTACTTTTATTAAAAGTAATAAAACGGTCAGTGTCACTAGGACTGGTTATTTAAACTCTTAACATACGAGCTTCGCCTAAGCGATTAAATTGTACTGCTGACTTTCACATTCTAATTAAAGAAAGTGGCGTCCCCAAGGGGATTCGAACCCCTGTTACCGCCGTGAAAGGGCGGTGTCCTAGGCCTCTAGACGATGGGGACACGGTTGTTTTATGTTACTTTTATCAAAAGTAATCAAACAGTCAGTGTCACTAGGACTGGTTATTTAAACTCTTACCATATGAGTTTTCTATTTACACTTTATGCTAACTCTAAACTCGGTTAAAGTTGCTTTTCAGCTTCAGCATTAATTAAGTATAAAAACTTAATTGGCGTCCCCAAGGGGATTCGAACCCCTGTTACCGCCGTGAAAGGGCGGTGTCCTAGGCCTCTAGACGATGGGGACACAGTTATCTTTTTAGATATGTATCACTAGGACAATGCAAAAGTAACCTGGTGGAGCTATGCGGGATCGAACCGCAGACCTCTTCACTGCCAGCGAAGCGCTCTCCCAGCTGAGCTATAGCCCCATTACTTACTCAGTAATTCACATGTATGTATCGCTGAGTGCGGGGCGCATTTTATGCAGACACCATTTTAAAGTCAACAGTTTTTTATAAAACAATTGCTAACTGATAAGTTTTTCAACAAGCTGATGCTTAAATAAGCAAATATAGTAAAAAGTATCCGGTTAGTTTGTTGGATAGCTTTTAAAAACATAAAATCTGCGCGCCTACTCTATCCTAAGCTCTGATACCATCAATCTAAGTTGCCTTATATGTGCAAAAAACACAATAAAGATAGGTATACATCTATAATGGCTATTTATTTTAATACTTAATTCTTTTAAAAAATGATATAGCTATTAAGATTGGTTCTGCTTAATAAACCTATCCACATAAACTTCGGTTTTAAGTTTTAAGTTTTAAGTTTTAAGTTTTAAGTTTTAAGTTTTAAGTTTTAAGTTTTAAGTTTTAAGTTTTAAGTTTTAAGTTTTAAGTTTTAAGTTTTAAGTTTTAAGTTTTAAGTTTTAAGTTTTAAGTTTTAAGTTTTAAGTTTTAAGTTTTAAGTTTTAAGTTTTAAGTTTTAAGTTTTAAGTTTTAAGTTTTAAGTTTTAAGTTTTAAGTTTACATAAAAAAACCATAAATTAAGTAAGTGCGAATATAATATTCAGCATTTATTAATCTTTTTATAAATCTTTATCATGGGGTTTTTTCTACTTAGAGATCTATTGAACTCACCTAAGAACAGGCAAAACTTCATATAAAGCTAAATATAAGTTTAAAAAACAAACTTTTGTTTATTATATATTCAGCTAAAATAAAATAACTTAAAATATTGCATTCAAGTATTGACAGTTTTCGTTCCATACCTATAATAGCGCTCCACAACAACGGGGTTATCTTTTAAAAAGTTAAGAGCATTGTTGATAATGAAATTGGGTGATTAGCTCAGTTGGGAGAGCATCGCCCTTACAAGGCGAGGGTCACTGGTTCAAGTCCAGTATCACCCACCAATTTTATTACAGTAGCATTTATATCTGGGTGATTAGCTCAGTTGGGAGAGCATCGCCCTTACAAGGCGAGGGTCACTGGTTCAAGTCCAGTATCACCCACCATTTATAAATAATACAAATCGTAATCTGGGTGATTAGCTCAGTTGGGAGAGCATCGCCCTTACAAGGCGAGGGTCACTGGTTCAAGTCCAGTATCACCCACCATTTTACGATTAAGAATATAATATCTGGGTGATTAGCTCAGTTGGGAGAGCATCGCCCTTACAAGGCGAGGGTCACTGGTTCAAGTCCAGTATCACCCACCATTTATTATATTTAAAATGCATATTAGTTATATCAAATTGGGTGATTAGCTCAGTTGGGAGAGCATCGCCCTTACAAGGCGAGGGTCACTGGTTCAAGTCCAGTATCACCCACCATTTTGATACAATAACAGATTTATGTGGGTGATTAGCTCAGTTGGGAGAGCATCGCCCTTACAAGGCGAGGGTCACTGGTTCAAGTCCAGTATCACCCACCATATGCATTCATTTAAAAATCCTATTATGTGGGTGATTAGCTCAGTTGGGAGAGCATCGCCCTTACAAGGCGAGGGTCACTGGTTCAAGTCCAGTATCACCCACCACATAATAGCCTCTTGTAAAAATCATCTTGTAAGTTAAAATAAATTTAAACCTCGTTATTATCTTAATTACCATTAAATTGTCAAAAACTAACCTCTTGGTTTAAATATCTTTAATACCACTTGTCAGGCACAGATCTGTTTAATATATTCATAGTTACACACAGTGACTATATTTAATAAATGATAGATAAAACCTTTAACAAAACTAAAGTACTGATTATTGATGATCAACCTTTAGCACAGAGCTATATGAAGCAATCTCTAGAAAGCATTGGTTTTAGAGATCTTATTTGTGCCGAACACGCACAAACTGCATTACGCCTGTGTCAAAGTAGTAAGTTTGATTTAATTCTGTGCTCATTCAATTTAGGCAGAGATAAAGATGGCTATCATTTATATGAGGAACTCAAAAATAAAAAGCTTGTTAAGCGTACTACAGGTTTTATCTTTATCAGTGCAGAAACCAGCCCCGCTCTTGTTCATAGCGTTATAGAATTACAGCCTGATGATTTTTTAGCTAAACCTTTTTCACAAAAAGAACTCAGTACCAGAATTGAAAAGTTATTAAATAGAAAAACAACTTTAGCTCAAATTTATGATTTTATCGATGTTGAAAATTACTCTAAAGCTTTAAAAGTCATAAAAGTACAGCTAGCTTCCACCAAAGTATATAATTACACCCCTATTCTTTTAAGATTAAAAGGAGAGTTATTACTTAAGTTAAATCAGTTTGCTGAAGCTAAAGAGTTTTTTAAGTCTGTTTTAGGGATCCAAAAATTTACTTGGGCAAAAATTGGTCTTGTAGAATCATTGATTGCAAATAGTGAATTCAAATTTGCGCAAAATTTACTTGAATCTATGCTTGAACGTCCAGAAACCAGACTTGTCTCATACGATTTACTCAGTAAATTAGAGCTACAATTAAAAAATTATGATAGCGCACAAAACTACTTAGTAGGTGCAACACAAATGGCGCCTAGAAATATTAATCGACAACATCAATTAGTTAATGTTGCTCGATTAAATCATGATTATGAAAATAATTATACGGCTAACCGTAATATTTTAAAGTTTGCAAAAAATTCAATTCATCATCACCCTAATATTTATTTAAATGTCGCTAGAGCCGGTGTTGATTATGCTTTAACAACAGATCAAACCGAATTAGTTACTAGATTAACAAGGCAATCTAGTGAGTGTTTAAATGAATTAAAAACACAATTTCCGGATGCTGATACGCAAGAGCAACTTGATATTCTACATGCACGTATTCATTACCTAAAAGACGAAAGAGAAAAAGCACTTGGACTCATTAATCAACTCGATAATGAAGGTGACCCTATCCGCTCAGTTGATGATTCATTAGATAAAGCAAAAGCATTGCATGAACTTGGATTTCATCATAAAGCGAGTTTACTTTTTGATAAAATCAATCAACATTGCTTACAATACAAAGTAGATGACAAAACACTCTTAGCTTATATTTCTCAAGAAAAACAAGAGAGAAATGAAATTAAACATGGTCCTCGAGAGCTTAATAACAATGCTGTAGAGCAATATCAAAGAGGCCAATTTCCAAAAGCAATTGAAACTTTTTCTCAAGCTTTTAGAGTTATGCCAAAAAATGCCAGTATAGCCCTTAATTTATTACAAAGTATGCTTAATGCTTCAAAATCTGGTGAGAGTTTAAATTCAGCTTTAATCAATAAATGTAAAAAAACCATAGAATCTGAAAAGCTAGATGATGAACAGCAACAAAGATTTGATAAGCTCAAAGAGCAACTTCCTTCAAAAATTCATTAGCAATACAGTTTTCACTATATTGATTACATTTATTTCGAGTAGGTCTATCCAAGATAGACCTACTCTCTTTAATTTACTTTTTTAAGGTAGTTATCCATACGTCCTTTATTCAAAGCGACTGTCGGTATCACTTCTTGCCAATCTTTTTTGGCAGCATCTAAATTAATTGCGTTACCAACTTGAATCAACCCTACCATGCCCATAACGGTATGCGGCAAACACTTATATAAATAAACACCTTCTATATCAAAAGTTACCTTAGTTGGTTTACCAAAGGGGGTTGAAAATGCTTTTGCGCCATCAGGCACTGAAAAAGACTGTGCATTATGACTGACATCGCTAGGAATAAAGTTAATAACATCGCCTTTTTCAATTTGTATATATCCAGGTTCCATTACCATAGTTGCACCTTTACTACCTGAAGTTAATAATTTAACACTATGCTCTGCTGCATTAACTTGAACCAGACCACAGGTTAAGGCCGCTGCTATGATTAACTTTTTCATATTACTCTCCTAATATTTTTCATTCAAAAAACTTTTTTTCTTTACATTTCACACAAAAAACAATATAAATGCAAATCATTATCATTACAAGAAAGTAATTAAATGGAAAACTGGCAATCTATGATGAAAACAGGCAATGCATTTTTTGAGCAATGCGCCTGGTTTGATGCACAATATTATTATCAAAATGCAATTAGCCATATAGAAGCTTTATGGTCTAGTGATCCTCAAAACATTCAATTACTACTTGGCTGGATCTCAGGAATGCACAATTTATCAGCTCTGTTTGAAATTCAAGGTGACTTCCAAACCGCTTTATATTATTTAAAAGCACCACATGAGCATATGTTGAGTATTACGCAAGACGATACACAATCTGAATCCATGCAGTTAATCGCATTAAGAGCGCTAAAAATAACACTAACGCCATTATTAGAGTTTTCTCAGCAACATCCTATTTGTGATCCTTGTTTAGACTCTCTTCACGCAGCAGAAGAGTTTATAAACTCATCACAGCCTATCATCCATTAAAATCAAAGGTATTGAACAATGAACAATAAAAAGGTTATTTCAGCATTACTAGGTAGCGCATTGCTAACTACACAAACTGCTTTTGCTCACCCTGGACATGATCACAATGCAGCATCTGCAGACTTAATTCATTTATTTTGGATTGCACCAGCAGTAATTGCCGTTGGATTTATTGCATACAAATTAATAAACAAAAACAAACAATCGAAGAAGGGATAATCATGCTATTTAACTTAGTAAATAAATTAGATCAAAAATTCAGTTTTTCAACTGCATCCGCACATTGTGATATTCCCTGCAAAATATACGATCCTATTTCAGCTCAAATTGCAGTGTTAACTATGATCAGAATGGTTGATTTGTTAAATGAGCTTAATGAAAAAACAGATTTAACCGCTAATGATCAAGCCCAATTTAGTCGCCTACTAAATCAAAAAGAAGATCACGGTAATAAAGTAAAAGAAGAAGTTCGAATTATTTGGGGTGATTATATTAAGCAACCACAATTAGAAAAATTTCCAGAGCTACATGAATTAACGCATAGTATTATGTTAGCTAGCTCGAAGGCAAAACAGCATATAGATAAAGATGCTACTTTAGATTTATTAAACAAAGTAAATAGATTTGCTGAAATATTTTGGATCACTAAGGGTGTAGAAACATTCACAGCTGTGTGTCCATACCCACCAGCACAAACATTAGTTTATCCTAAGCTGAATTAATGCCCTTTAAGCTAATAAGAATTACGGGGCACAGTATGTCGCCTCGTATACCAGATAAAAGTTATGTTTTACTGCATACTTGGTTAAACATATTTAAGCCTGAACATGGTAATGCTTTGCTTATTAAACATCCTAAATATGGTGATATAATAAAAAGCTTGGACCATATAGATAACCAAGGTTTTTTCTGGTTTAAGGGAGAAAGTGAACAAAGTGTTTCTATGATTGAAATAGGCCCTATCTCAAAATGCCAGATTTTAGCAAAGGTTTGTTTTACTTTGTCGGCCAATCGTTAAAAAATACGGGTAAGTATTTACTGCGTATTAAATAGAACAATACCCAAGAAACTAATAACAATTGTATAGCAAGAAAAGCAGAGAACTGAAAATGATGACTTCTTGCTTGTATCAATAGCCAAGCCAAATCAAGTACACAACACAAAACCAAAGGCGTTTTCATAAACCGCCAAGATTTTGCTAATTTAGGATTGCTACTAGGTCGCCTTAAAGAAAATATCACTGCGGGTATTAATGCTAATGCCCCAATCGCTAAAGCAATAAAAAAATCATTTTTATTGCGATAAAACAATGACATTAAATCTAAATCAGGACGCCTTGATACCGCTGAAAAAATCCAAATTATGTAAGTTCTTAATAAAATAAGAAATGAAACACTCAATGCGATAGGTGCACGATAAACACCATGTTTATCCCAAAACTCAGGTCCAAAACGCATTACAATTTCCTCGAACATTCATATGCAAAGTCTCTAAATTTGATTTTTTCTATCTGCTAATACACCTAAAATAATAAAAGCCACCAGCAAAAACCAAGGCATATATATTTTGCCAAACAATAACAGTAACTTTATTAATAAAGGCGTTGCAAATAGGGTTAATGCACCAAAGCCAAACGCATTGACAATAATAAAAATCACTGTACGGATAATAAAGTGCTTACGGGAAAATAGTCGTTTAATAAACTTATTTAAGTCATTTGCGTATAGCGCTATTAAACACACGATAATTGTCAGTGCGATTTGACTTAGATGAGGTAAAAACCAGCTTGCAAGCTGGTTAGAAACCTGATTAAAAAAAGTAATTAAGCTATTCATACATTATGATCTAAAAACAAATCAACTAAGTCTTGTTCTGTTAATATTTTAAGACCCAAGTCTTGCGCCTTTGTTAGTTTTGAGCCTGCTTTATCACCAGCAACTAAAGCATGAGTTTTTGCAGAAACACTACCCGATACTTTTGCGCCTAAAGTTTGCAATTTCGCTTTTGCTTCTGAGCGCCCCATTTGTGTCAAGGTACCCGTTAAAACATAAGTTAAGCCAGCTAAAGGCTGCTCACTTTCAGACTTAACTTCAATGTCAGGCCAATGAACACCAGCTTGCATTAAATCTTCTATCACTGTTTTATTATGCTGCTCTCTAAAAAAGAAATTTACATGTTTTGCGACTATCTCGCCAACATCAGATACATCTTGTAAGCTCTCTACGCTTGCTAGGCTTACTTTCTCAAGTGTTAGGTAATGATTTGCTAGGTTTTGGGCTGTTGCTTCGCCAACCTCTCTAATACCTAAGCTATATAAAAAGCGTGATAAAGTGGTTTTTTTTGCGTTTTGTAAAGATGCAATTAAGTTTTCAGCCGATTTAGGTCCCATACGCTCTAACGTTTCCAGATGCCCTTGTTTTAAAATAAATAAATCAGCAGGTGTATGAATTAACTCTCTATCAACCAATTGCTCAACTATTTTATCTCCTAAACCATCAATATCTAATGCTTTGCGAGAAGAAAAATGTTTAATGGCCTCTTTTCTTTGGGCTTCACATACTAAACCACCACTACATCGTGCTACGGCTTCTCCAGCTAAACGTTCTACTTTAGAATCACACACAGGGCAAGAATTAGGAAAAGTAATGTCTACGGCATTATCAGGACGCTTTTCTAATACTATTTGTGCCACTTTAGGGATCACATCACCGGCACGGCGAATAATCACAGTATCACCAATTTTGATACCTAAGCGCTCTATCTCATCTTGATTATGTAAAGTTGCATTAGAAACCGTTACACCACCAACAAATACGGGCTCGAGTCTCGCTACAGGTGTGATAGCGCCTGTTCTACCTACCTGAAATTCAACATCTAATAACTTAGTTAATTCTTCCTGAGCCGGAAATTTAAAAGCAATTGCCCATCTTGGAGCACGGGCAACAAAACCTAACTCTTGCTGTAATGTTTTATTATTTATTTTAATTACAACGCCATCAATTTCATATTTTAGGCTGGTACGGCGCTCACCAATATCTTGATAATAAGCTAGTGCAGAATCAACGCCTTTAACTAACTTAGTCTCAGGGCTCATAGGTATGCCCCATTGCGTTAACTGAGTTAATTGTTCAAAGTGATCTTGTGCCAATTCGCCATCTTCAACGACACCTGTACTGTAGGCATAAAACATTAAAGGTCTTTTAGCCGTAATTTTTGAATCAAGTTGACGCAAACTACCTGCTGCTGCATTTCTTGGATTGACAAATACTTTGTCACCATTTAACTGTGCTTGCTCATTCATTTTTTCAAAGCCAGCGCTATTCATAAATACCTCACCGCGTACTTCAAAACGCTTTGGATAGCCAGAACCACGTAATTTTAAAGGGATATTACGTATCGTTTTAACATTCTCAGTGATGTTTTCACCCGTAGCACCATCTCCACGTGTTGCAGCTTGTACTAATACACCATCTTCATACAAAATTGAGACAGCTAAACCATCAAGTTTAGGCTCACAACAAAACTCAAAAGTGTGGGACTCTTTTAGTCTGTCTTGTAAACGCTTGTTAAAAGCATGAAACTCAGCATCATCAAATGCGTTATCAAGAGATAACATAGGCACTTCATGAGTCACTTGCGTAAAGCCAGCTAGTGCATGTCCGCCTACTTTTTGAGTTGGTGAATCTGGTGTAATAAATTCTGGATTTTGTTGTTCTAGTTGGGTTAAAGATTTAAATAATCTATCGTATTCAACATCTGGAATACTTGGTTCATCTAAAACATAATATTTATAGTTATGCTCTTCAAGTACTGATTTCAGGCTATTTATTTGTTCTAAAATATCTTCCGACATGGTTTTCTCTATCAACAAAAAAGCCACCAAAGGTGGCTATAAACTATAAATATATGATTTTAAGAACTTGGTTTTAGCCAAATTCTCTTATTTTTTCAACATACTGTCTAACTGTAGGTACAGTTAATAATTCGCGCTTATGGTCAAATATTTCTGCGCCAAATTCATCTGCTATTTTCTTAGCTGCGCTATGTAACATATTAAATGCGGGTAATGTATCGCCTTCACAAGGAAGTGTCATAAATAAACTTATACCGGCAGTTGAAAACTGCTCCATATTATCTATATCAAAGGTACCTGGATTAAACATATTAACAAGTCTAAATAGTACAGGTCCATCGCCTGAAGGGTCTTTATGACGATTAAAGAACCCTTCATCTGAGTATTTAAACCCTAAAGTAAGTAATAAAGGTAATAAAGAAGAACCTTGCATAGTTAGCCCTGTAGGCATTTGAATATGAACTATTATAAAATCTTTAGGCTCTTCTGCTTCAGGCGTTTCTTGAGTACCTGACGCTTCTTTGTCAGTAGCAGATTTCACATCATCGTCTTCATCTAATTGAACGCTAATATCACCAATCTCAGGCTCATCTCTGTCTGCAACCATACTAGGCACATCCATAGACTCATCTGCAATTTCAACTGATGGTGCTTGCTCTTTACTGCTAGTGTTTATTTTGGCTTCACCTGATGGGGTTTCGTCTTTTTTTCTTACAGACCAAATTCCATGTAATAATAATCCACCAATCACTAAGGCGCTAATGATCACTAAAACCCATCTTAACTCTTCGGCCATGCCTCTACCCTTTTTTATTTTTAATGCAGTACATTCTATTTATAGCATTATATTAGTTAATTAACAGCCATTTCAACTGCTTGGTCAATATCAACGGCAACCATACGAGATACACCGGGTTCTCCCATAGTGACACCCACTAAACTACCAGCCATTTCCATCGCAATTTTATTATGGCTGATATAAATAAACTGCACAGATTGTGACATTTCTTCAACCAAACGACAAAAACGTCCAACATTAGCATCGTCCAATGGCGCATCTACTTCATCCAGCATACAAAATGGCGCAGGATTGAGCCTAAAGATGGAAAACACTAATGATAATGCGGTCAGCGCTTTTTCTCCACCACTAAGCAAATGAATTGTTGAATTTTTCTTTCCCGGTGGTCTGGCCATGATAGAGACACCACTTTCTAATAAATCATCTGAGGTCAGCTCTAAATATGCGTGACCTCCGCCAAAAACTTTAGGAAATAATTCCTTTAACCCTGCATTTAACGCATCAAATGTTTCTTTAAAGCGGTTTTTGGTTTCTTTATCAATTTTTTGAATCGCCGTTTCTAATGTATTTAGCGCATCAAATAAATCTTGATATTGTTCATCAAGGTATTCTTTTCTATTTTTAGCTTTTTCATACTCATCAATCGCAGCTAAATTAATTGGCCCTAAAGCCTCTATTTTTATCGCAAGTTCAGATAATCTTGTTTGCCAAATACTACTTTTTGCATTCTCTGGTAAATGGTTTAGTACTGATTCTAAATTAGTATTCAAATCTATTAAAGGTTCAAGTAAAGCCGATGCTCTTACAGCACTGCCCTCCTTTTCAATTTGTAGCTGTTGTAATTTTTTTTGTATGTTAGCTAATTCGCCTTGCGCATTTTTTTGGCCACGCTCTTTGGATGACAACCCCTCTTTTGCTTTAATTAGCACTTTATCTTGCTCTAATTGTGCAGTTTTTAAGGATTGCTTTTTCTGTAACAAACGTTGAATTTCCTCATCAACATGCTTGATAGGCGATTCTAATTCTAGGTCTTGCTCAGTCAGTGATTTTTGTAATGTTAAGGCTTCATCTAATGACTTTTGAATATGGGCTAACTGATTTAGCTCTAAAGTTAACGTATTCTTAGCCGTTTCAAATGCCAAACTCGCGTCATGATTCTCATTTTTAAGTTGTTCAAATTGCTGCTGATATCGTTTTAATTCTTGTTTTGCCTGTTCATACGCTTGCTCAGCTGACTGCGTTTTTGATTGCAACTGCTCATTTTCAATGTTTTCCCAAAGCGATTTTGCATGTTTTAATTCATCTTGATGCCGATTATATTGCTCTTGTAGATGTTTTAATTTGAGCGTAATTTCATTTACTTGTATTTGCCATCGTTGAGCCTGTGATTGCAATACATCTAAGCGTGTAAAAACAGCAACATCTTGCTGGGTTAGTTGATGAATTCGCCCAGAAAGCGCTTCATCATCACTTTTAAGCTCAGATATGAGATCTGTTTGTTGTTGATGTTTAAGTTTCAGTACATCACGTTTATGTGCTAATTCTGTTAATCTTTGCTCGATTGATACTATTTTTTTTGCTTTTAAGATTAATGATGCTGACTCATCAATTTGAGCATCTAATACCCAGTTTCTACCAAATAATGTGCCTTGCTTGTTTATGCATGCAAACCAGTTTTTATCTTTTAAAATTACTTTAGCTGGGGCTTCGTTTTCAATCAGTGCAATATGTTCTAATACATCAGGAAAAGTACCAGATGCCACTTTTCGTGCTAATGCAATCTCAGAAGCACTATCAGTGTAACTGCGCCAAATACTATGGCCTTCGCTTTTTGTCGATTCATAATCTTTAAATATTTTTGCATTTTTAAATTGCTGTAATGCATGCTCTATGGCTAACTCAAATCCATTGTGTATTTTAAGCTGGCTAAACAGCAGAATATCTTGTGAGTTTGTTTGTCCATCCTTATTTAGTGCAACATTGTTGACGATATCGCTTAATGCTTTTAGCTGTGCTTCTTGTTGACTAAATTCAGTTTGTAATTGCTCACATTCATTTTGAATGTCTTGTTGTTTTTGTAACTGTAAACCAATTAAATTCTGCTTTTTGTTTTGTGCTAATTGCTGTTGTGCTAAGTCACTTTTTAATTGTATTTGTTCTGTTTGTAACTTCGCCAGTTCGTTAGCACTATTTTGTTGCTCTAATTGATTAAGCTGATGCGAACAGTCTTGCTGTTGTTTTTCATTTAACTCTAACGTATTGAGAATTTTCTCTATATTTAATTCGTTTTTTTGAGTTTGCTTTTCATATTCATGAAACTGCTTTTGTAAATTTTGCCAATTTTTAAATGCGTCTTGGTTTTTTTGATGTAATTCATTAGAGTGAATTTCATTTTCAGCAACACGTAATTTTGCTATTTCCAGATTTTCCTGAGCCAGTTGTTCAGCTTGCTTATTTTCAGATTGCGTTTTTTTAAGTGTATTTTGACTTGCTGTTAATGCCACTACTTTAGAGCTACATTGCTCAATTTGAACTATTAGCTCTTGTCTTTTTTGTTTTAAATGCACTTTTTGTGTTTCAAAACGCGTTAATTCTGTTGTGGTTTTATAATCTGACTCTTGAATTGCTTGGCGCTTTTGCGTAACCGCTTCTATTTCACTTTTTAGTGAGGCAAGGACATCTTCATGACCAATATGAGCTTGTTGATAAAATTGAATTTCTTGTTCTAACTTTTTTATTTTTTCTTCTGTCACTGCGATTTGTTGTTGCAGTTTTTGCCATTTTAAAACTGCCAATTCACTTTTTAAGCATCGCTCTTGTGCTTTAAATTGCGAATATGACTTAGCTTGCTGTGATTGTTCATTCAACTTATCTAACTGAGCTTGTAATTCTTGGCGTACATCTAATAAACGTTCTAAGTTTTCACGTGTACTGCGTATCCGAGTTTCAGTTTCTCTTCTGCGCTCTTTATATTTAGAAACACCTGCGGCTTCTTCAATAAATGTGCGTAGTTCATGGGGTTTACTTTCAATTAACCGGGAGATCATGCCCTGTTCAATAATGGCGTAACTGCGAGGACCTAAACCTGTGCCTAAAAATATATCTGTGATATCACGCTTGCGGCATTTACTGCCATTTAAAAAATAAAATGACATACCTTCACGATTAACAGCCCTTTTAATTGAAACTTGGTTTCTGCTAGCAAAAGTATCTGGTAAACGACCTTGGGTATTATCAAAAATAAGTTCAACAGAAGCTTGAGAGATAGGCTTTCTAGATGTTGAACCATTAAAAATAACATCTGTCATGGCATCGCCACGCAGGTTTTTTGCTGAACTTTCGCCTAGCACCCAACGTACGGCATCAATTACATTTGATTTGCCACAGCCATTAGGTCCAACAACACAGGTCATTTGATCTGGAAAGGGTATTTTAGTAGGCTCAACAAAGGACTTGAAGCCAACCAGCTTAATGGTACTCAGGCGCATGTATCTTTTTATTATTATCTATCAGGTTTTGGGCCGCTAATTTTATCAGAAATAAAATATATTGATATTAAATCGCACTCAATATTAATAAGTACCGATTAAATTAAATAAATTGTTGGAAAAATATATTGTTACGCTTATCTTTATTAAAGAGGTTTTAATAAAAAACAATTTATTTATACTCAATTATTCTTACGCCTATATCTGTTCGATAAAAAAGGCTTTTAGTTTATTATTTTTTACAAGGAACATAAGTGCAGTCTTCTCAAGGGTTTCAATACTTTTTAGCTGGTTTTAATCTTATCAATACCAAAGGACTTAAACGCTTTGTTTTAATTCCATTATTAATTAATGTGCTGTTATTTGGTGGCTCATTGTTTTTTATTTATGACTGGCTTACACAAGGTTTTTCATATTTAAATGATTTACTACCTACTTGGCTAAGTTGGTTAGAATGGCTCCTATGGCCTATCGCCATATTTACGATATTATTTAGTTATACCAGTATTTTCAGCATCATTACTAATTTCATAGCCGCACCATTTAATGGCCTATTATCTGAAAAAGTCGAATTACATTTAACGGGTAAAGCCATAAATGATGACAAAATTTTAGATACCATCAAAGATGTGCCGAGAATAATAGCCCGAGAAGGGACTAAATTAGTTTATTATTTACCAAGAGCCATTGGTTTCTTTTTATTATTATGGTTTTTACCCATTTTTGGACAAGTCCTCTGGGTATTATTTACATGCTGGATGTTTAGTGTGCAATATCAAGATTTTGCATTTGATAATCATAAGATCCATTTTAGAGAAACAAGACAGCAACTCAAACAAAACCAAGGTCTTTCATATGGATTTGGTTTTGCAGTGTTAATTTTTACCACTATTCCATTATTAAATTTACTTGTTATGCCTGTAGCAGTATGTGGTGCAACTAAGTTATGGGTAGAAAAATATAGAGATAAATATTAGAAATAAACTCAAGCTTCAGTGCTTAAAGCTTGAAAATAAAAATATTAAAAATATAAAAGGGAATAAATATGAAATATGCCATTTTTCAAGTTGATGCATTTTCTAACGCGCAATTTAAAGGCAACCCTGCAGCTGTAGTGCCTTTAGATACCTGGTTAGACGATGATACTTTACAAAAAATTGCCGCTGAAAATAACTTATCTGAAACCGCCTTTTATATTATTGATAATGAAAACATTAAATTACGTTGGTTTACCCCTGAAACTGAAGTTGATTTATGCGGTCATGCCACACTCGCAACAGCTTGGGTATTAGTGAATGAATTTGGACATAAAGAAACCGAAATTAACTTTGAGACGCGTTCAGGTATTTTAACCGTATGTCACTTTAATGATGCTGCACATGAAAATGAGCAAATTTTTGAACTTGAGTTACCAATTAAACATGCTCATGAATGTGATATTAAAAGCCCGTTATTAAGTGCTTTTGGTCGCCCTCCTTTAGAAATTTTAGCATCAGATGACTATTTATTACTTTTTGAAAATGAACAAGTCATTCGAGAATTGAAACCAGATCTGTCTTTATTATCTCAGCTACCATTAAGAGGCGTTATTGTTACCGCACCTGGTGACGAAGTTGATTTTGTATCTCGTTGGTTTGGTCCAAATGTTGGCGTAAATGAAGATCCTGTAACCGGCTCAGCTCATACAAGCTTAACACCCTATTGGGCAAATAGATTAGATAAAACATTATTAACAGCTAAACAGATATCTCAACGTGGTGGTGAGTTAGAGTGCCAATTAAGAAGTGACAAAGTACTATTGAGAGGCAAAGCAAAGCTGTATATGAAAGGTGATATTTATATAGAGCTATAAACAGCGATTAACAAAAAGCCAGCGAGTTTTAAATAAATACTCGCTGGCTTTTCTACTTTAGTCTTAATTTACTTACTATTATTCAGAATCAGCACCATTTACCACTTCAGAAATCGCGCTTAATCTTTGCAATGCAATTTGATTAATCGTGCCTTTAGCGTACGTGCCTTTATTTGTTAATGTACCAGCCGGTTTATTCAACAAAATTTCTAACGCTTCATCAACTGTTTTCACTGTATATACATGGAAATGTCCATTAGACACTGCAGTGCGCACTTCTTCATTCAATACTAAGTTTAAACGATTTGAATGCGGGATCATCACACCTTGTTTACCCGTTAAACCACGCATTTTACAAAGTTTGAAGAAACCTTCTATTTTTTCGTTTACCCCACCAATTGCCTGTACTTCACCATGCTGATTAATCGACCCCGTTAATGCGAGTGATTGATCTATTGGTAAACGTGTAATTGCCGAAATAAGGGCACATAATTCAGCTAATGACGCACTATCACCATCGATATAACCATAGCTTTGCTCTATGGCAATACTAGAGCTTAGAGTAAGCGCGAAATCTTGAGCGTATTTATTGCCTAAGTAACCCGTTAGCAGCATCACACCTTTTGTATGTATTGCTTTACCTAGTTCAGCTTCCCTTTCGATATCAAGTACACCTTCAGATCCTGCATATACAGTTGCAGTGATCCTAGCTGGGCTTCCAAAGCTCGTATCACCTACATGCAGCACAGTTAAACCATTTACTTTACCAATGGCTTCACCTTGGGTATCAATGAGCGTATGACCCTCTTTAATATCAGAGAGCATGCTTTCACTCATTTGTCCTGTGCGATATTGCTTGCCGGCAAGGGCTTCCGTAATGTGATTTGCTTCTATGATCTGACTTAAATCTTGTTTTGCGTAATAGCTAGATTCATTTAGCAGTTCTAAAATATCAGCAAATCTCGCACTCAGTTTAGTTTGATGCTCAGCTTGTCTGTAACTAAAGTATAGAAGTTGTGCGATCGCTTCATCAGTTAAATCTAATTCTAACGCTTTAGAGGCATGCTCTTGCACTTTTGTAATGAATTGATATTGAAATTTATCACTGCCAGGAATGAAAAATTCAAAATCAGCTAAAACACGAAACTGTTCATTAAACTCTTCATCGTATTCTTGCATTAAATAATAAAGTTCACGAGAACCTAAAAATATAATTTTAACATCAAGTGGAATGAGTTGAGGTTTTAAAGAACCACCTCCTGCACCACCATCTTGTACTAAACAATCATTTTTAATTTGATGTGTTTTTAAAGACAGTTTTAACGCATCCCATACTTGCGGGTTTGCCATAACTTTTTCGGCATCAACAATTAAATACCCGCCATTAGCTTTATGCAATGCGCCAGATTGAATGGTGCGGTAACTGGTTAATATCGACCCCTGATGTGAGCCATATTCCGCCTTACCAAATATATTGCCTAATGTCGGGTTTGGTTCATAAATAACAGGCGCTGCATCACCCTCTTTATAATCTACAATCTGATTAGGTGCAAAATAATCAGTTAACATACCGCGTTTATCTAAATCATCTTTGTTGTTTTCATCATTTTCAACATCTAACCATTCTAAAACGGTATCAATTAGCTCATCTTTGATCTCTTTTAAATATTTTAAAATGCCTATTTGTGCCGCATATTTAAACTCAAGCTCTTTTAAAAGTGGTTTAATCGCTTGCTCAGCAGTTGATTTTTTTAGCTCTCTTAGTTTTTCTGATGATTCTCTTTTCCAGCGCGGTAATTCAATTAATGCATCAATTAATGCATCTTCTAATTTTGAGATCACTTCATAGAAATATTGTTTTTGATCATCACTTAAAACCGAGAATTCCGCATCATCAAGTTGTTTGCCATCTACAACTGGGGCAAAACTTAATACATCATTTTCTTCGAATAATGCAATGCTATGCTCAGCAGCAACAATTTCAACTTTATCAATCGCTGAGTCGTATTTGGTATTAAATGCGCGATCGATTGCTTTTTTCTTACGCTGAAATCCAGGGTTATCAAAAGCCGCAGGAAAAGTATCCATAATTTCATCAATTAACGAATCTATATCATCACAAAAAACTTTACCCTCACCAGGTTGCAAGCAAATAGAGATAGGCTCACGGTGATCATCATAATTATTAACGTAAAGCCACTCTAATGGGGTTTTTCTTGTTTTGCTATGTTGCGTCAATTTATCTTTAACAATAGAGAAACGACCTAATGCAGCCTCCCCCATGACATATAAGTTATAGCCCGGCATTTCCATGCCTAAAGCAAAATCAATTGCGGTTTGTGCGCGATTTTGACCAATGAAGTTCAATGACTCAGGATAAGGTATCGTCATGCAATTACTCACATGCGCCATATCAATTTTTGGTGCCAGTGCCATTGGGCTTAATGCATTATTTTCTTTATTCATCCCTTACTTTACCTCTACTGGGCTTGTTATTTCATAAGCTTATCATAGGCAGTTAAAGAACTTTGATTTTTATAAGGTTTTGTTTGAAAGGAATTAGGGCGATAAAGCTTGTCTAGTAAAATAGATCCCACCGCACTCATTACAAGCCGATATTTGAGTCGGATGAAAGCTATGCGTAATATCACCACATTCCTTGCAAACAAGCTCTCCAAAGCCTATCCATTGTCCTTGATGATATTCTCCATTATGTTTAAAGTCTTCCAATAAGGATTGCCATTCAAGTTGTGATTTATCAGCAATAACAGCTAATTCACACCAAATTGTTTCTTTAAATTCTTGTAAAGCTAGGTCATTGTATTGAGATTGATTTTGTTGGTAATGAGATAAGTCGAGTAACAAGTTTTTTTGGTAAATAGACAGTTGCTTCTCACTTGTATGTTTAAACGCTTTTAGCTTTTGTTCCCCTTGCATTAAATTTTCAATTAAATGTTTCATTTCATTATGCTCAACATCTTTCAACCACGCATGGAGGTCGTTAATCCAATCAAAATAACTATCTTGCTTATCCATGAGTTCACCAACTGAAGATGTTAATTAGTAATAAGTATAGGAAATTTCAGACAGTTATGAGTGATTTTTAATAAAAATTTATTTAGTGACCATTAAACCCGTACTATTTATTCAAACCAATGCAATTTTAGGTTATCCTAGCAGTAATTTTTTAGTGATTTTTTGCAATAAGTTTGGAATTGTAAATGCAAGAGCAATATACCCCGCAAGATATAGAGTCAAAAGTACAATCGTACTGGGACAAAAACAAAGTTTTTAAAGTAACTGAGCAAGAAGATAAAGAAAAGTTTTACTGTTTATCTATGTTCCCATACCCAAGTGGTCGACTACACATGGGTCACGTGCGTAACTACACTATTGGTGATGTTGTTTCACGCTTCCAACGCCTACAAGGTAAAAATGTAATGCAGCCTATGGGTTGGGATGGATTTGGTTTACCTGCTGAAAATGCTGCAATCAAAAACAATACTGCGCCTGCAAAATGGACTTACGAAAATATCAATTATATGCGCGATCAACTAAAACGTTTAGGTTTTGGTTATGATTGGGATCGTGAAATTGCAACTTGTCATCCAGATTACTACAAATGGGAACAATGGTTTTTCACTAAATTGTATGAAAAAGGCTTAGTGTACAAAAAAATGTCAACGGTTAACTGGGATCCAGTAGACCAAACTGTACTTGCTAATGAGCAAGTAATTGACGGTAAAGGTTGGCGTTCAGGTGCGGTAGTTGAACAAAAAGAAATCCCACAATGGTTCATTAAAATCACTGACTACGCACAAGAATTATTAGACGATTTAGATAAGTTAGATGAATGGCCTGAGCAAGTTAAAACCATGCAACGTAACTGGATCGGTCGTTCAGAAGGATTAGATATCACATTTAAACGTGCTGATACTAATGAAGACCTTTCTATCTACACAACACGTCCAGATACGATTATGGGTGTAACATATGTTGCTGTTGCAGCAGGTCACCCAATTGCAATTGAAGCAGCTAAAAATAACGCTGATATTGCTGCATTCAACGAAGAATGTAAGAACACCAAAGTTGCTGAAGCTGATATGGCCACGATGGAGAAAAAAGGCATTGCAACGGGTTTCTATGCTGTTCATCCATTAACGGGTAAACAAGTTCCAATCTGGATCGCTAACTTTGTATTAATGGGTTACGGCTCAGGTGCTGTTATGGCAGTACCAGGTCATGATCAAAGAGATTATGAGTTCGCGACTGCTTACGGCTTAAATATAGAGCAAGTGATCACTAATGAAGAAAATACAGCTGACATAAGCGAAAGCGCATACACAGAAAAAGGCACTTTAGTTAACTCTGCAGAATTTGATGGCCTAGATTTTGAAAAAGCATTTAATGCCATTGCTGATAAAGTAACTGAAATGGGCTGTGGTGAACGTAAAGTTAACTTCCGTTTACGTGATTGGGGTGTAAGTCGTCAGCGTTACTGGGGTTCTCCAATCCCAATGTTAAGCGATGAAGATGGCCAAACAATTGCTGCGCCTGAAGATATGCTACCTGTACGTTTACCTGAAGATGTTGTAATGAACGGTGTAACTTCACCAATTAAAGCAGATCCAGAGTGGGCAAAATCAGAGATTAACGGCGAGCCTGTTTTCCACGAAACAGATACTTTTGATACTTTCATGGAATCTTCGTGGTATTACGCGCGTTACTGTAGCCCACGTAATGATGAAGCGATGTTAAACCCTAAAGAGTCAAACTACTGGTTGCCGGTAAACCAATACATCGGCGGTATTGAACACGCAATTTTACACTTATTATATTCTCGTTTTTTCCATAAGTTATTACGTGACTTTGGTTTAGTTGACTGTGATGAACCTTTCGAACGTTTATTATGTCAAGGCATGGTATTAGCTGAAACTTTTTATCGTAAAGATGAAAAAGGCGGCGATATTTGGATTGCACCAAGCGATGTTGAAACCGAAAAAGATGAAAAAGGTCGTGTCACTAAAGCATGGCATAAAGACGATGGTGAACCTGTTTTTGCAGCAGGCACAACAAAAATGTCTAAGTCTAAAAATAATGGTATCGACCCACAAACTGTAATCGACCAATATGGTGCTGATACGGTACGTTTATTTATGATGTTTACTGCTCCACCAGAACAAACTCTAGAATGGTCTGATTCAGGTGTTGAAGGTTCTCATAGATTCTTAAAACGTGTTTGGAAATACGCATACGATGTTAAGGCTGCTGGTACCGCTACACTTAATAAAGATGCATTAACAAATGATCAAAAAGCACTGCGTCGTGAATTACATAAAGCCATTGCAAAAGTAACTGATGATTTAAACCGTCGTCAAACTTTTAATACAGCAATCGCTGCGGTAATGGAATTATTAAACAAGTTAAATAAAGCGCCTTTAGTTGATGAGCAAGATATCGCTTTAGCAAACGAAGCATTAACAGCAATGATTATTATGCTTTCGCCGATCACACCACATATCAGCCACCAGTTATGGCAAACTTTAGGGTTTGAAGGCGATGTGATTGATGCATCTTGGCCAACATTTGATGAAAGTGCACTTGTTGAAGATGAGAAATTAGTCATAGTGCAAGTTAACGGTAAAGTCCGTGCAAAACTGACTGTTGCTGCAGATGCTGATCAAGAATCAGTTGAAAAGGCTGCTTTTGCAGATGCGACTGTAAATAAATTTATTGATGGTAAAACCATTCGTAAAGTAATTTACATTAAAGGTAAAATCTTAAACGTGGTTGCTAACTAATATGCCTTTGCTTTTTGATAAAGTAACAACGTATTACAAACAGATCATAGCAGTTTTGCTATGCTCTGTTGCGCTATCAGGCTGTGGCTTTAAGTTAAAAATGGCATCTGTTTTACCGCAGGAGTTTAAATACCTTACAGTGACAGCCGATGACGCAAACTCTGCGTTATATCGTCAACTTAAAAAACAGCTGGTAAATGCTAACGTAGATTTATCTGAAGATGCGATTGGTAGACAAGCTAATAGTCCTCACTTGGTATTAAATAAAGACAAACTTGATAGACGTACATTGTCTTTATTTAAAAATGGCCAAGTAGCAGAATATGAACTTACCTATCATGTTGCTTATCAAGTGTTCCGCCCTGGTCAAGATACAGTAAAACACAACTTTGAGCTTTACCGTACTTATCAGGACGATCCAAACAAAGCGTTAGCAAAAGCAAAAGAATTAGATATTATTTTGACTGAAATGAGATTGCAAGCAAGCCATAGAATAGTGAGAGAGCTTTCTCAATTATGATCTTTAATATCAAAAATAATGGCGTACGTTAGTTGTGCGCTGTTATGTTAACCAACTCAAAACACAATTAAATAAAGGGCTAAACCCATTTTACTTAGTGATGGGTGAAGAACCCTTTCAAGTACAAAGCTGCACTGATGACATTCGAAACAATGCAAAAAAACAAGGCTTTGATGAAGTTTTAAAATTTAGCATCTTACCTCAGTTTGATTGGAATGAAATTACACAAGAATATAATAGTCTGTCATTGTTTAGTGATAAACGTATTATTGAAATTGAACTAGGCGATCAAAAAGCCGGAAAAACAGGCTCAAACGCCTTAAAATCTTTAGCCCAACATATTAACCCTGATTGTATAGTAATTATTAAAGGCAATAAAGCAGGACAAGATATTCAGAGATCGGCATGGTTTAAAGCCTTGGACAAAGGTGGTTTATTTATACCTTGTTATGAAATCACCGCTAATCATCTTAATACTTGGCTAAATCAACAATGCCAAAATTTATCTTTAGATCTTGATCAACAAGCTAAACAATTTTTACTTGAGTCAACTCAAGGCAACCTATTAGCGACACATCAAGAACTTGAAAAATTGGTATTACTTTACGGCAGCAATGCAATTACCAAAGAGCATTTGATTAGCGTATTAAGGAATCAATCTAAGTTTGATATTTTTGATTTATCTGATGCCTTGCTAAACGGTAATTTAAAACTCATTATAGACATTATTAGCAACCTAAAAAGCAATCATAATGAAGTAGCCAGTGTTAGCTGGGCTATCACCCGAGACGCACAACAATTGTTTGAAATGAGCAATGCAATGCAGTCAGGTGAAAATATTAACCAAGTATTTAAAGCGCATAATGTGTGGAAAAACAAACAAGCGCTATACCAGAATGCATTAAATCGCATCCCTTTTTCACAACTAAAACATATTTTAGTTTTACTGGCACAATTTGATACTGGTTTTAAAAGTGGCACACTTGTATCGCCCTGGCAGGCATTGGCGCATATTGGCATCAGCTTTACACAAGCATTTAATGCTCCCTTGCCAATTTATAAAGAAGACTAATATGATAGGTATTTTTGGCGGTACATTTGATCCAATTCATTTAGGTCATTTGAATATTGCACAGCAATGTGTAAAGCAACTTCAACTAGATAAACTCTTCTTTATGCCCTGTGCAACCCCTGCGCACAAATCATTATCAAATATTAGTGCTGAACATCGCGCTCATATGGTCAACTTGGCTATCAAAGATAATAACCTCTTTGCTTTAGATGATAGAGAGCTAAAACGCACAGGAGCCTCTTATTCGGTTTTAAGTTTACGAGAGTTAAAACAAGAATTTCCAGATCAAAGTATATTATTTTTAATTGGCATGGACTCTCTAAATACTTTAAGTAGCTGGTATCATTGGCAAGAAATCACCCAACTTTGCCACTTAGTTATTTGTAAAAGACCAGGACAAACGTTTTCACCAAGCCAAGAAACGCTCGATTATTTAAATCAAGCAACAACAGCACATCAAAGTGACTTAAAAGAGATAAAATCAGGTAAAGCTTTCTTCTTAGATACACCTGAATTTAATATCGCCTCAACTCAAATCAGAAATAATCTAAATGAAACAAATTCAATCAATCAACTACTGCCCAAAGCAGTTCTCAGTTATATAAAACTAAATAATTTATATTAGCCGTAAAATCCAACCTAAAAAATCGTATTTAAAAGTAAGTGGTAGTAATGATGAATCAAGCTGAATTAATCCATTGGCAAAAGCATTTTAAAGCATTTGTAACTGAGCAAATGCAACAAGACCCAGCTCATGATATAGCGCATATACAAAGAGTTGTTACCAGTGGTATCGCTTTAGCTAACAAAGAAAACGCTGACATAAATATCGTTTTGCCTGCTTGTTGGTTACATGATTGTGTCAATGTGCCAAAAAAATCAAATCTTCGTGCTAAAGGCTCTATTTTAAGTGCTGAACGTGCCATTGAGTACCTAACAGAAATAAAATATCCAGCACATTATTTTGACGCCATTCATCATGCCATTGCTGCTCACAGTTATTCAGCAAATATCGAAACTAAAACATTAGAAGCTAAAGTTGTACAAGATGCTGACCGATTAGATGCATTAGGCGCTGTAGGCATGTCTCGGTGCTTAATGTTAGGTGCAACATGGGAAAGTCAGCTTTATCATTTTGAGGACCCTTTTGGCGCAAATAGACCTCTTGATGATAAAAAATATTGCATAGATCATTTCTTTGTTAAGTTGCAAGGTCTAGTTGATACCATGAAAACGCCAGCAGGATCTATTGAAGCTCAAACTCGTTGGCAGTTCATGGCCCTATACCTAAAACAGTTAGGTCATGAAACAGCGATTGATTACCAAGCCAAAAATTAATTAAAAACAGGCTCAGGCAGTTTCACTTTGAACAGATAAAAGCTACTCTATTAAAGAGTAATAAATAGGTGATACTGTGACTGAGCTACCAAAAGAAAAAAAATTGAATGTTTTATTCCGCTTAGAGCCTGGATGTCTAGGTCCTAAAGGCATAGATTTGATTGAAGGTTTTTGCGAATTTGCAAATTCAAAAATATCAGAACTACCCTATGCAAGCTATATGTTTGTGCCTAGATTTGATAAGACGCTACCTGAGTGGGAATACAAAATTAATACAAGAAATTTAAGCAATGAAAAAGTTTCTTCATATTTGGCAATCTTTAATCAAGTAAAATCACAATTTGAAGAAAGCTTAGAAGAACAGGTAACTGAATATATTGAAATATATTTGAATAGACAGTAACCCTGTAGGTTGAGTTTTTACTAGCAAACATTCATGCTAAATCAACCTACAGCAGTTATTAAATAGCACTATACAGACAGTAATTTATACCATCCTAAAATTGCATTCAAACAACCCACTCCAGCAAATACAATTAGAAAAACTAAAAAATATTTAAAATTAAACGGGTCTTTAAATTCACCTTGCTGACTCATTATTTACTACCTTTATTGATTAAACACAGACGCCGCGCAATAATAGAGCAATTCTGATAATCAATAAAGTATTATAATTTATTTTTGGGTAACTAAAACGCCTTGCTCTATCAGCGCGCTTAATATACTTACAGCACCTTGCTTTATTATATCTAAAGATAACGATTGAACTTGGCTGTATAATGTTTCACATAAAGCTTCGAACTTTATATTCGGGTTTTCATTTATTATCTGCAACATAAGTGCGGTCATGCCGTTGATAGCAATAAAACCCACTTCGTCTTCTAAGTCTCTAAAAACAATTATATAACTAGGTTCTTCAGGTATGCTTTGTGGTTGATTTTCAGGGCTTATTGTATGTACCGGAAACTGATAGCTCAAAGACCAAGCTAAATGAGACAAAGATAACGGTGTGATATCTAAATCATCAGGATCAAAGTTTGTATATGACTCATTTTCATCTCTAATTGAGATATCTAGCTCTACCCACTCATAATGTGCTAACTCAAGCATAAATATCGGATCATGTGTTGTCATTTGATACTGGTGACTTAGATACTCAATAAACTCTTGTGAAATTTCTAAAAAATATGGTGTTTTACAATTATGTTCAATAAAGAATTTTCTGACTAAAGCCAGCCAATCATCTTCATCATATAAAGATTTTAGAACAGGAAAAGCAGAAGCAATAAAACCTTCAATATTGTTGAAAAATAACTCGCTATAAATAGCCATTCTTCTTGGTTCTATATCAGAAGGAGGTGCTATATGATCGGGGTCTTTTATGTGAGCCATAAATTGCGCTTGCACGTATTTAAAATGAGACATAATTATACCCGCTCTATTTTATTTACAATGTCAGCAGTATTTAAAACTGAACTTGGCTGTAATGGCGAATTAAATGTTTGTTGAATTGATTTTATTTTATTAATCTCTATTAATAAATCAGTAATAGGTGGGATATTAAAATCACGTTCTAATAACGTTGGAAATACACCATGGAATTCATAGGCTTTTTCTAATAAGGACCAAACTGGATCAATAACATCGGCACCATGAGTATCAACCAGTAGATCATCTGCTTCATCATAATGACCAGCAATATGACCATAAGCAATGCGTTTAGTTGGTAATGCTTTTAAAAACTCAATCGCATTATATTTATGATTAATTGAATTAACATAGATATTATTTACATCAAGTAATAAGTCACAATCTGATAATTCTAATACTTGATTTAAAAAGTCTATCTCTGACATTTCCTGACCAGGAGCAGCATAATACGAGACATTTTCAATGGCTATTTTCATCTCTAAAATATCTTGAACTTGTTTTATTCTATCCGAAACATAGATAGCACTTGCCTGTGTAAATGGGATCGGCATTAAATCATACATATGACCTTTACCCGAACAATAACTTAAATGTTCACTATAAAGTTTAATATTATGTTCTTTAAAGAAAGGTTTTAGTTGTTTTACAAACTCAATATCCAATGGCTCAGGAGAACCAATTGAAAGCGATAATCCGTGGCATACAAAGTTATGTTTTTGAGTCAGTTTTTTAAGGTTTTTTTTAAAAGCGCCGCCTAAGATTAACCAATTTTCAGGTGCTATCTCTAAAAAGTCTACATCACAAGGATAACTATCAATCATTTTATCTAGCATTTCTCTACGTAAACCAAGCCCAGCTAAACCTAATATAGGTGTATTCTTATTCATAAAACTTACCTAAAAAAATGGCCAGATAAACTGGCCAGTATAAAATAAAAATATAGTTTATTTATGTGAACCACACTTACCTTCGCCACACTTACCTTCTTTTTTAGCTTTTTTCATGTCGCCACCGCATTTACCTTCGCCACACTTGCCTTCTTTTTTAGCTTTTTTCATGTCGCCACCGCACTTGCCTTCGCCACATTTACCTTCTTTTTTGGCTTTCTTCATGTCGCCACCGCATTTACCTTCGCCACACTTGCCTTCTTTTTTAGCTTTTTTCATGTCGCCGCCGCATTTACCTTCACCACATTTTCCTTCTTTTTTGGCTTTTTTCATGTCGCCGCCGCATTTACCTTCACCACATTTTCCTTCTTTTTTGGCTTTCTTCATGTCACCACCGCACTTACCTTCGCCACATTTTCCTTCTTTTTTCTTCATATCGCCGCCACATTTACCTTCGGCAGAAACAATTTGGTATCCGGCGGACATTGTTTTCATTTCAAAAGGGTTTGCTTGCGCGTTCACAGACGCTAAGCTTGAAGCTCCAATAGCAACAGCACCTAATGTTAGAGAGATAGATTTCTTATTTAATGTTTTCATATTGGATTTCCCTTTTTACTTAAATTTACTTTCACGAATATTTGTATTACTTATGAAGACCTAGTCTTAGATAATTTTATTTCAAATTAATTATATTAAATTTTTAAATTATTCTAATTTTTGTTAAATATGACACCAAAACCAAATAATCATTTATCAAAATGGCAGTTATCTGTAAAATCCTAAACCTTATTTCTCTGACTCAGATCCCTTTATGAAACTGATTTTAGCACCTATGGAAGGTGTAGTTGATTTTAATATGCGACAGCTACTTACTGACATTGGTGGTTTCGATTTATGCGTAACAGAGTTTGTTCGTATTGTTGATCAAATATTATCACCTAAAGTTTATCATCGTTATTGTCCTGAACTCCTTACAAAAGGCAAAACAAGAGCTGGCACCCCAGTTAGAGTACAGCTATTAGGCCAAGATGCAAATTACTTAGCTGAAAATGCAATTGTCGCATCAGAGCTTGGTTCGCACGGTATCGATCTTAATTTTGGATGCCCAGCTAAAACAGTGAATAAAAGTAAAGGTGGTGCAGTATTATTAAAAACACCTGAGCATATATATGAAATAGTAAAAAAAGTACGAGAAGCGGTCCCTTTAAGCAATGAAGTATCAGCTAAAATTCGCTTAGGTTTTGACGATGATACTTTATCGCAAGAAATATTTGATGCAATTAATCAAGCCGGCGCTAATACCATTACTATTCATGCAAGAACTAAAAAAGACGGCTATCGTCCTCCTGCATATTGGGAAAAAATAAAACCTTTAATGGATAAACCTCACGCCATGCAAGTTATTGCTAATGGTGAAGTTTGGAATTTAGATGATTATAAAAGGTGCCAATTAAAAAGTGGCTGTGTTGATGTTATGTTAGGTCGTGGTGCATTAGCTAAACCGGATCTGGCTAAGCAAATATACTGTGCTAATTTATCTCAAGAGTACTCTGAATTATCTTGGCAAAGTATATTAGTTTATATTATTAATTCTTCAATGCACAATGAAGAACCTAAAAAAGAAAAGTACTTTTCCTCTAGAACGAAACAGTGGTTGAGGTTTTTATTGCTAACATACCCGCAAGCAAGTGATTTATTTAATGATATAAAACGCTTAAAATTAAAGGATGATGTTTTAAATATGCTAAAACAACATGCAAAGGTCATTTAATTGATTTACATCAAACTCAGGTTATAAGACTGCCTTCTATAATTCGTTAACCCGACATTAAATAAAAAGTAATTAAATTAAACAAGGTCGAAGCAGCTTTATGTCAATTTGAGCAAGGCGTTTATGGCATTTTCGCTGATTGTGAAGACGCAATTTCACTATTAAAATTGGAACAGGACCCAACAGAACAAAAATGCCTGCCTTGTGCTGAAAAACCAGCTGTTTAATTAATATCATAAAAATTAAACAGCCCAGAGCACCCCGTTTATTCAACTATTTGTTTTTTAGTAAACCTTTTGCACCTGACATGATCTGACCAGGATAAAATACAACATACTCTATGAGTGAAGCCACTTCATCCTCAGTTAAATCAAAACGTTTATTTAATACATGCTCAGCTTGCTTTAAACCCCAACCTTGATAATGAATACCTAAATCGATTTCAGCAATTGTAAGCCAAAATAATTTAAAATTACTGTTTATGATCCCTGGTTTTTCATATAAAGATTCAAACATTTCATTGTAATTGATATAACCCTGCTGCCAGTCTAGCCCGTTTACTTTTGAATTTAAAATCTCTATACCAAATTGTGAAACTAAACTTGTCAATAAAGGTTGCGGTAGTATAAACCCGGCCTCAATTAATTGTTTTTGTAGTGCAACGTCAGACATTCTATCAATGGCTACTACATTTTCGCCATCCAAACTTTTTAGTGCACTTTGTATTGTAATTAGCCATTCATCTGGCGCCTTAACACCACCTAAGAAGTAATTTAACTTAGACTGGTACCAATCAACTCCATTTGGTAATTGTCGAAGCCCTAACATGTTTCTTGGTTTATATTTTAAGACATATGTTTTTAGCTGTTCTAAGGCACTTCTAAACTCTGTCAGTTCAGTACTTTCTTTAATATTTAAATTATTTAGTTTCTCATTCACTAATGTAATTCGAGCGATTAAATCTGAATGCGCCATCTTATTAAGTTTAATATTACTCTTAGTAGCCTCTTCTAATCTAGTCTGAACGAACCTGAGCCAAATTGTCGCATCTGATAACAAAGCAGAGTTTTGTGTCGTTAAGGTATGAGTTAGCACGGTATCAAGCACATTGATATCCGATGGCCACGGAAAGTAACGCTCAGGAAAGCGCTGTTGTATCATCAAATAATTTAACTCTGCTTTCGCACCTGTTCCACTTGATATTTCAAAAAAGGATAAATCAGTATAAATTTGATGCCTTTTCATTAAATACGTTTCATCAAATGGGTAATCAATGCTTTGGTTTAGCACTACATTAGATGGTAATAACAAATGATTTAATACCTTCAATTGTTCAATCGAACCCTTAGTACTTTTGCTTTTCGGTATGTTTGCATCATTACATGCAACGAATACAGGTAATAAAAAAATTATTAAAAATTGAGTAATTTTGTTCAAGCTAATCTAACCTTATTTAAGAGGGTTAATTAAAGGGTGGCCTATGATATTTTCTTTTTCAAAATGCATCATTTAGAGATGGTGATACAGGATTATACAATCAAGCATATTTTATGGAAATACTAAACAGGCAATGGCATAGATTATTAATCAGGAACAAATAATATTGTTCAACGAATACAAAGCACTATAGAAGAGCGCATTAAGTTAAGATCTATATCAATCAATTTGACTGTAGGTGCGACAAATATTTATACCTTTAGAAGATATATTTGTTAAATCAGCCAGTACACTAAAAGAAGCGGAGTCTCAAGGGTGTAATGCCTATTCAATCCATGGTCTGCATTAGTCATTTTTAGGTTTATAAAAACAAAAAACCCTATTCAAAAAATGAATAGGGTTTTTGAGTTAACGAAAGTTAACTTTAGATCTTAACGCCTTTACGTGCTGCTTTTTCTTTAATAAAAGAAGACCAACTTTTCGCAAATTTACGTGTTTTAGGATCTTTAGCTGATTCCATAATTGCAGAATAAGCTTTCTTGTATTTTTCTTGCTGGAAATAAGCATCAGCTAAATCAGCATAAATACGACCTTTCTTTTTAGAACCTAACTCAAGAGCTTTGTTTAATGCTTTAACAGATTGTGAGAATTTCTCGCTCTGTAGCAATAACGCGCCTGATTTACGATACAATTCAGCATCGTTATCAAACTTACCTGCTTCTTGGTAGTACTTTGAAGCCTTAGCAATCTCTTTTGACTGATGGAAGTAACTTGCCATCGCCATAACATTTTGCTTAGTACGCTTAACTTTATCTTCTTTCATTGCCTTTTCAAATAATGCACCGGCTTTGTAAGGGATTTCGTTAAGAGAATAGAAGCTAGTTAATATTTTATAATCAACTTCTGTTTCAAAGTGACCGTTTTTATAAGCCATTTCCATGGTTGAAAGACCTTTTTTATAGTCTTCAACTTGCATGTAAAATTTACCTAACTGAGTCCAAGACTTAGGCATTTCTGGCCAAGTTTTAAGTACAGTTTCAGCAACTTTAACTACATTTTTGTAGTCTTTTAGCTCATAAAAAGCACCGATTTTTAAATCATATGGTGCTTTTTTACGGTCATCAGGTTTTTCCAATGCAATGGCACGATCTGCTGGTGCAATTACATCTTTAAATGCTTTAAGCTCATAGTTAGCTTGTGCAATTCGGATGTAAACATTGGCATCTTCTTCACCTGTAAAGTCCATCCAATCCATGTAAATTTCTTTAGCTTCTTTGTATTTTTTAGTACCTGCATACAAATCACCCATCAATTTCATAGATTGAGCTTGGTCTTTAAAGTTAAGAACATCTTCAGAAATAGCCAGTTTCATGTATTTAACAGCTGCAGAATAATTTTCTTTTTGAGCATTTAACTGCCCTAAGTAAAAATTAACTGTTGCTTTATCAAATGCATTAGAAGGTTTCAGTTCAAGTAAAAGAGCAAGTGCACCATCTATATCTTCTTCATTATAAAGATCAAATGCTTTAACTACTTTTTTACCTGTACGCTCACCCATTATTTTGGTTTTAGCTTTTTTACGTTTTTCAATTTCTTCGTAATTAGGCTTAGCCATAACTGTAGGTGAAACAACAGAACCACCCAAAGAGATAAGCAGGGCAAGAGCTGTTACTTTTGACAAGTTTTTCATTTCTATTCCTCCTTAACCTTGGTTAATTTTAAAGTCTAATTGAACTTGAAGGCCTGGTTGTTTCATGGCTTTACCATCAACAACTTTAGGCTTGTACTTCCACTTACGTAGAGCACGTTTTGCTTCGCGGTCAAATATACGTTTTGGTTCAGCGTTTATAACTTTAACATCTTCAACACCACCAAGTTCATTGATAGTGAAAGATAACTGCACCCAACCTTCTTTACCATCACGTGCAGCTTGCACTGGGTATTTAGGTTCAATTCGAACGATAGGTGTAGCATCACCATCACGACCAAAAGCACCTGGACCACTCAGTCCTCCAGCTGAACCACCTACATTGATGCTTGGCATATTAAATGACAAAGCTCCGGCATCAGGTGTACTGTTGTCCGGTTGTGGTGGCTGCGGCTTAGGCGGCTGTTTTGGCGGCGGCGGCGGCGGAGGCGGAACACGTCTACGCTGCTGCACCTTCGACTCAGGCGGATTCGTCATAATTTCGACTATGATTTTTTCTTTTTCATCTTCAGCTCTCTTATCTCCACTGGAGATAAGAAAGGCCATGAAAAAGAACAAGCCGAAAGTAACTGCCCCACCTGCAATAAGTGAAAACAGAAAACGAATCATCAAGGAACTCCTGCAATAGAAATTCTAGAAACACCTGTCGTCTTGATAGCATCCATTACTTTAACAACGATACCATGTTTTGCTTCTTTATCCGCTTGGATAATTACAACATCAGTAGGCTGTTCAGCTAATAAACTTTCAAGTTTCGCAGATACACGTTCGATATCAACAACACTCTTGTCCATATGAACTTCACCACGTGCATTGATAGCAATAAAAATATTTGCATTTTTTTGCTTACTTGCTTGTGCTGCTTTTGGTTTATTGACTTCAATACCCGCTTCTTTAACGAATGAAGTAGTCACGATGAAGAAGATCAGCATGATGAAAACGATATCTAGCATCGGTGTCATATCTACTGCAGCGTCTTCTTCTTCACGAAAACGTTGTTTACGTGCCATATTTAAATCTCTCTCTAGTGATGTGGCAGACTATCAATTAATGAAGCGCGAGCAACTTTCGCTTTAGCTTCAAGACGTGTACTAAAAAATACACCAGATAGCGCCGCAACCATTCCAGCCATAGTCGGAATTGTTGCCATTGATATACCAGCTGCCATTAAACGTGCGTTACCTGTACCTTGGCTTGCCATTGTTTCAAAAACAGCGATCATACCAGTTACAGTACCTAACAGTCCGATTAAAGGACAAACAGCTACCAAAGTTTTAATCAACAACATGCGCTGGCTTAAATTTTCGGACGCTTCAGAAATCCATGCTTCACGAATTCTGTGTGCGTACCAGGATGTAGTATCCTGGCGGGCATCCCAACTAGCGATTATTCCTTTTTTCATACGAGGAAACTCGGTAGTTAAGAACCAATAACGCTCTATCATTAATACCCACATAATGAAAAGTGCTATCGCGACCACATAAAGTACTTGGCCGCCTGTAGCCACAAAATCCCTGACAGATTCCCATAACTCTATCAGGAATAACATTAGGCTTTTTCCTTCTCTGCGTGAGCTGCGATGATACCAGCGCTTTGCTCTTCAAGAACGTGCACGATTGATTTACTACGCGCATGTACAACAGCGTGTAAGAAAATTAATGGTAGTGCAGCAATTAGACCTAGAGCAGTTGTTACTAGAGCCATTGAGATTGAACCAGCCATGATTTTCGGGTCACCTGTACCAAACAAAGTAATTTGTTGGAAAGTTTCGATCATACCAACAACCGTACCTAGTAGACCTAGTAACGGAGCGATAGCTGCGAAAATCTTGATAATATTGATACCAGCTTCAATGCTTGGAGTTTCTTTCATGATAGCTTCATCAAGTTTCAACTCAAGGTTTTCAACATCTTGGTTTTTGTTGTCGCTGTAAACTTTAAGAATACGACCTAGTGGGTTTTTGTCACTTGGTGCGTTAACATTCTTAAGTTGTGCTTTCATTTTGCCACCGATAACAGTAAGCGCAGCTAAACGTACGAAACCAATTAGGAAACCAACAACTAATAACACTGCGATTACGTAACCAACTGTTCCACCTTGGTGGAAACGGTCTTCTGGTGTCGCTTTTTGCGTGTTAAGACGAAGGATTGAACCACGAGTTGGATCTAAGTAGAAACCTGAGTATGAACCAGCTGAAGCTGATATTAAATCAGAAGCAGAACCTACGATATGACCGTCTGGTTGACGACCTAAAGGTTGGATTTGCTTAGTTTCTGGGTGGTAGATTAAGTAACCTTGTTCGCTAACTAAGTTGAAGTTACCAATACGAGTAACTTGCATCATGCTAGTTGCACCGTCAAGTTGAGCAACTTCAGCATCAAATTTAGATACTTTAGCAGACTCAGTCATTTCAGTTTGAAGTGCAATCCATAACTCTTCTAGTTCACGAGTTGTAGGAAGTTTTTTAGCTTCTGCTAATGAACGTAATACAACTTCGCGACCTGGTTTTTGAGCGCTTACTAAAGAAGCTTCAATTGAACCAATTGTTTCAGATGCAGCACGACGTACAACACCAAACATTTCACCAAGTGTACCTTTAGCATTTTCAAGCGCTTGCTCTTTTTCTGCTAAAGTAATTTCATTTTGTGCATATTGCTTTTTAAGCTGCTCACCACGTGCTTTTTCAGCAGCTAGTTCGCGTTTTGCTTTATTATGCAAAGCTTTTTTGTCTGCACGAGCAGAAAGGAATTCTTGCTCACGTTGCTTATTAATTTTACCTTCAGAGATACGATCTTTTTTTACTTGCTCTAAAATTTTATCTAGAGAAGCTGTATCTGCGTGAGCATTTAATGCTGCACCAGCAGAAACTGATAGTACTGCAGCAACAGCAAAACCTTTAAAAAGTTTCTTCATTAGTTTTACTCCGCGCCAAAGATAGGTAGTTTAACAAGATCGAATGACGCTTGCTTACGTGCCATACGGATAAGAGTTGTTACTGGTTTTAGGTATTCTTCACCTAAAGCATCCCAAGATCCTGACGTGTTGTTCCATACCCATGCGTTTTTCATGTCTAAAGACTGAGCAACGTAAGAGATACGACCAACTTGAGCGAAATCTACAGTGATATCACGACCATCTAGTTTCAATACACCTTGAGTAGCGTTAACAACTGAACTGTAATCTTTTTCAATAAGATATGCTTCAAGTACTTGACGGTATTTCTCAGAAGTCGTTACTTGAGAGCTAACCATAGTGCTACGAAGTAGTTCAATACGTGCTAAACGTTTTTCAGTATTGAATGGAACGTCCGCTTTGATGAATTGCTCAAGCGTATCGATCATGCGATACATCAAAGGCACAACGTTTTGTTTCGTTTTATCGATTTCTGCGATTTGATCATTAAAAGATTCGATTGAAGCATTTTGGTCTGCAACCAAACGTGCTACGTGATCGTTATAAACTTTAATGATTTCTCTTTCGTCAACAACAGAGCGGTACTCAGCGATTAACTCTTGAGTTTGTTCATATACATTGTCGATTTTAACTTGTGATTTTACAGCGGCCTTATGAATTTTCGCTTCAGCTTTATGAAGGTCATTCAAAGGATCTGCAATCACATTATTGCTTGCTAATGCAAATGCGCCAACCAACGCAGATGCTACAAGGCTCTTTCTGATTTTAACAGACATAGTTCCCAACCAATTTAAGTAATGTAACTTTTTTAGAATTTAAAACTGATTTAATTCAACCAGGATTGATACCTATAGATAGGCATCAACTTACCAATAATGCAAAATGGATCAAGTCCTGTCAACTCGATGTTAAGATATATATAACTTTTTATATCATTTAAATTCGGCACAAGTTTTTGAGTTACATAAAATTTACATAAATAAGATTTTATTCCCTTGTAACTCTGGAAAAACAAGCTTCATGTGAACAAATGTTAATATACAAACGAATATAAAAAAAATAATTTTATTTTAGTTAAACAATCAAAAAGTATGAATTCTATAAAATCCTGAGTGTTTTTATTATAAAAAGTGCATCAAAAATCTGGATCTTCTTCTTAGTTCTTAATTTTAAGTTATATTCTTTGAATTGATTTTAGTCCTCGAACTATAAAGTAAACGCATTAATTCTAGTTCTGTATTTTCACCTATCAACATTGAAAACCATTTCTTCACCTGTGCTAGGTCTTCAGCATTATTAATTTCTATTTTTTTATATTTATCATTACGAAATGATGAGTTAAATTCCTCATTAGTTGATTTTACATTTTTTGACATCATAGGTGAGTTTATGATGTTAACAATATCACTATCATCAAATCTTAAATCTAAATGCGAATTAATTGCTCTTAAGGCGCTTTGCGAATCTGTAAAGAAATTCTCGATATTTATGGATAAAGCTCTTGATGATATTTCTTTAGGTAAATCTATGATTTGTTTTAATTGAAAATACTAGATTAGGCTGCACGCTTCCAAATAACTTACCTTTTCAAAGTTGATACTTTTCATCCAAGTTTCTTCAATTGCTTCTCGACTGAGTATCTTTGCTAATAAAGGCATTTTTAATTTTGTTTCTTTTGATTTATTTAAATTTGTAATTAAAAATTTATGTAAATCAGTATATAGAAAAATACTCTTAGACTCTGGATTTACTATTTTCAAATCTTCAATTAAATTATTAGCAACATTTGTTGGTTTTATAATTACTTTTTCTTTTTTTCGTAGTTTTTTACCAGTAATATCTCACAATTTTTAACTAAAGCTAATCATAGTTTTGTATCGAATTGACCGCTATTGACTAGACCCCTTTTTGTATCAGCTAACCTTCTAAGTACCAAGGTTCACGAAATGAAAATGTTTTACTTGGTTTATTTAAACATCTTGAAAGTAAAGTAGAAGCGAAAACAAAATATGAAATATATAACAAACCGGTTTAGTACCTATTTCCTCATCTTGTATTATTTTATTCATCAAAGGCATATTAACCAACCAGTTTTTACCTGATACATCCTCCATTCTCGTATCTAAAAAACTTGAATTAATATATGTTTTTTTAGTGACATCCAAAAATGTATATTCACAACTTCTTAAATCAACATCATATAATAAATAGTTAGGGTTAAACAACAAATCATCTTTTATGTTTTATCCTGAAATTTACAAAGTTAAAAGGCCGCTAAAGCGACCTTTTATCATATTCTATGAATATTTTATACTTAGAAAGTATGAGTTAAACGAACAAACCAGCTTTTTCCAAATAAACGGTAATTACTTTCATCTGTATTACCGTTATTTGCAGGCTCGATGTATGGAGGAGCTTCATCTGTTAAGTTAGTAATACCTGCAGAAACAACTGTACCAAAATCAAAGTTATAAGTTGCAGTGATATCATGGTAAACCATTGAATCAACTTTGTAAGTGTTTACAGGGCTATTAGGATCATTAGGATCACTCAATGTAGTACCCCAGTAAAGAAGCTCTGAATACTCAAGTTCACCGATATAATTCATACCGTACGAAATTGTTAAATCATCCAAAGAGTAGCTTACATTTAAATTAGCTTTGTTTTTAGCATAGCTTGTATCATTTTCAAATAAGCCAGCTAAATCTTTCATTTCAAATTCAAACGTTTCAGCGTTATAAATTTGGTTTTCACGCTCTAGAGTATGAGTCATAGAGTAGTTGAACTTCATTTCGCCGCCAAGAGCTTCTAAGCCGTAGTTAGCTTCAAAGTCAATACCTTTTGCAGTCATACGACTTAGGTTGCTTGATTTTGCACTTAGACGAGAAATTTCACCATTTGTACGTTCAACATTGCCACATAATTCAGCGATTCCACCTAAGTAACAACCTTTAAGTGAATCATTTGCGCCAACACCATCAATTACTTTTTCAATTTCGATTGACCAATAATCAAGTGTAATTCCTAAACCTTCTACAAATTCAGGAGAGTAAGCAAAACCTACTGTTAATGTATCACCTTCCTCAGGCTTAAGTTCTTGGTTACCACCTACACGAGCTAATTGCTGTGAATCTAGGTTGTTAGAACCACCAACAGGAACACCATCAGCAGTACAGTAACCTTGTTGAGCAGCAGTTAATGAACCCCAGTTAGACGTACTACATGGATCTGTTGCTGAAGGGAATGAGTCACTTTCTGGACCGTATAAAGAACCAATACCAGGTGCTCGGAATACTGTGCCGTATGTACCACGAACTAATAACGAATCAACAACTTTCCACTCCATACCTAATTGGTATGTAGTTGATGCACCAAATGCGCTAAAGTCATCGTAACGTAAACCAACTTTTGCATCTAAGTTTTCAGCAACTACAGAGTCTGTTAATAATGGAATACGGAACTCAGTAAATAAACTTGTTACATCGTAATCACCGTTAGTACCTTTAGACTTGTTACCAGTCACAGCACTCATAAATTTACCTGAATCTACTTGAGCTTCAGCTTCTTCTTTACGGTATTCAAAACCAAAACCACCAGAAACTACGCCAGCTGGCAATTCAAATACATCACCACCAACGAAAGCTGTAAGTGTTTGTACTGTATAGTTACTTGCATCAACTAGAGGTGCAGTTACGTAATCAAGCATTTCTTGAGTAACAGAACCTGGACCACCAAATACATTCATAGATACACAATCAGAGATTGGTGAAGCTGCAGTACCACAAACAACATTACCATTGCTGTCTTTGAATGAAGGACCCATAGCTTTTGCTAAGTTTGGACCAAATAATTGACCAAAGTCAGTTGATGTATTTTGTGTATAACCATAGTTATAGTTTACATCATAATACCAATCATCATTGATCTCACCTTCAAAACCGATAACTTGTTGGAAACCAACTATATCTTGTTCAAAGCTACGACCACCTTCTAACATACGACGACGTGAACGAAGAACGTCTTCACCAAATGGGTTGTAATAGTTATCTTTAGATACACCATTAAACTCAACCATTACTTGCTGGCCATCATCACCTAGTACCGGTGTACCGTCAGCTTCAGTTTTACCATATAGTCCTGAATAAGCAGGATCATAACGTGTATCGTAAGGAACAGCAGCTAGTTCTTGACGCGAAGTACGTTTGTTAATACGAGTTTCTGTATATGCACGAGTTGAGTCATTGATATCAAATGAACCTTCGATAAATACATTTAATTTTTTGTATGGCGTTTGTAAGTAGTTTACAGGTGCGTAGTTATATGTGTCATTGTTTGGACCACTGCCAACAAAATCACGCATATCACCTAAACCAGGTCTACCACCATCACATGTATCATTAGTTTGGCTTGGACCATGTTGTAAATAGAAATTACCACAAGGAACTGAACCTGAACCAACAACAATAACATTCATATCATCGCCAGAACCAATTAAGCCATTTTTATGGAAAGATGCTTCACCTGCATCACCCCAAACTTGCCAAGGGTAGTTCATGAAATCGATTGGAGTATCGCCTTGATAAACAGCTGACTGGTCAACAAAATCAACACCTACAACTAAATGACCAGCATCAAAAGCTTTACCCATTACTAGGCTAAAACCAGTTTCTTCATTTGCACTTACGTCAAATGAACCTTTAGTTTGTAGAGTTAATTCTACACCTTCAAAATCTTTACGAGTGATGATGTTTACAACACCAGCAACAGCATCTGCACCGTAAGTTGCAGAAGCACCATCTTTTAAAATTTCAATGCGCTTAACCATTGAGCTAGGAATAGTTTGGAAGTCATCAGATACTGGACGACGGCCATTAACTAGAACAAGAGTACGTGAAGAACCTAAACCACGAAGCTCAACACCAGTAGAACCATTACCACCATTATTGGTAGTTGTCATAGCTGGTGAACCAGACATTACAGCACTGCTTTGTAGGAATTGACCTACATCTTGAATACCTTGAACTTTCATTTGTTCAGCAGTAATTACAGTAACAGGTGATGCTGATTCCATATCTGTACGTTTAATACGTGAACCAGTTACTTCAATACGCTCTACTTCTTCAGCGCCTTCTTCAGCCGCTGAAACATTTGCAGATAATGCTACTGTTGAAGCAGCACCAAAAGCCATCGCTAAGCGAACTGCTTTTGCTAGTTTGTTATTTATCATTCGATTTCTCCCTGGACCACATTCTTTGATGTGATTTAATTTTTTGTTGCCATTTAAGTTGAACTTAATGACTATTTTTAAGTCTTGCTCGTTATCCGAGGCAAATATTAAACAAAATAGGAAACATTGGTCAACACATGTTTATAATAAATTAACATTTAGAGCTAAAACTTTTCCATAAAGAAACAACCTGAAACACCTAATTACAACTGCATAGAAGTAAAAATAACCAGCAACACACTGTTATATATAAAAAATAAAACAAGTAAGGAAGTTAATTTGACATTAAAAGTGTAACCATTGGATTACAAAAAAAATATATTGGAAACATTTGAAAAAATAGATTGACATATAGATAATTGGCTATAAATGTCAGGTTTTTGATATATCACGCCCTGTAAATAAAATGTAAATGAAACTAATTTTCATTAAAGAGG
This sequence comes from Pseudoalteromonas sp. '520P1 No. 423', assembly GCF_001269985.1. Taxonomy (NCBI): domain Bacteria; kingdom Pseudomonadati; phylum Pseudomonadota; class Gammaproteobacteria; order Alteromonadales; family Pseudoalteromonadaceae; genus Pseudoalteromonas; species Pseudoalteromonas sp. '520P1 No. 423'. The sequence goes on along the minus strand of NZ_BBZB01000001.1, from coordinate 1,656,908 downwards.
GTTTTAACTTTTCATTAAAGAGGAATTTATATACCCAACGGAAATCAAAACACTGGATTTAAGCGCTGAAAATTATCGTTAATTCTACTGTCTAAAGAGTCAGCAATATTAGGTAACGTTGTCTGGAAAAAATCATCAACCCTTTCCTTAAAAATTTTAACTGAGCTAAAAAAGTAATTATTCCTTATATGCTCATTCATCACCTTCCACAGCCTTTCTATTGGGTTCAAATTAGGGCTGTACGGAGGCAGAATATGAATTTTTATATTCAGCTCTTTGGCTTTTTCTGTCACTATTTTTGACTTATGATATCCAGCACCATCAAGGATGAAATGTATTTGCTTATAATCGCTATATTGCGCTCGCAACTTATATAAAAAGTCGATAATACTTTCACCATTAATCGTCTCGTATTGGCTTGTAAGCGTTTCATCTAAATGACCCAAACGAATACTGCCAAAAATATTCAATCGCGTTCTGCTCGCCGTTGTTTTGACATGTTTCTCAGTGCCTTTTTTGATCCAGCCATGGCTTATTTTAGTCGCCATAGTTGGATGCACACCATCACCAAAAATAATAGGTTCATCAGGGCCTACAGACGCTTTTAGTTCAGCATATTTTTCAATGAATTGTTCTTGTGCTACCACGTCAGCTTTATAGGGTATGCCTTTAGGCTGTTTGTAAACAAAATTATTGCGGCGTAGCCATTTATGCATCCCTGAAACGGTAAAACTAACAACTAATTTCTCTTATATATAAGTCACTATTTGATGGTTATGGTGATAAAGGTTATTTTCGATATGACTACTAAGTTCTTTGGTTTGTTCTGGGTTTAAATAACCTTCACTGCCACCACTATTTACGGTTAATTTTTCATTTGTTAGATAATCATCAATATATCGAACAACACTGGTTTCGTGTATACGTAGTGCTTGAGCAATCATTTTTGTTGACCAATCTTCATCGCGTAGCAAAACAGCCTTAATACGGTCACTTTCACGTTTACCACATGATTTTTTGTGACGCGTTTCTAATGCTTGTTTTTGGTCTATGGTGAGTTCGATTTTTTCATACTACTATCATGATCTTATTGGTGACAAAATCAAGTACTTTCAAAGATCACTAGTATAAGAGCTATTAATGATGTTTGGGAAAGTAAAATTCGCTATAAAATAATATTTTTATTTAGATTTCGGTTTTTTATGTTTATTGGAAAATAAAAAACCTGCTAGCTAATCAGGTTTTTATTATTGGTAGGGTTTAACTTTTAAATATTAAAACTGTTGTTCAACTCTTAAATACATTGAACGACCTGTTTGATCATATAGCGACAAGCTAGAATCAAGTTAATCACGGAAGCAATCATAGTAGCTAAGTGCTGCTTTATCAGTCAGGTTATTAACGCCCCACTCTTCATTACCAGATTCTTGCGAGCCAACATGGAAGAGAGACCAAGCAACTGAATAATCATCATACGCATAGCTTAATGCTAAATCTGACTTAAGATCTGGGTAATCTTGTAAACCGTCGTAATAAAATGGTTCTGACTCAGAATCAGCGATTTCTTAAATGTCATTACTTTTGAAACATTTGTAGGAGAGAAATCACCAAAAGATGTTTCAAAGTTATAACGTGCACTAAAATCAATACCATCTGTAGACAGTGATGATTTATAGATATGACCCATTTTCATGCTATCAATTTTACCCGTTGTCGCATTACGCTCTATCGCATCAGGTGTAGAACCCAACCCATTCTCTTGCTCAATTCTTAATAATTTATTATTCGATACACTATCAATTTTATTTTCATAGTTGATTGAATAATACCAATCAGATTATTTAAACACCCAAATTAATCCAGTCTCTCATACACATTGATTTTACTCGTTCTAAATCACTAACGAAGCTATTCCAAGCATCGCAACATGAATTAACAATATCCTCATAATCATCAAAGCACTTATTGGCTAGTTCATTTTGGCGTTACTATTGCCTCTGTTGCTCCAGTCGCAGGAAAAATAGCACCAAAAAGATAAGCATATTGAAATTGTTGCTGTTTCACAGCCCTCGGCCGTGAGCCTTTTTCAGCCTATAATCTTGTCGTTGTATTCTGTTGCCCAAACCTTGCTTCGTCTTGAAACCAAATATCTATGTTGGATCTATCATGATCCTCAAGGAGCATTTCAGTTTTGAATTTTGTAAGTTGCTCTGTGGTCAAATAGCAAGGCCGCCCTGTTCAGGGTTGTTCTTTTAGTCCATCAAGTCCGTTTGCATAGAATTTTTTAGCCCAATCATTTACAGCTTTACGACTGAGCTTTAAATATATAGCGGCTTGTGTTCGGTCTGCACCATCTTTGATGTGTGAGAGAGCTAACAAGCGAATACGTATTTTACCATTAGTTTCTTTGGCGATAAGAGATTTAAAGTCTATTGATTTAATCTTATCTTGAAGTTGTTTTTGGGAAATATATTTCACCCAACTATTAGATCATAAATTTAATCTTATTGGTATAACATCTAAAAACAAATTGCCACAAATGAAATCAAATGTAATCACGTGACAACAAGGTAATTTAAAAAAATACACTTAATAACCCCACGGGAAACTATAACCTTAAAATTAGCGCTAAAAGTAAAATAGTGAACAAGATGTTAAGTTGATTTTCTAGGTTTTGTAATCAAATTATCATTTTAGATGAGTTGGAGGAAAGGCACTCGTAGATTTACAAGTGCCTATATTATGAAATGTTAGAATGAAAGTCCTAGAGATAAGTACATATGTCTACCAGTTGTATTGTATGTACGCGGATCTGTATTATCATTAAATCCACTTGCCATATAAGGTGGATCTTCATCAAAAATATTGTCCATGCCTATAGTCGCAGTCATATTCTCCATGAAGTAGGTGAACCTGATATCGTGTATAGTTGAAGAGTCGACATCTCTGAAAACATCCCAACCATCTAAAGCACCAGTTTCACCATTAAATACCTCAGCAGTTCTAAACCCTGAGTTGATTTCAGATAATGACCAATCACTTGCTGAAGCCATATCTACATATTCTTCAACACTCGACATGTATCTAATGCTATATGCCACTGACCAATCATCATTTTGTAAACTTATATTTATATTAGTTTTCCATTCAGGGAAGTTACCATCACCACTTGATGCATCCCAATATTTTCCGGCATGCTTTACAATGGAATCATCAGCTTGAATTACATCATAGGTATCATAATAAGTCGTATCTAAATTTACCTTTAACATTCCCATTTCAATATCTGTAGAATATTTAATATTAAAATCATAACCCGACGAATTAACACCACCTACGTTGGTTGTTCTATCATCTATATCGCTTGAATTACCATACAAAGCACCAGCATCAGGGCCATAACGTGTAATTTTGTCACAGAAAGTCCCCTCAGTGGCACATTTAGTTAAAATCAACTGCTCCCCAATTGTAGATATTGCATCTGTTACTTCAATATCCCAATAATCTAAAGTGACTGATAGACCATCCAAAAAATCGGGACTATATACAATACCCGCAGTCAAAATATCAGCCTCTTCAGGTTGAATTTCTGTGCTACCTCCTCGAGTTGATGATAATTGGTCACCAATTGGTTCAAAACCACCTGCAGGTACACCATCAGCGATACAAAATGCTGTGGGATTACTAGAACAAGGATCCTCCACTGTAGGGCTGTTAGCAGATGCACCTTGGAATAAATCATTCGTAGAAGGTGCTCTAAATGCACTAGAACTTGTCGCTCTTAATAATAACCCTTCCATAGGTACCCAGCGAATACCTAGCTTATGGTTAGTGGTATCCCCAAACGTATCATAATCTGAATATCGAATTGCACCATCGATCTCTAAACTATCAGCAAATGGTACATCCGCTAATAATGGAAAATTAGCTTCAACATAGGCCTCATCTACAGTATATGAACCCTCCGTAGATAAACGAGATGAACCTGATGTAATGCCTAAAGCAATTAAAGCATCAGGGTAATCGGCTCCTTTTTCTTCCCTATGCTCTAACCCAATAGCAACTCCAACCATACCAGCTGGTAACTCAAAAGCATCACCAAATACACTACCTGAAATAATTTGCTGTTCATTTGAACCAAAATCATGAGCATTAAATGTAATAAAATCCATCATAGCTTGATTAATAGCAGTTTCTGTTCCGGGAATACCAAATACATTTAGGGATACACATCCCTCAATAACATTATCTTGTGTACCACACATTACTTCGCCTGATGTCGAATCTAAGAATGATGGTCCTACAGCTTCACCTACTTTTTCAAAATTCACACCACCAGCGCCATTTGTTGCTGCATCGTTTGCACCAAATATATATGAGACTTCGTAACGCCAATCATCATTAATTTCACCGTCAAAACCAATTGCAGCACGAACTGTTTCAACTCTAAAGCTACTATCTCGACCCCCAGTTTCAACCATACGTCTACGCCAATCAGCAATATCTACAGAGTTTCCATCTTTGTCTTTTGGACCAAACATTTGGTTGTAATAGTTATCTTTTGAATAAGTCGCATCCGAGAAGCCAAAAAATGCTAACGGCGCTAAGGGTAGTGGTGCTAATTTAGTATCTGATATCCTACGATTAAAACTTAATTCTGAGAAAAACCTAATTTTATCGTCAAATTCATAACTCCCTGAAGCAAAAAATCCATAACGTTCTTGCGGTGTTAAATGATAATTAGCAGGCGCATAGTTATAGGTATCTTTATCCCAATCCCAACAATCAAAGCCTGTAGGGTTTGAAAAGTCGCTTGGATCTGATTGACCAGGACCACTACCTGCACCATGAGTAAATGACCCACACTCAGAACCATTAACTATGCCATCAATACCATTATATCTTCCCCATGGTGGTGCTGAAGATCCCCCTTTAGAAACTTCACCAGTAACATCCATATCTAATTCAAATTGTGACCATGATCTATCACCAGACCACTGTGCACCTTGCTCAACATAAAAGGCATTTACAACCACATTCCCTTTATCTCCTGCAAAGCCTACAGTCACATCAAATGATTTTGTTTCGCCATCACCCTCTTCTGTTGAAGCGTCATACATTAAATTTGCTTCAAAGCCCTCAAAATCATCACGTGTGATAATATTAACAACACCTGCGATTGCATCTGAGCCATAAATTGCTGAAGCACCATCTTTTAATACTTCCACTCTTTTAATTATCGCGGTGGGTATCGTACTTAAATCGACTGAACTATTCGCACCAGTTCCCGATGCCACCATACGACGGCCGTTAAGTAGGACTAAAGTTCTAGCAGATCCTAAACCTCTTAAGGAAACCCTAACAGACCCTGAACCACCGTTATTAATAGCTGTATTTGTTCCTGCACCTGCTACCGAAGGAATTTCTTGTAAAATATCACCTACATTGGTAATACCTGAGGCAATTAACTCGTCCCTACCAATGATCTGTACTGGATTAGCCCCTTCCATATCAGCTCTTTTAATACGAGAGCCAGTTACTTCTATTCTCTCTACCTCTCCAGCACCTTCTTCGGCTTGAACATTAATGGATAAAAAAGAAAGTGAGGATATAGCGAGTGCTAATTTTGAATATTTAAATAATTTATTGTTTAACATTTCAATTTCTCCCTGATAAGAGTATTTAATGGAAAAATAATAAAATAAAAATAAACTGAACTTAATTTTAATACTTTGAACTATTCAATTATCGTACAACAACAGACCCGAGGTTAATTTTTAACCAATAATATAGAGTGATTAATGATTATTTCGCAATTATTAGCTCACTAAAATCGCTAACTAATAATTAAAACAATGAGGCTTGACCATTTAAAATTTGATCAAAATTTGTATTTAGGTAAGGTAAAATAGATTCGGCAATCGGTCTTATTTGCTTTTCAACATAATGTGTCCTGTTAAATTTTGAAGTATTAAATTGCCTTATTTCAGGACCATTAATTGTAATAACATATTCAACCCATTGTCCTTTGCTAGGCACTTTATCTGGATGAGTAATGTGCACTTTTAATGCAGCTTGTGCGTGAGGCGGGATATTTTTCACATATTCGCTTAAATGTTGTCGTAATCGCTTTTTATAAACAAACTGATGATCAAAGTCTCCATTTAAAGTATTAGCAACATAAGTTTTAATATATTCTTCAACGGGTTCACCATCAAAAACTTTACGATACAAAGTCATTTGAAAGTCTCTTGCTAATACAGTCCAATCACTTCGTACTGTTTCCATACCTTTAAAAACTAACTCTTTTGTATCTTGTTTATTATCTAAAAATCGCGTTATTTGACCAACATAACGTTTCTTTGAACCTTTTATATCGCCACGAATTGTAGGCATGAAAAAAGGGTTATATAGAGTTTCAAATTCAATTTCTAAGTGGCTTATTATATTAAACTCTTGTTTTAGTTTTTCATGCCATTTTAAGTTGATTTCGTCAGCTAATTTTATACCGACTTCATTACATTGATTTTGCGTTAATTCATCAGCTAACTTTATAAAAGTGGAATCAGTATCACCATAAATAACCTCAAAACCCGATTTTTCTATCCATAGTTTTGTTTGTTGCATGATCTCATGACCACGCAACGTAATTGAGCTTGATAATCTAGGATCATAAAACCGACAACCTGTAGAACCCAATACGCCATAAAAGCTATTCATAATAATTTTTATTGCTTGAGAAAGCATTTTATCTTTATTTTTTTTTGCTTGATCTCGTGCACTCCAAAGCTGCTCAATCAAGTTAGGCAAGTGGTGTTTTGTTCGGGAGAACTTAGCGTCATGAAAACCTGCTACTGCACTATATTTTTGTTTATCATCTTCTTTAAGCCCTTCAATAAGCCCCATAGGATCTATTAAAAAGGTTCTAATTATTGAAGGGTAAAGGCTTTTAAAATCAAGCACGATAACATTTTGATATAACCCTGGACTTGAACTCATAACATAGCCGCCAGGACTATCAAAATTCACAGGGCTATCTCCTAAATTAGGAGCCACATAACCACTGCGGTGTAACAAAGGGAGATATAAATTAACAAAAGCAGCGACTGAGCCACCCATTCTTTCTAAATCTAATCCTGTTAATTGCGTTCTTACAACTGCAAACTCTAGTAAACTTTCTTTTTTGAAAATATCCCATACTAATTTACAATCTTGTAAATTATATTCAGCCAAAGCAATTTTATCTTCTACAAATTGTCGCTCTATTTCTTCAAGTTTATTATCAGACTCAATTAATTTTGACTCCCCTAAAATCTCACTTGAAACATTAGCTAAACTAAAGCTTGAAAATTGATAAGTTGCATTACGCATTAAATCTATACCATCTAATACAACGCGACCCGGAACAAGTAACTTTCCTACCTGAGATTGTTTCAACTGAATTTTATTATTGGCTCGACCTAATTTTAAAGAGATATCTAATTGTTCTGCCCGTTCAAACAGTAGTGAAAAGTCAAAATTAATCACATTCCAACCAATTATTATATCGGGATCATAGAAAATAATTTTCTTTTCAAGTTCCTGTAATAATTCAGTTTCATCTTTTACCCAGATAATGCCATCATGATTTTGAGCAACTCCAACCATAATAACAAGAGCACATTTATCGCTGTATAAACCAACCGAAAATAAAACCCCTTTGCCACTGCATTCTATATCTAAAGAAAGCATGTCTAATTTAGGTTTATATTGATTATCATCTTTAATAGACTTCATTTGCGCATTTGAGATCTCAATAAAGCCATTTTTTTGTACAAAAACGCCCTTAACCCATGCCGAACCACATATAAACCGCTCCATTAAAAACCGGTCGCAATGGCGAATATCAGATTCAAAAGTCGTAATGAAATGTTGATTAAATAAGTCTCTTGCTTGGTAGAACTGTTTTAACTGAGAAAAGTAAAAGCCAACAACATTGTTTTGTTTAAAAGTACTTAAAGGCAAAGCACTACATCTATACGGTATTTTTTCTTTATCTAATAACTTACTCGCATTCTCTTGATTAGTCTGTTCAACAAAAAAAACAGCCTCTTCACCTGTGATCACAACCTTAAGCGGACCAAAATCAGATGATAGCCAATAACACAGACAGATCTGCCCATTTAATGTGTATTGTTGCTTTGAAAGGATAAACCCTTGCAATGTTTGTTGTATCAAAAACCCGTTCCCTTTAAACTAATCACTGTAATTATATACATAACTAGGTCACTGCAACATGCTCTCTGATGCTTTAAAAAAAACAATTCGTAAAATTCACCAGCAAGTTGCAGATAATTTAACCGATTATAAACCGCGAAAAAGCCAAAACTACCTAGTTGCAGAAATCGCAAAAACCTTGGCGGGTGAATACCATAAAAGCCAAAGGATTTGTGTATTAGAAGCCGGCACAGGTACTGGCAAGTCATTAGCCTATTGTTTAGGTGCGCTACCTTATGCCATTGCAAATAAAAAAAAGTTAGTTATCTCAACCGCAACAGTTGCTTTGCAAGAACAATTAATAGATCAAGAACTCCCTTTTTTTGCTAAAAACTCAGGTTTAGATTTTCAATTTGATCTCGTTAAAGGCAGACACAGATATGCCTGCGCACAAAAACTAAAAGCATCTCTAGCAGAAGAACCTGCACAACTTGATTTTGTACCTTTGTTAAAATCGCCATTAGATAAAATGGAAAAAAAATGCTTAGAGCAGCTCGTTACGGCTTATACCACAAGCAAGTGGCATGGTGACCGAGATGCATGGACTGATACGATCCCCGATAAAGTTTGGAATTTAATTGCCGGTGATAAACATTCTTGTCAGCGCCAATTAGCTGAGCATCAACACTGTCCTTTTCATAAAGCACGCAACCGATTAAATCAGATGGATGTCTTAGTGGTAAATCACAGCTTATTATTAGCTGATTTAGATTTAGGCGGCGGAAAAATTTTACCAGAGCCAGCTAAAACAATTTATGTCATTGATGAAGCACACCATTTACCAAAAATAACTCGTGATTTTTCATCGGCTTCCGCAACTGTAAAAGGCACTTTAGAATGGCTTGATAAGTTAGCTAAGTTTAATCAAAAACTGTCTAATACCATTTCCACTCAACGTGCAATCGGTATGAACTTTAAATTAGCTGATGCCATTACAGATACACAAAAAGAATTAAAAAAAGTCCGAGATATTCTTGATGGCTTAGATGTTACTTATAATGAAGATGACGTATATCGTTTTAAAAATGGTGAACTACCTGAGTTATTATCTAATTTAAGTGAAGATTTAAGTGACTCATCATTATTAGTATCTAAACATTTAACTAAAATGCATGAATCATTGATCCTTGATGTGAACGATGGCGATGTAAAGCCACATAAAGCAGATCCTATTTTGGCTGAAAGCGGTGTTTATATTCAAAGAGTAGAAAATCTAAATAAACTTTGGAATAACCTCAATAAAGGCACAGCTTCAAGCCCTCATGCTCGCTGGTTGACACAACAAAACTATAAAAACCATCACGACCACCTATTAGCCGATAGCCCTATCGAAGTTGGTTTTTATTTAAAAGATAAATTATGGCAAGAATGTGCGGGCGCAGTTTTGTGTTCAGCAACATTAACTGCATTAGGTAATTTTGACCACTTTGCATTTGAATCTGGCTTAGCAGGTGAAGAAGGCGTTAAGTTCTTAAAGGTTCCCTCTCCTTTTGACTATCCAAAGCAAGCGCTACTTTTATTGCCAGATATAAAATGTGAGCCAACAGATAAAAACTTCACTAAACGTTTAATTGAGGTGATGCCAGATTATATTGAAAAAGAAAAAGCTAACTTAGTATTGTTCGCTTCTTATTGGCAAATGAAAGAAGTCGCTCAAGGTTTAAGAACAAAAGGTTATAATTTATTATTACAAGGTGAGTCATCCCGCGAGTATTTAATAAAACAACATAAAAAAGCAATTGATAAAAATAAAGGTTCTATTTTATTTGGCACCCAGAGCCTTTCTGAAGGTCTTGATTTACCTGGTAAATATTTAGAAAATCTCATTATTACTAAAATTCCATTTGCCGTGCCAACGTCACCAATGGAAGAAGCGCAAACAGAACATATTCAAAATAAAGGTGGAAATCCATTTTTATCAATCACTGTACCCGAAGCCTCTAAGAAATTAGTGCAAAGTTGTGGTAGACTGCTACGCAAAGAAAAAGACTCTGGTCGCATTGTTGTATTAGATCGTCGTCTCGTCAGTAAGCGTTATGGCAAAGCTATGTTAGATGCCTTACCTCCTTTCAACAGAAAAATAGAGTAATAAATTTAAGTGCTAGAACTCGCTTTAGACCCTTCAACTTGGGCAATATTATGTGCTGTAGCATTGGCTGCAGGTTTTATAGATGCAATTGCTGGCGGTGGCGGTATGCTCACTGTACCCGCATTATTAACTGCTGGTTTGCCACCTCATATTGCCTTAGGTACCAATAAACTCGCTTCTAGTTTTGGCTCACTTACCGCAAGCATTACTTATTTTAAAAAGCATTTGTTTCAACCAAAATTTTGGTTAAAATCCATTATTGCAACAGCTTTAGGTGCCTTAATAGGCACTCTAGTCGTAGATAAACTCAGTATTGATTTTTTAAATAAGCTACTGCCATTTATCATTATATCCGTTGCTATTTACAGCATATTTGGCAAATTAAGTCCCGAACAAAAAACGAAACTACCTGCTGTTACTTTTGGTTTAAAAATAAAGCAAATCGTGCAAGGCAGCCTATTAGGTTTTTTTGATGGTTTAGCGGGCCCAGGTACTGGCACATTTTGGACTGCTTCAAATTCATTATTATATAAGATGAACTTACTACTGAACTGTGGTTTAGCCCGCTCTATGAATTTTGTGAGTAACTTTATCTCTCTTATTGCTTTTGTCGCTTTAGGCCATGTTAACTTTATATTAGGTGCAACTATGGGTGCATTTTTAATGTTAGGAGCTTGGATAGGTGCACATTCAGCCATAAAATTTGGCAGTAAAATTATTAGACCTATATTTAATACTGTGGTCATTGTTTTAGCGGGTAAGCTTGCCTATGAGGCTTTTATGTAAATGAAATCTCAAGTATTAGAAAGATTAAATATTCAAATAGCAAAAATAAAGCGAGACGCCAAAAGTTTTGATAACGCTAAGTGGTTTGATAAAAATAGCTATATGAGATCTAAGCACAGATTATTTGACCCGACACTCTTTAATACCCGCAGTATGATTTTACTAGATTATGTTGATGAATTATTAGAAACTTACAAAAACCTGCCCCCTATTGCCCACCGCCGCAGCTATGAATATGCAATAGAAAGATTAACAGCACAACTTGAAGCCATGATACGTGTGCTAAAATCAACACCTGTTTGGCAAAAAGATTTAGACGTAAATAAATTTGTTAAAAAGAAGACATATTATAAAAAAGCGGTGAAAAAAATCATGCAATCATCCCATGATTTACACCAAGAACTGGCTAAAAATAAAGAGTTTGAAAGACGTTTATTAGTTATGATAGAAGAGAAAAAGGCCTTGTTACATAAAGCCATTGGCGATAAAGCAAATGAAATCAATCTTGATATTTTGATAACTCACGGCCGATTAGGACGTTGTCGCAAAGCAATTTCAGCCACTGAAGATAAAATTAAATTGTCTGAAAAAACCAAATAAATTGTCTCGAACCCATGAGTTAGATTTGCCTCACGTTTTGGTATAAGCTAAATTAAGTACAAAGAGTTTGAATTAAATTTATTAAAAGAGCTGATTCAAATAAATATAAAAATAAAATTTCATGTTTTATATGGAGTATTAGATGAAACTGCATGATGATATACATAATTATTATGAAAAATTAGTGCTTGATGAAGTCATTAAACAAAAAATAAGTGAATCTTTAGATGTCGATACATTAGCTGATCTTTGCTGTACGGTACTAAATCAACTCCCTCCAAGATATATACGTTTTGAAGTTGATCTGGCTTTTTATTTACCACAATCTGAGCGAATAGAAATGGAAGAACAAGTCAAAGTAGCCATTGAAGAATCTATAAAATTAATATCAATGAGGGGGGACAATTGATTAGCTCTAATTTAGATAATGCACCTGAGCATATTAAACTCGCTATTGATTTAATTATGTTATTAGAACAAGAAGAGCTTGATTCACAGGTTGTGCTTGATGCATTAGAAGTTGTAAAAGATGACTACAAAAAGAAATTAATTCAGATACAAAGTGTTTAAGTTGGTATCTGAATTATCTTTAAAAGCACTTATTACTTAGAAAAGCGTTTAAAAACAAGCGATGTATTAATACCACCAAAAGCAAAGTTATTGCTCATCACATGATCTGTATTTATTTCACGGCTTTCATTTTTAATATAATCAAAATCACCACACTGAGGATCAATCTCTTGTAAATTTAATGTCGGTGAAAACCACTTATCTTGCATCATATTAATACTTGCCCAAGCTTCAATGCTGCCACAAGCACCTAAGGTATGCCCTAAATCTGTCTTTGCGCACCTAAAAATTTAATTAAAAAAGCTTGGTATTGCTAAGTTAATTGATAAGGCACTCCCTGAGCACAGTGATGACAAGCTTATTTCTTACGGTCAGCTGCTAGGGCATTAATTTAGACTCGACAAGTATTCATGTTGATGGCAATTATGAGCATGACAACGACAGTAAAGCAGTAAAACTAGTTCGAGATTACAGTCGAAACCATCGCCCAGAGCTGAATCAGTTTGTACTTAACCTGATCACTGAAAACAAGGCAGGTATTCCAGTGTATATGCAAGCAGCCAGTGGCAATATTAATGACAATGAAGGGTTTAAAAATATTGTTAAACACCATATTAGCAGTTTAAAAGCAGCTCAAGATGGCCAATACTTTACTGCTCGCTGGGTGTTCTTTTGCTTTTAAGGTATTGATGTATTAACAATCAGTGGCGAGCAACAATTAGTCCTCAATGTGGAGGAGAGGAACAGTATTATCATTAATTGCATGGGCAGCATCTATCAAGAAATTTATTCCTAAAAATGCTGCGGAATGTCGGAAATATCTTTATTTATAAATTAAAAACAAAGATATACAAAACTACTACTTAGATATAGAGCATAAAAGACGTAAAATAGACCTTTTATGTTTAAGTAGTAAAACCTTGAACATAAATCATATACTGAAAAAGATAGGTTATTACTGTATTATTATGCTTAGACTATTCAAGACATTTAAGAACCATAATGGCAACCCAACAATTCAATCCTGAACTGATCATAAAGCAAGTAGATGCGACTAAGGAAAGCGCTCCAGCTGCATTAAAGCACAATCCACCTATTAATTTAGAACCAGATGAAAACTCATCTAAAATCGTGCTTGCTACAATTAACGCTAAGTATATTCATGCGAGTTTAGGCTTACGTTATCTTTACGCTAATCTAAAAGATTTACAAAGTAGCTGTGAAGTTAAAGAGTTTGTTATTCAAACTCGCCCTATTGATATTGTTGAGAAAATATTAGAATCCAAACCAACTATCGTGGGCTTTGGCGTTTATATCTGGAACATCATTGAAACAACAAATGTGGTAAGTCTTTTAAAAGTAATCGCGCCTGAAATTAAAGTTGTTTTAGGTGGACCAGAAGTAAGTTATGAAGCTCAAGGCCAAGCCATTGTTGAATCCGCTGATTATGTATTAACAGGTGCTGCAGAAGTGAGTTTTTACAATTTATGTAAAGACATTTTAAATCAAAAAGCACCTGAACAAAAAGTACTTACTTCTAAGCCAGTAGCCTTAACAGATCTCGCGTTACCTTATGAATATTATAGTGATGAAGATTTAAAAAATCGCTTACTTTATGTTGAAGCATCTCGTGGCTGCCCATTCAAATGTGAGTTTTGTTTATCATCATTAGACACGGCATCAAATCCATTCGAACTAGAGTTATTTTTAGAAGAAATGGAAATCCTATATCAACGTGGCGCTCGAAACTTTAAATTTATCGACAGAACTTTTAATTTAAACATAAAAACGACAATGCAAATTATGCAGTTTTTCTTAGATAAGAAAAATGATGAACTTTACCTGCATTTTGAAGTAGTGCCAGATCATTTACCGCGCAAATTAAAAGAAGTATTAACGCAATTTCCTGAAGGCAGTTTACAGTTTGAAATTGGGATCCAAACATTTGATCAGCAAGTACAAACTAATATTAGCCGAAAGCAAAATAATGCAAAATCTAAAGAAAATTTAATTTGGTTAAAAGAGAATACCCATGCGCATATTCATGCTGACTTAATTTTTGGTTTACCAGGTGAAACATTTGAATCATTTGGTGATAGCTTCAATCAGCTATATGACTGTCGCCCACACGAAATTCAATTAGGTATTTTAAAACGCCTTAAAGGCAGCCCTATTATTAGACATACAGAAGCGTTTGACTTACGTTTTAACCCTTTACCACCGTTTAATATATTAAGTACTGACCGTGTTGATTTTTCAACCATGCAGCTGATCAATCGATTTGCAAGATATTGGGATATGATAGGCAACTCAGGTCGCTTTAAACATGTGCTGCCTTCAATATTAGAAGGTAACCCATTTGAGCACTTTATGTCTCTGACAAACTGGCTATTTGAAGCTACAGGTCAAACTCATCAAATAAACCTTAAAAGACTCTATGAGCTGTTATCACAGGCAGTAGAAGCTTTATTTCCAGAAAAGCATCAAGTTGTCATTTCAAAAATTGAATTAGATTACACTGCGTCTAAATTAAAGAGCCGCTTTGATACCCTGAACCTTTATGCCGGTCAAAAGAAAGAATCAAAGAGCCAAATTAATTTCGTGCAAAGACAAACCCGTCATATGAGTTAACAAGTTAAGTACACTCTATGTTTTAAAATAAAGCATAGAGTGTGTATTCAATAAAACGAATATACCCAAGCCTTCTTTGATCTCCATGCATATTTTAAGCGTATCAAGGTGATTTATTTAAAATCATACCATCTATTTTTTAAACAATATAATTTGATTTAAACCACAGAGGCAGCTTTTGAAGCTAACTAGTTTTAAATATAAAACCCGCAAAGGCCCTGACTATCGTCATGGTGAGCAAATGACGTTTATAGATATTAAAAAGACTTTTAATCTTGGTAATATCCGCATCGGTAAATGGGTCACCCGAGAAGAAAAAGAGCTTGCGGCAAACGTGATTTTTGACTCCTTAGCAGACTTAGCTTTTATACTGGCGCTTCCACCTGAAGCAATTGGCCTTCGTGGTACTTTAAATTTAGCTTTTGGTACTGGCGGTCAAATGGGAGTTCAGGCACATTATGCGCCTTATCGACGTGAGTTAGCGCTTGCTAAAAATGCAGGAGCCGGTGCATTAGCTCATGAATTTTGGCATGCATTTGATCACTATATATCAGATAAAGCTTTTGAAATTGACACTCCTTTCAATTCATCAAGTCTTCCATTATTTGCGAGCGATTGCTGGCTAAAAAATAAAACCATAAAACCTCACCCACTTAATGAAAGATTAATGGCAATATTTGATAGCGCACTGCTCAGTGAAAATGGACTTGATAAAAGTGACTATGTTGCACGCAGTGTGAAAGCAGATCTCGTATTATCTAAAAACTATTATGCACAACCCACAGAAATGATGGCAAGAGCGTTTGAATCAGTGATTGAGTATTGCGCTGAAATCAACAATGCCTATTTAGTATCTGGCACACTCAATAATGATGTCATTAAGCTATACCCAGATTTAACACATAGACATCGAGTTCACGAAGCGTTATTAGCTTACTTTAAACCACTGGGAATGGCGTTAACTAGGCTTTAGAGAGATATATCTAAAAATTTGATTAAAATAAATATTAGTAGCTAATTCATTTACATTCAGTTGCTCCGAGATTCAAAACCGATGTTTTAAAGATCAGACATTCAGAAAACGAATTTTAAATGCAACCGAATAATATACAAGTGGATTAATTTATGAATATAAAGAAAAATTTAATTTTAGTTGTTATGTTTTTACTACCTTTTCTAACAATTGAGGCGAGCGAGAGATTATTCAATAAGCAAGTCAAGCAACTCTCAACGTCAAGCTAAATATCAATTTGGGCAGGCCGATAATCATCTTACTTTTATTCGTAACGATGTCATTAAGTTTATCGAAAGCAACTATCGAACTAACCCGAGTAATCGAACTTACTTCGGCTTTCCCTTGGGGGCTTATTTGGTACTTACGCCTTAATGACACATCCGGATACTTTTAAAAACTATATCTTAGGTAGCCCATCGCTTTGGCGAGATATTCCGTTACTTTTCTCCCTTGAAAATGCCTCATTAAAAACAAAAGCGCTAGATATCAATCTGTTTATTTCATATGGCGAATTAGAAAAAGAATTAAGTGTGCATGTAGAGGACTTTATTACCCAACTAAAAGCTAAAAAATATGAAAGGTTATCATCTTTAAAACAGGTAGTGATTCAATCGTCTGACCATAGCGACTCATTTCCTATGGTTGGCGTCCGCAGTATAAAATGGTTATCAAACTTGACAAAAAACAAGGATAAACTCTAAGCCGAGTTTATTTTTTTATTGATTTGCTGCTCTTTGTGTTAACACTGAGTAGCAATCGTTTTAACCAAGATGATTTTCTAATACTGTGAGCCTATTGTTGATATTGATTCCTATACCTGCCAAAAAACTAAATAATCTATGTATCGGCAATGTGATGATACTTAGCCCGAAAATCAAAAAATAAGGTAACCTTATACTCCGAAGAAGTTTGAATCTGTGAATTGTTTACTTCAGCTTAGTGCACTTTACTCACGTTAATTGATGAATAATGGATTTGGTTACTAAGTTCTCTGTCAATATAAAAGCAGGACTAAATCATTTAAAAACATACTAACAAGAGAATTAAAGTCAACTGTTAAAGGAGCCTAAAAGGCTCCATAACATTTTGATATTTGATTAAAATTGTCCTCGTATCGTTAAACTAAATAGACGTGGAAATCGTGATTGTCTCACTTCATATTGCTCTATGTTATTGCTTGTAATTTCATCAACATAACGAGTGCGTTGGCGTTTTTCTTTACCATAAAATAACTCGGAACCTTCTAAACGAATCTTCAATTTAGGATTAATTATATATTCAATAAAGGCATCAGCATCAATTTCTGGCTTATAACTGTTGGTATTATCACGCCAATTGTAATAATAAACAGAATCAGAGAAAATACTGAAACCATAGGTTAATCCTAGTTCTAAGTCATCATGCTGTAATTCAAGTGACCATACATGTTTGAGTTCGTCATTGATTTGTCTACTGATTTGACTAAGCGGATCATTAAAGTTTGACTCAGTAAAGCTGTATTCACTATTGAACAGCGTATTCTCAAACCCTAACGCTGTTAACCTTAAATTGCTCTCTAGTTTTATGCCATATTTTTTTGCATGGTCAACATTTCCTAAGCCAGAACTCGCCTCTAAAGGAATTTGAGTAAGGTGGTCGCTAATATTTTCATAAAATCCTGTTAAGCTAATATCACCTTGTTCTTCTCTAAAGTTATGCTGATAAGTTAAGTTCATCGCCCAAATTTGTTCAGGTCTTAAATTCGGGTTACTCGGTTCAAGACGGTTATTGTCATCATTAAACTCAGGTAGAAAGTCAGTTAAGTCTAATTGGCTGACAGTTTTCTCTATATTAAAGCGTAACTGCTCATCAATACTAAGGTCGTAGCTTAGATTAATACGTGGTTTAAAGTAATTGAAGCGACGATTTAATGCTAAGTTGGAAGTTATTGGTAGTTCATCAGCGAACTGGTTACTGTAGTTAGTGACTAAGTCAACTTCAGACCACTCCCAAACTAAGGATGTTTGCAAATTAAGAGTGGATGAAATAATAAAATTATGATTGAAAAAAGTCTGGTAGCGATCTTCTTTGATCTGTGATGCTTCAGTTGATAACTCATTATTATTGGCGGCAATATCAGCAAAGGAAGTAAAACTCACATTACCGTCAAGCTTATTAAATGCTAACTCAAAACCTGCCTCAATTGAGTGCTGCCCATTTATTGTTTTATCTAAACTGCTACGCACAGCCTGTTCTGCAGTAATAACATAATCATCTATCGCGTAAATAGGTGTATAACCGCCGCCAACTTGGTTGATTTTTTGGTTAATTAAATCAGTGTTGTCAATTTGATTAGCGATAAATATCACTTTTAAATTGCCTAATTTTTTAAATCGATAATTGAAATCCCCACCTAACTCCCACTCTTGGGAGTCCTCGCTATAACGGTTATCTTCAATATAGTTTTCTATCATAATTTGTTGAGTATTAAAGAACTTTCGTTTTATCGGGTCGGTAGACTTACTTTCAACAAATTTATAGGCGCTATTTAAGCGGATGCTGCTTTTATCGGATAAGTCATAAACCATGCTAGCGGAAAAGTTATTACTGTACCATTTATCCTTATTATTACTCTGATTGGTCTCCAGTAGACGATTTACACTATCGGTAATTATCTCATAGCTGATAAAATGGTCGGGTTCTGCTTGACGTTCAAAACTCAAAGAATATTTTAACTTATCTTTACTTACACTATGATTAACACTACCGAGAGGTAGAGGTTCTACGCCAGAAATATATGCTAGCCCAATATCCCACAGAGTCGCTGATACATTGTTAGCGTTATCTAACACTACGTTAATAAGCAAACCATCAGATTGCACGTCCAAACCAGCTACTGCTCCTCTAATTAATTCTATATGACGAACATTACTAGCCTGAATTCGGAAAAGTTGTGCTGAGATTCCATTGCTTTTTCCTGAAATACGTTTGCCATTAATTAATATTTTACCGCCACTAGCGCCAAATCCTCGCTCTGTGCCATCACTATCAAGGTCACGTAAAATGGCAGAGGTTCCAGATATTTTATCCAATATATCTTTGAGATTTTGTGGCGAAAATTGATTAAAGTAATCTCTTTGATAACGCGTAATAGCAGGGCTATCGATAGCATAGCTTTTAAATGACGCCAAACCTAACAATATTGAGTAAATAACAGCGGCAAGCTTTACGGTAAATCGGTATGGATAAATAGTCATAATGTCCTTCAACTAATGTAATAATTTCAACTAAAGCACACCAATAATAAGCACTTCTTAAAGTACTAAAACTGATGCTTGCATTGATTTATTTGTATTATCCAACACAGCGAATACGATACATGTTTTTCTGCTGATTAAAAGTTGATGATTTGCTGATGCCATATTTACAAAGGGCTCCAGTCATTATTTGATAGCTAAATAGTGATTACACGGTATAATTTGGCTACTCGAAACTTAGCTATATTGGTTGATTTAACAAAGAAATGGCAAAACATAAATGAATGAATTTTCTATAGGCAGTTTTTATATTGATATAGCCAGATCAAAAATTACCGTTCGAGATGAGACTATTGCAGTAGAACCTAAGGTATTACAGGTTTTATTGGTTTTAGCAAAAAGCCAAGGTAAAGTGGTTAGTCATGAAGATATTTTAACAAAAGTTTGGCCTAATGTTTATGTTGCCCCTAACGCATTACAAAGATGCATAGCTCAATTACGTAAAGCCTTTAAAGATGATGCTAAACAACAACGCATAATTGCGACTCACCCGAAACAAGGTTATAGCTTAGTTGCTGAGGTAAATTGGCAAATAAAATCAATTGTTCCAGCGCAAAGGGTTGAAGTGACTGAGGAGTCAGTTCCACTTACAAGCCAAACTGCGCAGCCTAAAAATCAATTGAGGCAAATGCTGAATGTTATAAATATACGTTTTTGGTCTCTTTTCAGTGTAGCGGTAATCGTTTTTCTGACTAGCTTTTATTATTGGCAAGCGCCGTTGAATCATTTAACAATCAAACAGCTTATTCCTTTAACCACAACAGATAATCAAGAGTATTCACCGCGTTATTCTCCTGATGGGCGGTATATTGCTTTTGAGCGACATATCAATATCTGTGAAAACCAAATTTGGGCTAAAGATACTCAAACTAACAAAGAGTTCTTATTAACTAAAGAACGTGGTTTATATGGCCCCCCTACTTGGTCTCCCGACGGCAGTCAGTTAGTCTTCTCGTTAGAAAATAATTGTGGTGAGCAACAAAAATTAAATTGATGCTCTGACATTCGTTTACTTTCTTTTACTTTAGCAAAAAATAGCCCTCAGCAGACTCGCGCGATTCTCCCTTGTAAAAAAGACTATATTTATCAAGCCCAATGGTTAACTGATAATAAAATTGCTTGGTCAGTAACTGAAAATAAGCACCATAAAGTAATGTCGTTAACATTATCAAATAATGAAATTCAAACTTTATATAGCACTGAAAAAATGTTATTACCTACATAGACTATTCAGCAAAATATAATAAAGTTGCAATAATGCAATACGATACGAAACGATCTGCTAATTTAGTATTACTTGACCCTGATAATAGCAAGTTTACGCAAGTCAAATTACGACCGCCAGAAAAATATCAATATAACTCTTGGTGGCCAGTTAGTTGGCCCCCTCATCAAGAAACTTTACTTAGTAGCTATCGAAATTCTTTATTTACCATTGATTTACAAGGGGGGTTTTACTGAAGTTAATATCCCTAGCATGCATAAATTTAATGGTGCAAATTACCACCCAGAAGCTGAGAATATTATTGCTAATATGATCTTTCAAGATCTAGATTTAGTTGAGTTACAGTGGCCAGCCACTTATAAAATTGAAAACCCAAAAATACAGTCAAATCAATCCACATTAAAGACTCGCGTTTTACACCGTAGTACTGTCAGTGAGTTCTCTGCTCAATACCAACCAAAAGGCCAAGATATCGCTTTCATATCTAAGCGCAGTGGCTCAAAACAAATTTGGCTATCACGACATGGTAATAAAAAGGCTGAGCAACTAAGTCACTTTTCAGGCAATGGCTTAGAGAGTTTTCGTTGGTCTAAAACTGGTGATGCTATTCTAGTGGTAGCAAACCGTAAATTATACTTACTCAGTTTGACTGGCGAAAAACAGCAGCTAATGACTGTATTTGATGTAGTCGATATTTATCAAGTAACAGAGCAAAACCACTTATTATTAAGTATAGTGGAAAAAGAAAATATTAAAATAGCTCTGTTCAATATGACAACTACTGATTTTCAGGTGTTATATCAAGGAGACAGTTATTTAGCCCAACTAACGAACGAAAATATTTTATACGTAATTGATGAAAAAAATAAGTTTAAAAAAGTCACTCAAGATAATGAGGAACATATCAGTGAACTAGCTGATTTAGATATTATGTCTATATTTTATCGCCATAATGTTGGCTTATTACTTGAAGATAGTGATTCTAATTTTTGGCGTTATAACCTAGTAAAGAAAACAAAGGAAATTATATTACCTAAGCTCGATGATGTTTATCAGATAACAGATGTAGATCTCAATAATAGGCGATTACTCTTTAATCGCATAACAACTTCAAGTAGAGAAGTTGTTTTATTACAGTAAAAGTTAAATTGTACCGTGACACTAAAAGCTGGGCTTCAAAACCAAATACGCCAGAGGCGTCTTCAAAATGCAAGCAGGTATCAAATTCTAAAAATGACTCGACAGAAAAACAGTTTTCATTTTTTGACTGGCAAACTTAAAAATATTATTTACGCTAGAGTGTTTTATATTTCGGCGATACATAACATAGCTTATTTTCATACAATGAATGTATTTAAAAATAAACTATGTCAACTTACCGTAAAATCTGCACTATAAAATGACATAGAAATGCACTAATAGTTGACATAACCTTACATAATTGCACTATAAGTTGGCATAACCTTTTCGGTTTACTCTAACTATTATTTATACCTTAGTTATCGGGATATACAATAATAAAAAAGACCCGACTAGCGAGGCATTGGATTCAAAAATTTAGACTTTGCTAATAATGTCTAAATTTCTTAACGAATATAAAAAACTGCCCTTTTGTTTTTTCGTTAATTGATATAGAACACTCAATTTCGTTTGGAAGCATATCACCTACAATGTAAGTGCCAATTAAAAGTGAGGTTTCAGCTTTTCTATTTAAATCAGTAATTTTACTAGAGCTTGACTCTAGCTCTATGATTTTATCTGAACAATTCATTGTTGCCGAAATATTATGATTTTTATTTCGGACAGCTTCACCTACAACATATACACCATACTTCCCTTTATAACGATGATTTAAATATAATCTTTCACCTTTACTTTTATCTGTATCAATCCAAATCCCCCCTATTTGCTGATAATAATCATGAGGAATATAGGTTAGGTTTAACAGCGTATAAAAAAATCCATCAGAAAAAGTTTCAAAATGCCATTTTGCATATAGACTCATAGGCTGGAACAAAATTGAAAACAAAAATAATACTGATATAACAAATTTTATTTTCATCTCTTACGCCTCTTCTGATCTGCGGCAACATTGTGATATTGCTCAATGACTTCATCAACATAATCCTGACAGTTATTAGTTAGAACATTATAATTTTTCATATAAAATGAAATTTTTGCACGTAATTCTGCTTTCTTCATTAAATCATCATCGTATTCTTTACTCTTACATGAATATTCACTTGTATCGGAATCGGTGCACGGGTAACCTTTCCGAATAGCGAATCTACAGAAAACCAACTGTTAGTGCCATCCTTATATAGAATTTTCTCATGAAACACTCCTATATTTGTATTTGATGCACCATTGGTTCTCCTACCCCCTGAACCTGCTAAAGCCCTAGTACAAATTTTTGCTAAACCTAATGGGTCAATAAAATTAATAGGATTACCTTCAAGATATGCATAGGTATTAATGCCACCCGCTAAACCAATGGGATCAGACTGAATGTAGCGCCCAAATTCGGGATCGTAATCCCTAAAGTAGTTATAAACTGTTACTAATATTTTCATCCATGAATTTAATGACTAAATCTCAGTTAGAACTTGTTTCTAAACTTTTCAGCCATCACACCAAGCTTAAACATTATGTCTCTAGACTTAGCTTGCGCATGCCCATCAGGTGCTAAAATTGTCATTAGCAGGTAGCAATTTTCATCACTTGCTCCCTGGCAATAAACAAGGTGAATATCACTGGTTTTATAAAATTGAACTTTCTTCAAAGGCAGCGGTTTATCTTCGCTGCCCAATTGAATATGCTGAACTTCTTCAGCTAAAATAATTGGCAGCGTATTCGGGTGGTCGTATGGCACATCACGGCCCAAATTATCAGGCGTATTACCTGTAAGTTTGTAACTTTTAAAATCATCTACTAGTGTGTTAAGTTCTTCTTCCGTCAGCACTTTACGAATGACACTACTTTTAAATACGCGTATCACTCTGCAAAATCACCTAACTCGTCATCAGAAGCAGCTAGTAATACTTCACTACCATGCTCAGCGATTTGAGTGAGCCGTGCATGTGACGGTCTAAAGCGTGAGGTTTTAGATTGTGACTCTATAAGATCTACCATTTGCTCATACAACTCTGCACTAACCATGTAACCCGCAGTTTTGTTATTTGATAACACAGCTACTGGCTCATCTATGAAATAGTCGCATGGCTTCTTCCTAAGCTCTGTCACTGAAACCGTCTTTTCAGCCAATATTGATTGAACCGCCATAAATCACCTTATATACAATTAATAATGTACTTAATTAAGTACGTTATTAATTATACCCCTCGTTATGATAAATACAAATAACTTCTGATAGTGCGCTATTCTGTATTTGGATTTTTAGCCGCTGGATGTGTTTTTTGATAGGTTTCACTCAATTCATCAACCGTAACATGTGTGTATATCTGAGTACTGGTACTTTGTATTAAATTATTTTCATGATCTTCTGGCACTCCTATTTCATTATCAAACTCATCAAAAAATCTCCCAAAGCTGGTGTCAGTCATTTCTCAACCATATCTTTGATTGCGCATTAATATCTGAATTAATTAAGTCGGTATCAATAAAGCCATGAGAGATAAGTCCTAAAATTGACGCTAATACCTCTCCTTCAGCAACTGATTCTGATTGAATAATCTTTACAATGCGTATCATGCCGAATGATTTAATTAATTCTAGTAATTTGTATTGCAATGGCGTTAAAGATTGAAAGCCTGAATAGCGATGTAATAATTTCAGGTTGTTTAAAATTGGGTTTATACGGATTTGCTGTTCTGTAACCAAAATAAGCGGTTTGCCTAATAACAGAGATTGCTGCTGCTTTGCTGAAAACCTAAGTCTAAATTCATCATTAATGGTTTTATCTAGCGGCTTTACTTCTATGAAGCGCTCACCATGCTTTTTATCAACAACAAAAAAATCTGGTGTATACCTTCGGACTTTATCATCAAATTGATATTTAAAAGTTAAAGGTTGAGCTTCAAAACTAATTACATCAGGGGAATATTCAAAACTAATTACATCAGGGGAATATTCAAAATGAAAGCAGGTATCAAATTCTAAAAATGACTCGACTGTAAAAAACAGTTTTCATTTTTTGACTGGCAAACTTAAAAATATTATTTACGCGAGAGTGTTTTAGATTTCGGCGATACATAACATTGCTTATTTCAATACAATGGCTATATATAAACTTAGTCTATGACAACTTAGAGTGCAAATTAGGACAACATACAAGGAAAAAATGACAACTTATGGTGAAAACTACAAAAAAGGTGTTGCTTGCACAATAAATTGGCATAAAGTGAAAGCAACAATCAATAACTTACCGCTAAATCTGCACCATAATATGACATAAAAATGTACTAATAGATGACATAACCTTACATAATTGCACTATTAGTTGACATAAAGTGGTGAAAGTTTAACAGCACTATACAACAGGCTTTAGGTTTAATTGTAATGGTCAATCCAACTTGGAGACTTCTTTAGGCACTTTTCAGTAATTTCATTTCATATTCTGCTGGTGAAATATTTCCTAACTTATAATGGCGGCGCTTTTGATTATAAAATGGTTCTATATAATCAATAATATCTGCTATTGCTTCACTCCTTGTTTGATAACGACGATAATTAACTCGTTCAGATTTTAAACTTCGGAAAAACCTTTCTGTAACAGCATTATCCAAACAATTTCCTCGGCTTCTCATACTCGCTTTGATACCATATTCATTTAGTGTTTCTTGAAATGCTTCACTCGTATATTGAACTCCTTGATCACTATGGAATATAACGTCATCATCTGGTTGTCGTTTATTTACTGCTAAGCGTATTGCTCTTGTTGTTAACTCACTATTTGGTTTATCTGAAAACGCCCAACTAATTACTTTACGAGAGCATAAATCCATAATCACAGCTAAATACAGCCAGCCTTGTTGAGTTCGGATATAGGTAATATCACCTGACCAAAGCGTATTTAGTTGCTCTGGGTTAAATTGTCTATTCAAGTGATTAGGTGCGACAACTGATGCTTTACCACCTGATGGATAACGATGTTGCTTAGGTCGTTTAGCTACAAGGTCTAATCGCTTCATTGCTGTTCTAACTTTATGAATACCTAGTCTAAAACCCATAGCCTGAAGCTCTATTAGCATTCTGCGTTTGCCATAAGTTGCATCCATATCAACATGAACTTGCTTCATGGCCGCTTCAAGTTTTAGTTGTTCGGCATTTATAACTTTAGGCTTTGAACGATAATAAAATGTACTTGCTGCAATCGATAAGCACCGACAAATTTGCTGAACTTTATTTCCAGCCTTTTTCAACATAACTGCTACTTGCTGCCGTTGTTCATTTCCATAGCGAAAAAGGCTGACGCTTTTTTTAATAGTTGATTATCACTTTTTAACTGCTTAACTTGCTTTTCTAATTCCTGAATACGTATTTGTTCAGGAGATAAAGCACTCGCTTTTGGTGTGATTGTTGTGGTCAACTAATATTGGCCACGGTTTTATATACAGACACTCCAATAACAACTTGGACAATCTACCGTACTTTTTGAGTAGGGTAAATTTTCTACTGAATCAGACCAAATATGCTTACATTTATCGCATCTTATTGTTCTGGTTTTGTATTGTTTAATTTCTTTAACTATTTGGTTTGACGGTGAGAATTCTGAGAATAATTTGTCATATACGTTTGTTGTATTTGTGTGCATTGACGCATGTTTTTCTTGTGCAAACTGAATATTATATAACTCTTTTTCTCTGAGTTTATCTAATTGAATTTGTTCCCTTACTACCTTATTTTCATTGGGATGATAATGCCAGGTTCTAAGGTTTACATCATATAAAAGTTTATTTTTCACCTGCTCCCTAAAATCCGAATGAATGTTACTTATGTACTCAGCTAAAGAACTAATCCATATCTCCACCCTAGCAGTATCGCTTTGTATATTTGTAAAATAACATGTGGTTTCTGAAGCGTTATAGGATAGCGCTAAAGCTATACGCATATTTGCGGTTTGAATTGTTGCGAGTTCAGTGTTTGCACTTTCATATGCTGGTCGAAATTTAACATCTCTATATGAATAAATTTAGCACTCAGTTACTGTACATTTTTTAGTATAACTAGCACTATCTCTTTTATATTTGGTAGTATATTTTGGTAATTTAATTTCGTTATTAGATTCTAATATAGAGCGACATAGCCAAAACACAGCTCTTTCTATATTTGCTTCACAAGGAATTTCATCAGACGTCACACGTGGTGCGTGCTTGAAGTGAGGGCGCCTATCTGTATAGTAAAAAGCGACAACCGGCATATCACAGTGCACACATAAACAATTGCAGGCTAATCCTCGGGGAACTTCATCAACAAAAGCTAAATTTCCAGTTTCTTTATCTTTTGCAAATGGTAGAAGTAAATCCGTTTTCAAATGCTTTTCCAATGTACTTTTTTATAACCCAACCAACTTAAAAATTGGACTTTATTTATTATATTAAGAATGAGTATACCTAGTTTCTAGTTTAGGAATAAAGAATAACTACTAAATTTTCTTCAATTTAGAATCAAGCCCGATTATTTAATGACAGTGTATTAATAACTTTCCCCATACAAAAAGCCCCAGAAAGTTCTGGGGCTTTAATTTAAAACACTGCCTTTTCGGCAGATTAATTTAATACGATGTTGTTGCTTACTTCTTGGCCTAATTCCAGCTGCCTATGCGGCAGTACACCTACACGGTTGCTAGCGAAAGTATCAGTTAATATTTCCAGCTGCCTATGCGGCAGTTCACTTAATATTCCAGACATGTAACCATATTTACTTATTTCCAGCTGCCTATGCGGCAGTTCACTATAAATATTAGTAAACAATAGGCTATATTCCAGTAAGTTAGTATGTGATTAGCTAAAATACCCTTTACTACCCAATTTTTATAACAAACTGAAACTAAAAGCTTTTATTTAATCATTATAAATAAGGGATTTCTGTATTTGATAAATCAGGTACTGTGCCTAAATGTTTTTGGTTTGTAGCTAGCCCATAATTACCATAGTCATTACTTTTAACAGAAACAGTATTCACCTTTTGAATATGTAATAAAAACGCTTCATTTGAGCTTTTACTACTTGATAATGCACAATGAAATGGTTGTATTTCCTTTTCTGGTTCAGGGGTTTTAGGGTTAAACATTTCACCTCTACTGTGTGCTCTTCGCTTAGCTCTTTCGAGCCGCCTTCTTTTTTCACCTACAAAGCATTTAGCAATACTTTGGTTACGCTTAAATCGAACTTCAGAGAGGTTTTCTGGAATAGATGTTACTTCACTAACGGCAAATAAATTATCACTAGCCATCATGTTAAAATATGATTGCTCTGATAATTCAGCTAAAAGGGATTCGTGTTCACTTACAAATGCAATGGTATTTCCCAAACTTTTATCAGACCAATTAGGAAAGCTGACTCCAATACCTGTAATATTTCTTGCTGAAATAAAACCATGTAAAATAGAAATACAGCGACCAGCTAATAAACATTGATCTACATTTAGCGGTAAATATTTAATAGCGAAAAAGTATCGTTTTTGCATTAACCTCTCCCCTTTTGAAATAAACCACCTTTTAACAATACAGCCATTACATAATGAATCTCTTTAGATGTTTTATCATCACTTAAATTATGTCTTTTCATATAACGAATATACACCGCAGCTCTGATCACCAATGAATAAAAATCGTTATGTTTTGATGGGTGACGTTGAGATATTAAGCTTTGTTTATCTGCACCGTATTCATGGGTTCTTAATCTTTTATCTGCTTCAATATGCCACCAGTCGTCAATTAGCTGTAGTGCAGCACCAATTTTTTCAGCGTGAAAACACGCAGCCTCTTTACCATCAGTACAAGTAACGGTTGAAAGCTGCTTAGATGACTCTCCTTGCTCTACATTATCTGTAAACCTTTGGCTTGGGTGGATTTCTTGGCAAAAACTTGTTTTTAGTGTCGCAGTCACTTCAATAAACCAATAAACTTTAGCATCACTTAAGGCTTGGCTAAACTCTTTAGTTAACTGCTTTAAAACCTCATCATCTGGTGATTTCCAATTAGAGTGCCAAGTTAGTCGTCTTGCATCTTCAATAACATAAGTATTACCTGATGATGTTAAAACCTCTATTCTTGTACCACCTGTATGCTGATTCCGCCAAAGCCAAGCGCCCATTAAAATATTCATACAATATCTTCGTGCTAATTCATCATAACCATTAGAGTTTTTATATTGAGTTGCGAGCTTTTCGAGCCATTTTTTAACTTTAGGATCTATACACACTCTTGGCTCAAGAGAGTTTGCTTCAACTCTTAATGAAAATCGGCAATATACTTCGTTAATATTTGGAGGGATATAGCAGGCATCAATTGTATGAGGATTAGCAAACGCTAAATCTTGAGGGGTTGTATTTTTATAGTTACCACTACCATCATAAGCTTCAGAAAAACTAGATTTTTGACCTGCTATTTTATTAACTTCAACTTGTAATGGTACAAAATCACTTTCTGGTGTTTTATAAAAAAAGATGGCTTTTCCTGGTGACAGCGAACGAACATAATTAAGCTGCTTACATAACTTCATTTAAATCACTCAAATTTAGCTATTTTCATAAGCATAGCGTCTTTTTCAATATTAAATTGCCAAAGTGCTTTATTTAAAAATGACTTAACTCCATTGAGCCTCACTGTTATTGGGCTAATACAATTAATTATCCCTATGGCTGGCTCGACATAACAATGTAAGTCTGCTATTGCATTCTCTCTATATTTCATTGGCTCTAATGCGAAAA
Organism: Pseudoalteromonas sp. '520P1 No. 423'; assembly: GCF_001269985.1. Lineage (NCBI taxonomy): Bacteria > Pseudomonadati > Pseudomonadota > Gammaproteobacteria > Alteromonadales > Pseudoalteromonadaceae > Pseudoalteromonas > Pseudoalteromonas sp. '520P1 No. 423'. Next base: position 1,627,548 of record NZ_BBZB01000001.1, on the reverse strand, counting down.
AACCTAATGATGCGGGTTTTAACCTTGGGTTTAATTTTAATGTATCAGCTAGCTGTTCTAAATTATCAGCAGTCTTATCTGATGGATAAACCCAACAACCATTTCGAGGTAAACGCGATAGCTTAGAGAAAAGTTCATTTGAGTCATTATAAATATGGCACCATTCTTTATTTTCATATAAAGATGGTGGATGCATACAACCACCTGCAAACTTGGATGGAAAAGCAGCTTTTATTAATGCTGATTGTAAGTCTACAGGATTATCAATATACACTCGTAAAACTAACCCCATAGTCAAATCACATTTTTTAGTATCAATAATGCCTGAGCTTTTTACTGTTGATGGATTACGTTTTGAAGTTAATACACTTGGTTCAGGTAAGTTTTTACCTGCTACTAAATTATAATTTTGAATGAACCAAGCAGAACCCATCACTGTTAGCTCAGTTCCTAGTATGTTATTTACTTTTCTTTGAAAATTATGACTCCAACCACCTAAAGCACTTAGTGATGGAATGCCTTTAATATAGGGATTGGCTAAAGCATTGGCATCAAATACCCTCAAGTCTGAAAAATATAAATACATAATATTCGATTGTGACGTATCACAATGTTTATCAGGTTTACCAATCCAAGTTAATAACCACTTTAACTGTGATTTTAAAGGTGCCATTAAATCAGGATGAAATGCATAGCGTTGCGTATATTTGTTATATTGAAACTGCTCGTTAAGAACCCGACTAAATTCATTTAGCAAACTCAGCAATTCAGCAATTCAGCAATTCAGCGTTATTTTTTTTTAAAAACTCAACTTCTAGTGTATGTTGATTAAGTTCATTATTAGAGTTTTCTTTATAATCTAGCCGCCACTCAATTAAAGGCGCTAGCCAGTCGCTTAATTGCTCACGGATCAAACGTAACGCAGCCACACGAGCTTTACGCCTTAACTTATGCGTTATGGCTTCACTTTCTCCTGAAATCACTTGTAATGCAGCTGTGAAGGCTCTATTACGTATTGCTTTATGATTAAAACAGCCCCTTTGCTTAAATGGCTTTTTCAGCATATTTTCTTTATAAGTGTATCCATCGCTATTAAACACTGTTGGTAAATAACGCATCCCCCTTACATTGCCACCTAATGAAGTTGCCAAGTCGCCTACATTAGTCGGCCTTGAATGCTCAACAATTACCGTTCGTAATTTATGCTCTACTGATAGCTGTTGTATTTTAACGAGTAAGTTATGGCTAACTACAGGAGTAACTGTACAATAAGTATCACCAATAGGGACCATTAATTGATTTGAGAATTGACTCACTTCATCAGGGAAGTCAGCATTAGGCAAATAATCTGTAAGTTCCTGACACAATAATTTTAATCGTTTTTTAGTTAATCCTAACTTAACAAGGCAATCCATCCAGCATTGCTCTTTTTTGATCAGTAATCTTGCTAAATTGGTTGATTCGTTTTGCCAAATAAAGCCTGCACTAAATAGTTTTGCATGATTCACTTCAGCACTGTTATGCGACCAACCTAACAGTTGAGGCTCACTTTCACTGGAGATCACTCCCCTATAATGATCCAACTTAGGTGCAATAATGCGTTGATGGCTTACCCTGATCTCAGGATACTTTAAATTATGAGTATGAAACCATTGGACTTCGTTAATACACTTATCAAATAAAACCGTATTTTTTAATATCTCAGTTGCTGTATCTGGATTTATTAAATCACTAATTTCGGATTTTTTAAAAGTAAGATTTAATAAAATAATAACTGTACTTAATTCATTACCATCAACACTAATAGCTTTGGAGTAAGGTGCAAATGCACGCCTGATTTTATGTTGTTTGTCTTTAAAGTCTTTATTATCTAACAAAGTATTTAAATACATGAAATCACCATGCCGGTACATATTTATTTTGCCCGTCACGTTGTGACTGCATTTTTGCAATTCTTAACTCAATAACTTGCCTTAAATAAAAAGCAGGTTGATAAGCTGGTAATTTAACGTGTAGCTTTAAGTTACTTACTAGCTTTAAATGACCCTCTTGATATAAGCGATACACTTGCTCTGTGCTAGTACACAGTAAAACGGCTGCCTCATTAATATTTAATAATAAATCAGCCATATTAGGCTCTTTCGATTTTGGATTATTACCTATCAAATTTACAAAATATTCAATTATCGCTTTTAGAATAAAGTTTTTATTAAGCTCAGCCGTTGGTAAATAAGCACTGCCTTTTAGCAATGTCCCAAACACATCTTCGAAAGAGGTGTGATTTAGTAATTTAGTTTGTTTAAAATGTGCATTTTCAACTTGTTGATTGAGTTCTAAATATAAAACATCAGGCCATTTTTCAAAATACTCAAAGCAATCTGTCATTACCAAATTTTGATTTTTAACTAGCTTGCAATAACGTTCATTAAACCAAAGCAGTGCACCATATCTAAACGATAAATTACTGGAATTAAAAAAGTTGTTAGTGCTATCAACTTGCTGCCCAACAACAAACCCACTTAAATTAATAGTTTCTCTAATGGCATCAGGAAGTGAAGCCTCACTAAAATCAAAACCACATTCACAGTGCGATATTTTTTCACTGATCATATAGTTAATTTCAACATTACAATTCGGGCAAGTTTTGAGTAAATCACAATTATGAATATGACAGGCGTTATAATGTTTTAAATGCCAGAACTGGCGTATATAGGTTTGTTCTTTTATACATTGAGGGCAAATAGGTACACCTGCTACACGTAAAAAACTACGAGGTATATCTATATCATTTCTAAAAACAGCAGCTTTGCCCGAAAATCTAATAGCAGAATGCATTAAAGCTAATTGCGTTAAAGTTGAGATTTCAAGTCCAGCTAACTTTTCAACCAGCGCTAATGCACGAACTCTAAAACTACTTGTTTGATGTGCATGATAAACATTCACTAAATGCAATTCTTTAGGAAATGCTCCCGCAGCTTCATGATCATGTTCATATAACCATTGCCACAGCGCATCACTTAACTCTTGATATGATTCAAAGAAATTGGCATCAGATAAACGTAAAAGATAACTCTCTAATGATTCATCTGAAAAAGGAGTTGGACGTATGAGTAATTGCATCAACAATCTAAACTAAGAAACTCTTAGTTTAGGTTTAGTGTATGTTTGCTTTACTTTCCAGTTTAAACTTATACTTGAAAAGCTATCACCAATGAGGCGCCTCTTTTTCAAAATATAGCTCCCAATACTTAACCCAAGTATCATTTAACGAAAATAAAGGTTTCCTACCATTTTGTAGTCGAGTTAACCATTCTAAGTTAAGTATATTTTCTTTTCTTAATTCTCGTGACATATTATTACTTGCTATTTTATTTCTACTCATATTTAGGGATATAATTTCATTTATTTCATTTGTTAATTCAACAGAATAACTACAGTCAAAACCTTTAGCTTTTCTTAGAACTAATGCAACAAATATAAGTGGAATATAAATAGAGCCATCAACCTTTAAGATTCCAACATCTTTTGGTATTTTTGATAATAAATTTTGATTAATATTTTTTTCAAGCGAAATTGATTTATTCTTCTTCATTTTCGGTAATTGAAGTTGATCTGTGGAAGTAATTAAATCAAATCTTGCTTGCCCACTATCCAATTGCTCTATATCTAAAATAGAGTTTTTTACAGATCTGTAGTCAGCTTTTGGTATTTCAATATAATGAGCTTCTTCATTTTCATCTGATTCAATAATCAACCCTTTAGGAGCATTACTTGAAGACATTAAATCTACATAACAGCCATAATCTAATGCATATATTGTGTACTTTTTACCTACAGAATTATGAGCTGAGACTCCTTGCTTTAATACATGGATAATTCTCATATCGTATAAATAATCAATTAAATCAAAACTTTTTTCGTTACTGATTAAAAAGCCCCTAGATTTTCTTAAACCAATTACTTCATTAATTATCCTATCTAATAATGCAACAGCTGAAGGTCTACTATTTAAAGCATTATGTTTATTCACTTGAAACCATTTTTGCGCGGAGCTACGAACGCTTGATATGGATATTTTAGTGTCATTGGCAGCTTGAGCCGCTAAGGAAATAATATTAATAGCATCTCTAGGAACCCCTTCTGCAGCTCTAACAAACTCTTCAAAAGCAGGTACTTGGCTAAATATATCATTTATGAAAAAGTTTGACTCGTTTTCACAAACAGCAGTTTTATCTAAAGCTATTGCATGACGATGAAGTAAATTTTTAAAAAAATCTTTCGCTGCATCACTATCATTATCAAATACCATATATTCATCTAAATTAATAACTGAAGATGCATCTGAACCTAGCTCTATTCCAATACTTACATTGCTTTCATAGTCATATTCCTTAAAATTACACCTGTGGGCTATTGCTGCAATTTTCACTGTAATTCCAGGGATTGGATATAAGATTCTTCTTAAAAGTTCAGCTAAATATGGCTGTAAATCTAGAGGGGTTTCTGACCATTCATCAATTAGAACCCATAGTTCTTTACCTGGTAATTTTCTTACAATCTTATTAAGTAATTTAGTTATCGCACCAAAATGAATACGGAGTACCTTTTTCCCTGTAACTTTACCCCTTTCCATGTCATCAGCTGCTATAGTCTCTTTACTTGAAAGGCCTACTGATAAGCTTTTAGTCGTTATTCCTACTTTGTTTTCTGAATTTATTGAGAGTTTATTAGTTGAACTAACTTCACTTTCAGAAACTCCATCTATACAGAGTGAAGTTGCTTGTTCCACAAACTCATTCAATAACTCGGTTATTTCCGAAGCATTTTGAAGCTCATTATCAAAAATATAATCAAGTATATTTTCATGAATAAGACATAATGTATCGGATAATAGTCTTGTAGCTCTCTCACTTTGAGGAATATCTTTATCTGCAAAAATCCCCCCGGTAGAACCTATTAACCTCATATCAATAGGGACACTTATTAAACCTCTATCTAAAATATCCTTACTAAGTACTGTTAAAAAGTGAGTTTTCCCCGTTCCTCTACGGCCAAACATTATTTGATTATCAGTACTAGAAAGCAATGTATATGTTGGCCCCACATCAACAAATGATTTTTTTAAATGATCTGGTTGTAATTTTTCAGCTCTCTTAGCAAGTCTCATTAAAATTGAATTTACAGGTCTCATATATACTTTGCTTTATTTTATTTATTCGTTAGCCTAACAAAAAAACTAGATATATCAATAGTATTGATATGAACTATCCTATTGACAAATTAAAATTTTTAATCGTTAAATAGTTATTAAATCAACATTAAATTAATTCTATCTCTCACTCACTTTTCATGATGTTGCTGAGTATTTCCTGCTGTTCTGTTGCACTCAATGAAGCCACAGCGCAAATAACTTCAGCCAATAGATCATCATCACAATAAAAATATGCCACAGGTAAATCTAACTCTTTAGCTATGCGCTGCATAGTTAAATAATCAGGTGCATGTTTGCCTTTTTCATATTGATTCATTCGTGCACTGGCTGTATTTGGTTCCATGCCTAAAGCAATGCCAAGTTGTTGTTGCGTAAAACCTACTTTTTTGCGTGCAGTTTTGAGACGAAGTGGCGTTGGATTATCCATTTAAGACATTGCACCGTAACTATATTTTTTATAGCTAAGATTCTCTTAGTCTCTGGGGCATAAGTGTACTAAGGTATCCTTAGTTTAAGAGTGTCCGGCCTATATTGCTGAAATAAACTTAAGTTCTGTGACATAAACTATTGATAGAAAAAAATAAAATTTGATCATTTACATTAATAATTGATTATTTTTTTAATAAAGAAGAATGTTGGGTAGCAAGTGATGTCTGATGTAATTTGATAGTTTTGTTCGAATAAAGTTAATGTCCCTTAAGAGCGAATATCAGACGTTGGTATCAGTTTCGTTAACGACTGCTACTCCGACGGAGCGGACATTAGCATCAATGAATACCTTATGACTTCATTTAGCCATTAGCTTCTAAGTTATTAACGACAATTCAAAGCCTAAAGTACACTGGTTTATTGGCCACTTATTTATGTCGATATACCTGTCTTTCAATAAGATCCCTCTATGCTTCGGGGTCAGCCTTATGAGATACAGATTTCAGGGTATTTAAATAAGCTACAGGGACTTTATTCTCGATTGCACCAATAATTACATGATTTAAATACCAAGAATAAGGCAGAAGGCTAGTATCAATTCTAGCTGCAACATAAATTAGTGCGGATATAGATTCACCTGCCTCGTTAATTACTTGAACAATCTGCTCATCATAACCAACGCCTAGCTCCTCAGCTTTATACAAATATGTTTTTTCAGCATCATCCATTTCATACAGAGCACCTATGATAATGTCTGATTGGCTACCAGTATAATAAGCATCACATTTAGCGGAGCCATCATCATCTCTTTTTATGAAAACGCAATTGATATTTATCTAAAGTGAAACGGCCTATTTTAGTAGTGCTTGGCACTCTAGCACCCAATATGTGACGGCAAACGGGGTTAGCAATTCCTCTTTACGCCTACCACTTAATAAAAGGCTATTTAATTGAATTTACGATAAAATCTAATACCTTATCACCTGATGTCGTATATGACGTGTCGAATAATGATTCAGGTTTGTCTAGCATGCCTCGTTCCACCATTTCGGTAACAACTTCAAAATCTAGCAGCCCTGTTTTACCAACCAGTAAGTTATCGATAGAGCCTTGTTTTGCAACGTTTAGAATATCTCTAAAACCTGTTAGGTATAAGTAATCTTTGGTAAAGCCACCACCGCGATAAACACGGGTTGTTAGCGTAAAAGCAAACTCTTTATCTAATGAAAATTCATTCATGAGCGCATGGTAAGTTTTAACAAAATCTCTGTGCTCCAACATGTATTGTACAGCGATAACTCGAAGCGCAATTATCTTTAATCGCTGTATTGTCAAACTTCCAGAGCAGTATTCACTGTACAGCGCGATCCCTTCTTGGGTATGTGTATTACCTGTCAATCCCAAACTAAAGACCTTTAAAGGGTGTTTCTTCGCATTGATGGACGTTAACATATGAATGCCTAATTCATGATAAGCAAATGCATGTAGTTCTTTATCGGTAAACTTAGCGTCTTTGTTTATTAGCAGTAAGGCTTTTTCATTATTTACCATTGCTTTGGCAACAATCTTCCCTGACTTTTCTATTTTACATTTAAGGCCCCATTCATCTGCCTGATATCTGAAGAAGTCTATTGCTTCATCGGCGGTTAGATATTTTTCTGGCTCTGTAACATCCTCGTCATTCAAATGAAGAATAAATCTTGCGTTAGCAATATCAGTTTGGTCAGGCTCTCCGTAGTATTTCAAAGAGTTATAAACAAAATCATCTGTGCCAATTGAAGTTAATAAATCAATTTTACTCGCTAAGTTATCTATAACATGGCGATACAATTGTTGAATACCCGCATCAAAAATGTCATCAACTGGTAATTTGTATAAGCTTTCTCGAAACTTATACGGATTCATATTTAGTTGCTTATAGTTAAAATTCGGCGCAATATAACTATTTTTTTTGATAAAGCGATTTTTCTGGGCAACTAAGTTAATTGGATTAATAAAATTAAGTGTTTCAACGCTTTTACAAAGCGAAAACAACTTTTTATCAAGCTCGACAACTTCTGGGCTAACGTTGGAAGAAAGAATGTCAGCTTTTTTAGTACGTGTTTTATTAGTGTAACGACGCATAAAAAATGCAGCCGTTTCACTGATAGCATCTTTAAAGCCTGCCTTTAAATCTTCTAGAACCAACGGATAAACTTCACCCGAAGATTCATCCATGAATACTTTTTTAACTTCTGTCGGCAATACTAGTGTGTTATCAAAATGCGCATTAATGTGTGAAATTAAATAGCCTCGACCATGAAAAATGTCATCCGTAGCAGCTCTAACTTCAATATTAGGCAGCTCAATTTTATTTAGCTGTCGTTCGAACTGACTAACAACCTTTCCCCATCGCTCGACATCAATTTGCCCAGCACCAATATTGAATGTTGGCGTAATCTGTTCAATTCGCTTGTAATTATACGAGTGAATATCAAATACAATTGCATTGCTAAATTGCTTTTCAATAACTGTCACTATAGCTTCTAATACATTATAAAAAGACTCGTGCTTACTGTGACTAATTGCTCGTTGTTTTTGAGTAAGCGGCTTTTGCCAAACTTGCTTATCCCATGCTGTCTTAAAATAAGTAGACAGTGTTTTAGCTCGATTCAAGTCATACTCAAACCGAGAATCATTACCAATTAACTGAATAGGAAAAGAAGAGATGAGTTCATCTGTGTATGGGTCTTCCTCATAGAAGCGCTCTTGTTGAGAGAGCAAGAACGACTTATCCAATTCAGCACGTAACCTATGACCGTTATGGATTGCTGCACAAATAAGTGGTGTATATTCGTCTATTTTTACAACAAAAGAGCCATTATTAACTTCAGCGTGAAAGCACTCTCGCTTTTTAATGAGTTGAATGCACTCTTTTTCAGATAACGTGAGCATCGTCTATCGCCTTTCTAAATTCGTTTTTACGCTGAGCTAATGCTTCTTTGGCATTGACGACACTTTCAACAAAGTCGATGACCTTTCTTTGCAATTTGACGTTATTCAATTTATTTATACGCATAATACCACCAGGGCTTTGCACATTTACTTCGATTAACTTTTCATTGATTACATCGATACCAACAAAATATAAACCATCGCGTACAAGCTTAGGACCAATATGTTTGCAAAGTGCTTTCTCGTTTTTTGTTAAAGTATGTTTTACTACGGTGCCACCTGCGTGAACGTTTGAGCGAACTTCATTGGTAGCAGGCACTCGTTTCATGGCCCCAATGGGCTCTCCATTTAGCATTAATATACGAACATCACCTGAGTCTGCTCCCTCGACGTACTCTTGTAGAATGACATAATTCCCGCCATCACCACTATTGATGTAGAACTCTAATAGTGAATGAAAGCTTTTTTGTGCATGCTTTTCTACTAAAATAACCCCTTGACCACCATAGCCATCTAATGGCTTCATGATCATTTTTCCAGAAGCTGAATCATTTAATACGTCCACTAAGTATTCTGGTGTTTTTGAAACATGCGTTACAGGGATGAAGTGATTAGTCGGGTCATCAAATGAAGCGGTATAAAGTTTAGTGTTCGCGATACGCAAACCATCAATATCGTTCATAATAAAAACATCTTCGCGAACCGAATCAAGGAAGTTTAACGTAATCGGATCTAATGGAGGGTTGGCTCGCATGATGATGGTATCGAAACCAGCAAGTGGCAACTGTGATTTTTTAAATTCAGCTTTTTTATAAAAAGACATCACATTAGCAGGAGTAGCAGCTCCCTTTTTAAAAACCTGACAGAAAGCACTAGAAACCGAGTCTCTCATGGTTAAATTATGTGGGGTTGCAACTGCAACGGTATGATTGCGTGATACACACTCATGTATTAGCCTTAACGTTGAGTCTGTTTCAGGTTCAATTTTATCCCAAGGATACATTAAAAAAAGAATATTCATTGTTTCGCCTTTGAACCGCATTATTCAAATCATAAAGTAATTGTGAAAATTGAAAATACGTATTTGAGTAAATATCAAGTATCTACCCACCCTTAAAAATATTGGAGTGTGATCTAATAGAAGGTAAAAACACTAATCCCAATCATCATAATAGTCTTCATTAAGTCGTCTCAATCGACGCTCTTCTTGTAGCTGTTCAATTTTTTTCTTAGCAAGATGAATGCGTTTTTCATTTCGTCTAGAGCTTTTTCCTTCATTTGTATTTACTGTCAATTCAAAATCAGCAATATCATTCTCAAGCTCACTTGAAGAACTTTCACTATCAAAGTTTAATTCATCGGAAGAAGTTAATTCGTAATCTGGATCTATAGCCATAAAGCGTTACTCAAATGCTAACGGTGTTAAAATTGAATAGTCTACTTTTTTTACGGTGAAGAAAAGTAAAATATATTTAAGCTGACGATAAAAATATTTTACTTAAAGATTAGCTGGGGAATTTGGTTATAAAGTAACTTATTCAGTCTATTGAATTATGTAGGTGTCATAATTGCCGGAGCTTCAGGTTTGTCTTTTCTTAATAAGTTCTTTATTTCAATAATACGCTCTTCATTTTCATTTTCTTTGTGAAAAGCACTGAATAATTCACGTTCAAATACTGGAAGCGCTTTAATTTCAAACAACTGACCTTGTTCAATAAAAGGTCTTGCTAACATATCTGGAAGATAAGCACTACCGCCACATTGCAACATGAGATCAAGCGCGATCCTCGCTGTACTGGTGCGTATTGCAGGAATAGAAATACCAGGAACTTCTTTAGCATGCCAATTAATAAAACTCGTTCCCCAGTCAATCATAATGTAACGTTGCACTTCACTAGGGACTGTGATGTCATTTTGAAACGTGGTAACAGGGATTAAATTGAACATATGTAGCGACTCAATTTTTAATTCCTCAACTTTAGGTGGATCAAATAAAATGGCGACATCTAATGTCCGCTCAAGCAACTGCCTAGTTAGCTGCTCTCGTGAGAGAATCTCAGCGATTAAACTTATTTGAGGTTGATCAATGTATATTTTTGAAATCGCATCATGAATGTAAACATCCCACGTATTGGGGGTTCCGGCAATAGATATTTGCGTAACTTGTTCAGATGCTAAAGCAACATCTTGTTTAGCCATCCTGAGGGTATTTAGCATAGCTTCAGCATGCGGGATCAACCTTTCACCCGCTAACGTTAATTGAATATTGTTTCTTGCACGCTGGAATAATGTCACGCCAAAATACCTTTCTAGCTGTCTTATTCTAGTACTGACAGCAGCTTGCGTTAAATATAAATTTTCAGCGGCTTTGCCAAAATGACGGCTATCTTTAACTTCTAAAAACGTTTTAATTAATTCTATGTCCATCGCTATTTCTCTTATCGTTACGATAAATATAATTTGTTTTACAGCCAAATGGCTTAACCGCATAATTCGCCAAAGTATATACCCTAAGACATAAGATGAATATGAAATTAATACACGGTTTTATTGCGGAAGGGCCTTTTTATGATGATGCTCATTTTGCTAGAGGATTTAGTAAATCAGGCGATTTCACTATCGCTGAATCAGAACTATTAACTCAAGCTGGTAAACGCTTATTCATGCTTGAACAAGGATATAGAACTCCGGAAAATACCGTTGAAGAACAATTCGTCAAATTTTGTAAAGCACAAATTGAAGGGGACTTAGAAGGACAGAATAAAATTGAAATGTTATGGCTGAAATATAAGAAGTTGACAAAATTTAAGCCTTTTAATTGCTTAAGTGGTAATAGTTCAGGGTAAGCTATATTTATTAGGGGTAATTGATGAAAGTTAATCACAGTAAGACATTAAATCTATTGGTATTTATATTCATCATATTAAGCTTTTTTATTGCTCAAGTTGCAACGGCTTTACAATAGATAAATCATTCCACAAGACAGCATCGATATCTTACTGGGTGCGATTATTAAAAAGTTACAGACAAATATTCTTAATCTAGTATAGCCAATTAGCTTATCAACTGAGGGATTCCATTGTTAGATTTTACGTCATCAATTAGTCAAATTGTTTCACCTTATACTCTATCGTCAACGAGTAATAAATTTTTTATTACAATTTTCATGGTTATTACAGTGATGTTTATCAAGTGGTTGATAATCACTTTAATAAAAAAAATAGCTCCAGAAAGTAAACGTTCTAAGATAAATATCATCAACAATTTAGTCACTGTTTTAATCTTAATCGGTGTATTTAATATATGGTCTGATGAAATCCAAAAGTTTGCATTTTCTATTGCTGCATTTATCGTTGCTATTGTCCTAGCAACAAGAGAGTTTATTCAATGTTTCATTGGTTTTATGTACATTATTTCAAGTCGTCCCTACAGGATTGGCGACTGGGTACAGGTGGGCGACATATATGGCGAAGTGCATTCAACCGATTGGATGAAATTAACCCTATTGGAAGTGAATATTGATGCATATGAATACACAGGTAAAACTCTCTATTTACCTAATAGTAAGCTTATTACCTCATCAATTAAAAATTTAAACTTCTTAAAACGTTATGCAATGCACCACTTTACAATTACTCGTGATGGAAGTGTAAACCCATTCGTTTTTATTGAAAATTTATCTAAAAAAACAAATGACTACTGTGAAGATTTTAAAGATGTCGCCTTTCGTTATAATCAACTAATTGAGCGTCAGTTAGATATTGTTATTACCGGCCCTGAGCCTCATATTCAAGTTGCAACTTCTGATTTAGGTGATACCCAAGTATTTTTCACCATTTTCTGCCCTACAGAGAGAGCTATGGATATTGAGCAAAAATTAACGAGTGACTTTATGACTATGTGGTTTGAACAAAAAGCGTTACCGACGAAAAGTGGTTAACCGTATATATTTTTAACGAACCACTTCTGTTAACTCTAAAGTCAGGTTTCGTATCAAAGTGATCGTTAGATTCGGGGTATTTATTACGCCATTTAGTCCGCTTTAGGCTCAAAGTCGCCATCCATGAATAAATAGCAAAGGTCTGCTAAATGGCACAAAGCGGTCATTGATTACATGCCAAGAAAAGAGTGAAACGAGCACAATATATTGTAATTAGGCGTGGTTATCAATTACTCTCTCTTCTTTAATCATCAAACTTTATTGTCTGCTGACAACTATGATCTGTAGATGATATTATTGAGTCAGTTCTTTTTAAGTAGTTGGCTAATTGGTAATTTGTCAGTAAATTGTGTGGGGATCAGTGCATCAAAATCACTTTGTGCACCAAGGTCATACCGGGAGTAGTTTTGTACTTCACATGCACTAATATCCGCTAATGATTGTGTAAATGGGTTAATGAGTTCAGGATAGAAATAGTCAAAAGCGCTTGTCATGTGTTCAATCGTTAAAGTAACAGCATCATCTAATAGAGCTTGTTTTACAGATTCATCTAATAAATGTTTTAATGCTCTAAAACAGCCTTTACTTGCAGAAAATAATGCATAAGTTACTTTTTGGTCTTCAAGTTCTGGCTTTATAGTGAAAGGCATTCGTTGAGCTAAGCCCATTAACAATTGAATGAAATTCTGTGGGTTTTCTGATAGTTTAAAATAAGATATGTTACGCCGGATCATTAAACGAGATGACCATTGAGGCTCTTCAGCTATTTTAGCAGTCCATGGCATACCCACTAGTACTATAGGAATTCCAGCCTCTTCATTTATGTATTTGAGTCTATTGGCAATTTCATTTCTTTTTTGACCGCTTTGAAATTCAATCAATTCTTGAAACTCATTGATTATGATTAATTCAGTACCACATTGCTTCAAAAGTTTAATTAAAGATTCTGTTAATCTTTGATCATTATTGCGAGTTTTTTTATTACAGCTACCAAACTGCCCTGAGTCTTTTAATAACTCAATCATGGTTGTTTCTAAGGTGGGTTTACTTGGAATTCGACTGACTAATAATGGTTTATGCAATTTATCATTTATGAACTGTGATTTAACTAATGATTGGTAGTGACTAATTACTGACGATTTTCCCGTTCCAGTATCACCTGTAAGCAACATGCATTGCTGCTCACCACCTAATTTATGATTATATCTGAGCCTGTCAAAATCATTTAAGATTGTATTAAGTATTGGATGAGCAATAAACGAAGTAATAAAGCTATTTAGCTTTTCTTCTTGATTGTGATTAAGTGTTTTCATGAATAAGGTTTCAGGTCTGAAATAAGGTTATTCCAATCATCTTCTACTGACGGTTTTTCAGCTATGGTATTAAATTCACCTTTAACTTCCTCTCTCTCCATTACAATGCTTGTGCTATTGTCACTACTGATCCCTTGATGTTTTGCCAATGCAGCACCACCGCGTACGCTTCGCTTTGAGGCCATTTTTTTAATAACTTTGATTTCTTGCTCAATACGATTATTTATCGCTATTCTTACACGGGCTAAACTAACCAAATCGACACTATTATTAATATAATTACGTTGTAATCTAAGGTTTATTTGATGTTCTAACAAGCTTAGCTTTTGAGTGTAACCAGTAGGGTCTATGCATGGCACTTTTAGATATTGGCTTAACTTATTTAAATAAACGTAAACTGAAGATAAATCATCTGGGTTTGTTTTTATTAAATATTTATCAGTCTCGCCACTTTTTTCACCATACATTTTTCGATAATCAGATAGTTCATCACTATCATACCTAAGGTTATGTATATGAATTCCACCGCGCCTATGCTGCTTATATTCACTAAGACCTAATACAATATCTAATTTAGTTAAATCTTCTAATGATGCTTTTAATGGTGGGAGTTGTTGATAACCTGTTTTCCATGACAAAATCGGAATAAAACGTGCTCGTGCATCTTTATCTTGATGATAAACATCAATTATCCATTGATGTAAAAGATCATTAAAAGTAGAAAAACGCATAATCGCATCTTTAGCTGAGTTATATTCTGCTCGCTTTAGGATATTTGAAAATGTTTTGCCTGGAATATCTACTAATAGTTCTCGGTTAATTGTACCAAAAATACGTTCTACCATAGGCTTTAGCCAAGGTTTTCTTACTGGATTGTATTGAACATTGATACCAATTTCTAAACATGACTGTTCTAAACTATTACTCCAAAATTCAGCGCAATTATCAACTACTAAAGTTTCAAACTTACCATGACATGGCCACTCATTTTCAATGCATGGAAACTGTTCTCTAATATAGCTTTTTGGTTTTATCGCATTTAGTAGTGCTTTTAAAACAGAGTAGTTACTTGGCTCTTTAAACCCTAAGTGAAAGCCAACAATGCATCGGCTATAACTATCAATTAATAGCGTTAAAAATGGTCTACCTAAAGGGATTAATAGCTCATCATCTAATAAAATCAAATCCAAAGGTGTATGGTCAATTTCAACACGCTCTAGTATTCGAGTTGGAGGGCGATGGCCATAAATGGCTTGAAACTCCATATCAGCTAAATATTTACCATATCTTGCAACCATAACATCATATTTAGGGAGTTTTTTAATTCTTTTATAAAAACCTTTATATGAAAGCGCTTTAATTTTTTCGCCAACTATAGTTTCATTTTCTAATCGAATAATATCACTATAGTACTGATAAACCTTTGCTATTGATGGCCTTTCTTTTACCAGGTATCGTTCAACTGCTTGCTCGTAAAATTTATCTGAAGAAGATACTGTATTACAATTACCTTTTTTAGCGTGTTTTGGGATCAAAGAAAGCATATCTCTTTCTGACTTATTGAAACTCTGCCACCATCTAGCTACTGTTCGCCAGTATGGTCGAGTACTTGTGTTATGCTTTGGTTCTGTGTTTATTAGAGGCATTAAATTTTTCTTTGTCCAGCCCCCTATTAAGTGACTTTCTATCCATTTGATATAATCATAACGTTTGGAAACTTCATATTGGATTTTTTTAGGATAACTCGCTAAATCTCTTTCACGAAAATCAGATGCATCTTCATGTTTTATTTGTGGTAAATTCAATAATTCATCTGAAAACCCGCTTTGTTCTAAGCTATCTTTACTCATTTGCTAGCCAAACATTTGATTGAATACCAAAGTTTGAATTAATTAAATCAGTATCAATAAATCCATGCGAAATCAGTCCTAAAACAGACGCTAACACTTCTCCTTCAGGTAAATTTTGGGATTGCACAATCTGTATAATACGTACCATGCCTAATGATTTAATTAATTCTAGTAACTTGTATTGCAATGGCGCTAAAGATTGAAAGCCTGAATAGCGATGTAATAATTTCAGGTTGTTTAAAATTGGGTTTATACGGATTTGCTGTTCTGTAACCAAAATAAGCGGTTTGCCTAATAACATAGATTGCTGCTGCTTTGCTGAAAACCTAAGTCTAAATTCTTCATTAATCGTTCTATTTGAGGGTTTAACTTCAATGAAGCGTTCGCCATATTTTTTATCAGTAACTAAAAAATCTGGTGTATACCTTCGGACTTTATCATCAAATTGATATTTAAAAGTTAAAGGTTGAGCTTCAAAACTAATTACATCAGGGGAATATTCAAAACTAATTACATCAGGGGAATATTCAAAATGAAAGCAGGTATCAAATTCTAAAAATGACTCGACTGTAAAAAACAGTTTTCATTTTTTGACTGGCAAACTTAAAAATATTATTTACGCGAGAGTGTTTTAGATTTCGGCGATACATAACATTGCTTATTTTCATACAATGAATGTATTTAAAAATAGACTATGCCAACTTATGGTGAAAACGACAAAAAAAGTGGAATATTGGGTGGCAGTCTTACCAGCCACATCCCGGCACACAAATCATCCGCTGTGGCTGCTCCCTTCCGGGCCTGACCAGGTTCACGAACTATTGTTGCGAGAGGACCAATAAGACTACCATAGAGGGTCTTGTTAGACGCGGGGTGATTATCACTATTTATAGCGGGTATATCAAGTTAAAACTTTAAAAATATGTTTGTTTGCATGGTAAACATACAATAATGAGTCAGCTGAGTATAAAACTCAGCTGAATTTGAAGTATTGGAGAATTATTATTCTGAAGTTTCTAAAAACGTTTTAATGCCTTTTAAAGCACTTTTTACTTTTTTAACATTTTTAGCGCCCATTCTTAATAATTGCTTTTGCGCCTCAGGAAGTTGCTCCCACTCTGAATAAGCATATTTATATGCTACGCTTTCACTTAATAATGGTACATTACCTGTTACTATCGGTGTTGTTAATACCATATCTATCGCATCAAAAACCGCATCGTCAAAATCTCGTTCTTGATAACCTATCTCTTCATACGCTTCATCAAATAGTGGTTTATATTCTTTATAAAAGTTCACAGCTTGCTGTGGTGTCATACTGGTAAATAGCTCAACAAAAGGCGTATAACGCTCATAACTTTGTGGCGCGATAGTTAAAATATCACCTTCTACAACAGTAAAACTCGCTTGTGGCTCAATAATAGGGCTGTGTTTTTTAGCAATTTTACCTTTACCAATATTATCAACATAAACTACAAAACGTCTGATCATGTCATCTTGTACAACCAGTTTTAGAGTTTGTTTAGCAAAGTATTGAGATAACTGAGTTTTAACACTTAAGTCACTATCATTTAATTGCGGCAATGTTTTTACAGGTTCAACTTCAACTAAAGGCAAGTCTGGTGTTTGTGTTAATTCAGGCTCAATGTGTTCAGTCAAACCTTGATTACTTTGCTCTTGCTGCTGCTCTTCTACATGTTCAACAACTTTTATTTCTTCAACTTCCACAACTGGCAGCGCAACGGCAACAGGTTCTGTAACATCTTTTGAATTTAACGATGTAAATAATTTAAAGCTCGCACCAATAATAACAATTAACATGATTATTAAGGCAAACATGTAAATGCGTTTTTTAGTTACGTTAGAGTCTTGTTCTACATTTTTTTCTGTCATATTTCACTCATATACAAATAAACAATTTCTTTTTAATTCAATATCTTCTAAATTAAAGAAAATACCCTAACAAAAGCTGATTATGCCTATATGATAAAAAAAGCAACTAAGCATAATATTGTGCCAGCAAATAAAACGGCCTTGTTATTGACCGGAGGTGGCGCACGAGCAGCTTATCAAGTTGGCGTGCTCAAAGCTATAGCAACAAAGTTACCACGTAACTGCCCATCCCCTTTTGGTATTATAAACGGAACGTCAGCAGGTGCAATCAATGCAACGGCTCTTGCCAGTTATGCTTCTTGTTTTCACCTAGGCGTAAAAAAACTAGAGTGGGTATGGAAAAACTTTAGCACAAACCAAGTTTATCATAGTGACTTACGCCATGTTTTTTGCCATTTATTTTCAAATATCCTAGGTAGTTTTCAGTCTGATCATTTAAATCATTCACCAGCAAGTCTGCTTGATAACCAACCTTTAAGAGCATATTTAAAAAGTGTCATGGAGCTAAAAAGAATAGATAAAAATATTGCCAATGGTTATTTAAGAGCGCTTTCTGTCACAGCTTCAAGCTATACCAGTGGAGAATCTGTCGCTTTTTATCAAGCTAAAAACACTGTGCCGTGGAAAAGAGCTAAACGCTGTGGAGAGCAATCTCAAATTAATATTGAGCATTTAATGGCTTCAAGCGCAATTCCTATGGTTTTTCCTAGTATTAAAATCAACCAGGCTTATTTTGGTGATGGGTCAATTCATCAACTCTCACCATTAAGTCCACCGATTCATTTAGGTGCCAATAAAATATTTATCATAGGTGTCGATCAACCTAAAGATAATAAATACTTGGGTTTTCAGCCTCACTACCCGGGTATTTCTAGTATTGCAGGTCACTTATTAGATACGATATTTTCTGATACTTTACATTCTGACATTGAAAGGCTAGAACGTGTTAATCGCACAGTCTCTTTATTACCTGCCAAAGATAAACATCAAGAGTTAAAGCGAGTAGAAACTTTTGTAATTAATCCCTCTAAAAACTTTAATGCAATTGCGTGTGAACATTACGATAGAATGCCTTTTGCTATAAAAATGATTTTGAGATTAATTGGGGTGAAAGCGCATTCTGAATCAAGTTTAACCAGTTATTTATTATTTGAAAAATCTTATACTCGACATTTAATTGAGATCGGATATGAAGATGGATTAAATCAAATTGATGAAATTTTAGAGTTTTTAGATATAAAGTGTGATTAGGCTAGCAATGTTAATCCCCTTCAAGTAAATATCTTTCGACTCTTTCTACTTTTCTTGGTTTTCCTCTGATCACCAAAATATCTTGGCTTTGTAAAATCATATCAAGAGCCGGTTTTGATATTTCTTTACCTTCTCTGCGTAAACCCATTATATCGACGCGTTTTTTATCTAGCGCTAACTCTTCTAGACTTTTATTAATAGCAAAAGCATCATCTGAGAGTGCGACTGCATGTAAATGTTCTAACCTTTCTATTGAGCTAGGTGGTAAATCTGAATTCTCTCCCGGAAAATAGCCATGTAGTATGCCATACCTATTTTTACGCTCTTGTTGCACCCTACGTAGAATACGTTTAACGGGAACTCCTGACATAAACAATACATGAGAGACCAGCATTAAACTGCCCTCTAAAGACTCAGGTACTACCTCAGTAACACCGGCATCTTTTAATTCGTCTAAACGACTATCATCTTTCATCCTTACTAATATTTTAACAGTCTCACTTATACTTTTTAGTACACTTACAATTGCAGTCGACTTATCATAATCAGCAAAGGTGATGATAACTAACCGGCTATTTTTAACCCCTGCGGCATTTAACACTTCTTTATGTTTAACATGACCAAAATGTACGTTTTCTCCGGCTGCTTGCGCTTCCCTTATACGAACAGGATCTAAATCTAATGCAATATAGGGGATTGCTTCTGTTTTTAAAAAACGTGCAACTGTTTGCCCTACTCGACCAAAACCACAAATTACAACATGCTGTTCTAATTCAGATTTAAAGGTCGGCTTTTCATCATGTTTATTTTTGTCCTTTTCTTTACTCGACAAAACCTTAGCTATTTTTTGATTGTTATCAATTAAATTAGGGGTAATTGCCATTGATAATACACCTACAGCAATTAATAAAGACGCATATGACGAGGCTATAATTTGATTCTGTAAAGCCAATGCAATTAAAACAAAACCAAACTCACCCATTTGGCATAACATTAACCCAGTAGACCACGCATCCTTTTGACTTTCGCCCATCATGCGAGCAAGCAGTTTAATCACTAAACACTTAATTAAAATGAGCCCTACTAAACCTAAAATCACCCAATTAGCATTCATAAATACGAATGCCATATCAAGTTGCATACCTACAGTTACAAAAAATAATCCCATTAAAATATCACGAAACGGTCTGATATCCGCTTCTAACTGATGCCGATATTGACTTTCTCCAAGCATAATTCCAGCTAAAAATGCACCTAATGCCATAGATAAGCCAAAGAAGTGTGTCAATGCGCTGGCAAATAATGTCACTAATAAAGTCGTTAAAACAAATAACTCATCAGTTCTCACTTGAGCAACCGCATTAAATACCCGCGGTAAAACCCATTTACCAATTGCCCACAACAGTCCACACACTAATGCGCCTTTAGCAAGCGCAATTAAAAGTGCAACAACTAATAACTGCTCTCCTTCACCTGCTAATAAAGGTAATGCGATTAATAAAGGCACAACCGCTATATCTTGAAATAACAATATGCCAATGGCTAATTGCCCTCTGCGAGTATGTAATTCACCCGATTCACTTAATTGTTTAACAACTATAGCTGTTGATGAAAGTGCCAATAAACTGGCGATACTGAATGCACTGAGCCAATTAGTGCCAAAAATTATCGCAACTAACATAATTAAAAAAGTAGAGATCCCGACTTGTGCCGAGCCTAATCCGAATACGATATGCCTCATGGCGACTAGTTTAGGAATTGAAAATTCTAAGCCTAGCGAAAACAATAAAAACACGATGCCAAACTCTGCAACCAAATGAATTTCTTGATAATCTGTGATCCAACCTAAAGCATGAGGGCCTGCAAAAATACCCGTCGCAAGATAGGCTAAAATAGGAGGTAAATTAATTCTTTTAAAAACCCATACGAGCAATGCCGCAATAACTAATAAACTAAAAATTTCAGTAAAAACACTCTGCAATTATTAAATCCCTTATATTTTTATTAATCTAAATATCGCTTTTATTTATCAAATATAGCAAGTAATTGTTTTAATTCTAGTTATCATATTATTTTTATCAAAATATTTAATTATTGTGATATTTGGCACAATACCTGCAAACATGATTTTGTACTAATTAGACCCTTATCGCAATTCCATTAACGGAGAATACAAGTGGAAAATGTACATGTTTTAACACACGCTTCTTCAACTAGAGGACAATATTTGCCTCCTACGGCTAATTCTTACCGCTCTACTAATGATGGGAATATTCATAGTTTAGTCGCTCAACTTCAAAAAACCTTAGAGCTGGATAAACTTATCAATATTTTTTCATTCGAAGCGGCAAAGTTATTACCGATAGACGGCCTACAGTTTCATAGTATTGATGGCGTTGTTGAAATGACAGGGAGTAAAAATTTAGGCCAAACTGTTTCTTTTGATTTAGAAATTGAAAATGAGAGATTGGGGCAATTAGTTTATTTTACTAAAAAACCGATCAGTATTTTCCTTAAAGAGAAACTCCAAAGACTGCATAGTGTACTTGTTTACCCTCTTAGAAATGCGCTTATGTTTTACCGTGTTAAAAAGTTAGCAACAAAAGACATATTAACAGGCTTAAGCAATCGCAGTCATTTTAATGACTACTTATGTAAAAAATTAGACCGCTGTCGCCGACATCATAGACATTTTGGTTTAATGCTATTAGATTTAGATAACTTCAAACAAGTAAATGATACCCATGGGCATTTATTTGGCGATCGCGTTTTAGTACAATTTTCAAAGCTGTTACTTCAAAGTATTCGTGGCATTGATACCGTATTTCGATTTGGAGGTGATGAATTTGCTATTTTAGTTGATGATAACCAAGAAAATGCGTGCAATATTATTGCAAATAGAATGCAGATACTAGTTCATCAAGATGCGCTTTTAGCAAAACATCAAGTAACAACTAGCATAGGTTTCACTTTAGCTAAGGTCAGTGATGACCAAGTGTCTGTGTTTGAACGTGCTGATAAAGCGTTATATAAGGCTAAAAAAAATGGTCGAGATTGCTTTGAAATTATGAAATAAAGGAGCTTGTCCTTTCTTCCATATAAAATTTTATTTTTTCTCAGTAAAACCATAAAGCATTAACAATGCTGAAGCACCGATAAAATAAGCGCTGACTAATTGAAATAAAGAAATAAAATTAGGCAGACTTGTCATTATTATAGCAACTAGTGGGCTCAACAAAGCGATGATAAAAAAGCTGCCACCCTTACCTCGCCAATAAAATAATAAAAATAGAGATGTCAGTTTGCCTGCAATCACACCATTTATAATGGCAAATAAAAATACTTCACTTGAAAAACATAAAATACAAATAATAATTAATGATATTATTAATCCTATATAAGCTTTTGAAATTATTGATTTTCCGACTTGATCATTTGTTCTCATTTAAAATATCTTCTTTTAATTGCCAGAATACACCTTGATCTTGTGCATAATCATCATTAATAAAATAGCCAACTACTTGCACCAAAGTGTCATTATAGTAAATCTGTGGCACAGCAGCACGCTGCCAAGGCGGCACTTTTGCATCTTTAAGCCAATGCTTTACGGTATTGCTACCCGGTTTATTGCTCGGTTTAATCCGTACTTTCAAGTTAGAAAAACGCACACTCAATTTTTCATCAGGTTTAATATCTCTAATGCCTTTCCCTTGGTATTTAGCCAATGAATTGCCATTACCTAATAAAATGGTATCTGAATCACAGTCGTACACATCTAAAATGGGTTCATATTCAGCAACAATATAAAGCTCATTTCGAAACCTTTGTATTGAGTGATTACCTAGTGCGATATTAATTTTGGCATCAATTTTAGCATTGGCGGCTTGATTTAAAATTTGCTCTAAAATGACTTTTGATGGCATTAATAAATTATGTTTACCAAGCCAAAACCTCACTAAATTTGCTTGCCTTGCAAAAGACAGCGAGGATAAAAAGCAAACAGGTAATGCCCTATCACCTTTTGCTTGAGATACGTTATAAGCTTGGTCTAAATCTGATTGTGATATTTCATCTATTAAACTTTGCTGCTGCTGTAATAACTCTACACTGCGCGATACACATGAATTAAAACCCCTAAATCGCTCATTTAATTGCGGCACAATATCATGACGCAAGTAATTACGGTCAAAGCTTTTATTATCATTTGATTCATCATTAATATGTTTAATAGCAAAATCGGTTGCAAAGCTTTCTATCTGGGCTCGGGATATATTCAATAATGGTCTTAATAAATAACGCCCTTGTTGTGTGCTTAAGCTTGCCATGGCACTTAAACCCGCTAAACCCGAACCTCTTTTTAATTGCAGTAAAAAAGTCTCAACCTGATCGTCTTGATGTTGTCCTAATAAAATAACACTACTGGCATCTGATAGCTCAAATAAAGCGAGATATCTTTGTTCTCTGGCAACGGCTTCTAAACTTTGCCTAGTCTTTTTATTAACTTCAACTTGGGAAGTTTTCAGTGGTATATTTAGTTTTTCACACAGTTGAGCGCAAAATAGCTGCCAATCTTTAGCATTATTACTTAGGCCATGATCAACATGAATCGCACTTACGGATATATCGGGATTGTCTTTTTGAAAGGTATTGGCTAAATGAAGCAAAACAACTGAGTCTACTCCACCAGACAAAGCCACAGTCAAAGAGTTTGAATGTGGCTTTATAGTTTTCAGCTTTTTAAAAACAACATTGCTGAATATTTTATATATTTTAGAAGCTTTCATAAAAAGACTGCCCTAAGCAGTCTATTCATTAGCAATAACCAAATGACATTAAACGATCATATCTTTGCTCAAGCATTTCATCAGTAGAAAGCGCTTTAAGATCAGATAAATCACGCTTTAATTGTGCCTTTAAGTTTTTAGCCATGCCTTCATGGTTGCGATGTGCGCCGCCCATAGGTTCATCAACAATATTGTTGATTAGGTCTAATTCTTTAACACGATCTGCGGTTACACCCATAGCTTCTGCAGCTAAAAATGCTTTTTCAGCGCTTTTCCAAAGAATTGACGCACAACCTTCAGGAGAAATTACCGAGTAAGTGCTATATTGCAGCATGTTTACACGATCACCCACACCAATTGCTAATGCACCACCAGAACCACCTTCACCAATAACAGTACAAATAGTTGGCACTTTAAGGCCAGCCATTACTTTAAGGTTTTTCGCAATTGCTTCACTTTGACCGCGCTCTTCAGCGCCGACACCTGGGTATGCACCTGGCGTATCAATAAAAGTAATAATTGGCATATTAAAACGTTCAGCCATTTCCATTAAGCGTAATGCTTTACGGTAACCTTCTGGCTTTGGCATACCAAAGTTGCGTTTAATTTTTTCAGCTGTATCACGACCTTTTTGATGACCAATAACCATAACTGGTTCGCCATCTAAACGCGCAATACCACCGATAATTGCAGGATCATTTGCAAAAGCACGATCACCACACAATTCATCAAACTCAGTAAATATATGATTAATATAATCACGTGTATAAGGACGTAACGGGTGACGTGCTAATTGCTGCACTTGCCACGCGCCTAACTCAGAAAATATTTTTTGAGTTAGCTCTGTACTTTTGTCTTTTAAGCGACCTACTTCGTCTTCAAGACTTAGATCTAACTCACCAACGTTACCAATACTACGTAATTCTTCAATTTTTGCTTCCAATTCTGCAATTGGAAGTTCGAAATCCAGATAATTGAGACTCATGCTCTAAAAGACCTAACTAGTTAAATTCTAAATCTATATCTTGCGCCGCCAATTGACCTAACTTATGTAATAAGTCGTCACTTGGCGTAACACACCATTGCGTTCCTAATGAAAGCTCCGAAATTATATCCGGTCGTTCATATTCTATAATGATAGGACAGGTGCCGTATTTATAAGGTTCAAGTACATTTTGCAACTTATCGAAGAACTTACCATCAATATCCTGCATTTTAACTTTCATTTTTATATTTCTAATGCGCTTTTCACGCACCTGTTCTATCTTGCACACTTCCCGAGCAGTCATTGTAAGGCCTCCGGAGAAGTTATCAAAGCTGACCTGTCCAGATATCACCAAGATATTGTTATTTTGTAACAATTCTTCGTAAGTTTCAAACTGTTCAGGAAAAAAACGTACATCCATGCGCGCACTTTTATCATCTAAGGTGATTAAGCCCCAACGTTTTCCTTTTTTATTAATCAAAACTCGGGTGCTTATCACTAAACCAGCCGTAGTTGTCATCACATCACGTTCAGTTGGCTGCAAATCAACTAATCTACCGCTAATATAGTGTTTTAACTCTTTTCTATATTGATTAATTGGGTGCCCTGTTAAATAAAGGCCTAAAGTTTCTTTTTCACCTTCTAACCATTCATTATCAGAAAAGCGTGGGACATGTACAAATGCTTGTGCAACATCTTCAGGTTCAGTTGCTAATAAACCAAATAAGTCATCTTGTCCTAAAGCTTGCGCTTTATTGTGTTGCGTCGCAGACTTAATTGCATCAGGTAAACTGGCTATTAAAGTCGCGCGGGCACCTTGTATTGCACTTTTATCTTTAGACTCAGGTAATTTTGGACCTAAACTATCTAAAGCACCTGCCATGATTAATTTTTCAATAACACGTTTATTCAGTCTTTTTTGGTCTATATTGGCACAAAAATCAAATAAATCTTTGAATTGACCGATTCTGGATCTGGCTTCTAAAATTGTATCTACAGGGCCTTCACCTACACCTTTTATGGCACCTAAACCATATACAATTTGACCTTGTGAATTAACAGTGAATTTATATAAACCACAATTTACATCAGGTGGTAATAAAGGCATGTCCATATTTTCACACTCATCTACTAGTGTGACTATTTTATCTGTATTATCCATATCGGCCGACATTACTGCGGCCATAAATTCTGCAGGATGATGGGTTTTCATCCAAAGTGTTTGATAAGAAACAAGTGCATATGCAGCTGAGTGAGATTTATTAAATCCGTATCCGGCAAATTTCTCTACCAAATCGAATATCTTCATGGCCAACTCGCCATCTACACCATTATTAACAGCGCCTTCTTCAAACGTTGCACGTTGCTTTGCCATTTCTTCAGGTTTTTTCTTACCCATAGCACGACGCAGCATATCTGCACCACCTAGAGAGTATCCAGATAATACCTGTGCAATTTGCATTACTTGTTCTTGGTATAAGATGATACCGTAAGTAGGCTCTAGAATTGGCTGTAATGACTCATGTTGCCAAGTTTCATCAGGGTAAGAAACTGCTTCACGACCATGCTTACGCTCAATGAAGTTATCTACCATGCCTGATTGCAATGGTCCTGGTCTAAATAGTGCTACCAAGGCAATCATATCTTCAAAACAATCTGGCTGAAGCCTGCGTACTAAGTCTTTCATACCACGAGATTCCAATTGGAATACCGCGGTTGTTTCAGCCCTTAGTAATAAATCTATGCTTTTTTGATCATCTAATGGGATAGTAGCAATATCAACTAACTCTTTATTTTCTCGAGTTAATCTTTCATTGGTCATATCCAAAGCCCACTGCAGAATTGTCAGTGTTCTTAGACCTAAGAAATCGAATTTTACCAAACCAGCTGTTTCTACATCATTTTTATCAAATTGTGTAACTGGAAACTTACCTTCGTCATCACAATACAGTGCTGCAAAGTCAGTAATTGTTGTAGGCGATATAACAACACCACCGGCATGTTTACCGGCATTTCTGTTACACCCTTCAAGAATACGACACATGTCGATAAGCTCTTTAACTTCATCATCGCCATCGTATGCTTCTGGTAATCTTGGCTCTACTTCAAATGCTTTTGTTAAAGTCATACCAGGGTCACCCGGTACTAATTTTGAGATCCGATCAACAAAACCGTAAGGGTGACCTAATACACGACCTACATCTCGTATTACCGCTTTTGCCGCCATAGTACCAAAGGTGATGATCTGAGATACAGCATCTCGACCATATAGTGCAGCAACATGATCAATTACTTCATCACGCCTATCCATACAGAAATCGATATCAAAATCCGGCATAGAAACACGTTCAGGGTTCAGGAATCGCTCGAAAAGTAAGTCAAACTCTAATGGGTCTAGATCGGTAATTTTTAGTGCATAAGCAACTAATGAACCTGCACCTGAACCACGTCCTGGCCCTACAGGAATATTATTATCCTTACTCCACTGGATGAACTCCATTACGATCAGGAAGTAACCTGGGAATCCCATTTTATTTACAACATCAAGCTCAACTTTTAGTCTATCGTCATATATACCGCGTTTTTCTTTTCTATCTTCTTCATCAGGAAAAAGCGTCGCTAAACGCTCTTCTAGACCATCTATCGATACACGAACTAAAAAGTCTTCAATTGAGAGACCTCCCGTTGGATAATCCGGCAAGAAGTAGGTACCTAATTGAATTGTTACATTACAGCGTTTTGCAATTTCTACTGTATTTTCGAGTGCTTCTGGAATATCAGAAAATAGTTCAGCCATTTCTTCAGCTGTTTTGAAGTATTGCTGTTGGGAGAATCGTTTTGGCCTACGTTTATCATCTATGGTAAAACCATCGTGAATAGCAACGCGCACTTCATGAGCATCAAATTTTGATGGTTCAATAAATACCACTTCATTTGTCGCTACAACTGGCAAGTCTGTTTGATTGGCATGATGAACAGCTTTATGTAAATACTCTTCTTCTTGTGCTCTTGAGGTTCTAACTAGCTCTATATAATAATGATCTGGAAAATGGGTTTGATAAAAATCAGTGATAGACTCAATACTCTCAACTTGATTTTTAAGTAGCGCTTTACCTAAGTCACCATCTTTAGCCCCAGATAATAAGATTAAGCCTTCTTTATGTTCAACCAACCATTCTCTATCGATCATGGCACGATTTTGAACATGACCTCGTAAAAAAGCCTCAGAAATCAGAACCGTTAAATTTTTATAGCCAACATTATTTTTCGCTAAAACGGTTATTCTACAAACTTCATCATCAAATTCTGGTGATTGTAACCAGAAATCAGCACCTACAAGGGGTTTTATGCCAGCACCATGTGCTGCACCATAAAAACGAACTAAACCACATAAGTTCATTTGATCTGTAATAGCCAAAGCCGGCATATTCATTTCAGCAGCTTTAGCTACAATAGGTTTTGTTTTACCTAACCCATCAACTAATGAAAAATCACTATGGACACGTAAATGAACAAAATTGGGTTGAGTCATAATCGAATAATGATCCTATTTAGCCTGCATTTCTATTATTTTTTTAACGGGTTTAAAGCTTTTTCTATGATGCTCAGTAATACCGTATTCTTCAAGTGCAGCTAAGTGCGCTTTCGTTGGGTAGCCTTTGTGGCCTGCAAAGCCATATTGTGGAAATTCTTTATCAAGCTCAATCATTTCATTATCACGGGCCACTTTAGCTAAAATTGATGCCGCACTTATCTCTGCAACTAAGCTATCACCTTTTACAATCGCTTGTGCTGGAATACTAATATCAGGCAAGCGATTACCATCAATAAATACAAATTCAGCTGGTATCGCTAATCCCTCAACTGCGCGTTTCATTGCAAGCATAGTAGCATGTAATATATTAAGCTCATCTATCTCTTGAATATTTGCACGTTCAATGCAATAACATAATGCTTTTTCTTTAATTTCAATCGCTAATGCTTGGCGCTTTTTATCAGTTAATTTTTTTGAATCAGCTAAGCCTGCAATCGGTTTATTTGGATCTAAAATAACAGCGGCAGTTACAACGTCACCTACTAAAGGTCCTCTACCGACTTCATCTACACCAGCTATTAAATGTGTATTTGGACGTATTATTTCCATTAGTGATCACCGTTATTAATTAAATTTAGCACTGCTTTTGCAGCCTCATTACTTGCATCAAGTCTTAAGGCTTTATGCATGGTCATAAATGTTTCTTTAAGCTCGCTCTGATCTTCCATTAAATAAGGCGTTAATTTTTCAACTAAATTCTGTGCTGTTAAATCTTTTTGAAATAACTCAGGAACCAAAGCTTTATCAGCTAATAAGTTTGGTAATGAAAAATGCTTAATATCAAAAGTAAAAAAGGTATTTAATAAATGATATGTCAGCGGTTTTAGCCTATAACCGACAACCATAGGTTTCTTGAAGAACATCGCCTCTAATGTAGCCGTGCCTGATGCTAATAATATGGCATCAGCAGATTGCATTGCTTCTCTTGATTGTCCATCTAACAGAATAAAATCAATTTCAGGCGCGATATTTAATGCAAATTCTGAGAATTCAGCTTTTCTTTTATCATTTACAAATGGCACTACAATTTTTAGCTCTGGTACTTTTTGCTTTAATAATTTGACCACTTGAATATAAGGTTCGCTTAGCACTTTAACTTCAGAGCTTCGGCTACCCGGTAATAAAGCCAATACTTTGTCAGTTTGAGATAAACCTAGTTTGTCTCTCGCTCCGCTTTGATCAACTTCTAGCGGTAACTCATCGGCCAGAGTATGACCTACAAATTGACAAGGTACCTGATGTTCATCATAAAATGATTTTTCAAATGGTAATAAAGCTAGTACTAAGTTTGTTGCGTCGGCAATTTTAAATATGCGTTTTTTACGCCATGCCCAAACTGAAGGACTCACATACTGCACTGTTTTGATACCTGCTTCTTTTAAAGGTTTTTCAACTCTTAAGTTAAAGTCAGGTGCATCTACGCCAATAAATACATCCGGTGGATTATCAGTAAAATGCTGAACAATTTCTTTTTTTATTTTAAGTAAGCGCTTTAGTTTTGGTAGGACTTCAAAAATCCCCATTACAGCTAACTCTTCCATCGCAAAATGAGAATGGCATCCAAGGGCTTTCATTCTTGGACCAGCAATCCCCTCAAATTCTACATTGGGGTTTATTGCTTTAATGGCTTTAATTAAACCTGCGCCTAAAATATCGCCTGAATGTTCTCCGGCAATAATGCCGATACGTAATGGTTTTGTCACTGTTTTGAGTTCTTATATATTGGACTAAAATGAATCATTTCGTGGCTTGTTGTGAGGATGGCCCTCACAACATCAAGCTAGAAAATTGCCACGAAGTGGGCTTTATGTGGATAATAAAAAATACTATCGTGTAATGCCTCGGCCTGAATTTTTAATAAAGTCAGCAAACATTTTCACAGCAGGGTATTTTGCAATATCATCAGCCATTTGCTCAATTGCTTCATCAACCATTAAGCCTTTTCTATAAACTGTTTTATAAGCACGTCGAGTTGCCATGATTTCATCTGACTCAAAACCTCTGCGTTTCATGCCTTCAGAATTAATTGAAACAGTTTTAGCTGGTGTGCCAATCGTTGTAACAAATGGTGGTACATCTTTATTAATGCCTGAATACATGCCAACAAAAGCATGTGAACCAACATGACAAAACTGATGTATCCCTGAATTACCCGCTAGGATCACCCAGTCACCAATATGCACATGACCCGCTGCACTTGCATTATTAGCAAATATACAATTGTCACCAATAACACAATCATGAGCTACATGGGTATAAGCCATAAATAAGTTATCACTACCTATTTTTGTTATACCTTCATCTTGTATTGTACCACGATGAATCGTTGCACATTCACGAATAATATTATTATCGCCAATAATTAGCTTTGTTGGTTCATTATCATATTTTTTGTCTTGGCAGGCTTCACCTACTGACGCAAATTGAAATATATGATTGCCAGAACCAATTACAGATGGGCCCTTAATAACAACATGTGACTCAATAATACAATCATCACCAATCACAACATCATTACCTATGTAGCTCCAAGGACCTACTTTTACATTTTTACCAATTTGAGCACCAGGCTCAATAATCGCAGAGGAATGGATCACGCTTATAACTCTCTTCTAGCACACATTAATTCAGCAGTACAAACAACCTTGCCGTCTACTTTTGCTTCACCATAAAACTTCCATAAATTACGACGTTCTTTTATAAAATCTACATGCAAATGCATCGTATCACCAGGGTAAACTGGTTGCTTAAATCTTGCATTATCAATTGCAGCAAATAAGTATAGTTCATTATCAGCACGACCTTCAGTCGTTTTAAAACCTAATAAACCAGTTGCTTGAGCCATCGCTTCTAAAATCATCACGCCTGGGAAAATAGGCTGATCTGGGAAGTGACCAGTAAAAATAGGCTCATTAGCTGTTACATTTTTGATTGCATGTAAATATTTACCAGCTTCATAATCCACCACTTTATCAACCAATAACATTGGGTAACGATGTGGTAATAAAGCCATTATTTCTTGAATATTAAAGCCATTTAATTCATTAGCCAAAATACGATTCCTTTTATTCAACTTTAACTAAAGTAGCTGTGATTTTTTCTAACTCTTTAATTTTTTTATTCATATCACCAATATGACGTAAATGCGTCATTTGTTTACGCCAATCTCTATTTTTACCATGTGGTATACCCGAAGAATAAACCCCAGGCTCAGTGATTGACGAAGTTACCATAGCCATACCAGTTAATATTACACTATCACAAATTACAATATGACCATTTATGCCACATAAACCTGCAATTTGACAATACTGGCCGACCTTAGTACTACCTGCAATAACCGAACATGCCGCCATAGCGGTACCTTGTCCAATCACAACATTATGTGCAATTTGACATTGGTTATCGATAATCACATTAGAATGTATTTCAGTATTACCTAACGCACCACGATCAACCGTTGTGCTTGAACCAATTTCTACATCGGAACCTATAATGACAGAACCTAGCTGAGGGATTTTAACCCATTTGCCTTGCTCATTCGCAAAACCAAAGCCATCAGAACCTAAAACCGTATTTGAATGAATAATACAGTTATCACCTAGCTCTACTTCATGATAAATAGTTGCATTAGCCCAAATTTTACAATTAGCGCCAATTTTAGCTCTTTCACCAATAAAACAACCAGGACCAATTTGACAGTCATCGCCGATTATAGCACCCGCTTCGATTACTGCATTAGCGGCAACTGAAGCAGTTGAGCTTACAACTGCATCAGGGTGTATCACCGCAGAAGCATGCACACCATTAGCAGACTCTGGCGTGGTATCCATTAGCTGTGCAAGTTTCGCATATGCTAAATAGGGATTTGCTAACACAAGCTTAGTACCTTCAAAGTACTTAGTGTCAGCATCAGTTAAAATAACTGCACTTGCTTGAGTCATATCAAGTTGTTTTCGGTATTTTTTATTCGCTAAAAAACTAATCTGTCCACTTTGAGCAGACTCTAAAGTTGCGATGCGTGTTATTACTAACTCACTCACAGCTTTAGTGTCTTTTTCATTATGAGCACAAACGAGTTCTGCGCCTAAATATTCAGCCAAGTAGGCTAGTGTGAAATCTTGCATTATTTAAGTTTGCTTACTCTTTCAATAATTTTAGAAGAAATGTCTTTAATCTTTTTAGCATCAAAATAAACTAACGCAGCTTTATTTTTTACTTCGTCGATTTTGCTTGCTTTTGCTTCTGACTCTACTGCTTGTAAAACAAGCGCTTGAACTTTAGCTAATTCTTGATTTTGACGTAATTTAATTTCTTGCTCTAAAGGACGTGCTTTAGCAGCAAAGTCTTTTTGCATATTTTGTAATTTTTCAGTCAAAGCATCTTTTTGTGCTTTGCTCATCGTTGCGCTTTCACGCTTAAATTTTTCAGCTTCAAAACGAATATCGCCTTGTAATTTTTCAATTTCTTGACGACGTTCTGAAAATTCAGTTTGTAGCGTTTGCTCAATAGTGCTCATTTGAGGTAACTGACTGAAAATTTGCTGCATATCGATTACTGCTACATTATGCGCCATCACAGCTGATGAAGCGCTTAACATCATAGTTGCGAATATGCTTGATTTAATTATTTTGTTCACAATAAATTCCTTTAAAAATTCTGTTAAAAAGTATTACTTATATTAAAGCTAATAGATTTAGTATCGTCGTCTTCTTCTTTTTTAAGTGGATAAGCGAAACTAATAATCATCGGCCCCATAGGAGATATCCATTGAACTGACATACCTGTTGCTACACGGAACCTTGCAGGATCTGAGAAGTCATCAAGTTTAGCCTTTTCATCTGGTGATAAATTAGAGAAGCGGTCTACATCAAATTCAGTATCCCAAACATTTGCAGCATCAACAAAGAAGCTAGTTCTTACAGAGCTGGTATTGTCATCATCTAAAAATGGTGTTGGTACAATTAGCTCTAGACCTGCAACCGCTTTGGCATTACCACCAATACGACCAGCCATGCTAATTTGGTCAAACTCTGGATCGCCACCAATATTACTTACGTTACCATCTGGAGATGGCGTACCAGGTAATGGGCTTGGTCCACGAACAACCGCTCTTGGTAAGATAGTATTTCTATCAAAACCACGTAATTCTGTTTCTTGAATTCTAAAGAACTCTTGAACTGGTAGGATTTGGTCATAACCATTGGTTGTACCAAAACCATTACCGTAACCAAATGCCGCACGTGTCATAAATGACCACTTATGATCATTACTGATTGGCCAGTAGAACTTAGAATCATAGTTAACTTTAAAGTATGTTAAATCAGATCCCGGTGTTGTACCTTTA
Source organism: Pseudoalteromonas sp. '520P1 No. 423' (assembly GCF_001269985.1). Taxonomy (NCBI): domain Bacteria; kingdom Pseudomonadati; phylum Pseudomonadota; class Gammaproteobacteria; order Alteromonadales; family Pseudoalteromonadaceae; genus Pseudoalteromonas; species Pseudoalteromonas sp. '520P1 No. 423'. The sequence goes on along the minus strand of NZ_BBZB01000001.1, from coordinate 1,594,015 downwards.
AGCGTTAACGTTTGTTTAGAACCCGCTGTAGGGAATAAACCACGGTTTAACGTCATTCTTGACCAACCCACACTTAATTCAAGCTTTGTAAAATCAAAACCTGCATCTGGATCTTCTGGGTCTAAGAAAGTTTCACGCATGATACGTGTTTGTTCGTATTCTGATAACTGAGAAAGTTCTTCTTTACTTAAGGTCACACCAAAATTAATACGGTTAATTGCATTAATAGGGAATCCCAAGTTACTACCAACACCGTATGAAGTGCTCTTATATTCTACTAGACTAAATTTACTTGCATCATAGTTACGGTAGAAAATACGGTTGCCTAAACTCACACCATCAGGCGTAAAGTAAGGGTCTGTATGAGATAAGCTAACAGCTTCAGAACCTGTTGATGTATTGATGTTAAACGCAACTTGGTTACCTGAACCTAAGAAGTTTGATTCACTAATACCAATATTAAATTGCAGACCATAGTATGAACCATATGCAAGACCTGCATTAAAGCTACCTGCTGATTGCTCTTTTACTGAAAAATCAACATCAACTTGATCATCTTTACCAGGTACTGGTGCAACATCAAATTCAACACTTTCCATATACATTAAGCGTTGAATTTGAATTTTTGAGCGCTCTAATGATTGATTTGATAACCAACCACCTTCTAGCTGTGTCATTTCACGTCGTACAACTTCATCAGCTGTATTTGCATTACCTGCAACATTGATACGACGAACGTAAACTCGCTTACCAGGATTAACTGATAACGTTAACTTTACTTCTTTATTCTCTTCGTCAACTTCAGGAATTGTTCTTACTTCAGCATTTGCATAACCAAAACGCGCTAAATAGCTTTTAATGAACTCTTCAGATGAAGTAACTACTGAGCCATTATAAAGCTCACCGGCTTTAAGCGGGATAACCGAACGGATCAGTTCTTCACGGCCTAATAAGTCGCCTATAAAGTCAAAGCCACTTACTTTAAATTTTTCGCCTTCAGTTAAATTAACAGATACATAAACTGATTCTTTATCTGGGCTCACTGATACTTGAGTAGAGTCGATATTAAATTGTAAATAACCACGATCTAAGTAGTAACTACGTACTTTTTCTAAATCGCCTTGTATCGTTTGTTTTTGATATCTATCACTGCCCATGAAGTCAAACCAAGATAAATCTTGTTGTGACTCCACTTGCTGTAATAATTCTTCATCAGAAAAAAGGTTATTACCCACTAAATTAATTTGACGAACCGATGCAGCATCACCTTCATCAAATTTAAGTTTTAACTTAACGCGGTTACGCGGTAAGTTAGTAACGCTGATATCAACTGTCGCATTGTATTTACCAATACTATGGAAAAACTCAACTAAACCTTTTTCGATATTATCAATAACCGTTTTATCTAGAGGCTCACCTTGACGAATATCTTGACCTTCAAGAGACTCGTTAAGTTGCTCATCTTTGATATCTTTATTGCCATCAAATTCGATAAAACTAATTGTAGGACGCTCTTTCACTTTAAAAATAAGTGTTTGTCCATCTCTATAAGCTTTGATGTTATCAAAGTGACCTGAACCATATAATGACTTTATCGTTTTTGATATTGTATAGTCATCTAGGTTATCACCCACATTGATAGGGATATGTGTTAATGCAGCACCAAGCGCAACCCTTTGCAGCCCTTCAACTTTTAAATCTTCTACGATAAAAGCGGTTTGGCCTAATGAAGCAAAACTTGCTCCTATTAAACTTGTTGCAGCCAAATATTTTTTTATAGCCATTTTATTATCTTTTACCCTTTACAACCGCATAAAATCATTGAATAGCGCAAAGCCAGTCAACAATAATAAAACTAATGCACCAATTCTAAAACCAAATTCCTGTGTCCTTTCAGAGACTGGTTTTTTTCTGATAAGTTCAATTATGTAATACATTAAATGCCCGCCATCAAGAATTGGCAAGGGCAATAAGTTAAAAACACCCAAATTAACACTAATTAATGCTAAGAAGCTCAAAAAAGCGACTAAACCATAGCTTACACTGGCACCAGCGCCTTGTGCTATGCCAATTGGTCCACTTAAATTATTAACTGAAATCTGCCCTGTTAACAGATTTCCAATCATCTCAAAACTTAAAGATATCATTTGCCAAGTTTTATCAACACCTTGAACAAACCCATCAATTGGGCCATATTTTCTTGTTGTTATATAACCATCTGGCCACTTTGATGCTAAAGGTACCACACCTAAATAGCCTTGGCTAAACCCATCTTTAGTTGGCTTATTATCAGGCACGACATTTATGTTTAATTTTTCATCACCACGACTAATAGTCATTAACAAAGATTTATCTGCTGAAGCTTGAATAATACCGACTAACTGAGCCCAACTCGAGATTTTTTCGCCATCAACTAAATAAATTTTATCGCCAACTTGTAAGCCATATTTTTTAGCGGCTGAATCTTCGGCTATATGCGCTAACTCTGTGGTGATTTGTGGTCTAAATGGTGTAATACCCACTGAATGTAATGGCGATTTAACATCATTACCTAAGGTCCAACCTTCAAGGTTTAAGTTTTTAACAACTTGACCTTCAACCGGATCTTGAACCACGACTTTAACTTTAGATTCCCCCATATTTTGCATCAATGCAAAAGTGGTTTCTCTCCAGTCAAATACTGTTTCATTGCCAATTGAAATAAGTGTTTGATCTGCTTTAATGCCTGCAATTTGAGCCCGACTGCTTGTTTCTATGCTACCGATTACTGGCTTAACTGTTTGCACACCTAGCATATACATGGCCCATAAAAGAACGATTGCAAATGCAAAATTAGCTAACGGTCCAGCCGCTACAATAGCAATTCGAGATTGCACCGACTTACTATTAAATGATAGGTGTTTTTCATCCGCAGGCACTTCTTCAACACGTTCATCAAGCATTTTCACATAACCACCTAAAGGAATGGCTGCGATAACATATTCAGTGCCTAGTTTGTCATACCAAGTGATTAATGGTTTGCCAAAACCGATTGAGAATCTCTGTACTTTAACGCCTGCTTTTCGAGCAACCCAAAAATGACCATACTCATGTACAGTCACTAAAATACCTAATGCCAAGATAAATGAAGCTAAGTTCCAAATAAAATCAAACATTAATTTAGTGCCTTATTGATTATTTCACAGGCATAAGCACGTGCCACTTTATCTACATTTAAAATATCATCTAAAGTAATTGCTTGCCCATTTTGCATTTTATTTAACACTTCTGCATTAATTTTATAGATATCAGTAAAGCCGACTTTATTTGATAAAAATGCATTTACAGCCACTTCATTCGCTGCGTTAATTGCTGTTGTTGCGCCTTGCCCTAAACGACAAGCATCCATCGCTAATTTTAAATTAGGATAACGAGAAAAATCAGGTGCAGTAAATGTAAAGTCTGCCATTGCCTTGAAATCTAATGGTTTCACACCAGAATCTATACGATTTGGATAAGCAAGTGCATGTGCAATAGGTGTACGCATATCAGGGTTACCCATTTGCGCCAATACTGAGCCATCTCGGTATTGCACCATTGAATGAATAATACTTTGTGGATGTATTACAACTTCAATATCATCTACTTGGGCATTAAAAAGCCATTTAGCCTCTATAAACTCTAAACCTTTATTCATCATAGTGGCAGAATCAACAGATATTTTTCTGCCCATACTCCAATTAGGATGTGCAACCGCTTCATCAACAGTAACTTGCGCTAAAGTATTTAAATCGCGTTTTAAGAAAGGACCACCTGAGCCGGTGAGTAAAATCTTACTAATACCTTGCTCTAATAAGTTGCCATTATTTATATCTTGCTGCATTTTCGTAGGTAAACATTGAAATATAGCGTTATGTTCACTATCAATTGGTAATAAAGCTGCGCCATGCTTTTTAACTTTATCAATAAATAATTGGCCTGACATGACCAAAGATTCTTTATTTGCTAATAGAACTTTTTTTCCAGCTTCAACCGCAGATAAAGTAGGTAATAAGCCTGCAGCACCAACAATGGCAGACATAACTACATCTACGTCATCAGCTTTAACCAAGTCACACATAGCTTGTGTGCCTGATAATACTTGTGTTTTAGCGTTGTGGCTACTCAAGGCTGCTTTTAAGCGCACAGCACTGTGTTCATCATGCATCACTGCAAATTGAGGTTTAAACTCAATACACTGGGCTAACATTTGTGCATCATTTTGACCTGCGGTTAATGCAAAAACAGTGAATTGAGTATTTTGACGGATCACGTCTAATGTACTCAGACCAATAGAACCGGTAGATCCTAAAATACAAACCTGTTGAGGGGCCTCGTTTACATCTGATGCATTCAAAATCATGAACTGATTGTCCATGCGTAAAAGGCTACGAATATAGGTGCAGCTGCAGTTAAGCTATCAATACGATCTAAAATACCACCATGACCAGGCAAACAACGACCACTATCTTTTAATCCCGCTTCACGTTTAAACATGCTTTCTAATAAATCGCCCACTGCAGAGAAAATTGCAATAAAGACTGTCACACAGGCATATAAAAACCATTTGTCTTTTGCTACGTCAGCAAAATAACAAAAAATCAAAATGAATAACGTGCTAGCAATAACGCCGCCAGCTAAACCTTCAATGGTTTTATTTGGGCTTACGTTGGGCATTAACTTATGTTTGCCAAAGTTTTTACCAGAAAAATAAGCGCCAACATCTGCACTCCATACGATGCCAAGTACAATCATAATTAAAATAGAGCCATGTAAAGTAGACTCATTATAAGATGCGCTTCTCAATGCATTTAACGCTAACCACAAAGGAATAAGCGTTAAAAAACCTGCGATTGCACGCATCAAAATACCTTTATTCCATGATTTTGACATTGAAGGATATTGCCAAACTAAAGCTGTAGCGACTAACCACCAAGCAACAGAAACTGTAAATAAATAATTGGCATCAGATAATAGTTTATTATCTTGCCATAACGTTTGAATAGGCCAATGTAAATGTAATGCAGACAAGATGGCCCCAATCAAAACAACATACAGGGATCTGTGTATTATTTTTTTAAGGCCCATAAAACCAGACCATTCCCACGCGCCAACTAAGACTATCAAAGCAGCAATATAACTAAAAACCATCAATGGTGTATAAAATACAAGCGCTAAAGCCGCTGGCGCTAATACAAGAGAAGTCATTATTCTATGTTTGAGCAAACTGTTTTACCTTATAAATTTAAATTTTTGCGTAAAAAAATGTATGAGAATTTAAGCGAGTAATTGTTTTATTTGTTCGCCGGTACAACCGAAACGTCGCTCTCGAGACACATAACACGCAATTGAATCTGCAAATGCTTCATCATTAAAGTCAGGCCATAAAATATCAGTAAAATATAATTCTGCATAGGCAGCTTGCCAAAGCAAAAAGTTACTAATACGAAGATCGCCACCCGTTCTGATCAATAAATCTAAATCGGGTTGATCTGCCATCATAATATGTTGGGAAATCAGGTCCTCATTAATATCTTCATTTTTGATTTCCCCTTCAGATACTAAAGTAGCAACTTTCTGTGTTGCTTGAGTAATATCCCAACGACCACCGTAATTTGCAGCAATATTAAGACATAAACCTGTATTGTTTTTTGTAAGTGCTTCAGCTTCGATTACACGCTTTTGAAGCTTGTCAGAAAAACGGGATAACTCCCCCATAATTCTTAATTTCACATTATTTTTATGGAGTTTTTTAACTTCCTTGGTAAGCACAAACATAAATAGCTCCATTAGCGTACTAACCTCTTGTTCCGGTCGTTGCCAATTTTCACTACTAAAAGCAAATAAAGTAAGAGATGAAATTTCTAATTTTTGACAAAAAGTAACTGCGTTTCTAACCGCATCTACCCCTTTTTTATGGCCAAAAACACGCGGTTTACCCTGAGCTTGCGCCCATCGACCATTTCCATCCATGATAATAGCTATATGCTTAGGTAAAGTTTGTTGTGTTATTTCACTCATTCTAGAACCATTAACTGTTTATATTCCATAAAAAAACGCCGACTAGTATACCCTAGCCGGCGTTTAATCTCTAACATTTTACTGCAGAGCAGGAATTAAAATTCCATTAATTCTTTTTCTTTGGCTGCTAATTGCTCATCCATTTCTTTAATGAATAAGTTAGTTAGCTTTTGGATTTCATCTTCAGCTTGATGTTGCTCATCTTCAGAAATTTCTTTATCTTTTAATAAAGCTTTGAAATCACTGTTTGCATCACGACGAATATTTCTGATAGCAACACGGCCACTTTCAACTTCACCACGTACCATCTTAATGAAATCTTTACGACGTTCTTCAGTTAATGGCGGTAATGGTACACGAATTACAGTACCTGCAGACATAGGGTTTAAGCCTAAATCTGAAGTCATAATTGCTTTATCAACCGCTTTAGTTAACTCTTTATCAAAAACAGTGATAGCAAGTGTACGTGCATCTTCAGCAACAATATTAGCAAGCTGTTTAAGCGGCGTATTAGCGCCATAGTATGGAACCATAATGCTGTCTAAAAGGCTTGGATGTGCACGCCCTGTACGGATTTTAACTAATTGATTTGCTAGTGCATCAACACTTTTTTGCATACGTGTTTTAGCATCATTTTTAATTTCATTAATCACAGTATTATTCCTATATTTTTTTTAATAACCAAAATATCTATTCTGGACTTTATTTATTCTGTGGTATCAACCGAACTTTGAGATGAAATAAGTGTACCTTCATCTTCACCCATGATCACACTTTTTAATGCACCAGGCTTATTCATGTTAAATACACTGATTGGCATTTTATGATCTCGCGCCAAAGTAAATGCCGCTAAATCCATTACCTTTAGTTCTTTTTCAATGATTTCATCATAGCTTAAGTGACTAAATAACGTAGCATCTGGGTTTTTTGCTGGATCATCATTATATACGCCATCTACTTTAGTCGCTTTAATCACAGTATCAGCTTCAATTTCAATGCCACGTAGACATGCAGCTGAATCTGTAGTGAAGAATGGGTTGCCGGTACCGGCTGCAAAAATTACAACGCGGCCTGTTTTTAATAAACTGATTGCTTCAGACCAGTTATAAGCTTCACAGACACCATTTAATGGAATTGCTGACATTAAACGCGCATTTACAAATGCACGGTGTAATGCATCACGCATTGCTAGGCCATTCATTACGGTTGCTAACATACCCATATGATCGCCAACTACACGGTTCATACCCGTTTCAGCTAATGTACCACCACGAAGAAAGTTACCACCACCAATCACTAAGCCAACTTCTATTCCTAATTCTACTAATTCTTTAATCTCTTGCGCCATACGATCGAGAACTTTTGGATCAATACCAAAACCTTCATCGCCCATTAAAGCTTCACCACTAAGTTTTAATAAAACTCGTCTAAAAATTGGTTTTCGATTTGTATTCATAAGTTACCTGGCTAGAAATAGGGATAAAAACGGGCAAAAAATAACCGCGTTCATTAATATAATGACAACGCGGTTATTCTAAATAATTTTATCAGATGAAGCAAAGCAAAAACGCCCTGCTTATAGACAAATTAAGAGATTAAGCTTTAGCAGCAGCTATTTGAGCAGCAACTTCAGCAGCAAAATCTTCTTCTTTCTTTTCGATACCAGCGCCAACTTCTAAACGTACGAAGTTAGATACAGTTGCGCCTTTTTCTTTAAGAATAGCACCAACAGTTTTCTTAGGTTCCATGATGAAAGCTTGACCAGTAAGAGAGATCTCACCAGTAAATTTCTTCATACGGCCTACAACCATTTTTTCAGCGATTTCAGCTGGCTTGCCTTCGTTCATAGCGATATCGATTTGAACTGCTTTTTCTTTCTCAACTACGTCAGCTGGTACATCTTCAGGGTTAACAAACTCTGGGTTAGATGCAGCAACGTGCATTGCAACATGCTTAAGTGTTTCTTCGTCAGCTTCACCAGCAACAACAACACCAATACGCTCACCGTGACGGTAAGTAGAAAGTGTTGCACCGTCGATGTATTGAACACGACGAACATTGATGTTTTCACCAATTTTAGCAACTAGAGCAACACGTGCTTCTTCAAACTGTGCTTGAAGTGCTTCGATTGTTACTTTACCAGCTGCAGCAACGTCTAATACTGAGTTAGCAAAAGCTAAGAAGCTTTCATCTTTAGCTACGAAGTCAGTTTGGCAGTTAACTTCAAGAAGTGCAGCGAAACCTTCGCCTTTCTTGATAAGGATAGTACCTTCAGCAGCGATGTTACCTGCTTTTTTAGCAGCTTTAGCAGCGCCACTTTTACGCATGTTTTCAATCGCTAACTCGATGTCACCAGCGGTTTCAGTTAACGCTTTTTTACAATCCATCATGCCAGCGCCAGTGCGCTCGCGTAATTCTTTAACTTGGGCAGCAGTTACAGCCATTAGAAAATTCCTTAAAACAATAAAATTAAATAAACAGGGGCCAATCATAATTTACATTATAAATTCGGCCCCTATTGAAGTAAAAAGTAGTTACTTAATACTTATTCAACTTCTACGAAGTCGTCTTTTTCAGCTTGAACAGCAATGTTGCTTTCACGGCCTTCAACAACAGCGTCAGCCATTGCACCAGTGTATAACTGGATAGCACGGATTGCATCATCGTTACCAGGAACAACGAAATCAACGCCATCTGGATTAGAGTTAGTATCAACAATAGATACTACTGGGATACCTAGATTGTTTGCTTCGCGAATAGCGATGTGCTCGTGATCAGCATCTATTACAAAGATAGCGTCCGGTAAACCGCCCATATCTTTGATACCACCAAGGCTCTTGTCTAGCTTTTCCATTTGACGAGTAAGCATTAATACTTCTTTCTTAGAAAGCTTTTCAAAAGTACCGTCTTGGCTCATTGTTTCAAGGTCTTTTAAACGCTTGATAGACTGACGAACTGTTTTCCAGTTAGTAAGCATACCACCTAACCAACGGTGATTTACGTAGAACTGGTCAGAGCGAAGTGCAGCTTCTTTAACCGCTTCGCTTGCTGCGCGCTTAGTACCAACAAAAAGGATTTTACCTTTGTTTGATGCAGTCTTACCGATGAAAGAAAGTGCATCATTGAACATTGGAACAGTTTGTTCTAAGTTGATGATATGAACTTTGTTACGAGCGCCAAAAATGAAAGGCTTCATTTTTGGATTCCAGTAACGTGCTTGGTGACCAAAGTGAACACCAGCTTGAAGCATATCGCGCATTGAAACGTTTGCCATTTTTAATTCCTTAATTTAATTTTGGGTTAGGCCTCCACACATCCCATATCACTAACACTTTTATTGAATAAAAATAAACGTGCACCCAAGTGTATGTGTCGACGTGTGTGTGATTTTAGTTAATATATTAATTATTAATATATCGGTTTAGTGTCTCTTAAATACAACAAAACCAACCAATTTATAGTAGCTTTCAGAGTGAAAACTTAAATTTTAGATTTTAATTGTAAAAAGGACGCGCGCTTTATACCATGAACTGATGTATAATTCCAATCTTTCTTGATTTTGTTATTCAATTTTTGAACAATAATTTGCTTCGGAGCATAAATGAGCGCAGTCATAAAAACACCTGCTGAAATAGAAAAAATGCGTATCGCTGGCCGTTTGGCTGCTGATGTATTAGAAATGATAGTACCGCATGTTAAAGAAGGTGTTACTACACAAGAATTAGATACAATTTGCCACAACTATATCGTTGATGTGCAAGAAGCGATTCCTGCACCTTTAAACTACCATGGTTTTCCTAAGTCGATATGCACTTCGGTAAATCACGTAATTTGTCATGGCATTCCAAATGATAAACCACTAAAAGATGGTGACATCATTAATATTGATATTACCGTTATTAAAGATGGTTACCACGGCGATACTTCTAAAATGTTTTATATCGGTACGCCTAACGTCCAAGGTAAACGCTTATCTGAAGTTGCACAAGAAAGCTTATATCTGGCAATTAAAATGGTAAAACCCGGTGCCCGCTTAGGTGATATTGGCGCAGCAATTCAAAAATATGCTGAAAGCTTTAAATATTCAATTGTTCGAGAATATTGTGGTCACGGTATCGGCGCAGGTTTCCATGAAGAGCCTCAAGTGATGCATTATGGTAAAGCAGGCACTGGCGAAGTATTAAAAGCAGGTATGTGTTTTACCATTGAACCTATGGTTAATGCAGGTAAACGCCAATGTAAAGTACTTAAAGATAACTGGACAGTGGTAACTAAAGACAGAAGTTTATCTGCTCAGTGGGAGCATACCCTACTAGTGACTGACAATGGTGTTGAGATATTAACACTCAGAAATGATGATAAAATTGATCGTGTGATTGAGCATTAATTTCTAATTTGTAAAAATGGCTTAGTTTCTAAGTCATTTTTCTCACCCTTATCAATAAATCTTCCAAATTAAAGTCACCCTCCCTGTTGAGTTAATTTCAATCTAAAATCTTAGATTAAATTTGATAAGACCAATCCATTGTGTACAATCAATGCTTTAAAAACCGTTGTAGATCCTGCATTTTAAAGAGATACGGATATAAAATTTATGGCTGTACCTAAAGAACAACTAAAACAATTAGCACAATGCACAATACTTGAAGATTATAAAGATGCTATATCCAATTTTTATACTTGGCTAAAAGGTGAGTTTGCTTTCCAACCTGTAGAAAAACTAATAAATGCACGTGCTGATTTTATTGATCAGTTATTATCTCAGTTATTCCTGCACTTTAACCTTAATGAAAATAATAACTTTAACCTGATTGCCGTTGGAGGTTATGGTCGTGGAGAGCTACACCCTTACTCAGATATCGACTTTTTATTAATAGCGCATAACGAACCGACAAAACAAGAATGTGAAAAAATCGGTGAGTTTGTCACTATGTTGTGGGATTTAAACCTAGATATTGGCCACAGTGTTCGCACCTTAGCGCAAACGATTGAATACAAAGCAAAGGATGTGTGTTTTGCGACTAGCTTATTAGAAAGCAGATTAGTCATTGGCGATGATGATGAATTTAAAATACTACAAAATTCACTAGTTAAAACCCAAACTTGGAGCTCTGAAGCCTTTTTTTTAGCTAAAGTAGAAGAACAAGACTTACGACATAAAAAATGCCATGGCACAACTTATAATCTAGAGCCTAACCTAAAAGAAAATCCTGGTGGTCTTCGCGATATTCAAACCATTATTTGGGTCGCAAAAAAGCACTTCAAATCGACTTTACTCAGAGATTTGATTACTGACGGTTATTTAACGCATGAAGAACATCAAGAATTATTAGAGTGTTTACTAAATTTATGGAATATACGATTTGCCCTACATTTAGCTGCTGGTCGCCAAGAAAATAGATTGCTATTTGACCATCAACCTTTAGCAGCTGAATTGTTAGGGTTTGGTACCGATGGTAAAGCTTCGGTTGAGCGAATGATGAAGCGATTATTTAGGATCATGAGTCGTGTTAGAGAGTTAAATCAGATGTTATTAAGATATTTTGATGACAATATTTTACCTGATAGGAACTCCCATAAAATAACACAACTGAATGATGATTTTATTCGCATAGATCATCAAATAAAAGTTAAAGATGCATTAGTATTTTTTAATCGAGAAAAAATATTTGAGCTATTTGAGCATGTCGCCGATAATCCTGAAATCACCCATATATATCCAAGTACCTTGAGAACTTTACGACAAGTTCGTCGTAGGCTATTAGGTGATTTACAAGATTATGAGGGCTGTCGGTCAGCCTTTTTAAGATTGCTCCGCCACCCCAACGGTATGGGTCGTGCATTTACCTTAATGCATAAACACGGTATTTTAGCCGCTTATTTACCACAATGGCGCAATATTTTTGGTCAAATGCAATTTGATTTATTTCACGCTTATACAGTTGATGAACATACTCATAAAGTGATTCAAAATATTTATCGCTACTTTCAAAGCGAAAGTGTACAAGAATTCCCTTTATGTCGTGAAATTGTGATCCGAATGGAAAAACCAGAGCTGCTGTATTTAGCAGGTATATTTCATGATATTGCCAAAGGCAGAGGCGGCGATCACTCCGAACTTGGTGCATTAGATACCATTGAATTTGCTAAACTACATCAGTTATCAGACTTTGAAGGTAAATTCATAGCTTGGCTAGTTGAAAATCATTTATTAATGTCGATCACAGCACAACGTAAAGATATTTCAGATCCTGATGTGATCAGTGAGTTTGCAAAACGCGTCAAAAATGAAAAACGCTTAAACTACCTCTATTGTTTAACCCTTGCAGATATTCGTGCAACAAACGATAACCTTTGGAATAGTTGGAAGAATACCCTTTTACGTGAATTATTTTTATCAACGCAACGCGCATTACGTTTGGGACTTGAAAATCCGATGGATTTACGTGATCAAATTAGGGATAAAAAGCAACAAGCAAGACAAAAGTTAATTAATCTTGATTATAATGAAGCACAAATCGATTTTTTATGGAATCGATTTAAACCAGATTATTTCAGTCGCTTTAGTACACAGCAAATTGCTTGGCATAGCGAAAACTTCCTTAAATCAAAAGACTTATCGCAACCTATGGTTGTTATATCAGAAAAAGCCATGCATGGCGGTACACAACTATTTGTATACAGCCCAGATCAAATAAATTTATTTGCGCGTATAGTCAGTGCATTAAGTAATAAAAAAACCCATATTCATTACGCACAAGTTATGATGACTAAAGATGGTTATGCCATCGAAAGCTTTGTTATTTTAGAACAAGATGGCAAAGCCATTGAATCAACAAGTAGACTAAACTCTATTAGGCGAGGTATTGAACATTCTCTCAGTGACCCCCATAAAAAGATTAGAATTAAAAAGAGTCGTTCTAAGCGTTTTAAAGGGTTTAATATTAAACCTCAAGTTATCATTAGACCTCATGGGCGTAAAGATAGAACATTAATAGAAATACAAGGTGTCGATATACCTGGTTTATTGACAAGAATTGCCAATGTATTTCAAAAAACCAAATTACATATTCATGCAGCTAGGATCACAACCGTAGGCGAACGCGCTGAAGATTTTTTTGTGGTTTCAGATGAACATTACCAAGCATTAGATGCTGATATGCAAGCGAAAGTAAGCCAAGTACTATCAGACAATTTAAATAAAGAAACTGAATAAAGGACAGATAATGTCAGATTTAAAAAGCATAATTGAAAGTGCGTGGGATAACCGCGATAACATTACACCAGATACAGTAGCAAGCGATATTAAAGACGCTATATTAGACGCCCTTTCACAGTTAGATTCTGGCAAAGCGCGTGTTGCAGAGAAGATTTCTGGTGAATGGGTCGTTCACCAATGGCTTAAAAAAGCGGTTTTATTATCTTTTAGAATAAATGACAACCAAGCATTAAACGATGGTGTAAATCAATACTGGGATAAAGTGCCGCTTAAATTTACCGATTATACGCCTGAGCAATTTAAACAAGAAGGTATGCGTGTAGTACCAAATGCAGTAGCACGTAAAGGCAGCTTTGTTGGTAAGAATGTTGTATTGATGCCTTCATATGTAAACATTGGTGCATATGTAGATGAGGGTACTATGGTTGATACATGGGCGACGGTTGGTTCATGTGCACAAATAGGTAAAAACGTACATTTATCTGGCGGTGTTGGCATAGGTGGCGTATTAGAGCCATTACAAGCGAATCCAACTATCATCGAAGATGACTGTTTTATTGGCGCACGTTCTGAAATTGTAGAAGGTGTTGTAGTAGAGCAAGGTGCTGTCATTTCAATGGGCGTTTATATCAGCCAAAGTACACGTATTTACGACCGTGAAACAGGCGAAACACATTACGGCAGAGTACCAGCTGGCGCAGTTGTTGTGCCAGGTTCAATTCCATCAAAAGATGGAACTCACAGCCTATACGCTGCAATCATAGTTAAAAAAGTAGATAAGCAAACACGTGATAAAGTGGGCATAAATGCACTACTTCGTTCAGTAGACGCCTAATAGAGCTGCTGCGCACCTCTATTGAAGCCACTACGTGGCAATATATTGGGATAGTCACATTGATTGACCCTAGTTTTATTAATTCGAATAAAAACTAAAAATTAAATTGATGAGTAACTTTGACTACTTTGATGATATTCAATAGAGACTAAAAAATATTGTCTTATACTTTAAAGATACAGAGTTAGGTCTAGAGATCTAAAATAATTAGATTAAATATAATGATTACTAAAAGTAGTTATCATTATATTTTTTAGGTTATTTCCACGAAGTGGTATTTATAGAAATGCGAAGCAGAACTATATTGCTTCTTCGTCTTCTTCGCCTGTACGTATTCTTACAACACGTTCGATTTCTGTGACAAATATTTTACCGTCGCCGATTTTGCCAGTTTGTGCTGTTTTGATTATCATATCAATTGCACGGTCTACATCTTCATCTGCTAATACGATATCTAATTTAACTTTTGGTAAAAAATCGACCATATATTCCGCGCCGCGATATAATTCTGTATGCCCTTTTTGACGACCAAAACCTTTTACTTCACATACCGTCATACCTGAAATACCAATTTCAGATAGTGCTTCACGTACATCATCTAATTTAAAAGGTTTAATTATGGCTTCAATCTTTTTCATTTTTGTTCCATTTTAATGGTCGTTAAAAACATAAGGTGTTGAGTTTAGCTAATCAATATAATCTGTGCAATTTATATTAAGTGCCACCTATGGCATATTTCAATATTTGATTTTTTAATGGACCTGAATTTTTTGCGACTTTTAAACCTAATTGGCGTAACATTTTTAATGGTTTAATATCATTAGAAAAAATGCCATAGCAGCCATCCATTACGCTCATCATTAATAAATTGGCATTTCTACGCTTGTTTTCATATTGGGATAATAATTTAGTACAGCCGACATCATCTATATTATCAAGTACATCAGCCAAAGCGGAAACATCTTTAAAACCTAAATTAACGCCCTGACCTGCCAATGGGTTAATTGTATGAGCAGAGTCCCCAACCAATACTAAACGACCTTTATAATAATTATTCGCATGAGAGCGCGTTAATGGAAATACCGCTTGTTTTACTATTTCAAAGTCACCTGGTAGCTCAGGGAAGGTTGCAAGCACTTTGTCTTTAAGTTGCTGCTCAGTTAATTTATTAAATTCGGCCAAGGTTTGTGTATGGTTATACCAAACTAAACTTGCATAAGGCGCTTGTAAAGGTAAAAAAGCGACAGGTCCTGTTGGTTGAAATTGCTGCCAAGTAATATCTTGCTGTGGTGCATCTAATTTAATTAAAAGCCCCATACAGCTTTGCTGGTATTGCCAACCTGTAGAACCGATACCCGCTAATTTTCGACACTGTGACTGCCCCCCATCAGCAGCAACAATTAAGTCTGCTTCTAATGTGATATTTTCAAACGCTATGGTTATTTTATCTTCAGTTGTTTTACCCTGAATGATATTTTTTAATTTACCTGCATCATCTATTACATTTATATCTAACGCTGAAAACTGTTGCCAAAGTGATGCTTGTATTAAATTATTTTCAAGAATATGACCTAAGTGGGTTTCGCCTATATCACTGGCTTTAAATTCTAAATTTGAATCTAAAGATTCACATACAGATAAACGTGAATAAGGTGCTGTTCTCCCTTCACGTAAAATAGGCATCGCACCCAGTTCATCTAATAATTTTTCAGAAAAGCGATTTAATGCAGATACTCTAATATCTGGAATTTTATCACTGTTATCATCATTTAATATAACGGCATGATGCTCAATTAAAGTGATTTTATGTCCTTGCTTAGCAAGTTTTACAGCGGTTGCAGCACCCACCATGCCGCCACCAACAATAACAATCTGATTTTTCATAACTTTTTAATTAAAAATGCAATTACTTATATTATACGCTTCATAATTAGAATACGAAACTAGCTAATATTCACTTGGTATTATAAAATACGCGCCCTGCTCTTATTCCTGATCTGAAAATCATAACAATAAGGGCGTTAAAAGTTGCAACAAATTGCAGCTATAATCACCAAAGCACGAGGCAAGAGAAACACTATGGGTAAGAAGCTACATATCAAAACCTGGGGTTGTCAGATGAACGAATATGACTCTCAGAAAATGGCTGAATTATTAGATGCAACAAACGGTTATTCACTAACTGATGAAGCAACAGAAGCCGATGTAATTCTACTTAATACTTGTTCTATTCGTGAAAAAGCGCAAGAAAAAGTATTTCACCAGCTTGGTCGTTGGAAATTATTAAAAGACGACAAACCTGATCTTGTTATTGGTGTTGGTGGTTGTGTTGCTTCTCAAGAAGGCGATACGATTCGCAAACGTGCACCATTTGTTGATGTGATTTTTGGTCCACAAACATTACACCGTTTACCTGAAATGATTAAACAAGTTCAAACAGACGCAGGTTCTGTTATTGATATTTCATTTCCTGAAGTTGAAAAGTTTGACCGTTTACCGGAACCTGTAGCCGAAGGCCCTAGTGCATTTGTTTCTATCATGGAAGGCTGTTCTAAATACTGTACTTTCTGTGTTGTACCTTATACGCGTGGTGAAGAAGTTAGTCGTCCATTAGATGACGTGTTATTAGAAGTTGCACAACTTGCTGAGCAAGGCGTACGTGAAGTTAATTTACTTGGTCAAAATGTAAATGCTTACCGTGGTGATACGCACAATGGTGAAATTTGTTATTTCTCTGACCTTTTACGTTACGTTGCTGCAATTGATGGCATAGACAGAATTCGTTATACCACTTCGCATCCGGTAGAGTTTACACCAGATATTATTGAAGCATATAAAGATGTACCAGAATTAGTTGATCACTTACATTTACCAGTTCAAAGTGGGTCAGACAGAATTTTAGCACTAATGAAGCGGAGCCATACTGCTATTGAATATAAATCAACAATTAGAGCACTACGTAAAGTTCGCCCTAATTTATGTATGTCTTCAGATTTCATAATTGGTTTCCCTGGTGAAACACAAGCTGACTTTGAAGCAACAATGAAACTAATTAGTGATATTGGTTACGATATGAGCTTTAGTTTTATTTACAGTGCCCGCCCAGGTACACCTGCTGCAGATTTACCAGATGACGTAACAGAAAAAGAAAAGAAAGAGCGTTTATATTTATTACAAAACCGTATTACGCAAATGGCGCAAGATATCAGCCGTAAAATGTTTAATACTGAACAACGTATTTTGGTTGAAGGCCCTTCTAAAAAGAATCCAATGGAATTACGCGGTCGTACTGAAAATAACCGTGTAGTTAACTTTGAAGGCCCACACTCTACAATTGGCCAATTTGTAGATGTGCGCATTACAGAAGCATTACCAAATTCTTTACGTGGTGAATTATTACGTACAGAGGCTGAAATGGATTTACGTAAAGATGTTGCGCCAGCTGATATTTTAAATAAAGCACCCGCAACAGTAGAAGTTAATGAAATAGGTGTAGCTACTTTTACACCATAATTAACCACTCAATATAGAAATGCCTGTAAATGCAGGCATTTTCTTCAAGGATTGCATTTTGAGCAACAAATTAAAAACTTCAGAAATATATTTAGAACCTTCCGACAATCAAAGACTCAGTTCACTTTTAGGCCCTTTTGACGACAATATAAAGCAAATAGAACGTCGTTTAGGCCTTGAAATTGCCCACCGCGAAAATCATTTTCGCATAACAGGCAAACATAAAAATGTTCAAGCAGGTTTAGATTTATTAAAGAACCTTTATGTTGAAACTGCACCAATCCAAGGTGTTGTTAAAGAAATTGAACCAGAACTCATACATTTATGCATACAAGAAGCGAACTGTTTAGAGCAAGAGCAAGCTAAAAGTAATTACATTAGCGATGCCTATATAAAAACAAGAAAAGGCGTTATTAAACCGCGTAATCCAAATCAAAACTTATATATTTCTAATATTGTTAATCATGATATTTGTTTTGGTATTGGCCCTGCTGGTACGGGTAAAACCTATTTAGCTGTTGCAGCTGCTGTTGATGCATTAGAACGCCAAGAAATTCGTCGTATTTTGTTAACGCGCCCGGCTGTTGAAGCCGGTGAAAAATTAGGTTTTTTGCCTGGTGATTTAACGCAAAAAATAGATCCGTATTTACGCCCATTATATGATGCACTTTTTGAAATGTTAGGCTTTGAAAAAGTCGAACGTTTAATAGAAAAAAAGGTCATAGAAATAGCACCGCTTGCTTATATGCGTGGTCGTACTTTAAATGATGCGTTTATTATTTTAGATGAAAGCCAAAATACTACTGTTGAACAAATGAAAATGTTCTTAACACGTATTGGTTTTAATTCTAAAGCAGTTATTACAGGTGATATTACGCAAGTTGATTTACCTCGTGGTGCGCGCTCAGGTTTACGTCATTCAATTGAAGTATTATCTGAAGTAAATGAAATCAGCTTCAACTTTTTTGAAGCCAAAGATGTTGTACGTCATCCAGTTGTTGGCCGTATCGTAATGGCTTATGAAGCACATGATGAAGTTGAACGTAAACGTGCTTTAGCTAAAAAAGAGCAGTATATAATTAAACAAGCACAAGAAGTTAAAAATGATTGATCTGGATTTACAAATTGCTTGCGAATTTGATGATTTACCTAGTGAAGCACAATTTTCACTTTGGGCAAATACGGCATTAAAAAACTTAAAGCCTGATGCTGAAATGACAATACGTATTTCAGACGCTCAAGAAAGCCAGCAATTAAACTCTGAGTATCGCTCCAAGGACAAACCAACAAATGTTTTATCATTTGAATTTGAAGCACCTTCTGGTATAGATTTACCTTTAATAGGTGATTTAGTCATTTGTCCTGAAATCGTAAAAAAAGAATCAATTGAACAAGAAAAAACATTTCATAATCATTTTGCCCATATGGTTGTTCATGGATGCTTGCATTTATTAGGTTTTGACCATATAGATAAAGATGAAGCGAATGAAATGGAAAGCTTAGAAAAACAAATCTTATCGAGTCTAGCTATTGACGACCCTTATAGAGATGATGTTTAATTCACTTTCACTATAAAAAAGTGATTAATTTTAATACTACGGAGCTAAATAAAAGCGTATGAGCGACGACAACTCGCCGAGTAACCAGGGTTCTTCAAGCAAAACATGGTTAGGGGCAATTGCCCAAATGTTTCAAGGAGAACCCCAAAGTAAAAAAGAATTAGTAGAAGTAATAGAAGATGCCCAGCATCGTGAACTTATTGATTCTGACACTCAAAAAATGATCAAAGGTGTATTAGGTGTATCTGAACTTAAAGTTCGTGACATCATGATACCGCGTTCACAGATGATCACTCTAGATGTAGAAAAACCACTAGCTGATTTATTACCGCTTATGGTTGAAGCATCACATTCACGCTTCCCGGTTATATCTGAAGATAAAGACCATATTGAAGGCATTTTATTAGCAAAAGATTTATTGCCTTTAATATTAAAAGATCATGACGAGTTACCGCCTTTAACGGATCATTTACGCCCTGCTATCGTAGTTCCAGAAAGCAAAAGACTTGATACCTTATTAGATGAATTTAGACAAAAACGCTATCATATGGCCATTGTGGTTGATGAATATGGCGGCGTTTCTGGCTTAGTTACCATTGAAGATATTTTAGAAATTATCGTTGGCGAAATCGAAGATGAGCACGATGAAGAAGAAATAGAAGATATTAAGCAACTAGCTAAACATGTTTATTTGGTCCAAGCATTAACGCCTCTTGATGAGTTTAATGAATACTTTAGTGTTGAATTTAATACCGATGAAGCCGATACCATAGGCGGCATTGTATTACACGCATTTGGTCATATGCCAGAAAAAGGCGAAACCATTGATGTTAATGGTATCCAATTTAAAATAGCAAATTCTGATAATAGACGTATAGGTCAATTACAGATCACTGTACCAAAAAAATTGGAAGTTGAAGCGACCTCTTGATCACCTTCAATAAAAAGCAAATGGTTAAAAGCGCACTGTCATTTTTATCGGGTGTGCTTATGACATTAAGTTATGCCCCTTATAATTTATGGCCATTGGCTTTTATTTGCATTGCCATCCTGCTTTTTAATGCAAAACCAACTGAAACCTCAACAGCTAAAGATTCAACCAAACAGGGTTTTTTATTTGGTTTAGGTTGGTTTGGTGCAGGGATCAGTTGGGTACATGTTGCCATCGCTGATTTTGGAGGCTTGCCATTAATTGTTTCATTAATACTCATGTTGATTTTATGTGCTTACTTAGCGATTTATCCTGCTTTAGCATTTGGGCTGAGTACAAAACTTCTTCAAAGGAACATTAAAAATATTCAGACAAACGTAAAAAATGATTATTTATGGTTTGGCTGCTTATTACCTTTATTCATTATAATGGAAGCACTCAGAGCAACTATGCTCACTGGTTTCCCATGGTTATCATTAGGATATATTTTAACTGATAGCCCATTCAATACACTCTCTCCTATTATTGGTGAATTTGGTTTAAGCATTATTGTGTTAATCATTTCATTTAGTTTACTGTTATTAATAAACAAGAAGTACTGGCAAGCACTCGCTGCCACAAGCTGTGTTTTATCTGGTTTATATTTTACAGCACCTTTATTCAACCAACTCGAACATCAAGAAGAAGATATAAAAGTTCTGCTAGTTCAAGGAAATATTCAACAAAGCCTCAAATGGAACCCAGATCAAGCTTGGCCTACGATGCAAAAGTATCAAGATCTTACACGTAAAAATTGGGATGTAGATCTAGTTGTTTGGCCAGAGGCGGCGATTCCAGAAATAGAAACTTATGCTTACCGATTTTTATCTAATCTTGATAATGCAGCAATATTTAATAATGCAGCTTTGATCACAGGCATTGTTGATTATCAAAGAGATACCAAGACCGTATTTAATAACCTAATAGTTGTAGGTAAAAAGGAAGCTGATAGCACAGCTGGCCAGTATGAATATTTACATAAAAACCGCTATACCAAACATAAACTATTGCCTATCGGTGAGTTTGTACCATTTGAAGATTTTTTAAGGCCACTCGCACCATTATTTAACTTAGCGATGTCATCTTTTACCCCAGGTGAGCCAATTCAAAAAAACTTATTAGCTAATGGTTTAAATATATTGCCAGCAAACTGTTTTGAAATTGTATTTTCAAACTATCTGAGAGCCAATCAACAAGATAATACAGATGTTTTATTAACAGTGAGTAATGATGCTTGGTTTGGTGATTCTCACGGCCCTCATCAACATATGCAAATTGCACGTATGCGCTCACAAGAATTAGGCTTGCCATTATTACGTGTTACCAACAATGGCATAACAGCTGTATACGACCCTTTAAGCCATAAACAAGAGTCATCAAAGCAATTCGAAACTAATGTGCTTAAAACACAATTTAACAAGATATCTGGCACTACTTTTTATTCAAAGCATGGCAACACTCCATTTTGGATAGCCCTCATTACATTATTTATCAGCGCATTAACCATAACCTTAAAAAGGGGTCGGAGTTAATTACCCTCAATTCAGTTTGAAAAACACCTAACCTGACATACTTAAAATAAAAAACCTATATATTTCAGTCTATTATCATCAACAATAAAAAAGGGGTCGGAGTGAATTAAATTTAATTCACTCCGACCCCTTTTTAGACCCTTTTTTATTGTGTTTATCGTTTTAGATGTTTTGGTATATCTGTTACTTGTAGGTTTACTGTGATTTCTTCACGGTCATGGTATAAATGTTTTGCCTGCAATTTATATTCAATGCCATATTTTTTAAGTTCAGTTCGAATTAAACTTAAATTTTCATATACGCTATCAAAGCGTTTTTTCATTGGCAGTTTTAAGTTAAAGATAAGTTCTGTTACATAACCGTTCACAACCCAATCTAGCATCAATCTTGTAACTTTAGATGGCTTTTCTACCATATCACATACTAACCAATCTATATTCTTTTTCTCTGGGCGAAACTTAAAGCCATCTTCAGTAAAGTGGCGTACTTGACCTGTATCCATTAACGATTCAGCCATAGGGCCGTTATCTATTGCTTGAACAAACATACCCCTACGAACCAGTTGATATGTCCAACCGCCAGGACAAGCACCTAAATCAACTGCATTCATGCTTGGTTTGATACGCGCTTCTTTTTCATCATCAGGAACAAAAAATATAAATGCTTCATCTAATTTTAAAGTAGAGCGACTTGGCGCTGCACCTGGCATTTTTAATCTAGGAATCCCCATAAAGAATGCAGAGTTATTATTAGTATGAGAATAACCAACATAAGCAACTGAGCTTGATAAAAGCAATACATGCATTATAGGGCGTTTTTTAGCTGAATTGCTTATAGCGCCTTTTTTATCATCTATTAAAAGATTCTTTTTGATCAGTTTATGTTTTAAAGGCACAGATAGTTTTTTACAGAATCTCAGTAATTCTTTGCCTTCATTCGTATCAGGGGTTTCAACACGTAATTCACTGCAAAGTTTAATGTCAGCAGCAAACTGCTCTGTGGCTTCAACAAGCGGCGTTACACGATCTTCATCCGGCATATTTTCAACTAAAGTTGCTGCAAACCACTGTCTTGCAAATACCATTTGTGTAAATGGCACATTTTTAATTATTTTATCAGCATGACCTTGTTCAAAGCACTGAAAAATAACAAACCCACTTTGAGGTTTTGTTTTTACAAAGCCTGCGACATTTTGTTGTGCTGCTTGATGGGTGATCTCGGCTGCGGCATCACTTTCAAAACCAATACGACAGTAAATAACAATACAATTCATTAAAAATTAAACCCTAAAATATAAAACTTTCCCAAAACTAATTAATACTGCAATAAAAACATCTATATTTGGGAAATTTTTATTACTATAGCTTCGCTATGATTAAAATATAAATGCGCTCTTATTTTGACTAAGAACGCATTTTGATATTTCAATAAAATAAATAAACAACTATGTGCGATAAATTTGAACAACAAATAAAATCCAGCCAATTATAAAACATAATCCACCTAATGGTGTTATTGGACCAAACCATTTCACGCCTGTTAGTGCTAAAGCATATAAACTGCCACTAAAAAGCAGTGTGCCTATAACCAAAAAACCAGACGCCCAATTAAGTGGCACACCTTGTTTGGCAACAATTGCAAATAAAATCAAAGCTAAAGCATGATACATCTGATAAGTCACACCAGTTTGAAAAGTCACAATAGCTTGCTCTGAAATTTTACTTTTTAAACCATGTGCTGCAAATGCACCTAAAATTACGCTTAACGCAGCAAAAAGACCACCTAACATTAAATATACTTTAATCATGATAGCTGCTCATCAATAAAGCTAAGCGCAATATCGGCTGCACTTGCCCAGTTTTGTTCTTGTGTAAAACCTGACTTTTTTCTTGGAACCAAAGAGTGATCACCATCTGGTATCCAAGTTAGCTGCACATTATCGCATAAATCCATTGCCGACACCTCAGCTTCAGTACCAAAGGAATCTCTTTGTCCTTGTATAACTTTTAATATGCAATTTAAATCAGGAAAATGCGAAGTTCTTAATTTTTCTGGTTTACCAGGTGGGTGAAAAGGGTAACCAAATGCAATTATACCTTTAACAGCAGATATTGCTTCATGTGATAAATAAGCTTCATCGCTGACTATCATTGATGCCATTCTCCCACCCATAGACTTACCGCCTACAAACAAAGGTAATTCACTTTCTTTAACGGCTTGAGCTAATACTTTATCAAAATAAGCTAATAACTTAACTGCACGCTCTGGCGGCCTTCTTTTACCTTCTGCTTTTATTTTTTGCATATATTCAAAATTAAATAAACCTACGCTTATTTTTTTTTCAGACAGCATTTGTGCCATTTTTTGCATAAATTCAGAATCCATACCTGCACCGGCACCGTGTGCAAATATAAACTGTGCTTTTGCATTATCTGCTTTGTACCATTGAATCATTAAAACTTTCCTAATTTTGTTCTTGTGCTACTAAATCTAACATCCAATCTTTGAAAGACACGATTTTACCGAGCTCTGATTGCGACTCTCTAAAAACCAAATAAAATGCATTTTTACTTTCTAGATAATGACTAAAAGGAATCACTAAACGGCCTGCATCAATATCTGGTTTAGCTAATACACTGTTACCTAAAGCAACACCTTGACCATGAACAGCCGCTTGTAAAACCATAGATGAATGACTAAAGATCGGACCTTGATTCACTTTGATATCTCGTACACCTGCTGTTTTCATCCAGGTTTTCCAATTCCTACGTGTCATATCATGTAAAAGTACATGTTTTTGCAAATCTGCTGGGGTATTCATAGGGATTGAACTATTTAACAGCATAGGGCTACATAATGGCACCATATACTCAGTGTGTAACTTATGAGTCTCTATGCCGCTCCAATTACCCCTGCCATAATAAATAGCAACATCAACATCATCGGTTAACGAGTTTTCATCTTGATCTTGTGCTTTGATCCTTACATCAATATCGGGATGCGCTTCATTAAATAAATTAAGCCTAGGTACTAACCATTGAATAGCAAAACTAGGAGTTAAACTTACAGTTAAAGAACCCTTAGCACCACGCGCTAATAGCTTTTCTGTCGCATCAATTAATTGAGTGAAAATATCACGAATATCTAAAAAGTAACCTTGACCTTCTTCGGTCAATAATAGAGAGCGATTTTTACGTAGAAATAACTTTAAACCTAAGTGTTCTTCTAAGGTTTTTATTTGATGACTAACAGCAGCTTGCGTTACAAATAACTCATCTGCTGCTTTTGTAAAACTGAGGTTTCGTGCCGCAGCTTCAAATGCCTTTAACGCATTTAATGGGGGTAACCTTCTAGACATGACAACCTTATGAAAGATGCATTAGTTTTTCTAATCTATTCGCATTATAAATGATCGTTTTTAAATTACAAACCAAACGGTTATTATTTACCCGACCTTAAGGAACACCTTACAACCAAAGGAACTGAAGGTAAGAATTTAAAATTGATTTTAACTTTGAATATATTTATGCCCTCAACCTGCATAACTATTTCTATTCAATACCGAGGTATATTATGAAAAATTTAACAGCTAGCATCGCAATACTCGCAATCACTTTATTTAGTGCAAATGTTTTTGCAGCACAAACACAAAGTGAAATAAAAGAACAGTTAAAAAATGAAGTAACAGCTCAAATTAAAAACGTTATTGTAGTACAACTAAACGATTCATTTAATGCGCAATCTTTTGCACCTAAATTAACATTGGGAAAGGTTAATATGCAATGGGCATTAGCAAAAAATACAGTAACGCAACCAAATACAGGTATTAAAGCAACAGAACTATCTGAATAAATGAATTATTTGCATTTATCAGCCAACCAAAATGAAAAAAGGAAGCTAAGCTTCCTTTTTAAAATGCGATTCTAATTAGTATTAGTTCACCACAACAAACTGACCATCAGTTAAGCGTTCAGCACCTCTAACAGCCACTTTATCACCTTCAATCAAGTCACCTTGTATTGCAACACGCTCTAAACTGCCTAACCCCACTTTTACTAACAATTTATGTGCTTTGTTCTCATTGTCGACTTTTATCACATAAGTGCCATCTTTTCTTAAAATTAATGCATCTCTATGAACTGTTAATTTTGCCAAGTTATTTTGAGTTGGTACTGTCACAGTGACTAACTGCCCCGCTGCCCAATAATTATTTATCTCTTGTGGGATCTTAATTCTCACCTCAAATGTTTGTGAGCGAGGATCTGCACTTGGAATTTTTGCTATAATTGGTGCTTCTATTTCTTTACCGTTTGCGAATATTTTTAAAAGATTGCCTTTACTGATATACGCTAAATATTTTATCGGTACAAAAACGCGTACTTCTAAGTTTTCTGTATCAAGTAATTTAAGCAAAGTATCACTTCTACTCACATCTGTGCCCGCACGTGTGAGTCTTTGCGTAATTACACCTTCAAATGGTGCTATTACTGTTGCACGATTAATTTGATCTTCAATTTGCTGTAATTTTAATTGTGCAATTTCAATATCGGTTTGCGCTAATTCATATTGAGATCGGGTTTGATCTAATTGAAATTGTGATGTCGAATTTGTTTTACGTAGTTTTTGCAGTCTATCCCATTCATTTTTAAGATAAGCCAAATTGATGTTTGCACGCTTAATTTGTGCTTTTTGCTCTGCAAGCTTTAATTTTAATGGCAATAAATCCATTTTGACTAAAGTATCTCCGGGATTTACATGCGTACCAGGCTCAGCAAGCCATTCTAAACGACCATTGATCCCAGCTGTGATCTGAATATGAGAGCGACTATGCAAAGTACCCATTAAATCTGTCGTTGCTGGTAATGAAATACTTGTTACTGTATCTAATTTTACAGGACTTGCAGGCGTATCTTGTGCGTTTGTAGAAATAGCTAATAACGCTATACTACTGGCTAGTAACCCTTTAACTAATTTTTTGGTACACATACTGACTCCTAGCTAGCCTGTTGATGTAACGAATTTAAATCCGCAACTTTATTATCTGATTTATTTAATGAGCTATCTTGATTTGAACTCGATAAGTTTTTCCCTAACTGTAATAAACAAGGGAATAATAATAAGGTGAAAATTGCACTAATACTCATACCGCCAACAATAACGGTAGCTAACCCGCGGTATATTTCACTTCCAACACCTGGCATTAACATAAGTGGCAACATGCCAAATAAGCTAGTTAATGTACTCATGTATACTGGTCTTGCACGAATACTCACAGCTTGTGCTACTGCATCTGTACGAGATAAACCTTGCTTTTGCGCTTCCCGTGTTTGATCTACTAATAAAATGGCATTATTAACTACTAGGCCAAGTAAAATAATGAAACCTATCATAGTTAATAAATCTAGTGACTGGTAAGTAAATAGATTTAATATATATAGACCAATTACCCCACCAGCAACCGCTAAAGGCATTACCAAAAGTACTAGCAAACTATCTTTTGCAGACTTAAATAAAGCTGTCATTAATAAAAACAAAATCAATAAAGCTAAAGCAAAATTTTGCAACATATCATTAATTGCATTAGCCATTTTATTTGCATTGCCACTTAATAGAATTGAAGCATCATTTGGTAAATTTTCATTCATTTTTGGAATGATTTTTTCGTTGATCATCACTAGTGCTTCTTCTAATGACATATCAGCCGGCGGTGATACTTGTAAACTAATAGTACGTTTACCATCAACCCTTCTAAGTTGTGTTGGACCTGCTGTTCTCGTTAAAGTTGTTAATTCACCAATTGTTTGAACACCCGCTAACGGCGAATAAATAGGGAATGATGCAAGCTCATCGGGAGTCTTCCATTTTTCACCGCGTAAAATCACATTAACCCTATCGTTACCATCAAAGTATTCACTAATAAATAAACCACTGGTATAAGCTCTCACTGCATTTGCTACATCTCTTCTTGTGAGCCCAGCTTGCGTGATCCTTTGATCATTGGGTATTAAATTAAGCTCAGGCTCAGTAAGATTTAAGCTTGGAATAGGGAAAGCGGTTGTGCCTGTCATATTTTCATTAATGGCATCTATACCTGTTTGTGCCACTTGCATTAAACTTTCAATATCAGAACCATTAATATCAATATCTATTGTACGGCCATTACCTGAGCCCGAGACATTGATCATAGAGCCTCTAAATAAAAATATTTGTGTATCAGGTAATCCTGCAAGCACTTTATTTCTAATAACATCCATAAGCTCTTCTACCCGCCTTGGATCATCAGAATAGATAAAACCACCGGTTGCGCCAGCACCGTAAGAGAAGAAGTTATAACTTTTAATCTTAGGCTCTTGTTCACCCGATAAATAAGGTGCTAAACGTTCTTTTACTAAAGAAGCAGTTTCTTTTTCAATAGATTCCACATTGCCACCCGGTGGCATATTAAAACTCATAAAAAAACCATCTGTAGGTGCCCTTGGCATAAAATCTGTTTTTGGCATTAACATGACACTTGCCACAACAGAACCACCTAATAAGATTGCTATCCAAGAAAAGCGTTTAGCTGTTGTATTGGTAACTTTCATTACAAAGCTTGCCAGGTTTTGCCAATAAGCTTTATAAGGATCTATTTCTTCTTTTGTATTTAACCAATACTTACTCGCAATAGGTAAAACGGTTACTGCCGATACAAATGATGCTATTACCGCGATAGATAAAGTAAGAGCTAAATCTGAAAATAACTGGCCCTCAATGCCAGCCATAAACAAGATCGGTAAAAATATCGCTACACTGGTTGCTGTTGAGGCAAATAAAGCGCCTGTCACTTGAAGTGCACCGCGCATTACAGCTTTCGATGTATCTAACCCCTGACTTCTAAGCCTTACGATATTTTCTTGGACAATAATGGCGGCATCAAGTACCAAACCCACAGAGAAAGCTAAGCCAGCTAAAGAAATTACATTTAAGCTACGATCAAAAATACTTAATGCTGCAAACGACACCATAAGCGAAACAGGTATTGTCATAGCAATAATTAAAGTTGTTTTTATACCCCTTAAAAATAACCAAAGAATAATCAATGCCAAAAGCACACCTAAACCTAAATTATTTTGTACTAGTTTTAAGGCATTTCGAATATGCACAGAGGCATCAAAACTTAGATCTATGGTTAAACCCGCTGCAGCCATAGGGCCAGCATTGAGCTCTTTTATTGCGATATTAATTTCATCTAATAAGGCAACTGTATTGGCATCATTTTGGCGCTTTAAAGTGAAGTAATATGAAGGCTGGCCATTTCTTAAATTAAAAGCAAATTTATCGACTAAGGTATTTTCAACTGTTGCTACATCTTTTAAATAAATAGGACGCTCACCACTATAACCTATGATCATATCGGTTAAATTACCAATATTGTACTGACCAGAAAAACGAACCGTATATTGACGGCGACCAACATTGGCAATACCACCTGATACGTCACTGGCTCTGGCAATGGTTGAGCTAATATCAGCAATGCTTAGCCCTAGGGAGGCTGCTCTTAACGCATCAAAGGTAATTCTAAGCTCTCTTGGTCTATGGCTAGCTAAATTAACTTGCCCCATACCAGGGATACGAGCAAATCGTGGTTTTACCACATCTTCAATCAACTTTTGATATTGACCTAAATCTTGAGCCGGATTTGAAGGTAAAGTTTTTATCATTAATGATGCAGTATTGGGGCCGCCTCGTCCACCACCAGCTGAAATTACAGGCTCTATCGCATCTAATGGTAATGGAGGAGCTTGGTTTAGATTATTAATCACATCTAACATAGCTTTTTGCATATCAGCACCGACATCAAATGTTAGTGAAATATTGCCAAAACCACGTTGAATATTAGTTGTTACTTTAGTGACACTTTGGGTATTTTTAACGACGTTTTCTATAGGTTCTATTATCACCGATTCCATTTCAGAGGGTGCAGCACTTCGCCAACCAGTTGAAATGGTAATTTGAGGTTGCTCTATATCTGGGGTAAGTTGCAGTGGTAATTTAAAAACACTTATGACGCCAAAAACCATCACTAAAGCGACTATTACGATAATAGCGGCAGGATTTTTTAAGGCCGAACGCGTTAAGTTCATTTTTTTATTCTCAATTTTAGCCAGTTGATTCCCTTATTTTATTATAAGCTTTGTACACAGTTCCTCTAGAGAACTTACGTTAAACAGCAATAATTTCACGTTAGAAACGAATTTTGAAACACCTTGTTACAGCTCGAAATCTTGAGCAACAATATTTAATCTGGGCTTCGAATAAGAGAATAAAATTTATTTTCGATGACTAAACAAAAAGGCAAGATAAGCTTGATGGTAAAATAACTTTAACTCTGGGTTTTTAATAACTACTGGACACAGTGCGCGCTTAGGTGGTAAAAACCTGACCTAATATTGAAATATAATAATAATTAAGGTCTGTTATGACAGCTTTTTTAAAAAAATTACAATCAACCAGTCTGGTTAGTCAAATTATAGTCGCTATTATTTTGGGCTGTCTTTTGGCTGTTGCATCACCCGAAACCGCTAAATCATTCTCTATGTTAGGTGGTTTATTTGTTAGCGCATTAAAAGCCGTTGCGCCTATATTAGTATTAGTATTGGTAGCCTCTTCAATCGCGAATCAAAAAGTAGATAGCGACGCTAATTTAAAGCCTATTGTCGGTCTTTATTTAATTGGTACATTAAGCGCTGCATTTGTAGCTGTTGTAATGAGCTTTTTATTTCCAACTCAACTGACGCTTGATTTAGCAGGCGCAACAGCAAACCCACCGCAAGGCTTATCTGAAGTCTTAACAACACTAGCTTTTAAAGTAGTAGATAATCCAATTAATGCCGTAGCTACGGGTAACTTTATTGGTATTTTAGCTTGGGGATTAGGGTTAGGTTTTGCATTAAAACGTGCCAGTGAGTCATCTAAAATAATGGTTCATGACTTAGCTGATGCGGTTTCTAGTATCGTTAAAACAGTTATTAAGTTTGCACCTTTAGGTATATTTGGTTTAGTTGCCAATACAATTGCAACAACTGGTTTTTCTGCATTAGCTGAGTTTAGCCATTTAGTATTTGTATTAGTAAGCTCCATGCTAATTATTGCGCTGATTGTTAATCCTTTAATTGTATATATCGTGACACGTAAAAACCCATACCCATTAGTATTAACTTGTTTAAAAGATTCAGGTATTACTGCTTTCTTTACAAGAAGTTCAGCTGCAAACATTCCTGTAAATATGGCTTTATGTAAAAAACTAGATTTACATGAAGATACTTACTCTTTATCAATTCCACTAGGCGCTACGATTAATATGGCTGGCGCAGCAATTACCATTACTGTACTTACTTTAGCTGCTGCTAATACCTTAAATATTGAAGTTGATATTGCAACGGCTATTTTATTAAGTGTGATTGCATCTGTATCTGCTTGTGGTGCATCAGGTGTTGCAGGCGGTTCTTTATTATTAATACCTTTAGCTTGTAGCTTATTTGGTATTGATACTGATATTGCAATGCAAGTAGTTGCTATCGGCTTTATTATTGGTGTGATCCAAGATTCAGCGGAAACGGCATTAAATAGCTCTACGGATGTTGTATTCTCTGCAGCTGCTTCTCATCACGCAACTAAATAGTAAAAGTTACAGTAAAATAGTAACTGAGAAATAAAAAGAGCAGCTATTTAGCTGCTCTTTTGCTTTAAGGGTTTCTTTAATTGCTTTTAAAGCTTAGTCCATACAGATGCTTTTCCTGGCTCTTCATTTTTAGTCCACCAACCAGCACTATAGTCTGCGCCATTATGTGAAACTTTATCACCACCGTTATAAACTAAGTCTGAGCGCCAAGCACGAACTTGACCATCATCAGGGATCACTTCTTCCCATGGACCACCAAGATCTGGTTGATTACCTTTAGTCCACCATTTTGCTTTATATGTCACACCATTAAATACAACAGTATCGCCTGTATTATAAACTTTAGTGCTATCCCATGTTGTATTTCCATCTGTTACTTTATCCGTCACAGTTACTGTAAAGCTTTGTGAAACAACAACTGTGCCATCTGAAACATCAACAGATACGGTGTAATTAGTATCAGCCGTTACTTCATCTGCTGCTAAATAAACATTTTCACCTGAACCTGATAAAACCAAACCAGCAGGTACATTCCATGTGTAAGTTAATGCATCGCTATCCGCATCAGACGCTGAAACTGAAAGATTTACTTGCGTATTTTCTTCCAAAGACACATCACTAATTGGCGATACTACAGGTGCTGTATTTCCAGTTGTTGGTGCAACAACAGTAACAACAGCTGATTTAGTTACTACAGCTTTACCATCTGACACACTGATAGATATTGGATAATCTGTTGTCGTAGTTACATTTGGCGCAGTGATGCTGATAGAAGCTGAATCAGTACCTGTCGCATTCAATGCAGCATCAACATTCCAAGAATATGTCAGTGCATCATTATCAGCATCTGTTGCCGTCGCAGAAATTGCTAATACATCACCCGCATTTACACTAAAGCTAGCATCTAAAGTAACAACTGGCTTTTTATTAATAGGATCAGTTGGACCACCAGCCAAACCTTCATGCATTGCATTTAAAATATCACCGTTATCTGCATCAATTTCCCATGCAAATAAACCACCTAGTCCATTATTAGTCACATACTGACCTTTAGCTAATACTGAACGAGGGCTATCATAAGTAATTAACTGACCAGAAGTACGATTCCAAACATAAGCAGCTTCTGCCACTTCATCATAACTAACTTCAAAACCATTTAGACCAGTACCTGCTGGACCTACGATATATTTAGCAATACCTTTATAGTCCATGATACCGTCTTCCCAAACACCTTGAGCTGTAGAACCTTTTAACTTACCATTACCTGGCGCAGTCATAGGATTATCCATATCTGATGCGCTTGCAGGAAAAACACCTTCCCAACCACGACCATACATAGCTGTACCCACTACAATTTGTTTTGCAGCAACACCTTGTGCAAGTAATAAATCAACCGCATTAGTAATAGTATAAGCAGGACCTTTACGTGGTTTACCTTCATCATCAAGACCAGTACCATCACACTCTCCAGCACTGATATGACTGCCACAATTTAAACCAGTTTGATGCCCAGTTACATTATTCCAGCCACCAAAAAAGTCATATGTCATGGCAAAAATATAATCCATGTACTGTGAAGCAGCTGCATAATCAACATCTTCAATTTTGTCATAGCCAGAACCTATTGCAGAAGTAAGTTCGTACTTACGACCTGTCTCAGATTCTAAAGCATCTAACATAGTGCGAAGCTCTTGCATTAATGCAACATAAGCTGGACCATCTTTAATTGGGTCGCCTAA
This sequence comes from Pseudoalteromonas sp. '520P1 No. 423', assembly GCF_001269985.1. Classification (NCBI taxonomy): domain Bacteria; kingdom Pseudomonadati; phylum Pseudomonadota; class Gammaproteobacteria; order Alteromonadales; family Pseudoalteromonadaceae; genus Pseudoalteromonas; species Pseudoalteromonas sp. '520P1 No. 423'. Next base: position 1,560,948 of record NZ_BBZB01000001.1, on the reverse strand, counting down.
ACCAACACCTGCGCCATCACCACCAGGGAATTCCCAATCAATATCAACACCATCATAGAACTTCCATGTTCTTAAGAATTTTTCCATAGATGCAACAAAAACATCTCGGTTTGCCTTTTCAGTAAAACCATAAAACGGGTCTGATAACGTCCAACCACCCACTGAAGGTAAAATTTTCAAATCCGGATTTCGTTGTTTTAATGCCATTAATTGCGCATATGTACCACGAATTGGATCTTTTGCATCAATACCCGGCAATGCTTTTTGCACAGCAGCCCAAGGGTCATGAATGACAACTTCATAATCAGCTGAACCACCACATGCAGTTTGCAACGCACGCCAACTATTGCCATTTTCGATTTCTTTTAATGATTCGTTTGGACCACAAATTGGAATAAATCCATATAATAAATGCGTTAAGTTATCTACAGGGATCTGAGTAACATCGTATTTACGACCATAGATACCCCATTCAACAAAGTAAGCACCCACTACATTATCTATTTGTTTAGGGTATTGTTTATTATTAGGATCAATATTCATATCTAATGGTGCTAAATGACCACCATCAGTATCTGCAATAACAATTGGCTTAATTGCACTTGTTGCACACCCCGTTGAGTCACATAATTCAATTGTTAAATCATGACGACCAGACTTATCATAAGGGAAAGTGATCACACCACTTTTAGTGCCAGCAGCTAATGCACCTTCATTTACAACAACACCATCAAATAATACTTTATAGCTATCACCACCAGTACCACTCCAAGAGTTCCATTTGATGCTAATATCTACCACATCTTTTGCTTTCACTAAATCTTTATAAGAGCCATTTGACTCTAGATTTACTTCAACAAAAGAATAATCTTGTGGTGTCCAATCTATACTTGGTGCAGCTGGAGCAGCTGTAACTTGCCAAGATGAAAGTATTGCCGATACAGCACAGGCAGTGAGTAATTTTTTATACATAATTTCCTCTTCTTTTTATTTAATTAAATCGATAGTTATTGCTTTTGCCAAACAGCATTGACGCCAGGCTCTTCACCCTTAGTCCACCACTTAGCTTTATATTGAATTGTGTTATGAGATACGATAGTGCCACCAGCGTAGTCATTTTGTGCATTCCATATTGCAACACCTCCATCACTCGGTGTCGCTAACTTCCAAGCATTGCTATTATTTGGCTTTTGGTTTTTATTCCACCATTTAGCTTCATAAACTTTGCCTTCAAACACTACTTTATCACCAGCAGAATACGCTTTAGTGCTAGTCCACGGGGGTTCAGTTGGATCGATTACTAGGTTATTTACACTTACTACAAAAGATTTTGTTGTTGTAAGCTTGCCATCAGAAACAGATACACTTATTGGGTAGTCAGTATTAAGTTCAACGGAAGGTGCTGTAATTACAATGTTTGCATCACTTCCTGTGTAACTGATTTCACTTGGAACAGACCAAGTAAACTCAAGCGCAGTTTGTTCATCATCAAATGCATGCACATGAATTTGAACACTTGCTAATTCATCAATATTTATATCAGCAATATCATGAACGATCGGCGCTGTATTTACGGGTGCAGCTTTAATAGAAACAGCAAAGGTATGATCTTTATTTGTTACAAATACACTATTGCTTAAGATATTTTGCTCATCAAAAACAATATCACCAGTAGGATTTTTAATGCCGATAGCAACTAGATTGCTGTAATCAAGATTAAGCGATTGTGCAAAGTTGGTTTGCCAATTTGATACATTATTTTGAGTTACCGCTAATTGTTGATTAACAAGCTCTTGACCACTGACATCAAAGACTCTAAATGTAACTGTTTCGCCAACTTTAGCTGTTTGACCTTGTTTTACATAAAAGCCGGCGTCAAACCAAGTATCAGGCTGAACATCGTCACGTTTTATTGTAATGTCACTACAGTTATAAAAGCCTTCTCCCACCACATCTTCACGCTGCCAGCGAGTATAAAGGATTGCTTCACCAACACGATCTACAGGTAGATTTACATTCATTTCATAAAAACGCTTACCATCACTGTCTTTAATAAAATCAACATTACCTATTGATTGCACTAAAGTAAGATCAGACCAATTAAGTGCTTGCGTCGCATCATAGGTTTCATTACTTAAATAAAACTGCCAAAAGCTGGGGTTATGGGGTGTTGTCGCTCTAAAACGCACTTTAATATCACCATTAGCATTTGGAATCACATCCGTTCTTTGCCAATGCGCTGATGTTAAGTTCATACCTTTTTTATTCACGTCACCTGCAGCACATAAAGTACCATCAGGAATATTAGCTTCAACTGCTGCTTGGTTATTATAATCTCGCGTATTAACAGCAAATTCATGCTCTTGAATAAATTGAACATGGCCTGAATCTAAATATGCTGCACGACATGCTGCATTAGGAATATTTGAACCATCTTCTGGCCACCAATACCCTTGCTGCTCTTCACAAATAGCTTGCCTTGCTTTTGGGCTATCCATGTAACCATGAGCACTGACTTCTACCGAGCTACCAAGTAAAGCACTACTTAATGCAATACTCAGTACTGATAATTTACTCTTTTGGTGGTTTTTAAACATAGTTATCTCCTAAGCAAAGAGATCACTCTCTTTGCTTTATGTTGATATTTACTTAAAAGAAGGTGTTAGATTAAAGTGCGCAGACTTTTTCCCAGTCGGCACCACCAGGTTCAGAACTTGTCCACCATTTAGCCTTGTATACAGCACTATTGTGAACCATCATATCGCCTTGATTAGCATGACTTGGATTACCAGCCCAATCTTTTTGAGGAAAATCAGGATAGATAGGTAAAGTAGCCACATCAACGCCATCACAGCCAGTACCTGTGCCACCACCATCGCCACCACCTGTACCACCGGTAGTTGCTTCAGGTAAGTTAGGATATTCAGACTTAAAAGCAAATGACTTACCATCTTTTTCAATTACAAAGTTAACAGGACCACTGATAGGCATGTAATACATCACTTGCGCATCAATCGTTTCGCCTACAGCAAATGATTCAGCCGCGCCGCCCCATTCATTTGTTAATGTGATTGAAAATCTATGGAATTCATTTTCAAAGCCACCAATATTATTTCCTGCTGCATTTGAAGCATTAGCATCAATCGCCATTTTGAGTTTTTTAGTGGCACTCCAGTTAGATTTGAAAATTGCCGAAGTGGACACAGGTACATCAAATGATATTTTTGCGCCACTAAAGTCAATTGCTGAGTTATTAGTAAATGCAAATGTTGGGCTGATAGGATAGTTTTTATCACCTTCAGGGAAATCTTTAGCAACGAAGCTCACATCAACCATTTCAGCAGGCTTAACAAAAGTACTATTACCTTTATCTATGCCATAAGGCACACCGCTTTGATTAAACTTATCATAGGCAAGCGTTGTCATAGTTGAACCCATGAAGTACTCACCTTTAGCTGCATCAAAATCAAAATCACCAGCTAGCTCCCAAAACATAACGCCACCTAAGCCATTATTAATGACATAGTCAACCTTAGTCGCCATAGACTCTTCATCTTCAGTAGAGATAAATACTTTTTTAGTGTCATTCCATAACCAAGGTGCTACAGCAACACTGTCGTAATGACGTGTATATGTGCCTGTGAACTTATCTTTTGGATCTGTTACTGGATCTAAACCATATGCTGTTAAATAGCTGCCAACAATTCCTTTTTCTAAGTTTTTAGTATGCCAAAGCGGGTTACTACCAGCAGGGACTTCACGGTCATTCTCTGTATCATGCCAAAGGTTATCTATACCAACAGCGCCATTACCACAGAAGTTTTTATCACCTTCACCTGTACCTTTAGGACAACTAGCTTGATCAGGCAGTTTTGCTTGACCCCACAGACCATTAGTTCCACCCGTTACATCTTTAAAACCACGCGTATAATAAGGTAAACCAATATTGATACGACCTGCAGATAGTCCGCCTCTAAAGTATTTAACAGCCCAATCAGTATTTAAATAACCAATGCCTTCAAATTCTTTAGTACCGTATACGTCCCACGCTTTTAATTCAGAATCTAATCCAGTATCAAATAATGATGCGTTATGGCCAACATGAGAATTCCATGCACCATGTAAATCATAAGACATGATATTGACATAATCTAAGTATTGCGTAGCTTGGAATGTTTCCATACCACGTAATAAATAACCTGAAGATGGCGAAGCAATTGTTAACATGTAATGTTTGCCCGCAGCTTCACCGGCTTTATCAAGTGACTCACGTAATGATTTCATTAATACTTGATAAGAAGCATTTAAACCTGCACGACGTGCATTAGATATTTCAAAATCATCCGGATGACCTGCATCAGCCATAGATGAAGGGTACTCATAATCTATATCAACACCATCAAAGCCATACTTTTCAATAAACTCAACAGCACTTGCACTAAATGCTGCAATACCAGCATGATTTACGCTGCCATCAGCATTGGTCGTTAATGTATAAAAACCACCATCAGCAATTCGTCCATTTTCACCAAAATGGCCACCTGTTTCAGCCCAGCCACCTACAGACACAAGAGTTTTAACATCAGGGTATAATTTTTTATATTTGTTTAATAAGTTGAAGTGACCTTTATAAGGTAAACTAGGATCCAGCTCTGCACCTGCAACACCAGGCCATTCCATATTTGTTGCTGGATTGTTAGGTGAATTAGGATCGCCAATTGACACTTTTTGATTGCTATCAACATGTGCAAAAGCATAGTTTATATGCGTAATTTTATCCCAAGGAATATCATTTACTAAATAACTAGGTTGGTTGTTTGCACCATTTCGCCAGCTAGTGAAATAACCGATTACACGTCTTGGGTGATCTGCACCCATTAACTCACGACCATCAGCATCATACATAGTACAATATGGCGTATTTACACCAGGTGTTTGATATAAACCTTCGGGGCGACATGCGTCTGCACCATTATCAACTTGACCGTCTTCCACTACAGATACATTAATTACATTACTTAAATCTGTCGCACCTTTATCATCAGTTGCATTAACCGAAAATTGTACAGAACCTAAAGCTGAAGCCGTCCATAAATAACTACCACTTGCTGAAGAAATTGTACTAACTACACTATTGCCTTCTAATAATTCTAAAGAAGCAATTTGGCCATCACTATCTGTTGCTGAAAATTCAAAGTTAATTGTATCGCCAATTAATAATTTACTTGGGATCGTTGCCATTAAGGTTGCAACTGGCGCTTTATTGACTGGTGGCTGATCTTTTGCAGTAACAGAAATTAAAACTGAATTACTTTGAGTTTGTTCACCTTTATCATCATAAGCAATTGCAGTGAGTGAATGTTCGCCTTTAACTGCAGTCCAATTATAGGTGTATGGGTTATTCGCTAAGCTAGTTAATTTAACACCATCAATAAATACTTCTACTTGAGCAACGGTACCGTCTTCGTCAGATGCAGAAAGATCAAAGACAACGCTGTCATTTTCAACAAAAGAACTTCCACTTATAGGGCTATTCCAAGAAATAATAGGAGGTACATTAACAATGACACCGCTGTCACAGTCGCCCGTTTTTTTCCATTCTTGCCAAGGTCCAGATTTTTCTAAAGGATTAGACTTATTCCACCACTGAGATTCAAAAGCTTGATTCTCAAGTTGAACTAACTGTCCTTTAGTATACGCCGTATTCGGTTGCCAAGTTTCTAAACTCGTACAGTCAACTGTTGCAGCTTGAGCTTGAACACTGACTATCGCCAGTGATACAGCACTAAGCGCTAATATACTTTTTATATTTTTAACAGGTTTCATTGTCACCTCCGTTATTATTTTAATTAACTTATTTGCATTACAAACACATGACAACATAAAGGTAACATAGTTTTTACATTCGTCAAGAATAAAGGTACTAAAATAAAATTCAACAACACTCAATGCAACTCATTAAAAAACAACGACCTATAAAAAACACACAAATAAGTAACGTGTAAATAAATATGATAATTGATGCTTAACAGGCATGCTATAACGGATAAATATTGCTACAACCAAATTACTAGTTAACAATTATTTAACCCTATAATACATAAACTTACGGAACAGAATGAAGTAGAAATAACTTCCCACGTTAGATATAACAAAATGAAATAAGACAAAAAAACATGTTATATAAAACGATAAATAAAAAAATTTAAACCCTAATTGATAATGATTTAATTAAGCTGTTACTTATCTGCAACTAGCATGATAAAATGCTCTATTAGATTAAATGTTAAACCTTTTTTAAATAGTGAGTATATATTTTGCAAACAACTGAATTATTAGATTTTGCCTTTGATAAAATTGATGATATGAAAGCCAGAGATATTGTTAAACTTGATGTTATCGGTAAATCAAGCATTACTGATTACATGATTGTTTGTTCTGGTAACTCTAAACGTCATGTTTTATCAATTGCTGATAACGTGAATAAAGAAGCAAAAAAAGCAGGTATTGACCCTTTAGGTTTTGAAGGCCGAGATAGCGGCGAGTGGGTGATTGTTGATTTAGGCGAAGTTATTGTTCATGTAATGCAAGAACAAAGCAGAGACTTTTATCAACTAGAAAAACTTTGGGGCTAGTATGAAAATACAGCTCGTTGCAGTCGGTACTAAAATGCCAAGCTGGGTTGAAACCGGCTTCAAAGAGTATCAGCGTCGTTTTCCTAAGGATATGGCGCTAGAGTTAATAGAGATCCCTGCAGGTAAACGTGGAAAAAACGCAGATATTAAGCGTATTTTGCATATAGAGGGTGAAAAAACCCTTGCAGCTGTACCTAAAGGTAATCGCATTGTTACGCTAGAAGTAACAGGTCAACCTTGGGATACGCATAAACTCGCAAAAAACATGACTAAGTGGCAACTAGATGGCCGAGATGTCAGTTTATTAGTTGGTGGTCCAGAAGGGTTAGCACCACAGTGTATTGCAGCTTCAGAGCAAAAGTGGTCATTATCAAATCTCACTTTACCTCATCCATTAGTGCGAATTATTTTAGCTGAAAGCCTGTATCGAGGTTGGAGCTTAAATACAAATCACCCTTATCACAGAGAGTAGCACTTTTAGATGTTTAAAGGCCCAACTACCATTCGAGATCACTCCTTTGAAGCAAATTTATTTGCACGTAGGGCCTTTATCGCTTTTGTTTTTGTACTTGTTCTAGTCGCGATTCTTTTTATCAATGTTTATCAATTACAAGTCACCTCACACGATACGTATCAAACACGCTCTAACGATAACCGTATAAAAATTGTTCCTGTCGCACCAAATCGTGGTATTATTTATGACCGTAATGGCGTAATTTTAGCTGAAAACAAACCTGTTTACAGTCTTGAAGGTATTTCAGAAAATATCAAAGATTTAGATAAGTCATTAGAAAAATTAGCTAAATTACTCGCGATTAGTGAACAACAACAAACCAACTTTTTAAATGATCTAAAACATAACCGCCGTTTTAAAAGCCAAATTCTAAAATCTAGATTAAGCGAAAAAGAAGTAGCGCTATTTTCTGTTAATCAGCATAAGTTTCCAGGTTTTAGTATTGAAGCACGTTTAGCGCGTCACTACCCTTATGGTGATACTTTAACCCATGCTTTAGGGTACGTTGCAAAAATAGGCAAAAAAGAATTACTCAAATTAGATTCCGAAAATAAAACCAAAAACTACCGTGCAACCAGAGATATTGGCAAACTTGGAATAGAAAAATTCTACGAAGATACATTACACGGCACTGTGGGTTCACAAAAAATAGAAATCAATAATCGTGGTCGTGTATTACGCACTCTAAGCTTTACACCACCAATACCAGGTGATGATCTTGTTTTAACCATGGATATAGGGTTACAAAAAGCCGCCCAGGAAGCTTTAAAAGGCATGCGCGGCGCAATTACTGTTTTAGATGCCAAAGATGGCGGCGTATTAGCTATGTATTCGAACCCTAGCTACGACCCTAATTTATTTGTACATGGTATTAGCAGTAAAAATTACAAAGCCCTCCTCAATCCAGATAGACCACTTATTAACCGAGCAACACAGGGGAGATATGCACCCGCCTCTACTGTTAAACCCTTATTTGCAATTTTAGGTTTAAATGAAGGTATTATCACCGAAACGACAAAAATTCATGATCCAGGATTTTTTCAAATTCCTAATGTTAAGCATAAATGGTATGACTGGAAACCATGGGGCCATGGTACTAAAGAAGATGGTTACAAAGTAGATGTTTATAAGGCAATAGAAGAATCCTGTAATGTATTCTTTTATGATCTTGCTTATCGTCTTGGCATTACCAAAATAAGTAATTTTATGGCTAAGTTTGGCTTTGGTGAAAAATCGGGGATTGATATTTTTGAAGAAACCAGTGCTATTTTACCTTCTGTTGAATGGAAAAAAGAACGTTATAAAGAAAGCTGGTATGTAGGCGATACAATTTCAGTCGGTATAGGGCAAGGTTACTGGTCAGCTACACAAATTCAAATAGCTAACGCAATTAACATATTAGCGAATAAAGGCGTACATAATCCGCCTCATTTAGCGTCTGTTACCAAACAAGGCAGTACCGTTAAATTAATTAATAATGAAGAAAAAGAGCCCATTATAGTAAAAAATCCGCATCATTGGGATATCGCTTTAGATGCAATGCACAATACAGTTTCAAAGCTCAGAGGCACAGCGAATAAAGCTTTTAAAGGCGTTACTTACGACCCAGCAGGCAAGACTGGTACAGCCCAAGTTGTAAAAATCGCCCAAGGCGAAAAGTATGATGAAAAAAAATTAAAAGAAAAGTATAGAGATAATGCCATGTATGTTGGTTTTGCGCCTTTTGATGATCCTGAAATAGTTATCGCGATCACTGTAGAGAATACAGGTGGCGGTAGTAGTGTTGGTGCACCTATGGCAAGAAAAGTAATGGATTATTACTTTGCAAACAAAGCAAAAGAGGTCGCAAGCAACCCATGAACCCACTAAAACATCGCGCCACTCTTTGGGATAAACTACATATTGATTTACCTTTGCTACTTGCTTTGCTTGTTTTGTTAGGAGCCAGTGTATTAATTGTATTTAGTGCCGGCGGTCAAGAAATGCCAATTGTATATCGCCAATTAAAACGAATGGGTGTTGCGCTGATTATCATGTTGGTTTTAGCACAAGTTCCTCCCTCTACATTGCAAAGGTTTGTGATCCCATTTTATTGTATTGGCCTTGTTTTACTTGTTGCTGTATTAGTCTCAGGAATTACAATTAATGGCTCACAACGTTGGTTAAGTATTGGTATTACGCGTATTCAACCTTCAGAAATAATGAAATTAATGGTACCTATGATGGTTGCTTGGTATATAGGTAAGTATCACTTACCACCAAAAATGAAGCATTTATTTGTTGGTTTTATTTTAGTGATGCTACCAACTATTTTAATTCAACGCCAACCAGATTTAGGTACTTCTCTTTTAGTGGCTAGTTCAGGCATATTTGTATTGTTTTTAGCGGGTGTCAGTTGGCGCCTGATAGGTGGTTTAACTGCTGTAGGCGCAATAAGTGCCTGGCCGTTGTGGACTTATGGTATGCACGCTTATCAAAAACAAAGAGTACTCACTTTATTTAACCCTGAAAGTGACCCTTTAGGTGCTGGTTATCATATTATTCAATCAAAAATAGCGATTGGCTCTGGTGGATTGGAAGGAAAAGGCTGGTTGCATGGTACGCAATCTCAATTAGAGTTTTTACCAGAACGACATACTGATTTTATATTTTCAGTGCTCAGTGAAGAGTTTGGTTTAGTCGGAGTCACATTATTACTTGCTGCATATTTATTTATCATAGCGCGAGGCTTATTTATTGCCGTTAATGCCCAAGATGCATTTGGCAAGCTATTAGCTGGCAGTTTAACACTGACATTTTTTGTTTATTTATTTGTAAATATAGGCATGGTTTCAGGCTTATTACCGGTCGTTGGTGTACCTTTACCATTAATTAGTTATGGCGGCACTTCAATGGTTACATTACTAGCAGGGTTTGGCATGATAATGTCAATCGCAACCCATAAACGTATATTGGTGCATACATGAACCTGATTAACAAGAGTATTTCACTACTTTTAATTCTGATGATTTTAGGCTGTAGTTCTAGTCGTTATGAAATGCGCCATGATTCTGCCCCGCTTAGAAAACCGACTTTGCTAGAACAATTAGACGCACAAGTTGTACAAGTAGATAAAAGCTCGGCCGCAAAACGCCCTTATACTATTAGGGGAAAGCGTTATTATCCTATGCTGTCAGAAAAAGGCTATAAAGCATCTGGTGTTGCATCTTGGTATGGTCGTAAATTTCATGGGCACCTAACTTCTAATGGTGAAGTTTATGATATGTTTGATATGACAGCCGCACATAAAACATTACCTTTACCTAGCTTTGTTGAAGTAACCAATATAAAAAATGGTAAAACAGCGATAGTTAAAGTTAATGATCGTGGCCCATTTCACGATAATAGATTAATTGATTTATCTTATTCTGCCGCATACAAACTTGGTATTTATCAATCAGGTACTGGAAATGTAACAATAAAAGCATTGTTACCTGACGACGCCAAAATACCTAAAACTTATATTCAGGTATTAGCAGCATCAAATCTCGTTAATGTTCAATCACTTGCGATAACTCTTTCCAATAATTACAAATTAAATCATAAAATAAGCCAAATAAATGGAATTTATCGACTTCATTTAGGTCCTATAAAAGATCAATCAAAAGCCCAAGAAGTATTAAATAGTTTAAAACAAAATTCACATAAACAAGCGTTCTTACTTTACTCTCAAGACAAGCTTTAGGATAATGCTCTTTCAGCGCGTCACTTTAACTCATTAAAAAGTAACTAATTAGCAATATGAAACAAATAAAAATGACATTATTAAAAAAACTCAGCAAAATTGTTTGCTCTGCGGCAGTTATTGCCACAGTAGGGGCATCATTTAGCGCGACAGCTCAAATCATCCCTTCTGTACCTCAAATAAATGCAAAAGGTTATTATTTAGTAGACTTCACCACTGGTAAAGTAATTGCGCAAGGCGACGGCGATACCAAACTAGCCCCTGCAAGCCTGACAAAAATGATGACTAGCTATGTAATCGGCTCAGAAGTTAAAAACGGCAATATCGCTTTAACTGACATGGTTACCGTAAGTGAAAATGCATGGGCTAAAAATTTCCCTGACTCTTCAAAAATGTTTATTGAAGTAGGCAAAGAAATTTCAGTAGAAGATTTAAACCGCGGTATTATTATTCAATCAGGTAATGATGCCTGTGTCGCTATGGCAGAACATATCGCAGGTAGCGAAAGTGCGTTTGCGGATTTAATGAATGCACATGCTAAACAACTTGGTATGACTAACTCTCATTTCATCAATAGCCATGGCTTAGATACTAATGAGCATTACACTACGCCAAAAGATATGGCTACTTTAGGTGCTGCATTAATACGTGATGTTCCAGAAGAATATGCTTTATATGCAGAGAAATCATTTACTTTTAATGGTATAAAGCAATTTAACCGTAACTCACTTCTTTGGGATAATAGCCTAAATGTAGATGGTATAAAAACAGGCCATACAAGTGAAGCAGGTTATAGCTTAGTAACTTCAGCAACTAAAGGCGATATGCGTTTAATTACTGTTGTTATGGGTACTAAAAGTGAGCGAGCACGTAAAGTCGAAAGTAAAAAACTACTAAACTATGGCTTTAGATTTTTTGAAACAATTACACCTTATAAAGCAGGCGATAGCTTTGCTAAACAACGCATTTGGATGGGCGATAAAGAAGAAGTTTCTTTAGGTATTTTGCAAGATACACCTATCACAATCCCACGTGGTCAACGCAAAAATTTAAAAGCAAACTTTAAGTTAGATACTGAATTAAAAGCACCGATAGCTAAGGGCACTGCTGTAGGCACTTTATTCTTACAGCTAGAAGGTGAAGATATTGCTCAGTATCCACTTGTTACTTTAGAAGAAATCGAAGAAGGTAGTTTCTTTAGCAAAGTTTACGACTACTTACGTTTACAACTTACAAACTAAGCAGTACAAATAACTAAATATTCTTAGAAAGCCTCTCTTTAATAAGCGAGGCTTTTTTGATTACGCTATCTCAAGTACGATAAAACTTATCCCAAATCAAATCTGAACAGCTTTATTAATCTTTAAATTTAGAATATTAATAAGCGTTTTTAGCTGATTAATGTTAAAATGCCGATCTTTTTAACATTCAGTTCCTTTTATTATCTGCTCATCAAAGGCTTAAGGCTGTTGAACACATAACAAATCATATGAACTGTAATGCGCTTGAACAAAGAATATTAAGGTGAATTATTGTGGTTAAACCAGTTAAAGATACTAAATTTGATGAACTTTTAGAGTTTCCATGTCAACTTACTTTTCGTATCATGGGTTTGGCAAACACAAACTTAACAGATCAAATCATTGCTGTATTGCAAGAGTATGCACCAGGTGATTTTGCACCTACAAGCAAACCTAGCAGTAAAGGCACTTACGAATCAGTTAGCATTGCAACAACCGTGACAAGTAAAGAGCATATCGAACAGCTTTATACTGTGATTGGCAATATAGAAGACGTGCGTTACGTACTATAAGCGCTATTTTCCTATTTAGGAGTCATTAAGTTGAGTCAAAACAGCGTAATTATCCGTCAGTTAAATCGTCGTGGCTACGAAAGCGTCTTACATGCAATGCAAGACTTTACCGATACCAGAAATGACGATACACCTGATGAAATCTGGTTAGTTGAGCACGACCCTGTTTTCACACAAGGCCAAGCAGGTAAAGAAGAACACTTGCTGATGCCTGGTGATATCCCTGTGGTAAAAGTAGACAGGGGCGGTCAAGTTACTTACCACGGACCAGGACAACAAGTTTTATATGTCATGTTTAACCTTCGACGCTTAAAAATAGGTGTACGTGAACTAGTAACTTGGCTTGAAGAAGCAATAGTAGAAACATTAGTTCAATATGGTATTAAAGCTTACGCTAAGCCAGATGCACCAGGTGTATATGTTGATGATAGTAAAATTGCGTCTTTAGGATTAAGAGTCCGTAAAGGTTGCTCCTTCCATGGTCTTGCTTTAAATATCGATATGGATTTAACACCATTTTTGCGTATAAACCCATGTGGTTACGCTGGTATGACTATGATACAAAGTAAAGATTTATCAGGTCCTCAAAACCTTGAAGAAGCCGCGAACGGTTTAGTTAAATCTCTACTTAATAAATTGCAAAAAAACAATGCTGACCTTACAAGCATTCAAATACAGGGGTTTGAGAACGAATGACTCTTTTAGATAAAACACAAGATAAACCAGTAAAAGTAAAACCAGGTGTTAAACTGCGTGATGCTGAAAAAATGCAACATATCCCAATTCAGGTTATAGCAACAGAAAAAAGTGAAATGCTACGTAAACCTGAATGGCTCAAAATACGATTACCTAAATCAAGTGAACGTATCGATGGTATCAAAAAAGCAATGCGTAGCCGTGGATTAAGTTCAGTATGTGAAGAAGCATCATGCCCTAATTTATCTGAATGTTTTAATCATGGTACTGCAACCTTTATGATTTTAGGTGCGATATGTACGCGTCGTTGCCCATTTTGTGATGTAGGCCATGGTCGACCTTTAAAGCCTGATGCTGAAGAGCCAGAAAAGCTCGCTTTAACGATTCGTGATATGAAATTGAAATACGTTGTTATCACATCTGTAGATAGAGATGATTTACGTGATGGTGGTGCGCAGCATTTTGCAGATTGTATTACGCAAATCCGAAAGCACTGTCCAGGTATTACAATCGAGATCCTAGTACCTGACTTTAAAGGTCGTATGGATCGTGCACTAGAGATATTAATTCAAACACCACCAGATGTATTTAACCATAACCTAGAAACAGCACCACGCTTATACAAACTAGCACGCCCAGGTGCTGGCTATAAATGGTCACTAGAACTATTACGTCGCTTTAAAGAAGCACACCCTGATGTTAAAACTAAATCAGGATTAATGGTTGGCTTAGGTGAAGAAATATCTGAAATTGAAGAAGTATTAAGAGACTTACGTGAGCATAATGTTGATATGTTAACGGTAGGTCAGTACTTACAACCTTCAAAACATCATTTACCAGTTAAGCGTTATGTACCGCCAGCAGAGTTTGATGCATTAAAAGCATATGCTGACGAGATTGGTTTTAGCCATGCTGCAAGTGGTCCATTTGTTCGTTCTAGCTACCATGCAGATCAACAAGCTGCAGGTAAAGAAGTTAAATAACTTTTTTAAGTAAAGATTTAACCTCAAAAGGCTTGATAATTTATCAAGCCTTTTTCTTATTTCCTCATTTTAAGTCAAATAAATGCTAAAATTCCTATATAATTGTAAAATTGAATAATGAAATGCTAATTTCCACAAAGATGTTTTCAATACTATTTTACTTTACTCTCACTACCTCCCCCTTCATTGGCAGTTGATGCATTGCCCAATGCAGAGGTGAGTGCGATTAATAATCCTAGTATGGCGATAAGCGCTTATCAACAATATAAAGAGACTTTGAATACACTTCCCCATTCAATCCAATTAAGGTGGCATACCGTTGCAATAAGAGCCGCATTAAATAATTCTCAGTTTTTATTTGCAGAAGAAGTATATTCAGAAAGCTTTATCAATTTTGGAAATTGCACCGCATAAAGCTATCGAAGCAAGTATATATAATACTTTAGGCATGCTTGCACTAAGTCAAAAAGACTATCTATTGGCTAAACAGAGCTTTACACGTTCTTTATTTTTAAAAGAAGGTAAATCAAGAGATTCTGCACAACTTATTTCAGCTCTTAATCTCTTAAATACATTACTTTATTTAGAAGATACCTCATTATCAATTAGAGTATTACCTACAATAGAAAGACTGTTAAAACGCAGTAATAATATAGATCATCATACTTATTACCATTGGCTGCAATTTAGCCTTGCAAAACTGCAAAATAAACAAAGTGATATCACATCCGAGATACTGGTAAAAGAGTTCAAATTATTAAGTGGTAGTAGTTATAAAGCATTGATAAAATAAAGAGCTATTCATTTAGACATCCAATTGCCTCCGGCTAAAAAAAACACAAAAAAAATGCAGTACAGTGGCCCTATACTGCATTATTTAAAAGCGTGTAAAACAAAGATATAGAAGAAATTAATCTTCTTCTATATTATCTAAGCCTTTAGTACTTTTTTTTGCGTCTAGCTTATGATGTATGGCAGCCTTAATAAGCATATAGCCCGTTATAGGTGCCGTGATCAATAAGAAGATAGAGATTAATATTTCTTTCAAGCTTATGGTATCTGTTGTCACACTAAAATAGACCATAGCGGCAATTAAGATACCTGCCATACCTAAAGTTGTCGCCTTAGTTGGGCCATGTAAACGCATGAAAAAATCAGGCATTTTATTTAGGCCGATAGAGCCAATTAAAATAAAAGCACCACCTAGCAGTAATAAAATTGATACTATCCATTCAAAAATCATAGTCACCCTTATTCAATAATATCGCCACGAAGCAAGTATTTACATACCGCTACCGTGCTAACAAAACCTAACATTGCAATTAATAGTGCAGCTTCAAAGTAAAGCGCTGTATCCATTTGCAAGCCGTATAAAATTATCAGAGCTATGGTATTAATATACATAGTATCTAAGGCTAAAATGCGATCAGGTACTGAAGGACCGACAATTAATCGCCAAATATTTAATAATAAAGCGATGCCAATCATAGAAAATACAATCAAAATTACGGTGTCTAACATTGAAAAATCTCCTTTAGCGGCGCTTCATATCTTTGTTTAATCATTTTAATTAATGCTTCCTCATCTTCCAAATCCAAAACATGGATCAGTAAATATTTTTGAGGCTCAGGCGCTTCATCATCAATATTTTCAGGTATTGGATATATCTCTGCGCTGACAGTTCCTGGTGTTAGCGATACTGTGCTTGCCAATATGGTAATTGGCATTTCATGAGATAAATCCAAAGGCACCTTTACAAATGCTGGACGTAACTTTTTAGTTGATCCTAATATCAAAATTGCCACTTGCACATTAGCAGTCACAATATCGTAAAGTACTAATAAAAAGTGCCTAAGCGCAAGCCCAGGCTTTAAGATCAAAGGTTGCGGCTCTCTAAATCTAAAAGTTAACAACGGAATTAAAACAGCTAAAATCGTTGCTAAAATTAAATGCCCAACTGAAACACTATTATTTAATAATAACCATACAATAAATAATAATAGGCTGCGAAATGGCGTTGGTAGCCAAGATACCTTAGCTTCTAATCTCATTATTTAGCTCCATGGTTTGATATGGCTAAAACGGTATTAACATGATTAGTCACATCATGTAATTGTTTAGCAGCAGCTAATGTAAAGTCACTTATAGGTCCTGAAAAAATAACCATTAAAGGTGAACATAATAATAAAGCAATGATCACATTTGTTTTTAATGGTGCTGCAATTTCTTTGGTCGCTTCATTATTTGAATGTCGCCAAAATAAATAACTACCCGCACGAGATAAAGCAATTAATACAACAAAACTCGCAATCAAATATACAGGCCAAAATATATAGGTACCGTTAATTTCTGAAGAGGCTTTTAATAACCAAATCTTACCAATAAAACCCGACATAGGCGGCATACCCATTACAGCCAAAGCTGCAATTAAAAAACCACCGCCCAAAATATAAGGTTGAGCGACCGGTCGTCCTTCAACGAGTCTATCGGATACTTTACCTCTTTGGACTGAAATTAAATCAGCCAATAAAAATAGTGCTGCTATCATTAAGGTTGAGTGAATAACGTAATACAGTGCTGCGGCAGTCGCGATAACAGAATGCATACTAATTGCTGCAACCAAAGTACCCACAGAAATAATAACAAGGTTCGCTGTTAGCTTTCTTAAATCTTCACTGGCAAGTACACCAATAGCACCAATTGCGATAGTTAAAATAGCCAATGGCCATAACCAAGACTGCGCCATAAAGGCAAGCTCGCCCGCTTGTTCACCAAAAATAATGGTATATACTCTAAACATCGCATACACGCCTACCTTAGTCATTATTGCAAACATCGCTGCAATAACAGGCAAGGCTGATGAATAGGTTTTTGGTAGCCATAAATGCAGTGGTAAAATCGCTGCTTTTAAACCAAAAACAATCAATAATAATAATCCACCAATTTTAGCTAAAGCAATATCGTCTCCAGTAAGTTGTGATACTTTCACTGCCATATCAGCAATATTTAATGTGCCTAATACGCCGTATAGTACGCCTAAACCAATCAGGAATATGCTTGAACCAATCAGATTTAAAATCACATAATGCAATGCTGAACGGGTTTTATGCTTATCCCCTGCATGCATCAATAATGAATATGACGCGATTAATAAAACTTCAAAAAATACAAATAAATTAAATAAATCCCCAGTTAAAAATGCCCCATTCACACCCATAACTAAAAAATGCATTAAAGGGTGAAAGAAGCTGCCTTTCTCATCATCATCAGCACTTGCATAAAAAATACAACATAAAGCTAAAAATGACGTTAAAGAAATCAAAAGTGTCGATAGCATATCGCTAACCAACACAATACCAAATGGCGCGCTCCAATTACCAACCGCATATACTTCGATGTTATTGCTAGCGCTATGATTTAATAATATTAAAGAAGCAACTAAGGTAAAAAAAGCAAATGCTTGAGATACCATACGTCTAATTTTTACATTTTTACCACAAGGTGGCAGCAATGCTAAAATTGCGCCTAACATAGGTAATAATATAGGTAAGGTCACTAAGTGGCCCATTAACGACTCTCCCTTTTAGATTTATTGTTTTTATTAGGAATAATGCCATCTACATGGTCATTACCTAAATCAGCTCTGCCACGTATAGATAAAATCACCACAAATGCCGTCATTGCAAAACCAATTACAATCGCGGTTAAAACTAAAGCTTGTGGTAAGGGGTCAGCATATTGTGCTGACTGACCTAATACGGCAGCTTGATTTGAGTTAAGTCGCCCTGAGGCAAATAAAAATAAATTAACTGCGTAAGACATCATAGTGAGACCCAAGACAACTGGAAACGTACGGGCTCTTAATATTAAAAACAGACCGCAAGTTACAAGTATGCCGACACATGTCGAATATAAAATCTCCATTATTTACTCTCCTTAGCTTCAGTGCCTATGGTGAGCTTACCTAAACTAGCTAAAATCATTAATGTAGAACCTACAACTGTAATATAAACACCTAAATCAAATGCGATTGCACTGGCTAACTCTACTTTTCCGACAAATGGAATATCAAAGTATTCAAACCAACTTGTTAAAAATGGACGGTCGAAGAACCAGCTTCCCACACCCGTTGCTAAAGCAATTAAAATACCTGAGGCGATGATCTTTCTGTAGTTTGCATCAATTCGAGATGACACCCACTGAGAGCCATGTGCCATATACTGCAATATAAATGCAGTTGCAGTAACCAAACCAGCTATAAATCCGCCACCTGGTAAATTATGGCCACGTAAGAAGATATACACAGATACCAATAAAGCTAAAGGTAATAAGCTTTGTGAAATACTGGCTAGCAAAATAGGATGACGTTCTCTTGCCCAAGGACGCCCTTCACCATCGCTTGATGGCATAAATAAAGGTAAATTAGTTAATAATTTATAAATACCCAATGCGGCAATGCCTAAAACGGTAATTTCACCAAAAGTATCAAAGCCTCTAAAATCCACTAAAATCACGTTTACAACATTTGTACCACCACCGCCAGTTTTAGCATTAGCTAAAAAGAAGTCAGATATTGATGATAAAGGACGTGTCAGCATGGCATAACAGATACTACCTATAACCACACCAATACTAGAAGCAATAGCTAAATCTCTTAAGATACGTGGCGAACTTGATTCTTTTGGTGTTTTTTGTGGTAAAAAGAATAATGCTAGCATTAATAAAATAACCGTCACAACCTCAACGATTAACTGTGTTAAAGCTAAATCAGGTGCTGAAAAACGGGTAAATGCTACAGATACCATTAAACCTACAATAGAAATACTGATCAGTGAAATAATACGTACTCGATGCCAAATGATAGTCGCAAATGCACCTGCTATTAACAAGCCTGCGCCAACCGCATTTTGAGGTGTAATAGGCATTAACTCTTCAGTACCTGCTAATTGGATCATATCAAATAATGGTAAGCCTGCTAAAATAAGCACTGTAAGCAAGAACAAAAATATGTATCTTTGTAATGAGGCGTTTTCAACAGAGTTTATAAATTTAGCGCTTACTTTAACCGAAGCTTGCACCCATGTTTCAAACCATACTTTTGCATCAATGCTTGGTAAAGATGCTTGAAACTGGAAGAAATGCTTGCGCTGTGTATATACAAATAAGCCAACTACAACAGCAATAAAACTCATTAATAATGGCAAGTTAAATCCATGCCAAATGGCTAAGTTAAATTCAGGTAATGCATGACCAACTACAGCCATCGATGCCGATGTTAAAATACCATTCACAACAAAATTAGGTACTACACCAACGATAATACAAAGCGCAACTAAAATTTCAACGGGTACACGCATATATCTTGGCGGTTCATGTGGGGTTTTAGTTAACCCAATTGGCTCACCATTAAAGAATACATCATGAATAAATCGCGCCGAATAAGCCACAGCAAAAATACCCGCTAAAGTAGCCAGCACAGGGATCAACCAAGACATTGAACCAAGTACTTGTTGGTGTAGTGTTTCAGCAAAAAACATCTCTTTAGATAAGAAACCGTTTAATAAGGGCACACCTGCCATAGAAGCTGATGCCACCATAGCGAGCGTTGCGGTATAAGGCATAAATTTAAATAAACCATTTAATTTACGCATATCACGAGAGCCTGTCTCATGATCAATAATACCCGCAGCCATAAACAGCGATGCTTTAAATATCGCATGGTTGATAATATGGAAAATAGCTGCAACTGCAGCCAGTTGCGTATCTAAGCCTAATAATAAAGTAATCAAACCTAAATGGCTGATCGTTGAGTAGGCTAATAAACCTTTAAGATCGTGCTTAAATAGTGCTATGTATGCACCTAAAAGCAAGGTGGCTAAACCTGTTAAACCAACAATTAAGAACCAAAGTTCAGTGCCCGCTAAAGCAGGATAAAAACGCGCGAGTAAAAATATACCAGCTTTTACCATAGTGGCAGAATGTAAATATGCACTTACTGGCGTTGGCGCGCTCATAGCATGAGGCAACCAGAAGTGGAATGGAAATTGTGCCGACTTAGTAAAAGCACCTAATAAAATCAATACTAAAGTAACAGGATAAAGTGCATGATTTTTTATTAATTCACCACTTTTTAATACAACACTTAAATCGTAACTACCAACGATATTACCAAGTAAAATTAATCCAGCGAGTAAAGCTAAACCACCTGCTCCCGTCACCGCTAGGGCCATTCTGGCGCCTTTTCTTGCAGCGGATTGATGCCACCAAAAACTTATAAGTAAAAACGAACTAACACTGGTTAATTCCCAAAAAACCCACAGCTGAATAATATTATTTGATAGTACGATACCTAACATCGCAGTCATAAATAACATTAAAAAGGCATAAAACTTAGCCATTGAGTCTTTTTCACTTAAGTAATATCGAGCATACAAGATAACCAATAGCCCGATACCTAAGATCATAAATACAAATAATAAGGCAAGACCATCAAGTCTGAACGATAAATTTATACCTAACGCGGGTATCCACTGAAGAGAATACAACAAGGTTTCACCAGCAAAAACAGCAGGTGTGTAATAAATCGCAATCGCAAGCGCAATCGCCGGAAAAATTGCAGTTAACCAAGCGCTTGTCGTTCTGTTTAAGTTTCCGGTAACAGACGCAATTACACTAGCTAACAAAGATAATATGGGGATCCATAGCAAAGCCATTTGTTTATTTTATTTCCTGAATCTAAATTCAAATCTCTATGATGATATCATTTATCCCCCTAAACAAAATAGATATTAAATGAAAATTATAAAAAATAGCTCAGCGACACTAAAATTAACTTGTTGATGAAAATAAGCTAAATAGAACTTAAACATATTAGGAAGCTTTTACCCCTGATTTTGATAACATGATTAGAGCGATCCTTTCCTCCTATTCAAATACTGTACTGCTAATGGGTTATTTTGTGATGCTGATAACTTAAAATAACGCATTGCAGCCTTTTTATCCGCCTTGCCTCCCAATCCATCATTTAACATTTTCCCATAAAAATACTGTGCAAAACTATCCGATGATAACTTACTTGCACTAAGATAAAGTGCCCTCGCCTTTTTAAAATCAGAATTTTCATAATGGAGCCTTGCTAAATGAGATTGGGCAAGCGGCCAGTCTCCGGCTTGTTGTAAACGTGTAATAGCCAAATCAATCTCACCTTTATTTTCATAATATAGAGCAAGCTGAAGCGACGCTCCTTTAAAGCCAAGTTCTTCTGAATACTGATACCAATAATAGGAATTGTCCAATTTAGCAAACGCCATGGAGAAAACCTCAAAGTCAGGCAAGCTATTCTCTATATTACGCTCTAATATATTTTTATAATCTAATGGTAAATTTTTATCTAAATACTGCATTAAAGTTAGTTCAGTTACAGGTTTATAAGCTGTCCGTTCACTGCCATTACAAGTTGGTACAGCATGTAAGTTAAGTGGTTTTGGCTCTTTATTTGAAATCAGTGTTAATTGACTATGCTTTAAATTTAAAGCTTGAGAATTGCAGCGCTGTTTTTGTATAGGTTCTGAAAGCAGGTATTCATCTTCAAAGCCAAACAAATGCATAAACTCATGTTTGAAAACATTAAAGTGGCTTTTTTTTGCTAAATACATTATCCCTGAATTGACATTAGCTTTACCTTTCTCGCTCATTATCATTAGGTGTCGTATGCCTTTAGGCCAATTTTTAGACTGCGCTAAATGGCTTAAATCACATGATATTGCTTTACTCTGCTGTGCAGAACATTTTAATTTAGCACTTTGAATATAAAGTGGTTTAGTAAAACATACAGGTAAACTTGATAAATATGCATCGTTTTTAAAAGATTGAATAATCTCTATAGAGCGCGCTAACCTAGAGTAACTTGTTGCTATGGGCACAATATTAATTTGGCAACTTGTGATATTAAGTTGATTTTCTTGAGCGACAAAGTCACGCGTAAAATAAAGATAATTATGGCTTATACGCTTGTATAGCGCAGTTGAAGGCTTTATAGATAAAACTTGAGAGTTGTGCAACTGCGATAAGTAATGCCAACTGTCATCATCTTGCGGGGTTAAAAAGTCACTGATCTGAGACCAGTTATTTTGCTTTTCATAAAATGATAAAATGTTTTCTCTTGCTGATTTTTTACTAGCAGTATCATCGGCTAAATTTAAAATTTTATAATATAACTTTTTGGCTAATAAATGCTTTTGCTGCATTTGATAATGACTCGCCAACAACGTCATCGCCTTTACATCATTTTTTGATGATAAGTATCTTAAACTCTCAATATCAATATAAGCCGAATCTGATAACTCTGATTTTTGTAATATCAAATTAGCAAATTGATAACTACCATTACTATAAAGGCTGTACAAAGTTTGCATTGTTAAATTTGATGAATTTAAAACAAAAAGTGTTAAACAAATACATAAAAGCCGAAGCATTTGCTTCGGCTTAATATTGAAAGCTAAAAACATTACCTTATTGCACAGCTTGAGCGGCTTCTAAAGCTTGATTCTGCAATACTTGTAGTTCTAATCGAGCATATTTGTATTCGACAAACTCATGTACATTTGTTGATAATGCCAACTTAAAATATTCTAAAGCTCTTGCGTTATTACCGTCATATTGATGTTGTTTAGCTAAGTAAAAATAAGCTTCGCATAAACGCTCTGCGTATTGCTGATGATTACTTATATTTTTATCTAAACCTGCTAAAAAGTCTTTTTCACTTAAATCGCCGCTATATAGCGATACCAACTGATATGCCCAGTTATCTGAATTTAATTTTTTTGCATGTTGTTTTAAATGCTTAACAGCCTCTGGTTTTGATATCGCTTGCTCAGCTAAATATAGCCACACTACACGGTAAGCGTCATCAGGTGCATAATCTAAAAACCTTTGAAAATCAGATTGCGCAAGTTGCGCTCTATCACCATAGTAAAGTGCTATACCACGATTTAAATAGGCGTATTGATGCTCTGGCTTTAAATCTAAAACCGAATCAAACATTTCATATGCTTTGGTATATTGTTGTTTAAGCGTTAAATGAATACCTAAAAAGTTATAAACCTCAGGTAAATCCGGCTTTAATTTAATAGTACGATTAAAGTCGATCCACGCTAAAGTTTGCATACCTAAGCTATCAAATAATACACCTCTGTCATAATACAGTTGTGCTTTTTGCTCATCAGTTAAGTTTGCACGATAAAGTAACTCGCTATAGCGGGCGATTGCGATTTCACTTCGCACATCAGACTCTAATGGCGTGGTAAAAGCAACATTTACAATAGGTGTATCCGTTTTTTCAGGTGTTGATTGACATGCCATCAAGCTAAAACCTAAAAATGTGCCTAGTATTATATTTTTTAATTGCATCGATTTCCCTAGAATTAATAATCGATAAAAAGAAACTACTCTTAAGAGTATAGCCTATTATTTTGGTTCAATTAAACCTATTAAAAAATAATAAATAACATTAGATCAAACTTTTACCTTAAACACAAAAAAGGGCCAAAAGGCCCTTTTAAAAAAACTAATTTTTAGTTTAAATTATTCTGCAGCAGGTGCTTCAGTTGGAGCAGCAGGAGCCATCGCTTCTTTGATGCTTAAGCGTACACGTCCTTGACGGTCAACTTCAACAACTTTAACTTTAACTTCTTGACCAACTTTAAGGTGATCAGCAACATTATTCACACGCTCTTGACAGATTTGTGAAATATGAACTAGACCATCTTTACCTGGAAGTACGTTTACAAACGCACCAAAATCAACGATACGTACAACTTTACCGTTGTAGATAGTACCTACTTCAAGCTCAGCAGTAATTTGCTCGATACGCTCGATTGTCGCACGTGCACTTGCACCGTCAGTTGCAGCAATTTTGATTGTGCCATCATCTTCGATTTCGATAGTTGTGCCGAATTCTTCAGTTAATGCACGAATTACAGCGCCACCTTTACCAATTACATCCGCAATTTTCTTAGCTGGGATGTTCATAGTGTAGATACGTGGCGCAAATTCTGATAATTCTTCAGACGGTGCAGAAATAGCTTCGTCCATCACAGTAAGTATGTGTAAACGTGCCGCTTTTGCTTGAGTTAAAGCAATTTGCATGATTTCTTGTGTGATACCTTCAATTTTGATATCCATTTGTAGTGCAGTGATACCACCTTGAGTACCCGCTACTTTAAAGTCCATGTCACCTAAGTGATCTTCATCACCTAAGATATCTGAAAGTACTACAAAGTTTTCGTCTTCTTTAACAAGACCCATAGCAATACCCGCTACAGATGCTTTAATTGGTACACCAGCGTTCATAAGTGCAAGTGAAGAACCACACACAGAAGCCATTGAAGAAGAACCATTTGATTCAGTGATTTCAGATACAACACGAATTGAGTATGGGAATTCAGTTAATGATGGCATTACAGCATTCATACCACGTTTTGCTAAGTTACCGTGACCAATTTCACGACGTTTAGGAGAACCTACAAAGCCAGTTTCGCCAACACAGAATGGAGGGAAGTTATAGTTAAGCATGAAATGATTCTTTTGCGTGCCTAAAAGGTCATCGATAAGTTGTGAATCACGTTCAGTACCTAAAGTAGCTGTAACGATTGCTTGTGTTTCACCACGTGTAAAGATTGAAGAACCGTGAGTACGTGGAAGTACGCCAGTTTTTACATCTAATGCACGAACAGAAGCAGGATCACGACCATCAATACGCTTTTCACCCGCAATGATGCGGCCACGTACAGCTTTTTTCTCTAAAGAACCAAAAAGTTTACCTACTTCTTGAGAGTCTAGCTTTTCATCTTCAGCAAGTTCAGATGTTAATGTGTCGATTACTAATGCTTTAGTTTCGTTAAGAGAATCTTTACGAGCAACTTTATCAGTAATTAAGTATGCCGCACCGATTTTTTCTTCAGCGATTGCAGCAATTTTATCTGCTAATACATCATTTTTTTCAGGAGCAGTCCAATCCCAAGTAGGCTTGCCAGCTTCTGCTTTAAATTCATTTACAGCAGTGATAATAGATTGTGCTTGCTCATGACCATATACAACAGCGCCAAGCATAACGTCTTCAGCTAATACTTCAGCTTCTGACTCAACCATTAATACTGCATTTTCAGTACCAGCAACAACTAAATCTAATTGGCTGTTTTCAAGTTCAGTTACTGAAGGGTTTAGTACGTATTGACCGTCAACATAACCAACTCGAGATGCACCGATAGGACCATTAAATGGGATACCAGAGATAGCTAATGCAGCAGAAGTACCAATCATAGTTACGATATCTGGTTGGATTTCTGGGTTTGATGACATTACAGTTGCAATAACTTGCACTTCGTTCATGAAACCAGCAGGGAATAAAGGACGAATTGGACGGTCAATTAAACGTGCGATAAGTGTTTCGCCATCGTTAGGACGACCTTCACGCTTTAAGAAACCACCTGGGATACGACCAGCAGCATACATACGCTCTTGGTAGTTAACTGTAAGAGGGAAAAAATCTTGACCCGCTTTAACGTCTTTTTTACCAACAACAGTTACCAAAACTGAAGTATCACCGATGCTTGCTAATACCGCACCACATGCTTGACGTGCAATTGCACCTGTTTCTAGGGTTACTTCGTGTTGGCCTAGTTGAAATTTTTTAATAATTGCTTGCACTTAATATTCCTTAATAAATAAGTTTGAAATTGTTGTTTTGCTTTAATCTGGAATCATTAATTGAACTCGTGGAAAGAGTGTTAGCCAATGGTGCAGTTGGCGTAGCGAAAAAATTCGTAGTCACCTTATAGGTAATGAGTAATTTTTTCGTATAGCCAGGTGCATCAGTGGGTGGCGCTATTTTTCGTGGTTCAACTGATTAATCCAGGTTTCAGTACCAATTCCAGTAGTTAATTGTACTTTAACTGTCAAATTGAAAGATCAATTAACTACTACAATTGGTATCCGCGCTTAGTATACTTTACAAAACACATGATAGTAATAAACAGACATAAAAAAAGAGGCTAAAAAGCCTCTTTTTTTAATCAAAATCTTAGCATCGAATTAACGACGTAGGCCAAGCTCTTGGATTAACGCCTTGTAAGACTCTACTTTTTTACCTTTAAGGTAATCAAGAAGTTTACGACGTTGGCTAACTTTACGTAGAAGACCACGACGAGAATGGAAATCATGTATATGGCTTTTGAAATGGCCTTGTAGCTTGTTGATATCAAATGTTAATAATGCAATTTGAACTTCAGGTGAACCAGTATCGCCTTCAGCACGAGCAAATTTAGCAACGATTTCAGCAGTTTCTTGAGTACTTAGTGACATGTGTAACTCCAATATTTAAAAATTTAGACTCTTGAAAACAAGAGCACTTAGGGTGTTTAAGCCGATCACTAATTCAGCAAAAACGATTCGGACGGGATTATACGGTTTAATATACCAGTCTGCAAACTTTATTGTGGCTGTAAGCTTTCTAAAGTACGTTTTGCTTTTAATTCGCCTTGGCTATTTTTTTCACCAACACCAATAAATGTTTTAGCGCTTCCGGCTGTTACCCTAACAACACCATCAGGTAAACCTTTAACAGCAATACTACGGCCATTTGCAAAAAAGCGTCCGTTTTCTTCGCTGATATTAACTTCTTTAAGATCTGCAACCGCCGTATCCATAGGTAATAGTAGTGAATCTAACACAATGTAAGCATCAGCTGATATTTGCTCTCGTTTATCTGATTGATTTTCCTTGCCACGATCTAGTAACTCTTGTATTTGGTCTAGCGTAACCATTTGCTCGCTAGGATAATTACCTACTTTTGATCTATGCAGCATAATGACATGCGCACCACAACCTAAGAGTTCACCTAAATCATCAACAATTGTCCTGATATAAGTGCCTTTGCTCACATGCGCTGTCATTTGAATTTCGTTGGTTTCACTGTCGAATTCGTCAAACGTCAGGCTAAATACATTTATTTTTCTGCATTTTCTAGGTACTTCTATGCCTTCTCTGGCATATTTATATAAAGGACGACCTTCGTATTTTAGTGCAGAATACATAGAGGGGTATTGATCAGTTTCACCGACAAATGTTTTTATCGCATCGTCAATTTGGGCATGTGTTACTGATACCGGCTTTTCACAAACTACATCACCTTGAGAGTCTGATGTTGTAGTACGAACACCTAACTTTGCACGAACAACATACGTTTTATCAGTGTCTAACAAAAACTGTGAAAACTTAGTTGCTTCACCAAAACAAATTGGCAGCATACCTGTTGCCAATGGGTCTAGTGCGCCAGTATGACCCGCTTTTTGAGCATAATAAATCGCTTTAGCACGTTGCAAAACATTATTAGATGATAGCCCTTCTTGCTTATCTAATAGCAAGACTCCATTGATAGGGCGACCTTTTGACCTTCTTGCCATTTTAAAACCTATTACTTTTGTTCTGTAGAACTGTCTTCGTTGTTGTCTGCGATATCTTCGTTATTATCTGCACCACGTCTTTCATTATCAGTACGTACAGCAGTTTCAACTAAGTTAGAAATACGCATACCATCCATTAACGAAGTATCTAATACAAACTTAAGCTCAGGCATAATTCGAGCACGAATTCGCTTGCCTAATAGAGAACGGATGTAGCCCGTTGCATCATTTAATATTGCCACACTCTTTTTACCACTATCTTCATCTTTTTGATCTAGGATAGTTATAAAAATTCTTGCATAAGATAAATCACGTGATACTTCAACAGCCGATACTGTTACAAAGCCTAAACGTGGATCTTTTATCTCTCTTTGTAAAATCTGAGCTATTTCTTTTTGAATAGACTGACTTACGCGATCTGTACGAGAAAACTCTCTCATTTTATCACTCTTTAATTTACATAAACTTTAGGTGACTTAAGACCTAAAATTTTAAAATTCTTAAAATACGAATGGGGGCTAAAGCCCCCATTCATTCATTTTGAAATTACTAAAAATTATAGTGAACGTTGAACTTCAACAATTTCAAATACTTCAATCTGATCGCCAACTTTAACGTCATTGTAGTTCTTAACACCGATACCACATTCCATACCGTTACGAACTTCTTGAACGTCATCTTTAAAGCGACGAAGTGACTCTAGTTCACCTTCGTAGATAACAACATTATCACGTAGAACACGAATTGGGTTACTACGTTTAATTGTACCTTCTGTAACCATACAACCTGCGATTGCACCAATCTTAGGTGATTTGAATACATCACGTACTTCAGCAAGACCAATGATCTCTTGCTTGAATTCTGGTGCTAACATACCAGACATTGCTTGCTTAACTTCTTCAATCAATGCATAGATAACGCTGTAGTAACGTAAATCTAGGTTTTCAGTTTCAATTACTTTACGTGCTGATGCATCGGCACGTACGTTGAAACCAACAACGATTGCATTTGAAGCTGCAGCGAGTGTTGCATCAGTTTCAGTGATTCCACCAACACCAGTACCAACGATTTTAACTTTAACTTCATCAGTAGATAGTCTTAATAGTGAATCAGAAATTGCTTCAATTGAACCTTGTACATCAGCTTTAAGTACAACGTTAACTTCAGAAACATCACCAGCAGTCATATTTGAGAACATGTTCTCAAGTTTCGCTTTTTGCTGACGAGCAAGTTTAACATCACGGAATTTACCTTGACGGTAAAGTGCTACTTCACGTGCTTTCTTCTCATCTTTAACAACTGTCGCTTCATCACCTGCCGCTGGAATACCTGATAAACCTAAGATTTCAACTGGAATTGCTGGACCCGCCGATGAAATGTCTTTACCGTTTTCATCACGCATTGCTCTTACACGGCCATATTCTTGACCACATAAAACGATATCGCCTTTATTCAAAGTACCTTCTTGAATAAGGATAGATGCAACTGGACCACGGCCTTTATCTAGACGAGATTCAATAACAACACCAGCAGCCATGCCTGCTTTAGAAGCTGTAAGCTCTAGTACTTCAGATTGTAATAAGATTTGCTCTAATAAAGCATCAACATTCTCACCAGTTTTAGCTGAAATATGTACGAATGGTACATCACCACCCCACTCTTCAGGTATAACATCATGTTGAGAAAGCTCATTCTTAACGCGATCTGGATCTGCGCCTTCTTTATCGATTTTGTTTACTGCAATAATAAGTGGTACCTCTGCAGCTTTAGCATGTTGAACAGCTTCAATTGTTTGTGGCATAACACCATCATCTGCTGCAACTACTAATACAACTATATCAGTCGCTTTAGCACCACGCGCACGCATTGATGTAAATGCCGCGTGACCAGGAGTATCTAAGAAAGTAATCATACCATTCTCAGTATCTACGTGGTATGCACCGATATGCTGTGTAATACCGCCCGCTTCACCGTCAGCTACTTTAGCTTTACGAATGTAATCAAGTGTAGAAGTTTTACCGTGATCTACGTGACCCATTACAGTAACTACTGGTGCACGAGATTCTTTAGTACCCGCTTCACCACGGTCAGCAAGAACATTAGTTTCTAATTCATTTTCTTTAACTAAAACAACTTTATAACCCATTTCTTCTGCAACAAGTTGTGCAGTTTCTTGGTCGATGATTTGGTTAATTGTAACCATATCACCCATTTTCATCATTGCTTTAACAACTTCTACACCTTTAACTGACATTCTGTCAGCTAAATCAGCTACGCTGATAGTCTCGCTGATGCGAACATCTTTTGATTTAACTTCACCAGTTGGTTTTGTAAAACCATGCTGTAATGAAGTTGGTGCTTTAAGTTTGTTTTTACCGCGACCTTTACCACGTAAAGTAGTTTGAGCTGCAGCTGGTTTTTTCTTCTTACGACGACGATCACTTTTCGCTTCTTTAGCTTCAGTTTCATCTTCAGCAGCACGTGCTACAGTTGAAGTCGTGACGTGTAAATCAGCATTTGCTTCAGCTTTTTTACGTGCTGCTTCTTCAGCTTTCCAACGCGCTTCATTTTCTTCAGCTAACTTACGTGCTTCTTCAGTTAACTTTAATGCTTCTGCTTCAGCTTTTTTACGAGCTGTTTCATCAGCAATGTTTTGAATACGCTGTGCTTCTTGACGTTCTTTAGCAATACGTTGTGCTTCTTCTTTACTTACAACCTTTTTAGGTTGAGCAGCAGCTTTACGTGCAGCTAATGCTTTTTCTTTCGCTTCTTGCTTAGCTTTAACTTCAGCTTCATGCTTTAATTTTGCAGCTGCTTCTGGGTTTGCTTTTTGCTTAGCGATTAGTTCTGCATTTTCTTCAGCTTTAATTGCAGCTTCTTTTTCAACAGCACGTTCAGCTAAACGTTTTTGCAATGCTTCGGCATCTTTTTTAGCTTGCTCTTGCTGTTGTTCTTGAACTGCGCTTTTCTTAGCGTATGTACGTTTTTTACGAACTTCAACTTGAACTGATTTTTTACCTTTAACGTTTAAAGTACTTTTACTTTTACGTTGTAAAGTCATTTTAGCTGGTTCAGTAGTACCTTTACCACCATGCTGCTTGCTTAAATGATCTAGCAAGGTTGATTTTTCAGCATCTGATACATTATCAGTTTCTGCTTTATTAATACCTGCTTGTGCTAACTGTTTAACTAATTTATCAACAGTTGTGCCTATATCACTGGCCAGCTTTTTTACGCTTACATCTGCCATCTACTTGTTATCTCCGTCAATAAATTATTCGTTAGCGAACCAGCATATATTACGAGCAGCCATTATTAGCTTGCCAGCTTCTTCATCAGGAAGCTCCGTAATCTCTACTAATTCATCAATACCTTGTTCTGCCAAGTCTTCTAAAGTAATTACACCTTTACTTGCCATAACAAACGCTAAATGCTTTTCTAAGCCTTCAAGGGCTAATAAATCTTCAGCTGGATGCGCATCTTCTAATGTTTCTTCTGATGCTAATGCTTTTGTAGTAATTGCTGCTTTTGCACGATTACGCAGTTCTTCAACTGTTTCTTCGTCTAAATCACCAATTTCCATAAATTCTGCAACTGGGATGTATGCAACTTCTTCTAATGAAGAGAAACCTTCTTCGATTAGTAAAGTGGCAAAATCTTCGTCTAAATCTAAGTTTTCAGTAAATAATGACATTAATTTATCTGATTCAGCTTGATTCTTTTCAGCCATATCATCAACAGTCATTACATTTAGTTCCCAACCCGTAAGTTGTGTTGCTAAACGAATGTTCTGACCGTTACGACCGATAGCTTGTGCTAAGTTATCAGCTTCAACTGCGATATCCATAGAATGCGTATCTTCATCCATTACGATTGAAGCAACTTCTGCAGGCGCCATTGCATTAATAACAAATTGCGCTGGGTTATCATCGTATAAAACGATATCAATACGCTCACCACCAAGCTCTGTAGATACAGCTTGAACACGTGCACCACGCATACCAACACACGCACCAACAGGGTCAATACGTTTATCGTTAGATTTAACAGCGATTTTTGCACGAGAACCAGGATCACGTGCCCCAGCTTTAATGTCGATTGTTTCTTCGCCAACTTCTGGCACCTCAATGCGGAATAATTCAATCAGCATTTCAGGCTTTGAACGTGTTACAAATAACTGTGCGCCACGAGCTTCTGGTTTTACATCGTAAAGTAAACCACGTACACGATCGCCTGGGCGGAAGTTTTCACGTGGTAACATATCATCACGGTATATAACAGCTTCAGCGTTATTACCTAAGTCTAACATTACAGCTTCGCGCGTTGCTTTTTTGACAACACCTGTCACCATTTCGCCAACTTGATCTTGATATGCTTCAACCACTAAAGCACGTTCAGCTTCACGTACTTTTTGTACGATTACTTGCTTAGCTGTTTGCGTTGTAACACGGTCAAATTTAATTGAGTCAATTTGATCTTCAATAAATTCACCAAGTTTGATTTCAGGCTCTTCATATTGAGCCGCTTCAACTGTGATTTCTTTGAATGGGTTTTCTAAACAACCTGTTTCTGGGTTATTTTCTGCAACCATCCAACGACGGAAAGTATCGTATTCACCTGTTTTACGGTCAATACATACTCTTACATCAATATCACCTTCGTGCTTTTTCTTTGTAGCAGTTGCTAAAGCGATTTCTAAAGCTTCAAAAATCTTCTCTTTTGGAACTGCTTTTTCATTGGAAACAGCTTCTGCTACCAATAATATCTCTTTTGCCATTTTATATGCCTCGCTGCCTTAATTCCTTTATGCTTAATAAAAATTTAGCAGTTTAAAATTTAGCAATAATGTTTGCTTTTTCGACGTTACCTAGCATGATCATAAAATCTGAACCATCTATAGATAAAGTCAACATATCACCTTCTACTGATACCAAATCGCCCTTAAAATTACGGCGACCATCTTGAGGAAGTTTTGTTCTTAATCGAATTTCTTCACCCTGTGCTTTTTTATAATGTTCTAGCTTGAACAAAGGACGATCTATACCAGGAGAAGAGACTTCCAAATTGTATTCATTTGTTATTGGATCTTCGACATCTAAAATTGCGCTAATTTGACGACTCGTGTCAGCACAATTATCAACCGTAATTCCCTCAGCATTTTGTAAATTTTCAATATATACACGCAAAGTAGAATGCTGGCCAGCTCGAACAAACTCTAGGCCTAGTAACTCAAAACCTAATGCTTCAACGGCAGGTTCTAACATAGCTGTTAAATCTTGCTCTAGCTTAGTCACAAAAATCCTCCATACAGACAAAAAAGGGCTCAATACCCACATATAACCAATTACATTAAATAATTGTTTTCACTTATTTAATAAAACTGACATTTATTTTGCTTCAGAAACAACAACGCCCCTATCTAAGGGGCGCACACCTGAAACAAAAAAAATGTGTGCCCTGCAGGGCTTGCGTATTAACTTTAATGCCAAATATAAAAGCACTAAAACGCAAAATGCGCATTACCAGAATGCGCCATAACCATCATTATCAGTATAAACCGATAATGGCTTGGTTGCGGTAGCTTAAACTAAGTTTAAATTGCTCAATGAACAAATAAATTTAATTATATGTCCAGCACCGCTTTATGATGGCAGGGATTATAATTTCCCGCAGCTAATTTAGCAACCTTTGAATAGCTTATTTTTTGAGATAAAGTGAATGGAAGCCAATATTACTCAAGCTCAGTCACTACAACCGATTAGCCGAAGTAACAAGCTTATTAAGTCGATCCATATTTTTAGGACTTTTTAAGGCTAAAATACTAAACTATTTTTCTACCGTTAAAAGCATGTGAGAGTGTCATACCATCCACTAAATCAAGCTCACCACCGACAGGTACACCATGGGCGATACGAGATGCTTTAACTTGATGCTTTAAACAAAGTTCAGCGATAAAGTGCGCTGTTGTTTCGCCTTCAATTGTTGGGTTTGTGGCTAAAATAACTTCATTCACTTCACTTGAAAGTAAAACTGTTTCTAATTGATCTAAGCCAATTTCTTTTGGCCCTATACCATCTAACGGCGATAAATGCCCCATCAATACAAAATAACGACCTAAATACTGTCCAGTTTGTTCTATTGCAAGAATATCTGATGGTGACTCAACAACACATAACAAACCCGAGTCGATTCGTTTTACGTTTTGACATAAATCACATACTTCTTCTTCACAAAAAGTACGACACGATTTGCAATGCCCTATTTTTTCCATCGCATTTGTTAAGGATTGCCCTAACTGACTGCCGCCATGCCTATCTCGCTCTAATAAGTGAAATGCAATTCTTTGCGCCGATTTTGGTCCAATGCCTGGCAGACATCTTAATGCGTCGATTAATTGAGAAAGACTTGCAGATAGTTTCATTGAGTTTCGCTTACATACTTTTAGAGTTGGTTATTAAAAACTCTTGGCAATTTTCATTGGCAAGAGTTTTTAGATTCTTTATTGATTATAGAATCAATTAAAACGGCATTTTCATACCTGGTGGCATTTGCATGCCACCTGTTACTTTAGCCATTCTTGATTCACTTTCTTGTGCAACACGACGCACTGCGTCATTAGTTGCTGCTGCTAGTAAATCTTCAATCATGTCTTTATCATCTTCCATAAGGCTTTCATCGATTTCTACACGACGAACATTATGGTTACCTAGCATAGTAACTTTAACTAGACCTGCGCCAGCTTCACCAACAACTTCCATTTTTGCAATTTCTTCTTGGGCTTTTTGCATGCGCTCTTGCATTTGCTGCGCTTGCTTCATCATGTTGCCCATTCCGCCTTTAAACATATTCTCTACTCTCTAATTACATTTGACTAAATTTAAACTGAGCAAAAGATAAGGATTTCTTTTACTGATTACAAGTTTAAATACCTACATTTTATCTTGTTTGTACACTTGATTCATCCATTTGAGCATCAAAGCGAGATACAAACTGTGTTATAACAGGATCTTGCTTTAATACTTCAGTTGCATGCTGCAATCTGTCGGAATCTATCTTTTGCTGTATTAGGTAAGGTGAATTTTCAACTGTACCTTCAAACTGCACTTGTAAGTCAATCACTTCATTTAATACTTGAGATAAACTTGTTTGCAGTTGTTCTCGTAACATCTGACTATCAAGATGCTGTTGCGTTAAATCTACATTTAAAAAAACCTGATTATCTTGCTTTTGATATATTGAGTGTAAAGCAAATTGACGAATACGCCCACCCAAGGCCATCTGATTAATAATATCTGCCCAGTGATCTTTTTGATAAGCAAATTTAGTATCACTCAAAGGACTAACAAAGCCTTCTGGTATTTCTATTACTTGCTCAATTTCTTCTTCAACCGGTCCAGTATCACCTGATATTTGAAATAACAGTTCAGGAGCTAAGTTTGCAGGATCAGACTTTATTCTTTCATGTATTTGTTGTTTTTTTCGAGGCTGTGTGGGCCTAATCTCTGGTTTTTTTATCTCTGCTACTTCGCCCCTTTGGAGCTCAGTCTTTTTTACGGGTGTTTCATTTTTTGTAGCAACTTGTTCTGCGGCTACTTTACTAGGCGACGATAACTGACCTGTACCTGATATATTCCTATTTGCTAAAATACGTGCGATAGCAGATTGTGCACCCGACATCATTTTAGCTACATTAACAGGCTCTTCTTGTTCAACATTAGGCAATTGTATGCCAGTTTCGGCTAGGTCACTACGTTGAATATCTGGATTGTGCGGAACTGAGGACGCTTGATCCGTTTGTTCACTTTGATAATGCGTTGACTCAAAGGCTTGAGCTTGTTCCATTGCTTCAGATGATTGATTATCACTATGTTGTTCTACAGCATTGCCAGTATCTGATGCGCTAGGTATCAATTGCTGTGCATTGTCTAATACATCTTGCATTTGTGCATTAATATCAGCTTCAGTGACAGTATCCGCTGATTGAATATTTGCTTGCTGTTCAGCTATATTATTTTTAGGTATTGATCTAGCTTGCTGTTCAATAATTTCAGCGACAGCCTCTGTCGTCACTTGTTTTTCAGGCTCAGAATTTGTTTTGCTCGGAGCATTAGATTTAGGTTGATCTAATAGTTGACGCAAATTTGCCATTTTACTGGTTTTATCAGTTTGAGCAGTTGCAGTATTTTGATTCACGGGTGCAGACTGTACATGGGCACTCGGCTCAAATGCTAGCAATCTGAGCAGAACCATCTCAAAACCAAGTTTTGCTTCTGGTGCCCATAATAAATCTTTTTTACCATTGAGTAATAACTGATAATAAACTTGAATTTGTTCCGCACTACTTTGGCTGGCAACTTGAGAGATAAACGCTTCGTTCTTATCATCTAAATTGGCTGCACTCGGTACTAATTGTGTCATTAAAATTAAATGTGTTAATGCCAACAAATCATCAAGTACCCTAGTATAACTTGGGTTTTGCATTGAAAGTTGCGAAACGACATCTAATAAAGCTTCACCATCATTACACACTATGGCAACAAATAACTTTTGTGACCAACTGATGTCCATTAGCCCTAACATAGTCATTATATCAGGTGTTTTTAACTGACCATTAGTTTGTGCTATTGCTTGATCGGTTAAACTTAAAGCATCACGCATACTGCCATCGGCAGCTTTTGCTAGTAACTTAAGCGCTTCAACATCAAAGCTAAGTTGTTCTTTATTTAATATTGTATCTAATTGTTGTTGGATTTCATCTTGAGACAGTGCACTGAGATTAAACTGTAAACAACGAGATAAAATTGTAACAGGCAGCTTTTGAGGATCGGTTGTCGCGAGTAAAAACTTAACATGCTCTGGTGGCTCTTCTAAAATTTTAAGTAAAGCATTAAAACTGTGTTTTGATAACATATGAACTTCATCTATCAAGTAGACTTTATAACGTCCTCTAGATGGTGCATATTGCACGTTATCTAATATTTCTCTAGTATCTTCAACTTTAGTTCTTGATGCCGCATCGATTTCTAATAGATCTATATATCTACCTTCTTCGATATCTAAACAAGTTGAGCAGGTACCGCAGGGCTCTGCCGTAATGCCCTGCTCACAGTTAAGGCTTTTTGAAAATATACGCGCTATCGTGGTTTTACCTACACCACGTGTACCAGTAAATAGATATGCATGATGCAATCTCTGTTGTTCAAGACCATTAATTAAAGCTTGTTTAACATGATTTTGACCAACTAACTGGTGAAAGTTTTGTGGTCGCCATTTACGTGCAAGAACCTGATAGCTCATTTATTATTAACCCTTAAGATCACTTATCGAAACTGACTATTCGCCTTCAAATTCCACTAACTTTAATATATTTATCCCTAAGTCTTTCATTTTATCTTCACCACCTAGTTCTGGTAATGAAACAACAAATGCAGCATCAGTTGCTTTGCCACCTAATCGCTCAACTAATTTGTACGTCGCTTCGATAGTGCCGCCCGTTGCTAATAGATCGTCAACTAATAATACTTTATCGCCTGCTACAATAGCGTCAGTATGTAATTCTAATACATCTTCACCATATTCTAATTGGTATGCTTGACTTGTAACGGCTCTTGGTAATTTACCTGGTTTACGAACTGGCACAAATGGAATACCTAAAGCGTAAGATAAAGGCGCACCAAAAATAAAGCCTCTCGCTTCAGTACCGATGATTTTAGTAAAACCTTTGTCTTTATAATTATCGG
This sequence comes from Pseudoalteromonas sp. '520P1 No. 423', assembly GCF_001269985.1. Lineage (NCBI taxonomy): Bacteria > Pseudomonadati > Pseudomonadota > Gammaproteobacteria > Alteromonadales > Pseudoalteromonadaceae > Pseudoalteromonas > Pseudoalteromonas sp. '520P1 No. 423'. Next base: position 1,523,383 of record NZ_BBZB01000001.1, on the reverse strand, counting down.
AAAATAAATCAATTACCGCTTTAAAAGCGTCAGGATCAGCCATTAAAGTTGTTACATCACGAAACATGATGTCTGGCTTTGGGTAATTAGGAACTGTTGCGATGCTCGCTTTTATTTTATCAATGCTTGACTGTGTCATTTTTGACTCTAGAAAATTTATAACTCATTAAGTGCATTATACCCAAGCCATTTCAAGATGCGAGTTTCCCAAGGAATTAAAGCTTAACATAAGTGAATAATCGTCTTTTTCTATCAGGCACAAAAAAGCCGGTTTAGTTATAAACCGGCTTTTTCATTATTTGGTGCGGATGGGGGGACTTGAAAGTTCACTCCACCTTCAGATACCTTAATATACAAGCAATCTTATATTTTCACAGGGTATTACGGGGTATATTCCCGCTTGGCTATGATCCAACAAAGATCCAAAAGACAGTATAAAATATTATAAATATTTAAAGGTATCCTCAAAGCTGTTGTGATTAAGTCACTCCACTCTTATCTAAGCAAGAGGGAGAGGATTAAGCTTATTGACAAGTACCTGAATCCCATTCCCACTGACCTGAAAATGAATTGTATTTTTGTTGGGCTTGAAATCTAACTTTTCTACCATCTGCATAGGTGCGGTAACAGTCGCCATTAGTACAACTAGTATTACAGGTAGTGTAACCATTTCTTGGAGCTGGTTTAGCAGGATACTTTGCCTGCTCTAAACCACTGAACCCATCATTATTCCTAATCATATCTGCTAAGTTGTAATTGCTTTCTTGTATAGCATAATCTAAGGCACTCCTTTGTTTTTGCTTCCAATTTACAGCAGATATATCCGCACCACTTGCGATAAGCACTTTAGCTTCATTTAATCTGCCAAAGTAACCAGCAAGCATTAACGGAGAAAAACCATCATTGATTTTCTGATTCAGATTCGCACCAGCTTTAATCAGCAACTGAGCTAATTCACTACCATCGTGTTTTTGATTTTTTTGACTGTTTACCGTCCTGTGCAACGGCGCCCAGCCATTACTGTTCGCCTTATTGACATCAGCTCCCGCTTTTATCAAAGCCTTTACCATTGATACCTTATTACTTGAGACAGCACTTAAAAGTGGTGTCCAATCATCATTGTCTGCAAGATTTGTATTCGCTTTAGCACTTAACAACACATTGAATTCATTTAAACGGTTATTCGATACAGCTAACCTTAGAGGTGTACTGCCAGAGCTGGTTTTCTGATTCAAGTTTGCGCCAGCCTTAATCAGTAATTGAGCCAATTTTCTGCCATCATGCTTTTGATTTTTTTGACTGTTTACTGTCCAATGTAATGGCGCCCAGCCATCGCGACCCGCCTTATTGACATCAGCTCCCGCTTTTATCAAAGCCTTTACCATTGATACCTTATTACTTGAGACAGCACTTAAAAGTGGTGTCCAATCATCATTGTCTGCGATATTTGTATTAGCTTTTGCACTTAACAGCACCTTGAATTCATTTAAACGGTTGTTCGATACTGCTAAGTTTAAAGGCGTATCGCCAGAGCTGGTTTTCTGATTCAAGTTTGCGCCAGCTTTAATCAGCAACTGAGCTAATTCACTACCATCGTGTTTTTGATTTTTTTGACTGTTTACCGTCCTGTGCAACGGCGCCCAGCCATTACTGTTCGCCTTATTGACATCAGCTCCCGCTTTTATCAAAGCCTTTACCATTGATACCTTATTACTTGAGACAGCACTTAAAAGTGGTGTCCAATCATCATTGTCTGCGATATTTGTATTAGCTTTTGCACTTAACAACACATTGAATTCATTTAAACGGTTGTTCGATACTGCTAAGTTTAAAGGCGTATCGCCAGAGCTGGTTTTCTGATTCAAGTTTGCGCCAGCTTTAATCAGCAACTGAGCTAATTCACTACCATCGTGTTTTTGATTTTTTTGACTGTTTACCGTCCTGTGCAACGGCGCCCAGCCATTACTGTTCGCCTTATTGACATCAGCTCCCGCTTTTATCAAAGCCTTTACCATTGATACCTTATTACTTGAGACAGCACTTAAAAGTGGTGTCCAATCATCATTGTCTGCAATATTTGTATTAGCGTTTGCACTTAACAGCACCTTGAATTCATTTAAACGGTTGTTCAATACTGCTAAGTTTAAAGGCGTATCGCCAGAGCTGTTTTTCTGATTCAAGTTTGCGCCAGCTTTAATCAGCAATTGAGCTAATTCACTACCATCGTGTTTTTGATTTTTTTGACTGTTTACTGTCCAATGTAATGGCGTCCAGCCATTACTGTGCGCCTTATTGACATCAGCTCCCGCTTTTATCAAAGCCTTTACCATTGATACCTTATTACTTGAGACAGCACTTAAAAGTGGTGTCCAACTGCTACTCTTTGCTATATTAATATCTACATTATGCTTTATTAACTCATCCAAAATATCAGTGGACTTTAACTTTAAAGCTTCAAATACTGCCGTTTCTCCATATTTTGAGTCCCTTAAATTAGGGTTTGCTCCTTCATTTAAAAGCAAAGTAACAGCTTTGATATTACTATTCTTAACAGCTTCCATTAAAGGTGAGTAATAATTTTTATCAAAAAAGTCTACATCATATCCGTCTCTAATAAATTCTTTTAAAGCTTCAGTCGATTTGCTACCTAACGACTTCATCATTTTATTTCTGGCAGAAGAAATCATAAAGGACTGAGCTAAAATCAGCTCTGTCAGCTTAACTTTAGTAATAATATCTTCACTTACTTTAACGTGTTCAATTATCGTTTTTCCTTTATATTTTTTGTTAAGGTCAGTTTTATTATTGATTAGCTTACCTGCGTATTTCTTATTGACCTTAGCTAAATCCGTTAAATAAATAAAAGGGATTAGTCCTTTTTTATCCGCAACATTGACGTTCGCGCCATTATCTAAAAGTAACTGAACTATTAATTCCTTCTCTAGACTAACAGCTAGACCTAGAGGTGTTTTACCATCACTACCATATTTATTGATGTCATGCTTATTACTTAACAGAAACTCCACTACTTGAGGTTTGTTGAGAAGAATAGCAGTATGAAGAGGATGTTTGGTATATTGAATATTTATAGGCTGGGATTCTTTGTGGTTGACAGCTATCTTTCGAAAGGATTTGTCTTCATATATTTTTAAAACTTCAACATCTTGATTTATTATTGCATCAACATATCCATCTGCTGTTGGAGTTATACCACAACCATTAAGTAAACCTATAATAGCTCCAGCTAGTAAAACCTTTTTAAACATACTACCTCTTTTATGCGTACGGAGGTATACCTTGTTAGAACCTCCTATTCAATAATTATCGAGCGCAAAGGTTAACATAAACATAGCCTTAACATCAAATTAACATTAAACACCTAAGCGTTTTGAGTTCGTTTGATAGCTGGTAGTGGTAAACTTTAAAAGTATGCATAATCTAAAATTTTTAATTTGGATTAGTGTCAGATAATTGCTCTACCGTAATCACCCGCGTGATACGAGTTGGCCTGCGCACCCAGCTTTTATCAAATCATGGAGGCATGGAGTGCTGGTTGAGATCCGTATGGTGTACACTGATTTAACCTTTCAGTAGACTTCGCTGATATAACTGGAGGTAAAAGAAGGAAATCAAGACTATTACCTAACACCGCACCTAGTTACTTATAGGTCAATTAATATGAGTAACAATAATGAGTACAACAATTGAGTTTTATAAAACATACTCGCGCCAATCTCGCTCCATGTGGGCAGATAACGCACGTGTAGTGTTGACGTTCGATGCTGAGTCGAAACAAGGGGTATACCTGCACCTTGGAGACTTTGGCATTAATGGCTTTTCGATTAGCAAGCAACTTCAAGCTCTTTTACCTACACCACTTCAGCAACAATATATCGACGTTGCACACATTGATATTGTGATGCACGTTTTCCATAAGCATATTGAAGGTTATTGTAAAGAACACGTTTTAGAAGCTGCTTTCAAAGAAGTCTTCTTATTGAATCAAGAAGCTTTTTTTTCTAAATCAGCTAAAAGCCAATGGGAGAAGTCACTCCATAGTTTTGTTGAACATAGCGATTAACATTGCATCCACAACGAGCCTTAATTGGCTCGTTTTTTATTAACCTGCAAAATTTCCCTATCTTGAAACTAATTAACATTGTACTGGAAACAAACCTGCGGCTATTGCAAGCTGCGTCCCATCACATAGTGATGGCCTACTCAAGCTGGGTCTGCAAACCTCAGCACTACACTGATTAAAAGCGCGGTATGCCATTTAAATCACACCATGTACATAGGTGGTCTCACATAAAAATGAAAGACTTAAGAAACACTCAAGGCGCTGATAATAGCGCCTTGAGTGTTTTTATCTATCACCTGATAATTTAGCTGTTGTTTAGTTGAATGAATCATTTGTAGTTATGTCGGAGTCAAAATCAGTTGAGCTAATATCATTATCAAAAGATGAGTCAAAATCAATATTATTGGTATCTAGGTTATCATAATCTAACTGAGCCTCTGCCATATCAGAATAATCTACTCCAAATGGATTCCCAGCTGTATCGACTGCACTTCCATTAAGCATTGGTAAGCCAGTTGCGGGGTTTATTAAGGTTTGTTCTTCATTAATACCTGTTTGTGTAGAACTACCGTTTTGATTGTTTTCATTATCATTACTCAAGTCACTATGACTTGGGTGAAAAGTAGCATATTTTTCTTCAAGTTCAGTTTGGTCATGAGAGGTTGTTTTAGGGCTTAACAGCCATGAGATAATAGCGGTCAAAACCCACAGTATACCAGCCGTTCCCATTAGATAATGAGGATGTGTATTAATAGCAACAATTATAGATGTTCCCACTATAAACACAAACTTACTAAGACTAATCAAAGAACTTTTATTTGAGTTATTTTCTTGAGCATTTACATCTAAATTTTCAAGATAGCCTATAACTTTAGTACAGTCCTGTACAAACCCCGATAAATTAGGAATAGAGAAAGCATCTTCATGGATTAGTTTATTTCTAAGGGTTGCTATCTTTCTTACGTCACGCACCATAGAAGGAGGTAGCAACGTCTCCACATTAGATACTTTTTGATGTAAGCCGCGCCCTTGTGCGGATAGCTTGAGCTGAAGTAAAGTTTCTATTTTTTTTGTGTTCTTTATAACCGCTTCATACTGGCTACTCATATCAATCCCTTTTAACTTATTGTTAAATATATTTTTATATAAAAATATTATTATAATGAGTTTAAGATGACCATCAAAACTTTTAAGCAGCTTCTACGCCCTTTCTCATTAGTGGAGCCAAAACTTATGATAAAGAATAGAAATCAGTTCCTTGTTGTAAATATACTTAACATGCTGATCAAAAAACTGCTTATCTAAACCATTTTCGCCTTTATCAAATAACTTGTTATGAACCCTCTCGGCATCCATTATGAAGCGCCGTTTATGTGAAAAACATAATATTTTACTCACGCGGTTCTCAATGGTGACTGCTTGTTCGTACCGCTTTAGTATATCCAATCGATGTGGAATGGTCTTAGCGCTTGCTTCAACCTCTAAGCCAATTAATTCATTGCCATCATATACGATGGCATCAAATCGTCTTTTTTTACCCAAATTTTCTTTTTCTTGTTCTTTCTCTGTAATAAAAAAGACATAATTCTCTTCTTTAACACCTAATGCCACAATAGCTTGAAGCATGAGGTCATGAGTCAATGTTTTAAAATTTAGCGTAGACTTCTTAGTTGTATATTTGAGAGCTTGGTTGTGTAATGCCTCTATCATCCTTACCCCTTTGGGCCTAAGTAAAAACACACGTTTGTCTCTGCACGCAAACGTTGCAACTTCAGCAATTACCTCTTCACGTTCATAACGACGTAATAGTCGATTAACAACTGAACGATCAACACCCCACAGTAATTCAAGTACAGCTGGTGAGGTAAATCCAAATCGATAGATCCAATCAAGCAAGCTATACAACTTGGCTTGATGCCTTGCTTGAGTTGATGGTGACTGTATATAACGTGCGAGAATCCCTCTCTCATTTATTGGTATCATTTCACTCTCCTTGTTTAATAATAATTAGGTTCTAGGCAAGCGAAACACCCTAAGGCAGGACTTGGAGATTGATTACTGTTAGGTAATCAAAGAAAGGCAATCGAACAAGAGTTCGACTTCATCATTTCATGACATAACTGCTTAATTCCTTGCTCTGCTTGACTCGTCAAGCGCCACTGCGCTATTGATTCCATCAATAACATTAAACAGCAACGCGCATCGTCTGCCCTTCGGTTGCGGAGCAAATCGCTCTAGAGAGACTACGGGGCGAGAACAGAGCAATTTGCTCCGCATCCTCTTTGAGGCTGACTACGATGCGCTTTTTTATTTTTTCAAAATGCTTCCGTATAAAAATCATCTTCGATATTTTCATACTCACGCCTTTAGATGCTTATCTCACGATAAGGCTTTTATAGGCTTAACTCTGCGAGTTACGCACTTCTTCACTTTTCAAGTGATACCTACCTAAAAATACTTTTTGCTCGAAGAGCAAAGAAGTATTTTTAGGTAGGTTCGCAGCAAACAAAAACATCGTTGACTGAAGTAATTTTTATAACAACGGTTAGTTTGCTCGTTGATTACTTATGTAGAGGTTCTTTTCATTAAAACTAGGAATCTAACAAATGAACAAACAACTCGAACTATTTGGCGAAACTATTCATGCAGGTGTCGGCTATATAAGAAACCAGATAAATACAGTCAAAATAAAAGCCAAGGCTGCATTAGGCTATGGCACCAACAATCCCATTAAGTATAAAGAATTTAAAAACATTAAAGGGGTTGATCGCACACCTCTATTCGGCAAGTATTTCAAGACAGGTGATATTGTGGAGCTAGCAGGGGCACAAGGTGGTGGTAAGTCTTTTCTAACATACAAAATGATCACAGCTATATGCACTGGCGGTCAGTTTTTAGGTGAATACGCACCTCAAGCAAAGAAGGTTCTTTTGCTCGATGGTGAACTACCTGTCGATGATGTCAATCATAGGTTTGACAATATATTAAACTTACTAAATGTCGAACAATTAAGCCTATTTGAAAACAACTTCAGTATTATCAATCGTGAGTTTGCAGGTGGGCTGTTACCCGACTTATGTAAACTCCAGGAGAACGATCAACTTTTCATAGACATGCTTAAGTTTGATGTTGTTGTGATCGATAGCCTCAAAACCAACACCTTTGGTAGCAATATATCAAGTGCCGATGAAATATCAGGGTTGATCAGATTATTCTTATTATTAAAGGCGCAAGGGGTTACAGTAATTTATATCAATCATTTCACTAAAGGTGAAGTTGTACTTGGCTCTGTCGATTTTGACATTATCAACGATGTCACTCTGAAGTTTTCAATTGATAAAAAGAAAGGTTGTGGGGTTAGGAAGCTAGAAGTTGTCAAAGGCAGAAGTATGAGTGATGCGGAAAAAGCACCAACCTATTTTACTTTCCACCCCGATGAGCATGGCACACCTTTCCGGCAAGTAGCTTAAAAAATTTAAAATTTTTGAAGAAATTTCGTGCTGAGCTAACGCAGCGAAGTTTCTTTTTTTACATTAAAAAACCTTTAAAATCAAAAGCTAAATATTTTTCAAAAAAACAAAGATAAACTTAACTTATTGTTATGTATGTGATTTCCAAAAAAAACGAAACAATTAACCGAAAAAAAACTTTTTTTATATCATGCCTGTGATTTGAACAATAAATGAATAAAAAAGTTGAGGCTATATGAAACAAGACACAAATACACCATTCATAATTAATTTAGGTTGGGTTCATCCACGAATTATGGAATCTTTAAAAGGCTTTACAAGGGATCAATTAGATGGCCGAAGAAAAGCAGGAAAATTCATCGAAGGCGTACATTGGATAAAAGATCCCGTTGGCACAATTAATTGGCATTTCGAAAACATCAACAGTTGGATTGAAGGCATTGAAGAATGATAAGCATTAACGAAGCTAAAGTTATAGCAAAAAAGTACACTGGCGTCACAATACACGGCAATGCGATACGAATCACATTTATGTATCAAGGGAAGCGCTGCCTTGAAACACTAAAGAACGTACAGCTAAGCAAAACAAACATTAAAGCAGCATTCAATAGACGAATGGCTATTTGTCATAACATAGAGCATGGTCTATTTGACTATACGGCGGCGTTTCCCAATTCTAAAACTGCTTTAGCGTTAATCAAAAACGATGCCTCTAATTCAACGATACCATTAAGTCTGTTCTTAGATAAATTCATCACAGACTCTAAGGCCAACAACCGCCCAAAAACACACCAAAATAATAGCTACAGAGCAGAGAAGTATATTAGACCTTTCTTTGGTGAGCGCTGTATGAAAAGCATGAAAATATCCGAACTAAAAGAGTGGATTAATAAAGATCTAGCACACCTATCTAACAAAACTATAGGTGAAGTTTTAACTCCATTGAGGGCTGCATTTCGCTTCGCAATAGAAGATAAAGTAATTACTGAAAATCCAATGGATTTAGTAAAGAACCCAAAGAAAGAAAAATGTGATGAAGCTGACCCTTACACACAGTCTGAAATAGCAAAGCTAATGTCCACTGACACTGAGCGAGAGATAGAAAGAGATGCATTAACGTTCGCTACTTGGACAGGCTTACGTCCGTCTGAACTGTTAGCTATTTCACTATGTGATATTGATTTTGAAAAAAGGAAGCTTTATGTCAACCGAGGTGTTGTTAGAGGTGTTTTTGCAAGCACAAAAAACGATGGTAGTTCCCGTTGTATTGACCTTTTAGACGAAGCATTTGATATTCTACAAAACCTTGTAAATAGAACCGAAAACTTTAAATTTTTCAAAGTCAAAGTTCTTCAAGCCAACAACAGACTGTTTGATGATAAGGAGCTACAGTTTATTTTTACTAGCTCTAAATCAAAAAGTTTTTGGACTGATAGTGAGTCCTTCAATTAAATGTTCGTAAAGCCTCACTGTAAAGCAGCTGGTGTGCGCTATCGCCCAATAGGTCAAGCTAGGCATACATATGGTAGCCAACTCATTACAGCTGGTATACCTCTAAACTGGATTTCTAAGCAAATGGGCCATAGCAGCATTAAGATGTTAGAGAAGCATTATGGTCGTTGGATGGAATCTGAGATACCAGATATGGCAGCGCAAGTGTCAAAAAAGCTTAAGAAAAAGCAAAAAAGTGATAATGATCCAAGCTAGATCCATTAAAAAGAAGAAAGCCCGTAACTCATTGAGTTACGGGCTTTTTATTTGGTGCGGATGGGGGGACTTGAACCCCCACGCCCTAAAGCACAGCCCCCTCAAGGCTGCGTGTCTACCAATTCCACCACATCCGCATTTTCTTTTCTAAAGATTAGTTTGGTACGTCTGAACCTTTATTGTCACTAACTGGCACATCTTCAGTACCTGGTGCTGCTAGCGTTTCAACAGCTGGTACTGTTGATAAATCTGACCATTCATCAGTTTTTTTAATTTGATTTGCAGTTAAGTTACCTAATATGATGCTTAATACAAAAAATACAGCGGCTAAAACTGTTGTTGTTTTAGTCATAAAGTTACCAGCACCACTCGAACCAAATACAGTTGCAGATGCGCCAGCTCCAAAAGATGAGCCCATATCTGCGCCCTTACCTTGTTGGATTAAAACCATACCGATTAAAGCCAATGCGGTAATTAAATAAACTACTAAAAATATTTCGTACATCTTATGCGTTCCTTTGGGCACTGTTACAGATATTTACAAAAGCGTTTGGTTTTAAGCTTGCGCCGCCAATCAAACCACCATCGATATCTGCTTGTGCAAACAACAATTCGCTATTTTGGTCATTAACACTTCCACCATACAGAAGCGCAATATTTTGTGATACAACAACATCTAATGCTGCTATCTCATCTCGTATAAATTTGTGCACTTGTTGTGCTTGTTCAGGGGAGGCTGTTTTACCAGTACCAATGGCCCAAACGGGTTCGTATGCTATCACAGAATTAACAAGGGCTGCTACACCTAATTTATTAATTACTGCATTTATTTGTTCAGAAACCACTGACTCAGTTAAGCCTTGCTCTCTTTGTTCTTCACTTTCACCTACACATAGAATAGGTGTTAAGTTATGTTGTTGTGCTTTTTCAAATTTAGCAGCAACATCATCATTTGACTCGCCATAAATACTACGGCGCTCAGAATGTCCAACTAAAGTGTACTTACAGCCCAGTTCAGCAACAAGTTTTGCATCAACTTCACCCGTAAATGCACCTGCATCTTCTTGGGATACAGTTTGAGCACCGGCTACTATGCCAGACTCTAGTGCCTTAGATAAAAGCGGAAATGGAGGAAAAATAAGTACATCAATTTTATTATTTGACGCGTTTTTCAATGTATCTGCCATGGTAGTGACTAACTCAACTGAGCCATTCATTTTCCAGTTACCAGCGACTATTGGTTTACGTGATGCCATTTTAGCCTCTTTTTAAGTTACCATTAAATAAAGCGGGCGAATTTTAACGTGACTCGCCCATTGTTTCAAGTCATTACCAAGCTTAAGTGTCTTGATTGCTCACAGATTCAACAACTTCAGCTATTTTCTTCGAATAATCGAAAACCTGTTTTTCATGTTCAGCTTCAACCATCACTCGGATCACAGGTTCTGTTCCTGACTTTCTTAACAATACGCGACCTTTTCCAGCCAACACCTCTTCAACTTCTTGAACAGCTTGTATTACTTCAGGGTTAATTGTTGGATCTGTGCCTTTAGGGTAACGCACATTGATCATATTCATTGGATATTTAACAAAACCTTTTCCTAAGTCTTCTAAAGTTTTATTTTGCGCTATCATAGCCGCTAAAATTTGCAGACTTGAAATAATGCCATCACCCGTTGATGTCAGATCTAAATTCAAGATATGGCCAGAGCTCTCTCCGCCTATCTTCCAACCTTTTTGTTTTAGTAACTCCATTACATAACGATCGCCCACTTTTGAACGCTCAAATTCAATACCCTTTTCTTTTAAGGCATTTTCCAAGCCCATATTTGACATCACAGTGCCAACAACACCACCGCCTAATGTATTGGTTTCAAATGCTTGGCAAGCCATAATATAAACAATATCATCACCATCAAAAACACGGCCTTTATGATCAACCATCATTACACGGTCGCCGTCACCGTCGTAAGCAATACCTACATCAGCTTTCGTTTCTAATACCTTACGTACTAAAGCTTCAACATGGGTTGCACCACATTTTTCATTAATATTGATGCCATCAGGTTCACAAGCGTAAGTAATTACTTCTGCGCCTAATTCTTCTAATACTGATGGTGCGATGTGGTAAGTTGCACCATTTGCACAATCAACTACCACTTTAAGGCCATCTAGTGATAATGTTTGTGGGAACTGACTTTTACAAAACTCGATATAACGACCATCAGCATTATCTAAACGCTTAGCCTTACCTAGTTGCTCAGAAGAAACACATGTCATTTTTTCATCTAACATGACCTCCATTTCAAGCTCAACTTTGTCGTCTAATTTTAGTCCTTTACTTGAAAAAAACTTAATACCATTATCATAATAAGGGTTATGTGAAGCACTGATCACTATCCCTGCTTCTGCACGAAAAGTTTCAGTTAAATATGCAACAGCGGGTGTTGGCATTGGACCTAATAAAACCACATCAATACCCGCAGCAATTAAACCTGCTTCTAAAGATGTTTCAAGTAAATAACCAGAAATACGGGTATCTTTACCTATAATTACTTTTTGAGTTCCTGATTTAGCTAATACTTTACCTGCAGCCCAACCTAATTTAAGCGCAAATTTAGGTGTAATTGGATATTCACCTACTAAACCACGTACACCATCGGTACCAAAATACTTTCTATCCGACATTCAAATTTCCTTTATTATCTAAGCCTTTTTCACATGCTTGCCATACTGTTAATACATCAGATGTTTGAGCAACATCATGCACTCTAATTATTTTTGCACCTTTTTGTGCTGCGATTAATGCACCCGCTAAAGAGCCTGCTAGTCGCTCATTGGTATCTCTATTTAATAAATTCCCGATCATCGACTTACGAGATAGCCCAGCTAATACTTCGCAGCCCAATCTTTTAAAGGCGTCAATTTTATTTAAAATTTCGTAGTTATGCGCCAAAGTTTTGCCAAAACCAAAACCCGGATCTAATATAATTTGTTTTTTATCTATTCCTAACTTTTCACATGCATCAACTCTTTGTGCAAAAAAGTCATTTATATCTGATATTAAATTGTCATACTGAGGCGAATTTTGCATTGTGCGAGGTTGCCCTTGCATGTGCATTAAACATATTGGCACATTTAACCCTGCCGCAGTTTTCAGCGCATTTGGCTCTTGCAGTGCCCTAACATCATTAATGATATCAGCACCGGCTTCAACAGCCTTTTTCATCACAATTGCTTTACTGGTATCAATGGAAATAACACAATCAGATTGTTCTCTGAGGGCTTTTATGACCGGGATCACACGATTTAATTCATCTTCTAAAGTAACATCAGGTGCGCCCGGACGTGTTGACTCACCACCAATATCAATAATACTTGCACCATTATCGAGTAGCTCAAGGGCTTTATTGACAGCGCTATCATAACTTGTATGGCTGCCACCATCGGAGAAAGAATCTGGAGTAACATTTAGAACCGCCATTATATGCGGCCGGCTAAGATCGAGCTCTCGGCCTCTGGGTAGTTTTAAAATAGACATAATTCACATCATTGCGATGAAAAAGTTAATTTTCAATATAATAAAAAAAACCCCGATGGCTCGGGGTTTTTTGTTTTACTTATTCTACAGATTTATTGTCTGCATCATCAAGCTTAGATTCATCTTTTTTATCAGGTTCTTCCTTTATTTCAGGTTTTTCTGAGGTTTCAGATTTTTTATCTTCACCCGACGGCAGATTTTGGTCATGTAAGTCTCTTGGTTCTCTTACTGGCTTTCGAGCCATCAAGTCATCAATTTGACCTGCATCAATTGTCTCGTATTTCATAAGACAATCTTTCATAGCATGCAAAATATCAATATTATCTTTTAATATTTGCTCTGCACGTTGATAATTACGGTCAGAGAAATCTCGTACTTCAGCATCAATTAGTTGAGCTGTATCAGCTGACATACTATTTGCTGGTGAACCGTATGTTGCTTCTGTTTCTTCTCTTGTATAAAGCAATGGACCAAGTTTTTCACTAAAACCCCATTGTGTAACCATTTTACGGGCAATATCTGTTGCGCGTTCGATATCATTTGATGCACCAGTTGATACTTTTGCAGTACCATAAATAATATCTTCAGCAATACGACCACCATAAAGGCTTGAGATCATCGATTCTAATAATTGCTTAGAATGACTTACTCTGTCTTTTTCTGGTAAGTACATAGTCACACCTAAAGCACGACCACGTGGAATAATAGATACTTTATACACAGGATCATGATCTGGTACTAAACGACCTACTATTGCATGACCTGCTTCATGATAAGCAGTCATTTCTTTTTCTTCTTCGCTCATAACCATAGACTTACGTTCTGAGCCCATCATTATTTTATCTTTAGCAGCGTCAAATTCAGCCATATTAACAACACGTTTATTATTACGTGCAGCAAATAATGCAGCTTCATTTACTAAGTTAGCTAAATCAGCACCAGAGAAACCAGGTGTACCACGGGCAATCACTTCAGCTTTTACGTCATCACCTAATGGCACTTTACGCATATGAACTTTAACAATCTGCTCACGACCACGAATATCAGGTAAACCAACAGTTACTTGACGGTCAAAACGACCAGGGCGCAATAAAGCGGGATCTAAAACATCTGGACGGTTAGTTGCAGCAATAACGATAATGCCTTCATTACCTTCAAAGCCGTCCATTTCTACTAACATCTGATTGAGTGTTTGCTCACGTTCATCATTACCGCCACCCATGCCTGCGCCACGTTTACGGCCTACAGCATCGATTTCATCGATAAATATGATACAAGGCGCAGCTTTTTTAGCTTGTTCGAACATATCACGAACACGTGAAGCACCAACACCAACAAACATTTCTACGAAGTCAGAACCTGAGATTGCAAAAAATGGTACTTTTGCTTCACCTGCAACGGCTTTAGCTAATAGCGTTTTACCCGTTCCAGGAGGGCCTACCATAAGTACGCCTTTAGGAATATTACCACCAAGCTTTTGATATTTTCCAGGATCACGTAAGAAATCAACCATTTCGGTTACGTCTTCTTTCGCTTCATCACAGCCTGCAACATCTTTAAAGGTCACTTTGATTTGGTCTTCACTCATTAGGCGAGCTTTACTTTTACCAAATGACATCGCGCCTTTACCACCACCGCCTTGCATTTGTCGCATGAAGAATATCCATACACCAATTAGCAGTAACATAGGGAACCATGAGATGAAGATACTTGCTAAGAAAGATTGCTCCTCAGGAAGTTTTCCTTGTACATTTACACCGTTTTTCAATAAATCGTTCAGTAAGTCCTCATCATGCATAGGAACAACTGTTTCAAAGCGTTCACCATTACCTTTTATGCCGGTGATGATGCCTTGAGTACGATCTACCTGAACTTCACGTACAGCCTTAGTACGCACGTCAGATACGAATTGAGAATAGCTCATTTGACGGTCTGAAGAACCACCAGGATTGAAGCTTTGAAACACCGACATTAAAACAACGGCGATGACTAACCAAAGTATTAGATTTTTTGCCATATCACTCAAGAAGTTAACCTCTTGTTTCCAATTAAATTAAAATTACCAATAGTAGAATATCTTAATGTACTACAGTTTGTAGCCCGTAGCTACTATATATACTTCTCTTGAACGTGCTCTTGACGAATCAGGCTTTCTAATTTTGACCGTTTTAAAGCTTGCTCTTACATCTTTTACAAATTGTTCAAAGCCTGCGCCTTGGAATACTTTAACTGCAAAACCTCCATTTTTTTTCAAAACTTGATGACACATATCCAAAGCTAGTTCAACCAGATACATACTGCCAGATTGATCTACAGATAAATTGCCACTAAAATTTGGTGCCATATCAGACAGCACTAAATCTACATTTTTACCGTCAATTCGATTAAGTAGCGCATTTAATACGCCCTCTTCTCTGAAGTCGCCTTGCAAGAAGTCAACACCCGCAATAGGATCCATCGCGAGAATATCACATGCTATGACAGTCCCTTCCATACCAGCATGTTCAACACAATATTGCGACCAACCACCTGGAGCCGCACCTAAATCGACAACAGTTGCGCCCTTTTTGATAAGTTTATCTTTTTGCTGTAGCTCTTCAAGCTTAAATACAGCACGAGATCTGAAACCTCTTTTTTTGGCTTCATTCACGTAATGGTCATCAAAATGCTCTTTCATCCAGCGTTGCGAACTAGCTGACTGCTTCTTATTTGTCATCTTTTTGCTCAACTATAGTATTTAACTAAATACTCAACATATTAGTATTATTCAGTAGATGGCGGTAGAATACCCATAATTCAAGCTTTATCCAGTGAAAAATGTAACATTATGAAATTATCAAACAAGCAAAAGCAATTTTTAAAAGGCGAAGCACATAGCCTTAAGCCCGTAGTTTTACTAGGTTCTAACGGCCTAACAGAGGGTGTAATTGTTGAAATTCAAAGTGCTCTTGAAATACACGAATTAATTAAAGTAAAAGTTCCGACAGATGATCGCGAAACTAAAAAACTTATTTTTGATGCCATTGTTCGTGAAACTGGCGCTGAAAAATTACAAACAATTGGTCACACAGTTGTTTTATATCTACAAAGTGTAGAGAAAAAGATTCAATTACCTCGTAAGTAATTTTTATCATATTCTAAAAAGGCTAGCTTTTGCTAGCCTTTTTTATTTGTGAGTATTAATACCCATCTCCTTTATCACTGTGATATATTCTTTACCAACCAAGTTTATTTCAAAATACCGTTCAAATTGCTTTTCATCAAATTGTATATATTGTTTGCCATCAATCAGACCTGCTAATTTAGGTGTCGTATTGCTATGCCCTGCGATCACAATCGTGCCATTTAATTTTTTTATTTTATCAGCAAAAGCATTAAGCTCTCTTGGATTATAAATAACCACATTCATTTTGGTTTTTTCTGCCAAAGGCGCTAATGTTTCTTTTGTGCGATTATAATCTGTGCTGAACAGTTTGTTTGGTTTAAATTCGCTCAAAAAACTAGCAACCCATTTAGCCCTGTGTTGACCTTCACTAGTTAAGCTTGGGTTATTTCCCTGCAACTTTTCAGCATGCCTCAATAAAAATATTTTATCCGGTGCAGCTATAGCACTTAAGCTTGTAAAACATAAAGCAATTAAAATTAACTTCATACTATGTCCTTATCTTTATATTCTACTAATACGCGATCTATAAACTCTGTTGTAAGTTCATTAATTAAACCTGTTTCAGCATTTAACATTAAGCTAAAACCAATATTTAATCTAGGTAGTACTACTATATCAGCGCGATAACCTTGAACCCAGCCACTATGATAATACAAAGTTTCACCTGCATAATCATATATTCGCCAACCTAAACCATAATGCGCTTCTTTTAAGTTTTTTCGCCAAATTCGTCGCTTTAATTCTTTCTTTGTTTTCGTATAGTTAGTTACTTGCAGCGACAAAACCTTGTCATTTAATACATTAGGGTAATTTCCTAGTTGTGCTTTTAGCCACTGAACCATATCAGACGCACTTGCATTAACACCTGCTGCAGGTTCCACTTTATAATAATTTTTTTTAAGTTTGGCGGTGTACCATCTTTTACGGCCGCGAACATGAGGATGTGCATAATCTTCATCGACTAACATTGCATGATAGCCAACACTGGCATTTATCATTTTTAGCGGTTTAAATAAAAACTTCTTTAGCCAATTGTTATAGCTCAACCCCGTACTTTGCTCTGCAATATCACCTATTAAGCTAAACATCACATTTTGATAGCCATAACATCGCCCTGGAGTACACAAAGGTTCAATATCAGTTAATTTATTAACGATATCTGGGTATTTCATTCTCGATTCAATTAAATTGTCATAGGCATTAGGGACTAACCCGCTTGAATGGCTTAATAAATGATAAATTTTTAATGATTCATCAAAATTTGAAAAGTGCACACCTTGTAAATATTTATCAACCGGATCATTGAGTGAAAATGCCCCTTGTGCGGCAAGTTTAGCTGCCAAAGAGCCTGCAAATGTTTTTGAAATAGAAGCGAGTCTAAAGCGTGTGTTTTCAGTGATCGGTTGTCCATTTTTTAATTTTGTAACACCGATACCTAATGCGATTGATGGTGAATTTGGTTTAACAATCGATAATGCAGCACCTGGAATTGTTTTTTTATTGAGTGACTTTTTTAAATGCTTTATATAAGACTCTGTAAATCCATCCCACTTTTGTGAATTGGCTTGCGATAAAAAACTAATTGAAACAACAAACAATGCAAAAATATACTGCATTTCACTCTCTAAAATATTATAAAATCATTTACAATTTTATCACATCCAAAAACGAAAGGGCACACCCTCTGCAAAATCTGATATTAGATAACTTTGAGCCTCTAGGATATAATTCTGACTTTAGTGCCTAAATTACTGGGTATATATTTTTATTCGGGGAACAACATGCGTTTATCGATAATCATCAGTTTTATCTTTTTACTAGCTGGGTGCCAGTTAACAACACCACTAGCGCCGTTATTAACGATGCCAGAGGCACCAGAGCTAACTTATGAAGATATTCAATTGCAATATATTAAAACAGACAGCTCAGATTCAGCTCAGATAAAATCGGTTCAATTACCAGCGCACAAGATCACACCACAGCAAACGATTGCATTCGATTTATCTAAGGCTAATGTCAATTATGATTTAGCAGCAATATTTAATGAACAACTTCAAAAAATAGCATTACAGCCTGTTAATGATGGCGTTAATGCAGAATATAAACTCACATTAAACAAACTATCTCACAAACAAGGGCTTAAAGCCCATTACGAATTAAAAAATAAACAGAATATTACAGACATAAAAAATAATGCTTTTATGACTAAATCCTGTCACTCCATGGATACAAGTATCAGTCTGCGTTTAACGCATACACAATCTGGTGACGTTGTGTGGTTTGCACAAGGTGAGTTAAATACTTCAGAACACACTATTAAACCTTTAATTTATCAATTTAATTTATATCAAGATATTACAAATAAAAAACAAGTGAGCGATTTTGTTTTAAATAATAATACACAAGCAGCAAGAGCGCTTAGATTGCAAAAAGAAGTAACAATACCAACCTATAAAATCTCGACTCACTCTACTAAATTAGTCAAAATTTCAGGGAGTTGTTCGCAAAGTGAAGTGGATGCATTAGCACCAAAAATTAGCCTACAACTGATTAAAACTTTAGTGAAAAAACTAAAAATAAATGATATAAAAATATAAAGCTACATTTTCTTACAGTTAAAGTACGTTATTTCACAATATAATAACACCTGTAAAATACCAACTAACAAAAAGGTTTCCATGTTAAAGGGTCTTTCAATCAAAACTTTATTACAGCTGCTCTGTTTAACAATTTTGTTGAGCCCTTTAGTATCTCAGGCAAGTAATCGACTTTATGCCGATAACGATTTAGAGCCAACTCAGGGCTTTGCTTGGGATTGGAGCTTTGGCGCGGGTGTATACATCCAAGATTCTTATCTGCTTGGCACAGATGATACCAATCAAGGGTTAGATCTCAATTTAAACATCGCCTTATCATATAATAACTTTTATTTAGATATAGATAATAGCCAGCTCAGCGGTACCTTAATTCTAGGTTATAGCGTGATAGACAAATATGATTGGGGTTTAGATATTATCGGCAGTAATTTTCAATCTGGCTTTGATGAACGCGGCATTTATACCAATGGCTTGATCAATGAGCTTGAAGGTATCACTCCTAGAGAATACGATTTTGATACAGGCATACGTTTATCTCGTAGCTTCAAAGATACTCAGCTTTCTTTTGAGTTATTAAATGATATTTCCGGCGCCCATGGTGGCTGGCTATTAAATACCTATCTAAGCCATATTCGTGTATGGAGAAACTGGGAGTTTCGTTCAGTTGCAGGCATAAATTTTTACTCTGAAAAATTCACTCAATATTATTACGGCATTACAGTTGAAGAAACCACAAGTGAGCGGCCACTATACAAACCAAGCAATGGATATAGTGTATTAATTGAATTCCATGCTGAATATCCCATTACGGAAAACTGGGTATTTATGGGTGGTGTGCTATCAACTAAGTTTTCAAGTTCGATTGATGAGAGCCCAATTATTTCTCAAAGTTATCAACACAAAGCCAAGGTAGGCGTTCGATATGTATTCTAGGAGTGTAGCTTACCTCTATTTATTTGCGGTATTACTATCATTTGACACATTTGCTGAGGTAACTGTAGATTCAGCAGAACACTTTGTTGTGACACCAAATAAGTGCATTGCTTTACGAGAAGGCAGACCTTGTTATGCCGTTGTTTCAGTCAATTGGAAAAAAACAAATATTGGTAATTACTGTCTAAGAAATAGTGAAAACAAACAAATATTACAATGTTGGACCTCCCAAAACACAGGTGTTTATCAATATGAATTTAACTCAGAAAAAAACCATAAATTTGAGTTGGTTAATACCAAAACAGGGCATACATCAGGGCAAGCTGGCATAAAAGTCCATTGGGTATATACCAATAAACAGAAGAAAAGACGTTGGAGAATATTCTGATGAATAACTTAAATACCAAAGACTTTATAAATTATAAATGGAAGTATTAGATGACTAATTTATCGACAAGTGGATACGGAAAAATATTATTAGTTGAAGATGATCTCTCATTAGCTGATTGGGTAAATAATTATCTTGTAGAGCAAGGTTTTGAAGTGATTATGTGCCATAGAGGAGATCATGTTGTTAAACTTGTTAAGCAACACGACCCTTCTTTAATTCTATTAGATATTATGTTGCCTGGCATGGATGGTATTAGTGTTTGCAGAGAACTTAGAAACTTTTATCAAAAACCTATTTTGCTATTAACTGCAAAAGGTGAAGAAGTAGATGAAGTCATAGGATTAGAAGTTGGTGCATCTGATTATATAATCAAACCTGTGCGCCCAAGAGCACTATTAGCTAGAATCAAATCGGCATTACGCAATGAGTCGACACAAACACAAGAGCCAGAAAAAGTAGTCGAAATAAATGTAGGCTGTTTATATATAGATTTAAAAGCCCGCAATGTGATGCTTGATGGTAAAAAGGTAATTATTTCAAACGCTGAATTTTCACTACTCAGCTTTTTAGCCTCACATGCAGGTGAAGTTGTTGATAGAGACTCTGTTTTTAAAGCAACTAAAGGCCGCGAATATGATGGTTTAGATCGCAGCGTGGATGTCTTAATATCAGCTCTTAGAAAGAAATTCGGTGATGATCCTCAAAATCCACAAAAAATAAAAACAATTTGGGGACAAGGTTATTTATTAGTAGATGACGCTTGGTAAATGAAAAAGCTCTATATATCACTTTTACTCAGTGCATTTTTTTCATTATTTGTTTTAGGTTGGTTGATTGATACTTTCAGCCAATCAAATACAAGTACTGAAGATGATTTTGCTTGGCAAAAAAATATGATGCAAGGTTTTAGCGCTCAAATAGCTGATACATTAGAGCCACATAGAATAAAAAAATCTGCACAACTAAGTAGCCATTTTAAACAAGAACTTGCATACCGTAAGAATATAGAATTAGCTTTACCTGAAACGCTGATCTCTGAACTTTATCTACCAGGAGGTTTAGTATTAGAAGATGATTTAGGTTTTTATTTGCTTAAATCTTCTCCTAAATTTATAGACTCCCATTTAGAGCTTCGATTAACTAAACAAATCAGTACTTCCACAAAGCTAGACTTATTTTTAACCCTCAGTTTTTATGCTGGGGTGTGTTTATTAATGTGGATATGGCTTTCTCCACTGACAAAACGATTAAGCATACTCAATGAGGCTTCTCAGAAATTTGCCAGTGGCGATTTATCTGCCCGAATAAGAATTAGTAAATTTACTTATATATATGATGTTGAAGCGGCATTTAACCGAATGGCTGCGCAAATTCAAAAACTCATAGAAGAAAATAAATTACTCGCATCAAGTATGTCGCATGACATTCGCACACCCGTTGCCTGCCTTAGATTTGGACTAGACGCCGCGCTAGATACACAAGATAATGCTAAAAAAGATCACTATCTGGAAAGAATGGAAACCGACTTAGATCAAATGGAGTGCATGTTAAATAGCTACCTAGAGTTCGCAACATTAGAAAAAAACTCATATCAAATTTCCGTCAGTCCCGTTGAATTAAAGCCTTACTTAGATAATTTAGTGCAGCAAATAAAACCGAAACTCGATAATAAAGGCTTAATTGCAAGTGTTGAATGTGGTGATATTGAACTCAATGCAGATTTACATTGGCTCGCCCGCGCAATTATCAACTTATTAAGTAACGCCTGTGATTTTGCAGCAAGTAATATAGTGATTAATGTAACGACTGACAATACAAGCTTAATACTCACAGTAGAAGATGATGGTCCAGGGATCGCACCTGAAAATTGGCATAGTGTATTTACACCATTTTTTAAAGAGCAAAGTCACAGAAATCGTAGTACAAAAAGTTACGGCTTAGGACTCGCTATTGCAGCAAAAGTCGCAGATTGGCATTTTGGCTCCATAAAAGTAGATCAATCACTCTCTTTATTAGGCGCGAGATTTACAATTACGATCCCATTAAAACCACCAATCAACATGCATAACGTCAAATAATATTTTGTAATCGACCGTTTACATTAGAATAAACAAAAATACGAAAAAGCACATTAAAAACAACAAGGTACATTTATAGCTTTTTATAAGTATCAATTTTTGTTCATTACACCTTTTTTTATTCTGTTATTTTGAGGCAGATCAAAACTATTTAGGCTTTTTATTTTTTAATATTTAAAGTAGATTGTCATCGACACATTAACTAAAGAATAACCGTTACTTAATAAAAAGAGAATGATAATAATATGAGTGCTAATCGTGGGGAGTTTACCTCCCGTTTCGGATTTATTATGGCGGCAGCAGGTTCAGCTGTTGGTCTTGGCAATATTTGGGGTTTCCCTACACAAACAGCTTCCAATGGTGGTGCTGCATTTGTATTAGCTTATTTAGTTTTAGCTTTCTGTTTGGCATATCCCGCTTTTATGGCTGAGCTTGTTATTGGTCGATATGGTAGGGCTAATGCTGTTGAGTCACTAAGAAAAATGTCGAACAAAAAATGGCAACATCAATTTTCATTTGTAATTGGCTTTGGCGGTATTTTATGTGCGGCACTGATTTTAAGTTTTTACGGTATTATAGCCGGTTGGATGATGTCTTATACTATAGAACCAATAACAACTTTGGCAGGACTTAGCGAAGCAAGCACGTGGCTTACAAGTCAAAGTAAAGTACCAAGTTTAATATTCACAGCTATATTTATGAGTTTAACGGTTTATATCATACGTAGTGGTGTACAAAACGGTATTGAAAAGTGGTCTAAGCGTTTAATGCCGATGCTGATCTTACTGCTTATCTGTTTAATTATTTATGTAATGACATTAGAAGGTGCAAATGAAGGCCTTAATGCATACTTAAACCCTGATTTTAGTAAAATATTTGAACCACAACTGTTGATCAGCGCATTAGGACAAGCATTTTTTTCTTTATCGCTTGGTACCAGTGTGATGATTATATACGGTTCATATATTAGTAAAAAAGAAAACTTAGTAACTTTAGGCGCACAAGTAACGCTTATTGATGTTTCAATTGCGTTTTTAGCCGGTTTATTAGTGATCCCAGCTATGTATGTGGCACAAGCACAAGGACTGCAAATATTTTCTGCAGACGGCAGTTTAATATCAGGCCCTGATCTGGTGTTTACTGTTCTACCTAGTTTATTTGATGGCATGGGTTTTATGGGCTCATTTGTGGCTTTAGCTTTTTTTGCGTTAATGAGCATCGCCGCTTTAACCTCTTCTATCTCAATGTTAGAAGCGCCCGTTTCTTATGTAGTAGAGAGATTTAAATTACCAAGAAATAAAGCAACTTTAATCACTAGCTTAATCATATTAACAATAAGCATAGTGATCATATTTAACATGCAAACATTATTTGGCTTTGTAGTTACCTTAGCAACTGAATACGGACAGCCAATTATAGGTATGTTCTGTTGTATATTTATTGGTTGGATTTGGCACAGAAGTAAAATTATTGAAGAGCTAAAAAATGGTTATGAAGATTTAGAACAAGGTCTGTTTTGGAAGATATGGCCTTGGTATGTTAAATTTGTTTGCCCATTATGTATCTCATTAGTTTTTCTAAACTCAGTACTTTAAATTAATAAAAAACTTTAAATAAAAAGGCGCTAAAATAAGCGCCTTTTTTGTAAATCATTTTTAGCTCACTCACTTCGATACATATCCTGATGCTCAATACCATCTTCTAAATACGCTTCTCCAATCGGTGAAAAACCTAAACTTTTATAAAAGTCTAATAAATAGGTTTGTGCTGAAAGTTTTATATCTTGATTAGGCCAAGCAGCTTGTGATTCTTTTATAGACTCAAGCATTAATTCTTTTGCTAATCCTCGCCCCCGGCCCTCTTTTGAGACCAATACACGACCTATTGCAGGATTTATATCAAATACCACTTTAGGCGCTAAGCAGCGCGCATAGGCCAGTAATGTTTCCTTTTGGTAAAACATAATATGGCGAGTATCATGATTCATATCTAAATTATCAAGCTCAGGATATGCACACTCTTGCTCTACAACAAAGACATCAACTCTTAATTTTAAAACTTGATAAAGTTCAGTTGTAGTTAATTGTGAAAATGATTTTGACACTTTTTTTATCATAAACTGGTTAT
Organism: Pseudoalteromonas sp. '520P1 No. 423'; assembly: GCF_001269985.1. NCBI lineage: Bacteria > Pseudomonadati > Pseudomonadota > Gammaproteobacteria > Alteromonadales > Pseudoalteromonadaceae > Pseudoalteromonas > Pseudoalteromonas sp. '520P1 No. 423'. The sequence continues at coordinate 1,499,292 of NZ_BBZB01000001.1, read as the reverse complement.
CTCTTTCTCTATTTTTTGGCGCAGCGAACCTGAATTTTTTATATCTTGTTTTGCGTAAATATAACCAATAACGGCACCACATATCATACCAAACAAATGACTTTCAAAGCTCATGCCTTCTTTAATCGGTAATACGCCCCAAGCCATGCCACCATATAAAAATATAACAATGACTGAGATAACAACAGATTTAATACTGCGACGTACAAAACCATAAAAAACAACATAGGCCCAGAGGAAATATACCACGCCGCTCAAACCGACATGAATTGACGTGCGTGCAAATATCCACACCAGTAAACCGGGCAGTAAGGTGCCCAAAATTAATAATGTCCAAATTCTATTGGGTTTAAACTGCCATACTAAAGCTGAAAATAAACTAAATGAAATTAAGTTATTAATTAAATGGGACCAACCACCATGAAGAAAGGGATGAAATATTATGCCGTATAAACCTGAACTCTCTCTTGGTATCACACCATAATGATTTAATTGCATGGCAAAAAGTAAATTAATTAAATGAATCGAAACCAGTAAAATACAGGTTGTTATTAGAAAAGGGAGCAGTTTAGGTTGGGAAATAGAATTCATGCACTATATCTCCTAAAAAAGAATGGGAACATACAATATTGTATATTCCCATATTTAGTTAATAATTAAAGTAACAAGCCCAATATTCGAGCTTACTACTTATCAAAAAATTAATTTAATAAATGTTCAAGCTGATCACATAACTGCGATAGGTTTACTTGATCGTGCTCGATAGTCATATCAACATAACCATCACCTCTAAATGCACGGTCTAGCTCAATTAATACATGCGTTTTATGCGCTTCAGGCACAAAAGATAACTCAACTTCCTTCAAACCAAATAAGCTCGATGAATTAGGTTTGTATTCTAGTTCTTGATAACAACCTGAAGTAGATTGAAAAGTTGATGCCTGTAAAAAGCCTTTTTCGACGTCAGATTTAACTAAATTAAAACCACATCTGTCCATCGCTTGCATAAAGGTTCTAACAGCATCATTTGGATAAACATAAATAGGATCTTTATCTGTCGGATCCAATGCCATATCTATATTTAAACCCGTAGCTAACCAAACTTGTGTTTGATTTAAACCTTGGTTTAATTCTGTTATTGGTGTTTCTGAGTGTAAGCGTGCTTCAAAAGGAATACTTTTTAGCTCACCCGCGGCTACAGTACAATGATCAACAATATGCCAACTTTCGATAACATGATTGGTAAAATAATCGCCCTCCTCACCTTCCACTTTAACCTTTGTCATTAAGGCTAAATCGAGACCAGAGATCTCTTGCTCAACATCTCCGCCCTGAATTAAAATTTCTGCACTGAATTTTTGCCCAGGTTGTAAATGTTCAGTCTGTAATATCGTATCGACTTTTGCAGCGCCGATCCCTACTGTTGCCAAGATTTTTTTGAACATCTTGTACTCCTCTATTTTTCTTTACCTGCATATTAACGCTATTTATTTGTAATTGTCAGCGAATATTTTCACCTAATTGAGTAAAACAAAAAAACATATTAAATCTGATCTTATATTGAACTATTAGAGTAAGCTATTGTTCTAACTCATTTGAATTGGAAAAAATGTTATGGAACTTAACTCTACACGCTTCATTAGTATAATATCATTACTCAGTCTTATCTTTTTATCAGGCTGTAAATCTACTGAAACAATCGAAGTTAAAAACGGTTTTATCAGTAATTATAAACAAATGGAAAATGTTGTTCGTGAAGATAGTACAATTCAACAGCGCTGGACATCAAGAAAGTTAACGCGAAAAATAAAACCATTACAGCCACAATCTTTTTTTATTAAACCAGTAATCTACTACCCAAACCTTACAGTTGATGACCAATTTAATCACAAGTCAGCTGATATGCTTAAGACTTATTTTGATACTCAGCTCAAAACTGTTGTTGCTAAACACTTCCCAATATCAACAACTATAGGTCCAGGTGTATTTGTTTTAGAACCTGCGATTACGAGCATGCGTATATCACTAGAAGATTTTTCACCTTTAGAAGTATTGCCATTTAAAGCGGTTGTATCAAGTATTAATTACGCTATTGGCGGCAGAGATCGCGATGTGGAAGTCCGTTTAGAAAGTAAAATTAAAAATGGTGCCAATGATGATTTATTAGTTACTTCAGTCCTAAGAGGTGAGGCGTTACAGCTAGAGAATGATACTGAAAAATTAGATAAAGAACATATTAAAGCATTATTAGATTCTTGGGTTCTTCAATGGGATAAAGAGCTAGCAAACTATAAATCAATTATAGAAGAAAGATAATAAAATCGAAAACAATGCGTTTTTAACTTATAAAAAAGCTAAAACACGCCCTTGATCATATAAATAAGCGCTTAAATTAGTTACAATTTATCCAAACTCCCTTTTTATTTTAAGTCTATGGAAATCATTTTTTTCGCAACGGCATTTATTTGTGGTTTCATCATATTACAAATGAAACTCCCCCCACTCATTGGCTTTTTAGCTGCTGGATTTATTCTAAATTTTGCAGGTTTTGAAAGCACTGAATTACTGTCTAAAATAGCCTCTATTGGCATTACCTTATTGCTATTCAGCATCGGCTTAAAACTCAGAGTTAAAAACTTAACCCAGCTACAAGTTTGGGCGCCTGCTAGTTTACATATCATACTTAGTTGCGCACTGTTTTCTGGGTTTATTTTGTTGATGAGCTATTTTGGCTTATCTTTATTTAGCGAACTCACTTTAGAATCATCATTATTAATTGGTTTTGCATTTAGTTTTTCTAGCACGGTATTTGCTGTAAAAGTATTAGAGCAAAGAGGTGAAATGGCGAGCTTACATGGTAAAATTTCAATTGGTATTTTGGTAATGCAAGATATCTTTGCCGTGGTATATCTCGCTATAAGCACAGGCAAGGTCCCCAATATGTGGGCCTTAGTATTACTAGGTACTTTACCTGCGATCCGTCCTGTACTTTTTTGGATTTTAAACCACTCAAAACATGGTGAAATACTACCTTTATTTGGTTTTTTCTTTGCACTCGTTGGCGGTTATCAGGCTTTTGAATTTGCGGGTTTAAAAGGAGATTTAGGTGCATTAATTATAGGTATGTTATTTGCGCCACATAAAAAAGCCAGTGAGTTAGCTAAATCACTATTGAGTTTTAAAGATTTATTACTTGTTGGTTTTTTTCTTACAATTGGGCTAAATGCAGATATCACGCTTGAAACGTTAATTGTAGCTCTAATGTTTGTACTTATTTTACCACTTAAAACAGCGCTATATTATATCTTAACAAACATATTTCATTTACGTGCCCGCACATCATTACTAAGTAGTTTCACTTTGAGTAATTATAGTGAATTTGGCTTGATTGTGTGTGCAATGGCTGCAAGCAGTCAATTAATCTCAGCACAGTGGCTAGCAGTCGTAGCTATCGCCGTTTCAATTACTTTTATTATTGCATCTCCGTTAAATAATCACGCAAATGAAATTTATGTAAAGCTTGAAAATTGGCTTACTAAATTTGAATCAAATAAACGCTTAAAAGATGAACTTCCCGTTAATTTAAACCAAGCTAAAGTTCTTATTTTTGGTATGGGAAGAATTGGAACCGGTGCTTATGAAACCATTTACCATAGCTTCCCTGATTCAGTTGCCGGTGTTGATATCAAACCTGAGTGTGTAGAAAAGCACATAAAAAGAAATCGCTTTGTTATTTTAGCTGATGCAACCGATCCTGATTTTTGGCAAAGGGTAAACCACTCTCATGTGGAAATGATAATGCTCGCAATGCCAAAACATGTGCAAAATATATTTGCTTTAGAGCAATTAAAAGCGTCAGGTTTTTCTGGACAAGTAACAGCAATTGCTAACTATCCAGATCAACAAAAAGAATTGGAAAGTTTAGGCGTTGATTCAACCTATAATTTCTATTTAGAAGCCGGTAGTGGTTTTGCCGAACACGTAAAATCGAAAGTATTTAACTGAAAAACCACCTATATTAATAATCTTTATAGGTACATTCTAAGTTATACCAAATAGTTATCAGAAACAGTTTTACACACCACCAACTGCAACTGATAACTATTTTTATTTACCTTCAGTATATTACAAAGTTTTTCCGATGTTTTCATACTTTTTAAAATCACAATAACACAAATCCATTTACAAACATTTACATGTAAGTTAGCAATCTATTAGTTAAAGATCGTACAATTGATATCGAAATACCTCACAAGTGTATATTTTCACTACAAAGAAGTTATTCATAACTAAAATTATAAAAAAGCTAGTTTATAAGAATACCAGTTGGGAGCTTAAATGATGTCTAAAGAAATAAACAAACAACAATTTAAAGCCGTAGCCGCAGATCGTCAGAGCGATGCACTTATAAAATTGCAGCAAGAATTAGATCATATACAAAACTCCGGTATTAGCCCTTCACAGCTAAGAGAATTACTTTTTCAAAAAATGTTAGATATGTATCACGTCCCGCAAAGTCATGAACTCAGATCACTAGAAGCTCCTAGTCGATTAGATGATCCAAAAATAAAACAAACATTGAACTCACATGGGTTTTTCCGTAAATCATCAAACATCATTCACTAATTTAAAAAGGGCCTATATCCTCTTTTAAATAGACCGGCACTGCCCCTACCGGTCTACCCCCTAACAATTCCAATAAATATGTGACCAATCAAATGGGCTATATAAACCCACTTCTTTTAAATTACTGCTATTAAAACTTAATTACTAAGTTAATAGAATTGCTATAATGCAGCACTCCTTTAGCAATAGGTTAAATTCATATGGATAATAAAACGCTTATTGAAGCAATAAATGTCATTATGCCATTTGGTAAGTACACTGGGCGCCCACTATTAAACCTACCAGAGCCCTACCTTGTTTGGTTTAAACAACAAGGTTTTCCCCGAGGGAAGTTAGGGGAGCAATTAGCACTTATGTACGAAGTTAAACTAAATGGCTTAGAAGGTATGCTAAAGCCTCTATTAAAAAAACCTTATTAACGCTTTAATATTCTAAGATATTATTACCCGTTCAACCTTAATTAAAATAGGATCTCTCTGTGAGTCAATTAAGCCAGTTATCACCAAAGCCGCTTTGGTCTATTTTCGAAAAAATCTGTTCAATTCCTCATCCAAGTAAACATGAACAAAAAATATCAGCATGGATCCAGCAATGGGCTGCAGATCTAAGGCTAGATATCAAAGAAGATAAAGTTGGCAACTTAATCATAAAAAAACCAGCTACTGAAGGCATGGAAAATAAAAAAGGCGTTATTTTGCAAGCCCATATGGATATGGTTCCTCAAAAAAACTCTGATAAAGATCATGACTTTGTAACCGATCCCATTGAAGCTTATATTGACGGTGACTGGGTTACTGCAAACGGCACAACTTTAGGCGCTGATAACGGCATTGGCCTTTCAGCGAGTTTAGCCGTTTTAGCGAGTAGCGATATCAAACATGGACCGATTGAAGTACTTGTTACCATAGATGAAGAAGCGGGTATGACAGGTGCATTTGGTCTTGAATCGGGTTGGTTAGATGGAGAAATACTACTCAACACGGATTCTGAAGACGAAGGTGAAATCTACATGGGCTGCGCTGGCGGTATTGATGTTAATGTTAAGCTGCCAATTGAAGTTGAAGCTACAAGCACTGATATATGCAGCTATAACTTAACCCTAAAAGGTTTAAGAGGCGGTCATTCAGGTGTTGATATCCATTTAGGCCGTGGTAATGCTAACAAACTACTTGCACGATTTTTAAAACTTCATCAGCAAGATTTAGATATCTCATTAAGCGCATTTAATGGCGGTAGCTTACGTAACGCTATTCCGCGTGAAGCAAATATACGCATTAATGTTGCTACTGATAACTCAGCGGCATTAGAGCAAACAGTTGCATCATTTCAATCTTTATTATTAAGTGAATTAAGCATTATAGAGCCTAATTTAGAATTAAGTTTAGAGAAAGTATCACCTGAAAAACAACAATTTTCAAAAGCAACACAGTTTGCATTTGTAAATTCCGTAAATGCGTGTATTAACGGTGTTGTTCGAATGAGCGATGAAGTTGAAGGTGTTGTTGAAACATCTACAAATCTTGGTGTTATAAAAACTGAAGACAACCTATTACATATTCAATGCCTAGTACGCTCTTTAATTGATAGCGCACGCTTAAATACACAAAACATGATCACTTCTACATTTGAGCTTACAGCTGCCTCTATTGAGTGTACCGGCGCTTATCCTGGTTGGGAACCTAAAACAGATTCACCAATAAAAGATATTTTACGTGAAACTTATCAAACAATGTTTGGTACTTTACCTAACATAATGGTGATTCATGCGGGCTTAGAGTGTGGATTATTTAAAGATGCTTATCCGCATTGGGATATGGTGTCTTTTGGTCCAACTATTTGTTTCCCTCACTCACCAGATGAAAAAGTAAAAATAGATACTGTTGAGCCTTTTTATCAGCTTTTACTACAAGTGTTAGAGAATATTCCAAATAAATAATTAGTATAATTTCACCCAATTTAAAAAGATTCGAATTAAATTAAAATAATTTTGAACCTTTTTTAAAAGTGGCACTCTGAGTTAGTGCTACTTGTTGAAATTCAGTTATCCCGAATAAAAAAGCGCTCCTAGATGGGCGCTTTTTCTTTTTCTAAAACTTTTTAGTTTTATGCTATTTAGATTGCAGCTGTATTTATTAGACTTGGTATTAATCTTTATTTATAACTGGCAACTCAATCACAAAACAAGCACCACCTAAATCGGTCTTTTCTAAATAGCACTTACCCTTATGCCATTGAATTATTTTACTCACAATCGCCAAGCCTAGGCCAAAACCCCCCGTCTTTTTATGGCGACTTTTATCTAAACGCGTGAAAGGTTTAAATACATTCTCCCATTCACTTTCTTCTATACCAGGGCCATCATCTGCAACTTTTATTAATACTTTATCATCTACAGCAATTAAACTTACCTGAACTAACTCGTCTGCATACTTTACCGCATTACCAATTAAGTTTTGCACAGACCGGGTTAAAAAGTGACCATCACAATAATGTAAAAGCTCATCCTCAGATACCAAACGTATAGCACAGTCTGCGTTAAAGCTTAATTTATCAATTAAGTTGTCAGCTAATTCAACAAAATCAATAGGCGCAATATGCAATGCCGGCGTTTCTCTATCCATCTTAGCAAAGTTAAGCATTTCAGTTACGAGTGACTCTAACTCCGCAATATCGTAATTCATGCCATTGATATACTTTTTACTTCTGTCATTTAAATCTTTATCGTCCATCATAGCAATGGCAAATTTAAGACGAGCTAATGGTGTTCTAAATTCATGGGAAACAGATGAGGTTAATTCTTTTTGAGAATCTAATAAACGCTTAATACGCTCTTGCATTGCAGATAAAGTATCTGTTATTGGTAACAAAACAGAGTGAATTCCCGGCCCTAAATCCATATCTTCAGGTGCGTTCATGCTTTCACACATACCTCTGAGCCTTTCAAAATCACGCCAGACAACATAACTCCATAAACCAATAGGTAAGCCTATAAATGCTAATATAATTAAATATGGCCAACTAGAATCATATACAGGTGCAACAACAGAAATAGGTCCGATCTTCAATAATTTATCTTTATGATATTTAATATACCAAACAGCACGGTCTTCACTATCAAATAATAATATAGGGATATTTTTTTGTAACTTAATTTCTTGATGGGGTAAAAACGCGATATCAGATAACGCAATTTCCTGCGCTGAAAAGTGTTTTTTCAGCTGTGAAACTCCGTCATCTGTTTTTGATAAAAGCAGTAAACTTTGACTAAATTCAGCACCTAACATTAATGCATCGGCACCTTCTTTATGTGGCCATAACTTTTCCATTGTGCCACTAAGAAGAAATAATGAAATAATAATGTAGAGATATAAGCTGACAAAAAGCTTTCTCATTTAACTGCTAATCCTTATTTAATAGCAATCGTAAATCCATTATCCACTGTGCAGATTTTTGTTAATACGATTTGTTTTATACATTCCAAGCGTCAGAAACAAATAGATAACCTTGTCCCCAAACAGTTTTAATTCTATAAGGTTTATCGCTATTATCACCAAGTTTTTTACGTAATCGAGAAATACGCACATCAACAGTTCTATCTAAGCCATCGTATTGACGGCCTATCATTTTCTCGTGAACATGCTCTCGACTTAAAACTTCTCCTGCACTATTAGCTAATAACCATAATAACTCAAATTCATGAGATGTAAGTGATACTTCTTTATCACTTAATTTTACAATTCGGCTTGTTTTATCAATATTTAAATAACCGAACTTTAATTCCTCTGTTGTTTTTTGCGGTTGATGACGGCGTAATAACGCATTTACACGTGCTAACAAAACGCGAGGTTCTGCTGGTTTTATCACATAATCATCTGCGCCTAACTCTAAACCAATTACTTGGTCAAAGTCTTCGCCTTTTGCGGTTAGCATCAAGATAGGTAAAGAGTATTTATCACGTACTTCTCTACAAACACTAAAGCCATCTTTACCTGGTAGCATCACATCTAAGATCATAAGATCTGGCATATCTGATTCAATACGGTTCATAACCTGAGCACCGTTATCAAGTACTTCAACCGTCAAACCATTATGTTCTAGGTATTCACGTGTTAATTGTTGTAAACCTAAATCGTCTTCTACCAATAATACTTTAGCCATATCTCTCTCCTTTAAAAGAAACTCCAGGGTGAACGTAAACGACGTCGCTGAGTCTTTAAGTGTGAACTCTGAATTTCGACTTTCGTTTGGGCCAGTTTGTTACCCGTTTGTTGATTTATGAGAGAGTATACAGTCTCAACCTGAACGTAAGCTTTATAAGATAGCTTTGCTTGGCTAGTTTTTTGCCAACATTGCACTTGTTCACCATTTTCGAGTAAACAGATATCTTGTTTTTTCGCTAATTTCCATTCAAAGTTAAGGTTTAACTCACAGAGCGTTTTTTCTTCACTTAACACGCAGACTTTTGGCGATACGCTAAGTGAAGGCTGACTATTTTTAGCAACAGCATCCCCTAGCGCTAACAAAAGTGAGAGCGAAAAAATAATAACAAGACTTGTGGTTAATTTCATATTAAAAAATGTATTTTAAACCCATAAAAATGTTAACGGCATAATCATATTTGAACAAAGGACTATTACTTGTATCAGAGTAGTCATCATAACTTAATTTGAATAACACCGCTTTACTTTGCGATAAAGGATAGGTTAATTGTAGATGAGCGTAGGGTTGCCAAGTAGAACCTAGTTCATATGTAACACCTAGGTTATCTCTTTTGCTTAGACCATAATAATAATTATTGAGTTCTGCTGCTTTATGCCAAATACCAATCACAGGTTGTACAATTAAATTGCCGACATTAAAACTATGCTCTAATTCTAAACCTGCACGCCAACCATTATGTGTATTGCTGATATCAGCTAATAGATTAATCCTAGCCGTAAAGTGCTCATGAAAATACTGATAGTTAAGTCCGGAATCAATTGCCCACCTTCTTTTGGCGACAGCATTAGAGTCTATATTATGGGATTTTTCATCACCAATAACTTGCTCAGAGTTATCAGTAAAGGCGATAGTGTTTTTAAAAAAAACATTTGAAGGATTCCAAAAAACAAAAAACCTTTTCTCTGGATTTAGCTCTGCAATCAAACTAATCACATGATTTTTTTCATCTAAAAAAGTGTAACCGAATTGCCCATTATCAAAATAAAAGTGTTCATCATAATAAGCAATATCTGGTAGCAGTAATAATGGAAAATCATCACCTCCATGTAATGGGTTTTTAGCAACCCCAACACCGACACCTAAACCTAAATGCCATTGACCTAGCGCTACTTCCGAAGTATCCATTTTTACTTTTTTAGCACTGGCTGCAAAGCTAAAACTACACAGTAAAATAATTAAAATGTAACGCACTACAGTCCCCTTGTAATTTAAAAGTATGCATTTTGAACATACTTTACCAAGATATAACACTACAAACACCATGTAGTTACAATTGATAACAAATGAATCACCTTTTGCTTCAGAATGTGAATTATTGACTTTTAAGTTTTTGAGATATTTGCCACATAGCTTGAATCAATGGGTTTTGTAAATTTTTTCGTTGCACACATAAACCTATTTCAAAATCTTTTGGTTGATATGGCGCCTTGAGGACCTGAACTTTATCTTGTAATGGACTGTTATCCAAAACAATTTGAGGCACTAAAGCAATGCCAAAACCTAAACTCACCATAGATACAATAGCTTCATTACCTGCAACTTGGGCATAAATTTGAGGCGTTATATGATTTTTTTTCCACCAATGCTCTAACCTTTTTCGGTTCAAACCATGTTCTGGTACGATATAAGGCAAGGATTGCCACGGAATTTCTTGACCTGCACTTGAAATGATATTGCTAATATTACATTGCACTTTAGGCGCAATAAACTGTAATGCAGATGAACCCGTAGCACAAAAAGCCATATTTGAAGGCAACTGATCTGGCTTTGCTGCAATCGCCATATCTTCATAACCATCCAGTATGCGAGATATTGCCACGCCAGGATCGCCAGTATTAAGCTTAATTTCTATTTTTTGATGATGCTGGCGAAATGTTTCAAGCAATCGATATAAAAAACTATAAGATGCTGTAACAGAGCAATACAAACTGAGTTCGCCTGTAAGCTCGGTATGGTTTTCATCTAAAGAAGATTTAAACCTGTGCCATTGGGCTAAACTGACATTAGCATATTCAATAAAGTCCTTACCTTGTTTAGTCAAGCTCACAGTACGATTATCTCGATTAAATAACTCAACACCGACTTCTTGCTCAAGTTGTTTAATATTTCGACTCAGTGTTGAAGCACTTATATGGCACCGTTCACTTGCGCGACCAAAATGCAAGGTTTCAGCTAATGCTAAGAAGAGTTGTAGCGATCGATTATTCATATATGGTTCAAACTTTAACATTTCACTTTATGCAATACTCTAATGCAAATATATCATTTTACGCAAGGTAATTAATTGTATAGATTGAACTTAGGGTTTAAACAAACCAACTAATTTTTTTTGTAGGATGAATATTATGACAGCGAATTATTTCAACTCTTTAGCATTACGCGAGCAATTGGCACAACTTGGCCAATGTGAATTTATGAACGAATCAGAGTTTTCTGATGGCGTTAAAGCTTTAGATGGTAAAAAACTGGTAATTGTAGGTTGTGGCGCACAGGGTTTAAACCAAGGTTTAAATCTACGTGATTCAGGTCTAAATGTAAGCTATACATTACGTGAATCTGCAATTGCAGAAAAACGTCAGTCATACATCAATGCGACTGAAAATGAATTTCAGGTTGGTACCTATGAAGAACTCATCCCTGGGGCTGACTTAGTACTTAACCTGACTCCTGATAAACAACATACAGCTGTTGTATCTGCTGTTATGCCATTAATGAAGCAAGGCGCAACACTTGCTTACTCTCATGGTTTCAATATTGTTGAAGAAGGCATGCAAGTTCGTGAAGATATCACAGTGATCATGGTTGCACCTAAATGTCCTGGTACAGAAGTACGTGAAGAATACAAACGTGGTTTTGGTGTACCAACATTAATTGCTGTTCACCCAGAAAATGATCCTCAAGGAAAAGGTTTAGCCCAGGCAAAAGCATATGCAGCCGGCACTGGTGGTCATAAAGCAGGTGTTCTTTTATCTTCATTTATTGCTGAAGTAAAATCTGACCTTATGGGTGAACAAACTATCCTATGTGGTATGTTACAAACAGGTTCACTACTATGTTTTGATAAAATGGTAGAAAAAGGCATCGATGCAAGTTACGCATCAAAATTAGTTCAGTACGGTTGGGAAACAATCACAGAAGCGCTTAAATATGGCGGTGTCACTAATATGCTTGACCGTTTATCTAATCCAGCAAAGATCAAAGCGTTTGATTTAAGTGAAGAGCTAAAACAAATCATGCGTCCTCTATATAACAAACATATGGATGACATCATGGGCGGTGACTTCTCAGCTGGCATGATGGCTGATTGGGCTGAAGATGATGCTAAATTACTAGGCTGGCGTGAAGAAACTTCTCAAAGTGCTTTTGAGAAACAACAAAATACTGATTCTGAAATCTCAGAGCAAGAATTCTTCGATAACGGTATCCTAATGATAGCGATGGTTAAAGCAGGTGTTGAACTTGCTTTTGAAACTATGGTTGCTGCAGGTATTAAAGACGAATCAGCATATTACGAGTCTTTACATGAAACACCGCTTATTGCTAATACCATTGCCCGTAAGAAATTATTTGAAATGAACCGCACTATTTCAGATACAGCAGAATACGGTTGTTATTTATATAACCATGCATGTTTACCATTACTGAAAGATTTCATGGTAGGTATTGATACTGACGTGATTGGTAAAGGTCTATCAACTGAAACTAATAGTGTTGATAATGCCCGTTTAATTGAAGTAAATGCAGCATTAAGAAGCCACCCAGTTGAAGTGATTGGTACTACTTTACGTGGTTACATGTCAGCTATGACTAAAATTGTTTAGTAATAATTACTGACAATATAAAAATTCAAATTTTCGCTTGTCAAAGCCTAGCTATTTTTAGCTAGGCTTTTTTAATATTTACTCTTTTATATGTCTCGCCAACTTAAAGAATAGAGTATTTATTCCAAACTTTTTCCCAATCAGAATAATTGCCTTTAATTCAATAATCACAATGTGATAGCATAACTGTACCTTTTTCATCCATTCTAGAATTATGAAAATCACAATTACCCAAAAAGTTGCATTAGTTGCTGCTTTTGTTGCCATTACTGTTGCTACAATTATTGGCACAACCTCAATTCAATCTGCCAAATCAATCACAGAACAACGCATGATGGGATCTGAGCTACCGAGTAAAATTAAAGAAATAAAAAATTACTTAAGTAAAGAAATAAACATTTTACTTATGGCCAGCAAACAATTATCTGGTAACAAATTTATCGAACAATGGGCTAAAAACAATAGTGATAACGATGAATTACTGCTCAAAGAGCTAAACCGGTTAGTTAAGCAATACGACCTTGCAACCGCATCTTGGGCAAATAAACAAAGCAACAACTACTGGAACCAAGAAGGTTTTTTAAGAACATTGAATCACACACAAGATTCATGGTTTTATGATTTTAAAAACTCCAATCAAGCATTTTCCATTAGTATTTTTCAAGAAAGTGTGGGTGATGTAAAAATGTTCATTAATCACCAAGAACTCAATGGAATGGGCTTAGCTGGTTTAGCTAAAAGCATAGATGAAATGCAAAACCTACTGCAAAAATTCACAATTGAACAAACTGGGTTTGTTTATTTAGCCGATAAAACAGGTTTAGTAAAACTACATTCTGATAATCAGCTTGTAGCAAAAGCTAATTTAAATCAAATATACAATTCAAATGTGCAAACTCAGCTATTAAATAATGCTGAATTTTCTTTAATTGAAACACAACATCAAAACCAAACAATCTTGCTAGCTGCTAGTCCAATCGATAACACTGATTTATATGTTATTGCTCAAGTACCAAAAGCTGAAGTGTTTTCGCAAATAGATACATTAACGTGGAAAATCATTAGCTTTTCAGTGGTAGTAGCAATAATAGCCTGCATAATAGGTTTATATTTAGCACGTAGCATTAGTGCGCCACTGCAAAAAATCACAAATTTGTTTGAAGAACTAGGTCAAGGCGATGGAAAAATCACTTATAGATTACCGACAAACAGCCAGCCAGAATTAAACAAATTAAGCTTAGGATTTAATCAATTTTTAAATAAAATTGAACAAGCATTACGTGATGTTTTGCAACAAAGTCATGCTATTAAAACGACTTCAGATGATGTTTTTTCACAAGCGCAGCATCACTCATCTCAAATGAATTTACAAAAAGAACAAACTATTTCTGTTGCCGCTGCAATTAATGAGATGGGTGCAGCGGTGCAAGAAGTTGCGAGTAGTGCTGCAAATACAGCAGAGTATACACAGCAAAATCATCAACAAGCCTCTTTAATACAAAATCAAGTTCAGCGATCTCAATCAGATATCAAAGACTTAGCAAATGACATTGATTTAGTGAGCAATAAAATCAATACATTAGCTAATAAAACACAAGAGATCGGCTCAATTTTAGATGTAATACGCTCTATTTCAGAGCAAACTAATTTGTTAGCTTTAAATGCGGCTATTGAATCAGCCAGAGCTGGTGAGCATGGCCGTGGCTTTGCTGTTGTTGCCGATGAAGTTCGAGGCTTAGCAAAGCGTACATCTGACTCAACAGATCAGATTCAAAAAATGATTGAAGAGCTCAACAGCACATCACAGCAAGTTGTAACAGATATCCAAAAATCACAATCTAATGCCACTCATAGTGTTAGCTCTATGGAACACGCAGTTTCTCATTTAACTGATGTGGTTGAAAAAATAGAGCAAATAAATGATATGGCAACAATTATTGCGACAGCGACAGAAGAGCAAAATGCAGTTGTTACTGATGTGAGTCAAAATGTTGAAAATATCAGTGCTATTAATGAAGAGTCCATGAATAATCAAATCACCATTGAAAGTGCGATTGAGTCACTGTCAGTTAATGCACAGTCTTTAGATTCATTAGTTGATACCTTTAAACTACAGAGATAGAACTCAGTTTTATACGTCTTTCAATAAGGATTTAATATCCTTTATTGAAAGACTTTGAAGTTGAATCCTATGAAGAAATATTCGAATTAAGTGATGAACTTAAAGCACAACTAGTGAAGAACATTCCGAATAAAAACCCTCAATGAAAACTGCTAAAGATTTATTACATTTTATTTTTAACTCCGCAAATTACAACCTAGATTATCAATCCGGCGCCACGCTTACTGCCAATCAAACATTTAAACAACAAAATGTAAACTGCTTATCATTATCTAAAAAACGCCACACAAATAGCATCTCACTACTCACCAGCTTGGGGTAATTTAGGCATCTTATTTGAGATGACAGATAGTATTGAACAAGCCCAAGTAATAAAAAGAGAACTTGATACTAAAAGATAAAGTAACCCTTATTACCACATTGCTAAAGGCAATGAAGCTTATGTGCAAAAATTTTATAGAGAAGCCATCTCATATTATAAAAAATCAACTGAACTTGACAGAAAACTTCATGAAACTTATTTTGGTTTAGCTCGTAGTTTTTATCAATTAGGCGATTATAAAAAAGCCAAACGCTATTTAAAATCCGAAAAAAAGAATGCCTTTTTCATTGAGGATATAAACTCCTATCAAGGTAAAATAAACAGTTTAAATGCGATGGTAAGTTAATGTTTTTCAGATCTATATATTTTATTTTGCTACTTTTTAGCACCAATGCCGTTACACAAATATATCACTCAGATCAGAGCTTACTCAAAGACTTAAAAGCTTTAAGCTCATCAAAAATGCAAGGACGAAAAACTGGTAGCCAAGGTTCAAAGCTGGCTGCCCAGTATATTATAACGCGGTTTAAACAATTAAATTTATACCCTACAATTGATAATTATCAGCATAAATTTGAGTATAAAAGTGGCTTTTTTAGCACAAAGCAAGGGGTAAATATTATTGGTACCTTGCCTGCAAAAAACCCCCTATGTCGTATTTACCGCACATTATGACCATTTAGGACACTCAGGCAGTAAAATATATTATGGCGCAGATGACAATGCCTCTGGCGTTGCTGCCATGTTAAATATCGCTAAACGGCTACAAAAATTAGATTTAAACTATCATTATATCTTTATAGCGACTGATGCTGAGGAAATCGGGCTGTATGGCTCTAAAGCATTTTTATCCAGTGCGCTTGTTAATACTGATGATATTGCTTTAAACATTAATTTAGACATGCTGGCGGTTGCACCCAAACGCGGGTTTTTATATGCGTTTAGCTCAATAAAATTAAAACCACATAAAGAAATCATTGAAGTAGAAAGTATTGATGGTATTGCTAAAACACTTTTTATTAGCTCAAACAGGCAAATGAATGCAAAACAAAAAAAGACAGAATAGATTGGCGAAACGCCAGTGATCATGCCTCTTTTCGTAAATATAAAATCCCTTACATTTATTACGGTGTTGGTACACATAAAAATTACCATACCCATAAAGACACCTTTGAAAATATAGATGTAAAATTCTATCAAGCTGTTGTAAATAACATTTTTCAAACAGTGATGTCATTAAATGACAGTCAATTATAACTTTTCATTTAATTGAGATTTTTGCTCAATAACCCAAAGGCGCTTTTGTGCTTTTGAAAATTTTTTGACCTGACACTCTAAAATGCTTGCTGCACTGCGATCGCCAACTTGCCGATGAAAAATCAACTCTAGCGGACCTTTACCTCTGAGATTTTTTGCACCAGTACCCTTGGTGTGTTCTTCAAAACGTCGCTGAACATCAGTGGTAATTCCGGTATACCAATGCCCCAACCTCGTTTGCACTATATATAAGTGCCATTCTTTAAGTGCAACTTTTTCATTCTTTTTAGGCTTTATTGAACTTTTATGCTCAGTTTTAGTCAAAATTCCACTTTCCACTTTTACAAGACGACGGCACAAGGTAGTATATCTGATATTATGCTCAAAACCGTTAAAAATAGGATATACATAATTAAAATGCAGTGGTTTAAAATAATTTCAGTGACATTACTTCTTACTCTAGTTAGCGGTTGCTCTAGCTGGGTTTACCGTATGAATATCCCGCAAGGTAATTTTTTAGAACAAAAAGACGTAAATAAATTACGTATAGAGATGACAAAAGAGCAAGTCATATATGTTTTAGGTCAGCCAATTGCAACAGATGCGTTTGATGATACAGCTTGGCATTATGTTTACTTATTTAATTACAATCGTAAAAATGAGCAGAAGAAATCTCTTGTTGTTCATTTTGAAAATGATGTATTAAAAACTATTTCAGGCGATTTTGAATTACCAGAAACTTTTAATACACCGCTAGAAAAATAAACTGTTAACTAACTTATTTAAATAAAGTTAGTTAAATAAAAAAGCGCTTCATGATTTTTATCATAAAGCGCTTTTTTAATGTTAAAGCAAGTATTAGCCTCTTGCTCTGCCGCCTGTAATTTTATCTGCTCGGCCTTCATCTTTTGCTTTTTCAGCTCTTCGTCGACGGGCATCTTTTGGATCGGCAATCAAAGGTCTATAAATTTCGATACGGTCGCCATCTTTAAGCTGAGTATTGAGCTTACACGTGCGATTCCATATACCTACTTTTAACTTATCTTGATCTATTTCTGGGCATTTATCATAAATACCCGACTTTAAAATAGCTTGTTCTACTGTTGTTTCATCGTCAATCTCAACCATTAAACAGGTTGCTCGATCTGGTAATGCAAATACAACTTCAACTTGTTTCATTCTATGTTACTCCACGCCTAACCTAGCTAAAACCTCTGGTACCGTATACATGTTTAGCACGATCTGTAAAAGCACCTAACATATTATTGGCAACTTCATTAAATACTCGGCCAAATGCCATTTCAACTAACCGGCTTGAAAATTCAAAGCTTAATTTTAACTCTACTTTACAAGCTGTTTCATCTAATTCAGTAAATAGCCAACCACCTTCAAGTTTGTTAAAAGGGCCATCAACTAAAATCATATTAATTTCTTTATCTGTGATTAACGAATTTTCAGTGGTGAACCATTTTTTTAAACCACCTTTTGCGATCTCAACTGAAGCTGTCATTTTTTCATCTGATTGAGAAATCACTTTAGCATCAGAACAATGAGGCAAAAATTTACGATAGTTGGCCACATCATTTACCAAAGTAAACATTTCTGTTGCGCTATACATCACTAACGCACTTTTTTTAATTTCAGGCATGATATCTCACGGTAAAAAACACAGCGACAGATTTTAGCAAGGTTTTGCCACATTTTCTGCAATATATGCCTCTGCTGACTCAAATTAAAAATATGATTTTAAGTTAAGCGTAAAAAACGGATGTAAATCATAAGATATTGCGTATAATAAGACAGATTATGGCAAAGAAAAAATCCCCTAAATCAAACAGCAATACCATAGCGCTTAATAAAAGAGCACGACATGAGTATAAACTGTTCGACAAAATAGAAGCTGGCCTTGAACTTCAAGGCTGGGAAGTTAAGAGTATCCGAGCGGGCAAGGTAAACATCGCAGATACTTATATACACATTAAAGATGGCGAAGCATATTTATTAGGTAGTTTAATACAGCCTTTGATCAGCGCTTCAAGCCATGTAATTTGCGATCCTTTAAGATATCGTAAATTATTACTTAAGAGAAAAGAGCTTGATAGACTCGCAGGCTCTGTTGATCGAGGTGGCTTTACTTTAGTTGCAACTGCGATGTATTGGAAAAAATGTTGGGTGAAACTAGAGTTTCATTTAGCGAAAGGTAAAAACCTTCACGATAAACGCAGTGATGATAAAGATAAAGATTGGGCTCGAGAAAAAGAACGCACAATGAAGCACGACGCTAGATAGTCTCCCTTCTTAGAAATTAGTATTAAACGCACTTTTTCGTGCGTTTTTTCGTTTTTATAGCATATAAAAACCAATCTATTGTACTAAAAACAAACAAAACGTACTCATAAGTTTACTAAATTTTGTTCCCACCCAAGCAAAGCAATTGTTTCCTTGTTAATCTTGTGTTATCATTAAAATACAAGTTTTTCACATTGAAATTTGTATCCAAAGAAAAGCAAAATAATATAACAAAGTATGACAACAAGGATTTCAGGATGAACAATAAAACACAGCGTAAGTTCAACACCGTATTATATGCGATGGCAGCCACAGGTATCAGTATATCTAGTAATGCAATAGCAAAAGATAAGCAAGAGGTTGAACGCATTGAAGTAACAGGTTCCCATATTAAACGTACAGATATGGAAGGCCCCTCTCCTGTTACAAGTATCTCAGCAGCTGACATTTCAAATACTGGTGCAACCGATTTAATTGGCTTATTTGCTAAGCTACCAATCTCCGGTCAAGGTACTTTCTCTACACAAGCAAACAGTAGCGATGATACTGCTAATGGTGGTTCAAGTGTTTCTTTACGTGGTTTAGGAGCAGATTCAACACTTATTCTAGTAAATGGTCGCCGTGTTTCAGTCAGCCCTTTTGCAAAAGGAATTGATACCGCTTTTGTTGATATTAATAATATTCCAGTATCTGCAATCAAACGTGTTGATATCTTAAAAGATGGCGCATCTGCAACTTACGGCTCAGATGCTGTAGCAGGTGTAATTAATATTATTTTACGTGATGATATTGATGGCATGGAGCTCAACGCAAAAATGGGTGATACTGCTGACGGTGGTGGTAAAGAAGAAAACATCAGCATGGTTTGGGGTAATACTGCAGAAAACAGCAGTCACACTTTCATTTTAGATTACTTTAAACGTGAAGAAGTACTTTATGCTGATAGAAATTACTCTAAATCAGCAAATCAAGCAGCACGGCTTCCAAATGACACATTTGCAGATGATTTTAGAAGTTCATCAGGTATCCCTGGCACAATCGCTTTAAAATCAGATCCAACAAACCGTTTACCTGATACTTTTGGTAATGATGTATGTCCTGCAGAAGATATTGTTGGTACTTTATGTCGTTACGATTACGCACCTCATATGACGATGGTGCCTGAAACTGAGCGCTTTAGCTTTAATTATATGGGTAAGCTAGAACTAAATGATGATATTCGTGCTTTCGCAGAACTAAATGGCCAAAATGCAAAAACAACAGTTAAAGGTGCAGGTAGCCCAAGCTTTAACGAATTATTTATGTCTGCAGATAATGTAAATCACCCTTTTGCAAATATGCCAGATCATGATTTTTACAATCAAGATTTAACGATGCGTCGCCGTATGGTTGATATTGGCAACCGTAAAAAAGAAGTTGATTCAGATTACTACCGTACTATTTTTGGTTTAGAAGGTGAATTTGGTGATTGGAGCTGGCAAGCTGCATATAGCTATATAAAAAGTAAATCTGTTGAACAAGGTGTAGATGGTTTCCCTAATTCTCGCCGAGTTCAAGAAGCAATCGATAACGGTACTTGGAATCCATTTGAACCATCAGCTAACAGCCAGCAAGCACTAGATTATATAGAAACCACAACTACACGCATTGGTAAATCAACTAACCGCTCTTGGGATGCTAAAATCTCTGGTCCATTAATGGAAATGGCTTCAGGCGAACTAATGATGGCTGTTGGTTACGAATTCCGTGAAGAAACAATCAGTGATAGACCTGATGATCAATTCTTACGTGGGGAAGTATTTGGTACTGAAGCAACACAAGCCAGCGGTGAACGTGATAATACCGCTATTTTTGCTGAATTAGCCATCCCAGTTTTAGATGAGCTAGAAGTACAATTAGCAGTTCGCTACGAAGATTATAGCGATTTTGGTACAACAACCGATCCAAAAGTATCTTTCCTTTGGAGTCCAAGTGAAGATCTTTCTTTACGAGGTTCATGGGGTACAGCATTTAGAGCGCCTTCTTTATCTCAACTAGGTTTAGGTCGTACAGATGAATCACCTAATTTAGTTGATACACTGCGTTGTAATGCTGTGGGCAATGTAAACAAAGCCTGTGATAAACAAGAATACACCGCGATATTTGAAGGTAACCCTGATTTAGGGCCAGAAGAGTCTACAAGTTATAACTTAGGCATGATCTTCAATGTAACCGAAGACTTAAGCTTTTCATTAGATTACTACAGCTACGATATTGAAAACATAATTGATTCTGATACACAATTTTTATTATCAAACCAAGGGTTAGATTCAAGTGTTGTTGAACGTATTCCTACGGGAGTTGAAGGCGACCCAGGTGAAATCGTACGTATTTTTGATACTTTTCAAAATATAGGTGATTTGACAACAACAGGTTTAGATTTAGATGTTAAATATAAACTTGATACTGCATTTGGTGATGTAAAACTATCTTATGTTTTAAATTATGTTTTAGAGTATGAAGATAAGCGCCCAGACGGTAACGGCGGACAACGTGTCAATATTCAAGAAGGTGGCTTTGAGCAACCACAATTCCGCTGGACTGCAGCAGCTGATTGGAGCAACGATGACTTTGCTGCACACGTAGGTATCAACTTTGTTGATGAGTTTGAACAAGATCCATCAATTCAAGCGCTTGGTATGGGTAATGTAGATTCAATGACAACAGTTGATACATCTATCAACTACTACGGTATTGAAAAGACAACATTAACTTTAGGTGTAACCAACTTATTTGATGAGCAACCACCAATGGCATACCATGATTTTATGGGTTTTGCAGTAAATGTACACAGCGGTCAAGGTCGCTTTGCTTATTTACAAGCTAGCTATAAATTCTAAATCGTTTATTAAATAGCTGAATAAAAAGTAGTGTTAATTCACTGCTTTTTCATCACAAAATTAATACAATTGGTATAAAACATAAAAAAACCAGAATAAGTAATTATTCTGGTTTTTATTTAGCGCCACAAAGTGGCCCTAATAAAACTTCGCAGGTTCTTAGTTCCAAACAGACCCTAAGCACCTACATCCATATAGGCGAAGCAGGTTTATTTGTATTTTTGCATTACTAAAGTTGCGTTAGTACCGCCAAAACCAAAGCTGTTAGACATAACAGTATTGAGTTCTACGTCACGTTTTTCAGTAACGATATCTAAGCCTTTAGCTTGCTCATCTAATTCTTCAACATTAATTGAAGGCGCAACAAAGTTATTTTCTAACATTAATAATGAGAAAATTGCTTCGTGAACACCAGCCGCACCTAATGCATGACCAGTCATCGCTTTAGTTGCACTGATAGCTGGAGATTTACCACCAAATACTTCTTGAATCGCACCAAGCTCTTTTACATCGCCAACTGGTGTTGAAGTACCGTGTGTATTTAAGTAATCAATCTCACCGTCTACAGTTTCCATAGCTTGTTGCATACAGCGTACAGCGCCTTCGCCTGATGGAGCAACCATATCGTAACCATCAGAAGTTGCACCATAACCTACAACTTCACAGTAGATATGTGCGCCACGCGCTAAAGCGTGCTCTAATTCTTCAACAACAACGATACCACCACCGCCAGAGATAACAAAACCATCACGGTTTGCATCATATGTACGAGAAGCAAGTTCAGGTGTCTCATTATATTTAGTAGATAATGCACCCATAGCGTCAAATTCCATTGCAAGTGTCCAGTGAAGTTCTTCACCACCACCTGCAAAAACAACATCTTGCTTGCCTAATTGAATTTGCTCTACTGCATTACCAATACAATGTGCCGAAGTAGCACATGCAGAACTAATTGAGTAGTTAACACCTTTTATTTTAAATGGTGTTGCTAAACACGCTGATGCCGTACTCGCCATAGTACGAGGTACCATGTAAGGACCAACACGTTTAACGCCTTTTTCACGTAAGATATCAGCAGCTTCTACTTGATACTTAGATGAACCACCACCAGAACCGACAACTAAACCAGTACGCGGATGAGAGATTTGATCTTCAGTTAAACCTGAATCTGATACAGCTTCAGCCATTGCGATGTATGAATAAGCAGCAGCGTCACCCATAAAGCGATAAGCTTTACGATCAACATGTGCCTTAGTATCAATATCAATATGACCACTTACTTGGCTACGAAGTTTATACTCAGCAAACTCTTCGTTATGTTTAATACCAGAACGACCAGTTTTAAGTGATTCTAGAACTTCTTTTTTGTCGTTACCGATACTAGATACAATACCGATCCCCGTAATTACGGCTCTTTTCATGGGGGTTCCCCTAATTTACAAACTTAATTGTTGGCTATTTTACTGAAAAATTAAGCTGAACTGGTCAGCTTTGCTGATTTTCTTGATATAACTGACAATTACATTAAATAAATGTTCAATTTATATCGTTTTAATTATGCTATTTTATGAATTAAATCAGTGAATTTACAATAAAAACCATTAAAATGACGCAAAAAGATGGCAATTAGTTGATTATGATCGAAAACGCACACATATACTTCAACCAATCGGGTACACCCGTTGCAGATAAGTTTGACGATATTTATTTTTCTACCGATGATGGTTTGGCAGTTTAGTGTACCAGAATAAATTGCGTATATATTTTTTTGTGAATTTCAATTTACACTCCCAATAAAAGCCAAAATTACACATACAAACCTGATAAATAACAATAAAAAAACACTGCTAAAATCTAAACCATCAGGACAAATCAAAATATCAAATTGCGTATTTATTTCATGAAATCATGTTTATGCGCAATATTTGCGCATTTATTATTGACAAGTCATTTTAATACACAATACTGTATATAAAGTCAGCATGTTATTTTATACAGACACATTAATTCCCCCATATATGCCAAGGAATTAGCGATATATGAAAAACGTCACACCAATTAAATTGCTAAATGGAAACCGTAGATTGCTATTGAACAGCAACAGTATGCCCATAGATGCATTTACTCAATTTGTTGAGCACATGAAGGTGAAGCTGGGCCTTGGAGCAGGGACAATTGTTCTATACAGCGATAATGTCGCTAAGTTTATTGACTACCTAATTGAAGCTGGAGTTTTTCTGTGCGATAACGCGCCTACACAGGATGCTCTGGATACAGCAGTCGAAGCGTATCCAGATTTTTTGGTAAACGGTGTCAGTTCGACAGAACCGTACATTGTAACCATTGCCGAACGGATGGAGTTTAATGGGATTAAATCTGATGGCACTCATATTGCCGCTGTAAATCATTTTCTCACATTTGCTGTGCGATTGGCTAAGGATATGAAGTTGCTAGCGGAAATAGAAACAGGTATTAAACTCGATTCCCCTGCGTTCGTATTTACTGCGTTGGAAGGTGAAGTGAAAATGTCTCATCATGAGATCAAGCGCATCAAGGAAAATTCAATTCTTGGTGCAAACCTCCGCGTTATTAAATCTATTAAAAAGAATAAGTTAAAGTCAGTAAGGAAAAGCAGTAGAACCTCCATAATAGACCCTAATAGTGGAGTTTCCTTATTGGAACAGATGGAAGAATACGAAGAAGGTAGAAAGAGGGCTTTCCCATTCGATAGATTTCAAGAGTTACTTGAAAAAGAACCCTGCCCTCGAAACCGCACGTTATGGTCTTTGTTAGGGGGTGGTGGACTGAGACAGAGTGAAGGCGTGGTGACATATATACCTTTGGTCATGCCTGAAATGCAAGAGGTTTATATCGTAGACCCTAATGATTATCGCGGTTCGTCTAAATACGAAAACCCAAAGAGATGGAAGGGTCGTGAAACGGCTAAGGTATACCTTATTCCTACTATCCGCCAAATTTTTTTTGACAGTTACCGTGAATGGATGAAGATAAGGCCGGAATCGGAAGAAGATTTCGTGTTCTTGAAGCTTGATGACGTTGGTTATGGTCAACCTCTTCATCTGGCAACCTATTGGGCACTCAATAAAGCGTTTAAGGTGGCTCAGAGACGTATCGGCATGACACGTATTTACAGCCTGCACTCCTTACGACATTTGTACGGGGTATTCATGATCAACTTCTTCCCTACTCCTTGGAAAAATGAGCCTGGACTTGACCTGAATACTGTTCAGACATTGATGGGTCATGCATCCATCACTAGTACGCAGGGTTATGCCATAAAAGATAAAAATGTTCTAGAAGCCAAACTTGAAGCCGCGGATCGGATGTTGATGGGTGAGACGCACCTATCGCTACCTGAGATGATAATCAAAAACTTACGAAAGCAGGCTGACGAGTTCGAGAGGTTGTATCTAAACATAAACAAGCAAACACTATAGGGATGGAGATATGATTAATTACACTGATGATTTGATTATTCCAGATGAAGACAAGTTTTTGAAAGGGGTTAGCGACTTCTTAGTGATGTATTTAGATTCGAGGAAGAAGAGTAAACTACCCTATCTTGAAATGAAGTCCCCAAGTAGTATCAGTTTAGGAGCCTTCGAACACTACTTATTTCCTGAGTTAAAAACTATCACTCTAGGTAAAGTGCGAGTATTGTACCAAGTAACACTAATACCAACTAAAGATCCAAAGCATCAAAAAGTTCAAGATATCCTTAAACTTAAAACACATAGCTCTTACGCTAGTGCTGGTATTTTCTCAACCTGCACAACCATGTTCCAATGGCTATGGGAGCAAGGGTTGGTAGTTCTTAGTATAGGGTTTCCATCTAATCCAAACATTCGGTTTACTAGCAGTATTAAAAACGAAATTTTTGAGGGCCTCTTTGGTTTAGTAACTCCAGAATTTAAGAGAAAAGGTAAGCACTATCAAACTTACTTGGTTTCTTTAAAATTTCTAAGGATGACTGATTGGAAAACCTGGCAAGATGTATCACTTAAAGAGTATTGGTCAGATGTACGAGATAGAAAAGTTACGAATGCCTTTGGAAAGCGGCAGAGTCGCCCTGAAAATTTATTTAAAATTGCGCTCGAAAACGGGGCGGAGTTTACACAAGGCGACTTATCCAATGTATTTAATACTGGCGCTCATCATACGGCAGCTAGTGCAAGCCTAGAGTTCAAACTAAATACGCTGGAACAACTTGCTGAGTATCTAGATGGTATTAAAACATTGCAAAGTGGACTTAAAGTATATAACTCATCAGGCCGTGAATTAGAACAGATCGCTAACAAAGTAAATGACGCTGGCATTAGTATCACTTCACCTTTAAGTTTACCTCCTAAAGACAGATTGATGTACTTTGCAAGCAATAACGACATGGATAATTACTGTAAACACGTCAGTGCTTACAGTAAAAGTCATAAAACGCTTAACTACATGTCTGCTGATTTTTACCCTGGACTAAGTGTTGATCCGCAAAAAGAGTTCCCTGATTGGTGTTATGTAATAGCAGCTTTTTTTAAAAGTCTGGAAAAGAAAACACCTAGCATAATATCTCGGTCTAGAAGAGCAATAGGCCACCTCGCAGATTACTTATTCGTCTATTTGTTTGATTTTTACGCTTCCAATCCTGACGCGATTCACCACCTGCCTGTGAAAATGCAAGATTTTAGCCGCGTGATTTTCTGGGAACAATCGGTGCTTGATGGTAAAATGAGCGATAATGCACCGAAAACACTAATCGACTGGATCAGCAGTAAAGTTACGACTCCAAAACCATTATATCATTCGATTGATGATTTTTTTCAGTTTGCTACGTTGAACTTCAATACAAAACACCCATCAGTGCCAGATGCTCCCTTGCTCAAGGACTTTGTAAACCCTGTAGATGTTGCAATAGATGTCAAGCAATCCGCAGCAGGGATGAACAACCCCAATAAACCGACTGATAAAGTTGCCATGCCGATGTGCACGCTACCATTTGTGCATAATACCCTTAAAGTTCTCAATGAAATTCATTGTCAATTACAGAAAATTCTTATTGAAGACCTGAATGCTGAACAAAGAAAGCAATATCTACAAAATAACCCCTTAATCAAGCTTGCAGACTGGGGGTTGGAGTGTAGCTTTGAACTGAATAAAGAGACTGTTCGATTTGATGTTATGCCCAACTTATTTTCTTGGAACAACCGTGTGACAAAGGATGTTATTCCTACACTTAGCTGTTTTAGAATGCTTAGAACGAATGTGCACGCAGGCCAACGAATGGAAAATATACAATGGTTGGATATTAATAACTTTGATAAATTAGCCCCTGTAAAAGGCTATTTTCAACCGATTTGGATTGACATTGATAAGGTATTTGAAAACAGAGTAATTAAAGTACCTACCTACATTTATGATGAACTTCAGGCAGAGAAAGAGTTTCAACGTAAATATACTCATGTTGAAACAGATCCAGTAATATCAACCTATTCTGATACATTGATTTCGCCTCTTTTTAAGTCTTTCCATGAAAAGAGTAAGGGAGTGCCTGTATCAGATACTTCATACGCCGAGATGTGGGTAGATATTCTACATTTTATTCAAATTCACTACAACAAATTTGCTCCTAAGTCAGAACAGCATAACTTTGTGCAGTTGAGACCCAAAAGACCACGTTCGAATGTCGAGCCTTACCAGTGGAATTATGGTGAGGCTTGGGTCGATCTGGATGGCATTCAACGTCCAGGAAATGCCTCAGCAGTTTTTCTTTATGCTATCCATACGCCACACAGTATGCGGAATACATATGCGGTGGCGCGTAAAGGACTTATATCTACTGAAGACATCAAGGAGCAGCAAGGATGGTTGACAGATAACATGATGTTTCACTATCAACAGGCGCAACATCAAACCGACACAGATAAACAACTTGAGTTGGCAGATAAAGCGATGATGGAAGGCACATTTTTGCTTGGGAACAACGCAATAAAACCATCAGAGTCTGACTCTGCGATGAAAGCATCACTTAACGCTGGCGCAAAAGCCGTAATTGAAGATCAAGGCATGATCTCTATTTCTGTCCCAGAGTTCAATGAATACAGTGGAGTTAGTGGGCGGGAGATGCTGATAGCGCAGCAGCGTAGTGTAAAGTCAGTAGTGTATGACCACTGCATATGCCCTGCGGGAGGCGACTGTCCTAAGGAAATTGTTACTATCATTGGAGAATCAAAGCGTTGTGGCCTTTGCCCGATTGCTTGTTATGGTATCGATAATATCTCTGGCCTGAATGCTCGCATAAATGATAAGCGCAGATCTGCTGGTACTGGCCTGAACCAAGTGATCAGGCTGGAGAAATTAAAGGTTGATGTGGATACAATTACACCAATTAAAACGCAGATCTCGCTTGACCAAACCGAAGCATCAGTTATGCGAATGACGGTAGGTATGCTTAAGAAAAAGCTTGAATCAGGTAAGAAAAAAGACCAGTTTATTTGTAGACGCCCTGATATGGTGAAGGATGTTGTTGAGATATCGATTAATACTGATAGTGAAAAAGGCGCATTTTTGTCAAGGATAATCGAGGCTCAGCAGCACCCTGAATACTGTCACGAAGATTTTATTCGCCAGTGTTATTTTCAGTATAAAAAAATGAACAAAAAAGGTTTCAAAGATGATGAAAGCGATCCTGTTGGGCTTGTAGCAGGGCATTTATCGGCGCTCATGCAAGAAAAGGGAGTCGGTTTTGACAAGTTGCTAGCCAGCCCTCAAATTTTTCAATTAAGTGAGGTGATATAAGATGGGTAGACATAAAGGTGACAATCCGTTCGAAGCGCTTCAGAAGAGCCGCATTGACGAAAAGGTCAAAATAATCAAAGGATATTTGGCATCGCTTCCAACTGGAGCGACATTTAAAGATATTAATGCATTGATCAACCACATGGCTAAGCTAGTTGGGTGTGCTACTACTACAATAAGTAGGCAACCTGCATACATGAACCTACTTGCGGCTAAATTCAGTGAGATGCACCCAAATGCTGACAATATAGATCCCAAATATGCAACTCCGGCTCAGGTTAAGAGAGCATTAGACTCTTACAAGGTTGATATCCAAACCCTACAGGGTAAATTCAAGGTTAAAGAAAAATACTACCAAAGCAGTGAATACATTAATTTGTGGTTGGAAGAAAACGCTAAAAGTGAGCAGCCACAACTTATCCCTTACCTTTTAGGCGACTTTGAACAGCAGAAGTACCTCCCTGGCAGCTCTGCTTCCGCAGATCAATCAAAAGCTCTCCCTGTTAGTTTAGACACGTCTAATAGCACAGCTAATAAAGCAAGTTGGCAAAAAAAATTTGAAGTGACCTGTGAAGCTTTCGCTCTTTTTATCACCCACATGCGAGATGAATGGGGTATACAGTATGACCATGAACGGGGAATTCTTTTTGAAATTAAAACGGACATGGGAATGGAAGATGAGGATGAGGGCTGTATTGACTCGATAGTGCCACATCCTAGCGCACCAATGGCTGATCTGAAGTATTTTCGTAAATTCCTTGAAGTTAAAGGTCGAGACTTAGGATTGCCAAAAGATAAAAATAAAGGGAATTAATGATGAGTGACAGTATTTTAACTAAATTATGCAACAAGACAGTCACCGCAAAAACAGCGATTAAGCTACAAGATTATCTTATCAAACTTGTAAAGTCAGACGGTAAGTTACCTGAGGGTGATAGCAAGGAAGGTGTGGATATAACCGCACTTACGGAAACCGCTGGAATTGATCGTCAAAACCTTTATCCAAAAAGAGGTGCAGCTGAAACCATCGAGCTGTACCTGTGGGCGGTTAAGTATATCGGTATTGAAACGATTTTAGAGGCAGAGAAACGTGTATTAAATTCATCTACACCAGATGTTAAAGTGTTACAGAACATGCTCAAGCATTCTGAAATGAAACTTAGTGAAACAGAGGCTAAAGTGCTTGAATTAAAAGCACATAACGCTAATTTAGTTAAGCAAGTTCACAAACTTAATATCTATATAGAACAACTACAAGCCGGAAATGAGGCCCTTTCGAATGGATATGTAGTGGAGATAACACCGTGGATAAGTCAGTAACTAGAAAAAGTTACATGATGCTAGTCACATCAATTAAACCGCTCTTTAAGTCCGTCAGGCTCTCTGGCACCTATAACGCGGCTCAACGTGTTGCTGAACTGCCTGATGACGGCAATATTCCAAGGATTGGGGACTTAATTCGACTGAGCGGAACTCTCGAAAAGGGTGAATATCACCGCAAGGTTCTCAAGGCTGATAGTTGGAAGCTAGCACCTGTCACTGCTGCAAATGTCTTTGAGTACATTAGAAAATCCAAAGACTTCAAAGCTCTGTTAACTCAGAAGCAGTTAAGGGCGCTTTCTGATAAATATGAAAAATACCCTAAAAAGATGATGGTAGTCATGGGGGGCAGCAAATCAGCAGAACTAGCTAAAGTAGTTGAATGCAGCGAGGTAGCTGCTAAACTTGAGGTATTATGGGCAGATAAAATCAGTGATATACGGGCAGTACAACACTTGGCAAATCTAGGTCTTAATTCTCAAGATGCACTGGCTATGGTCAAGTTTCACCGAATCAGAACAAATGAGGTCGTAGATAGCAATCCTTATTCGCTCGCAGTCGTGGTGGGTTTTGATAGAGCTGACAATATCGCCACAACAAAATACAAATTGAAGCGGGATGATCCACGTCGCCTAGCTGCACTGGGTTCGCAGCTATCAAGATCACTAACACAGGAAACAGGTAGCAGTCTGTTCAAAACTCATGAATTCAATGAAGGGGCAATGCAACATGGTGTTGATGCACATTCAATAATTTATCAATCAAAACTTCATGGTAGCATTCTAACTGACGGTAATTGGTTGATATCTTCACCTAATTATCAAATGGAAACTAAGATCAGATCATTTCTGACCGAACATGATAAGCCGACAACCTACCAGTTTTATGATTATGAAATTGAGCGAAAAATCGACCTGTTTGAAAACATGAATAAACCTCTGCATCAGCTTCAGCGAGATGCAGTGAAGTTAGCTATGCACCACTCTATTTGTTGTATTCAAGGTGCGGCTGGCACGGGTAAAACCGAAGTGATCAATGCTATCGCATACGTTAACAGCCTTATGGTTGGCAGCGCGATAACAGCAACCGCACTCTCTTCAATTGCGGTAGATAGGATTAAACAAGCTACAGGACTTGAAGACTGTTACACCATCGCAAAATTAAAGTCAGATTTAATGTTGAAACAACTTAATATTCCTGAAGGCTCAGTTTTAGTGGTAGACGAAAGTTCCATGTTAAGTGTTCAAGACATGTACACATTCGCAACCCTTGGATTGCACGGTATTCGCATCATTTTTACAGGAGATAATAACCAGTTAGCCCCCATTGGTTATGGAGCTTTTTTCAAGCAGGCGGTTGCATACTTCCCCACCGTGACACTAACTAAAATATGGCGTGCGGCAGCACAAGAAATTACAGGGGCAGCTAATGCTATTTTAAGCGGTGAAAGACCTGATGCACAGGGCGCTTTTGGCTATCTAAAACGTAGCACAAATGAAATTGTATCGTATGCGGTAGAGGAAGGTGCACAAGTGATTGCAGCTACAAACCGCACCGTGACATTGTTAAATCACAAAATCCAGGCTCAGATGGTGTCTTCTGCGCTATCAGAGCCACTGTGTTCAATTCTTAATATACCTTTTTATGTCAATGACCGTGTGATATTTACCAAAAATGTTAATAATCTTGGGATTTACAACGGACAGTTTGCTAACTTGAAATGGAAGTGTGATGGCAAACTGATATTTCATATGGATACCGCAGAGGGAAAACCAAGGGAAATATTATTAAGCTATTCGGATGCGATCAATGCTGGTATTCAGCTAGGATACTGTGTCACAGGTCATAAATCCCAAGGTGCTGGTTTTGATAAAGTTGTGGTAGTGATGGAGAACCTATCTATTTGCAACAAGAATTGGGCGTACACAGCGATCACTCGTGCCAAACTCGCAGTTAAAGTGGCAGAGATTACACCGCTTGAGCGGGTTATGAGTCAGCCTATTAAAAAGCGTACCACCCAAAGAATGGTGCCTTTGATGTTGTAGTTTTAGCTTAGATCAAAACTAAAACTTGATGGGTCATGTCTGCATTGTGACACAAGATTAAATTTGAAATTTTCCACATCAAAAAGCAAGATTGAAGGCTGAACTCAATCTGCACGTAGCTAGAACTGTCAACCAGAAAATCTCCGCCCCCACCTTGTCAAGCCGTCTTTTATCAAGCTATCTCTAGGCGATACTTTAATGATAGTGAGTTTGCAAATATTCTTTCAAAACAAGATTATTGTTCTTTAGGGCGGTTGGAAAGTTTACCTTGAGCTATAACTAGTAGACTGTTAATTGGTTAGCCAGTAGATAAATATCGAAATCGTTATGAAAAAAGTTAATGTTTTATTAGAATGCTCTACAAGGTCATTTAAGAAATTAGACATGAATACTCGATAAATTTGAGTACCATAATACCCATCAGAACATTCCCCATGCTCAATTTTAAGATATTCCCTTCTATATATCCTAGGCAAACAAAATAAGCTTTGAGTCAAAACACCTAAATGGTAATTTATGTAGAAAATTTACTTTAATATAAAGATCATCTTTGGATGGAACATTCGATAACTGAATACGGTGATGACCTTCAATATAAACGAACATATCGAATGGAATTCGAGTAAAATATTTTGTGCCTTGTGTAGCTTTTTCTCACTCATTCAAATACAACTCGGCCATATCATCCAGCTTAGCTTTGACTTCTTTCCAATTTGGCATTACCTGCGTCAGTAAACGCCAAAACCTATCACTGTGATTATGCTCTGCAATATGGCAAAGCTCATGAAGGATAACGTAATCAATACACTCTTTAGGGGCTTTAATCAAATGAGGGTTGAGCATTAAGCTACCTTTTGCAGAGCAACTTCCCCATTGTTTTTTCATAACCATAATACGAAATGAAGGTAAGCCTTCTACCCAAGTCGCTTTAGTAAGCATTTCATGTAACCGATCATGAAAGATTGCATTGGCTTTTCGGGTATACCACTTTTCTAAAAGTGTTTTAACTTGAGATACCCGATCATCCTTTTCTTGCTTCAATTTGACAGTCAATTTTCCTCTGTGCAATTTCACATTTGAGGCATGTTCACCATCAATTATCACCTTCAAAACATAGCGTCTACCAAGGTAAAACTGCGTTTCACCACTGACATATTGCCTTGGCATCACATATTCATGTTGAGATTCAAATTCTACAATACTCTCCCATATCCAACGGGCGCGTTTGATCATTGCCTCTTGAATCACTTCAGTAGTTGCATTATGGGGTACTGTTGCAACTACGCGTTGATCTGGATGAACTTTGATCAAAATTTTTCTAGGTTTAGGCTTGGAACTATTATCATCTGCTATACGGCGAATGATGTCATAGTTAATGACTTCTTCGCCGTAAACAAACACACCTTGCTCTTGGGTTGTTTTCTGTATTTCACTCATTAAAACGACTTATCCACGAGACAAGCCTAATCTGGTAATTTTAAGGACTTCTTCAATTAACTTCTGAGCGTTTTCAATACCTAAATCAGCAAACAACATTGGCAGCAATTTAACGCTTATCGCGTTTTCAATTTCACCTGGGTTTATCGAAAACTCTGCGACAGCTGTTTTAACAATTTCATCAATGTCAAAAGCATATTTTACAAGTTTGTCTTCACTTATATCACCACTTGCAAGCACATCATCTTCGAAGATATGTTTAAACAATCCAAAGTAAGCTTGCGCATGTTTGTTTTGCTTTCCATCAGCATCAGTAAAGGCGCTAGGCATTCCCTCAACTTTACGATCTTTAACCTCCTGTTCAAAATCAGCAAATAACATGTATTGTTTAACAGGCGCATCAAACATCGCCTTAGTCTCATCAATGGCTTTTTTAAGTAAGTTTGAGAAATACTCTTGCGCATATGGATCATCAGCCAAGTCTTGTTCGATCATCTTAGTGATTCTGCCAGTGATCTTATCTGTCTGGTTGCGAGCTTCGTCATCAGTTAAATCTTGAGGTTTAACATCCTTACCCAAGTTATCAACTGAATACACACCATCCGGTTCTTTAACTTCAATACCTGCGATATGTTTATCTAGAAGCTGACGAATATCTTCTGCATAGACGTCATAATCTACCGTTTCGTTCGCATCTTCACGAATTTGCTTTCGCAAGTTAACAAACATTTTAAGTGTTTCTTTGTAGTGATCGCGTTTGTTGTCAAAGCTTTTATCATCAAAGAATGTAGCTGACTGTAAAGCTACTTTCATACAGTTAGAGAAGGCGGTTAAAGCAGCATAAAATTCGTCACGCTTTTTGAGGTTTTTATCTAATAGTTGGCCTTTTACATCTTCAATTTTTGGCGCGAGTGCTTGGCGTAAAGCTGCATGATCTTTTTTGTTTTTAACACCTTCAAAAATAGCCCAGAGATCGTTATACAGCCCAGAGAGTTTTTTATATTCGGTATCCATGCGGTTGTATAAACCTTTCAAGTCATCAACATCAAAACCATTTTGATTTCGTTCAGCAAGCTCTTGATATTTTTCAATTGTCATATCAAGTTCTTTTAAAATACCTCGATAATCAATTAAGTACCCAAACTGTTTTTTACTGTGTAAGCGATTAACACGAGCAATAGCTTGAATTAAACTATGTTCTTTTAGCGGTTTGTCTATATACAATACAGTATTTTTAGGTTCATCAAAGCCTGTTAGAAGCTTATCAACAACAATCATAATGTCAGGGCCTTCATCGCGACCATAATCTTTGATGATTGCTTTGGTATACGCTTTTTCGTCTTGTCCATAAGTGTCAGCAACATTATTAGTCCACCAATTTTGAACAATATCTTTGCTTTCTTGGTCAACTACCTCGTGCCCCTCTCGCGTATCAGGAGGCGACATAGCTACAACAGATGTAACTTTACCTATTTTGTCTAAAGCCTCCTTGTATCGTATTGCAGAGGCTTTAGAGTCACATGCTAACTGACCTTTCAATCCCTGTTGCTTAAAGTTTTGGAAATGATCTGAGATATCATGTGCTATTAACTCTATTCGGCCTTCCGTTTGATAAATCTGTCCCTTTTGAGAGAATTTCTTCTTTAAATCTGTTTTTTGTTTTTCGGTTAGTTTCTCTGTGATTCTGTCAAACCAAGCATCAATAGCTTTGTCATTTACGTTAAGGTCAGCAATACGTTCTTCATAAAGTAGCGGTGTCACTGTTTTATCTTCAACAGCTTGTTGCATAGTGTAAGAGTGAATAATAGAACCAAATTTATTTTCAGTTTTATCATCTTTTAGCAGTGGAGTACCTGTAAATGCAATAAACGCAGCTTTAGGTAAGGTTTGCAACATGCGAATATTATTTTCACCATTTTGGCTACGATGACCTTCATCCACTAATACTAAAATATTTGGGCTATCGTTGAAGCATTCATCATGTTTGATTGCTGAACCAAATTTATTAATGATTGAAAAGATAACTCGCTCATTACCTTTACCAATCTGCTGCGCTAAACGCTTACCAGATGTTGCTATCGCTTCCTTTTGGTCACGTTTTGTTAATACGCCACCAGAAGCAAATGTACGGCTTAACTGGTCTTCTAGGTCAACTCTGTCAGTTACAATAACAACTCGGCACTGAGCCAGTTCCTGAAGCCATATCAGTGCTTTTGAGAGGAATACCATAGTAAAAGATTTACCACTTCCGGTGGTATGCCAAATAACACCGCCATTTCGAGCGCCTGGGCGTGTGCCTGTTTCATCATAACTAGAGATACGTTCAACTAGTGCTTTAATACCAAATACCTGTTGATATCGAGCAACTATCTTACCTGCTTTTTGATCAAAAAGCGTATATAAACGAGTCATTTCTAATAATCGGTCTGGGCGTAATAAGCTAACTATTAATCTATCTTGATCTGTTACTGTAAGTTCGCCTCCAGCCAATAACGACAAATATTCATCTTTTGCAGCGGCTGGTCGGTGGCCGAAAATGGCATCTGATTGTTCAGAGGTTAACCCTAAGTTTTTTAATCGAACAAACTCAGCTTCAATTATTTCTTCCTCTTTCCACTTTGCCCAGAATTTTTCAGGTGTACCACATGTCCCATACAAACCATCATGACCATTTACAGCGAGCAATAACTGACTATAAGCAAATAAATGAGGAACTTCAGCTTGCCCTTGATTACGAATTTGCTGCGAGACTGCTTCATTTAATGTTGATTTACCTTCAGTAGAAGAGTCAGGACGTTTTGCTTCAATCACTACCCAAGGTAAGCCATTTACAAAACAAACAATATCGGGAATGCGGCTACCTGTACCTTCAGCATTTTGCACAATCATCTCTTCAGTAAAGTGGAAAAAGTTGTTTGTAGTATTCTGCCAGTCAATCAATTGAATCGTTGGTGATGCTTTTTTGCCCTCAATAAACTCTGTTACACCCACACCATACATCAGAGCATTGTAGAGTTTTTCATTAGCACCTTTTAAGCCTTCATTCATGGCAGGGTTAAGTTCATGCATTATTTTATCAATAGCAGCATCTGAAAGCTTATGGTCTTTTCCTGCAAACGGGAAGGTTTGATTACTTAAAAAATCTCGCATCACAGGTAACAGCATTACTTGGCTTGTAGACTTGCCCGTAATTGAATTACCCCTAAGTTTCTCACAAGCACCTGGAGGGATAAAAGAGTAGCCAAGCCTACTAAGCAGTGTAAGAGCGGGGATTTTTGAACTAAATTCTTCTTTGAAATTGGCTAGTTTATCAGTCACAATTTATCCTATTGAGTTAAGCTGCTTTCAGAGTCAGCTCTTAAAATATTCATAACAATCTCTAGCCAATTATCTCCTTCAACACCACGCGTTGAAGTATCGACTGGAATCACAGTTAACAAATGACTTGAAGTATGGGCAATTCTCAATTTATTCCTTAGTTTGCGCTTTTGCTCATCAGCAGACCCTTCAGACGTTGGGGAAATCACGAAAATTCGGCGTCCTTGAGATTCAACCAACTCGCGGAATAGCCCATTTATATGACTATCGTCTTTATGAAATCCAAAACCGACAACCACAATTGCGTCTGACTCAGAATAAGAGTCAAACAAGCTGACATACCTTCTTGACATTGCAACAGAGGTTAATGGTTTTAATCCGCTTTGAGTCAATATAAACGGTACTTGGATTTGATTAGTATCAAGATCTTGAGAGTTTTCACAAGTAACTACAGAGTTCTTATAGGGGTTGTAATAGTCATGGACACTACCATTTAAGTGGATTACTTCCATTAGTTCTGCTTCTAATGAATTAAAAACTTGAGATAAAATACTATTATAGTTCGCGGTTCCAATAGCTGAAATCTCAATCTGAGAACTTGCCGTTGCTAAGTCATGATAGTACCCCTCACTCGGAATATCATCTATTTCAGGTACTTGAGAGCTGATGTAGTCTCTAGCCACTTTTAAAAAAATAACCATTCTAGTAAATTTGGCCCATTCTGTAGAAGGCGAATACAAATAACGAAAGTGGTTATCAATAAGTTGCTGATAATCCAATACCGTTGTAAAGATATTCTCTAATACTTGCTGTGCAATGGCTGAAAACAAAGTAAGCGCTGTTGCGCCCTCGCCAGTGTTAAATTGGCGGTTCTCCTCCAACAGTAACTCTAGTGCCGTAGAGCCTACTCTATTAAATTCTAGTTTGAACATTCCTGATATATCATCAAATATAGGAAGGTCATCTGGAGCAGCTTCGAATAATTCTTGGTTTAAACGCTGCACTAATGATTGACCATGTGCACCAACAAGCAACTGTAAAAATGCTGTTACATAGCGTTTCAAATCGTCACAACTCTCTTCAACACGAACAATATCTAACATCGCTGAGTAAAACTCAGATTCAAATAATCTCACATCTCTCGATAGCATTTCATTTAAACGAATATCGTGTGTATAAAGCCTTTCACCAAGAGCACTACCTGTTAAGCTTGAAAAGGCTTGGCTAAGCTCCTCTCTATCAATACCTAATGATTGAATTGCCCAGTCACATTCTTGGTCAAAGTTATTTAGCCTCCGAATAATCTCATCGCGTTTATATTCAATAGAAGATTCAATAAGGCTAGTAAATTCATTTCTACCAAATGCATGTATTCGCTTATCAGTGTACCCTTGAGGTAGCCACTCACTTGCATAAGGTGAGCGAGAATCAATGGCTCTCAATTGCACTCTCAATTCAGTTTTATACTCACTTGGTTCCTGCCTAAATAAATCAATAGCAAACTTTCCACCACTTGGAAGGCCATACCCAATTTCAGCTCCGGCCCCAAAGAAAAAACCTAGTCTCATAAATCTTCCTTAATCGTTAAATTTGCACTCTACGTTTACCAGTTAACAACTGCTGCATTAAAGCTTTTTTTTCTTGCTTTAAATCAACTAGTTGCTTTTCCAGT
Organism: Pseudoalteromonas sp. '520P1 No. 423'; assembly: GCF_001269985.1. NCBI lineage: Bacteria > Pseudomonadati > Pseudomonadota > Gammaproteobacteria > Alteromonadales > Pseudoalteromonadaceae > Pseudoalteromonas > Pseudoalteromonas sp. '520P1 No. 423'. The sequence continues at coordinate 1,461,156 of NZ_BBZB01000001.1, read as the reverse complement.
AATTCTATCTCTATGCCTGCATTACTTAATACCGATGATATTCTGCGCTGTTCATCAATTGGAGGTAATGGTATATGAATAGCACTAAAGTCTTTCCAACGAAGGCTACCTCGGCGGTCAACTGATGCATTAGTTGAAGCAGAAAATATTTGGCGATAGTGTTCTGTTTTTAATAAAGCAAATAAAAAATCGTTATCAATTATTTTATCATTAGTTTTAAATACAACATAAATCGGACTTACGATTCCAAACTCATAAAGCTTTTGTAATCCGATAGAGCCTTCTTCTATATGATTAGAAGGAAAGCCGAAACATCCTTTTGGAATAATTCTGTAACCACTTGTGTCGTCACTAAATACTTTTTTGTTGAAATATTTAAGCGAGTCTACAAACCCTACATATTTTGAGCAGGAAAGCACTGGATAGTTATTTTGTTCACTATTTTTCTTAGATATTTGTTCACTAACTTCTCTTATAGCTGGGTACTTCCAATCCTTTGGAATTTTTCCATATCGTGTTTCAAAAAAACTAAAAGAGCCTGTTTTTAAGCCAAGGCGCTTTTGACCAGTTAGAAGCTGCTGTGCAAGAGCTTTTTTTTGTTTTTTATTAATACCTATTAAAGCTTCTTTTATGGCAATAGCCTTATCCCAAACAGACAAAACTTTCGCTATTTTTTTTTGTTCCGCAGGAGGAGGTAGTGGCATGGGATAAGCCTTTAATGCATCCATCTCTATACCCGTTTGTCCAGAGGTTCTTTGTGAGAATGATTCAATAACCCTTAACAGAGAACTTCTTTTTAACGAGTAATACATAAACTCTTTATTAACGCCATCATGCGGTATAGCTTTAATCAGAGCTACATTATAAGCTCCTGCAATCCCTCTAAGGATCTGAAATATCGGAGGGCCATATCTCCCAATCATAACATCGTCAGTTGAGCAAAACTTTTTTGCTAAGTCCTTAGGAACATATGTTGCGTGCTTATTGCTTTTATAATCCCTTATTTGAATAAGGCGAATGTGCCCTTCTTCAGGCTCAAATTTAAATACATTTCTTGGCGGTTGTGCCCCACCTGAAAATGTTATGTTGTCATTAATCGTTGTATTTGACCAATCTTTAGGAATCATAACCTAGCTCCTTTAAGTATCCTTCCATTTCAACCTCTAGCATTCTTAATTCACTTTGCAAATGTAAACGCTCAGTTCGCACGGCAATAAGGTCAATTTCTTCCTCCTCTTCAAAAGTATCAACATAGCGTGGAATATTTAAGTTAAAATCGTTTTCTTCGATTTCTGCGATACTTGCTAAATAAGCGTATTTTTCAACATTCTTACGAAGACTGTAAGTTTCTATAATTTTTTTAATGTTATCAGTGGTTAATTTATTTTGGTTTTTACCTGGTTTAAATTCACTGCTCGCATCTATAAATAATATATTCTCATCAGTCTTTCTCTTTTTGAAGATAAGAACCACCGCAGGAATACCAGTTCCAAAAAATAACTTTTCAGGCAAACCGATAACAGCATCAAGCAGATTTTCTTCAATCAGTTGTTGACGGATTTTACCTTCACTTGATGCACGGAATAACACGCCATGTGGCACAACTACACCCATGCGACCTGACTCTGGCTTTAAGGTTTCTATCATGTGACTGATAAATGCATAATCACCTTTAGTCTTTGGCGGTACACCACGGCGGAAACGTCCATATTCATCATCCGCAGCACCTTCGTGACCCCACTTATCTAATGAGAACGGAGGGTTTGCAGTTACTATATCGAAGTGTAATAAGCCTGTGCTTGCTTTATCTAACAGCAAAGGGTGACGAATAGTATCGCCCCATTCAATACGGTGGTTGTCTTCTCCGTGTAGAAACATGTTCATTTTGGCAAGCGCCCATGTAGAGCCTATCGCTTCTTGACCGAATAAGGCATATTTTTTTGAGCCAGAATTTTTGCGCACCATTGCACCACACTTCATAAGAAGCGAACCAGAACCACATGCAGGGTCGCATATTTCATCACCTTCCTTAGGTTCTAAAATAGCCGCTAATAAATCGGATACTTCAGGTGGTGTATAGAATTCACCAGCTGATTTACCACTGCCTGCGGCAAAATGTTTGATCAGGTACTCGTATGCGTTACCAATAATATCAAGAGAGCCAACTCGACTAGGACGAAGGTTAAGTATATCTTTGCCAAAGTCTTCTAAAATATGGCGAAGAATTTCATTTTTTTGCTTTTCTTGGCCGAGCTTATCAGTATTAAAACTGATGTCTTGAAATACGTTTTTTAGCTTAGTGCCGTTGGCTTCCTCAATAGCATGAAGTGCTTTGTCGATACGCTGACCATTACCTGCTTCATGGCGTTTTTCGTATAAATCCCAAAAATTTGACCCTGCTGGCATTACAAAACGTTGTTTTGCAATCATTGCAAGAATAAGCTCAGGGTTATCACCATATTGCTCAACAAGCTTGTCATATTCATCTTGGTAAACATCAGAGATGTACTTTAAGAACAGCATAGTTAATATGAAGTCTTTATAAATTGATGGATCTACCGTGCCTCTAAAGGTATCGCAGGCAGCCCATACCGCCTTGTTAATTTCGTCTTGGTTTATCTGTGTTGTTGTCATCTTATAAGTCCTTAAATTTAAATTCTTTCTAGTTCTGGTTACCAGAATCTAATAATTCTTTGGCAATGCCTTGCATCTGCTTAGATCTGTTGTCGATTAAAGCATTTAATAAATGCTTTTCTTGTTTAACTTTGTTATCAAACTCAACTATTATGTTCTGTTTTTCAATATTTGGGATAACTAAAGGAGTAGCCTCTAATACTGCTCGTCTAATACTTGTTTGTGCACTGCCTTCTGCTGAGTTAGCAAAATAACGCTGTGCACCATCTTGGTTTAATTGCCAAGCAATAAACTCTGGTAATACCGACTTATCAGTTACTTTAATTAAAAAATAATGCGGTGCACATAACGTTGGTCTATCAATATTCCCAACAAAAGCCGCTGCATTACGTGCTCCACGGGCAGCAAAAAGTACATCGCCTTTTTTCAGCCAATCAGGGATTTTACGCCCTGTTATATTTGTGCGAATGAGTTGGTGCCAATGTATGATCCCATCGTTATCTATATCCCTGATCTGCACCACATAAGCGTTACCTTCGAACTCTTCAGGTATCTTGCCCCTAAAAGGGTGGCCTGCTTTCACAATCGCAATATCAGATAATGTTTTATTCATTTGCTACACCTAATTAACTGCACCATGTAAATGATGCATTAAAAGATAGCGAGAGATGATTGTTTAGTCAAGATTTTTTTGCATCTTTTAAATGGTGCAGAATTTTAATGTGTTTGAGAAGAGTTTCAAATCTTATGGATACTGCTTTAACCTTTTGATTTATTGGTTTTACTGTCATTTATTAAGAGTTTTAGTAATTGAGTGAATAATAAACACTTGATGATTCGCGGTACATTCAAGTGGAAAATAAAAACACAAAGTGTGAGGGCAACATTTAGATGTGAATTTTAGTCATTGCATAAAAGTTATTTTATTTTTACGCCATTAACTTCTGGAAGTATTTCTGAAAGTGGGCATTCAAGTGCTGCGGCTAACGCATAAACTTTAGCAAGTGTGATTTTATATGAGCCGCTTTCTATTTTACTTAAGTAACTTCTATCGAGGTTAGCTTTACCGCAAAGTTCTTCTTGTTTCACACCTATCTTAGCTCTGGCTGCTCTTATATTTCTTCCAAATTGAATCGCTAAATCATTTTCAAAATTTTCGTCACGCACTTGTGGTTTCCTTCAGGTAAAAGGATATATGTTCCCACGTTGTTAAGTATAAATGTATAGAGTATACTCCACACTATGTAGTGTATACTCCTCATTAGATTGTATATACTCTACTTTCAAGTGCTGAAATTGGATAAGTTAATGGATAGTTCAACCTTTAATCAGATAATCGTTTTAAAAAACATAGATCATTTCTCTGCTGTCGAGATCAGAACTGCTTATCTTTCAATTAAAAGGGACGAGGGACTAGATCCTACTTCCGTTCGACGTTTTGTATATGAAGAGCTTTTAAAACTAGTAAAAAGAGGTTGGTTAAAAAAGAGAACATCAGTTAAGAAAGGGGTTACTCGCTATATAAAAACCAACTTGTTTGAACCTGACTATTTTAAAAAATTAGTAACTTTAGGTGATGATGGTTCGATGAAAACTAATGAGCTTAGTTACGAACAAACATTAACTAATCGTTTAAAACAATACAATTCTGAGCTTCTTGAAGGATTAGGTGCTGTTAAAGAATATGTAGCACTTAAGAATATTCACCCTGAACGACATGCAGCTTTAAAGCAACGTTACGTAGCTGTTAAGGAAAATAACCAAGTTTTAAAAGGAAAAATTTCGGCTTTAAATGAACTAATGAAATCAAATAAAGAGACTTAAAAATGAAACTGAGAAATTGGCAGTCAGAGTGTATTAACTCTGCAATTTCTAAATATAAATCAAAGAAGCACTTTTTAGCACTCGCTACCCCTGGTGCTGGTAAAACTGTAATGGCATCAGTGTTAGCCAAGATACTTTATGATCGAGGCGAAATCGATCTCGTTCTTTGCTTCTCACCTTCTTCTATTGTCGCTCATGATTTTAGTTGTGCTTTAAGCGAACAGTTTGAAGCCCACTTTGACGGCAATATTGGCGCAATGGGGAATTCATATACTTATCAGGCGTTAAGTACATTAAATAGCACTGTATGGCGTTTGTTTGATAAATATCGGGTATTTGTAATATTTGATGAAATTCATCATTGTGCAGGCTCAAGCGTCAAAGATGCTAATGCTTGGGGAAAACCGATCATCACAACAATAAAGGAACGAGCAGCCTTCACTATTGCTGTAACTGGTACAGCTTGGCGTACAGATGCATTGCCCATAGCGCTAGCCGACTACTGTAACGAGTCAGGTAAAATACAGTGTGATTACGCATATGGTTTAAAAGAGGCTATAAGAGATAATGTGTGCCGTATACCTCAGGTCATAGCATTAGATAATGACCAGATAACAGTTGTGGAAAATGGTGAAACAAACCACTTCACTAGCTTCTTAGATTTATTGTCACAATCAATAATTCCGTATTCTAAGATTGTTACTAACCCTAGCGTTATTGAACAATTATTAAACCATTCGAATACCAAGCTAAATGAGATTCGCTGCTTTAATAAAAGTGCTGGCGGTTTAATTGTGGCTTCCTCGATTCCACACGCCTGGAAAATAGAGCTAATTTTGAAGCAGACTTTAGGAGAAAGCGCCATTGTTGTTACTAGTGATGAAGATAACGCAAATGAACTGATTACGTCCTTTAGGCACAGTCAAGATAAATGGATCATTAGTGTCGGAATGATTTCAGAAGGCACTAATATCCCACGTCTTCAAGTATGTTGTTATCTTTCGAATGTAAAAACTGAGATGAATTACCGCCAAGTTTCAGGTCGTATATTACGTATTACCGATGCTCCAAACCAGCAAGCTTTTCTCTTTATGCCAGCTGAACCAAAGCTTGTTGAGTATGCTTACCGTGTTGCTCAGGACGTTCCCGATGGATTAGCAAAAGTAAAACTGGCTCAATTGGATGAAGAGATAACAGCTGAAGTAGATAAGGCGAACCAAGGTGAACAGGTTATTCCTGACGGTGATCCTATAGATACTTTTTCTGATGAACCAATAATTAATATTGGAGATGCAATAACTGATAATGATGAAATTAAAGACCCTATTAATGAGATTCAAGAAGGTAAAATAGCTATAACCGCCGATAAAATAATGGGGATCTTTGGTCAGTTCAATCATAAAGAACTTGAAATTGATGGTTTTGAACATTTGGTTATTTCAAAGCAATCAATGGCTCAACTCAATCAATACAGTGCAGAGGTATTTTAAAAATGATAGATAATAATGAAACCTTAGGAGATTTAATTCATGGGTTTACCGCACAGGGTGACAAGTTCACTGCAGGTTGTGAAACCGACAAGATCAAGCATTACATTGCTGTTTGCCATTCTATAAATCCAAAGAAATATGTATGTACTGTGAAAGCTTGGCAATGGTGGGATCTAGACGTAGGAGAGAAGCTCGCTAAACTGTTTGCCAGCGCAGGACAAACTCCTAGTGTTATTAAGTCCGATTATGTCATTGATGATCAGGTAGGACGCTTTAATGAAGGTGACTGGGTACGATCTTCCTTACTACTCACTTTTCATGAAAATTGCATTTTCGAAACGCCTAATACATTTTATCTACTAGTCGGTGAGGGAACACGTAAAAGCATTAATTCAAATTTGGCTGGGGCAATGTTTTAAAGTGTCAGTCAGTAGAGTGGTATTCGAAGAGCCAAGAACAGCAGAAACTACTCTTTAGCTGCTCTTACATGTAATGGATGAGTGGTAGGTTGATGAGAAAGGTCAACTTACCTTAGTTAACCTTCTATACAGGGCAAGTTAATACCTCATACCCGTATAAACTTAGAAGCACTCAAGCCAGAGTTTGAATACTTTCGCACACCAATGCATGCGTTAATCATAGATATGCTTCAATCGAATATTCGATTTTATTACCTGCCCAACATGGACTTAATGTCATCGTTTCTTCTTGATAAACAATAATTAATCAAGTTTTGTAAGTGTTGGCTACAAACACATTATGAAACCAACTGTCACAAGATGACTTTGTGATGGTAATGAAACCTTAAAAGCAATCAAAATGTAACTTGGGATAAACGCTAAGTACCACCCTATAAGCCTTTCAATATATACACGTATAGCTGCTTCAAGAAACTAATCGCTAGCTTACATCTGAGCCTTTCGCAATTTTACTACCTTTGACCATACTTAGCCTATAGACTTGCGCGTTGCTCATTTTCAAGGCTTCTCAGTGCCTCTAAAGTGACAAATACATTACGGAAATGAATGAACATGCTAAAAATATCCATAAACGAAAGAGTATTTCAAAAACTCACCAAAAGTTAACTTCCTGAAAGTTAAAACAAGCTAAAGAATCAGATTCTGAATATGGAAGGATATTTCCAAGCTGTCCATTATGAAGCTTAAGTTGCTCTTTATTTATCGTCTTCCAAAAAGTAATATGTGGTTCTTTAAAAATGATTTTGTAAACTTGTTGAAACATGAAAGCTTAATACGCAAAACCCGCCAATGTATTTAGATGTCTTTTTTGTGAAAATAAATGATAAGGATTGTAATGATTGAAAACGCTAAAATTCACTTCAACTCAGATGGTATACCAGTTTCAGATAAATTTGGCGATATTTATTATTCGAAAACAATCACTACACAGACTACACATAAAGGGATGAACACGGTATCTCAAATTAATGAATCTAGCTTTGTATTTGTTGAAAAGAATCAAATTTTAGAACGATTTAGCAATCATGATCAAAATCACTTTGTTATCGCTGAAACAGGTTTTGGCACAGGTTTAAACTTTTTAAATACCTGGCAACAATTTGAAAACAGTGAAAATAAAGCAGTAAAAAAGCTTCACTTTATCTCTTTTGAAAAATATCCAATCAAGAAATCTAACTTAGCCCGATCACTGGCAGCATGGCCGAGTTTAAAACCCTATGCAGAGCAATTAGTTGATTTATATCCTGTGGCAATGCAAGGATGCCATAGATTGGAGTTTAACAATGGTAGTATTGTATTAGATCTGTGGTTTGGTGACATTCAAGATACTTTACCGCAAATATGCTTTCAAGAAAAAGGCATTATTGATGCGTGGTATTTAGATGGCTTTGCCCCAAGCAAAAATCCAGATATGTGGCAACAATCACTTTTTAATGCCATGGCTGATTTAGGGCGTGATAATTGTACTTTTGCGACTTTCACCGCTTCAGGGTTTGTTAGAAGAGGATTAATTGAAGCCGGATTCGAAGTAAAAAAACACAAAGGCTTTGGCCGTAAAAGAGAAATGATCAGCGGCCAGCTCATCAAAGCCAATGATAAATTTAGCGAACCCAAATATTACCCTAGAGATTCTGCTGAACTAAAAAGTATAGCCATTATAGGCGGCGGTATCGCCACATCAAGTCTCGCTTTATCATTAAGTAAGCGTGATGCCCAGTTTGAAGTATTCTGCAAAGATGAAAAAGTCGCGATGGGTGCATCTCACAACCATCAAGGTGCTTTATACCCTCACCTTCAAGCTAACTTTAGCCGTGAAAGTCAGTTTTATGCTCACAGTTTTTTTTACGCTAGACGGTGTTTTGATGACGTATTAGCAAAAGGCTATGAGTTTCCATATCAGTGGTGTGGAGTATTGCTTCATGGCATAAATGCAGAAAAGCAAAAAAGGCAAAAATCACTCATAAAACAAAATAACTGGCCCTTTGAATTAATTCACTATGTAAATGCCGAGCAAGCATCTGCTATAGCAAATGTAGATACGCCATACTCAGGTTTATTTATCAAACACGGAGGCTGGATAAATCCGCCTAAACTGGTAGAAGCCATGTTGGCTTATAGTCAGTCAAATCACCCTTTTAAATTAAATACCAATACGAAAATTGAAAAATACTATCAAAAAGACAATGCCTGGTATTTATTTGATGGTAAAAATGAGCACGGCCCTTATTCTCAAATCATTATAGCAGCAGGTGAGCACAGTGATACATTTGAGCAAACTAAAACTCTTGATTTACATCCAGTAAGAGGTCAAGTCAGCCATGTTAAAGCAACAGATAAATCAGAGAAACTCACAACGGTTTTATGCCATAAAGGTTATTTAACGCCACAATATTTAGATCATCATTGTATTGGGGCAACATTTACTAAAAACAGTAAAGAAACACATATCAGCGATGACGATAATAATATAAACCTAAAACAAGTGACTGATTTTTATGGAGACTGTGAATTTACCTCTGGTTTAAATAATATAACCAGTGCAAAAGCTGCGATCCGATGTACTAGCTTTGATCATATGCCATTAGTTGGCCAAGTTACCGATATAGCTAATTATCAAACAAGTTTTGCCACACTTCGCCATGGCAGTAAATATGGTTACTTACCTTATCAATCTTCAACTCCTGGTCTTTATATTTTCACAGGTTTAGGCGCTAGAGGTTTATGCAGCGCACCATTAAGTGCAGAGCTATTATGTAGCGAACTATTTAATGAACCTTTACCGATAGATTTAGCCATGAATCAAGCCCTTCATCCAGCGAGATTTATCGTCAGAGATTTAAAACGAAATAAAGTATGAAAAACAATAAATGATTGTTTATAGTTAATTAATAAGGAGATTTTATGAACAAAGTAATTGCCGATATTATGACAACTTCTGTATTTCAACTAGATATAGAAAACAGTATGTATGAAGTACATAAACTCATGAAAGAGTCACAGATCCGTCATGTGCCAATTTCACAAAACAATGAATTTAAAGGCGTGGTAACACAAAAGACTATTATCGCTAAGGTAATGTATTTATTAGATAATTATGGTTCTTCTTCATTAGAAAGAAGAGAAAAATCGGTGAGTGTATCTGATTTAATAGACAAAAAAGTGGGGTTTGCAAATCCTAATATGCCTTTAGTTGATGCGGCAGAGTTTTTTTTAGCCAACCGCCATGGTTGTTTACCTATCGTAGACAAAGACAATTTATTACAAGGAATAGTGACCTCATCTGACTTTGTTAAGTTATCATTAACTTTATTAGATAAAGGAATATAATCATGTTAAAAGCCTGCCAATCACTCATATTTTTATCTTGTTTTATCAGCTTTTTTAGTTTGGCAAATTTATCATCAGTGCCAATGCCTAATGATACTGAAATTAGAATGAAGCTAGATGATGAATTTCCGATGATCTTAAATGGTTTTGTGAAAATGTCAGATACTGATGTTATGGCGTTTTACCATAATCAATTAGGCTCGCCTGATAAAACAATTGAAGATATTGGACGATATACTTACTTTTATCAAATTGATGATAACCAAGTAAAAATAAGTATATATCAACAGACTCAATGGACTGAGATCAGCGTGATGATCACAGCCCTTTAAGCTATTAATCAATTTATTAAGGGTTGGCTATTTGGATGACTACGCGTCTATTTTTATCTCTTCCTAATATTGTTTTATTTGAAGAGATATGACGTTTTTCACCAAAGCCCTCTACTTTTACTCTTGCGGCTTCAACACCTAACTCTGTCATATAAGTTTTAATTGCTGTTGCACGCTTTTTTGACCAGGTTTCATTAAGGTAGCGCCCACCATAACTATCTGTATAGGCTGAAATTAATACGGACTCTATGCTAGGGTCATTTTTAAGGTATTCACCAATTTTGTGTAAACGCACTTTTGATGCTTTTGTTAACTCCCCTGTATTGGGTTCATAATTCATAACTGTAAAAGCAATATCTTCAAAGCTATAAGGTAAAAGCTCATCTCTACACTTTAAAAATTTCAAATACTCTTTTCTAAAATTAACCGCTAATAAACCAACCAATACTTTATCATGTTGATTATTCCAGTCTTGATAATACAAAGTAGGTGTAAATCCTTTTTCCAGCTCAGTGAGCATTAACCAAGATACATTGCTATCAAGTTCACCATCAAATTGCTTTAAAATTTTTAAATTAGCTAAATCTTTTGACGGTACTCCTGGCATCCACATAGGCGGCACTGATTTTACAGCAGCAACATCGTAACCCTCAGGTTGAACCAACATATCAAGAATAAAAGACATTGGCTTAGATTTACTTGCCGAGCTCATAAATTGGGCTTGACCATATGACGGAATATCATGATTAAGCTGACAAGATAAACGTGTCGTTTTTTCTAACTGCCAAATAGAATCATCTGCATTGGCAGTGTATTGCCGTATTCCAGCATTAGCATCAAAGCTCATGGCAGCACAACTGAGTAAACTTGATGAAAATAATAATAAAGCCACGCGACTAAACACAAATACAACTCCAATTAAAACAGTGCATTATAAAATAGTATGCACTTTAAATGATTTAGTGAATCTCATATTTAAATGATAGGCCAAATAAAACACCTTAACCAATTAAGATACTATGCAATTTATCGGCCTCAATTTAAAAAAATGAAACTTTAATTAACATAGTAAGATTTTTATTATCTGTTTGAGTATAATAGTCACACTCATTCTTTAAAAAAAAATATAATGTATTCAAACGAACAAACACTATTTTCAAAACGCTTTCGAGGTTATTTCCCGGTTGTTATTGATGTTGAAACAGCTGGATTTAACAATAAAACAGACGCTTTATTAGAAGTCGCTGCAAGTATTTTAAAAATGGATGACAATGGTGTTATTTCACTTGATCATACATTACATTTTCACGTTGAGCCATTTGAAGGTGCTAATATTGAGCAAGCTGCAATCGACTTTAATGGCATAAAGCCATTTAGCGCTTTACGTGGTGCAGTACCTGAATCTGAAGCAATTAAAGAAATTTGCAAAGCAGTTAGAAAAGCGCAAAAAGCAGCAGGCTGTCAACGTTCAGTGATTGTTGCGCACAATGCCGCATTTGATCATGGTTTTTTAAATTCAGCAATTGAGCGCTGTAATATAAAACGCACACCATTCCACCCATTTGTAAGTTTTGATACCACAACATTATCAGGTCTTGCATTAGGTCAAACAGTATTGGCCAAAGCCTGTGCAGCAGCAAAAATAGATTTTGATAATAGCCAAGCGCACAGTGCTTTATACGACACTGAACGCACAGCTGAGCTATTTTGTTTTATTGTTAATAAATGGCAAGCATTAGGTGGATGGCCGCTTGTAGTGGAAGAAGAGCCAAGCGATACAAGCGAAGATAAGTAATATCAATAAGATGTGAGGTTTAGTTTTAGCTAAACCTCTATAATTTAGCTGTACTAAGATTTAAATGTTTGGGTGATTTTACCTTCAGTAACCTTTAATAAGTTGGGCGGGTATATTCTAGAAAATTGTTTGTTATCTTTCGCAATATGAAGCTCAACACCAGGGTGCATCAACTCATTTATTGTTAACCGGCTTGTTTGCAATAACATATTAAGCTTTCTTCTCAATAAGTCTCTATTTTTATAAACCTGTTTCAACTTAGTGAGTACCATATCTTCACTGGCTTTTATTTTACTTTGATAGGCTTTTTTCTGTTCTGCACCTGGTATTTTTTCAGCTTTTTTTTGAGCTTGTTTTAAAGCATTTGATTTTGAATTAAGCGTTTTTTCGATATTAGCTAAATGGTTTAATTTCTCTCTGAGTTCGTGCCAGTATTGTGCTAAATAAATTTTTGTTTTTGTACCAGATGGTGCACCTAATTCACCGGTTTCAACACGTAAAGCATCAATAACCTGACCTCCAATTATTTTTCCTCGAGGTTTATCACCCTTACCTACTCTAATTAATCGTCTAGCCGATAATTCACAGTGCAAAGCCTGCTTATCTATCATTAAATCTTGCTCAGAACTCAACTTACTATATTGCGCATAGCCAATAGATACAGTACCGTTAGCTTGTACTGAGCATGTATAATTAGCACCATCTTCTTTTTTTCTTCCGATAACACCGTTTATAATTGTTATTGCAGATTCTGAACTTATATCAGCAGATTCCACAAAACCCATTATCGTAATATCACCGCTCGCTTTGATTTTCATACCATCTTTAACATCACCCGAGACAATCACACTGCCATCAAACTCTATGTGCCCAGTTGTCACATCAACATTGTTGTAACATACAACATCATCAACTCGCATACCTCTTGGAACAGAAACAGGTACACCTACTGCGTCAGCAATTAAAATATTTGAGTTTTTAGGATCTAGAGCTGTGCCATCCATGACTTGTAAAGGGAAGTCTTTACCTGGAACTGCAGGAATTGTATCGCCAAAAACAGTATAGCCATCTTCTCCATTTGTTGGTGGTACACGCTGCATTAATGGTGCACCTGGATTTACAGTGATAAGTGCGCCTAAATCGCGCATATCAACCTTGCCGTCTTCTTTAGTTTGAGGACTTAAGACACGATCTTGTGCCGTTTCACATAATCTGACAAAACGTGTATCAATACCGTTTTTAGCTCTTTTACCATGAGCGACTATACAGTTATATATATCTCCCGCTTGGGCTTCAAATTGACGACCTAAAAAATTTTCAATTGCTTTATTGCTCGCACCATTTTTTACACCGGCAGCTTCTAAAGCTTGTTGCATGATATCTGCATTAGCAATTTCACCGCCTTTAGCAGACGTTAATATTGCTTCGGCTGTCATATTTGTATCATCAACTTTTATTGATATTGTGGCGTCGATTGCTTTTGCAATATAATAAGGAGGCGCTTTAATGGTATTTGAATTGGAAAAAAGTGAACGGATCGTTGCTAAATCAATTTCAAACTCTGCAAATTCAGATGATTCAATTAATTCAATCAGCTGTTCTGCAGACGCAGGATAACCTGAATCAGCTGGATGCTGCTCTAATTGAACTTGCTTAGTTTCTTTATTTAGCGAAAACAACGACATTTATAACCTAATTCCATAATTCAAGGTTTTACCCATTTGAGCACAACTAGAATTAAAAGTTAAGTCTTGTCGATAAAAGTAGACATGATAAATTATTTAATACAAAAAAAAATACATTTAGCGTATTGCTTTAATCACAAAACCATTATTAAAAGTGTTGAATAAATTTACCTTCATAAAGGTTTTTTTCATCACATAACTACTAGTCTTTACACTTCAAATTTAGAAGTCGCATCTAGTAAGTTATCAGATAGATAATGTAAGTTTTTTGCAACTTCCCTAATTGATTTTAGAGACTCTTGCGTGTCTTCAAACGAATCATGCATATTTGATACGTTATCTACCACCATAGCAGCGACTGAAGTTTGCTCTTCGGTAGCAGCTGCAATTTGTGCATTCATTCCATTAATAGCAAGGATCTGTTCAGAGATTTTTTCGATAGATACGCCAGTTTCTTGTGCTGAATTAGCATTATCTCTAGCCATATCTCTTGCAGAGTTCATCGCTCCAACAGATTCATTAGCTGCACCGGTTAAAACTGTAAGCAGCTCTCTAATTTCATTGGTAGATTTTGCAGTTCTTGAAGCTAACTCTCTGACTTCATCTGCTACAACAGCAAAGCCACGTCCTTGCTCACCAGCCCTTGCAGCTTCTATTGCGGCATTTAAAGCGAGTAAATTAGTTTGCTCTGCAATCGAAGTGATTACATTTAAAATTTGTGTCACATTTTGCGTATCACTTGCTAATTGGTCAATGGTGGATGACGCATTTTTAATTTCTTCACTTAATGCTTGCGACATTTTCACCGAGACATTAATCTGCTGTAAACTTTGCTCAACTTCTTTTTCAGCAACTTGCGCGGCATCTGCTGCATTTGCTGCAGAGCCTGAAATATCTCCAACACTCTGCTTCATTTCTTCCATAGACTGCCTTACAATTTCAGCATCTGTTGATTGTTGTGTTGTTGCTCTTTCAGCTTTTTCCATGCCTTGCACTAAACGTGTAGAATTTTCCATTAAAGGCTCAACTACAGCCATAATGTTTAAAACAGAGCTCTTCAACAGGCCAATAAAAGCATTAAAATGAATAGCAACTTGCCCTATTTCATCTTTAGAACATACAGTTAATTTTGAACTTAAGTTCCCTCCGCCACTAGCAAGCGATTCTAAACCATCGGCTGCATTTTGGGCTGAAACCCCGATTTTTTTAGCAATAAATATGGCTAATACAATTAAACCTATCAACATAAAAATACTAATAGAAAGCATTAAAAATAATGCTTCATCCGATCGCTCTAGAGTACTTTTTACTAATTCAATAAAACGTGCGTCCGCTTTATTTTGAATCGATTTAAAACCTTTTAACAAAACATCATATTTTTCAGTTTTATCTTTAGCGTCTTGCTGAATTTTTGAAAAATCAGCTGTGCCATCTATCATTCCTCTGGCTATTTTTGATGAAATTTCAGCATATTGATTTAAATGACTAATTTCAGAACCGCTCTGGTAACTTTTATCTAATCTATTTAATTCTTTTAAATTATCGTAGATCTCTGCTTTTGTGATATCAGCCTTATCAACCAACTCACCATCACCAAATGTTACTGCTTGTGTATATAAATCATCTAATTTTTCAAGTAAGTATTTATTAGAAGTAGCAAGCTGAACAACCTTATAGGATGTAGTTTGTAGTTCATCTAATGCATGTTTATTATCGACCATAGCTGAGTAGTTGATAATTGCTGACACTAAAAATACCACAACAGAAATACTTGTAATAGCATGTATTTTTTTGGTGATACTTAAATCACTAAACGAAAAACCATTCGACATTTATTTTCTCCGTAAACAGCTAGAATTACTTTTAAACTTTGTATCTGTCTTTTAATTGTTATCTATTTTATGAATTTATCTAGTTTTTTTTAAATTGAGCTACAATTTATTTAATTAGTTTATCTAGTTTTTTAAATTGAGCTACAATTTATTTAATTAGTTTATCTAGTTTTTTAAATTCAGCTACAATTTATTTAATTCATTTATCTAGTTTTTAAATTAAGCACAATTTATTTAATTCGTTTATCTAAATCAAGGATAAATTATGAAAGTTCAACTAACAATAGCAGTAATAACGACACTCTCTTTGCCCTTGCAAGCTGACATAAATATTTCAGGTTTTGCCAGTGTAAATGGCGGTAAAGTTTTAAGTGGAAGTGGCGTTCCACACTATGGTATTGAACCTACCTTTTTAGCTGACTACCCCATAGTCAGTGCCTACACTGAAGATTTCTCAATGAAACCAGAGTCGCTATTTGGTTTGCAGTTTACAGGAGATCTTTCGGAAGGGCTCTCAGCCACAGCTCAAATAGTGGCCCGTGGTGCCAATGACTATGATGCTAAATTTGAATGGGCTTATATATCTTATGAGCTTAATGATAGTTGGACCATTCAAGCAGGTAAAAAAAGGCTACCATTATTTTATTACTCCGATTTTTTTGATGTAGGTTACGCATACGTTTGGATGCGTGCTCCTGCTGATAACTACACATGGCAAATATTTAACTATAACGGTATAAATGCGTTATATAGTGGATCAGTTGGTGACTGGTCAATCAGAGGAAATATTTATGGTGGTCGAGAAGATGACACCAATAATAAATTACTATCTGAGTTCTTTTTTATGGAGCCAACACGTGAAATTTGGAAAGACATACTTGGTGGTGTTATACAAGTTAGTAATGATTGGTTAGAGATCAGAGCTACTCATATGCAATATACTAATGAAAGGTTTCGCAGTGGTGAGCAAGTGTTATGGGATGGTAAACCTCAAAGAGATGGTAAATTTTACGGTTTAGCCGTAAATGCTGACTTTGGAAATTTATTTATATTAACTGAATTAAACAGGCTTGATTTAGGCGGCAATCTAGATACTGCAATGGTTACATTAGGTTATCGCTTTGATTCCTTTACTCCTTTTATTTCATATGCTGAATTTGAAGAAGATGCTTTAGATGGAGAAAACCATAATACTAAATCATTTGGTATTCGCTGGGACTTTCACTCATCCGCAGCATTTAAGCTGCAATATGACGATGTAGAAGATAATTCATTTGATTTAGCCGTAGCCGGTGATAGCAAAGCTATTACTTTTGGTATCGATGTTGTATTTTAGGAGAGTCATGATGAAAACATCTACATTAGCGATAACTCTATTTTTATTCAGTACATCAACTTTAGCAGATGTCGCGGTAATTGTTCACCCTTCAAATGGCAGCGCCATTGACGCCACAGCTGTAACCAAAATATTTACAGGAAAGAGTAAATCTTTTTCTGATGGCAGTAAGGTTGCCCCAGTTAGTCAAAACGCAAGTTCAGATGTAGCAAAAGAGTTTAACAAAAAAGCCCTTAAAAAATCATCTAGCCAATTAAAAGCTTATTGGTCTAAATTAGTTTTTACTGGAAAAGGCACCCCGCCAAAGGACCTAAGCAATGATGCAGCTGTATTAAAACATGTCGCATCAACACCAAACGCGATTGGTTTTGTAAGTGCAGGTTCTGTTGATGACAGTGTGAAAGTTGTTCAAAACTACTAATTCACCTCAAAAATACAAAGTTAGTAGGTTTAACTTTGTATTTTTTCTACAAATTGCATAGAAATCAGCCAACAACATACACAAATACAATTAAAACTTGTGCCATGCCAAAATCTTCGCGTATACTTAATGTATTAGCATACATACCAGTAGCTATAGTCAAACAAACTGAAGTTTATTTCGACGTTAGGAAATAGTGAAATTAATATTCTTTCATTAAAACAGATTTCAGGGGCTGATTAGGATTCGACGGGATTCAAGAAGCCTTAGGTGCATGTCGAGGTGCGGCTGGCCTCGTAAAAAAGCCGCATTTAAAGTAATCGCAAACGACGATTCTTACTCTCTAGCAGCTTAGGCCGCTAGCGCTTCATCCAAGTATTCTCATGGACTTGGAAATTGAAGTGTCACCCTACATCGAGATCGCGATGGAAACCCTGGCCGGGGTTGAAGCGCTAAAACTAAGCGGCCTCGCCTTTGCTTATCGTGTACGTCCGAGACTTAAAGGTTAACTAAAAGACGATACTAAACATGTAGTACCGAAGGTCGACGCTTTCCGGACGGGGGTTCAAATCCCCCCAGCTCCACCACTTTATAGTGTTATAAATCAGGCAGTTAAGTTAAATCTTAACTGCCTTTTTTGTATCTATAATTTAAAGTGTCCAACAATTGTCCATAAAATTTAATTGTCCATTGCGAAGACTTAAAATCAAAATCAAAAGATACAATCAAAACATTATAATGATATCGCTACGCTCTGTTTTATAAGATCAAAAGATTAAGGTCAAAAGACTGGCTTGTCAGGTGGGTATCAAAATTTATTTTTATGTCGTTTTCAGCTCCCTATCAACATATTAGGATAACTTAAATCACACTGTTTTCGCTTCGCTTACATGGCTTCGCCATTGAGTGCAAACCATTGAATTAAATGCAAAAATAAAGATACCCGTTCAACTTAATTATAGTGAACGGGTATACAAATAACTAATGCCAATCTTCATTTTCAGTCGTCCTTGCTCAGGCTTCGCCGTCCTCCTTTAAATCTCGATTGGTTACAACAATCAAAGTCCATGAAGATAATGACCTCAATTATGGGCTATTAAAAAAGTATTTTTACACTGCTTTTTTCATACGACCTGTACTTAGAGATCTAACCATAGCAGGAACATAACCATGATTTTCACATAAAAAATCAGCCATTGATTTCAACTCAACTTCACAATCTTCAGGAACCCATAGCGTTATCTTCTTTTGACCTTTATTTTTACGTTTCTTCTCATATTTAGCATTTCTATTCATATCTACCCCCATGTCACCAGTGACAACCTCTTAAAACACAAATATCAATCAACAATAGACTCAATTATGAACTATTAAAAATATGTACGAGTATTATAATTTCAAATCTAAATCATTCGATTGTTCTTCATTCGATGAAACTAAAGATTCATATTTAATAGGTGCAAAAGGTATGAGTCTAAAACCATTGTTATCAGTGATCTTAACTAAAGAATCAGAATAGTATTGAAAGCGATAACCCATTTTAGATAAATCATTATCTGAAACGTAAAACTCATCATCTGCAATTTTTAGAACAAATAAATAACTAAAATCTATTTCTTTAATTGTATTTACTTTGCCATTAATCACCTCATAAGATTTAGCCTTATACACTTTATTCAATGCTGTAAGATAAATACTGTCTGCATTAAACGGCATCACTAAAGCACTAGCATTCTCAAACACATTCTTAGAATTAACATCACCACTAATAAGACTATTATTTTTTTTAATATCTTGAGTATGAGCTTTAGCAGTTGTTTGCTTTTGGCCATTAGATATCTGTACGCTTTGAACTTCATTAGATGTTGATGAACTACTAATACTAGATTCACGAAAGAAGACCACATAAATGATAAAAACAACAAGGGCAATAAAAAAGGCAGCACCAAGTAATAAAGTACCAGTAATAGGCGAGTTGCCCGCACCTGATTTTGTTGACTGACCTGTGGCAGTTGATTTGTAAATTTTGAATACATCAAGGGGTATCTTCCTAAAGCTTGTTATGTCACCTTTTTTAACAGTGACACCATTAGACGAGGGTAAGTGTTCAAGTACACGCGGTCTGCGTTTGAAGTATGGAATGGGTACGGCATCTTTAGAGCTATGAGCATATGCAACTTCTGTTACTGAACGTATAAAACCTGCAACCTCTTTTATGTCTGGCGTTGCCAGAACAACATCCCAATTAAAATGCCTATGACGCATAAATGCTTCACGTAATGTAGGCGGATATTTAATATAATCCCTATCATCAAAAAGACTTAAACCTAAGTCATCAGTGTAATCATCAACATTAACATTACTCTTAATCACCCTTTGCTCTTGATGGTATAAACTTACAACTTCAGGCGGCAATTTATCATCAAAGTACCCTTCTTCTTTATAGTCATAATCAGTAGCTTTGAATGTTTTATCATTTGGATAAATATCTTGAATTTCATCTATAAAGATAAAAGCCCCTATAGGGAGCCAATGGTAAAAATTTCGAATTAACTCTCGGCCTAAATCATTATTAGAAGAGATACGAACAAGCCTTGTAGTTTTGGGGAATACAATGTTTAACTCTCTAGATATTTCCTCAATGGTTTTGATACCTTGTAAGTTCGTAACAACTAAACGCCCCGCTTTTAAAGCCTCGAGTAATTCAAACCAACAAACAGTAGATGATTTATAAGAACCTGGCGGCCCATGAAATATTTTAGTAGCCATTTACCACCCCATCATATTTAAGATAAAACGCGTTAAACACGCTTCAATAATTAATTGTGCTGCATCGAAAAAACGAATATTGATAAGTGTTTGAACCAAATCCGAATCTAATCTACCGATAGAAGAATTTATAATTTGAGTAAGGTTTAGTGTTTGTAAAATGTCGGTTGCGATTGAGTATGCAAATTCAGTTGTATGAATAAGCGTGTTAAATTTTAAAAGCACCGTATATTTAATGATGTAAGCTAATAAACGCTCAAAAAAATAAGGTATATCTTCTGATATAAATATCCAAATAGATTCGAAAATAGACCCTATTGTTGCTATGAAATCAAAATCAGCAGCGAATACCGAAGATGAAAAAAACAGGGTAAAGATAATGAAATAACGCATTTTAAAGCCTCCCAACTAAAACAATACCAAGTGCAAAAAACCCTGCTACAGCAAAAACAATTGAGCCAATCGAGGGCATATATTCACTAAATCTAGAAATAGAAACGTCATAGGTTTTACCCTTAACATTTATCGTATTTGTTTTATAACCTGAGCCAGTAGGTCTTAATTGAAAAGCTGATAACAATTCTGATTTGTGTGTATTTATATTTTGTTGATAAGTTAATTTAGATGCTGAAATTGCATCATCTAAAGCAGAAAAAGCAGATTCATCTAGTAAGCTATTAAAAAGGGAATTATCTCTTGCTATAAATTCGCCACTAACATTTTTAGCACTGTTATTGTTAATCGCATCTACAACAGCTTGAGTATCAACATTTTGACCATCAACACCATTTATACCCGCAACACCTTGAATACCTTGAAGACCTCTTTCACCATTTAAACCATCTTCACCATTTAAACCATCTTTACCATCTGAACCATCTTTACCATCTGAACCATCTTGACCATCTTGACCATCTTGACCATCTTGACCATCAACACCATCAACACCATTTGTACCATCGATACCATCTTGACCATCTTGACCATCTTTACCATCAGAACCCGCTATTCCTTGTTCGCCTTGTTCGCCTTTTTCACCGTCTACACCATCTTGACCATCAACACCACTTTGACCGTCTGCACCTCTTTCGTGCACTTGGCGCATACCATCTGGACAATCCCAAGTTGTAACGGCTTTAATTTCATCAACATGCACAACGCGACATTGATTTGCTTTCCAATCTTCCCAAACAGGATTTAAGTCGATATCTGAGTTATTACCCTGCTTACAAGTCACATTCCAACGTAAAGAACCTGTGTTTGTAATACTACAAGATTCACCCTCTTCACCTTTTAATGACGCTTTTTCAGAACTGGTTAAATCAGAAAATTTTAATTTATCTCCCTTATCTCCTTTTATACCTTGTATGCCTTGTTCACCATTTGTTCCATCTTCACCATTTGTTCCATCTTCACCATTTGTTCCATCTTGACCATCTATTCCATCTATACCATTTGTTCCATTTCGTCCATTTGTTCCATTACTACCATCGACACCATCTTCACCATCTTGACCATCTTTTCCATCTTCTCCATCTTTTCCATCTTCTCCATCTTGACCATCTTGACCATCTTGACCATCTTGACCATCTTGACCATCTATACCATCTGTTCCATTTCGTCCGTTTGTTCCATTACTACCATCGACACCATCTTGACCATCTTGACCATCTTGACCATCTTGACCATCTTGACCATCTTGACCATCTTGACCATCTTGACCATCTTGACCATCTTTTCCATCTTTTCCATCTTTTCCATCTTCTCCATCTTCTCCATCTTCACCATCTTCACCATCAATGCCATTTGTACCATTTGCTCCATTATCGCCCTTATCTCCTTTCATATATTTCACATATTCATAAACAGGTATACCACCAGAACCACCTCCACCCGCACAATCATCACCACAATCTTTTTTCTCTGAGCATTGATATTCATAAGTATTGGCAGGACCTATATATTTGTAATTTGCAACAACTCCGCACTCTTGAGAAACATATAAAAGACATGAGTGACTATCAGTACAAGGTAAGCCGCAAACCAAAAAGCCACCTATATCAGTACAATCACTTGTGTAAGTCCACCTAACACTTAAACACGCAGTTCTTCCTGTAGAGTCGATATAACAAGGTGAACGACCTGATTTTGACAGAACACCGTAAATATGAGGCGTAGTTACATCTTTAAAGCAACCGCTATAATCTTCAGCAGAAGTAGTGCAACCTAAAGCACCACCATAAACACTAGAATCATATTGAAGCCCATAACGTCCTTGGCTTATCGTTGCACCAGATAATGTCTCAAATGATAGAAATAAAAACATAATAAATATTAAATACTTCACCTGATATACCTCATTTTTAACCATATAAGGCAATGTAATTTGATGATTAACTCTTGATATTCTTTAATATCAACTCTGTTAGGTATTGATTGAAAACACGCAATAGCCTGTCTAATTTTTATTATTTCGATTTGGATATTGGTTAAAAAAGATGTGGTATACATAAAAAAAGCTCCAAAAAAAAGCGCCATTAAGACGCTCTGATTCCAGATGTAAAACCCTCTACCATGCAATAGTAGAGGCAACATGCAAGCAGTACTGTCGTGACCATTAACGCTTAAACCAACCAAGCATTGAGCCAACACCAAAACCAAGAATAGCGATACCGATTACAGCACCAATTACAGCAAGTACATTGGTATTACCTTCAGTACTAGCCGCAGTAATTTGCGTTGTATAATCTTGAGCAAAAGCAACACTAGAAGCCGTTACAGAAGTTAAAACTAAACCTGCTTTAGCCATTTTGTTTTTTAAGATATTTTTCATAATTGTATTTCCTTGTTTCATTTTTATTTTTTGCCAAGCCATCTAACGATACGGCCCGCAAAGTGGGAGTTTAAAAACGCTAAAATTAGCGCCAGTTCTATAATTCCAAAAAGCTCATAATCAAAAGCGAATAAGAGATTTAAGGTTTCTTGCATTTGTTGTAATGAACCCGATTGAAGTTGGGTTAATTCAGTCGGTGTCATTAGTACAAAATCAGTACACGTTGTTTCAGAGGTGGCTTTTAAAAAGCCGTTAGAATCTAAAGCAACACATTTAGGCATTACAAACACTCACTAGTAAGAGCTTTGATTTGCGACTCTTTAGCAATTAACGATTCTCTAAGAAATGCAATCTCATCATTAAGTAACTCAATTTCTAGAAAATGGCTTTTTGGTACTGGTAAATACCTAGTTAGAAATTTGGCTACAGCTAAAAGTGAAGGTGTAAACACTTGAGCAAAGGCAGCACCCGCAAAAGCAGACATGCAAACAACTGTAAAAAAGTACTCAAGCTCGTTACTAGTAAGGCTCATAATATTTAATCCCTACTTAACATTCTGAGTAGCGATTGAATTAAGGCGGAAACCTTTAAAAGGATTGCCCGCAAAGTACCCCTCGTAATATTCGATATTAAGAAGTACAGGTTTTTTAGACCAAGAATCTTTAGGTGCTTCGTACTTTCTTAGTTCTTCAACTATTCCAGCTTGTACTTGTTCTGGTTTAATTTTTACGTCCCAAAATTGAGCAGGATTTTGAGTTTCAAATTTAAAAACGGCACTTTTGATAACTTCACCTTTATCATTAGGTTTATTTACAAAAGTTATTTCTGATACTGCGCCCTCAATAGATGCCATTGTCTTTTCCTTTTTCTGTGGTTGTATTGGTTGTTAATCTGTTATTTCTTCGTTAAAAATTAAATTCCGTGGGGTGGTTACACTTAATGACACAAGTCCAAGCTCGTGATTTCATCACTCGTGAAGTTAGACCCCAAAGCCTCATAGTCTAAAAACAGGCAATGATTCATTTTGTCCTCAATTGCCATTGCTTCTAAAAATTGCATATCTGATTCAGATGGGCGCATATACCAGTCGTTGTCTTCCCATTCTTCAAAGAACTCTCTTGCTCCAGTCATCATTTTTTGACGGGCTTTTAATTCTTTTTGTGAAAGTACTTCTGTATTACCTCTGCGAGTAATGACTGTGATTTGATCCCATGCAATACCTAAAACACGGTTAGATGGTGTATCACCATATTTAGTAGCGAAAAGCGGGCTTGCACCCTCAGTGCGGCTTATCTCACCTGTTATCGTGTCGACTAAATCAGGTATTTGATAATGGATTCTTACCGCTTGGTCTTTACGTTTAATTTGTACGCCACCCATTGCCAAACAAAATGCAGCCCAGTCAGAAGCATCAGCAGCTAAACGTACTTTTTCTAATGCAAAATTAGCTATCTTATCAACGGTCGTATTCATAGAATTTGCAATCTCACATTGTCCAGTTGTTCCCATACCTAAACGCCTCATTTCTCGCCACACTGTGACCGATGGCAATCCTATTGCCTCAAATTGTCTTATATTGAAAGTTGCAGCCCATGAGCGAGCGCGTTCTGCGGCATCAGCCGGAGCAATGTTTACTTTCCCCGAAATAGAATCTTCGATAGTTTTAAGGTTTGAACCCGTAACAGCTTTGGTAATGTATTTAGCGATATAACCGGCAGCGCTACCTTTTTTAGGGTTCATATAAATTGGTTTGAATCTTGTTGTATAAGTGCCAACTTCTTCTGGTGTATCTCTCATGCAAAGTTCTTTAAGGATTTTACGAATTTGTTTCGCTTCACCTTTTTGCATAAATAAAAGCATGTGCCAGTGTGGGCAACCATCATGATGTGGTTCTACAACTCTAAAGCCGTATGGTTTTAAGTTTGCTTTTGAAAAACGAGCGCGAGCTAACTTCCAAATATTATTAAAATAGTTTTGAGCATCATTAGGTGTTAGGTTTTGATATTTCTTGTTTGGAATACCTTTAGAACTGGTAGCATGAAAACGGCTTGGGCAAGTAAGGGTATAAAACTCACCAATATGACCATGCATTTTTGCAACGTCTTCAGTACCACGAATTCTAACCATTAATTCGGAGGCTTGTTGATAGCCAGAGGTATGCGACTTTTCACATACAGATTGTAAAGTTTCTAAATCATCAGAAAATGGGCTTTGGCCATCAGCTAATAGAAATAAATCAGACAGTATCTTTTGATTCTTCTGTTTTCTAATACGTCTTGTTTGAACGGTAAAGTCTGAAATATAAGGAGAAGCTTTTTTATGAACGAGTCTTAAATCACGTGCTAATTGTTCAACTGTTAAAGCTTGTTTTTTTCGTAACTGTCTACGCCACCAAAGCGGGTCAGATATACGACCAAGTGCGGCAATTAAATCAATATGAGCTTGGCGGCCTATCGAATCATTTAGTTCATCTAACTCTGCTTGCTTTTCTACTGAGTGTAAAAAGTATCTTTGGTCAAATTCAGGGGCATCAAATGTATAAAGCTTTAGGTATTCTTTTAATTCGTTATAAACTTCAAAAGTTTGACCTTTATCATTTATTTTTAATAAACAATTTCTAGCTTTAATATCAGCAATATCACAAAGGTCATTATCATCAATGCTTAAATCTATATCCCAAAGTGTTAAAACTTTATCAGCTTGTTGAATTCGCTTGTTAGCTTCATCAAAACCATAAAATCTTTCTAGCTGTTTGTAGCCATTCGCCAACATCACAGCCAAAGACGTATGCTTGCTATAAATTTCTTCTCTAAAAGTTTTAGCGTTAAACATTTTACGACTGAAATCGACCGTATTTTTATAAATGTCTTTAGCTGTTTTTGGTTCTTCAATATGAGCTGTAATATCATTAGCGACAGCAACAGGAAAAATAAATTCTTCTATTCTGCTTTGTTCTGATTTGTAAGCTAAGTTATTCATCTAAAGTACCTTGCAAAGGTTCTCTATCAAGATGACCTTTATTAACTAATTCACCAATCCAGTTCTTTAAAGATTCTTGATTTTCAGAGCTAAACTCGAAGTAAGAAACGATTTCATTTTTATTAGTTAATGTAAGATCTGAACTACCAAAACTAGGTTTTTCAAAATAGATAAAAATACAAGGAGATTTAATATCAATATCTAACTTATCCAGTGTTAGTTGGTATGAATCAAAATAACCATTTTCGTCATAGATAACTGTGAAGTGAAAAGTAAAGAAATTATCTTTTAGCGTTAAATTATTCATATCAAAAAATCCCTTAAACCAACTTTTAAGCGTTGTTTGCTATATTTAAATCAATGTCAGCTGATTTAGCTGCAATTGCATAAAGCGCCACCATGTTGATGTGCTTTTTTACATATGAGGCATTTTGCTCTGAACGGTGTGGCGGTATATAGACAGGTAATTTACCCGCAGCAATATCAGCACTTACAGCTGATGGAGTTTGACCTGTTAATTCGGCATACGCTTTAACAGTTAGAAAAGGCGCTCCGATAGATAGATTGAGTGTTTGCATGTTATGATTTCCATTAGTTATGTACCAGATAACAAAACGGATACTAGACCTATATTTCAGATAGGTCAAACACATTATTTGTTTGGTTTTTAAATTATTAGAGATGCTATTTTGAATGATGCACAGCAAGTATTTGAAAGAATTAAAGATTTATATAAATTCAAAACGTTGACAGAGCTATCAAATTATTTTGGTAAGACAGGAAATTGGGCTGCTCAAATGGGTAAAAAGGAATCTATTCCATATTCGACATGTCTAATAGCCAGTAAAGAAAGGGGAGCTAGCTTAGATTGGCTTTTATTGGGTGAGAACAACTCTGCACCCGGCACTCCTGTCACAAAAAAAGAATTTATAAACAACGTAAAAGAGTGTTTTTATGAATGCTGGGAGCTAAAACTACTACCCGACTATCCAAAAGATACTATGCCTGTAATCTCAACTTTATTCGTTAAGAACTTCAGAGATATGATAGAAATTGAAATGGATAAAGAAGATATTGAACGTAAAAAAAAGGTAATTAAATAAAGGGCTGCAAAATTAAATTTTTAATTATTCTACAGCCTCAACGACGCGTTAAAAGGACGAAAACTGTTGGTTGTAATGTGTAGCGAAGCGAAACGTTACCCACTGTTTTTGTTCAGTTTAAATGCCATGCTAGGCTTCTATACTAGGAGTACTTATCACCCAACGCTGAGAGTGTTCCATAATAATTTCATTTAGTTGGAGAGACAGTTCTTTAGGCATATCTCTTGGAATGATAATGGGATTGTTAGCTGTTAAGTTAGGCATGAACATGACTACAATGTTTGATGTAATTGCCATAGCTGCAAATGAAGCCTCATGCCTTCCTATATCATAAGCATAATTCGAATGTCCTGTGCCTCCCGCCAGCGGAATGCACGGTGCGTCTCCTGTAATTAAATCTGTTTCACTGAACAAAATAGCAATATGCATTTTTTTAAACCTTTCAAATATTGTAGATTCAAAGGCTTGCTTATTAAGAGCATAAGGGGACTCTAACTGTTTTATTGCTTTTGCCGCTTCAGGATTATTGTCTGCTTTTAGCTGTTTTAGCATTTCCTGAAAGGCTTTTGGTGTACGAAAATATGAAATGCATGCAAATTCTTTTAATATTCGTAAATGATCTGGTAATGCATTTAGTGCATTGGCTAATGTTTCTGATATAGGCTGAGACAATTCGATAGCGTTGTTTTTAATAGCAGACAAAAAATCTCTAGTTTTCCCAAACTTCCCTTCATAATCACAAAACATATTTTCAATTTCATTTGTTGGAGGAAGTTTTGGGTTTTCATAAAAGTACTTTTCAAGACAAATATTCTCTACTGCGGGGGTGAAAATTTTCCCTGTTTTTTTGTCCAGAACCTTGACCTTTCCTTTTGGACATGACCAAGCTTTTAAATAAACTCTTGGTACGTAATGTTGCCTCACCGTTTGCGACATGATTACTCCTTATGATGTCGAGAAGCCTAACGAGCCTGTAGAATTTATCTAAAGGCTACAATTAATATATAAATGGTCCCCTGTATCGCACTATAAGCGATTAACTCGTCTGTACTAACGAATTTAGAACCCTTGCTTTTGAGCTGTAAAATTATTAATTATTAATTATTCTACAGCCTCAACGCCGCACTAAGCGGACAAAGATAGTGGGTTATAATGTGTAGCAAAGTGCAACATAACCAACTGTTTTAGTTCGACTTAAACGCCTTGTTATGTTTGTTTCATATAGTTTAACAGAGCATCTATACGTCTTTTTCTTCTAGAAGAACCTTTAGTTCCACCACTCATGGTTGCCCGATAAGTTTCAATGTATTCATTTGAATCATCCTTCCGCTTATAAACTAGAAAGAACTCTGTTATCTTTTCATCGATATCTTCGATAGCTACTTCATCTTTATGTAACTTCCAAGCAAGTCCCCACAAACCATAAATATGGCTAACACCATGAAACCGCTTATCATCAAAATTAAGGTTAAAGGTAGAGAAAACATTTTCAATATTTAGTACTTGGTCTTTTATTGCATCTAATTGGTTTGTATCTAGAGCAGTATATTTTTCATATAACTCATCAATATCTTTCGGTTTATCACCTGCAATAACTTTGTCTTCAGTTATTAAAAACATTAATTCCGAGATAAACTCATGATTTTCTAGCCGATTGTTGCTCAAGCTATCTACAGTACGGCTAAATACTTCACGATCTGAAATATCTTTGATTAACTTATAAAACCCAGTATCACCATATTTTGCATTTCTTAACTCTTGGTGTGTTAACGGTTCACCATTCCTATTAAGGCGATCAAATATATGATTTACAACACCAATATCATCAGTTTCAACATATTCAATAGTTATTTCATACTTCCATAGGTTTTTTTTCCAAGCAGATATTTCTGGCGAATCCAAGTCTTTAAAATATAACCCTTCCAATTCAGAGCTACCAAAACCGTCCTCTGAAAAGTCTTCAGGTATCGCAATTTCATTGTTTAAAAAGCCAATTATTGCTCCTAACCTTTGCTTACCATCTATAACATCATAAATAGTTTTACCTGTTTGATTATCTATGTGTTGGTGTAAGAAAATAGGTGGCATAGGAAAATTTTTGAGAATGGTATCAATCAAGTAGCTTTGATCTGGACCACTCCAAACCTCACCTTCACGTTGATAACTGGGAGAAAGATTGTATTTTTTTAAGCTATAATTTTCCCAAAATGTAGCTATATTTATGTTGTTACTTGTACGTTCTAAAATATTCATAATTATGCCAATGGGTTAGAGTTTTTAAAGAATTTAACATTTTCAAATAGCGTAGTTATAACTGCATTAAAAACATCAGGTGAATTTGGGTTTATTACCTTTACATCAGAAATATCACTATTTATAGATGTAAGTATCCTGTCAATTTCAAGTCGGTCAACATGCCAGTAGGAAGTTCCGCAAATAACCAGTTCATCATTGCTTTTTAGGCTCTGAGATATTTCACTGATAGATTTTCTTATTTCACTAGCCCAAGCAAAATCAAGCCTATTAGAATCTCCAGCAGGTGGCACCATCGCATTTATAGAATTTAGAGCTGTTAACCCTTCATATTTTACGGTGAACTCACTTAACTTCCCATCTAAAACATCATGTTCATAGCTGATTTCAAAAACATCTTTTACTTTTTCAACTCCATGACTAAAGCTTATTGAACCATGTGGTTTATACAAAATAATATCTTTATCTTCTTCGAAATTAGCAATAGAAAAATCTATATTGTTCTTCTTTAGGATTCTTTCAAGCCAGATATCATAGTTTAATGTAACAATGTGAACCTTGTTAATGCTAGGGTCGTTATTTAACTTGATTAAATATTTACTCCACCCCCAATCTTCTAAATTAACATTTGGAACATTTACTTTATCGTTATAGAAAATAAACAAAGCCTTCAAATAAGTTACAAGCTCTTTATATGCCTTCATATAAATGCTATCAACATTTCTAGGTCTATTATTAAGTGCGTTTGCACATGTAATAATATTTTCTATCAAATCTATAGTCTCTTTAGCGCCTAAGTTTGGCCTTGCTCCCAAAGTCCATAGATTAGGGCAATGTTTGTACGAGAGAAATCCAGGAGTTCCATCGCCCGGCCAAGGAACTAATTCCCCATTTTCAAATAGATTAGATAGTGCAATTTGTTCTGCATTACATTCCGATTGTTTTAAATGATTTAGGAAGTCTATTGAAAACCCATTCCCTAGTATTACAAATACATCTCTCACTGATTTATGTACTCCTAAATTCGATGATAACTCGCAAACATAACGAATCTGTAGAATTTATCTAAAGGCTAAAATTGATAAAAAATGGCTCTCTGTATTGCATCGAAAGCTGAAAAACAGACTGAACTAATGCATTTGGAACCCTGCTTTAAGGCTGCTAAGTTAATTAATTATTCTACAGCCTCAACGCCGCACTAAGCGGACTAAAATTGTGGGTTATAATGTGTAGCGAAGCGAAACCCAATGTTTAAATACCTTTCCAGGGCTTAAAAATCATGAAATTCACTTTCATGTTTAATTAGGTCTGCTTTTGTCATTATTGGAGCATCAAAATATGAGTTAGGTTCTCCAACATAACCCTGACCTCTGACGTATAAATGTAAACCTAAAGCCATAGGTTTCACTTTCGCTATAGTATGATCTATTTGAAAGCCACCAGAAATCAATTCTAATGCCCTTAAATGATCAAGTTCTCTATCAATTTGATGCACATCTTGTATATCCATTATCTCTATAAGTTCACTGAGTTCCATTGAGTTCCCAAGAGCACCAATCCAACCAGCTTCTGACTTGAAAACTTTACAATTACTGCAAGCATAATCGAGTAACTTACATTGGCTGGTCGTAATTTGAGATAGCAAATTTACAAGTATTAAATTGCTCTCATCTTTTCCTTTCTCAGTACAAGATGAAGCCAATAAACCAGCCCATAGATTTTGCATAAAATCATCTTCAGCCCAAGAGCCACTTTCAATTGTAGAGTAAACTATTCTTGGATGGGCATTCAGGGAAACATTCCCAACTTGCTTTTCTAATAAAGCTTGAGCTTTATTCGTAATCTGAACTGCATTATTTGCTCTCCAACTACTAACCTTATCCTTTAGTAACAAACCAAACTCTTCAGCTGCAGGTAAACATATACGGCTTAAAAAAGCTGAAGCACCTTTAACGGAACCTGTAGTTACAGTATTTACTGAATCAGCGATAGGCTTTACACCCAAAATATCTAAACTTTTATTTTCTTCTGTCATTAATATTCCTATAACTGGACATGAGCCCTAACGATTGCCTAACGAGCCTGTAGAATTTATCTAAAGGCTAAAATTCTTAAAAAAGTGAGCCTCTCTCTATCACAATGAAAGCTCAGAACTGAAGTTAACTAATACATTTGGGGCCCTATTTTAGGGCTCTGATATTAAACTTTTAATCATTCTACAGCCTCAAGGCCCCACTCTGAGCGTAATTGCCATTGTGAGCTTTCATTAAGGCCAAACTCTTGTTTAATATGTAACTTTTTCAGGTAATTTAAAGTGCACAATGACTCTAACTTATTGCCGTAATCGGGATCACTACATAAATATGAATATCCAGCTGAGTTAAACCCGCTATTTGAGACGCTTAACATCATTTGAATATTCATTGCTGCAACTCTACTTGCATGCGCTAATAAATTTAGAATTAACCGCTTACTCTTTGGATTTGAAAACTCTAATGTATATTCAGGGTTTTCAATAATAGGGAATACAGCATGAGCAATATGATTTCTAATATTTCTTACTATTGATAAGCCATGAGACAATTCTGGATTATTTTCTAAATCAAAATCGAAGCTGACATTAAATTGTTTTTGATAGGATTTAGCTAAAGAAGTAAAGGAGTCCACTTTATGTTTATACATTTCAGGTACTTCGATATCTGGATATATTTCATCAAGAAGCCAGTGTGCCTGAGCAGAGTAATTTCTTTTTCTTTCAAGTTTTGGCTTTCTTATTATTGCAGATTTGTAGTGATGTTCGTATCGTGAACTAATAAACCGATAGGTTTCTTCTAGAGCATTGGCGATAAACATAAATTGAGTTATCGGTGTAATAATTGCCTTATGGTGTCCTGCGTCAGAATCTAGCTCATCTCCTGCAGACTCACACCAAAAATGAGCTTCTTTATATCGAAAAGGGTTCAGTTCTACAGAGTCGATTTGACTAGCTAATCTTAACCACTTTGCTATATTAATTGTGGTTGCCTCCCCTTCAGGAACAAAACCCTTAAATTTCTTAGAATACTTATAAACAATATTTGTATTATCTAAAAGTTCGCAAAACATAAACAGTTCATGAAGGTGAAGAGTTAATTCTCGGAATTCTTCACACTTTGGACATTTAAAATCACTTCCAGTTGACATCAATACTATCCTTATTTGTTACAAGCCCTTAACACAGTCAGTAGCTTCTTTAAAATCACTGTGTTTATCAGCAATAGCAATGAATGCGTTTTGTGCTTTGCTATTGCCTGACATTTCAGCTATTTGCCCAAAAGACAATAATGCATATGTATTAGTAAAACTAAGCATTTGCTGAATAAACTCTTCATTGAAATTACTTACAATTTGATCGCCTTTTACTCTTCTAGATAATTGCGCAGTACCTGAATGAGTTAGACTATTTAAATTAGGCCAATAACGTTCTTTGGCTGTTTTAATACCATTATTGTTTTTATTTTCTAGTGCATTTACCAACCTATAAAAATCTTTATTGAAACTGTCATTTCTTAATTTTACAAAATCAGCTTCTTTTGCGAACTCAGCAAACCAAAGACCTTTAATATAAGATTCAAAAACACATCGTATTAGGCTTGCAGCAGAACTATACAACTGACGCTCGCACAAAACGATAATGCTTCGGTGGTGCTCGATAACTAACGAGTGAAATAATCCTGGGAAAAGAAATTCATCACCAGCATCTGTCGTGATACCCTCTAAGGAATTACTGATATCTTTTGATAGCTCAAGAGATTCTTCGATAGTACTCAAGTTACCTCCATGGGCTTATAACTGCTTAATAGAATGATTTACTCCGTGTTTAAACAAGAACTTTTTTCGTCTATCTTGATTTTCAATGTTAACAAAATACTATTAATTTATAATTTAATCAAAACACCCTGTATTACCTTTGCGTGATAAACGGAATAATTCCGTCTATCAAAGACACATTTACAACATTAAACTTGGCTTGTATAAATATCGAGCAAGTTAATGTGTTGATTCGTTATCAAGCCAAGATACTACATTACAAATGCAACCATTAAAACAAAGACTTACAAATAAAGTAATTTTATTTAATGCTAAAAAAAAGATAACAAAGATAAGGACGTAAAAGAGCTATTTAATAGCTCTTATTTTTAAGTTTTGGTGTTGATTTTTAGTGGTATCTAAACGTTTTCTTTCAAGGTAAATATTAAACTTATCATCCCAGTGTTGTTTTGCTTCAACTCTTAAATTTACATCCATTGAATTAATTTTTTCTAATTCTAAAAGTAATATTTCAGCAAGTTCTGGTAATGGCATTTCATCCCTGTCGACATGCTGAATTTTGTTAATATTGAGAACAATTACTAAAGCTACAATACAAAGAGTTATGACAAACGGTACTTCGAAAAACATTCGCTAACACTCCACTTAATATTGAAAGCAAATAAAAATATAATAAATAATGCTGTTAAATTGACTGTGACAGAATAAACGGGATAGAACCAATGTTCTGGTAAACTTTGAAAAACAGCTAAATAATGCATAGCTAAGCAAGAAGCCATATTGATACATGACAATCTATAAGCATTAACCACACCTTCATGATGCTGTACTTTCATAGTTAAATGAATCATAAAACATAAAATAATGGTTAAAGCTTCATACATCACCCACTGCAAATAAAAAAACTCTGGGCCTACTAAGTTTCCTTCAGGTAAAACTTCTACCATTGAATAAGCAAAATTACTTAATATATAAGATGACGCATAAACAATTGCACCGATTTTTAAAGACTTGTCAGATTTATATCTGAAAAAGACAATAAACATTGTTGAGATAAATAATAATGTTATGAAATTATCGGCAATAAATGACCAATTAAATTTGTAATATGTATCAAATACAATCATTGGTTTGGCTTTTTAATTATAACGTCACCACCACCACGGTTAGGTTTTACTTCGTCTAAAAGTTCTTGTGCCTCAGCGCTAATTGTTACCGAATCAGTATTATTGGTTTTAACAGTTTCATCATCTATTTTTTGAGCTGGAGTGTGTTTGATTTGTAATGGGTTGAGAACTGGAGTACTCGATTTGATTTCCATATTAGACTCTATTAGATTAAAAAACAGTGAGGAAACTATAGCATTCTATAATTCCTTAATAGATGGAAAAACATTGTGAAACTGATATATCAGTATACAAAATAATCTTTTCTATTGTGAAATACGCATTAGTGCATATATTCTAATCAAAACATGAAGTACTGCGCTTTTATAGGCAAACGCAACAAAAGAGTTAAATATGTCGATAAAAAAAGTTGATAATAAGTTCTATGTAGATATAAGGCCGTATGAAAATACAAATAAACGTATACGCAGAACTTTTAACACTAAATCTGAGGCCGTTAGGTTTCAAAATCATGTTTTAGCTGAAGCACAGGCAAAACCATGGAACGGTGAAAAAGACGATAAAAGGCGCTTATCTCAATTAATAGAAAAGTGGTTTGAATTCCACGGGCAAACTTTAGCAGCTCCAGAAAAATCTTTAGCAAAACTAAACGCAATTTGTAATGAGTTGAACGACCCAGTAGCGGCAAAATTAACAGCAACAGATTACATTGAATATCGCGGTAAAAGATTAAAAAAAATAAAACCTAAAACAGCTAATAATGAACTTAACTTGATACGAGGTTTATTTAATAAATTAATTGAAATCGAAAATATTAAATACCCAAACCCAATAGGTTCAATAAAATTAATAAAAGTACAAGAAACGGAATTAGTATTTTTAACTAAAGAAGAAATTAACGAAGTTTTAGAAGAACTAAAAAAATCAACTAATCCACATATTCATATTGTTGCAAAAATATGTTTGTCTACTGGTTGTAGAATAAGCGAGGCATACGGTTTAAAAAGAACCAATGTAATTAAATCAGGTAATGAATTTAGAATTAATTTTGTAAATACTAAAAGTAAAAAGCGTAGAACAGTACCAATATCTGAAAAGCTATATAATGAAATACCTAAAAAATCAGGTAGTTTATTTGAAGATTGTAGAAAAGCATTTGAAAGAGCGATAAGAAAAACCGATATCGTATTACCAGAGGGTCAATGCAGCCATGTTTTAAGGCATACATTTGCAAGCCACTTTATGATGAATGGTGGTAACATAATTGTATTACAGCGTATTCTAGGCCATGCTAAGATAGAGGAAACAATGCGCTACGCTCACTTTGCACCGAATCATCTAGAAGATGCTATTAGACTAAACCCCTTAGTCGATTGTCCAAATATAGTCCATAACGGTTAGGTTTTTTCAGATTTCATCAGGGTTAGTCAGAAAGTAAGTGATTGATTTATATGTAAGTCACTGTTTTATAAAGGGGTAAGCTAATTTCGACGCTTTCCGGACGGGGGTTCAAATCCCCCCAGCTCCACCACATAATGTCGTGGTAATACAAGAGGCGACAAATTGGCGACAGCCAAAAAGAAAGGCAGTTAGGATTTTATCTTAACTGCCTTTTTTATTTATATAAATCAAAAAGGCAGTTAGGATTTTATCTTAACTGCCTTTTTTATTTATATAAATCAAACCCAATAATAATTAATATCGCATTAAGTTAATATCATTAAGATAATAACTTAAATTTCTCTATTACTTTTTGGTGTTTTTTCGCCAACGGACCTGGCTTAACTGGGGGAATTCGCATTTGGTCAGTCTCATAATTACTTTTGCTAAATTCACTGGCAAATTGTGCTGCTAACTCATGCTTTCTTGTTTGTTGAGACAAATCGGCAATCTCAGCAATATCTATAGCAGGATCAAAACGATGAAATCCCTGATAACTAAAGTTTTTGTCTACATGTAAATCACTTAAAAACACAAGTTCATTCATTAAAGCACGGCTTAATGTATTTAAAGTCAAATCTTCGGTTTGTAAAAATAGCATTTTATTTTTTATTTCAGGTAAGGTGCTTAAATCATGACTTTCAATTGCAACATCTATTAACCATAAACCGTTTTTGCGTTGCTCAACATCTTTCAAGGTTAAGTGACAGTTATCGTAATTGATACAGCTCAATACATCATTAATCTGCTGTTCAGGGCTTATTTTAGTTTGTGTTTGTTTAAATTGTATATTTTCGTAAAACTGTGCCATTAACGGTAAATCTATATGCGTATTAAATGGTGTGGTAACACTGTTATTAACTTTAAGTTTAAACAGCTCTCTTACTTCATGTTCTCGCGATTTTTTAATCGCTAAAAAAACACTTTGTATAATTTCAGATGTAGGTAACTCAGGTTCTACACGCCATTTACGACCAAATAGTAGCTTTAAATCATTTTCGCTTGAATGCTTTTTGTAATTATCATGGCCAACAACCCCTACTTGTATATAAATACACTCACCCTCTTGTGCTGCAAATACAACATAACGGGGATCATATTCAATTGCACAAATTAGCGCTTCAACACTTTGTAATGTGTGATGATAAGTTAAATAATGCTGAGGTATACAAAACTCACCATTACTTAATTTAACCATAGGTGCTTTTGGCATTACTTTCTCACCTAAACGTAACTGTACTTCTTTTTGCATTGTCGTATCCTTATTTTGTGTCTAAAAGTAATACGAAAAACAAAGTAAAATAGTTCAGTGATATTTAAAAGAATATGAAAATCCAGTTTTCATAATCAATACGATAATATATTATTTATAAAGTTTAACCCGATGTAATCCCCTAATTTGATTTAATCAGTATTAACCTTTCAATTGCATCTACTTGTTGAGTATCATCACCTAAAAGGCCATCTGTAATACTCAGTTCATCACTACGTTTGTTTGTAATAAATGCAGCTAAACATTTTTCACTTAAACTCACATCGTAATAATCATTTAAATCTTGTGAACCAATCGCAATATAACTGTTTTCATTTAGCCAGTTTAAAGTGGCACTAACCGTATTAATAAGGTGAAGTTCATCTGTTAATTCACTCTTAAATACGCGTGCGATATTAATACTCGAAAATGTTTCAGTGATAGGAAAGCCTGTATAAAGGCTTTTTAAAATATGGGCTGAGATTAGCTCAAATAATGGCGGTTTATTCATGCTCTACAGTATTACCGTTTAAATTATTATTAACGATAATACTGCCATGATTTACAAAAATAAGCGTGGCTTTTATTAAATTGTTTAGTTTCTTTCAAAGCCATAAAATGAGAAAGGTAAACTGTATCAATAAGATAGGTTTTACTATCTCAACTTATTCTTTTTAACTGAATAATACCTCACTCTATCTCAATTTAATTGAATGCAAAAGCCGATATATTTAAGGTCTAAAAGTCACATGTTATAGAGAGTTTAATTTAATAAGGTAACACAATGAAGCTTGCAATTATTACAGGCGGTTCAAAAGGTCTTGGTAAAGCACTTGTAGATATATACGCAAATGCACATTGGCAAGTCGTAGAATTTTCAAGAAGTGGTAATAGTCAAAACCATCAAACATGCGATTTTTCTGAACCAGATTCATGCACTGATACCCTCAACAAAACATTTAAACAGCTAAGCAATAATTGCTATAGTGAAATTGTTTTAATTAATAATGTGGGAACATTAGCCCCTGTCGGCCCACTAGAATCAACTCAACCAAAAGATTGGCAACAAAATATTCAAATAAACCTTAATGCTTGTGTGACAACAACGGGTTTATTTTTAAAATACTTTAGTAAGCAAGACGCCAATATAAAAATCGCCAATATATCATCTGGGGCTGCTGTTAAGCCTTTTTATGGTTGGTCGCTATATTGTGCTACCAAATCTGCAATCGAAACTTTTACGTCCTGCATAGCACTTGAAACACAAAATAATAAAAACTTACGCATTATGACTATTCGGCCAGGTGTGATTGATACGCAAATGCAACAAACAATTCGCGATCAAGATGAAGCTAACTTTACCGATGTCGCGCACTTTAATGCGCTAAAAACAGATAACAAATTACAAACACCCACCATAGCGGCTAAAAAAATGATAAAACTATTTAGTCAGTCACCTTTATCTGGACAAGTATATGACTTAAATGAAGTCACATTAAAATAAAATTAAGCTTTTTATTCTCATAAAAAATTTAATGCGATGTAATATCTCAGAGGTAAAAATGATAAATGAAGTAAATAATAAACCTGGATTTTTTAACGCCTGTTGAACGCCAACTTGATGCTTATAATGCAAAGAAAATTATTCCTTTTACTGCAAAGTTTAGTGACGATATAGAAGTTTTTAGACCGCCGAATCCAGAGTCTGTCATTAAAGAAATAAAAGATAATAAAATTGCTAAAGTGTGGTTTTATAGTGCTGAATAAACAATAAAGTAAATTTTCATTTTATAAACTGTACATGTATTAATAATAATTACATCGACAGTAAAAATAATAAAAAATGTGAGCACGACCTATATCCCCTAGTTTTAAGTACTTTATTTATTATTTTAAAACGAATACATATTGCAAATAACGCAACATTGCTGCAATAGCCCTACTTTAACTTTTAAAAATCAAGATAAAACTCCCTGTTATTTACTAGTAACACGTGATTTCAAGACTTTTAACACTATAATTTTTAGGTTGCAAACTCGCTGCAAGCCCTTACAATGCGCCCTTTTTAGCATCTGCGTTGTTATTTTAAGGTTTACATGTCTAAGTCTACACTTCTCTCTTTGGGTTTTATGACCTTTGCACTTTTTTTAGGGGCGGGAAATGTCATTTTTCCGCCACAATTAGGTCAAGGTTCGGGTGAACATTTCTTATTAGCGATGTCTGGTTTTTTAATCACTGCGGTTGGTTTGCCTGCGCTCACACTTATTGCAATTGCTTATATGGGCGGCAGTGATGCACTTACAAGCAGATTACCTAGATGGGGACATTTACTTTTTTGGAGTGTATTGTTTTTATCGATTGGTCCGCTTTTTTCTATGCCGCGTACTTTTACGGTTGCTTACGAGTTTACGGCTAAGCCTTTTATTGGTGATACTGGTTTATTACTCTGTACCTTAGCCATGGCAGCCGTCACATTATTTTTTGCATTAAACCCAGGTAAATTAATGGACCGTATTGGTAAAATACTGACACCAATTTTACTTATTATGCTGATCGCGATAGCCGTAAGTGCCTACTTATTTCCTCATGGTGAAACGTTAAGCATCGCTAAACAATATCAAGAATTTGCTTTTGCTTCTGGTTTATCTGAAGGCTATATGACCATGGATGTATTAGGTGCTGTGGGTTTTGGTTGGTTGGTAATGAATGCCATAAAAGAGGCTTCGCCTAAAAGCGCTATATTCCCAAGCATGACCCGCGTCGTTTTAATTTACAGTGTTGCGATGAGTTTAGTTTATATTGCTATCGCATATGTCGGCGCTAACTATGGCCAAGCTGAAACCAACGGTGGCGCAATATTATCAAACTATATGAATTGGATTTATGGTGTACCTGGCGTTATATTATTAGGTTTTGTGATTTTCATGGCGTGTTTAACGACAGCGATTGGCTTAACTTGTGCCAGCGCTGAATTTGTTAGTAAAAACTTTAGTAGCTGTAATTATAAGGTGAGTGCCATAGTGATTGTAGCAGTGACTACCTTAGTGGCTAATTTAGGCTTAGATATGCTGATAGCCATTACGTTGCCTTTAGTTGTTGTATTGCATCCTGTGGCAATCACTGTAATTTGTTTAGCATTATTAAATGTTAAACGCCCTGTAAGTGCTCTGACTTATAGCTTAACACTTATAACAGCAATTGCTGGCGGTATTGTAGATGCACTTAAAATATTAGAGAAAATGCCATCTGATATTCATGCTACATTTATTAAGTACTTACCTTTATATCAATATAACGCGGGTTGGCTAGTGCCTACCATGGTTAGTTTTTTATTATTTTCAAACTTATGTGGTTTAAATAAGAAATCAAACATTAACAGGGTAAATAACACCACTACATAATATTAAAATGTTACAAATCATTATATTAACAATGATTTAACGATAACCCCTTGTGAGTTCTGATAGTTTTAAATTAGGTACTCAGTTTTTAAGCGCTGCTTTGATTTATTTTTCAAAGCAGCAATCTATAAAACACAAGGAAACCAGTATGATGAAAAATAAATCTCATGAACCAAAAATTGATGCAGAAGTAGATATGAACCCAATGCTCGATGTTGTGTTTATTCTTTTAATATTCTTTATTGTCACTACCACATTTGTAAAGGCCAAAGGCATAGAACTTAGCCGACCTCAAAGTAATTCACAGAAAAATCAAACTTCAAAAAGCGTACAAATTGCAATTGATAAAGATAATATTATTTGGATGGATAACCGACAAGTAGACGCTGAACGTGTTGCAGCCAATATTGCTAGAATAGGCGCTAATTTTTCAATTCAAACAATACAAATAAATGCGGACCTTGATAGCACTCATCAAACATTAGTAACAGTTATGGATCAGGTAACACTCATGGGTGATTACCCAATAGCGCTCACTTCACAAGCCATTTAATTATTTATAAATACTCACTTGATAGTATCGAATATAAGCCATCAATGATGATTATATTCGATACTAATTCAGTATTAACTACTTAACTGAGACTTTACTCAATTTATCTTTTAGTTGAATTAAAGTTTTGATTCGATTAAACCAAAATGGTGCACCTAGTGAGATGAATATGGTTGAAATCATCATGCCAATCCAAAAAGACAGTAATTG
Organism: Pseudoalteromonas sp. '520P1 No. 423'; assembly: GCF_001269985.1. Taxonomy (NCBI): domain Bacteria; kingdom Pseudomonadati; phylum Pseudomonadota; class Gammaproteobacteria; order Alteromonadales; family Pseudoalteromonadaceae; genus Pseudoalteromonas; species Pseudoalteromonas sp. '520P1 No. 423'. The sequence continues at coordinate 1,420,271 of NZ_BBZB01000001.1, read as the reverse complement.
CCATATGGTTTTGTGGCTTTGCTGCTCACCCGCCTTATAAAAATGAGACTCGCCTTTTGGTAATAAGGTAAATCCATATAAAGCCGCATTTTTTTGCTGTGATATTAAACAAGATTGAATATTTTCAAACTGAGTAAAAACACGACAATCTTCATAAGGTTTATTAATTTGTTGTTGCGCTTGATTAACTAAACTGTCTCTATAAGTCTTATCTTGAGATACCTTATTCAGTACTGAGAATGTATCTAATTGAAACAAAATCACAAATATACCTGCAACTATAAATGACCAAAAGTGGGTTTTTCGCGTAAAATGACTACTCATTTCTGTTTCTATTCTCGCAAAAAATCTATCGGCTTCATTTAATAATGTATCTAAATCAGGTTTAGTATTACAGTCACTTTGTTGATGTAAGTTTGTGAGTACCGCTTTTATTTCTTCATCATTTATATGCCCACGTTCATAGTTTCTAAATAGCTGATAAAACAAGCCGCCTCGATTGGCTTTAATAGTTGGCCTCATTAAATCCAGTAGTGAATCATTTAAAGATCTCTGCGACACCCAACTATTGTTAATTTTGAATATATGAGTAGCTAATGCTGTTAATCCTAACTTTAAATGCGCTGTTCGCCATTTTAAGTTATTTTGTAAAAACTGAATAAAAGCAGTGACTACTAAACTAAACATTAGCATGACTGAGCAAAAGGCGATTAAAATACCCAAAATATCTAAAAGCATATCTTATTGTTATTGTTAAAATTAATAATGATGATAGTTGAGCATTTTTAGGAACAAAGCTCAACTATATATTTTTTTGAAGTAAATAACGCTCATTAATAATTTTTGAATTCATAAATCGTGTTTATAAAACAAACAAACTGACCTATATTTAATATCAATAGCTGTAAAAGTTTAATTATGATTGATACTCAAGCTTGTTTAATTCAGTACCCACATCCTGAAGTTAATTATAAACAATGGCAAAATGTCGTGAATATTATTGCTGAGCTTTATAATGCTGCAAGTGGCACTATCATTCAATTTAGGCAAAATGAATTCAATGTTATTTCAACCAGTAAAAATCCAAATAATTTTTTAGAAATAAACTCATGCTGGCCCTACGACATTCAAAGTTTTTGCCGTGAAATGATGGAGACTCGAAATTCTTTATATATAAATGATGCACTTGGTTCTGAAAAATGGCGAGACTCTCCACCAGTTGCAGAAGGCGCTGTACGATCTTATTTAGGGTTTCCTATTTTTTGGCCCGATCAAAGTTTATTTGGTTCTATTTGTGTGATCGATACTAAAGCAACTGTGTACCCTAAAATATTGGTCCATCTACTGTCACAATTTAAAGAAATAATAGAAAGTGATCTAAAGCATCTGATTAATTATGAAAAAATAAGTGCCCTAGCTTTAACCGATGAGTTAACACAACTATACAACCGTAGAGGATTTGAAACTCTCGCCCATCAAAGAATAAAAGATGCGATAAGGTTTGAAAAAAAACTCGCTTTTATATATTTCGATATTAATAACTTAAAGTTTGCCAATGATAATTTAGGTCATGACATAGGCGATTTATTAATAAAAGAGTTCGCCAATACGATACAAACGCATACTAGAGATTCAGATATCAAAGCAAGGCTTGGCGGTGATGAGTTTATTGTGATGATACTGAGCAATAGTGAAAGTTTTATAGATGAATGGAGTCAGGATATTGTTCAGAGTTTTAATCGGTTTTGTAAAACAATTTCAACAGATGCCGGTTTAGGTGTCAGCTATGGTGCTGAAGTATTTGAATACGACAGTCAATACACACTTCAAGAAATGATAAATATTACAGATAAAAAAATGTATATACATAAAAATGAGAGTAAATAACAAACTAATCCGCAAAGCCTTTAGCGACTTAATCATGACTCATGATATAATTTAAAACGTAAATATTTATGAGGTTAACATGGCACGTACAGCATCGGCTTTACACATTTTAGTAAAGCATAAAGAACAAGCAGAAGACATTATCAAGCAGTTGAATAAAGGCGCTAAGTTTCATGTGTTAGCCAAAAAACATTCAACGTGTCCATCAGGTAAAAAAGCAGGTGGTAGCTTAGGTGAATTCGCAAAAGGCACTATGGTTCCTGCATTTGATAAAGTGGTTTTTAGTAAAGAGGTTCTAACACCTCATTTAGTTAAAACTAAATTTGGCTGGCATGTTATTAAGATTTTATATCGCACTTAGGGTTTTTGTTTTTTGTGATTTAAAAAACTAAAATAGCTCTAACATCATGCTAAAATCCATCATTCCCGAGGGGTTTATATCGGGAATCTTATTTTAGCTAGATCTCCGATAAAACATTAAGAAATAACTAAAGTGCAGCTCCAGTTCTGACCAAAGAGCACAATTTAGCATTGGTTGAGAGTGATAAGAAAGCTAGGCTTTAACTGTTACTAAAGTAATTGAACCTAACATACTTAATATTAAGCTAGTTCTAAATCTTAAAATTTTACGTTGTTCACGTTTTATTTCTGCAACTGTCATTTCGCCTTTTTCTAGGCTATCTTTTTCAAGTCCCAACATAAATGCAAAAAGAACTGCCGAGCCAAACATGAAAAAGCTTACTAATGCTGGTATATCAAATCTTTGATATAAGGCGTAAATTAGTATGCCTACTTTTAGCATCTAAATTACAATCTAGTTTATTTGTTTATAAAATAAAGCTTTAATTTCAAAATATTAAAAGTTTAATAAAACATTATTAATCAAATAAGAAATAGATGCTTTATTCTAAATCAAATTATACGCTAATTAATAAATAAAAAAGCCAATATCGATACCGATATTGGCTACAACACGCATTAAATGGTGTTTATACAGTATATTAATGCATTAAATTATTTATGCATCTACTAAGCTTTTAAATAAATCATTAAAAATATCAAGCCCTTCGTTGGCTAATTCATCGCTTATTGTTAAGGCTGGTAAAAAACGAATTACATTGCCATAAAAACCACAGGCTAGTAGCACCAAGCCATATTGGGCAGCTTGACCGATAATAGCCTGTGTTAGCTCAGTATTAGCTTGTTCTGAATCACCACCAACAATTAGCTCCATCGCAATCATAGATCCTTGATTTCTCACATCTAAAATTAAATCTGGATACTGTGATTTTAATGCTGATAATCGTTCATTAAATAAAGCACCTATTTGATTAGAACGCTCAATTAAATTTTCTTCTTTAATCACATCTAATACTGCAATTGCTGCAGCACAGGCAACTGGCGAACCACCATAAGTCCCCCCTAACCCACCTGGTAATGGCGCATCCATTATGTCACTTTTACCAACAACTGCAGCAATTGGGAAACCACCAGCAATACCTTTTGCCATTGTCATCAAATCAGCTTCAACAGCGCTATGTTCAAAGCTAAACATTTTACCAGTACGGCCAAAGCCTGTTTGAATTTCATCAGCTATTAATACGATGCCATGTTCATCACATATTTTACGTAAAGCTTGTAAGAATTCAGTTGGAGCGGCATAAAAACCGCCCTCACCTTGTACTGGCTCTACAATAATGGCTGCGACATCAGTTGGTGCAATATCTACTTTAAATAAGTTCTCTATCGCCTTTAAAGATCCCTTAACAGTAATATCGTGGCATGCCACAGGAAAAGGTGCATGAAAGATATCACCAGGGAAAGGCCCAAATAAGTTTTTATAAGGTGTTATTTTACCTGTGAGTGCCATGGTTAAATTTGTGCGACCATGAAAACCACCGTTAAAGGCAATGACACCACGACGACCTGTATGTGCGCGTGCTATTTTCACACAGTTTTCAACGGCTTCTGCACCTGTTGATACAAAAATAGCTTTTTTATCTGAATCGCCAGGGGCTGCTTCAACTAACTTTTCAGCAAGCTCAACCGCTACTTCGTATGGATTTACCATCACACAAGTATGACTAAATTTATCTAACTGTTCTTTTACGGCATTCACAACTTTTGGATGACTATGACCTGTATTACATACGGCAATACCAGTGCCAAAATCTATGTAACGTTTACCTTCAACATCCCAAAGCTCTGAGTTTTCAGCGCGCTCTACATATACTGGATATACATTGCCTTGGCCACGGGCGATCACTTTGGTTTTTCTTGCTTGTAAATTTGCGTTTGTCATTTTTATTTACCTAAATTCTATTCGTATAATTAATACGTGATAAAAAGTTTTATTACTTATCAAGACCGCCCATGCATAGATATTTGATTTCTAAATAATCATCTAAACCATATTTAGAACCTTCTCTACCGTTACCAGACTGTTTAACACCACCAAATGGCGCTGCTGCATTTGAAATAATGCCTTCGTTAATACCTACCATGCCGTACTCTAAACCTTCAGCGACACGCCAAATACGGCCAATATCACGCGAGTAAAAATAAGCAGCTAAACCATATTGGGTATCATTTGCCAATTGTATTGCTTGCTCTTCGCTATCAAATGCAATGATAGGAGATACAGGGCCAAATATTTCGTTATTAGCAATTGGCATATCATTTGTCACGTTAGTTAATATGGTAGGTTTATAAAAGTTTTCGCCTGCCTCCGTAGCTTTGCCGCCAATTTTTAATTGTGCGCCTACTGCAATAGAATCATTTACCAGTTTTTCAACATCACTCACGGCATTTTTAGAGATCATAGGGCCAATATTAATACCCTCGTTTAAGCCATTACCTAATGATAGTTTTTCTACTTCTGTCGCAAACTTTTCAGTAAATTCTGCTAATACTTCTTTTTGCACTAAAATACGGTTAGTACAAACACAGGTTTGGCCTGCGTTTCTGTATTTAGAAACTAAAGCACCTTGTACTGCTGCATCTATATCTGCATCGTTAAAAACAATAAAGGGTGCATTGCCACCTAATTCCATAGATACTTTTTTAACTGTGCTTGCACATTGACCAATAAGCGTTTTACCTACACCTGTAGAACCAGTAAAAGTAAATTTAGCGATATCAGGATGTTGAGTGAGTACTTTTCCCATACCACGAGAGTCTTCACCGACTACAACATTAAATACGCCTGCGGGTATGCCTGCGCGCTCTGCTAATTCAGCCATAGCAAGTGCCGATAAAGGTGTTAATGTTGCAGGGCGTACTACAAATGTACAGCCAGCCGCTAAAGCAGCAGCAGCCTTACGTGCAATCATTGCATTAGGAAAATTCCAAGGTGTAATTGAAGCCACAACACCTACAGGTTGTTTTACAACAATAATGCGTTTATCGCCTGAAGGACTAGGGATCACATCGCCATAAACACGTTTACCTTCTTCAGCAAACCATTCAATAAATGCAGCACCGTAGGCAATTTCGCCTTTTGCTTCTGCTAATGGTTTACCTTGCTCTAGCGTTAATATGCGACCAAGATCATCTTGATGCTGCATCATCAAATTAAACCAGTTTCTTAATAAACCAGCACGCTCGTTTGCCGATTTAGCAGACCATGCTTTTAATGCATCTTTTGCCGCTTTAACAGCAAGCTCAGTTTCAACAATGCCAGCATTATTTACGCTTGCTACTAATTCACCATTTGCAGGGTTAGTTACATCAAACTCACTCTCACTGCTATGCCAACTACCATTGATATAAGAAAACGTTTTTAATAGCTTTTCATCTTGTAAGCCATGATCTTGTAAAATGCGCACATTAGTCTCCAATGCAAAATGTTTTATCTATTGAATAACAAATTCAACTCAGGTTAAATACAAAACATTAAACCTTAAGTTTTATAATGATAAAACATAGAGCCGAATTTTGAATAAATCTTCTATCATTCCCAAACCGATCACTGAGTATGATTTACGTTTATTACGTATTTTTGTATGTGTTGTAGAGCATGGCGGTTTTGCTGCTGCCGAAACTGCACTAGGCGTTACTCGCTCTACCATAAGTGTTCATATGTCTAATCTTGAGTCTAGAATGAAACTCAAACTTTGTTTAAGAGGTAGAGGTGGTTTTTCACTTACTGAAGATGGACAAGCCGTATATCGCGCGGTAATTAGCTTATTTGATTCATTAAATGATTTTTCATTACTTGTAGGCACGTTAGGCAAAGAATTAAGTGGTGAACTGGTTATTTTATGTGCCGACCAATTAGATCATGCAAAACAACAAAAAATGGCGCAAGTAATTCAAGAAGTTCACGACAGTTCGCCCAATCTACATTTAGTATTAGATGGTGATTCAATTTCTAATATTGAAAAATCATTATTAAAAGATAAAACACATATTGGTATTTTCCCTGATTATCAACAAATTGAAGGCTTAAGTTATACGCCTTTATGTAATGAGCCTATTTATTTATGTTGTGCACATTCTCATCCATTTTTTAATAAAGTTGATACCCTAATCACAGATGAAGACTTAGCTTCTGCTTTAGCGATTCACCCTGGTATTGATATTGATATGTCAGGCAAAAATCAGCTCATTAAATTAAATTTAGCAGCTAAGGCTTATCAGTTTGATACTCGTAAATCTATGATTTTATCCGGGCGTTATATCGGTTATATGCCTCAAAGTTATATTCAGCATGAGCTTAATATGGGACTTATGCGAATAATCCAACCTAGTTCTTTAACCTATCAATTTAATTTATCTTTAGTGAGTAAAAAGTCACCTAGAGAAATCAATAAGGTCAAATTACTGAGCGATGTATTTAGCCGGGTTTTTGAACTTAACTAACTATAGCGTTTCCTCGTAAATGAATTTTAGGTATATACTTAAAGGTAAGCTTTTATCCTTTTGAGTACTTGCCTATGCATAAAGCCTTTATAACTGGTTTACCTAAAGTAGAGTTACACCTTCATATTGAGGGCTCTCTGGAGCCTCAACTCATGTTCAAACTCGCCAAACGTAACAATGTTGATATTCCATTTAATAACCCTGAAGAAGTCGCTAAAGCGTACGAGTTTGAGGACTTACAGTCTTTTTTAGATATTTATTATCAAGGCGCTAATGTACTTATTCATGAGCAAGATTTCTTTGAGTTAACATGGGAATATTTATTACGCTGTAAGCAAGATAATGTAATTCACACAGAGATATTTTTTGATCCGCAAACCCATACCGACCGCGGTATTGCTTTTGCTACTGTCATAAATGGCATTGATAGAGCATTAAAAAAAGCAAAACAACAACTTAATATTAGTAGCCATTTAATTATGAGTTTTTTACGCCATTTAGATGAAGATTCCGCTTTTAATACTTTAGAGCAAGCAAAACCCTTTCAAGATAAAATCATTGCTGTTGGATTAGATTCATCAGAGTTAGGCAATCCGCCAGAAAAGTTTGAACGTGTTTTCCAACAAGCAATTAAGCTTGGGTTTTTAACTGTTGCCCATGCAGGAGAAGAAGGCCCTGCGAGTTATATTTCAGATGCCTTAAACTTACTTAGCGTATCACGCATTGATCATGGTGTGCGTTGTATTGATGATCAAAAATTACTTGAGCAATTAATTTCACAACAAACGCCCTTAACTGTATGTCCGTTATCTAATGTGAAATTATGTGTATTTAAAAATATGACACAACATAACATAGTTAAGCTTTTAAGAATGGGTGCATGTGTCACTGTTAATTCTGATGATCCTGCATACTTTGGTGGTTACATGAATAGTAACTTTTTAGCCTTAGCGCAAGCACATGAAATGAACAAAAGTGAGATCGCGAAGTTTACTTACAATGCCATTGAAGCAAGTTTTATTAGTGATGCTGAAAAACTAAGATTAAATAAAATTACTTCTGAGTATGTATCTGGATTTGATGATTGATATGAACAGTTATAATAAATAGCTCTGGAATAAACATTATGATATCCACTTGTCATTCTCTTAGTATCTTTATCGGGAATCTTGTTTTGTACTTATATAGCTCAAACTAAATAACTTAAAAAATAAGTAGTTTTAAAGAGAAGATCTCCGATTGAACTCTTGGGAGATGACGCCTGTGGGAGCTTTTTTGAATTTAGCTTCGAGTTTGCTTATTTAAATTATACAATCTATTAAGTTGAGCTTTTCTAATAAGCAAATGCTAAACCCCGTCATTCCCGAGGGGTTTTGATCGGGAATCTTGTTTTAGGTTTATGTCGTTCAAACTAAATTATTTAAAATATTAAGTAGTTTTAAAGAGAAGATCTCCGATAAAACACTTCGGAGATGACGTCTGTGGGAGCTTTTTTGAATTTAGCTTCGAGTTTGCTTATTTAAATTATACAACCTATTAAGTTGAGCTTTTCTAATAAGCAAATGCTAAACCCCGTCATTCCCGAGGTTTATTTATCGGGAATCTTGTTTTGTACTTATATAGCTCAAACTAAATAACTTAAAAAATAAGTAGTTTTAAAGAGAAGATCTCCGATTGAACTCTTGGGAGACGACGCCTGTGGGAGCTTTTTTGAATTTAGCTTCGAGTTTGCTTATTTAAATTATACAACCTATTAAGTTGAGCTTTTCTAATAAGAAAATGCTAAACCCCGTCATTCCCGAGGGGTTTTGATCGGGAATCTTGTTTTAGGTTTATGTCGTTCAAACTAAATTATTTAAAATATTAAGTAGTTTTAAAGAGAAGATCTCCGATAAAACACTTCGGGGACGACGCCTGTGCGAGCTTTTTTGAATTTAGCTTCGAGTTTGCTTATTTAAATTATACAACCTATTAAGTTGAGCTTTTCTAATAAGCAAATGCTAAACCCCGTCATTCCCGAGGGGTTTTGATCGGGAATCTTGTTTTAGGTTTATGTCGTTCAAACTAAATTATTTAAAATATTAAGTAGTTTTAAAGAGAAGATCTCCGATAAAACACTTCGGAGATGACGTCTGTGGGAGCTTTTTTGAATTTAGCTTCGAGTTTGCTTATTTAAATTATACAACCTATTAAGTTGAGCTTTTCTAATAAGAAAATGCTAAACCCCGTCATTCCCGAGGGGTTTTGATCGGGAATCTTGTTTTAGGTTTATGTCGTTCAAACTAAATTATTTAAAATATTAAGTAGTTTTAAAGAGAAGATCTCCGATAAAACACTTCGGAGACGACGCCTGTGGGAGCTTTTTTGAATTTAGCTTCGAGTTTGCTTATTTAAATTATACAACCTATTAAGTTGAGCTTTTCTAATAAGCAAATGCTAAACCCCGTCATTCCCGAGGGGTTTTGATCGGGAATCTTGTTTTAGGTTTATGTCGTTCAAACTAAATTATTTAAAATATTAAGTAGTTTTAAAGAGAAGATCTCCGATAAAACAACTCGGAGATGACGTCTGTAAGGTTATTTCTTAATTTTGCATTGAGTATATTTTTATAGCTCAAGTGATTCATTAAGTTAGATTAAACAGCAATCCAAGTTTTACTAATTAGCTCAATTTCATCTTGTAAAACTTTAGCTTCAAACTTGGCTCCAGATTTAATCACTCCGACCCCTTTTGGTGTGCCTGTCATAACGATATCGCCATCTTGTAATTCCATGAATGATTGAATTTCTTTTAAGATATCATCTGGCTTATACATCATGAGTTCAATGCCACCAGCTTGTATTAATTCATTATCAATTTTAAGCGCTAACGTTAAATCAGGGCTAATATTATCTATTGATACAAAATCACTAAAAACAGCAGAACCATTAAACGCTTTTGCACGCTCCCAAGGTAACCCTTTGCCTTTAAGCTTGCTCTGTAAACCACGCTTAGTTAAATCTAAACCAAAACCAACTGCACTAAAATGCCCTTGCTGATAAATAAAGCTCAACTCACCTTCGTAATGTAATTCTTCTTGATGAAAAGCTGATAATTGTTCTGATATTGCAGAATTAGGCTTTAAAAATATCACCATTTCATCTGGTACTTCATTGCCAAGCTCTGCAATGTGATCAACATAGTTTCTACCGATACAAATAATTTTATTAGGTGTGATGGTCTTATTATCAAGCTGAACTGTTTTCAAATTTAATACCTGCTATTGGAAAGAAAGGAGTAAGAAAATCAATTATCATTTTACATAATAAACGCGGGTATTTTTGATTGTATTTGCAATGCTGAATATTCATCAGGTTAATGTGATTTTAAGTAAATCTAACCTAGCGTGACTGAAGCCTCACCTACGGATAAATGAACTCCAGTAGTAATACTCCGCAACGCTAAAGCCGATCTTACAATATTGTTTTAATCCAAGCTTCAAAACGTTTTACTTTATCCCATTTAAAATGGTGTGGTGGTGCTATTAAGTAAAGTGTACGAGGGCTATCAAATACATAGTTAAGCGGATTAATTAAATGACCGTTTTTAATATGTTCATCAACTAATACCTTACTCAAAAAAGCAACTCCTTGACCTGCGATTGCACTTTGAATAATAGATAACGCATCTGTTGTTTTAAGGCCTGATTTAAGCTGATTTGAATGAATATGATATTGTGCACAACAAGCTTGTATTACTTCTTGGATATCTGAACTGCTATCTTCTAACAAGGGATGTTTAAAAACATCTTTTGTATTTATCTTTTTCAAGAAAAGCAAAGGGCTAGCGATCATAATAATAGTATCATTTAATAACTTCCGGCTTTCTAATCCTGGGTAGTCTCCTAAACCCCTTTTTATAGCAATATCAACATCTTGATTTTCAAAAGTATCCAATTTGTTACTGGGAGAAAACTGAACACTTAAATGAGGATTTAAATCTTGAAACTCACTAATTTTTGGAATAAGTCTTGAAGAAGTTACTGAATGCAGAGTTGAAATTTTTAACTCTTATTTTCATGGTTACTCTTTTGAAGTTCATATTGCGACTAGACTGAATATGGATAAAAAAACATTTAAATTAATAGATAATGCTTTTTCTATTGCACAAAATGAAACATCTTATGAGTACTTTTTCACTCAAAAATAAACTAGCTTTAGCCTATTAATAGTTTATTCACTAACAATGCAATTTCTCCCTAGATTTTTTGCTTTATATAAATATTCATCCGCATGTTGAAATAAGCTAATAAAGTCTTCTTTATCAGGGCTAAATTGCGCCACACCAAAGCTCGCAGTGATATTAATTGTTTCATTTTCAAAGGAAACAGATTGCGCTTCAATAGCTTCTTGGATCCTTTGTGCTACCTCTAAGGCCTGCGATAAAGATGTGTTTGATAATATAGCCAAAAACTCTTCCCCACCTATACGCCCTAACACATCTTGCTCACGAATAAATTTATTTGCTGTTTTAGCCGTATTTATTAATACCTCATCACCACCTGCATGACCATAGGTATCATTTACTTTTTTAAAGTGATCAATATCAAAAATAATAATAGAAAAAGCTTTGCCGTTATTGATTGATTTTTTTAATTCTAATTCAGAGTGAGAGAAAGTATATCTGCGGTTAGCAAGCTGCGTTAATACATCTGTATTGGCTAACCGGTTTAGTTTTTTGCTTGTACGTATTTGTCGGTAAATGAAAAAAAACAAAACAGCGATAAACAAAGCTGCCGTTATAATTATCATATTTTTCAATTGCTGCTCTTGTTTGGCACTTTCAAGGGCGACAGTTGATAACTGCTTATCTCGTTCTAATAGTTTATTGTTTAAAAGTGTTTGTTCAGTATCAAACATCACTTTATATTTTGAGCGCGCATCTTCTCTTACGGCATTTTGATATTTATCGTTTAATCTTTTTTCTTCTTTTTGTAACTCAAAAGCGGTTTTATAATCTTCCTCTAATACTGCAATATCTATTTTTACATCATAGAGTAAAATATACATATCAAGATTTTTATCTTGCTCTAACGTAAATATTATTTCCTGCGCTTTGGAAACAGTATTAAATGCTAATTTAGTATTTTTGTCATTTACTTCCAGCTGTGCTTTTACTAAATAATGATGTGCTTTTGAGTATGGTCCCTCTATATCTGAGAATAGTTGCTCTGCTTGCAACCAATACTCCAGTGCTTTTTTAAAGTTTTCTAACTTTAAATACAGCATACTAATGCCTATGTTAGCAAAATAAACTTTACTTGGTTCATTAAATTCAAGCGAAAGGTCTAACATTTTATTGTAACTGACTAATGCTCTTTCAAATTGTTTATCTCTTTTATAAATAACAGCTTGGCTATAGTGGGCTAACATTTCATCGTATTTATAATCATTATTTTTAAAATACGTTATCGCTGTATTTTGCAAAGAAATTGCTTTATTAAAATCCTTTAAATTTGCATAAACACTTGCCATATTTGTATTTAAATAAGCCATATCTAATTCATCATTTAACTCTTGCACTATTACATAGGCTTTTTGATAGTACTTAAGTGCCTCAACATCATTGTGGTTTAAATCATACATACCAGCTAACCCTGCATAACTATTAGCTAGAATCTCTAAATCCTCAATTTCTTTTGATATTTTTATAGCTTGATAAAATAGGTCTTCACTTTCACTGGCTTTGCCTGTTGAATCAAGCAGCATGCCATGGGTTAATAAAATACTTACGCCAATTCTATTATTTAAAGTTTTTAGTAGTTTTTTTGATTTGTTCAACAGCTTTAAACTTTGCTCATATTGTCCAAAATAAAAATGATAAGTACCTAACCGGCTATATAAAGCAGATAAATCATAGTCACTCAGTTCATTTTTATGATCAGCTAAAAGTTTTTTTACAAAATTTAAAGAAAGGTTAGGATTTCTATCATTAAGGTTGTCGGCTTTATCTAGCTCAGTTTTCAACCAACCTGGATGTACTTGATTGGCTAAAAGTTGACTACAAACGCACATAAAAACACTGAAAAGAAACAATTTCAGTACGGTTGGAAACCTTTTCAATTTTTTAGTATTCACCAGCTTAACTCTATTAATCACATCTACTAACTATAGCTATACTTTCATTAATTACAACCACTTAGAAGTAGTTTTATGGATTTTATCTTTATCAAAAGGTTTAGGTATATAATCATCCATTCCCACTTGTTTGGATTGCTCTTTAGTTGATTGAAGTGCACTTGCTGTTAAAGCGACAATGGGAGTTGTTATGCCTAGCTTTCTTATTTCTTTAGTTGCAGTAAAACCATCCATTGTAGTTATTTTATTCAAGTATAGATTAATAATGTTAGAGGCTAATATTTCTTACAATAACAGCTGTAAACCCTTTTTTTTAATCAAAATAGCGCCTATATTTTATTTATCCTTTTAAAAATCTATTTCGGCTACTGCAATTGTTTTATTTCATTAAAATTAAAGTATTTTTAGCCATTACTTTTTTATTTATTTCAGCCCTATTACTTTCATGTACTTTAGTATTTGGTGCTTAGTCTCTATCTAAGATAACCGCACCAGTTCCTTCTTGGGCTAATTCATCTTCAGGATTATAGATTGGGCAATTCTCCATAGATAAACACCCACAGCCGATACATCCTGTCACTGAGTCTCTCAGTTTTTGCATATAAGCAATTCTCGCATCTAACTGCTTTTGCCAATTAACAGATAAATTAGCCCAATCTCCTTTGCATGGCGTACGTTCATTAGGCAAATCGGCAAAATTTTGTTTTATATCATCTAATTTAATACCAATTTTTTGAGCTGCTTTAATGACAGCAATACGCCTTAAAACATCTCTTTTATAACGCCTTTGGTTTCCTTGATTACGCCAACTTCTAATAAGCCCCTTTTCTTCATAAAAATGTAATGTAGACACTTTTACACCGCATCGTTTAGCCACAAAACCTACGCTAAGGTTTGCTTCTTCTAATTTCATAATGATCTCTAAAGCTAATTATTATTTTAATAGTTTAGTAAAACAATTTCTTGACCTCAAGTTTACTTGAGATTTTATAGTTTCAGCATCAAATCAACTATAGGAAATAGAAAATGAAAATAGTTAACGCTAAAATGATATTCATACAAACTAATGAAGGTTTTTTTAATAAGCTTTTTCACTTAATCAATGAAACCATGGATCGGAAATAGTTAACATAATAAAAGCCACTGTAATATAACGAGTGGCTTTTAACCTAATTAACTTTAAAATAATTAAGCAGAGTCTTCAGCAATATTTGCTTGTTCTGGATCAGCATTAAGCTGACTTTCATCACCTTTAGGCAAACGTAATCTAAATTCTCTCCGTAATAAATAAAAGCTTACAGCAGCTTGGATACATACAGTAATAACTGACAAGTGCCATAAGTTTTCAATCGTAAAATCTCTTTGTTGTGATAACCATAAAGCAGGGATTGCAAAGCTAATTAATCGCGTTCCTGTGCTTATTAATGCAGGCCAAGTATTACCTAAAGATTGAAACATGCCTGAACAGGTAAAAGTGACTCCTGATGGCATAAAGTTCCAGCAAATCATTTTTAAAAACATTGCACTGATCAATATCACTTCAGGTTCCTCAACAAAACCCTGTACTAAAAGCTCTGCTTGAAATAAACATAAAATTGTCAGTAGCGACATTAATGAACAAGTTAAAATAGCCGACCACTTAAAGGTTTCTCTGACACGATCATATTTTTTAGCTCCAAAATTTTGTCCAGCGACAGCTGGGGCTGCAAATGCTAACGCCATGGCAGGTAAAAATAATGACTGCATAATACGAGAGCCTAAACCAAAACCCGCTTGCGCATCAGCGCCAAAACGTTGAATTAGCCAATAAATCATGCCCATATAAATAAACATTAAAAAGAACTCTCCACCAGCAGGTAAACCGATAGATGAAATTTTCTTTAAACTTGCTGTATTAGGTCGCCATAAAGCAAAGTCGACACTGATATATTTTTCTGATTTTTTAAAATACAAACATAAAATAATCACTGCACACACGACAGAAATTGAACTGGCAAAACCCGCTCCGGCTATGCCCATTGGATGTCCAGTGCCCCAACCTTCAATTAATATTGGCGACAAAATAATATTGATTATGATAGAAATCATTTGCACTAACATGGTTGGTTTAACGACCCCAGTACCACGTAATGCGGCGCTGATAGATACCATTACAAACTGCAAAGCCATACACGGTATAAACCAATGTAAATAGCTTAAACCTGCGGCCACTGTTTGTGGGTCTTGTGACACCATATTTAAATATGAACTGGCTCCAAAGTAGCCAGCAATACACACTATAAGACCGACTATGCTTGAAGCCATCATAGATTGATTGAATATTAAATTAGCATCTACTTTATCTTTTCGCCCTACCGCATGAGAAATTGCCGCGGCCGTGCCCACATTCAAAATTTGCGTTAAAGCAAAAACCAAAAACATGGCATTACCCGCAAGACTTAACCCTGCGAGTGCCGCACCGCCTAACTTGCCTACAAAATATAAATCAACTAAAAAATATAGCGTTTGCACAAACATGCCTACCATCATAGGTATGGCCATAGTGATCAAATGTTTAGGTATGGAACCTTGGGTAAGATCTTTCATTATTATAGAACTCGAGTTTTAATTTTGGAGGAGTTTGAAGTGGTATATTTAACATACAATGCAAACTAAAGCGGTACTTTATAGGCAACTAAGTTGAACTACAATGATTTGAGATTATTTAATTGTTACAAAATAAAAAGGCCGCTTTATTAGCGACCTTTTTAAAAACGTGATAAGCAATTAGCTAGCTGACTGTTCTGCTTTTCTATCTGCTTTTTCTTGGCGGCGTTCGTTGATTAATCCTTTAACTTCACCACCGATATGCGATTCACCACGTTGCTCAGCTAAAGCAATTTGACGTTCACGTTCAGCAAAACGCTCACGTTGTTTATCAGTTACTTTTTCATGACATCTATGACAACTCACACCTTTAACATAATGCTCACTTTCTTTTTCAGCTTCAGTTAAAGGGAAACGACATGCAAAACATTGGTCATATTGACCTTGCTCTAAATCATGGTTAACCGCTACACGGCCATCAAATACAAAACACTCGCCTTGCCATAATGTTTCATCACTTGGCACTTCTTCAAGATATTTTAAGATACCACCTTCTAAGTGATAAACTTCTTCAAAACCTTGATCTTTTAAGTATGCAGTTGATTTTTCACAACGTATGCCACCAGTACAATACATAGCTACTTTTTTATGTTTATTTTTATCTAAGTTGTTTTTCACATACTCAGGAAATTCACGGAAAGTTTCTGTATTTGGATTTACTGCGTGCTTAAATGTACCAATTTCTATTTCATAATCGTTACGTGTATCTATTGTGATCACTTCAGGATCAGAAATCAGTGCATTCCAATCTTTCGGTTTTACATATGTGCCGACAACTTGGTTAGGGTCAACACCTTCAACACCCATAGTCACGATTTCTTTTTTCAATTTAACTTTTGTACGATGAAATGGGTTTTCATCATTAAATGCCACTTTGTAAGAAATTTTACTTAAACTTGGATCTTCAGCCAAAAACTTTAAAACTTGTTCAATACCCGAATGAGATCCAGCGATTGTGCCGTTAATGCCTTCATTAGCTAGTAATAAAGTGCCTTTAACATCTAGGCTTTCCATTTTTGCTAATAGTGGCGCGCGTAAAGCTTCAAAATTTTCTAAACGAACAAATTTATATAATGCACAAACAGTTATTTGTGATGCTGACATTGTGTGTTCTCCATTGAACGAACTGGAACGTAAAACCAGTGCTGTAGATGATCTCAACTCCAATAAATACATGAGCAATCTAAATAATCCAAATTTATATTGGTTCACTAACTTAATAGAATTGATATAGCCTCATAAGGGTGATTAATATACTTAACTTGATCTAGGTCAAATTAAGTTGGGCGCATATTTTATCAGAGAATATACATATTGAATACCATCACTCAATTAATATCAGCAAATGTCGGTGATTTAGCCAGGGTGGGATCACCCATTTATGATAAAAAGTACGGTATAATACCAATAAGATATTTAAACACCCAAATTAATCCAGTCTCTCATACACATTAATTTTACTCGTTCTAAATCACTAACGAAGCTATTCCAAGCATCGCAACATGAATTAACAATATCCTCATAACCATCAAAGCATTTATTGGCTAGTTCATTTTGGCGTAACCATTGCCAAATCTGCTCTACAGGGTTGAGTTCAGGAGAATATGCAGGCAACCTAACCAATGTAATATTATCAAAACAAAGTGCTGTATCCTTAGTCTGCCAGCAGGACGAAACTAAAAAAGCGAGCATAAAGGCCGAAAAGAAAATAGCAGGGTTAGACGATGAATATCGTTCAACCCTGTTGGAGTCTGGGATTAAAATGCGCTAGACGTACCTATTAAAGGATCAGAAACCCCAAATTTTCGCTACGCTCTTTTAAAATATGCTAGCACTAGCGTGTGCAATGATTTGGCTATCAATGTGAAATCAACAGCCCCTAGTTAAGATTAATAGTTACAATAAAGTTAGCTTAGAAAATAAAATCTATACCAATCGTTAAGGTTTGCGAATCACCATGATAGCGCCACCCAGAGCCAGCAGGAGCTTCATCTACAAAATTATCATATTGAATTTTAAGTGATGCACTGGGGTGAAAGTCATAACGAATACCATAACTGAGCATCTTATGCTCTTCAAGATCTTCCCTAGGTACATTGATTTCCTCATGGTCTGCTTTCGAATATGAGAAATATGGATGAAAATCATCAATGTGGTATACTAAAGATAATAAGTATGTTGGAAATTTAGTGCCAGCTTCATCATTTCGTGTTACTAAGTTCCAATCAAATAAAATTGTGAAATCTGATAAATCAATTGTGCCACCAAATCCCATAAATTTTTGTACCACGGCAGGAATAATAACTGTATCGGCTTCGGTATAATACCTATTTCGGGCTAAATCATGTTGAAAATAGACGAACCTTAAATCAAAATAATCACCTGATAAATTCCAGTTCATACCTGCGATGTCTGTCCATAATTCATCGACATGTGTCGCATTACCTCCATACAATTTATCATAATAATTCATTTCTTTGTTGTCATAAGAATACTCGTTACCGTAAAATACGGTTAAGGTATTTGAATAGTCGGCAATGGTAAAATCATACATAGCATGAAAGCCATTAAATTGAGTGATTTGCCACCAATACAGGTTTGATGGGGGTCTCACCCAAGGGTATGCATAACCGACCTCAGAAAATTCAGAAAAGTAATACATAGGGAGGTTTCTACGTCCAGCCATTAAAGTCCAGTCGTCTGTCGCTTGATATGTTAAGTAATACCAATCAAA
Source organism: Pseudoalteromonas sp. '520P1 No. 423' (assembly GCF_001269985.1). Taxonomy (NCBI): domain Bacteria; kingdom Pseudomonadati; phylum Pseudomonadota; class Gammaproteobacteria; order Alteromonadales; family Pseudoalteromonadaceae; genus Pseudoalteromonas; species Pseudoalteromonas sp. '520P1 No. 423'. The sequence goes on along the minus strand of NZ_BBZB01000001.1, from coordinate 1,402,025 downwards.
CTGGGGATTGAAATCATCCACGCCTTTGGCGACTAATTGACCTGTCGCTTTTAGCTTCTCTCCCAAATCAGCCGTAAATTGTAATGCAAATACAGTTTCAGGTTTAAAACTAAAATCATTGTTATATTGACCGACATCATAAAAATCTGCTGTTAAAATTTGTTCTCTAGTTTTTTCTGGTGGATTAGAAGCACTCGGAGGCTTACCCCAGTCATAAAGAACGTTATCTAGCGTCACATCCCCTAAGGTGCGACCAGCAACAATAGAACCATAGCCTGAAATATTGACATCAGCGGCGACATAACTAGAAAATAAAATACATGGAGCAAGTAAAGCTGATATAGGTTTATTTAAGTATTCCATATTGTCCTCACTTAAAATTTAGCGATTACTTTTACATCACTCGTAACCGAGCCTGAATCTATATACCCTATTGCCCCTTGATTAGCAGCAATTGTTGAAATGATTTCAGCATCTGATGAAAGTTCTTTGGGCATACTGCCTTTACCTGTAAAAACAAGTTTTGACCAGTATGCATTCACTTGGCTGCTTGAGCGTCCAATAACAGCTTTATTAAATTCATCTCGTGATTTCATACCTTTTGCTGCGTTCATAGGTAGTGTTATTTGACCATTAGTGAACTTTTTCATTTTTCCCATAAAAATTCTTTCTATGGTATTTTTATCAAATACGGAAGTATTGTCAGGATTCACAATTACCGCTATTTTTGCCGAAACAGATAAACTTGAAATGAGTCCAAAGAATAAGATGATTACGTTTATAGATAACTGCTTTTTTGACTGTACTGTATACATTACCAATGCCTCATTGTGGGGGTTGAAAATAAACGCTTTAAACCAGTATAAAAACATAAAACATAAAACATAAAACATACTTAAATATAGAAGTAATTTCATTATATACAAGTATTAACATGACAAAATCAATAGAATAATCACGGCAAGATCATTATAAATTGAACCTTTTACTTTAGTCACGATCAGATCTCAATATAATACATTGAGGTAATTAACATGAGCGCGACTTTCTTGACACACTTTGATTCGATTTCAGATCCACGCATAGAGCGTTGTAAAAAGCATAACCTGATGGACATCTTATAGCTAAATCAAAATAATATGCCATAATACTTTGCTGACTTATAGTATCGATTTTCGCCAACACGTATTGGCTTACAAAGAAAGTTATAACCGCACATTTGAAAACACCAGTGAGCAAATCGCTATCAGCTTAAGAACATTATTTCGCTGGCATAACAACATCACCCCATGCTCTACACGCCAAAAACCGGCAACTAAGCTTGATATGGACAAACTTGCAAAAGATGTAGAGAACTATCCTGATGATTATCAGTGGGAGCGTGCCAAACGGCTAAATTTGGGCAACCTGCCATTCATTACGGTCTAAAACGACTCAAGATTACCTATGAAAAAAGCATTGAGCCACCCCAAAGCGAATGATGAAGCTCGCGTATGTTTTAGGGAAAAAATATCCGCTTATGAAAAAGCAGGTAATCAAATCGTTTATTTGGATGAAAGTGGCTTTGCTCAGTGTATGCAACGCCTTTATGGGTATGCAAAAGTGGGTTCCCGCTGCTATGGCAACCATGACTGGCATGCTAGAGGTCGAGTAAATGTTATCGGGGCAATTATCGGTGCTACATTGTCACGCTGAGTGTTTTTTCTTGCTATATCAACTCAGAAGTATTCTACGCATGGCTAACCCAAGATTTACTCCCTAAAATATCTAATAATGCAGTGATTGTCATTGACAATGCTTCGTTTCATAAAAGAGAGGATATGTTGGATGCTATTGATGAGCATGGATGCACATTGGAATTTTTACAGCAATACAGTCCTGACTTGAATCCAATAGAAAAGAAGTGGGCACAAGTTAAAGCTATAAGAAGAGCTAAACGCTGTAGTCTTGATGACTTATTAACGACGTAAATGGACCATGTCAATTTATATTGATCCGGCTATACTTGTTTAGATGAACTTGCCAAGAGCCTGAAAGTATTGAGTACCTTCTACCTTGGAACATTATGTAGGCTAGATGCATTTCACCAGACGCTTACTTTACATCCCAAGAAATGCAGCATGAATTCAAAGCTAAAACAGGCTGGTTGAATCGATGCCATTCGGACGGAAATATTGTTTGGTTAAATAATTGGCTAAGAGCATGATTGCCCTGACGAGCTCACCGAAAAAGGGACTTGAAGATTGGACTTTATAAACTTAGTGTTGTTTCATTTGTTAAAATCACTCGCCTGATTGAAAATTAGGCTTAAGTACATGTGTATGATATTCGGCTAACTATTGAAAGTAATTATTATGCTATATCGAGCTCTTAAAAAACATCTTTATATTTTTCTCTTATCCTATAGAAGTCGTCAAGATTACTCATAAATATATCGATTAACAAAGGATCAAAATGTAATCCTTTTTGCTTGTTGAAAAAATCGAGTAACTTCTCATCTTCCCATGCTTTTTTATATACTCGTTCACTTCCTAAAGCATCAAAAACGTCAGCAACAGCTGTTATTCGACCATAAATGTGGATTTCCTCACCTTTAAGCCCTCTAGGATAACCAGTACCATCGAATTTTTCATGGTGTTCGCGTGCAACTATTGATGCAGCTTTCAATAATTCACGTTCTGAATTTTTTAACATACCATAACCCAATTCAGCATGTGTTTTCATAATTTCAAACTCTTCTTTAGTCAATTTTCCAGGTTTATTTAATATTGAGTCAGGTATACCTATTTTCCCTATATCATGCATAGGTGATGCTAGTTTTATTTTTTCCGATTCTTTTTCGCTTAAGCCATAATTTAATGCGAGTATTTCAGAGTAAGCTGCAACCCTTTTTACATGGTTTCCAGTTTCTTTACTTCTACTTTCACCAACTGCACCCATAGTAAATATTATTTCTATTTGCGTATTAACTATTTCATCTTGTAAGGACTGTATTTCATTTAACTGCTTTTCTAAGGTGTCATATTCAGCTTTTTGTCTTTTATCACTCCTAGCCATTATTTTATCTTGTCTTTGTATATCTTTGATTAATTTATCACTCACAGATAAAAAATTAGTTTTCAGTATATCGATTTCATTTATAAGTTTGTTTTCTTTATTACTCATTATTCACCTTCTCTCATAACGAGTTTGATATTTAGGTTTTCGAAATCTTCAGCAAAGTCTTCTCCAGCTTCTTCCGCACTTTCGTTTTCTTCATCATACATCCAATTTATGTTTATTTTAAAATTGTTATTATTTGCTTCTAAAATGTCAAAAAGGTCGAAAAATAGTTTTGAACTACTTGAATTAAAGTATGAAATATCAAATACAATGTTCAATTCTCTTGAAACTGATTTTGAAAAGAATTCTTCCAACCAATTAATTACTTGAGAGTAAAATTCGAATGTGTTTTCGGGATAAGATTTACCTATAAATGATACTTTTCCACAAGCATCCATATTTATATCTGGAGTGTACTTACTTGCTTCTATGATCAAATTGTTCATATTTTAAACCTCTTTTTTAGCGTAAGATATGTTAGCTTCAAAATAAAATATATAAATATCTTCATCAAGTTTGATAAATTTATGGCTAAAAGAGCTACAGCGTTTTGCTATTTCATAAAAACCTATTCCAGCGCCTTTACTATGCTTACCTCTTCCAGATCTGCGCAGTTCTCTATACTTCTTTTTTATTTCGTCTTTATTTAGGGATTTGATTTCAGTTAAGACTTTATCTATTATATTTTTATCATTTTTCGATACAATATTCTGGCTATCAATATAGAATACAGTGTCGCTTTTTTTTCCGACAACAATGATCCCTTCCGTTTTAGAGTTTTCATCTTCTATTGATTTAGAATAGTTCATCATATTTTGAGCGAGCTCTATAAATATAGTGAATATATTACTTGCTAAGCCACTGTTAAGGTCATGACAATCCGCTTCATATTCCAACGTTTCAGTAATTCCTGAGATCAGGGTTTGAGTTAAGAAACCTCCATATGTCAGAAATATAATACCATTTTTATCTACTAAATTTTGTATTTCTGTTAAGGTATTTCTCTGCATATTATTCCCCTGCTTATAAGAGTGTCTTTAAAAATATTAAATAGTACCAACCAAAAAAGTTTAAATTTGTTTTTTTATTTCAAGCTTCATTTAAATTTTCAGCCTGCCATTATCAATCGATAGTCCAAATAAGACTTAATTCAATAAAAAATCAAATGATAACTTTTAATATATAAATATTGTTATAGTTTATAAACTTGCATACCGCCAGTTTTAAAACTTTTCAAATGCATTTATTAAAAAATATCGGATATGAAACACACAGCAAGATCATTATAAATTGAACTTTTAACTTTAGTGACGATCAGATCTCAATATAATACATTGAGGTAATTAACATGAGCGCGACTTTCTTAACCCACTTTGATTCGGTTGTTGATCCACGTATAGAACGTTGTAAAAATACAGGCTGCAATGTCATTGCAGTTGACGGTAAAACTGAACGACGTTCTTTTTCTACCAAAGATAGAAAAAGTGCCCTTCATACGGTTAGCGCTTGGAGCTGCTAACATCAGCTAGTTTTAGGGCAAGTGGCTGTCGACAATAAAACGAATGAAATCACTGCGATCCCAGAGCTGCTAACGATGTTAGATATTGAAAATACTATTATTACACTTGACGCCATGGGCTGCCAAAGTGAAATAGCGAAACAAATTATCAAACAAATAGCGGATTATATTCTAGCGCTTAAAGGTAACAATTCGGGTATGCAGGCTGCTCTTGAGGCATGGTGGCATAAAATGGTGAGAGAAGGTTTATCGGATGAGGTATTTTCCCAGCACAGTGATGTCAGCTCAGAGCATGGGCGATTAGAAACAAGAGCTTGCCAGCAATTATACCCATCACCATTCAAAGTGCAGGTTTTAAAATTTGAAAATTGTCATTGATCCAACTACCAAGTGTATCGGCAATATCAGGTAATGTTGTTGTAAAAAAGTCACTAATTCTCCGTCGAAACTCTTTAGTCGAAGAAAAATATTTACCATTTCTAGCATGTTCATTCATGACTTTCCAAAGTCGTTCAATCAGATTTAAATTGGGGCTGTAAGGTGGCAAGTAGATTAATTCGATATTTAAGTTTTTAGCTTCATTTTTAACGGCATCTGAGCGATGATAACCTGCGCTATCTAGCACTAACTTTATCTTGCCTGTTTTGGCATAGGTATTACGCACAATGTTCTTTTAGTAGCTTGTGTTGGATGGAATGCATCCATCAATAGCAAGACTTCATCAGCCGCTAGCGTTGATTTCATTTCTTCATACTCGCTAATAAAGAGTGCTTGGTTTGTAGTGGTACAGTAGTTTTGGCCACCTAATAAGAAATGTTATGATTATTTCATAACCAATTTAGGTGACATATGACAAAGAAAAACCGTGTAACATATTCTGCAGCGATCAAACTTGAAACAGCTCAGTTAGTAATTGACCAAGGCTACACTCAAGAAGAAGCAGCAAAAGCTATGAATGTGGGTAAATCAACTGTGAGTAAATGGGTTGCCCAGTTAAAGGTTGAGCGAAGCGGAAAATCACCTTCAGCATCACCTATGACGCCTGAAAAAATTGAAATTCGAGAACTGAAAAAGCGTATACAGCGAATTGAATTAGAAAAGGATATATTAAAAAAGGCTACAGCTCTATTGATGTCGGACTCTCTGAACAATTCTCGATAATCGAGAAACTCAATAAGAGCAATAGTCACCCAGTTAAAACATTATGTGATGTATTTGGCGTACATCGCAGTAGTTATAAATATTGGGTTAACAGAGATAAATCAGTATCAACTGATGATTTAAGGTTATCTATTGAAATCAAAGCAATACATAAAGAAAGTAATGGCTCTGCGGGTGCCAGAACTATCTCTGATATTGCATCTTATCGTGGTTTTAATTTAAGTCGGTATCGAGCGGCTAAATTTATGAAAAAATTAGGACTGGTTAGCTCTCAACCGCCAAATCATAAGTACAAAAAAGCAAAGAAAGAGCATATTTCAATACCCAATTTATTAAACAGACAGTTTGATGTAATTGAACCCAATCAGTATTGGTGTGGTGATGTGACCTATGTTTGGATTGGTCACAGGTGGGCATATTTAGCCGTTGTAATTGATTTATTTGCAAGGAAGCCAATTGGTTGGGCTATCTCCTTGTCTCCAGATAGTGAATTAACAATAGCCGCTTTAGATATGGCTTATGAAAGCAGAGGAAAACCTAAAGGTATCATGTTTCACTCAGATCAAGGCTGTCATTACACAAGCTTAAAGTATCGTCAGAGGCTATGGAAATATCAAATAAAGCAAAGTATGAGTCGACGAGGAAATTGTTGGGATAATGCGCCAATGGAAAGGTTTTTTAGGAGCTTTAAAACTGAATGGATGCCGAAAAAGGGTTACATCGATTTTAAAGAAGCCAAAGGTGCAATTACTGATTACGTAATAGGTTATTACAGCGAGATCAGGCCTCATCACTATAATGCAGGCTTAAGTCCAAATGAATCAGAGCGAAGGTTCTGGTTAAATTCTAAAACTGTGGCCAAATTTAGTTGACCACTACAGTTTGTTCATTCGTTAAATATCCTTTTGAGCCGCCACTATTAATTGTGAGCTTTTCATTTTTCACATAATCATCAATATAACGAACAACACAGGTTTCATGTATACACAATGCTTGTGTGATCATGGGCGTTGACCAATCTTCATCACGTAACAGAATAGCTTTGATCCGATGACTCTCTCGCTTGCCACATGATTTCTTGTGGCGAGATTCTAGTTTGTTTTTGTGCCAATGTGAGGTTAATATTTTTCATGGGGCTATCATGATCCCATTAAGAAAAAAATCAAGCACTTTCAATGATCACAGGTATAGTGATTGATAAACAATATCAATGGGAAGGTCTAAAAATTATCATCAGATGTTATTGAAAAGAGCACAGGTAAAGAAACCAGCAAAACACGCTGGTAAATAAGTTCATTAGGCTTAAACGCCAAAAATAAAATGGCAGGGCTAGACGATGAATATCGCTCAACCCTGTTAGAGTCTGGGGTTTAAATGCGCTAGCCGTGGGCTAAAATACACCTAAAAAAGTCCAGAATTTTGATTCGGTTATAAAAAATCAAGGATGAATGATTAAAAAACCTAACATTCTTTTGAATCTTGCTTTTCAGGCATAAAAATAAAGACTAAAAAAGAAAAGTTATGTTCAAATTCATAATGCTCCATCCGTTCTATTAATGATTGTGTTAACGTTGTAGATTGAGTAACTAGTACATTACCATTAGCAAGTTTGACATCTTCAGCGATTATCATTCCTGGTTTTAGCATATCTAATGAATAACAAAACTCAGTATCACTACCTGAAGGAATATTATTAAATAAATTATCAAATTGTGTTAATATATCAGGATCATATATCGTATTTTTATAAGACATTAATTTAGTCAACGCTTGTTGGGGCTGAATACACTCTTCCTCCATACAGCCTGAAATATAATAATCATAATCTCGTACCACAGCTAAAATCCTTGAAAATAATGGTATGTCCTTTCCTTTTTTCACTCCAGGATAACCATTTCCATCAAAATGTTCATATTGAAAACGTAATGCATCCGAAATGATATTTAAAGAAGGTACTACATGAAGTATGTCAGCACCAATTGTGGACTGAGAATAAAGCTCGTTGAGCTCTTTTTTACTTAATTGTGATATAGGCTTATTAAGTAATGATTCTGGTAATGAAATTTCACCTAATGCATAAAGCTGTGCAGCTAGATATAAATAAGTGATATCTGTTTTAAGCAAGCCTAAGTTATGACCTAATAAGCGACATTGTCTTGCTATTCTCATATCCTGATTGTGATGTTCTTTTCTATGTGTAGCTGATATAAGGGATATCATTCCGATAAAGTGCTGGAGCTGTGATCTTTGATGCTTCAATGAATTTTTTAACTTAGAAATTTTATCATTTATTGAAATTGTTTGATCTAAAACTTGATTATTAAGCTCCTCGTTAACTCGTTTTAATTCTATATTGGTGGCACTTAACTCATCGTTCAGTAATTCATTTTCAATCTGGAGACCAATTGTTTTTATTGAATCTTTAACAATTTCCTTTAAATTATCGATATCCCATGGTTTTATTATATATTTATGAAATATAGATTTATTGATTCCATTAATTATCTCCGTTATGTCAGAATCTGCTGTAAGCAATATTCTTCTTGCATTTGGTTGGTAATTCTTAACTTGTTCAAGTATCTCATAACCTGAAATATTAACCATATCCATAGCGCAAATGATTATTTGTATGGTTGTTAATTTAGTAAACTCAATAGCTTTTTCAGGATCATAAAATGCAATAATTTCGCACTCTTGATTAAATATTTTTTCAAGGGACTGTAGCACTTCAACATCATGATCAACCAAAATCATTCGAGGCTTTAAAAATTTATCCATATACATACTAAACCTACTATATTTATTAATAATGAATTCTGATTATTTAAATCAGTTATATATTTTATCACTATCGAACACAAGGATAACCTATTGTAGGCCTCGTTCAAAAGTAGATACTCGCAAAACTAAGGTATATTGTGAAGTTTTTTAAGACTATTTAGGGGCAGTTGATCTTTCCCATTGGCAGCAAAATCATTGCACATGCTAGTGCTAGTATACTTTGAAACTTTAACTTCAATTTATCACATCTTTTAGCTTTAGCACAGAGTGTTTCAGTCTTGCAATGCACTTTCACGGCAAGATCATTATAAATTGAACTTTTTACTTTAATCACGATCAGATCTCAATATAATACATTGGGGTAATTAACATGAGCGCGACTTTCTTGACATACTTTGATTCAATTTCAGATCCACGCATAGAGCGTTGTAAAAAGCATAACCTGATGGACATCTTATTACTCGCGATAAGTGCTGTTATGTCTGGCTCTGAAGAATGGGAGGATATTGAAGACTTTAGTCACCTAAAAGTTCATTGGATAAAAGAATCGGCCGCAAGCGACCGAGTTTAAAAGAGTCCTAACTGATTTCCGTGAGCTTCTTTTTTATCCAATTCAACCAATTGGTTTTGCACATATTTTCGAATTGTATCTTCCGTTGCATTTCCAATTGTTTCAACGAAATAACTCTGAGTCCAAAGTTTACCTCCCCAGGAATAACGTTTTTTGATATCTGGCTATAATTTGAAAAACTCTCTGGCTGAAATACTTTTTATCACCTGCATTATCTGACTTGGTGACATCTTTGGCTCACTTCTTACCATCATATGAATATGGTCTTCAGGTATTTCCAATTCGACTATATCTATATCGTAGTCATAGCCATTTTTTTAGTTATAATTTTCATCGCTTCACGGTAAGGCTCAGAAAAAACTTTACGTCGATACTTAGGTATCCACACAAAGTGATACATTAGTCTGAAAACATGATGAGAACTTCTTTAAAGTTCCATGTAGTGGATACTTCAGACTGAGACAAGCTCAGTCTACACTATTGAGCACGGGTGCAAGCCCCCGGGATTTTGGCTACGCTCTATTAAAAAGAGATGGCTCTTTCAAAGCCGGAATTCCAAGTCATGACAATATCGCTCGTGTCATTTGTCGGTTAAAAGCTGATGAAATAGAAAGTGCATTTCAATCTTGGGTATCATCACTTATTGAAACCACAGGTGCTGACATCATCGCCATTGATGATATAGCTAAATCAAAATAATATGAAATAACACTTTGATTTAGATATATTTGCTCGCAAAATAATATCGATAAGTTCATGTTTTTTACAACGCTCAATCCGAGGTTCTGTAATTGAATTAAAGTGTTTCAGAAAAGTAGTACTCATATTATGTTACCAAAGAGGGATTATGCCTTGATCTGATCGCTACTTGTTCTATAAGTTCAATTGAACAACCTTGCCGTGCCAGGCAAGGTTGTTCAATTGATGTAATCGATAAAAAAATGCTTGATATCTGCACTCTTAAAAATATGGAAAAAACGATTTTTTGTCAAAACACGCTCGAAAAGCGAATCCGACAGAGGAGATAAGGATAAAGGACGATTAAAATTGCCATAAATCCGATTACCTCTAGCTTAGCCTACAAAATTCAAACACACTATCTAAACGCTTAGTATTTAAGGTAAGAGCTAAAAAGTGGTTACAGCCTTTACTTTATCATTGACTATATCAGATCTTATATAGCCTATAACATTAGGGTTTTGTGCAACAATATCCAAAACAGCTTTGTTGTCTTCAGCGTTTTTAGGAGGTGTACCTTTTCCTGTAAAAACTAGCTTTGACCAATAAGCTTTTAATTGACTTGAAGATTTCTTTAAAGCCTTAGAATTGAACTCTTCAGTGATGTTTTTTGATTCATCTTGGTTTAGAGGTATTGCAATAGTGCCGTCAGGAAACTTCTTAGTTTTTCCTAAAAACAACCGAGTAATTGCAGATTTATTTAAATCATTGTTATTTGAAGGGTGAACAATAACTGTAATACTTGCTAATGTTGATTGACTACAACACATAAGTGATATCAGTAATAATTTAATTCTCATAGTAGTTCCTTAAAATACTAAATCGATTGCTACAGAAATATTTCCAGAAGTTTCTGGATCTGAGATACTACCTAAACTATCATTATCAATTATATCAAAGTAGCTATTATATTCTAATTTTAAAGCTGCACTTGGATGAAAATCGTACCTTACACCTACAGTATATGCTTTATATTCAAAGATCTGAGAATCTAATATACCCTGCAGAAACATATTTAAAGGAGGTTGAGCAGGATGTATCTGGGCAGGTATTCGGTTATTTGAAATAGACGCTTTCTCTCTTTTTGTTTCAGTTGTTTGATATGTAATGTATGGCATAATATTGTCAAACCTGTAAGCTAAACTAGCGTACCATTGAACACTATCAAGAGTTATATTATCTTCAATCGCAACATTTGACCATTCTGAATTAAAAAGCCAATTTTCATAGTCAATCGTAAAACCGATTCCTAGAAAATCTGCGTAATCATTATCTAATTTAATACTAGTACCATCGCCAGGAGAAACCAAGTCGACAATCTGCGAAATACTTTCAAAATCAGACCTAGGTATATCAACTTTTGTTCCTAAATAAGCAAAATACATACTGAACCATTCTTTGCTCAGTTGTACATTAATTCCCATACTATCAGTTAACGTACCATCGGTTGGTAATGTGGTTTCGAAAAAAGTACCTTCCACATTGCCGTACATTAGATTGGATGATATGTCCCAATCACTTAGTGAAAAATTGCTAATTAAGCTCAACCCCTCGTAGGTACTAAAAGTTAGGCTATACATGGCTCTAGGTGGCCTGATCCAAGGGTACGCATACCCGACATCTAAATAATCAGAGTATTTATAAAAAGGAATTCTTAGTTTCCCAGCTCTGATAGTGTAATTTTCGTTAATATCATAACTTAAATAAGCCCATTCAAACTCTGCATCAAAATCATTTGCCCCCCTGGCCATTATTTGTGCAACCGCAGTTAAATCATCAGATAAATCGGTACTAATTTGTAATGCAAATTTACTTTCTGGTTTAAAACTCATCTCATCGGTATAAGGAGTATTAACAAAGTTTTTATCATCAGTATCTAGACCAGCTACAATTGAAGCAAAACCATTTATTCTAGTTTCTGATGAAACATGTGTTGTCAAAAAAAGACATACGAAGTAGATACAGTGTTTTAATTTCATGTAATTTACCTTTAAATTCTAAAGTATTATGAGCCTAGTTCAATAATTCAGAATTATCAAAAATAAAATAACCGGTCGCAAGCGGCCGATTATTTTATCTGGTATCAGGTCTGCTTTTGAAAAATCGAAAGTTCAACACATGGCAACTATTAAGCCAGATGAATTACCTGAATTCATGAGTGCTCTTAATAATGCAAATTTAAAACAATACTTCTCGAGTCTAAATTAATGCCCTCGCAAGGAAGCTCTATGTGCTTAACAACACTCGCTTATAACGTTTGGTTAATATATGACACACCAGTTTCATAAAGCTTATCAAGGCAGCGCCCCAGAGCATCGTCGTTAATATACTCCACCTTGCTCCCTTTACTTATAGGGGCTCAATATGGCGTTATTTAGGTATTTCCGATATATATGCAAGGTACGCCCAACAAAACCAAACCCATTTAAAATCATGGCTTCAACAAGCTGACCGTAATAAATAAACTTGTCATCACTGTGCTCAGGGAGTGTGTTATCAATTAACTTGGCAATACTAAGCTTTTTGTTCATGCCAGAAATCAAACCTAAATAACCAAGACCTTTTGTTGAATACGACGCCATTATTTTTTTCATCACCCAAAGATAAGTAGTAGATCAAATGTGGAGATCTGCATTAAGCTTTTTGAATTAAATTTTTTAGGTTCGAAAAGACAGCTACAAAGAAGATGATTGTAGAATACGTAAAGATGATGAAGAAGATGTGGGGGTCATTCGCAGATTTTGCCTCAATATGGCACGACTACATCCAAAAAGAGCCAGCATGAGGCGTAAACTTAATCTAAATCAACTTTTTGCCCTGGCGTAAGTCTTACTTCTTTCATGGGGCATATCATGATCCTCATTTTTGTATAAATCAAGCATCTTCATTGATCACAGGTATAAGTTTAGAGCAGAGCTTATTTTTGGTTATAGCCGGATCAATATAAATTGGCATGATCCATTTGCGTCGTAAATAAGGCATCAAGACTACAGCGTTTAGCTCTTCTATAACTTTAACTTGTGTCCACTTCTTTTCTATTGGATTCAAGTCAGGACTGTATGGCGGTAAAAATTCCAATGTGCCTCCATGCTCATCAATAGCATCAAAAATATCCTCTCTTTTATGAAACGAAGCATTGTCCATGACAATCACTGCATCATTAGATATTTTAGGGAGTAAATCTTGGGTTAGCCATGCTTGGAATACGTCTGAGTTGATGTCGCAAGAAAAAACACTCAGCGTGACAATGTAGCACCGATAATTGCCCCGATAAGATTTACTCGATCTCTAGCATGCCAGTCATGGTTGCCATAGCAGCGGGAACACAATTTTGCATACCCATAAAGGCGTTGTATACACTGAGCAAAGCCACTTTCATCCAAATAAACGATTTCTTTACCTGCTTTTTCATAAGCGGATATTTTTTCCCTAAAACATACGCGAGCTTCATCATTCGTTTTGGGGTGGCTCAACGCTTTTTTTATAGGTAATCTTGAGTCGTTTTAGACCGTAATGAATGGCAGGTTGCCCAACATTTAACCGTTTGGCTCGCTCCTACTGATAATCATCAGGATAGTTTTCTACATCTTTTGCAAGTTTGTCCATATCAAGCTTAGTTGCTGTTTTTTGGCGGGTAGAGCATGGGGTGATGTCGTTATGACAGCGAAATAATGTTCTTAAGCTGATAGCGAAGTGCTCACTGGTGTTTCCAAATGTAAGGTTATAACTTTATTTGTAAGCCAATACGTGTCGGCGAAAATCGATACTATAAGTCAGCAAAGTATTATGTCATATTATTTTGATTTAGCTATAGAAGTATACGGTTGCCCTGCCATTAAGGTAATAAATGGTCAAGAAACCATAGACATCACAAAAAAGTTTAATTAGTTTATTCATCTGCCCACAGTTATGCTTTCAGATTTTTTGTTCAAAAGAACTGAACGCTAAGCTAGGTGAGCAATTAGTCTAATTCTTATCCTGAATTTAGGTTGAGTAAGCCTGAAAACTTACATATGAACTGTTATTAGATGATCGCTGTATATGGTTTTTATAGGGAAATAAAAAACAAATTTTAGCTCCATACAGGCTGAAAAAAATAAAATTAACATTTTAATTTATATTTAGTTATGAAAAAACAATATCTTGAAGGTTTTTTTTTACAAATTTATAGTTCAATAGTTTGATAAATACTTTATTTAACAACTATACTTTTTTTAATTGTTTTTAAATGAGGTAAAAACCAACTATGCGTCTTTTAATTGCTTATAAAATTTTATTTATTGGGTTAGTTGGAGTAATAGGAATTTTAATAAACATACTATTTAATTACCAAGTCAGTGAATCTAACAGAATTAGTTTGTCAAATATTTCTAATCTACATATACCAATTGTAGACAATATAAATCACTCAATATTAAAACTTAAACAAATTAAAGGTTCATTGACCATCGCAGTATCAACTGGAGAAGTTGAATTAATAGGAGATATAGAAGAATTACAAAATCCATTAGAGCAAGGATTATTTAGAATTGCTGAAATTGATGCATCATATAAAGAATATATCGATAAATCGGTAATTGATTTACGTCGTTATATATTATTGGCGACAGAAGTGTCAATTAAAATCATTAATGAAGAAGAGTTTACGTCAGTTGAAGAGCAAATGATTCTTGAAATGAATGATTTATACAATGAATTATTGGGTTCTCTTGAGGAATCAAGGCATGTTTTAAGTAATCGTTTTTCTGATGTCGTTGAAGAAGCAAGCGTCGCAACTAAGCGCTCTATTTATATAAATTTATTTATAGCTGTTATCTCGGCAGTAATTATTTTCATCACTGCCCTCGCTATTTCTAAATCTATTTCTACTACCATTCAAAGAGTGATTAGTAGTATGAAAAAATTAACTGAAGAAAACTCAGGCTTTGAATCTAGAATAGAGAATAAAACGAGTGATGAAATTGGCGATTTAGTTAAGTGTTTTAATTCATTTGTTGTAAGTATGAGCAAGATTTTTATAAAAATAGAACAGGAAAAGTGGCTTAAAACAGGGATTGCAGAACTCAATGCAAATATTAGTGATGAACGCGATACAACACAATTTGGAGATCGCGTTTTGCAATTTATGGCTAATTATATTTCAGCAAACATAGGCTGTTTTTATATAAAAAAACATAGTGAAGAACAGGACTTTTATCAATTAGTGTCATCTTATGGATGTAACGGTGAAAAAGAATTATTACCTAAATTTAGTGATGGAGAAGGTGTTATCGGGCAAGCTACTTTTGATAAGGAAGTTAAGATTATAGATGACGTACCTGGCTATAATATAAATGTGAAAACAGCAACCATAAAAAGTGACAACCTGACTGTTGTAATAATCCCATTACTTTTTCAGAACAGTGTCATAGCAGTGATTGAATTTGCTTTTCTGTCACGACTTTCAAAAGATCAAAAGCTTTTTATTAAAGCTTCTTTAGAGCCGATAAGTCAACGTTTATATGCGTTAACATCGAGAATTAATACAGAAAAATTGTTAGTGAAAACACAGAAACAAACGGATGAACTTGAGTCAACCCATAAAAAAATGACTGATAGTATTAATTATGCATCATTAATTCAGCACTCAATAATCCCTGAAGAAAAAGAGTTTAAATCAGTTTTTACCGATTATTTTACCTTGTGGACGCCTAGGGATGTGATTGGTGGTGATATATATCTTTTTAGTGATATTCCCAATCGGCATGAATATCTTTTAATGGTTATTGATTGTACTGGTCATGGTGTACCAGGGGCATTCGTGACTATGCTCGTCAAAGCTATTGAGAGACAAATTATCGGTAAAATCAGTCAAGACCCTAATATAAAAATTAGTCCAGGTTGGATATTGGGTTATTTTAATAAAACATTAAAAAAACTTTTACACCAAGAAGATAGTAAAAGCGTTAGTAATGCAGGTTTTGATGGCGGTGTACTCCTCTATAATAAAGATGATAATTCAATCAAGTATGCGGGTGCAGAGTTACCATTGATGTATATCCAAAACGGTCAAATGAATCAAATTAAAGGCGATCGACAATCTGTTGGTTATAGAACCAGTGATACTTCATTTATATATAAAGAACATGATATTAAAATAGATCAAGATACATTTGTTTATCTCACAACTGATGGTTATATAGATCAAAATGGCGGTGCAAAAATGTTTCCTTTTGGTAAGAAAAAACTTCAAAAAGCATTGCTAGACATATATCAACTCCCATTTAATGAGCAAAAAAATATATTGATAGAAAAAAATATAGAATATAAAAAATCAGAGGAAACAACCGATGACTTGACAGTAATAGGGTTAAAGTTTTGTCCTTCTTAATAAACACAATATTTTAATCTTAATAGATTTTAAGGGACTTTCTGTGTGAAACTGTAAAAAATACTAATCAAGTTATTTAATAGGTTATCTTTGAACTATAAAGCGTCTGAAAACTAATTTTTATCGATGAGGTATTATTTAAAAAATATCGTGACATTTTCGCATAATGAATATTAGCGTAATTCGCGTTAAATGTGTATCTCAAAAGTTGTACTATACTTATTTGAGTACAGGTCATGTGTGGCACGACTATGAAGAAAAACCTGCTTAACTATATCATCAAATAAACCCCAAAGCTGACAAATAATCGGAAGCATTTGATCGGCACTAAAATCAATGCAGAACTAAACAGTGATGAAACCGGCAGTTTGATTGATGTAAAAATGAAAATGAGATCAGTTGTCCTCACACTGGTTCGCTAACCATAGGAAAGTGGACTTTTTTCGAATATCCAGCGCTAAAAATGCAAAGAAGACGTTTATAGTAAAACTTTCAACGCACTGAGAGGAACCCCTGTAGCAAGATTAAGATATAGAGAGAGGTGGCAAGTCAATCTTGATTGCATTTGAGATGCCTTACCTATTTGGCGTGTTGCTTAAGAGTTGTGTGTCGCAGTATCACCGCCTTCAGGTGGCTTCATCGTTTTATCAAAGCGCCCACCCAATTTAAAGTTTCTGAGGTCGCTGGAGTGTTCGAAGCAGATGAGATGTTCTTTCCTACTAGGGGCTGTTGAACTTTGTTTGAATTTTGTGCGTAAGTGACAATCTCGTATAATTCACTTCGCCAAAACCAAACTAAACGAGATTGTCATGCCCCGATTAATTATCGCTGTTTTCTTCTTTGGTCAAGAAAAGGAATATTAATCAGACTGTTCAAAAGGTTATCACAAGATAATGATACAGAGTGTGAATTTATTGATGGTAGTATGTTAAAGCACACCAGCACAGTACAGGTGCTGCATCTAAACAAGAGCAAGCGATAGCATTAAGTCGTGGTGGTAAAACCAGTAAAATTCATTTAGCTGTTGATAGTTATGATTTAGCGATTGAATTTATTATTACAGGTGGTGATGTTCATGATAGTAAAGTAGCAAATGAGTTGATTGAATTATTGCCTCAGGGTGATTTTGTTATCGGTGATAAAGGTTATAATAGTGAAGATATTAGAAATAAAGTACGAGAGAAATTCAAGCCCTGTCATCCCGAGAAAGTAAAACTCAAAAACGGGTAATGGTGATATAGATTGGTGCTTATATAAATATAGGCACTTAGTTGAAAATGCATTTGCAAGACTGAGGCAAGCTCAGTCTAGAGTATTCAGTACAGGTGCAAGCCCCCCGAGATCTTCGCTGCGCTCTGTTAAATAAAACCCAAACAAGTGATTTAGTCGTTTATGACAGAGGTTATTCTGCCGTTTGGTTTTATATACCATATACTAAAGAATGTTGATTTCTGCATGCGTATCGTTAAAAGCTCTAATATTGTTAAAGCCTTCTTAGAAAGTGGGAAATATAGTTATATAGTAGATTTCCCCGGTACTGAGAAGTCTCTTCGTCGATGTAGAAAAGATAAAATATCGACAGAAACATTACGCTTAAGGTTAGTGCGAGTTGACCTGCCATCAGGTGAGCCAGAGGTTTTGTTTCATCATTAACAGATCTGAAAGCTTATCCAACTTCTGTTTTTGCTAATTTATATCACCAACGATGGGGAGTTGAAGAAGATTATAAAGTATTAAAAAGTCGAATTAATATTGAGAATTATTCTAGTGTTTCCGTTGAAGGTGTTTTACAAGACTTACATGCTAAGCTGCTGACTAAAAACCTTGCTGCTTGTGCCATCCATTATGCAAAACGAAAAATAAAGAAGCCTAAAAACAACAGGAGCTATGATTATAAAATTAACTTCACCTTTGCAATAATCAGCTAAAAAATAATGTTGTTAGGTTCACAATGAAGCTAGCTGAGTTTGAGTTATACGAATTACTGATAAGTAAAATATCAAAGAATTTAAGTATTATTCGGCCCGATTATTATCTATATTAATGCGCCCATCTTCTAAGTAAGTGACAAGTTTGTGTGCTTGATTAAGCCAATAAGTAAGTGCTTCACCTAGTTTTGATTTCGGTGGGATTTTGTCTTTATTATTAATTACCCAGACATGAAGTTTATCGATAATCGCTTTTGATTTTTCTTGTCGTACTTGATATTTTTCATCAACATTTTTGTCTTTTAGCGAAGCTTCAATACCGTAGAGTTTTCCGATAAGGTTTAAAGCAACATCTGCTTTTCCTGTTTTATTATTACCTTGCACCGTTTTTTCGTCGACAAATTTGCTACGTGCATGTGCCATACAACCTGCTATTTTTGCTTCTGTTTTGCCATAAGCACTCTAACCGTCAACTTGTAAGTAACCTTGATAGCCACCAAGGTAATTAACCACACAAGATGCCGCACGACTATTATGATATTCAAATAAAACGATATTTGGTATCATGTTAATCGTCGGTTTATCAGTACCGCAGCAATAAACCCACATATAGCTGGTTGTTTTTTCTTCTTTGATTACTTTTAAGGGCGTTCCATCTGCATCGATGACAGCTTGGCTAAGTAAGGTCTTTTTTAATCTTTCATACAACGGAGCAAATAATTCTTCGCAACGCATGATCCAATCTGACATGGTTTTACGATTCAGCTCAATACCGTAATCATTGAACATTTTTGCTTGTCGATATAATGGCAAGCCATATTGATATTTGGCGCTAATAATTTGGCTCAGTAAACTATTAGCATCAATTTTCATGCTCGCAGTTTAGCAAGTATTTTAAGTCTAATCTGTTTTCGAATTTAAATAATATTAAGGGCATGTACACGATCGTTGACTGCTATTTTGATCTAACTAGATCTGTGATTGATAATGTAATGGTTCATGACCAAGTACATCATATCCTGATAATAACCATTGAAGCTGCTCTGAACTCAATGTAAATTCTTGAGTCGATATTTTGCTAGGCCATTTGAACTTTTGTTTCTCAAGTCGCTTGTACCACAGTGCAAAGCCAGTTTTATCCCAATACAGGATTTTGAGTTTATCTTTGGCTTTATTGCAAAATACAAATAACGCACCAGTATAAGCATCACGAGTAAGTTCATATTCCACAATACCAACGAGTCCATTGATGGATTTTCTAAAATCGACAAAATCACGATGTAAAAACACCTTCGGCACATCAACAAACATTTTCATTGGGCAAACTCTCGCAATAGTTGAGCAAGATATGAAGCTGGGATTGAATTTGGGAAGGTAAGCGTTGCATTTCCAACACAGAGATTAATATTCTCAGGTTGGCGTGTTTCAAACTCAACTTGTGCGTCACTTTAGCGCGAATAAATCCAGATTGCGTTACATTTAGTTTTTTACGGTGAGCATAAAAGCTAGTAAGTGAGAGTTTATGCTGGCGACAATAATCAATAATGGTTAAACCACTAGATTGTTGATCTTTAATAATAGATTGCCATTGTTCTTGGCTGCGCATAATTCTCATAAGTTACTCCAAAAATTGTTTGGTAATAACTTAACGAGACTGATAAATATTTGTTAGACGCAGGTCGCCGGACGTTTACTTTGTTAGAAAAGATAGGAGATTCGTAGCAAACAAGTTCTCTATGAGCTATAAACGTATGTGTTAAATCCTTAAGTTAATGACATTGTTTAACAGATAGCAGTTGTTTGTGTTGTAGCAATGACATACATGTTTGTGTTACTGAAGAAAGTGAACCACTCGATGTAGGTATTTTTCGATTAGATATTAGTAATACTGTGTTTATAATTTTTAGTTTTTTGTGATAAAAGACTTTCGAAGTAATTAATATCGCTATTTACTAATTGTAATATTTCTTCTCCGCCACTAGCATTAATACCTTTATATATCAAAGGAGATAGAATAAAATCTGTGTTCTCTATTTGAGTTAGTGAATGCTGAAACTGCTCCCAAAACAGAGTTGTCATAGAAGTAGCAAGTATACTTGCGATCCCCATTTTTCGCCATGAAGGTGATACATACAAATAGGTTAAATGGCAACAAATTCCAATATTATTATCTTTACATAACTCATCGTTATCATACCAATAATCCATTATGGAAAAATTAAAACTAATGTATGCGATTGGAACATCAGCCATATCTTCTGCAAATAAAGTTAACAAATAATGTTTCATTTGTTTATTAGAATTATAACCCACTTTTATTTTAAATGAACTTGCTATTTTTTCTTTTACTTGGATAACACTTTCATTATAAATTAATGTTTTCATAATTTCTTCAGAGCTAATGTGTGTGGGTTCTTCAAAAACAATTAAGTTTGGAATTTTATGAGAAATAAACGAATTTGGATGCTGGCTCTTTATTGTTTGAAGATCTGTTTTTGTAATACTCTGAATAAATCCATTACTTTTTGACTTAATAATGGTTTCATCTAATAAAAATAAAGATTTTAGCATATTTTTTTTATTTTTCATTGTCACGATACTCCCCTACATAGAACATAGTTTGAGTCAGGTGTAACTCATATTTAATTTATAGTAGATATTATTAAGTCCTGCTAATTATTAACAATTAATAATGCAAAAAATTTAAAACACATTTTATGCTTGGAAAAATGCATAATCAAAATTGATAGTAATAAGCCCCTGACAACTCAAAAAAAACAACTCATTCCTTTGCTTATTGAAGATATCACTCAGGGCAAACGGGTTAAAACTATACATAATTAAAGCCTACTGTGAGTATTTTCATCATATAATCCACGTCCCAACCTGCTTTTAGGCGTTTTGTTTTAACGCCTACTTTTACACTTTTCTCATTTTTAATAAATTAAGCACTATTTTATTCATCATCGAGAACTTCTCTACCGCATAACCACTGCTAAGACGATTTTGATATTCGTTAAAACTGGCGTCCAATTACCAATGTAATTTATTTTCAACCAACCAATGACTAGGTATCCCATTATCTAACTCTAAAAAACCTTTAAACTAGCTAATTTTAGATTTACCATACTATTCAATTGAGTAAAATAATCACAACCACAGATAATTGCACAGATAGAGATCGTCAATATATTAACTAAAGGATGTCGAGGTGTTGATTTAAACCCGTTTGCACTGAATTAATATACAAGGTACAGATCCGTTTAAAAGTGATATCATTTTATAAATTAATATCACTTAGCATTATAAAGAAAGCTTAAATTATGAAATTCTCTAACAGTTACAGCCAACTAGATAGTGCCTTCTATCAACGTATTGCTCCAACAAAAGTGACAGCACCACAATTGCTACTTTGGAATAAAAGCCTTGCAAAAGATCTTTTGATAGATGAAAAGATCACACAAGATAAAAATCTATTAGCTCAGTACTTTTCTGGCAATCAAATACCTGATGGTGCTGAGCCTATGGCATTAGCTTACAGCGGGCATCAATTTGGCCACTTTAATCCTAATTTAGGTGACGGTCGCGCCCATTTGCTAGGAGAGATCCTAACATGTGATAACAACAGATTTGATATTCAATTAAAAGGCTCTGGCCCAACACAATTTTCAAGACAAGGTGATGGCCGCTGTGCGATAGGACCTGCTCTACGTGAATATATAATGAGTGAAGCCATGTTTGCACTTGGCGTGCCTACTTCTCGATGCTTATCGGTAGTCATAACTGGCGAACCAGTATATCGAGAACAAGCAATGATAGGGGCTGTCGTCACCCGTGTCGCATCAAGTCATATCAGAGTCGGTACTTTTCAATACTTTGCCGCTAGAGGAGATTTAGAATCTTTAAAAACATTAACGGACTATACAATTAATCGTCACTTTTCTCGTATTGATATTAATGCTGAAGATAAAGTAGAGCAATTTTTATCGGCCGCTATAGATAAACAAATTGAATTAATAGTAGCTTGGATGCGTATTGGTTTTATTCATGGTGTTATGAATACAGATAATACAGCGATTTCAGGTGAGACGATAGATTTTGGACCGTGTGCTATGATGAGCCATTACCATTCTGGTACTGTCTTTAGCTCTATTGATAAACAAGGTCGATACGCATTTGGCAACCAACCACACATTGCGCAATGGAATATGGCAAGGTTAGCCGAGTGTTTAATGTTATTAGTTGATAACAACCAAGAAAAAGCATTAGAAAAAATAGAACCTTTAATTATTGCCTTTACAGATAAATTTGAAACAGCTTACTTTACAATGCTTGCAAATAAATTAGGTTTTGATGAGGTTACCAAAAAAGAGCAGCTATTTATAAATGAATTATTAGCGCATATGCAAAAGCAACACCTTGATTATACAAATACATTTGTTAAGTTATCTGATTCTTTAACAGATACAGAACTACAAAACGAATTAAAACAAGTATTAGGTGATTGGTATACTCGCTGGCTACAAATGCTTGAAAATAAAAATCAAAATACTAAAGCAGCTCAAACATTAATGCAAAAAAACAATCCATTAGTGATCCCAAGAAATCATCATGTTGAAGCGATATTAGCAGAATATGAAACATCTGGTCAAAGCACTGTAATAGATGACTTCCTTGATGTATTGCGTTCTCCTTATCAACAACTAAAACAAACAAGTCAGTTTCAAGATGAACCTAAGGATGGCGATCATCAATATCGTACTTTTTGTGGTACTTAACACTTAAGAAACGAGATATAATGCACTACAAATCATGATCAACTTCAGCAATCACATTTAAATTTAATTAAGAGCACTTTTGAAAATAAGTAAACGCCTCAATACCATCAATAATATGATAACAAATCAATATGAACATATTTGGGATTGCTGTTGCGATCATGGGCAATTAGGTATAAATCTACTAGCGAGACAAGCTGCTTCTAAAATTCATTTTGTTGATGTTGTTGCACCTTTGATGAGCGAGCTTGGAGCAAAGTTACAGCGCTTTTTCAATATTAATCCTGATCATAAAAACTGGCAGGTATATTGTTTAGATGTTGCACGGCTTCCTTTAGAAAATACATGTAAAAACAGTAAACAATTAATTATTATTGCTGGTGTGGGCGGAGATTTATTAGTTGAACTAATTAATAGCATAATTAAAAACCATCCTGAACATAATTTAGAGTTTTTATTATGCCCAGTTCATCATCATTATAAAGTACGTACATCTCTTATTAAATCAGGGTTTGGTTTAATTGATGAAACACTAATTCGTGAAAATAACCGTTTTTATGAAATATTGCATGTCAGTCAGTCATCAGATAAAATTATTTTTCCTGTCGGTTCAAGCATGTGGGACTTTTCAAGAAAAGATGATACCGATTATCTAACAAAAACAATAAATCATTATCAACGTATGGCGCAAAAACCTGATGAGGATATTTTAGGTATTCTTGCGCAATACCAAGCTTTGCTTAATTATTAAAACTATAACAACAAGTCACCTTCTATCGGAATATAGTCTGTTGCACTATTAATTAAAGCTGCCGCGGTTAGCATAGCGACACCATAGACGGCACAAGGAACATTAAACTTACTTTGTACACGATCTAATAACATCGCAAAATCACCATCACCCGAGACTAAAATAACTTTATCAACCTCACTGGCATAATCCATAATATCCAACGTAATGCCCACATCCCAGTCACCTTTTGCACTGCCATCAGCTCTTTGGATAAAAGGTTTTAATTTCACTTCAAACCCTATGGCTCTGAGAATATTTTGAAATTGCTTTTGTTTGTCATCACTGCGCCCAATTGCATAAGCAAAAGCATATTTAACCTCTGAATTCTCAGATACTCTTGCCCAAAAAGCATTGTAGTCAAAGTTGCGTTTATGGGCATCTCTACAGGTATAATATACATTTTGTACATCTACAAAAATTGCTATTTTTTCCACACTAAATCCTATTTATTTTTATTTGTTTTTTCAGTCTCTATATAGGAACTATTTAAAATTAGCGCCTAGACTTGTTTTAAAGGGATTAAAAAATAAAATGATATGACAATTAAAAGTAATCTATCACACTCTTTAGCTATTTATGCTTTTTCATTCGTATTATGCTTTAAACTAAATGCACAAGAAACTGAGTTTTCGGGTTTTCACGGCTATTAACAGGGGCCACTATAGGTGACGATACTCAATATTTTGGACATCATGATGACTTTACATTTAAAGCAGATAGTTTAATTGGATTACAGCTTGATGTTGATTTTGCCTCAAATTTATCAGCTACAGCACAACTACTAGGTACATTAGATAAACATAAAATACAGGAGGTTATTAATGACCCATATATTATTAGTAGATGATGAACCTGCAGTATTAAATGCATTAACACGTATTTTACGAAAAGATTATCAAATTACGAGTTTCTCAAATGCCAATGATGCGCTTGAGGCAATAAAGCATAATCTAAATACAGATTCGCAATTTGATTTCATTATTTCTGATATTCGCATGCCACATATGGATGGCATTGAACTATTAACCCATATTTATAAAATAGCCCCACAAATGAGTCGAGTTTTATTATCTGGTTATGCTGATATGGAGCTTTGCCAGTCTGCAATACCTGAAAACATAGCGCAAATTATATTATCTAAACCTTGGGACAACTTTGAAATAAAAACCATAATCAACTTATTGTTAGAGCTTGCACATTTAAAGCAAGAAAATTTATCACTTAAAAATGCTCACTCATCCAATTTATAGAAGATTACAATCTAATTAATCCATTTTATCTATTTTTATATTGCTATATTCTAGGTGTTATTCAAATAAGTGAGGATTAAAACATGTTTACAGTAATTTTTGGTCGTGATGGCTGTCCATTTTGTGTTCGCGCTAAAGAAGTAGCAACACAATTAAGCAAAGATGTTGAAGGATTCAAATTTAAATATATAGATATAATTAAAGAAGGCATTTCAAAAGCTGATCTTGAAAAAACAGTCGGTAAACCGGTTGAAACTGTACCTCAGATCTTTATCGATCAAGTGCATATTGGTGGTTTTACCGAATTTGAAGCACATGCAAAAGAAAATTTAGGCTTATACAGCACAAAACAGCCTATTTAAAATTCGACCAAGTTCAATCACATAGAAAATAGTTGTAATTTACCCGAGCTATTACTGCTCTTTTCCTATACAATGCGCGCCTCTTTAAATATGCCGAGGCGCTTTAATGTCTGAATCTGTTACTTTTTCATCCTTAGAACTATCACCTGCTATATTACAAGCTGTTGAAAAATTAGGTTACGAAACACCTTCTGAAATTCAAGCTAAATGTATTCCTTCTTTATTAGCAGGAAAGGATGTATTAGGACTTGCACAAACAGGTACAGGTAAAACTGCTGCGTTTGCTTTACCCCTGTTAAATAATATAGATGTTAAAGCTAAATACCCTCAAATATTAGTATTAGCACCCACTCGTGAACTTGCTATTCAAGTAGCAGAAGCATTTGAGCAATACGCTAAATTTACTCACGGCGTAAAAGTATTACCTATCTACGGTGGCCAAAGCTACGGTATCCAGTTAAAAGCACTACGTGAAGGCGCACAAATTATTGTGGGTACTCCTGGACGTGTTATGGATCACTTAAATAAAGGCACATTAAAGCTAGATAGACTTAGCGCTATGGTACTTGATGAAGCTGATGAAATGTTACGCATGGGCTTTATCGATGATGTTGAAACTATCATGGCTAAAACGCCAGTAGAAAAACAAACATGTTTATTCTCTGCCACTATGCCTAAGCAAATTCAGTCTATTTGTAGCAAATACCTAGAAAATGCTGAACATGTAAGTGTTGCAGCACGTAATTCAACTGTTGAAAGCGTTGAGCAAGTATTTTGGATGGCTGGTCACGTCCATAAGAACAAAGCAATTGTACGTTTCTTACAAGCTGAAAACTATGACGCATCTATCGTATTCGTAAGAACGCGTAACGATACAGTACAGCTAGCAGAGTACTTAGAGCGCGCAGGTTTCTCTGTTGCACCACTAAACGGTGACATGAATCAACAAGCTCGTGAACGTACTATTGAACGTTTAAAAAATGGTTTATTAGATATCGTAATCGCAACTGACGTTGCAGCACGTGGTCTAGATGTACCGCGTATCGATTTAGTTATTAACTACGATATTCCACAAGATGCTGAAGCATATGTTCACCGTATAGGCCGCACTGGTCGTGCTGGTCGTACTGGTAAAGCACTTTTATTTGTTAAGCGTAACGAACGTTACATGCTTAAAAATATTGTTCGTGGTACTAAATCAGATATCGCTGAAGTACAACTTCCAAGCACTGATATTGTTCAACAAAAACGTCTTGAAAATTTAGCTACGACATTAACAAAAACTGCTGAGTTAAATGATATTGCGTTTTATAATGAATTAGCAGAGAAATTAACTGCTGAACTTGGCTTATCAAGTGATGCACTTGCTGGCGCTTTACTTTACTTGGCACAAAAACAGTCGCCAATCAAAGTTGAAGAAGCACCTAAAATGCCAGAACGCGCACCAAGAGGCGATCGTAATGATCGTGGCCGTGGTGATCGTAATGACAGAAGTGGTCGTAGTCGCGATCGCAATGACAGAGGCGGTCGTGGTGAGCGCTCTGAAGGTCGTCAAGACAGAGAACGTAAACCTCGTGAGCGTCGTCCTAAAGACAATGGTCCAGTAGATACATACCGTATCGAAATCGGTCGTGATGATGGTGTACAAGTTAAAAACATCGTAGGCGCAATTGCTAACGAAGCTGATATCCCAAGTAAGTTTATTGGTGATATTCGTTTACATGACGATCACAGCACAGTTGAATTACCACAGAATATGCCTGAAGCAACATTAAAGCATTTTAAAACTGTTGTAATTTGTCAAAAGCAAATGAAAATGTCTTTAAACAAGTAATTGTTTAAATAATAAAAAAAGCTTGCCTAGCCAGGCTTTTTTTATGTCTGACTTTTATATATATAGTTAAAAACACATTCTGATACTTCAATAAAATTCAGACCGCAACTATGCTCGTATTTAACACACTGCTCGGGAGTCACATCAATGCATAAAACTACAGGGCAAATATCTTGAAGATATTCAGCCATTCTTTCTTTAAAATCAATACGGCCATCTAATTCATCAACCATATTTTCAACTCCTGCCCATTTATCAGAAGCCAATAGCTTTTCAAAATAAATTTGAGATTTTGAGTTCATAAAATTTTATATTTTCACAAGTTATACAAGTCAGATTTTCAGCATAACTAAGTAAAAGTACAAAACTTTGATTGAAATCAAAAACTCCCTTTATTTAATATTAGAGCAACAAATGATTACATTTTTAGCTAATAAACCTTAGCTATAGGCTTTAATAAAGCGTTTAATGCAATCTTTTAAATAACTATCACTGGGTGCCGTATCCTCAGTGTTATGACCTAAAGTACGTTTTAAATGCCAATCACCCTGAACCATACCTAGCAACTGAATTGTCGCAAACCGTGTATCCTCTATATCCAATTGACCAGCCGCCGATATTAAAGCTAAGCACTCACTTACTTGATCTTGAATCATCCTAGGTCCTGCGCAGTAAAAACATGAACCTAACTGTGGATGCTCTGCTCTGT
This sequence comes from Pseudoalteromonas sp. '520P1 No. 423', assembly GCF_001269985.1. Taxonomy (NCBI): domain Bacteria; kingdom Pseudomonadati; phylum Pseudomonadota; class Gammaproteobacteria; order Alteromonadales; family Pseudoalteromonadaceae; genus Pseudoalteromonas; species Pseudoalteromonas sp. '520P1 No. 423'. Next base: position 1,374,129 of record NZ_BBZB01000001.1, on the reverse strand, counting down.
GAGTCACACAAGTTGTATAAACTTGAATTGCATCAGCTGATAAAATCAAATCGCTAAAGGTTTTTATTATTTTAAATATATTATCTTCTAAAGGATGTTCAGGATGATAAAGCTGCCCGTGAAATTCTGAAGCCGCACAACGGGCACCCACAGTTTCGACAAATAAAGACTCTTTGTCTTTAAAGTGACTATATACTGTTTGTTTCGATACGCCCGCTTCTTTAGCCACCTTATCCATACTGGTATTTGGATAACCATGTTCAATAAATAACTTACTGGCAGATTCAATTATTTGATCACGTTTTAACTGTGACTTACTACGCTTTGACTCAACTTCACTTACGACCATTTATGAAAAACCTCGACCCCGAAAACCACAGTAGACTAGACAGTCTAGTTTGGTTATTTTATAGTTAACCTAGACTCACCAGTCTAATATGATAACTAGCCTACTTCAAGGTGCAAACGGCAGCATACTGAGGTAGAACTTTTTCTGATTTCACCTGGAAGGTAAAATGAAAAACCAACTACTTGCTTTTTTAAGTTTATTTTTTATAAGTTTGAGTGTTTTAAGTGCTGAAAACATTGTCAATATTGAAGCAATGACATTACAACAAAAAGAGTCTTACCAAGTAGAGCGCCACTTTAGCGGTCGTATAATTAAACAGCAGGATGCAAAACTCGCTTTTGAATTTTCTGGAAAAATTAACAAAGTTCATTTTGACCAAGGTGATAAAGTCTCTAAAAACACGACGCTGATCAGTTTAGATACCCGCTTGCTTAATATTGAAAAACAAAAGCTTGAAGCGAATCTCAAACGGTTGGAAGCGGAATTATCTCTTGCTAAACAAGATCTAAAAAGACTAGTAAAATTAAAACAACAAAATTACGCAGCTGAACAAAACCTCGACCAAATCAATACACAAATTAATATTCTTAAAGCGAATAAAAGTGAAATTCGAGCCGCTATTTCAGGTATCGAACTACAAATAGAAAAATCACATTTAAAAGCCCCCTTTGACGGTATTTTAGGCCAAAGATTTGTTTCTACGGGTGAAATTGTCGCACCAGGCACGCCAGTTATTCGTTTATTAAAAAACGGCCATAATCAAATTCAAGTAGGTGTGCCACAACATTTGCAACATACAATACAAACGCATATGCCTGTCATTATCTCAGGCAAAGAATATATGGCAAAAGTGCTCAGTACAGGTGCAGAATTAGACCCTATTTCACATACCCTGCTAATGCGATTTTCGCTACCTGATGATGCGCCTATTTATGCAGGTCAAGTTGCACGATTGAAAATAAAACAGAATAAACAGGCTTTAGGTTATTGGGTGCCTTTATCTGCATTAACAGATGGTATCCGTGGGACATGGAATCTTTATCATATAAATCAACAAGACGGTACATCTCGCTTAAAACCTATCATAGTTGAGGTGATATATACCGATGGTAAAAATGCTTATATCAGCACTTCCTTACCCGATAAAAGTAAAATTGTAGCCAATGGCCTGCACAAAGTAAGCACTAACATAGCGGTCAAAGTTGTTAAAACCAGACTTGCCGATAAAGCGACTTTAAAAGGTGAGCTTTAATGATCAAATATCTATTTGAACACCCTCGTCTGCAAGCATTAATTATTGTTTTATTATGCGTTAGTGGGCTTGCTGCGATTAGCAGCTTGCCAAGAACAGAAGATCCAAGGATCACCAATCGCTTTGCCTCTGTTACTACTTTTTTACCTGGTGCCAGCGCTGAGCGCATTGAAGTACAATTAAGTGAAGTTTTAGAGCAAAAATTAAAAGCACAACAAGAAATAAAACTCATCGTTTCAACTTCACGACCGGGTATTTCAGTACTCAGTATTGAACTAAAAGATAGTGTTATTGATCCTATTCCTATTTGGTCAAGATTAAGAGATTTGTTAGCCGATGTACAAACTCAATTACCTACCCAAGCCAGTACGCCTCAATTAGATGATGAAAAAGGCTATGCGTATACACGAATATTCGCGTTAACAGGTAACACACCACAAGTATCACTTTCTACTATCAACCGTTATGCTAAAGAGCTGCAAAGTAAATTACGTAATGTATCCGGTGTGGAAATTGTACATTTTTTTGGTAAGCCTGAAGAAGAAGTATTAGTTGAAATCGACGCAAACAAAGCAGTCATATTAAATATTTCTGTACAACAAATAGCAAACGCACTTAAAGGGGCTGACTCAAAAGTTGCAGCGGGAACCTTAGTTAATAATAAAACACAAATTCAGTTAGAGGTAACAGGCGCTTTTGACTCTATCACGCGCATTGAACAAATCCCCATTACCAGTAGTGAGACTGGCAGCCAATATCAGTTATCAGATTTAGCAAGTATTACAAAATCAATTAAAACACCACAATTTGATATTGCTTTAATTGATGGTCAGCCAGGCGTTTATGTTGCGGCACGCATGCTACCTAGGCTTCGTATCGACAATTTTTCAAAGAATGTAGATGACAGCAAAAACCTTTTTTTACAAAATCTACCTGAACAAGTGCAATTAAAGGAGATTTTTAATCAACAACCCTATACAGAAAATAGATTAGGCGAACTGCTAAGTAATATTTTGGTGGGTTTTATTATTATACTCTCAGTTTTAATGCTTACTTTAGGTTTTAAAGCCGCGATCATCGTTGGTTCAGCTTTACCGCTCACCGTATTATTTACTTTAGTGACGATGCAATATTACGGCTTACCAATACATCAGATGTCAGTAACAGGTTTAGTTGTCGCACTGGGTATTATGGTAGATAACGCAATTGTTATGACCGACTCAATACAAAGGTATCGCCAGCAAGGATACTCTGCATTAAAAGCCGTACAAACTGCAGTCTCACATTTTTGGATGCCATTATTAGGGTCAACGCTAACAACAATATTAGCATTTGCGCCGATTGTACTTATGCCAGGACCAGCAGGTGAATTTGTTGGTGGCATTGCCTTAAGCGTAATATTCGCTTTAATTGGATCATATTTAATATCTCACACTTTAATCGCTGTATTTGCAGGCCAATTTATCAATGGTAAAGAGCCTAATAGCATTTTGGGGCGAGGAATTCGATTACCTAAGTTATCAGAAAAATTTACAGTTTCATTAAAATGGAGCTTAAATCATCCGAAACGAACATTATCATTAGTATTTATGTTACCAGTGTTAGGTTTTTTAAGCGCGGGACAACTGACTGAACAATTTTTCCCACCATCTGATCGTGACATGTTTCATATTGAAATGCGTTTATCACCAAGCAGTAGCATAGAAAATACCAAACAAACAACTTTAGAAATTGATCAGTTTATCAGGGAGTTTGATGGAATAGAAAAACTAGACTGGATGATAGGCAATAACTTCCCCAGCTTTTATTACAATATAAAACCTCGAAGCCGTGGCGCATCAAACTACGCCCAAGCTATGGTTAAAGTAGCTAACTTTAAGGTTGCCAATAAACTGATCCCTAAACTGCAAACTGAGCTAGATATTGCATTTCCACAGGCACAAATTATAGTTAGGAAATTAGAACAAGGCCCTCCATTTAATGCGCCAATTGAAATGCGAATTTATGGCCCTAACCTTGATACATTAAATACATTAGGATCAGAACTACGTACTTTATTAATCTCACATGAAAATGTAACTCAAACCCGTGCGACACTCATGTCTGGCAATCCTAAGCTTTGGTTAAAAGCGGATGAAATAGCATTAAAACAAAGCGGATTAACCTTAAATGATTTAGCCAACCAATTACAGTCGCAATATCATGGTGTGATATCGGGTAGTATCATAGAACAAACTGAAACTATCCCAGTAAGGGTGAGAGTATCTGATGCTGACAGAAGCTCAACGCAAGCACTCAACTCAACTAACTTTTTAGCAAACCAAGCATTAAACATTGAAGCTTTTACAGAGCTCAGTTTAAAACCATCGAGAGGCAGCATAGAGCGCAGAAATGGCGAACGGGTTAATGTTGTTGAAGGTTATTTAAAAACAGACATTATTCCACAATCAGTATTAAATGACTTTCAAGAAATTTTAGCTAATTCTGATTTTAAAGTACCGCCAGGCTACAAATTAGAAATAGGTGGCGAATCACAAAAACGCAACGAAGCAGTAGGCCAACTAATCGCTTCTGTAGGTATTATTGCAGTATTGCTGATCACTGTGCTGGTTGTTTCTTTTAATTCATTTACCATCACATTTTTAATTCTCATTAATGCTATTCAAGCTGCGATGTTAGGTTTATTAAGTGTTTACTTAGGCGGTTTTCCATTTGGTTTTACTGTGATTATCGGTCTGCTTGGCTTAATGGGATTAGCAATTAATGCCGCCATTGTTATTTTATCTGAGCTGCGTGCGACTAATGCGGGCAAAGATCAAGAAAAAATTATTGCCGCAGTGATGAATAGCTCCAGGCATATTACTTCAACAACAATCACGACAGTAGGTGGTTTTATGCCTCTTATATTAGCTGGCGGTGGTTTTTGGCCTCCATTTGCAGTATCAATTGCAGGCGGTACAGCATTAACAACCATATTATCTTTCTATTTTGTACCTGTGGCATATAAATTACTGATAGCAAAAAAATCTAAACTTGCTTTCACGCCTGAAAATAGCGAAATACCTGCAAGTTAAGCCTACTAAATAGCTTATCTAAAATTTAGATAAGCTATTTAGTCCCGCAAACTACTCGCTCTCAAAACATCAAATTACATTATTAGGTCCAAAAAACTTGGTTTAAATTCAGGGTTATGCAAAACTAGAGTTATTCAATAATCTCTATAAATTAATGCTGATAAAAGGTGACAATGAATGTCGAATTTTAATGCCTGGAAGCTCTTTAGTTTTTTTTGCTTTTCAATTTTTCTGTTAGGCTGTGAGTCTAAAGAAGAACAAGCCCAAAAATCTGTTCAGTTAGAAATTAATTCAACTGAATTAGAAATCGCAAGCTTAAGAAAAGCACTGGATAATAATTATATCCGTAACGCTAAACTGCTAAAAGAATATGATAGCTATGTACAAAATAACTTACCTAAAATCTCACAAATAAGTAGTTTAGTTGCACAAGATGCCACAACTCAAGGTCCATTATTTCAAGGTTTAACAACACGCTTAAATGATATAAAAAACGAGCCTGTTACCTTAGATAATGCGTATATCCAATTAGACAGATTAGCCAAAATTAAAGAAGCCGCCAAGCTCAGCATATTTGGTGATGCTTTAACAGATCCGTTAAATGTAATAGCTGATATGTCTGAGGGCAATTTAGCCCGTGTGGGTGCGATCAGCAAACAAGCTGAAGATGCCGCAAACCAAGGTGAAAACTTTGGTTCTGGTAGCCAAATGATAGGCAACCCTAACTATGGTAATTGGCAAACTAACTCTAGCGGTATTAGCTTTTGGCAATGGTATGGCATGTACCGTATGTTTGGCGATGTTGTTGGTGGCGTAAGCTACGATAGATGGAGCCGCAAGCGTCGTTATAGTTATTATAACGACTATGGCCGTTCACGTTATACCAGTAAAAATCAATATAAAACACAGCAAAAAATTGAAACCCGCACTAAGCAATCATACAAGCGCCAAGGTAAGCAATTCACCAGCCCTTACGCTAAAAAACGCTCAGGTGCTTCAAGTTTAAGTAGAAGCAGTTATACCCCAGTAAAAACCAGAAGTAGTTATTCAAAAAGCAACTACTCAAAGAGTTCAGGCTCTGTTCGAAATAGCTCAAGCCGTACTTCACGTGGCGTCAGTCGCGGTAAATAACCAATAAAAAATACTGGTACTAACGAATTTAAATAAAGAATTTTTTGGAGAATATAATATGAACGGATTAACATTATGGACAGCGCAAGCACTCGCCATAGACTTTATCGTCATCATAGCCCTATTTGTAAGTTTAAAACTTATTAAAGGCTGGGTCTCAAATTTACATGCCAATGATGAAATTACAAAACGTGATAACTTTGCATTTGGTTTAAGTTTTGCAGCAGGCCTAGCTGGTTTAGCTATCGTATTAACAGGAATTACAAGTGGTAACTTTGCAGATACTTTACTTGAAGAAGCGATGCAAATGGGTGGTTATGGTTTAGTAGGTATCGCTTTAATTAAACTTGGACATTTTTTTCAAGACAAAGTGGCACTACGTAAAGTTGATTTACATTTTGAGATTGTAAAAGGCAATGTAACTGCAGCACTAATTGAATTTGGTCATATCGTTACTGTCGCAATACTGATTCGCTCGGCACTAATTTGGGTATTAACTGAAGGCTGGCATGGACTGCCTATCGTGATTGCAGCATTTATCATAGGCAATATCATCATGTTATTAGTCAGTCAGTATCGTGTGCAGTTATTCAAACGCACAAATAAAAATGGCGATTGTTTACAACAAGCAATTAAAGATAATAATCTAGCTGTTGGTGTACGTTACGCAGGCTTTTTAATTGGTAGTGGTTTAGCGATTACAGCAGCGACAGGTCTTGCGCCTTATAATGCAGATAATATCAATATGAGCTTACTTTACTGGGCTGGCGCGGCTATTTTTAGTTTAGTGATGTTTATTCTTCTGCATTTAATCACTATAAAAATTATTTTATCTGGTACTGATATTTCAGATGAAGTGAACCGTCAAAAGAATGTAGGTGTTGCAGCAATTTCAGCAACAACCTCATTTGCGATTGGTTTAACGATGGCGACTTTATTGGGTAATTAACCTACATTTCATAGCTCATAAGCAATAAATACTTATGAGCTACTCCCTCACATTGATCTGAGCTTAACCCTATTGAATACCTCAACATTAACACAGTCTAAAAAAACATTATGGTTTCACGATATATTACTAATTTCAGTAATGGCAATCCTTGCTGGCTGTGGCCTTATTTATGAATATTTACTCTCTCACTATGCTGGGCGTGTTTTAGGATCCGTAGAAAGCGCTATATACGCCATGATCGGCACTATGATAGTTGCCATGGGCATAGGTGCATTCTTAGCACGCTGGTTTAAAGACGCATTCACCGCTTTTGCATGGTTAGAAGCTTTAATTGCTTTAATTGGCATGAGTTGTATTTTATTTATCGCCAGCCTTATTGCCATTAGTTACACCTTGCCTCACACCCTTTCCGATACATTCAACTTACCACCTAACGTACTACTTGATGGTTATTTATTTGAAAAAATGCAAGATGTCGCGCAATTTATGCCTTATGTATTTGGTTTAATATTAGGCATCTTTATTGGCATGGAGATCCCACTTATCGCCCGAGTGCGACAACAAGTATATGGTCGTTTTTTAGAAAATAATGCAGGTACGATTTATGGTGCTGATTACATAGGTGCAGGTATAGGTGCGGCTATTTGGGTCACTATTATGCTATCTATGCCCATAATGCAAGCTGCTGCTTGGACTGCTTTATTTAATATCGTGGCTGGATTTATCTTTTTAGCTAAATATCGTAGCCATATCCGTTATGCAAAGTCTTTATTTGTTTGCCATATTATATTGTTATGCTTATTCAGCCTGCTATTAGTGATGGGCACAACTTGGATGAAAGATTTAAGCAGCGTGTTATATAAAGACAAAGTAATCTATTCTCAATCAACAAAATATCAGCATTTAGTGGTGACGGAGCGCTTTTTAAAAAATCAAAATGAACCAATAACAGATCTCTATTTAAACGGACGGTTACAATTCTCCAGTGCTGATGAACAACTGTATCATTCAATGTTAGTTTACCCTGCTATGGCAGCATCAAATCGCCAGGAAAATGTTTTAATTATTGGCGGCGGTGATGGCTTAGCACTAAGAGATGCACTTAAGTGGCCAGTTAAATCGGTGACTTTAATTGATTTAGATGCGCAATTACTGACTTTATTTGGTTTTGAAAATAAGCAATATTCAAGTGAAAAATTCGAAATACCTAACTATATAAAACAGCGTGTGGTTAAGTTAAATGAAAATGCGATGAGCGATCCTAGAGCGAATATCATTGCAACTGATGCTTTTTTAGAAGTAGAAAAGTTATTAGATCAAAGCAAACAATTTGATACAATAATTATTGATTTACCGGATCCTAATCATCCTGATTTAAATAAACTATATAGTGACTATTTTTATAATCAGGTTCGACAATTATTAGCACCAGATGGTGCCTTAGCAATACAATCTACCTCACCTTATCATGCCCAAAGTGCTTTTTTAAGCATCGCCAAAACGGTTAAGTTTTCTGGTTTTTTACATGTTGAACAATACCAGCAAAATATCCCTTCTTTTGGCCAATGGGGTTGGACGATTGCAACACGCTCAGGACAAAGTGCCAGTCAGCGTATTGAAAAATTGCAACAACTACCAGTGGAATCACCATGGTTAAGCAAAGAATATATTCTTGCTTCATTTATCTTTCCACGAAACTTTTTTGATGAAATTAAGTCTATTGAAGTCAATAGACTAGGATCAGGTGTACTGTATGATTATCACAGTCAAGCTTGGCAAAGTGAATCTGAATTGTATAAAAACTAAATTAATTTGCACTTTACTGTTGACATAATATGTCGCAAGTGTAATTCTTAACTCAGACATAATATGTCATTTATAGCAAAGGAACAGAAGATGGAATTAAATGAACTTTCAATCAAGTTAGCAACATTCGAAGCAGAAGGTGTTAGTTTTGAGTCTTTTCTAATTGCAAGTGAAGGCGAACAGGAAGTCCTTCAAGTAATTGTTGATGGTAATGATGAGTTACCCATTTTTGTAACACAAACTGACGAACAACTGCTTTGCATTAGTTACTTGTTTTCTGAAAGCGAAGTAAAAGCAGAATTAAAAGATGAACTTAATGAAGCACTACTTAGATTAAACGTGCCAATTCCATTAAGTGCATTTGCAAAGGTTGATGATAAATATGCCATTTTTGGTGCTTTATCAGTTAATTCATCTTTCGATGATATAACACATGAATTAGTAACATTAGCTGACAACGCAATTGATGCATTAGATGCGGTCACAGCTTACTTAAATGAATAATGGTTTAGGCCAGGAGATAAGATTATGAGCATACTTAAAAAATTATTTACAGCAGTACGTGGCGGCGCAAGAGAAGTAGGTGAATCAATTGTTGACGCTAATGGTATCCGTATTTTCGAACAAGAAATTGCTGATGCACAAAACGCATTACAAAAAGCGAAAAAAAGCTTAACTGAAGTAATGGCTAAAGAAATGCAGTGTAAACGTAAAGTAAGCGCTTTAAATGACAGCATTAGCGAGCATGAAGAATATGCAGGCCAAGCACTTAGCCAAGATAACGAAGCATTAGCAATTGAAATTGCTGAAAAGATTGGTGATTTTGAAACTGAAAAAGCAGAGCAAGAACAAGTGCTAGCGGGTTTTAGTAATCATATTGTTGCCCTTAAGCAACAAGTTAAAGAAGCAGAAAAAACCATCAAGGAAAATCAGCGTCAATTAACTATGGTTAAAACCACTGAAAGCGTGCAAAAAGCAACAATGGCAGTTAATAGCACACTAAATACAAATGAATCTTCAATGACTTCAGCGCGCGCTTCTCTTGATCGTATCAAGCAAAGACAAGCTGATAGACAAGATGAACTGTCTGCAGCAAAACAGCTTGAATCAGCGGCTAACGGCGATGATTTAAAAGCTAAGATGGCAGAAGCAGGTATTGGCGGTAGCAATACCAAAAATAGCGATATTTTAGCGCGTATTAAAGCAAAACAAGGTAAGTAAGTTTTAAATACCTTAAGGTTAGCGAGTTCGCTCGCTAACTTATCTGCTCTGACTTTAACTCTATAAACATCTAGTTAAGGAACACTCCATGTTTAGCTTCTTCAAATCAAAAAAAAATAAACCCGAACGCCAGCTTAATGATGCCAGTCAGTTAAAATCTGGTGATATGCTGCAAGTCATCGATTCTTTTGCCTATCCAGCTTGGCTTAAAGGCCAAATGCTCAAAGTAGCAGATGTGCAAACTTATCAATATGAACGCAGTTCAGATACCGAATTTGTTTTAGAAACAGATTCAGGTCAAGTTGTATTTTTACAAATAGAAAAAGAAGATGGCGAACAATGGGCTAACTTTTCAATAAAAGTTCAAAGAGAAGATGTAGATGCAATTTTCACTTTAGATGAATTTTCTCGTATTTTTGATGAAGAAGATTTAACACATTTAAAAACCAACGATAAACCGAGCCAATTTAGTCAATTCTTAGCTGACGAATATAAACAAACCGAAAACCCTTATGTAGCATACTTTCATAAACAAGATTTTCGTAATTTAGCATTACCACGTTATGAAAGTGAAAGTGGTGAACCTTGTGAAATGATTACGCTAATGTCGCCTCAAGAAAGCCATAGCCTTAATATTGAGATTTGGGATGGTGGTGATACAGAAGTATCATTAACACTGACGCGCCCTATCACTGATATCGTAGACCTATTTCCTGGTAGCGCTACATGATCAAAAAAGAAGAAAAGTGGTTAAAACAAGAGCAAGCGATCCGTGCAACGCAAATGGCTTTTGATTTAAGCAGTGAAGTGCAAAAAAATATTAAGAAACAGGCGATAGATGAAGAGTTAACGCCTTCAGATATGATCCGAAAGATTTTAGATTTAGATGTTAAATCTAAAAAAACCAGACAAAGGTTATCTTTTAATCTTAATGATGACGAGATTAAACAATTAGCCATTCGCTTTGGTGTCGATACCGAAGATAAACGCGCAGTTAAACAGAAAGTAGCAGATATTTTAATTGAGTATGCAATAGACGATAACAAGGAATAAGTATGAAAGGTGCAGGCGGAACGTCAGGTGGCATAGGCCAATTTTTTATTGGTTTAGTCATGATGAGTGGCGGGTTTTATATGCTACTCAACGCTATTAAGGTGAGCTCATCTTTTGGTATGGGTACCCGCTTGTATGGCATTTCAGGTATAAGCATAACCAGTGGCATGGTAATGATCCCTTTTATATTTGGTATTGGACTCGTATTTTATAACAGTAGAAACATATTAGGTTGGATACTCTCATTAGGCTCAATTACAGCTTTAATTTTTGGTGTTATTAGCTCTATACGCTTTTCATTTGCAAGTATGAGTTCATTTGATTTAATTGTTATTTTAGTGCTGAGTATGGGTGGATTAGGTTTATTTTTAAAATCTTTAAAAGCGATAGATAAGCATTATCCTGATGAAAAGTCTTAACTTTTATTTAAAATCAATTTATATTATGGGAATAATATATTACATAAAATAATAAAAGTTTAATGATTAAACTAATAAAAATGTAAAAGGAATAAAATGGAATTTTTAAATACCGCATTGATCTTTCCAACTGTTGTATTTTCAGTGTTATTAATCATAGTTATTTTATTTTGGTTAGTCACAATCGTTGGCTTAGCCGATATAGATATGTTTGAAGCAGATGTTGAACTCGAAACCCAAGCGAATACAGCAAGTACCTTAGGAATATTTAATAACTTAGGCTTAAGTGAAGTACCTTTAACGGTTTCAGCTAGTATAATAATTATGACTGCCTGGTTAATCAGCATTTATAGTCAAGCTTGGTTTTTAGCTGAGTTTAAATCACATTCATTATATTATGTTTTTGGTGCGCTCATTATATTTGCATGTAGCATCATATCACTTCCCATTAGCGCGCTAATTACCAAACCATTAAGACGCTTTTTTACCAGTAAACAAACAGCCAATAAACATGATTTTATCGGCCTAGAATGTACCATTGCCACCTCAAAAGTAACCCAGACATTTGGCCAAGCGAGAGTCACGCTTCAAGGGGCTGAACAATTAATTGAAATCAGAGTTCAAGATCCAACCCATCAATTCAATCTCGGTGATACCGCACTATTAATAGAGCACTTAGTTGACTCTCGTAGTTACGTTATCGCACCAAAACCTTGGTCATAAACCAATAATATATAAACTAATCAGCTGAATTTAAGTCATTTAAATAGCTAACAAAAGCAACATATAATCATTTAGTAAGGAAACAACATGGATTTTTTAGACAATTTAGTACCAATATTAACGTTTGTTGGTATCGGTATCGCAATTATTTTTGCCATTTTACTAATCGTAGGTAAGTTTTATCGCAAGGTAGATCAAGGCCAAGCATTAATCATTAATAAAATGAAAAATGAGCCTGATGTCACCACCACAGGCGGAATTGTATATCCTGTGATCCATAAAATGGAAGTAATGGATATTTCAACCAAGCGCATGGTATTAGAACGCAAAGATAAAGGCGGTTTAATTTGTAAAGATAATATTCGTGCCGATATTACAATTACATTTTATATTAGAGTTAACGAAAATAAAGATGATATTTTACGTGTCGCTAAGCAAGTAGGTTGTGTACGCGCATCTTACCCTGAAACACTACAAGAGCTGTTTGAAGCAAAATTCTCTGAAGCACTTAAAACAGTCGGTAAACAGCTAGATTTTGTTGAATTATTCACTCAAAGAAATCAATTCAGAGACAAAATAAAAGAAGTGATTGGTCAAGATTTATCGGGTTATACCCTAGAAGATGTGGCGATAGATTATTTAGAGCAGACTGCGATTTCAAAGTTAGATCCACAAAACATTTTAGATGCTGAAGGTATACGCCGTATCACTGAAATGACAGCTTCACAAAATGTTGCAACTAATCAGCTAAAAAACGAAGAAGATATTCAAATCAAAAAGCAAAATGCTGAAACACATGAAAAAGCATTAGAATTAGCACGCCAAGAAGAAGATGCCAAAGCCAGACAAGCAAGAGAAGTTGCAACAGTAAAAGCGCGTGAAACAGCTGAAACAGAACGCGTTCAGCAAGAAGAGCGTTTAAAATCAGAGCAAGCTAAAATGCAAACTGATGAAGCGATTGGCATTACGGAACAAAACAAACAACGAGAGCTTGATATTGCCGAACAAAATCGTTTACGTGTCTTAGCCATTGAAGAAGAAAAAGTATTAAAAGCACGCCAAATAGAACAAATAGAGCGTGAAAAAGAAACTGAAATATTAACCATTAATAAACAAAAAGCACTGGAAGTTGAACGTAAAGAAATAGCTGAGGTACAACGCGATCGTATCGCGGTTGAAAAAACAGTTGCTCAAGAGCAGGAACGCATCAAAGATGTACAAGCGCTTTCAGAAGCAGAAAGACAAAAAGAATCTCTTATTATTGCAGCCAAAGCAGAAGCTGAACAGGCATTAGTAAAAGATATAGAAGCAGCTAAAGCCGCAGAACAATCAGCTGAATATAAAGCAAAAGAGCAAGAAACTTTAGCGGCAGCACAATTACGTGTTGCAAATCAAAATGCTGAATCTAAGAAGATATTAGCTGAAGCCACCAAAGTAGAACGTGCAGCCATAGGTCTAGCTGAAGCAGATGTAATTAAAGCAAAAGCCGAGGCTAGTGCAGTACAAGGCGAAGTTGATGCGAAAGTACTTAAACAAAAGCTTGAAGCCCAAGCGCAAGGTGATAAAGAAATTGGTTTAGTCGATGCTGAAATTAAGGAAGCGATGGCACTGGCAATAGAGAAACAAGGCGAAGCTGAGGCGCTTAACTTAGAGCGTATGATGACAGCTGAAGCAAAAGGCTTAGAAGAAAAGCTTGAAGCACTTAATGCAATGAGTCCTGAAGCCAGAGATTACGAAACTTACACCTTACAACTCAATCAGAAGAAAGAATTATCACTAGCCTCTATTGAAGCGAATAAACATGTTTCAGCTAATCAAGCTGAGATTATGGCTAAAGCATTAGGTTCAGCAGATATTAATATTATGGGTGGTGATGGTCAGTTCTTTAATCAATTCATGAAAGCAATCAGCTTAGGTAAATCTATTGATGGTTTTGTTGATGAAAGCAAAGTTGTGCAATCAGCATTTAAAGATCATTTAAGTGGTGAACGTAACATCATTGAAGATTTAAAAGGTGTGATTTCAGGTGCTCAAGGTTCAAGTGAAACCTTGAAAAATATGAGCATGACAAAACTGATGAATCAATTTGCTAATTCATCGGAAGCAGATAAATCACAATTAATGAGCTTATTGGGCTCTACTTTTAATTCCAATAATAAAAAAAATGGCGCTCAAGATTCTTAATTGAACCATAACATACTTCAAATCACATGATTTTTTATTGTGTGATTTGATATTCAATTTAGGCTTTTCATTTATCATGGTTATCGAAATTTCAATGCGTTTCGTTGTAATTTCAATAGCATTGGTATCAAGATATAAACAGTTAAGTCAATTTTAACTGGACTAGTTCAGCAATAGGATTTTATAAATGACGGATTCACATAACTCAGACCAAGACAATATAGCTTTACAAGGCGGATCTTATGATTTGATCAAAAGGCGTTTATTAAACTTAGGCACTGAACTAAAGTCACAAATAGATAACGTAAATCAAGAACGCATTGAAACCTTTGGTAGTACAGATTTAAAAGTAAAAGGCCGAGTACGAGTACGTACTGAAAACAACTGTATTCCACGTGATATTATATGCATTGGCGATACGCTGGTTTTTGCTTTCAATGTCTTTATTGGATTAAAAACAACAACCAAAGTGTCTGATGTATTTAGTTTGCACAGGCTAGTCAATCAAGAAGAACACTTTGAAATAGAAGATATAAAAACTGATAATAGTTTCTTAACCGATAGCAGGTTTATTCGCGACTTTGATGAGCTATATACTTATTACAAACAAGCGCAACTGCAGCATTTATATAAGCAAGATGGTCATTTATATGCGATATTTCAAATAGGCGAACGCCTTACTGATATTCGTGTATTCCGTTGGTCTATCTCAGCTGACAATCAAATTAGTTATATTGATAATCGTGGTGAAAAAGCAATAAAAGCACCACAAAATCACGATTTTGAATGGCATCAAACCAGCAGAAAAGAACATGAGGAAGGTCGCTACCCTCATATCAACATTTTAGATAAGGTATTTGTTGAAACTTTAAATGGTACCTTAACAATTAAAATTGAAAATAATACTAGCTCAGGACAAGGGATCTACAGTGAAACAGTTGAAGATAAAAATCAATCTTTAGCTGATTGCGAACTGGAATATGCCCAAGTCGGTTCATTGATTTTATTGAAAATACTGCCTTATCGTGAAAAGCAGTGGCGCTACTTAATTTTTAACAGTGATTCTCATCAAGTGATCCGCCAAGATGCGATTGGTGATGCATGTGTACAATTACCAGAAGATCACGGCATTATTTTTCCAGGTGGTTATTATTTACAATCTGGTCAAACTCGGAAGTTTGAAGATAACGCTGATGATTTAGAGTTTCACCGTCAAATAAAATCCCCTAATGGCGAAGATGTCTTATTTGTATTTTATGAGCCAAAAGAAGGTCGTTATGCCCTATTTGCTTACAACTTAATTGATAAGAATTTACAAAACCCTATTTTTGGTCATGGTTATACGTTATTTGAAGACGGTACAACCCTTACTTTTAAAGCCGATAAAGATGAAGCTGAGCGAGTTCATCCAGTTCAAATATGGCAAAGCCCATTTGTTAGTCCTGAGTTTGCCGATAATGCACCGCAAGATACTAGCCTTTTAGGCAAGATCGGTAATCCTGATTTAGTACGTGGTATTTCAGATTTATATAGTTTGCATAAATTAATCAACGAACAAAGTCCACAAATCCATCACTATGAAGCCATGATTGGATTATCTCGTAACTTATTCGATCGGTATCATTGGCTATCTGAAACTACTTTTAGTGATATAGAGCAAAGCTTACATCATATTTTTGAGACTTCAGAGCAAGTCTTGGATGAGTTTGAAAAAGTTAATGAAATACAGAGTAAAGCAAAACTTGCACTAAACGATGCAAATACAGCTTTTGAATCTTTAAAAAGTGCAATCCGTCCAGATAGTTTTAAACTCGCCAGTGAGTTTGTTGATGGCTTAAATCAACTTAAGCAGCAAAAAGGGCAATTAATCAGCTTAGAAGAATTAAAGTTTATTGATTTATCCGCATTAGAAATTTTAAATCAACAAGTTGACGATATAACGCAAATGTTAAGCCAAGCCACCGCTGTTTTTTTACAACAAGAAAAAGCGCTTACGCCCTATCATACAAGTTTAAAAGAAGTTGAAGACTTTACCAAAACCTGTGAAAGCGTAACTGAGCTAAAACAACATATCGCTACCTTAGATGAATTAAGCAATGGCTTAGATTTACTAAACCATACCATGCTTGATTTACAAATTGACGACAGCCGCATTCGCAGTCAAATATTAGAAGATATTTCAATTGTATATGGCTTAGTTAATCGCGCTAAAGCCAGTATCGAAATCAAGCGTAAAAGCTTAGGTTCAGTGGAAGCTAAAGCTGAATTTTCAGCCCGATTTAAACTACTATCACAAAGCGTTACTGGTGCACTTAATAATGCAAAAACACCTGTAGAATGTGATGACCAATTATCTCGTTTACTGATCCAACTAGAAGAGTTGGAATCTCAATTTAGTGAATACGATGAATTTTTAGCTGATATTCTCACTAAACGTGATGATATTTTTGATAGCTTTGAAAAACATAAACAAACTTTAATTGATGCCCAGCAACGACGTGCGGTCAACTTAGCTTCTGCAGCAGAGCGTATTCTAAACGGGATCAATCGCAGAACAGCTACTTTCACTGATTTAGATGTACTAAATACTTATTTTGCTTCAGATCCAATGATCAGTAAGCTAAAAGCTTTGATCAATGAATTAAAAACCTTGGACGATCAAATCAAAGCCGATGATTTACAAGCAAAACTTAAAGCATGTAAAGATCAAGGAATACGAGGATTACGGGATAAACTCGATATTTATAGTGATGGTGGTAATACAATCTCGATTGGTAAGCACCAGTTTAGTGTTAATAAACAAGTATTAGATCTGACGTTATTACCGAAAGATAATGAGCTTACGTTACATCTAACCGGTTCAGATTATTTTGAAAGCATTAAAGATCCACTTTATAAAAATCAACTAGATGCTAATAAGCACTTATGGGAGCAAGCATTAATCTCTGAATCTGAGGTAATTTATCGCGGTGAGTATTTAGCATCCGCAATCTTGCTTGCAGCAGATTCAATTACTGATCCGCTTACTTTTAGTCAATTATTTACAGCTCAAAAAGATAATAGTTTAATTAATCTCGTACAAAAGTTTGCAGAACCTAGATATCAAGAAGGATATGAAAAAGGCATTCATGACCATGATGCCTGTCTCATTTTAAACGTATTATTAAAGCAAAAGTCAGAAAATGGCTTATTAATTTATCCTGCTGCTGAGCGTATTATTGCTGCTTTATTTTGGCAAAATAAAGAACAAACAGAACAGGAGTGTTTATTACAACAAGCCAAAAATGCCGACTTAATGCAGCAACACTTCAAGGATAGTGTCTTTTTCAATAACCTGACCACCAGCTTAATTGATGAAATAAGCCAATTTCAGCAGACTAATCCCCTATTAGCTGAGCATCATTTAGCAGCCAATGCACAAATTTGTGCTCAGTACTTAATAAATGAACTCGCACAGCAAAAACCTGATTGTGATCAAGCCCTTTTTTCTATTACAGCTGCTGCAAAAAGTTTAGCTGAACAATTTATACAAGATGTTAAAAGCAAAGGAATTTATAATCATTTACTACAAGCTGATGAACAACTCTGTGCCTTAACACCTCGCTGGCAACTCTACTTCACTTGGTTAAATGCATATAATCACACATTGCAAATACCGGCTACACACGCTATTTCACTTGAAAGTGCGCATTACTTACTGTGTTTAACGCCTGCTTCATTACAATTTAATAGCTTAAACAATACTGCAACAGATAATCGTATTACCGGGTTAATGGGGCAACACTCAAGAATTTCCGAACAAAATTTAACTGTTGATTATGCAGAGTTTTTTGCCCGTACTACTGAGTATCAAAACAGCCAAGTTAGCGCCTTTTCTCAATACCATAAACTGCGAAATAATATACTCGAAATTGAAAAGGAACGCTTACAATTAGATGAATTTAAAGCACGTCCTTTAAGCTCTTTTGTACGTAATCAATTAATTGATAAAGTATATTTTCCCATCATAGGTGACAATTTAGCCAAGCAAATTGGTGCTTCAGGAAATAATAAACGTACCGATTTAATGGGCATGTTATTACTCATCTCACCTCCAGGATATGGTAAAACAACCTTAATCGAATACATTGCCAGTCGTTTAGGTTTGACCTTTGTTAAAGTAAATTGTCCATCGATAGGCCATGATCAAGTATCTCTAGATCCCGCCCAAGCCATTAATGCTACCGCCGAAAAAGAAATTGAAAAGATAAATCAAAGTTTCGAAATGGGCAATAATGTCATGTTATATCTTGATGATATTCAACATACTAACCCTGAGTTTTTACAAAAATTTATCTCTTTATGTGATGGTTCTCGGCGTATTGATGGCGTATGGAAAGGCAAAAGTAAAACCTATGATTTACGAGGTAAAAAGTTTGCAGTGGTCATGGCTGGTAACCCTTATACTGAATCAGGTGAAAGCTTCCAGATCCCTGACATGTTATCTAATCGTGCTGATATATATAACTTAGGCGATACATTATCGGGTTGTGAAAGTGAATTTGCGATGAGTTTCATTGAAAATGCATTAACTTCAAACTCTGTATTGGCACCGCTTGCCAATCGAAATATGCAAGATCTCTATAAACTAGTTCGTATTTGCCAAGGCGAAGATATTTCCCTTAATGAGTTAGAACATGGCTATAGCCAGGCTGAAGCAAGTGAAATCAAAGCTGTACTGACTAAATTAATGACAATTCGTGACACTGTGCTCAAAGTTAACGAACAATATATCGCATCAGCAGCGCAAGATGATAAATACCGCACAGAGCCACCTTTTAAATTACAAGGTAGCTACCGAAATATGAATAAAATGGCGGAAAAAGTGGTTGCCGTCATGAATGACTCAGAACTTGAAAATTTAGTACAAGATCATTATCAAGGCGAAGCACAAACGCTCAGTAAAGGTAGTGAAGAAAACTTACTTAAACTAGCTGAATTACGTAAAACACTCAGCAAAGATGATAATGAACGTTGGCAAGCTATTAAACAAGATTATAGTCGTCTAAATAAGTTAGATGACGCTGGCAGTCCTGCAATGTTAGCCGTTAATCAAATGAGTTTATTACATGAATCGCTTGAAGGTATTTCAAGTAAACTTGATAAACAAAACCTGAGTTGGGATCATAGTGATTCATTACTACAGGTGGCTAACTCTATAAACCAAACTAGCCCTCAAAGCCAGTTACAAACCATAGCTGAATCTTTAATCGCTAATAACTCTAATGAGCAACTAACAACACTTAACCACACGCTCACTCAACTAGATAACAACCACAATTTACAACAATTATCGCAATCACTAAGCCAAGCTATCAGTGCTAATAACAACACTGATAAATTATCTGAATTAGTTTTAGCAATTCAAAACAATAATAATTCAGAGCAGCTATCTCAGCTCATTGATATCAATAAACAGTTAACTGACACATTACAGCAACAAGCTGTGCCTGAGGTGAATATCGATAATCATACCGATCCACAAGTAGCCGATGCAGTACAAGCCATAGCACAAACGATTGATGTATCTTTATTACCTGTATTAAAAATTATGCATCATAAAATAAGACTCGATCATGATGTATGGAATAAAGTTGATGCGATATCTAAAAAATTAAAACAACTTGATCCTGCTTTTAGCGAACCAGAAACAACATTAACCAGACACGATGAAGAAATTGTCGCAACCAGAAATAATTAAGGAAAATACGATGCACTGTCCTAAATGCAAAAATAAAGATTTAACTGCGACAAAAATAGATAAGGGGTTATCGGCCATGGGCTGCCAGCAATGTTCTGGCGCTTTAATCTCTTTACTTTATTATAGAGACTGGGCTGAATTATCAGCGAGTATCGGCTGAAGATATAGACCTTGAAAATGTAAATGCTACTAGCACCGCTTTGAATTGTCCTAAATGTGCACGCTTAATGCGTAAATTTAGGATCTCAGGTTGTCATAATAATCGATTAGATTTATGTAATAGCTGTTATGATGTTTGGTTAGATGACGGTGAATGGCAAACGTTACAAGCACTGCAAATGAGCAATTTAATGCCGAGTATTTTCACCATTCCGTGGCAAAAAAAAGTACGTATTCAGGCACAAGATGAAGATAGAAAACAGCGTTATATAAAAATATTAGGGGAAGACGATTTAAATAAATCAGAGCAGTTAGTCAATGGTTAAAATATCACCCAAAAAGACAAGATATAATGTTTTATATTAATCATCAGTAAGTTATTACGTTAATAGCGATTGACATTACCACTGCACCTAAACTTTAACTGTTACTTTATAAGCGCAACGTCTCGCTCCTTCAATGATATGCTCTTCTCTGCTCACAGTTGCAACATCAGCTAAAATAGTTTGGAATAAATTCAGCTCAGAACGACAGAAATTTAAACAACTACTAGCAGCAGCGCAGATAGGACAATGGTTTTCTAATAGCCAGTAAACAGAGTCATCACATATTTTATTATCAAGCGATCCTTTTACTACATTGGCCATATACCCTTCTTGGGTTCTTAACTGTGCTAAAGCATTTAGCTTATCTTCTAAACCCTCTTTATTCGCTAATGCAGCTTGATATAAATCTAATGATGCTTGCTCTCTATGAGAAATTAACTGCTCTAAACCAGAATCCCCAAATACACTTTTAACAGAATCAATTAGCTGAACCGTAAGCTCTTCATGCCTATCTGAAAACCGGCTATTACTTTTAGTTGTTAATGCCCAATATCGTGTAGGCCTGCCTCTGGCAGCCTTTTTATCTTCAAAACTAATATCACCAGACTCTTCTAGTGCTTGCAAGTGTTGCCTCACCCCCATAGTTGTTAATTTTAACTCGCTCGCTAATACCTTAGCAGTTAATGCACCTTCAACTTTAAGTAAGCTAATTATTTTTTCGCTTGTTTTCACACCTTCACCAGTACGCTATTTTTATTTTTCCTCCCTATTATTCCTTAATCAAATATTAAGTAAACTTTTTTATTTACTTTATTCGAAGTCCCCTCTTTACAAAATTAAGTAAAGAGTTTACTTTACTTAAAAATAATAAACTGGTAGCAACACCAGATCATTTAATCATTAGAAATGTTGAGCAAGTCTTAACTGATGATCAAGGCCAAGATTTAGACCCTAGAGATACAAACCTAAGAGATAGAGTTAATTACAGCATGCATATGTTGCATCAATATAGTGGCGCATTAAAAACGATTAGAGCGCAACATCACAACCAACCTTTCCCTAAACAGCAAGAGTACTTATACGGCATGTAAACCATAATTTATAAGGATAGATATATGAACTTAAATCAAGTCACACTACCCGTGAATAACATGGAAAAAGCAACTAAGTTTTATACTTTATTAGGCTTTTTACTGATAGTTGATACACCTCACTATGCAAGATTTGAATGCCCTAATGGCGTAAGCTTCTCACTATCATTAAATGAAGAGCCTTTCAGTAATGGTGCCATTATTTATTTTGAGAATGAAGGTTTAGATATTTGGGTAGAAGCGCTGATAGCTAAAGGCGTTGAATTTAAGCAATTACCTACTGATCAATCTTACTTATGGCGTGAAGCTATTTTAATCGACCCTTCAGGCAATAAAATTAAGCTCTATAAAGCAGGTGAAAATAGATTGAATCCGCCTTGGCGAGTTAATTAGGATATAAGATAAAGGAGCATAAAATGATACACCTAGAACATTTAAATTTAGTCGTAAAAAACATACCTAATTCACTTAAGTTTTATCAAGCAGCACTCCCTCACTGGTCTATGCGTGGTGGCGATAGAAGACAATGGTCTGGTAAACCTCGTAACTGGGTACATTTTGGTGACGATTACCAATACCTATCACTCAATGATAATGGTGAAAATGAGAATAGAGACTTAACAGGCCATCAGGTAGGCCTTGCCAATTTTGCCTTTGTTACACATGACCTTAAAAATGTCATGGCAAGATTAGCATTAGCAGGCTTTACATCTGAAAAAGGTGACATCGAAAATAAATCCCGTCAAAACTTATATTACTTAGATCCTGATGGTCAAGTTATTGATATAAAATGGGATTTATCTGAAGGTAATACAAGTAATAGTTTAAATCTCAGTCATACATATCAGACAGCGGGACAATATCAAGTATCGCTGACTGTAACAGATAACGAAGGTGCACAAGCAGGTACTGCAATTTCAGTCAATTTAACAGATTTAGACGCTTTACCTGTTGCCGATTTCTCTTATAGCAAATCTGGTTTACAAGTATCTTTTATCAATAATCTACTGATGATGTTGATATCACAAACGCCATTTGGGCATTTGGCGATGGACAAATGGCGTTAACTAAAAACAGCCAAAATATCTATTCACAATCAGGTAGCTATGATGTCACGTTAACCGTATCCGATAACGCAGGGCAATAATCCTCTATCACTAAAAAAATTACGGTTACAGATGGACAAAAA
Organism: Pseudoalteromonas sp. '520P1 No. 423'; assembly: GCF_001269985.1. Classification (NCBI taxonomy): domain Bacteria; kingdom Pseudomonadati; phylum Pseudomonadota; class Gammaproteobacteria; order Alteromonadales; family Pseudoalteromonadaceae; genus Pseudoalteromonas; species Pseudoalteromonas sp. '520P1 No. 423'. Next base: position 1,351,460 of record NZ_BBZB01000001.1, on the reverse strand, counting down.
ATCAAGCATCAAAAGAGCATTCAGGTAACTGGCAAGAGTGGAGCTATATAAACCAATGTAACTAATCGCAATTACCTTGATAATTTAAGTTACGTCATACTCAACTATGGCATAACTTCATTACTTTAAAAGTATCAAAAAAATGATAAAACCAGCCATGGGTACATATCTAAAAAAACACCATTTTTACAGGAAAATACTAATAATTGTCATTACTAATAAAATGCCTATCTCGAAATAATAATAACTCTAATTTGCATTGTAAGTACTTTATTTTAAAAGAATATATCTAATTCGTATTTATATAAAAACATTCTAACACTGTCTATTTTTTGTTCTACACTTTAATTACCTAAATGTTTTTACTACTAGTGCAAAACAGGACATTAAAAATGAAAGGCAAAAGTAACATAATAAGCTCTTTGAATCAGATCCTGACCTATGAGCTGACATCAATTAATCAATATTTTTTACATGCCAGAATATTCAAAAACTGGGGCTTAGAAGAGCTCAATGAAAAAGACTATAAAAAATCTATCAAAGATATGAAACAAGCTGATGATTTAATTGAAAGGATTTTATTTTTAGAAGGCTTACCTAATTTACAGCACCTAGAAAAGCTTCGCATAGGAGAAAACACTACCGAAATGATCCAATGTGATATGGACTTTCAACTAGAGCAAATCGCCATAATGCGAACAGCCATTGAATTATGTGAAAAAGAGGAAGATTACGTTAGTAGAGAATTACTAGAGTCTATCCTTGAGTACGAAGAAGAACATGTAGATTGGCTCGAGTCTCAACAGTTCTTAATTGATAACACAGGTATAGAGAACTACCAACAATCTATGATGGAGTCTTAACATGCAAGGTTCACAAAAAGTAATAGATCTACTCAACAAACAGCTCACCTTAGAACTCACTTCTATGGATCAATATCTTGCGCATGGCAAAATGTTCGAAGATTGGGGAATTGACAAACTCCATGAACATGAAATGCATGAACATGAAGAAGAATTAGGTCACGCTAAACGTTTAGCTGAAAGAATACTATTTTTAGAAGGCCAAGCAGATACAGCCTCCAGAGCACCTTTATTAATCGGCTCTAATACCAAGGAAATGCTAGAAAATGATTTAAAAGCTGAACATATTGTAGCTGAAAGTTTAAGAATGATTATTGGCGTCTGTGAACAAGAAAAAGATTATGTGACGCGAGAAATTCTTGAAGACTTATTAGATGATACAGAAATGGATCATATTTACTGGTTAGAGCAACAACTTGGTCTCATTGATAAAGTCGGGATACATAACTATATTCAGTCTCAAATGAGTACACCTTAAAATTAATTTTTCAAAACAAAATCGCTTGTAATAGCTAAATGTTACAAGCGATTTTTTTATTTTAATATGCTACTTCTGACGACTAGGCTCAAACGTATCATACCTAGGTAACCCTGCATCTAAGTCTTCCCAATTAGCTTGTGAAGATACAAAATTATGAGATATGGGTCGCTCTATAATATCAGACTCTAAAATACCTAAGCGTAGCCTAAAGCGGCTTGGATCATCTTTATTTTCACTGTATACAGGTGAACCACATGCTGAACAAAAGTGACGAATTCTTCCTGGTTTAAAAGTAAATGAAGATAATTTTTCTCTGCCTTTTACAACTTTAAAGTCACTTGATTGTACAAAACCATTGGTAGCAAAAGCGGTACCACTTGATTTTCGACATAATGAACAATGACAATGAATGATATCGCTAATATAGCCTTTTAACGCGACTTCTACCTCGCCGCATAAGCATTTACCTGTATACATTTTAAATCCTTTAAACTGTTAGCATTTTTTGAGTAGCTGCTAATAAATTATGTTTTGTTGTTGGTTCTACAGAGGCATGCCCTGCATTTTCGCTTATCACTAATTCTGATTTTGGTAAATGTTGATGTAAAATCCAAGCATTATCAAATGGGCAAACAACATCATAACGACCATGAACTATCGTTGTTGGGATATGCGCTATTTTATCGCAATTAGCTAAAATTTGATTTTCAGTTAAGAAACAATCATTCACCATATAGTGTGCTTCATGGCGCGCTAAACTCCAACTAGATTCATCATCAGTTTTATCTGCAACAAATGCTTCATCTGGTAATAAAGTACAACAACGGATCTCCCATTGTGCCCAAGCTTTTGCAATTTTTAATGCCAGTTCTTTATCTTCACCTATCATGATTTCATAAGCCGCTTTGATAGAAGTATCAGCTTGACCTTTAGGTAAAGTATCTAGGTATGCTTGCCAGTAATCAGGGAACAATCGTGTAGCACCACCTCCAGAAAATGCCCAATTAGTATCGTCTGGTCTGGCTAAGAAGATCCCCCTTAATACTAAGCTTTTTACATTGTCAGGATGAGTTTGTGCATATACTAAAGACAAAGTTGAGCCCCATGAACCACCAAATACATGCCAACTATCAATCGCCAGCTTAGTACGGATCATTTCTATATCAGCAACTAAATACTTGGTTTCATTTTTCTCTAAACTGCCATGAGGTTTTGAACGACCACAGCCTCGCTGATCAAAAAGAATAATGTGATATTTTTCAGGATCAAAAAAGCGTCTATCTGTTTCTGAGCACCCTCCTCCTGGCCCACCATGTATAAATAAAACAGCTTGCCCTTGTAGGTTACCGCATTGTTCTACATAAACTTGATGGCCATCACCTACTTCTAATAAAAAATCATTGAAAGGTGTTATTTCAGGATAAAACTCATTCATTTATTTGTCTCACTATTTTTTTCTGATGCAAAACTATCAGAAAAAGCAGGTGTATAAAATATTTAATGTGGGTTTTTTATCACTCAATAGTTAAAAGTGGTTATGGCAAATTTGGAATAGGATGAGGCTTTTCAAGCAAGACTTAATCAAACAGCATGCGCCCAATTTAGTTTCATTTCAAGCTAAAAGATCACTATTTTATTAATTAAAAAAAAATTAATTTATTTGTCATTTAACCCTTGTTTTTTCGATGCACAAGACCGATTATTATATTGAAGACAATGAAAAAGGATACAAATATGAAGATAGAGATTTCCGGTCATCACGTTGAAATTACTGAAGCTATTAAACAATCAGTAGAGAATAAATTTTCTAAAATCGGCCAGCATTATCCAGATATTATGTCGCTAAAGGCTATTGTTACAGTAGAGCGAAATGAACAAAAAATTGAAGTATCGACCGTATATGAAGGAGTAAGTATTTCAGTAAACGCATCAGATAAAGAACTATACTCAGCAATTGCAAGTGCAGTTAAAAAGCTAGAGTCATCTTTATCACATCGCAAAGGCGTTTTAAAAGCGAATTTACATAGCAAACCACATTCAGCAGAGGTATTAGACGAAGTTGAATAACCAATAAGGTTTTTGTTAGCTTGCTCTAAATTTTGAGCAAGCTTTCCCATTTAAAATCAATTAAAACAATCCTTAACTACAAACACTTTCCCCAGACTGACTTTTATTAACTAATCCAAGTTCTACAATTATTTTAAGTAAAAATGTTTCCCTTTCAATCGACATGCCTTTTTTATCACTATTGGCGATTGTATCTTCGTTATGCTTAATCGCTTTAAATATATTAACCCAAACAGGTTTCATACCATTTTTAATTTCATAATCTTCAAGCTTAGTTTCACCTAACTCATCATCTATGGTGCAAGTAAAACAATAAGACAGCATATGAACAATATCAAAATTAGCTTTATACCAAGGTCTAAACTCTTCATATAAACCAAATTCTTTAATATCTGTAATATTACAAGCACCGGTCTCTTCACTTAACTCTCTAATTAAGCCTGCTTGAATATCTTCTCCCTCATCAATACCGCCACCAGGTAAAGTGTAATCATGGTATCTAGCGGTATACACCATTAAAATATCTTCACCTTTTAAAATAATGCCTCGAGCAGCCTTACGTTGAAAAACACTGCCGGATAAAGATGCTATATCAGGATGAGTAGTTGATTTTAATAATTGCATATAACTCGATAAATTAAGATTTGGAGGCGCGAATTTTAACTCAGATAAAACATGATATATACCATAACTGATTCTTTTTTATTCTTTATGACCTTACACAAACTAAGGGCTTCACATTCATTTACATTAGCTTTCAAACTACTAAAATAGAAATAAGAACAATTATCATAAACTTACAATTCCTATACTTTTTTGCTCAATTTAAGTCCAAATTAGTTCTATACAAGAGACTTATGCTAAGTAGAACCCTCAAAAATTGACAGCGCTATCTACATCTATTTTATCGCATTATGTAGATTAAAAAGAATAAATGTTTAATGTAAATAAACTACTCAATAACCTACAAGTGAGTGCAAAACTTCGTTTAACAATCATCATATCCAGTTTGATTATTTTAATAACTCAGTTACTTTCTGCCGATAAATTAAAAGAAAATATGTACGCAGAACGCACCCAAAATGCCAAACTATTAACTCAAGTGATTAATAATCAAGTTAATGCCATTTCAACTATGGACGATAAATCAATAGATGAAAAAAAGCAGTATATACAGTCGCTTTTAATGCTATGAATAAAGATTTTTGCAATGTGCTATTTAATATTAATGACAATACCAATTCATTGGCTTCACAAGCAGAAGAGTTATCTTGTGTCACCAAACAAATTAATACAGGTATGTCATTACAAAAACAAAATATAAATAATATCAAAGGTGAAGTGAGCGATTTATCTGCATCAGCAGAAAACGTATTTAAGCAAACTGAATCATCTTTAACAGTCGCAAAACAAGCAAATACGCTTACTATTGAGGGTCTGTCACATATAGAGCAAAACGCTAAAACAATTCAATCGGTTGTGTCCAGTGTGGCCAATGCACAGCTGACAGTAAAAGCACTGCAAGTATCTTCAAGCCAGATATGTGAAGTCCTTGATGTTATTAAACAAGTGCCTGAGCAGACAAATTTACTCGCACTCAATGCCGCTATTGAAGCAGCAAGAGCGGGAGAGCAAGGTCGTGGCTTTGCAGTGGTAGCAGATGAAGTCAGGACATTAGCTAAACGGACACAAGATTCCACAGCAAATATTGAAACCATGATAGATAAACTGCATCAAGGTGTTGAATCCACTGTATTGGAAATGACAAATTGTAAATACGCCACAGAGAAAGGTTTAGAAATCAGTAATGCTTGTAATACAACTTTAACTAAAATAGATGTTTCAGTTAAACAGCTCATGGCTAACTGCTCAGATATTGCCGGCGTTACACTAGAACAAAAGCAGGCAGTTGAAGTCATAGAACAAAGCATCTTTGATGTTTCTAATATCGCAGAAGAAACAGAGCTAGGCGCTAAACATGTTTATTCATCAATTCATCAATTCATCAATTCATCAATTCATCAATTCATCAATTCATCAATTAAATGAAATGTCACAAAGCCCCAATTGTCTAGTCCAGCGGTTCAAAGTCTAAATAGTTAAAAAATTGTCGAGCGCCCTGCTCGACAACTCTCCATTAACCTTTATTAATAATGTTCGCGTACACCTGTCCGCGGACTGTCCGCTGTCCGTCCGTACAATTATTTAAAAAAACACCAAAAGAACAAAAACCAATAGAATCAACAAATTAAAAACTGGCACACTAGTTGATATAGTAAGAAATAATTACACGATAAAAATATAAATAAGGACATGGCTCATGATTAAAGATACTTCACAACAAGACCGTGTAGTACAACCTAAAAATAATAAATTTTTAGGTTTTAATCGTACAAGTTTAATTGCCCTGACATGTGCAACTGCAATAGCTTTAATTGGTTGGATAAGCTATCCAGCGATGGCATCATTGTTAAGTGCAGATCTCACAGTATCAAAACAACAAGTTCGTTTAGCAACCGTTGAGCGCGGTCTATTTATTGAAGATATTCGTGTTGAAGGCCGTACTATTGCCGCTGTTAACCCAACGCTCTACTCTATGGATGAAGGCACCGTATTTTTACATGTAAAACCAGGTGATACAGTTGAAGCAGATCAACTATTAGCTGTAATCGATAGTCCACAACTTAAAAGTGAATACGCACAAGAACAAGCCAGATTAGATGAGCTTTCGATTCAAGTTGAACGCCAAAAAATTCAAACCCGTAGTGATTTATTAAATAATCAACAAACTATGGAAATTGCAGCAGTAGATTTGGCTGCAGCACAAAGCGAAATGGCCCGCTCAAAAGCCAGCATAGAAAAGTCGCTTATTTCGCAATTAGAATATGACGAAGTTGTCGTAAGATTAAAGCGTGCAACGCTCACTAATAATCATGCTATCGAAAGTTTAAAGCTACAAAAAGAGCAATTAGAGTTTGAGCTAAAAGCATTAGAACTGCAATTACAGCGCCAAAGCCATATTAGTGAAGAGCTAGAGCGAAAAGTCGCTGCATTAGAAATTCGTTCACCATTAAACGGTATTGTTGGTAATGTTAATATCCAACAAAAACAAGCCGTATTACGTAATACACCACTATTATCACTTGTAGATTTATCCGCTTTTGAAATTGAAGCGCAAATTCCAGAAAGCTACGCCGATGAATTAGGGCTAGGATTTGATGCCAATATCACCCTTAATGGACAATCTTATGCTGGTAAGCTGACTGCAATTTCACCTGAAGTAAACAATGGTCAAGTCTCTGGACGCGTACGTTTAATTGAACAAATTCCAGGCATGCGTCAAAACCAACGCGTATCAGCACAAATCATTATAGAGAAAAAAGACAACGTTCTCACACTCCAAAGAGGTGCTTTTGTTGAATCGGGTGCAGGACTTAAAGCCTATGTTGTAAAAAACAATTTAGCAAAAAAAGTGAAAATAACACTGGGTGCACGCAGTACAGGAAAAGTTGAAATAACCTCAGGCTTACAGCCTGGTGACACCGTAGTTATTTCAAATATCACACCATTTAATGATCAAAGCCAAGTGCTAATAACCCAATAAAATTTTATTAAAAATAGCTTAGCTACAAGAAGAACAAAAAATAGTAAACACCTTAAATAAAGGGTTTAAATAAATATATTACGCCACGTAGTGGCCTCAATAAAACTGCACAGCAGATTTATAAGGATTTGAAATGTTATCAATGAAAAATGTCAGCAAAATTTATCGTACCGACTTAATTGAAACCCACGCATTAAGCGATGTTAATTTAGAAGTTGCAGAAGGTGATTTTGTATCCGTTACAGGGCCTTCAGGTTCAGGTAAAACAACTTTTTTAAACCTAGCGGGTATGCTTGAAACCTTCGAACAAGGTGACTACTTTTTAGATGGTGTAAACGTTAAAGGCCTTAACGACAATCAACTATCACGTTTAAGAAATGAAAAGATTGGTTTTATTTTTCAGGGGTTTAATCTTATTTCAGATTTAAGTTTATACGACAATGTTGAAGTCCCTTTAATTTTTCGTGGTTTAAATAGAAGCGAGCGTAAAAAACGTATTGAGGAATCTCTAGAAATTGTAGGCCTAGCATCTCGTATGCATCACTTACCTAATCAACTCAGTGGTGGTCAACAACAAAGGGTTGCGATTGCTCGCGCTTTAGCAGGTAAACCACGCTTTTTGTTAGCCGATGAACCCACAGGAAATTTAGATTCTTTAATGGCACGCCAAGTCATGGATTTATTGCAAGATATCAATAAAAAAGGCACTACGATTATCATGGTAACCCATGATCCTGAACTTGCTAGGCGTGCTAATCGTAACATTCAAATTCTTGATGGCCAAGTAAGTGATATTCAGCAATCTCAATTAACAGATATGGCTGTTTAGGAGTATCAAATGAGTGAGTTACTAAAACAAGTTCTACATAGTTTAAAACATAAAAAAAATCTGAACGCCCTGATGGTGATTACTATTGCAATTGGCATTGCCTTAATGACCACTATGATGACGATTTCACTTCAACAGCAAAAAGTACCGTTACCGCATAAAAGTGAAAATGTGCAATTGATTATGTTAGATAACCGTGCTGCTGATGCGTTAGAGCAAGAAGCGTCTCGTATGCCAAGAACAACTTACAAAGATATCGAAAACATTTTTAATGCTCGATTAGCTGTTAACAGCCTAGTCAGAATATGGGAAACACAATTTATTGCTGAACCAGAAAATTTAACAGCAAGACCAATGAATTTATCTGCTAGTGCAACAAACTATCAACTTTTCAATCTTATGGAAATGCCATTTATTTATGGAGAACCTTGGAGTAAAGAAGCTGAATCAAGTTCACAAGCTGTCATTGTAATAGACAAAACGGTTAATGATGAACTCTTTGGTGGAGTAAACTCTGTTGGTAAACGTCTGTTAGTAAATAAAAAACCACTGACTGTAGTTGGTGTGATGGATATATCTGTTCATAACAGACGATTTCAAAATAGATATTTTAGCACCAGAGATAATGATCAAGCCTTTATTCCATATACTTTTGCATTAGATAATAATTTTAGGCGACGTGGCCAAGTTTTTTGTCCCGAATCACAAAGAGCCTTAAGCAGTACCTTTAGAACGCAAAATGTGGCTGGATTAAAAACATCTGAATGTGGCTTTGAAAATCTATGGGTTGAATTTTCTAACGCTGAACAGTCAGATGCTTTTTTTTCTTGGCTCACAGCTTATAGTCAAAAACAAAAAGAAGTAGGACGCTTTTTCCAAGAAAAAATCGTTTATGGTCAAACTATTAATCAGCTTATGACTGTGTATGGAAATGATACATGGATAAAAACTTTAGCCATGATGTCTTACCTATTATTTGCAGTATGTATTATTAATACTTCAGGAATTATGTTGGCAAAGTTTCAATCAAAGTCAAAATTAGTCAGCTTATACCGCGCCCTAGGTGCAACAAAAGCTTATATCGTAAAAATACATTTAATCGAAGTATTGTTTATTTCTCTCATAGGTATTTTAGTTGGTTTGTTACTTTCAAAATTTGGTTTAGAAATTATGTTCCATATTAGAAGATATCAATCTGATTATTTATCAGATCCTGTTCAGTTACGTGCAATTTATTCCATTGATTGGCTACTTATAGCTAAAACAGCAACTATCACAGTTTTCAGCGTCATTATCGCTGGTCTTTATCCAATATGGCGCATTAGTAATCTTGCTCCAGCTAGTCAATTACGAGGCACATAACATGGAAATTTTACATATATTAAAAATATTAAAGCGCTCTAAAGCCATCGCATTATTAATCATTTTACAAATTGCGATCACTTTAGCCATCGTGAGTAACTCAGTATTTATTACTGCTAACGTTCTAGATAACTGGTTAATTGAAGCTAATTTAGATGAACACGAAATCATCAATATTTGGACCACTGTATATGATGAAAACTTGGATAAACGCCAATTGTTAGAGGATGACCTAAAACGATTAACAAGTATAGACGGCGTAAATTTGGCGACACCAACAATAGAAAACGTACTTGAAAGAAGAAGATACTACAATCAAGTTTATAACTCTGTTGATGAAAATGCGGCGGCACATGAACTTGGGTTATTTGACACCAACTTAGATGGTCCAGCAGTCTTAGGCATAGAAATGATTTCAGGCAGAACGCTTGAGCCTCTAGATTTAATACAAGGCCATTATCTCGACGTACAACAAACGGCACCCAACGTACTTGTTAGTGAAGATATGGCTGAAAGCTTATTTCCTGACGGCAATGCTTTAGGCAGTACTTTTTATATAACCAGTGAAAGAGTGCCAGCAAAAATAGTCGGTATTTATAAAAATATCATGTTAGGAGAAATGGCTGTTTATGGGCAAGTTGAATACCACAGCGTTATTCGACCACAAGTGAAATATGGTCAAAATGCTCTATTCAATTATATGGTGCGTATCAATCCAAATATGGGTGAGGAAATTTTACAAAAGATTGAGGATGTTTTATATGAGCAACCAGGCAGATATGTGCAAGGGGTTGAATTTGCAGCGCGTGCTAAAAAACGCTTGTGGGATGGCCGTAGTAGCTTTGCCTTTACTATGTTGGGGATCAGTTTCATTGGCTTATGTATTACAGCCATGGGCATTGTTGGTTTGGTAACTTTTTCTGTATCATTACGAAAAAAAGAAATTGGTACTAAACGCGCTTTAGGTGCAACTAAAAGCCAAGTAATTAGATATTTCTTAATTGAAAATAGTATTTTAGCCTTTATGGGCATGGCCTTAGGCATTATTTTATCACTCTACCTAAACCTACTTTTAATTGACCGATTTAATATTAGTGGTTTAATACAGTTTGATTATTGCGTTTATATTGCCTGTTTTATTTGGTCAATATGTTTAATGGCTGTTTATTTTCCTGCAAGAAAAGCCGCGAATATCGCACCTGCAATTATCACACGTGGTTTAGCGTAAATAATTAGAATAATTTTTGAGGGGGAATCCCCTCAAAAAATTAAAACATAACAAGTATAGTTTTAATCTCGAATTTCCCATAAACGGATATACAGCTAATAAAAGTAAAAATAGCTAAAACAACAGTAATTAAAATAAGAATAACGCCATAAAGTGGCACCAATAGAAATGCGAAGCAGCTCTATAAAGGATTAACATGAACCCAAAAGTCTTAGTGATAGACGACAACCCAGATGTAATAAAAGCACTTAGAGTGCTTTTTATTTTAAACGATATTGAATGTATAGGTGCCGAATCCCCCGCTCAAGGGCTAAAGTGTTTAGCAGATCAAAAAATTGACTTAGTTATTCAAGATATGAACTTTAGCCAAGACACCATTTCAGGTGATGAAGGCAAAGTTTTATTTGGTCAAATACGCGAAGCATTTACTGATTTACCTGTTATTTTATTAACCGGTTGGGCAGATCTCGAAACAGCAGTGCAATTAGTAAAAGAAGGCGCAGCAGATTATTTGTCTAAACCTTGGAATGACGATAAAATTTTAGCCTCAGTACGAAATCTTATAGAGCTATCTCAGCTACAACAACAAGACTCTCGCCGTCGCACTCGTGTGCAAACCCGCTTACAAAAGCTACAACTGAAATATAACTTATGTAGTATGGCTTTTGCTGCTGAATCTATGTTGAGTTTATTGGAAATGGCAACGCAAGTCGCAGCTGCCCCTATCCCCGTTTTAATAACAGGCCCTAACGGTGCAGGTAAAGAAAAAATAGCAGAAGTCATTCAAGCGAATAGTGATTTAAAAAACAAACCTTTCATAAAAGTAAACGTAGGTGCCCTGCCCGCAGATTTATTAGAAGCTGAATTATTTGGTGCCGAGCAAGGTGCGTTTACAGGTGCAGGAAAACAGCGCATTGGCCGTTTTGAAGCAGCTGATGGCGGTACTTTATTTTTAGATGAAATAGGTAATTTATCTATTGAGGGTCAAAAAAAGCTATTACGCGTTTTACAAACTGGTGAATTTGAACGTTTAGGCAGTTCAAAAACCCAAAAAGTTACCGTTAGAGTGATCAGTGCAACCAACGAAAACCTCACAAAAGCCATTAAAAAAGGTCATTTTAGAGAAGATTTATATTACAGACTCAATGTGATTGAACTTGATTTACCCCCGCTAAACCAACGTAAAGAAGATATTAACGCGCTGATATCATTATTTATGGATGAAGGTAAGACCTTATCAAAAAGCGCTGAATCGTTAATACAAAACTATGATTGGCCAGGCAATGTAAGAGAGTTACAAAATGCCATTGCACGAGCATGTTTATTATGTGGCGATAATGAAATTCAGCCCGAACATTTAGGCATAAAACAGACTAAAAGTACTCGAAATGAAGCTGTCGAATATACAAAATCTGATATTGAAAAAGCATTAGAGCAACATCAAGGGGTTGTATCACAAGCTGCTAAAAGTTTAGGTTTAAGTCGCCAAGCCTTTTATCGCAGAATGGAAAAATTCGCCATTGAGCTAAATAAAAAATGATTAAAAAAATGACGCTTTCCGCGCGATTACTGAGTTTATTTTTTATTGCGTTATTAATACAAGCTTGCATTTATGTAAGCTTTTCCTACTTAGGCTTCCCCTTAATATTAGCGGTATTTATAGGATTGATAACTAGCTTTAGTTTGGTGTTTGTAGGCATTCAAAGCTTATTAAAACCAAGCCGAGATTTGATAAGCGCACTAACATCCGGGGTTTTAAGTTTTCAAGATAATGATTTTAGTGTGCAAATTCATAATGAGTTTAAAGGCGAATTAGGGCAATTAGTTAATGCCTATAACGCCTTAGCAAAAACCATGAAAAAAGAACGTATGAGCCTGTTTCAGCGTGAATTATTGCTCGATACTATAATGCAAAGTACACCTGTTTCAATCGTTTTAACCAATGAAAATGAACAGGTTGTTTATTCAAATTTAGTGGCGCAAAAGCTATTTAATGTAAAAGGAAAGTTAGAAGGGCTAACCTTTACAAACATTGTGAACCATCTTGATGATGAACTTAAAAGCAGTTGTTTAAACAAACAGTCAGGATTAATTACCTTAAATAAAGATGATAAAAAGCAGACCTATTATTTGTCTTGTCAACATTTTCAAATGAATATGCGTCAACATACTTTATATTTATTTAAAGATTTAACCACTGAGATTTCACGACAAGAAATTAACCTGTGGAAGAATGCAATTAGATTAATTTCTCACGAACTAAACAATTCATTAGCCCCAATTGCATCACTCACCTCATCAGCACTAAAAATACTCGATAAACCAGCCCACTTTGAGATGCTTCCTGATATATTAACAACCATTAACCGTCGCGCAGATAATTTAAAAGTATTTTTGGAACAATACGCCCAGTTTGCTCGCTTACCAGAGCCAACTAAAACAAGACAAAACCTCAAAATACTGCTCACTTCAGTGCAGCGTATTTATGATTTTAATTTATTAGGCGAATTGCCCAAAGTAGATGGTTATTTTGATGCAACTCAGATTGAACAAGTATTTATCAATTTATTAAAAAATGCGCATGAATCAGGTTGCGAGTTAAGCGAAATTGCACTTAAAGTCGTATTTGAAAATAACCGTTTAGTCTTTGCGTTAGTTGATAGAGGTAAAGGTATGCAAGCCTCACAACTTCAACAAGCTTTATTGCCTTTTTTTAGTACCAAAGAAAAAGGCACAGGTTTAGGTTTAAGTTTATGTAATGAAGTAATATCTGCCCACGATGGCCAATTAAAATTGGCCAATCGTGAGCAAGGTGGATTACTCGTTAAATTTGATGTGCCAGCTTGGGATAAAAGTAAACAAACTTAAATTTACCTTTGATCATCTCAATATAAATGCAAGATAAGTTTAAGCGGATTGAATAAACTTATCTTGTTGATTATTTTCGACTTTAATTATTTGCCCACTTTCCATATAGAGCAACTTATCTGCACAATCGAAATATTTATCATCATGACTAATAACAAAAACACATTTACCTCTGTTTTTGAGTTCTGGTAATAACTCTTTATAAAAAATATCTTTGAATACAGGATCTTGATCTGCAGCCCACTCATCAAAAATCACGAACGGTCTTTCTTCTAAGTAAGTAATAACTAAAGCTAGTCTTTTACGTTGTCCTTGAGAAAGAGATTGCGTACTAAAAGCACCATTTTGAATTTTTACCTTATGATTTAGATGTAACTTTTTAATTAGGCTATTACCATGTGCTTCTCTTTCTTCAGAGCTAGTTTCATCACATTCAAGTAAGCTTTCAAATAAATGAAAGTCAGAAAAAACTGCAGTAAATAGTTGACGATAATTATCTTGTTCAGCTTCAGAAACAACATTACCATCTAGATATATTTTACCAGATTCTGGGCGATATAAACCTGAAAGTAACTTGGCAAGCGAGGTTTTTCCACTGCCATTACCTCCAACCAAAATATTCACCTCACCAGGATTAAACTCTAAATCTATAGGCCCCAAAGTAAAAATATCATCTTTCACTTCTTGATAGTATGAATGGGTAACGCGGTTCAATTTGATTTGTTTAAAACTAGTCTTATCATGACTACTTTCAACGGAAGTTACTTCTTGATTAATTTCACTCGTTATTTCATCTATTCTCATAGCGGAAACTTTAGCTAAATTAGCTCTAGGCAAGTTAATTAATAAGACTTCAAGTGGTGTAACCATATACAAAATAACAAGAGAAAAACCTGTTATCGTTACCAATCTATCCGTTGATTCTCCAGCAAGAAAAAATAAAACAAGCCCTATAAAAGCATAAATTAAAAAGTTACCCCAACTAGATGAAATCACAAAAATAGACATACCTGTTGCACGTTGCTTTCTTACAGATTCTATAGATCCACCTAACAATTGCGCTTCAAAGTGCTGACGTTTTTTTCTATTAAGCTTAAGCTCTTTAGCCCCATCAATTAAGGAACGAAAGTAACCATATAATTTATCTTGTTCATGAGCTGAGTTATTTAAATATTTAATCGCTTTTAGATGTGCTAAATGATATCCCAATCCGCCTAATAAAAATGTACATAAAGCTACGATAAAAATAGTAAAAGATAAATATGCCATATAAGTTAAGCAGCCAATTACAACAACAGCATTAGTTATGATAACTGGTACACTTACAAAAAATTGAGCAACATTTGTACTGTGATCTGACAGTGCAGATTGGATTTTTGCCCCACCAATTTTTTCTAATTTTTCAAATGATGTACTGAGAATTTTATTACTAATAAAGTGTCTCATATTGGCATGTGCATTTTGGCTTAATTGCTCAAATAAAGTTTGAGACATCGCCCTTGCAAGAAAACCCAAAACAGCAAGTGCCGTAAAAGGTAAAATAAAAGATTGAAGTTCTTGTTGAGATGAAGCGCTTATCGCGCCATTTATTTGAGTTAATAACAACACACTACAAGCCCCCGATACAATGCCCGCCATGATTGCCATTACGAGTAAATTACGAGATCTCTGTATTAAAAATTTAAGCACATCTGATATCCAAAATATAATTTTAACTATTAGACGAAAATCTCACGCAATAATTTAACTAAAAATTCCCTTTACATTTATATCGTTCCTAAATGAAAATGCGCCTTTTAATTCTTAAAATGCATAACAATTACATTAATTTATCAAGCAAATTAAATTAATAACTAGGGTGCCTATATGCTAAATTGCCTCAGTTCTATATTCACAGGAGACTTGAAATCTCTAGCCACTCCTGTGATGAGTAATGTTGAAAATCACCACTGTGATATGAATTTAAATGAGCTCTTAGATAAATTACCTGTAATGATTGAAAAATATAAAGAACAACATTACAAAAACACCTGTATTTCAGTAGATGAAGTCGCACTAGTCTCTGCTTGGAGTTTAGATTATTTGTGGAAGATATTACCTTCAATTATCGTGGCATCATGTGTTTTAAAAAGATCTCTGCCTTTAAGTATTGAGAATATTAAAATACATATTAGCCCTTTAGGTACTATTGAAAATATCATGTTAACTGATGAAGGGATTGCAATTCCTCATAGTTCTACTCAACTGCGCTTTTCTCCATTAATTGAAGATCACTTAACGCCAATTTTCAAATCGTTAAATTATCAATTTAATGTCCCTGAAAAAATATTATGGGGCAACGCAGTGAGATACATAAAAAACATATTTAATACCTTAATTGAGCGCTTACCCTTAATAGAAGATATTAATTTAGATCAACAAACCTTATTAACAACAAAAAGGTTTGAAGACGGTAGTTATAACCCGCTTTATTTTAAAACTAGATATATAAAAACTGATAATGTTCAACATATGGCCCATAGTCAATGCTGTTTGTATTACAAATTACCAGATAATGACTATTGCGCCTTATGCCCTAGAAAAAACTTTAAATAATTATCAAAACTACAATTGAACCTCTTTTTTCTGAATTAGTGAGTAGAAATAACTACAAAATAAATTTTAAATTTTGGATTATATAAAACGTCATTATTAATATTCTTTTATTGCTTAATTTTAAATAGAAATTAACAGAACAAAGATCACGCTAATAAATAATGATTTTTAAAATTTGCCTAGTGTTAAATTTGGCTACGGTAGGTTTTGAATATATATACCGGATGGAAACACAACCATCCAATAATCAGGATATTAAAATGAAAATTTACGATTTAATTGGTATTGGTTTTGGACCATCTAATATCGCACTTGCGATTGCACTTGAAGAAAATGATCCTCAAAGCTTAAAAAATGTATGTTTCATTGAAAAACAAGCTAGCTTCGCTTGGCACAATGATATGATGCTAGAAAATGCACATATGCAAATTTCATTTTTAAAAGATCTTGTTTCTTTAAGAAATCCAAAAAGTCATTATAGCTTCATCAATTACCTTCATGAAAATAATCGCTTAGCTGATTTTATAAACCTAAAAACGTTTTATCCTAGTCGAACTGAATTCAATGATTATTTGAAATGGGCTGCAAGTCACTTCCATGACAACACTGCATATAGTGAAACTGTATTTGAAGTTATCCCACAATTAAATGACTTAAATAATGTCACGCATTTATTAGTTAAAAGCTATAACAGTGAAGGTAAAGTAGTAGAGCGTTTAACTAAAGACTTAGTTATTTCTGTAGGAGGCACAGCTAATGTGCCTGAAGAATTTAAAACATTCAAAAATGATCCGAGAATTATTCACTCAAGTAAATACTTATCTGAGATAAAACAAAATCACTTGGCCAATAAAGTTGCTGTGATAGGTGCAGGACAAAGTGCTGCAGAAATATTTATGGATCTCAACAGTCAGCATCACAAGCCTAGCATTGATTTAATCATGCGTGCTCGAGCTATAAAGCCTTCAGATAGCAGCCCTTACGTAAATGAAATTTTTAATGCTGAATTCACCGATTATGTTTTTGATAAAAACCAAGCAGAACGCCAAGCATTATTAGAAGAGTTTTGGCATACTAACTATGCAGCACCCGATCTTGAAGTTATTCAAAGTATCTACGATGTATTTTATCAACAAAAAGTGACTGGATCTGACCACCATAGTTTTTTACGCGGGCATCAAGTGAGTTCTGTTTTAGCAGATGAAAATGGCGTTCACATCATAGTAAAAGATTTAGATAATGGCACTACTTCGCAAAATACGTATGACACCGTTGTACTTGCAACTGGATACCAAAGACAACAACACCTGACATTGCTAGCACCTTTAGCCCAATATCTTAATGACTATAATGTAGACCGCACATACTGCATTAAAACTTCTGATAATTTTGAACCTAAAATTTATTTACAAGGCTCTTGTGAGAAAAGTCATGGCTTAAGTGATACTTTACTTTCTATTATGTCAGTCCGTAGTCACGAGATAGTTACGTCTCTGTCTAAATCTAGTGAGTTAGTAGATTAAAAAATATATCGTTGAATTTATTTAAGTACATCACGAATTTAAAACAGGCTGTATTTTAAATTATGAAAATACAGCCTTTATAAAAACTTTAAAAACGAAACTATTAACAAACATAAAAGCACCAGCGTCCATTGTTAATATCAAGTCATTTAGCACCAAACTTCATCAAGTTTATTAATTCTTCTCATGAAAAATACAATTTTGTATTTAGTATTCTTTTTACCTGATATAAAATACGAATGAAAACAATTATCACTTCCGGAGAGAGTATAGTGAATTTCAACAAACGTAGCCCAATGTTTAAAAAGTCTCATTTAGCAATCGCAATTGCTTTGAGTTCATCTTCAATGACCTCTATCGCTGAAGAAGAAACAAATAATAGTTATACTAAAGAAGTCTATTTAGAAAAAATAGAAGTAACAGGTAGCAGATTAGAGCAAGCTTCATCTGCGACAGGTATTTTATCTTCGATCAAAAATATCCCTCAATCTATCTCAGTATTAGACCGAGATTTACTTGATAGCTTTGGTGTTGAAAATGCGGCTGACGCTTTAAAACTAGCCCCAGGTATACATGTACAACAAGTTGAGTCTTCTCGTACATTTTTTAATGCGCGAGGCAATACAATCACTAACTTCCAATTTGATGGCGTACCTGTACATTTCGATAGCTTCTTTAGTGAAGCCGCTAAAGACTCTGTTTCTTTTGATCGAATTGAAATTGTACGTGGCGCTACGGGTCTATTATCAGGTATGGGTGAACCATCAGCCGCAGTAAACTTTATCCGTAAAAAACCTAAAAGTGATAATAATGGTTTCGTTAAGGCTTCAGTTGGCTCTTGGGATACATATAGAGTAGAAGCAGATCAATCTCTTGTTTTGGATGAATCTGGTGATATTAAAGCACGATTTGCAGGTGCTAAAGAGCAAGGTGAAAGTTATATAGATCTTGTTGAAAAGGACAACGTACAGCTATACGGCATAGTTTCTTACGATATAAGTGAAAATACTATTGCAAATATAGGTGGTGAGTACACAAAGAGTAGACCTAAAGGCAGTACTTGGGGCGGTTTACCTTTATGGCATACAGATGGCACAAATACTGATTTTGATGAAAGTCAAACGACTGGCGCTGAATGGACCCGATGGGATCGAGATACTTCAAGTGTTTTTGTCAACTTAACGCACTTTTTTGAAAACGACTGGAGCATCAGGGCTGAGATAGAAAATCGCGAAGACAGCATGGACGGTAAACTTATCTATATGACTGGCTTAGTACACGAACCTACAGGCTTAGGTATGCAAGCAACTAGTGTAACTAACTATATTAGTGATCGCGAATTACAATCTGCTCGTGTATTTGCCTCAGGTTCTTTTGAATTTCTTGAAAGAGAACATAAGCTAATGTTAGGTGCGATTCAAACTAAACAAGACATTTATGCATATTCGCATATCCCTTTAACTCCTATTGAAGTTGGTAGTTTTTATGAATGGGATGGCTCAGTTGAAGAACCAAGCTTTTCAGCTGAAAAATACGGTGAAAGTACTGATAAAGAAAAACAAACTGGAATTTATTTTGCTACTCAATTAAGTTTAACTGATGACTTAAATCTAACTTTAGGTAATAGACATACTAAATACGAATTAAACTCTGTAAAACAAACTGTTAATACTCCATATGCAGGTTTAGTTTATCAAGTGACAGATCAAGTTTCAGCATATTCTAGCTACACTGAAATCTTCAGCCCTCAATCAGCACGAGATATCAATAATAATTTATTAGATGCAATTATTGGTAACAATATAGAGTTAGGTATTAAAAGTAGCTTCTTAGATGATGCCATGGTAGTAACTGCTGCAATTTTTAAAGCAGAAAAAGATAATGTTGCACAACTAGATCCTAATGCGACAGAACCTTTACCTGGCGGTGCGTATCCAAGTATAGCTGTCAAAGGCACTAATCACAAAGGATATGAACTTGATGCAACAGGTAATTTAGCAGAAAACCTAACATTAAACTTTAGCTATAGCCATGTTAAATCTGAATATCCTGATGGTCGTGATTTCTCAACTCACTTACCTAAAGACCAAATAAAATTATCTTCTATCTATGATATCAATCATGCAACATCGGTTGGTCTAGTAGCTAACTGGCAAAGTAGCACAGTGACAATTTTACCTGATAATTTAAATCCATTAAAACCATTAGGTATTGATTTAAAAGCTGAACAAGATAGCTATACATTAGTTGATTTTATGGCTAAATACGAAATTAATGACAATCTAAAATTGCAACTAAATATCAATAACTTATTTGATAAAAAACACTATGCTAGTACACAGTGGTTCTACAGCGGCTACTACGGCGCACCAAGACATGCTAAATTGAGCATTAACTACGCTTGGTAATATATTTAAGTACACTTAAATAACAAAAAAGGGTATCAAATTAATTTGATACCCTTTTTTACTGTATTAAACATTTAATTCAATATTACTTAAAAAAGCTGATCAGTTCCTCACTTATTTGCTGTGCGCCTGCACCAGTCAACATAGTAAAGTGATCGCCATCAACCATTTGAAATGCCACTTTGTGTTTTAAGCTTTCATCGAGTGCAGACATATATAAAGGCAAATCAACATCGGTTTCCTTTGCTAAAATCATCAGAGGTTTAATACCTTCATCTGGTGTGACTTTATAAGTAAAAAATAACTCAGATTGAATATTGTAAACATGTTGGATCTTATCAATAAATGCCTTATCAACTGCTTTATTGAGTTTGATCTCATCCCTTAAAGTTTGCTTTGTTTTAGGTTTCACATAATTAGCTAAATCAAATATTGTATCTAGGAATACTAAATGCGCTTGATGACCCTCTTTTTTCAAGTATTTAACCATCTCAAGAGCGATTGCACCGCCATATGAGTGTCCTAAAATATAAAATGGACCGCTTGCTTGCTCCATATAAATATCATGTACAAATTGCTCAGCATTTTCGGTAATACTTGAAAAAGGTTTAGATTCATCAAGTATACCTCTATGGTGAAACGCCATAATGTTAAACTGATTTGCCAGTGGCGTTTGCGAAATTGTAGCAAAAGTATTTGCTAAGCCACCGACACCTGGCACACAGTAAATAGATAAGGCATTATCTTGATTATTATTAAGTTTTACCAAAGACCCTTGAGTACTTGGTTCATTTTCCATTGTCACTTTGCTTTTAATTTTACAAGTCATAATAAAATCAGACAAAGACTGAATAGTGTTATATTCAAATATCGCTTTTAACGGTAGCTCAAAGTTCAATATTTGACTGACTTTAGAAACTAACTGCATGCTTAATAATGAATGCCCACCTAATTCAAAAAAGCTAATATCTGTACTTAACTCAGCTGAATTTATATGAAGTATCTCAGCCCAAATAGCGACAAGTGCTTCTTCCGTTTTGTTAATAGGTTTGACTAGCGCTTTATTGTTCACTGACATCTCAGCACTAGGTAAAGCGCTTTTATCTATTTTTCCATTAGGCGTTAATGGCCAGTCTTCGACTGCAACAAATTTATTCGGGATCATATAATCAGGCAATGAGGCTTTTAATGATAACCTGAGTTCAGATACTAGCTCTTGCAGATCTTGTGCGCTGTTCAATTGAATATATGCGATTAATTCTTGCAAGCCACCAGCTTGTGCCTGCGCGATCACAAGTGCCGAATTAACCTGTTTTTGTAACGATAACTGATATTCAATTTCACCTAATTCAATTCTAAAGCCTCTAATTTTCACTTGATCATCTGTTCGCCCTATATATTCAAGCTCACCTTGATGATTCCAACTTGCTAAATCACCTGTTCGATATAAACGGCTACCCTGATCACAAAATGGGTTAGCTATAAACTTTTCAGCTGTTAAATCAGCTCTACCAAAATAACCTCGTGCTAAACCACCCGAGAAATATAATTCACCCACAACGCCAAATGGAACCTGGTTCAAATTGCTATCTAATACATAAGCTTTTCTATCACCAACAGCTTGACCTATAGGCATATAAGCTGACTTAAATTCATCTCCTTGAAAGTATTTTGAAATAGCGGGTGTAATGACAGTTTCTGTTGGGCCATAACCATTAATAATGCGTTTAGTCCCTAATGTTTTTTGAATAAAATCAAAAGCCTCTTTACTCATTGCCTCACCGCCAACGGTATAAGATCTCACAGCTAATTGAGCACCTTTAGTACCTACCATTTGCGCAAATTGATGTAAATAACTAGGTGTAAAACAGGCGATTGTTACCCCATATTGCTTCATTTTTTCAAAAGTCTGCTCTGGCGTCCAAATATCATTATCCCTAGGAAACAAAGTAGAACCAAAAACTAAAGGTGTCCAAATTCTTTCATGAGCACCATCAAAATTAATTGAGGCAAACTGTAACTCACAATCATCTGGTGTCATTTCATATTCTTGACCTATACATTGTATATGCATAGATAACGCTTTATGCGTTACAGCCACGGCTTTTGGTTTGCCTGTTGAGCCTGATGTATAAATTAAATACACTAAGTTATCACCAAATATACATCGCTGTGGATTTGCTTTATTCATTAAAGAAGTATCGAGTTGATCCATATTAATCAGAGTTTGTTGCTTTTCCATTTTTGGTAAAATAGATAAACTAGACTCAGTTAGAATCATTTTTAAATTAGCATCTTGAGCAATAAACTTTTGTCTATGTTCAGGGTAATTGGGATCTAATGGCACATAAGCCGCACCAGATTTCATAATTGCTAATAACGCGACTACCATGTTTAAAGATCGATTTAATGAAACGCCAATTCTATCTTCTAACTGTACACCTGAAGTAATTAAATAATGTGCTAGCTGATTGGCTTTATCATTAAGTTCTCTATATGTCATTGTTTGATCATTACAGATCAAGGCTATGCTTTGAGGTCTAATACAAGCTTGCTTTTCAAATAATTCAAACACATGTGCATCATCATCATGGACAAACTTATTAGCATTGAATTGATTTAACTTAAGATGTTCGCTTTTAGGTAAAACACTAAGCTGAGCAACATTAACATCAGATGACTTTAATGCTTGTAATAAATTCTTTAACGCTGTCAACATATATTCTGATATTGTTTTTATTTCAACGCTATCGTGAATATGGAAACACAATAAAAACTCATCAGACAAATCATCAACAGCTAAACCAAATGGGTAATTGGTTCTCTCTTGACCTGAAATAAACTTAAACAAAGGGTTCTGTTCATTTTCTTGTTTTTTCTTTGAATGACGATAATTCAAAACACCACTAAATAAAGGCACATCAGGTTGTAAACCACTACACCTTTGAGACTCTCCTAAGGATGTTTGCTCATAAGGAATTAATGCAATCAAATCACGAGAGATTTGTTCAATAAATGCTTTCGCCGATTTATTTAACTGAATACGGATAGGCAAGGTATTGATAAACATACCTAACATCGACTCTATATTATCTACCCCTTGTAAGCGTCCCGACATCACAGTACCAAAGACAAGATCACTTCGACATGAACAAGCACTTAACACCATAGCCCAAGCACCATGGAAGATCGCCGCAGTACTCAATTTCATGGTTTTAGAAATATTTCTTATGTCATCATTAAGTTCATTTGTTAATTGTAATTTTAACTCATTAATATCATCACCATTACCTCTTACATTTGATATACCAAAGGGTAATGTAGGTTCAGTAATATCACTTAATTGCGCTTTAAAAAATTGCGTTGCATCTAAGGTTTTTCCTTGCTCTTGAGTAAATGCAATAAACTCTCTATATGGCGCTGGTGTTGCTAATTCCTTATGACGACCTTTTTCAAACATAGCTAATTCATGTTGAATGATTTCTAAAGTAACATGATCAGAAATCAAGTGGTGTGCTTGTAATAGGACATAATATTTCCCAGTTTCAGGCACTTTAGCTACTTTAATACACATTAAAGGTGCTAACTCTATCTCTAACCATTGATTCTTAGGCTCAGTTAAAACTTGCATCTCATCAAGAATATTCACCCCTTGCGGGAAATCTAATTCAGTAACAGGAAGTGCTACCTGCTTTAGGACAACCTGAACAGCTTGTTCTCTATCTCGCCATAAAATTGCTGTACGCAATACATCATGTCGATTAATAATAAACTTAAATCCATCCATAAATGCTTTTAAAGCTTCATCATTAGCTATTTCAAATAAGTTAGGCGTCACATAGGGATCACTTTTTAATGATTCGCTTACACCATGTATAAATAAGACGCCTTCTTGTAACGGGGCTAATGGATAGATATCTTGTATATTCTTCATTCCGCCAGGAACTTGACTGGCAATCTGATTTATCTCTGTTTGAGATAAAGAAATAAGTGGCAACATAGATGGCGTAATAAAATCACAGCTTCCTGGTACTTTAGTACCAATTACTTTATTACTGCGCTCATTTGTTGAAACGCCTTTAACCAAACGCTTGGCGATATCAGCTAAGTCACTGGCATTAAATAACTCAGCAATTGCTGACTCATAACCTAACTTGTTCAATTTTGAAGACAATTCCATTAATAATAATGAATGTCCACCTAATTCAAAAAAGTTTGCTTTTGTAGATATGTTTTCAGCTTCAATTGAAAATAATTGGGCACATATTGATATAACATCTTTCTCAGCTTGTGTTGTAGCAGGCACATACTCGTCTTGCGCGAGTGAAAGATCAAAATCAGGTAAAGATTTCTTATCTATTTTTCCATTAGGAGTTAACGGCCACTCCTCAATTAAAACAAATGCCGATGGCATCATATGACTAGGCAATTGTGAAGATAAGTCTTCTTTTATGGCCTCTATCGTCGTTTGTGAATGCACCATTAACTCAGCACTTACTTTTGCATAACCAACAAGTTGATTGATTCCTGTTGGCATTGTTTTAGCCATAATAAGTGCGGAGTCAACTAATTCATGCTGACTGAGTTTATGTTCGATTTCGCCCAATTCAATTCTAAATCCTCGTATTTTAACTTGATCGTCTATACGACCAAAATACTCTAATAACCCTTGTTCATTGAATCTTGCGATATCACCTGTACGATATAATCGGGAACCTTTATCACAAAAAGGATTCGCAATAAATTTTTCAGCTGTCAGCTCGGGACGTCCATAATACCCTCTAGCTAAACCACCAGAGAAATATAACTCGCCTGTTACGCCTACAGGTAATAAGTTTAAGTTTGCATCTAATATTAATGCTTCTCGATCTCCTACCGCATTGCCTATTGGCATATAAGCAGTTTCAAAAGTATCAGTTAAATGGTATTTTGAGATTGCAGGTGTAATTACGGTTTCAGTGGGCCCATAACCGTTTATGATGCGAGCTGGAGATAAGGTTTTTTGAACATAGTCAAAAGCATCCTTACTCATAGCTTCTCCGCCAACCGTATAAGACCTAATTGGCAGCGCCGCACCTTTTTCTCCAATAGTTTGAGCAAATTGATGTAAATAGCTAGGTGTAAAACAAGCGATTGTTACACCAAATTCAGCTATTTTTTCATAAGTTTGTTCTGGCGACCAAACTTCATTATCTCTAGGCATTAATGTGGAACCAAAAGCCAGAGGTGTCCAGATCCTTTCATGAGCACCATCAAAACTGATAGAAGCAAATTGTAATTCGCAATCATCTTCAGTCATACCATATTCTTTTCCAATACATTGAATATGCATAGATAATTGATCATGCGAAACTGCCACAGCTTTAGGTAATCCTGTAGATCCTGATGTATAAATTAAATAAACTAAATTATCAGGAAAAATCTTACTATTGACATTAAACGTCGGATAATAAGTTAAATCTAATTTATCTATGTTGATGCGTTCAATAGATTCCATCGCAGTACAAGCTAAGTCACTCTCTGTTAGTAATAACTTAACACCACTATCTGAGATAATATATTCTTGACGTTGTTTTGGATATGCAGGATCGATAGGTACATAAGTATTCCCTGATTTCATAATTGCTAACAAAGCAATAATCATATCTACAGAACGATTTACACATACACCAACTCTATCTTCTAAGCATGCGCCTTTTTCTCTTAAAAAGTGCGCTAAACGATTCGCGCGTTCGTTTAATTCTTTATAAGTTAATTGTTTATTTTGACATATTAAGGCAATTGCATCTGGGGTTGATTTAACTTGCTGCTCAATTAATTGGTGAACATGTGAGCCTTTATCATATTCTAATTGTGTTAAGCCTTTTTTAGCTAATTTCAAGCCCACTTCATCAGAAGCTAAAGCCAAATCTATTAACTCAACTTGTGGCATCATATTATTCAAATTGCTTTCTAGGCTTGTAAAAATATGAAGAAAGTCAGAATTAATTTTTTCAATATGCGCTTTAGTAAAAATTGACTGATCAAAAATCCAATTGATCACACCTTTAGAGTTCGTCAGTAATATTTCTATTGAAATATCAAATTTAGCACTCACGGTTTCTATTTCTAAAGGCGACAAAGTAATATCATGTAATGAGTGCGCTATATCCTTACCATTAGACAAATCAGTTTTCATGTTTAACATAATTTGAAATAAAGGTGTAAAGGCTTGCTCCCTCGGAATATTTAAATGTTCAACTAACTCTTCAAAAGGCACATCTTGATTTGATTGTGCATCTAAATGTAACTGTCTAAGATCAGAAAAGTAATTAGCAAAACTTGTATGATCTGTGTTTGCTCTCAAAACCAAGGT
Organism: Pseudoalteromonas sp. '520P1 No. 423'; assembly: GCF_001269985.1. Lineage (NCBI taxonomy): Bacteria > Pseudomonadati > Pseudomonadota > Gammaproteobacteria > Alteromonadales > Pseudoalteromonadaceae > Pseudoalteromonas > Pseudoalteromonas sp. '520P1 No. 423'. Next base: position 1,325,277 of record NZ_BBZB01000001.1, on the reverse strand, counting down.
ATTGGCAAAAAAACCAATCAAAGGAGCCAAATCAGCTTGCTGCCTATTCGCAATTGGCGTACCAATAACTATGTCGCTCTGATTACTGTGTCTAGATAGCGTTAATGCTAAAACCCCATGCATAAGCATAAAAGGAGTTAAGCGATATTGCTTTGCTAGCGCTTGAATTGACGCTAATTGCGCTGAAGGTAAATGAGATGAAACTGTTTGACCTATATGTTGTTTTATTTTACTTCTGGACATATCTAAAGGTATTTGATGACATGAGGGCACGCCATCAAGTTGTTGCTTCCAGTATGCAAGCTGATCAGATGTTTCTTGATTATTTTGCCAATGAGCATAATCACTATACTGAATTGCCAATTCAGGTAATGGGCTCTCAATCGATTTGGCAAAAGCACTGTATAAACTAAAGAATTCTTTTTGCAATACATCTATAGACCAACCATCCGAAGCAATATGATGCATCACTAACAATAAAATACCTTTAGATCGGTTGCTATCAGCACTTAAATCTATATAGCTAGCTCGGATCATTAAATCACTTTTTAAATTAAATGATTTTTGGACCTCGCTTTTGATTAATTCACTGCTTGCCTGAGTGTTTTGACTACCAGGTAAAGTATATTCTGCAGTTTTAAATTGCCATGAATTTAAAACTTGGAAATCACCATTTGAATTACTTTTAGGATAAACAGTGCGAAGCACTGCATGTCTTTTGATGATTTCATCAAAAACGCTATTTACTAATGTTAAATCCAATTTCCCATCAATTTTTAACCCACAAACTATGTTGTACTCTGAAGAACTTGATTGGAGTTTATCGATAAATAACAAACGTTTTTGGGCAGAAGATAAAGTTTTTATATCTGCATTTACTTTTTCAATTTTATTTTCTTTATGATTTTTTTGCGTTGAAAATTGATTTGCTAATAAAGTAATTAACTCATTTTTATTGGCTTTTAATAAAGATTTTATTTCAGAAGTCATAGCGCCAACAGGCGCCTTAAATTTCAATTTGCCCTGTTCAAGGTAAAGATTAATGCCTTTCCCTAAAACTAACTCTAATACTGCACTTGGAGTCATTATATTTCACCTTCTTCAACAACATCTAAATCATCTAAATATGCTTGCGACGCATTATATTTCTCAGTTAATTGCTCATGCGCAAGCATTTGAGCCATTTGTGCCAAATCCCTCATATTAAATAGTGACTTTAATTCGACACCTGCATATTCAAAGCCATCCATAGTTTTTATTTGAGTCAATAAACGCGCAACCAATAAAGAATGCCCCCCTAAATCAAAAAAGTTGTCATTAATACTGATTTGATTGACAGGTTGATCTAGTAACTCAGCCCATATATTTGCTAATGTGATTTCTAATTCACTGCTTGGCTTAACATAAGCTTCTTTGATATTGCTGGTATTTAATTTAACCAATGACTTTTTATCCAGCTTGCCATTTGGTGTAAGTGGCCATTGAGAAATCTGAGTATATGAATTGGGCACCATATAATGAGGTAATACACTTGCTAACACAGCTTTTATTTCACCAAAATCATAAACATCCTCTTCATTGCTAGATGTTCTTGATAAGGTTTCTTCAAATTGGATATATGCAACGAGATGAGCATCGCCATTAGCATTATTTTGCACTAAGACAACAGATGAATTAACCTCTTCTAATTGATTTAATTGAAATTCAATCTCAGCAAGTTCAATTCTAAATCCACGAACTTTTACCTGTTCATCAGCACGGCCTATAAAAGCGAAGTTGCCACAAGGTAGTTTTTTAACTAAATCACCGGTTTTATATAAACGTACTGCTACACTGCTATTGGTAAACTGATGATTTATAAAGCGCTCATCAGTACGAGTTTGATCCATTAAGTAACCTCGAGTAACCCCTTGACCGCCTATATATAATTCTCCGACGGTACCATCTGGTACTAACTGATTATGCTGATTCAAAATATAAAACTGGGTATTTTGAATTGGCTTGCCAATATCAACACTGTCTTTTGAATTTAACGCACTTATTGATGACCAAACTGTTGTTTCTGTTGGACCATACATGTTAAATACAGTTACTTTATCTAAATTTACTAACTCATTTTTCAGGCTGTTGCTTAGCGGCTCCCCCCCTGATAACAAAGTGACTGGATGACTTGGCTGCCACCCTATTGTTGTTAACATTTTCCAAGTTGCAGGTGTCGCTTGTATTAAATTCACATTAAATTGTGCTACTAACTTAGAAATTTCATCTGCATTTTGTGACTGAGATTTATCACTAAAAATTAAAGCCGCACCACTTATTAAAGGTAAGAAAACTTCAAGAGTATGAATATCAAAAGATAAAGATGTTAAGCCTAAAACACTATCACCTGATTTAAGCTCAAATTTATTTTTCATAGCGCTTATAAAATTAATAAATTGAGCATGCTCAACCATGACGCCTTTAGGTGTACCTGTGGATCCTGAAGTATAAATAACATAAGCTAAATTTTTAGGGTTTAATCCAGATAACACCAAATCAAGGTTCGCTTTACTCAGCACATTAGAATCAAATTCAGATGTAAATATTTCTCCCATATCATTAAGCAAGACAGACTTTTGCCCATTAAGGGGTAGTTGAGCTAATAATTTTTCTTGAGTTAAGACCACAGTTAATTGACCATGAGTCAACATGTGCTCTACTCTAGATGATGGATAATCAGGATCGATTGGTACATATGCACCTCCAGCTTTTAGCACAGCTAACACAGCTACAACTGTAGATATAGATCTTTCTAAGCACACCCCAATACGCATATCTGGTTGAATCTTATATTGGTTCAATAAATGATGCGCTAATTGATTGGCTCTTTCATTGAGTGTTTGATAACTAATACGATACTCACCAAATACTAAAGCTGTGAGATCTGGCGTACATGCTACTTGTTGTTCAAATAATTGATGGATGCACGCAGAGTTATCTAGCCTAACTTCAAGCCCCTGAGAATCACATAATTGACGATTAACTTCTTCTGGAGGCAAGATAGTTAACGAATTCACGGCAACTAAGTCCTCTGAAATTAAAGCATCAACTAAATTGGTTATAGCGGTATGCATATAACTTTCAATTTGACGAAGATTAATTTGTTCTGCTATTTGAAAATTAAATGAGAATTCATCACCAAAATCATCGACCGATAAACTTATTGGATAATGAGTGCGATCATGTCCTGATAAATATTTGAAAAACGTATCATCTTGAGTACTTTGACTAGCGTTTACATTTAACTGCTGTGAATGACGGTAATTTAAAACAGCATTAAATAGCGGTGTGTCATTATGTACATTGGCACAACGTTGAGCTTGAGCTAATGAAGTTTGTTCATATGGTATTAAAGACAAAAGGTTATGATGCACTGTTTTTAGGAATGATGTGACATCTTGATTATTTAAATCAATACGTAAAGGTAACGTATTAATAAACATACCGACCATTTTGTCTATCTGGGTTACCCCTTGTAATCGCCCAGACAAAACAGTACCAAAGACAACTTTATCAACACCACTACAAGCGCCTATCACCATAGCCCACGCACCATGAAACAAAGCAGCTGGTGTTAGCTGGTGTTGCTGACAAACTTGCCTTATTTTATTATTTAGTTGAGCATCTAAAGCCACTCTAGATTCAATGATCTTACTTTGACTCTTACCATCGATAATTAAGTTAAACGCTAAACTAGGCGCATCAATATCAGTTAACTTTTGAGTAAAGTAATCTAAGGCATCTTGTTGTTTATCTTGCAGTAATGTGTATTTAATAAAATGACGATACTCAGGTGCTGGTAATAATATATCTGATTTACCCAGAGCAAATAACTTCAACTCTTGCTGAATAATTTCCAAAGTAACATGATCAGCAATAAGATGATGAGATTTTAGCAAGGCATAATAGCGTTCTGTTTTAGGATCAAAAGCAACTGTTAAATTCAATAAAGGCGCTGTTTCTATATCAAACCATAACTTTTCACTATCGCTAAGTGCTAATATTTCATCCTTAACATTCCTAGTATCATCAAATTGTATGTGTTCAACTTTTAATTGTGCTTGCTTTAATACAACTTGAAAAGCTTGGCTGTTATTACGCCACATGATTGCAGTTCTTAATGCATCGTGTCTGCTAATTACAAAATTTAAACCTTTGATAAAAGTTGATAGGTCTTGTTCGTTTTTAAGCTCAAAAATACTAGGGGAAATAAAAGGGTCTGCTTGTTTTGCTTCACTTAGTTTATGTATAAACAATATACCTTCTTGCAGCGGCGCCAATGGATATATATCTTGAATATTTGCCATGCCGCCAGGCAACCTATTTGATATAGCAATAATTTCATCTTGTGATAAAGCAGCTAAATCTATCATTTGTGGTGTAACACAATCACAAATATCAGGTATTTTACTCGAAATATCTTCTTGATTTATTTCAGTATTATCAACCAACAACTTAGCCATTTGCTGTAAATTTTCAGCTTTAAATAGCTCACTTATTGAAACATCAAAACCTTTGGCTTTTAAACTCGCGTTTAACTTCATTATTAATAAAGAGTGTCCGCCCCATTCAAAAAAGTTTGCACTTAGGCTTAATTCACTGCTATCAATATTGAGTAATTGTGAGCAAACCTCAACAATTAACGCCTCTTGCTGTGTACTTGGAGCAATAAAACGATTTAGTTCATCAGCTAAATCAGGCTCAGGTAAAGATTTTTTATCTATTTTTCCATTAATAGTTAATGGCCAATTTGTAATCGCCACTAAGTGTTGCGGCAACATATAATCTGGTAAAACTTGCTTTAAATATGCTTTTAATAATTTAATATTTTCGCTGTTTTCATTAACTGATTTAAATTTAATATATGCCTGTAAATACATTGTTTTTGATGGCGATACTTTTGTTAAAACAATCACAGAGTCAACTTCAGGATATTTCGCTATTTGCTGCTCTATTTCACCTAATTCAATGCGAAACCCTCTAATTTTAACTTGTTCATCAGTACGACCAATAAACTGGAGTTCTCCATTAGGTAAATAACGAACTAAATCGCCTGTTTTATATAAAACACTGCAATTATCGACACCACATTCTTTACTATATGGATTATCAATAAACTTTTCTTTTGTTAATTTAGGGTTATTTAAGTAACCTCGGGCTAAACTATCTCCCCCTATATAAAGCTCACCAACAGCACCAAGTGGCGCTAAAGTACCATCAAAGTTAAAGATATATAAATAAGTATTATATAAGGCTTTACCGATAGAGATCGGGCTATTAGGTGTTAATTTTGCATATGAGGCACACACAGTTGTTTCAGACGGACCATATGCGTTATACATTGCATAGGATGCACTCCAAGTATTCGCCACATTGGCATCACATGCTTCCCCAGCTACTATCAAAGCTTTAAAGCTATAATTATTATCAAAATCTAAACACGATAACAAAGCTGGCGGTAATGTCGCATGTGTAACATGTTTTTCTTTCAGTAATGTCTGCAGTAATAAATTTGATTGTTTTTCTTCTTGGCTACATACATACAAGCCAGCACCATTAGTAAATGCCATTATCCATTCAAATGTTGCGGCATCAAAACTAATGGATGCAAATTGCAATACGCGACTATCAGCTGACACATCAAATGATTTTTTCTGGCTATGCGCTAAATTGACAGCACCACGATGCGCTAATAACACACCTTTTGGCTGGCCTGTTGAGCCAGAAGTGTAAATAACATATGCTAAATGCGACGACTCTAATTTTATTGAAGCCGGTAGAATATTCTCATTAGAAGATAAGCTTATGTCATGCTTTATCACTTCATCATCGATGCATAATGTATTAAAAGCACTTAACGCTAAGCGAGTTTCTATGCATTTTTGTGTAATAATTACACTCGGGTTAGCATCAGCTAAAATATAATCTACTCGAGATTTTGGATATTCAGGATCTATCGGTATATAAGCTGCGCCTGATTTTAGTATGGCTAATATAGCAATCACCATATCAATTGAGCGTTCAATACTTAGTGCGACTAATGAATCAGGTGAAATATCGTATCTTTCGCGTATAAAGTGAGCTAACTGATTAGCACTATGGTTAAGTTGACTATAGCTCAATGATTGATTTTCAAATACGATCGCTGTGCTATCTGGCCGCGCCAAAACGTGTTCTTCAAATAATTCATGAATACAGACTGATGCGTCATAAGCGACAGCTGGATTATTTGACAGATTTAATAAGCTATTGATTTCTTTTTTATTTAATAAAGATACGTCAGAAACTGGGAATTCACTTAATTCTTGTTTATTTAGATCTGTCTCTAGTTTTGAAAATTCTTCTAATACTTGGCATAAGTGATCGCTCATCAAGCGAATATGTTGCTCACTGAAAATTGATTTATCATATACCCACTTTATTTGAGCACCTTGCTCTGTAATCTTGATATCTATATCTAAGTCAAATCTCGCTACAACTGTATCAAATTTATATTCAGATAAGCTGCAATCCTTTAAAGGCACTTTAGCCCCAGTAGTGGACAACTGATTACTTGCAGTTAAGACTATTTGAAACAAAGGATTGTATGCTGTACTTCGAGTAACATTTAATCTTTCTACCAATTGCTCAAATGGTACGTCTTGATGAGATTGTGACGATAAATTTACATCTCTTATATGATTAAAATAATCAAGTAGTCTATTATGGGAAGTATTTAGGCGTAAAACTAAAGTACTAGCGAAGAAACCAACGAGTGATTCCAGTTCAATAAACTCTCTGTTTGCAATAGGCGTACCTATCACAATATCACTGTTATTGCTGTGCTTTGATAAAACAAGGGCTAATGCACCATGAGATAACATAAATGGCGTTAGTTTATGCGCTTTAGCTAAACTCAACAATTTAATAGCTATGTCTGAGTTTAATGTCTGAGTAATTTCTCCGCCATGATATTGTTTTTTTTCTGGTCTTTGAAAGTCCAAAGGTAAACTATGGATAGCTGGTACATCTTCTAAGTGCGCTTCCCAATATTTAAATTGAGATTCTAATTGATCACTATTATATTTTTGTTGTTGCCAAGCGGCATAATCACCGTATTGCAGTTGCATTGCATTGAGCTGACTTTCTTCATCTTTAGAAAATGACTCATATAAAGACACTAGCTCTTTTTTAAGTATTTGCTGTGACCATCCATCAGCAGCGATATGGTGCATATTAAAAACTAATACGCCTTCATTAGACATGTGTAAATAACTCACCCTGATCATAAGATCTGAAGTTAAATCAAAAGGTGAATAAGTTTCTTCTTTGAGTATCTTCTCTAGTTTTTCTTGTTGTAGATTTTCATTAAAACTTGTTAAATCATATTCTTTAATACTAAATTCAAATTTTTCCAAAATAATTTGAATTGGGCCATCTTCTGTATTTTTATATACAGTACGTAAAATTTCATGGCGCTGGATTATTTCATTAATGGCTTTTTGCAAAATAGAAAGTGAGACCTTGCCTTCTATTTTAAAAGCGACAGCTGAATTATATTCAGCTGAATTGCCTTGAAGTTGTTCAATTAACCACATTCGGTTTTGTGAAAATGACAGTGGATATTGAGTTTGTTTAAGCGAAGGTATTTGTAAGTTTACTGCATCATCTAGATCGTCACCTAAAACCATTTTTAACATTTCAGGATCAAATTCCGATAGTAAATCATCAATCATTTTTGCACCATCTAAAAAAGAAAAGCGGGAGTTAACCCCGCTTTTTAGATCAGTACACTGTACTGACTTAAAGTAGAAGTTTACGTCTCAATTGCTGCTGCTCCTCTATACCTAAAGTTGCGAGTTTTAATTGGATCGCTGCTAATTTTTCTAATTTAGACGGTTCAGAACCTAAGTTATTTAAAACTTTTGCAAGTTTTACTACATTTGAGTTTTCAAAAACCATAATAGGCTCTATTTCAACTTTTAATAACTTTCTCAGCCTAGTGACAAATTTAATCACTGTAAGAGAATGTGCACCTAACTCCATAAAACACTGAGTTGTACTAATGTCATTAATTTCTAGTAAATCTTTCATCACATCGCATATAAGTGTCTCTAATGAGTTTGCAGGTTTAGTAATAACACGTTCACTAAAATGCTCAGATTTAGGCAATAAACTTTTGTTAATTTTCCCATTGCCAAATAAAGGTAAATCTTTAATCGACAACCAAAATGTTGGGATCATAAATGCGGGTAGCTTATGTGCGAGTTTATCTATATATTTTTTTTGAGAATCAGAATCAAGCAAGCCTGTTTCTTTATTTTCATTTACTATATAAGCAATTAAAGTATTATTTTCTCCTATAACTACAGCATGCTCTATATCTGAAAAAGTATTTATATGATGCGCTATTTCATTTGGTTCTACCCTAAAACCTCTAATTTTAGTTTGATCATCTTTTCGACCAGCTAATAAAATCCCCCCATCTACATGATATCTAGCTAAATCTCCTGTTGGATATATTTTATCCGCAAAGTTAAGCCCAGTTTTAAAGCCAAACTCTGGACTATGGTTAAAATATTGACTTGCTAATTGATGACCAAAAATATGTAACTCACCTAACTGACCAACCGAACATAATTCATTAAACTCGTTCAAGATCACAGCACCACAGCCTTCAAACACTCCGGTTAGCTTAGGGATAAACTCATCTTTACTGACTTTGTCAAAATGATGATACATCACTCCAACTGTTGACTCTGTTGGTCCATAATGATTATAAATATCAATTTCATAAGACTTTTTATATATAGATTTGATCAACTTACTCGATACAGCTTCACCACCAAAAATTATTTTTCTCGGCACATATCTCCAAGTATCACTATCAATTAAAGCCATGTAATGAGTAGGTACAATTTTAATACAATCAATATCATTTTGTTCTAAAAACAACTGGAATTTTTCAGAATCATTGACTTGTTCATCGGTTGCAATATGCAAGCTAGCACCGTTATACAATGCATTAAATAAGCAAGTGTAACCTAAGTCTGCTGCGATAGTAGATGTCATTGCAAAGTGCTTATTTTCATTAAGAGATAAGGCTTTAGAAGATGAATAACAGTACTGATTTAGCTGGCTATGGCCGATACAAACACCTTTTGGCTCTCCTGTAGTACCTGAGGTATAAATCATATATGCCGTATTCGAGGGTTTTATATTAGGTAGTACATTTGCTTGTGGCGCTTGCTCTGCAAGTGTTTGCAAATTCAAATGTGCTATGTCAGCAACCAATTGGTCTTGCTCAGTAATTATAAATGCCGGTTTTGCTTGATTTGCAATTTGATTAATTCGCTCAATCGGCCATTGTGGATCTAATGGTATATAAGCCCCACCTGCTCTCATTACACTCAACATAGCAACCACAAGCTCACAGCTTTTAGGTAAACAAATAGCTAAAGTATCACAGTCTTTAACACCTAGGTTAATGAGTTGGCTAGCATAGTTATTTACTTTTGTGGCTAAAGCTTTATAACTATACTGTTTTTCACTGCATTTAATAGCGACCGAATCAGCTTGAGTACTTTCATAATACGCTAGTTTGTCAAAAATAGTCTCAATTGCAGAATGAACCTCTGAATTATCAAGTTTTAACAACGCTTCTTTTTCAGTATTACTCACCAAACTTATTGCTTTAACTGATTTATTAAGGTAGAGACCCCCCATAGATAATAAATACAGATATTGAGACATAAGCTGCTCTACTACGGCTAGATTCACAGTGCTTTTTTGATAACTCAAAGATAACTTAAATTCATCGCCTAATTGGTAGCAACGCTGACTTATTTTTGCCATGCTGACATCTTTGGTATTAAGTAGTTTCAAACGATTATTTTCAGGCGCATAGATAAAACCTGCAGCTGTTGTTATATCAAGCCCTTTAAGTAGTTTAGTATTAAAGCATTCAGCCCATTCTTGATGAGAGCTCAATTGAGCATCAAGTTTTTGCAACCAAGAAATAAAACTGTCATTTTCATCCAGTTTAATATTAACGGGTAAGACATTTTCAAACACCCCAATAGCATCAGCTAAGGCTTCATCATCTTGTTTAGGATCATATTGCCATAAACTATTAAATTGAGATTGTGCTGTTAACTTAGCTAATAAAAACCACCATGTGCCCGTTAAAATTGTACTGATAGAAACGTTATATTCAGATGATGTTTGTTGAATTTGTGATAAAATACTTGGTTCTAAGTTTATTAATTTAGTTTCAAAAGCCATAGTGCTATTAGACTCTTGAACAAATAAATCGCTTATTTCTATTTCAGGAGAGCCCGTTAAATTTTCCTCAGTATATTGTTGCCAATATGCTTGACCTTGTAAGCCTTCTTCTGAATTAATTAATTCATCTCGCCATTGTACAAAATCAGGAAACTGTAACACTTCCTCAACATCATCATTTGATACCAGTTGTTGCGATAAGCAAATGACACTAGCCATATCCATGACAATTGCACTCACTCTTAAAAATAAAAACTTATTTTCAGAAGTGACAACTTGAATAACCTGTATATTATTAGCTGTTTGTGCATTTATATTACTAGGTAATAAAGCTAAAACAGAATCAAAGTTTGGCTCACTTGTATCTTGCCAAGCTAAGCGATCAATTACGACTTTTTCAAGGCCTATAGGAATACTGCGAATCCCTTTATAACCCTCAACCGATTTGTATATAGATGTTAAACTTATATGCTGTTGGATCAGTAAATTTAACTTTTCTTCTAAAGCTTCTACTTCAATAACATTATCTAAGTGCAACTTTACTTGGTGAAAAGCATCTATGCCTGAACCTTCTAAAATACTATTTTGAGTATCACTTAGACTTACACCTGATGGGTAAGCATTAATGTATTCGTTTAACATGCTTCATAACCTTCTGTTTCTTTTTCTTCAGTTTCACTAATTGATAGTTGTGATTTATTAAACATATCTCCCATAGCCACCACGATTTTACGTGCACCTTCAAAAGGGTCTCTAGCATGAGCTGCAAGCATATTATCCAACATCACAACATCTGACTTTCTCCAGTCAAATCGAACCGCACATTCTTCATATGCGTCACCAATGATCTTCATTTCTTCGGTAGATATTTTGCTGCCATCACCAAAATAAACATTTCGAGGTAAATTATTTTCGCCAACTAATTCAAGTAAATCATTCCTATCTCCTTCATCTAGAACTGAAACATGATGCAATTGAACTTGATTAAAAAACGTTCTCTCACCACTTAACGGATGTACAATAACGCCATGTGTTTTAGTACGAGTTTGTAAACCATCCTTTTCTAACCATTCAAATTCGGTTCCTGAATTCCTCAGCATTTGCTCTACTTCAGCTTTATTTTCTGTTTGGAAAAATGATTGCCAAGGAACATCTAAACCTTTAATAAAACTTCGAACATATAACAGGCCTTTTTCTGAAATTTTATTAACTAAATCTGTTGATAAGACATCTAACATTTTTCGACAATCAACAATAGGTGTTGCGCCACCTATAGGTGAAGGTGTTTCACAGTAAAACCATTGTTTTCTTGGCCATTTAGATAAATGAGCACTTTCGTTATGAAATAAAATCATCTTGTCTTTAGGGTATGGTGTGGATTTGTAGGTATTTTTACCTTTAGTGTTTTTAGGTAAGTCTCCGTAATTACCATACAGACCAGGATGCAAAGCTTCAGCAAATTTTTCAAAATCTGTAGCTGATTCTAACGAAAGGCCTCTAAATACTATGCCACCATGCGATAACAATAAATCATTAATTGCAGGTCGATTAGCTTGAGCCCAACTAACAGGATCAACGTCTTTTGATGGTGCTTCTAATACGATAGGAAATGTGCCTTTATCATTAAAAAATGATTTTTTAAGTGGTGATTCAACCGCTTTTACTTTTGACTTCAAACCGCGCTTTAACGATGAAAACTTAGATTTTTTACTTTTTTGTTCACTATCGATATCAACTTGTAATTGCTTAACAATTGAGGCAACAAGACTTTGTGATTCGGATATTATTTTTACTGTAAATTCAATCCATTTAGCCAATAAGTTTTGCATTTTTTGTTCTTGATATAAATCCGCTTTAAATAACCAGCGACACTCAATTTCACTGCCAGGTGTAACAAAAAATACTGAGTCAAATTTACTTAATTCATTCGCTTGAGATACTAATTGCGAAGCAGCTATATCATTAAATTGCCAATTAATCTCAGGCATATTGTGCATTACAAATAGCTGCTGAATTAAAGGTGATACTCCAGCCTTAAAAGGAACTTTTGATAATTGAATAATTTCATCTAACGGGACATTTTGATTTTCATTTATATCTATACTTTGTTGCTGTGTTTGCTGAATATACTCACAGATGGTTAAATCACCTTCAAGTTTAGACCTTCTTGGCAACACTTTAATAAAGTAGCCTATTAATGAAGCTAGCTCAGGCTGCTCTCGACCAGCAAGATCAGTCCCTAAAACAATATCATCTAATTTAGTTAATCCGTGTATGAATAGTTGGTAGCTACTTAATAAAACATTAAATAATGACGTTTTTTGCTGTTTAGCAAATGCCAAAAGCATCTCACTATTTGTAAGTGAAAACTTAGCTTGGACACTTTTACCTAAATAGCTAACTTCTGAAGTTTTAGGTAAATGTGGTTTTATTGCACTATTTAAAGGTGTATCAGCACAAATTTTTTGCCAATAACTTTGTTCTAATTGATAGCTTTGAGATGATTTATATTCATTTTGCCAATATGCATAGTCTAAAAATTGAACTTTTAATGGCGCCAGTTCAGCTTTGCTACCTCCCAAAACTTGTTTATAAGCAAGCCCCAGCTCTCTCATAAAATTACTCATAGACCATCCATCACTAATAATATGATGCATATTTACAAATAATTGAGTTTTATTAGCATTCAAATGCAATAATTTAGCTTTTAGTAACGGAGGCTTAGCTAAATCAAATCCTTCAGACTCAAACGCCTTTTGAATTTCAATCGCTATATTATCTAATTCAGAGTCATTATGATGGCTGATATCGGCAAATTTGAGCTCAAAAAGTATTTCATCTAATAAAACCGTGCTTGGTTCTTCTGATTTCTCGACAAAAGCAATACGGAAAATTTCATGGCGATTGAATACTAATTTAAATGCTTCAGATAATTTTTTGTGATCAATGCTCCCGTTAAATTCAACTCCACCTGATATATTATACGCTAAACGCTCTGCTTCACTTTTAGCTAATTTATCCGTGAACCACATTAACCTTTGGCCTGGTGATAAAGGCATATTATCACTGCGTTCAATTATCTTTATTTGTTTATCAGTAGGTTGTGCCGAAGTTAATTCTAAAGCCTGTACAAATGAAGCTAGATTTTGACTTTCAAATAATAAGCGTGGCTCGCAAACATAATTTAAATCGGTATTAACTTTACTCGCCATAGTTACAGCTTTAATTGAATCACCTCCTAAAGCAAAAAAGTTATCATTCAATCCAACTCTTTCTACCGATAGCACATCTTGCCAAATTTGACTCACCTGCTGAGCTAACTGAGTTTTTGGAGCTAAATAACTAGCACTAGTAGAGTTTGATTGATTTGAAAAACGAGCATATTCATCTAGTGTATGATTAATATAACCTAAAGAGCAGGCAGAACGCTGTAATTTGCCACTTGAAGTTTTAGGTAAACAACCTGGCTGTAATAGCATTACATCACCAATAGATTCACCACAATAATTTATTACCGATTGATTGATTTGATTGAATATCTCTGAGTCTAACTCTTTATTTTGGAATCGCTTAGGAAGCTCTAAAGCCACGCCTATTGTTTCAGTTTCTTTTGTTTTTATAGCAAAAATTGCCACTCGGCCTTTACGGGTAAACTCACAATTATTTTCAATATGCAGTTCTACATCTTGTGGATATATATTACGCCCGCGAATAATAATTAAATCTTTAAGACGACCTGTTACAAATAGCTCACCTTGCTCTTGAAATCCTAGATCTCCAGTCCTTAACCAACTTTTATCTTTGTATTGTACAAAAGTAGCATTCGTAGCATCTTGGTTATTCCAATATCCAGACGATATACTCTTGCCGCTAACCCAGATCTCACCAACTTCATTGTCGTTACAAGGTGTAAGTGACTCTGCTGACATAATCATTATTTCATGAGCTTGATATACACCTCCTGAACTAACAAGTATGGCCCCGTCTTTATTTTCTTTTGCGATATTTTGTGACAGTGCTGCTTGATCTATAGATTTAGTGATCATGCCCTTACCACGCTTAGCACCAGTCACAAATAAAGTCGACTCAGCTAGGCCATAACATGGATAAAAAGCTTCTTTTTTAAACCCAACACTTTTGAATTTTTGGTAAAACTCAGTCAATGTATTATATCGAACAGGCTCAGCGCCAGAAAAAGCGATATTCCAAGAGCTTAAATCGAGATCTTTAATTTGAGACTCTTTTATTCTTTCTAAACATAACCTGTATGAAAAATCTGGCCCACCTGTACCTGTGATCTTATATTTTGAAATGGCTTCTAACCATCTAATGGGTCTTTCTAAAAAATAATTGGGACTAGTTAAAATTAATGGCACACCAGCAAATAATGGTAATAATAAGCCGCCAATCAAGCCCATATCATGATATAAAGGCAACCAACTTAGTAGCTTATCAGATTGTGAAATACTAAAACCTGACTGGATGAGTTTAAGGTTTGCATCTAAATTAGAAAAACTAACTTTTACCCCTTTAGGTAAGGCAGTTGAACCAGATGTATATTGTAAAAATGCGATATCATCATTTTGTATACTGACAGGCTTATATTGATAGTCTTGGCAATCTAAAAGTGCATCAACAAAAATTGATGACACATTTACAATATCCCCTAACTTTTCTTCAAATTTATTCGATAAATCAGAGGTAGTGATCACACAGCTAGCACCTGAATCTAAAATTATAGAACTAATACGCTCTAAATGTTGTGGCTTTAAAGATTCTGGAGGGTGTGCCGGTACAGCAATTAAACCCGCAAATAAACAAGCAAAAAAGGAGATAACATATTGTTCGTCATTGTTTAATAAAATGACAATTCGCTCTCCTTGCGCATGTTTTTTTTGTAATTCGCTCGCTAACGAAATAATTTTTTTGTGTAATTCTGCATAAGATAACTTCACTTCCCCAGTAGCTTTCAAAACGGTCAACCCGACTTCATTAGGCTGAGTTGATACTGAATTTAAAAAGTTATTAATTATGTTTATTTTTGAATTTGGTAATAAAGTCGCTTTAGAAAAAGTCTTATTCATTTGAATACCTTTTGATAAAAATACCGAGAAAATGAAGTTATAAATTACCTATTTATCAGAATTCATTTGTTCTACTAATGACAAAGGTCGCATGTCAGTCCAGTTATTGCTTATATACTCTAGGCATTCTTCTTTATTGCCTTCTATTTTCTCGCTAGTCCACCCACCTGGGATACTTTTACTTTTAGGCCATAAGGAATATTGGCCTTCTTTATTTTTAAGCACACAAAATAAAGCATCTTGTTTATCAAAATAACTCATATTTACATTTCCAAATTTTTGCTTTTTTTACTCTGAAGTTATGACGATTGAAGTAGACAAAACTTTAAATAAGAAAACCTCTTATTGCGAATAATTATCAAAATGATTTAGAATAGCATTACAGTACCATTAAAAGATCCAAACACTAAGACCAACAACCATGTCAGTACAAAAAACAAACAACCCAAATCAATGGCAAGATGTGTTTACCAAAAATAGAACCTCTATGTTAGAAACAGCAGGTGAAATAACTGGGTGTCACAAAAAAGCTGAAGATATTTTGCAAGATGCATATATAAAAGTGATAGAAAAATCCCCATATGAAAGTGTTAATTACCATAAAAGTTTTGCATTTCGCGTTATTCGAAATTTATCTATAGATCATTACCGTCGTAAGAAATTGGAAAGAAACTTATTCCAAGAAGATGAAGAATTAGATGAACAACAAACTGAGTATAACCAATGCATAAATAACCCTGAGCGCTCTATCATTTGCATGAACCAATTCGAAGTAATAGATAAAGCACTTTCTAAAATGAGTGAAAGAAGTCAAAACACCTTTAAACTTTTAAAGCATGATGGATTGAGTCAAGTCGAGATTTCAAATAAGTTAAAAATATCGCCTACTTTGGTAAATTTTATAATCAAAGATGTCATTAGTGATTTAAAGCTCGCATTAACCGAAAAGCCACAATATATTAATTAACTTTATTAAAGAGATAGTCAGATTAGCTAAAAGTATCTATCTTATTAACTTCAATGAAATCAATTTACTGATGTTCACTATGTATTTTAATAAGGATTTTTTTATACAAATGAAATAAATCCGATATTTCTGAAATTGAGATATTTTCATTTATTTGATGGATCGTTTTATTACTTGGGCCAAGCTCTATTACTTGCGTAGATTGATTAGCAATAAAACGACCATCTGAAGTACCTCCTGAAATAGACAAGCTAGGTTGCATATCAAATAACTCTTGAATGCAGCTACTCACTAAATCTGTAAAGCTCTCTTTGCCAGCTTCGCAAACAGTTTGATAGGGAATACATAATCTTTGCCATAAAATTCGTGCATGAGGATCAATACTATGCAATAAATTTATCGTTTTACTTTTAAATTCTTCTAAGTCAAAACTACTGTTAAATCTGATATTAAAGCAAAGCTCTGCTTGGGGGGGGACAATATTATCAGTGAAGTCTGAAGTAGTTAAATATGTGATTTGAAGCGTATTTCCGGGTTGATGTTGCGTACCTAAATACCATGGAAACTGTAATAATTGATTGGAGAAATTAACTGCTTTGTGTAATGCATTATCAGCTAATAAAGGATAGGCAACATGGCCAGCTTTGCCACTAAAATTAATTTTAGCTGAAATCGCTCCCCTTCTACCTACTTTAATTACATCTCCTACTTTTGATGTCGCTGTAGGCTCCCCAACTAAACAATAGTCTAAAGCAATTCCCTTTTTATTTAATGCTTCCACCATAATTTTAGTGCCAAACTCAGCCTCACCTTCTTCATCACAAGTCAAAAGCCAATACAGGGTGCCTTTTTTAAGCGTTTTTAATACAGATTCAGTCGCAGACATAAAGCAACCTATAGAGCCTTTCATATCAACAGCCCCTCTGCCATACAATTTTCCTTCAGAAATCACACCAGAAAAAGGTGGATGCTTCCAAGATAATTCATCTGCAGGCACGACATCAATGTGACCTGCAAAGGCAAAATTAGGACCATCATTATCAAACTTTTTATATGCTATTAAGTTATCAACTCCACCTTTTGATATTTTTTCAAATACAAATCCATGTTTTTTTAACCAATTAATTAAATAATCTAAGCAACCATGATGATCTGGCGTAATGCTAGGATAAGAAATCAGCTTTTGTATGTTCTCAATTGCTTGCGCTATATATTGTTTTGTAAGTAAAGATTCAGCCATAACATATAATTTAAATATTGCTCTAGCTTTTAAAGACGAGATTGAAGTATAAAAATTTAATAAAAACCCATCTTGCATACAAAAATGATAAGCATTACTATTTAAATGAGAGAAATTAACTTATGAGAGTAATATGCTGCTATCAAATAATATTAATGCATTTGAATATCTAGAGAATGGATTAATGGATCCTTTAAACAACTTGTCTTTGATTGGTAAATGGTCTAAAAATAATTCATTTTTATTATCTCCATTTCATAATCAATACACATTAGACTGGTTAATTAACGCTTTTGATGCACTTTTTCATCATTTTACTGAGATAAAACATATTCGCATTCCAAAAAAAAGTTGGCAAAGTCAACCAGCTTTACAAGATATGATAAAAGTTTTAAATGCTGAAAGTTTTTCAAAATATGAATTTTATTGTTCAAAATTAGTAGCTCATAACGATAAAAAGCAAATTTTAAGTAACTTTAACAAAGAAGATCTTATTTGCCCTACTCGGAATTTATCGCCAACAGGTGAAGTGTACAGACGTTTTGACCATAAATTACAGCAAATGATTTCTTTTAGAGTAGTCGATATTGAGTCCGATTTAGCTCTTTTTCACAATTGGATGCACAACCCTAGAGTCGCAGAGTTTTGGCAACAAGCATGGCCTGAAGATGAATTAAAACAGTATTTATTAAATAAATTATCAACGCCGATAACATTACCTTTAATTGGCTATTTTAATGATCAGCCTTTTGGTTATTTTGAAGTTTATTGGGCTGCAGAAGATCATATTTCGGAACACTATAATTGGCAGGCTTATGATCGTGGTTTACATTTACTGGTAGGTGAAGAGTCCTTTCGAGGTAAAAACTATTTTGCATCATGGTTATGTGCAATAAGCCATTTTATATATCAAGATGATCCCCAGACACAACGTATCGTTTTAGAGCCAAGAGCTGACAATCATAAACTATTTAATCACATTCTACATTATGGATACAAAAAACAATTTAATTTTGAATTTCCACACAAAACAGCAACGCTTTTAATGGGTAACAAGCATGATTTTTTTAAAAGAAATTTAAATTGCTAATATCTAATTAAAATTATAATTACTATAAATTTGAACACCCAAATAAAAATAAATATCATTTGCATTAAGTAACTTTAATTGTATAAAGTTACTTAATGAATTATTTAAAATAAATAAAGCTAATGAACTTTGAAAATCAACTCGCTATCGTTATCGGTGCGTCATCAAGAATAGGTAAAAAAGTTGCAAAGACCTTATTGCAACAAGGTACCAAAGTCATCCTATTAGATAATGACAAACAACAACTTGTTTTATTGTATATGCAGCTAAAAAATGATTTCGAAAATAAAGTTTTTTTCTTCGAGTTTGATATAGATGATAAGTGGCAAGTTTTTCAATTTCTAGATATGGTAGAACAAGATTTTGGCTCTATAAATAATTTAGTTAATTGCTCAGATACCTTAAGCCTAGCGTCAATTAAAAATGAAGCTGGTCGCAACAAGCAATCTCATTTTTACAAATGTACTTTGCAAGCGATTGCTAAAAAAATGGCAAAACAAAAATTGAGCAGTATTGTCACGCTTGAAACACAACTAAAGAATCCACTTAAACAGTCATTAACCAAATTATCTCGAGAATTAAATACATTTGGGGTACGGTTTAATATTTTAAATTCATCAGTATTTAATGCTCAAATGCCTGTAAAAAAAATGATTGAGTTTGAAAATAAAATTTCAAATACAATCATTTTTTTATTATCAGATAAGGCAAAGCACATTAGTATGCAAAGTCTTAAAATTGATGGTTACCCAGAAATTGAAAGTATTTAGGTCTTTGTATATTAACCATTTAAAGTAAATCTTAAAATTGATGATTAAATAATGAGTAAGCAACTAACAACATAATTGAGCCTACCAGCATATCTATCATGCGTTGAACTTTAGGTTGTGCAAGCCAAGGAGCCATTTTTGAAGCACCTGTTGCTAAACTATAAAACCATAAAATAGAAGCTAACATTGTACCCACTGCAAAAGCTATTTTTTCATTACCCGCAAACTGCCCGCCAACACTGCCTAAAATCATAACGGTATCTAAATAAACATGCGGATTTAATAAAGTCACAGCAAAAGTAGTACCTACAACAGCTGCTTTGGTTTTAATCCCTTTTTGACTGCCAAAACCTTGATATTTATTTTGCCAAGCGGTTTTAAAAGACATTGCACCATAAATTAACAAAAATGAAATACCGCCCCAAGTGATCGCTAATAATAGCCATTCACTACTGGCTATCAGCTGACCTCCGCCAAATACCCCTAAGCCGATTAATAATACATCACACACCATGCAAATTGTTGCGGCTAATATATGATGATTACGTTTAATGCCCTGCCCTAATATATGAGAATTTTGTGCGCCTATCGGAATGATCATGCTAGCGCCTAAAACCAAACCTTGAAACATTGCTGAAATAGTCATTTACTACTGCTCATTGAAAATTGATGGAGTAAATTTAATACTTAAATTAAAATAAATAAAATTAATAGTTTTTATACTTGATAAATTTTACTTATATAGAGGTAACATGAACCAGCTAGATTATAAATTATTGCACGCTTTAAGCATTGTAATTAAACAGCAAAGTTTTGAAAAAGCAGCTGATGTTTTATGCATTACACAACCTGCGGTTTCACAAAGGATCAAACAATTAGAGCAACTGGTTGCCCAGCCTGTTTTAATACGCGCCCAGCCTATTGTCGCAACTGAGCTAGGTAAAAAACTATTAAGTCATTATCACCAAGTACAACAACTAGAGGCTGAATTATTACCGCAAATTCTACTAGATCAGCCAGAATCCACTTTAACAGTTAATTTAGCAACCAATGCTGATAGCTTAGCGACTTGGTTAATAGGTGCATTAACACCTTTAATAAACCAACACCCAATTGAACTTAACTTAATTGTTGCCGATGAATCCCGTACATTAGATAAATTGAAAGATGGTGAAGTATTTGGTGCCATTAGCCTCAATGATAAAGCAGTTTCAGGCTGTGAAGTGACTCAGCTAGGTACAATGGAATATATTTTAGTAGCTTCACCTGAGTTTAAAAAAAGATATTTTGCCAATGGCATTAATCAACAAAGTTTACAATATGCACCAGGTGCCGCTTTTGATCAAAAAGACGATATGCATATTAAATTCATTGAACAACATTTCGGTTTAAAAGGCGGCAGCTATCCATGTCATACAGTGCGCTCATCAGAGGCTTTTGTGGAATTAGTAAAACAAGGTGCTGCTTATTCTTTGATCCCTAAATTACAAATTGAAAATGAATTAACCTCAGGTGAAATAATTAATATTTCACCAAATATAAAGCTCACTCAAACTTTATATTGGCACAGATGGTCTTTAGTAAAAGGCGTTTATAAACAAATATCTGAAACAATAATCAAAACAGGTACTGATACCTTAAAAGGATAAAATAACTTTAGAGTTTATCTAAGTGCTAAGCCTAAAGTCCTTTTATACTCGCTGCGGGTTTAATGTTGAGATCTCCAGAATCCAATCTAATAATTGACTTTTAAGACGACTGGTCCAATAATAGTCAGCGGATAAACTTAAATAACCCAATCCGAGACAGTTAAAATGATTAAACAAGATACTAAAGAGATGATCTTGGCAGCTGGCCATTCTCTGATAATTGAAAAGAGCTATAACGGATGTGGCCTTAAAGAAATACTCGATACAGCAGGTGTGCCCAAAGGGTCTTTCTATCATTACTTTAAGTCCAAAGAAGACTTTGGCATGGCGCTTATAGAACGCGCTTCAGATGAAAATAGCGAATTCATGCGTGATATTTTCCGCGATAGAAAGTTCACACCATTAACCAGGATTAAAAACTTCTTTGCCCGCATTCAGCAATATCATGATGAGGAAGGCATTGATTGCCAATGTTTAATTCCAAAATTAGCACTTGAGCAATCTAAATTAAGCGAGACCATGCGTGGTGCCTTAAAGTGTTCACAAGATTCAATGAATGCCCTAATGGCGCAAGTTATCACACAAGCGCAAGCTGAAAATGAACTAGCTGATAATATACATCCGCAAAAAATGGCTGCTTTTTTATTTAGTGCTAGCCACGGAGCATCAATTCAAATGCAAGTTGAAAATAGTGCCCAACCCTATAATGACTTTGTAGATATTGTATTTCAGAACCTATTAGTCAAACCTTAAGTTAAAATATACAACCCTTTTCAGGCACGGCTTTAGTCGTGCTTTTTTATGTCTTAAGCTAAAACAATTCAAATAGTCTCAATCAAACTACATCACACACACGCATACAAAAACCCATTTTAAAAACATTCCGTTGCAAAATTTATTAATCAAATCTCTTATACCAATTGTATTAATTAACTTCCCATTCAGCGGGAGTTAATTAATACAATTGGTATTATATAACTGAAAATTTAAAATAGAATAAAAAAAAACATAAATTCGATCTTGCATCTGATCGCAAAATAATCAAAAATACACAAATAGACGACTGGTCTAATAATTTACAAATATTCAACAACAATATTGTCGGGGGATGATATGCGCCAAAATTCATTTTCAAGTGTATTAAAAGAATCTATTTTAAGTATTCTTTTAATTATGAGTGTTGCTTCACTCTTTTTCTCATATAACGTGTCAGCTAATCAAGTTGTGCGCTTTTCAAGTGTTGCACTGCAAGACTTACAATCACATAAACGTGTAACTGGCACTTTAAAAGCTTTAACACAAACTCATATTGCATCTGCAGAAGCGGGTGTTGTGATAAAAGTTTTTGTAAATGAAGGCGACTCAGTAAAACTTGGTCAAGAATTGTTGCAAATAGATAACCGTAAAATGTTAGCTGAAAAGTCTCGACTAGAGGCCGAATTAGCACTTGCACAAGCAAAGCATGCTTTAGCACAAGCTGAGTTTAATTTAGCTGAAGACGATTATATTGCTTACAAACATTCTGCAAATAAAAATGCGATTTCAGAACAAAGGCTTCGCCAAAGTAAAACTGCCGCTTTATCTGGTCAAGCCAATGTGATTGCTGCCCATGAAGCTATAAAGGCATTACAAGCACAATTAAATATTGCTGAAGTACGCTTAGATGATATGACAATTAAAGCCCCTTTTAATGGACAAATTACCCAAAGAATCGCTGAACCTGGTCAATGGTTAGGTGCAGGTGATAACGCACTGACTTTAACTTCTCAAGGTAAATTAGAGGCTTGGTTAGATGTACCTGAGCGTTTTGCTCATACCATGACATCAATTCCAACTAAAGTAGGTCTCAGTGTAGGCGATAAAATGCTAAATGGTTTTAACATTAAAGTATTACGTAATGTAGATGCCAGAGCCCGTACATTCAAAGTTGTTAGCCAAGTTGAGTTTCAAGGTTTAATGCCTGGTATGTCAGTAGAAGCTTGGTTACCAGAAGGCGCTAAAACGCAATACTTAACTGTACCAAAAGATGCGATAGTACAGCGTGGTACAAGTACTTTAGTTTATAAAGTGAATCAAAAAGATGAAAAACAAATGGCTGAAGTAATTCCTGTCACTGTTGTATTTCATCAAGGCAATATCGCGGCAGTATTGAGTCCGATGTTAAAAGCAGATGACAAGGTAATCACTGAAGGTAATGAAAGGTTAATGCCTGGTCCTGTTATGGCTGTAGCTGATGAAACAAATACAAAGGCATTATAATGAAAATTGTTGAAACGGCTGTAAAGCAGCCCATTAGCGTCATTGTAGGTGTTTTACTTTCTATCATGGCGGGGATCTTAGCTTTTAATCAAGTTCCTGTTCAAATGACCCCCACTGTGGACTCTGTTGTTGTCAGTGTTCGTACTTTTTGGGAAAACGCGTCTCCTGAAGAAATTGAGTCAGATGTAGTTGCTGAACAAGAAAAAGTACTTAGCGATGTGACCGGTCTAATTTCTATGACCAGTATCAGTCAAACATCAGCTGCTCAGTTAAGATTAGAGTTTGAAACAGGCACTGATATCGCACAAGCGCAAGCTGAAGTAGTGCAAAAGCTAAATGAAGTTCCTGCATATCCTAACGGTGTAAGCGAACCAACCGTTGAGGGCATAGATCCTATGTCGGTTGATTATATTGCTTGGGTTGGTTTGGCAGCAACAGATCCAACATTTGATAATACAACTTTATATGACTTTATGGAGCGTCGTTTACGTCCTAGATTAGAGAATATTGAAGGTGTATCAAAAGTAGGTATTTTAGGTGCCCGTGAACGTGAATTACAAATACGTTTTGATTCTACTCGATTAGCTAACTATGGCATCAGTTACAGTGAACTTGTTGATGCAATACAGCTAACTAATAGTAATTATTCTGGTGGTAAATTACCTGACGGTAAAAATGATATTCGAGTACGTGCTATGGGTCGCTTTAGCGATGCACAAACTGTTGCCAATACTGTTATTCGCCGTGATGTTAATGGCCCTGTTTATTTAAAAGATATTGCAGAAGTTGTAGAAACTTACAAAGAAATGACTGACTGGGTACGTGCACGTGGCGTACAAATGCCATTTTTCAATTTCCAACTTGCTAATGGTGCCAATCTACTGGATACCATGAATAAGCTAAAAGCTGAGTTTGCTGCACTAAATGCACCGGATGGTTTATTAGAACAACATGCTAAAAAACTGGGTTTAACAGGCACATTTGAAATGGTACTGACTTGGGATTCTTCTAGTTATGTTGAAAATGCGATTTCATTAGTACAAAGCAATATCTTAATAGGCGGATTACTTGCTGTATTAACCTTATTATTATTCTTAAGATCATTAAGAACTATCGGCGTAATTGCTATCGCAATTCCTATTTCTATGGTGGGTTCTATTGTTGTTTTAGTGGCTTTAGGTCGCTCGATTAATATCGTATCACTGGCGGGCATGGCCTTTGCTGTTGGTATGGTAGTTGATAATGCAATTGTAGTAATCGAAAATATATTTCGTCATTTAGAAATGGGTAAAAAGCCATTAAAAGCCAGTGTTGAAGGTACACAAGAAGTAGCCGGTGCTGTATTTGCATCAACTTTAACAACGCTTGTAGTATTCATTCCAATTTTAACAATTCAAGATAGTGCAGGTCAGCTATTTAGAGATATCTCTTTAGCGATTATGGCTGCGGTTTCTATCAGCTTTATTGTTTCAGTATTAGTAATACCCGTTGCCGGCGCACACTTATTAAGAGCCCGTTCTGAGAGCAAACAAGTTCAAATCAAGAATCCTATATTAAATAAGCTATCAGCAAGAGCTGAGAAAGTGCCATCACAAATTGGTAATTTTGTTTATAAAATTTCTGGCAGCACTAAAAAACGATTAACTGTCATTGGCAGCTTTGCAGTAGTTACCTTAGTGGGTATCGCTATATTAATTCCACCTATGGATTATTTACCTAAAGGTAACCGTAACTTTGCTTTTGGCTTTATGGTGCCACCACCGGGCTATAATTTAGATCAAATATCAGAAATTGGTGATCGTATCGAAGAGAAACTTCGCCCTGCTTGGGAAATATCTGGCGATAGATTTACAGCTGAAGCTAATTTACGTAACGGCCCTTTATCAACAGTCGATAACCGTCCTGATGTACATTTAATGGATGGCTCTGTCATTAAAGCGCCTAAAATCGATCATTACTTTTTAGTCGCTATGGGTGGTCAGGTATTACATGGCATGATCCCTATGAATGCTAAAGAAACCGTTGATGCCGTTGATTTATTAAATCAAACATTAATGGGTGTAAACGCACCAGATGTAATCGGTTTTGCTTTTCAATTCCCACTATTTAATACAGGTGGTACAACTGGATCTGCCATTCAAATTGATTTAGTAGGTGATGATTTACCGCAAATAACCCAAGGTGCCACAGCATTACTATTTAAGTTAATTGGTAACTATGGCCCTTATGCCACTTTACCAGAACCTGCTAACTTTTTATTACCAACACCTGAGCTTGCAATTAAGCCAATTGACGAAAGATTAGCTGAATTAAATATGTCTCGTCGTGATTTAGGCTTGGCAGTGCAAGCAAATGGAGATGGCATTATTTTAATGAATGGCTTTGAAATTGGCGGTGAGTTAAAAGATATTAAAATTGTAAGCAATGCGCAGCAAACAGATTTCCCTATTGATGAGTTGTTGCAAACGCCTTTAGCAACACCTGAAGGACAAGTAGTTGATTTACAATCTTTAGCGGTATTAGAGCGCAGTCAAAGTGCAGATCAAATTAAACATGTTGCGCGCCAACGTGCGGTTACTTTACAGTTTACGCCACCAGCTGGTATGCCATTAGAGCAAGCAATTGCTTCTATTAATAGCATGGTTGAAGAACTCAGAACTCAAGGTGCAATTTCTCCTTTAGTTGAAGTTAACCTTGCAGGTAGTGCTGGTAAACTAAATGATATTAAAGCCGCTTTATTAGGTGATGGTTCTTTCACTGGCATGCTAGGTTCTAGCTTTTTCTTAGCTATGCTAGTTATCTATCTCGTTATGGTTGTTTTATTCCAAAACTGGAAATACCCGTTAGTAATATTAGTAACTGTACCTCTTGCAACTTTGGGTGGATTTATGGGGCTATCTGGCGTGCATTGGGTAAGCGTTATGGACAGGTATACACCAATACAAAACTTAGATGTACTGACTATTTTAGGTTTTGTGATACTTGCGGGTGTTGTGGTAAATAACGCTATTTTGATTGTTCATCAATCTTTAAATATTTTGAAACAAAAAACAATCAGCCCACGCTTGGCTATAAAAGAGTCTGTTGAGAGCCGAGTTCGCCCTATTATGATGTCGACTTTAACCTCTGTAGGTGGCATGTTACCTCTAGTTCTGATGCCTGGTGCCGGTAGTGAGCTTTACCGAGGTTTAGGTGCAGTAGTTGTTGGTGGCTTAGTTGTCTCAACCGTATTTACTTTAATTCTAGTGCCTATCATATTAAGCTTTATGATAACTGAGAAAGATTATCAAGACCGCAAACTTGATGATCCGCAGTTAAAGGAAGCCGCATAGTGTAAAAACTTTGCATGATATGGATATCATTTGATGACTGACAAAATCCCAGCTTATGCTGGGATTTTTATTTTCTTTAAAATTGTATACAATCTAACTTCATCTTCAAAGATTGGAATGCAAATGCCACACTCACTAATAAAAAAAAGCCTATGAACCCAGCCTGGTTCAATGATAAAAATGAACAAAAATACAATTTAAAAAGCCCAGCACTCCAATAATTCTTTTTCTAGTAGATGCATTGATATCAATTCGTTACTATAGCTTTTTTATTACCGTTAATATCGATATGTTTGATTTAGCTATCTTAGGGGTTTTTATCCCGACTTTCTTTTTTGTTTCTATCACACCGGGCATGTGCATGACGCTTGCTATGACCTTAGGTATGAGTATCGGGGTGCGTCGCACTATGTGGATGATGATAGGAGAGCTCATTGGCGTAGCGCTAGTTGCCATTGCAGCTGTGTTAGGGGTTGCTAGCGTGATGCTCAATTATCCTGACATTTTTGAAATATTAAAATGGCTAGGAGGTACCTATTTAGCTTATATTGGCATCAATATGTGGTTATCAAAAGGTAAGATGGCGATAGATGAGAATCAACAACATGATGTCAGCCGACAGTCCTTATTTACTCAAGGTCTAGTAACAGCTATCGCCAATCCTAAAGGATGGGCATTTATGATTTCTTTATTGCCGCCTTTTATAAACGTAGAACGGGAAGTTGCACCACAGTTAATCATGCTACTTAGCGTTGTTATGATCACTGAATTTACCAGTATGATGGCCTATGCCACTGGCGGAAAAAGCTTAAGACTATTTTTAAGCCGCGGTGATAATATCAAATGGATGAACCGTATAGCTGGCAGTTTAATGGTAGGAGTTGGTATTTGGTTAGCATTAGGCTAATACTTCCTTGTCAAAAATAATCTATAAAAAAACACCTCACTATCATTAATGACAATAAGGTGTTTTTTATTAGAACAATAACTTGTTTTTCTAATTATTGCGCTGCTACCAAGTAGCCTCAATAAATCCGCGAAGCAGGTTTATCTTTATACTTTTTGGCTTGCGACCCAACGTTTGATCTTCGCTTCTAAAATTGGCATAGGTAAAGCGCCATCAATTAGAATTTGAGTATGGAACTGTTTAACATCAAACTTATCACCAAGCTCTTTAGCACTATACTCTCGTAGTTCACGAATTTTAAATTGACCTAATTTATAAGATAATGCCTGACCTGGCCATGCAATATAACGCTCAACTTCAGATTCAATATCACTGGCAGCCATAGATGAATTTGCTTTCATATATTCAATGCCTTGCTCACGGGTCCAGCCTTTTGCATGAAAACCTGTATCTAGTACTAAGCGCATTGCACGTAATTGCTCATCAACTAAACGGCCGTACCACATATATGGGTCAGTGAATAAACCTAGCTCTTTACCTAAGCTTTCTGCATATAACGCCCAACCTTCAGCAAATACGGTATAGCCACCAAATTTACGAATGCGTGGTAAGGCTTCAACTTCTTGCTGTAATGCGATTTGGAAGTGATGCCCAGGTGCTGCTTCATGAATCGATAAGGTTTCTAATAAAAACTTAGGTTGTGCTTTTAAGTTATGGGTATTGATGTAAAAGATACCAGGGCGAGAACCGTCTGGCGCAGGACCTTGGTAAGAAGCACCCGCAGCCGATGCTGCTCTGAAGTCTTCTACCGCTTTTACAACATAATCAGCTTTTGGCGCTATATCAAATAACTGGGGTAAGCTTGCATCTATTTTTTGTTTTACTTGTTCATAAGCTGCAATGAGCTCTTCGGGTGTATCATAATAAAACTCATCACTTTCTCTTAAATGAACAAAAAATGCAGCTAAGTCACCTTTAAAGTTTACTTGCTCTTTTACTTTTTTCATTTCACCTAAAATACGTGATACTTCACTTAAACCAATTTCATGAATTTCATTGGCTGATAAGTCTAGAGTCGTATTTGTTTTTATTTGGTATTCATACCAAGCCTTACCGTTTGGCAATTCACTGTAACCCACACTTGCACGTGTTTTAGGTATATAATCTTGCTCTAAGAAGGTCACCATGTCTTGATACGCAGGCACTAAACTATTTAAAATCATACTTTTATGCGCTGACTTTATTTTAGCTTTCTCTTGCTCAGTTAAAGTATCAGGCATAGCCGCAACAGGCATCCAAAATACTGATTGAGTATGATCTGTTACAACATGGGCTTTAAATTGAGGCAATAGCTTAACCGCTAACACATTTGGCAATACTACACCTTGCTCTGTGCCTTGCTTCATGGCCACTTGAACACTTTTAAGCCAAGTTACAAAACCTTCAGCTCTTAATCTAAAGTCTTTAAAATCTTGTACTGTACTAAAAGGCTGAGCACTTTGACCTGAACCTAACCCTGCAAATGTATTATGTGCGCCACCCATTTGATCAATTGGTAAAAGGTGATCTAAAAATTTATCACCTTCAACTGCTAACGCTAAATCTCGAGAAAAAATCTCGTAAGTCAGTAATGCCTGACCTGTTAATTTATTAATATTTATTTTAGTAATTTTATCTTGATATTTTTTAACAAAAGCCAATTCTTTTGCGCGATTTTCAGCACTGATCGGTGGAGAGAATTGATCGTTATATTGAGGTTGGCCAACAAAAGTGCCTGATATTGGACTAAAGGCTAAACCCTCATCAAAGTATGCTTCAACGATGTTTTCTATTTTTTTATTTTCAGATAGTTGAATTTTTTGTTCTACTGCCGCTGTTTCTTGAAGTTTTGACTCAACACAACCCATTAATGATGCGCATATAGCCAAAGAAAGTAAGGTTTTATTTTTCATGAGAGGCACTTTTTTAAAAGACTAATTTTGTACCAGAAATTTCTGGTATTCGTTTTTTGTCAGTGTATATTCTGTATTAATAAAACGAAACCTATATAACCAATTAATTTGGATATATTTTCACTTGTGAATTAAGAATGAAAAATGATTGAATCTGAAATAAAAGAATTTGAGCGCATGTATGCAATTGTTATGGAGTATTTAGTCACTTACAGCTTTCAAGTTGTTGCAGCACTATTTATTTTATTAATTGGTATTTGGATAGCCCAAAAACTGTCTAAATTCATTTTTAAATTAATGCAAAAACATAAAATAGATATCACTCTAAGTACATTTGTAAGCAATGTTGTTAAAGCATTATTCATTACTATGGTAGTGATTATTGCCTTAGGAAAATTAGGTGTAAGTGTTACGCCATTCGTTGCAGCCATAGGTGCTGCATCTTTAGGTGCGGGTTTAGCGCTACAAGGCATGCTAGCAAATTATGGTGCTGGTTTGGCTATTATCGCAACTCGCCCTTTTAAAGTGGGAGATACCATACAAGTAAATAATGTATCTGGCTTAGTTAAATCGATTGAGCTAGGTGTCACCATTTTATGTAACGAAGATAATGTAGAGATCACTGTGCCTAATAAGCATTTAGTGGGTGAAGTGATCAATAATTCATTTGAATATTCTTTAGTAGAAGGTGAAGTTGGCATTGCTTATGATAATGACCCACATAAAGCCATTAGTGTCATTGCACAAGTATTAGGAAATATCACTGCAATTACACAAACACCAAGAGCACAAGTGGGTGTTGATAACTTTGCTGATAGCAGCATATCAATCAGCTATCGCTATTGGGTACCAACGACAGATTTAATTGCCACTAAATTACAGGTTAATTTAGCAGTTTTTGATGCGTTAAAAGTTGAGAAAATTGAAATTCCTTTCCCTCAAAGAATCGTGACAATTAATAAAAATGAGCAAGAAGACTAGCTTCTACAACGATAAAAATAATAAAAAGCCCTCAAAAAATCATGTTTAAGGGCTTTTTTATCAAAATATCAACTCGCGTTTTTGATATTTAAACGACTACTTTTTATGCTTAAAAAGCGAAGTTATACTGTGCTGCAAATATATAAGCGCCGCCAGATGTTTCAAAGCTCCACTCTTGACCTAAATCATCAGTTTCAGTGAAGTTTTCCGTTCCGCCTTTAACGATAGTTACACCTAAATCTACAGATGAATTATCATCTAATAGGTAGTTCATACCACCACTCACCCAAATACGGTTAGTATCTGGAATTGAAATCGTTAAATGATTTGGATCTGTTGGTGTTTCATCGTAAGCAATACCAGAGCGTAATGTGATTTTTTCATTGTAATCATATGTTGCACCAATTGCATAACGCATCGCATTTGAAAAGTTTTCTTCTTTAGCAAATACAGGAGTATCAGAACCTTCAACAAAACCTTCTAGATTTTCTACACTGCTCCAGCCTGTCCACATAATGCTGTAGTGTACCGCTACGTCTTTTTTCACTTGATGGAAACCTGAGAACTCCATAATTGCAGGTAATGTTAAATCTAAAGCGCCAGGTACGACTTCTTCACCTAAACCGCCTAAGCTTGGCGGTAAACCATTGCTATAATCGCCTTCAAAGCCCAAATCTACTTCACTACGGTAACTAAAGCCATATCGATTCCCATCGTTGATTTCATAGGCTATGCCAATATTCCAACCAAAAGACGTATCATCACCTGATAAATCAGCTGCCACTGTCTCTCTAGGTAATGGAAGCGCTGTTTCACCAAAGTTTCTAATTAACTCAGCTTCTGCGTACACTAAGTTAAGACCGCCAGCAACAGTAAAGTTTTCATTTACACGGTAAGATGCATTGGCATTAAAGTTAACTGTTGTGATTGATGTTTCACCACCGACTTGACCTGCGGCATAATCTTCATCAAACTCTGTCGCTAAACCAAAATTAGAGAAAAGACCAAAACCTACAGCGACATCATCGTTAATAGGCGCAATAAAATATGCAGCTGGAATAACAGCTGCAGGACCGATGTTGTCACTGTCTAACTCGCTTGGATCAGTATGTGCTGGTGCACTAGTGCCTTCTAATTGAACGTCAGGGCTAATGTAACTACCAGCAACGGTTAGTACCATTTTATCAAATTGAGCCATTAGCGCAGGGTTACGCGCTACAACAGAAGCATCTTCGGCTATTGCAGCTTCACCAGCAAATGCACGACCTAAACCTGCTGCACTGTGCTCAGCAAGCTGAAAAGCAGCACCAAAACTATTGAAAGATAAACAAGCTAAGCTTGTTGCTAATAAAGTCTTATTAAATGTTATCAATTTAAACCTATAGATATAATCTGTGTGAATCCTAGCCTACCTGATATTACCGACGGTAACTGTAACTTAAAGTGACCGAAAGCCCTGTTTTGTTAAGAAATAGTGTATTTATCCTAATAAAAAAACACTAAATGATAATAATTATCATTTACAAAGTGGTTTTTATGTAATATTATTAACACTCATTTTCATTCAGAGATAAAAGGAAGCTTTAGTCATGGATATAGTCATTTTATTGTTTGCCATAAGTAGCAGTTTAGTTGCTGTTCATACTTTTAAAAGAAGTATTTATTACGCAACAAGAGAATTATTAGATCATGATAATAGAATGACACGTTATTGGTTTGTTGGTATCGCGTTTACTTGTTTTTCTCTGGGTGCGTTTTCGATTAGTTTAGGCAGTGCTTTAGGCACTTTATGCTGGTTACTTATGATAGGTTCTCACTTAAC
Organism: Pseudoalteromonas sp. '520P1 No. 423'; assembly: GCF_001269985.1. NCBI lineage: Bacteria > Pseudomonadati > Pseudomonadota > Gammaproteobacteria > Alteromonadales > Pseudoalteromonadaceae > Pseudoalteromonas > Pseudoalteromonas sp. '520P1 No. 423'. Next base: position 1,292,922 of record NZ_BBZB01000001.1, on the reverse strand, counting down.
GGCTATTTTCTCTTTACCTACTTTATTTTCAACAAATAAAAAGATAAATAAAGCAGTTAAGCAATCAGCTGCTCTTTCAAAAGGCGACTCAAATTTATTTGATGATCTTGTGGTCTAATGCCTGATGTTATTTTTAAAGATGTATCTTCAGAAGCTAAATGTACATCTTTACTTGTTATATAGTGATTGTGTTTTGCATTATAAAACACTTTCACTTTAGGCCGAATTGGATTACTTTTATTGCCTTCGATCACGATAGCAAGTCTATCTGATGTTAATTTTACAATTGAACCTACCGGGTGAACGCCCATGCACTTTATAAACTGTTGCACTAGTAATGTATCGTATTTATCTTTTTGACCTAATAAATGTCTTAAGACACTAATTGGCTCTAACCCTTGCTTAAACACTCTATCAGCTGTCATAGCATCATAAGCATCAACAATTGCGATCATACGTGCTGTTTTACTTAATTTATCTTCTTTAATGCCTCTAGGGTAACCACTACCATCCAATCTTTCATGATGATTGATGATCATATCTAGCATTACTGGGGTGACCCCTTTTTGCCCTTTACATAAATTGAATCCTTGTGCCACGTGCTTTTTCATGGCTTTAGTTTCAAGTTCATTGAGTTTGCCAAGTTTATTAATAACACCTTGTGGTACTTTTGCTTGACCTAAATCATGCAATAAAGCCCCCATAGCCAATTGAAATACAGCTTGTTTTGAATACTTCAAATAACGTGCAAAAACAGAAATAAGAATCGCGGTATTAATCGTATGACGCCAAGGATAGGCATTTTTATCCCTTAACCTAGTAAGTACAGCCATTGCATCTTCATTTCTAAATACAGAATCAACAATGTCATTAGCTACATCATTGAGCATATTGATATCAACTTGCATACCTGCAGCAATATCTTGATGTATGGTTCTAACTTTATTTAGCCCTTGATCATACGCAATACAGGCCTTTGAGAACTCTTTATCTAAGCTTATATCTTCTTGGATAGGTTTCTTTTTTGATTTACGGTTTTCTTTGCTAGGTGCTGCTTTGATGTCAGCTTCTGATGTTTTATCTATATCTGTTTCAGTGTTGTCTTGTGCAATTTCAGATTGAGTAAAGTCTACAATCACCTCAAGAATGCCTTCACTTTTGAGCTTGTCTATTAATGCTTGGCTACGTACCCAACCATGGGTTTTAATCTTTAGCTTTTTCTTTTGTTTACTTACATTTTTTACAAACATCCCTGGACGTAATTCAGATATAGATAAGGCTTTAAGCATAAACGACTTCTATTAGAGGAATGAATTTTCAATTAATGAAACACAAAAAATTTACCCGAATTTAACATTGAGAATGGGGACTGTCTAGTATTTAAACTAAAAATGAGACTTTAGTATTGGTTTTATAGAGGATTAAAGGTGAGAAAGATTCATTGAGCAACAAGATATGTTGCTCAATTTAAATATACCAATTCTGATGAGTTAATGATCAAATATAAATGAGCATGTATTTATTAGAATTGGTATCGATTACTCTTGGAAGTAAGTGCCCCAACCATCGTATTCTACATCCATTTCTTTGGCTAATGCTGACAGTTTATCAACATCTTCCATTATTACATCTACATTGAGCTCAGCTTCAACAACGATGTCGAAACCCCACACTTTACCGCCATCTTCAAGCTCAAGTTCTGCTGGATCTTCAACGTCATAACCAAATTTAAAAGCTTCTAATGCAGCTGTTTCTAGACGTTTAAAGTCATCACATACAAAGTGATGTTCCACTTCATAAAGTACTTCAGGATCAGAACCATCTTCCAATAATGAATCTACGATGTCTTCACTTATTTCACGCCAGTTTTCCATTTATTTCACTCTTATATTTTCAATTTATTTTCAGCTATTGATTACAAAGTATCAAGCTGTTTGATCTTACTATCCATGATAGCATGAACTTCATTCGCTTGCGTGCGTACACTAGATTCTTTATTTAAAATAATCGGATCTAAAAACTCAATATATATAGTGCCATTATTCCAGCGATTCAAATTGATTTTTTTATGTGTAGTACTCATACATACAGGAACAACAGGCACATCAGCTTGCAATGCTGTATGAAAAGCGCCTGTTTTTAAAGGTAATAAACCTCTACCGTAACTTCTCGTACCTTCAGCAAACATCCAAACTGATAGGTTTTTTTGTTTTATTTTGTTGGCGGCTTTACTAATTGTACCCGCTGCTTTTGTTCTATTTTTACGATCTATTAAGATATTACCTGATAACCAATATAATTGGCCAAAAAACGGGATCCACTTTAAGCTTTTTTTACCTATACTTACCGTTCTTTGTGGCACAGCAGCTGTTATCGTGAAAATATCATAGCTATTTTGATGATTTGCAACATACACTACTGAATTACTTTTTGACTCATCAGGTGCATTAATGATTTCAATTTTAACGCCTAATAATTTAGCAATTTGGCTATACCAAGTGGCACAACGATGAACATGATTTGGGTGAAATGGCACGATAATGCACATTAATAACCCCAGTAACCCACTTATTAATATAAATAAAGCAATTAATAATAATCGGATAGCAGCTAACAAATGAAAACCCTCAGCAAAAAATACAAATAAAATATTCGCGGGCAGTATACCCTATTTAATAAAAAAAGCATGTTTTAGCTTACAAGTGTAAGCTTTAAACCAAAATTTTTAGGCAAATAAAAACCCCTTGCGGGGTTTATAATTTATTAAGTGTTTTGAAAGGAGACACTATTTATCGTCAGTTACTTCAGATTCATTTGTTTGTGCCTGCAGTTGCTCAATTTCAACTGCGTCTACACGTTGCAGGCCTCTTGGTAATTTATTACCTCTGCGACCACGATCACCATAATAATGTTCAAGATCTGTTGGTTTTAGCGTGAGCTTACGTTTACCTGCAAGTAAAGTAACATGGCTATTAGCGGGCACAACAGCAAGTACTTTTACAAACTCTTCTCGTGTTTTAACTCTGGCAGTGGGTATTGAAATAATTTTATTGCCTTTACCTTTGCCAAGTTTAGGTAGATCTCGTAATGGGAATAACAGCATACGTCCTTCATTCGAAATGGCCATACACATGTCTGTGGCAATATCATTCACTTTATTTGGTGTCATTAATAATGCAGCTTCAGGAACACTGACGAGTGCCTTACCGCTTTTATTTTTACTCACTAAATCACTAAAAGACGTTACAAAACCATAACCGCCATCAGAGGCCATTAAAAACATGCTTTCGTTCTCAGCCATTAATACATGTTCAAAATTCACGCCTGCGGCAAGATTAAATCGCCCTGTTAAAGGCTCTCCTTGACTACGCGCAGACGGTAAACCATGGGCATCTAAAGTATAAGCCCGTCCAGCTGAATCTAAGAATATTGCAGGCTGGTTACTACGCCCTTTAGCTGAAGCCCTATATTCATCACCTGAGCGATAATTGAGTCCTTGCGCATCAATATCATGACCTTTAGCACAACGTGCCCAACCTTTATCTGACAACACTACAGTAACCGCTTCAGAAGGGATTAAATCTTTTTCGCTCATTGCTTTTGCTTCATGACGCTCAACAACAGGTGAACGTCTGTCATCGCCGTAAAGCTCAGCAGCTTCAATGATTTCTTTTTTGATTAGAGTAGACATGCGACGCTCAGAACCTAAAGTCAGCTCTAATTTATCACGCTCTTTTGCTAACTCGTCTTGCTCACCTGTAATTTTAAATTCTTCTAACTTAGCAAGGTGGCGAAGTTTTAATTCTAAAATCGCTTCAGCTTGAATATCCGTCAGATCAAAACGCGTCATTAATACTGGTTTTGGTTTATCTTCTGTTCGAATGATTTCAATCACTTCATCAATATTTAAAAACGCGACTAATAAAGCTTCTAAAATATGTAAGCGAGCTAATACTTTATCTAAACGGTATTGTAGTTTCCTGCGCACTGTTTCACGTCTAAATACCAGCCATTCTGATAAAATAGTTTTTAAATCTTTAACTTGTGGGCGACCATTTAAACCTAACATGTTTAAATTAACACGATAGCTTTTTTCTAAATCAGTTGAAGCAAATAAATGCGACATTAAAGGCTCAACTTTAACGCGATTTGAGCGTAACATGATCACAATACGTGTTGGATTTTCATGATCTGATTCATCACGTAAATCTGCAACCATAGGCAGCTTTTTAGCTAACATTTGCGCTGCAATTTGCTCTAAAACTTTACCGCCAGAACATTGATGCGGTAAGGCTGTGATCACTATGTCGCCATCTTCTTCTTCATAAACAGCGCGCATTTTCACAGAGCCTTTACCTGTTTGGTAAATTTTCTTTAGATCTGCTTTTGGCGTGATGATTTCTGCATCAGTAGGATAATCAGGCGCTTGAACTAGCTCTAAAACATCATCAAGTTCAGTTTTAGGTTTATCTAATAATAAACAACATGCTTGTGCGACTTCTCTAACATTATGCGGTGGTATATCAGTTGCCATACCAACAGCAATACCTGTAATACCATTCAATAATATATGTGGTAAACGTGCAGGTAAAACAACAGGTTCTTTCATGGTACCGTCAAAGTTAGGCGTCCAATCAACTGTTCCTTGGCCTAATTCTTTCAGTAATACTTCAGAAAATTTAGATAAACGCGCTTCGGTATAACGCATAGCAGCAAATGACTTAGGATCATCTGGGGCACCCCAGTTACCTTGCCCATCGACTAATGGATAGCGATAAGAAAAAGGTTGCGCCATTAAAACCATAGCTTCATAACATGCACTATCACCATGAGGGTGAAACTTACCTAATACATCACCTACAGTACGCGCTGATTTTTTATATTTTGCAGCTGCAGATAAACCTAATTCACTCATCGCATATACAATACGACGTTGCACAGGTTTTAGGCCATCACCAATATGTGGCAATGCACGATCCATGATCACGTACATGGAATAATTAAGATAAGCGTCTTCAGTAAAGCGCCCCATTGATTGTTGTTCTATGCCTTGCAAACTTAAATCTGTTGCATCAGTCATTGTTATTTATTCTCTTTAACTTTTTTATTCTGAGTACTAAAACACAAAACGCCGCTCTGTGATCTTTAATAAAGCTTTACAGCTAATTTATACTTCTGCTCGATCGCCACTAGATTCAAGCCATTGTTTTCTGTCACTGGCGCGTTTTTTCGCTAACAACATATCCATTAATTCAATGGTATTGCCTTCGTCATCTAAAGTAAGTTGTACTAAACGACGGGTATTTGGATCCATGGTTGTTTCTCTTAACTGTAATGGGTTCATTTCACCCAAACCTTTGAATCGCTGTACATTCACTTTTCCGCGTTTTTTCTCTGCTGCAATGCGATCTAATATGCCATCTTTTTCATCTTCATCAAGGGCATAATAAACTTCTTTACCAATATCAATACGATATAGTGGTGGCATGGCTACATAGATATGGCCTTTTTCAAGCAATACTCTAAAGTGCATCATAAATAACGCACATAATAAAGTGGCGATATGTAAACCATCTGAATCGGCATCCGCTAGGATACATATTTTACCGTAACGTAATTGTGATAAATCGGTTGAATCTGGATCCATGCCTATGGCTACAGAGATATTATGTACTTCTTCTGATGCTAATATTTGGCCAGAATCGACTTCCCACGTATTTAAAATTTTACCTCGAAGCGGCATTATCGCTTGAAAATCACGATCTCGAGCTTGTTTTGCTGAACCACCTGCAGAGTCACCTTCCACTAAAAATAGTTCAGTTCGTTCAACATCATTGGCTGAACAATCGGTTAACTTACCTGGTAATGCAGGGCCTGATGTAATTTTTTTACGAACAACTTTTTTAGCTGCTCGCATACGTTTTTGCGCATTTGAAATACATAATTCAGCAAGTAAATCAGCTTTATCTGTATGTTCGTTTAACCATAGGCTAAATGCATCTTTTACAACACCTGCTACAAATGCGGCACACACACGAGATGATAGTTTCTCTTTGGTTTGCCCGGCAAATTGCGGATCTTGCATTTTAACCGACAAAATATAATTACATTTATCCCAAATATCATCAGGTGTCAGCTTTACACCGCGCGGTAATAGGTTTCTAAACTCACAAAACTCACGCATCGCCTCTAAAAGACCTTGGCGTAAACCATTTACATGTGTACCGCCTTGCGCAGTTGGAATTAAGTTTACATAACTTTCAGCAATGCCTTCTCCACCTTCTGGTAACCAAACAACAGCCCATTCAGCGCCTTCAGTCTCACTATTAAAGTTACCAATGAAAGGTTGCTCAGGTAAACAATCAAAACCTTTAACAGCCTCTTTTAAATAATCTTCTAAGCCAGCGGCATATTCCCATTCAAGCGTTTCTTTGGTTTGTTTATTGATAAAACGAATTTTCAAACCTGGGCATAAAACAGCTTTTGCTTTTAGTAAGTGTGTTAGCTTTAAAACAGAAAAATTAGCAGAATCGAAGTATTTTGGATCAGGCCAAAAATGTACGCTAGTACCTGTATTTCTTTTTCCTACAGTGCCTGTGATTGATAAATCTTCAACTTTATCACCATTTTCAAAGGCCATTTGATATTGATTGCCTTCACGCTTTACAGTTACTTCAACACGCGTCGATAATGCATTAACTACTGAGATGCCTACCCCGTGTAAACCACCTGAAAATTGGTAATTTTTATTTGAAAATTTACCACCAGCATGCAATTTAACAAAAATAAGTTCTACAGCAGGAATACCTTCTTCTGGATGAATATCAGTAGGCATTCCTCGACCGTCATCCACAATTTCCAAAGAATTATCAGTATGTAAAATAACATCAATTTTACTAGCATGCCCTGCGAGAGCTTCATCAACACTATTATCGATAACCTCTTGACCTAAATGGTTAGGCCGCGTGGTATCGGTATACATACCAGGTCTGTGTTTTACTGGATCTAGGCCATTTAATACTTCAATTGACCCTGCGTTATAATCTTGTTCACTCATAATTGCTATATTCTTACTTATTATGTTTTGATTAATTATTTTGATTAATTGTTTTATTTTTAAGCTATTTCTAAAAAATTAGCAATACTTTCAAAGTGACGCTCAAATTTTATAAAGCTATGATCGCCACCAAATTCTACTGTTTGTCTGCCATCAGCATAATACTTTACTGCATCTTGGTAATTTAAAACTTCATCAGCTGTTTGCTGTAATAAATAAACTAATTGAGGCTGATGCAATTTTGCAATATGTATCTGCTTTAATTGCGTAACATGTCTCATCTCAAGTTGATAGCTATAATCTTGGTACGGATTATATTGCTCGCCTAAATATGTTTTCATTAAATTAAAAGGCATAACTGCAGGATTAACTAAAACTGCTTTAATACCAAATTTTTGCGATAAATAGGTAGCAAAAAAACCACCTAAAGAACTACCAATTAAAACCGTTTTATCATTAATTAATGATTCTAATGTAATTAATGCCGCTAATGGCTCATGATTTAAACATGGAACTAGGTATTCTACTCTATCATTAAATTTTTGTTTAAGATATTGACCAAATTGCTTAGCTTTAAATGATTCAGGTGAACTATTAAACCCATGTACATATATAACACGTGCTTTAGTCATGGATTTTCACCCAAATGACTTGTGTATTAAGCTCTCCTTGCTCGTTTATATTAATTAATCTATAGCCAGCTCCTAAATTTTCTTGCTGCCAATCAGTTGTACTTTTTTTAAATTGAATTGATGTTGCTGGCGTTGCATAAATATCGATACCTTTATAGCTTCTGTCATATTCATTATGCACATGACCATGCACATACAAAGGCACTTTATGTGTTTGACTCAACTGAGTTAGTAATTGCTCACCATTGGTTAATATGTGTTTATCTATATAACCTTCGACTTTTAATGGGTGATGATGAGCAAAGATAATAGTCGGCTTTTCACTGCCATTTACCTGTTTTTTAATTTCCATTAATTTAGTGTTACTTATAAACCCTGATGGCGTTTCACTTTTACTATTAAGTAATAAAATTTGAAAATGTGCCGTATCAATGCATTTATGATTCAGTAAATTACTCTGCTCTTTAAATGCCGCTGTAAACATTTCTAATTCATCATGATTACCTGGCAACCAAAATACCGGAAAATCCAATTCTTCACTTTGAATTAAATCAACAAACCTCTCATAAGACGCAATAGTATGATCTTGGGTTAAATCACCACCAAAAATAGCTAAATCGGGTTTGTTAGTTTTGATATCTTTAAGCGTTTGTTTTAATGCTTGTGATGTATTTACAGCAAAGTACTCACCACTATTGTGAGCAAATAAATGACAATCCGTAAAATGTGCAATTGTGATACTTGATTTATTTATTTGATAACGATCATCAAACCAATCCATGATTCACATCCCACAAACAATTAGCACGGCCATGAGTAATACAATGATCCAACCAATCTAATAAAAATGCATTCACCTGATATTTTTCATCTTTTTGATGCATTAATGGGTTTGGGTATTCATTTGAAGGTTTAATACGTTTTAAGTAATCAGGACTAATCACTTCAGCCATTCTGGCATCATGGTAAACACGCACTAAAAGTTTAGGATTAATAAAGCCAATCACATTGCTACTGATTTGTTTAAATATGATATCAGTTGTAAATCTAGAGGTAGCAGTTATCTCGAGTTGGTAACAAAATTTTTCAACATCTATCTTGCTAGTATCGCCAACAGCTTCTGTTTTTGGCATTAATTTCATAACTCGAAAATAATTTTGCTCGCACACAGTCATAAATGCTGGCAAATTAGGTATATATTTTTGAGATTTTAATAAATGAGTCATGATTTAAACTTATCTAAATTCAATGCTAACCATTGTAAACTAATCACAGTCGCAGCGTTATCAATTATGCCATTTTTAAGGTATTCCATCGCTTGTATTCTTGGCATTACATGTACCTTAATATCTTCATCTTCATTATCTAAGCCAAATAATCCGCCAGCTTGGCTTAAATCAGTTTGTGCCATATAAAGATAGAGACGCTCAGTTGTGCCGCCTGGACTTGATAAGTAAGACATCATAAAGGTTAAATCATCGAGTTCTAACCCAGCCTCTTCTTGGGCTTCTCTTATTGCAACTTGTTGATAATTATCAGAACCATCAGCCATGCCAGCGATACATTCTAATAACCAAGGTGATTTATCTAAAGCAGGATCTAATGCGCCAATACGTACTTGTTCAATTAATAAAACACTATCAGTTTTAGCATCATAAGGTAAAACAGCAACCGCATGGCCTCGCTCTAATATCTCACGATAAACAAGATCCGAATAGCCGCCAGCAAATAACTTATGACGAAATCCATAGCGTTCAATTTTAAAAAAACCATCATATACTGCTTCTTTTTCAATAAGATCGATGTCTTTGCTCTTGAAAATTGAGATATTGTTCATATATAGACCTAAATAACTATTGCACAAATCTATATTATTGTACCTTTGTTCCAGAAAATTAAATATATTCTGTTACACTTGAATACCTTATTTTACGTATTAGTTTTTAAATTTCACGTAAAAACAGTTTAACATCTTTGCAATTAAATAAAGAAAAATTGATAACGGACGCGACTCACATGATGCGAAAAATGAATAAAACAATACTATCAGCCTTAATCGGTTTAAGTTGTAGCTTTGCTGCAAGCAATACTTTCGCCGAAGATTTACTACAAGTTTTTGAAATTGCAACGGCAAACGATCCTACAGTATTAAAAGCAAAATCAAATGCTGATAGACAAACATATGGTATTGACCGAGCTATGAGCGCCTTATTACCATCAATTAACTTCTCAATGAGTTATGATAAATCAAATAGTAATGGTTATGAGTTTAACGAAGATACATTACAATTTGACTCAACCGATAGCGATGTAGATCTATTTAAACGAGGCATATCCTTACAACAATCATTATTTGATTTAGGTGCTTGGAAAGGCTTAGACATAGCACAAAAACAAGCGATGCAATCTAAAGCAAGCTATGACCTTGCACAGCAAACATTAATCGTGCGTGTATCTAACGCCTACTTTGATGTGCTAGGTAATATGGATGATTTAGAATTTGTTCAAGCTGAAAAACGTGCCATTGAACGTCAATTAGAACAAACTAAACAAAGATTTGCAGTTGGTTTAACTGCCATTACTGATGTTCACGAAGCACAGGCTCAATTTGATAACGCAGTTGCCCGTGAAATTGTAGCTAAAAATGATGTTGAAACATCTCGAGAGCAATTACGTGAAATTACAGGTAAATATCACGCAAAACTAAACCCTCTTAATACAACTAAGTTTTCTACTGTTAGCCCAACTAAGCAAAGTAATGATTTCATCAAAGTAGCTGAAGATAAAAATATCGAACTTCAAATTGCTAAAGTTGCAGTTGATATTGCAAAAGTACAAATTGAAGAGGCTAAAGCAGGTCATTACCCTAAATTAACTTTAAATGCGTCTTATGGTGATTCTTTAAATGATTCTCCGATGCCTAGAACTGATGGCACAAGTGTTGGTTTAAGTTTTGCTGTACCTATTTATTCTGGTGGCGCAACACAAGCAGCCGTAAATCAAGCAAGTGCATATTTTGTTGGTAGCAGCGAAGATTTAGAAGCAACTCATCGCTCTGTAACACGTAATGTACGTACATCTTACAACCAAGTTGTATCAGATATTGCAACTTACAAAGCATTAGAACAAGCTGTTGTTTCAGCACAAAGTGCGTTACAAGCAACGGAAGCTGGTTTTGAAGTTGGTACGCGTACTATCGTTGATGTTTTACTAAGCACACGTAATTTATTTGATGCTAAACGTAACTTATCAGCTGTTCGTTATCGCTATGTTGTATCAACTTTAAGCTTAAAACAAGCAGCAGGAACATTAAACAAAGCTGATATTGAAGCGATTAATCGCGGCTTAAACTAAGCTATATCTCAAAGGGGAGCGTATTCGCTCTCCTTTAGTTTCAATAAACTACTTTCAATAAACTATCTACCTCGCTTATAATCTTGCCTTTCTTATTACCTAACTTTGAGTTGCTTTGTGGTAAACGATCCAAAATTTAAATTATTCTTTTTACATCCTAAGTTTTGGTTAACTTGGATTGGCACAGCTATTTTATACATTATTTCTTGGCTGCCATTTAAGTTACAAATAGCCATGGGCAAGGGCCTTGGCCGTTTGCTACATAAGTATTTCAAAAAGCGCCGCCATATCGCAGAGCGAAATATTGAACTGTGTTTTCCTGATATGCCAAAAGAGCAGCAAAAACAATTAGTGCTAAAAAACATGGAAAATACTGGCATTGCTATGTTTGAATCTGTTATGGCTTGGTGGTGGCCGCAATGGCGTGTTAAGCGTCATCATGGTGAAATCAAAGGTTTCCATCATATAGAAAAAATTCAAGCATCAGGGAAAGGTGTATTGATGCTAGTACCCCATATGTTACACCTTGAGATGGCTGGCCGTATGATGGGCGAAACACAAAATGGTGTTGGTTTTTATCGCCCTCATAATAACGCTTTAATTGAATACCTTATGACTAAAGGCCGCTTAGGTTCAAATGAGTATTTGATAGGTAAAAAAGATGTCAAAGGTTTGCTTAAAGCATTGAGTAAACAAAAACTATGTTATTACCTGCCAGATCAAGATTATGGTCGTAAACGCTGTGAGTTTGTGCCTTTTTTTGCAATGACAGAAACAGCAACTACTACAGGCACAACATTATTTGCATCAAGTAAAAACTGCGAAACTGTTGGTTTTAGAAGTAAACGTAATGCTGAAGGTAAATACGATATTGAAATTACACCTGTGTTTAAAAACTTCCCTTCAGGTGATGAAGTGCAAGATTTAACTCGCGTTAATCAACATATTGAATATGCGGTCAATAATGCCTCTGAGCAATATATGTGGCTTCACAGACGTTTTAAAACGCGCCCTGACAAAAATACTCCCTCTCTTTATAAATAACAAACATTTAAGTAACCTAAACTCTATAGAGGATTGATTGACATTAAAATAATGTTAATATAGTTAATATCTTTATAGAGTCGGTTCATATTATGTGGTTTTGGATTAAACATTTATCATTAGCAGTTGTATTAATTCTTGCTGCAGCTTATTTTTTATTGGCTGGCGGCCCTATCTATACACCAGCTAAAGCAACAAAATCAAATGCTGCGGCTGACGGTCTCTCTAGTTTTTACGCTTCGATTCGTGGTTCACTAGATAATATGACATCTGATCGTGAATTTGTTCAGAATATAAAAGTACCTACTACAAAGCTAACAACTGTATTACAAGAACGCGCTGAAATAGTAAAACCTTCTACTGCAAAATGGAAAGGCACAGTGCAAAGCAGGCGTTTTGAGTCAGGTCAAACACTTAAATCTATCATGAATCAATATGCTAAAGATGAAGGCATTGCATTTTATTGGTATTTAAATAAAGACTACAAAGTAAAACATAACTTCAGAGTTGAAAATAACTTTGTTTCTACTTTATACCAGGTAGGTAAAGCCATAGACAGTGACTTTGAATTCGATGTTAAAACATTTTTTTGTTATAAACATCGCGCTGCAGTGATCACTGAAAAACCTTCTCAGTTTGTCAGAGAAAACTGCATTAAAGCGACGATGTAATATTCTATAAGTGAGAGGCACAATTATTTTTGCCTCTGAGCCCTCAAAGTCCTGATTATTTATTTCGCTATAATCTCTTGCCATGCTTGATAAACATGATGTTTATGCTGTTGGATCTCAGTTTTACTCACTAACTTATCTTGTTGGCGTAAACTCAATAAATGATATTGATCTCGATAGTCACAATAAGCACTTATTAATTGATCACCCTGCGCTTGAGAAATCAAACCCAACTTACTTGCCGTTTTAAAAATGCGAATATTATCTGGGTAAAACATGATTTTTTCTTGTTCATGACTGTTTGCTAATACCAAATACTGCGCAATAAACTCAATATCTGCCATACCGCCTTTATCTTGTTTTAAATCAAATAGCTCATTATTACCCTTAGCCAAATGTTTGCGCATTTTCTCTCGCATTTTGGCCACTTCAATTTGCAATGCATTTTTATCTCGGCTGAGGCTTAATACCTGATTGCGAATTTCAAAAAACCTATTTTGCAGAGATTTTTGACCAAAGATCATACGCGCTCTCACTAAAGCTTGATGCTCCCAAGTCCACGCTTCTTTTAATTGATAATCGCTAAAAGTTTCAATATTTATTGCTAACAAACCAGAAGCGCCCTCAGGTCTTAATCGAGTATCTAATTCATATAAAATGCCAGAGGCAGTACGCGTATTAAATAAATGCATTAACCTTTGTGCCAGTTTTAAATAAAACTGACGGGAATCTATTTGCTTAGCGCCATTGGTTAAGCTGTTACCTATACAGTTATGTAAAAATACTAAATCCAAGTCAGAGCCATAACCGAGTTCAATCCCCCCAGCCTTACCATAAGCAATAACGGCAAACCCTTTATCTTCATCTGTTGCACCTTCTGGATAGCCAAATCGCTCAACCATTTGTTGCCAAGCGAGCAATACGCTTTGCTCTACAATGGCTTCAGACAGTGCGGTTAAATGATTACTGACATTAGTAATATCAAGTATACCTGTTGCATCTGCGGCTGCAATTCGTAATTGATAAGCCTGCTTAAACTGCCTTAAAGCTTCCATTTGCAACTCTAAGTCATGACTATCTATTCGTAAAAAGTATTGACGAATTTCATCTTTATAGGCATCTAAACTGAGCGGTTGATACAAAATAGCAGGATCTATCAACTCATCTAATAAAATTGGATAACGCGCAATTTGCTCTCCAATCCATTTACTATGACTACATAACAATACAAGCTGCTTTAATGTGCCTTGATTTTCAAATAATAACTCCAAATAAGCAGTTCTTGATGCGACTTTTAACAGTACTTGATTGATCATACGAAAAACACTGACATCTATTAACTGTTCAGTACTTACTAGCATTAATTGCTCTAATAGTTTTGGCATTAGCTTATCCAAGGTATCCCGCCCTCGACTACCAATTTTTATTTTAACTAATTGTTGCTTAAACTCTGCTAATTCTTTTTCCCAATGTGTTAAAGCTTCATCAGAAAAATTTACATTTTCTAATAAACTAAAATCTGAATTGCCCCATAATGCTTCATATAAAGCCGAGTCATCATCTACCTCTTCTTTTTCGGTGCCTACCATCAAATCAAATTCATCATGAATCTTCATCATCACTTCTGAAATTTCAGCGAGTACTTTCTCGTAACTTTCAAAACCTAACAAATGTGTCAGCCTTTGTTGATTTAAATTTTCAAAAGGTAAAGTTTGTGTTTGTTCATTATTAAAGGCTTGTAGATATTGCTCTACTTTTCTTAAATATAAATATCCAGCCCTTAGTTGTTGGGCATTTTTGGTTTCTAAAGCGCCTAATTCAACTAACTGTTCAAGCGCTTTAAGTAAAGACTGTGTTTGTAGATTGACATCTCTACCGCCTCTGATCATCTGAAAAGCCTGTACTACAAATTCAGCCTCACGAATACCACCAGCACCCAGTTTTATATTACCTTTTAAGCCTTTTCGTCTCACTTCTTGCGCTATCATAGCTTTCATTTTACGAAGCGACTCAACAACAGAAAAATCGATATATCTACGATATACAAAAGGTTTTAATAAAGTATAAAACTCATTTCTATATTGCGTTTCAAATTCAATTTCTTCTGCTTCACTACACTGGATTAATCGCCCTTTAAGCATGGCGTAGCGTTCCCAGTCTCGACCTTGCTCTTGATAATAATCTTCCATCGCATTAAAGCTAATTACTAAAGGGCCGCTATCACCAAAAGGTCTTAGCCTCATATCTACCCTAAATACCTGACCGTCTGGCGTTATTTGGTTTAAAGCTGCTATTAATTTTTGCGACACCTTAGTGAAAAATACTTGCGCTTCAATACTGCGCCTACCTCCTTGAGTTTCACAATGCTCTGGATAGCTAAAAATCAAATCGATGTCTGATGAATAATTCAACTCAAAACCGCCAAGCTTGCCCATGCCTAAAATTAACATAGGTATCGCATCGCCGCTTTTATTAAGTGGTTTACCATTAATTCTAGCGACTTGCTCATAAGCCCATAAATAAGCACTGTGGATTAAAGAGTCTGATAATTTAGAAATATATTTCATACTATCTTCAATTGGGTTTTTCTTTACTAAATCTAAAAAAGCCACTTTTAACCAATAACGGTTTCTATAATCTCTTAAAGATTTAAAACACTGTTTATCCGTTTCAGTCGTAATTTGTTCGGATGTTAAAGCGGGTATTATTTGAGTAGTTTGTATTTCTTTGTGATTTAATAACCAAACCCCTAATTCAGGAGATTTTAATAAGATGTGATAAGCAAAATCACTTAAACACAGTAATTTTACTAATGCATAATTTTCACAGTCTGCAGTGATATTATCGTTAACTTGCTCAGGGTAAATTTCTACAAATCTTTTCATACCTAGTTGATATAAAACTTCAGACAAGTTAATCGACATATATTTCTCCAAAAAATTCATATAAAATCTGTTGATTCAATCACTATAGCGCAACACTATGGATTATATCACTCTTTCAAATCAAGCCTTTATCGCGCTTGGTAGCTCTTTTATTCTTGCTCTGCTAGTTATTTTAATTGTTCGAACAATAATGAAAAACAAGTCACCGAACGGTTTACGAAAGGAACTTGCGCAAAAAGATAACTTTGCCATGGGCATAAGTTATGCTTCAACTCTCTTTACCGTCTTAGTGGTAACTGGTTTTTTATTTAAAAATCTAAGTTTTACAGACATTAGAGCCGATACTTTATATGGCATTTTACTGATGTTATTTGCTTTTGCGTATATTCATGTTGGCAAAAATATCCATGCTAATTTCATATTAAAAGATTTTAACGAAGAAAAAGAAATTCAGCATAAAAATATATGTGCTGCTTTAGTTGAATCAGGTGTGATGATAGGCAATGGCATATTAATTTTAGGTTTATATAATTGGTCACATGCGCAAAGCTTAGATGGATTGCTGATATTAGCCGTTACCTTTATTTTGCTTCAAGTTTTTATGTATATAAGTAGTCGCTGGCAAGAATATGCTTTTAGTAAAGCAAATCAAGGAAGCTCATTACAAAACCAATTTAAATTTGAAAATATTTCCCTTGGATTACGTTATGGTGGGCAAACCCTAGGCACTTGTTTAGCCATTTATGCTGGTTTAGCAAGTGCGGCATACTTCCCTGGTAAAATGGTTGAAAACTTAATTATGGTTGCAATGCAATGTGGTATTTTAATTATTCTGCAGCAATTTTTAAGCGCTTTAGCAATTCGATTAGCATTACCAAAAATAAATACGGAATCGGAAATCGATCAGCAAGATAATATTGGTATCGCAAGTATTGAGTTAGCTATTTATATTGCTGTAGGTTTATTGCTCGTAAAACTATTTTAATTCGCTTTTTTGGGATTAGTCAGTATGATCTAGCTAATCCCAAATAAAAGTGTAAACATTTTCATGAATAAATTAGTACTAGCAACTGGTAACTTAGGTAAAGTAAAAGAGTTAAGCGATATGCTGAGCTCTTTAAATATTGCAGTTGTTCCTCAAAGTGAATTTAATGTCTCTGAAGTGGCTGAAACTGGTACTACATTTGTTGAAAATGCCATTATTAAAGCCCGCCATGCTGCAAAAATAACAGGCTTACCTGTTATAGCCGACGATTCTGGATTGGAAGTAGATGCACTCAATGGCGCGCCGGGCATATATTCAGCACGTTTTGCAGGTACTGATGCCAGCGATAAAGATAACTTATTAAAGTTATTGTCTGAGCTAAAAGATGTGCCTGAAGAAAAACGCACTGCGCGATTTTGGTGTGTATTAGTATTAATGCGCCACAGTGATGACCCTACCCCGCTCATTTGCCAAGGCTTTTGGGAAGGAAAAATAACCACTGAACCAAGTGGTGAAAATGGCTTTGGTTACGACCCTATTTTTTATGTACCAGAAAACAAAACCACTTCAGCTCAATTAGATAAATCAACCAAAAATACATTAAGTCACCGAGGTAAAGCACTAAAACAACTTGTTGCTTTATTACAAAAAAAGTTGCAAGCATAACCATGAAATTACCTGCACTTAGCTTATATGTTCACATACCTTGGTGTGTGCAAAAATGTCCATATTGTGACTTTAACAGCCATAGTCAAAAAGGCATTATTCCAGAAACTGACTATATCCAAGACTTATTAAATGATTTAAAACAAGATTTACATTATGTACAAGGTCGGCTTTTAAAATCTATTTTTATTGGCGGTGGTACTCCTAGCTTATTAACTGAAGCAGCCATAGGCAAGCTGATCAAAGGGATACAAGCTATGATCCCTTTTGAAGAGAATATAGAAATCACTTTAGAGGCCAACCCAGGAACAGTAGAGTCAGGCCGATTTAAAGGGTATGTTGATATTGGAATAAACCGTATATCTATTGGCATTCAAAGCATGCAAAATGATAAGTTAAAAGCGCTAGGTCGTATTCATGATGCCGATGAAGCAATTAAAGCTGCAGAACAAGCTCGTAATGCTGGTTTAAACAGTTTCAACTTAGATTTGATGCATGGTTTACCAGGCCAAAGCTTAGAAGATGCTTTAGGTGATTTAAACAAGGTGATTGCTTTAAAACCTAAACATATTTCTTGGTACCAATTAACAATCGAAGAAAATACCCAATTTCATTCTCGACCACCAAAACTGCCAGAAGATGAGGCTTTATGGGATATTCAAGAACAAGGCCATCAAATTTTAACTGATGCAGGTTATCAACAATATGAAATATCAGGTTATAGCTTGCCTGATTATCAGTGCCAACATAATTTAAATTATTGGCGCTTTGGTGATTACTTAGGCATAGGTTGCGGCGCACACGGTAAAATCTCTTTACCGATACAAAATAAAATTGTGCGCACTGTAAAAATTAAACACCCAAAAGGGTATATGGCACCAAGCGAATCTGAACAGCCAAAAAGCTATTTATTTAATAGCTGGCAAGTTGAACAAGACGATTTACCCTTTGAGTTTTTCATGAATAGATTGCGATTATTTGAAGCTTTCGATCAAAGTGAATTTACTGACTATACTGGGTTACCCATTAATTTAGTTGCGCAATCTTTAATAAAAGCCAGTGAACAAGGTTTAATTTTACAATCAGTATCTAAAAATAACGCACCGCAGTGGCAAGTCACCGCAAAAGGTCACAGATATTTAAATGATTTGTTAGAATTATTCGTCTAAAAAATGGTAACAATTGCGAATAAGCTAAAACATACAACAATTGATTAACCAAACCTATAAAAACGCGCTATTAACTCAAATTTATAGACAAAAAAAATTCGTTACAAAATTATACTGGGTTTTAAATTGTAACTATATACAATGTTCATAAAAGCACCCATAAAAATACTCTTGAAATAAAGGTAAATATAATGATAAAGCAAACACTTATTGCAACAGCAATTAGTACACTTCTACTAACGGGTTGTCAGCAAACGCAAACAACTAATGCGTCGGATACTGCAAATACAGTTGTACAAACAACGCAAACTGAATCTGAAAAAGCAAATGCATTTTTTGAAGAAACTTTTAATCGTAGCGTTATGCGTAGCCCTGTTTACCAAACTTACATGGGTATTAAAAAAGATTACGATAAGTGGGATGATGGCTCTGAAGCACGTGCACTAGAAGATTTAGCTTTAACTAAAAAAGATTTAGTAACATTAAATGCGATGAACTACGCTGCACTTGATGACAGCACTCAGGTTAGCTACAACTTGATGAAGCAAAATCTTGAAGATACAATTGCAGACTTCAAATGGCGCCATTATAACTACCCTGTAAATCAAATGTTTGGTACTCATTCTATGGTACCTGCATTTTTAATAAACCAACATCAAATTGCTAATGTTTCAGACGCTAAAGCGTATATTTCTCGATTAAATGGCGTAACAGAAGTATTTTCTCAACTCGAAAAAGATCTAGAAGTAAGAGCACAAAAAGGCATTATCGCTCCTAAGTTTGTTTTTCCTCACGTAATTGATTCAAGTAAAAACATTATTAAAGGTGCACCATTTGAATCTGGCGAAGACTCTACTTTACTGGCTGACTTTAAACGTAAAATAAATAAGCTTGAAATTGAACAAAGCGAAAAAGATGCGCTTGTTTCAGAAGCAATTAAAAGCTTAGAATCATCAATTAAACCTGCATACCAACAATTAATCACTTACCTTAAGTCGCTAGAAATGCGTGCCAATAATGAAGATGGTGCATGGAAGTTCCCTAACGGTAAAGCTTTCTACAATAATGCATTAGCACGTACTACAACAACTGACTTAACAGCAGAGCAAATCCATAAAACGGGTTTAAGCGAAGTTGCACGTATTCATAACGAAATGCGTGAAATTAAACAAAAAGTAGGCTTTAAAGGTGATTTAAAAGCCTTTATGCAGTTTATGAAAACTGATAAGCAATTTTACAAGCCTGATACAAAAGAAGGTAAACAAGAGTACTTAGACGAAGCAGTTGCCCTAATAGACAATATGAAACTACGTTTAGATGAGTTATTCATTGTTAAACCTAAAGCAGATTTAAAAGTAAAAGCTGTTGAAGCATTCCGTGAAAAAGCAGCAGGTAAAGCATTTTACCAACAGCCAGCGCCAGATGGTTCTCGCCCAGGTGTTTATTATGCAAACCTTTACGACATGGAAGCAATGCCTACTTACCAAATGGAAGCGCTAGCTTATCATGAGGGTATTCCGGGTCATCACATGCAAATTGCAATTGCACAAGAACTTGTAGGTGTGCCTAAATTCCGTAAGTTTGGTGGTTATACTGCTTACATTGAAGGTTGGGGTTTATATTCTGAGTTAGTACCAAAAGAAATGGGTTTATATGAAGACCCGTATTCAGATTTTG
The DNA here is from genome assembly GCF_001269985.1 of Pseudoalteromonas sp. '520P1 No. 423'. Classification (NCBI taxonomy): domain Bacteria; kingdom Pseudomonadati; phylum Pseudomonadota; class Gammaproteobacteria; order Alteromonadales; family Pseudoalteromonadaceae; genus Pseudoalteromonas; species Pseudoalteromonas sp. '520P1 No. 423'. The sequence continues at coordinate 1,272,782 of NZ_BBZB01000001.1, read as the reverse complement.
GTCGCTTATCAATGGAATTATGGCGCGCTTGTCGTTTAGTTGTTGATACTGGTATCCACGCAATGAAGTGGACTCGTCAAGAAGGTATTGATTACTACGTAAATAACACACCTAATGCGACTTCTGACGGTGTTAAAATGGTTGAGCGTCATGTTGTAATGCCTTCTCAAGCCACAGCCTACAAGATTGGTATGCTAAAGATTTTAGAACTGCGTAAATCAGCTAAAGATAAACTTGGTGATAAATTTGATATTCGTGAGTTCCACGATGTTGTACTAAAAAATGGTCCTTTACCATTAAACGTACTTGAAGACTTTGTAGACCAATACGTCGCTTCAAAATAATACAAACTAAATCAATACTTTAAAAAGGGCCTTTTGGCCCTTTTTGCTACGTTTTACATCAAAGGTTAGATAACCTTGGATTATGAAATAAAGTTGAATGGCGTGTTATTCAACATGCTCCTGGCGCCAATTCAAGCTCTAAAGATCCTAAACAATTAGAACTACTCAAAACGAAATACCAATTAGTTTTAAAACGCGCACCAGAAATTAAAATCATCAACCCTAGTATCATACCGGATACTGCGCTTGCAAATACTTACATCAAATCAACTTACGATAAGCATAGGCTTAGCACTGACAAGAGCACATGCAGATAATAATTATCATATGCTATTAGAGTATGCTGATAAAGCGCTGTATTTTGCTAAATCAAACGGTCGTAATACCAGTGAATTAGCACATTTACCCACTTAATTATAACTATTAAGTTAAATAGCTATCTCCGGTTATGACCTTCATGCCATTATCAGATAATGCAACTTGGTGTAAATGATAAAACATTAAATCTTGATGTAAAATGCATTCTTGTGTATCTATATCGACTAACTCTCGCATTAGCTCTAAGATAGACCAAAAGCTTAAATCTCCCATAAAAGGGATTTCTTCTAGCTGCTGGTTTTCACCAAACAGTTGTGCCAATGACAGTGGTTTAACAGACAAAATATCTAATATTTGCCACTGCGTCCGAGATAGTTCAGGTTTAGGCGGTGTTTCTTCTAAAAACCGTGTAATCGCCAGTTTTAAACTAGGCCAATATTTAAATTCTAACGCTAAACATTGATTAAGCTTAGTGCTTTGAAGTTGCTCCGGAGAAATTAAAGCTTGCCATACGGTATTAGCTAAATCATAAAAGGCTTTTTCTGGAGTGAACCTTGTTTGAAAATAACGCTGTACATGCTCAGCGTTATGTTCTCTGGGTGGTAAGTGATCTGGCAGCATCACGATTTTTAAGCTGTTAGACTCCATGTGGGAGCTTTTAAACCAAGCTAAAAACTGTAATCCAATCAAACAATCAAATAGTTCAGGGGTAAGCCATAATACAATTTCATCGGTCGGGTCTAATGCAAGTAATGCATCATCTCTTTGCTTAAATTTGGCTTTTACATCAGACAAAGCAATGCAAAAAAAATCAGCTAAAAATTCACTACGATATTCACTTATTTTTATTAAGTCTGTTTGTTCCGTAATAGGGCCATGATGCAAAACATCTTGCCATGCTTGAAATTGATCTTGAATGCCTATTTTCTTTAAATAGCTATTAGCACTATCACCATTGGTAATATGGATCATTATTAACCTATAATCTATAAAAGTACTTTTGAAAAATAACTTAATCTGATAAATAGTATTCGATTGTTGAAACCACACGCACTTTTTTAATATTTGGCGTATTTGAATCACGATCTGAAATACTAAATTGCCCTTGTCTTGCAGATTTAATTTTACCTAGTTTGGAATCAGAGTCTTTAGCAAACTTTAGCGCTACTTCTCGGGCATTTTGTGTAGCTGTTTGCACCATTTTAGGTTTTATATCGTTAAGTTTTGTAAATAGAAACTGTAATTTATTATTATACTCTTGTCTTAGCATTACAATATTTTGTTTTGCTAAATCACTTATTTTAGAGCTCGCATTTAATACTTTATCCGGTGAATGAGTATATACTGATAAAGATGATTCAACGGTATAACGATATTTAAACTTTTGATTATTAGAATATTCTGTCGCAAGCTTATCATGTACCGATTGTGTGCCTATTGTAATTTCATTATCATCAAAGCCATGTAACTTTAAAAATGCGATGATGCTCTGATTTTTTGTTTGCACCTTTTCCATTAGCTGCGTTAAATCATTGCCTGCATCGGAAAACTTAATTGGCCAAATAGCCGTATCAGAATTCACTTCAAGTTCAGCAAGCCCTTTAACAACCACTGAGCGCTCCATTGACTTAAATGTAAGCAGTCCACTTTTAATTGATAAACCTAAACCAATTAAGCCTATTATTAATGAAGCGCCGACAATTAAACTATCTATACGAGAATTCTTTTGCAAAATTTAACCCTTTATATGATTTATTCAACTAAGTGTTTATCTAGACCTTTGTATTGTGGTGTTTGTACTGAAAGTACTTTTAAAGGATTTGAGGATGTTACTGTTACACCGTGCTGGGTATTTTCAGGTACGCGTATATAGTCGCCTTTTTTAATCTTAACGACTTTGTCATTAATAGTCATATCACCTGTACCATCCAAAATATAAATGATCTCGGTATGATGTGTGTGAATATGTAAAGGCACCTGATCTGCTATAGATATTAAAAATTCACTTGCATGTTTATCACTGCCTAATTGAGTCACAGATAATTTTCTTGCATCCTCTTGAGCAACTAATGTGTCTAAATTAAGTATTGATGTGCCTAATGCAGCACAAATAAACATGAGCGTCATAATTTACCTTTATATTTTTATTATTTTTGTTCATGGATTTGTGAATAGGATACCTAAGAATTGCTCCAAATCAAAGCTTATACATTATTAGTCGACTAAACGTATATTAGACTAATGGATTAGCCATAAATGTCGCATAATAAACACAGGATCGATAAAGTACTAAAATTAGCATAAGGCAAAGATCATATATGACAGTTAAGCGAATTAGCCAATTTTTCAATCCAAAATCAGTTGCCGTTATTGGTGCATCAAATCAAGAAAACCGTGCAGGTTTTGTGGTAATGAGAAATTTATTACAAGGTGGCTTTTACGGCCCTGTTATGCCTGTTACTCCTAAGTACAAAGCTGTTCATGGTGTGTTAGCTTATCCAACTATTTCTGATCTGCCTCAAGTACCCGATCTCGCTATTGTCTGCACAAATAAACATTTATCATTTAAGCTGATTGGAGAGTTAGGCGCCAAAGGATGCAAATACGCAATTTTAATCGCTTCAGGCTTTAAAACTGAACATAAACATCAGCTAAAAGAAGTGGCAAAAGCTGCTGGCGTAAGTATTTTAGGACCGAATTGTTTAGGCTTACTGATCCCCAGTATTGGTTTAAATGCCAGCTTTTCACATACTGTTGCATCTCAAGGTAAAATCGCTTTTATTTCGCAATCAGCAGCAGTTTGTTCAACCATATTAGATTGGGCACAAAATAGAGGCATCGGGTTTTCATACTTCGTATCTATGGGCGATTGCATCGATATAGATTTTGCTCAGTTAATAGATTTTCTGGGTCGCGATGCCAAAACTCAAGCTATCTTGCTTTACATCGATAATATAGAAGATACTCGTCGATTTATTTCTGCAGCGAGAGCCGCGGCTTTTAGTAAACCTATTATCGCTATTAAAACAGGTAAAACTCAAGCAGGTGCAATAGCAGCACAGCAGCATACTGGTGGCAATACGAGTTCAGATGCAATTTACGATGCCATGTTTCAACGCGCCGGTATGCTCAGGGTAAATGATTTACGCGAATTATTTGCAGCAACTCAGACCCTAGCACTACACCCTAAACTGTTAAAAGTAGAGCAACTGACCATCTTAACGAATGGCGGTGGTCCTGGCGTTATGGCTGTTGATAGTTTAACGCAAACATCTGGAAAGTTAAGCCAGTTAAGCGATGACACTATCGCATTATTAAACAAAGTTTTACCTCAAGAAGATATGGCAAATAATCCTATTGATATTTTTGGTGACTCAGACCCATCGCGATATAAAAAAGCACTTGAAATTCTACTCAAAGCGCCTGAAGTTGAAAACTTATTAATTTTACATAGTCCGTCAGCACTGGCTCCAAGCGAAGATTATGCAAAAATAATTGTTGAAACTGTTAATAATATTCCAAAAATGCAGCGCCCTTATGTATTAACTAATTTTATGGGTGAAGAAGCCGCTTTTAAGGCAAGAAAAATATGTACACAAGGTGCTATACCCACTTATAGAACGCCAGAAGGTGCTGTAGGTGCATTTATGCACTTAATCCAATATCGCAGAAACCAAAAACATTTAACGCAAACACCAGAGTCTTTATTGGAATCATCTCATCACGATCCTATAAAAATTGAGGCAATAATAAATGATCACATCGCTAATAATGAACATTATTTATCTACTCATCAATCTAAGCATATTTTAGATCAATATGGGATCAATACCATAAATACAAAAGCCGCTTTAACACCTACTGATGCGAGAGAGCAAGCGATAGAAATAGGCTTTCCCATCGCTTTAAAACTCATTAGCCCAAGTATCTCATCTAAATCAGATGTGGGTGGTGTAGTCCTTAACCTTAATGACCCCGATGAAGTTGAACAAACCGCTTTTGCCATGTTATTAAGGATAAAAAATACCTATCCAGATGCCAAAATCGAAGGTTTTTCATTACAAAAAATGGCGCCCAGAGCAGGCTCACAAGAGTTACGTATCGCTGTAAAAACCGATCCTAACTTTGGCCCTGTAATCTTACTTGGCGAATCTGGTACAGGCTTAAATTATAAGCAAGCTGCCGTTGCATTACCGCCTCTCAATATGAACTTAGCCAAATACTTAATCGCAGCAGCACAAGATAAAGGTTTAATTAAAGAAAAGCACTTACCTGATAAAATAGACAAATATACTTTATGCGCCCTACTAACCCACGTATCACAACTGATTGTAGAACAAAGTAATATTAATAGTATTGAGCTTAATCCTGTACTGGCAAGTTGCGGAAAATTTTTAATACTAGATGCTGTGATTCAACTGAAAAAGTACCAACCTAAAATTGGCTTTAAACGTTTGTCTATTCGTCCATACCCAAAGGAGCTTGAGAGGCAGATCATACTTAAAAATGGCGAAACAGCGCTTTTAAGACCGATAAAACCAGAAGATGAAAAGTCTCATAGGGCTTTTGATCTGGCGCTAGATAAAGAGGATAGATACAAACGTTTTTTTGGTGAATTACCTGAATTCAGTCATGATCAATTAGCTAAAATGACACAAATAGATTATGACCGAGAAATGGCATTTATCGTCACACAAAAACTAGATGGTAAATCACATACTTTAGGCGTCTCTCGTGTATTAATGGATCCCGACAACCTTGAAGCAGAGTTTGCCATAGTGATCCGTTCAGATCAAAAAGGTTTAGGGTTAGGTCGCGTGCTATTACAAATTGCGATAGATCATTGTAAACATCAAGGTGTTGGTTTAGTTTCAGGTATTACCTTGCCTGAAAATACCGGCATGATTGAACTGGCTCGTAAACTGGGTTTTAAAATCGCCCGAGATTTTGAAGAAGGCACAGTGACAATGAATTTAAATTTAATGAAATAAATACTTCCAATCTTGTCCCCTTTGTCAAATAATGATGAGCGGTTTGATTCAAGTGAACAGCAATCTACTTGGACATTAAAGGGGAATGAGATGAAAAAAGTATTACTAACAGACTGCCCAGATGAAAAAGGTTTAATCGCCAAAATCACCGGGCTTTGTTATGAACATAAATTAAATATCATAAAAAATAACGAATTTGTTGATAATATCAATGAAAGATTTTTTATGCGCACCGAACTTCAAGGTGACTTTACCAAAGTTAATTTTCTTGAAGAGTTAAAAGCCCAACTACCAAACGATTGTAATCTAGAGTTGGTCGGCCAAGAAAAAATGCGTGTGGTCTTATTAGCAACTAAAGAAGCCCATTGCTTAGGCGGTGTTTTATTAAAGTATTTTGAAGATGCGCTCAACATTGAAATTGTTGCTGTTATCTCAAATTATGAAACACTAAAACCACTTGCTGTCGGGTTTAATGTGCCTTATCACTTTATTAGTCATCAAGATCTAACGCGAGTAGAACATGATGAAGCGGTTGCCAAACAAATAGAATTCTACCAACCTGATATTATAGGCTTAGCAAAATATATGCGTATTTTAAGCAGTGATTTTGTAAAACGTTTTAGCGGGAAAGTCATTAATATACACCACTCTTTTTTGCCTGCCTTTATTGGCGCCAAACCTTACCAGCAAGCCTACGAGCGCGGTGTTAAAATGATAGGTGCGACTGCCCATTATGTAACTGACGAGTTAGATGAAGGCCCTATTATTATGCAAGATGTCATTCATGTGACTCATGATGATGACGCTGAATCTTTAGCTAGATTAGGCCGAGATGTAGAAAAGACTGTGTTCTGTAAGGCGCTGCAATTAGCCAGTGAGCATAGACTGTTTGTTAATGGTAATAAAACAGTCGTCTTTAAGTAGGTTTTGATTAAAACTTTATAGATGTAGAAAAAACCAATATATTCCGTAAGGCGCTGCAATTAGCCAGTGAGCATAGACTGTTTGTTAATGGTAATAAAACAGTCGTCTTTAAGTAGGTTTTGATTAAAACTTTATAGATGTAGAAAAAACCAATATATTCCGTAAGGCGCTGCAATTAGCCAGTGAGCATAGACTGTTTGTTAATGGTAATAAAACGGTAGTGTTTAAGTAAGAGAATGTAATAAACATATCCCCGATTACAGTTCGGGGATAATTAAACTTTAGCACATTTTTAAGCCTCTACTGGCGATTCTAATTGTAACTTAGAGGCAATCAATACCGCTTGAGTGCGATTATAAACACCTAACTTTCTGAAAATAGCAGTAATATGCGCTTTAACCGTTGCTTCAGAGATATTTAATTCATATGCAATCTGTTTATTCAATAGACCTTCATGCAAATAACTCAACACTTTATATTGTTGTGGTGTTAAAGATGCAACTTGTGTCGCCACTTTAACTTCATCTCCTGATAATTGATTGACCTTATCTTTCATTGTTTCAGGTAACCAAGTTTCGCCTTCTAATATTTCATTAATTGCAACAGCAATCTCTACCGATGATAAGGATTTAGGGATAAAACCCAATGCGCCATATGCCATCACTTTAGATACAACACTGATTTCTTCACTGCCTGATACCACTGCAATAGGCAGTTCTGGGTGATCTTCACGGATCCTAATTAAGCCATATAAATCATCATTACCCGGCATATGTAGATCTAACAATAAGATATCTAGATCATCTTCTTTTGCTAAAATTTCAAGGGTGGATTTGAAGTTATCGGACTCAAATACAGCCAGCTCACTAAAAGCGTTCTGAAGCGCTCCTTTTAATGCTTCACGAAATAAAGGGTGATCATCCGCTATCAAAAACTTGCTCATAGTTTACTCCTAAAAAAATGGCTGTTATCTCAGTTAGACAACAGCCATTATACTACTCATTTAATTAATACTTAAGCAAGCTATTAACGATTAAGACGGTTTTCAATTAACTCTTCAACTACCGTAGGATCTGCAAGTGTTGAAGTATCACCTAATTGTTGATGTTCATTTGCAGCTATTTTACGTAAAATACGACGCATAATCTTACCTGAGCGGGTTTTTGGTAAACCAGGTGACCATTGGATCATATCTGGCGATGCAATTGGGCTCAGCTCTTTACGCACATGATTACGCACTTGCTTAGTTAGCTCATCTGTAATTGACACACCATCATTAGGCGTCAAATAAACATAGATGCCTTGACCTTTAATTTCATGTGGGTAACCAACAACTGCTGCTTCTGCGACCGCTTCATGTGCCACTAATGCGCTTTCAATTTCGGCCGTACCTAATCGATGACCTGATACATTTAATACATCATCAACGCGACCTGTGATCCAGTAATAACCATCTTCATCACGACGACAGCCATCACCTGTGAAATATACACCTGGATACGCAGAGAAATAAGTCTGTTCAAACCGTTCATGATCTCCGTATACAGTACGTGCTTGTGATGGCCAGCTGTCTAAAATCACTAAATTACCTTCAGCTTCGCCTTCTAATGCATTACCTTCAGCATCAAACAATGCAGGTGCGATACCAAAAAATGGCCTAGTAGCTGAACCTGGTTTCATTTGAGTTGCACCTGGTAATGGCGTGATCATCATGCCACCCGTTTCTGTTTGCCACCATGTATCAACGATTGGACACTGCCCATTACCAATATTTTCATAGTACCAACTCCAAGCCTCAGGATTAATTGGCTCACCAACAGAGCCTAAAATACGTAAACTGTCACGAGTCGAGCTCGCTGTCGGTTCATCACCTTTAGCCATGAGTGCACGGATAGCTGTAGGTGCAGTATATAAAATTGAGACTTTATGTTTATCGACCACTTCCCCCATACGACCCGCTGTAGGATATGTTGGTACGCCTTCAAATAAGACTTGTGTACAGCCATTAGCCAATGGACCATATGCAATATAACTATGACCTGTGATCCAACCTACATCAGCACTACACCAAAATATATCGTCTTCTTTTAAGTCAAATACATACTCATGAGTTAAAGAGGTATAAACTAAGTAACCACCTGTTGTATGTACCACACCTTTTGGCTGACCTGTTGAACCTGAGGTATATAAAATAAATAATGGATCTTCTGCATCCATCACTTCTGGCTCACAAGTTGCCGCTTCATCGGCAACTAAATCATGCCACCAAACATCTTTTTCATGCCAATCAACTTCTCCACCCGTTAATTGATGCACGATTACATGCTCAATAGAGGTAACAGACTCTTGTGATACTGCCTCGTCAACATTTGCTTTAAGCGGTACTTCATTACCTGCCCGTCGACCTTGATCTGACGTGATCACCACTTTGGCATTTGAATTATTAATGCGATCAGCAATGGCAGAAGGAGAGAAACCACCAAATACAACTGAATGCACAGCACCTATACGCGCACATGCTTGCATTGCATAAATTGCTTGTGGTGTCATTGGCATATATATGGCAACACAATCGCCTTTTTTAACACCTAGCTTTCTTAATCCATTTGCTAGCTTACACACTTCATCATGCAGTTTTTGATACGTAATATGTTCAACCGCTTCTGGATTATCACCTTCCCAAATAAGTGCCACTTTATCTGCTTTAGTTTCTAAATGGCGGTCAATACAGTTATAAGAAGCATTTAACTGACCATCTTGATACCATTTAATATCAATATGACCTTTATCAAAAGACGTGTTTTTAGCTTGTGTGTAAGGTTTAAACCAATCAAGTCTTTGACCTTGCTCTTTCCAAAAAGCTTCAGGGTCTTCAAGAGACCATTTATAAAGCTCTAAATACTTCTCTTCATTAATAATTGCAGACTCTTTTACTGAAGACGGTATCTGGTAAATACTCTGTGTCATAACTGTTTCCCTAATTTATTTGCTTCTTGCTTGCAGCAAGAATTACTCAGCTACCAAAGTTAAAACATTAGACTTTAGTATGAATCTCTAATTTATTCATTAAAGATCAAGTTGTTAAGTTATAATTGAACTCTAGACTCTATGCAATAATTACAAAATTCAGATATAAACCTTAACATTTAAATAACATTTTTTCTTTTTAAAAGTAAAAAATTAAGTTTCTGCCTGCAGCTTGTTACACCTTAGTCTTATAGACCAAAAGATAATTGAGCAATTACTGCTCACAAATGAATCTAGCGTTAACAAAAAGTGATATTTGTTTAAACGGGATACAACAATGAAAAATATAAAATTAATGAAATCTCTCACTGCTTTAGCGGTTTTATCTGCTATCTGTACATCTGCATATGCCGCTAACCTTGACAATACAGAAGTAAAATATGGTGGTTATGTAAAATTAGACTCTATGTGGACTGATTATTCTGATGCTTCTTCTGATGGCAGTGTATATGATGGTCTTGGCCGTGACTTTTATGTGCCAAGCACAACACCTGTAGGCGATGGTACTAATAGCCCAGATGCCGTTTTTGATATGCATGCTCGTCAATCTCGTTTTAACTTTGCGACACTGACTAAATTAGACAGCGGAAAAACAATCAAAACTAAAATCGAACTTGATTTTATTGTATCACCTGGTGGCAATGAGCGCGTTTCAAACTCTTATGCACCTAGAATACGACAAGCATTTGTAACTTATGATGGCTGGCTATTTGGTCAAGCTTGGTCGAATTTTCAAAATGTGAGCGCATTGCCTGAAACTTTAGATTTTGTAGGTCCAGCTGAGGGCACAATATTTGTGCGCCAACCGCAAATTAGATATACCACAGGTGGCTTATCTTTCGCTGTTGAAAACCCTCAAAGCACAGTGACTGTAAATGGCGCTCGTATGGAAACAGATGATACAAGTCTTCCTGATTTTAATGTTAAATATACTCATAAAACAGATTGGGGTCATATTACTGTAGCAGGCTTAGTAAGACAGTTAACCTACAAAGCAGCAAGTTATGATGCCGATCAAAGTGCTTATGGTATAAGTGTTTCTGGTCGATTAAATATGGGCAAAAATAACGTTAAATTTATGCTTAATCAAGGTGCCGGTTTAGGGCGCTATGTTGGTTTAAATATCGCTCATGGAGGCGTTTTAACTGAAGATAACAACATAGATACTATAGATTCAACATCTGGTTTTGCAGCTTATCAACATCATTGGAGCGACCAGTTTAGATCTACCCTAATGTACTCTTTTATTGATATAGATAATGATTCTGACTTACTTAATTTAACAGGTAATCCAACTAAATCAAGCATGAGCTACAGTGCTAATTTACTTTACTCTCCTGAGAAAAAACTCACATTTGGTATTGAACTAAAACATGCACAGCGTGAAGTTGAAAATGGAGTAAATGGTGATATGAACCGATTACAATTTTCAGCTAAATACGCTTTCTAATCATATTTAGCCCCCCTAAAGCGATCTATTTAGGTCGCTTTTACTATTATTCTGCCAACTTAACTTAGTTTGTATTTGTTTTTTTGTTGTATCTGCTGTATTTACTTTCAATATATCCGTTAATTTAAAGCTGCTACTAGTTTGAGTACGTGAATGAAACAAACTAAGCCGTTTGAAATCAACCTCCATTAAAAACTTTTGATTAAATAAAGCTGAATAAGTTGCAATATTATCACTTTCTATCAATTCTAATTCGAAAGTACTTTCATTTCCTTTTTTAAGTCTATCAATGCCAAAATCTTTATCATAAATAGCTAATAGCCCCCAAGCTCCCATCATAAAGTGACCTCCTACAGAAGCAGTCATTTCATTTTTTTTGATGCTGTTGATACCTTCTTTAATCCAGTCAAAACCGCCTACAAAAATATCTTTTCCTGGTATTAATCCCATTCTTTTTATTGCATTAATAGCCCCAAAAGCCATTTCATCTGATGCACACCAAAGAATAGATATATTTGGATACCTTTTTAATAATTAAAATGTTTTAGTATAAGCGTCTTATCTAGACCACTGTGCGTAGACGATTTGTTTTAATTCAGCTTGGTAAGAATCAACAACAGCAACTAAGCCACTATTTCGTATCGCTGATTCAGAACCAAAATGGCCACTGATCCCAGCTACAATTAAAGATTTACCTTTCTTTCTCGCCTTTTCAAACAGTCTACTAGCTAATAATTGCGAAGTTTTTTTATTATCATGAAATATTTCACCAACCCAATTCTTAAACTTTCCATTAGGATGTCCAATTGATTTTTTCTCTTTACCTGAGATAGTTTGTTCAAAAGTGATAATTTTAACTGGGTATTTCGTAAGAAAATCAAATGTATTTAAAGCGCCTCCAGGGTAATTGACTAACATGATATAGTCTGGGGTTTCATATTGAGACAAGTATTTTTAAATCACTTGTAGTTGAATAAACCGATTTCCATTACCGTAAATCACATCTAGTTTAATATCTAAATCTTCTGCAGTTTTTTGGTCAACGTTTCGACTTGATGCCAAAAAGGGTCATTTTCAATTGAAGGGTTTATAAGTAGCACATTTAAATTGTTTTTAGCTGCTAAGGCACTATTAAAAAAATAATACTGTTAAATAGAAATACTATTCTTAAATTCATACTCCTTCCCAGCTTTTTTTCATCTCATTTAATATTAGTCTTTAAAACAAAAAACGCAGACTGAGCTGCGTTTTATATTTACAAAGCTTTATTCAGCCATTTATTATACTTCTTCTTTAACATCAACCTCTTCATCATCAACCATAATTTCACCAGTTAATAATAAATTTCTAAGGTTAGTATCTAATTCATTTGCAGCTTCAGGATGTTCTACCATGTACTTCATTGCATTAGCCTTACCTTGACCAATACGCTCTGTACCATAGCTATACCAAGACCCCGCTTTTTGAACTAAGTTATGTTTCACACCTAAGTCAATTAGCTCACCTTCTCTTGAAATACCATTACCATAAACAATTTGGAATTCAGCCTGCTTAAACGGTGCTGATACTTTATTTTTAACAACTTTTACGCGAGTTTCATTACCAACAACTTCATCACCTTCTTTTATTGCACCTGTACGTCGGATATCCAATCTTACAGAGCTATAAAATTTAAGCGCATTACCACCCGTTGTTGTCTCTGGGTTACCAAACATAACACCAATTTTCATACGAATTTGGTTAATGAAAATCATCATGGTATTTGATTGTTTTAAGTTGCCTGTAATTTTACGTAGTGCTTGTGACATTAAACGTGCTTGTAGACCTACGTGATGGTCGCCCATATCACCTTCAATCTCAGCTTTAGGCGTTAATGCTGCTACTGAATCGACTACGATTAAATCTACTGCACCAGAACGTGTTAACATGTCACAAATTTCTAAAGCTTGCTCACCTGTATCAGGTTGAGAAATTAATAATTCGTTTGTATCTACACCTAGCGCACGAGCATAAATAGGGTCTAGTGCATGTTCAGCATCGATAAAAGCACATGTTTTTCCAGCTTTTTGTGCTTGTGCTATTACTTCTAGTGTTAAAGTTGTTTTACCACTAGATTCCGGTCCATAAATTTCAACAACACGGCCCATAGGTAAACCACCTACACCCAAAGCAACATCTAGTGCAAGAGAACCTGTAGAAACAGTTTCAACATCCATAGATTTAGTATCACCAAGCTTCATAATTGAACCTTTTCCGAATTGGCGTTCAATTTGGCTCATTGCTGCACTAAGTGCTTTTTGTTTGTTATCGTTCATTTAACTCTCCGAGATCTAGCGCATTTCTTAATCTTAATTGGGTTCAGTATACTGTATAGAATCACAGTATCAAGCGTATTTTAGAAATTTATATGTTTTATTAATTTTTTTAAAGCAAAAACAATAACTTGAAGTCTAACCTCAGCTCTTTCACCTGGGAATATTTCACAATATGTATAGTTTTCATCTAGATATCTAATACAAAACCATACAGTACCGACAGGTTTTGTCTCAGTCGCTCCACCGGGACCTGCAATGCCTGACACACTTATTGCTATATCTGCATTTGCAGCAATGCACGCGCCTTGCGCCATTTCCATTACTGTTTGCTCGCTTACAGCCCCATGAACTTGTAAAGTTGTTTCTCCTACATTTAATAATTCATTTTTTGCTGTATTACTATAAGTAACAAATGCACGATCTAAATAAGCTGAACTACCAGGTGTATCAGTTATTACATAACTAATGCCGCCCCCGGTACAAGATTCAGCAGTAGTGATCCAAAGTGATTTATCCGTTAGAATAGCCCCTAACTGAGCTGCGAGATCTATAATATCTTGTTGTAATTCCATATTTAGCCTAAATAGATAATTTTTATGTCAATCGATCTTTTTTCTGACCATACTATAAGCCAACAAACACCTATGATGCAGCAATATTTGCGAATTAAAAAAGATCATAGAGAGATCTTACTTTTTTATCGCATGGGTGATTTCTATGAATTATTTTTTGATGATGCTAAAAGGGCTGCACAATTACTAGATATATCACAAACTCATAGAGGCAAAGTCGGTGGTGACCCAATCCCAATGGCGGGTGTGCCCTACCACGCTGTTGAAAACTATTTAGCGCGCTTAGTACAAATGGGTGAGTCTGTCGCACTGTGTGAGCAAGTTGGTGATCCTGCCACCAGCAAAGGGCCTGTTGAACGTAAAGTTGTACGCATTGTTACGCCAGGTACTATTTCAGATGAAGCATTATTACAAGAAAGACAAGACAACTTACTCAGTGCTGTGTGGCAAAATGATAATGGTCATTTTGGTCTTGCATATTTAGATATCAACTCTGGTCGATTTAATATCCTAGAGGCTGACGATGAAGAAACGCTGAATTCTAGTTTACAACGTATTCAACCTGCTGAATTACTCTATCCAGAAGACTTTAAAGCATTTCATTTAATAGAAGGATTTAAAGGCTGCAGAAGACGTCCACTTTGGGAGTTTGATTTAGATACCGCCACTAAACTTTTATGCCAACAATTCGAAACTAAAGATTTAATAGGCTTTGGTGTTGATCAAGCTAAAACAGGCCTAATCGCTGCAGGCTGTTTAATACAGTATGTAAAAGATACTCAGAGAATTGCGCTACCACATATCAGATCCATCACTTTAGAGAAAAACGATCTTAATGTTGTACTAGACGCCGCCACAAGAAAAAACTTAGAGCTAACAATTAATTTATCTGGTTCTATTGAAAATACATTGGCTCAAGTACTTGATAAAACAGCTACAGCGATGGGATCACGTTTATTAAAACGTTGGATCCACACCCCTACACGATGCCATAAAACACTTAATAACCGCCTAGACAGCTTATCTGAATTAATTGATACTGGTTTAACGCCTGAGCTCCATCAATCACTGAGAAGTATTTCAGATATAGAGCGTATTGTTGCAAGACTTGCGTTACGTTCAGCACGTCCTAGAGATTTATCTCGCTTAAGAAATGCCTTACAAGAATTGCACCCACTACAGCAGCTGCTATCAGAGACTAGTAGTAAACGATTGCAAAAAATAAAACATAGCTCACCTGTTCTACCTGAATTACAAAGCCTATTAGAAAACGCGATTATTGATAACCCTCCTGTACTTATTCGTGATGGCGGTGTCATTGCTGAAGGTTATAATTCAGAACTTGATGAGTGGCGCGCTTTAAGTCAGGGTGCTACAGATACACTAGAAAAACTAGAGCAAAGAGAGCGTGAGCGCACAGGTATTGCCACACTTAAGATAGGTTATAATCGTGTTCATGGTTTTTATATCGAAGTCAGCCGCGCCTATTCTGAACAAGTTCCTGTTGAATATGTCAGACGACAAACGCTCAAAAATAATGAAAGATATATTATCCCTGAATTAAAAGAGCATGAAGACAAAGTGCTAGGCAGCCAAAGTAAAGCTTTAGCCCTAGAAAAAAAACTATATGAAGAGATATTTGATCTAATCGCGCCGGATCTTGAAAAGTTACAGATCATGTCTGCAGCACTCAGTGAACTTGATGTACTTAATAACTTTGCTGAACGTGCTGAAACGCTAAATTACAACAAACCGACATTAGTTGATGGACAAGTTATCGACATTCTACAAGGTCGTCATCCTGTTGTAGAGCAAGTGCTGAAAGACCCATTCATCTCAAATCCAATTCAGTTATCACCAGATCGTAAAATGCTGATCATTACAGGTCCAAATATGGGTGGTAAATCAACCTATATGCGTCAAACAGCTTTAATTGTATTAATGGCACATATAGGCTGTTTTGTACCTGCCTGCAAAGCTAAAATTGGCTTAGTGGATCGTATTTTTACGCGTATTGGTGCCAGTGATGACTTAGCCTCTGGGCGCTCAACTTTTATGGTTGAAATGACAGAAACCGCTAATATTTTAAATAATGCCACTAAACATTCTTTAGTTCTAATGGATGAAATTGGCCGTGGTACTAGTACTTACGATGGCTTATCTTTAGCATGGGCAACTGCTGAGTACCTAGCAAATAAAATTTCAGCTAAAACATTATTTGCAACGCATTATTTTGAATTAACTGAGTTACCAGAACATTTACCACAGCTAGCAAACGTACATTTAGACGCTGTTGAGCATAATGATACAATTGCCTTTATGCATAAGGTTTTAGATGGTGCTGCAAGTAAGAGCTTTGGCTTACAAGTCGCCTCGCTTGCCGGTGTGCCAAAATCAGTTATAAAACAAGCCAAACATAAATTACATATGTTAGAAAACCACCAAAGCATTAGTGAGATCCCAGCAGGATCAAATGAAAATCAAACTGTATTACCTTTTGAAGAGGTAACGCACCCTGCTATTGATGAATTATCTGGGTTAGATCTTGATAATTTAACGCCAAGAGAAGCGTTACAACAACTTTATAAGTTAAAAGATTTAATTTAATAACTAAAATACTTTCTCCTAGTTGCTAATTGTAGCTAGGAGGACTAATTTTAATGTAATTCAAAATATTAAACCTCAATTGCTTTACTTTATAATTATCTGAATTTTTGACACTTACACAAAACCTTACATCTTCAATCAAAATCATCATAAATAACTAACATTTTATTGATAAAAAAAATTACTTTCTTCTAAAGTTATATGCAAGTACACACTCACAGGAGAGGGAAAATGAAAAAATATTCACTAGTATTAACTTTAATGACAGTCTTAGGAGCATCAATCTCATTTGCTCATGCAGAAGCACCTATGACTGATTATATGAAAACAGCGTTAACTGAAACTTGTATAGCTGTTAAAAGTAATAGTATTTTGAAGCTAAGCGAAGAGCTTAGAGAATACAACTTAAAAATTGCCACTATCAGAGATAAACTTTGTGCAATGGCGAATCAGTACATCAATTTACTTTAACGCATAACGCAACTAAAACGGCAAATAAAATCAATAAAGGCTCAGTTTCTATTAAAGAAATAGCAAGTCTACCGCAAGAAAAGTAATGGTTTTGGGTAAACTAAACTTAATACAAGTATGTTTATTAACTAAAAAAAGTTTACTTAAAATAAGTAAACCTTTTTGTTTTACTAGTGACAGTAATTTAGCTGTTTATATGTCACATGATTTATTGTTGAAATAAAGATTCAATATTTAAACCTTGATGACTGAGTACTTCTTTTAGTCGTCTTAATGCTTCAACCTGAATTTGACGAACACGTTCACGTGTTAAACCTATTTCTTTACCAACATCTTCTATGGTTGAGGGTTCATAACCAAGCAGTCCGAAACGGCGTGCAAGTACTTCTCTTTGTTTCGAGTTTAGCTCTTCTAACCAATGAATTATATTGTCTTTAATATCATCTTCTTGAATACGTGTATCTGGACCACCGCTTTTTTCATCGGCAAGAATATCTAATAAAACTTTATCTGAATCTCCCCCTATTGGCGTATCAACAGAACCGATTCGCTCATTTAGACGGAGCATTTTATTAACGCTTTCTACGGGACGGTCAAGTTTTGCAGCTATCTCTTCAGCTGTGGGCTCATGATCTAAAGATTGTGTTAGTTCTCGCGCTGTTCTGAGGTAAACATTTAATTCTTTTACAACGTGAATTGGTAATCTAATCGTGCGTGTTTGATTCATAATTGCACGCTCAATGGTTTGCCTTATCCACCAAGTTGCATAAGTTGAAAATCTAAAACCACGTTCAGGATCAAATTTTTCAACAGCGCGGATCAGACCTAAATTTCCTTCTTCTATTAGATCTAACAATGCTAAACCACGATTATTATAACGACGGGCAATTTTTACGACTAGGCGTAGATTACTTTCAATCATACGTTTTCTTGAGGCTTCACAACCCTTAAGGGCTTTACGTGAAAAATATACTTCTTCTTTTGCTGATAATAAAGGGGAAAAGCCAATTTCACCTAAATATAGTTGAGTCGCGTCTAAATTTTTAACAACTTCAGTTTTTGACGCGCTCTCTTCTTTCGACTCTTCTTGCTCAACTTTTTCGAGAATCTCAGAACTTGGCTCGTTTTCAGTTATATCATCCATTTTGACGTCCATAGTTATCTCCTTAATAGTTTCAGTTATATCACCCATAAGCATTCTCCTAATCAGTGAATATACGTACAACACATTAAACTAACACTATGGCAAGTATTTCACAGGATTCACTGACTTACCGCGATAACGAATCTCAAATCTTAGCCCCGTCATTTTGGCATCACTACTACCCATCTCTGCTATTAATTGCCCAGCTTTTACTTCCTGTTTTTCCTTTACTAATAATCGTCTATTATGAGCATATGCACTTAGATAATCATCGTTATGTTTGACTATAATTAATTGCCCATAGCCTTTGAGCGCACTGCCTGCATATACTACAGTTCCATGAGATGCTGCATGTATTGCAGTACTACGTTTATTAGCTATCAGAATTCCTTTAAAGCCATTATCTTTATTCGAAAAACGTCTAATTACCTTACCTTTTGCTGGCCATTGCCATGCTACGTTTTTGGCATATTGCGTTTTTTTTGTTTTTGATAATTTATTGGCTTGTTTTTGAACATACTCCGGTTTTTTTGGCTGTACAAGATCTTTCTTTGATAACTTGTTACTTTTTTGTTTATAACTTGTAGTTAAGGCTGTTTTTTTAGCCTGTTTTGTTGTGTTTTTCTTGCTTGCTAACAAGCTCTTTAGTTTAAGTTTTTGCCCTGGATAGATCTTATACGGCTTAGAGATCCCGTTGATCTTAGCAAGATCTCTAAAATCCTTATTTGCTCGAAATGAGATCGAATAAAGGGTTTCACCTTTTTTTACAATATAGCTGCTACTTCTTATTTTAATTTTTTGCTTCGAAGTGGTCGGAGCAGTTGAAAGACTAGCAACAGGTGCAGGTGTAACTCTTTGAGTACAACCAATGGTTAATACGCATAAAAACGTCACAAAAATAATATGTATTATGCGAATCATAAAATAAATGTAATTCCCTATTTGGTGAATTTGTTGGTTAGCAAAAAGCTAATATTTATTATGCAAGGTCGCCAGGTATTAACGGAACAAACCTAACAGCTTCTAATGCTTGCTGTATAAAGTTATCACCTTGGCGTTTAAACATCACTAGCTTTTGCTCTCCAGCTCCAATAGGCGCGACTAAAATACCATTGTCAGATAATTGATAGAGTAACTCAGTGGGCACTTCAGATGCCGCAGCCGTTACAATAATGCCATTAAATGGCGCTTTACTTTTCCAGCCAAGCCAGCCATCACCATGTTTCATGGCTACATTATATAAATCTAGACTTTGTAATCGGCGCTTAGCTTGCCACTGTAACGATTTGATACGCTCAACAGAATAAACTTCACTAAATACCTTAGCTAAAACAGCACTTTGATAACCTGAACCAGTGCCTATTTCAAGCACTCTATCTGTAACGCCCTGCTCAATTAAGATTTGCGTCATCTTAGCTACAATATATGGTTGTGATATTGTTTGACCTAACCCAATAGGCAAAGCCGTATTTTCATAAGCTTTATGAGTTAATATGGAATCAACAAAATCATGCCTAGGTATTGAGGCTATGGCATCTAATACAGCTTGTTGGTTTATGCCTTCTTCATATAGTTTTTGGGCTAAAACATGGGCACTACGATTCACTGTTTGCTTATTTGTGTTCAACGCCTTTAAGCTCCATTTTATCGATCCATCCCTGCATTACTTGCAAACTACTTTTTGCTGTCATGTCTACATTTAGCGGTGTAATAGATGCAAAACCTTGGTTTACAGCAAAAAAATCCGTACCTTCTCCTGCATCCAATTCACCACCTAAAGTACCATACCAATATATATCCCTGCCCCAAGGATCTTTTTGTTTACTCATTGTTTCAGCTTTATGCCTTGAGCCCAGTCTAGTTACTTTTAACCCTTTTAGTTCTGACAGAGGAATATCTGGCACATTGATATTAATTATTTGATCACTTGGTAAAGGATGTGATGCCAATTCTGAGATCAAGTCAACCGTTACAGACGCAGCAGTTTCATAGTTATCTTCTTTTTTAGAACACAAAGACACCGCAATTGCAGGTAATCCCATATACCGGCCTTCAGTTGCAGCAGCAACTGTGCCTGAATATAAAGTATCATCACCTAAGTTTGCACCATTATTAATGCCTGCAACAACTAGGTCTGGTGTATGATCTAATAGCTCATTTAATGCTAAGTGAACACAGTCTGTTGGAGTGCCATTAACGGAAATAAAACCGTTATCTAAGGTTGTTGCTCTCAGTGGGTTCATTAAGGTTAATGAGTTACTGGCACCACTACAGTTGCGATCTGGCGCGACAACACTTACATCTGCAATTTTTGATAATGCCTGATATAAAGCAAGAATACCTTTTGCATGTACACCATCATCATTACTTAATAAAATTTTCATTGCTCATCCTTTTCAATATTTCTTCTTAAAGATGTATCCGTACAATTGGCTAATTCACGTAATACTGAAGTTGCAAAACATCCTTTATTAAGCTCAAACTCTAATACTAAATCAGTTTCATTTTCTTGTGTAACAGTCAGGCCTTTTGGAATCAATTTTAGCGTTCTTCTTTCTGTTTTTAAGCCTAGCTCAATTAAACCTTCTCGCCATTCTTTATAATCTTCAAGCCAGATCAACTCGAGATCTGTTAAACCTTTATCACCCATGCCAATTAAAGGCGCAGATAAACAAATATCACCACTCGCTAAACGGTCTATTGTTTGCGTATTAATATCTTCTTTGAAAAATGCATTACTACCACTGAGCATAAAAACTTCTTGTGGCAATGTTTTTGCTAATCCGTGTGCAGTTACTCTTAAGTCAACAATTTGATTAAAAACAAATGAACGTGCTGCTGAAATAATCAAACCTCTTAATTTTCGATCCCTGATCCTTTCACCAGCAAACATACGTTTTGCCATATCTAAGTTATGTCCACCATGTCCAAACCTTTGCGGGCCAAAATAATTAGGTACACCGCTTCTAACCGCATTGATCCGACATAAAACATCAAGTGGATCTGTGACGTTTCTCAGCCTAATTGTAAATTTATTACCTTTATGACAACCCGTTTTCAATTTCCGGCTATGCCTTTTTTGGGTTAATACAAATAAGCTTTCGCTATTTAGCTTAGAAAAGTCGATATCTTTTTTAATTGGTACCGGTACACTGAACCATTGACTACAAACACCATGCCTATCTTTTAAACCTGCATAGCTGACATTTTTTGGTGAAGTTTGGGCAAATTCAGCCAGTTTCTTAACAATAAACTGCGTATTTTCACCTTTTTTAACCACTTGCAAACACACATGTTCGCCTTCACCTGAAAGCTCAAAACCAAGTACTTCATCAACGATAAAGTCTTCAGCTTGTTGTTTAAAATCAGCTTGTGCTAATGGCTTTCCATATAAGTAATTTAGGTCGCAGAAATTTAACTCACTCATGATGTACTATTTAACTCTTTATCTATCTTTTGTAAAATCACAACAGCATGGCTTGAGATCCCTTCTTTACGACCTTCAAATCCTAGTTTTTCTGTTGTAGTTGCTTTGACATTAACTTGAGAAATATCAGCATTTAAATCACTCGCTAGAATTGAACGCATATTTTCTATATGAGGCAGCATCTTTGGTGCTTGTGCTACAATTGTAATATCAGCATTACCTAAACAATATCCTTTATTTTCAGCTAGATTAACTACATGGCGTAATAATATTCTACTATCTATATTTTCATATTCACTGGCAGTATCAGGAAAATGTTTACCAATATCACCTAATGCCAGTGAGCCTAAAATGGCATCACATAAGGCATGTATTGCCACATCACCGTCAGAGTGCGCTATAAAGCCTTGTGCATAATCAATTTTAACACCTGCAATTGTTAAAGGTCCTGTGCCACCAAATTTATGTACATCAAAACCATGTCCTATGCGTAGCATTGTTACTCCAATATATTATGTGTTTGTGATAAATAAAAACTCGCTAATTGCAAATCTTCGGGTGTTGTAATTTTGATATTGTCAGAACGGCCTGCCACTAGCATAACCTCAAACCCAGCCCATTCCATTGCAGAGGCTTCATCAGTAATTTCTATATTTTGTGCAAGAGCATCACTAAGTGATTTATGTAATACTTCAAATTTAAATATTTGCGGCGTCATAGCTTGCCATAAAGCATCTCGAGGCACAGTCTCTAATACCAAGTCTAGCGGCCTATTATTTTTAGATTTTTTGATAGTATCTTTAACTTTAGAAGCTAAAATTCCGCCATTTTGATTAATAATGGCCGTATCAATCAATTTATTTATATCATCAGGGGAAACCAATGGTCTTGCGGCATCATGAACTAAAACCCAATCAATTTTGTTGTTACTATTTTGTTTTAGATTATCCAACGCATTTAACACAGAGATAGCCCTAGAACTGCCACCTATTACAGTGCTAATTTTTACATTATTGATTTTAAGCTGATTATAAAATCCGTCATCAGGACTAATCGCAACACTTATTTGATTGATATCTTTAATTTGAGCGAGTTTATCTAAGGTATGTTCTAATACAGTTTTATGATTAATTTTTAAATACTGCTTAGGTAAGTCACTTTGCATTCTGCTACCAATACCAGCAGCAGGAACAATCGCGGCAATATTAAAATTCGCTTTATCAGTCATTTTTATTCTTTATATGTATTTTTATTCGGTAATAAACGGAAAAAAGTTTCGCCCGGTTTAATCAAGCCCAGTTCGTTACGAGCGCGTTCTTCTACGCCTTCTAAACCGGTTTTTAAATCCTTAATATCCGCTTCTAATAATTTATTACGTTTTATTAGCTGCTCATTCAATTTTTGGTGTTTAGTAACAGCAGTTTGTAAGCGGGTATAATCTTTTACGCCATTATGTGCAAACCATAATTTATACTGTAATAGAATAAGTAAACACAGTAACCCTATCTGAAATAGCCTCATTTGATTTGGGTTCTCCGATTATTTAGGGCTAGCCTAAGTGAGTGGTTTAGCAAAATTATGCCAATTAATTCGAGCTGCTAATAACATTTCTCGTAAAGATAACAAGCGTGGCGTCACTCTTTTACCTTCACGCCATCGGTGCCCACAACAAGCCGCCGTCATAACAGATTTTGTTGGTTTTAAAATATATGCGCTCTGGCTATCTAATTGTTGGCCTGATAAATCAAACCAACCATGTTCATTACAATGAATTTTATCTTTATAGACTTGATCTAAGCAATCTATTTTAACGACTAATTCACCTTTGTTTAGTACAGCTAAAGGTAAAATAAATCCAGGAAACGACTTTTTTGTATAAAACCGACTATTTTTCTCTTTATCAAGACATGGAAACTTTCTACTTTGCTTTGCAATCCAACAGCCATTTTGACCATCCAGTTGCAAGGGGCTATTTCCTTGTAAAATATGCTCAGACGCACGCTCAATATAATATGGCAAACTTGCTAATAGTCTTCTAAGCCGATTATGATCAGACTCGCGACTCAAGCGCACGACTTCTCGAGCATAAAATGCATTGCATAATTCTATATAGGCAAGATGATTTTCGCCCTTGACTAGCAAATCCGATTGCAATTTTAGCTGTTCTGACAATGAGTTAACCTCAGGTACTATTTAGTTATATCATAATAGCCTAAAAAAAGAACATTTATCAAAATCATACTAACAACGACTTAGATTAAGGTTTATTACCTAATTTGGCTTGCCCGTTCTCCAAAAACTGAACTGCTTCTTTACGCTTTTTGCCAATTAAAATACTACCGTCACTCATAAATAAGAAGTTTTTCCAGTATTTTTTGAAAATACTCCAGCTTGTTTCTATTACATCACGGCGACTGTTGCAAAAATATATAACGGTATTATTGTCCCAGTTTAAATGTGCAAGTATTTCTTCTGGTAAATGTTCTTCGTCATTTTCCCAAAGCTTTTCCCATTCAATGCTTTCAACCCAGTTATCATCATTACCAGGCCAGTCTGATGATTTAAAAAAATCGGGATGATCATTTTCATTGCTAAGAAAGCTTGCCCATAAATTCGCTGAACGCGATTCACTCATAGGTTTAATTTTTAGAAAATCATCAGGATCTATCGGTAAGTCTTTGTGACGAAAAACCCATGCTTTTTTGTAATCACTTAACGAAATATAGTTCATTGAATATATGCTTAATAGAGAAATAACAAACTTGACTAGTATACCGATTATTGACGTTCAGAAATAATTAAATTTATGATAGTCAGTATTTTTTCTACAACTATCTTCCAGAAGTTAAAACTGATGCATTAATCTAAGATCAACAGCTTACATCTGATAAGAGAAAGTCGATTATTAACTTTAATAATTTGTAAATCTATGATGTAATTTATTATAATTAATCATTAAGTTATATGGAATTAAAATGAAGACCCTTTTTCTTACTTTTCTTAGCTTTGCTATTATTGGCTGTACTAATATTCAATTTAACGATCGTTATGAAAACTTAAAGTGGCCAAAAGTAATCATTGCTCCTTTTAATGGAGAGGATGCAAGTATCGCTGAAGTAAAGTTTGAACACCACTTCGCAACCAGCTCACAAATAGAAGTTATTCCACCTAGCTTAATCATGATGTTATTGAAAGATAATGACTTAATTGAAGCATATGAAAATGATCAAACCAAAGCATTATTCATTCTAGCTGAAAAAATCGATGCTAAAGGTATACTGCTAGCTGAAGTAGACTCAAAACCTATGACTCGCTCTAGTTATGCCGAAGCTGATATTATGGCAAAATTAATCGATGTAAAAACAAAAACGCTTGTAGCAACAAGCCATCATGAAACAACCTCTATCATTTCTAATTCAGAATCTTTAATAAAGGACGTAGCTGAGGACTCGATTGACGATTTTGATCTTGTATTTGAAAGACTTCACGGCGTAGATTTTTGGACAAGCTTTCTTGGTAATTTCTAGCATTATAATTTAAATCAATTCCTAAATATTTGCAGCTAACTCTTAGTTTGTCTGTAAATATTTAAATCACTCCAGTACAACACTCAATGACCCGAATAAAAAGTTATCAACAAAAAAGTAAAAATATGGGATGATTACCTCATCTGACCACTTCAAGGTAATGACCATGCAATTTAATGGCACTGAAAACTATATCGCGAGTAACTCTTTAAAACTTGCCGTTAATGCGGCCATCCTGTTAGAAAAGCCTTTATTCATAAAAGGTGAGCCTGGCACAGGTAAAACCATGTTAGCTGAAGAACTTGCCGCTGCTTTAGGTACTGATTTAATTCAATGGCATATAAAATCAACCACTAAAGCCCAGCAAGGATTATATGAGTATGATGCTGTATCTCGCTTAAGAGATAGCCAACTTGGTGATGAGAAAGTAAATGATATTGGCAACTACATAGTTAAAGGTAAATTATGGCAAGCATTTGATGCCTCTAGACGCCCAGTTCTATTGATTGATGAGATAGATAAGGCTGATATAGAATTTCCAAATGACTTATTACTTGAGTTAGACAAGATGGAGTTCCATGTTTATGAAACACAAGAACGCATTGTCGCCAAGCAAAGACCTATCGTAATTATCACATCTAATAATGAAAAAGAACTTCCCGATGCTTTTTTACGCCGCTGTTTCTTTCACTATATTAATTTTCCAACAACCAGTGAAATGCAGCAAATCATAGATGTGCATCATCCTGATGTAAAACAAAACCTAGTCACAGCTGCACTTGAAACTTTTTTTAATTTACGTGAAGTTAACGGCCTTAAAAAGAAACCTTCTACAAGTGAATTACTTGATTGGCTTAAATTATTACTTGCTGAAGATATCTCACCTGAAGCACTGCAAGATAAAACAAATAAAGGTGGTTTAATGCCAATGTTTGGTGCTTTACTTAAAAATGAGCAAGACATCACTTTATTAGAAAAGCTTGCTTTTATGAGTAGAAGATGACCTTAAGAGTTAATAATTATGCTAATTGAGTTTTTCCTAACCTTAAAAAAATACCGGCTTGCTGTCAGCATGCGTGAACTATTAGATTTAATACGTGCCTTAGAAAAAGGTGCTGTTTTTGCCAATATTGATGATTTTTACTTTTTAGCGCGAACCATCATGGTAAAGGATGAAACTCAATTCGATAAATTTGATAAAGCATTTGCCCATTACTTTGAAGGTATTGAGAACATTGATTTATTTGAGCAGCTAAAACAACAAAATGAACTGCCAGCCGATTGGTTAAGAAAAGAGTTCGAAAAGCATTTAACTGAAGAAGAAAAACAGAAAATTCAGGCTATGGGCGGTCTTGATGAATTAATGAAAACGCTAAAAGAGCGTTTAGCCGAGCAACAAAAACGTCATGCAGGTGGTAATAAATGGGTTGGCACGGGTGGTACGTCACCATTTGGTGCTTATGGCTATAATCCCGAGGGGATCAGAATAGGGCAAGATGGTAATCGAAACCGGCAAGCTGTTAAAGTATGGGATAAAAGAGAATTTAAAAACTTTGATGCTGATGCGCAAATAAGCTCACGCACTATGAAACTTGCACTCAAAAAACTAAGAAAATTTGCTCGGGCAGGTGCCAGTGATGAATTAGATCTCAATGCAACGATTAGTGCAACCGCTGCTCAAGGCGGTATGTTAGATGTAAAAATGCAGCCCGAACGTCATAATGCAGTTAAAGTACTTATGTTTTTTGATGTGGGCGGATCAATGGATGACTATATTCAAACCTGTGAAGAGCTATTTAGTGCAGCCCATAACGAATTTAAATATTTAGAGTTTTTCTACTTTCATAATTGTTTGTATGAGCATGTTTGGCAAGACAATAACCGAAGACGTCAAGAAACGTTAAGCACTTTAGAGCTAATTAATCGTTTTGGCCGAGATTATAAGGTGATATTTGTAGGTGATGCCACTATGGGACCTTATGAAATAGCTTACCCGGGTGGCAGTGTTGAACATTGGAATGAACAACCTGGCTCTATGTGGATAAACCAAATCACAAACCATTTTGACAAAGCGGTATGGCTCAATCCACAACCCAAAGAGCATTGGAATTATTACCATTCAATCAATATGATAAAAGAGTTAATGGCAAACAGAATGTATCCTCTGACATTAGAAGGTATCAGTGAAAGTATAAATAATTTAACTTGATTAGCTAATCTAATGATTATGACTACCAAGTCATGATAAAACAGACTATTCTTAAAAGTATCAATTAAGTTATGTATTAACCATAACTTTAACCCTTTAATAAACTGAAATTAATATTTCAGTTTATATCCTTAAATTTTATGAGCTTTCACTATGCAAAATAGACGACACTTTACTCGAATTATATTTTCAACCACAGCCCATCTTTCAGATATGGGCAAAGTTTGGACTACCGAGCTTATAGATTTATCTTTAAAGGGTGCACTTGTAAAAAAACCTGATAATTGGAAAAGTGGCGATGCTAAGTCTGTTTTATTAACTTTTAAACTTGCACAAAGTGAAATCGAGCTCAATATGAATGCGAGCGTTGTTCACGAAAAAGAAGAATATTTAGGCTTGTTGTGTGAGCAAATTGATATCGATAGCGCCACGCATTTAAAACGTTTAATTGAACTGAATGTAGGTGATGATGAGCTGTTAAATAGAGAGTTAGATGCGCTTGCTCATCCTGAGTAACTCATTTATTTTGAATTTCACACTTTTTTAAAGATCCTTCCTAAATTTATTTTATCGTCTAAAATCCAAGCATGTTAAATAAGTTTTGATTAATATGCTTAGTAAACCAATTTATGAAAGTTTGCCCTATCTGTACTTAGCGATTGAATATGGACTGATTACTTTTGATCCTTCTTTTTTCACATCAATACAGCAGTAAATAAAAAAGCATCCTGATGGATGCTTTTTTATTTAGACAATTTAGATTGATTACATATTTATTGGAATTGGTATTAGTTATTATTTATTAATAACTCTTTTATTTCTTCTTTAGCGCCTAATATATGTTGCTTTAAAAGTTGGCAAGCACTTTCAACGTTACCTGATTTACAAAAATCAATTAACTGTCTATGTTCTGGGCCTGCTTTTTTTATTCCGCCAGCCAATAATAAATGCATGCGAATATAGCGGTCAGAGTTTTTATTTAAGGTGTTTACAATATCAATTGTTTGCGGGCGATCGCTACCTTTATATAAATAGGCGTGAAAGTGTGTATTTAAATCAGCCCAAATATTTGGCTCTATTTGCGTTAAGTGTTGAATAATTCCTTTTGTGGGAGAAAACGTGGAAATTACTGATTATTCCCACGCTATTTTGAAAAGTATTTTAAATATTATTCACATTGAAGTTTTGCTTGTTCAGCACACCTAGCTTTTGCTTCTTCTTCAGAGCTTCCGCCCATACAAAAATCTAAGCGTATTACCTTTTCTTCAGCTTGGCTTGGCTGGCCTGAAACATTTTCCCAGCGCCACTTTTTTATGACCTTTTTAGCAGGTTTGAAAATAACTTTCTTAGGAATAGACGAAACTAATTCTATATCTTGTGATTTACCGTCTTCATCTACGGTCAGCTTAAAGACTCCACAACCAGCTATACCTTTCATAGCTAGATCCATAGGGTATCTAGGAGTGACTTGTTTAGTTCTAACCCATGTAGCAGCAGACTTTTCTGGATCTAGGTGAGTAAGCTTAACGTCAGCATAGTTATTAGCTTGAGCTACAGCAGAAAACTGCAACCCTAATATTGAACTTAATATTGCGATTCTCTTTTTCATTTTTTCCTTCCTTAGTATTTTTATTATCAATATGTAAGTACACATTAATGTAACAAAATCGCCTTCATAATCAAATAAATATAAATCTAGGCAACGAGGCCATAAGCAAGATTTTCGTCAATTAAGTATGCAAGCCTTACCTCTTTGTACTTATCTTTCTTGCTATCCATCATTCTCATCCAACCCAAGTAATTTGGGAGATATTCTGTACCAACACCATTAAACCTTCGCATCCAGCCCCGTAAACGGCTCATATAGCCATTTACGTTCTGGATATGGAATTGACCACCGATCACTCGCTCACCTTTACTGACTATCGTGCGATAATGCTGGATATTTTCTTCCTTGGCGAAAGAACGATAGGCGTGTGCGCCATCGCTACAGAGAATACTGTCGTGATTTACTATTGGTCTCATTGCATTGTGAATTTCATCGCTTGAATGTTCTTCAAGTACGAAGTCTGTTAAACCTCCGCTTCTATCTACTACGATCAATACAGGGATTTTATCATCAACAGTACGTCTATCGCCCATGCCACCTCGTTTTCTAGGCTTACGATCATATATCGTTTGGTTGCCTTTAAAGCTCTCCATGAAAAACATTTCATCAGCTTCGATGATTCCCGCTACTTCTGATGGTTTGCGCTGTGCTGGAGCTTTAAGGAATCTGTGTCGCCATCGAAACGCTGTAGTCTCTGCAACTTCTAAGAGTTCCGCAACTCGTCTAATTGGCAAGCCATCTAACATGTACTCTAGGTTCTTTGCCCAGAGTTCACGCTTTCTCAATCGAGCTAGAGGTGTTTTAGTTAGAGCATTAAAAGTTTTTCCACATGAAGAGTTTTTACATTTGAAGCGTTGTAAGCCAGCAGCCATGCCCCATTTGCCAATTTCCTCATTACCACAGTGAGGGCAGATAACATCATCACCTTTACATTCATTGATCAAGTTATCAGTATCACCACGTTTGAGGTCTTCTACAACGTGATGGTGTAGCAATCGTTTTTGGTTATGTGTTAGCTTAGATAACGATTCAATTATTAGTGTGAATTGATTTTTCTTCAATGTCCCGACCTCTCTAGCTTTGGGACAATTAATTATAGTACAAATTCAGATATCAACAACTAACGCAAATAGAGCCAAATATTTGCACTATCTTCATGTTGCAATGCATCTTCTAGCTCTAATAAAATCTTTTCAGCTTGCTCAAAGTCTTCAGTAGTTAAATTTGGAATAGAACGTGCTAATAACTCAGCTTCAAGCATGGCTCTTAGTTCAAATAACTCATCAACATGTTCTGCATTGAGCTCAGTTACAATCGCACCCTTATGGGCTTGAAACTTAACTAAACCTTCAGCTTCTAATTGTAATAATGCTTCTCGTACAGGAATTCGACTCACATCAAGATCTTCGGCTAAAGCAGCTTGACGTAATGGCTGACCAGATTTCACTTCACCTTTTAGTATTTTTTCTCGAATTGCATCTACAACAAATTCGGTTCGTGTTTTATATGCCAGAGCCATATTAATTCATTTCTTTATTTTTAATAATTATTACTCTAGTTTAACGTCTTGAAAAAAAAAGGCCACTCTATGAGCAGCCTTTTTAATTACATTGCTGAGTTTTGATAACAAATAGGTCTTAAAAAGCGATTAATCGCTTGAGAGCCTACCGATGTACTACGTACATCTGTTGAAGAAGGGAAAGGTCCACCATGCATCATTGCATCGCTTACTTCGACGCCTGTTGGCATTTGATTGAAAATTAAACGACCTACTTTATATGATAATGCTTCAATAAGATCTTCATTTTCATTAATTACATCAGTTGAACCATGAACTGAAGCCGTTAACTGACCGCCTAAAATATCAATTAACTGCGCAGCTTGATCTAAGTCTTTATAAGTTACAATTAGTGAAGCTGGACCAAAGACTTCATCGTGTAATTTAGCATTATTGATAAAAGCATCGGCAGAAGTAACAAATAAGTGTGTTGTCGCTTTTTTATCTTGCTCTTGACCTTTAGCAACCAAAGTTGCTTCTTTAGATATGTTTTCACAACCTGATTGGTATGCATTCAACATAGCTGGAGTCAGCATAACTTGCGCAGGACTTGATTGAATTTTATCAGCTAATACACTTTCAAAAGTTGCTCTCTCAACTTCGCTTACTAACCATAAACCTGGATTTGTACAAAATTGGCCACAACCCATATTCATAGAAGCGACAAACTCCTGTGCAACCGAATCTGCTTTCTCAGAAATCAAACCTGGTAATAACAGCTGTGGGTTTACAGCACCTAATTCACCGTAAAAAGGAATTGGCTCTTTACGCTGGTATATGCTTTCTTGTAATGCCATACCCACACGATAAGAACCCGTAAAACCAACCGCTTTAATTTTAGGGTTTTTAACTAATGAATGACTGATCTCATATGCTTTGCTATGAATTAATGCAAATACACCTTTTGGCATATCACAGTTATCAATCGCAATTTCAATTGCTTTAGCAACAATCTCACAAGTACCTGGGTGGGCTGAGTGAGATTTAAAAATTACCGGACAACCAGCAGCTAAAGCTGACGCAGTATCACCACCGGCAGTACTAAATGCTAATGGGAAATTACTTGCACCAAATACAGCGACTGGACCTAAAGGTAATTGTGATAATTTCATATCAGGGCGCGGCATAGGTGCGCGATCTGGCATAGCTGTATCATGTGCAATAATAGATGCCTCTTTAATGATATTATTTGCAAACAATCTTAATTGATTAACTGTACGACCAAGCTCACCTTGAATTCTCGCTTGGGGTAAACCTGTTTCCAATGGTGTACGCTCAACAAGTTGTGTCTCAACTTTAACTAATTGCTCAGCAATTTCATTTAAAAAATCTGAACGCTGCTGTACTGTTTTTTTACGGTATGTAACAAAAGCTTGCTCAGCTAGTAAACACGCTTGATCCAATTGCTCAGAGCTACAGTTAGTAAAATCAGGTGCTAACCTAGTGTGCTCTGCTGCATTAATTGCATTAAAAGTAACTTCTGTATCAGCTTGCCATTGACCGCCAATAAAACATAAACCAGATAACATATTTATCTCCTAAACTAATTGAAAACCAAAGGCATACGGATCATCATCATCAATTGTGATGTGATTATTACCCGTAACTTGTGCCCATCCTTGAATTGAAGGCATGATTGCCGTAATTCCCTCTATCTCAGTTACACGTTCCACTCTTCCGACAAATTGACTGCCGATAATGCTTTCGTGAACAAAATCTTGCCCTTGCTCTAATAAACCTTTTGTATATAACTGTGCCATTCTTGCTGATGTACCTGTACCACATGGAGAGCGATCAATGGCTTTATCACCATAAAAGACCGCATTAGCAGCAGACGAACCTGCTTTTTGAGGCTCGCCAGTCCATAAAACATGTGAAAGACCATTCACGCTTGGATCTTCAGGGTGTACACATTCAACTGCTTTTCCCGCAATTTCACGAATTAGGGGGCTGTATTTTAAAATTTGATCTGGAGTGAAGCTTTCTAATCCTGGATAATTTCCTTGTGGTTCTACAATCGCGTAAAAGTTACCACCATAAGCAATATCAAGTTTAATTTTACCAAGCTCAGGCACATCAATTTCGATATCTTGATGTGCTAAGTACGATGCAATATTATAAATTTTAACCCAATCAACTTTCTTACCTGTCATTTGGTATTCAACATTAATTTGACCTGCAGGCACGTCAATAATTAACTTTTCTGGAACCTTACTATTTAATAATCCGCCCTCAAGCCCAGCGGTAATTGTACCGATAGTACCGTGGCCGCACATAGGTAAACAACCAGATGTTTCTATAAATAAAATTGAAGCATCAGCTTCCTCTGTACATGGAGGATACAAAAAAGCACCTGACATCATATCGTGGCCACGAGGTTCAAACATTAATCCTTTACGGATCCAGTCATATTCCTTTAAGAAATGGCTTCGCTTTTCACTCATTGTTTCACCCTTCAGGTTTGGGTGACCTGAAGTTACTAATCTAACTGGATTGCCACAGGTATGAGCGTCAATACAAAAAAATGTTCCTTTGTTCATTTTATTACCTTTTATCAAACTAAATTTGATTAAGTAAACATCTCAGTAGCTTACATAATCAAATTAAAATGCCAGCTTGAGTTTACTCAAGCTGGCTATGGTCATTTAGGGATGACTACTCCACGGGGAATTAAAATCCAAACTTAGAGGAATCTTTATTGAATTGCTTTGATACGCCTACCGAGTTTGGTTTCATTGCATTTTCCTAACAAATAATTAATAATAGTACATTGTATACAACACAAATTAATGTATATTGTATGCAATTACAACCTTTATTTGATATTTATTATGAAAAGTGACAATTCAAACTCGGAAACAGTTGCCGTCATAGGCGCTGGTATTATTGGTGTAACTGCAGCTTACAGATTACAGCAAGCTGGATTTCAAGTGACCTTGTTTGATAAAGAAGGTATTGCTGAAGGTTGCTCAAAAGGAAACGCAGGTCACTTTGCTACTGAGCAAGTTTTCCCGTTAGCTCAAAAATCACTTTTACCTCAAGTCCCTAAAATGCTTCTAGATCCATTAGGCCCCTTTAGTATTGCACCTCGTTATTTTCATAAAACAATACCTTGGTTTTTAAAGTTTATGAATAATATGAGATCTAAGCTGTTTAATGAAAATAAAGAAGCGCTGAAATCAATTAATGAAATTGCAATGGCATCATGGGACTCTTTAATAGCAGAAACAAGCCTACAATCACTATTTCATAAGCAAGGTAGCCTGTTAACATTTGAATCAATTTCAAGTAAAAGTGCAATTAAAGTTCAACAAGAATACCAGGCTGAAGGCATTTCAGTTGAACTTTTAAACAAAACACAGCTTAATAAACTTGAACCAGGGATATCTGAAAACGTTACATGGGCGCTATTATTTAATGATGTAGCACACACCTGTTGCCCAGAAACACTTACAAAAGAAATTTATCTTAAGGCAAAAAATATAGGTGTTGAATTTAAACAATGTGAAATATCAAAAATAGAATCTGATAATGTTCTTGTAACTATTACCTCTAAAGGCCAGGTTTATAAAACAGATAAAGCATTGTTAGCAACTGGTGCACACAGTAAATCATTCTGTAAGCAATTGGGATATAAAGTGCCATTAGATACAGAACGTGGCTATCACTATATGGTTGGAGCAGCTATGCAGCCTACCCGCCCTATCGTCTCTTATGAAAGAAAGTTTATCATGACCCCAATGAGAGGTGGGCTGCGTTTAGCTGGTACAGTAGAATTTGCTGGTTTAAACAAAGAAATGAATATAAAAAGAGCCGATGCACTACTTCCTTCCGGTAAAGCTATCTGGCCGAAAATTAATGATACTAAAACAGGAGAGTACCGTTGGATGGGTTTTAGGCCTAGCTTACCTGACTCAAAACCTGTCGTTGGCAGCTCACCGAGACATAACAATATATACTTTTCATTTGGGCATCAACATTTAGGGCTTACTTTAGCTGCAACTAATGCTGAACTGATAGCTGACTGTATATTAGGAAAAGAAACCGAAATCCCATTAATACCTTATTCTATTAGTAGATTTTAAAAATCTCAGAGTGTACCTTGCTGTTTCTATGTAGCGTGGAGATTTGTAGCAACTCGTTCTGATTGTTAAGCAAAGGAGCTCTTAGCTCTTTTTTTGAGCTTTATTATCCACATATTGTGTGGGTTAAACGCAAAAAGCCCCATAAAAATGAGGCTTCTTTTTTGAGTCTTTACAGAATTAGTCTAATAAATCTAGAGCTTCAAGTCTTTCTTTTGCTAGAGTATATCTTGCACGGACATCATCAATTTGTTCTTGAGTCAATTTTTTACCAAGAGTACGAAGTCCTCCATCGGCATCATTATGATGAATTCCCATAGCAAGCTTAAGGTATTCCATAAGCAAGGGTTGCGCATCAAGATATGATATAGAATTCATAGCCTGAGAAATTTTGTTTGCCTCAGCCCACTCACCTTTTAAAACATGCTCCTGCATAGTAACACTCGCTTTTGGGAAGATAGTACCTACACCTGTAATGCCACCACATGCTCCAGCAAGCCCTGCATGTACAGTTACAGTGTCAACTCCTGCTAAGATTTTTAAATCTTTATTCTCTACCATCAGAGTTTCAATAGTTGAAACATCCGTAGTTGATATTTTAAGCGCCGTTACCTCAGTTAGAGCAGAAAGTCTTCTTAGAAGCTCTGTTGAAATTGCATGATATCCGGCTGCATCAGGATTGTTATAAGGCATAATTGTTACGCCAGCCTCTTTTGCTGCTATTGCAGCAAGCGCATAGTACGCATACATTTCTTCATCAGAAGGAACTGCCTGAGTTTTTGGTGGCATTACCATAACGGTATCCACGCCAACGGTTGCTAGTCCTTCAACTATTTGAGCAATCTCTTCCTTAGTTTCTGCTGCAGCTCCACTGATCAATGGCACATTGTATTCTTTAGCAACCTCAGAAAGGGATTTAAGTAAAGAAAGGCGTTGATCGTTACTCAGGTAGCTATTCTCTCCCAGAGTACCAGAAGCGACAAGTCCACCCATTCTGCTTCCGCCCTTTCCTTGAGCTTTTAAAACAGCTGCAGCCTGTCTTTTTGTTTCATCAAAGTCAATTTCAAGAGCATCTGATTCTGACTCTTTGAACCATGTAAACACTGCCGGCATAACCGTATATCGCCAATCTGTACTATTTTTTTCCATCATATTACCTTTGGTTTTAAAATTATATCAATTACGTAATATAGTATACATTATACCATCAAAGTAAATTTTACCATTTAAATTACCTCAGGAAAAGAAGGAGACTTCATTCAAAGGGCTTAAGTTAACGAGCAATGATCCTTAGCCCCATTATTTTTATGTAAATTTCGTATATATTCAATCTCCATACTTTCATTCGAGCCTATTTCAGAAGTTTTTTGCTCATGATATATTGCAAATGAATTTAAAAATCTATCACTCAACTATTATCAGAGTATTCACCAAAACTGAATCCTGTAGAACAAGCATGGCAATGGATTCATCAAAGGGAATTATCAAATCGTCCATTTAGTGGTTATGAAAATATTGTTTATATCAATTCTATTAAGTTAGTGATCTAATATACATTAGGGTAAATTTTTAAGAGCACAGCTTTATAGCTCCAGGCTAAATCTAAATACCTACATCCATGTAGGCAAAGCACTTAATTGAGCAATAACTGGCTATTGGGATTGAAAGCACAAGTTTATAGTTCCAGACTAAACCTAAGTACCTGCATCCATGCAGGCAACGCAGCGATTGTATATTTAGACCATTTAGATTAATCACATATTTATTGGAATTGGTATTAATGCGAATGCGATAATCAGATCAATATCACTTAGGAAGTCTTAGACCATCATCAAGCACGCTCGATTGCTTATAATAGATTTTAGAAACCGAAAAAAGCAAAAAACCCGATACATTTCTGTATCGGGTTTCTTTAATTTAAATCCTGGCAATGTCCTACTTTCACATGGGAAACCCCACACTATCATCGGCGCTGTTTCGTTTCACTTCTGAGTTCGGCATGGGATCAGGTGGGTCCAAAACGCTATTGTTACCAAGAAAATTCTTTTTGTTTTTCTTGTTTTTATTTTTAGTATAAGTAATTAGGAGCCTGGCGATGTCCTACTTTCACATGGGAAACCCCACACTATCATCGGCGCTGTTTCGTTTCACTTCTGAGTTCGGCATGGGATCAGGTGGGTCCAAAACGCTATTGTCACCAAGCAAAATCTGTTGATTATGCTTTGTTTTGTTCTTTAATAAATTCGGTTCGCTGATATTCGTAAAAGTATTCTACTTTAGTTAACACTAACTTCTTGCTTGTTTCTATCACACACAAAACCACTTTGGCGTTGTATGGTTAAGCCTCACGGGTAATTAGTACAAGTTAGCTCAAGGCCTCACAACCCTTACACACCTTGCCTATCAACGTTGTAGTCTCCAACGGCCCTTCAGAGAGCTTATAGCTCTAGTGAGAAATCATCTCGAGGCCTGCTTCGCGCTTAGATGCTTTCAGCGCTTATCAGTTCCGAACGTAGCTACCGGGCAATGCCATTGGCATGACAACCCGAACACCAGCGGTTCGTTCACTCCGGTCCTCTCGTACTAGGAGCAACCCCTCTCAATTCTCAAACGCCCACGGCAGATAGGGACCGAACTGTCTCACGACGTTCTAAACCCAGCTCGCGTACCACTTTAAATGGCGAACAGCCATACCCTTGGGACCGACTTCAGCCCCAGGATGTGATGAGCCGACATCGAGGTGCCAAACACCGCCGTCGATATGAACTCTTGGGCGGTATCAGCCTGTTATCCCCGGAGTACCTTTTATCCGTTGAGCGATGGCCCTTCCATTCAGAACCACCGGATCACTATGACCTACTTTCGTACCTGCTCGACGTGTCTGTCTCGCAGTTAAGCTTGCTTCTACCATTACACTAACCGTACGATGTCCGACCGTACTTAGCAAACCTTCGTGCTCCTCCGTTACTCTTTGGGAGGAGACCGCCCCAGTCAAACTACCCACCAGGCACTGTCCGCAATCCCGCTTAGGGACCTACGTTAGAACATCAAAACTACAAGGGTGGTATTTCAAGGACGACTCCATAACATCTAGCGACGCTACTTCAAAGTCTCCCACCTATCCTACACATGTAGGTTCAATGTTCAGTGCCAAGCTGTAGTAAAGGTTCACGGGGTCTTTCCGTCTAGCCGCGGGTACACAGCATCTTCACTGCGATTTCAATTTCACTGAGTCTCGGGTGGAGACAGCGTGGCCATGGTTACACCATTCGTGCAGGTCGGAACTTACCCGACAAGGAATTTCGCTACCTTAGGACCGTTATAGTTACGGCCGCCGTTTACCGGGGCTTCGATCAAGAGCTTCTCCGAAGATAACCCCATCAATTAACCTTCCGGCACCGGGCAGGTGTCACACCGTATACGTCATCTTTCGATTTTGCACAGTGCTGTGTTTTTAATAAACAGTCCCAGCCACCTAGTTTCTGAGACCAACTTCAGCTCCACACGTAAAGCGCTTCACCTAATGTTGGCGTACCTTCTCCCGAAGTTACGGTACAATTTTGCCTAGTTCCTTCACCCGAGTTCTCTCAAGCGCCTTAGTATTCTCTACCTGACCACCTGTGTCGGTTTGGGGTACGATTCATTATAAACTGAAGCTTAGAGGCTTTTCCTGGAAGTATGGCACCAACAACTTCATCACCGTAGTGACT
Source organism: Pseudoalteromonas sp. '520P1 No. 423' (assembly GCF_001269985.1). NCBI lineage: Bacteria > Pseudomonadati > Pseudomonadota > Gammaproteobacteria > Alteromonadales > Pseudoalteromonadaceae > Pseudoalteromonas > Pseudoalteromonas sp. '520P1 No. 423'. The sequence goes on along the minus strand of NZ_BBZB01000001.1, from coordinate 1,234,497 downwards.
CGTCTCGTGTCTCAGCCTTAATGACAACCCGGATTTACCTAAGTCATCAGCCTACGCACTTTCACATGGACAACCAACGCCATGCTTGTTTAGCCTGCTCCGTCCCCCCTTCGCATTCATAATAAGTACGGGAATATTAACCCGTTTCCCATCGACTACGCCTTTCGGCCTCGCCTTAGGAGTCGACTCACCCTACCCTGATTAACATGGGATAGGAACCCTTGGTCTTCCGGCGTGGGGGTTTTTCACCCCCATTATCGTTACTCATGTCAGCATTCGCACTTCTGATACCTCCAGCATACCTCCCGGTACACCTTCAACGGCTTACAGAACGCTCCCCTACCCCGCATACAAAGTACGCAGGCGCATCTTCGGTGGTATGTTTAGCCCCGTTACATCTTCCGCGCAGACCGACTCGACCAGTGAGCTATTACGCTTTCTTTAAAGGGTGGCTGCTTCTAAGCCAACCTCCTGGCTGTCTGGGCCTTTCCACATCGTTTCCCACTTAACATACACTTTGGGACCTTAGATGGCGCTCTGGGTTGTTTCCCTCTTCACGACGGACGTTAGCACCCGCCGTGTGTCTCCCGGATATTACTTAACGGTATTCGGAGTTTGCATGGGGTTGGTAAGTCGGGATGACCCCCTAGCCCAAACAGTGCTCTACCCCCGTCAGTATTCATCCGAGGCTCTACCTAAATAGATTTCGGGGAGAACCAGCTATCTCCCGGTTTGATTAGCCTTTCACTCCTAGCCACAAGTCATCCCCTCACTTTTCAACGTAAGTGGGTTCGGTCCTCCAGTTGATGTTACTCAACCTTCAACCTGCCCATGGCTAGATCACCGGGTTTCGGGTCTATACCCTGCAACTAGTCGCCCAGTTAAGACTCGGTTTCCCTACGGCTCCCCTATTCGGTTAACCTCGCTACAAAATATAAGTCGCTGACCCATTATACAAAAGGTACGCAGTCACAAAGCAAAGCTTTGCTCCTACTGCTTGTACGTACACGGTTTCAGGTTCTATTTCACTCCCCTCACAGGGGTTCTTTTCGCCTTTCCCTCACGGTACTGGTTCACTATCGGTCAGTTGGGAGTATTTAGCCTTGGAGGATGGTCCCCCCATATTCAGTCAGGATATCACGTGTCCCGACCTACTCGATTTCACTTTATATAAGCTTTCGTATACAGGACTATCACCTTGTATCGTTGCACTTTCCAGAGCATTCTACTAACTACAATAAAGCTTAAGGGCTGTTTCGATTTCGCTCGCCGCTACTTTCGAAATCTCGGTTGATTTCTGTTCCTACGGGTACTTAGATGTTTCAGTTCTCCGCGTTCGCCTCGTTAACCTATGTATTCAGTTAACGATACCTATAAATAGGTGGGTTTCCCCATTCGGAAATCTAAGTCTCAAGTGCTTTTTACTAGCTCGACTTAGCTTATCGCAAGTTAATACGTCCTTCATCGCCTCCAACTGCCAAGGCATCCACCGTGTACGCTTATTCACTTAACCATACAACCCAAAATAGTTTTACAACTACAATGCGCTGTATTATTTCGTGACAGTTAACTTCGCCAGAAGTTAATGTTTTGAATACTAAAGTAGATGCCAATCATTAATTACTTATAAATAAGTAAACAATAAATTGGCATGAATGCATCACCATATAACATGGCTATCATTCGTTTCTTTTACTTTTTGAAAACTCTTAATAAATGTTTAATAAACATTTATTAGAATTTTTATATCAGCTTTCCAAATTTTTAAAGAGCACATAAACAAATCATTCCGAAGAACAAAGTGTTTAATAATCATCTGTGTGGACACTGGCATGCAAACCAGTTCTTTCGTATAAGGAGGTGATCCAGCCCCAGGTTCCCCTAGGGCTACCTTGTTACGACTTCACCCCAGTCATGAATCACTCCGTGGTGACCGTCCTCTGCAAGCAGTTAGACTAGCCACTTCTGGAGCAACCCACTCCCATGGTGTGACGGGCGGTGTGTACAAGGCCCGGGAACGTATTCACCGCGGCATTCTGATCCGCGATTACTAGCGATTCCGACTTCATGGAGTCGAGTTGCAGACTCCAATCCGGACTACGACAGGCTTTAAGTGATTCGCTTACCCTCGCGAGCTCGCAGCACTCTGTACCTGCCATTGTAGCACGTGTGTAGCCCTACACGTAAGGGCCATGATGACTTGACGTCGTCCCCACCTTCCTCCGGTTTATCACCGGCAGTCTCCCTAGAGTTCTCAGCATTACCTGCTAGCAACTAAGGATAGGGGTTGCGCTCGTTGCGGGACTTAACCCAACATCTCACAACACGAGCTGACGACAGCCATGCAGCACCTGTCTCAGAGTTCCCGAAGGCACAAGTCTATCTCTAGTCTCTTCTCTGGATGTCAAGTGTAGGTAAGGTTCTTCGCGTTGCATCGAATTAAACCACATGCTCCACCGCTTGTGCGGGCCCCCGTCAATTCATTTGAGTTTTAACCTTGCGGCCGTACTCCCCAGGCGGTCTACTTAATGCGTTAGCTTTGGAAAAGTCATCCGAAGATTCCAGCTCCTAGTAGACATCGTTTACGGCGTGGACTACCGGGGTATCTAATCCCGTTTGCTCCCCACGCTTTCGTACATGAGCGTCAGTATTGACCCAGGTGGCTGCCTTCGCCATCGGTATTCCTTCAGATCTCTACGCATTTCACCGCTACACCTGAAATTCTACCACCCTCTATCATACTCTAGTCTGCCAGTTCGAAATGCAGTTCCCAGGTTGAGCCCGGGGCTTTCACATCTCGCTTAACAAACCGCCTGCGTACGCTTTACGCCCAGTAATTCCGATTAACGCTTGCACCCCTCGTATTACCGCGGCTGCTGGCACGAAGTTAGCCGGTGCTTCTTCTGTAAGTAACGTCACAGATGCAATCTATTAAATTACACCCTTTCCTCCTTACTGAAAGTGCTTTACAACCCTAGGGCCTTCTTCACACACGCGGCATGGCTGCATCAGGCTTGCGCCCATTGTGCAATATTCCCCACTGCTGCCTCCCGTAGGAGTCTGGACCGTGTCTCAGTTCCAGTGTGGCTGATCATCCTCTCAAACCAGCTAGGGATCGTTGCCTTGGTGAGCCTTTACCTCAACCAACTAGCTAATCCCACTTGGGCTAATCTTTAGGCGTGAGGCCCGAAGGTCCCCCACTTTGGTCCGTAGACATCATGCGGTATTAGCAGTCGTTTCCAACTGTTGTCCCCCACCTAAAGGCATATTCCCAAGCATTACTCACCCGTCCGCCGCTCGTCAGCAGATAGCAAGCTATCTCTGTTACCGCTCGACTTGCATGTGTTAGGCCTGCCGCCAGCGTTCAATCTGAGCCATGATCAAACTCTTCAATTAAAAAGTTTTTTGTCTTTGCCTATAAAATAGATGAGACAGCTCAATGAATTCTGTTTTTGATGTTAAATTTAACAAAGTTAAACTTAACGTCGCATATGACTGTGTAGTCACTCGCTCTTTCCTAAAAGGATTAAGTGAACAGATTTTAATGAGACTCTAATTTTGTGTCACTTCGAAAAGTGACTTTAGAACTCAATCTGCAAGAGTGTCCACACAGATGATTACTTATTGTTAAAGAACGTTGCTTTGAAGCTGTGCTTCGAAGCGGAGGTGCATAATACACCTTAAAAATTTTGAGTCAATGGTTAATTTAAAATTAATTTTTTAACTTTAAATCTGATTCAAACTTTTTGGAGATAAATCTCCTTCCAACATCATTCGATATCGCTACATCCCTTTAGTCTCTTACCTTAAAGTCTGTTGCTTGCCGTCTGTGTCGGTGGAGGCGCAGTATAGGCATTTTTAAATTCTGCGCAAGTGTTTTTTTAAATTAAATTGTAAAAAACTCACTTAATGTGCTTTTTGATCATTTAACCAACAAAAAGTCTAGTTAACTTAATAGAATATGACTTAATTCCCACTTTAAACTTAATCTAAAGCGGAATTTAAGTATTAATCAAAAAGACTATATAGCAAGGCGATTTGTTTATTTATTTTCTAACGATTAAGCTTTTATATTAAAAATCAATTAATACAACATACTATACAATTTACGTCTGTATTTAAGCGCTAACGCATCACCATCAGGTAAAGTTGTAATCACATCTAAATACATTTTTTTAGCCTCACCAAATGCTAAATCTTTTTTCAATACACTATATAAAGCCTCTAAAGCCTCTTCTTTTCTACCAACTTGATTATATTGCACCGCTAATTGCGTTTTTAGCTCTAGGTTATCAGGTTCTTGCTCAACCTGATCTTGCAATACTTTTATTTCTGGAGAATCTAATGCCTCTAATGCTAATTCTAACTTAGCTTTTAAATTAGTGTAGTAGGCATCTTGCTCTATCATTGGAATACTTGCTAATAACGCTTTAGCATCTTCTAGCTTTTGTATTTTTAAACAGATATCAGCAAAAACGAGCTTAATGCGTGCATTTTCTGGGTTTATCTCATAAGCCTGTTTAGCAAAGTTATATGCTTTATCCATTTCACCATTTATTAAAGCTTGTTTAGCCTGCTCTAACACTAAATCATCTGGTGATGGTAAATGTTTACTTAAAGTCTCTCTAATTTGAGCATCTGTTTGTGGACCAGATAACATATCAACTGGTGCAGAAGCTTTAATCATAACTAAAGCCGGTATCGCTTGAATACCAATTTGTTGTGCTAATTGTTGTGCTAATGTTTGCTGCGCTTCACAATTTAGCCTTGCTAATAATAAATGTTCTGGATACTCACCAGCAATAGCAGATACTAAAGGTGCTTGTTGTTGGCTTTCTGGGCTATTTGGTGAGTAAAACTCAATGATAACCAGTTTATTTTGTGAATCTTCACCTAAAATTTTCTGAAAGTTTTCAGATGTTAAATCTAGAATGTTGCTCATAAAGCTTCTGCATCAATTAGTAATTAGCTTATATATTTGGGTCTAAACTATTATTTACAAGTTTAACTTTGTATTTCTTTAACAATTGATAAAATGAGTCAATATGAAAATTTAAACTTATCCTCTTTATAAACAGTTAGATATCTATGAAATCTTTTATATTCTCAAGTCTCGCTTTTGCCCTTAGCACTCAAGCATTAGCTGATAATACTTCAAATTCATTTATAGAAAAATCTCTTAAAAATAACTTACCTGAACTTGAAGCGCTTTAATTAAAATTACATCAAGCACCTGAACTTTCTTACACCAATCAGATTAAATTTATGATCTAATAGGTGAATGAAATATATTTCCCAAAAACAATTTCAAGAGAAGATGAAATCAATAGGCTTTAAATCTCCTATCCCCACAGAAACTAATGGTAGAGTGCGTATTCGCTTATTAGCTCTCTCACACATCAAAGATGGTGCAGACCGAACACAAGCCGCTATATATTTAAAGCTCAGTCGTAAAGCTTTAAATGATTGAGCTAAAAAACTCTATGCAAACGGACTTGATGGACTAAAAGAACAACCCCGACCAGGGCGTCCTTGCTATTTGACCACAGAGCAACTTACAAAATTCAAAGAATATGTAATACAAAATAGCATCAAGCCAAATGGTGGTCGCCATACAGATAAATCACTTGTCTATTATATTCAAGACGATTTTAAAAAATTCAAAACTGAAATGATCCCTGAGGATCATGATAGTTCCAACATAGATATTTGGGTTCAAGACGAAGCAAGGTTTGGCCAACAGAATACAACGACAAGATTATGGGCTGAAAAAGGCTCACGGCCAAGGACTGTGAAACAGCAACAATTTCAATATGCTTATCTTTTTGGTGCTATTTGTCCTGCGAATGGAGCAACAGAGGCAATAGTAACGCCTTATGTCAATAAAGACGAATGAGACAGCATATAAAAAAATCGGCCGCAAGCGACCGAGTTTAAAAGAGTCCTAACTGATTTCCGTGAGCTTCTTTTTTATCCAATTCAACCAATTGGTTTTGCAAATATTTTCGAATTGTATCTTCCGTTGCATTTCCAATTGTCTCAACGAAATAACTCTGAGTCCAAAGTTTACCTCCCCAGAAATAACGTTTTTTGATATCTGGGTATAATTTGAAAAACTCTCTGGCTAAAATACTTTTTATCTCCTGCATGATCTGACTTGTTGACATCTTTGGCTCACTTCTTACCACCATATGAATATGGTCTTCAGGTATTTATAATTCGACTATATCTATATCGTAGTCATAGCCAATTTTTTAGTTATAACTTTCATCGCTTCACGGTAAGGCTAAGAAAAGACTTTACGTTGATACTTAGGTATCAACACAAAGTGATACATTAGTCTGAAAACATGATGAGAATTTCTTTTAATTTCCATGAAGTGGATACTAAAGACTGAGGCAAGCTCAGTCTACACTATCCAGCACAGGGGCAAGCCCCCGAGATTTTCGCTACGCTCTGTTAAAAAGTAATATGAATATATAAAAGCCAAAGTCACGACAAAAATTAAAGAGTTTAAAATAAATAACTTAAAAAAATAAATTTAAAATGTAATATTTACCATCCCGAAATAGTGATGGCTTTTATAAAACGCATTTACTTTAAAATATCGCGCGAATAAATTCTCGCGTACAAACCATCGCATCAACCATAATCGAGTGTATTCAAAAATATCTTTAAGACGCTTTTTTATAGGTTTTACGTTTTCGCTTGAACTTCTTATTCGTTTTTTGTTCTGGCAAGCTTTTAAAGGCAGAGCTATCGCAGGTTTTTGACAGATCTATTATTTCATTTAATTGTTGTAGAAGTGGCTGCATAAAATGTTGATAGCTTAACTCTTTTTGAGCAATTGACCCTAAGCTTGATTCCCAAATAGCTGTTAAATCTGGCTTAGATACTTGCTCTGGTAATACTTGAATTAACGCAATACCCGATTCAGTTGCCAAAATTTGTTTACCTTGGCGCTTTAAAAAATTTCGCCTAAATAATAGTTCTATGATCCCAGCTCTAGTTGCTTCAGTACCTAAACCATCCGTTTCCTTTAGTACCTTTTTAACTTCAGGATCTTTTACAAATCGCGCGATCCCAGTCATAGCTGCTAATAGTGTTGCATCGGTGAAATGCGCAGGCGGTTGTGTTTGTTTTTCAATTAACTCGCCTTGTACACATAATAATTGCTGGCCTTTAACTAGGGCTGGTAACTTTTCTTCATTATCTAATTCGCTTTTACCCATTAAGACTTTAAAACCTAACTGTACTTCTTGTTTTGCTTTAGTTTTAAATCTGCCTTTGGCGATTTCAATTTCTACTTGGGTTTCGTTGTAAATATACTCAGAATAAAACTGTGCTAAATAATGACGAGATACAAGCTGATAAATATTTTTTTCATATTGCGATAAACTCGCTGATTGCAGCTTTTTAGATGTAGGAATAATCGCATGGTGAGCTTCAACTTTTTTATCATTCCAACATTTAGATTTGATACTGGTATTAGCACAATCAACTTTTTTTGCATCTTGCCCTTGGTTATTTTTTATCGCAGCTAATACTTGAGCAGCTTCTTTATGGTGCTCTTTAGGTAAATAACGATTATCTGATCTTGGGTAAGTAATTAACTTATGTCTTTCATACAAGTTTTGACAAGTATCTAATACTTGCTGTGCAGCCATGCCAAATGCTTTTGCTGCATCTATTTGTAAAGCTGATAAATTATAAGGTAAAGGCGCATTTTGCTTTTTTTGTTTTTTATCAATATTTAAAACTGTGCCCGTTTGATTAGTAATACGAGAAACCACATTTTGTGCTAAACCTTTATGTAAAACACGACCTTCATCATCCATATAAGGTTCACATGCTTCACTAGGTTGCCATTTAGCGCTAAAAGTTGATGATGTCTTACTTTCTATAACAGGTTCGAGATCTGGGTTTAAATGAGCAAGTACCTCATAAAACGCATGAGGTACAAAATTTAATATCTCTAAATCTCTTCTTACCACTAAACCTAAAATAGGCGTTTGCACTCGCCCTACTGATAATACTCCTTTAAATCCTACTTTTTGCCCAGCCAAAGTATAAGCACGTGTTAAATTCATACCATAAAGCCAATCTGCACGTGAGCGCGCTAATGCCGAAACACTCAAAGGAATAAATTCACTATTAGGTTTTAAGTTAGATAATGATTTTTTAACCGCTGAAACATTTAAATCACTTACTAATAATCGTTGGGCATTTTGTTTTTTAGTTTTACTAGGTTTTGCATGTTCTATTACTTCATCAACCAGTAACTGCCCTTCTCTATCGGGATCACCCGCATTAACTAATACATCTGCCTGTTTAATTAATTTTTTTAAAACCGTTAATTGTTTACGGGTTTGTGCTTTAGGTTTTAGTTGCCATGTTTCTGGCACGATAGGTAAATCGGCTGCATGCCATTTTTTATATTTATCATCATAGCTATCAGGCTCAGCTTGCTCTAATAAATGACCTATGCACCAACTTACAATATCGCCACCAGCTACTTCTATATAGCCATCTTGTTTTTTATGAGGCTTAGGCAAGGCATCGGCAATTGCACGGGCAAGAGATGGTTTTTCAGCAATATACAATTTCATATTATTAGTCTTAGATATCTGCATTTAAGATACTGGTTACTTATACAGTTATCATAATCGCTGCTTGCTTGTATTGCTAATTTTTATTGTATTTTTTATTTCGCATCTGACATGTTAAAAACCGCTAGTTTAGCTTTTTCAACCAAATAGAATAGTAATCGCCAAACACACAATAAAACAACTACGCTATTAGAAAGCGGAATAATGGTTTGATATAAAACAGAGATAAATTGAATATTGAGTATTTGCACATCAACAATACGTAGCAGCTGAACCAACATAGCGGGAATAACACATACTTGTGCGCTAACACACAAACTGAGACTTATTTTATCTTTTAAGCCTAAATAAGCAATGATTGCCATCCAAGCAATGTCATTGCTGATCCAAAATACATAACGATATATGCGATTTGGATCATATTCAAAAATATAAGGCGTTAATAGATAGCTGAGTAAAAAAGAAAGCAAAGTAACACAGGTAAATAAAAATGCAGATCTATCTTTATTTGCAAAATAAAACAATGCGCAGCAGGCAATGATTATCATTTGCCAATCAAGTATGAGTTGTAATAACTCTTTTATCGTCATAATTTTTATAGTCGTAAAACAATAAAAGGAAATCACATGATTTCCTTTTCATATATTCTATTTTGGTGGGTCAGGTGGGTCATCATTTCCACCACCGCCGCCGGGCATTAAAGCGTATTTATCAAGTAATGTCATATCCATGCTCCTTATCCATTTGCTCAAATAAGTTTAAGCACTTTTAATAATAGAAAAGATTCCATTTAAATAAAGGGAAAGAAAGAAAAAATCAGAGATAGATTTTAGTCAAAGCAGCAAATAACAATAAATTTAATAAGAGTAAAACTAAGCTTCGACTTCTACTTCAGCCTTTTTATTTTTTAAATATTGGATAAAAATCACAAATAAAGGGGCAAAACATAAAGCAACAGTAGCCATATTAATAATAGGTAACAAAGTCTTATAAAGGTAAGTTGTATAACTTAAATCAAAATAATGACGATCAACTATACGAACCAATTGCAGTAAAGGGGCTGGTAAAACAATTAATTGCCCAAGAATAGATTGCCAAATTGGAATTTTATCCTTGATAGTCAGATAAGCTATAAATCCCATCCAAGTAATATCATTCAATGCCCAAAATAAATACCTATAGATAAACTCTGTATCAAATCTTACTAATAGTTCATATGATGTTGAACCAATTAAGAAAAATATAAAAGTAATAATACTAAATAGGAATGGACTTCTTTGTTTAAGATAAAAATAAATAAGGGCTGACAATAAAGGAAGCCCCGTTAGATTTGTGTTAATAAATAATAATAACTGATCTAATGTCGTAATAATCACTTTTATTAAACTTAGTCTTTAGTTTTACCATCACCCGTTGAGTCATCAGCGCCACCGCCATTACCTGGCATATACGAATATTTATCAATTGTAATCATAATATTTTCCTTAATTTTAGTTATTTCTTTTAATAAAAACTTTAAAAACTCACCCCTACGAAAGAGTGAGTTTTAAAATATAACAATTGACATTAATTGCCAAGGGGCTTTTGATATTAATCAGAATTATTTTCCAACTTGAATTGGATCAGACTCTTTTGCTTTACCTTGCATAATTGATATTTCAACTCTGCGGTTACGTTTACGCGAATCTATATCTGTATTTGGCACTAAAGGTCGCGTTTCTGCATGACCTATTACAACCATACGATTTTTATCAAACCCACGTACTTTTTGCATTTCACTGGCAACCGCTACCGCACGTTTAGCCGATAAATCCCAGTTATTGAAATATAATTCGTTACTTACCTGATAATCATCAGTATGGCCTGATACTTCAATCTCACCCGGTACATCTTTTAATAAAGCGGCTATTTCTTGAATAATAGGTTTAAATTGTGGTTGTAAAAAAGCACTACCCGACGGAAAAGAGCCATTTTCCCGAATACGAATGATGATTTGCTGCCCTAAAGATTCCAACTCTATTGCGCCATCTATTATTTGTTGCTCAAGCTGTTGCGCTATCTTCTTAACCAGTTCATTCACTTGTTCTTGATCGGCTGTTTTTTCTGCTTTAGCCGCAGACTCTTGTTTAGCGGTACTTTGTGATTCGCCACCCCGTTTATTACCACGCTGCTCTTGACGACCACCAGCAGATGCTTCATCACCGGCCTGAAACTCTAACATTTGTTGTGTCATTTCAGTTGTTTGCTGCTGAATGGTTTCTATCGGAGTCGGCTCAGGTTTACCTGGGGTAAATTCCTGGGCTATTACACTTGTACCCTTTGGGATATCTTTTACTTCTAATTTATTTTGTACACCAAAAGCAAATTTCATTGAACCTGCTATTTGTTTAAACTTAAGTACATCCATTTCAGACATGGCTAGAAGCAATACAAAGAAACACATTAACAATGCCATCATATCAGCAAATGTGCCCATCCACTGAGGTAACCCAACCGGCGGACATTTACATTTTTCAGCTTCATCAGACATTAAAAGACAGCCCTTCTATACAATAACTCAGAAAAATCTACCTTAACACTAAACCCCAGTAATCCAACAGGAGGACATTTACATTCTTCTTTTTCGTCAGACATAGCTATTCCTCAGTATTGACTTCACGTTTAGATTCTGCGATATAATTTTTCAATATACCTTCAATTACTTTGGGGTTTTGTCCATCTTGAATACCTAATATAGCATCTAAAATCAGTTTTTGGTTTAGCTCTTCTTCATCTCTGCGGTTTTCTAATTTTGACTGGATTGGAATGGCAATTACATTTGCTAAAAATGCACCATAAAGTGTTGTTAATAGTGCTACCGCCATTGCAGGACCAATTGCTTTTGGGTCATCCATGTTAGATAACATCGCAACTAAACCGATCAAGGTACCTATCATGCCCATAGCAGGTGCTATATCACCTAAGGATTTAAATAGACTAGCACCTTGATCATGACGATTTGTGGTTAAAGTTATGTCTTTTTGTAGAGTTGCTCTCACAACATCTGCATCATGACCATCAACCAGCATATCTATGCCTTTTTGCATAAATGCATTGGGGATTTCAGCTTCTTCTAATGCTAAAAAGCCACCTTTTCTGGCTGCATCAGCTAATTCTACCGATTTTTCAATTAACACATCAGGTGTTTCAAGCTTAAACATAAAAGCTTTAACACCCACTTTACCGATAGAAAAAAACTGACCCATAGTAAAGTTAGACAGCACCACAAAAAATGATCCACAAAATACGATTAATACCGACGGTACATCTATAAACATACCTAACTCGCCACCTAGTAGCATCGCCATCACGATAAAACCTATGGCACCAACCATACCTATTATTGTTGCTAAATCCACAAACCCTCCAAGGGCACTTCAAACTTGTTGTTTATATTAAGTTAGTTTTAACTATCGGCAAATATTTTTTTTTCTAAAGGCCATTTATTTTCAATAAATTTAGCATCAATTAACTGCCTATATAGTCAATCCTAGTCATAAAAAATTAAAAAACCTATGTAAATGGTTAATTGTTATTTGTATTCGATGCTGATCCCCCATAAAATTGACATCCTCACTCGTATGTATAATAAAAAGAGAATCAAAATATGGCTGTAAAAAAACCAGAAAATCTCAGTTTTGAACAAGCAATGTCAGAACTCGGTAACATAGTCACAGAAATGGAAAATGGTGAACTTACTCTGGAGCAGTCTTTAAAACAGTTCGAACGTGGTGTTCAATTAGCAAATGCTTCTTCATCAAAGCTCAGCCAAGCAGAACAAAAAGTTAAGATTTTAATGGGTAATAATGAAAATAGCCCATTAACCAATTTTGATTCTGATCCGGAATAACCCAGTGAATGACTCTCCAAAGAATATCAAGCCTGAGCTAATAGTAGCTCAAGAGCGCATTGCTTGCGTTTTAAATAATTTAATTGATAAACAAAATAATACTGATGAAACTTTAAAATCTGCTACCAGATATAGTTTATTAAATGGTGGTAAACGATTAAGACCTTTTTTAGTGTATACCACAGGAAAAATGCTTAACGCACATGATTCTGACTTAGATGCAGCAGCCAGTGCCATTGAATGTATCCATAGTTATTCTTTAGTACATGATGACTTACCTGCTATGGACGATGATGACTTACGCCGAGGAAAACCCACTTGTCATATAGAATTTGATGAAGCAACTGCTATTTTAGCGGGTGATTCGTTGCAAACCTTAGCCTTTGAAACTTTATCTACACATAATTTTGTTGGAATTAGCTATAACCAGCAAGTTGCATTAATATCTGTTTTAGCACAAGCCTCTGGATTAACAGGCATGTGTGGTGGTCAGTCATTAGATTTAGCAGCAACTGATAAAGCGGTATCGCTTGAGCAGTTAGAACAAATTCATAATTTAAAAACGGGTGCACTGCTAAGAGCTGCGATTAAATTAGGTGCTTTGTGTTCACCTAATTGCACCTCTGATATACTCAATAAATTAGATGACTTTGGAAAAGCAATCGGATTAGCTTTTCAAGTACAAGACGATATTTTAGATATAGAAGCCGATACTGAAACTTTAGGTAAACCTCAAGGGTCAGATGTAGCAGCAAATAAGTCGACATATCCGGCATTATTAGGTTTACAAGGCGCAAAAGACAAAGCAAGGCAATTATATCAAGACGCACTAAAAGCGCTTGATGATATCAATGCTGATACCAGCGAATTACAAGCCCTTGCCACGTATATAATAGAAAGAGATCATTAGGATAACGAATAAATATCATGACATTTGATAGTAGCAAGTATCCCTTATTAAGCATAGCTGACAAGCCTGAAAAACTAAGACAGTTGCCACATAATAAATTAGTACCTCTTAGCAATGAGCTAAGAGAATATTTATTAAACTCAGTTTCACAAAGCAGTGGCCACTTAGCTTCAGGACTTGGCACCGTTGAGCTAACCGTTGCATTACATTATGTATTTAATACACCAGTTGATAGATTAATTTGGGATGTAGGCCATCAAGCTTACCCGCATAAAATATTGACCGAACGAAAAGATAAAATGCATACCATACGTCAAAAAGATGGTTTGCACCCTTTCCCATACCGTGGTGAAAGTGAATACGACACATTCAGTGTTGGTCATTCTAGTACATCTATTTCGGCTGCGCTTGGCATGTCGATAGCAGCTAAAAAAGAAGGCAAAGATCGTAAAGTCGTTGCTGTAATTGGCGATGGCGCAATGACTGCGGGTATGGCGTTTGAAGCAATGAACCACGCAGGTAATTTAGATTCAGATATGCTCGTTATCTTAAATGATAATGAGATGTCAATTTCTGAACCTGTTGGCGCATTAAATAACCATTTTGCCCGTATTTTGTCTGGTAGTTTTTATAGTAATATCAGAGAAGGCAGTAAAAAAATATTATCGGGTATGCCACCTGTAAAAGAACTTGCCAGCAGAATGGAAGAGCATTTAAAGGGCATGGTGATCCCTGGTACTTTCTTTGAAGAGTTAGGCTTTAACTATATTGGTCCAATTGATGGTCATGATGTTGATATGCTAACTGATACTTTACGTAATATGCGCAACTTAAAAGGTCCGCAGTTATTACATGTTCGCACTAAAAAAGGTAAAGGTTACAAGCCTGCAGAGGCCGATCCTATTGGTTATCATGGCGTGCCTAAGTTCGATCCTGCGACAACAAGCTTGCCAAAATCAAAACAAAGTGCGCCCACTTTTTCCAAAATATTTGGTGATTGGCTATGTGATATGGCTGCCACTGATGACAAATTAGTTGCCATTACACCAGCTATGCGTGAAGGCTCTGGTATGGTGCGTTTTTCTAAAGAATTTCCTGATAAATACTTTGATGTTGCAATAGCTGAACAACATGCTGTTACGCTTGCGGCAGGCTTTGCATGTGAAGATCAAAAACCTGTTGTCGCTATTTATTCTAGTTTTTTACAACGTGCATACGATCAACTTATTCATGACGTTGCTTTACAAAACTTAGATGTGCTATTCGCGATTGATCGTGCTGGTATTGTTGGTGCTGATGGTGAAACCCATCATGGTTCTTATGATTTGAGCTTTATGCGCTGCATACCTAATATGGTTATTATGGCCCCTTCTGATACTAATGTATGTCGTCAAATGCTTTATACAGGTTATCACCTAAATGGACCTGTCGCAGTAAGATACCCTCGTGGTACAGCAGGCGATGCCCAAGTTGAAAAAGACATGATACAACTTGAATTAGGTAAAGCTAAACACATTCGTGAAGGTCAAAAAATTGCGATTCTATCTTTTGGTACTCTTTTAGGTAATGCTAAATCAGTAGCTGATGAACTCAATGCGACTTTAATTGATATGCGATTTATCAAACCATTAGATACCGACCTATTAGCGAATCTTGCTCAAGAGCACACTTTATTTGTGACCTTAGAAGATAATGCAATTATGGGTGGAGCAGGCTCAGCTGTTAACGAGTATATACAAGCTAATAAGCTAGATGTAAAAGTACTTAACTTAGGTATACCAGACGAATTCATTAAACATGGTACACAACAAGAAATGTATGAAGTCATGGGGCTAGATAGCCAAGGGATTTTGAATAGCATTAAAAACTGGTAAGTTTTTATTTCTTATTTAAAAAGGTGGCTAAGCCACCTTTTTTGTTTTTATTAGCCTTCTATTAGCCCTGTTTAGATTTCCATTTATCAAAGTTTGCATAAGGATAATCAGCCCCACCTTGCATAATGCTCGCTAATAATGTGTACGCCGCTACCCAAGCTTCTTCTACCTCAGGTATGTATTCATGCTATAAGCCTTGTTGTAAAGTCCATAATAAAACCGATGATGCTGAATCAAAATCGCCTTTTTTAACACCGTAAACCTCATGACGACGCCCCAATTGCCAAACTGCCATTTCTACTTTATCAAATTATTTTAAGCTTCTGACAACTGTGGTGAGGATTTGCATTAACTTTTTACCTTGCTCTTCGATATCATCAGAAAACATAGATTTTAAAGTGGGATTTATTTCAAATAAACGACCATAAAAGAGACCTGCGGCTTGTTTTGCGATCGGGACTACCTTTTCCAAGAGGCTTGCACTAACTCCAATTGCTGAGGTGTCATAAAAATCCTATTTAGTAAGTCATGACTATTCAAAGGTTAGTATAAAAATAGGATTTTTGAATTTCTTATAAAACGTTATTTTATGCTGTTGCCTTTAACCGAGTCTTAATACGACTGAGTGCCACTGGTGTTATACCTAAAAATAATGCCAACTCAGCTTGGCTAATACGTTTAAATATATGAGGATAGCCAGATTTAAAACTTTTATACCTTTCTTCTGGTGTTAAGCATAAAAATTGATATTCTCGCTCTTCTTTTCGAGCGGTCAATTGTTGCATATACTCCAGCTCAACATCTTTAAGCTGCGGTGTTTTTTCAGACCATTCTCTTACTTTAGAGTATGGCATCGCAATCACTTCACAGGGTTCAATACAATAACACGCATAAGGTGATGGCTTTTCAAAAATGACACTCATTAAACTACCTGATATATCATTTTCAGCTAAAAAGGCTTTCACAAATTCTTTACCATCTGGTTGTATAAAAACCAATTTAACTAAACCTGATTTGATCCAAAATAGCCTTGGCTCTAAAACCCCTTGATGAAATAAAATATCTCCCGCTTTATAGCTTAAAGTAGGTAAATTATTTCGTTCTGCCACATTCGATAATAATTGCTGATATTTATCCATAATAATCATCCGTAATTAACCTAAGTTAATGCCCCTTTAGTTAAAGCCAATTAAAATCTCGTTAACTATCTTACTAAGGAAAGTAAAATGATATTAAATGAGAAAAGTTTTTTGTTTATAGATGAACCTTCATTTCCTTCACGCCAATTTTGTCATTATTTAACAGAAAAGAATTCGAAAGTAATCGGTACAGGTGAGAATACACGAAACTTATTAAGAATGATGTACGACCACTTAGTAGAAGATTATTGCTATTGCGATTTTAGTGATGAACTGAGCATTTCACAGATGTCAGTTTACCTAAAAAACCATCATGCTTTTGATGGGGTCTTTATTTGTCAAAATATGTTTAAAGAGGCGAGTCCTCAAAAACAAAAAATAATTAAAAGCTTACATAAAAATATATATTTAGTGGATGAGCCTGAAATTAATAACTTCAAAATATCCAAACTTAAAAAGTCTCCTGAAACAACTTATAGTTATTTATTTAACCAAGTCGATGAACTTAACTCTTTATTTAACGAACAATTTTTGACGAATGCAACTTAGGCATCTAAATAATTAATCAGTTAAAATCAAAAAAGCCATCTAATAGTGATGGCTTTATTTTTTGTTCTATCTAGCCTGCCCTTGCCACCTAAACAATAAAGAGCCACTTATTAAAAACGTAGCTGTCATTAGCAATAAGGCTACAATATGACTTTTAACTTGCCATAAAGAAGCACCATCTAACATAATTGCTCTGGCAGCTTCTAGCATATGGGTAAGAGGAATAAAGTTAGCTAAAGTCTGAATAAATTCAGGGCTACCTTCTAATGAAAACCACACACCTGATAACATCATCATTGGCCAGGATGCGACATTTAACATGCCTCCTGTGAACTCTTCTGATTCTGAACGCGCAGCGATTAACAGGCCTAAAGAAATTAAACTCACAGTGCCTAACAAAGCGATTATAAATAAATCAATTAAGCTTCCAAGAATATAAAAATCAAAAATCCAGTTACACCCAGTAAATATAACAGTACTGAGCGCAATCACAATTAATAATCGAGAACATACTTGTGCTGTTAAAAACTCAATAGGTCTTAGCGGAGTTGCATGAAGCCTTTTCAACACAGAGTTTTTACGATATCGAACAATCACATATCCCACTCCAAATAAACATGAAAACATCATATTCATACCTAAAATACCAGGTACAACCCAATCTAAATATCGTATTTCTTTGCCCTCTATTGCCTTTCTTTGGTAGTTAAAACTCGACGCTAATAATAACTGCTCAGCAATATAACCCGAATTTGAAGATTGGTTAACCCAATAAATTTCATTGTTAAAATCCACTAATAAGTCTATTTTATGTTGCCTAAGCTTGTTCATCGCAATTAGTTTTTCATCATAGCTTACAAATTCTATATGCTTTAACGCCATTAACTTATGATCATTTGACGTTTGGCTTATATCGGGTAGTACGCCTATTTTATAAAGCGTTTTTCCATCTCCGGAAAATATAAAGGCAAAACCAACAACGAGTAAGACAGGAAAAATTAAATTCCAACCAAGTGCAGCACGATCACGAAAAAATTCATAATTGCGCGCAATTAATACCGCTAAAAATCTCTTAAACATGATTCACCCCCTCTAAGCCATGACCTGTTAACTTTAAAAACAAATCATCTAAGTTGGCTGATTTAACCTGTAACCCCTCAAGTGAAACCCCTTGTTCAATCAGTGTGACTAAAGTAGTTTGAATATCTACACTTTGAACTAGTGCACTTTGTTGCACAAACTGAATATTAAAATGTTGTAATATATTTTGCTTATTATCATGTTCGTCAACATTCTTTTTAGGTAACTTAATTAAAGCACCACTAAAGTTCTGCTGTAATAAGGCTTCGGGAGTATCTAGTGCGATAATTTTACCTTTATCCATAATCGCAATTTCATCACATAAATATTCAGCCTCATCCATATAATGGGTTGTCAGTAAGATTGTTTTTCCTTGAGATTTAATCTTATTAACTAAGTCCCAAAATAATCTGCGACTATGGGGATCTAATCCGGTTGTAGGTTCATCTAAAAAAACTAACTGAGGATCATTTATTAAAGCTAAAGCTAATAACAATCTTTGTTTTTGACCACCAGAGAGTTTTCGATGATCTTGATTAATAAATTCATTTAACTGACAAAGTGAAATAAGCTCTTTTATAGGTAAAGTTTTTTCGTAAAATGCAGAAAACATTTTTAATGTTTCGATAACAGTAAGATGATCTTGCAAAGCAGTATGCTGAAATTGAATACCTAACTCATGATAAATATGTTTATCTATTGCCTTGCCTTGGTATAGGATTTTTCCCGATGTTGGCTCCACAATGCCTTCGAGCATTTCAATCGTGGTTGTTTTACCTGCACCATTTGGCCCTAATAAGCCAAAACAAATACCTTTTTTAACTTTAAAGCTCACACCATCCACAGCTTTATTTTTTGAAAAATACCTTTTAAGATCTTCAACCTCAAGAATTTCCGACATTAATCCCTCAAATATAAAATATGACTATAGCTATTTTATATAGGAGAAAGTCAGATAAAGGAATATATAAATTAAAAGGGTGCTTTATTAAAAAATAAGAAAGGAAGCTGAACTATATAATAAAGAGTTAAAAATAAGGGTATAAAAGAAAATAACGGGCAATAAAACCCGCTTTTGTGCAGATCAGGTTAATTAAGCGACTTCTTTTTCTAAGAAGCTAATAATATCATTTGATTCATATAACCAAGTGACATCATTACCATTTACGATACGTAAACAAGGTACTTTTACACGACCACCTTGCTCTAATAAAGTTTGACGATGTAATTCATCTTTTTTAGCATCTCTTGTTTCGATGTTTAAGCCATTGCGCTTCATTGAACGGCGTACCTTTACACAAAACGGACATGCTTTAAATTGATATAAAACAAGGTCTTTTGTTTTTTGATTAACAAGTTCTTGCTCTTGCGGAGCACGTTTTATACTTTTAGGTGTGAAGATAAAGTCCAACAATAAAATAATACGACCTAAAACCCAACGAACTAACTTCATTACAACGCTCCTAATGCAAAATTAAGCGCGCATTTTAACCGTATTATAATAAATTGCAAAGAACATGTGAAATTCTTAGCAAATTAAAATAACTCAGGATCATTTCCCTTTATAATTTTATTAACTCCAGAATCTGAAATATCTTTAAAGTCAGCTACTTTATTTCTACCAGTATTTTTTGAGAGGTATAAAGCTATATCCGCTTTTTGCACTAGAGCTGGCACCATTTCATAATTTAATAAACAGTTAAAACAGACACTTACCGTGAGCTTACCAACTTAGGGGAATTCAAATTATTCTATTTCAGTGCGTAATCTTTCCAACGCTTGTAATGCACCTTCAGATTTAACACATTGGAATAATACCGCAAATTCCTCTCTGCCATATCTAAAGATATAATCTTCAGCTCGTCACCAATAACATGACCATAAACATCATCTCCTCCTTTAAGCTCAATTTAAGCTTTTTTTAATAAAAAGATTTTTTGTAAAAACAAAATCGTATTATTTATAAAGTTCTAAATAAATATCATGGTACTGTTTATTAATACCAATTTAGCACTTATCATCGCCACCTTTTTATGGCCTTAGGTAAAAAAGTTTGATTATCAAAAAGGTGATTGGAAGTTTTTACTGAGTATGTATTTAGCTGAACCTTGTTTGTATTTTTATTTGAGGGCCATGCAATGCAATATACATCGGCTTCTCAAGCGGGAATTTTAGTATCCTGTTTCTGCTTATATTATGCTTAAAGAAAAGCTCACAAAAACAATTATGGTTTGGTTTTTGTATTATAGGTGGTATCGCTTTAACATTACTTTCACCTGAATCAGAGCATGCTCCTAATCCTGAATTTGGAAATGTTTTAGAACTTTTGGCTATATTGTGTGCAGCTTATTATGCCGTAAGCGTTAAACATTTATCTACCAGATACTCACCACTGTCATTAATTGCTTTACAGGGACTTACTGGAACTATATTTTTTGCACCCTTCCTATTTTTTATTGAACTTGCCTGTCAATATGATGAAAAAGCGGTTTTAAGCATTTTTACTTAGGTACTTTTGTTTCTTTAGGCGCCTATGGTATGTATAACTATGCAATCTCAAAAGTACCTGTATTGACAGCTGCGGCATTTTCTAATTTGATCCCCGTATTTACCCTAATCTTATCCGCTAGTATTTTCGGCGAGTTTTTAAGCTTTGAACAGTGGTTGAGTGTGATTGTGATATTTTTCGGCGTGATGATCAGCCAAAAACATAAAGCGGTAGATAATGATAAATCTTCGAATAATCAAATAACAACAGATTCAACTAAATAACGCTGTTTCGTACCTGAAGTTAAGCTATTAAACGGATAACAAGTCATAAGATATAAACGATTAACTGAGCCCGTATTAGTTTGTAAAAATGCCGTATCAAATTGATGAATAATGCTTATATTACTCACCTGATACTGCATGGATAAACCATTACCTAAAGTTAACTTATAGCTATCACCAAGCTTTAACTGAGATAAAAAAGCAAAGTTTGTATCATTATGTCCGGCAATCAAACTGGACTGGCCATTTTCATTTTTAACCAGATCTTCAAGTTTTGCAGAAGGTAAGAAGTGAGCTGCACCAAAAGCCAAGTTTCGACCTGATGCATGCCAAAGAATATGCTCTTCAATATTGAGTCTTGGTACAGTTAACTTTGCAATAGGCCAAGTATCAGCATAAAACCAAGGTCGAACCTGCTTGCTTCCTCCTTGCGCAATATTAGATTGCCAAGCTTGCGCAATCAAATGTTGCGCAAGCTTGGCTTTAGCCTGCATATAAATACCAGAACCTAACTGCCATATCCCTAAACTAAAAAAAGTTATGACTAGCAGCTTTTTAAGGTTCACTTTACTTAGCTGCTTCATGGGATTGGTATTTCCAATAAACAGTAACTAATAAAAGTAGCATTAAACCAAGTAGAATTTTCATTGTGCTTTGACCATCAGTTTGTGGCAAAACAATGCCTTTACTCGCCATAGTCCAACCAGCAGGTCGCATGCCTTCAACTCTATGTGTTTCTTTTACTTTATTAGCGATGTCTTTTTCATTAATGGGCCCAGAGTCTACGGCAACAAATGCGGTATATGGGCTTAGAATATGATGTTTCAAAGCTAAATCTAATACCTGTTGCTTAGTGTCTTGTTCTCTTTTATTTGGAATATTTTTATATAACAATAATGACTTTATTTTTTGCCTTGCCCATATACGAGAAATTGAATCCCCCTCTTTAATTCCCACAACATTGAGTTCAGCTTTAAATTCACCATTTGCACTTTGACCTATCACATTTATTTTTTTTTGCCCTTTATTTAACTTAATGGTTACCATTAAAGGCTCTGAAAAATATAAGTCAGGGATAGGTTTAGGCCAAAAATCCATTGCTAGCGCATTTTCATCTACAATGTTTAGTCCTTTTAAAGCGGGATTTTTTAATTGCTTTAATAACAACTGCATTTTGCTTCTGATCTCAGTCGTATTGCCAATAAATGTAAAACTGCCTCGGCCTATGTCTGCAGCACGTCTCATAAAGTGACTATTAGGTGCTGAGCCGATCCCCACAGTAAACACTCTATTTGTGCCTAATGTACTATTTATTTGCTCAAAAATTTGCTGCTCATTACCGATGCTGCCATCAGTCATAAAAATAACTTGTCTTAAATAATCTGTTTGCACCTCGCCTTGCAATACTCGGGAAAACGCTTTTGCTATTTCAGTGCCGCCATCAGCATCTAAATTATAAACGTATTTTTTTGCATGCCTTAAATTAAAATCTGTTGCTGGAATAGCATGCTCGCTTAAAGCACTGACATTCGTATTAAATTCAACAATATTAAAAGTGTCTTCAGGTCGTAAATCAGCAAGCGCTAAAAACAATGCCTGTTTAGCTTGCTCCATTGAACTACCATGCATTGAACCTGATGTATCAACTACAAATATCAACTCTCTCGGTAGTCTTTGTTGCCCTTGAAACTCGCTTGCCGGTGGCATTAACATGACTAATGCATACTCTTCACCTTGCTGTTTAAGTTGTTCAGTAAACATAGCAGCTTGAACTTCATTACCTTGCTCAGGTTTCCAGCGTAATAAAAAATCTCTATTGGCTAATGTTGTATTACTAGCAAGCGAAATTTTATATTTACCAATATCACGATTTTCTACATCGATTTGATGATAAGTCGATTTAATATCAGCTAAATCAAAACCTGCATCTAAGGCAATATTTAAAGATATTTTATTAACTGGTTCAGCATTTTTTTGTCCCTCTCTCATTTCCACTTCTTCTGGCTTTAAGTTTTTTTGAAATAGCCAGTTAGAAGTTAAATCACTATCAAATTGCATGGTTTTTGGCTGATATCTAGGTGCAACAACCATAGGAAACCTTAATGAAAACTCATGATTTTTATAACTTAAAACTTGCTGATAACTTATTTTAATTGTGACTTGCTCACCAGGTGGGATATTAGCTACCTGACTCACAAAAACATTAGCGCGTTTTTGTGTGATCAAGCTAGCTTTTTTTCCCTGATTTTGTGCCTGCTTATATATTTTTTTTGCTATTTGTTTTTCTTTAATGTCTCCTAAAATTGTTCTTTCGCCTATTGTCATTTCTAGTTTATAAACTGCTGACTCATCGGGCAAAGGGAATACATAACGTGCATTTACGCCTTCAAAATGATCATTTTTAAAGGTTTGAATTACATCAACTTGATTTATTAAACCTGATATTTTCATATCTGCATGACTGCTTAATAAAATAGCTGAGTTAACTTTTTTACCGCTGAGATCTTTTAGCTCAAGCCTAGGCTTTTCAAAGTCAGATGCATTAGCTGACTGGCTTATTATAAGGGTTAGTAAAAAAAGGCTAGTTTTACACAATTGTGTAAAACCTAACGCTTTGACAAGTGTCATCATAAGGGAACCTTTAATTGAGGTGGTAAAACACCTCAATCCTAACTTTAAATTAAATGGTTGATTAGTATTGGTTACTTGCTGTTTGAGAATTTGAGTGTACTTTTCTAGCTTTAACCGTGACACGGCGGTCAAAAAAATCACCTTCATAATCTGTTTGTTTCGCTACAGCTTGGCTTTCACCAAATGCATGACTATTTAAACGTGTATGTTCTACACCTTGTTTTATTAAAAATTGCTGTACTTGGGCTACGCGCGATTTTGATAGCTTTAAGTTAAACTGCTCTTCACCCCTTTGATCTGCAAAACCATTTAAATCAATTTGGATATCCGGATTGGTTTTCATTACTTGGGCAAGTTCAGTTAACTGCTTTGCAAAATGAGACTCTATTTTTGCTGAACCCGTTCTAAACTGAACTGTAATCGCCATTAAGTTATTAATGCGTTGCTTTTGAAGTTGTGATTTTTCAAACTCAATTTCTTCTAATTGTGTTTCTAGTTGCTCCGTTTGTGCTACTAATGCCTGATAGTTTTTTGTTTTATATTGCATCGCGACTATTTGTGTTTTTTGTGACGATATTTGTTTATCTTGCTCAGCGATTTCATCTTTATTTACTTCTACTTTTCCTATTAAAGTTCCCGTAAATGCACCTATAAATGCGCCGATAGGACCACCTACTACACCACCAATTAATGCACCAGTTCCTAAACCGATAGCTTCTTCTTTTTGCATTTCATTTTTTTTACTGCTTGCAGCTTGCGTTGAAAATGTAACTGAAGAAAGTGCTAAAACTAATGCTGTAGTGATAATTGATTTTTTCATTTTGTTTGCCTCATGTTTAAATTTATTAAATTGGTTGGTCGTGCTTGGTTGATGAGTTAATTAAAACATTGAGTTCTGGCGATAAAATGGATGAAAAATGGCAATGCAAAGATCAATTGTGGCAAAAAAATGGCAATGTGCTTTTTTGCATTTTATTAGTGGGTAATTTAGGTATAGTTCTATACAGCAAAACGATTTAAGCAAAAGGTAAGCAATAACCATGAAAAAAATAGCCATTATTGAAGACGAAAAAGCCATTAGAGAAAACTATACCGAAATGCTGACAAAGCAAGGCTATCAAGTAAATGGTTATGCTTCTCGCCCTGAGGCCGAAATGGCCTTTAATGATGCCTTGCCAGATTTAGCCATTATTGATATTGGCTTAGGCGATGAAATTGATGGTGGCTTTGCTTTATGTCAAACCTTGCGCTCTTTATCAAAAACGCTACCAATTATTTTTTTAACTGCCAGAGACAGTGAAATTGATACGGTATGTGGTTTAAGAATGGGCGCTGATGATTATTTAACTAAAGATATTAGCCTCCCCCATTTAGCTGCACGGATTGCTGCTTTGTTCCGTAGAATGGAAGCGTTAGAAGCTCCAATTCTTGAAGAAAATATTATTACCCGTGGCAAATTAAAAATTGATAATAAACGTATGCAAGTCTTCTGGTTAGATACTTTATTAGATTTAACCGTCACTGAATTTTGGATGGTACATTCATTAACACAGCGTCTAGGTCACGTAAAAAGCCGAAATGAACTAATGAATGATGCCAAGATTTATGTCGATGACAGCACCATTACCTCTCATGTAAAACGTATTCGTAAAAAGTTTATAAAGCTTGATCCTCAGTTTGATTGCATAGATACTGTTTATGGCATGGGATATCGCTGGGAGCAAGTTTAATGCGATTTGGTTTACGCAGTCAGATTATTTTATTGTCATGTTTTTTAGCACTGCTTCCTTGGCTTGGTTATGAATACGTATGGGAAATGGAGAAGTATTTAAGGCAAGGCCAAGAAAAAACGTTAGTGGGTACTACTCGTGCCCTTGCGACTGCTTTACACGAACGACCAAAACTATTCGATCATCAAGCAAGCTTTTTAGATCAAGTGGTTAAAGGCCGTGACTTGTACGCCTATAATTTACCAAGTCGCATACAGTTAGACGGTAAATTACATGACTGGAAAACCTACCAACCACTATTTTGGCATTACGACAAAAGTTATTTAACACCGATTAATCTCAACCATAACCCCGCTGACTTATCTTTTACTCATATGGTGGGGAAATACGATAATTACTTATACGCGGTATTTAAAGTAAAAGATGATAATACCCAATACCGCGGTGCTAATAGCCTTAGCATCACCAATAATGATTATCTTAAAATTGCTTTAAAAAATCCTGATAACCAAATTTTTAATTACATTATCGCTCCAAAAAAAGATGGTTGGATCACAGCTTATGAAGCAACATCTTTAACTCCTATTTCAAAAATTCAAGGGCATTTTTTAAAAACACCTGATGGTTATAATATCGAAATTCGCATGCCACTAAATATGATTGGCAATAAACTAGGGTTTGCAATTGTTGATAAAGATAACAAAAATACCCCCATCAAAACCATGTCGACTTCTAACCTGCAAGATTTAACACAGTTAGGCTCAGTATTATTACCATCACCAGAAATTGAACGCATTATTAAAGGTATGGGGCACTCTGGTAGTCGTATTTGGGTAGTCGATAATCATCACAGAGTATTGGCGCAATCAGGAAAAATCCAGGATGCTGATGGCGTTTGGTCACAAAATTTAACTGAAGATCCAAGCAAGTTAAGTCAATGGCGGCAATTCGAAAAAAAATATTTGCATCCTTTATATTATAAAATTTTAACTAAACCACCAGCTGATTTTTTAGATACATTATTTGATGTTACTTCATTACAAGGCAAAAACATTAAAGGTGCTTTAGCAGGTGATCCAGAATCAAGTTGGCGTCTTACGCCTGATAAAAAGGCTGTTATTTTATCAGCCGCTTACCCAATTTGGATTGATGATAAAGTAATGGGTGCTGTCATTGCAGAAGAGACCACCAACGGCGTACGTACCTTAAGAAATAAAGCTTTAGAAAAATTATTTACTGTAATTTTAGCAGTTATGCTTATAGGCACTTTATCTTTATTCTTTTTTGCCTCTCGTATTTCAAGTAGGATCCGAACCCTAAGAGATGCTGCTGAAGCGGCCATAGACCCTCAAGGAAGAGTATTAAGAGACATTAAAGGCTCAAATACCCAAGATGAAATTGGAGATTTATCTCGTAGCTTTGCCAATATAGTTGGTCGATTAGGTGGATATACCCATTATTTAGAAAATATGTCATCACGCTTATCCCATGAACTGAGAACGCCTGTTGCGGTTGTGCGCTCTTCCTTAGAAAGCCTACAATTGCAAAACTTAGATGAGGAAAGTAAAAAGTATATTGAGCGTGCCACAGATGGTGTACATAGATTAAATAAAATCATAACTACAATGAGTGAAGCCACACGGTTAGAGCAAAGTATTCAAAGCGCAGAGACTGAATCTTTTAATTTAACCAAAGTGGTTTCGGGTTGTATGCAAGGCTATCAAATGGCTTATCCTGAAAAGTCCTTTGAATTAAACTTGAGTGATGAAAAGAAAGCCATGCAAGGTGTGCCTGAATTTATAGCACAATTACTCGATAAGCTTATTGCCAATGCGGTTGAGTTTTCAGAACAAGATAGCCCGATTTATGTTGAATATCGTGTTGATAATCAATCAACTCATATTAAAGTCATCAATAAAGGGCCTTTATTACCTCCTGAAATTGGCGAACATATTTTTGACTCTATGGTATCGGTAAGAAGCCAGTCATTACAAAAGAAACCACATTTAGGACTCGGTTTATATATTGCTAGACTCGTTGCTGATTTTCATCATGCACAGATATCAGCTAAAAATTTAGATTCAAATGACGGCGTTGAATTTAAATTAGTGTTTAAAAGTTCATAGATTGAGATAAGTCAGTTTGTAATGAGCGATCAAGCGCTTCTTGCAAACTAATTTTTTTTACCTTGGAAATTTCGATTTCTTCAGTTAATGATTTTGTATTTTTCGACTCTGTTTTTTGTATTTGAGTAGGCTGATTTTTTGGCTTTTCAACATCTTCAACTAGCGCATTAAGTTTTGACTTAATACGACTTTTTTTATCTTCTGCGGTTTCTTCAATTGCTTGTGATAATAACTTTTTTGTTTGTGCGAGCTTAATTGAAGATACTGTAGATTGAGGCGATGTATTTTCTATGCCTATGCGCTGTAAAGATAAACCTTCTTGCTCCATCTTTGAGATCAGCTCATCTGAAGGTAGCTTTAATTGACTCATGTTCTTTTGTAACAAAGCGCGTATTTCTATAGCTTGTGACATAGAAAAACCACTCATCGCATCAATCAGTTTTTGCTTATCTAAAAAGACTTTATGAAGATGTGCACGAATAATACTAGGTGAACTTTCAGACGAGGATAATGGTTTATTGGAACCTAAGCTAAAATCAGTTATACATAAACCTTCATTACGCATATGCGCAATTAAATCATCAGAAGGAATATTAAGTGTTTTAATTGCCTGATGAATATTAAACTTTACTTTAAGCGCCTCTGTTACTGAGTATTTTTTAAATACAGCAATGAGATTTTCTTGTTGTGAAAAAATAGCAAACATAAAATAGACTCTTAAAACTCCGAATTGACTGCATAATAAAAGGAATTTATGACAGAAATATTAATTAATCTAATTAATTGAGCTAGCTTCATAAAGTGAAACTAGCTTGGCCTGGTTATAACAACCATACCTCTACTCTTCTATTGCGCTCCCTGCCTGATTCGGTCTCGTTATTTGCAACTGGGATCGCCTCGCCTAAGCCTTCAACAGCCATAACAGGTATGCCTCTAGCAACAAGTTCTCTTTCAACCGACTTTGCACGTGTAAGTGATAATTGAATATTTTTCAATTTAGCACCAATACTGTCTGAAAAACCCATTAATACTAAACGACGTCCTTCATTTTGCTCCATAAAGGAGATTAATCTTTGTAAATCTCTTTTACCTTTATTATCGAGGTCTTTATTACCGTAATTAAATCTAAAGTTAAGCGAAAGTCGCTTAGCTATTTTTGTATATTTATTGTATTTAATTGGTGCATCTTGCATTGGATATGCATTTTCAACCTTGATGTTTTGTGAAATCAAACCTGTTTTTTCAACGATATCTTGCCCTTGTTGAGAAATAGCAAACTGGGCAAAATCTTTCACTATATTTGAAGCCGAAGTGGGTGTATAAAAATATAATCTACGTGCCAATGCATAGTCTTCAGTACCAATTGTAAAACGTGTTGGAAAAATAGCTGTTGTGCCCGCTCCTTCAGAAATAGCCAAAGCTTTATTATGCAAAACATAATTTAAGCCAATAAAGCCGATAGCAGCTTCATCTTGAGAGATTAATGTTGATAATTCCGAGCTTGATTCTAAACGAGTAGCTGTGACTGCTAATTCACGGCTAAACTTTTTTAATACTAAGTTTTTAAATGTATCCCAAGTACCTGATTTCGCATCCCTTGAAAATACTTTGATTGGTAAATCTGTACCACCAAGCTGTGACCAATTATTTATTTCACCAGAGAAAATTTTGGATAATTTATCCGTTGAAATATGCGCAATCGGATTATTCTGATTCACGATGACAGCTAAACCATCTAATCCAATAATATGCTCATTACCCACTTTATTTAAATTACCTAGTTGAGATTTAAGCGCTATAACTTCTTTTTGTTTAACGCGACGAGAAGCCATTGCTAAATCTGCTTTGCCCAACTTTAAATCTTTAAAACCTGTACTTGAACCATGTGCATGTAACTCTATCGCATAGGCTTTGTTATTTTTTATATACTGTAAAGTACGCTCAACCGGACTATCTCCTTGAATCCACTCAAAATCTTTTACATCTTGCTGCTCTAAATATTTAACTAGTAATGCCGGAGCCAGTTTCTCCCCTATGGTATTAGAGCCATGAAGTTTAAAGCTCACCTCTGCTTCTTTAACCGGTAATGTTAGTTTTATTGTCTTTGTAGTCTCAGTCTTAACTTCAATAGGAGTAGTTTGATGTTTAACTTGGGGTGCTTCTAGTAATATATCTGAACCACTATTTTGCGATACTAATAGAAATGCCATTACTGCGATCACAGATACAAAAAATAAGGATAAAGGTAATAATAAGTTGGGTTTTTTATTGTTGTGACTATTACTATGTTCAGCAGGAGAAGATTGATTTTCTACCGCAGAATAATTATTGATCCAATTAATAATTTCAATTATTTCTGGATGATTAAGTTCATATAACTCTTTTAGAACCAATTCTCGATAATCTTGCTCTGAAATCATTTTTTGATATGAAATTTGGATTTCAAATTCTGTTAATGATAATAGAGTGAGTTTTTTTAACTGTGATATTAACTCATCACTGTAAGTATCAAATGCTTTATTCATATCTAAATTACCACCTTGTTTTTTAAGGGATAATAAAATATTAAAATTTCATTTTTATGACATAGGTACAAGTCTCGATACATAAACATAAACTTGTTTTCATTTAATAACACTTTTATTTCTAATCATTACATTGCTCACGTATTTACTTACAGGCTTTCATGAAATGATAGCAGCATAGAAAATTTAGTTGAATTAATACATATACTCTCCCCGTTCAATGGTATATAAATCAAAAGCCTCAAGCCAGTTGAGGCTTTTTTATTTCTATATTTACCTTTCATTCTCTGCATATTATGAACAACTCCCCTATATTTAAAGTTGATAAATTTGGTTGTTTTCTCCACTCGTGATAGATTATAGCTACAACTTGTATATACAAGTTATCTTATTAAACAAAAAGGGTTATAAAATGGCATCAAGTTATACGCTCAGTAAAGGTAGAATCCCGTTATTAATCAGCATGCCACATAATGGTGAAGCCATTGCTGATGAAATTAAACATGCTATGACAGAGGTCGGTATTAATGTTACCGATACTGACTGGTATATGGATAAACTTTATGATTTTGCGGATGAGCTTGGTATATATGTTATTAATCCAAAATATAGTCGGTTTGTCATTGATTTAAATCGCGACCCTGATGGCGTAAATTTATACCCAGGTCAAAATACCACTGAACTGTGCCCGACAACGGCTTTTGATTTATCACCTTTATACTTAGAAGGTATGAAACCTGATGAGACTGAAATACAACGTCGTGTAGATCTTTACTGGCGTCCATATCATCAAGCGATTGAAGATACATTAAATCAAATGAAACAAGAATTTGGTAAAGCAGTATTACTCGAAGCACACTCTATTTTATCTCATGTACCACGCTTTTTTGAAGGTCAATTACCTGATTTTAATTTTGGCACCAGCGATGGCGCTAGCTGTGATAAAGCTCTAATCTCACAAGTTGAAGCATTAGACTTTTCTCCTTATTCAAATGTGACCAATGGTCGTTTTAAAGGTGGCTTTATTACACGTCACTTTGGTAAGCCAGAAAATAATATTCATGCATTACAACTTGAGTTATCACAAATTACTTATATGAATGAACCAAGTAATGAATATAACGAGACTAAAGCAGCACAAGTAAAACCTAAGTTAAGAGCGTTAGTTGAAGCTTTAGCTAAATTTGCGCAAACCAAATAACCACAACTGACAATTATAAGAGTTAAATAATGAAATTATACGCACATAAAGTATTGCTCAATGATGGTTGGGCAAATGATAAAACGATCTCTATTATAGATGGTGTGATCACTGCGATTACTGATGGCAAAGATTCTGATGCACAAGTTGCTAATGGTGTTGTGATCCCGGGCATGGTTAATTGTCATTCCCATGCATTTCAACGTGCTTTTGCAGGGTTTAGTGAGCAAGGAAGCGAAGGACAAGATAGCTTTTGGACTTGGCGCAAGATCATGTATCAATTTTTAGATCAATTATCTGCAGATGATGCTCAAGCCATTGCGAGCCAACTTTATATTGAAATGCTAAAAATGGGTTATACCCGCGTTGCTGAATTTCATTATTTACATCATCAAATCGACGGTGAAAACTATACACCGCTTGCAACTATGGCAGAGTCTATATTTAAAGCTGCAAAAACATCTGGTATAGGTTTAACTATGTTACCTGTAATGTATCGATTTAGCGGTTTTGGTCCACTTGAGCCAAATGACGGTCAAAAGCGATTTATCAATTCTGTTGAACAGTTTAATCAATTAGTAACCGATTGTTTTAGTTTAACCAATGATTACAGCAATACAAATGTCGGCATAGCACCGCACTCTTTACGTGCTGTTGATAAAGCGTCGTTACATAGTGCTGTAAATCATGTTCGTAGTTTAGATGATAAAGCACCTATCCATATTCATATTAGCGAACAACAAAAAGAAGTTGATGATTGCCTTGCTCATTATGGCGAACGCCCTGTTCAATGGTTATTGAATAATGCTGATTTAGATAAACATTGGTGTTTGATCCATGCGACGCATATAGATGAAAATGAACGTAGAGGCATAATTAAAACAGGTGCAATTGCGGGTATTTGTCCGACAACTGAAGCTAACTTAGGCGATGGCATTTTTCCAACAACTGAGTTTTTAGCCGAAGATGGTACTTTTGCAATTGGTTCAGATAGTCATATTTCAGTTAACCCAATTGAAGAATTACGCTGGCTTGAATATGCGCAGCGCTTAATTAAGCAACAACGTGCTATTTTAGCAACATCAGAGCAAGCATCTGTTGGCCTTAATTTATGGCAGCGTGCAGCACTTGGTGGCGCACAAAGTACAAATAGTAATACTGGTAGCTTAGAGATAGGTAAACAAGCTGATTTGTTAGTATTAGATGCAAACCAAACTAAGCTATTTGCTAATAGCGACAAAAATTTATTAGATAGCTTAATTTTTGCAAGTCAGAAAAACCCTGTTCAAGATGTGATGGTAAATGGCACTTGGGTAATAGAGTCAGGCAAACATGCAGATGAAGAAATATGTGCTAATAAGTTTGCTAAAATTTTAGAAAAAACAGCATAAAAGGTTATAAGTGAAGCAAGATCAGAATATCAAACCGCCTAATGGTTTAGTCAATGTATCGCGACAAGTACGTGATACACAACTAGATCACACTTCTGATCTTGAACAAGATTTTGTTATAGATGAACAAGCAATCGCTTTTGTTTATAACGGGATCTCTAACGCTGTTATGATGGCAACTCCTTGTGATCTTAAAGATTTTGCTTTGGGTTTTAGTTTATCTGAAAACATCATAGATCAAAAAAACGATCTACTCGATCTAGAGATCACACACACCGCCCATGGTATTGAGCTTAATATAACAATTAGCTCGAGAAAGTTTATACAATTAAAAAAGAAACGAAGAACATTAGCAGGTAATAGCGGCTGTGGCTTATGTGGCATAGAATCTTTGCAACAAATTGATAAAAACAGAACACCTCTAAATGCATACCAAACACTTGCATCTGAAGTGATTGAAGCTGCCTTAACTCAATTTAAAACACAACAAGTATTAAATTTACAAGCCGGAGGCGTACACGCTGCCGCTTTTTGTGACTTAAGAACTGGTCATATAAGAATTATTAGAGAAGATGTTGGCAGACACAACGCGCTTGATAAACTAATTGGTGCTATCAATAACCATAAATTAAAGAACTCAAATGGCTTTATTTTAGTATCAAGTAGAGCAAGTTATGAAATGGTAGATAAAACCATAGCGGCTAATATTAATCATCTTATTACTATTTCCGCACCCACCAGCAAAGCAATCGCAGTTGCAAAACAAAACCGTTTAAACCTGATAAGTTTTGCACGTTCTGGTAGGTTTGTTATTTATGCTTAAATTACTAAGTTAAATAATTCTGTTGTCTATCGCTTTAGTTAAAATAACAGGTATTGATTTTGATGTTGGCGTAAAAGAGCGATCACCATAACTATTTAATGGTACTAAAGGGTTTGTTTCTGGGTAATAGGCTGCTAAATTATCTCGCGGAATATCATAATAAAACACTTTAAAACCTGTCACACTGCGGGTTTGGTTATTATGCCAAATGGACGTGATATCAACTAAGTCACCATCAGCTAAACCCTGTTTTTTTGCATCTTTTTCATTAATAAATAAAACTTTACGTTCATTCTCTACACCTCGGTATCTATCGTTCATGCCATAAATCGTTGTATTGTATTGATCGTGTGAACGTAAAGATTGTAAAGTGAAAATCTGGTTGTGTTTTTTATTATTGTCTTGGCTCAGTTCATCTATATTCACATGCATTAAGTGTTCTGGTAACTTATTTGCTGTGAACTGTGCTTTTTGCGATTGAGTAAGCCAGTTTTTATCTGCCGCGCTATTGCCCAAATAAAACCCGCCAGGTTGGGATAACTTAGCTTCAAAGTCGTCAAATCCACCTACAATATTTGATATTAGCTGTCTGATTTTAGCGTAATCATCAGTCATTGACTGCCAATCAAGATGCCCTTTCGGTAATGTTGCTTTTGCGATATTAGCTACGATATTAGTTTCAGAACGCATCTCTTTTGAAAGTGGCTCTACCTTGCCTTTTGAGGCATGCACCATAGAAAAAGTATCTTCAACTGTGATCTTTTGCTCGCCACTTGCTTGCCTATCAATTTCTGTACGCCCTAAACAAGGTAAAATTAATGCATCTTTACCTATTAATAAGTGACTACGATTTAACTTTGTAGAAATTTGCACATTTAATTCAGTATTTTTTAAAGCTTGATGTGTTTGCTCTGTATCTGGTGCTGCTTGTGCTATGTTTCCACCCAAACAAATAAGTACTTTACTTTGTTTATTTAAAAAAGCACTTAATGCGTGATAAACATTATGACCGAAGTTTTTTGGCATATCATGTTGCACAACTTGAGCTTGCTTTGCTAAAAACTCCGCAGGCGGTTTTTCATTAATCCCCATAGTGCGATTACCTTGCACATTTGAATGCCCTCTTACTGGACATAAACCCGCACCTGGTTTACCTATATGGCCTTTTAATAATTGTAAGTTTACTAATTCTTGAATTGTCGCAACTGAATGTTTGTGTTGCGTTATGCCCATAGCCCAAGTACAAATAACACTGTTAGCCTGCGAATAAACTTCAGCGGCATTGGTGATTTGCGCTTTGCTTAAACCTGATTGTTCTTCTATGGTTTGCCAACTAGTGCTTTGCACCACTTCAACATAATCCACAAAGTTTGCACTGTGCTGATTAATAAATTTTGAATCAATAATTTCAGTTAAACCTTTTGCTAAACACTCTGTATTTTTAGCTAAGATAACTTTTACCATGCCTCTGATCGCCGCCATATCACCACCAAGTCTAGGTGTATAATAGGCATGACTGATTGTTGTGGCGCTAGGTGTTAGTAATTCGATTGGATCTTGAGGACTGGCAAAACGCTCTAATGCGACTTCTTTAAGATTATTAAATGTCACTATCTTACAGCCATTTCGAGCAGCTGAGCGGAGTGCATTCATCATTCTAGGATGATTTGTTCCTGGGTTTTGACCAAATACAAATATCGCATCTGCTTTATCAAAGTCTTCTAAAACAACTGTACCTTTTCCTATGCCTATGGTTTCTTTTAAAGCAACGCCGCTGGCTTCATGACACATATTTGAACAATCTGGAAAGTTATTAGTACCGTACAGTCGACCAAATAGTTGATATAAAAATGATGCTTCGTTACTGGCTCTGCCGGAAGTGTAAAACTCAGCTTGATCTGGACTTGATAATCCATTTAAGTGCTCTGCGATAAGTGAGAAAGCATCATCCCAACTGACTGCTTCATATTTATCTGTTTTTTGATTATATCTAACAGGTTGCGTTAAGCGCCCTTGGTATTCAAGCCAATAATCACTTTGCTTTAATAACTGGCTTACAGTATGTTCTGCAAAAAATTTAGCATCTACTTTTTTAGAGGTAGACTCCCAAGCGATAGCTTTAGCGCCATTTTCACAAAAATGTAAAAAGCCCTCTTGTTTATCGCCCCAAGCACATCCAGGGCAATCAAAACCATCTTTAGTATTGGCAATAAGTAAATTTTTAAGGTTGGTTTGTGGCTGCTGACTTTTAATAATATGTTTTAACGTTGATTTTAAAGAAGAAAAGCCACCCGCTTTTGCTGGTTTATGATGTGATGATTTATTTGAATTATTATTTGTCATGTTATCTTTCATATTATCCACAGAACCAAACCTCAGCCATTTTAGAGATAGCTCAAAGCACAAACTTACTTATAAGTGTATTGTACCATTTAGGAGAATTCAGACCAATTTATCGAAAGATAATTTATTTTTATTATTAAGTTTAACTATTTAGGCATTGATTAAAAACAAGAGGAGATATAAAAATATAATAGAGTCATAATTAAAGCTATGACTCTATATATTTACTGATTATCTACCATCTTCAAATGAAGCTGTCGCAGAAGCAGAACCCCAAGTACCATCTGAATATAAAATTGTTGCAGTTGCTTTATTTGTTCTAAATGCTCTTATAGATACTGAACAAAATGTGCCTGAAGTTCCACAGCTCTTAGCTGAATCTTTCCAAATTACAGAATCTATTGGTTTTGATGCTCCTACAATTCGAAAAACAGCTGTCGCTTTGTTTGCTCCAAAAATAAGCGCTTCACAATGATCTGCTGTAAAGTGATTATATGCCTGAGTATCAACATAACACTGCATATTTGCTGCCATAGCTTGTGAACCAAAAACTCAAGACGCTACTAATATTCCCACTTTTAAAAATTTATTTATTTTTAATCCTTTATTAACCATTAAGGACCCGAAATAGGCACAGGATTAACTTACCCCATACAGGAATTAGAAATCAAGCAATTATTTCCTCTGTCAAAAATGACAATTTATTTACTCCAATAATACAAAATATAAATCAGAATTTTGCCTTTATTTGTTTTATGCAATACATGCTCAACCTGAAGGTATAAAAATAATCTTTCGTATGAGAAAATGAAATTGTATAAATAGCTAGTTTCATTATCCATAGCATCTACCCAAACGACTCAAAGGCTTTAAAGTATGAACATAAGTATCAAAACACCTGCACAGTTTAAAAATGTACCTTGGAAAAATGGCAAAGGCACAACAACTGAGCTAGCAATCAATGAAGGTGGTACATTAGAGTGCTTTGATTGGCGAATGAGCATTGCTAGTGTTGCTGAGGATGGTTTGTTTTCTAATTTTGCAGGTTATACTCGGAACCTGACACTTATTGCGGGTAACGGCATTGATTTACACCATTACTATAATGATGTTTCTGTTACTCACAGTTTAAAAAGCATTTTAGATGTATCTATATTTGATGGTGGTAGTGCTACATCAGGTGAGTTACATAAAGGCGAAATTTTAGATTTTAATGTAATCGTAAGAACTAATAAGTTTTCAGTGGAAACAATCAATAATGTTGCTCTAGAACAAGTTTCATTAGAAGCTGGAAATGATTATTTTGTTTATTGTTTAGCAAATAAAACCAAGCTAACTCACAATGATAAAGTGATCAAAGAGCTTGCTTTAGGTCATTTAATGCATATTACAGAGTTAACTGATAACAATGTGCAATTATCTGGTGAAATGATGATTATCATCAAACTAAAACATAAATAATTAACTAAAATTATAGCTGCGTTGAGTGTTTATATTTTTAAGGTAACAGTTCATGGCAATTGATCATAGTCGTCGCGAATTTTTTAGAGCAAAACCAAAAGCTCCTCCTCCTTTAAGGCCTCCGTACAGTGGCAATGAAGATGCTTTTCTGGAATCTTGCACTCAATGTAATAAATGTATTGATGCATGTGAAACAGGCATTATAAAAAAAGGTGCTGTGGGGTTTCCTGAAATAGATTTTAATATCGATGAATGCACTTTTTGTGATTTATGCGCTGATGCATGTGAACCCAAAGCTTTAAATAATAACTTACACCCAGCTTTTAATAATCAGATATCAATCGCATGTAACTGTTTAGCAGTAAATAAAGTTCACTGTATGTCGTGCAAAGATATCTTTGAAACTGAGGCCATTAAGTTTGATTTATTTAAATCCGCAATTCCCATTCCAGAGATCATTTTTGCTGATTGCACTAGTGGTGGTGCGTGTGTTTCTATTTGCCCGCAAGGTTCAATAGAGATAAAGCCAAAACTAACTTAATCTGCTTGCTCTAAATCATCATAACAACCCATAGGTTCATCTATACCAAAAGTACGCATAAACCCACCTACAGCAGAAGCCATACAGTGAGGTGTATTTGGATCAATATTATTTGAACGGAAACCTGCTTTCATTAATTTAACAGCAGCATACCCTTACATTACAGTCCATTGACCAGAACCAAACATACCTAAAGATGTTGGACCTTTCGCTTTTAATGAAGATTTAAATTTATCAGCCATCACATCAAAAGCCATATCCCAGCTTACTGGTTGGAAGTCGCCTTCTTTATGGAATTTACCATCTTTCATTCTTAACAATGGCTGAGTTAAACGGTCTTTACCGTACATAATTTTAGATAGGAAATAGCCCTTAATACAATTTAGGCCTTTATTTACCTCTGCATCAGGATCGCCCTGAGTTGCAACAACTTTACCGTTTTGGCTACCAACTAGAACACTACAACCTGTGCCACAAAAACGACAAGGTGCTTTATCCCATTTGATTTTACTTTCATCTGAATCAGTGTTCAGATTAGATGCTGATGTCAGAATTGCTGCTGCAGCGGTAGCGGAGATTGCATTTGCTTTTATGAAGTCACGTCTTGATTGAGTCACAACTTCTTCTCCTGACTAGTTATATGACGATATAAGTCGATATGAACTATTTGCTATTTAAAATTAATTTTACCGCCATTATTTTTTGCATGAGGTACCAGCCCAGCATCGTGATAGTGGAATATCAAAGACGCATCAAGCACCCCTTCAAAAACACTTAACTTAGTAATAATGTCGACTACATTTTTTCTTTATCTGCTGCTTCAACTGTCACAACCATACAGCCATCATCACTGATCTCATGAACTTCAGTACCTGGAAGTGCATTTAGTTTTAGAGCAATTGCTTGGGTATTGTGAGGAAATGCTTTAACAAGCACTCCAGCAATGTGAACAGGTTCTTCTAATAAGTTAATCTCAAAGAATTTACCTATTTAAACTTTAGACTGAATTGATTTAGCACCTAGCATTTTCAAAACAAACAATGAAACTGCAGCTACACCAGCAAAACCTAAAATGAATATAGTTGGCATTGCTAAATAACCTAATACGGTCCAAATCATTGACTCTAACGCACTCATTTAGCTCTCCTGTTTGATGGTTTTCATCTTGTATTTATAGTGTAAATTTTGTTACAAATAGCACCTTGATTTAGATCATGCTTTTAAATAAACCTTACTAAATTTAAGATTTTTATCTGTAATGATAATTAGTTGTATTTAAAATATTTTAAATTTAGTAAGACAAAGATCGATAGGGAAGAGAGGTATTTAATAAAGAAAATAATTAGCAGGTTTATATAACAAATAAGAATTAAAGGAGGTTTTTAAGATAAGTATTAATTGAAAGAGATAAAAGAATCGGTCGCAAGCGACCGAGTTTAAAAGAGTCCTAACTGATTTCCGTGAGCTTCTTTTTTATCCAATTCAACCAATTGGTTTTACACATATTTTCGAATTCGTCGATACTTAGGTATCCACACAAAGTGATACATTAGTCTGAAAACATGATGAGAATTTCTTTGAAGTTCCATGTAGTGGATAGTGTAGACTGAGGCAAGCTCAGTCTACACTATCCAGCAAGGGAGCAAACCCCCGAGATTTTCGCTACGCTCTATTAAAAATAAACCTCTTTGAATAAAGTATATATTAATTCATTGACGATAATGTTGTTGCATCATATTTAGTGGTATCTAATTCAAGATTGTATTGGGCAGCCTTTGTATCTAATTCAGCTTGCCAAATAGTAAGCTCGTCTTGGGTAATATTATTATCATCTAATAACCATAACTGGCGAGAACCAGCATAAAAAAAGTTAAGTGCTTGCATAGCATGAACATCACCTCGCTCAACACCTTGTTTTACTTTACGCATTTTACGAGTGATTTTATTTAGCGCTTGTTTTAAGTCCCATACATAAGCAACTTCATACATATAGGCATGTTTTTTATATTTGATCAGTTGCGAGCCTATTAATAAACTTGTAATAATCACACCAATCAGATTCCAATGGAAATGACTACCAGAATCAGATGGCAATAATGTAATTAAACCTTGCGCGATACCTAAACTACCTATCGTTAAGCTTGCAATACACCCGATAATCACACGATTTAAATGTGCGCGATATCTTTTTTTATCAACTTCAATTAATGTCATTTATTTTCCAATATTTTTGAATATATCTACCTAGATGTATTTTATACCAAATGGCATATAATGGGCTTTGATTTCAATTAGTTTAATGTCATTGAGAATGATACTGCCATTTATCAACAAGCACAAAAAAGGGCAACCCTTTAGGCTGCCCTTTTGTCTTAGTATTAAGACAAACTTAAACTAAGTTACTAATATTAGCAAAAGCTAAATTAGATAGCTTGGATGTTCTCAGCTTGAGGACCTTTCTGACCAGTAGTAACTGTGAAAGATACACGTTGGCCTTCAGCAAGAGTTTTAAAACCATCGCTTTGGATTGCAGAGAAATGAGCGAAAACGTCAGGACCATTTTCTTGCTCGATGAAACCAAAACCTTTAGATTCGTTAAACCATTTTACTGTACCAGTAGTAGTAGACATAATAATATCCTATTTATTTAAAGTAATATAAGCCTTGTATAAGGCGGTTCTGCTAAAAGTGTTACTTCTTATGTAAAACAGGACGAAGATGTAAAACATACATCGAAATGGTGTTGCATAATCTAAAACGAACTTTCAAGCTGCACGCAGTATATACCATAATTTTTAGCAGTCAAACACTAAAGTCTTGTTAAATGCGTAGTTTCAAAAAATTTTAATTTTTTTTACTGCATATCTTATTTATTCGAAAAAAACCTTCTAACGTGTCAAGTTACACAGCCATTTTTTAAACAATTAGATAAAGCAAAAAAGACGCATTTAGCGTCTTTTTATATATATCGTCTCTTAAAACAGTCTAGTAGTTTGAGCAATTACTCAGGTTTTAGATCTGTTTTTCTTTGATTATAAAAATTAATCAAGTCATCTACTGTTTCTTGGCAATATTCACGAATACCTGAAACCAACATATTTTTAACGCCAGTTCCTACCACGACACCTTGCTCTAAAATATTAAAACGCAGAATAATTTTCCCGCGTTTACCATTAAGTTCAAACACAGGATCTGCAAATTCAAGTTCAGGGCTAGCAATATCTAATCGTTGTAAATCTATCGACATAGATTCATAAATAACCATAGGACGTGAAGGATTTATCATCACATCTTGCTCACCCATAATTGGAATGATTACATGAGGAAAAGTCGTTCCAGAGAACTCAACGTAATTTTTAGTTAAGCTCTGTGTTAATGCAGGGCAACTTGAGGTATCACCCGAACGCTTTACTGATAAGTAAACTTTATCACCATCTGTGATATCAAACTCATCAGCTGCTTCAGGGAAATCTAATGCGACATTTTCATTAACCATGCCTGAAAATGTAAAATGCATTTTTTGGCTAATGCCATACTTCTGTAGTACTAATGAGAAAAGTAAATCACCTGGTACACAAAACTTTTTAGCATCAGCATCGTGTAAAGGGTTATAGTCATCGGCTATTAATTTAGCAAAATTACTACCTTGTTCACGGGTAAAAGTGATCTTATTTTTTTCGCACTGATGGTAAAAAGGATTTAACATATTTTAATGACTTCTTTTATGACTAAAGTTACAACCTGACCATTCTACCAAGATTTTAGGTAATAGAGGTCGAATCAGTTAAAAAAGCGACCCTAAGGTCGCTTTTATATTATTAGCAAAAGTATTTTTTATTCTGCTAGGTAAACTTTATATGCTTTTTCTAGCTTTTTAGCTTGCTTCTTAGATACACCTATATGACCTAATGCAACACGTAAACGGGCACGAGACATATCTGAACCTAAAATTTCCATCGCATCGATAACCGATGTTGAAGATGGCTTACCACTAATCGCAACAAAGATAGGTTCTAAGAATACTTTAATTTTAAGCTCATGGTGATCAGCTAGTTTTTTTGCAATCGAAAAAATCTCTGATTTTTCCCAAGTGCGTAAAGCCTCTAGATCCCAAATAAAGAACTGTAGTGCTTGACGAATAACATCTTCTTCCGCTTTGCCTGCTGTTAATAACTCAGGCTCATAGGTTGGCATACCAGATACAAAGTAACCTGCAAGCTCAACTAAATCAGATAATGTATTAATACGTGTTTTAACTTGCGGTAAAATTTTACCTAAAGTTTCACCATTAAACTTCCAATCAACAAAGCGACCAATTAATTCTTCGTCAGTTAAGTTTTCACGGATCCAAAGACCATTTAACCAACTTAATTTTTCAACATCAAATACCGGACCACCAAGTGATACACGTTTCATGTCAAAATTTTCAATCATCTCTGCTAATGTGAATTTTTCACGCTCATCAGGCATTGACCAACCCATACGACCTAAGTAATTCAATACAGCTTCCGGTAAAAAGC
Source organism: Pseudoalteromonas sp. '520P1 No. 423' (assembly GCF_001269985.1). Lineage (NCBI taxonomy): Bacteria > Pseudomonadati > Pseudomonadota > Gammaproteobacteria > Alteromonadales > Pseudoalteromonadaceae > Pseudoalteromonas > Pseudoalteromonas sp. '520P1 No. 423'. The sequence continues at coordinate 1,192,383 of NZ_BBZB01000001.1, read as the reverse complement.
CCATTTCTTTATAGTAGTTAATAGAAGTTGGGTTTTTACGTTTTGATAATTTAGATTTATCTGGGTTTCGTAATAATGGTAAGTGACCTAAAGTTGGTGCAGTCCAACCAAAATCTTCATATAGTTTTAATAATTTAGGCGCTGAGTTTATCCACTCTTCACCACGGAAGATATGGCTAATTTCCATATGGTGATCATCAACCACATTTGCTAAGAAATAAGTTGGGAAACCATCAGCTTTAAGCAATACTTGCATATCAACGTTTTCCCACGGGATCTCAATTTCTCCACGTAAGTAATCGTTAAATTTAAATGTCCCTTCTTCTGGGATATTCATACGGATCACATAAGGTTTACCCGCAGCTAAATTTGCTTCAATTTCATCAGCAGAAAGCTTTAAACCACGACCATCATACTTTGGACGTAAACCTTCAGCCATCTGCGCTTCACGCATTTGGTCAAGCTCTTCAGCCGTTGCAAAACAGTAAAAAGCTTTACCATTATCAACAAGTTGCTGTGCATATTTTTTATATAAATCACTGCGCTCAGACTGGCGGTATGGACCAAAATCACCGCCCACATCAGGACCGTGATCCCAATTAAGACCTAACCAACGTAAACTATCCATAATCGCTTGTTCTGATTCTGGTGTACTACGAACCTGATCAGTATCTTCAATACGTAATACAAATTCACCGCCTTGCTGCTTAGCAAAAGCGTAGTTAAACAATGCAATATAAGCTGTGCCTAAGTGCGGGTCACCCGTTGGTGACGGTGCTACACGAGTACGAATAGTCATGAGTTAAATCTCTTAAAAAAAATATGTAAGAACTAAGTCTAAATAATTGTGGCAAGGGTAACATAAAGCTTAGTTTTAGGATAATAGGTTTTAAATAACAACATCATTATTATTGTGTAATTGCTTAAAAACCCTATCCATAATTTCTATGCCTTTATCAAATACCTTTCTATGCTCTGGTCCACCTAATGAGATACGGATCGCATTATAATCATTCGTGCTTGACGGTGCTAAAAATAAGTCTGCAGTACGTATTTTTACATTATTTGCTAATAATAAACCGCTTAACTGATGCATATTGATAGTTTTAGGCAACTCAAGCCAAATATTTAAACCGCCTAAGCGTGCGATAAATCTATATTTATCAAAAATCACTTGGAACGCTTTTTGGCGATAGATAAGTTCTTTTGCAAGTTTGTCTTGATTGAACTGATAGCCATCACTTTGAATAAAACGAGATGCCAATTCAAAGTTCATAGATGAAACCATCCAACACTGACTATGAATATGTTGCTTTAATACCTGTTGAAATAAAGCAGGAGCCAAAATATAGCCAACTCTTAAGCCACCAGCAAAATACTTAGACAAACTTGATATATAAAAAACACGATCAGGGGCTTTTTGTTGCAGTGGTAAACGCCAATTATTAGGCAAACAGTAATTCACATCATCTTCAATAATAAAAAATTGATATTGACGACTTAAAGCTAAAATTTTATCTAACTGCTGCTCAGTGTATTTTACATTGGTCGGGTTTTGATTATTTGGCGTAATATAAAGCACTTTTGGCGCGAATTTTTTACAAATAGCCTCTAGCTCATCTAAATCAATACCTTCATTTGTTATCGTGAGCTCTTTCATTTTTAAACCTGATGACTCTGCCGCACGATAAAACCCAGGATAACAAAGGGATTCATGTAGCACGAGATCCCCACGCTCAGTCAGTATTTGTAAACAGCTATAAACGCCTTGTTGGGCACCTTGTAAAAATATTAAATCAGCAGCGTTTTTAAACCCTTTATTTATGAGCCAGTCATTAAATACCTTCTTATGCTTAGCTATGCCATCTATTGAATACGTTAATATGTGAGATAAAGCATTATTATCTTGTGCGAGCTCAGTCATTGCTTGCGCTAAAACAGCTTGTTGACCCATCATTGGCTGCATACTAGATGCAAAATCAACAACGAGCTCTTCTGTTATATTTGAATTGCTCCCAGTATCAACAAAGGTGCCAGCACCTAACTTTGCTTTAACAAGCCCTTGTTTTTGCGCTAATTCATAAGCTCTAGTGACCGTACCATGGGTTACATTTAACTCATCAGCCAACCAGCGCTGCGCTGGTAATTTTTGCTTAAAAGCTAAATCCCCATCAGTGATAGCTTCATCAATTAAAGTCACTAAGGCCTTATATTTTGCTTGAGTTTTTACAAGCTCAATAAAACGAACTTGGTTTACCTTCCAAATTGTATCCATAACAATAAACTTATAGCCTAATAAAATAAATGTGACAACTTAAAGCAATACAAACACCATAAATTGTATGCGTACAATTTAAAATTAACAAGGACAAATTATGCAAAATGAACTTTTAGCGCTAATTTTACCTATTAGTATCTTTACGGTTATAGCAACAATCACCCCTGGACCAAACAATATTTTACTGGCGCATTCTGGCGCTTATTTTGGTATCAAAAAAACGATCCCGCATATTTTAGGGATTCGAATAGGCATGATATGTTTGCAAACATGTATTCTTTTTGGTTTAGGACAGCTTTTTATCGCCTACCCTAAAATACAGTTTATTTTAAGCTTGATTGCTTGCATATATATTCTAAAGCTCGCTTTTACTATCTCAAAAGCGAAACCACCGTCATCAAATAAAGCCCATCAACCATTTAATATTATTCAAGCTGCGGGATTTCAGTTAATTAATCCCAAGTCCTGGGCGATGTTATTAACAGCAAGTTCTGCGTTCACACTAGCTGGCGACCTTTATTGGTCTTCTGCTTTTCTCAGTATTTTATTATTTAATACAGTATCAATCCCTTGTGCTTTTGTATGGGTAACAATAGGAAAACTGATCGCAAAAAAATTACAAAACCCTCATTTCAATCAAAAATTCAATTTGACTATGGCTAGCTTACTACTACTTACAATTCCCATGATCTTTATTTAGGAGATAACAATGCAAATTAAATACAAGTTAAACCAAGCAGATTTTGAAACTATTTTTAATTTTTTAAGCGAACGCAGCTATTGGTCTAACGGTATCTCAAAAGACTGCTTAAAACGTGCCTGTGATAATTCTTTATGTTTTGTAATTCAAAATAACAATACATTATGTGCCTTTGCCAGAGTAGTTACCGATCAAGCTACCTTTGCTAATTTATTAGATGTCTTCGTTTTAGAGAAATATAGAGGCCAAGGTATAGGAAAGAAATTAATTACAGCAATTATAGAAGATGAGAAATTACAAGGATTAAGACGTTTCACTTTAGCAACTAAAGACGCCCATGATTTATACGCCCAATATAATTTTGCAAAACCAATTTATCCTGAGGGCATGATGGAAATTTATAAACCTAATATCTACCTTGAGTAAAATTATAAATAAAATTGTATAATTTTTTATCTTAAACTTGATTCCTTTATTAAATGAATGTCTACTTGAGAAAACTTTGTTCTAAAACAATAAATCAAATGATTAGAATTTTATAATAACCCTATAAAAAGCGTGCTTATTAATTAAGGATCAATAATGTCTATTCGTCGTAGTCGCAGTAAAGTTAGTAAAGTTTATTTACCTTCTAATTCTCGTTATAACCAATTTTTATTAGCTGAGTTTAAAATAACAGATGAATTATTAGAGCGTTTTGAAAGTAGTGACAGCTCTGATAAGTTAAAGCCTTGGCAGAGTTTTTATCAAAAGTTCTCAGAGCAACTTTTCACCGTATGTGAAGAGGCAGATATAGATAATGTGCATTTTATCGCTAATGATAAATTACCTCGAGTTCGTTTTAACCAAGAGATCCGATACTGGGAAACAGATCAGCAAATGCTGATTTTTTATAACCCAGAATATCATCAGTCATATAAGTCTCATTTCGATGGTGCTGTTCGCTCTAAAAAAATATCACTATTATTTTTAGCATCTGGCGATTCTATTCGCACAAGTGCTGCGGGATACCATACAAAAGTTCGCGAAACACTTACAAAGCTTTTATCTGAAGTGGGTGTTGATGCAAGCGCTGTGCGTTTACGTGATCATCAGCATTTAACTTATGATTTATTTGCAAAAGATAAAGGCGTCGAAGGCTCTAACGGCCATACTTTAAGACGTATTAAAAATCGTTATAAAGCAGCCGATGTTATCTTGCCTGAGCAAAACGATACTATGAGTTATGTCGTAGCAAGTATGCCGATTTCTCGTCGTTTATTAAAACGTAGCAATGTAAATTTAGTTGGTGAACAATCTTACGCTGATTTTTACCAAACGTTATCTGATGCATGTGTAAAATCTGCCAACCATTATAATTTAAAAAATGGTGCATTTATCGCTAATGGCTTAACACCGATTATTCGTAATAGCTCAAATAAACCTGAGCAAAAAGTAGGTGAGCTTCAGATGTTAGGTTTTGACCCTATCGAACCTAAAAATGAATTTTACTGTAACTGGCAAGATGATCATTTAGTTGATTATGTACAAATCATTTTTGCGGCAACTAAAGACGATATTGAAGATAAAGGTTTTGCTAAATTTATGGAAACCGTTGATAAGTCATTACGTATGATGGCAAAAGAATTAGAAATGACGCCAGATCATGAAGAAATCGCTATTCGCTTCCACCAACATTTAGCTTACCACTTCGATCAAGCTTAAATAAGTAGCTTAAAATATAGAGTGGCTCGAATTGAGCCCTCTCCTCCCTCCAAGATCACCTTTAACTGTAGAAAATAGATATAAACAATAGATATCTGTATCATGATCATTACTCACAATTAAATTAATTTATTACTATTATGCGCATTCCACATATTTATCAAGCTGGCGAAATCAGCTTAAATGAAACTTTAGCTTTACTTCCTGATGCGGCAGGCCATATTACTCGTGTATTACGTATGGATATTGGCGAGCAGGTTTGCCTATTTAATGGTGAAGGCGGTGAATACCTATGTGAATTATCTGAAGTAAGTAAAAAATCAGCTGCAGTAAAAGTAATCGAATTTATTGAAAAAGATGTTGAGTCACCCCTAAAAATTCATCTAGGCCAAGGTATTTCAAGAGGCGATAAAATGGATTTTACAATTCAAAAGTCTGTCGAACTTGGTGTGACTGAAATCACCCCCATTTTTACCGAGCGATGTGGTGTAAAGCTCAGCGGTGATAGATTAGAAAAAAAACATCTACAGTGGCAAAAAATTGCAATTTCAGCTGCCGAGCAATCTGGTCGTAATTTCATTACAAAAATTCATGCACCAATTAAAATAGAAAGATGGTTAGAGCAAACATCCGATGAATTAAAAATCACACTACACCCTAGAGCCGATCACAGCATAAAAACGATTCCAGAACCATCAAATGGTCTACGCTTTATTGTTGGCCCTGAAGGCGGATTTACCGATGCTGAAATGTTAAAAACTAAAAACTGTGGATTTATGGATATTCGTTTAGGCCCAAGAGTATTAAGAACTGAAACAGCAGCATTGACAGTATTAAGTGCATTGCAATTACAATTTGGTGATTTAGCTTAAACTTTTCTTAGGCTAGTTTTTTCATAAACTAGCCCCATATACTTTATAACTAACAAATTTGGACCACAGGTCCCGCTAAATAATAAGGCCATCACATGAGCATAAAACTCGGGATCGTTTCAGACCCAATTTCAGGTTTTAATATTAAAAAAGATACTGGTTTTGCCATGATGGTAGAAGCACAAAGCCGTGGTTATGAAATCTATTATATGGAAATGGACGACCTTTACCTAAGAAAAGGTCAAGCCTTTGCTACAGCAGCAAAAGCCCAAGTTTTTGAAGATGAAAACCACTGGTATGATTTAGAAGAAAAACAAAGCATTGCCTTAGCTGATCTTGATGTAATTTTAATGCGAAAAGATCCACCATTTGATACCGAATATATTTACGCAACGTATATTTTAGAACGCGCAGAACTTTCAGGCACTTTAATTGTAAATAAACCGCAAAGCTTGCGTGATGCAAATGAGAAACTATTTACCGCTTGGTTTAGCGAATTTACACCGGATACTTTAGTAACAAGAAGTCAAAAGCAGATCCGCAGCTTTTTAGATGAGCACGGCGATATTATTTTAAAACCACTTGATGGCATGGGTGGCGCATCAATATTCAGAGTCAAACAAGATGATGCTAATTTAGGCGTAATTTGTGAAACACTCACGAAACATGGTAGTGAGTTTGCGATGGCACAAAACTATATCCCTGAAATAAAACAAGGCGATAAACGTGTATTAGTGATTGATGGCCAAGTTATTCCATATTGCTTAGCGCGTATCCCACAAAATGGCGAAACACGCGGTAATTTAGCCGTGGGTGGCCGTGGTGAAGCGCGCCCGTTAAGTGAGTCAGATCTTAAAATTGCACAAGCGATTGCACCAACATTAAAAGAAAAAGGCCTTATTTTTGTTGGCTTAGATATCATTGGTGATAAGTTAACTGAAATAAATGTAACAGCGCCAACTTGCGTAAAAGAAATTCAAGCAGCTTATGATATCTCAATCACAGGTATCTTATTTGATGCCATTGAACAGAGATTAAAATCATAAGATATTATTACGGTATCTCCCAGGTAATGCTTATAATAATGAATAAAGTATTACCTTTTTAAATAACGAACTAAGGTAAATGTTATGCAATCTTTAGAAAATCACTTTCTCATTGCAATGCCAAATATGCAAGATCCGGCATTTGAACATTCCGTTACCTATATTTGTGAACATAATGACCAAGGCGCAATGGGTTTAGTCATTAACCAACCGATAGATTTAACTGTAGGTGAGCTACTTGATCAAATAAAAATTGATAACAATAAAGAAACCGACGCAGCCAATATCGCAGTGTTCTCTGGCGGCCCAGTTCAGCAAGAGCAAGGTTTTGTATTACACATCCCTAAAGAAGGTTATCAATCAAGCTTAAAACTCACCAATGACGTTATGATCACCACATCTAAAGATGTATTAACATCACTTACAACTGAGTTAGCACCTGAGAAATTTTTAATCTCTTTAGGTTATGCCGGTTGGAGTTCGGGACAACTTGAACAAGAGCTAATGGATAATGCATGGCTCACAATTGAAGCTGATCCTGACATTATATTTAGTACTCCCGCACATTTAAGGTGGGAAAAAGCAATTGAGATGCTCGGCATTGATATTAGCAAATTAAGTACACAAACAGGTCATGCTTAAATATCTGAAAATTATAAGTTTACACTGAGGTTAAAATGGCAAAGCGCCAGCTAAAAGAAAAAGGTCAACGTACTGTATTAGGATTCGATTTTGGTACTAAAAGTATCGGTATTGCTGTGGGCCAAGAAGTTACCGGTTCTGCATCACCATTATGCGCAATTAAAGCACAAGATGGCATCCCTAATTGGGATGAGATAAAAGTGATTGTTGATGAATGGTTACCTGACTTAATTGTAGTAGGTTTACCTTTAAATATGGACGGCAGCAATCAACAAGTAACCTTTCAAGCCAAAAAATTTGCTAACCGCTTACATAATAAACATGGTTTACCTGTTGAAACACAGGATGAACGATTAACCACTACAGATGCAAAGTCGCAACTTTTTGAACACGGCGGTTATAAAAACCTAAAGAAAGGCAATGTAGATAGTATGTCAGCTAGAATAATCTTAGAAAGTTTTTTTGAAAATCAATGGGGTTAGTTACTGGTTTAAAATTTTCACACTGCCCTTTTTAGGAATAAAACCCGCCTCTCTATAAGCTTGCATAATCAAGCCTTTTACTCTTAGCTTATCAAGTCCAATTTGCATTGCTTGATAAGCTAAAAAACCATCAGGATGCTTTTTACTAATAACAAAGTGGCGACTATCATCAAGCATAATTGCAATGTCCGGTACGGCTTTTAACTCTATGCTTTCGAGTTTATATATATTATCTCTTGCGGGCATAAATGGCATTAGCATAAAGTCAGCCCACTTTAAGTTAACCATACGTGTTTGCCCTAACCATTCATGCTCTTGAAAGACTTCTTTTAGAGGTAAATCCATTAAGGTTTGCCAATCCGTACGCCACCTAGGCGTAGAAACTGATGTTAAACCTTTAAAGTCAGATAAAGACTTTATTGAAAATACCTTTTCATTGCTCGGATTTGAATATACACCAGCAAGATATTCACCTCTGTTAATTACCGGATCTGAAATATATACCTTTTCATTCAGTTGCAGTGCATCTGCTAACCAGTATGTATCAAAGCTAAGTAACAATGCTCCTTGCTCTAATAACTTGGTATTTCTAAAGTTAATTTTACCCACTTTATATTTAAAGGGTTTATGAAAGCCACCTAATTTAAGCGCTTGTTGTGCGATTATCATATCAACCACATCACGCCTAATTTTATGACCACTGAAAGAGGTGATTTCTAAAGGATCTCGACCGGCTAAAAAACTGGTGTAATCCTCATATACATCGTCACGTAAAAACATTTTAATTTTTTTTTCATCAACAGCCAGACATGTATTTAGGCTACTGAATATATAAATGAGCAAAACTAAAATCGCTTTATAAATCACAAACCTCACCATTAAATAAATATCTGTTTAAAAAGTATAAACCCAAATATGCATAAAAGAAAAGCTCATTTAAAAATGAGCTTAAAATATTTTAAATAAAAAAATCAGCAACTTAAATTAAAACCTAAGGGTTATCATCACCTAAACCATCAACAGTAACACCTTGTAAGAAGCCTGCCCCCTGCTGATCGTTATTTCTAAGTTTGATCATAAGTCTTAAATCATTTGGTGAATCAGCATGATGCAATGCATCAGCATAATTGATCCTTTGATTTTGGTAATGATCAAACAATGCCTGATCAAAAGTCTGCATACCCATTTCACGAGACTTAGACATAGTTTCTTTAATACCGCCAATATCACCTTTTTTCACTAACTCAGCAATCATAGGTGAGTTTAACAATACTTCAATCGCTGCGACACGACCTTTACCGTCGGATGTTGGAATTAATTGCTGTGCAACAATGCCTCGTAAATTAAGTGCTAAATCATATTTTAATTTATCATGCTTCTCTTTTGGCACTAAATGCATAATACGGTCAATTGCTTGGTTCGCATTATTTGCATGTAGTGTAGCAACACATAAATGGCCTGTTTCAGCAAAGCTTAATGCATATTCCATCGTCTCTTGAGAGCGTATTTCACCTATTAGTATTACATCTGGTGCCTGGCGTAATGAGCTTTTTAATGCCGCATCAAAGCTCTCTGTGTCTAAACCCACTTCCCTTTGCGTCACGATACTTTTTTCATGTTCATGCACAAATTCAATCGGATCTTCAATTGTCAGAATATGGCCTTTGTGATTACGGTTTCTATAACCTAACAAAGCCGCTAATGATGTAGATTTACCAGTACCCGTACCACCAACAAATAACATTAAGCCTTTTTTTGCCATGATCAAGTCAGTTAATACCGATGGTAAACCAAGATCAGCAACATCAGGGATCGTAGTGACGATTCGACGAATAACCATTCCCGCCTTATCTCTTTGCCAAAATGCCGAGATCCTAAAACGCCCTTCATCAGTAGCTATTGCAAAATTACATTCTTTTGTAGAATGAAATTCAGCTTTTTGCTTTTCACTCATAGCCGATTCGACCAAAGATAAAGATTCATCTTCAGTTAGTTCATGGTCATCTAAAGGTGTTAGTTCGCCATTTATTTTTGCACTGACCGGCAACAGACTAGATACAAAGACATCTGATGCATCTGCTTCACACATTTTTGCTAAATAATAGTTTAAATTACCCGGTTCCATTTACATTCCCCCTGAGGAGCTAAATTGAGATTTATCATGTGCTTTTGCAGCCGCTGCAGATTGGCTCACTAAACCTCTATTTAGTAAGTTTGTTAAACATTGATCCATGGTTTGCATACCAAAACCAGCACCTGTTTGTATTGAAGAGTACATTTGAGCAATTTTATCCTCACGAATAAGGTTTCGAATAGCTGGAATACCTATCATGATTTCATGTGCTGCAACTCGACCACCACCAGTTTTCTTTAGCAGTGTTTGTGAAATAACGGCACGTAATGATTCAGATAACATAGAACGTACCATAGATTTCTCTGCTGCCGGAAAAACATCAATAATACGGTCAATGGTTTTTGGTGCAGAGGTTGTATGTAAGGTACCAAACACTAAATGACCAGTTTCAGCTGCAGTCATCGCTAAACGAATTGTTTCTAAATCACGTAGCTCACCAACTAGAATTACATCTGGATCTTCACGTAATGCAGATCTAAGCGCTGCATTAAAGCTTTTGGTATCTCTATGAACTTCCCTTTGATTGATCAAGCTTAGTTTATTTTTATGAACAAATTCGATTGGATCTTCAATTGTTAAAATATGATCGTGTCGTGTCGCATTAATATAATCAACCATACCTGCTAATGTTGTTGATTTACCTGAACCTGTAGGTCCTGTTACTAATACCAAACCCCTTGGGTTATCTGATATTTCTTTAAATATTTCTGGTGCGCCTAAATCTTCTAAAGATAATATTTCACTTGGGATAGTACGAAATACAGCTGCAGGACCTCTATTTGTGTTAAATGCATTTACACGAAAACGCGCTAAATTTGGTACTTCAAAAGAAAAGTCACATTCTAAGTTTTCTTCGTATTCTTTGCGTTGTTTATCGCTCATAATGTCATAAACTAACCCATTGACATCTTTGGCTTCTAAAGCTGGAATATTGACACGCCTAACATCACCGTCAACGCGTATCATAGGAGATACATCTGACGATAAATGTAAATCTGAAGAATTATGTTGCACACTAAAGGCCAATAATTCGGTAATATCCATGGGTAAACTCCGAGAACTAATAAATTTAGATATAAGTATATGATTACAATAGCAGAACGACTGGATTCCGCCTATGGTAGAATCAAAGAAGCAGTAAAAAAGTTTAACCGCCCAGAACAAAGTATTACTTTGCTAGCAGTGAGTAAAACTAAGCCAATAGATCTTATTTTAGATGCATATGAGGCTGGCCACAGAAAATTTGGTGAATCTTATGTTCAAGAGTCTGTTGAAAAAATTGAAAAGCTCGCGCATCTTGATGGTATTCAATGGCATTTTATAGGTCCGATACAATCAAATAAAACCAAATTAATTGCAAATAATTTTTCTTGGGTGCAAAGTATCGACAGATTAAAAATAGTAAAACGCTTAAGTGATCAAAGAGCCACCGAATTACCGCCTCTTAATGTATTAATACAGGTCAACATCAGTGACGAGGCATCGAAATCCGGCTGTACATTAGCAGAAGTAAACCAACTGGCACTCAGTATCCATGCCTTAGATAATATAAAGCTCAGAGGATTAATGGCAATCCCTGAGAAAAAAGAATCATTAGAGCAACAAATCCAGGCTTTTAGTCAGTTAAAAACTTGCTTTGATGCGTTACAGACCCAATATAAAGAGATTGATACACTATCTATGGGCATGAGTGCAGATTTAGAAGCAGCCATCGCTGCAGGCTCAACTATGGTAAGAATTGGTACAGACATTTTTGGTGCAAGAAGTTAAGGTTTATAAATGACAGACAGAACCATCGCCTTTATTGGCACAGGCAATATGAGTTACGCAATTATCAGTGGCATGATTAAAAATGGTTTTGATAAAAGCCGTATTATCGCAACTAATCGCAACAGTGAAAAATTAGCAAAAGTAGCCAAAGAATTAGCAATATCAACTGATACTGATAACTTAGCTGCATTAGCAAAAGCAGATGTGATTGTACTGAGTGTAAAACCACAAATGATGGCTGATTTATGTAAAACCTTTGTTGATTCTGGCATAGATATCAGTAAAAAATTATTTATTTCTGTCGCTGCAGGTTTAACAATTGAAAGATTACAACAAATGTTAGCTCAAAAAGTGACTATGATACGTTGTATGCCTAATACGCCTTGTTTATTAGGTAAAGGTGTATCTGGACTTTATACTCAAAATGCAACTGATGAAGAACGCGCTTTTACACAAAGCGTATTTGAAAATACGGGTATCGTTACTTGGCTTGAAAAAGAAGCTGATATTAATAATATTACAGCCGTAACGGGTTCATCACCGGCTTATTTCTTTTTGTTTATGGAAGCCATAGAACAAAAAGCAAAAGCGTTAGGGTTTAGTGATGAACAAGCAAAACAGCTAGTGCAGCAAACAGCTTTAGGTGCTGCGCAAATGGTAGCGTCTCAAGATATTTCAATCTCTACTTTACGTGCTAACGTGACATCTAAAAATGGCACTACTGCTGCTGCGATTGCTCAGTTTGAACAAAGTGGTTTAGTACAAAGTGTTTCAGATGCAATGGATAAGTGTATTGCGCGCGCACAAGAAATGGAACAAGAACTTTAACAAGCTCTGTAGTTAAAGAGCACAGAAAATAAAACAGGTAACCAATGAATGCATTTAAATTTTTAATTGAAATCGCCTTTGATTTGTTTTTAATGGTGGTTTTACTTCGTTTTTGGCTACAACTTGCAAAAGCTGATTTTTATAACCCTTTAAGCCAATTTATCGTAAAGGCAACTTCACCTTTAGTGAATCCATTACGTAAAGTCATTCCTGGCTTTGCAGGGATAGATGTTGCTTCTTTGGTATTAGGCTTTTTAATCGCTTTTGCTAAAGTAAGTGTTGTAATGTTAATGATTTATGGCACATGGGAGCCTATCAGTGCATTAATCGGATCTGGTATTACACTTGTTAAAGAAGCGGTAAAATTAGTATTTTGGGTGTTGATTATCCGTGCAATTTTAAGCTGGGTAAGCCAAGGAAATAATCCTATGGAGGCTGTATTCCATCAACTAACAGAACCTATGCTTAGACCAATTCGAAAAATCATTCCTCCTATTGGTGGCTTAGATTTATCTGTATTAGTATTAATTATCGGTATTCAGTTTATTCAAATTTTGTTTATGGATTTATTTAAATAAACCCAATATAAATCATTTTTAAAGAGGCGCTAAAAATAGCGCCTCTTTGCTCTATTTTCCCACCAAAAGTTATTTAATCTATAAAAAATAACAAGATAAAAATCATTCCTGATACTATAATCAGAACAAAGCCACTATGGCAACTCACTCATAAAGCCAATGTCGATGGAGACACCCAATGATAAAGTTCAATCATGTCATTTTGCTATTTGTAACTTTCTTTTTATTTTCCGCTTTTACGCAAGCCAGTGATCAAGGTGGCCAATTTAAAACCTTAGGCAATTGGGATGTGCATTACATCGCTTTTCCATCTACTTTTTTACAACCTAAAATAGCAAAACATTACGGTATTGAACGCAGTGGTTATGCTGGTGTAGTTAATATTTCTGTATTAGATAATCGCACTAAAGATACACCCGCACAAAAGGTGAAAATAATCGGTGTGGCAAGAAACTTAATAGGTCATCGTATAGAGATGGAATTTCAAGAAATTGTTGAAGGCGACTCAGTGTATTACATCGCACCAATCAAATACCGCAATGAAGAAACTTATCGCTTTGAATTAGAAATAAGCCAAGGTAAAAACTTTAAAAAATTGAAGTTTCAGCAAAAGTTTTATGTGGACTAATAAAAATATGCCCGTTTCACTTCGTGAAACGGGCATATTTAATTTAGAATTGCCATATTTTTAATTCTGACAATCCTGTTTCTAACAAATTATTTAATTGTACTTCTATGTTTTCGCTATTTTCAAACTCAAAAGCATCTAACTGCTCATCAAAAGAAAAAGTCGCATAACCATTTCGGCCATTATCTTTTACGCGATGCAAAGCCAAATCAGCTATATTAATAGACGTTTCCCAGCCAATGATTTGCCCACCTAATAATGGTAATGGATAAAAAGCCCAACCCATAGAGCTAGTCAAATGAATAGCTTTACCATTTGGTAACTTAAAGTTGTCTTGTGCAATGGTTTGCCCTAAACGTTTTACATAACGTGTTATTGCATCACGCCTCATATCTCTTAGTAATAATAAGAACTCATCACCACTCCAGCGTACAATATAATCCGAGCCTTGCGTTTTACTATTAAGCAAAGCTGCAACTTGCTGTAAGCAGCTATCACCGGCCATAGGACCGTAAGTATCATTTACCCGACTAAAGTCATCTAAATTAATAATAAGCAGCGCCATCGCCTTACCCTGCTCTTCTATGCTTGCTCTATTTCGCTGGAAATGCTCAATATCTTTAGGCAATTGATCAAATAAGAATCGACGACTTCTTAAACCTGTTAACTCATCATTATGGCTCACTTCTTTTAGCTGAGAGTTAGCATTATTTAATTTATCATTGGCAGACTTTAATTCTTGAGTTCGGGTTTCTACCTGCTTTTCTAATTCAATTTGTTTTCTACGCTCTTGGGCACGATATATCCAAAACAATAGATAAAATACCAGAAAGAAAATTGAAATAATCATTAAACGAAAATAAACGGTTTCATCAAACGTTTTTGGGACTACAAATACAACCTCAGTATCTATCGCATCATCCCAAGACTCACTGACACGTTTAACTGATAGCTCAAAAACAAAAGTACCCGGTGATAAGTTAGTGTAAATCGCTTCCCGGCGCATTTTGGCATAACGCCAATCATTATCTAATCCTAATAATTTATATCTAAACTCTATGCTTTTTGGTGCTGAATAATCTATTGCCGTGTACTTAATCGTCACATTACGTTCATCGGTATCTAATACTGTTTTATCATCATTAATAAAACCAATGGATCTTTTGTCGGTAATGATGCTTTCAATATGTGGTGTTAATGCTTCTGAACCAAATAGCACTATATTTTTAGGTACTTCTACCAAACCTTTCAAACTTGGGTACCATAACGAACCTTTTTGATCTGCAACCGCATCATGACCATAACCAGCACAACATTGGCTTGGTTTACCATCTAATTGACGATCTAGAGAGGTGATCACTTGCTCTGCTTTTAAGCTATCTAGAGCTTTAGGGAATTGGATAACAGGTAAGCGATATACACCTTTAAGTGTACTAACCCAAAGTTGTTGTAAATTTCCATCAAAGTGCAAACTAAAAATTGGGCCATAAGGTAAACCGTTTGAAATATCAAACTGGCGCCACTGCTTTTTTAGATCTCGATAAAACAAACCATCATTTAAAGTACCAATAAAAGTACCTACTTCAGCCACTTCTAAAATACTCGTAACATAGGCATTTTCAAGTGCTGTTGAACTACCTGTGCGCTCTATGCCTTTATCTGTAAAATAATAAGCGCCTTTACTTGTTCCAAGCCAACCATAGGTGCCTTTATCCATGACATAAGTAATAAACTTACTATCCAAAAATGCATTATAAACAAAAGGTTTTAAACCACTATATGCTTGGCGAAACAATCCGCGTGCAGTTCCTATCCAAATTCCGCCACTAGATGAAGGCGCTAAAGCTAATACAGGGTTATAACGCAAAGCTCTTCCCGGTAAGGTTTCTACTTTTCCGTCTTGATAATAAACAACACCCCGATCGGTTCCTAAATATAGTCTTGAACCTTGAAAGAACATATCATTAATAGATGAACGCTCTAGTTCAGAAAGAGGGATTTCATTTACATATTCGTTATTTGCATCAAAATAACCAACACCACTTCGTGTTGCTGCCCAAAGATGACCATCTGGAGATAAAGTCACCGCCATTATGGCTTCAGTGAGACCTGCTGTTGTTTTATGGCGCTTAATGTTACCAGCATGTACTTTCCACAAACCTTCACTGAGACTGGTTAACCAAATATTTTTTTCACGATCTTGAAATATATCTGAAAACCAAATATTTTGCCCCAATTGTGTAGGCTCAATCCACTGCCATTCACCTGAATCATCGCGATAAAATAGCCGCCCATATGATGAGACCCACAGGGCACCATCAGCATCACTCATGAATTTATAAACAGCTTTATTACTACTGTGAGGCAGTGCAAATGGCCTTAACTCTTCATCGACATCTAAAAAATTTGCACCTAAAAAATCAAGAAAATAAGCACCCAGCTCTGAGGCTAAATAAAGGTTGCCATCAATCCATGACAAATCATAAACAATTGCTTGCCCTAAGCGTTCGGGTAGAGATACTTTTGCTGTAATTTCAAGGCGAAGTGCTGCACCAGGATCATCAGAAAGATTAGTTAAACGTAATAAAAAGCGATTATTTATCAGCCAAATTCCTTCTGGTGATAATGCCATTTTATTTACTGAGCCAATTAGCTGACTAATTGCATTTTGCTTTTCTCTATCTGAACGGTAACGTCCTTGAGGGTCTACCCAATCTCGATTAGAAGAAATACCACTAATGATTTGATTTAAAGATTTAAACTTATCTTGAGAAAATAAATACAAGCCATTTGCAGCAATCCAAATGCGATTATCATTATCTTCTAAAATATCTCGAACTGGACCTTTGACATTATATTTTGTAAAGCTAAGTGATTTAGGGTCTAATTTAACTAATCCTTTTTTTGTGCCAACCCATAATAAACCATCACGATCTAACATCAGTTTCTTAATAGAGTTACTTGGTAAAAATTTTGAATTAGAAGTTGTGAAATTGGTAAATTGCTGTCCATCAAAGCGGCTAAGACCAAACTGTGTACCGATCCAAATATAGCCTTGTTTGTCTTGTACAACACTTTTTAAAGACTGAGATGCTAAGCCATCTAACGTACTCCATTGCTTTACAACATAATCATTAATTGAAGCAAAGGCACCTAAACTTATTGCATTTAACAGTATAAAAATAAATACAAAAAAGCTAGATCTCACATATTGTTTGATCACTTAACATCTTCTTTTATTGTGATCTTAAAAACCCTAACCATGTTTTTTGATTATGATTTTTAAGATTATTAATCCTAATTAAAGCTATTTATACTAAATAACCCGCTTTAATTAAAGCTTGCAAGCAAATTAATGAAAAAATACCAGCAAGTACATCATCTATCATAATGCCAAAACCACCAGATACTTTTTTATCAAGCCACCTGATAGGTCCTGGTTTTGCGATATCAAAAAAGCGAAATAGTACAAAACCAACAAGCAAAGTCTGCCAACTAATAACCGCGCCTATCATAGTAATATAATAGCCAGCCACTTCATCCCAAACTATTGCACCATGATCATGCACACCCACATCATCAGCTGTTTTACCACATAACCAAATACCAACCACACTGATAACGAGAGCTGTGAGTATCTGCACAACAATCCCATATTGCGCTGTTAAAAATATAAATGGTAATGCGGCAAAGGTACCAAATGTACCTGGTGCCTTAGGTGCTAATCCTAAACCAAACCCCAGCGCCAAAAATTGATGTGGTTTTTTTAAATTAAATTGGCTTTTTGTACTCAAAACTCACCCTTATTAAAAATGTTGATAACCTTTTTCGTTAATCTCAAAGCGCTCTTCATTTTTAAGTAACTCAATTTCACCTGCATTGCCTTTAATTTGCCCAATGCAAACAGCCTCAACACCATACTGGCGCAAATTAATTTCAAGCATACCTTTGTTATCTTCTGGAACAGTAAACAATAACTCATAATCATCACCATAAGCTAAGGCATAGGGTAAGTATTCATCTTGTGTCAAAGCTTCTTTTAATACATCTGAAACAGGTACTTTTTCAACATCAATAATTGCGCCGACACCTGATAAATCAAGAATGTGTTGAATATCCGCAATTAAACCATCAGAAATATCAATAGCAGATGATGCCAAACCACGTAATACTTGGCCAGCAGCAACTCTAGGACTTGGGTATTCAAAACGTTTTTTAACGGCTTCTAACTGTCTTGGTGACAGGTTGTGTTTACCCTTTTGAGCTTCAATAGCAACACCTGAATCACCTAATGGACCAGATACATAGATCCAATCGCCATTTTTAGCACCTGAGCGTTTTAGCGACTTTCCTTTAGGTACAGTGCCTTTAGCACATACAGAAATTGTCAAAGGCCCTTTGGTTGTATCACCACCTATGATCTGAACATTAAAGTATTCAGCAATTTCATGCATACCAGCAGTAAACTCTTCCAACCAGTGAATATCAGCTTCAGGTAATGTTAATGCTAAAGAGATCCAAGCGGGTTCTGCTCCCATAGCCGCTAAATCACTTAAATTTACAGCTAATGCTCTATGCCCTAAAGCACGCGGATCCATATCAGGAAAAAAATGCACGCCTGAAATAAGCGTATCAGTTGTTACAACTAATTGACAGTTTTCAGGTACAGTTACAACTGCGCCATCATCACCTATGCCTAAATCAACATCTTTACGGGTAATACCGTTATTCTTAAAAAAACGGCTGATTAATTCAAATTCGTCCATACACAAAAAAGCCGGCTGTGGCCGGCTCCCTTAATTAGTAAATTTATTCTCAGGGACTAAGCTCGTAAATCTTTAACAGCTTTATCTAAAACACCGTTAACAAATTTATGACTGTCTTCAGCACCAAATAACTTAGCTAGTTCAATTGATTCATTGATTGCTACTTTATATGGGACATCTTCACGGAATTTAAGTTCATATCCAGATAAACGTAAAATCGCTTTTTCAACCATATCTAAGTCATCAAAAGGACGTGCTAAATGAGGTAATAAAAGCTCATCTAACTGTGCATGATGTACAGAAACACCACGTGCTAAGTCTTTGAAGTACTCAACATCCATTTTAGTAACATCATTTTCTAAAAGCATATGTTGTTCAATCGTAGCAATTGCGTTACCGCTTAATTGCCAAGAATAAATTGCTTGCAACGCTAATACGCGTGCTTTACGTCTTGCAGCTGGTTTCACTAGGAATCCTTAAATTTTATCTAATACATTAACCATTTCTAGCGCACCTAAAGCAGCTTCGCCACCTTTGTTGCCCATTTTAGTACCTGCACGCTCAATCGCTTGCTCTATGCTTTCTGTTGTTAGTACACCAAATGCAACAGGAATATCATAGTTTAGAGATACTTGCGCTAAGCCTTTATTTGACTCACCAGCTACTAAATCGAAATGTGGTGTGCCACCTCGGATCACTACACCTAATGCAATTATTGCATCATATTCTTTTTTAGCTGCGACACGTTGTGCAGCTAATGGAAGCTCTACAGCACCTGGTACATAAACAACTGTAATATCGTCGTCACTTACATTACCAGTGCGTTTTAATACGTCTACCGCACCTTGCAATAAACTACTTCCGATAAAATCATTAAAACGAGAAATAACAATGGCAAATTTTTTGCCTGGGCACTGCATATTGCCTTCAATAATTTTCATTTATAACCTCTGAAATTGGGTTTATAGCTAGCGCGATAGCGCTATAAATAATCTGGCCCGCATTGTAACACAAAAAAACGGCTGAATTTAAATTAGCCGTTTAAATTTTTATCTAATAAAGATTAAGCTTTTGGAGGCTCAACATATTCAACTACTTCTAAGCCAAAACCTGAAATAGCATGATATTTTTTAGGTAAGCTCATTAAGCGCATTTTATGAATGCCTAAATCTGCTAAGATTTGAGAACCCACACCCACAGTACGTGATGTACCTTGGAATTTTTGTAACTGACCTGACTCACCTTTGTCTTGTGCTTCAAAAGATTTTACGATGTTTGTTAGCTCATCAGTTGATTCTTGGCGACCTAAGATCACTAAAGCTCCGCCTTGTTCTGCAATATATTTCATAGCAGAATTAAGTGTCCAGCTGCGATCAGCAACACGATCTGATTGTAAAATATCATTAAAAGTACTTTGTAAATGCACACGTACTAAAGTTGATTCATCTTGTTTTACTTCACCATTAAGTAATACATAATGTAATTGGTTGTCGATCGTATCTTGGTAAGTTACCAGATCAAAGTCACCATATTCAGTTGGTAATTTACATTTAGCAACACGCTCAATGGTCGCTTCATTTAAGTTACGATACTCAATTAAGTCAGCGATAGTACCGATTTTAAGTTCGTGTTCTTTAGCAAAGATCTCTAAATCTGGACGTCGTGCCATAGTGCCATCTGCATTAAGTATCTCAACAATAACAGATGATGGCTCACAGCCCGCTAAACGTGCAATATCACAGCCAGCTTCAGTGTGCCCAGCACGTGTTAAAACGCCACCAGCTTGCGCCATAATTGGAAAAATATGACCAGGTTGTACGATATCTTCTGGCACTGCGCCTTTTGCAATGGCAGCTTGTACTGTACGAGCACGATCTGCTGCAGAAATACCTGTTGTTACACCTTTTGATGCTTCAATTGACATTGTAAAGTTTGTAGAGAAAGCTGCGCCATTTTGGCTTACCATTAATGGTAATTTAAGCTGTTCACAACGGTCTTGTGTTAATGTTAAACAAATTAAACCTCGACCATGAGTTGCCATAAAGTTGATTGCATCGGCACTAATATGCTCTGATGCCATGATTAAATCACCTTCATTTTCTCTATCTTCGTCATCCATAAGGATAACCATTTTTCCTAGTCGAATATCTTCTATTATTTCTGCTGCACTGTTTAGATTCATTGGTAACTCGCCACTTCTTATTTGATAAAGCCAGCTTGAGCTAATAGATCAAGCGATACGTTGTCTGGGGCACTTTTAGGTGCATTGTGTTCTGTTTTTGGTGCTAAGATCAATCTTTCTAAATATCTTGCAAGTTGATCAACTTCTAAATTAACCGATGTACCGACTTCAAAATCAGCAATCCTTGTTTGCTCTGCAGTATGTGGCACGATAGTTAACTTAAAACGATTATTTGTTTCTTCATCAGGGGCTGCATTAACGGTTAAACTGATCCCATCAATACATACTGAACCTTTATAAGGAATATACTTTAAAAGCTGACTAGGTGCTGATAACCAATAATCGGTTGCTCGTGCATTTTGTTCCACTGCAACGATTTTTGCAATACCATCAATATGACCTGACACTAAATGACCGCCTAATCTAGAGCTAGGTGTAAGTGCTTTTTCTAAATTTACTTTTTGCCCCATTTTATAATGTGCAAAGCCTGTTAACTCTAATGTTTCTTTTGAAACATCAGCGCTAAATGTATTTTGTTGTAATGAAACAACAGTCAAACATACGCCATTTGTTGCTATGCTATCACCTAACTTTACATCACTAAAATCAAGTGTGTCTGTATAAATAGTAACAGCTAAGTCACCGCCTTTATTTTGTAAGGCAGCAATACGACCTGTTGCTTCAACAATACCTGTAAACATGGTTTTACCTTATTTAGCCGACTTCTTTTTTAGAAGAGGCAGTGATTCGTATATCGTCACCTATCATAGTGACATCAGAAAATTTAAGCTGAATAACCTGAGACATATTTTTAAATTCAGGTAAGTTAACCAGACCTTTACTGCAATCACCCATTAATTTAGGTGCAATATAAAAAATATATTGATCAACTAAATCTAATTCTGCAAATTTACCTGCTAATGTATGGCCAGCCTCTAAAAAGAGATTATTAATATTGTGAGAAGCCAAAAGTGTTAATGCAATATTTAAATCTACTTTCCCATCACATTCAGGCACGAGCATATGAGTTACAAAGTGTGGCCATTGTATAGAATTATCAAGCTTAGTTGTTAAAATAATTACTGGGCTCTCAATTTCAAAAAAAGCTAAACTGGGCGTTAATCTGTTTTGCGAGTCAATTACAATGCGTATTGGCTGTCGTAACTCACTTTCATTTATATCTAACTGAGAAAAATCTGTATTTTTTAACTCTTCATAACGCACATTCATTTTAGCATTATCAACAATCACAGTATCCGCACCCGTTAATATTGCACAACTTTTCGCTCTTAAATTTTGCACATCTTTACGTGCATCAGAGCTGGTGATCCACTTACTTTGACCATTTTTTAAAGCTGTTTTACCATCTAGGCTAGATGCAAGCTTACAAGTAACAAAGGGTTTTTCTGTTTTCATTCTAGTTAAAAAACCTGGGTTAAGTGCTATCGCTTCTTGCTCCATTAAACCATACGCGGTTTCAATTCCAGCTTGCTCTAATATTGCCAAGCCTTTTCCGCTTACTTGTGGATTAGGATCAACCATAGCTGCTATAACTTTTATAACACCTGCTTTTTTTAAACCTTCAGCACAAGGCGGCGTACGCCCATAATGACTACAAGGCTCTAAAGTGACATAAGCCGTCGCACCTTGAGTTTTGTCACCCGCCATAGCAATGGCGTTGACTTCCGCATGCCCTTGCCCGGCTTTAACATGATAGCCTTCGCCAACAACTTGATTATTTTTAACTAAAACACAGCCCACATTTGGGTTAGGTGTTGTGGTATAACGACCTTTTTTTGCCAATTCAATAGCTCTGGCCATGTAAATATGGTCTTCAGGAGTAAACTGCACTTTTTATCATTCCTAACAAAATCATTGCCACGCAGTGGCATTAAATAAATTTATGTAGCTAATTTATTCGCCTAAGCGCGCAATTTCTTCACCAAACTCTTTGATATCTTCAAATGAGCGATAAACAGAAGCAAAACGCACATAAGCTACTTTATCTAATTTTTTTAATGAATCCATAATAAATTCACCAACAAGGTGACTGGATATTTCTCTTTCACCTGTGGCTCTTAATCGAGATTTTATTACATGTACTACATCATCTACTTGTTCTGTACTGACAGGTCTTTTTTCTAGCGCACGATTGAGTCCATTTAATAATTTATCTTCATTAAACGGTTCCCTGCTACCATCTTGCTTTACGACACGTGGCATCACCAATTCAGCAGTTTCAAATGTCGTATAACGCTCATGGCAATCATTACATTCGCGACGACGGCGGACTTGATGACCGTTACCTACCAAACGAGAGTCAATCACCTTAGTATCTTTTGCTGAACAAAATGGGCAGTACATAATAAAAATTCTCCGAATGTTTATTTAAGGTCGCTGCGCGACAAAAGAATTAAGGAAATAAAAAATTATTGTAACAAAAGAGTTGCTTTAACTATATTTTTTAGTGAGCAAAGTTTTAATTTTATTTGCAGTATGTGAACCGACACCTTCAACATCCATCAGTTGCAGATCTGTTGCATTAAAAATTTGTTCTATAGAACCAAAATATTCTAGTAATCTTTTCGCTAATTTAGCACCAACATTTGGTAGCCCTTGAATTAGGTGTAATTGCTGAGTTTTAATGCGTTTTGGTTTTCTACCTGCTCGAGTGAGCAGTCTGTTTTTTTCTCTTTTTTGTTTTGCACAATAGATTAATATTTTTGCACTTTCAATTTGATTTGCAGAACGAAGTATTGGTATTTCCATTATTAGAGAAATACTCGCAATTGCCCCTAATACTGCCTCCCTTGAAATATTAAACTTTTTAATATCAGATGCACAACCTTCAAGTAATAATGCAACTTGATAGTCAGATTGCGTTAAACGATACATTTGTGAGAACAAACGCCCATTGCAAAGTGACTGCACAAAATCTGTTATAGATTTTCTTTCAATTAAAACTTCACTATCAAGTAGGTAATCGCCCAGAGATAGTGTCGTTCGACTTAGCTGTATTCTTTCATTTTCAGCAAGGTGATTCAGTAAATGAATGCATTTTTCTCTATGATCAAATGCAATCTGATAATTCCTGTTATCAAACATTTTAATACCACTACGACAGTCCTTTAAATTAACCATAGCTTAAAACAATAAAAGACCACTAAAAGTGGTCTTTTATTTATCACATATTATCTACTCGCCACGCAGTGGCTTTCAATAAAGCTGCGAAGCAGATTTATGCATAAACTGGAAGTTTTGCACAAATCGCTTTAACTTTTTCTTTTACGTCAGCTTGAACAGTAACGTCTTCGATATTATCTAATACGTCACAGATCCAGCCTGCAAGCTCTTTAGATTCAGCTTCTTTAAAACCACGACGCGTGATTGCTGGAGAACCAATACGTAAACCTGAAGTAACAAACGGAGAACGCGGATCGTTAGGTACTGAGTTTTTGTTTACAGTAATGTTTGCATTACCTAAAGCAGCATCAGCATCTTTACCTGTAATATCTTTATCAATAAGATCTAATAAGAATAAGTGGTTTTCAGTTTTACCAGAAACAACTTTGTAGCCACGTTCTTGTAAAACAGCAACCATAGCTTGTGCATTTTTAACAACTTGCGCTTGGTAAGTTTTAAATTCAGGTTGTAAAGCTTCTTTAAAAGCAACCGCTTTAGCAGCGATGATGTGACATAAAGGTCCACCTTGGCCCCCTGGAAAAACTGCGCTGTTTAATTTTTTGTAGATAGCTTCATCGCCACATGCTGAGATGATTAAACCGCCACGTGGACCCGCTAATGTTTTATGTGTTGTAGTTGTTACAACGTGAGCATGCTCAACTGGATTAGGATAAACACCAGCAGCAATAAGACCAGCAACATGAGCCATATCAACGAATAAGTAAGCACCTACTTTGTCAGCGATTTCACGGAATTTAGCCCAATCTACAATACCTGAATATGCAGAAAAACCACCGATGATCATTTTTGGCTTATGCTCTAATGCTAATGCTTCAACTTGTGCGTAATCGATTTCGCCAGTTGTTTCATTTAGTCCGTACTGGACAGCATTGTATAACTTACCTGAGAAACTAACGTGCGAACCGTGAGTTAAGTGACCACCGTGAGCAAGGCTCATGCCTAGAACAGTATCACCCGCTTCTAATAAAGCTAAGAAAACAGCTGCATTTGCTTGAGAACCAGCATGTGGTTGTACGTTTGCGTACTCAGAACCAAATAACGCATTAGCACGATCAATTGCTAACTGCTCAACAACATCAACATGCTCACAACCACCGTAGTAACGCTTACCTGGGTAACCTTCAGCATATTTATTAGTTAACTGAGAACCTTGTGCTTCAAGAACACGCGGGCTACAGTAGTTTTCTGATGCGATAAGTTCAATATGCTCTTCTTGACGAGCGGTTTCTTGTTGAATAGCATCGAATAACTCAGAATCGAAGTCAGCTATGTTCATGTTACGTTCTAACATGGTATCTCCTAATAAAAGATAAAGGTGCAAATATGTACGAAGTTTAAGGTGCTATTGTACGCATTTTATGTGCGTTTGCCCATAGTAAGTACATATGGATTAAGTGAGTATATTTAAACAGGGATTGAAAAATTTTCACAGTGCTTTTGATATGATGTTTTTTTATCACTTACATTTAAAAAACAAATAAATAACAAATTAACATTTATAAAACTAATGTTTTACTGTTTATCTTGATATGACTCGCTATTTCCCCTTCATTTTTTGTAAATTAATTTTAAGGCGACAAGGTAAATTTTTAACTTTGGTGAGCGTTAACAGTAAATTAGCCTGCGATCTTTCATCACTAGCAAGAATTTTAATTATACTGAAGGATTTTGGACGATAACCAAAGTTGTTTAAATATTTGTTTAAAAGTAATCATTCAACCTCTTTAATACTTTTATCAAGTACGCTAATTTCGATACCTTTAAACGCTTCCAAATTTTTGAAAAAGCAGCATCACCACTTGCTGATACCTTTGCATAATCAATCATTTCCTTAGAATCAATACAATCAACTAAACGCGCACTTAAAAATAGATAATCACCTTTTTATATTTTTATTGTTTGCGAAAGCCTACAGGCTAAATGCAAATAATAAAACAGATACGGTTAATAGCTTCATATCATGCCAGAACAATGTAATAGTCAATTTATCTAAGTATTGTACAGCTATTGTATTAAACAGTTTCTCTAATCAACACGATTTATTCATAACTAAATCAGTTATTTTAAAATAAACAAATACACACTCTTTACCATACTAAAAATTTAGACCTATTAATTGAAATAGCCAAGCCATATAGAAAAAAAACAAATTTAATTGAACATATTGATTACACTATAGAAAATGGCCTTTATGTATTTAGTGCTTGGCATCATTTAAAGCGAGGGAAGTGTTGTGCTAATGGATGCAGACATTGTCCTTATGACAAACAAGGCAAGATCACGCATAAATAATTTAACAAGTATAATGAGGGGTGGTTAACTCCTCACGCTGACATCAATTCTATTAGTTACTTATCTTTGCTGCAGTACTATTACTCTGAGTCTTTTTTTTCTACTGACTGCTTTTGCACACACAACTTTCGTTCAATCTATTAATTAGGACTATAAATCATCTATGAAGAAATTTATACAGGCCTTATAGATAGTAGCTTTCAAGAGGAATTTCCTAGGTATAATAAAAGGAAGCATTGGGACTAAAAGGACTTTTACATGTTGAAAACAGCAGCAACTTTCATTTTCGGCGCACTGTTCAGTGCACCAATTTATTATAATGTATTTGATAATAAAAGAAACGCCAGTTAACAAAATTGAGCACCAACTAAAAAATTCGCCTTGGCATAAAAATTTTGGCAACAGCAATTCAAGCAAGGCGAACGGTAAAGTGATTTTATTTGTCGAAAAACAAAGTAATTCACTTTAACAAGCATACATGTTTGCTTAATTACGCCATATTAATCTAAAATATCGGCAATATTCATTTTCCTCTAATAAAAAGGTCTTGTAATGCCATTACCAGATAAGTTTATTTTTTCAATGCACCGCGTAAGTAAAGTAGTGCCACCAAAGCGTACTATTTTAAAAGATATTTCTCTGTCATTTTTCCCAGGTGCAAAAATTGGCGTATTAGGTCTAAACGGCGCGGGTAAATCTACCCTTTTACGCATCATGGCCGGTGTTGATAAAGAGTTTGAAGGCGAAGCGAATGCATTCCCTGATACTAAAATTGGTTACTTGCCACAAGAACCTAAGCTTGATGAAAGCAAAACGGTACGTGAAGTTGTTGAAGAAGCTGTTAGTGATGTTAAAAACGCACTAACACGTCTTGATGAAGTTTATAACGAATACGCTGCTGAAGGCGCTGACTTTGATGCTTTAGCAAAAGAGCAAGGTGAATTAGAAGCAATCATCCAAGCTGGCGACGGTCATAACTTAGATAACGCACTAGAGCGTGCTGCTGACGCATTACGTTTACCTGAGTGGGATGCAAAAATCTCTGTACTTTCTGGTGGTGAACGTCGTCGTGTTGCGATTTGTCGTTTATTATTAGAAAAACCAGATATGCTACTTCTTGATGAACCAACTAACCACCTTGATGCAGAATCTGTTGCTTGGTTAGAGAAGTTCTTACATGACTACGAAGGCACAGTAGTAGCTATCACCCATGATAGATACTTCCTTGATAATGTTGCCGGTTGGATTTTAGAGCTTGACCGTGGTGAAGGTATACCATGGGAAGGTAACTACTCTTCTTGGCTTGAGCAAAAAGATGCGCGTTTACAACAAGAAGCGAAATCTGAAAAAGCACGTCAAAAGTCAATTGCACAAGAACTTGAGTGGGTACGTTCAAATCCAAAAGGTCGCCAAGCAAAATCTAAAGCGCGTATGGCTAACTTTACTGAAATGCAACAATCAGATTACCAAAAGCGTAACGAAACTAACGAACTGTTTATCCCTGCAGGCCCACGCTTAGGTGATAAAGTACTTGAAGTATCAAACTTGAAAAAGAGCTATGGTGATCGTTTATTAATTGATGATTTAAGCTTTACAGTACCTAAAGGCGCGATTGTAGGTATTATCGGTGCTAATGGTGCAGGTAAATCAACTTTATTCAGAATGCTCAATCAAGATGAGCAAGCTGACTCTGGTGATATCGTAGTAGGTGAAACAGTTCAATTAGCAACTGTAGACCAATTCCGTGATGACTTAGATGGTTCAAAAACTGTTTATGAAGAACTATCAGACGGTCAAGATATTCTAAAAATTGGTAACTTTGAAATACCAAGTCGCGCTTACGTGAGTCGTTTTAACTTTAAAGGTAACGACCAACAAAAGTTTGTTAAAGACTTATCTGGTGGTGAGCGTAACCGTTTACATTTAGCTAAATTACTTAAAGCTGGCGGTAACTTTATCCTACTGGATGAGCCTACCAATGACTTAGATATCGAAACTTTACGTGCCCTTGAGAATGCAATTTTAGAATTCCCTGGTTGTATCATGTGTATCTCGCATGACCGTTGGTTCTTAGATCGCATCGCAACACATATTCTTGATTACCGTGATGAAGGTCAAATCAACTTCTACGAAGGTAACTACACTGAATATGAAGCTTGGTTCAAGAAAACTTATGGTGCAGAAGCTGCGCAACCTAAGCGTATTAAGTATAAAAAAATAGGCTAACATTACTGCTGCGCAGTTCTGTTTTGGCACTACGTGGCAAATATAAAGTAGAGGCGGGTTATCTAGAAGATCCGCCTTATTTTTATAACATTCTTCATTTATTACCCGTATATACAAACATCTCAAAAATTCACTTAAAAAATAACTGCCACAAAGTGGCCTTAATAAAAATGCGAAGCAGATCTATATGCTAAGCTTTTATTTACGGTCTTTGCTAAACAGGTCTTGAATTGCCTATGAAAATAAAACCCTTTATTTTCTTTGCCATTTTGCTTTCAAGCAATGCCTGTGATGCTGCAATTTATAAGTGTGTGGTAAATGGCACTATCATGTTTAGCGAAAGCCCCTGTGGTAATGAATCTGAAGAAATAGACTTAACTCCTCCACCCGTATTAAGGCATAACTCTCATACAAGTTACGGTAGTAGCGTTAAAAATATGGTTAGTTATGTAAAAATTGACGTAACTATTGAGCCTTATCTTCAATAAATACATCTGGAAGCTGATTTTTGAATAGCAATTCAAGAGATAGGCTTGCAGATACATATTGTTTTCTGCAAGTCGATAAATAACTTCTGATCAAACAGAACATCTCTGCGCCTTGCATACTTCTAAAATATACTGATATTTTTTGATGAACTTTTGTCATCCTAATATCATTCTCTCCTTGATTATTGGTAAATGGGACTGCAGCGCTCGTCAGAAAGCGTAAGACATCATCTTGATAATCTCTTAATCGTTCCAACAATGCTCTGGATTTTGTTCGTTTTAATCGCCCTCGCTGCATTACGCTTTTAATTTTCAAAAAAACGACAGTATCGTACAAAAAATTTATCACAGCGAGAGATCTCGTCATGTCAGATGACCGCTATGACAAACTTTTAAACAAGTGGCAAAACAAGCTTGCGTTATAATACCCAAGCCTCTTCAATATGTAAGTTTCAATACTTCTAAGCAATTCATGCTCTAGGCGCATCTTTGTATTAATTGTAACTCCCTTAAAAGAAGATGGAACAACGAGCATGAACTGCTCTGCAGTCCCCGTAGGATTGGTTTAGAATCGCTTTATGCTGCGTTATTGATTTTAAAAAAGGGAACACCATTCTTTGCAATCAATGTCTTGCTTAAAGCGCTTCTAACTCCAACTGAATTCTACATATTGAAGTGGTTTGGGTATAAAACACGCTTACATAAGTAAGCGTGTTTTAAAAGATTACATGTTTAAATCAAAGATTTTCTTCTGCAAATGAAGCTAAACGACTCCTCACAACGCCATTAAGATTAACCGTTGCACTCCCTTCAAAGTTTTTAAATCGCTCAACTAAATAAGTTAAACCTGAGGTCACTGCAGTTAAATAATTACTATCTATTTGTGCTAAATTACCGGAACAAATTAGTTTGGTGCCTTCACCACAGCGGGTAATAATCGTTTTAAGTTGTGACGCTGTTAAATTTTGACTTTCATCTAAAATCACAATCGCATTTTGAATACTGCGACCACGCATAAAATTAATTGACTTAAACTGAATATTCGCTTTTTCCATAATGTAATTACGGCTTGAAACAGGGTTTTCATCTCCTTTATGTAATACCTCTAATGAATCAGTGATCGCAGCTAGCCAAGGAGCCATTTTCTCCTCTTCTGTTCCTGGTAAAAAACCAATTGACTCTGCGATTTCAGGCGTATTTCTGGTAACGATGACTTTATCGTACATACCTTGCTCTATTACTAACTCTAAAGCACTAGCCAATGCTAACAATGTTTTACCGCAACCTGCTGGACCAGTTAAAATAACCAACTCTATATCTGGGTCAAGTAACGCTTGTAATGCCATAGACTGATATACATTTTTAGCGCGTATTCCCCATGCCATGCGCGACATTAATCGCTCAACACCTAAATCTAATAGTTTAATATGTTCATTATCAAAGCTTTCAACTCTGGCAGCAAAGTGCCCTGTTTCATCTAATAAATACTCATTGATAAAAACATCATCAACTAAAGCGCGTGGAATTGTATGATATGTTTCTCTGCCGACTTGCTCACTTTCACACTCTTTAACTTGTTGCCAAAAGTCGCCATCTAAGCGTTTATAACCAGAACTCAGTAAACTAATATCATCTATAAGCTGATCTGTTCGATAATCTTCAACATACTCAAGCCCCGCTCCCTTGGCTTTTAATCGCATATTAATATCTTTGGTTACTAATACAACTTTTTCATTTTGATATTTACCCTGCAGATACACAGCACAATTAATAATGCGATGGTCATTTTCATTACCGGGTAGCCCAGATACGGTATCTTCATATAAGTGATCATTTACTATGGTTAGCTTACCTGCACGCTGATCGTCATCATTGCTGACTTTAGGTAAATCAACACCCGCTAGCATTTGTTCTGGGGTTGCATCTCTTAATACATCATCTAATGCACGGATCGCGACACGGGCATCTCTGCTTACGTCTTTTTTTCTATCTTTTATATGATCTAATTCTTCTAAAACTGTCATTGGAATAATGACGTCATGCTCTTGGAAGGATAAAAAAGCGAGCGGTTCATGTAGCAAAACATTGGTATCAAGTACATACATTTTATGATCAAGTGATAAATTTTTTCCCATAAATGATTTCCTTTTTTTGCGCTATAATTTTTATGCTTTCCTCTAAAGTTTAGTCTATTTTTAATGAGTTACTTTTTTATGACAGTAAATTGTTTTTTTTTAGTGAAACTCAGTGCGATTGCAGTTAACATAGCCGCCCTTTTTTATGTAGGATTAGAGTAGATAAATGAATTTTTCCTTAGGTCAGCGTTGGATAAGTGATACAGAATCAGACTTGGGACTTGGAACGATAGTCGCCGTTGAAGGGCGTCATCTTTCTATATTGTTTCCAGCAACAGGCGATAGCCGCGTTTATTCAATGCAAGAAGCACCCATAACACGTGTTGCTTTTAATCTTGGGGATAAAATCCGCTCTACTGAAGAATGGGAATTAACAGTTGAATCTGTCACTGATAATAATGGTATTTTAACTTATCACGGCACACGTTGTGATAATGATGAAAAAGCAGAACTTAAAGAAACATTTTTAGATCACTTTATTAAGTTTAATAAACCACAAGACAGATTATTTGCCGGGCAGGTTGACCGTTTTGATAGATACACGCTTAGATACAATACTTGGCAGTATCAATTCCAAAGCCAACAATCTGAATTAAAGGGCTTAATTGGACCTCGCGCAAGCTTGATCCCGCATCAATTATATATAGCTGAAGAAGTTGGTAAACGATTTGCACCACGTGTATTACTGTCTGATGAAGTTGGCTTAGGTAAAACCATTGAAGCTGGCATGATTTTACATCAACAAATTATCAGCGGTTTAGCCTCACGTGTATTAATTGTTGTGCCAGAAAACCTACAACATCAGTGGTTAGTTGAAATGCTTCGCCGTTTTAATCTTAAATTTTCTATTTTTGATGATGAACGTTGTACTGAAGCCTATGCAGATTCACCAAATCCATTTGAAACTGAACAACTGATCTTAACTAGCTTAGAGTTTTTAACTAAGAAAAAACGCTGGTTTGAACAGGCAGCTTTAGCTGACTGGGATTTAATGATTGTTGATGAAGCCCATCACCTTATTTGGGATAAAAACAGACCCAGTACTGAATACAAGCGCATTGAAGAGTTAAGCCAAGATATTAATGGTTTAATATTATTAACAGCAACACCTGATCAACTTGGTCATGAAAGTCACTTTGCCAGATTAAAACTGCTAGATCCGAGCCGTTTTTATGATTATGAAAAATTTGTAGAAGAAGAAAGTCACTATACCGAAGTTGCCGATGCCGCAAATGAATTATTAACTGATTCAGCATTATCTAATGATTCAAAGTCTACATTAGTATCAATGTTAAAAGAAACGAATATCAAAGCTTTATTAAGTGAAGCTGAAAATACCAATGAGACTGATAAAAAATCAGCACGTAGTGAAATTTTAAATATGCTGTTAGATCGCCATGGCACAGGACGCATATTATTTAGGAACAGCCGTAGCGGCATTGAAGGATTCCCTGGACGTACTTTACATCCTTATCCAGTTACTATGCCAAAGCAATATTCAACTGCTATGTCAGTTATGGGTAATATGGGCGGCGCACAAAAGCCAGAAAAAAGTGCATTACGCGCACTTTTCCCAGAAAAAATATTCCAAGAGTTTGAAGGCAGCGATGCAAGCTGGACCAAATTTGACCCACGTGTAAACTGGTTAGTTGATAAGTTATTAGAACTTAAACGTGAAAAAGTATTGGTTATTTGTGCCCAAGCACAAACTGCGCTGGCTTTAGAGCAAGAGTTAAGAGCGCGCGAAGCAATTAAAGCGGCAGTTTTCCATGAAGGAATGAGTATTTTAGAGCGTGACCGTGCTGCCGTTTACTTCTCTGAAGATGCCCGAGATGCTGCGCAAGTATTATTATGTTCTGAGATTGGTTCTGAAGGTCGTAACTTCCAATTCTCACATAACATTGTACTGTTTGATTTACCTTTAAACCCTGACTTGTTAGAGCAAAGGATTGGTCGACTTGACCGTATAGGTCAGACTCAAGATGTTAAAATTCATGTACCTTACTTTGAAAATACCGCACAAGAAGTATTATTCCGCTGGTATCACGAAGGTTTAAATGCATTTGAGCAAACTTCAACAACAGGCCAATTACTGTATAAAGAGTTCAGTGAAGAACTATTAGAATTTATTGCAGCTCATAACTGTGATGAAGATGAATTAGACCCATTACTTGAACAAGCTGCAAGTAAAAACTTACAACTTAAAAAGAAAATGGAACAAGGCAGAGATCGATTATTAGAGTTACATTCAAGTGGCCAAGGCCGCGCAAAAGAATTAGTTAAAATCATTGAAGAAAAAGATGATGAAACAGATCTTGCGATCTTTATGATCAAAGTATTCGATATCTTTGGTGTAAACCAAGAAGATAAAGGTGAAAACTCTATTATCTTAAAACCAACTGAGCATATGCTAACAACGTCTTTTCCGATGTTAAAAGATGATGGCATGACAGTGACGTTTGATAGAGATACCGCTTTAGCACAAGAAGATCTCAACCTGATCAGCTGGGATCACCCTATGGTGCAAGGCTGTATGGATATGATCTGTAATGATGATTTTGGTTCTAGTTCTGTTGCTCTATTAAAAAATAAAAAGCTGCCTGCCGGTAATTATTTTGTAGAATTGATTTTCATCGCTGAAGCTAGCGCACCAAAATCATTGCAAATGGGTCGTTTTTTACCACCGACACCTGTTCGTATATTACTAGATAAAGCAGGCAATGATTTAGCTGGTAATGTTAGTTTTGATCAATTTAACCAACAGTTATCTGCTGTGGGCCGTCAAACGGCAAGCAAACTTGCGGGTGCTTTACAAAGTGCAGTACACCCTTTGATCACCAATGCCACTGGTAAAGCAGAGATACAGTTAGCAGAACTAAAACAGCAAGCAACTGCAAAAATGCAAGTATCTATGAAAGAAGAAATCGAACGATTAACGGCATTGAAAAAAATCAACCCTAATATTCGTGATGAAGAAATTAACTTCTTTAAAAAACAAGCCATTGATTTAGAAGCATATATAGATAAATCACAACTTAAATTAGATGCTATTCGCTTAATAGTCGTAACACACTAAGCACTGCGTACACGGAAATTATCCGTGTACAACTAAATTAATTAGTAAGTTGATCCCGTAGTAAGTTAATATTGCATTAACTTACTACTTCCCTCCTATTACGTACGAGCTTTGCATGTTATTTAATTACAATCCGCCAACAGATCCGTATCTTGAAATTATTTACCAAGATGATGACTTAGTAGTATTAAACAAACCAAGCGAACTATTAACTGTTCCAGGAAAAGATCCTAAACATGCAGACTCTTTAGAAAAACGTGTTCAACGTGTTTTCCCTACAGCAACGATAGTGCACCGTTTAGATATGGCGACCTCAGGCATATTATGTATGACGTTAAATAAACCAGCTCATAGACATATCAGCCGCCAGTTTCAGCAAAGAGAAACGAAAAAGCGCTATATTGCACGCGTTTGGGGAGCACTAGCACCAGAATCTGGATTAGTTGATTTACCTTTAATTTGTGATTGGCCAAATCGCCCAAAGCAAATGGTCGATTTTGAACGCGGCAAACCATCACAAACCCTTTGGCAAGTATTATCAACTCAAACCCTTGATTGTGGCAATACTGTAACTCGTGTTGCGTTAACGCCAATAACGGGTCGTTCTCATCAATTAAGAGTGCATATGTTATCTCAAGGGCATGTCATTTTAGGTGATAGACTTTATGCTCACGAAGATGCTTTAAAAGCTGAGCCAAGATTACAACTACATGCAGAGTTTTTATCTGTGCGACATCCAGTAACGGAAGAAATATTAGAGTTCAATGCACCGAGCCCTTTCTAATTAACCTGTTATATAAGTAATTGAGAATTAAATGAAAAGCATATATAAATACCACGGTTACTTTTTAGCTATTATATGCTTTTTATTTATTGCTGGCTGTCACACGATAGAGCAGCTACAGTTAGATACTGAATATAAATCGAATGCACCGCTTACCATCTCACCGCAAATACTTAGATTTAATCAAATAAATACCACCGAAAAATTTTGCACTAAGGGCATGGAGCAACAGAACAGCATTGCGCCTATGTTGGAAAAAGTTAACTCATATAAAATATCAGGTGATAGCTTATTTTTATATAATAAAAATAACGATGTGATTGCTAAATTAGCTTCAAGGTTTTAAATCACAAGCCGATAATAAAATATTAAATTATAAAATTTAGGAATACTTTGAAAAGCACTTCTTTTTACATCTTCATTTTAAGTTTATTTTTTATTAGTTGTACTTCTTGGGCGGCTGAATCAGAAGATATTGATGTAAAAGCACCGCCGACGCTTGAAAGTATCTATCAGCAAGATTTATATCATTATTTAAAAGGTGACGAGATAAAACAAATACTCGCTGGCGATAGCGAGTTTAGTGCTTTGTATCGTGATCATACTGCCGCCCAAGCTAAAGGGATTGTATTGTTATTTCCCGATTGGAGTTCACCTGCAAATAATCAACTTGGTTTAGATTACCTTAGAAAAGAGTTAAATGATTATGGTTGGGTATCGTATGCACTCAATGTTCCCGATCAAATTCCTTTAAATACCACTACAGCGCTCACCAATGAAGCTTTATTTCATGCGCCAGATCTACCTGTATTATCTGAAGCCGAACTTTCAACATATAAATTACTGCTTACTAGCCGCATAAAAGCGATTTATCAGCAAGCCTTAGAGCATCCTGGGTTTATCATTATCATAGCCCAAGGTTCAACGTCAGCCATGATATCTGAATTTTTGGCGACTAAGCCAGAAGAAGAAGTGGATGCGGTCATTTTACTAAGTAGCTTTTTACCTGATCCCACTTTAAATAGAGGTTTAAGCAATACGATTGCTAAGGTGATAGCCCCAGTGCTAGATATTTATCATACCCATGATAATAACTGGGTTTTATCCGAGGTTTCCAATAGGAAAAAAGCCAATAGAAAAGCACATAAACTTGATTATCGACAAAGAGAACTATTTGGTAATAACGACTCCTCACTCCAACATGCTCGTTTGCTGAAAGAGATTTACGGGTTTTTAACTAAGATAGGAATATAAAATACAATTTTTATGGACATAGATTAACGTATCTACACTATAGGCTTGGCTTCAGCCGCGCATCTTTTAATAAACCTGCTCAGCAGAATTATTATTTTAAGTACTCATAAGCAGCTTGAATATCTTGACTTTTTCTTTTGGCTATTTCCATCAAATGTTCTGGTAAACCTTGGGATACTAGTTTATCGGGATGATGCTGTGACATCAGTTTACGGTATGCTTTTTTTATCTCTTTTTCATTTGCAGTATCAGATAAACCTAATACCTCTAAAGCCTGTTTTCGGCCCATTTTATTAGTTTGTGCTTGCTTGTTTGATTTTTGCTGACCTTGTCTAAAGTTAAATTCAGCTTGATAACGCTTTAAAATGAAAATGAAGTGTGTTTTTGAAATACCTAATTGTTTACTTACTTTTTGCAGCAGCGATTTTTCTTCTTCTGATAAGTGTCCATCACTAAATGCCATCTGAATTTGTATTTCTAAAAATAACTGTAATAAATCAAAACGCCCTGCAAAACGTGCCTTAAAATCAGATAATGTATCTTTTAACGGAAAATCAGCATCTTTGCCTGCGACAAAAGCATCTTTTGCTTCTTGCCTGCTTTCTCCTGTTAAATCCATTTCATCCATAAAAAGAGAAGCTGCTTTTATATGCACTTCACTTACTCTACCATTTGATTTTGCGATATGCCCCATTACTGAAAAACAGGTATAAAAAAATAAAGCTTGGCGTTCATGAACATCCTCACCAGAAAATAAGCTTTGAAATCCACCTGATTTATCAAAATTTTGCTTTAAACTTTTATCAAACATATGCCCAAGATAAAACCCTAATGCAGCTCCTAAAAACTTACCAAATAAAAAGCCAAAAGCTGTTCCTAGTATTTTACCCCACATTGCTTTACCTCCATTTTAACAGTTTTTATATTTATACCCTGTAAAATACAATTTTTTACTAATTTTGCAATCTCATTTATTAGAGAATTTGACCAAATTGTTTTATTATATCTGATTGTCCCTAATCACCTGAGCATTAAGGTTAATAAATGAACAATACTAGGAGCCTTTTGTTGCTCACAGGCTTATGTTTTCCAATGATAAGCCATGCTGAAGATGCTTCTTTGTTGTGTCATTCTCAAAATCAATTAAATACTTGGTCTCCTTTAAAAAACATCCAATTTGGTAGCATGGACATTAAATCAGATAATGTTGAGCTATTAGGCACTCAAAGTGCTGAATTCTCAGGTGATGTTGATATTAATTCAGCCAAGTTTAATATTAAGGCAACATCAGCTTTAATTGATAAGCGGCTTGGGTTATTTAATGCAACAGGTCCTATTAGCTATCAAGATGTGATTTCAAAAATAAGCAGTACTGGTTTAAATGCCGACTTAAGTAGTTCTCAAATCAACTTATTAGGTGCGCAGTATCAGTTAACACAGCAACAAGCTCGTGGTGGCGCAGAACTGCTTTCAATCAATAAAAATGAATTCATCTTAAATAATGGAAGTTTTACAACTTGTCCTGTCGATAATGAGTTCTGGTCAATTGAAGCCGATCAAATAATATTATCTCAAGAAGAGGGTTGGGGTGAAACTTATGGTATGACGTTAAAAGTACTCGATACGCCAATGCTTTATTTACCTTATTTTACGTACCCTATTTCAGATAAGAGGCAATCAGGATTCTTAATTCCAAGCTTTGGACCCTCTTCTAAATATGGTTTTGAAATTGAAGCGCCTTTCTATTGGAACATTGCAGAAAACGTTGATGCAACAATTACACCTCGCTATATGGCAAACCAAGGTGTGCAATTAAAAACCAAAGTGCGTTATCTAACCGAAAAGCACCAAGGCTCTATCGGTATAGAGTATCTTAATGAAGATCAATCTGAACCAGAATTAAATGAGAGATACCTTTTTAATTGGCAGCAAGTTACAAACTTTAACGATGATTGGCGTGCTAGCATAGATGTTACCAATGTAAGTGATGACAACTACTTAACTGATTTAGAGTCTGATTTTGCTAATAAAACAGATACGCAGCTTTATAGAACAGGTTTACTGACACATTTTGGTGATATGTGGCAAACAGATATAAAAGTACAAAATTTCGAAGTGCTAGGCGATCATTTAGCCTCTTACTCCGCGATGCCACAAATTACTTTCAATCAAATCCAAGCTTTTAATTGGAACGATATTCAGTTTACGTTAAATGGCGAGCTAAGCCATTTTCAGAATACTGATTTAATTATCACTGAAGCGTCTAGATTACACATAGAGCCAAAAGCACGTTACAATTATCAAGAATTTGGCTGGTCCTTTTTATCTGAGCTAAGTCTCTTACAAACCAATTACCAACAAAATGGTAACTTTGAAGGCACTGATATTGAAAAACGTGTCAGCCGTACTTTACCTAAACTGAGGTTGCATACACAGCTAAACTTAGAAAGAAAAACACCTTGGTTAGTAGAAAATGGCTATCAAGTACTAGAGCCTCAAATTCAGTATTTATACGTACCAAAAAAAGATCAATCTAACATTGGTTTATACGATACAACTAGGTTACAAGATGATTTCTTTGGTTTATTTCGTGATAAACGATTCTCCGGTGTTGACCGCATTGCAGCCGCTAATCAGGTTACATTTGGTGCAACAACACGTATTTTTGGAGAAAAAAATAATGAACTATTCAGTTTAAGTGCTGGGCAGACCTTTTATTTATCTGATTCTGCAAAACCTTCAGAGCAAGAATTAGATGAACAAAAAACGTATAATTCCTTGTTTGCTGGTGAAGCCATGTTACATTGGCATAGAAGATGGTATTTAGGCGCTGGCATTCAATATGATGTTGAAGGCAAAGAGTTAGTTCAATCACATATGACTTTAGATTATAAAGGTGATAATAATCAACTTATACAATTGAACCATCGCTTTGCAAATGATGTCTCAGATAATATAATTGAACAAATGGGTGCCTTTACTAGCATTCCAATTGCTGATAATTGGCAGTTTATTGCGAGTTATCAAAGGGACTTAGAGCATAACCGTAGTGTTGAAATTTTATCAGGACTGCAATATGAATCATGTTGTTGGGCAATTCAATTCACAGGCCACAGACAAATAGAAACTGATTTAAATCAATCAGACTCAGAGTTTGGACAACAAGACGCAGTATTTAATTCAGGATTTAGACTGAATTTTGTATTTAAAGGGCTGGGTGGAAAAAGTAACTACGATGCTAAAAAGTTATTACAACAAGGCATCTTTGGTTACCGTCGCCCTTATTTTATAAATAATTAAATCAAGAAATTAAAATGAAGTTAAAAACACTATTAGTAAGTACAGTATTTGGAATAGGTCTCAATTTTGGCCTAAGCAGTAACTTAGTCGCAAAAGAAGTTGAGCTAGATAAAGTCATTGCAATCGTGAATTCTGGCGTGATTTTAGAAAGCGAAGTAAACACTATAATTAATCGAGTCAAGAGCAGAGCTAAAACCGAATCTCAAACACTGCCTTCAGATAAAGCGCTTTATAGCCAAGCTGTCGATCGTTTGATCAATCAATCTTTATTAATGCAAATGGCCGATAGAATGGGCCTTAAAATATCTGATGGTCAATTAGATCAAACATTAATGAGAATGGCACAAGAACAAAATGGTAGCATTGAAGATTTAAGAACAACCATAGAAAATTCAGGCGATAACTACCAAGCTTACCGCGAAGAAATCCGTACAGAGATGACCACACAGCAAGTTTTACGTGGTAATGTTGACCGCCGTGTATACATCAGCCTGCAAGAAATTAATAACCTTCTAAAAATTATGGATAAGCAACAAGGTACTAGCGAAGAATATGATTTAGGTCATATCTTAATTGATATTCCAGCAGACGCATCCGCTGAAGATATTGAAAACTCAAAAAAACGTGCTGAAAAAGTAATTGAACTTCTTAATAAAGGTGAAGAGTTCAAACGTATTGCAATTGCTTCATCTAGTGGTTCAAGCGCATTAGAAGGCGGACAAATGGGTTGGATGAATATCAATGAAATGCCAACACTTTTTGCTGAAGCTGTAAAAGGAAAGAAAAAAGACAAGATAATAGGCCCGCTAAGATCGGGTGCAGGTTTCCATATTGTTAAGATTCAAGATATCAGAGGTATAGAAGTTGTTGAAACAGTTGAAGTACGTTCTCGTCATATTTTAATTAAGCCTTCAGTCATTGTTAGTGAAGAAAAAGCTCGTTCTATGCTAGCTGGTTTTGTTAAAGATTTACGTGCAGGTACAGCTGACTTTTCCGAACTTGCAAAAGAGCATTCAGAAGATCCGGGCTCAGCACTTAAGGGTGGTGAATATGACTGGACAGATCCAACTATGTGGGTGCCTGCATTTAGAAAGAACGCGTTAGCACTTAAAAAAGATGAGATCAGTGAACCATTTAGATCAAGCCATGGTTGGCACATAATTCAACTACTGGATAAACGCATTGCAGATAAAACAGATCTTGCTAAAAAGAATCGCGCTTCAAAAATGCTTTACAACAAAAAATATAAAGAAGAAAGCTTTGCTTGGCAACGTGAGATCAGAGAGCAAGCATATATAGAATTAGTGGTGGAAGCACAGTAATGACGATTAGAATAGCAATTACGCCAGGCGAACCAGCGGGTATAGGCCCGGATCTGCTAATACAACTTATTCAACATGGCTGGTCTGCCCAGCTAGTTGCTATTGCTGATAAGGAATTACTTAAGCAAAGAGCCCAGCAATTAGGTCTCCCATTAAAACTTATAGAGTTTAATGCCGATAAACCTGCTCAGTCAAATAAAGCAACAGAGCTTTATTACACACAAATTGATATGACAGTACCCGCGATACCAGGTGAATTAAACGAAGCCAATGGCGAGTATGTTTTACATACCCTGCGCCTTGCCTCAGAGCAAAATACCAACGGAACTTTTGCTGCAGTTGTTACAGGCCCTGTTCATAAGGGCATAATCAACAAGGCTGGCATCTCATTTAGTGGTCATACAGAGTATTTTGCACAACAAACTAATACATCTGATGTTGTTATGATGTTAGCAACTGAGGGACTAAGAGTTGCGTTAGTTACCACCCATATTCCATTGGCGTATGTATCTAAGGCTGTCACAGCTGAAAGATTAACTAAAGTAACCGAAATTCTGCATCACGATTTACAAGAAAAATTTGGTATCAAGCACCCAAGAATTTTAGTCTGTGGTTTAAACCCACATGCTGGGGAAGATGGCCACTTAGGCACAGAAGAACTTGAAACCATCACGCCTACAATTGAAAAATTAAATGATTTAGGCATGAATTTAACAGGCCCACTTCCTGCAGATACATTATTTCAGGATAAATACCTAAATCAAACTGATGCCGTGCTTGCTATGTATCACGATCAGGGTTTACCTGTGCTAAAATACAAAGGATTTGGTAACTCAGTAAACATTACCTTAGGTTTACCTTTTATTCGCACATCAGTGGATCACGGCACAGCATTAGATTTAGCTGGCACAGGTCAAGCTGATGTTGGAAGTTTTGAATTAGCTATTAGTGAAGCCATTCACTTAGCAACAAAAAATAAAGTAATTATTAATGACAGATAAAGTACATTTAGGCCATAGAGCAAAAAAACGTTTTGGACAAAACTTTTTATATGATGAAGGCATCATTGATAAAATAGTGACTGCAATTGATCCAAAGCCGGAAGATACCTTAGTAGAAATCGGTCCAGGTTTAGGTGCAATTACCGAGCCTGTTACCGCGCTTGCTGGTCATTTGACTGTTGTTGAATTA
Organism: Pseudoalteromonas sp. '520P1 No. 423'; assembly: GCF_001269985.1. Taxonomy (NCBI): domain Bacteria; kingdom Pseudomonadati; phylum Pseudomonadota; class Gammaproteobacteria; order Alteromonadales; family Pseudoalteromonadaceae; genus Pseudoalteromonas; species Pseudoalteromonas sp. '520P1 No. 423'. Next base: position 1,150,501 of record NZ_BBZB01000001.1, on the reverse strand, counting down.
GATAAAGATCTTGTTAAACGCTTAACATACCACCCAACCTTAGGTGACAAGCTAACAATTCACCAAGGTGATGCACTTACTTTTGACTTTTCTCAACTGGTAAAAGCAGATTGTAAATTCAAAGTATTTGGGAATTTACCTTACAATATTTCTACACCTTTATTGTTTCACTTATTTGAATATGCTCAAAATATTGAACATATGCATTTTATGCTACAAAAAGAAGTTGTTAAACGCATGGCTGCACAGCCAAATTGTAAAGCCTATGGCCGCTTAAGTGTAATGACACAATATTACTGTCATGCAATGCCTGTAATCGAAGTTGGCCCAGAATGTTTTAAACCAGCACCTAAAGTTGATTCAGCAGTAGTAAGGTTAATTCCTAAAAAACCTGAACAGTTAACTGCCAAAAGCACAAAAATGCTCAATACCGTTTGTTTAGAGGCATTTAACCAACGACGTAAAACAATTCGTAATAGTCTTTCAAACCTATTAACACCTGAGCAAATTGAAGCGCTTGGTTTAGATTTAAAAATGCGAGCTGAAAACATTACATTAAATCAGTTTATTGTTATAGCAAATTGGCTTTATGATAATAAAGCAAACCTTGATAATTGTAACACGGTATCAAATGACGATTAAAAATAGCTTAGGCTCACCAATAAAGGTTTCTGTTGAAACCTTTTATATTGAAGCACAATCTGAACCAGAAAAAGAAAAGTATTTATTTGCTTATACTATTACGGTTAAAAACCACAGTTTATGCAGTGCGAAGCTCGTAAGCAGATTTTGGTTAATAACCGATGCGAATGGTAAAGAAGTAGAGGTTGAAGGTGAAGGCGTTGTGGGTGAACAACCGAGTATATCTCCAGGCGAAAGCTACAGCTATACGAGCGGTGCGCAATTAGATACACCTGTTGGTACAATGCAAGGGCATTATAAAATGCGAAATGAGTTTGGCACTGAGTTTGATGCACCTATAGATGTCTTCAGATTATCAACCCCTAACATTCTTCATTAAAAAAGCACTCATAATAAATAACCTAATTTAATTTAGGTTATTTAATCTCCTCCAAAGTATACAAAAAGGTTAAATCTATGGCTGATTATGCAGTTGGAGATCTTCAAGGATGTTTTACTGAGTTTAAGTTACTTTTAGAAAAAGTAAACTTTAACCCTAGTAAAGATATCTTATATCTAGTCGGCGACATTGTTGCGAGAGGTCCTGATTCACTCGATTGCTTAAGGTATTTAAAAAACCTAGGAGACAGTGTAAAAATCACATTGGGAAACCATGACTTACACTTAATTGCCACATATTACTTAGATAAACAACCAAAAAAAAATGACCTATTAGATAGTTTATTTTCTGCATCGGACTTTCCAGAACTTATCTCATTTTTACAAAAACAACCTTTAGCTATTTGGCTTGAGTCTTATCAAACATTAATTTGTCATGCTGGACTTTCACCACATTGGAATATTAAAACCGCACTCACTCAAGCAAACTTAGCAACAAAAAAATACCAAAGTGATGATGCTTTATACTACTTTAAAAATATGTATGGTGAAGGACCTTTAATTTGGTCTGATGAATTATCTGAGATTGAGTCATTTCGCTACACTGTAAATGCCTTTACTCGAATGCGTTTTTTAACCCCTAATAATGAAATGGACTTTATCCATAAAGACGCACCACACAATACCCCAGAACTACAACCTTGGTTTAAACATCCAAATATACAACGCTTAAAAAATACTAAAATTATATTTGGACACTGGGCGTCCCTTTTAGGTAAAACCGACAATGAAAATATTATTGCATTAGATACTGGATGTGTCTGGGGTAAAGAGCTAACCTTATTAGAGTTAAATACAGGTACAATTACGACACAAGCAGCAATTTAGTTCCAATTTTATAAAGTATTCGCTATGTTTTATGTAATTTAGTGTTTATTTTATAAATATCTGTTAAATTTATTACAAGTAATACTCAACTTATTGAGTTTATAACCGATACTTTGAGTAGAGTATTTCACCTGTTCAATAGGAAATTATATGAACCTAACTGTTAGTCAGCGGATCTGGGGCGGATTCGTCTTTATTACTTTTTTACTTCTATTAATTGGGGGTAACTCGTTAGGGAAAATTTCGAATATAAATAAATCAGCACAACTTGTTAACCAGCTTTCTTTGCCTGCTTTAAGTATCAGCTCTGAACTGCAAGTTGAGTTTGTTATGATGGGTAAAATTAGTTTACAAATTTACCATGCAAAGGAAGAAGCTGAGCTTGATAGATTAAGAGCTGAATTTAAAAAAATTGAAGGGAAATTTGACGCATTATATAAAAACTTAATTCAAAGTGTCAGTGTTCATCAAGCACTTTCTAATGAAAGCGCTCAAATCAAAAAAACATATACAATCTTCGCTGAAGATGTGAATACACTCTACCTTAAAAAGAAAGCAGTTATTCAACTGCAAAAAACATTAAAAACTCAATTAGAAGAAATCGAAATTAACTCTGACGATGCCAGTACAGTTGTACTTGATATCATTGATGAGACTAATTTAGAATCTGAAGCGCCTCGCGCATTTCAAGCTGCGAGTAATATGGAGAATAGCTTTTTATCTATTGTCAGTAATAGCACAGATCTTATTTCTGTAAACAATGCTCAAACACTAGAAACGTTAAATAATGAGCAAAAATTTAGTATCACAGACTTAGAAAGAGGGCTTAGCCTTATAAATGAAGCTATTGCCAGTAAAGAACCTGACTTACTCTCGGATTTAACTGATTATTTTGAAGTACTAAAGACTAACATTATTGGTTCAAATGCATTAGTCATAAATAAACAAGCACATTTAGATGCCTTATCTCAAGCAAAAACAGCCTTAGATCATGCTGAAAATGAAACTAAGACTGCTATTGAGCAACTAGATAAGTTAGTACAAATATCTAGTACTTTGGCTTTTGACTTACAAGCAGAAGTTAATGATAACGTATCTTCTGCTAATTTATGGACTCTGATTGGAATGGCAATTGCTACATTGATTGCAATTTTAGTTGCTTACTTAACAGTTCAACGCATCATTCGTCCATTAGCTGAAGTTAACAATATATTAGAAACTGTCGCTTCAGGTGATATGACCAGAAAACTAGATGATTCAGCGCAAGATGAGTTCGGTGAACTTGCAACAAACTGTAATACCCTGATTGATAATTTAAGAACACTAATACAAGGGATTATATCCCGCTCAACACAACTTGCAGCAGCTTCAGAGGAAACATCTACAATAACCACTGAATCAAGTCAGGCGATGCAAGCACAACGCGCTCAGGTTGAACAAGCAGCTACAGCAACAACTGAAATGAGCAGCACATCACAATCAGTTACTCATAGCGCAGAAGAAGCACTTAATGAAATAAAACATGCCGATAACGAAGCTGAACGTGTCAAAGGCATTTCAGCTGAAAACAAAAACACCATTGAAAAACTTGCTAGCGAAGTTGATTCAGCATCAAAAGTTATTAATAAACTTCATCAAGATAGTGCCTCTATTGGCAGTATCTTAGACGTTATTAGAGGTATCGCTGAACAAACAAACCTACTAGCTTTAAATGCAGCAATTGAAGCTGCAAGAGCCGGTGAACAAGGCCGAGGCTTTGCTGTTGTAGCTGATGAAGTAAGGTCTCTTGCGAGTAAAACACAGGAATCAACCCAAGAAATACAAGCTATGATTGAATCATTACAATCAGGAGCAGAAGAAGCTGTATCTGTGATGGCTAAAGGTAAAGAGCAAGCAGTTTCTTGTGTTAATCAAAGTGAGCAGGCAACACGAGCCCTTGAACTTATTACTAAAGCCGTATCTCAAGCTCATGATATGAGTGAACAGATCTCAACGGCCGCACAAGAGCAACACCATGTCTCTCTTGAGATAAGCGAACGCTTAGAGTCAATTGTATCAATCACAGAGCAAGCTTCATCAGGAGCCGAACAAACTTCAACTGCCAGTCAGGAAGTTGCAAAATTAGCTGAAGAACTGAGATTATCAGTAGATGAGTTTAAAGTTTAAATTTATCAATAAGTAAATAATAAAAAGCCAGATGAAATCTCATCTGGCTTTTTTGTATGCGCGACCTTGTTTAATCTAGTAACTAATAATCAACTTTATCAACACATACAAAAAAAGCGCACTATGCACTTTTTTATTTATGATCAATTACAATATTTAAAGACCTGCTCTTTCCTTTATCGCTGCAACGATAGGCGATGATGAGTGGCCATTTGAGCCAGCCCACTCTACATCTCCACCAGATGCCAATGTGCTCTTAGGAAGCTTTTTAACGATAAATTTACCTGTTCCCTCGGCATTATTAGCCATAGCATGACGTAATAAATTATTACCGCCACAACTTATACCAGAAAAAACATTTCTCAGTTTTATACGTGTTTCTTTCATTTTTTTACGAAGACGACTTTTATCATCTGCAGCAACATAATCACATAAGCTCGCGGCTAGCTGATCATTTGCTTGAGCAGAGACCGAAAATAAAACTGAACTGGCACAAATTACAGACAGTGTAAAAATACTTTTCATTTTCATATCTTATCTTATCTCCAAATATTAAAATTATTTAAATCCCAGCTCGTGCTTTTATATCGGCAACTATCGGAGATCCTGAATGACCATTTGCAGCAGCCCAATCAACATCACCGCCTGAAGCAAGATCAGATTTTGGTAATTTTTTAACAATAAATTTTCCAGTACCATTTGCATTGCTTTGCATCGCATGTCTTAGTAAGTTATTGCCTGAACACGATACACCCGCAAAAACATTTCTTAACTTAACTCTAGACTCTTTTAGTTTTTTACGTAAGCGGCTTTTATCATCAGCAGCAACATAATCACATAAACTAGCTGCTAGCTGCTCATTAGCAGACGCCGGCGTAGCCACTAAAAAAGAGCTTGAAATTAAAGCGCTTACTACAAGTGTTGTCTTGAAATTCATTAACGTACCTTATTTAATACTTTATAACTACTTCGTTATAACAAATTCTATCAGCAAGTTAAAAAATGTGCAATAAAGTAACACTTAGTTACTGTATGTTATAAAAGTATAGTTATAAGGATTCGAACTGTCACTTTTATGTTCTTCTACCTGTTCTTTTGTCCAAGTTCTAGCTGATTCATAATCTGGAAACTGTGTATCTCCTTCCACTTCTAAATCAATATGAGTAAGGTATAACCTATTACATAATGGCAAAAAAATATCATATATATGTCCGCCACCTATAATCATAACCTCAGGCACATCACCAGCACTTTCAATAGCTAACTCAGGTGTTGATACCACCTCAACACCTTGCGCTTCGTAGGATGTATCTCTACTAATCACAATGTTCTTTCTACCTGGTAATGGGCGCCCAATTGATTCAAATGTCTTACGACCCATTATTATTGGCTTGCCTAAAGTCACAGCTTTAAAATGTTTTAAATCAGCAGGTAAATGCCAAGGCATTTGGTTGTCTTTACCTATAATACGATTATTTGCCATCGCAGCTACCATTGAAATCTTCATAGTCAAATCCAGTACTTTAGTATTAATTTAAATTGAGAGTTTTTGTTTTAAATTATTATTTTTTTTGTTATTTCTTTATGAGGTAGTTTTATATATTAAAAAAGGCGCTAATGCGCCTTTAAAAAGTAATTTTTTATTTATCTTTGGTAGATAACTTCTACATCGTAGTCGTCTTCATCCCAGTCTTCATCATCTTCAAAAGAGCCACTTTCATCAATAACTGCGCCTTCATGGTAAGTATCCCACTTAAACTCAATTTCTTCTTTTGTTTCTTCAAACTTATCTACTGGCATTGTATCAAGTAGATCCATGATATCGAAACATAGCGGTTCAGTATTCAGCTTATTAATCGCTGAGATTTGATAAATATTTTCTGTTTGACCTAAGGCTTCGGCAATATCGTTACATATTTCTTTAGCTTCGTCTTCAGGCATCAAGTCAATTTTATTAAAAATAAGTAAACGAGGACGTTCAGCTAATTTAGGGCTGTACTTTTCAAGCTCTCCGACAATTGCTTTTGCATTTGCAATTGGGTCAGAGCCATCTACCGGCATAATATCAATGATATGTAGTAAAACACGACAACGCTCTAGGTGTTTCAAGAACTGAATACCTAAACCTGCGCCATCTGCTGCACCTTCAATCAATCCAGGAATATCAGCAATAACAAAAGATTTATTCATTGCAGGACGTACAACACCCAGATTAGGCACTAATGTTGTAAACGGATAATCAGCAACTTTAGGTTTTGCAGCTGAAACACTACGTATGAATGTAGACTTACCCGCATTTGGTAAACCTAATAAACCCACATCAGCAAGTAACATTAGTTCAAGCTTAAGCTGACGAACTTCACCTGGCGTCCCAAGCGTTTTTTGGCGAGGCGCTCGGTTTGTACTTGTTTTAAAACGTGCATTACCTAAACCATGAAAGCCACCTTTAGCAACTAGCAACTGCTTACCATGTTCAGTTAAATCGCCAAGCATTTCGTCAGTGTCAATATCACGCGCTCTTGTACCAACAGGCACCTTTAGACATAAGTCTTCGCCTTTTTTACCCGTACAGTTAGCACCACGGCCATTTACACCTCTTTCAGCTCTATGAAAACGCTCAAATTGATAATCAATTAAAGTATTTAAATTTTCATCAGCTTCTAGATAAACATTTCCGCCATCACCGCCATCACCGCCATCTGGACCACCAAATGGCACGTATTTTTCACGACGAAAAGACGACGCGCCACTACCACCATCACCAGCTTCTACACGGATTTCAGTTTCATCAACAAATTTCATAACAACCCTTAGATTTGTATCTTGCTTGCGCTCACTTCTCAAGTATCACTGAATTATAGCTTAAGTTCATAACGACGAAGTGAATTAGGTGCAAGTCTATCGATTCTTGAATATATATCTAAATATTCTAGTTAACTTGTGAATATTTTTAAATTATTGAGATATATACTCATTAAAAACAAAAAACCCCGCCTGAGCGAGGTTTTTCAGCATTCATTTGAGTAATTACTCAGAAACGATGCTTACGTATTTACGGTTAAGTGAACCTTTTTGTTCAAACTTAACTTTACCGTCTGCTTTAGCAAAGATTGTGTGATCTTTACCTAGGCCTACATTTGTACCAGCGTGGAATTTAGTACCACGTTGACGAACAATGATGCTACCAGCAAGAACTGACTCACCACCGTAACGTTTAACACCTAAACGTTTGCTTTCTGAATCGCGACCGTTACGAGTACTACCAGCTGCTTTCTTATGTGCCATTTTTCCGTACTCCTAATTAAGCGTTGATGCTTGTGATTTTAACTTCAGTGAACCACTGACGGTGGCCCATTTGCTTACGAGAATGTTTACGACGGTTAAATTTAACTATCTTAACTTTCTCGCCACGACCGTGAGATACGATCTCAGCAGAAACCTTGCCACCAGCAACAAAAGGTGCGCCGATTTCAATTTTTTCGCCATTTGCAACTAAAAGAACTTTATCAAATTCAACAGATGCACCTGTTTCTACGTCTAATTTTTCAAGACGGATCGTTTGACCTTCAGTCACACGATGCTGTTTACCACCACTTTGGAAAACCGCGTACATAATTAACTCCGTTGTGCGCCCTCAAATCGGCGCAACTAATATATTTTTCAATGGTCGCGAATTCTACGGTAAATTTAAATAACAAGCAAGCCAAAGTTCAATAAAAACACAAATATAAATAAAGTCATATTTTTGCAAAAATTAAGCTATTAAGAGAGGCCATTTATTATGTATAATTGCGGCCAAAATAACCATCACATTAGAAGCAGGTTTCAAGCTCAATGGATATAAAAACTATCCAGGCGTTAACTGACAACGACATGCATAACGTAAATCAACTGATTTATGCACAAATGCAATCTGATATCGCCTTAGTTAACCAATTAGGTCTATATATAGTTAATAGTGGTGGTAAAAGAATTCGCCCTATGTTGAGTATTATAGCAGCAAAAGCATTTGGCTATAAAGGTGATAAACATATTACCTTAGCAACGATCATAGAGTTTATTCATACGGCAACTTTGTTACATGATGATGTTGTAGATGAATCTGATTTAAGACGTGGTAACCCAACAGCAAACGCTGAATTTGGTAACGCCGCAAGTGTATTAGTTGGCGACTTTATCTATACCCGCTCATTTCAGTTAATGATCAATTTAGAAAAAATGTCTGTTATGAAGATTTTATCTGATGCAACCAATGTTATTGCTGAAGGTGAAGTCCTTCAATTAATGAACTGTAACGACCCAGATACGACTGAAGAAAGTTACATGCAGGTTATTTATAGCAAAACTGCAAAACTGTTTGAAGCGGCTACACAACTTTCAGCCATAATCACTGAACAAGATGAAGCAACAGTAGAAGCTATGAGACTTTACGGAATGCATTTAGGTACAGCATTCCAGCTTATTGATGATGTACTAGATTACAATGCTGATCAAGATACTTTAGGTAAAAGCATTGGTGATGATCTTGCTGAAGGCAAACCAACACTTCCGCTTATATATGCCATGCAAAAAGGTACACCTGAACAAGTAGCACAAATAAGACAAGCGATTGAAAAGTGTGATGGCATGGATTATCTAGACGATATTCTTGCTACTTTAGCGCAAACTAAAGCCCTTGAATTCACAACTCAAAAAGCTGAAGAAGAAGCACAAAAAGCAATTAACTGTTTATCTATTATTCCTGATAATGAATATAAACTTGCATTAGAATCTCTTGCTCGCTTGGCTGTGGCACGTAATTCATAAATAAATTTCTACGCAATCTTTATTAAAGCCACTTAATGGCAAAAGAAAAAGAGATAACATTGTTATCTCTTTTTTAATACCTAAATACATTTAAGCATATAAATTACAGCAATAAAAAAGGGTGATATAAATATCACCCTTTTTCTATAATAGCATTGCAAAGCAAATCTATTAAGCCATAAAATCAACACCTTCTTGGATGTCTGATTTTAAAGTTGCTAACATATCATTTTTAGCTTGCTCTTCAAACGCGCTTAATGCACCGTAAGAAAGAATCTCTTCAACACCGTTTTTACCTAAACGTACTGGGTGTGCAAAGTATGGCGCATCGCCATTCTCAACAGCTACATATGCGTAATCGACAACATCTTCACCTTTTAGGCCTTTAACTAAAGACATACAAAAACGAGCTGCTGCTGCGCCCATAGAAAGTGTCGCTGAACCGCCACCCGCTTTAGCGTTTACAACTTCAGTACCCGCATTTTGGATACGAGGAGTAAGTGTAGCAACTTCTTCATCAGTGAAAGTAGCACCTTCAACTTGTGAAAGAAGTGGTAAAATAGTCGTACCAGAGTGGCCGCCAATTACAGGTACTTTAACGTCAGCAACGTTTAAGCCTTTAAGCTCTGCAATGAACGCTTCTGAACGGATCACGTCAAGAGTTGTGATACCAAATACACGGCTAGCATCATAAGTACCCGCTTTTTTGAATACTTCAGCAACAATTGGCACAGTACCATTAACTGGGTTAGTGATAATACCTACTAAAGCTTTAGGACAGTTAGCAACAATGCCTTCTGCTAAAGTTTTAATAATACCAGCATTAACATTGAAAAGGTCAGCACGGTCCATACCAGGCTTGCGCGGCATACCTGCTGGGATTAATACAATATCAGCACCAGTTAAAGCATCACCTAGGCTATCAGCACCAAAGCCAGCTACTTTAACGTCAGTTGGGATGTGAGATAAATCTACAGCAACACCAGGAACAACTGGAGCAACATCATAAAGAGATAATTCTGAACCTGCAGGTAACTGAGTTTTTAACAATAAAGATAGAGCTTGACCGATACCACCAGCGGCACCTAAAACGGCAACTTTCATTTGTATTCTCCGAAGATTAAAGAAGGGTAATTAATTTCGCCCATAAAGATAAAGAAAATCTCTCCTAAAGACAAATGAAACCCGCAATTATTAAGCAAAGTTTCGACTATAGTTGTAAATAATTTCAATTTAGACCATTTTCAAGCATTACCGATGAAAATATCGGCTCTAATATAGGCTTGATCGTAAAATTTGTGTAAACTTTACAAAACCCGTTCAAAAAAAGTTACGTGATGCAAATTCAAGATAAACAAGAAGCTTTAGTTAAAGCCTTTAAAGCATTATTAAAAGAAGAAAATTTTGGTTCTCAAGGTGAAATCGTTGATGCTTTAAAAGATCAAGGTTTTACAAATATTAGCCAAAGTAAAGTTTCACGTATGCTGAGTAAGTTTGGTGCTGTAAGAACGCGTAATGCCAAACAAGAAATGGTTTATTGTTTACCTGCTGAAATGGGTGTGCCAACTGCCAAAAGCCCTTTACGACAACTAGTAATTGATATCATGCATAACGAAATGATGATCATCATACGAACGAGTCCAGGAGCAGCACAATTAATTGCGCGATTACTTGATTCATTAGGTAAAGCAGATGGTGTATTAGGCACAATTGCAGGCGATGATACTATTTTTATAGCACCAGCAAAAATATCTGAAATTGATGTCACGTTAGAAAAAATCAAAAACTTATTTGAAACTGTATAGATCAACTTCTCATTTCGATTAGGAGCACTAGCAAACTTTAAATTGTGCTCCCTGCTTCATTTATTTTTATAAAGCGTTTAAAAAATCAATTGATGGCGCAAAAAATGAAGCCCCCATATCTGCTTGAGTAAAATCAAGCCAAGCATCATAACTGTGTGCATCCCCTAATCGCGCTTTAGTCAATACCTCAAATGCATCACCATCATTACTACAAGTAACTAATAACATACCTTGCTCATGCATATCACCATATGGCATGCCCTGATGTAATAATATAGGTTGGCCAAGCTCATTCTTTAATTCAATTTTATTTGCGTGACTTGAGGCATTGACAGGCATAATTAACTCATTATCTAAACGTGTACGTCCAATTACCTGTTCTTGCTCAGTAACCGATAACTTTTGCCATTCAACTAAATTATGGCGATAGCGCTGCACATGGATATAACTCCCTTGCGCAAACTCACAATCGTTTGCGACTAAAGCCATATTCATTTTAGTGCGCCCTCTTGGTGTATCACCACCATATTTAAAACCATTAAAATCACGGCCATCTAAAAAGCGAAAACACTTAACTTGATCAACAAGCTCTACATCAGATGAAAATAAAGAAAGTATATTTGATGCAAACAAATGAATAACATCTAATCTATCAGATCTAATTTGAATCAATAAATCAACTGGCTGACTCGGCATTGCATGTTCATCATGACTTATATGCGGAAAGCTTTTTAAGCCACTCGGGAGTGATGAAGGATATAAATGCGGCCAATATTGCGCGCCTATCGCAACCATACTTGAAAGCATCGCTTCTGAAAATTGCTCACTGTACTCTTCTTGTAATGCCGTAATTTTTCCAAGCTTATTTTTTATCGCATCATCATGGCCATCTAATACATTAAAAAAAAGGTATAGGCCATGTAGGTTTGCTTCAGCACAAACACCTGATTGAGCTTGGGGCATTAAAGTTCCTAAATATAAGTAATACCAATAAAGAGATTTTCACTAACTTAATAGAGTTGGTATAAATCGACTAATTTATAAAAAAGTTTACTGGATGTGGCAAAATATTCAAGTTAACTTGATCGCCATGATTAAACTCACCATCATCAGTTGATGCTATTTCAATCTCTTGTTCTAAAATATTAATGCGATAAATATAACGCGTTCCCATAAAACGCTTACTTAATATCGTTACACTATGATCTGTTTTACTAGTGCATTTAGATTTTAAGCTAATATACTGGGGTCTAATATATAAAACGCCTTGGTCATTATCAGCATTAACATCTTGAGTTGATGTTACAGCCCCCAAAGGTGTTTTGAAACTCAGTTCACCTTGATATTGCGCATCGATATAAATTCCTTGCCCTAAAAATTCTGCAACCATTTTGGCTTTAGGTTGGTAGAATAACGCTTTTGCAGTGCCCTGCTGAATAATCTTACCTTCATTCATGATCGCCAGCTGATCTGCAAACGCAAACGCTTCATCTTTAGAGTGAGTAACAAAAATAGCAGATACTTGCTGATCTTTTATGATCCGACGAATATCTTCAATTAACTGAAATCTTACTTGATGATCTATATTCGAAAAAGGTTCATCTAATAACAATATACTTGGTTTATATGCAAGCGCTCTGGCAATTGCGACTCTTTGTTGTTGGCCACCAGATAACTGATGCGGAAAACGCTCACCAAAACCTTTAAGCTTAACCAAACCCAACATTTCATTAATGCGCTCTGAGTTAGCCTTTTTATCTTTACTTAATAAACCATAACCAATATTTTGACTAACGGTTAAATGGGGAAATAAAGCATAGTCTTGAAACATCATGCCAATATTGCGCTTTTCGGGTGCAATACAAGATTTGTTATCATTGAATGTTTTATTTGATATTTTAATCAAACCTGAAGCCGGTTCAATCAAACCTGCCACAGCTTTTAATGTTGTTGTTTTGCCACAGCCACTGGCACCTAACAAACAAACGATTTCATTTTTTTCTATCGTCAAAGATAGATTATCAATCACTTTATTACCTTGATAATCAAAGTTTAACTTTTCAATCAACAAATCACTCATTAGCGGTTTCTTCTTCTAATTTAGCACTTTCCATAGAGCTGGTAATAAAATACAAAGGTAGTAAACCTACCAAAACAATAAATAATGCAGATATTGAAGCTAGCTCCAACTGCTCATCGCTCACATATTGAAAAACATGTGTTGCTAAAGTATCAAAGTCAAAAGGCCTTAATAGTAACGCGGCTGGTAGCTCTTTCATACATTCAATAAAAATCAGCAAAGCAGCTGTTAACATGCCTCTGCGTAATAATGGGAAGTGTATCTTAGAGAGTGTTTGCCCCGGTGTTTTACCCATAGAGCGACTCGCCATATCTAATGAGGGAGAAATACGCGAAAAACTCGCTTCTATTGTGCCTTGAGATATTGCATAAAAACGTACGACATAAGCGAGCGTGATCGCAACTAAGGTACCACTAAATATCAGTCCGGGCTCTTCCATAAACGGCCTTACAAATTGATTAACAGCATTATCTAGTAAGCTTAAGGGTAATAATACTGCAATCGCTAATACGGTACCGGGTAGCGCATAACCCATGCTTGCCATTCGACCAGGAATTAAATCTATTGATTTTGTCGACAAGCGCTGATTAAAAACAACAAATAAACTCAAAGCAACACAAATAAAACTGACAATAGATGCTAATTTTAAGCTTTGCCAAGCATATAAAAAGAATTCGCTATTAAAAGCCTGATCAAAATAACTGATGGCATAACTCACTAATATTGAAACAGGAATGAAAAAAGCAAATAGCAGCACCAAACAACAAAATGAAGTTGCTAAAAAACCATTGCGTTTAGACAACTTATAAAGCATGGCATCATTATTAACCCCACCTCTTTCATGTACAGCTTTATTACGTCGGCTAAAGCGCTCAATGCTTAAAAACATAAATACAAATAACAGCATAATACCTGATATTTTTGCAGCGGCTGTTAATGAGTAATATCCAAACCAAGTATCATATACTGCTGTTGTTAACGTACTAACAGCGAAGTAATTTACAGTGGCAAAGTCAGCCATTGTTTCCATGGCAATTAAAGCAAGTGCTGCAACAATAGAGCCCCGAGCTAAAGGTAAAGAGACTTTAAAAAAGCTTTGTATCGCGCTATAACCCATTAGTTGACTTGCTTGTACAAGTTTAAATGATTGCTCTCTTAATGCAGTTTTAAAAATCAAAAATAAATACGGATATAATACCAAGGCAATCATCACAATAGCGCCCGGCAGTGTTCTTATATCAAAAAACCAATAATCATCTGGATTTTGCCAACCAAAGGTATTTCGCAACCAAATTTGAATCGGACCAGCATAATCGAGTAAATCAGTATAAACATAAGCGATGATATAAGTTGGCATTGCCAAAGGCAGCATTAACGCCCATTCAAACTGCTTTTTACCAGGGAAATCACAATAAGCAACAAGCCAACCTAAAGGCAAAGCAATTAAAGCGCTTAATGCTAATACACCAAAAATCAGTACAAATGTATTATAAGTGTAATCCCATAAAACGGTATTCCATAAATGATCAAATACATCAGGATCGGGAATGAGAGATTCAAAAATAAGAAATATAAGCGGAAGAGTTAAAATAATTCCGGCAGACCAAGCAATGACCTGCCATCGAGAAATTGAAAAACGCATTGATACCTTTGAAATGCTACGAGTTTAAAGCAGTATAATACTTTAAACTCGCATATTTAATTAGTTATAAATCAAATTTCACTTCATCAATTAATTTTAGTGCTAACGTGCGGTTTTCACTGATTTTATCAAGTGAAATTGCATCTTCTGAGAATTTTCCCCAAGAAGCGACCATATCTGATAAAGCAACACCTGATTTAACAGGATATTCCATATTTAATGAAGCATACATTTTTTGTGCTTTTTCATCACTCATAAATTCAATTAATTTCAATGCATTGGCTTTATGCTTAGTATATTTACTTAAAACGACACCTGACACATTAATATGAGAGCCTCGATTGGTTTGATTTGGGAAATTAATAAATACAGAATCAGCCCACACTTTTTGTTTAGGGTCTTGCATCATTTTACCAAAGTAATAACTATTACCTAACGCGATATTACATAAACCTTCTTTAACTGCTTTTACTTGTGCACGATCATTTCCTTGAGGTTTACGCGCTAAATTAGCTTTAACACCTTGCAACCAAGTTTTTGTTTCTTGCTCACCATGATGGGCAATCATAGAGGCTATTAAACCTAAGTTATACGGATGCTTACCAGAACGAGTACATAACATGCCTTTATATTTAGGATCGGCTAAGTCTTCGTATGTCAGTTCCGGTAACGCACCTAAACGCTCTTTAGATGAATAAACATTACGTACACGCTTAGTTAAAGCAACCCAATTGCCTTGAGCATCTTTAAATTGACCAGGGATGTTTTTATCTACAGTATCGCTTTGAATTGGCTGTGTTAGATCTGCATTTTCTAACTGTAATAAAGCACTAAAGTTTGAAGTCAGTACTAAATCGGCAGGAGTATGTTTACCCTCACGCTTCATTCGCTCAATAAGACCTTTTTTTGCAAATACCACTTTTGTTTCAATTCCGGTTTCTTTAGTGAACTCATTTAAAATAGGCTCAATCAAAAATGGTTGGCGAAAAGAATAAACATTCACTACCTGTCCACTTGCTTTTTCCTTAGTATTTTCGGCAGTTGTTTCAACCTTGTTTTCTGATGGCGCTTGATCACAAGCTGCTAACCCCAAAAGGGATAATGCTAGAATTGTTTTTTTCATTTTAGAACCTATTTTTATAATACTTTATTGAACAGTATCTTTTTAAAATAAAACTAATGACAAGCCATGAATAATAACGATTATCAATTAACTATTCAAACTTTTTAAGTTTTTCTATGATCTATCTCACTCAAGGTAAACAATAAAATTAAAATGTAGACTATAAACGGATAAATACTGTGAGATATATCCCACAAATATGACAGACATATCATTAATTAACGATACAAAAAGAATAAAAAAACAATCAAACCATTGAATTTACTTACAATAAACATAAAATCACAATATTTCATATGTAAAACAATTAATAATTCATCTCTCACTTATACCTTTAAAGCATCATTTCTCTATAATTTACTCATCGCTTGAAGGGAAGAAGGATGCTCAAGCAGACAGGATGTTGATTACGACTCAGATGAGTACAAGTTGAGGAAGAGCAAGATGCTCACAGTTTAACGACTGATATCATGGAACGACTTAGTTAAGGAGTAACAGACAAGATGTCTGTTTTAAGGATATATAGCAAAGATTGCTAACATTGGATGTTTTTCAGTGATGAACCGGATTATGACAAGGGATTTGTTAGTCATATTAGAATAAAAATATGCCTAGGGAAAAGTTTTAACGGAACTAGTATTACTAGAAAGCAGGACGCTTAGAAAGATTCCAGTCAGCGTGGTATATGTTTTCATATATCACGCATTTTCTTGTCCTAAATAAATATGCGCAGCAGATTTATCTTTTTTTACACTTTAAATATGCTTCTCTAAAATCTTCAAAGTGCTGACTTAGTTTATTTGCCGCATCTACTTCATTTGCAAGCTCTAATACCATAATAGCAACTTCAGCTGTACCTAAATGATTATCATGTACTGCTACTCTCAATTTATATTCAGATAACTTATCAGGTGTAATCGATAAAACAGGGTATTGATCTAAATAAGGACTTTTACGGATCATTTTTTTAGCTTCACGCCATGTGCCATCCAAAAAGATCAATAACGGCTTTTTACCTTCTGTACGCTCAACGGTTTCAACGACTCTTTGTGACTCGATGCCTTCTGATGGAAAGATAATCAAAGGTTGATACTGCTCATCACTAATAAGCGCTAAAAATCCTTTATCTGGATCAGTTCGATCCCAACGAAACGCGAAGTTTTCAGGTATTACATCAGCTATTAGACGCCCTGTATTTGAAGGCTTAAAACTTTCATTATGATACATCAGCATACATACAGCTAAACCACACTGCGCTTCCTGAATGCCATCGCAAATACATTCATTGATATCTATTAAACAATGATCACATCGTTTAAGTTTAGCGCCACGTGCTCTGAACTCTTTTTTAGATGTTTCTAATTGTTTTTTTCTTAATACCAATACTGAATTTTTCATTTAAATCTAACGAGCAATTAAAAGGGCAGCTAGTTTATAGGGAAATGGGTGTTTGATCTATAATTTAAGTTTATTAAACCTCAGCTTCACATTTTTTGACGTTAAAAATAGTCAGGCTAAAGCCCAACCTACAAAATCATACCTAATAACTACACATTCAACCTGCGTAGATAAATTTCTGCCACAAAACAAATAAAACTAAGCATTGGCAATAAAGTGAAATAATACGTTAATAAATCAAACAATAAAAAAGGGTGAAATCATTCACCCTTTTTTCGGCATAGCCGAGTTTTAAATAAATTTGTTTACAAATTTATTTTTTCTTTTTAACTGCTTTTTTGTTTGGTAAATCTGTGATTGAACCTTCAAAGATTTCAGCAGCTAGACCAATTGACTCATTTAGTGTTGGGTGAGCATGAATCGTAAGCGCTAAGTCTTCACCGTCTGCGCCCATTTCAACTGCTAAACCAATTTCGCCAAGCATTTCGCCAGCATTGATACCAATCATAGCACCACCGATCACACGACCAGTGTCTTTATCAAAGATCATTTTAGTTTGACCTTCAGTACGTGCAGAAGCGATTGCACGACCAGATGCAGCCCAAGGGAATACTGATGTTTCGATGTTTAAACCTTGCTCTTTTGCTTCTCTTTCAGTTACACCAACCCAAGCAATCTCAGGATCTGTGTATGCAATTGAAGGAATACATTTAGGGTCGAAGAAATGCTTTTGACCAGCAATTACTTCAGCAGCTACGTGTGCTTCATGTACTGCTTTATGTGCAAGCATAGGCTGACCTACGATATCACCGATAGCAAAGATGTGGTTTACATTAGTACGTAATTGCTTATCAACATTGATAAAGCCACGCTCATCTACTGCAACGCCCGCTTTTTCAGCATCAAGTAGTTTACCGTTTGGCGTACGACCAACAGCAACTAATACTTTGTCATAACGCACTGGTTCTGTAGGTGCTTTTTTACCTTCAAAAGTAACGTATAAACCGTCTTCTTTAGCTTCAACACCAACAACTTTAGTAGAAAGCATTACGTTGAATTTATCTTTTACGTATCTTTGGTAGATTTTCATTACGTCTTTATCAGCAGCAGGCACTAATTGGTCTGCAAACTCAACAACATCAATTTGAGAACCTAGCGCACGGTAAACAGTACCCATCTCAAGACCGATAATACCACCACCTAATACAAGTAGTTTCTCAGGAACATCTTTAAGCTCTAATGCACCAGTTGAATCAATTACACGGTCATCCTGTGGGATGAATGGTAAGTTTACAGGTTGAGAACCTGCAGCTACGATAGCATTATCAAAAGTGATTGTGGAAGTTGTATCACCATCAACAACTTCTAAAGTGTTAGATCCAGTAAATTTACCGTAACCGTTAACAACTTTAACTTTACGCATCTTAGCCATACCGTCTAGACCACCAGTTAACTGGCCGATCACAGACTCTTTCCAAGAGCGGATTTTGTCTAAATCGATTTTAGGCGCGCCAAAAGTAACACCATGAGATTCCATTGCTGCTGCATCATCAATTACTTTAGCAACATGTAGTAATGCTTTAGAAGGGATACAACCAACATTAAGACACACACCACCTAAAGTATTGCGAGACTCAACTAAAGTTACTTCTAAACCTAAATCAGCAGCACGGAAAGCTGCAGAATAACCACCAGGTCCACCACCTAGTATAACGACTTGCGTTTTAATTTCGTTACTCATGCTTTTACCTTTATATTTTTGAACGGGACAAAATCAGTTCTGCCCACTTATTTTCCTGTCACCCATCACTGAAAATCGTATCAATAACAGGAATAAGGACATATTGAATAAATTTGTGGCCGGATTGTATCACCCGACCTAAAAAAGCGCGAATAAATTCGCGCTTACAATTACATTACTAACTGGCGAATATCGCTCATGTAATTAGCAAGTGTCACAGTGAAACGTGCAGCTAATGCGCCGTCGATAACACGGTGATCGTATGACATAGATAAAGGAACCATCAGTTTTGGTTCAAACTCTTTGCCATTCCACTTAGGCTTAATTTCAGATTTAGATACACCTAAAATTGCAACTTCAGGTGCATTTACGATAGGTGTAAATGAAGTACCACCAATGCCACCTAAAGATGAAATAGTAAAACAACCACCTTGCATATCTGAAGATGTTAATTTGCCTTCACGTGCTTTTTTCGAAATATCCATTAATTCGCGAGATAGTTCGATAATGCCTTTATTGTTCACATCTTTAAATACTGGAACAACTAAACCATTTGGCGTATCAACAGCAACACCAATATTGATGTATTTCTTAAGAATTAGGCTTTCACCATCTTCACTTAATGAAGAGTTAAATCTTGGGAAATCTTCTAACGCTTTAGCTGCTGCTTTCATAACAAACACAAGCGGCGTGATTTTCACGCCAAGTTTGCGTTTTTCAGCCATCACATTTTGTTCTTTACGGAACACTTCAAGGCTAGTGATATCTGCTTCATCAAACTGAGTAACATGAGGGATTTGAACCCAGTTACGGTGTAAATTAGCACCAGACAGTTTTTGAATACGAGATAGTTTTTGCTCTTCAACTTCACCAAATTTAGAGAAATCTACTTTAGGCCATGGAATTAAACCTAATTCACCGCCACCAGCATTTCCTTTAGAAGCAGAAATTTGACCTGATTCAACTTGCTTAACTAGGTTTTTAACATAGTTTTGCACGTCTTCTTTAACAACACGACCTTTACGGCCAGTACCAGTTACGTTAGCTAGGTTTACACCAAACTCACGGGCTAAACGACGAATAACAGGCGAGGCATGTGCATAAGCATCATTTTCTGCAAAGCTTTCTTGTGCAGCTGATACTTTAGCTGCAGGTGCCGCAGCAGGTTTTGCCGCAGGCGCTGTAGAAGCAACAGCTTGTGCTACTGGCGCTGCAGCAACTGGCGCACTTGAAGTTGTTTCAAATATCATCACTAAAGAACCAGTAGATACTTTATCACCAGCAACTACTTTAATTTCTTTAACAGTACCTGCAAATGGTGCTGGTACTTCCATTGAAGCTTTATCGCCTTCAACGTTTAAAATTGATTGGTCTTCTGCAACAACATCGCCAACAGCAACTAAAATTTCAGTTACTTCAACTTCGTCACCACCGATATCTGGTACATTTACTTCCTGTACTGCAGATACAGCAGCTGGTGCTGCTGCAGGAGCTGCTTCAACAGCCACAGGTGCTGCTTTTGCTGCACCCGCTACTTCAAAGATCATCACTAAAGAACCGGTAGAAACAGTATCACCTGTTGCTACTTTGATTTCTTTAACAGTGCCAGAAAATGGTGCAGGCACTTCCATTGATGCTTTATCGCCTTCAACGTTTAAAATTGACTGGTCTTCTGAAACAACATCGCCAACAGCAACTAAAATTTCAGTTACTTCAACTTCATCACCACCAATATCAGGCACATTTACTTCCTGTGCTGCTGATGCAGTTGCCACGGGAGCCGCAGCTGGCTCAGCTGCAACAGGTGCCGGAGCAGCAACTTCTGCTGCACCTTCAAAAACCATTACTAAAGAACCAGTTGTTACTGAATCACCTTCAGCTACTTTGATTTCTTTAACAATCCCTGCAGTCGCTGCTGGGATTTCCATTGAAGCTTTATCACCTTCAACATTTAAAATAGATTGGTCAACTTCAACCTTGTCGCCTACGCTTACAAGAATTTCAGTCACTTCAACTTCATCTGAACCGATGTCTGGTACATTAATTTCGATTGTCATGTTTTTATCTCTTATGCGTATAAAGGATTAAGTTTATTAGTATCGATGTCGAATTTAGCAATCGCATCAGTGACAACACTTGCTTCTACTTCACCACGTTTTACTAACTCAGTTAACGCTGCAACAACAACATAACCTGCATTCACCTCAAAATGACGACGTAAATTATCACGGCTATCTGAACGACCGTAACCATCAGTACCTAGTACTTTATAGTTTTCTGTTGGTACGAATGCACGTACTTGCTCTGCGAAGTTCTTCATGTAATCAGTTGCAGCAATTGTTGCTTCAGAACCTAATACTTCATTGATATATGCTTGGCGTTGTTCAGCCGAAGGGTTAAGCATGTTGAAACGCTCAACATCTTGTCCATCTCGCGCTAATTCATTAAATGAAGTTACAGAGAATACATCAGAGCTAATACCGTATTCTTCACTTAAGATAGTTGCTGCTTTAAGTACTTCTATCATGATAGTACCTGAGCTTAATAGCTGAACTTTCGATTTCTCGCCAGCAAGCGTTTTAAGTTTGTAGATACCTTTACGAATACCTTCTTCAGCACCTTCAGGCATAGCTGGCTGATGATAATTTTCGTTCATCACAGTTAAGTAATAATAAATATTTTCTTGTTCTTCACCATACATACGACGAATACCGTCTTGTACGATTACAGCAACTTCATAGCCATATGTAGGATCATAAGAAATACAGTTAGGCACAGTGCTCGCTAGAATATGACTGTGGCCATCTTCATGTTGTAAACCTTCACCATTTAACGTTGTACGACCTGCTGTTGCGCCTAATAAGAAACCACGTGCTTGCTGATCACCAGCCATCCAAGCCATATCACCAACACGTTGGAAACCAAACATTGAATAATAAATATAGAATGGGATCATAGGTAAATCGTTTGTACTATAAGATGTTGCAGCAGACACCCATGAAGACATTGCACCTAACTCATTGATACCTTCTTGCAATACCTGACCAGAAGTACTTTCTTTATAATAAGAAACAATTCCTCTATCTTGTGGTGTGTAGTTTTGACCATGAGGATTGTAGATACCAATTTGACGGAATAAACCTTCCATACCAAAAGTACGCGCTTCATCAGCAATGATAGGGACAATGTTTTCGCCAATATTTTTATTTTTTAATAAAATATTTAATGTACGAACAAACGCCATAGTTGTAGAGATATCACGTTTTTGCTCATCTAATAATACTTTGAATTCTTCAACTTTAGGGATCACAAGATCTTTAGTAAAGTTTGGTAGACGTGCAGGTGTATAACCATGTAATGCTTTACGACGCGCGTGTAAGTATTTATGTTCAGCCGAACCTTCTTCTAGCGTTAAATAAGGCAATTCTTTTAATGCTTCATCAGATACTAAATCTTGTAAACCTAAACGAGAACGTAAATGCTCAACATGGCTCATATCCATTTTCTTAACTTGGTGAGCAATGTTTTTACCTTCGGCAGCTTCACCCATACCGTAACCTTTAACTGTTTTAGCTAAAATTACAGTTGGACGACCTTTAGTTTCTTCAGCTGTTTTAAATGCAGTATAAAGTTTAGAAGGCTCATGACCACCACGCTTAAGCGCGAAAATTTCATCATCTGTCATATCAGCAACAAGTGCTGATGTTTCTGGGTAACGTCCGAAGAAGTGTTCACGTACATACGCACCATTTTTAGCTTTATATGTTTGATAATCACCATCAATTGTTTCATTCATTAGCTCTAATAATTTACCTGTCGTATCTTTAGCAAGTAACTTATCCCAACCAGAACCCCAAACAACTTTAATTACATTCCAACCAGCGCCTTTAAATAGACCCTCTAGTTCTTGAATGATTTTACCGTTACCCATAACTGGGCCATCTAAACGCTGTAAATTACAGTTAACTAAGTAGCACAGGTTATCTAACTTTTCACGCGCTGCAAAAGAGATAGCACCACGTGATTCTGGCTCATCCATTTCACCGTCACCTAAGAAAGCAAAAACTCTTTGGCTCTTAGTATCTTTTAAACCACGGCCATCTAAGTATTTTAAGAAACGAGCTTGGTAGATAGATGCAATTGGACCTAAGCCCATAGATACAGTTGGGAACTGCCAAAACTCAGGCATTAATTTAGGATGCGGGTATGAAGGTAAACCTTTACCATCAACTTCTTGACGGAAGTTATCAAGTTGATCAGCACTAATACGACCTTCAAGGAAAGCACGTGCATAAATACCAGGAGAAATATGACCTTGATAATAAACTAAATCGCCACCGTTGATTTCATTTGCAGCTTTAAAGAAATGGTTAAAACACACTTCATAAAATGCAGCTGATGATTGGTACGATGCCATATGGCCGCCCAAATCTAAATCTTTTTTAGATGCACGTAGTACAATCATGATCGCATTCCAGCGAATGATTGAACGAATACGACGCTCTAGGTTTACATCCCCAGGATATGCAGCTTCTTGATCTGCAGGAATTGTATTTACATAGTTAGTTGTTATACCTGTAGGCATATCAACACCATCTAAACGTGCTTGCTCTAGTACTTGCTCAAGTAAAAACTGAGCACGTTCAACACCTTCTTCTTTTACTACAGATTCTAGTGCTTGCAACCATTCCTGAGTTTCAAGTGAGTCAATATCATGTTTCTGGACTTCAGACATAGGATGTTTCCTTAATCTATTTAATATTAAATTTTTGTATTCGTACAATCATAAGTATTCTATTGAAATACTAGTTTTGCTGTGTACGTCTTAAACTGCGTTTTATTCTGGAATTCTCTTTACCTGCTTTTAATAAAGCTTCTTCAATAAAAGCTAAGTGAGCATTACTTGCCTCTCTTGCTTGTACTGGCTGCCCTTCTATTACGGCATTAAACAGGGTTTTTCTATGTTCTGCTAACTGCGCTTTCACGCTATCCTTCTCAACTAAAACAGTTAAATTTTCTAAAATGCTTTGCTCTAGTAAAGAAGACATACCACGTATTAAGTGCAATAACACAACATTATGTGATGCTTCAGCGACTGCAAAGTGAAATTCATTAATCGCTTTTGCTTTCGCTTCTAAATCTATCGCTTTTTCAATTTGGTTGAAGCTCAGTTTCACTTCTTCGTAATCAGTATCTGTACCGCGCAATGCTGCATAATAAGCTGATATACCTTCAAGTGCATGTCGAAACTCCAATAAATCAAACTGCGATTCAGGATGTTTACTTATCAATTCAAATAAAGGGTCTGTCATGCCTTCTTCAAGCTGGTTTTTAATATAAGTACCACCCCCTTGACGACGATAAACTAATCCTTTTACTTCTAGCTTTTGAATTGCCTCACGCAATGAAGGACGGGAAACTTCAAATTGTTTTGCGAGTTCTCGTTCTGGCGGTAATTTTTGTCCTGGCGCAAGCGACCCTTCAAGGATCATATTTTCTAACTGCTCAAGAATGATGTCAGATAATTTTGCTGTTTTAATTTTAAAATTCATGGCTAAAAATAGTACCTAAACCTCAACGGTAAATTGGTCATACCAAATTATTCTGCATAAATTAACAAAAATAGTGAATATAGTCAAAGTTACGCAGACCAATGGCTGTAATTTAAACCGATCTATATCAACAAAAGGTAAATTATGGAAAAAATGTCAAAAAAGAAAGGTAAATATCGATAAAACAAAGTGGTCAGACCAATGAGTTGATTCTAATTATAGCCAGAGATGTTTTAGATTGCTTCACTATATTAAACGCAACTTTATCGGTTAACTCAAAAAATAAAAGATAGAAATAATTCTATCTTTTAAATGCCACGTAATGGCCACAATAAAGGTGCGAAGCAGATTTATTAAGGCAAATCTGAAAATAAAGTTAATAATGCGGTCAATGCTAAAAACAAAAATATATTTCTTTTCACTAACCTGACCATACATTTAGCTTCGAATGTACAGCCAATATGTTTTTGCTCTACTTGCTCAGCCGCTAATGCGGTATGAGTAACAACTTTTCGATTACTCACTTTAAAATCTAATAAGTACTTTAACCAACATGTAGTGCCTTTATTAAAATTACCTATAATCAAATAACCTAAACTAGCGATACGTGCCGGTAACCAATCAAGCCAAAACAATAAAGACTGCAGCACTTTGTGATATTGCGTAATTGAATATTCAAAGTCGACTTGCTCTAATTCTTCAGTATCTTCATTTTTTTGTTTAGTTACTTCTATGTCTTTTCGTACCAAATCAGCATAAGTGCGCACTAAGGCATAAAATACAGCGCCAGCAGGTCCTAAAACAACAAACCAAAATAATACCGCACAATAAAACCTAAAATTAATCCAAGAGAGTGTTTGCCCTAAAGTTTCACTATCCAGTTGTTCTGCAGTTTTCTTTTGGCCTAATTGCAAAGCATATAAGGTTGCAGCTTCATTATCTTGACGCTGCATGGCATTTAAGTAGCCTTTGTACTTTTCTCGTAAATAAATACAACCAATGCAAATTAATAAAATGACAACATTAATTGCCAATTGAAACAGCACAAAGTCAAATAAGGTATAAATAAAGCCCACACATGCAGCTGGTATTACCAACCAAAGTAAAAAACCAATTTCTTTTTTTAACAAAGGTTGAGTGACTGAATGAGCAATTGAAGAATCACCCGTTGATAAATTTAAGTATTTACTGGCATATATGTGCATTTGCCAATAACGGCCTTTTGCATCTAAACGTTCAATAATTAAAGCTATTAATATAGAAATCAGCGTCATAGTTCACCTAGGTAGCAGTAAATCATAAGTACTTTGAGATTATAAATCGATTAATTGATAAAAATATGACCAATCAAAACTTTCACCAGGATCTGTTTTTCTACCTGGTGCAATATCTTGATGACCAACGATACGCGCTTTAGTGAGCTTAGGATAATGCTTTATTAATATTTTTGCTATAGCGCTAAGTGATTGATACTGCATTGAAGTATATGCAATCGTATCTGTGCCCTCTAATTCAATACCAATACTAAAATCATTACAGCCATCTACACCATCAAAGCTTGATACACCAGCATGCCATGCACGCTTATTAAAAGGTACATATTGTATGACTTCTCCACAGCGTTTTATTAAACAATGCGCCGATACTTCTAAACCTTTTAAATCAGAAAAACTATGATGTGCATTGCAATTAAGTGCTCCCATAAATAAATCATCAATATATGAATTACCAAACTTTCCCGACGGTAAAGAAATATTATGGACCACTAAAAGAGAGATATCATTCTCATCTGGTCGTTCATTAAAATGAGCCGAGCAATGAAAATCAACCTCATTTAAACAGCCATTACTAATAGAGTAATCTTTCATAAAAGATGTATTCCCTTAAAATCCAACATACCTAAAACAAGTAAGGCCCATAAATTAATATGGGCCTTACTTAGTTACAAGATAATTATTTATCTTTAATTATTTAATTTCAACTCTTTGAGAGCGCATTACCACTTCATCATTCAGTTCGATGCCAATACCCGGCTCTTCAGACACTTCAAAGAAACCATTTTTAGGTTGCGGATCTTGTAAACATAATTCACGATTCCACTTTTTAATCGCATAAGTATGATGTTCATGAATTAAAAAGTTAGGGATCGCAGTTTCTAAATGTAATGATGCAGCTGTTGCAACTGGACCACCACAAACATGTGCTTGAATACGTACATCAAAAATATCAGCGTAATCACATACCTTTTTAGTTTCTGTAAAACCACCACATAAACCAATGTCAGGCTGCAGTACATCTACACTTTGATCTTCAAGGTATGGACGAACTTGCCATCTATTATAAAGTCTTTCACCACCCGCAATTGGCACATTTACTTTGTCAGCCACTTTTGCATGTAACGAGTGGTTTAAGTAATTTACGGGTTCTTCATAGTACATACAGTCAAACTCTTCAGCAATTTCACCTAACTGAATTGCAGATGTTGCGCCAGGTAAACTATGACATTCAAAAATAATATCAACTTCATCGCCAACTGCTTCACGAATAGCTTGCATACGTGCACGATATAACTTCATTTCTGAACGATGAATAATATTAGTACGATCATAATAAGTTTCACCATTTTTGTTATACATAATAGGATCAACTTTAACTGCATCGTAACCTTCTGCCACCGCTTTTAAAGCCGCCTCAGCGTATTCTTGTGGTTGTACTAGTGCTTTAAACTCGTCATCCCAATCAAATTGTAATTGCGATGCATAAGTTCTTAATTTGTCGTTTACCTTGCCACCTAAAAGTTGATAAACAGGCAAACCTAACGCTTTACCTTTAATATCCCAAAGTGCAGTATCTAATGCACTCATAGCTGAATACACAACTGGTCCGCCGCCTAAGCCCCAAAAGCTTTCTCGTAACATACGAGCCCATAGCTTTTCTGTTTGGAAAGGGTCATGACCAATTAAAAAGGCTTCAGCCATCTCTTTAATCATCGCAGCTGCAGCACTGTGACCTAAATCATAAGCTAGGCCCGCTTCACCCACACCAGATATACCTTCATCAGTATGAATACGAACAAAAACAGGTGTCCAAGCAGGTCTATCTGGACAATGGATATCAAACACTTCGACGCGAGTTACTTTCATGATTGTTCCTATTTAATTTGATTATTGAGTCAAGCCCTGAAATACAGCGCTTAGCTTTAATTTACTTAGCAAAACTTGGATCTAAACGATATGCTTTACGTAACATAGCAGGCCAAGAAACCTGACCGCCTGTACTACCTGTATGTACTTTATTTTGCTGAGTTTTAACTGTATCTAAAATATTTCCCGCTATTGGGATCAGCGGCTTTCCTGTTGAAAGTGCCATCACTTGCACTTCACACGCACGTTGTAAATCAGCCCAACGCATAAATGCTTCACCCACTGTTGGCCCTAAAGTTAAAGCGCCATGATTTGGCAACATTAAAGTATGGGCATTGCCTAAATCTTGTTGTAAACGTGCTTTTTCTGCTGCATTAACCGCTAAACCCTCATAGTCATGATAAGCAATCGCACTTAGTGGAAACATTGCATGCTGACAAATAGGTTGTAAGCCATCCTCTAAGGTTGAGACAACAATGGTTTCATTAGTATGTAAATGAATCACACAATGTGCATCTTCACGTACTTCATGGATCGCACTGTGAATTGTAAAACCAGCAGGATTTATCTTAAATGGTGAGTCATCTAAAATCTCTCCTTGTAAATTTACCTTCACTAAATTGGACGCTGTGATTTCATCAAATGCAAGACCAAAAGCATTAACTAAGTACTCATCTTTACCCGGAAGTCGTGCAGAGATATGTGTATAAATGGTGTCATCCCAACCATATGAATGCGCAAGTCGATAACACGCAGCGAGATCTATTCGTAATTGCCATTCATCATCTGGAACTTTATTTTTTAAATCTAATTGCGGTAATTCAAACATGATGAGATCTCTTCTTGAAATTTAGGATCGCCAGTCAAACTAACGATAGATGTTTAGAAGTCTAAAACAAGCTTTAGAATGTTACAATGATCTAAAATAAAAAAACCGCTTAAAGCGGCTTTTTTATAATTACGATTACCAGTTCAAATCATCTGGCACTTCAAAATCAGCATATGGATCATCTTCGTCTTTTTTATCATCTTCAGGCAATGCATGTAATACGATATATTTTTCGTCTACTTCAGCTATTTTACGAGCTGGTTCATCATTTAATACATAAAAAATGCCTTCAAGCACACATATTGCTAAGCGACCTTTTGCCAGTGCATTTTTTGTAACTTCATTTACATCTAGATCTTTGATCTTATTTTCATAAGTAAAGTTAAAGGTTAACTCACCTTTGATCTCTGATTGATTATGATGCTGTAAAATCTGTTTAACACGCGCTATTTGCTCTTTTTCTTTTTGCTCAATCACTTTAGCTTGGTTAAGTGCTTCTGCTTTTTTCTGCTGCTCTAATTTATTTTTTTCAATATGCTTTTGTAAGTCGCTTGGATTGCTACTTGCGCCTTTTTTCTTCTTTTTTTGTTGCTTGCGTTTAGTTGTTTTTGCCACTTTAATTTTATGTTCAGTGGTTAAACCTGATTTTAATAGCTGGTCTTGTAATGAACCCATGATCATCATGCTCTATATAGATGGAATACGCTTATTTTAATAATCATTTTGATTAATTAAAAGCCTTGTATTGAAGTTTTAAAGGATTAAGCTATCCACAGTTTAATTTCTAAGTATTGTAAAAGCTAACTTATGCATTTTTTTCACTTATTGTGCAGCTCTGTTTTCATCTTTTTTGTGCTTTATGCACCACAACCACTGCTGCCCTTATTTTCCAACACATTTAATGTTAGCCCTGCCGCTGCTGGTAGTTTAATGACTGCCACTATGATCCCCTTAGCAATCGCACCACTGTTTTATGGTTTTATATTTCAAAAACTAAATACTTTGAAAATACTAAAAAATACTATGATGTTATTAGCGATTACCTGCATCATATTTCCTTTTATAAAAACCTTTGAGCTATTGTTATTTTGTAGAGTGTTACAGGGGTTATTACTACCAGCGGCATTAACAGCTATGACAAGCTATATCGGTCAAACATATCAAAATGATCAGCTGCAAAAAAATATGACCATCTATATTGGTAGTACCATTCTTGGCGGTTTTTTTGGCAGGTTATTAGCAGCCAGCTTTACTGAGTTTTTTAATTGGCAGAGCTTTTATTACCTAATCGCTATTAGCTTATTGAGCTTAGCTATTTTTATTAAAATTAATATTAAAGGACATATCCCAACCAAGAATAAGACACAAAATAAAGCAACGCCCTCTATTCTTTCGGGCATTAAAAATTTAAAACAACCTGGGCTATTTAAAGTTTATAGTGCCATTTTTTGTATGTTCTTTTGTTTTACTGCAGTTTTAAATTATCTACCATTTATTTTAAAACATGACTTTAATATGCAAAATACTGCCAATATAGGCTTAGTATATATTGGCTACCTATTTGGGGCTATTGCATCATTATTAACACCATTCTTAGTTAAAAGATTCCAGATACCTTTTAAATTATTGAGCATTATTTTCATCATTTATTGCAGCGCAATTGTATTAATGATGCCAAATCAGTTCCCTGTCTTTTTTACCGCTTTTTCACTCTTTTGCGGCGCTATGTTTATTATTCACTCAATCTCAGCACCGCTAGTAAACAAAATAAGCCAAGCACCAGCTAGCGTCACAAATGGTGTTTATGTCTCTTTTTATTATTCTGGCGGTGCGCTAGGGTCATTTTTACCCGGATTAGTTTATCAAAGCCATGGTAAAACAGCTTTTTTAATGGTTATTTTATTGGTGTGTATATTTGGACTGGGGTTAGTATATTCAGGTTATTTAAAATCAAATAAGCAACTATTGGAATATGAATAACTTTTACAAGAAGGGTTCAGCTACTGTTTGACCAATAGCTGAGTTGTATTACTATAAACACTTACCACT
Source organism: Pseudoalteromonas sp. '520P1 No. 423' (assembly GCF_001269985.1). Classification (NCBI taxonomy): domain Bacteria; kingdom Pseudomonadati; phylum Pseudomonadota; class Gammaproteobacteria; order Alteromonadales; family Pseudoalteromonadaceae; genus Pseudoalteromonas; species Pseudoalteromonas sp. '520P1 No. 423'. The sequence continues at coordinate 1,120,259 of NZ_BBZB01000001.1, read as the reverse complement.
TAATTTCACACTATAATCACGCCACACTACATCATCTATCGAGTGAGTTTTGTCACAATAACTGCGCTTTTTAAGCTCTTTTTCTAACATGTTAGCGGCTTTATCTTCTAGCTCTAATTTTAACGCACCAGAATCACTAAAGCGCTCTGTGAGCAGTAATTTTTTATAAGCACTGCGTGACATATTTTTTGTTGGGGTCAGGTCAACTGCCCCCGTAGGTTTAACTGAGACCGTATATGAAAACGACTTTTGTTTATTTTCAGTTGAAGCGATAAACTTTTCATTATTAATTTCATAAGCGGGCATGTCTGATTTACTGGCGCACCCAGATAACAATGTTAATAATATTATCGGTAAAGCCTTTTTCATTGAATAACCCTTTTGTAATTTTGCTTATGATTTCATTAACTACATTAACCCTTAGCGCTAATCTACACAATGCCCTAATATTCTAAAAGTGGTATTTTGCCAATATTTCTCATCAAGCTCATAACCATAACTGCACCATTTTTTTGATTTAAGTTTTTATCTAACATACTTAAAGCTTTTGTTTTATTTTTAAACATTCAAAAAAATAATAATAAAAAGTACTTGACCAAAGTTATGAATAAACATACAGTACGCACCGTTCAAGGCAACCAGTAACCTTGAATGATGGAATGTGGGGTTATAGCTCAGCTGGGAGAGCGCCTGCCTTGCACGCAGGAGGTCTGCGGTTCGATCCCGCATAGCTCCACCACTTATTCATCAAATAAATATATACACTTCTAAAAAATCTAGTAATACCCTGTAAAAAAAACCTATACTTAATAAACAATTTGTTTTGGTTATTTCAATTATGAAATTCTCAATTGCCTTGATATGTGCTTTATTGCTTTTAATACCTTTAAATAATAATGCCGCTGATAAAAAGCTTAATATTGTTCGAACCATAGCACCTCAATCTGATACAGATACTGCCCACTTATTTTTTACTGACATCATCCAATTAGCACTTGATAAATCTCAAGACAAATACGGCCAATCACAACTGGTATTAAGCACAATTTCTATGACTCAGGGTCGCTGGTTCAGAATGCTAAAAAATAGAATTTATCTTGATATCACTTGGGGCGGAGCCAATAAAGAACGAGAAGAGAGCTTTACCGCCATTCCAATAGATTTGCTTGGTGGTATTTTAGGTGTTCGCGCACTCATTATCAGAAAAGCAGATAGAAAAAAGTTTTCAAACATCACTACTATGGAACAATTAAAAACATTAACCGCCTGCCAAGCAGAGCATTGGCCTGATACCACCATTTTAGAAAATGCGGAATTAAAAATTTTAAAGGTTAATAAATTTGAAATTAACTTCAAAATGCTAGAAAAAGGACGTTGTGACTATTTTCCAAGGGGCATACATGAAGGCTACAGCGAAATAGAAAAGTATCAAATAATGTGGGGCAATAAATTGGTTATATTTGACGAGTTTTTATTAGTTTATCCATTTAATATGTGGTTTTATGTTGATAATAAAAACTATGCCTTAGCAAGCCAAATCAGTTATGGTCTCAAGCAAGCAATAAAAGATGGTAGCTTTAAAACAAAACTTGAAAATCACCCTATTACAAGTCACTTGTTTCCATTAAGTAAATGGGGCGGTAAAAGGCTATTTTTATTAAAAAACGATCAACAAGATCTACAAGCTACTCAAGATGCTTGGTGGCTACTTAAAGAATTTCCTTTTTATAAAGATATAAAATTTAAATAAATATATGAATTTTCATCTTGTTATGTAATTTAGACTCCCATAAGATAAGAAAAAAAATTCATTTATTAATGCATTCACATAACCAAAGCCTCATATATTTACACATTGCCGTATTTTTGTTTGGTGGTACCGCTTTATTTTCTAAACTAATAGGCATGCCTGCTTTAGATATTACAGTCTATCGCACAGCAGTCGCTGCTATTACTTTATTCATTTTATTATATCTAACAAAAAAGAAAATAAAGCTCGCTAATAAAAAAGATTATGGCATTGCTATCTTATTAGGTATTGTTGTTGGCATTCATTGGGTTACTTATTTTACTGGCATGCAAATGGCTGGCGTAACCATCGGTATTATCGCTTTTTTTACTTACCCTGTTTTCACTATTTTTTTAGAGCCATTATTTAATAAAACGCGCCCTAAATTAAAAGATTTAATGCTAGCGTGTGTGGTTGTTTTTGGTATTTATTTACTTATTCCTGAAGCCAGTTTAGGTAACCAAGTAACAATTGGCATAATAATCGGTGTGATATCTGCGGTATTTTTTGCCTTAAGAAATGTATTACATAAAAATTACTTTGTGCATTATTCTGGCCCGCACACTATGCTTTATCAAACTTTAGTGGCTTGTTTAATGTTATGTTTATTTGTTGAAGTGCCTCCATCTGAAGTAACACAAACTGATTGGTTATTAATACTGTTAGTTGGCGTGATATTTACGGCAGCACCACATTCATTATTTGCTTCAAGTTTACAAAATTTATCTGCAACAACCGCAGGTTTAATCTCGTGTTTACAACCGCTATACGGCTGCGTTTTATCTTTTATCTTATTAAGTGAGCGACCAAGCTTAACAACCTTTATTGGTGGTTTTTTAGTTGTCAGTGCGGCTTTTTATGAAACTTGGTCGGTTAATAAAGCAAAAAAAGCTAAAGCGAGTAATAATGGCAGTTGTATTAAGTAAGTTCCCACTCAGAGGCATTGGGTTTTTCAATTCTAGGCATGTTATCGCAGTAATGGTTACTCACTTAAAAGATAACATAACAACGAAGTGTAAATCCCCAGAGGCTTATGTAAGGTGGGTTTAAATAAAAGGAGTTGATTGTTAAATGAAAGTATTTGCTCACAGAGGTGCCAGTGGAAATTATCCTGAAAATACCAAAAGTGCGATAAAAGCGGCTTTAGAGATAGAAGTAGATGGCATTGAAGTCGATTTACATAGCGCTAAAGATGCCTATGTCATTATTCATGACTCATGGTTAGACAGAACAACCAATGGCCAAGGTAAAGTGAGTAATTACACTTTAAACCAATTAAAAGCACTTGATGCTGGCATGGGCGAACAAATCCCTAGCCTACAAGAACTAATAAATTGGAATAATAATCAAACTTTATTAAACATTGAGCTTAAACATACATTTGATTTAACTCAACTTGTTGAAGATATTAAAAACAACCTTGAAAACGGTAAAATATCACAAGAAAATTTAATCATTTCATCTTATGATCACCACCAATTAAGATTTATAAAACAGCAATTACCTTGGATTAAAATAGGCGCGCTTACCTCAAGTATTCCTCTTGAGTATGCTAAGTTTGCTCGCACATTAAATGCTTTTAGTATCCATTTAGATAAAGATTTTATTAATCAGGATTTTGTTTCTGACGCTCACAAAAGAGGTTTAAAGGTTTACGCTTATACTCTAGATAAAGTAGACGATATCAAAGCCATGCTGACCTTAGGTGTTGATGGTATTTTTACTAATTACCCAGCAACAACCAAAGGTATTATTCAAGATCTGACTAATTAACCGGTTAAATAAATCTAAGCACGCTCTATATCAAAGCTAATCACATCTTTGATTTGACTCTGCTCTAGCGCTAGCATTATTAATCTATCAATACCTAAAGCCACACCTGCACACTCAGGCATACCAGAAGCTAAGGCATCTATTAGATTAAGATCCGCAGGCACCTGAGCTAAGCCCATATCTTTTCTTTTTAAGTTATCGCTTTCAAACCTGTTTAACTGCTCATTGGCATCTGTTAGTTCATTAAAACCATTAGCCAATTCCATATTTTTAAAATACAGCTCAAATCTATCAGCTACTTGTGGGTTATCTTTGTTTATTTTAGCAAGCGCTGCTTGAGATGCTGGAAAGTCATAAATAAAACAGGGTTGTTCTTGCCCTATTGTTGGTTCAACAACCATACTAAATAATAGCTGTAACAAGGTATCTTTGTCTGTTTCGTCTTTAGCTATGTTTTCAAAACCATGTTGTTCGCAAAGCTGTTTCAGTGTTTCTAATGAAGCTGTTAATGGGTTTGTATTAAATATAGATCCAAAAGCAGCTTGATAGGTTATTCTCTGTGCTTTTTCGCACTTTAAAATAGCTTGCATGAGAGAATCAATTTCATCCATTAAGTCAAAATGATCAAAACCAGGTCGATACCATTCTAACATTGAAAATTCCGGATTATGATGCTTGCCCGACTCTTCATTTCTAAAAGCTTTGCTTATTTGAAAAATAGCGCCACTGCCACCAGCTAATAGCCTTTTCATTGCGTATTCAGGTGATGTTTGCAAATAAAGCGGTACACCGTTGCTATAATTTGGCCCTAAAAATTCAGTATTAAAACTGATTAAATGAATGTCTGTCACACTTGCTTGAGATAGGCTTGGCGTTTCAACTTCCATTACATTTCTTTGGTAGAAAAACTCTCGAATACTACGAATAATTTCAGCACGTTTTTTTAAATTTTTTATACTGGCGCTTGGCTGCCAAAGAGGAGAGTTCACAATAAGACCTTAAGGAAATTTAAATAGGGAAGTTAGCAATGCAGATAAGTGGGATATGTACCCAAACGACTTTGAGAGTCATTTAACTACATACCCACGGAGATAGCCACGCAGTGGCCTTAATAGAAATGCGAAGCAGAACTATTTAGCAACACGACTCACATATTCACCAGTACGAGTATCAACACGAATTACTTCGTTTACTTGAACAAATAATGGAACACGTACAACAGCACCTGTTGATAAAGTTGCAGGTTTACCACCAGTACCAGCAGTATCACCTTTAAGGCCAGGATCTGTATCTGTGATCTCTAGCTCTACAAAGTTAGGCGGAGTCACTACAATAGGACGACCATCCCAAATTGTAAGTGTACACACATCATTTTCAACTAACCACTTAAGTGCATCACCTAATGCTTTTTCGTCTGCAGCAACTTGCTCAAATGTTTCGTTGTTCATGAAGTGCCAAAACTCACCATCATTATAAAGGTAAGCAAGCTCTGTATCCATTACATCAGCAGCTTCAACAGTATCACCTGATTTAAATGTTTTCTCTAATACTTTACCAGAGATCAATTTACGTAATTTTACACGGTTAAAAGCTTGGCCTTTACCAGGTTTTACCATTTCATTTTCGATAATACTGCAAGGTTCGCCGTCCATCATAAATTTTAGGCCTCCCTTGAATTCATTAGTGCTATAATTCGCCATCTTATCCTCTATTAATCAATTCGAGTTATTTACTAAGCTATGATACAAACAATTGAAGCAAATTTGCATACTAACTGGCAAAAAGAATTAGCAATGGCCGTATCTGAGCCAAATAAATTGCTAAAAATGCTCAAAATTGATGAAAAAGCTTTTTCTGAAGACATGAAAGCACGAAAACTGTTTGCGATGCGTGTGCCTTTACCTTTTATAAAAAAAATGAAAGTCGGTGATAGTCATGACCCCTTATTATTACAAGTACTGCCTTTACATCAAGAATTTTTAATCAAAAAAGGTTTTGATCACGACCCTTTACTTGAACAAAACAATCAAATCCCTGGTTTATTACATAAATACAAATCCCGTGTACTTATCATTTTTAAAACAGGTTGTGCCATAAATTGTCGTTATTGCTTTAGACGTCACTTTCCTTATCAAGATAATCATTTAAACAAAAAAGCACTGATCGATTCTTTAAAATATATCGCTAACGATAAAAATATTAATGAAGTGATTTTAAGTGGCGGCGATCCGCTTATGGCAAAAGATGATGCGATTGATTGGTTTATGACAGAACTGGAAAAAATACCTCACATAATAAGAATAAGGATCCATAGCCGACTTCCCGTGGTGATCCCTAATCGGATCACAGATCAATTGTGTAGACGTTTCAAGTCTTCACGATTAAAAGTTATTTTAGTAACCCATATTAATCACGCTAATGAAATTGACCTCGCATTAAGCCAAAAACTACAACAATTAAAGTTAGCAGATGTCACTTTATTAAACCAAGCAGTACTTTTAAAAAATATTAACGATACAGTTAAAGCGCAAGTTGATTTAAGTGAAGCGTTATTTAGTGCGCATGTTTTACCTTATTACTTACATGTTTTAGACAAAGTACAAGGTGCTGCACACTTTGAGGTTGCTGAAAAAGACGCGATCATAATTCAAAAAGGCATCTTAAATGAGTTACCAGGGTTTTTAGTACCAAAATTGGTAAGAGAAATAGGCGGCGAAAAAAGCAAAACGCCTATTGATTTAGCATTACAATAATATGCAACTAGACGCGTATATTAATATTTTGCCCTAACGTTGCTGTCACAGAAGAAGCTGAAGGTTGATTGCTCACGATTTGTGAACTACTAGTCGCTGATTGAATTAAAGCTAATGCAGCTTCGCCTTCTAGCTTTTGGTGTGACTTTGCCAATGCAGCTGAATACACTTGTGAACCTTGAGAGTTATTAATTGAAGATAAACCTCCACCTGAAATATCCATCTAATTCTCCATTTTAGAAATCAAGCATTAATGATATTATAGCGGCAATTTTCAAAAAACCTTTAGATAAAAATGAATCCAGTAATAGAGCAGTTAAATAACAACTTAAAAGTATTATACAGACAAGCCCTTGATGCAGATAATCAACTAGACACATTACAAAAAAATGGCCATGCTAAATTTAGTGCTCTGTTAAAAGATCCTGCTTTTTCGTTTGATGCAAAACGTTTTAAGCCTTATATATTAGATATTGCATCTGCAGTTGAAACATTAAGTAAACAAGATGATTTAGATACAGCGTTATTAGAATCAACAGTTGTGAAATTACAAAAAATTCACCAATTACTCGCTAATTTCAACAGCAAGTAACGTACATTATTCAACCAGGCGGTTAATTTAAGCTATACTTAATCTAATACCATTTATTTGGAGGGATTATGTCGATAGCACTCCCTTTAACTGTCGGTAGTGAAATACAAAAGGCGGGCGCACTTCAAAAACAAAAAGGCTCTGAATCATCGAGCTCTCGATTTGGTGCGTTTTCCGATGATGTTATTAAAATATCGCAGTTAGGTTTACAAAAACAGTTAAGTGAAAAGCTAACTGAAACCTCAGTCAGTACATCAAATGAATCGGTTAGAGTAAGTAGCACAATTGGCAAGTCGCAATCAGTAAGCAATTTAACGCAAACACAAGCAACACAACTTTATAAAGATATTGCTGCTATTTTATAAAACACTTTAACCTTTTCAAAACAAAAAACCTCATTAAAAATGAGGTTTTTTTGTATTTATTTGTAGTATCGCTTTATTTAATTTGCGTTAATAATTGTTTATTAAACCACTCTGATATTAACTTATGATCGTAGTAAAAAGAGCCATCTCTGCCACTTTTAATTTTATCCATAAAACCCATATCTTTTAGCTTTACATCATCTTTGTTTATTAACTTGCCTTTACTGTCGGTTAATACATAGCTAAATTTAATTTTAGGGAAGTAGATAGGTTTTACAACGCGCATTTCATTCATACCACCAAAACGCACATCACCCGCTAAATCTAGGTCATTAACTTTAACTCTTAATTTATATCCATCAGGTAATTTTTTAGCTAATTTAGCAAAATGCTTTTCAAATGATTTCTTAACCTGTTTATGAAAAGATCCTTTAGGTCCGCCATTTGGTCTCACGTCCGTAAAGTCGTTAAAATCACCCCAAGTTACTTTTGATTTAAAATCACTAGGACTATCAGAAGCATTTGCCAGAAGAGGTATAGATAAAACCAATACTGCTGCTATTTTATTAATTACTTTCATTACGCCATCTCCAAGAGAAAAACAACTTAAAATATTTGCAGCTAAGATACCAAGTATAAACTTAACATAAGCTTAATGAGCATCAGACAATCAGCATATAATATCAATAAATTTTACGAATTATTTACCTAATAGTAAATGGAAAACAATTGAATAAAAAGCTTAATAAATGATTTTCATAAGAGAAAAGTCATTGCCTACAATCAATATATTCCCTAAAGCGCTTTGAATTTACGCTGAGTGACTGGTAAATTAACGGAAATGCTATTAAGTCAAAATGCCTGACATGCTTTGTTTATAACGACGAGATAAATTAAGTAAATCACCATTTTTTAATGTTACTAAATAATCGCCATTATCTGTTGGTTTTAGCTCAGTAATACTCTGTTTTTTCACCAGTGAAGATCTATGAATACGAATAAACCCATATGATGTTAATTTATCTAACATAGCTGATAAGGTTTCTCTGTGTAAAATAGGCCTTTCTTCATCGGATAAATGTAGTTCAACATAGTTTCCTGCACTGCCAACCCATAAAATATCATCGGTATCTATTATGCGAATTTTGCCAGTATCTTTAACAACGATGGGGTCTTTTGCCGTATTAGGTAATTGAAATTGACTCAATAAATTTTGAATGTGTGCCATAGGAGCTTCAACAACACGATTTAATTCTCTTAACAATTTACGTATGCACTTTTGGAATCGCTCACTACAAAAAGGCGTAATTAAATAGTCAATAACCCCTAAATCAAAAGCATTAGCAGCTTGAATTGAATTTTCAGATAAATATACAATTCTGATATTTGGGGAAAGTTTTTCTATTAAATGGCTTTGTTCTTCATCAGAAAGCAGATTTGAGTCAATGAATAAAACATCTATCTCACCAGATAAACATACACCTAATACATCGTCTTTATTACTTGTCAAAGCAACGGCTTCAAAGTCAAAATAAAACTCTAATAACTGCTTTATATTAAGGCGTGTTTTTTCATTTGCACTGGCGATAACAACATTATATTTATTCATTTCCCACTTCCTTATACGATAGAACTCGCAGTAATATACGAAACTTATCGTACAAGTCAATACTTTAGGAATTTATTTCACGTTATTTTATACTTACTTACTCAGAAACAAGCTCTACTGAGCGATAAAAACCATCATCATTTGAAAGTAATTCAACTAACTCTGGCATCACTGAATCCATAGTATTACTTAGATTCCACGGTGGGTTTATCACTATCATGCCTGATGCTGTCATGCCATGTTCTTCGGTATCTTTTGAAGTGCCTAGCTCATAAAGGTGAACATTTTTAATACCTGATTCAATCAGTGACGCTTCCATTTTTTCAATTCGCTCTCTATCTACAACTGGGTACCAAATCATATAAGTACCTGTTGCAAATTTTTTATATGCAGTTGCAACTGTTTTAACAACTAATTCATAGTCTGATTTAATTTCATAAGGCGGATCAATTAAAACACAAGCACGACGACATAAAGGCGGTAATAAGCCTAATAACCCCTGAAAACCATCTTCTTTTCTTACTTTTCTTTTTCTTGTTGGTCTAAAATTATTAGATAAATGGCCATGATCTTGCGGGTGTAATTCAAATAACCAAGACTTATCTTGTGCTCTTAATACCTTATGAGCAACCGCAGGAGAACCTGGATAAAATGACAATTCATTTTGGTTAAAACCTTTGATTAAATCTAAGTAATCTATAATTGCTTGATTATCACCTGAATACGACCATAATTTAGCGATACCTTGTTCAAATTCTTGCGTTTTTTGTGCTTCACTTGAGGAAAACGCATACATTCCAGCTCCACTATGCGTATCAATATACTCAAATGATTTATCTTTTTTTGTGAGGTACTTTAATACTTCAAACAATACTAAGTGTTTTAACACATCGGCTGGGTTTCCAGCATGAAATGAGTGACGATAACTAAGCATTTAAAATCCTATTTTTCTTTTAATAAAGAGGTAGCTTTCGCTATTTTACTTAAAAAGCTAACTTATTTCAGCTATTCGTGCGTAAACAGTAGCAATATGTACAAGTTTAGATTAAATTTGCAGTTATTATTAAACCAGTTATAAGAGCGCCTTATGTTAAACGAAACACTTCCTCAACTCGAACAACTGATCAATCAACTTATTGAACAAAACAACCAGTTAAAACAAACTGTTTCTGAGTTAAAAGATCAAAACCACAAACTTACTGATGAAAATGAAACACTACAACTTGAAGCGTTAGAAGTAGATGAAAAACAAAAGCATGCTGCAACAACTCTTGAAGGTTTATTAACTAAATTACAAAGTGTTCAGCAGGCTAATTAATGTCTCCAACCCACCCAAAAGGTATTAAGGTTGAAATCATGGGGCAGCAACACCAGTTTGCTTGCCCAGATGGACAAGAGCCCGCTTTAAATGAAGCAGCACAACATTTAGATAAGTTATTTTGGGATATCAAACAGCGTAGTGGTATTCGAAATAATGACAGAGCACTTTTGATGACAGCTTTAAATTTAAGTCACGAACTCGCTTTGGCAAATCAAAAATTAGAGAAAAATCAGCAAGATCTCAATGCTTTAATTTCTACAGTAAATAACGCACTCGATAATAAATAGTGCGTTATTTCGCATAAACCTCTGGTAATTAATACCCTTTTATAACCATAATGTACTCCACTTTTGTAAACATGAAAACTTTATGGCTTCAAAAAGTAGAATATTAGGCATTAAATTCATTTTAGTAAGCATTACTTTGCTTGCTGTTTTAATTAGTGATGCGCATGTATTTGCAACCTTACTTAAAATTCAACAAACTCAAAGTACCAGTCTTTTACAGTTATGGGGCTTTTTAATTGTTGCTGGCGGATTGATAGCGGGTTGTTCATTGTTAAAAATTAAAAAAACGCATTATATTCATTCAGCAATTTATTTAATTATGGCGGTTGTTTTTATATTTTTACCTTTCATAATCATTAAGTCTCCTTATGTGGTTTTACAAGTTATTAGTTAATATTTTTATTACAGCTATTTTTTAAACTAGTCTACACTCAAAATATTCATCAGCTCGGATTACAATCTGTATGGCGCAGCTTAGAATATTAATTATACTTGCTCTTATCGGCTGTCAATCAAATAACGTGGCGGTTAACAAATCAAGCCTTAAAGTTAAAAATAACCACTCACCGATAAAGCCTAATGAAGCAGATAAAACACCTAAAATTACACAAATAGCAAATAAAGAAAAAATACAAAAAACAACGATTAAAAAACCAGCTGAAGTTACTGACCTATGGCTTAGAATAGCTATGCAGTTAAAACTGCCAGCTCCGAAAAATAAAAAAATAGATCAAAGAATTGCTTGGTATTTAAAACACCCTTATTACATGCATACAATAACAAAACGCAGCGAACCCTTTCTTTATCATATTGTAAATCAAATAGAACAACGAAAATTACCATTAGAGCTGGCTTTATTACCCATAGTAGAAAGTGACTTTGAAATAAAAGCGCTATCAGCACAAGGTGCAACGGGGATTTGGCAACTTATGCCAATTACCGCAAAACATTTCAATTTACAAAAAAATGCTTGGTACGATGGTCGCTATGATGTGCTAGCAGCAACCACTGCCGCTTTAGATTATTTAGAGTATCTACATTTTAAGTTTTCAAAAAATTGGCTACATGCCATTGCTGCATATAATTCGGGCGAAGGCCGTGTAAAACAAGCTATTATTGAAAATAAACGCTTAGGTAAAAAAACTGATTTTTGGTCATTAAAGTTACCGACTGAAACAACAAATTACATACCCAAACTACTTGCTTTATCATCTATTTTAAAGCAACAAGACAAATATCATTTTTGGCCTAAATTAAAAAACCAAGCAACTACAATTAATATAGATATAGGCCAGCAATTTGATATGTTAATTGCTGCTAAAATCGCAAAAATAAAAATGCAGACGTTATATAAGTTAAACCCAGGTTATATAAGTAACTCAAGTCCAAAAGATGGTCCGCATCAATTATTAGTACCCATTAGCCAAGCTCATTACTTCGACTCGCATTATCAATTAATTGATGGCAAACTTGTTTATGGCCGTTATCAAGTAAAAGCAAAAGATTCATTATTTAAAATATCAAAGAAATTTAATACCACAGTTAATAAGTTAAAAGCTATCAACCAACTAAATGGCGACTTAATTAAAATAGGCCAAGTATTAGCATTACCAGCATATAAGAACTCAGAACTCACAGTTAAATATCATATAAGCCCCTATTTACAACGTAAAAAGATACCTAATAAAGTTAAAGTAAGTACGTATTACACCGTTAAAAAAGGCGATACATTATGGGATATAAGCCAGCTATATGGGGTATCCTTTAAAGATTTAGCTGTTTGGAATGAAATTGATAAAAATGCAATTTTAAAGCTAGGTAAAAAAATTATTATTTGGCTAGAAAAAGATCCCGCACCACTTGAAGCCAAACCAAAAGCGACTGTTAACAATCAGTTTTTAGATATATTAAATATAAATACTACTATTCCTAATTAATTTGTTTTAAAGCGTTATATTCCAGTACAATTATAAAAATTTATAAATAAACTGAAATATTATGTCTATAAGCAAAAATTCTGTTGTTGAATTCCATTACACACTTACTGAAAATGATGCAGAGATTGAAAATAGTCATTCATCTGAGCCGCTACAATACTTGCACGGTCATAATGCCATGTTACCGGGTATAGAAAACGCTATTGAAGGCAAAGCAACTGGCGATAAGTTTGAAATCACTTTAGCGCCAGAAGATGCTTATGGTGAAATCCAAGATGGTTTACAACAAAGAATTCCATTAAAACATTTATTAGACGGTTCTGGTGCACCAACTAAGAAAAAAGCCAATATCTTCAAAGCAGGAATGAACGCTTTTGTTGAAACAGATCAAGGCCGCCGCCAAGTTACAATTCTTAAAGTAGGTAAATTTAATGCCGACTGTGATTTAAACCACCCATTAGCAGGTAAAACACTTACATTTGCAATTGAAATAAGCTCAGTAAGAGAAGCTACTGAAGAAGAGTTATCTCATGGTCACGTACACGGCGCAGGCGGTTGTGGTCAATAACCAATCTGCTTCGCACCTTAGTATTAACCACTGCGTGGTATTAAGATAAAGCAGTGCGATACAACTAGATTCAATAATACTTTTTGCATTTTAAAACGTATTATTGAATCCCCTATTAATTAAAGCTATTTTCAAGTAAATAAACACCAAAAACTAACCAGTCATTCCAGAAGTTTTTTATCGGAAATCTCGCCACCTGAAAACTAGTTCTCTACAATATTTAAAACTATTTTTAAATGAATAAACGGCAAAAACCAGCCTAGTCATTCCCGAAGTCTTTTATCGGGAATCTCATTATTTAAAATCAGCTCACAACAGTCTTTAAAGCGATGTTTAAATGAATAAGCACCAAAAACAGTCCAGTCATTCCCGAAGTCTTTTATCGGGAATCCCATTATTTAAAATCAGCTCACAACAGTCTTTAAAACGATATTTAAGCGCATAAACTTCAAAAACCAGCCTAGTCATTCCCGAAGTCTTTTATCGGGAATCTCATTATTTAAAATCAGCTCACAACAGTCTTTAAAACGATGTTTAAATGAATAAACGGCAAAAACCAGCCTAGTCATTCCCGAAGTCTTTTATCGGGGATCTCGTCATCTGAAAATAAGGCAGTTATACTCACCTCTCAAGGTTCTTAATATCAAATCAATAAGCGATGAAAAACAAATGAAACATAAAATAATAGACCCACATATTCACTTATTTGATTTAACAAAAGGCCAATATCACTGGTTGCAAACTAATAACCCGCCCTTTTGGCCAGATAAGCACATCATTCAAAAAAACTTCACCGAGCAAGATCTCCAGTTAAATAATAATTTTATCCTTGAAGGTATTGTGCATATTGAAGCTGGTTTTGATAATGACTCTCCGCTAAAAGAGATCAATTTTTTACAGACAACAATTATCAATACACCTTTTAAAGCGGTTGCTTTTATTGATTTAACGCTACCGAGTAAAGAGTTCAAACTACAACTATCTAAACTTCAACAACATAAAAATAATCAACTAATAGGCATCCGCCATATAATGGAAGGTACTGATAGTGATTTAATATTTAATGAGAACTTATTTACCAACTTAACTTTATTGGCTGAATTAAATTTAATCTTTGAAGCACAATTTGAATTTCATGACCTTAATGCCACTAAACAATTAGCAATACACGCTAAAAGCTTATCAAGTTTAAAAATAGTGATAAACCATTGCGGTTTAGTTACTCAAGGTAAATACGAGCTTTGGCAACAAGCGATTAGTATTTTATCTCCCTATGAAAATATACATATAAAATGCTCTGGCTGGGAAATGGATAACAGACAATATAAACAGCTATGGCTAGAAAAAATCGTTAATCATTTATTATCTCAATTTGGCGAAAACCGAATTATGTTAGCAAGTAACTTTCCGCTTTGTTTGTTTAGTAAAAGTTACAACAATTTATGGCAAAGTTATTATGATTTAAATTTGCCAAATAATATTTGGCAAGCTATCAGCTTTGATAACGCAAAAGATACTTACCAACTAGAAGCAAAACCTAGCATCACAGTTTAAATACAGGTAAAATTTAACCATAAACTTATCTTAGGTATAAACCTGAGTAATTGACTCCACTATTCAAACAATACTTTGTAAAGAGAATTAAAAATGTCACTCTCACCAGACTTAATCAGCCAACTTGTTAAACTTGCATTAGACGAAGATTTAAATACAAATAAAGATGATACTTCATCAGGCCTAAGTACCACTGGAGATATCACGGCTTTATTAATTCCGCAAACACAAACAGCCAATGCAATCGTGATCACTCGTGAAGATTGCGTATTTTGTGGTAAGGCTATTGTTGAAGAAGTTTTTAAACAAGTAGATTCAAGTGTAAAGTTAGAGTTTTTAGTAAACGATGGCGACTCAGTAAAAGAAAATAGCATATTATTTATTGCAACTGGTAGCGCAAGAGCTATTTTAACTGCAGAACGTACAGCGCTTAACTTTGTGCAAACATTATCTGGCACAGCGACGACTACATCAATGTGTGTTAAAGAGCTTGAAGGCACAACGACACAATTACTTGATACCCGTAAAACGCTCCCAGGCTTAAGACAGTTACAAAAATATGCAGTTAAATGTGGTGGTGGACAAAATCATAGAATCGGCCTTTTCGATGCGTTTTTAATTAAAGAAAACCATATAGCAGCCTGCGGTGGTATCAATCAAGCAGTAACAGCTGCTAAACAAAGTATCGCTAAGCAAAAAAACCCAAGCATAAAAGTAGAAGTTGAAGTAGAGAACTTTGACGAACTAGAGCAAGCTATCAATGCAGGCGCTGACATTATAATGTTAGATAACTTTACAGTGGAACAAATTCAACAAGCAGTCACTTTTACAGATAAAAGAGCTAAATTAGAAGTTTCGGGCAATATGACTATTGAAACGTTAAAACAATACTCGCAAGCAGGTGTTGATTTTATCTCTAGCGGTGCATTAACAAAACATGTAAACGCAGTTGACTTATCAATGCGCTTTAGCAACAACTAATACAAAATACCTACTTGACTTTCAATAAGTAGCGCCATTTAAGTATCAGAAATAACATAATGTGTGTCTTAAAAAGTGAATTTACTCTAAATACAGTCTAAAACACAGATTTGTTATAAAAAGGTAACTAATAAACTACCAATAATCATTTTTGCATGATAGCATCTAATAATAATTGAGGGGTATATGGAGACACCTCTAATGATAAAGGGTTAGATGTTTTTTTTGAATTTAGTAATAAAGTCAAAAAACAATCTACTCTGAGTTTATAATGTATCAATGAGTTAAAACGGAATTAAATAAAAACTCAAAGACACACTTTCTCATTAGAGAATTTTAACTATACTAGAATAAATGCGTAGTTTAGCTGCCCAGTAGGCAGTGACATAGCGCTCTGTATATTAAGTCCCAACCCCGTTAGGAGAATAACGATGCAAAACATGAAAAATATGAAACAAAAAGCCCAAAAGGGTTTTACACTAATTGAATTAATGATCGTAGTCGCAATCATCGGTATTTTAGCAGGTGTTGCACTGCCACAATATAAAGAATATGTGCAACAGTCAAAATCTACTGCGGCAGTAAACGCATTAGAACCAAGTAAATTAAGAGTTGCGATGGCTTATTCAATTGTTGGCTCATTAGGCTGTACAGATAAAGGAGCTGGTACTACTAGTGACTCTACAACAATTAAAAACTGTAGTGGTAAAGGTATATTAGAAGTTACAAATGAAGGTATAACGGCTAAGCTGACACCTGCAGCATCTGATGATCAAATAACT
The DNA here is from genome assembly GCF_001269985.1 of Pseudoalteromonas sp. '520P1 No. 423'. Taxonomy (NCBI): domain Bacteria; kingdom Pseudomonadati; phylum Pseudomonadota; class Gammaproteobacteria; order Alteromonadales; family Pseudoalteromonadaceae; genus Pseudoalteromonas; species Pseudoalteromonas sp. '520P1 No. 423'. The sequence goes on along the minus strand of NZ_BBZB01000001.1, from coordinate 1,103,948 downwards.
TGGGCCTGTGAATTAGCTGGCACCAATGTTGTCGCTATCAAAAACTGTACTATTAAAAAGTAAATCTAACTTTTATTATATACGGAGCCTGTTGATATACAGGCTCTATTCTTTAGCTTAATCTCCCCTAAACAATTCTCTTAATAAAAATACTCATACAGCTTATTTATCCAACTATTAAATAAATAATTATTTTTATGATGCTTTTTATTTCAAATAGTTACAACTACTACATTAAAAACACTCACAAACAGCCTTTCTCAATTAAAAACGTTAACTATACTGAAATAAACGCATGATTTTTAATCAGAGTATATTTGTATTTAAGCTGATTTATTTAGATTAGATATTATGTGATTTATGAAGTAATAAATTAAAAAATTAACTAATTTTATCCCCAATCCCCGTTAGGAGAGTAACCATGATAAATTTTAATTTTAAACAAAAGGCACAAAAGGGTTTTACACCCGACATTCCGCAGCATTTTTAGCAATAAATTTCTTGATAGATGCTGCCCATGCAATTAATTATAATACTGTTCCTCTCCTCCACATTGAGGACTAATTGTTGCTCGCCACTGATTGTTAATACATGAAGACCTCGAAAGCAAAAGAACACCCAGCGAGCAGTTGGATTTTGGCACGTTTTGTATTTTAAGTTGGGAAAATATACCGACTGAGCCTTTAACTTTCTTCTGAGCTTATGCTCCAATGCGGCATAAACCATTAAGCAACACGTCATTACCATCAGTAGTGCTTCAATCCTTTCTGGCTTTTTCAAATAAAGAGACGCGGTTAAAAAGTCAGGACTCTTTAGGGATCTAAAGCCCTTTGCTACACTTTGTTGTGATTTATAAAGGCTAAGCATTTTCTCCATAGTTAGTGTTTCACTCAAGTCATTGTTTCTAAAATAAACATACCTTTTTACTGCAATCGCTGCTCCCGATTTTTTAACGACCAATATAACAGCCCTGTTATTTGATATTCATAGCTATCGGGTTGCTGATTTAGTTTGGGACGGCCACTTTGTTTAAATACAGCGTGTTTGAGTATTTCACTGTCACTTTTTCCAACCTCACGATAGGATTTTAACCATGTTTTTAATGCCTTATCCGCATCTAATGCACAAGAAAAACGTTGATGACTAAGTTTTTTGAATGATTTGAGAGCCGCGTTTGATTCTTTTTCCATACGTTTATCTAGCGTATGTTGCTCTCGTTTTTTCGCTTGTTCACTTTTAATTAATAACCAACGTTGCTTAACTTCGCCATAATTTGACTCAAGCCATGCTGCGCTTTAACCGATATCAAGCGGCTTAAAGTCGAGGGTGTACTGCTGAGCTATTGCTTGTTTTACTTGTTTTAACTACTGTGGGGCACGAGAAATAAATAACTGCTTCTGTTCGTCAAGTGATTGAATTGTTTCAGCAGTGCTGCATCGGCAATAAAGTATTGGCCATCTTGAGCTGCTTTTAGACTGCTAATATGATGTTTAACAATATTTTTAAACCCTTCATTGTTATTAATATTGCCACTGGCTGCTTGTATATATAATGGAATACCTGCCTTGTTTTCAGTGATCAGGTTAAGTACAAACTGATTCAGCTCTGGGCGATAGTCTCGACTGTAACCTCGAACTAGTTTTACTACTTTACTGTCGTTGTCATGCTCATAATTGCCATCAACATGAATACTTGTTGAGTCTAAATTAATGCCCTAGCAAGGAAGCTCTAGGTGCTTCACTACACTCGCTGATAACGTTTGGTAAATATCTGACACACCAGTTTCATAAAGCTTATCAAGGCAGCGCCCCAGAGCATCATCGTTAATATACTCCGCCTTGATCCCTTTACCTATAAAGCGCTCAACAGGGGTTCTTTAAAATATTGCGGATACATATGCAAAGTACGCCCAACAAAACCAAGGCCATTTAAAATCATGGCTTCAACAAGCTGACCATAAGAAATAAGCTTGTCATCACTGTGCTCAGGGAGTGCCTTATCAATTAACTTGGCAATACCAAGCTCTTTGTTCTTGCCAGAAATCAAACCTAAATAATCAAGACCTTTTGTTGAATACGACGCCATTATTTTTCCATCACCCAAAGATAAGTAATAGATCAAATATGGAGATCTGCGTCAAGCTTTTTTAATTAAATTTTTAGGTGCGGAAAGACAGTTACACTAATCGAATTAATGATTGTTGTTGCAATCATAGGCATTTTAGCCGCTGTGGCCTTACCTAAATATCAAGCGATACCGCAGGCTCAAAAGCAAATTCATGTTATAAAGAAATAGTTCCTGGAAAAACACAATTTGGAGTACTCACTGTATCTGGTCGTACTGCTGAATTAACTGATGGACCTGCAATTGGTTTACCGGTTGCTACAGTTTTTGAAAGCCACACAGTGACAACTACAACAATCGTTGGTGCTCTTCAGGGTGCTGCATCTATTGATTCAGGTGTTTTAAAGCTCACTAGAAACGCAACTGCAGGCATTTTGACTTGTACAACAACAGTTGCTGATCATGATTTAGTCCCTTCTGAATGTAGAAATGCACCTTAATTTTATAATCATAGTTTGAAAAACATGGTGTGATACTTCACACCATTTTTAATTATCTAATAGTATTTGCCTAATAATTATGAAATCAAACAATTTTGGCTTTACCTTAATAGAGTTAATGATAGTAGTTGCAATTATTGGCATATTTGCTGCTGTTGCTTTACCTGAATATCAGAGTTACGTTGCCAAATCCGATGTATCTTCATGTTATAAAGAAATACAATCTGGTAAAGTATTATTTGAAATAAAAGCAAATTCAGGAACACCTCAAATTGCTGCAGCTAAACTCTCTGAAATTAACGTATTAAACTCAGAATCTTATTCAAGCCATAGTATAACCTCTACGACTATCACAGGTGTAACCAAAGGTAGTACACCTGTAGAGCAGGTGCGAGTATCAATTTAGTAAGAAATGAAATTACAGGAATATGGACATGTAATATAACAAGTAGGCCTACAACATGGAGTAGTGATTATTCACCTCAAGGGTGTACTGAACTTTAATTACAGACTAATGAATTAATTATCTTCATTTTATTTATATTCTAGACCTATTTAAATTTACTATTTTATTGACTTAATGACTCTTTTCTATTGAAATGGTTATATAAATTATTAATTAAATAATTAGCGATATAATGTTATTAAACTCCCCCTTAATTAGAAAATTAGTCCACTTAGGTGTACTTGATTTTGAAAAAATAAGTAAAGCTGAAAATACTGAAAATTTATCAGTGGCTGAGCTCATTTGTAGGGAGTCGAGTTTAACCGCACCAGAACTTGCTCAACGTGCATCCCAATTATTTCATGCTCCTCTTCTAGATTTAACTGATTTTGATAATACTCTTTTACCTGATGAAAAAATCCTTAATGAAAAGCTTATAAAAAAACATCATGTATTACCTATATCAATAAAAGGTAAAACCCTGTATTTAGCAACCAGTGACCCTACTAACTTTGATGCCTTTGAAGATTACGAATTTAATACAGGTATGCAGAGCGAAGTAATAGTTGTTAGCTACGATCAACTTGAACTTGCTATAGAATCTTTATTTGATACCACATCAGCATTAGAGCTCACAGATGCGCAAATGGCTGAGCTCAGTGGAGAATCCCCTGATGGTGATAAAAATAGCGCATTATCTACCGATGTAAACAATAAAGAAGATGATGCGCCTATTATTGTTTATATAAATAAAATATTAATGGATGCAATTAAACGAGGTGCATCAGATTTACATTTTGAACCTTATGAGCATATGTACCGGATTCGTTTTCGTATAGATGGTGTTTTGCATGAAATAGCTAACCCTCCTATTGGGTTAGAGAGTAGAATATCAGCTCGCATAAAAGTTATGTCGCAAATGGACTTAGCTGAAAAACGCAAACCGCAAGATGGCCGTATTAAATTAAAAATAAATAAAAAGAAAAGTATCGATTTCCGTGTTAGTACCCTACCGACTTTATGGGGTGAAAAAGTTGTAATGCGTATTCTTGATTCATCTAGTGCCATGTTAGGTATTGATGTATTAGGTTACGAAAAAGAGCAAAAGGAATTATATCTCGCTGCTTTAGCTCAACCGCAAGGCATGATTTTAGTCACAGGTCCTACTGGTTCAGGTAAAACAGTATCTCTTTATACTGGTTTAAATATACTAAACAAACCAGAACGTAATATTTCAACAGCCGAAGATCCTGTAGAAATAAATTTAGTGGGCGTAAATCAAGTACAAATAAACGTACGTGCAGATATGACCTTTGCTAATGCATTACGTGCTTTCTTACGTCAAGATCCTGATATAGTTATGGTGGGTGAAATTCGTGACCTTGAAACCGCCGAGATATCTATTAAAGCAGCACAAACTGGTCACCTTGTATTATCTACCTTACATACAAATTCAGCCCCTGAAACATTAACGCGGTTAATGAACATGGGTGTACCGAGTTATAATATCGCCAGCTCAGTGACTTTAATTATAGCCCAGCGATTAGCTCGCAGGTTATGCCACCATTGTAAAGAGCCGGAAACTTTACCTAAAGAAGAACTTATTCGTTTAGGTTACCTTGAAGATGATATCCCTAATTTAAAGCTTTTCAAAGGCGTTGGTTGTGAACACTGTACTGAAGGCTACAAAGGCCGCGTTGGTATATATGAAGTGATGCCTATTACGCCTGCAATAGCACAAATTATTATGAGAAATGGTAACTCATTAGAGATTGCAGAAGCCGCTGAAAAAGAAGGTATTAATAACTTAAGAAAGTCAGGCTTAAAAAAAGCAGCAAGCGGCGTAACCAGCTTAGTTGAAATAAACCGCGTAACGAGTTTTTAATAAAGATAAAGTATAGCTAATATTACCAAAGCTATATTATAGAGTATTGTGTGATATAAAATTATGGTCATTCCCGAAGTGTTTTATCGGGAATCTTTCTAAAACTTGACTTAGAACCTTAAAATAGGATCTCCGATAAAACACTTCGGAGATGACTGATGTTACATTAATGCTTACAGCCAATTTTTATTTACATACTTATTATTGAAGTTATTAAAATATAATACAACTTCAATCAGCTAAGAACTTAAATAAAATAACTATAAAGAGCTAATACAAAGAGCTAAATTATGGCCACTAAAAAAGCAAAAGTAGTAGAGCAGGATATATACCAATGGATAGGTGTAAATAACCGAGGTAAAAAACTCGAAGGAGAAATGAGCGAAGATAGTCTTGCTCGTGTAAAAGCAAAACTACGCCAACAAGGAATTACTCCCTCAAAAGTAAAGAAAAAAGCTAAACCGTTATTTGGACTTTCAAGCACTCCTAAAATTACAGCTAAAGATATTGCTTTATTAACACGACAAATAGCGACTATGTTGCTTGCTGGTGTACCATTAGTACAAGCTATAGATATGATAGGTAGTGGCGCAGATAATAAGTCAGTTAAAAAGTTAACGGTAAATATTGGATCAGAAATTAAATCAGGGCTTCCGTTAAGTGATACTTTAAGAAAGCATCCTCTATATTTTGATGATTTGTATTGCGATTTAGTTGAGTCAGGGGAAACCTCAGGAGCATTAGATCGTATTTTTGATAGAGTTGCTATATATAAAGAAAAAACAGAAGCTTTAAAATCTAAAATTAAAAAAGCGATGTTTTATCCAATAGCAGTAATGGTTGTTGCAGGCATAGTTACTTCAATACTTCTAATTTTTGTTGTACCACAATTTCAAGATATTTTTGCTGGTTTTGGTGCTGATCTGCCAGCATTTACTCAATTTGTAATTGGTATATCTGAATTTATGCAAGAATATTGGTGGGTTGCGCTAGCTGGTATGTGGGCCGGAGGTTATGCATATAAACATGCCCACCGAAATAGTAAAAAGGTAAGAGACAATACAGATAAAGCAATCCTCAAACTCCCCATTATTGGAACTATTTTAAACAAAGCAGCTGTTGCTCGCTATGCGCGTACACTTTCTACTACTTTTGCTGCAGGCGTACCTTTAGTTGATGCTTTAGATTCTGCGGCAGGTGCATCAGGTAATGCAGTGTATAGAGATGCTATATTAGAAATAAAAGCAGAGGTAAGTTCTGGTAACCAAATGAACTATGCTATGCGAAACTCAAATATCTTCACTTCAATGGTAATTCAAATGGTCGCTATTGGTGAAGAATCTGGATCACTTGACAGTATGCTTGATAAAGTTGCCAATATTTATGAAAGTGAGGTGGATGATGCCGTAGATGGCTTATCTAGCTTATTAGAACCTCTGATTATGGCCGTTTTAGGTGTATTAGTGGGTGGTTTAATTATTGCTATGTATTTACCGATATTCCAATTAGGAGCTGTAGTTGGTTAATTTATTTCAAGATATTATTATTACTTTTACTGAAAGCCCTGTATTTTTTCTATTAACTATAGCCTTGACCAGCTTATGCATTGGCAGTTTTTTAAATGTAGTAATTTATCGTTTGCCAGTAATGATGCAAAACGAATGGAATCATGAATGTAAATTATTATTATCCGATGATTTAAAGCAACCATATGAACAAGGCCAAGCTACAGAATTTAACTTAGCTACACCGGCTTCAACTTGCCCTAAATGTAAAAGTAAAATTAAAGCTTGGCAAAATATACCAGTTTTCAGCTGGTTATTTTTAAAAGGTAAGTGCGGTAGTTGCGATAACTCAATATCTATTCGATATCCTAGTATTGAATTACTTACAGCAATTGCAAGTGTTGCCATTGCGCATTATTTTGGCCCTACAGCATTAGGCTTATCCTATTTAATAGTTACTTGGTGTTTAGTAGCACTCATATTCATTGATATTGATCACATGTTATTACCAGATCAAATCACCCTACCTTTACTTTGGTTAGCGCTACTTGCATCAGTATTAGGTTTTACCATGATAGAACCTGCGCAGGCCATTATAGGAGCTGCTGTTGGCTATTTATGTTTTTGGTCTGTTTACTGGGTATTTAAACTGGTAACTGGTAAGGAAGGCATGGGTTATGGTGACTTTAAATTAATGGCAGTATTTGGTGCTTTATTAGGATGGCAATCTTTACCTATGATCATTCTATTATCTAGTTTAGTTGGCGCTGTAATTGGCATTACGCTATTAAGTATTCAAGGCAAGGATAAAGCGACACCAATTCCGTTTGGACCTTATATTGCGATTGCTGGCTGGATTGCCATGATTTGGGGTGAACAAATTACATCTGCTTATTACCAATTTGCTTTAGGACATTAATTATCTCTCAAACAATTATTGGTTTAACCGGTGGCATAGGCTCAGGTAAATCAGCCATCAGCAATAAGTTTGAACAATTAGGCATTAATATAGTTGATGCCGATATTGTAGCGCGTGAAGTGGTTGCTGTAGGCTCTGATGGTCTAAATGAAATTAGTAACCACTTCGGTGCTGACATTCTCAATGCTGATAAAACCCTTAACCGAGCTAAGTTACGTGAAATAATTTTTAAAGATGAGTATCAAAAGGCTTGGTTGAATAATTTACTTCATCCAATGATCCGTGAGCAAATAGTTTACCAGTTAAATCAAGCTACAAGTCATTATGTTATTTTAGTCGCACCATTATTATTTGAAAATAATTTGAATAAACTATGTGATCGCAGTTTATTAATTGATGTGCCCGTTGACACTCAAATTCAAAGAACAACCTCAAGAGACAATGTAAGCATAGAACAAGTTAGAAATATTATTGCTTCTCAAATGTCTCGAGAAGATAAATTAAATATTGCAGATGATGTATTAGATAATTCATTGCCCTTAGAACATGCATTTGAAAAAGTCGATGAGTTACATCAATATTATATTACTTTAAAAAATTAGCCCAAAGCTAAGCCGCTTTATGATTTCCTTTCAAACTTTTATGAAGACTCTTTATTTATATTAAAAGTACACTGATGCTAACCCTACATTTGAACATAATGGAAAATTTAATACATTTCATTTAGGTTGGGCTTTAGCCTAACAGCTTTAAATTCAAGTTTTGGGGCTTTGCAAGGCTGAAGCCTCACCTACAAAAAAGACACCATCTAAAATTTAATGTTAACCCTACATTTGAACATAATGGAAAATCTAATACATTTCATCTAGGTTGGGCTTTAGCCTAACAGCTTTAAATTCCAGATTTTGGGCTTTGCAAAGCTGAAGCCTCACCTACAAAAAAGACACCATTTAAAATTGAATGCTAACCCTACATTTGAACATAATGGAAAATCTAATACATTTCATCTAGTTTGGGCTTTAGCCTAACAGCTTTAAATTCCAGTGTTTGGGCTTTGCAAGGCTGAAGCCTCACCTACAAAAAAGACACCATTTAAAATTGAATGCTAACCCTACATTTGAACAGAATGGAAAATCTAATACATTTCATGTAGGTTGGGCTTTAGCCTAACAGCTTTAAATTCCAGTGTTTGGGCTTTGCAAGGCTGAAGCCTCACCTACAAAAAAGACACCATTTAAAATTGAATGCTAACCCTACATTTGAACAGAATATTTAAATTTAATACATTTCATGTAGGTTGGGCTTTGGCCTAACAGCTTTAAATTCCAGTGTTTGGGCTTTGCAAGGCTGAAGCCTCACCTACAAAACTACTATCTAAAATTTGATGCTAACCCTACATTTGAACAGAATGTTTAAATTTAATACATTTCATGTGGGTTGGGCTTTAGCCTAACTGCTTTAAATTCCAGTGTTTGGGCTTTGCAAGGCTGAAGCCTCACCTACAAAAAAGACACCATTTAAAATTGAATGCTAACCCTACATTTGAACATAATGGAAAATCTAATACATTTCATCTAGGTTGGGCTTTAGCCTAACTGCTTTAAATTCCAGTTTTGGGGCTTTGCAAAGCTGAAGCCTCACCTACAAAAAAGACACCATTTAAAATTGAGTGCTAACCCTACATTTGAACATAATGGAAAACTTAATACATTTCATCTAGGTTGGGCTTTAGCCTAACGGCTTTAAATTCCAGTGTTTGGGCTTTGCAAGGCTGAAGCCTCAACTACAAAAAAGACACCACCTAAAATTTAATGTTAACCCTACATTTGAACAGAATGTTTAAATTTAATACATTTCATCTAGGTTGGGCTTTAGCCTAACAGCTTTAAATTCCAGTTTTTGGGCTTTGCAAGGCTGAAGCCTCACCTACAAAAAAGACACCATTTAAAATTTAATGCTAACCCTACATTTGAACAAAATATTTAAATTTAATACATTTCATGTAGGTTGGGCTTTAGCCTAACAGCTTTAAATTCCAGTTTTTGGGCTTTGCAAGGCTGAAGCCTCACCTACAAAAAAGACACCACCTAAAATTTGATGATAATGCCAATCACATTAAATTCATAAACACCACAAAGCAAAAAAGCCGATACATATCTGTATCGGCTTTCTTATGATTATGAGAGTGGAGCCTGATGTATTGGCATCTTTAGACTGAATAATATTAGACTCTAAAACGCGAAAATCCCAACTCAATGAGTTAGGCTTTTTACTGAAATTATGAGGGTAAGCCTGGCGATGCCAGCTAACACAATATTTTTAAATTATAAAAAGCAAAAAAGCCGATACATTTCTGTATCGGCTTTCTTTAATTAGGAGCCTGGCGATGTCCTACTTTCACATGGGAAACCCCACACTATCATCGGCGCTGTTTCGTTTCACTTCTGAGTTCGGCATGGGATCAGGTGGGTCCAAAACGCTATTGTCACCAAGCAAAATTTGTCTGGAACAATTTTCAACGCACTTTAGTGCGGCCCGCTAGGGTAAATTACATGGATGTAATTTATAAAATTATTCCTAATTCGCTTTGTTCTTGTTCTTTAATAAATTCGGTCTGCTGATACAGATATCGTAAAAGTATTCTACTTTAGTTAACACTAACTTCTTGCTTGTTTCTATCACACACAAAACCACTTTGGCGTTGTATGGTTAAGCCTCACGGGTAATTAGTACAAGTTAGCTCAAGGCCTCACAACCCTTACACACCTTGCCTATCAACGTTGTAGTCTCCAACGGCCCTTCAGAGTGCTTATAGCACTAGTGAGAAATCATCTCGAGGCCTGCTTCGCGCTTAGATGCTTTCAGCGCTTATCAGTTCCGAACGTAGCTACCGGGCAATGCCATTGGCATGACAACCCGAACACCAGCGGTTCGTTCACTCCGGTCCTCTCGTACTAGGAGCAACCCCTCTCAATTCTCAAACGCCCACGGCAGATAGGGACCGAACTGTCTCACGACGTTCTAAACCCAGCTCGCGTACCACTTTAAATGGCGAACAGCCATACCCTTGGGACCGACTTCAGCCCCAGGATGTGATGAGCCGACATCGAGGTGCCAAACACCGCCGTCGATATGAACTCTTGGGCGGTATCAGCCTGTTATCCCCGGAGTACCTTTTATCCGTTGAGCGATGGCCCTTCCATTCAGAACCACCGGATCACTATGACCTACTTTCGTACCTGCTCGACGTGTCTGTCTCGCAGTTAAGCTTGCTTCTACCATTACACTAACCGTACGATGTCCGACCGTACTTAGCAAACCTTCGTGCTCCTCCGTTACTCTTTGGGAGGAGACCGCCCCAGTCAAACTACCCACCAGGCACTGTCCGCAATCCCGCTTAGGGACCTACGTTAGAACATCAAAACTACAAGGGTGGTATTTCAAGGTTGACTCCATAACATCTAGCGACGCTACTTCAAAGTCTCCCACCTATCCTACACATGTAGGTTCAATGTTCAGTGCCAAGCTGTAGTAAAGGTTCACGGGGTCTTTCCGTCTAGCCGCGGGTACACAGCATCTTCACTGCGATTTCAATTTCACTGAGTCTCGGGTGGAGACAGCGTGGCCATGGTTACACCATTCGTGCAGGTCGGAACTTACCCGACAAGGAATTTCGCTACCTTAGGACCGTTATAGTTACGGCCGCCGTTTACCGGGGCTTCGATCAAGAGCTTCTCCGAAGATAACCCCATCAATTAACCTTCCGGCACCGGGCAGGTGTCACACCGTATACGTCATCTTTCGATTTTGCACAGTGCTGTGTTTTTAATAAACAGTCCCAGCCACCTAGTTTCTGAGACCAACTTCAGCTCCACACGTAAAGTGCTTCACCTAATGTTGGCGTACCTTCTCCCGAAGTTACGGTACAATTTTGCCTAGTTCCTTCACCCGAGTTCTCTCAAGCGCCTTAGTATTCTCTACCTGACCACCTGTGTCGGTTTGGGGTACGATTCATTATGAACTGAAGCTTAGAGGCTTTTCCTGGAAGTATGGCACCAACAACTTCATCACCGTAGTGACTCGTCTCGTGTCTCAGCCTTAATGACAACCCGGATTTACCTAAGTCATCAGCCTACGCACTTTCACATGGACAACCAACGCCATGCTTGTTTAGCCTGCTCCGTCCCCCCTTCGCATTCATAATAAGTACGGGAATATTAACCCGTTTCCCATCGACTACGCCTTTCGGCCTCGCCTTAGGAGTCGACTCACCCTACCCTGATTAACATGGGATAGGAACCCTTGGTCTTCCGGCGTGGGGGTTTTTCACCCCCATTATCGTTACTCATGTCAGCATTCGCACTTCTGATACCTCCAGCATACCTCCCGGTACACCTTCAACGGCTTACAGAACGCTCCCCTACCCCGCATACAAAGTACGCAGGCGCATCTTCGGTGGTATGTTTAGCCCCGTTACATCTTCCGCGCAGACCGACTCGACCAGTGAGCTATTACGCTTTCTTTAAAGGATGGCTGCTTCTAAGCCAACCTCCTGGCTGTCTGGGCCTTTCCACATCGTTTCCCACTTAACATACACTTTGGGACCTTAGATGGCGCTCTGGGTTGTTTCCCTCTTCACGACGGACGTTAGCACCCGCCGTGTGTCTCCCGGATATTACTTAACGGTATTCGGAGTTTGCATGGGGTTGGTAAGTCGGGATGACCCCCTAGCCCAAACAGTGCTCTACCCCCGTCAGTATTCATCCGAGGCTCTACCTAAATAGATTTCGGGGAGAACCAGCTATCTCCCGGTTTGATTAGCCTTTCACTCCTAGCCACAAGTCATCCCCTCACTTTTCAACGTAAGTGGGTTCGGTCCTCCAGTTGATGTTACTCAACCTTCAACCTGCCCATGGCTAGATCACCGGGTTTCGGGTCTATACCCTGCAACTAGTCGCCCAGTTAAGACTCGGTTTCCCTACGGCTCCCCTATTCGGTTAACCTCGCTACAAAATATAAGTCGCTGACCCATTATACAAAAGGTACGCAGTCACAAAGCAAAGCTTTGCTCCTACTGCTTGTACGTACACGGTTTCAGGTTCTATTTCACTCCCCTCACAGGGGTTCTTTTCGCCTTTCCCTCACGGTACTGGTTCACTATCGGTCAGTTGGGAGTATTTAGCCTTGGAGGATGGTCCCCCCATATTCAGTCAGGATATCACGTGTCCCGACCTACTCGATTTCACTTTATATAAGTTTTCGTATACAGGACTATCACCTTGTATCGTTGCACTTTCCAGAGCATTCTACTAACTACAATAAAGCTTAAGGGCTGTTTCGATTTCGCTCGCCGCTACTTTCGAAATCTCGGTTGATTTCTGTTCCTACGGGTACTTAGATGTTTCAGTTCTCCGCGTTCGCCTCGTTAACCTATGTATTCAGTTAACGATACCTATAAATAGGTGGGTTTCCCCATTCGGAAATCTAAGTCTCAAGTGCTTTTTACTAGCTCGACTTAGCTTATCGCAAGTTAATACGTCCTTCATCGCCTCCAACTGCCAAGGCATCCACCGTGTACGCTTATTCACTTAACCATACAACCCAAAATAGTCTTACAACTAAAATGCGCTGTATTATTTCGTGACAGTTAACTTCGCCAGAAGTTAATGTTTTGAATACTAAAGTAGACGCCAATCATTAATTACTTATAAATAAGTAAACAATAAATTGGCATGAATGCATCACCATATAACATGGCTATCATTCGTTTCTTTTACTTTTTGAAAACTCTTAATAAATGTTTAATAAACATTTATTAGAATTTTTATATCAGCTTTCCAAATTTTTAAAGAGCACATAAATAATTCATTCCAAAGAACAAACTATTTAATAATCATCTGTGTGGACACTGGCATGCAAACCAGTTCTTTCGTATAAGGAGGTGATCCAGCCCCAGGTTCCCCTAGGGCTACCTTGTTACGACTTCACCCCAGTCATGAATCACTCCGTGGTGACCGTCCTCTGCAAGCAGTTAGACTAGCCACTTCTGGAGCAACCCACTCCCATGGTGTGACGGGCGGTGTGTACAAGGCCCGGGAACGTATTCACCGCGGCATTCTGATCCGCGATTACTAGCGATTCCGACTTCATGGAGTCGAGTTGCAGACTCCAATCCGGACTACGACAGGCTTTAAGTGATTCGCTTACCCTCGCGAGCTCGCAGCACTCTGTACCTGCCATTGTAGCACGTGTGTAGCCCTACACGTAAGGGCCATGATGACTTGACGTCGTCCCCACCTTCCTCCGGTTTATCACCGGCAGTCTCCCTAGAGTTCTCAGCATTACCTGCTAGCAACTAAGGATAGGGGTTGCGCTCGTTGCGGGACTTAACCCAACATCTCACAACACGAGCTGACGACAGCCATGCAGCACCTGTCTCAGAGTTCCCGAAGGCACGAAACTATCTCTAGTAACTTCTCTGGATGTCAAGTGTAGGTAAGGTTCTTCGCGTTGCATCGAATTAAACCACATGCTCCACCGCTTGTGCGGGCCCCCGTCAATTCATTTGAGTTTTAACCTTGCGGCCGTACTCCCCAGGCGGTCTACTTAATGCGTTAGCTTTGGAAAAGTCATCCGAAGATTCCAGCTCCTAGTAGACATCGTTTACGGCGTGGACTACCGGGGTATCTAATCCCGTTTGCTCCCCACGCTTTCGTACATGAGCGTCAGTATTGACCCAGGTGGCTGCCTTCGCCATCGGTATTCCTTCAGATCTCTACGCATTTCACCGCTACACCTGAAATTCTACCACCCTCTATCATACTCTAGTCTGCCAGTTCGAAATGCAGTTCCCAGGTTGAGCCCGGGGCTTTCACATCTCGCTTAACAAACCGCCTGCGTACGCTTTACGCCCAGTAATTCCGATTAACGCTTGCACCCCTCGTATTACCGCGGCTGCTGGCACGAAGTTAGCCGGTGCTTCTTCTGCGAGTAACGTCACAGCTATAGTCTATTAAACTATAACCTTTCCTCCTCGCTGAAAGTGCTTTACAACCCTAGGGCCTTCTTCACACACGCGGCATGGCTGCATCAGGCTTGCGCCCATTGTGCAATATTCCCCACTGCTGCCTCCCGTAGGAGTCTGGACCGTGTCTCAGTTCCAGTGTGGCTGATCATCCTCTCAAACCAGCTAGGGATCGTTGCCTTGGTGAGCCTTTACCTCAACCAACTAGCTAATCCCACTTGGGCTAATCTTTAGGCGTGAGGCCCGAAGGTCCCCCACTTTGGTCCGTAGACATCATGCGGTATTAGCAGTCGTTTCCAACTGTTGTCCCCCACCTAAAGGCATATTCCCAAGCATTACTCACCCGTCCGCCGCTCGTCAGCAGATAGCAAGCTATCTCTGTTACCGCTCGACTTGCATGTGTTAGGCCTGCCGCCAGCGTTCAATCTGAGCCATGATCAAACTCTTCAATTAAAAAGTTTTTTGTCTTTGTCTATAAAATAGATGAGACAGCTCAATGAATTCTGTTTTTGATATTAAATTTAACAAAGTTAAACTTAACGTCGCATATGACTGTGTAGTCACTCGCTCTTTCCTAAAAGGATTAACTGAACAGATTTTAATGAGACTCTAATTTTGTGTCACTTCGAAAAGTGACTTTAGAACTCAATCTGCAAGAGTGCCCACACAGATGATTACTTATTGTTAAAGAACGTTGCTTTGAAGCTGAGCTTCTAAGCGGAGGTGCATAATACACCTTAAAAATTTTGAGTCAATGGTTAATTTAAAATTAATTTTTTAACTTTAAATCTGATTCAAACTTTTTGGAGATAAATCTCCTTCCAACATCATTCGATATCGCTACATCCCTTTTAGAATGTTGCTTGCCGTCTGTGTCGGTGGAGGCGCAGTATAGGCATTTTTAAATTCTGCGCAAGTGTTTTTTTGAGAAAAATTGATTTAAATGACTATTCGTTTATATTTCGAACGAAACAGCCTAAAACGAGATGTTTTCATGCTTACAATAGAGGCAAAGCTTCACTTCTTGATACCCAAAACACTGCTTTAATCAATTTATAAAAACGTATTTGATAATTTGTAGGCTTCTTCTACCGCTATTGCATGACGCTGCGCTAATAAATGCTCATTTTTATCATAGCCACCACCTATTACAGTGGCCACTGGTATCTTTAATTCTAAGCAACGTTTTAGTACATAATTATCTCTAGCACGAATTCCCGATAAACTAACATTTAATAAACCGAGCGGATCATCTATGAATACATCAACGCCGGCATCATAAATAATAAAGTCTGGTTTACTTATAGCTACAGCCTTTTCAAAACCATCAGCCATTATTTGTAAGTACTCATCAGTTTGGGTATCTCTTGGTATATTTATGTCTAAATCACTTTGGGCTTTTCTAGCAGGAAAGTTTTTTTCACAATGCACTGAACAAGTAAATACTTTATCGTTATTCTCTAAAATTCGCGCAGTACCATCTCCTTGATGAACATCTACATCAAATATTAAAACCTTTTTTACCTTTCCTTGTGTAATAAGCGTATTTGCGGAAATTGCTAAGTCGTTCAAAATACAAAAACCAGATGCAAAATCATAATGTGCATGATGCGTGCCACCAGCTAGATGACATGCAATGCCATTTTTTAATGCTAATTGGCAAGCTAAGGTAGTACCTACGGGTGAAATAAGTGTTCTACGCAATAAACCTTCACTCCAAGGCAGGCCCATTCTACGTATTTCTTTATCTGTAAGTTGATTAGTTATAAATCTATTTAAATAGTCAGGGCAATGCGCGTTTTGCAGTAATTCTATTTTTGCACTGCCAGGTCTAACTGTATTTGAAGCTGTCGCTATGCCCTGCTCTTTTAAATATTGATGTAAGAGTTTAAATTTTTGCATCGGAAAACGATGCTTTTGGGGAAAGTCATAACTATATTCAGGGTGGGTAACTAAGGCTAAAGACATTTTAAACTTAAAAGATGCAAAAAATGTCATGATACTGTTGGTTATGTATAAGCGCAAATGTGAGTACTAGAGCAAGTAGTTACTTATCACCAAAAATAATTACTTCTTTTGATTCTAGCCATAATGGATATTCTTTCATTACTTTAGAAAACAATGCACTTTGTAAGTAGCTATTAAGCCAAGCTCTCATTTTTGGATAAGGTGATTGTAAATACCACTTGCGTTCAACTCTCGCAAATTTTCTAATAAAGGATATTAATGCAATATCCGCTAAACTTTCATTTTCTGATATTAAAAAGGCATGTTTAGTTAATCTTTGCTCTAAATCGCTTATATATACCTCACAATCTTGGCGATACTGTTCAACATTGTCGTCATGATAACGCTTTGCTGCGCTGTATTTATCAAAAGCGGCTTTAAAACCGATATCAAAACTCTCTATCAATTTTAACATTAAAGGTAAAGCTTCTTCATTATTACTATGCAAAAGATCATTTGGATCATTTTTATTTAAAGCCCAAAGCATCACCTCTAAACTTTGATCTATTATTAATGAGGGTGAAACAACTAATGTAGGCACTTCCCCTTTTGGGGATGCAGCTATCATTTCATCTGGTTTATTACTTAAAACGATATCTCGTAAAATAACTTGCTGTTTAGATTTAAAAATACCAAACCTAGCACGCATCGCGTAAGGGCAATTTCTTAATGAATAAAGTATTGGTAAATCAGTAGGTTCTTTCATTTTAGGTTTTGGTTTGGCTTTATATGTAGTAATAATACACTTTAATTATGTTCATAGTACAAAGATGTATGTAAAATCCCCTCCTTTAAATTTAACAGATACAAGTTGTAAATATGAATCCTAACATTGAATTATTAGCGCCTGGTGGCGATGTTGATGCCATAAAAGCAGCGATTATAGCTGGTGCCGATGCCGTTTATTGCGGTTTAGATACCTTTAATGCCCGTAATCGTGCATCTAATATTTCTTTTGATGAACTCATTGGGATCATACGACTTGCACATCAATATGAGTGTCAGATCTTTTTAACACTTAACATTGTTATTCTTGAAAGAGAATTTAAAGCGCTCACAAAATTATTAAATAAATTAGTAAATACCACATTAGATGGTGTAATTGTTCAAGATTTGGGTATGTTTAATCTGCTTACTAAACATTTCCCTACGTTAGATATTCATGCTTCAACACAGTTAACAACACATAATGCTGGCCAAATTCCATTTTTGAAAAAGTTAGGTGCATCACGTGTTAACTTATCTAGAGAGTTAAATTTAAGAGAAATTACCGCATTAACCGCTGTTGGTCGTAAGCATGACACTTTAACTGAAGTATTTGTGCATGGTTCTTTATGTGTGGCTTTCTCTGGATTATGTTACTCAACATCTGCAAGTGTAGGTAATTCAGGTAACCGTGGTCGTTGTAGCCAAGCTTGTAGAGAAGAATACGAAACAACCGAGTCAGGTAACAACTTTCCGTTAAACATAAAAGACAACTCAGCATTTTTTGATTTACCTGCATTGATCGAAGCTGGCGTACATTCTTTTAAAGTTGAAGGGCGTATTAAAGGTTCAAGTTACGTACATACAGTAATTGATAGCTTTAGAAAACAAATTGATGGTTTTTTAAAAACGGGCGAATTATTAGAAGATGGCGAACGTTTATATAAAGTATTTAATCGCGATTTTACAAACTCATTCTTAAAAGGTGATTTAAACCAATCAATGTTTATTGATAACCCACGTGATAACTCAAAAGATCACGCTATCAATAAAAGTAATGCCATTTCAGTGGTGCAAATTTTTGATGCCAAGCAAGAACTTCATCAAGAAAAAAGCATTATTAATGCCACTGTAGATGACAAAATAAAACATCTGAGTATTGAAAAAGTACCGCTTACCTTAAGCTTTTCGGGTAAACAAGGTACACCATTAACTTTAACAGTAACAACTGAAGGTTTTTCAGTAGAGCAACAAACTTATGTTGTTATATCTGACTCTGAATTAAGACAAAGCGATAAAGTTAATTTTGATGCTGAGTTATTAGAGCACAGATTTAAAAGCCTAAATAATGCAGGCTACAACTTACAACCTATTAATACGGATGAATTAGAGTCAGATTTATGCATTACTTATAAAGAGTTAACGCAAATTAAAAATAAAGTATCTGCTTTATTAAATGAATCTCAAGAAATTGTAGCTGAAGTCGCATTACCAAAATTAGTTAACCATGAAAAAACAGAGTCAGGTACTAAATTATCAATTTTAATTTGTGATGAAGCAGATGTAAAATTAGCAGATACGACTGATGCAGATATTTATTTCAAACTACCAGATGCTTACAAACGCGGCTGCACTAAATACATCGACTTTTTAAAGCAAAATCCAAGGTTAATTCCTTGGTTCCCTTCTGTATTAATTGGGAAAGATTACGATGTAGCGCTTAATATCCTACAACAAGTAAAACCTGAACTTATTGTAACTAACAATACAGGCATCGCTTATGAAGCGCATAAGCTAGGTATAAAATGGATAGCTGGTCCATTTTTAAATATCACAAATTCATATGCCCTAATGGCAATGAAAGAAACCTTTGATTGTAGCGGTGCGTTTATTTCAAACGAAATAAACCGCCAACAAATACAAAACATTGCGCGTCCTGAAAACTTTAAAATGATGTACAGTATTTATCATCCAATTCTATTAATGGTAAGCAGGCAGTGTTTCTTCCAACAAAGTGTTGGTTGTGAAAAGCCACGTATTGATAATGGCTGTATGTTGTCGTGTGATAAATCTACCAGCATTACTAACTTAAAAGGTGACTCTTTTGCCATTGATAAGCAAAAAGCCGGTTACCCTAGTATTTATAATCAAGATCAGTTCTTAAATATGGAGATCATTAATGATCTTTCTCACTTATTTGATAACTTTATGATTGATTTAACTAATATCGGTGCTGGTGATAAAACATCACCAGATAAAGAAGATCTGATAAAACAGTTTGAATTATTGCTTGAAGGTAAAACTGAAGCTGAGCAATCGTTGAACCATTTAGTAGAACAAAGAACTAACGTGCAGTACCACAACGGTTTGTAATACCATAAATAGTCTAAACCAAAAAGAGCCTATCAATTAAGATAGGCTCTTTATATACCCAAACCACTCCAAGATGCAGAATTCAGTTGGCGTTAGAAACGCTTTAGACAAGGCATTGATTGCAGATAATGGTCATTCCCTTTTCAAAATCAATAACGCAGTATAAAGCGTTTCTAAACCAACCCTGCGGGGACATCTGAAACTCGCATCTTGAAGTGGCTTGGGTATAAATTAACCATCATTTCTAATAACCATACTCCCTGCTAACATATCGTGCCAGCCTCGTTTTTTTTCATCAAATAAAGCCCAGATAAAACCTAAACCAAATGGAATAGCAGAAATAATATAACCGACATATCTAATAATTGATTGGCCGATAGATAAGTTATTACCCGTTTTGGCATCAACCACTTTGGCATTTAATAACATTTTACCTGGTGTAGCTGCTTTATGAACCCAAAACATCACAACTAGCAATAAAGGTAATAGCTCGTTATACACTATACCGTTAAAACTCCATTCATTTTGATTCGCTAGCCAGTCTGAATCACCATAAAAAACTGCAAAAAATACAGCTAAAATCAAACTTAGTAGAATGCTGTCTATTATGATTGCTGCAAATCTACGGGTAAAACTCGTAAGTTCAACCGTTATAATATTTTTGTATTCTCTATTTTGTGAATATTCATAATTTGAACTTGTCATAATTACATCCTCTTCTCAATATGCACAAAAACCTAATTTGGCATAATAAACCTAACTAAAATGAGTAGGCTTTATTTTTCTGATGTAATAAGTATCTAGCAATTTAACTTGTAGAAATTAAATTAATGACAAACGGTAAATTGAGATGATAGAAGCACATTATGAGAGTTAACAAGTAAAAATAAAGAACATGCTTTTAATAAAAAACAATGATATAAAAAAGTATAATAAGAACTATAACCGCCAAAAATGAATTTATTTCACAAAACATATATATCACGTATATCCATTATCACATTATTATGTAGCATTATTTTATTTAGTTCATCATCTCAAGCTCAAACTATTGATGAGTCATTAAACTTAATTGAGAAATACTATTTTAAAAACATACAATCTGCAGAAGCTGAAATACAAAAAATAGAACCTGAATTTAATAATATATCAAACAAGAATAAACTACGTTTAATCGTAATAAAGCTCAGTATTGCTGCAAATCAACAAAATCACTTTCAACTACTGCAAATCAAAAACCGCCTACCTGCACTATTACAATCATTCGGTAATAATAAAGAGATATGGCTGTCATTACTCTCACTTAAAGTCGACCTCTCTTTAGGTAACTCACCGAAGTTTTTAGAACAATTACAAGCATTAGAGGCTGAAATAGAATCACATAATAATGCCTATTTAAGCGCAGTATTTAATCGTGCTTTATATTATGAATTTATTCGTAACAATATTATTGATGTTGCTTTAGATATTGCTATTAAAAACAAAAAGCAATGGCTGAAACAAGAACAATATTATCCGGCTTTAGAAATGCAATATAACATTACGAATCTCCGTGTCACTATGATGATGGATGCTAGTTCTGAAGCACTTATCAATAAGCTTGAAACTGAAGTACTCAAACTTGAAGCAGATTTATATTACCCCTTAATTACTGAACTAAAAGCTATTTGGTATACAAGAAATGGCAATGCACAAAAAGCTTATGAGATAGTTGAGCAAGCACTAAAAGATCAAAACCTAAAATTATCCGATAATGGCAGAATCAACCTAACATCATCATTAGCCTCTATTAGCTATCAACTAAAAAACTACGCTCAAACAATATCTTTATTAAAGGAGCTATTAGAACACCCCAATCTAAAAAATATTCAAAAAATAAAACAAATTAAGCTCACCTTAGCAAAAGCCCTCATAGAATCAGGGCAGCATGAAAAAGCGCAAAACATTATTCTAGAAATTGAGAAAAACATAAAAGATATCAGTACTTATGCACAGTTTGAAATAGACAATATGAAAATTGATATTTTATATAAAAGTAAAAATATTGATGAGCTGTATCACACAACAAAAAACATGATAAAAAACATTACAGCCCCTGAATCTCAAAGCCATATGGAAAGACGTGTCGCACGAGCAGAAAATGCAGCCCATGTTGAAGAGCAAACAAAGGTAGTTTATGCGCTTGAAAAAAATAACCAATCACAGCAAAAAGAGTTAAATTTAACCAAACAACTCATAGATGCAAAAGATAAATACCTATTGATACTGTCTAGTTTTTGCATTGTATTAATTGCTCTATTTATATGGCTAATATATTTACTTAAAAAGGTTAAAAAATTAGCAAATACCGATGGACTAACACAAATTAGCAATCGTAGATTTGGTATCCAGCAAGCACAAAAAATACATAATAAATTTTTCAAATCTAGTGCTAATAATACAATGGCAATTGCTATGATGGATCTTGATCACTTTAAAAGTATAAATGATGCTTATGGCCATGACATTGGTGATGAAGTGATTAAAGCGAGTGTAAACATTGCTTTATCACAATTAAGTAAAAATGATGTTTTTTGTCGGATGGGCGGTGAAGAGTTTTTATTTGCAATCAAAGGTGCAAGTAAAACGGAGATAATAAATAAGCTTGATCTAATTAGGGAAAAGCTATATCAATTTGACACTCTCCCTTTAGGTATGTCTAAGCCTATTAGCGCCAGTTTTGGTATCTCTATCATTAGTAAAAACGACAATCTTAAAATATCAGATCATATCACTCAGTCAGATACTGCACTTTATGATGCCAAAAATTCAGGTAGAAACAAAGTGAGTCTATTCTCTATCGATGAGCCTACTCATAATAAATAGGAAGACAATAAATGGATAAATCAGCAGCCAAAATACTCGTTATTTGCATGGGTAATATATGTCGCTCACCTACGGGTGAAGCGGTTCTAAAGTCAAAGGCACAGGAACTAGGTATCAATATAACCGTAGATTCAGCGGGAACCATAAGTTATCACGCAGGTAATCCGCCAGATCCTAGAACGGTTCAAGCTGGAGTTAGTAGAGATTATAATTTTTCCGGTATGCAATCGCGCCAAGTTACAATTAATGACTTTGAAGATTTTGATTATATTCTTGCTGCTGATAAAAGTAACTTAAGCGATTTAATAGCGCTATGCCCTTCTCACTTACAATATAAACTGTCTTTATTTTTATCTCATGGCGACTCTGATCATATTGAAGTGCCTGATCCCTATTACGGTGGTGAAAATGGTTTTGAATTAGTATTAGATTTAATAGAAGAAGCCAGTGTTAAGTTTTTAGAAAAGATTAGTAATGGCTAGCTGAATATTAACAATAACTGCAAACGAACCTAAGTTAGCGCTTGCCATCACCACATTATTAGTTGGCTTATGGATCATAAAAGGTCTTACTAAGGTTTTAAAAGTATCAATGGAGCGATCTAAAGTAGATCCTACATTAATTCCTTTTATGAGCAGCTTAGTATCATGGATGCTCAAAGTGCTATTGTTTATTTCTGTTGCTTCTATGATAGGTATCGCAACAACTTCTTTCGTAGCTGCATTAGGTGCAGCAGGTTTAGCAATTGGTTTAGCACTACAAGGTAGTTTAGCTAACTTTGCTGGCTATGATATTCAAGCTATACAAAGTAGGTGATTTAATTGAATCTCAAGGCCACTTAGGTGTCGTTAAAGAAGTACAAATATTTAATACCATTTTACTGTCGCCACAATCTAAGCGAATAATAAATAGCGTGAGAATTTTAATACTCACGCACCTCCCTTTCAAATTTCAAATAAAATGACTCTCATCCTAGAAAAATTATCTAAACTGCAATTAATTATTTAAAGTGAGAACCTGTTTCTTAATGCTTTAATTATGACTTTATTAGCCACTAAAAAACCGAGATAATAAGCTATTAATACCGAAAATACACATTAGGTGAAAAAGTGAAAAAAATATCAAAGTTAATAGGAATATGTGCTAGCTTATTGCTATCGTCAAATACAATGGCATGGGGCCAAAATGGTCATAGAGTTGTTGCGCAAATCGCTTTTAATCACTTAACACCTGATACTCAACAAGCAATATTACCTTTATTAGAAGGTAAAAAATTAGCTGAAGTTTCAACTTGGCCAGATGAAATGCGCTCAAATCCTACTGATTTTTGGCAAAAACAGTCAACACCTTGGCATTATATCAATATGAGTAAAGCGTCTGAGTTTAAACCTGCTAGCTATGAAATCCCAGAAACTAAAAACGATATTAAAGACGCTTACGCATTAATGATAAAAGCAACAGATGTTTTAAATGACTCAAAAGCTTCAATTGAAGATAAGCAGTTTTACTTTAAGTTTTTGGTACACGTTGTCGGTGATATTCATCAACCTATGCATGTAGGTCGTAGTGAAGATTGGGGTGGAAATAAAGTTAAGGTTAAGTTTTTTGGAAAAGAGAGCAACTTACATAGCTTGTGGGATACTTTAATGGTTGAAAACCAAAAGCTATCTTTCACTGAGTTTACAACTTTCATTGATACTAATGATTCAAAAATCATCGCTAAATACCTAAATAGCCAACCGAAAGATTGGGTGATTGAATCTTTTTATGAAGCAGAAAAGCTATACAACGTAGGTAATGCAGACTTTAAATATAATTATGTTTATGAACAAAACCCGTTAATGAAACAAAGGTTAACCCAAGGTGGCATCAGATTAGCCGGTTTACTAAATGGCATATTTGATAAATCAGCTAAACCTTTAGTTAATGCATTGAAGAAGTAACTAATTTAATCAAACTAACTAAGCAACAATCATTATTCTAGCGTTGCTTAGTTGGGTATCCCCTTAACTTGCTTTTCAATTAACAGCAATTCTAGCCTCATTATTAAATCTCAAACTGTTCAATCAAATAATAAATTTGATATTCTATAAATAAAACCTATTCTTAAATTTATGATTAAAACCAAGGATTGGTTATGTATAAATCACAAAATTTAAGAAAAAACAGAACGTCAACCCCTTTTCATTATTACTCAGTAACGACTGTGTCTCATCAACGTAAAGCAATTTTCAACTCAATTGAAGTTTCTCAGATAATAACAAACAATATGAATAAACTAGATAATGAACAGGCCTCTAAAACCATTTGCTTTGTATTAATACCAGATCATATTCATTGGCTATTTCAATTGCAGGATAAATTACCATTGTTCAGAACCATTCAATATTTTAAAGGGCGATGTGCACGAGAAATTAAGATAATAAACCCTGATGTTCATAATATTTGGCAGAAAGGTTATTTTGAACACTGTGTTCGTGATGAAAAGGATTTAATCAAACAAGCCAGATACATCGTCGCTAATCCGTTACGCGCAGGGTTAGTTAAAAAAATTGGAGATTATCCATATTGGAATTGCATCAATTTGTGATTAAAGAGTCTCAAACAATAAAATGGGATTTATTCGATATTATTTAAAACTTAAAACATGCGCGACTAAAGTCGAGCCTACGTCGATCGTTATTTAGGACTAGTCACAGCCAACAAAAAAGGCTCCAAAGAGCCTTTTATATTTCAATAAATATCAATTAAATATTTATTAGAAAGTATAACGCATACCTAGTTTAATACGCCAAGTTGATTCGCTTTGGTTAAACGTATCGTAGTTATTTGTATCTAAACCATATGCTTCAGTTAAGATATATTGACCATCATCGTTAATCGTTGCGCCAATTACTGCATTGTTACCGTAGCCCATAGTATGAACTTGGCCCCAATCGCTGTTTAGTAAGTTAGCTAAGTTATCAACTGTGAAGTATGCCATACCTTTTTGATCGCCTTGGAAACCTTTAAATTCTTGTGTAACGTTTAAATCTAATGTTGTTACCCAAGGCTGTGTTTCAGAGTACTTGTCAGCATAACCGCCAGCTTCGCCATTAATACCTGCTTCGTCGTAAAGCGCCATTAACTCATCATATGTATAAGTACTGTTGTCCCAATCAACTGCAGAATCATCAGGACCGGTTGGGATATATGGTAAGTAAGTTTGAGACTTAGACATACCGTATTGATCGCCAAAGCTAGTATCGCCGTGTGTATCCATAGTAGCTGAGTAAGGACGACCAGAACGACGCTCGAAAAATAAATCGATGTTAGTATTGTAACCATCAACAAACTGAGCTGTATAACCTAAGTTTAAAACAAAACGATGTGCTACTTCATAGTAAGCTGTGCCTACTTGTGATTCATTTTTATTTACGCCAACATTATATTGGTAGTTTGACTCTGCTTGTGAGCTTGTACCAGGATTCGCTTCTGTAATATCTTGATGTGTGTATGACATATTCATACGAACACCGTTATCCCAGATTTTTTGTAAGCTAGTCGTGAAGATTAAGCTACGGCCGCCATCATCCATGTTTGTCATCATGATATCTGAATTACCTTCTTGATCAGTGCCTTCATAAACACTGTCATAAATAATTCTGCCACCATCAGCAGTTGTTTTGCCATTGTCGATACGTGATACATCTTCCCAAACTGTTGCATCTTGACGATCAACATAGTTCATTTCAACAGTTAGTTTAAAGTCTTCGCCAACTTTAGGGATGTCTAGTGTCCAATCTAAGCCTAACTGGTAACGCCAATCTGAGCTGATTTTGTAGTTAGGATCTAAGAACGTAGTAGAGCCCGCACCTTGTTGCAATGAATCTTGTGCAACATCTGGTACATCATGGAAATCGATACTTGAAGGATCGTTTTTACCATTTACAATAACTTGTTGCTCTGCAGCTTGTGTTGCTGATACGTAAGTTACACCATCTGTCGGTACTGCCCAAATATTTGGTTTACCACCTGAGAATTTACCAATACCACCACGTACTATCATGTCATCGTTTAAGTAGTACTTAAAACCAACACGTGGTAATAAAATATCTAAACCATCAGTTGTTGCAGTATTGCTCATACCATAAGTTTCGTTAAAGCTATCATTTTCAGACGCAGAAGTATCTGCACCTAAACGCTCATAACGCACACCAAAAGTCACATCTAAATCAGAATCAACAGTCCACGTATCTTCAATATATAACGCAAGTGTTGAACTTTCGTATGTGTAAGACGCATCATCGGTATCATTTGTATATGCATTTGAGTAAGAAAAACTTGAAATATTACCAGATGCAAAATCTTCTAAACTATCAAATTCCCATACACCCATAGATTCTTTTGAGAACAAGTTATATAAATCTAGTGCTTCAAAGCTCGCACCAAACTTAATATCATGGTCGTCCATTAAGTAGTTAGCACCAAACTTGTAGCTCCATGTTTTTGTAGAGCTAGTGTTACCTTGACGGTAAACATCTTGACCTGCGTTAATAGTACCGCTGTCAGTACGAACACTTACTTGACCAAAATCAGAGTTAGTTTCTGATTCACGGTAAGAATCTTTATATGCAATGCTTACTTCAGTTGAGAAATCATCATTCCAATCTGAATATAAGTGAACTGCGTAGTTATCTAGTGAAGTCGTATCAATATAACCATGAGAACCCATATTTAAGCTATTGCTGTAATCATTGGTATTTTTATCTTCAGCAGTGCTTTGGTATTGGTAAGTGAAGTCAGCACGATGGCTATCGTTAATATTCCAATCTAATTTTACTAAAAACTTGTCATCACTTTCTTCTGGATCGCCGCTATTTACGCCATCTTGAATGCCGTAAACATCGTCCATAATAGTAACAAACTCGTTATATTCTGCTTCAGTTACTTTACTTGGGCTACCTTCATCAATACCAAAAGCAACAGGTGTTACTTTATTGAATTTTTCAGCTGAGAAGAAAAAGAATAACTCATCTTTAATTAATGGACCACCAACTGTGAAACCTGTTGTTTTTTGCTCGCCAACATTAAAGTTATTGCTACTAGGATTATCTGACTTAGAATCTTTTGGCTCACCGGCCATGTCTTCGCTCATCATTTCAAAGAATGTTGAACCTTTAAATTCATTAGTACCAGACTTAGTTACTACATTAACTGTACCGCCAGAAAAGCCCCCTACAGATGAAGAAAATGGAGAGCTATCAACTGCAATCTGATCTACCGCATCTAAAGAGATAGGTGAACGGTTAGATGGGTAACCGCTTTCGTTAAGACCAAAATCATCATTTTGACCGATACCATCTACTGTAATTGAGTTAAATTTAGGGTTTGAACCACCAAAGCTTAAACCACCTTCTTCATCAACAACCGCCATTGGGTTATTACGAACAATATCTTTTAAATCACGGTTAAATGCAGGAGCTCGTGCTATGTCTTCTTGACCAAATGAAGATGCAGCACCGCTTGAATCAAAACCAATAGCAGAGCCAGTTACTTGAATTGTTTCCATGCTGCTTTTAGCTGAAAGTTGAAAACTTAAGCGCTTAGTATCACCAAGTTGAATGCTAATGCCTTCTTCTACAGTATCTTGATACTGATCAGAATTAACAACGATAGTGTAAGGACCACCTACACGTAAACCTTTAACACTGAATAGACCAACTTCGTTCGTTTGCACTTCACGAATGGTACCTGAAGGTTGGTGAATAATAGTGATTTTTGTATTTAAAGCGGGTTGGCCATTAGGGCCTACGATTTTACCACGCATGCCAGATGAAGTTTCAGCAGCTGATGCTACACCACTCATACCTAAACATGCGGCAACTGCCAATGTAACTGCTGTTTTTTGCAATCGAGTTTTCATTTTGTTTCCCATTTAACATGATTTTTCAGTAAAATTACTGGTTTCGGTTATCAATTTTTTAATGTGAGCTTACAACTGTTATTGAAATTTATAATTTCAATATGATGGGCACTTATTGAATTGTTTTTATTTTTAGAAATGAGTGGCAATCAGCAAGAATCTTTTAAATTTAAGTTATGTCATTTTTTGAGTTATCTCACTTAATAGTCTGGAATAAATTAGCGATAGTTATTTATTAATGCGCTTATTTTATTCATCACCTATTAGATTAACTGAAAATTTTGTGGGGTAATTATACTAATATGGTTAAAATAAGTTCCGCCTAAATTGTTTTCCTTTGTCACAACCAGTTATCAGCGAATTACACTTACGTACAGATAGTTAAATTTAGAGGTGCGTAAAACAGTAATTAAACCTATGATTTACAAAACAAGAATAGGAACAAGTCAAAAGCAATAAATAGGAGGGTAAAAACAATAAGAGCGTTATTTTTATACGTAAATATATAAAGTAATATCTATATAACAAAAAGTAAGGTTATTTATGCAGTTATAAATTAGCCTTTATTAGGGATCAAATATCCCTACAGTTTATGATTTATAATCAATAAGTTAACCTTCTAAGCTACAAAATATAAATTTTACAACTACAACTATAACTTCTCTTTAAAGCCTTCTTTGTAGCGTCTTGAAAGGTTTAAAACCTTGCCATTGATGAGTTTTATCTCGCTATCTCCACTACTGAGCGGTGTAATAGAGTCAACATAATCTAAGTTAACAGCGTGTGATCTATGAATTCGACTAAACCCTTTATCAGATATTCGATCGATTAAACTCGTTAATGTTGCACGAATTGGATAAATGCGACCTTTAATATGCAAATTTACATAATTGCCAGCAGATTCAAGCCATTCAACATCATCAATTTTAATAATAAATTCTTTACCTAGTTTTTTAACCAATAAACGATCAATATTATGTGCCTCAGTCGGACTTTCAGTTTCCTCTTCACTTTGCGCTATAGGGTTTGCCTCGCCTTGTAATCTACTGATAATGAAGTTGTAACCCTGAATAAATATAAGGAAGAAAATAAAACTCCAAAGATCTTTTCGGTATTCATAAAATAATTCAAACCAAATATCACCAAAGTCATAATTACCTGACATTAAAAAATATACAAGCTCCCTCATGCCTACCATTAACAACACATGAGATAACGAAAACACCACAGACGCTAAAAAATAGTAAAATAAAGACTGCTTTAAGGTCAGCCAACTTAAAGGCACTTGCTTTAATAAATAAACAATCGCAGGAAATAACAACAACGCACTTAAAGCGCTAGAGTATTCCCATACAAAAGGTTCCCATAATTGAAATGGTAAAACGCTATAATTTCGCTGCCCTTCCATAATCACAGACGTTGCCAGTAAAGTACTATTAATTAAAAAAAAGCAAACTAAAAAACCAATTTCATATTTAAATTTGTATTTTTGAAAGTGTTGTAATTTATTCATTTTCATCTCATATCAAAAAAGGTCGTAGTTTCCATCCCACTATACCACCACTTATCCCTATCCATTGTTTTTAAAGCCATTTAACTAGTGTAAAAATAATTTATTTTGAAATGATAACCTTATTAATTATATATAGGACTTTAATTATTATGTCATTAAAGATAAACAATTTATCATGGATTAGCAGTTTATTCATACCTGATAAAAAGGATATGCCAGAGCGTAGACACGATCTAGATTGGCTTCGTATTGCTGTATTTACTTTACTCATTTTATTTCATTCGGGTATGTTTTATACAGCAAATTGGGGGTGGCATGTTAAAAGCAATTACCAATCACAAACGCTTGAAAGTATCATGTTACTGGTTGAACCATGGCGTATGGCTGTACTTTGGTTAATTGCTGGTATCTCAATAAAATTTATTATGGCTAAAGTATCTATTTGGCGCTTTATTAGTATCAGGAGTTTTCGCCTATTATTACCCCTGCTATTTGGCATTTTAGTAATAGTGCCACCTCAACTGTATATTGAAATGACACATAATGGCGATCTCAATATGAATTACTGGCAATTCTTAACTGAATTTTTTGCGACCAATAGTAATGTTTTTGAAAAGTATCAATCTGGTATTTGGCCACATATAGATGTTAACCACTTATGGTTTATTCGGGCATTATGGCAATACTCTTTAATCATTTTATGTCTATTACCTTTATTAAACTCCAAATTCGTCAATCATGGAATTAATTGGCTTTTTAATCAAAATACAGCAGTTGTAATTTTCATCGCTACTTTGCCGCTTTTTATTATCCAAGTGAATTGGGATTTAGATACAGTTCGCTACCCTATTGGTTTTACTTTGATGCTTTATGGTTATTTGATTGGTTGGCATAAAGTTTTTTGGCTAAAGATAACAAACAACTTAAAACCATTAATTTATGTATTCATAACTTGTTATGTAATCGTAATTATTTTTTATAATGGCGTTTGGATCGATATTATCAAAGGCGGTCAAACATCTGATGAATGGCTGATTATGTTAGGTTTATTCAATTACAGCTTATTGAGAGTGATAGGTGCATTCATGGTATTTTCTATTGCATATAAGTACTTTAACCTTCCTTCCAAAAAATTAAGTTATTTAAATGATGCTGTTTATCCATTTTATATTCTGCACCAATCACTCATTGTTGTATTTGGCTATCAACTATCACAATTTAATTTAGGACCAATTATAGAGCCTTTAATACTAATTGTATTAACGATTGCGGGCTGTTTGATTGGCTTTGAAGTGATCCGAAGAACAGATATTTTAAGACCTTTATTTGGCCTTAAGGTAAATAACAATTATCGATTGGAAATACAAAAAATGGGTTATACATTATCAAGTTTATTCATATTCATTATTGGATTAGAAATTCTAATTTAAACTTCATTACTGATAAATGGATTAGCAGATAGCCCGATTATAGAAATATAATGTTATATATATAAAGTTACCTTATGTTGCAATAATAGGGATTGTTACAGAATATAGGGACATCCAATGCTTGCAATACTCTTCAATCAAGGAATGTAAAATGATAAAAAAAACAATATTATTTTCTGCAGTTGCTATCGTAATAGCAGGCTGTAACAATACTTCACAGCAAGTAAATACACCTATAATTCAAAACCAAAGCCAATTTGAACAATACTCTGCCGAAACCTTTTTTGATACTACAAGCATCATGGGTAGTTCTTTTTCTCAAGATGGTAAACGTATCTTAGTCAGTTCAGATGAAACAGGTATTTTTAATTTATATTCAATAGATACAAATACAGGCTTAAAAACTCAGCTAACTGAATCAAGTGATACAACATATCCTGTACGTTACTTTCCTAATGATGAACGTATTTTATTAACACGAGATCAAGGCGGCAATGAGCTATTCCACCTTTA
This sequence comes from Pseudoalteromonas sp. '520P1 No. 423', assembly GCF_001269985.1. Classification (NCBI taxonomy): domain Bacteria; kingdom Pseudomonadati; phylum Pseudomonadota; class Gammaproteobacteria; order Alteromonadales; family Pseudoalteromonadaceae; genus Pseudoalteromonas; species Pseudoalteromonas sp. '520P1 No. 423'. Next base: position 1,072,295 of record NZ_BBZB01000001.1, on the reverse strand, counting down.
TGTACGTGATGAAAATGGCACTATTACCGATTTAACGCCTGGTGATAAAGTTCGCGCTAGATTCAGTGGTTTTAGTGATGATAATAAATCATTTTATATCTCAACCAATGAACGTGACGCTAAATTCATGGATTTATACCGTTACGATGCAAAAAATTACAAACGCACACTCATATACCAAAATAATACAGGCTTAAACGTTCAAAGTATAAATTCTGAAGGTAACCTTTTAACATTAGGAAAATCTAATTCAAACAAAGATAGCGATATATTTTTACTTGATTTAACAGAAAAAAATGCAAAACCACAGTTAATTTCAAATTTTAAACAAGATGCTCAAATCACTGCCAACACCTTCTCAAAAGACGGTGCTTACCTATATTACACAACAAATGGCAAAGGAGAATTTAGTCAAGTCTGGCGATATAACCTCAAAAACAGCCAACATAGTGAATATATAAAAGAATCGGCCGCAAGCGACCGAGTTTCAAAAGAGTCCTAACTGACTTTCGAGCTCTTCTTTTTTATCCAATTCAACCAATTGGTTTTGCACATATTTACGAATAGTATCTTCCGTTGCATTTCCAATTGTTTCAACAAAATAACTCTGAGTCCAAAGCTTCCCTCCCCAGAAATAACGCCTTTTAATATCTGGGTATAATTTGAAGAATTCTCTGGCTGAAATAGTTTTTATCACCTGCATGATCTGGCTTGGTGACATTTTTGGCTCACTTCTTACGACCATATGAATATGGTCTTCCGGTATTTCTAACTCGACTATATCAATGTCGTAATCGTAACCAATTTTTTGGATTATTGTTTTCATCGCCTCACGATAAGGCTCCGAAAAGACTTTACGCCGATACTTAGGTATCCACACAAAGTGGTACATTAATCTAAAAACATGATGCGAATTTCTTTGAATTTCCATGTATTGGATACTACAGACTGAGGCAAGCTCAGTCTACACTATCCAGCACGGGGGCAAGCCCCCGAGATTTTCGCTACGCTCTGTTAAAGGATGATTGGGATATTAACTTTATATACTTCTCTAAATCAGGCAAATACAGAGTTAAAGTAGTAAATGAAGATTCTAGTGCAAAAGTAACTGTTATAGATACACAAACCAATCAAGATCTAAGTTTACCGTCATTACCTGCAGGCAGCCTAAGCCGTGTTAATTTTTCAGATGATGAATCTCGTATGTCATTTTACTTAAATTCAGATACATCACCTAACAATTTATATGTCTGGCCTATTGGTAGTAAAAATGTAAAAAAATTGACATCATCTCTAAGTCCAGCCATTAATCCTAATAACTTAGTAGAAAGTACTATTGCTCGCTTTAAGAGCTTTGATGGCTTAGAAGTACCAGGTGTACTTTATAAACCGAAACAAGCCAGTAGTGTTAATAAAGTACCAGCCATTGTTTTTGTTCATGGTGGTCCAGGTGGACAAAGTCGAACAGGCTATAGTGCAATGAAGCAACATTTGGTCAATCAAGGGTATGCTATTTTTGCTGTTAACAATCGCGGTAGCTCAGGTTACGGAAAAACCTTTAATCATCTTGATGATAAAAACATGGTGAAGACGATCTACAAGACATTGTTTGGAGTAAAAAGTACTTACAAGGACTTGAGTGGATAGACGGTGAAAGAATTGGCATCATGGGTGGTAGTTATGGTGGTTACATGACTGCAGCAGCACTTGCATTTGAACCTGAAGAATTTAAAGTCGGAGTTAATATTTTTGGTGTGACTAATTGGGTCAGAACACTAACTTCAATTCCACCTTGGTGGGAAAGCTTTAAAAAGTCACTGTATGATGAGATGGGCGATCCAGCAACAGATGGCGACCGTCATCGTCGTATTTCTCCGTTGTTTCATGCTAAAAACATCACAAAGCCATTAATGGTTGTGCAAGGTGCTAACGATCCGCGAGTACTTCAAGTAGAAAGTGATGAATTAGTAGAGGCTGTTAAATCGAATAATGTACCTGTTGAATACGTATTATTTGATGATGAAGGTCATGGTTTTACTAAAAAGGTAAACCGAATAACTGCATCAAATGCTTATGTCACTTTTCTTAATAAGCACTTAAAATAGTTAAGCTATTTATCTAAAGCGTCATAGCAGGAACTATGACGCATTTTATTTACCAAATTAAAAATAACTAGTCCAATTAAATAAAGTAAACCACCTAGTACTAACTTATATTAACCTATCATTAACTGATATTTATTTGGTTTTATATTTTTCAAACCAAGCTAATGTATGCTCAATTTTAGTGATCATACGAGAAGGTTTACCAGCAATACCGTGTGGCGCACCTGGAACTTTCACCAATACAGTATCTATTTTACGTAATTTTAATGCTTGGTAATACTGTTCAGTTTGTGCCATTGGTGTACGTAAATCTTCTTCACCTGTCATTAATAATGTAGGTGTAGTGACATTACCCACTAACGACATAGGCGAACGCTGCCAATAATGTTCAACGTGATCCCAAGGCATACCAGGGAATTGCGTAGGAATTTGACCTAAACCACTGTCTGCAGTTAATACTTTGCTCAACCAGTTAATTACAGGTTTTACAACAGCTGCTGCTGCAAATCTATCAGTTAAACCAATTGCATAAGCTGTTGCGATACCACCAGCAGAACCACCAGCGATAAATAGGTTTTTATCATCTATAAAACCTAAATCTATCATCGCATCTACACCTGAGTTGTGATCTGCAAAGTCTTCTTTTGAGCTGTATTTGTATTTAAGTAACATCGCAAAACGCTCACCATATGAGCTACTACCACGATGATTATCATAAAATACAACATAACCTTGTGCTGCAAAACGCTGAAGTTCAGCTGTAAAATGCGGACCGTAAGCTAAATGTGGACCACCATGTATCTCTAAAATTAAAGGATATTTTTTTGTAGGATCAAAATCTGGTGGCGTAATGTACCAACCTTGAATTTGCTCACCATCAAATGACGATTTGTAGTTAATTTCATGCATTTTCCCTAACTTTTTATGCGCTAATAAATCTTCATTCAGGCTAGTTAACTGTTTAACTTTACCGCGTGTAGTTACCATAGCAACATCAGCTGGGCGTTCTGCAGAGCCCGTTGTAAATACAATTTTACCTGATGAATTCGCGTCAAATTCACCACTAATATATGGTCGACCTAAAGTAGTACCTGTTACCGTATCTGTTAAATCTTTGATTTTACCTTTTGTCGTAATCGTCGCTATTTTGCGTTTACCAAAATCATCGTAACTAAAAGCAAGTGATGAAGAAGAAATCCACTTTGGTGATCTTATTGAACGATCAAAATCAGCAGCTAATGGCGTTACTTTTTTAGAACCCCAATTTAAAATGTTTAATTTTGCATTACGATAAGGGTTTAGCTCATTAGAACCTGAAAGAAACGCTAAGCTTTTACCATTTTCAGAAAAAGTAGGGCTATATTCTTTACCTGGAGTAGAAGTTAACTGAGTAATTTCGCCAGTATTGATTGCTACCGAAAATAAATCACCTTCCAGTCTTTTATATTCCCAATCACTGATGCGATTAGCTGAAAAAACAATATTTTGGTTGTCTTTAGTCCAAGCAAGCGTGCCTTTATGATGGTATTCACCACTGGTTACTTGGCGTGCTGTACCGCCATCAGCTGGTAATACAAAAATATGGTTATAGCCAGGCTTAATTAAACCACTGCCATCAGCTTGATAATACGCTTTATCAATGACAATGACTGGCTCAGCCCATTTAGCCCCTTTTGGCTTTTTAGGCATTTTTGTTAATTGAGTTTTTTTACCTTTGACTTTTTGGCTAAAGGCTAACCACCTGCCATCTGGCGACCAAGTTAAACTGCTCACGCTTGCCTGTACTTGACTCACCATAGCTGTTTTATTTTCAGCGATATAATGAACATGAATTTGTTTGCTACCGGTTTCATTGCTCACAAAAGCAATTTTTTTACCATCTGGTGACCAAGTTGGTTGTGAATATTGATTGCCATTAGAAAATAAAGGTGTTTGCTCACCTGATTTAACATCAACCAACCATAAATTTTTATTTTTATTGTCTGTCATAATGTTGTTTGAATTTCTGATATAAACAACTTTTTTACCATTTGGAGAAAGTTTAACGCTGCTTGCATATTCAAGGGCAAAAATATCTTCGGCTTCAAAAGTAGATGATGCAGATACCAATGCAGAACTTAGCATACTGCTAAGTAATACAGCACCTTTAAAGGCTTTTTTCATGTTTAGCTCCAAATAGAAAATAAGTTCATTTATTACATTACGTTAAACTATGCCTTTGTCATTATTGTTTCGCAAATATTATGCGTTTATAGGGTGGTTTTTTAAGGTAAAGCTTTAATTTATCTTATCAAAAAAGTTTACTTTGGAATTAATTTCAATATAGTGTCCCTGTTTTTTACACTTTACTTAAACAAGGATAATGTTTAATGAAATACGCAGTTCTTCCTGTTCTCTAGCTACGGGATTATTTTCTCAATCAGTTATTGCAAAAGATGCACCTTCTTTCACATTTGCTGAGGCATTTTATACCCAATCAGATTTTTGCTGAGGCATTTTATACCCAATCAGATTTCGACAGCGACTTTGATACTTCAGGGTTTGGTATCAAAGGTTCATATGAATTTGGTGAATACTTTTTTGTAGAAGCTAATTACACTCAATCATCTGGCGATATTAATAATTTTGATATCGATTATGATACATTTCAATATGGTCTAGGTGCTAAGTATGCTCTTGATAATGGGGTAACTGTATTTGCCTCATATAACTTAGGTGATTGGAAATTAGAAGAAGCAAATACTGGTGATGAATCTTTTGATGTCGATACATTTAAACTAGGCTTACGTTCTAATATAACAGATGCAATTGAACTTAATGCTGCGTACACAAATACCGATCCTGAAGAAGGTGACCGTGAATCAGGTTTTGTTTTAGGCGCTAATTATAAAGTAGCGGAAACTTGGTTTGTTACAGCTGGATATAGCCGTATAGCAGGTGATAGAGACGTTGATACGCTAAATATTGGTTTAAGAAAAACTTTTTAGCTATTTATGAGTAAAGGTACAAACTTTGTACCTTTACTCTTCTAATTATTCGATACGTCACCGCTAAACTCTATTTTAAAATAAGCTTAATTGTTCAGTGATATGGATAGTATCACCTACTTGAATATCAGCATCATTTAATACTTTACACGTTAAGCCAGCTTTAAAGTTATCATTTAATGCCACTGATAACCCAGGGTGAACCCAATCCATTTTATAGCAAGGTTCAGTTTCACCTGTAATCAATAATTGTAACTCACCTATATGTATCACTTTACCAACATGCTGGATATTAAACTGTATGCCACTAACAAGTAAGTTAGCTCTTCTTGCGGTCCAAGGTAACTTTATATTTAAAGTATCACACGCTTGTTGCCATTGTTCAAAAGATAAAAGTGTCACTTGCCGATTACCTTGTCTCCTGGGCAATCCAATATTAATACCTTTCTCTTTTGTCACTTTGGCAGAGTTTACTTCAAAAATTGGCCCACCTTTTAAGTTTTTATATCCTATTGCTCTTAGCTCTGCCATGTACTTCTCATAAGTTATCTATTTAACCAATAATACGTATAAACTTATCACCAAGTTTGCAAATAAACGAGAAACATTAAACTGATGTTCAATAAGTCATTTAGAATTAAAAAACTAGCATTAAAAATTATATTAACCTATGCTTTTTAGATAGTTACGGTAGCTTTCATTACGTTCAATTCGGCTTTTAAGCCAATTTTCATCATAATAACTATTTAAATAACGCTCTCCACTATCGCATAATAACGTCACAATAGAGCCTTTTTCGTTTGCTTTTTTCATACGTTCGGCAAGCTTTAAAACCCCCACAAAATTAGTCCCTGTAGAAGGACCCACTTTACGACCTAGCTGTTCACTCAGCCATAACATAGCTTCAATGCTTTTCGCGTCAGTTACCTTTAGCATTTCATCAATCACGCCAGAAATAAAAGAAGGCTCAACTCTAGGTCGCCCTATGCCTTCAATTTTACTTCCTTGTGTATTTTGTAAACCTGCATTACCCGTTTTGTAATAATCATAAAAAACTGAATGTTCTGGGTCGACAACTAATAATTTACTATCTTGACCTTGATAACGAATGTAACGACCTATCGTTGCTGATGTGCCGCCCGTACCAGGGCTCATTACTAACCAACTTGGTACTGGAAAACGCTCTTTCGACATCTGGCTAAAAATACGTTCAGCTATATTATTATTACCACGCCAATCGGTGGCTCTTTCAGCAAAAGTGAACTGATCCATATAATGGCCATTTAACTCTTTGGCTAACCTTTCTGACTCACTATAAATTTGTGTAGTGCAATCAACTAAGTGACATTCACCGCCATAAAATTCAATTTGTTTTATCTTTTCTTTCGCCGTACTGTTTGCCATTACAGCAATAAAGCGTAAACCTAATAATCGTGAAAAATACGCTTCAGATACCGCAGTTGAACCACTTGAAGATTCAATAACAGGTGTATTCTCATTGATCCAGCCGTTACATAATGCATATAAAAATAACGAACGGGCTAAACGGTGCTTTAAAGAACCGGTTGGATGGGTGCTTTCATCTTTAAAATAAATATCAATATCTTTAAAGTACGGTAAAGGTAATTGAATAAGATGCGTATCTGCTGAGCGTGTATAGTCAGCTTCTATTTGGGAAATCGCATATTTAGTCCAACTCGTATTCATATAAACTCCAAAGTTAATCTTACAGCTTGTGTATCAATATAAAATTTAGAAATAAAACAATACACTAATAATGAAATAAGTGATTGTATTAAATCAAACTAACGATTATGTAATTAATAACATTAAACATGATATCAAAACGACATAAAACAACTTTGTAATCACAGCTATAAAAATAAGGTATCTAAAAATGCGACTAATAAACAGGAACTGATTTGGTTTGTAGAAGATAAAGCAGAAAACAAACATTTACTCGACGAGAATTATGATATCGGTGATAACATCAATATCAGAGATTATCTCATTTAATACCGCTTCAGTTTGTGTGGCTTGTTGCACACTTTCAATGCCCTGCTCTTTACAGTTATTTACGACTGCAACAATATCAGACGTTTTTACTTGAAGCTCACTTATAATAGAGGTTATTTCAGCGGTTGAACTTTGCGTTCTCACAGCTAGCGGTCTAACTTCATCAGCTACAACAGTAAAGCCTCGTCCCTGCTCTCAGCCCTAGCGGCTTCAATTGAAACAAAAAGGAAAACAGCGACCAATACTAGCCGCTGAGCAAATTATCTACGTGTAGATTCTGAATAGACAATAGTCTGAGGTGTTAATTTCATAATACCTATTAACAGAATAATCCCCTGAATAATAAGCAAGTAAGCACCAGATACTGGCATAATAATAGCAACAATAATCCCTATTGCTATAAACCCCCAAGCTAAAGACAGTGGCGGCGTAAAACCTTCTTTAAGCGCTTTTTGTAACATTAAACCAAATAAAACCCAAAAGAATCCTGTTAATAAAAACCAGACTATGGCTTCTCGCTGGAATATCATTTGGCCATTTACAATAGTGCTAGCAAACCAATTATCTTGATGCATATCAACTAAGCTTTGCCAACCTAAAGCTAGACCAATTAAGTTGTGAATAATACCTGTAAAAACTAAGTAATAACCGGAGTATTTCATTGCTTTCATCTTCTTGTTCCTTAAGTTTATAAAAATTCAATGTTAACTTACTTGATGTTAGTTATTATCAATCTTGCAGTTATGGCATAAATACCTTTGATGCCATAGCCGATACCCTTAAAACCGTTTCCATTGACGGTTTGGGATGTATCTGCTGCATACCTAAAAAATTAGCATAAGCCATTAGCGCAATATCTTGTGCTTGATCTTTATCCATCCCAAGCTCTATATAACAATGCGCTAAATAGCTTTGCCTTTGTTGGTCTATTCTTTCTAAATGCTTTGCGATGGTTTTCTCTTTTAAAGCCCATGCACGGATATGCATTTCAGCTTCAATGTTATGACTCGCAATCACTTGGTCTAACTTTTTTAATCGTTCTAGAGGAGATGCTTGTGTATTGGCTTGTGTTATAAACTCTAGTGTCATTTCTTGATACCAATGCATCATTAAGGTTTCAATAAACTCAGAACGATTTTTAAAATGGTGGTAAAAAGAGCCTTTAGTGACGCCTTTTAAATCACACAAAGGGATTATTTTTAAAGAGTCTGGCCCCTTTTTAATTAATATATCTAAGGCAAATTCAAGCCAGTCTAACTGACTATTTTTAGTTTCTTTTTTCATATTCTATTGGCTTTAATTGCATTATTTATCACTGTACGCGCAATAATATAGTGAAAAGGTAAAATACTATTTACATAAATGCGTCCAATCAGTGTTTTTTGATTTACTAAAGTAGACACAATAACTTCGTCTGATTTTTTTAATACTGATATGTAAAACGTCATATGTTTATCTTCTGAATAAGAGATGATTTCACTCTCTGATTTTTCAGTGATTGTTAAAAAACCCGCTTTATCACCTACTTCTAATTCATCACTGGTTGGTTTTAAGTTATCTGCCCCTACTTTAAAACCAAATGATTTCACAATACAATTACGTAATCGCATTAAACTGCTAACCCAGTTTGGCATGTAAGCAAAAATGGCATGCTGCAATTGACTAGGTGAGAGTTCAGATTTTGTTATTGCAGCAGATAATGCATCACGAAAATAATGACTTTCAGCTTTACTGGCTAGATTATCGTTTACAGGCGCTTCGAGTGTGCGCACATTTGGGAATAAAAAATTCATCACAACTCCTACGAAAAAAACATACCATACAGCATGGTATGCATGTTAAGTTGGTTTTCATTATAGGTAAAGTGTTTTGTGTATTTTTTATGCTATTTAAAATGAGTTATCTAGTTACCATATCACTCTTTGAATTTGCGTATTTTTAAAAGCGCGCTTGGTTATTAAAAATCGCTCATCATCAGCTGCAGCAAACGAGTAAGATTTAAATGGCAGTTTAACTTCACTCACTTCACCAGATTTCAAACTCATACGATATATAGTTGATATGCCATCCGTACTATAAAAATAGTCTTTTCCTATTGCTAAATTGACTAAGCCAACATCAGGTATTTTTACTTTTTTTTCATAAGTACCATCAACTGACTTTAAACTATTCTCACTTAGATAAAACACATTACCTTGTTTATCCGATATCAGATTTTTACCGTTTGTTGACGAAATTAAGCTTTGTTTCCTCGTTAATAAATCAAATTCAAATATTTGACTGTTTTTATCATTAATTTCAGAAACAAAATGAAGCTCTTTCGTATAAACATTAATAAACTGAAGCTTTTTATTACGAACAAATAATAAATATTTTTGATCATTTGAAAGCCGTAAATTTTTGATAGTAGAACTAGAGTCTTTAAACTGACTTATTTGTTCAATTTGATCTTGGTTGCCTCGCCATATTTGACTTTGACCCGAACGCTGAGATACAAAATAAAGTGATTTAAGCTCATCTCGATTGACTGTTGGATGAAAATTACTCTTATCAGATTCGAAAACAATCGAATAACTAAGTGGCTCTAATGTAAATAAGTTTTCTACATTTAATATTTCATAATGCTGGGTATTACGTGTAGATAATAAGATTTTATTTGTATCTCCAACAGCCAAATAAAATGGTGTAATATCTTCAGGCAAAGTAATAATGTCAACTTGTTTAGACTCTATGTCAATGTGAAATAAATCATTGTTATCGGCAACTACAATCTTTTTATTATCTTTACTCCAATCAAGTGCAAAAGTGAGTTCAGCTTTGTTTAGTTCATGCAAAAAAATATTTTCTCTCGTTTGCAAGTTGATCAAATATACCTTAACTGGCGACTCTATTTCAGACCAAAGATACGCTAAATATTTACCATCATTTGATACTTTTAAATTCAAAGCACCATAATTTACATAGCTAGGAGGGACTATAATGTTATTTTTATTACGTGCAATATCGTATTGATATATTGCATTGCCGCCATAACCTTCATCTTGTTAACTAAAATATAAGAAATTACTATTTGGACCCAATTGCGCATATCCGTTCTTTCTCATATCACAAGGCTTTATAATTTTAGGTTCACTCAAATTAGGAAAGCTTGATACATCAGCCAAAGCATATTGGCACTCATTGCGACCTAAGTGCTTTAATTGTAATAATATTTTTTGGTGCATTGGCTGCCATGAAAGTACGCCAACGCCGTAGTCTTTATAAATGAGTTTTTCTTCTTTTTTATCTTTATTACGTTTAACAAAACTCGTCCATTTTCCTTGATAAATATTACTATAAGCAAAGTATTTTTGATCCGTGGATACTAGAGGGTTTCCTTCAGCCCCTAAATTCCAAGTAGCAGCCGTTATAGAAAATGACTTTGGTTGAACTTGCTTTATTTCAACGGAATTAATTTTCTTTGAATCTGATCCTTCACTGATAAATTTCACAAGTATAAAAACAACCAATATAGCTGCAATCCATTGTGATTTAATAAAGCTTAATAATGGTTTTATTTTTTGTTTTTTAATAACACTCTGGGTTTGATTTAAATCGCCATTAAAGTTTGATTCAATTGGCTCTGCTTTTTCACGACTTATATTTTTATCTATTATTTTTTGATTTTCACTTTGACTAACCATATCTTCAGATATGACCAAGTCACTTTTCTCTAAACTACTTTCTATTTGTTCATTGCGCTGTTTTACCTCAAAAACTTCAACTGTCAAACTGTAACCTTTTCGGTAATGCGTTTTGATTAATTGCGTTTTATATGTGGGGTGACTTAACTGTTTACGTAATTCAGAAACGGCACGATTTATTGCATTATCATCTACAAAACTTTGTTGCCAAACACACTCAATTAACTCCTGTCTTGTGACTATTCGGCTCCCTTGTTTTACCAAGTAGTTAAGTAGCTTGAATGACAGAGGATCTAGTTCGCGCTCAATACCCTTAGAATTAATTAAACATAAAGCAGGTTCAAAAACCCAAGGACCAAAGGAGTAGTTCACAATAACTCAATAATTGAAAGTAGTTTCCATAAAAGTAACGAAAATAGAAACAGATTAAAATATCCCTTATAAATTAGCAATTTAAGTTACAACCTTATCAAAAAAACTAACTTTATAAGGTTTCTATAATGATTAGCCATTAAAAACGTAAATCACTGTTATTTAATAACTATATTGAAATAACCCTTATTTATTAGTTAGAGTTTGATAAGGGACTTTAACTTAAAACATCATTAATCTTGTTTCCATCAACAGTAAGTGAACTCAATATTAAATATCATAAAAACAAAAGGGGCATGAAATGAAAAAAGAAAACACAAAATTCACAGCTTTAATTATCACTATATTTTTATGCTTATTTGCAATTAGTAACACTATAAAAGCAAGTGAATATATACAAAACACTTCAGTTGTAACAAAAGAAAACAGTAATTTAAAACTCGAAAAACCAGCTAGTGGCATACAACTAGAACTATGCATCAACCCATTTAATTTAGAGCTTTGTATTAAATTAGCTTAATTTTTAAATAAGAAATATATCCCATTATTCCAGTCGATTTTAATTTATAAAGGCTCCCTAAAATGAAGTTTTAGTGTTTTAAAGAAGATTTATTTATGGAAGCTTGTATCAAAGCACTGCTAACTAGCATAGGTCTCTTTATGGTGATTTTCAGCGCGAGTTAAATGCCTAAATTATTGCTATTACCTATAGGTCAAACATTAAAGCCACAAACGGCGACAATTTTAGACAACTCAATTTTGCTACAATATCTTTCTTTTATTGGCGGCACACTATTCATAATTACTCTAATATTAAATTTAGTCAGTTAACATTTTATTTCTTCTTATGAAGCACAGTGAGTTATTACAGTAATAAAAAAAGTCCTTAAAGCATTGCTGCAATAAGGACTTTGACAACACACGTTAGGTTATCAATTGATCACAGTATCTATTACATGGATCACACCATTAGATGTATAAATATCTGTTGTTGTAACATTGGTACCTTGCACTTGCAGTGATACTTGTTGCTGCTTCACAGTCCACCAAGCATCGTTTACACCTTGACCTTTCATATCACCTTTGGTGGTATCGCCAACATAAAAATAAAGTGGGCGGCCTAAATATGCAGCCTGCATTGTATTGTCATCACGGGTAATTGTTGAAAGTCCAGGAATGTTATCAACAGCACCATCTGTCACTAATACTGGTGGCCAGTTAGCGGCGCACGTATCATTACATGTACTACCTGAAGTCCCTAAGTCATTATCAAATACGTATACTGTAAAACCATCTGATTGTGAGTTCATGCCACCCACTAACATTTCAGATAAAGCATTGTATGCAACCTCATCAGATTCACTATTGGTCGTTTTAGTAAAATTAACTAAATCAACACTGACTTTATCACCTGAAAGTGTTTCAACCATGGCGCCATTTGCCGCATAAGCAGACAAAGCATTTACTTCAGCACCCACAACGTGTTTAAGTAAAACATTAGTTAATGCAGTGGTATCTGCTAATAACGCACTCAGTGCAGCACTATCAATTTTTGAAAATGCATTATTGGTTGGTGCAAATACAGTGAATGTACCAGCGTCATCATCAAGAGTAGATACAAGGTCGGCAGCTGTTAGTGCGGTTACTAAAGTAGAAAATTCTGGATTTGATACTGCAACATCAACAATACTCATTGAAGAGTCAACTTTTACACTAGGCGGTAAAATAACCTGGTCTACAACATGGATCACACCATTATCTGCCATAATATTAGCAGCTGAAACTGCTGATTTATTCACATATAATGTAGAATCAGTTAATGATAAACTTGCCTTTTGTGAATTGGTCATAGTAATCATTTTGTTATCTGATTGCGCGATAGTAACAGCTTGATCTTGCATAACTTTAGCGTCTGATACAACGTGGTAAAGCAATATATTACTCAGAGCTTCAGGATCAGCTAACAAGGCATTGATTGTATCTTCACCTAATAATGCAAAAGCCTCATCTGAAGGCGCAAATACTGTATATTGTGCATCTAAATTAGCTAATGTTTCGTTTAAACCGGTCGCAGTTAGCGCAGCAACTAAAGTATTAAAATTCCCTGCTTGCGTTGCTACATCAACAATACTCATTGCAGGCTCAGGCACTACAACATCAGCAACAACCACCATATCAATTACATGTATTACCCCATTGGTAGTGTAAAGATCTGACATCACAATTTTAGCACCGCCAAAGGTTAAACTATCTGTTTCACTATTAATGTTAATTGGGACCATCGCACCAGATAAAGTTGTCGCTTGCTTCCCATTCAAAGTGAAGGCTGCTGTTGAAGATACTGTTGTTTCTACAACATGCTGTAATAAGATATTTGAAAGCGTTTCAGTATCAGCTAATAGTGCAGCAATCGTATCAGCGCCTAAAAGATTAAAAGCCTCATCAGTTGGTGCAAACACTGTAAATTCTTTAGTTTCGTCTGCTAATGCACCGTCTAAACCAGCCGCTTGTAATGCTGTTACTAAGGTAGTGAAATTACCTGCATTAACTGCTGTTTCAACAATATTCATTGTTGGTTCGCCTTTATCTTTAGGCGGTAAAATAACAGCATCAATTACATGGATAATGCCATTATCTGTTTGTAAGTCGGTAGTAATAACTGTAGCAGTATTAACGAGTAAATTATCGCCATCGAGTGACAGCCCAACCATATCGCCATTGAACATTTCAACTGTATTACCAACACTGGCTAAAGCTGTTGCTGCGTCAACTTCACCACTAATAACATGATAAGTTAGGATATCTGATAATGTTTCGGTATCTGCAAGTAACCCATTAATTGTATCTTCGCCTAATAATTCAAAAGCATCATCTGTTGGCGCGAATACTGTAAACTTAGCATCTGGATCTGATAACGTCGCATCGAGTCCTGTTGCCTGTAGTGCTGTAACTAAGGTTGTAAAACTACCATTAGCAACTGCGGCATCGACTATTGTCGTTACAACTGGCTCAGGTAAGGTAACGGTTTCTTTTTTGTCATTATCATTGTCACTACAAGCTTGTAATAAAAATAAGCTTGTAATTAGAAGTATCATTTTTACGTTTTTCACTGGCCCATCCTCTAGTTATAAATTATTTAACGAACGATCAGGCATACGCTTTAAAAAAACATAAAGTTCATATTTTATGCGAAATAAAAAAATATTTTAAATGTGCAAACTTTATTTAACACAACATCGTATTTTTGAATTTTTTGTTTTTTTAGACTGAAAATGAAAAAAACATCACTTTTATTAGCGATTACGCTAGGGGTTACATCAGTAGGTACTTTTGCGGCTCAAACAAATAGTTGGTGGCGAACAGTTTCGGCTCAAGCATCTTCACCAACCCCTGCAGATCACAATCAGGTATGTGCTAAAGCAGAGTCTAAACTTAGAGCATCATATAGTGATGTAACAACAGTAAAATTAGCGCCGAGTTTTGACCAGTATAATAGTATTCTTTATTGTACTGCTAGAGGCCAAACTCAGCAGTAACAATAGATTAGCTTTAGTGTTGTGAGGCATTAAAGCTGTTATTTTTGATCGTACTATTAATTTATTTCGTAATGTAAAGTAATTATTAAAATAATACATATTATAGGTTACACAATGAAGTTACTTATTTGCTTAATTATCACTATCATTATCACTGGCTGTAGCACAGCTTTCCCAAATAAAAATGTCACAGGTTTAACACTCCCTGAAATGGCTGGTGAAACACTCACACAAAAAGAAGTTTCCTTACCTAGCATGTTCGCTACAAAAAATACCTTACTGTTAGTTGGTTACAAACAAAATTCACAATTTGATATTGATCGCTGGCTTATCGCGCTAGATATGACAAATACTGATGTAAAAGCTTATGAAATACCAGCTATTCAAGGCATGTTCCCACGTATGTTCAGCACAGTTATAAATGATGGCATGAGAGCTGGGATCCCAAAAGAGCTTTGGGGCGGTGTAGTCACTTTGTATGCTGATGGCGAAAAAATGCAAGCCTTCACAGGCAATGAAGGCGGTAACAACGCAAGAATTTTGTTGATTGATGAAACCGGTAAAGTTTTGTATTTTTATGATCGCGGCTTTTCAGTACAAGCGCTCAATGACTTGAGAGATATTCTTAAACAAAGTTAGTAATACTCAGTTTTAGCTAAGCACCATTTAACTTAATGGTGCACAGTTTTAATCACATGCTTTGAGCTAAATATTCAAAGCATGTGATTTCAATAAATTTAACGATATTCACATGATTACTGTCATTTAATAATTCGTTCAATTGCGCTGGTTTTAAATTCATTATCACTAATTGGTTTTTAATCTCTAAACCTAAGTCCTCTGGGTTTGTTAATTCTTTTACTGCGCTCACAACTTTGTTTTTTGGCAAGTTTGTAGAATGCACCAATTCAGGGAAATTAAAGTCTGCTTGCCAAAAAGACAGTTACTTAAAAAATCAGTACACGTTACAGCATAATATCTACCTAATTTACAATCATCTCTATCATTACTTCCTTAGAAGTATTTTCTATTTAAAATGTGGTAATCTGTGTACAACCTTCTATATATCTTATTTAAATGGAATTGAATAATGAAGTACTTTTTACTATCAGTTTTTATACTCATTGTTTGCTTGATCGTCAAAGCACAAGCAGCTGAACAATCAGCTTTTGTTGGCAAATATAAAAAATCAGATCATGAATCTTTATCAGAACTTTATATATTAAACGATAAGACGTATTGCTATGTTTTTATGGGAGGATCTTTAGATTTAATACGCTCAGGCAGTTGGGAAGTAAGCAATAAGCATAAAAATGCGATAGTGCTAAGTGATAAAAATATCGACAGCTCGAGTCATCTTGCACGTGGTCAAAAATTTAATCGCCTAGATAACAAAATCTCTATTTCCATAAATGGATATAGCCTGCATGACGTCAATACGCCAGTGTTTGCTTTTTCCAAGAGTAATACTCCTCCGTCTAAATTTAGAACCTTATTACCTAAAAATAATAATGTTGGCAGAGCGAGTTATTCATTTCCTTTAATTTCACCTGATGATGCAAAATATATTTATTTAGGCAGTATTGTAGATTCTGATAAAAACAGCACTCAACAGCTACAAATTACCCAATATAAAATCGGTTCAAACGACGTATTACAACTTGGTTTTGATAACCAACAAAACATGTTACCTCAAACTATGTATGCGCAATTAATCGATGGTAAATTAAATTTAAATGGTGAATCCATAGGGAGAAAATCCAAGTTAAAACAACGAATGATAGATGAAGTAAAAGAGCATTGTATAAAAGCCAATGATCAGGAAGAAAACTCTGAATGGACGATATTAAAGCCAAGTGATACTTTTTATGAAGAGCAAAGTGTTATTATCGATAAACCATATTTTAATGAGAATGACAGCGAAGAAGCTAAAAGAGAAAATGACATAAGTGCACTGATAAAGGATGAAAAGCAACTTTTAGAAATACATTATCAAAATGCTCAACAAGATCTAAAAAGTTTTAATGAATTCTTAAGTATCTCAAAAAATTTGCTACTCAGAAAAAAACGTAAGAATATCTATATCGAAGATATCAATATGAAACTCTCACAGTTATTGGTAAATACCAATCAATTTGGGAAAGTAGATTCTGCCATAGAACAATTTAATGCCTATGCTTTAGACATTTACCCACTAATAAAAGACAGCACTAACAAACAAGTACAATATTCAATCTTAGTGATGGCAAGTCAAGGCGCTGTTATTTATGGGATAACTCGTGATGAAACAATACTAACAACAATATTTAATACTTTACTTAGCGAAAATTTCGATATTAAAACCACGAATAACCCAACACTTGCCTATAACTTAGCTTGTATTTATGCGCTGACAAAAAACAAGTCTGAAATGATTAAAGCAATCACAGCTGCACGAAAAATGAAAAAGCCGACAGAGCAATTTATGAAAGATGGAGACTTTGCCTTTTACTTAACGGATAACGACTTTCTAGCGGCAATAAATACGGGTTCAACTGAATTATAAAACTTGGATTATTAAAGCTTTAAAAGGGAGATATGATCACCCTTTTTATTTTTATCTTCACATCCAATGACTTTAAGTATGTTGGTATACTATGAGCAGTTAAATATCTAAGTTAAGCGCTTTAATTGCTTTTTACGCATGATTATTTCAACAATAGATAAATTGATAACGATACCTAATAGCCGACCATAATCGTACTGAAATTGCGTTAACATTGTATAAATTACCTCAAAGTTACTGAATATGATTAAAATAAGAATATCTAAAAATAGCGGTGTAATAGCCGCCAAAACGATTGCAACGGATCGTGCCATCCATAACTGATGAACTTGAATATTCCCTTTAATTACATAAAAAAGTGCAATTAAAAAACTGCTACAAATAGCCATACTCGTTATTATAAGAATACTGTAACGTACTCCCTGAGATTCAGGCGACAACACATTATGCATCCACACACCTGATATCGCCATAATACAACCTGAAATCACAGCAATGCGACCTGCTAATTTATGTCGTTTCGGATTAGCAGCACGCACTTTAGGTGAAAATTGAAATGGCATCGTTAAGAAAAATAAAATACCCGCTCCCCCATGTACAAACATTGCCCCAGGCTTACTAAAATGAATACTACTAATAAACGATGGTTCACCTCCAAGTCCTACTACTGCCAAAGCGACCATAGCGACACCAAACATAGCTGGTATGCCCGCAATTCCAGTTAAAAAAAGTAATGTGCCAACCACGGGCCAATTGTAAGGTGTATTTGATGAGTCAATATTATTAGTTTTAGATAACATCATAATGTCATAATTTCTCGAATGGCTAAGTTGAGACCGATTATGTAGAATAACTTTAAAATTAGCGTCCGGTTGGGTTGATTGAGACCAATTAATTAGTTCGGCCTATAAGGCTGGATATATAAAAACCTTCCAGAACGCCTATAAAACCTAGCTTTAAAAAAGTAAGAGAATTATTAGCAATGGAAAGCACTGCACTGTTTGCAATTAACTTATCAACACTTATTATCATTATTTTTAGCGCTCATTTGTTATGTTTACGTGCTTTTGAACGTCAAACATATTTGCCATTAGCTATATTTTTATTATCCATTGGTATTGTTATTTGTCAGCCTACATTAGCTAATTTAGCTGATCAGTTACGACCTACTATGATCATACTTTCACTGCCTGCTATTTTATTAACAGCACCTAGTTTTTGGTTTTATGTAGAAGGTATTACTGCCAAAAAGCCTTGGCAACTTAATCAAATGCATAAAAAGCATTTTATATTATTCATAATAGGATCAATTGTTGCCTTGATGGGGTTATTTATACCATTCGATATTCAGTATGCTTTGCTAATTAATGATGATGAAAGTATTTTCGACAAAATCACTCCAACAGAAAAATCTACAACGATAGCAACGCTTATTGCAACCGTATTACTGGTACTTGCATGGATAGCTCAATCAGGTTTTTATCTTTATAAGGTGATAAAAAGATTAACGCAATATAGAGAACATTTAAAAAGCCTATTTGCCAGTACAGAAGTTAAAGAGGCTCGATGGATCAGTTGGTTATTACTCGCTATTGCAATTGTATGGGCTGCGACTGCTGCCAACATTATCGTAAACAACATATTATTTTCGAACGAAGTTAACGCAACAGTATCTGGTTTGATTATTTTAATTATGACTTGGAGTGTTGCTATTTGGGGGCTGCGCCAAAAACCTGGATTTGAAGAACTATATGATGCTGATGAAGATATTCAACAAATACTAGAAGATACTCCCGCACAATCAGAAAAGTACCAGCGTTCAGCTTTAGATAATCAAAACGCAGTAAAAATAGCAGAAAAAATAGAACAAGCTATGCAACAAGATCAACTCTATTTAGATGCAGCATTGTCTTTGCAAAAACTCGCTAAACATATCAACACCTCACCTAATTACATTTCACAAACGCTGAATGAAACATTAGGCGCTAATTTTTTTGATTATATTAATCAGTACCGAATCAATGAAGCAAAAAAGCAATTAAAAGAAACTAAAAACACTGTTTTAGATATCGCGATGAATGTGGGTTTTAATGCAAAATCATCTTTTTACACTGCATTTAAAAAAGAAACCCAGCAAACACCAAGTCAATATCGTAAAGTGAGGCTTAAGTAGAGTTTTATTAAATAAACTCAAATTTCACCTACAGATTTGGTTTTTGTAGGTTGCCCTTTAGTGAAAGACTACCGATAACTGCTATTGCGTTATTCTTGTGCCTAAATCCATGTAGGCAAAGCCTCATCTACTTAAAATTACGAATTTAGTAAGATGAAGCCGTTAATTCAATTGTATACACAACTAAACCGCACCACCACAGGCAACACCAGAGCTCCACGCAAACTGGAAGTTATACCCTCCTAGCCAGCCAGTTACATCTATTACTTCTCCTATAAAGTATAGGCCAGGCGCTTTTTTAGCTTCAAAAGTTTTAGAAGATAATTCGTTGGTATCTACACCACCTAAAGTCACTTCGGCTGTTCTGTAACCTTCTGTACCATTTGGTTTAATTTTCCAATTGTGAATGTAGTCACTTAAAGCTGCTATTTCGCCATGTTCAAGCTGTTTAATGGTTTTATCAATGATGTCTCCTTGGGTGATCATCGCTTCAATAAATCGCTTAGGCAATATAGTCACTAACATGTTTTTAAGTGATTTTTGGCTATGCTGCTCTCCCCAGTTTTCAAGTAATTCAGTAATAGGCGTATCAGGTAAAAGATCGATTGTAACTGTTTGGCCGGCTTGCCAAAAAGAAGAAATTTGTAAAATTGCAGGACCTGATAAACCGCGATGAGTGAACAATATATTTTCGCGAAATTGCGTGCCATCTTCGCTTGTCACTTGTGTATCAACACTTATGCCAGATAAACCATCAAACCTTTGTTTATCGTGATCATGCAAAGTAAATGGCACTAATGCCGCAGTGGTTGGTAATACATTTAAACCAAACTGTTCAGCAATCTTATAACCTATTGGCGAGGCACCAAGTTTTGGCATAGTTAACCCACCAGAAGCTACAATCAGTGAATTACATTCAAAATCATCTTCACTGGTAGACACTAAATACCCCGATTCAGTTTTTTCAACTGAAGTCACTTCATTACGCAAAAAATGCGATACACCTGCCCATTCACATTCGGTCATTAAAATATCTACGATATCAGACGCACTGTTATCACAGAATAATTGGCCTAATGTTTTATGATGATATTCAAGACCATGGCGATCCACCAACTCAATAAAATCATGTTGTGTATAACGACTTAATGCTGATTTAACAAAATGCGGGTTTTGACATAAGTAATTTTCTGGGCTGGCATTTTCGTTGGTAAAATTACAACGACCACCGCCGCTAATTAAAATTTTACGACCTGGCTTTTTGCCCATATCTAATACTGCAACACTGCGGCCTTTATAACCTGCGGTAGCTGCGGCCATTAAACCTGCTGCGCCTGCACCGATAATTACTACGTCAAACTGTTTCATTTTTTACCTTGAAAGCTGATAAGTTACTTGTGTATTACTACTAGAATCATTTACAGATTTAAAATAGCGCCACTGAGCCGCGCATTTTCTCATACATAACGCTTGTAAGCTATGTAATACGTATGCCTAAGGTTGAACAAATTTAGCTCAACTTGCTTAATGCTTGTTTAATCTCGAAAAGCTATTTTTTGTACCAAATATTTAATATGCTTATATCACTTAAATTTACTGTGAATTTGAATTTTTAACTCATGATTTCAATTAAAGGGCTCAGTTTTAGCTGGCCAAAACAACACGCTATTTTAAAAATAAATGAACTTGAGATAAAAAAAGGCGAAAGCATTTTTTTACAAGGCCCGAGCGGCTCAGGTAAATCAACTTTACTGTCATTACTGGCAGGTATAAACCAGCCTAGCAGCGGTAAAATAGAAATATTAAATACAAATTTAAATGAATTATCGGCAGGTCAAAGAGATAAATTTAGAGCTAAGCATATAGGTTATATTTTTCAAATGTTTAACCTATTACCTTATTTATCTGTTATTGAAAATGTCACGCTTGCGTGTGAGTTTTCTACAAAAAGAAAAGTTAAGGCCCTGCAAAAAAGCAAAACCGTCATTGATGAAGCTAAACGCTTATTAGATCATTTAGAAATCCCTGAACATTTATTTGATCAAAAAATTTTAAACTTAAGCATAGGTCAGCAACAACGTGTAGCCAGCGCACGCGCTTTAATTGGCAGCCCTGAATTATTAATTGCTGACGAACCTACTTCAGCACTTGATCAAGCAAGTCGTGAAGCTTTTATAAAACTGCTATTTAAAGAATGTAAAAGTGCCGGCACTACTTTGTTATTTGTAAGTCATGATGAAACATTAAAGCCCTTATTTGAGCGCTATGTATGTTTAAAAACAATCAATGAGGCCTGCTAATGAATATGTTTACTTTGGCACAAAAAAGCCTACTCAACCGTAAATCAACAGTATTGCTAACCTTATTAACCATAGCCGTAAGCGTCATGTTATTGCTAGGTGTAGAACGCATCCGTACACAAGCTAAAGCCAGTTTTGCAAATACTATATCGGGCACAGATTTAATTGTTGGTGCACGGACAGGTTCAACTAATTTATTGCTATATTCGGTTTTCAGAATTGGTCATGCTACGCATAATGTTAGCTGGCAAAGTTATGAAAATATAAAAAAACATCGCACTGTAAAATGGGCGATTCCGTTATCGTTAGGGGATTCCCATAAAGGATTCCCTGTACTTGGTACCACAACAGATTATTTTGAACACTACAAGTTTGGTAATAAACAGCATTTAACTTTTGCACAAGGGCATGCTTTTGAAAAACCATCTGATATTGTTTTGGGTGCTGCAATCGCCAAAAAACTGGGTTATAAACTTAACGATAAAATAGTAGTGTCTCATGGCGCAGGCAATACCAGCTTTCATCATCATGATGAGCATCCGTTTACTGTAGCTGGTATTTTAAAACCAACAGGTACACCGCTAGACAAAACATTACACCTACCGATAATAGCAATAGATAAGATGCATGGTTCTAGCACGAACACTCAAAATCACGATCACGATCACGATCACGATCACGATCACGATCACGATCACGATCATCATAACCATGACATAGATTTGATTGGTGAACCAAAGCAAATTACAGCCTTTTTATTAGGGCTAAATTCGCGTATTGGGGTTTTATCTTTACAACGCAGTATTAATACAGATGCTAACTTAACTAAAAATGAAGCTTTATTGGCGATTATTCCTGGGCTTACATTACGTCAACTATGGGAAATGCTCTCTATGGTTGAGCAAGTTTTATTAGTTATTTCAGGCTTTGTAGTCGTTTCAGGCTTATTAGGCATGTTAACTAGCTTATTAACCAGCTTAAACCAACGCCGCCGCGAGCTGGCAATTTTACGCTCACTTGGGGCAAGGCCATGGCAAATAGGCATGTTATTAGTCAGTGAATCTGTACTACTGACCGCAACAGGCTGTATTATAGGCATAGGATTATTATATGCTGTGCAATTAGCGACAGCCGCGCAATTACAAGAGTTATCTGGTTTGCAATTATCGCTCACTTGGTTAACACAACATGAAATATTATTAATAGCGGGTGTATTATTGTCTGGATTATTAGTCGGTTTAATACCAGCTTGGCGCGCTTACAAATACTCACTCAGCGATGGCATGAGCATTAGAGTTTAACAAGAGAGAACAATGCAAAATTTAAAAGCAATTTTAGTGGCGAGTTTAATGGCTGTTACGTCATTTTCAAGTTACGCAGGCCCTTCTAAAGAGTTATTTTGGGATGAGCTTATTCCTAAAGGTCATGTGCAATTAGAGCAACAAGATGCAAGTAGCCATAACGAAAATACACAAGCGAACTGGGTGCAACCCGATTTAGATGCGCCAGTTGTGCAAGAATTAAATGGTAAAACTGTCAGTATTCCTGGCTTTGTAGTGCCGCTTGAAGGCGATGATGAACTCATCACTGAGTTTTTATTAGTGCCTTATTTTGGTGCTTGTATTCATGTGCCACCACCACCGCCAAATCAAATTGTGCATGTGATCATAAAAGACGGTGTACCAATTGATAGCTTATACGATGCAATTGTTGTAACAGGTGAGCTTTCAACTAAAGGTTGGAGCGGTGAAATTGCCGAAGTAGGCTACACAATGAAAGGCATTGGTGTAGCACCATTTGAGGGTTAAGCTTCAATTTACGAGCTAATTTATTATTACAAACTTTAGCTCGTAACATTCTTTAACGTATTAACCTATCAGCATTCCTCGCCTTTTTTATTTTTTTGCCTTACACTTATTTTTAATTTATATCCCCAAGTAAAATAAAGGAAAAAACATGGCTCTAGCAACTGCAAGACACATTTTAGTAGACGACGAAGCAAAATGTAATGAACTAAAAGCGCAAATTGAAGCTGGTGCTGATTTTGCTGATATCGCAAAGCAAAACTCTAACTGTCCTTCAGGCTCTGAAGGTGGTGATTTAGGTGAGTTTGGTCCTGGTATGATGGTTCCTGAATTTGATAAAGTTGTATTTTCTGCACCTGTAAATACAGTTCAAGGTCCAGTACAAACACAGTTTGGTTATCATTTATTAGAAGTTACTAGCCGTAGCGAATAAAAATATCCAGTTTCTCGCATCAATCAGTAAGTGATGCGAGATATTTAAAATAACATTTACCAGCAGTGGCCTATAAATCTGCAAAGCAGGTTTATTTTAAAAGGAATTCCCATGCAATTATTTGGTTCAACTAGTTCCCCTTATGTTCGTCGTATTCGCGTTTTATGTCATGAACTTGATATTCAACATGAATTTATTAACTTAAATATATTTGATGAGAAAGACCGTCAAACACTTATTGAGCTAAATCCAACACGCAAAATCCCTATGCTAAAAGATGGCGAACAAGTCATTTTTGATTCAAATATCATTCACCGTTATTTAAAACATACATTTGAATTAGCACCACTGAATTGGCATCAAGAAAATCAACTTACATTAATTAATTCATGTAATGATTCATTAGTTGAAATGCTGATCTGCCAACGATCTGATCTAGACACAAAACAAGATAGTTTATTCTTTAATTTACAGAACGAACGTATTACAGAAGTACTGTCAGTACTGAATCAACAAGTGATGAATAAAGAGTTTAACTCCTTTGATTATCCTGAAATCAGCCTATACTGTTTAATAGACTGGATACAATTTAGAGAGTTAAAAGATCTGTCAGTTTATCCAGCATTAGTGCATTTTTGGCAGTCTCATCAAAGCCGTACAAGCACACAAAAGAACGACCCAAGGTTGTAAAGAGGTACACATGGATATTAAAGAATTGGCGCCTGAGCACTATGATGCTGTTATCGCATTGGGGAATTTAGTTCATGGCGATAATTATTTAGATCTTGAATCAATTAAATTGATCCATCAAAAAAGCATTAAAGATAATATAAATGCGAGTTTTATTGCTACAGAAAACAGCCAACTTTTAGGCTTCAGACTCACTTATGCACCATTAAACTGGCAAGTAGATCAATGGTGCAGCAGTGAACTATGGCAAGTACCACTCGACAAAACCTGCTATTTTAAATGTAATACCGTTGCCGAAGCTGCTCGCGGTAAAGGCATAGGCCGCTTATTATTAGCCGAATCAGTTAAAGCCGTAAAAAAACAAGGCGGCGTTGCAGGCGCAAGTCATATTTGGATGCAAAGCCCTGGCAACTCAGCATTTCGTTATTTTACCAAAGCAGGTGGAGAGTTAATAAAAGTCCACCCTGATCGCTGGCTACCCGATAGCTTAGATCATGGATATGTTTGTACAATTTGTGGTAATGAATGCCATTGTGATGCAGCTGAAATGCTATTAAAGTTTTAATAAAAAAATAATAAATATATGACATACGATCCGTTAATTTCAAAAAATTGTGCAGACCAACCTTTGCCTGATAGCTATTGGGCAAGTACCATAACTTATCCACCAGCTGAAAACCTTTTATCACAAAATCAACAAGTCGATGTCGCCATTATTGGCGGTGGCTTTACCGGGCTTTTAACAGCTTACTATCTAAGTACAGAATATCAAATTGATTGCTGTGTATTAGAAGCAAACCAAGTTGGCTTTGGTGCTAGCGGTCGAAATGCAGGTTTTGTACTTAAAGGCTCTGGACGTTTGAGTTACAGTCAAATGGCCAGCAAGTGGGATTTAGATATAGCTAAAGGCATTTACAATGAATTTAGCGAAGCCGTAAGCAGAGTTGAAGGTTTAATAGAGTCACATAATATTGATTGTGATAAGCAAGAAAATGGTTATTTAAAAATAGCACACAACAAAAAAGCACTGAGCTCTTTACAAGCGCAAAGTGACTTTATCGCTAAAAATATTGGCGGTAATTCAGAGTTTATTTCATCTGAAAAGCTTAAATCTGATTTTATGATAAACCATGAAGCTTATGGCGCATTAAGATTAAATGATGGTTTTGGTATTAACCCATTAAAATTAGTACTTGGCTATGGAGATATGGTTCGTAAACAAGGGATCAGCATTTTTGAGAAAACTCCTGTATTAGATTGGCAGCATAATAGCGATAAACATATTCTCACTTGTCCTAATGGCACAGTAACCGCTAAGCAAGTTGTATGTGCAGCTAATGCTTATAACAGCCAAAAAACACATCAAGCAATTGCGCAAAGGTATTTGCCAATTCTCAGCAATATAATGGTCACTCGCCCGTTAACTGAACTTGAATTACAAATAACAGGCCTTAAAACCAATCAAGTCACTATGGATACGCGTACTTTAAAATACTATTACAGATTATTGCCTGATAATCGTATTTTATTTGGCGGTCGAGGTGCTGTAAAAGGCAAAAATCAAGATAAAGCAATTTATAAACAACGATTACAAGCTGCATTAGGTCAATGCTTTCCAGTATTAAAAAATATAAATATTGATTACTTCTGGAGTGGTTGGATAGCAGCAGCATTAGATGATATGCCGCATGTTTTTAGTAATAACAATACCGCATATAGTTTAGGTTATTGTGGCTCAGGTGTTTCGTTTAGTGCACAAGCTGCTTATAGACTCGCACAGCAAATAGCTAAAGATAAAGTCCCTGATTTGCCTTTATATAATGCGCCTTTACCTAAATTTCCTTTTGCACAATTTAGACGTTTAGGCCAAGCAGCTTATTACAATTACGGTTGGTTAAAAGATAAGTATTTGTAGTTTATACATTTTGCGCGGCTAAAGCCCAGCCTACAATTGAATTTTTTGTAGGTTCATTTCAAATCTTTTGTAGATTTGTGCTTTAGCTTAACTTTTTTAAGATTAACCTTGAAAGGCTAAAGCCTCTCCTACACATTCATATTTGTATGCACATAGCAAAAAACACAGCTGGTTGACTGTGTTTTTTAAGTTACAAACGGGTTGGGTTTGTGTCTAATTTTTACTAAATTTTTTAAGATTACTTAGTTAGCGCATATGTTGCACTCATTATTGTGACCGCTATTACTGAACCGACCGCGACAGCTGATTCCATGCCATTAAATGCTAATACTCCCATTACTAAAGCGCCTAAAACAGAAGTTGTAAAAAGTTCGCCATTGCTTGAAGTATTCATAATCATTTCCTTTATATAATCAATTCAGTTTTTAAATGAGTGTGCTACTGAGTAGCTGTTGAAATGAATAATAGTGAAGATTTTAAGTGTTTATTTCACCTAAGTGTTTAATGGTCAATTTTGGTGATAGTGGGCAATATAATGTGATGAGTGAATATAAAATTAACAAATTACTAAAAGACTATTCCACCAATTTAAGATAGAATTCTCGTAGTGCTTTATTTCAAGGATATTGGTTGAAAACACACTTAGGTCGCCGCCCCTTTACTGCAATGGAATTGCACGCTTTATTTAATGGTTATATATATTCTGATAGCAAAGTATCTAGAGAACAACCAAAGCATTGGCATTTTTGGCTACCCGTTTTAGCGTATTATACTGGCGCTTATAGCGATGAAATTAGCCGACTTACCTTAAATGATGTCATTGAGATTGATTCAAACTTATATTTTCACTTTCATACTAATGGCAAAATAAAATCCAGATTAGTGCCCATCCACCCTGGTTTAATTCACGCGGGATTACTCAATTTTTTTGAATTTATTAAAGCACAAAATCAAAACAGGCTGATGTATGATCTCCCCGCTAAATCAGGACGCTATAGTGAAAAAGTAAGAATTTGGTTTTCTGGCGAAGGTGAACGATTTGGTTATTTACAAAAATGCGGCATTCCCAATATAGATCATGTTGGTCGAAAAGCTGCAATTAGCTCTTTTCGTTTAAACTTCGAAGAACAAATACGCATATTTGCCATTCAAGCCAAAAATAAAGATGTCTTTCATTATTTACTTGGCTTTAATGAATATAATCAAAGTAACTTTGAACATTCGCAGCTATTAACCGACGTTGTAAAACAACTTAGGCCTCTTTCAGATAAAACGACTTGGCAGCGATTTGTCGAACGTGAAAAAGCTTAGCTCTAAAACAGGGCCTCCCCCCTCTTCACTTTCATTTACGATTTGTTACCAACTAACAGGTTGTAAACTTTATACTGCATGCGAGATTTGCTACTTTTTTATTACTATTAAAATAAATCGTAATAATTATTTAATGAACTAGGGAACCTTCATGAAAAATAAAAATATTTCTATGCTGAAAAAAGCATTCTCGCTTTTAGCATAGGCTTTAGTCTTTGTGGTGTCGCACAAGCAAATAAGTTTCAAGTTGCAAAACCAAGTTTTCAACATGTGAATTTAATGCTAAATACTGCAAAAGATAACTTTTCAGGCTCAACAACGATTAAATTAGAAGCTCTAAAAAAACTAAAATCATTGAATTAAGTCGCAAAGATTACACAGCACAAATAATTAAGCTAATAGGCGATAAAAACTGTGATATGACAGCAACTATGCTAGAAACACATAAAGTTAGCTTAGAATGTGAACATGATATTCAACCTGGTAAATACACACTAAATATCGACTTTACGGCGCCTTTCAACAAATAATCTATTGGTTTATATAAAACCATAGATAAAGAACTCCCTTATTTATTCACGCAATTTGAAATGAGCGATGCGCGTCGTGCATTTCCAGTTTTTGATGAGCCTAGTGACAAAATTCCATTTCAGCTAACAATTACCGCACATAAAGATCAAAAAGTATATGCAAATACACCTGAGCTAAAAACTATTATTGTTGGCGATATGGCAACACATCATTTTGATAAAACACCGCCTATTTCATCTTACTTAGTTGCTTTAGCAGTCGGTCCATTTGTTGAAACTAAAGTAGATGGAATGCCGATTGAAGGTCGTATCATTACAAGTAAAGAAAAACAAAAATTAGCACAATATGCCGCAGATGAAATACCTGCCATTTTAGCTTCCATGAAAGATTACTTTGGTAGCCCTTATCCATATAAAAAGCTAGATTCTGTTGGTGTGCCTGAGTTCCCGTTCGGTGCTATGGAAAATGCAGGTAAAGATGTACCTAGTGTTTTAAAATCATTTATTGAGCAATCTTCTTTCCCACTTGTTGCAGTAAAACAAAATGGTAAAACTATCTCGCTATCGCAAAATCGTTTTGCTAATAAAGGCGTTGATGCGCCAGCACAACTGTGGAGCGTACCAGTTACGATTAAATATGGTCGCGGCAATGAAGTAAAAGAAGCAAAATTTTTATTAAATTCAGATTTAGCTAAAGTTGATTTAGATTTTGAGCCAGAATGGATTTACCCTGATGCAAATGCGATGGGCTATTACCGCTGGATGTTAGAAGACAAACAGTTAGATACTTTATTAACGAATGCAGCTGATGTATTTACAGTACGTGAGAGACGTGTATTTATCTCAGCGAGTGATGCCTTGTTAG
This sequence comes from Pseudoalteromonas sp. '520P1 No. 423', assembly GCF_001269985.1. Lineage (NCBI taxonomy): Bacteria > Pseudomonadati > Pseudomonadota > Gammaproteobacteria > Alteromonadales > Pseudoalteromonadaceae > Pseudoalteromonas > Pseudoalteromonas sp. '520P1 No. 423'. The sequence goes on along the minus strand of NZ_BBZB01000001.1, from coordinate 1,043,029 downwards.
ATTCAGGTTTAATGTCTGTGGTAATTTGCTTAAAGCTTTAGGTCAATTTATTGATGATGCACACCCTAGAGTGGTCTCTATGGCACTAGGTTATATTCAAAGCCAAAAATCTGTCTTTATTGACGAAAGCAATGAAGATGTATGGGCTAAATTTATTACAGCAAAAGCACAAAGCGCGTTAAATAAATATGGAGTAACAGCTAAGCAAGGTGAAAAAGCTGCTATTAGCAAGCTGAGACCGCAACTTATTAGTCTGTTAGCATTTTATGGTGATGAAAAGCAATTAACTCACTTCACTCAGGCATTTGAAACAACGCCAGACCCTCAAGCCCGCACTAACTTATTAATGGCGCTATCTTACTTTGGTAATAAACATCTGCAGCTTTAAGTTAAGTGTTTAATTTATAATTATTAAACATACGCGGCTCAAGTCCAGTTACGTCGTATAAAATCCCGCCTAATGTGCGGGATTTTTTCGTTGGAGTACATCATAAGGCTAAAAGCTTTCGGGACTAATTAAAAAATGATGAATATTGTAGGTAAGACTTCAGTCTTACGAGCTCAATATTAAAAAGTTAAGCTAAAGTTCAACCTAGAACACCTCGAAACCTCACAAACAAATCACCAAGTATTTTTAAGCTATGCCTTAACATGTTATCTTATACACCATATTGATGATCCCAAATGAAACTAACTCATGAGTCATACAAACAAAAAAATATTATTAGCCATATCCGGTGGTATTGCTGCTTATAAATGCCCTGAACTAGTAAGACGTTTAAAAGAACGTGGTATGCAAGTCAAAGTAGTTATGACTCAATCTGCACAATCATTTGTCACACCTTTATCGCTACAAGCAGTATCTGGAGAGCCTGTTTCAGACTCTTTATTAGATCCAAGCGCAGAAGCTGCTATGGGCCATATTGAGTTTGCTAAATGGGCTGATTTAATTTTAGTTGCTCCAGCCACCGCTAATATCATAGCTAAGATGACTCACGGTATTGCCGATGACTTATTAACAACCCTGCTATTAGCAACGCCAGCAAAAGTGGCTGTTGCACCCGCTATGAATCAACAAATGTATGCCCATGCATCAACACAAGCTAATTTAAATACTTTAAAACAACGTAATGTAGATATCTGGGGCCCAGCAAGTGGTGAACAAGCCTGTGGTGATTTAGGTTTAGGTCGCATGTTAGATCCACTCGATATTGTTGAGCATTGCATAAACTTTTTTGATGAAAAAAATAACAGTACAAAAGGTGATTTACTAAAAGGAAAAACAGTAACCATCACAGCAGGACCGACTCGTGAAGCTTTAGATCCAGTGCGTTATATTAGTAATCATAGCTCAGGGAAAATGGGATATGCATTGGCTATTGCAGCCGAGCAATTAGGTGCAACAGTCAATATTATTAGTGGTCCGGTTAGCTTATCTACACCAAATAATGTTAGCAGAGTGAATATTTCAAGTGCCCTAGATATGCAGCAAGCTGCATTAGAATTCGCACCACAATCAGATATTTTTATTGGTTGTGCAGCAGTAGCTGATTATCGCGCAGCAGATATACAAACTCAAAAAATTAAAAAACAAGGCAATGAAATCTCATTAACTTTAGTGAAAAACCCTGACGTTATCGCCTCTGTGGCATCTTTAAAAAATAATAGGCCTTTTACTGTTGGTTTCGCAGCTGAAACACAAAACGTCGCCCAATACGCTCAAGGTAAATTAAAAAACAAAAACTTAGATATGATTTGTGCCAATGACGTGTCTCAAGAAGATTTAGGTTTTAACTCAGAGCGGAATGCTTTAACCCTTTACTGGCATGATAAACAAGGTAAAGATGCCCAGTTAAACCTACCCGAAGACAGTAAGCAAGCATTAGCTATCCAGATCATAAAAACCATTGCTAATGCTTGTTTTTAAAGTGCTGCCACTTTATGATAACTGCCAAATAAAAAGCTTAGTCCTAAAATAAGAATAAGAAGTAAGGGATAAAAATGCCTGCTAAAAAAAGTAGCAATAGAAAAGAACAAATACTGCAATCATTAGCGCAAATGCTTGAAACAAACCCAGGTCAAAGGATTACTACAGCTAAATTAGCTGCTGAGGTCGGTGTTTCTGAAGCTGCGTTATATCGCCACTTCCCAAGTAAAGCAAGAATGTTTGAAGGTCTAATTGAGTTTATTGAAGATACTTTATTATCTCGCATCAATATCATTTTAGATAATGAAAAAGATACACAAAGCCGCATGTATAATATTTTAATGCTGCTTTTAGGCTTTGCAGAAAAAAACCCTGGTATTACACGTATTTTGACAGGCGATGCATTACAAGGCGAGCAAGAACGCTTACGTGCACGTATTCAAGGTCTGTTTGAAAAACTAGAAACCCAATTCAAGCAAGTATTAAGAGAGCGTAAATTACGCGAATCAAAAACCTTCACTATTGACGAATCTCATTTAGCTAATTTATTTTTGGCTTTTGTAGAAGGTAAAATGAATCAATTTGTGCGCTCTGATTTCAAACAAAAACCAAGTGCGTCATTTGAAGCACAGTGGCAGCAGTTGTCATTTGCTTGGCATTAATAGCTTTCAATAAATATGCCTACATTCTAGTGGGCATAATTTCACACTCTTATTAAATCAGCACTGTTCAAAAAAACAATCAAATTACTCTCAATTTAATATCTTTTCTCTATCGATTCGTCTCATTTGTATTCAATTTAACTCATTTTCGCTCGACCTCACTTGTTGAATGTTTACAATAGGTTCACCTTAAACACATTAATAGTTTTGAATTTAATTTATGAAACGTCTCCTCTCTATCGTAGCGAGCGCCGTTGTTCTATCAACAACACCCGCTCACGCTCAAGAAGCTCTACAATTTAATGATGTATTTGATTTTAAATATGCTAAGTCTCAGCAGTTATCTGAAAATGGTAAAATTTTAGCGCTTTCTGCAACGCCTTATCGTGGTGATGCACAAGGCCAAGTATATAACCTGTCAAATAATGACTTGTTAAGCCAAGTACCTATGGGCACAAAACCTGTTATTAACAAAAATGCTAGTTGGGTTGCTTTTACAGTAAAACCTAGCCTATTAAAAAGTGAAAGTGCTTCAAAAAAAGAAAAAAAACAGCTTAAAAACTCACTCACATTAATCAATGCTAACACTGCTGAAAAATTTGAATTTGAAAATGTGAAAGACTTTAAGCTATCAGATGATGGTTTATGGCTAGCTTACAGATTAGATGAAAAATCAGATGATAAAAAAGCTGATAAAAATAAAGATAAATCAGCTATAAAAGCAGATAAAAAAGATACTGCATATAACTTAATGATCGTCAGCTTAAAAGATCAATCAAGTCACACTTTAAATAACGTTTTAACTTATGGTTTTAGCCATACAAGTGAACAAATGTTAATAAGCACTGTAGTAAAAGATGGTGTTAAAAATCAAATATCTTTAATTGATTTAGCAAAAGATTATAAATCAACGTCACTAATGAGCGAACCAGGCATAGTTGCAAGCAAAATAAGCTGGCATCCAGAACAAGCGAGTGTTGCATTTACGGCGGGTAATTATATAAATGACGATAAACGTCGCCGTGAATATCAACTGTATATTTGGCATGATAAACAAGGTGAGTTAGCTAAAGTAGCGACACCAAAAGAAAACTGGTTTGTTGGTAAAACTGCAGATATTAGCTGGTCTGAAACAGGTGAAAGACTTTATTTTAAAACACGCCCAGAACTTGCTAAAAAAATAGCAAAAAAGAAATATAAAACAGCTGAAGATTTAACTGATTACGCTACAATCCGCGATCAAAAAGGTTTAAAAGTTTGGCATAATAATGACGCGCAAATAAAACCAAGAGAACAAATTACTTGGAATAAAGACGATAAAAACCGTCATTTTCAAGCTGTATATCACTTAGCAACTAAGCAAAGCATTCAATTAGCAACACCTAATATGAACGATGTAAATCTTCATAAAGAAAAACTGGCATTATTAGGTGAATCAAATAATAAACACCTAGAACGCATCATGTATGACGGTTTTTTTGCAGATTACTATGCTGTAGATATAACTACTGGTACTCGTAAAGAAATTATATCTAATACACGCACAAGGCCTACGCTATCACCTGAAGGTGGCTTCGCAGCTTATTTTGATAAAGGTCATGTGCAGCTTAAAAACATGCAAACAGCTAAATTAAGCAACCTTACTAAAGGGATCCGTAGTAGTTTTGAAAATGATCAACATGATTACCCTACTGAAGTCCCTGGTTATGGTTTTGCAGGCTGGATGAGTGATGGTAGTGCTGTTTTAGTTTATGATAAATACGACATTTGGGCATTTGATACCAGCTCATTAAAAGCAACACGTTTAACTGATGGTGAAAAAAGTAATACCCGCTACCGTGTTATAAAGCTTGATAAAACAACTGTAGGCTTTAAAAAGGGTGATACAGTATTTGTTAAGGCAATCAACCTGAAAGATAAACAGACTGAAATTGCTAAATTAAACTTAAGCGACAAGTCACTGACTAAAGTACTAACAGGTAAAAGCCGTTTTGATTTAATCAAAAAAGCAAAACACGCTGATAAATTATTATTTACTCAGCAAACTTACCATCAATTCCCTGATATTTGGCAAACGGATGCTAGCTTTAAAAATAAGCAGCAAGTTACTAAACTAAATCCTCAAATGAAGAACTTTGATTGGGCTCAAAAACCTGAGCTTGTAAGCTATAAAGGTTGGGATGGCGAAGACCTTCAAGGTGTTTTAATTAAGCCTGCAGGTTACAAAAAAGGCGATAAGCTACCTGTTGTTATCTACTTTTATCGTTATATGAGTCAACGCATGTATGACTTCCCTAAAATGGAGTTAAACCATAGGCCTAACTTCCCTATGTTTACCTCTAACGGTTATGCGATATTTTTACCTGATATCCGTTTTGAAGTTGGGCACCCAGGTCGCTCTTCAACTAAAACTATGATCAATGCTGCACAAAAACTAATTGATTTAGGTATTGCAGATCCAGATAAGATCGGTTTACAAGGTCATTCATGGGCAGGTTACCAAAGTGCGTTTATGGTGACAAAAACAGATATGTTTAAAGCTGTCGTTTCAGGTGCGCCAGTATCTAATATGACAAGTGCTTATAGTGGTATACGTTTAAAATCTGGTTTAGCACGTCAATTTCAGTATGAGACTGGTCAAAGCCGTATTGGTAAAAACTTATTTGAAGCACCTGAGTTATATATTGAAAACTCACCGGTATTTTTTGCAGATAAAGTAAATACACCTATTATGATCATGTTTGGTGATAAAGATGGCGCTGTACCTTGGCAAGAAGGTATTCAGTATTATCTAGCTTTACGTAGAGCTGGAAAAGATGCGATCTTCTTACAATACGAAGGTGAACCTCATCACTTGAAAAAATTCCCTAACCAGGTCGATTTTTCAATTCGTATGATGGAATATTTTGATCATCACCTTAAAGGCAAACCTGCTCCAGTATGGATGGAAAAAGGCGAAGCTTTTATTAAAGAGTAACGCTTAATTCTTGAAGCTAACCTTAAAAGATAACATAACAACGAAGTGTAAATCCCCAGAGGCTCCTGTAAGGCGGGTTTAAAAGCGGTTTATATTGCGTTAAATAATTTAGAAATAGAATAACTATGACTTCAATTATTTACCTTGTCTAAAGCGCTTTTAACTCCCGCTGAATGAGAAGTTAATTAATACAATTGGTATTACTTACGCTTTTTATTACCGCCAACACGCGGTTTAGTATTAGCAGTATTAAACTGGCTAGAACCTGTATGGCGAGATAAAGCTGGACGACCGCCCTTTTTAGCTGTACCTGGCTTAGCATTTTGATATTTGCCATTGCCTTTAGCTGAACCTCGTTTTTCTTCACGCGATTCTGGTGGTACTAAATGCTGCGGTGCTTTACCAATTAAATTAGCCATGCCCATTTTACGTAACGCTTCACGAATAATCGGCCAACCAGATGGATCGTGGTAACGTAAAATTGCTTTGTGTAAGCGACGCTGACGTGCACCTTTTGGCACTGGTACTTCATCTTTATTATTTTTAATATTACGCAACGAGTTCATTTCTGTATGGTAAATGGTCGTTGCATTTGCCATAGGAGATGGATAAAAGTTTTGTACTTGATCTAATTTAAAGTTTTGTGACTTTAACCAAATTGCCAAGTTAACCATATCTTTATCTGTGGTACCTGGGTGCGCAGATATAAAATAAGGGATCAAATACTGCTTTTTACCCGCTTCTTTAGAGTATTTATCAAATAGCTCTTTGAATTTATCATATGTGCCCATACCAGGTTTCATCATACGAGATAATGGACCTTCTTCTGTATGCTCTGGTGCAATTTTTAAATAACCACCTACATGATGTGTTGCAAGCTCTTTAATATAACGCGGATCTTCAATGGCTAGATCGTAACGCACACCCGATGCAATTAAGATCTTTTTAATACCTTTAACTTCACGTGCTTTTTTATAAAGCGATATTGTTGGGCTATGATCCGTATCCATATGCTTACAAATGTCAGGGAAAACACAAGATAAACGGCGACACGTACTCTCGGCTTTTTTGCTCTTACATCTTAATTTGTACATGTTAGCGGTTGGACCGCCTAAATCAGAAATGACACCAGTAAAACCAGGTACTTTATCTCTGATCTGTTCAATTTCATTTATGATAGATTCTTCAGAGCGACTTTGAATAACACGCCCTTCATGCTCCGTAATAGAACAGAAAGAACAACCACCAAAACAACCACGCATAATATTTACAGAAGTTTTGATCATATCAAACGCTGGGATCTTTTTATCACCATAGCTTGGGTGAGGTACGCGTTGATAAGGTAAATCAAATACGTGATCCATTTCTTCAGTTTCAAGTGGGATCGCAGGCGGGTTTACCCAAATATGGCGATCACCGTGACGTTGGAATAGTGCTCGTGCACAACCAGAGTTTGTTTCTTGATGCAAAATACGAGAAGCATGTGCATATAAAGGTTTATTAACACTTACTTGTTCAAAAGCAGGCAGTTTAACATAGGTATTTTCCCATGGCTTTTGACGTTCTTTTTTTGTTTTATGAGGCTGCACCATGATAGGTTTTGCTGCTTCTTCAGCTAAATCTATACCAGCTTGCTTAAACTCTGATTTATCACAGCCAACATCATCAGCACCATAAGGGTTTGGGATCGGATCTATTTTACCAATTTTATCGATTGCTGTTGAATCAGAACCGCGCCAACCCGGCAAAGGCTCTTTACGAATAACAGCTGTACCACGTACATTATGGATTTGGGATGGCGCTTCACCATTTGCTATTCTATGCGCTATTTCAACTAAAGGACGCTCAGCATTACCGTAAACTAGAATATCTGCTTTAGCATCAAAAATAACACTACGACGTACTTTTTCAGACCAATAATCAAAATGAGCAATACGGCGTAAACTCGCCTCAATACCACCAATTACAACAGGCACATCTTTATATGCTTCTTTACATCTTTGACTATAAACCAATACAGCACGGTCTGGGCGTTTTCCACCCACATTATCAGGTGTATAAGCATCATCATGTCGCATACGCTTTTCTGCAGTATAACGATTAATCATTGAATCCATATTACCTGCGGTCACACCATAAAATAGATTTGGCTTACCAAGCTCCATAAAGGCGTTTTTATTTGACCAATCAGGCTGAGAAATAATACCAACTCTAAAACCTTGCGCCTCTAAAACTCGGCCTATTACTGCCATACCAAAGCTTGGATGATCTACATAAGCATCACCAGTAACCACTATAATGTCACAGCTATCCCAGCCTAACGCGTCCATTTCAGCGCGTGTAGTCGGTAAAAAAGGCGATGTATCGTAACACTCAGCCCAATATTTTGGATAAGAGAAAAGTCCGCTATGTGGTGATAAAGCTATCATTCAATGACTCTAGTAAATGCAAAGGGTGCGGATTATACACGAGTTTAACGCTAAGGTGAATTGTTTAAATATTAAGCAGGTAATTATCTACTCTGCTCAATATTTTAAATAACTGATTAGAGGGGTTTAAGTTAGCTATCGAGATTTATGCCATTACATTTTACAAATTCAATTAGCTCTTGTGCTGGTAAAGGTTTTGAATACATAAAGCCCTGTGCTTCATCACAACCTAAATTTATAAGGTAATTAGCTTGGTCTTGTGTTTCTATGCCTTCAGCTATGGTTTTTAGGTTCATTTTTTTACCTAAAGAAACAATCAGTTCAGCAATTGCACCGGCATCTTTTTCAGGGATATCTTTTACAAAAGCGCGATCTATTTTAATGCGGCTGATAGGCAATTTTTGCAAGTAACTTAATGACGAAAATCCTGTACCAAAATCATCTATCGCAATCTCAATACCATAATCTTTTAATTCAGTTAATACATTGATCACAGCTTGAGGATCATCCATTACAACGCTTTCAGTTACTTCAAGCTCTAAACAGCTAGGATCAACACCATATTTATCTAAGGTATCTTTTACTTGTTGCACATAGTTAGGGTTCCTAAACTGAGGCACTGATACATTCACTGCCATTCTTACTCTATAACCTTCTGATTCTAGCTGTTTTTGCTGCATACAGGCTTTTTCAAGTACCCATTGACCTATTTCAACTATCATTCCTGCATCTTCTGCTAGCGGCACAAAAACAGCTGGAGAAATAAAGCTACCATCGCTGGCAGGCCAACGTAATAAAGCCTCGCAACCTATCATTTTTAAATTTTTAAAATCAATTTGTGGTTGATACCATACTTTCAATTTATTATCAGCGAAGTCTTGTCTTAACTGACGAATAATACCTAATCGCCATGTCATTTTTTCTTCCATTTCAGGAAGGTAAAACTCATAATTATTTTGAGATTTGGTTTTTGCTAAATTCAGTGCAATATAAGCGCTTTTTAATGTTTGCAAACCGCTTTTATTAAAGTGCTCACCATCACAAATACCAAATGTAAAATCTATCGGTAATAAATGCTCACCCGCTCTTAAAGGTACATTTAATAGTTCATTTAATCGTTCAGGCTCTAATAGAGATTTATCGATAACTACTGCAAATACATCAGCACCGATTCGCGATAATAAACTCGCATCTGGTAATTCTTCTTGTAATCTAGTGACAACAGATTTCAATAATAAATTACCTATGTCTTGCCCTAAGCCATTATTAATATCTGAAAACTGTGAAATATCAATCAAAAATAAGCGGTTACTTTGTCCTTGCTCAGTTGCATAGGTTGATACTTTATCAACAAAATCTGTTCTGTTAGATAAACCCGTTAATGCATCTTTAAAAGCAGAATTTCTCAAACTATTGAAAAGTTTTATATTATCAAAGCCAACATCTACATTAGTTAAAAATATTTCTGCAAACTGTAATTGTGCTTGAGATGGCGGGTTTGTAAGTTCAAGAAAAACGGCTGACTGCTGTTCATTTGCATTTAATATAAAGGTAATATCAAACTCGGTTATTTGCAGTTTTCTGTGTGTTATACAATTTTGAATTTGATGTATGGCACGACCATTATCCAGCTGTTCAATACCTAGCCCCACTGAGCCTTGATACTCTGAACTGCCACCTAATATAAGCAACTCATTATTTGTTTTAGCACACAAAACACCTAACGCAGGGCAGTCTAAAATATCAGCCAACTGTGTTACTACGGCATTTGAAAAATCATGAATATCTGTAATACCAAGAATTGATTTTGAAGCTGAAATAACTTTTTCTAGCCCAAGACTTTGCAGCTCTAATTGACGAAGTTGCTCATATGAGCGAATAGCAGCCACTAAAGAAGTTACAAGTTTACTACGTGTTAATTCTGTTTTTGTTTTATAGTCATTGATATCGTATTCACGTATGACCTGCTCTTCAGGCGCATAACCAGGTTGCCCCGTTCTTAAAATGATACGAATATTATTGTTTTTAAGGGTTTCACGAATATGTTTAACTGCATTTAAACCTGCGTCGTCACTTTCCATAACAACATCAAGTAAAACTACAGCTATATTGTGGTTTTTAGATAAGAAGTCAATCGCCTCTTTACCTGAATATGCATGAGAGAACCTTAAGGGTTTATCCCAAAACAAAACACCAGACAGCGCCAGTTGTGTCACTGAATGTATTTCAGAATCATCATCAACTATAAGCACATCCCAAAATTCAGTGTGCTGAATTTCTTGTTCAGGCTCATCCTCTTGTAAAAACAGGAAGTCATCATGGTCTGCTTCGGTCATGTCACCTCAATAATGAACAAATATTTACATAAATGTGAAAGTTATGTTTATTGTTATAATACTATTAATATAGATATTTGGAAGCGCTAAATATCCCTCAATCATTATAGTTGATAAATCATCAAAAAATGTAGTGCTCAAACAATTAATATCAATTGCATAACAAACCATTTTTGTTTAACTTCATTTAATATTGGATTTTAATACATTGAATATATAACAAATAAAATTTTATAATTTATTAAACTAGAGCTCATAAGCAACAAAGAGGCTTAATGAAACGACTACTTAAATACGCTTTTATTTTTTTATTAAGCTTAATTATTATTGGCTTATTTTTACCAACACACTATAACATTAAAAAAAGCATTAACATTAATGCAGCACCGCAAGCTATTCAATATTGGGTAAATGATTTTAAGCTATGGCCCACTTGGTCTCCATGGGAAGTAATCGACCCTTCATATAAAACCACCTTAGGTACAAAAACCCAAGGTGTTGGCGCAAACCTAGCTTGGTCAGGTCAATCTGGTCGTGGAGAGTTAACAGTTACTCAGGTTAATAGTTCAAGCGTAAATTATAATATTATTTTTAATAACGAACATTTAGCAACGTCTTCTTTTAATTTTAAAAAAGAGAAAACGAGTACACAAGTAACTTGGCAAATAACAGGTAATAACCACGCAGCTATTATTGCCGGTTATCAAGTATTGCTAATAAAATATATAATATCACCTACGCTAGAGTTAGGTTTAAAAAATATAAAAAGCCAAACAGAAATGAATTCAGCAATAAAAAGCGACTCACAAAATGCAACTTAAAGTATCTACAATAAGTGATAACTTATCGTTTATTATTAAAAAGAAACTCGGTACTGAGGTTCATAAAAGTGAACCGATACAACCTTTGCTCAAACAAGAAAATAAAATAGCTGATCGCCATGGTGTTGCACCTAAATATACTTTTGATATGAGTGATTCTTTGCAACAAAGGGCACAAAAAAGACAAAGACTTGCACTACTTCGAAAACAGCAAAATATTGAATCTATTATGGCACTCGCTTTAGAGTACTGCCCTCAAACAAGCGCAGAACAAGAACCCGATCCTGACTGGGTTGAGAGATTTATTAGCCTGGCAGAAGATAGTTCCAACAAAAAAATGCAAAAACTCTGGGCTAAAATAATGATGGGTGAAACCACCAAGCCCGGCACTTTTTCTTATAAAAGCTTATTAACCTTAAAGCAAATGACGCAAAAAGAAGCCAGCTCATTACAACTTTGTAGTAGCTTAAGTGCCCGTAGCCCAATAGATAACGGCAGCCTGATTTTATTAGGTTATTACAAAAAACCATCGTTATTTAGCTTTTTACGCTTACAAAACAAACCTCACTTAAATTTAAGTAAAGCCGGGTTAAACTTCCCTGATATTTTGACTTTAATAGACATTGATATTATTTATGGGCAAGAAATAGAATCTGCAGAATTAAAATTTGGTGATGAATATAAACTTAATTTTAAGAATATCGAGTTAACTTTAAAAGCAAAAACCTCAGGTTTAGTACTCAATTATTATAAGTTAACACAAACAGGCAACGAGCTAACCCAGTTATCCAATACCAGTATAAATAATCAATTTAAACAGCAATTAGAATCGATATTCGCCAGAGATTTTGAATTCAGTTGGAAATAATCCTAATCCGAATATAAATTTCAGAATAAAAAAACCAGCTATTAAGCTGGTTTTTTTATTCTCTAAGCTATAAATTTTACGTTTCCTAAAAAGGAAGACTTACAATTTAAAGAGCGTAAAGCTCGTTCGTTCGTTATATTTCCATTTAAATTCAAGTTAATAATGACAAATTAAATAATTAATCACCTTAAATACATAGAATAAAACAAAAAACGTAAAGATCAGCTGATTTTTATCAAGCCTCTTTACATTTTTATCAAAATCGATTTTATTCTAAAGCGGCATATTTATTAAAAACACAATAAAAATGGACTTCCCAAATTTCACTAGACAGACTTTTATTCAGAAAAACAAACTGCATATAGAGTAATTAATATCTATTCGAGAATAAAACCCTAAGCCTCCTAATTCACTTCAATAAGCTCTCTCTTATCTAGCATACTACTTTCAAGTGTATAAACATGGTTGTTTTTCATGCTAACAAACTAAAGGTTACATCTTTATATTGAATAAAAAACTTTTTATCTTCATTATGTTACGTTGCATTCAGTTCTAATCTTAGATTTAACACAATGCAATATTTACGGTGAAGACTTGTTTTCACTTTTTTTTACACTCCAAAGGATAATCCAATGGAAACTAAATTTTTGAGGAAAGTAAATTATAATGAGCACGATAGAAAAAAAGGACCTAGTTTATGCAGCTAGACTAATTAGTAAAATTGCAGGCGAAACAATTCCAGCCCAAGAGATTGAAAGCATTCCTATGAAAAAACTGCCATTTGCAGTTCTAGAAGCAATAAATGCAAAGGATGATTCCTTAGCTGATGATGTTGGAATGAATGAAGTTCGAAATGTGGTTGTTGATGAAATTAGCCGTCATGTAGAGTCAAAGTTATCTGGACGCTCTCATTCCGTACCATATCAAGAAATTCCTAAGAATTCGAAAATGTACCGCATTCAAGAGACCGGCTATGATTCAGCGATCTATTACGGAAACGGTACAGATGGTCGATACAATCACCATCGTGGTGAAGTAAATGTCATGTACGCAGCTGAAAAGCCAGATACGTGTCTTGCGGAGATTACAGAGCGAACAGCTGATGGTAAGGGAGAAGGAGCAACAGCCGACAATACCAAAGTTCAAGATTCATTTTTTGATGATTATGACATTGGTGAATTGGAAGCCCAAAGGGATTTGAAGCTTTTAGATGTAAGTATGCTCGGTACTACGTTGAAGTTATCAGGGCAATTAACTGACAATTCTAACTATCGACATACACAGGCAATTGTTGCTGCGGCTACAAATTTAGGTATAGTAAAAGATGGCTTTTCATACACAAGTGTACACCATGGAAATGGTGCTGCTTATGCTTTAGTTGAAAACGAATCCAATCCTCAATTGAACTCATTGGTGGTTACTAAACTTTCTGAGCATCAGGTAGATGCTGCGGAACTTCCTTCTAGTGAATTTACTAAACAGAATAAGCAAGTAACGATGAAAGCCGTTATGACCGAAATTCTGGGTGGTGAAATCTACGACGAAAACTAACTAGTAGGGGCTCTAAGCCCCTACTTTCTTTCACCCATAGAATGGATAGACCTTGCTCTTTTCTCAATCTGTTCATAAATGTAACGAGGCTGTTTTTCTCCACGGAGAATCTTATATATCGGCTTTAAATTTCCATTTCTATCTTCAAGCTTTTGAGTAAAAAAGAAAAAGCTAGAAACTCTATCCTTGTTAGCCAAAATAGTGAGCACTTTCTTAAATGCACTTGAAACTTTCTTCTCATCAGAAAATTGGAAAGTAGGAAAATATGTTTGACCACCTACTTTTACATAAAACAGCTGTTCTCGACTCTTCTTATTAGATATAGCTTGCTTGGAGACTTCTAGTTTTTCAGCTAATTGCATAGAAGTATAACCTCCTCCATGCTCTTTTAATGATTCCAAAAATTTTTGTATCATCTTATTTTTTTTAATACTACTATCAACTACTTCACTATGAGTTTGCAGCATATGCCTTTCAGCAATTGCATTTCCAAACCTCATCGAAAAATCAATATCTTGGAGGGTTAATAGTTGAATAACCTCATCATTACTAACACCACTAATGTTATTAATAATATTAGTAATGCCTCTTCGAATTAATGTCATTTTCAAAGGATCATTACTAACAGACTCGGCAAGAATTGTGACTTCTCTTTCTTGTATAGTGTTCATAATTAGCTCTTTACTAAGTTATATATTAAGTTATTTATTAGATTCTGTTTACCTGTGTACTATAATAGAATACAGTACACTAAAAATCAACATATCTTCTACCTTTTAAAATGTCAACTCAAAATAAAGCTCCAAACCAATAAACGCTTAAAACCAACCTCTATTAATATCTATTCATTAATAACCCCTCCTAGTCCTACGTGTCTATTAGATGAAGTTGAAGGTTCAATAATAGCTTTATTTACACTACCTAAATCTCCCATTACAATAACATGCTCACTACAGTCAAAGTTTAGTTTCTAAGTAATTTATTACTACCAGATTAGGTCGAAGTTTAGTTTCGAAGTGATTTACTACTACCAAATTAGGTCGAAGTTTAGTTTCGAAGTGATTTACTACTACCAGATTAGGTCGAAGTTTAGTTTCGAGGTGATTTATTACTACCAGATTAGGTCGAAGTTTAGTTTCGAAGTGATTTACTACTACCAGATTAGGTCGAAGTTTAGTTTCGAGGTGATTTATTACTACCAGATTAGGTCGAAGTTTAGTTTCGAGGTGATTTATTACTACCAGATTAGGTCGAAGTTTAGTGCGAGGTGATTTATTACTACCAGATTAGGTCGAAGTTTAGTGCGAGGTGATTTATTACTACCAGATTAGGTCGAAGTTTAGTGCGAGGTGATTTATTACTACCAGATTAGGTCGAAGTTTAGTGCGAGGTGATTTATTACTACCAGATTAGGTCGAAGTTTAGTGCGAGGTGATTTATTACTACCAGATTAGGTCGAAGTTTAGTGCGAGGTGATTTATTACTACCAGATTAGGTCGAAGTTTAGTGCGAGGTGATTTATTACTACCAGATTAGGAGCAGAACTTATTATAAAGAATAAATAAAGCACCTATAGAAAATCGATGGTTGTGTTTTCATTGGCGAGTCGATATGCCAATATTTCCTGCACTTTACTTGCGTCTAAGCTTCTAGAGATATGACCAAATTTATTCAAATAGTCACTATATTTTTCTTTTCAATCACTCATGATTTTCTCTGTTTTAAATTGTACGATGTAGCGTCTGTACCTTCGTTTTTATTACGTGATATTGCTTCGAAAATAACAAAGGCTAATTTGATTAATAAGCTTTCATCTACTCTATAATGTTGTAACTTTTACAATAGTTTTACCATCCCATAATCCATACCATGAGGATACTCTTCCTATTATCATTAATAGCATTGGTCTCTTAGGCATTTTTTTTTGCCATTCAGATAAATCTAGCCCTGACGGAGTTGGATGATCTTCCGGATGTGTATGCCAATCTCCTGTAAAAGTTTGAATATGTTTAGAGGCCGACCAAGCACTTATAGCTGCAGTATTATGGTGTGGACTCCGCCTTTTAAATCTTATTCGACTTCTTTTATCAAGGATACCTGGTAGGGTTGCGCTAACTATCCTTAGATCTTCCCCTCTATATTCACCAATTAATATACCCCCAGCTTCAGTATCTTTAGATTTTTTTTGTCGATATTCTTGAGGAGCGTTTAAAACACCTTTTTCAATCAGAATCCGAGTTCCGTTATTTGCATGCAGAATTAGTTCAGGCATACAGGGCATCCTTTTTGCCTTGAAAGTTTTACATCTTTTACTTCTTTTGCCGATTGAGTAATTCGTCTTTGTAAAAAATTTGGCGACGTCTTATTTTCTTGCTGGAGCAATTGTGTAATCATTGCAGCCGAACTCATACTGGCATTTGAAGAAAAAGGTAAGTGACTAGCCCCACAACTACGTTTAAAGGCTAAATAATCAGGGCTGTTTCCTTTTGTAAAACTTTCATGACGTTCTCTTTTTGGTTTATGACTGTAATCAAATTGACATGCATAACAACCTAATCGACCATCATCCCTCAGCGCTCGAGTAATATGCCCAAACCCTGATATCCATCCATGAATAAGTAAAGGTTTATCTCTTTTATTAACTCGGTATCCATGAATCCATTTCGCTAAAAGAAGTGAGAATGAATGACTTCCTGTAGCATCAATAATAACATCCCAATTAGCTGATACATCTTCATATTTAAATGAGTGTTGATGTAATATCTTATTAGCCAAACCTGTTGATTTTAACCAATGAACCATTGCCGCACTTTTATTTTCACCTAAATAATTTATTCCGAGTAAATGTCTCCCTAAATTACCCGGCTGAATATTATCTTTATCAAACAGAGTAAGGCTACCATTTAGGCTCCCAGCTCCTAGCTGAACAAGAGATTGAGCTGTATAACCACCAATAGTACCACAGCCTATCAATGCTATTTTTTTCCTAGCTAATGGAGGTTGGTTATTAATAATGTTTCGCTCTAAAATATAACTTTCAGTGCATAATTTAACATCCATTCGCCAGAAACTTTCTTCAGACTGCTTTGAACTAAGTAACTTTAACATCTGGCTTCGGCTAGTTTTTCCTACCTTCCTATTTCCTTTACGCTTTACATGTTTATTGTTTTTACCTAAATAACGTTTAAGAGCCTCCCTACAAGAAGCATGTAAGGTTACAACAAAACCAACAAGCTCAGTTTCATAACGTAAAACAACCGATACCATAGCCTTTTCTGTTCTATTTCCAATTTTAGCTATTAAGGAATCAACAGCTGGAGGCTCTATTCTACTTAGCCATTGGATCACATCACTAAATGATTTGAGAGGCCATGAATTTCCAAAGGGAACATATGGGCCGCACCTTAAATCCACAACCACAGAGGGTATTTCTGAGTCCAAAGATGAGCCAATACGTTTTTCCCTCCATTCATCAGCATTCTCTCTTGAATCAGCTACTACAAATTCTGTTTTCTTCTTTTTATCAACTCCAATTCTAGAGTAGCCACAAAGAACATTATCAATTTTAGATGAGATAAAAAAACAGCTTATTTCACTTTGCCAATAAGAAGAAAATTCAGCGGCAAATTCCGATTGCAAATCTTTAGATACCCAAAGATCTATTATTTTTTCAACTTGTACAACCCAAGCTGCCACAACAGACTTTGGGTTTAGAGGGTCTAATATGATTGTTTCTTCATCAAAGAGACAACAATAACGTCCGGCACTGAGATGGGGGAGTTTTTCTTTTTTTAGTTCATCAGGCATTTCTTCTACAGAAACTAAGGGGAGATGTTGGAGTGTCATATCCCACACTTCAAATTTAATTGTAAACCGCCCTATCTCTTTATCATAAGTTCTGATGAAAGATTGCCCTTTACCATTAGATGTTCTGCAAAAACTATAATCTCTAGCTAAAAACTCATCTCCTATTGAAGCAGATAAAATCACTAACCAGCATCCGCATTATGTACTGATGGCTCAGGCTGAGTTTGTGCTGGTTGCTTTCTAATTGTTGCAGCCAAAGGAATAGCTTCCACTAAATCAGGTCTATTTGGGATTCTATTCCCAAAAACTTGCTGACAACGACTAATAACCTCATTATTAGATACTGCACCAGTCAATGCTAAATCTATTTCCGATGAAAGTTCTTCTGCTGCAGAAATAATGTTATCGATTTCGTTATCACTCATATGTGATTTTGGAAACATCATTTCCTCTTGTTCTTGTGCTAAATTTCTTACACCTAGCCGTAATTGTTCAGGAAGATCTTTAACACAACACAGTAAAGCCTCAGATTCATCTTTATTAGTAAATCTTTGTTTTCTTTTGGATGTATGTATCTGAAACGACTCAACTGCACACATCATTAATGCAATCGAAGAGGGGCCTCCATCTTTAAAAGTAAAATCTCGCCAAGCTTTTAAGTAACGACAGATTCGGCGTAATACCTCACCATGAAAGCCTACATGCTCAAGATACCAATCACTAATTACTTTAGGATCACTTACAGTCCAATTTTCGGCATTACGAAGAGCTAAATTAACTTCTTCGGCTTGAAGGTATAGATCTGCGTTATCTTGATAGCTTTCCATTGCTAAGTTTGATTTTTCATTTATCGAAGAAGCCATCATTTCAAATCGTTCTTTCGGTATAGCATACAAGGGGACATCAACATGAATATCATGACTAACAATCACTCTAGAACACGTATTCTTCTTACCATCAAATAACCAGCCATTTGCATCAGCAAGTTTTTTTAACGTTGAATCGACAAATGAAAAAAATAAATCTTTGCTTACAATAGGCTTATCTTCAAACATATCTAATGGTAGGTAAATTCCATCATCCAAATCCATCTGTTGTGGAGTCTGACATGGACTATTCATAGTTTTATATACAAAAGAGCCCTGACTAGAGAACTTGGGTTTTAGATTATGAATAGATGACTTTTGCTCAGAAGAAAGTTTGAGTAACTCTTCAGAAAGAAACTTTGTTTCTGCTGTTTCAATATAATGCATTCGACCTTGTTTTTCTTCAAAAGAAGATGCTAAATGCTGAAAACTTTCTCTTAGTGCTTTACGCACAATAACTCGAACAGACTTTAATGTACTTATTTTATCTGCAGCAGGTGTAATTGTACTTAAAAAACAGCTACTTCCCTCAGTTAACAACCTATTAATACTATATTTCATTTATTGTATGCCTCAATTGTAAAACGTAGGTGCTTTAGCTTCATGTTGAAAGAAGTCCATTATATTTTTCTGGCCTGTTGCTTGTTGAGCACGATCATTAGCATGCAATTTGAGCGCCTCAGCTGTATCATCACTTGAATCAGCCAAATTAAAGTCATGTATATTCTCATCATCTAAAGAAACAAACCGCTCTTCAAGATAATGCTCCGTCATTTTGTTGTGCCAATGTTCAGAAACTCCCATGACCATTTCTAGTAAGCCACGGCCAAATCCCCAACCTTTTAAATAACCCTCTTCACCTTTAGAACCAATTGACATTTTAGGAGTTGTGCCCATAGTTCCAACTTTTAACATATGTACAGAGTTTGAGGAAATACCTAAAAAGCGAGAGCAAGTTGTTTCGTGATAAGCTATGAATGATGGGCTATTTGCAAAAAGCCCTCCATCTAACATCAAGCCCATATTTTCTTCAGAGAATGAATGAGCTTTAAAGTAAGTAGGAGCTGCACTTGTTGCTAGAGCAACATCTGATACCTTTCTTTCACCATCCCAAGTAAACTCTTCATGGTGGGGAGTTTTAAAAACCTTTGGCAAACCTTTAGAACCGTTTACAGCAGGAACGATAACTCTGGTGCCTAAGTTCTTTAATCGAATAGTACCAATTTCTGTTTCAATAATCTGAGCCAAAATTTCAGCATCAAATGCAACACCTTTAGCTTGACTCCACCATCTACGTTTCTTTTGCGGAAAAATGACTTTCCGCTTTTCATCAAGAAGAGTTTGAAGAGAGCGAGCATTTTTACCTGCCGCTAGTGCAAGAGCTAATATACCTCCAATTGAAGTGCCCGCAACCATATCGAAATGCTTTACGATATTATAATCATGTATGCCTTTATCTTTTGAAAGTTTGTCTTCAAGTTCGGCTAATACACTAATGGTATAAAGCCCTCGAACTCCTCCTCCAGATAAGCAAAGTATCTGAAATCTACCTTTTTCTTGTTCTATCACTTCAATCACATGTATAAAATATAAACTAAATCAATAATATCAAGAAACAAGAAAAAATAAAGATTTAATTCAAGAAGATATGATCTAAATGGTATTGAGTTTCAAACAAATTAATTCATAAAATACAAAATTATAATACTTAAATTAATATGACTTCTCACTCAAAGTTTGATCAATGAATTCCCCCAATCCTACATGTCTATTGCTTGCACTTGGTAATTCTGTAATAGATCTATTTATAGCCAATAAATCCCCCATTACAATCACATGCTGACTAGCACGTGTTATTGCTGTATATACTAAAGTTCTATCAAGATTTACGGATTTGACTGCCGCAAATATAACTCGAGGAAATTGACTACCTTGTGATTTATGGACTGTAATTCCATATGCTAGTTGGATGCTCTCGACAAGTTCCAGAGGCAATTCTGTTATATATCCGTCTTTACTGCCGTCATCCCAACAAATTCGACCGTATGTCGCTATATTGACTGTTTTTTTTGATTTTTTTGACTTACGTATCTCTATTTCTCTTGGATTTCTATAGACTTCGATTACCCTCCCCATTGAGCCATTACGAAGATCATATTCATCGCGATATATATTGGCTTTGCAGATAACAGGATCATTTAAGCGAATACCTGTGCCATACATTAAATTTTCAAAACTATAAAATACTTCGACTCCATTAGGATTTAATAGCCCCTGTGCTTTTGTGTTGATCTCGAAAACTAATTTATTAGTTGCACAAAGGATCTGAGTTTTTCCTGATTGTTTAGTATATTCTTCAATAACTTTATCTATAAGTTCCATTTTATTAATATTATGAAACTCAACATTATTCCCGTACTCATGAGGTATTTTACCATTTCGAATATTTTCAGCTACTTTGGGGATGGAGCTTTCCTTTCCCTGACGCTTAACTACTGAGAGTTCTGAGACAGGGAGATACTTACGTTCAACTAATTCATGCAAAACCAAACCTCCACCGACTGGAGGTAACTGATAAGGGTCACCAATAAGAATAATATGTACTTGCTCTGGTGTTTTATCTATTAATCTATACATACTATGAATATCAACCATTGAAGCTTCATCAATCACTAATACTGTTTTTGATTGTTTCTCCGGAGTAATATCATCCCAGTTAAAATGGTATAGATAACCTGCAATAGTGCTAGCCTCTTCCTGAGTCGCTTCATACATACGCTGAGCTGCTCGCCCTGATAAGGCTAGTTGTTTACGTTCATATCCAGCAGCATCATACAAGGCGAAAAGAGCTTTTAATACCGTCGTTTTACCAACCCCAGCACCACCTGTAATAATAGAAAACGGATGTGATACTGAGCTTGAAATGGCTATCTTCTGCTGATTGGTTAAATTGAACCCTTGAACTAACTCAAATTTAGCAATAACAGAACTGATTTTTTCATGTGACAATGGCGAAACGTAGTTTATACACACTAAGTCTACAATACGGTTTGCCACCATCATTTCCATTACTGCAGGCTCAAACGGATGAATATAATTATCTCGCAAAATTCCGCGAGACTCCTCTATCATACAAATATGAGCCATTACCCATTCTTCTAGCTCACCACCTAACAACCTTTTCATCAAAGGTACAAATTCACTCACAGGGAGCTTTGTATGCCCATATTCATTATATGCCCCCCATAAAGCTTCAGTTACCGCGGCCTGTAAACGTCTATTATCAGTGCAACTAATATTAAATGTCTTTTTGGCAAGTGCATCAACAGTCTTCCATGGCATATTAAATGAGGAAAGACGATAAGGATCTTCTTCAATAGCAATAATGCTATTTTCACCATGAAAATCGAAAACTTTTTTAGCCAAAATTGGATCTATACTTTTTTCTTCAAACCATTTCAATGCATCAGTACTACCATGCTTAGCCCAGCCTTTGATCAGAACATTGGCATCCCATTCGGTGATCTGTGGTGCAGAGAATAATGCCTCAGCATTATTTGTGTCTAACGCTTGATAAAGCGGTTCATGACCATTTTTATTGCTTAAAGTATCTATAAGGTTAACAGCCTTGTTTTTACCAATACCGGGATACCAATCAGAATGAGTAAAATGCCATATTAGGTGTTTACCTGAAGGCCGTATTAACACGGTTTCAATTGGCTCTATTGTAGTTACAGGTCGAGCATAGCCATGCTCAGTGATTAACTCGCTACTCCATGAAGTACCACTTATGACACTCCATATCTGACCTTCTTCAACAAAATTTCTAAACAGTTTATGAGATGCTTGAAGGTAATAAAGACCTTTGCGATCAAGCATATTTCCAATCATATCAACTAGCGTACACGTTGCTTTAAAATTACCGGCTGAATCGTTATCAACACGTAATATTCGCAGTAATCCTGTAAACTCATTTGACTTTATTTTCATATCAAACACCTCAGCCTACACTATTTACGTGGCTTCATTAACTGCTGTATAGCACGGTTCAATTCGGATAAATCTGTATACTTCTGTAATTCATTCTCCAATTTTTTGATCCGAATATTAGCTTGGTGAAGCTTGCCTTCAGTTTGTTGTAGTTTAGTTTTCAGCCGCATATCGGCTAAATCTTTTAATGGATTACTTTCAGCTGTGACAGTCTGACGAAAAGCAACAAAATTACCCTTTTGATTTTCATTATCAAACTCAGGAGAAACAGATCCAACTAAACCACTTTCTTTAACTAGAACATTCATCTGATTCAACAAAGTCCTGAACCGTTCTCTTTTCCAAATATTATCAGTTGCACAAAGCTCCGCAGCTATTTCACGTTGATTTAACTTTCCAGTTTTTTCATTGATAAGCCGTAACCAATCCTCTTTTTCTTGCAGTGGAAACCATAATTCCAAAGCATCAAATATTGCATCTCCTTTTTTTTTACTGGCAGGCATTCTCCTAATTTGTTCTTTGAGTATCTCCAGCTTAGATGTAGTTGCCATATTAGTTCTCTTGAGTACGTTTACGGAGTTGTTCTTTAATCGTTGGGTCAATAGGCTTATTAAGTGCCTCTACACTTATTCCTTTAGCCATGGCGTTCTCTTGCCATCGAATATACTTCTGTTCATATTCATGAATTAATGCATTTGCATCCGTAATTTCTTTTTTAAGCTTTTTATTTTCTTTTGCTATATCAGCTAAAATATCGATTTCACTTGTAGTATCTTTAAGGGTAGTTATCACATCATTATAAGCTTCTTTAATTACCTTATTTCCACTCAATGCTTGTCGAGAATAACCAAATGATTTACTAATAATTCCCCAAGTTAGCTTTTTCCCATACTTCCCAGTTTTCCACTCACCTAAGTATTTAAGAATGTCAGATTCAATCTCGACTGTTATATATCTATTCATCATTAGCCTCTTCACATTGATCGATACCTTCAGGAAATATTTGAATAATCTCACCTATTGAGAATCGTTCATCCGTTTCTATGGCTAATGCAGCATCACAACCACTAACTAATTCTTTATGGTTCAAATACCAATTATTAGCACCTTCAAAGTCATCATCAGCATCTTCCTTAGCAAGCCTCATTTGCTTAATCGTCATATCCCTTCTTAATGTGATTTTTTCAATTTCCGCAGGATCTCCTTTTTTTCGTTTGTAGTTAATACAGTTACGTAGACACATGTAATGCATTCCACATTGCCCTTGCGTATAATCATGCCTACAGCGCCCAATATCTGTAAAGTGGTATGAACCAGCGTCATCCAGATCTTTTTGCAGTTCTTCATGGGAGAGTAATGGAAATCGTTGGATAACATCTTTAGCTTTCTCAGCGTCTAGATTTAGTTTACTTAATACATTATCTTGGAAATGCTTAGTTCGATCGGCATATTTAGTAGGCTCAATTTTATGGTTATAAGCCTTATTATCTTGGCTATTTTTGCGTAAAAAATTTTTAGCAATATCTTCTTGCGAGAACATATCTGACTCTTGCATCAAAGTATTCAGTAAATGACGAAATTGATGTGTTCTAACAGAACCATCTACATCCCCTAATTCAAGAAATTCATATCTTTCAAAAACACTGAGCACACGTTTTTCATCTCGGCTCACTCTGGAAATATAATCTCGACCCCTAAAAAAATCTTGAATCTGAGTGCCTGTTAATGGTTGCGCAAAAACATTGAGTTTTTCTTTCGGCGTATATTGATCTTGGAAACGCAAAGTTAGCAACTCCCAAATCGGTATTATTAACTCTCCATGACCAAAGCCATTACGAATAGGGCCTATTCGATCAACATAATAATCACGAAATCCCTCATGAATATCTCCCACTCTAAATCGGGTATGTCTAGGCGGTGAATCAGGATCCTTCTCTACACCATAGCGCTTCAAAGTACTTATAATATTAGATGTTGAATGCCCTGAAAACCCTAAGACTGATTGCACCTCTTTTGCTGATAAATACTCATCGTCATCATAAGATGCGAACTTTAGCCATTTTCCCTCTTCAAGAAATGTTTGTGCCATAAGCCGATGAGGCTCACTAATCACTTTAAGTCTATCAACGGCCTCAAAGATAGTATCAACAGTACATGAAGGTACTATTTTCTCATCCCAATGGTATTTTTTCCTTGCTAATGCTCTAATCCTAAGAACTCGTGTATATGTGCCTCGCTCTGGATCAAGTTCATAATCTTGAGCTTCATATTCTTCACGGCTAGGGATACAATTCATGTCTAAACCAACAAATTCATCCATACGAAAGCCACAAACCATAAGAATAACAGCCATACAAACTAAAGCCTTGTCACGCTCTTCAATTTCATCATAATTTGCCCACATTGCAGACAAAAAAAGCAAAATTTCAGTTTTAGGGAGCTGCTTAGCTCTTTCTTTTTTAGCTTTTTTTCCTCCTCGGTTATGAGCTGAACCACCATGTTTATAATTACGAGGAATAGAATTTTTCCACTCTATAAGCGATCTAGTCAAACGATGCTTGTCTAATACTGAAGCAATTTCCTCTAACTTTCCTCCAGTAACATAAAGTGTGCTGTTTTTTTCTCGCTTCATTGCACGGTTAAGAGCCAAATCAAAATGCTCAGGGAGTATATCGCTGATACAAGGAAACTCTTTATTGGGTAGGACTTCATATATATATCGTATTGCTCTCATTGAGACCATATGCGAAGCATGATTTTTAGGTTTAACTTTATGGTTATGAGTTATAAAAGCTTTAGCAAAAGATGCAAATGGTTCTGCAAAAGGTGCTTCATGAACTCTAGCTATTTTTTGTTTTGGTTTTAACCCATTGCTTTGAGTAAAAAGGATATTTGCATCATGGGTTACATCTTTTAGACCTGTTGTAGATTCAAACCCCCGAATATCCCAGCAGTAATCATCCCACTTAACTCCATAATCAAACATCGAATTATGAATTTTTTTAGCATTTTTAATAAAATCATCTATATTTTCAATGTTATTATCAGAAGCATCGAACAAGGGTATGACGTTTTGTTTGCGTCTTTTCATTCGATTACTTTTTTTAGATCCGTTACTGGAATTAATAACTTTCAACTCATGATCCATATTATCTTTCATCT
Organism: Pseudoalteromonas sp. '520P1 No. 423'; assembly: GCF_001269985.1. Taxonomy (NCBI): domain Bacteria; kingdom Pseudomonadati; phylum Pseudomonadota; class Gammaproteobacteria; order Alteromonadales; family Pseudoalteromonadaceae; genus Pseudoalteromonas; species Pseudoalteromonas sp. '520P1 No. 423'. The sequence continues at coordinate 1,017,633 of NZ_BBZB01000001.1, read as the reverse complement.
GCAACCTCCAATTGTGAAATTAAAGATCGACAGGCTTTAATATGGTCCATTTCATATTTCTCAGGAGCTGCTTCATCTCCAAATAGATGTATTACGTCTTCAAACATGACATCGAGAACTTCCTCATGTAACTGCTTATTATTACAAGCTTCAAACTTCCGGCATGTATAGCATGAATAAGGGGGAGCCAATCGGCACAACTTATCTTTTCCGCAAAACCCTATTCCCACCAAACGACGCAAACCAGTAGGACCGAAAACTTGTTCATTTTTATTAGCCTCACTTAATTCTTTTAGTGTGATTGTTCCCTTGAAGTAATCAAGTATTGTGCCGAATTGATCTCGATAAACGTTGTCAATTTTATTTGAAAAATTTGCCCCTAACTTGTAATACACCATAATGTGTTGCATATCCTCATGGTCCAGCAATTCCATTAGAAGCATTGCAGGAGTACCACAAGCAGCAGCATGAGTAGCAAAAGTTTTTCGTAGGCGGCGAGGTGATACTTTTTGATTAAAACTCCTTTGCCCAGAATCAACTTGATATTTATTTAGTTGCTTCAAAAGTAAGAAAGGAGCTTTTGTTATTGGAACCGAACTATAAATATTATTGAATACAGAATTTCTAGAGTTACTTTTGCGCTTATGATGACCTGTCGTTGGCATAAACAAAGGGATTTCTTTTAATGAAATCTCAAAATCATTCTCTTTTATCCATTGAAGGTTATAATCTTTCAAAGCTTGTAGCATTTCCCCTAAGAAAGCAGGGATAGGACGAGATCTAAATCTGCTTCTGGGAGTCTCATTCCTTTTTTTTACTGATGGCACATTTAAAATATAAGTCTTTCGCCCAGTATTTTCATCCTCATTTACTGCCAAATCTATAGTCATTAATAGGCGTAATTGTAGAGGACGAATTCCTAGCGTGATAAATACCCAAGTAGCAACTAAACGCCAATAATTAGTTTGCCCAACCATAAATTTGTATGCGTATTTCTGTAATAATTGACGAATATCTGCAAGTTGGTTTGAATTTAGCGGACTCTTGTTCTTGATATGTACAAGAATATCTAAACCCTTTATATTACCCTTTAGTTTCAATTCACCCAATGCATCCGAAACTGCCTTCTGAAACATCGGTAATTTTAGTTTAGTTCCTTTTTGATACCATAAACGTAGCAGGTTTAGGCTTCCTTCATCATGTTGCCTACGGTTATTAACAAAATAATATAGAATCTCATCTGCTAAGGCATCTGCTAAATCCTCCCCTGACTCGTCATCAAAAGACTCACTTGAATTAAGTAATACTTTTACTGCTCTAAAGACGCTATAAGCGTGCACAGGACTCTTGGATTTAACAAGGTATGCTACAACATATTTAAGCTGATCTAACAATTCCATATTTGATGTTTCGATTAAATCAAAATTCAAAAGATAAGAAGTTGATTCACCTATGTCCCATTGCTCACCAGAGGTATCCACCATACGATTACGGGTTTTTATATGATCTTCTGTAAAGAGCTGTTGGTAATTGTAAACCTCCTTTGATTCTATGCCGAGTCCTGAGTCATTAATTATCGATAAATCAGACATTATTCTTACTCCTCATGCCACTAGTTTTACATAGGGATATCTTCGTCATATTGTGAGCTATCATTCATAGTGCTTTCTTCTTTTCTCCAAACACCATTCAGAATGTTGTCTTGAAGATTTATCAAATGTCTTTGAACTCGCATCTCTTGAGATCTATGTGTATAAGTTCCACCTTCATCGCTAGTATCAGACCAACCATTTAACCATCTCTGCAAATTTAAAAATTCTTCTTCACCCATACTATCCGCATAGGATAAAACCAAGTTGTCATTAAATGTGTGCCTTAAGCGATGAGGGTGTAAATTAGCAAGTCTGTCTGGAAATTTTTCTTTCAGATGGTTCGTCATATGATAAATTGCTCCTTCAGTCATTGGAGATGGGTTTTTATACGTATTTAGGAACACATAAGATGCAACTTTTCGAGCTACTCGCCCACGAGCTTTTCGCTCATTTAAAATATAACTATCAACCTCATCAGCTAATGAGGGAGTAATATATATTTTACGAGGTAAAGTTTTAGCATCGGGAGGTAGTTGTCGAGGATCTTTTTCTTTTGTGATGTTGTGCCCAAAATAAAGGAATGGTGTATCACCGATCAGGTGACAATTCTCAGTTTTAAGTGCCAGCAACTCCCCCATACGAACTCCACATAAAACAAAAATTTTTATTATCAACCCATTACGAGCTTTGGTTCGTGATTCGAATGGATTTTCTGGATTATCAGGGTGTGTGATATCAAGAAGAGTTCGTTGCTCTTCCACTGTTAAGCCTATACGAGGCTTACTTGTAGAACTGACTTTTCTTGCATCAAGCTGCTCATTCAAATGTTTAATAGCAGGACTAATTGCTGCATAGTAAGGATCTGTGATTAACCTGTTTTCAACAGCCAGTTGCCCCAACCATGTAAAGTAACCTTTCACAGCATCTATTTTCTGCTTTAGCATTGATCCAGAAACATAACCTGAAAATTCTATAACATTACCTTTTTCATCTTTACTAGTTTCTTGCTTACGTACTTGTCGACGATTCAAAGAGAGATACTTCATTAATGAATCGATCTCAGTAATACCAAAGATATGCCCCGACTTAATTCGCTCGTTTAGATCTACCCCAGCTTCATCAGCCCAGCGATAAAGTTGGCAAATATTTTTAGCTAAATTTAAAACAGTCTTAATAGAACGAGGTTCGCGTTGCCTTAATAAATATCGGCTAGGCAGATCGACCGGCATACCTGAACCGCCCACAATCATGACTGCCCGCTCTCCGGTATCATCAATTCGGAACAACTTAGCCGTAAATGACATGCATCCTCACTTGACACTTTAACTACGCATAAACCTAGCGTAGTACACCAATCTGAACATGCAAGCTACAAAATAAAAAAATTATAAAAAAGCCCCGTTAAAACGGGGCTTTTTTATAATCTCATTTAAATTGTCTTTACAAAAAAGACAACCCGGAGCCTAAAACGGAATATCGTCATCAAAATCAATTGGCGGTTCCATAGGTGCTGAAGCACTGCCTGGATTTTGAGGTTTAGGTGCAAAACCACCACCTTGTGGTGCTGGTGCAGACTGCTGTTGTGGTGCAAAACCACCTTGTTGCGCTGGTGCAGACTGCTGTGGTTGGTTAAAACCACCTTGTTGTGCTGGTGCAGATTGCTGTTGTGGAGCAAATCCACCTTGCTGAACTTGTGATTGACCTTGGTTAAAATCACCTTGTTGTTTTTGGTAGCCGCCTTGCTGCTGTTGTGCAGGTTTTTGGAAACCGCCGCCACCAGCTTGTGCGCCATCATTACGACCACCAAGCATTTGCATTTGACCACTAAACTGATCTACAACTACTTCTGTTGTGTATTTATCTTGGCCTTGCTGATCTTGCCATTTACGAGTTTGTAATTTACCTTCAACATAAACTTGAGAGCCTTTACGTAAGTATTCGCCAACGATTTCAGCTAGCTTGCCAAAAAATACAACACGATGCCATTCAGTTTTATCAACCATTTGGCCTGTGTTTTTATCTTTGTAGCTGTCTGCTGTTGCTAAAGTGATGTTTGCAACTGCACCGCCATTTGGCATATATCTTACTTCTGGATCTTGGCCTAAATTACCAACCAGTATTACTTTATTTACACCGCGAGCCATTAAGTACTCTCCTTTTATTTGGTTACATATACCCAAACCATTTCAAGATGCAGAATTCAATTGGAGTTAGAAACGTTTTAGACAAGGCATTGATTGCAGAGAATGGTTAATCCCTTTTTAAAATCAATAACACAGTATAAAACGTTTCTAAACCAACCTTCTAGGGTCTCCTGAGTAAATCATGCTCGTTGTTTCATCTTTTTTTAAGGGAATAACCATTAATACAAAGATGAGCCTAGATCATGAGTTACTCAGAAGTCCTGAAACTCGCATCTTGAAGTGGCTTGGGTATAATTAATTAAGCAGCAACGATTTCTCGTGCTTGTTCAAGGTCAAATTCTTTATCTTTAACCTTTAAATATGTTCTATTCTCTTCTAAAACAACCGTTGCTTCAACTACACCTTTTAATGCCACTAAACGTGCAGCTAACTCTTGCGCTTGTTGTTCTGTATTTATTTCAGTTAATAAACTAACTAATTTACTTCTCGGTGGAATTACCATACCTGAAGCGATAGCAATCCATATTACCCCAACCAAGGCCGCCGCGGCAAATACTGATTGCGCAGAATCAAAAGAAGCAATCAATCCTCCTAAAATCCCACCTAAAAATGCGCCAAAAAATTGCCCCGATGAAAACACGCCCATCGCAGAGCCTTTTTGGTTTGCAGGTGCCATACGAGAGACCATAGCTGGCATGGTTGCCTCTAAATAATTAAAAGCAACAAAATAACCTAACATACAGGCAGCTATGCCCCAAGACGATTCAGAGACTAAAGTTAATGTCATTAAGCTGGCAACCATAAGTACAATTGAACCTATGAAGGCTTGTTTTTCTTTTTCTTTTTTTATGGCGATAATCATTATAGGTACCATCAAAAAGAAAGCTAAAAATAATACTGGTATATACAACTGCCAATGTTGCTCAGCATCCAAACCATCAGCGATAAGTTGGCTTGGTAATACAACAAATATCGCAGTTAAAGTAAGGTGTAATATCATTACGCCAACATCTAAACGCGCTAACTGTGGGTTTTTTACAATTTTTTTAATATCATCAAATACTGCTGATGTTTCACCTTTTGGTGCACGATTAACAGCTGTTGGTACTAATGTTAATACAATCACGATACCCGCTAATGCTAATACTGCCGTTAACCAAAATATACCGCTCACACCATAAGAGCTTGCGACTATTGGCCCTAATAACATCGAAAATGCAAAGCTTAGCCCAATGCACATACCTATCACAGCCATTACTTTTGGCCTTTGTTCGTCACGGCTTAAATCTGCTGCTAAAGCCAATACTGTACTAGCTATTGCGCCCATACCTTGCAAAGCACGGCCAAGTGTTACCATATAAATAGATTCAGCCATCGCAGCAATCAGTGAACCGATAGCAAATAATACTAAACCTGACACAATCACCCGTTTACGGCCAAATTTATCTGACAGCCAGCCCATAGGGACCTGTAATAAAGCTTGTGTTAAACCATAAGCACCAATCGCTAAACCTATCCATAAAGGCGAAAAGCCCTCTAGATCTTGACCATAAATAGCCAAAACAGGCATTAGCATGAATAAACCTAACATGCGAAACGCAAATACGCTGGCCAATGTCACTGCGGTACGTTTTTCTAATGCATTAAGGGAAGATGAGCTCATATTATTTTTAACACTTATTTATAAAATAAATAGGGGGAGATTAATTGCGGGCAGTTTAACACAGATATTCAAAACGGATCAAAATGCTGTTGACAAAAGTTTGATCTCAACACTTAAAATGTCATAAAACTGCAAAAATAAAACAACTGTATAAATATCCACTAAAAGCGTAAATTTAAGTTAGGTTTCTTGATTAATTGTGAGATACTCACTTTAAGATTAATAAAAGTTAAAAGCGATAGCATGGACCAAATAGACGTTAGAGGCGCAAGAACCCACAACCTAAAAGACATCAGCCTAACCATTCCTCGAGATAAATTAATAGTTATCACAGGTTTATCGGGTTCAGGTAAGTCATCTCTTGCTTTTGATACTTTATATGCCGAAGGCCAACGTCGTTATGTTGAGTCTCTATCAGCTTACGCGCGTCAATTTTTATCTTTGATGGAAAAACCAGATGTAGATCATATTGAAGGTTTATCGCCTGCTATTTCTATAGAACAAAAATCAACATCACATAATCCACGCTCAACTGTGGGTACCATCACAGAAATATACGATTATTTACGTCTTTTATTTGCCCGTGTTGGCGAGCCTCGCTGTCCGACACATAGCTTACCTTTAACGGCACAAACTATCAGCCAAATGGTTGATCATGTTTTAGAGCTAGAAGAAGGCACTAAAGTCATGTTGCTTGCTCCTGTTGTTAAAGAACGTAAAGGTGAGCATGTAAAATTACTAGAGCAACTTGCTGCGCAAGGCTTTATTCGTGCAAGAATTGATGGCGAAGTCTGTGATTTATCAGATCCGCCTACATTAGAACTCCATAAAAAACATTCAATCGAAGTGGTTGTTGATAGATTAAAAGTGAAAGACGGTTTACAACTTCGTTTGGCTGAATCATTTGAATCAGCACTGGCTTTATCAAATGGTGTTGCCCATATCGCCTTTATGGATGAACCCGATAAAGAACACATTATTTTTTCAGCTAACTTTGCTTGTCCTAGTTGTGGTTATGCCATGACAGAATTAGAGCCCAGGCTATTTTCATTTAATAATCCGGCTGGTGCATGTCAAACTTGTGATGGATTAGGTGTTAAACAATTTTTTGATCCTGACCGTGTCGTACAAAATGCAGAACTTAGCCTTGCAGGCGGTGCGATCCGAGGTTGGGACAAACGCAGTTTTTATTACTTTAAAATGCTGCAAGCAGTCGCAGAACATTATGAATTTGATGTTGAAATGCCTTTTAAAGATTTACCAAAATCAGTACAAAAAGTGGTTTTAACTGGTTCAGGTAAAAAAGAAATAGAATTCAAATACTGTAACGATCGCGGTGATATTGTAGTACGTAAACATGTTTTTGAAGGTGTGCTTAATAATATGAGTCGCCGCTATATTGAAACCGAATCAACTTCTGTTCGTGAAGAGCTCGCGAAATATCAAACCAATCAAGATTGTCCAAGCTGTTCAGGCACCCGTTTAAAAGAAGAAGCAAGAAACGTATTTATAGGCCAAACTAATTTACCTGACATCACCAGTATGAGCATAGGTGAAGCCACTACATTTTTTGATAACTTAAAACTGACAGGCCAAAAAGGCCAAATCGCCGATAAAATACTAAAAGAGATCAAAGACAGATTATCTTTTTTAGTGAATGTTGGTTTAACGTATTTATCACTTGAACGCAGTGCAGAAACTTTATCAGGCGGTGAAGCACAACGTATTCGCTTAGCCAGCCAAATTGGCGCAGGCTTAGTTGGCGTGATGTATGTATTAGATGAACCATCTATAGGTTTACATCAAAGAGATAATGATAGACTGCTTAAAACCCTGACTTATTTACGTGATTTAGGTAATACAGTTATTGTTGTAGAACATGATGAAGACGCTATTCGTTGTGCCGATCATATTATTGATATTGGCCCAGGAGCAGGTGTTCATGGTGGTTATGTGATCGCTGAAGGTCAATATGAAGATATTGTTAGCTGTAAAGAATCAGTCACCGGACAATACCTATCTGGTGAAAAAGAAATTGCAGTACCTAAAAAACGCCATCAATGTGATAACGGCCCTGATGGAAAATGGTTAGAGCTGTTAGGTGCAAGTGGAAATAACTTAAAAAATGTCGATTTACGTATACCATTCGGCTTAATGACTTGTGTTACTGGGGTATCAGGATCAGGTAAATCAACTTTAATAAATGATACTTTATATAAATTAGCGCATACCGAACTCAATGGCGCTACGACAGCAGAAGCCTCTGCACATAAAGAAATCAAAGGCCTTGAACATTTTGATAAAGTCATTGATATCAATCAAAGCCCAATAGGTAGAACACCAAGATCAAACCCTGCAACTTACACAGGCATATTTACTGCAATACGCGAATTATTTGCAGGCACACAAGAAGCACGTTCACGCGGCTATAAAGTCGGTCGATTTAGTTTTAATGTAAAAGGTGGTCGCTGTGAAGCCTGTCAGGGCGATGGCATGATCAAAGTAGAAATGCACTTTTTACCTGACGTTTATGTACCTTGTGATGTCTGTAAGTCACAAAGATATAACCGTGAAACCTTAGAAATTTTATATAAAGGTAAAAACATTCACCAAGTATTAGATATGACAGTTGAAGATGCTTACACCTACTTTGATAAAATCCCTGCAGTAGCACGTAAGTTAAAAACATTAATTGATGTCGGTTTATCTTATATTCGCTTAGGACAATCAGCTATCACGCTATCAGGTGGTGAAGCGCAAAGAGTTAAACTAGCAAAAGAGTTATCTAAACGTGATACCGGTAAAACGTTATACATTTTAGATGAGCCTACAACAGGCTTACATTTTCATGATATTCAGCAACTATTAGCCGTACTGCATAGACTTCGCGATCATGGCAATACTATGGTTGTTATTGAGCACAATTTAGATGTTATAAAAACTGCTGACTGGATTGTAGATCTAGGCCCTGAAGGAGGTTCTGGAGGCGGTGAAATCTTAGTATCAGGCACGCCTGAAGAAGTTGCAGCTCATAAAAAATCATTTACTGGGCACTACTTGAAGCCATTGTTAAATTAATCATCGTTTTCTAAACGGTGAAGCAAGCAAAAAAGGGGGATTTGAATAATTCAAATCACCCTTTTTAAATTTTAGCTATTAAAACATTAGCTAATAATTAGTCTTGCATATAATTAATTGGTAATGGTAATTGCGCAACACCAGAATCTATAGCAGCTTGTGCTACCGCTAAAGCAACACGCGGTAGTAAACGTGGATCCATAGGTTTAGGTATAATGTAGTCTGTACCAAACTCTAATGAATCAACACCCGCTGCTTTTAATACTTCTTTTGAAACAGGCTCTTTTGCGATATCTCTTATTGCGTGTACTGCAGCAATTTTCATTTCATCATTAATTTTACTTGCACGTACATCAAGTGCACCGCGGAAAATAAATGGGAAACATAAAACATTATTAACCTGATTAGGGTAATCTGAGCGACCTGTAGCCATAATTAAATCATTTCTAGATTCATGTGCTAACTCTGGATTTATTTCAGGATCTGGATTTGAACATGCAAATACCACAGGCTTATCAGCCATTAATTTAAGATCATCTGCTGATAATAAGTTAGGGCCTGATACACCTACAAATACGTCCGCTTCAGCAATCACGTCTTGTAATGTACGTTTATCAGTATTGTTTGCAAATAACTGCTTATATTCATTTAAATCATCACGACGAGTATGAATTACGCCTTTACGATCTAACATGTAAATGTGTTCACGCTGTGCGCCACATTTTATTAATAACTCCATACATGCAATCGCGGCTGCACCGGCACCCAAACATACAATCAATGCATCATGTATGCTTTTACCTTGCACTTCTAACGCATTTAACATGCCTGCAGCTGTTACAATTGCAGTACCGTGTTGATCATCATGAAATACTGGAATACTACAACGTTCAATTAATGCTTTTTCAATTTCAAAACACTCAGGTGCTTTAATGTCTTCTAAATTAATGCCACCAAAAGTATCGGCGATGTTTTCAACTGTATTAATAAAGTCTTCTGTTGTTCTATGTTTTACTTCAATATCAATAGAATCTAAATTAGCAAAACGCTTAAATAAAAGTGATTTACCTTCCATTACTGGTTTTGATGCAAGTGGTCCTAAATTACCTAAACCTAAAATAGCAGTACCATTAGAAATAACAGCAACCATGTTACCTTTAGCTGTGTATTTATATGCATTATCAGGATCTGCTGCAATTTCTCTTACCGGCTCTGCAACACCTGGACTATATGCCAATGCAAGGTCGTTTACTGTTTCTGCCGGTTTTGTTAGTTCAATACTGATTTTACCGGGAACGGGTTCGGCGTGGTATTTTAAAGCTTGTTCTTTGAAGTCAGACATGATGTGAGTTTTTCCTGCTAAGAAATTAAAAGTGTGAGAGATAAAAACAGTCGCGACTAGGTTAAGCCACTAAATACAACAATACGCATATTATTTTTAAATTCAAGTAAAAACCAACTGTTCATCATGAATTTTTATAACTTTAATTTTAGCGGCAACTTTAACAGAAGTTAGACCACTTTTCCCTGAACTTAAAAGCAATCAATTTGTAACGCCAAGTATTAGCATTGTAAAAAAGATTATAAAACAAGCGAACATAACAACTTTTAGATATAAAAAACAGATTACTTATAACTAAAGTTAAAATCATTGACATCACAAACAAAAAACAAAAGAAACCTAACTTTGACAGCAATTTAGCAGAATTTAACCGCAAAGTTTCACTTAAAGTATAATTTACAAACGAATCTGTAATTTTTTAGATAAGTTATTCTTTCAAAAATATTGCAAAAATATTCATTTACCGGCTTCCACTAAGTACCGCACAGGCCCAATAAAATTGTATTTTTAAATATAAAAGAAGAAATGTGTCAGGCGATATAAAAATGAGTATCAAGATTTCCATAACCTCTCAAGCTGAGGAGTCACGCTCTGAAAATTTAACCTAATTTATATTTGATCGATACTTATATCATTTCCGATAATTTACTGGTCACTTAATTATCGGAATTGGTATTAATAGAGTTGGTATTAATAGAGTTGGTATTAATAGAGTTGGTATTAATAGAGTTGGTATTAATAGAGTTGGTATTAATAATTGGCATTAAAATTGTGGATATATATGACTCTCATAAATTTTAGGCACAAAAAAAGCACCCTTAGGTGCTTTCTTCTGCTTGAAGCGGCAATTACTTGCTGCTAAGGCTTCCGAAACGCTTGTTGAAGCGATCAACACGACCACCTGTATCGATAACACGTTGGTTACCAGTGTAGAAAGGGTGACATTTACCACAGATATCTAAATGGATGTCTTTACACAAAGTTGAGTTCATTTCAAATTTGTTACCACATGAACAAGTTGCATTGATTGTTTCGTACTTAGGATGGATATCTTTTTTCATTTTGGAAAACCTCAGTTAAGGCCGCATCGCTCTCCAAACCCGAAGTCTGGTACCATACGTTGTTAATTTATACATCAATCATTGATTGATAAGTTAGGGCGCGTATTTTAGACAAATCACCCAAGATCTTCAAGCATTATTAATTATATCTATAAGCATTATATTTGATGGCGATATTTATACTTAATTAGATTTAATTAATACAAGTCTATCAGTGATTTTAACTATCAAGAGACTGATGATTTTAGTAAATTAGAGTCATAATAATATTTAAGATTTTTATTAATGAAAATTGCTGCTGTATCAATCAAAGTACCTTTACATAAAACTTTTGATTACCTGCTACCTGAGCATTTACCTTTTACTGTAGAACCGGGAATGCGCGTCGTTGTGAATTTTGCACGTCAAAAAAAGATAGGCATCATAATTGAGGTTAAAAACGAATCTGATTTTGATATAAAAAAATTAAAAAAAATAGATGAAATATTAGATAATACCCCCATTTTACAACCTCAGCTTCTCGCGCTGTTAAAATTCGCAGCTAAATATTATTGTTACCCTTTAGGTGAAACTCTACAAATCGCTTTGCCTAAATTATTAAGACAAGGAAAAAGCCCAGATAAAACCAGTATTAGTTACTTAGAGCTCACTGAACAAGGCAAAACACAAAAGCCGCTAAAAGGTAAAAAACAACAAGCTTTAGTTGAGCACTTACTTGGCTCTGGCAAAACACCAATAACAGAACTAAAAGCTTTAGGTTTTGCCAGCCAAACCATTAAATCTCTGATCGACAATGAAGTAATTCATGAATTTATTGAATTTGATGAACAATGGCAATCTCGAGAATTATCAGTACAAAGCCGTCTAACATTAAATAGTGAGCAAGCTGTTGCTTGTGCTGCTATCAATCAAAGCAAAGGCTATAAAACATTTTTGCTAGAAGGCATAACTGGCAGTGGTAAAACTGAAGTTTATTTACAAGTATTAGAGCAAGTATTAAAACAAGGGAAACAAGCCTTAGTATTAGTACCGGAAATTGGCTTAACACCGCAAACAGTTAACCGTTTCCGTCGGCGATTCCCTGATACACCCATCATGTTATGGCATTCAGCATTAACCGATAACGAACGACTACAAACATGGCGTTTTTGTGAAAAAGGCAGCTGTGCAATCGTTATTGGTACTCGCTCAGCTATTTTCACGCCATTCGCGAAACTAGGTATGATAATTGTTGATGAAGAACACGATAACTCATTTAAACAACAAGATACATTACGTTATCATGCGCGTGATTTAGCTGCATTTCGTGCCCACCAATTACAGGTTCCATTAATTTTAGGCAGTGCAACACCCGCTCTTGAAACCTTACATAAAGCCTTGGCAAACAAATACCAATTATTAACTTTGGCTAACCGTGCGCAAACAGCAACAGATAACCAATATCACTTACTTGATATGAAAGGCCAACCTGAAGAAGCAGGCATTGCAAAAGCCAGCTTAGACACGATAAAACTACATTTAAAAAAACAGAAACAAGTCATGATTTTTTTAAACCGCCGTGGTTTTTCTCCTACTTTAATTTGCCATGAATGTGGTTGGTTAAGTGATTGCGAACGCTGTAGTACCAATGCCACTTATCATAAAAGCATACAGAGCCTTATTTGCCATCATTGTGGTGAGCAAAAGCCACCACCATTTCAATGTCCTGATTGCGGCAGTACGCAAATTATGCCAGCGGGTAAAGGCACTGAACAAATTGAAGAATATTTACATGAGCAGTTTCCTGATATTCCTATCAATAGAATAGACAGAGAAACAACACGTAAAAAAGGTAGTTTAGAGCAGGCACTAACCGAGATTAATACTTCTGGCCCCCGTATTTTAGTGGGCACACAAATGCTCGCTAAAGGGCATCATTTTCCTGATGTCTCTTTAGTGATTATTTTAGATGTCGACTCAGGGCTTTATTCGTGTGATTTTAGAGCCACAGAACATTTAGCCCAGTTAATAATTCAAGTATCAGGCAGAGCAGGACGCAGCGGTGAAGCCGGACAAGTTTTATTGCAAACACACTTTCCTGAACATCCGTTATTACAAGATTTAATCAATAATGGCTATCAAGACTTTGCCCGTTATGCCCTCACTGAGCGGGAAGTAACTGAATTACCACCCTATACTGCTATGGCATTATTTCGTGCAGAAGCACACGATATACAATTAGTTCTCGATTTTTTGAATTTACTTATACCTGAGCAATCACTCCATGGTATACAATTGCTTGGTCCAATCCCTGCTCCATTAGAAAAAATAGCAGGTAAATTTCGATATCAGATACATATACAATCTGATAATAGAAATAATTTACATCAATACCTTTCTCAACTAGTTGATTACTTATCAAAAAGTAAGTTAGCAGCCAAAGTGAGATGGAGTTTAGATGTTGACCCAATTGATATGGCATAAAAATTTTAGATACATCAGATACAAGGCATAGTTAAATAAAAAATGGCACAACACGATTTTATAAATAAAAAACGCCCGAATAAATCAAAAAAGAAGGCAGCTAAAAAGAAACCTATTGGTTGGATTTTAGTTGCTTTAACACTGCTCTTTGCATTCATTTACGGTTTATTTTACGTATTTACTAACAGCGAAGAAAAGTTGCAATCTGAAGCAAAAAAAGTCAAAGCTGTAAAAAAAGAAGCACTGAAAAAACCTATAGATTCTGATTTTATACAAGCCATAAAAGAGCCTGACTTAGTAAAAGTTGAAGTCACTGAAATGGCACAAAAAGGGCCTTATGTTATGCAGTGTGGCTCTTATAAATCAAGAGAGCAAGCTGAAACATTAAAAGCTAAAATTGCTTTTACTGGCATTATCTCATTTATAAAACATCAAGGCTCTTGGTTTAAAGTGCGTTTAGGTCCCTATGAAACAAAACGTAAAGCCGAAAGTGATAAAAACTTACTAAAACGCCAAAAGATCATAGGCTGTAATATTTGGTTCTGGAATAAGTAACCTATATAGAAATAATTAGATTTCTATATTTTAGCGCTGTTTACCAGCGCTTTTACTTGAAATTTTCACACCCCTCCCCCATCTATTAGTCATTAAAGACTAAAAGACATAAATACAAAGCAGCAACCGCTGCTATGTGATCACGTAATAAAAAGAGATTAACATGACTACAATTGTTTCAGTTCGTCGCGGCGATAAAGTTGTGATCGCTGGTGATGGCCAAGTTTCACTTGGTAATACAGTGATGAAAGGCAATGCACGTAAAGTACGTCGCCTATATAACGATAAAGTAATAGCGGGCTTTGCTGGCGGAACCGCCGACGCATTTACATTATTTGAAAAATTTGAAAGTAAACTTGAAATGCATCAAGGTCATTTAACACGTGCAGCTGTCGAAATGGCAAAAGACTGGCGTTCAGATAAAATGTTACGTAAATTAGAAGCGTTATTAGCAGTAGCTGATGAAACGGCTTCTCTTATCATTACAGGTAATGGTGATGTCATTCAGCCTGAAAATGATTTAATTGCAATTGGTAGTGGTGGTGCATTTGCACAATCTGCAGCAACCGCACTATTAGAAAATACAGAACTTTCTGCAAGAGAAATTGCAGAAAAAAGCCTAAAAATAGCAGGCGACATTTGTGTATTTACTAATCATAACCATACTATCGAAGAATTATAATAGGAATTATTATGTCAGCTATGACGCCAAGAGAAATTGTTCATGAATTAGACCAACATATTATTGGTCAAAAAAATGCAAAAAAAGCAGTTGCTATCGCATTAAGAAACCGCTGGCGCAGAATGCAACTTGACGAAGATTTTAGAGCTGAAGTAACGCCTAAAAATATACTGATGATAGGTCCAACGGGTGTTGGTAAAACTGAAATTGCACGTCGTTTAGCTAAATTAGCAAATGCACCTTTCATTAAAGTTGAAGCAACTAAATTTACTGAAGTAGGTTATGTTGGTAAAGAAGTTGAAACGATCATTCGCGATCTTGCTGACATCTCAATTAAACTAACTCGTGAGTTAGAAACTAAAAAAGTGAAACATCGCGCTGAAGAAGCCGCTGAAGAACGTATTTTAGATGCCTTATTACCGCCAGCAAAAAATACATTTGGTGAAACAGAGCCTGCTGATAACTCATCTACAAGACAAGTTTTCCGTAAAAAATTACGTGAAGGCAAGTTAGATGATAAAGAAATTGATATTGATATTTCACAGTCTCCAGTTGGCGTTGAAATCATGGCGCCTCCAGGCATGGAAGACATGACAAATCAATTACAAAGCATGTTCCAAAACATGTCGAATGAGAAAAAATCTTCTCGTAAATTAAAGATTAAAGAAGCCTTTAAACTGTTAATTGAAGAAGAAGCTGCAAAATTAGTAAACCCAGAAGATCTTAAAGAAAAAGCGATTCAGGCTGTTGAGCAAAACGGTATTGTATTCATTGATGAAATGGACAAAATCTGTAAACGCGGTGAATCTTCAGGTCCAGATGTAAGCCGTGAAGGTGTACAACGTGACTTATTACCTTTAGTTGAAGGAACGACTGTTAGCACTAAACACGGTATGGTTAAAACTGATCATATGTTATTTATTACCTCAGGTGCTTTCCAAATGTCTAAGCCATCTGATTTAATTCCAGAGCTTCAAGGTCGTTTACCAATCCGTGTAGAACTAGAAGCTTTAGGTGCTAAAGATTTTGAACGCATTTTAACTGAACCTCATGCATCTCTTACAGAGCAATACGTTGCGTTATTAGGTACTGAAGGAGTTAATGTTGAGTTTACTGAAGAGTCAATTACAGCGATTGCAGAATCAGCATGGCGCGTAAATGAAAAGACCGAAAACATTGGCGCACGTCGTCTTCATACTGTGATGGAACGCTTAATGGAAGAAGTATCATATGATGCTTCTGAAAAAGCAGGTGAGCAACTAACAGTTGATGCTAAGTACGTAGAGAAATTCTTAGGTAGTTTAGTTGAGAATGAAGATTTAAGCCGCTTTATTCTATAATACCTTTGCTACGCAGGTCTATTTAAGGCAACTGCGTAGCAAAACATAAAACGAAATAGGCATGAATCAATCATGCCTATTTTTTTGATGTAAACTAATTAACTATATATCCCTTTAGTTAAATCTTCCGCCACGTAGTGGCTTTAATACAACTGCGGAGAAAATTTATATGTCTATATTAGTCACTAAATTTCATTATCATAAAAAAACTAAATTACTGGATGTCTATTTTAAAAATACATCGAATGAAATAACACAATCTCATTTTAGTACTGAGTTTCTACGTGTACATTCACCATCAGCTGAAGTACAAGGTCATGGCAAAGAGGAGATGAAGTTAGTTACAAATAAAAAGCAGGTGAAAATAAATAAAATCGAAGCTGTGGGTCATTATGCCGTGAAACTTATATTTGATGACGGCCATGATTCAGGCATATATAGCTGGCAATACTTAGAATATTTACAATTAAACCAAAATAGTCTTTGGCAAAAATATTTAGACCGACTGACAAAACACAATGCCAGCCGAGATCAAATTATCCCAATTAGGATCCAATAATAAAAACTGCGCAGCAGGTTTTATACTTTAAACTTAGCTATCGCTCCGTGTAATACTCTGGCTTGTTCAGAAACTTCCTCACTTGTGTGTGCGTTTTTACTGGCATGTTCTGTTGCTTGCTCTGCTATATCACGAATTTTCACCACATTTTTATTCACTTCAGAAGCAACTAAGTTTTGCTCATCAATTGCAGTCGCAATTTGAGTGCTCATATCCATAATATTTTGCACATCTTCAGTAATTGATTGTAATAATTCACCCGCCTTAGTTGCTTGAGCAGAGCTTGCATCACCTTGTTGGCGACATTGCTGCATCAAGGATACCACTTGCTGTGTTCTTTGCTGTAACGTGCTTATAATACTCTCTATCTCTTGAGTGGACTCTTGTGTTCTTTGCGCTAATGATCTCACTTCATCAGCTACCACAGCAAAACCTCGTCCTTGCTCCCCTGCCCTGGCTGCCTCTATTGCTGCATTTAAAGCCAGTAAATTAGTCTGTTCTGCGATACCTCTAATAACATCTAATACCGAGCCTATAGTTTCACCATCTTTTTCTAACTGGGATACCACTTCAGATGCGCCGCCTAAAGAAGTCGATAGCTCAGAGATACGTGCCACAGTTGAATCTACTTCACTACGCCCCTCTAAGGCACTTACATTAGTTGATTCTGCTTTGTTTGCAGCTGCTTCCGTATTATGTGATATATCTTGTATTGTGGCCTGCATTTGTGTTGCGGCTGTTGCGACCATATCAGCTTCATGTAACTGGTCTTGCATACCATCACTGGTTGCCGAAGTAGTTTCTGCTAAGTCTTCTGTTGCTGCATTTAAAGTTGAAAGAGCAGAATTGACTTCAAATATAAGGGTTTTAAAGTCACAAATTAAACCATTAAAATCATGGGTCATAGCCGATACTTCATCTTGGCCTTTTTCAACTATTGATAAAGATAAATCATTTCGTTCTCTAATTTTATGAATTGTTTCACACACTTCATTTATAGGGATTATGATAGAACTACTGGTGAGGTAAACTAGACTCATCACAATTAGAAGGGATATACCAAATACAGTAAAAGCCGTAACTTTAGCGCTACTAGATGTTGATTCAGTCATTTCTTTTGCTTCACTGAGCATTTTTTCAAACATCGCATCAGTGCTTTTAATTGATTTACGCATTTTACCTAGTGCACCTAACTCCATAGATAAACCAAGCTCTTCACTTTTATTAACTAACAATATAAATTTATTTTGATAAATGACTAACATAGATTTGATATCTGATTTAATTTGCTCAGATAAAGCCGATGAAGAAACATCTTGCTCCAATTGTATGATGTTTTTTTCAAATTTAGCTAAGTATTTTAAATCACTTCTCAACATGAAGTCTTTTTCATTTCTTCTTAATTGCAGCATACCAGAGAGCAATTGATAAGTTTTATATTCATTAAGTAACTCTTCAACAGAGTGCACAGCGGCTCTAAGCTCACCATACAGCGCATCTTTTGGGTGTAATCCAATTTCTCTTTGTAAACTGACCACATGGTCAAAATCTTTTTTATATTGTCTTGCCAAACTCTCAAATTTTAAAAGCTTATTTTGATCTACATTTAAATCTTCATAGTAGACTTTTAATGTTGTAACACCTTGTTGCATTTCTTTATATTTTTTTTCGAATTTGTCTAATGATGTTTGTTGTTTATAAGCTAAAAAATCTTTTTCATCTTTTCGCATACCTAATTCTTTAGCGTTTAAAGTACCCGTAATGCTAGTTATTGCATTAAGTGATTGCATTGTTTGCGATTGAAAAATTATCACAAATAACATCACAAGCATAGCAATACCAACCACTAGCGCATTTATTTGCAAACGCATTTTTATTGATAAACGTTCTAGTAAACCCATTACTTTGTGATCCTTATATTTATAATTATCTAAAGTATAGAAAATAAATAAAAAACTGTCTTCAATAGTTTAAAATTTAGCAAAAATTTAATTATTGTCTTGGAAATCAAGCTAGGTATACTAACAACTTGTTTTTATGACTTTTCGAAGGATCACAACATGGAATACAATACATCTGCATTATGTGATAAATACCCAAACCTCATCGATGTTTTAGAGCCTATGTTTATCAATTTTGGTGGTAGAACATCATTTGGTGGCCAAGTTAGCACTATAAAATGTTTTGAAAGCAATGAATTGATCCGAGATGTATTAGCACAAGATGGTACAGATAAAGTTTTATTAATTGATGGTGGCGGTTCTACACGTCGTGCATTAATCGATTTAGAAATTGCCGAGTTAGCACTTAATAATAACTGGGAAGGCTTAGTTGTTTACGGCTCTGTAAGACACGTAGATGAACTAGAAGAGCTAGATATTGGCATACAAGCGATTGCTTCTATTCCGGTTGCTGCAGACAGTAACGGTCACGGTGAAGCTAATTTAGGTGTTAATTTTGCTGGCGTATCTTTTTTTGATGATGATTATATTTATTCCGACAGCACCGGCATGATTTTATCACCTGAACCTCTAGAAGCTGAAGAAGACTATCTAGCTGAGTAATCCCTATATTTTTAGAGCTTTGCTTTTTAACTTAAAACCAAAGTTCTATCTGTTACCCTAAATGATAAGGGACCACTTTTTCATCAAGTTTTTTCTGCCATTGCATAAGCCAACTGGTCAACCCCTCTGAATTTAACGGTCTGGTAAATACATACCCTTGTGCACCGTAGCAATTAAAACCTTTAATAAACTCTAAAAGCTTTTCTGATTCTATGCCTTCACAAATTACTTTAGTTTGTAAATTATTACCCATATCAATAATGCCACTGAGTAAACTGCGCCCATTAACATTACGGCTTAATTCTTCAATTAAATGCTCATCAATTTTAATATAGTTTAATGGCATAAAAGATAAGTTAGCTAAGGATAAAGGGCTGGCGCCAACATCATCTAAACAAATAGGCAAACCTATGGCTTTAAGTCTTTTCAGCATAGTAGCGCCACTATCATCAAAGTTAGTGAGTATATTGGCTGGGCACTCTATAATAATATCTTGAGATGTTAAATTATGCTCAGTTAAAATTGCATCCACTTTTTCAATAAACTCATCTTGCAATAATTCTGCACCAAATAAATTAATACTGACCGGGACATTCAAGTCTTGGCACCTTAATACTAAAGATATTTCAGCTGCTTTTTCCAATACCCAAATGGCGACTTCATACGCTAAACCAGCTAAACGAATTTCTTCAACAAAACTAGAGGCGCTTAATAAACCTTGCTCTGGATGTTTCCATCTCAGTAATAATTCAACAAATTCTATTTTATTGGTTTCGAGCACGACAATAGGATGAAAATGTAATTCAAATGCATCATCAAAGTTTAGCGATGCTAATTCACCTATTGTTTTTAATTGCGCTTGTTGATCAACTGACATTTCAGGCCGATATTGTGCAATACGTTCCCCTTCACATTGCACACTATCGATCGCAAGATAAGTATGTTCTATTAAGCTTTCGATGCTTGTGTCTTTATCTCCTTTTGCAAAAGCAGCTCTTAATAAAATCTTTTGTGAATGCCCATTAATGACTGAAGCTTGTTCTGTCGCAACTTGAATTTTTTTAATGAGTTTTTCATGTAAATGCTGATGCATATTAGTGCCAATCACAAATACAAAATCAACATTGCTTAATTGGGCGAGTTTAATGTGTTCTTCATCAAACTCCAATATAGTAATCAATTCCTCATGATCTAATTGTTTTTTTACTTTAGATGCCAGCTGAGTTAATAAAACATCGCTTAACTCACGCCCTAACCTTTGATTTATATCATTTAAGCCATCAAATTTAATCAGTACAAAAATACATGCTTTACCGTCATTTTGCTGCCATTTATTAAAGGCTTGCTTTAATAAAGCACGATCAGGCAAAGACGTGCCTTGACCGCTATTAGTCGCATGTTGCTCATTCGTATTGATCGATGTTAAGCCCGGCACTTCTATCAGTGAGGTTTCAGTCGATTGGGATAATAATAATGGAATAATAACTAAGGAAATAACGCTAGCTGGTAATATTGATAACCATGCTAAACAAGATAATACCACTATTGAGCTTAACGTGATTAACATACCTATTTTAACAACTTTATTACCTTTTTCTGTTGTTAAAAGATATATCGCTTGAGCTGACACTAAAAATACAAAAGTGATAAGTAAAATACTAGAATTAAAACTTAAAAACGATAAAACACCTATGCCAGATAATAAGTTAAATGCCCTATGAATGATACTTTGCTTATGTTGCACGCACGACAGTAAAGCCAAAAAGGCCATGCCCGCAAAAAAGTAGTCTAAATTACCATTCGACATAGCAGTGGATGCCTGAGCATATGGTGTAAATACCACCATCATAAAAATGAGTCCTAACTTTTGCATCCACTTACCTCTTAATCCAATTTAAGGAAGCCATCCCCTAGCTAACAACATTCTCGCCCTCAATCCATTGTTTTGCAAGTGGGTTTACACCAAATTGATAAGCTAATTCTGCTGGATGTTCTATATCCCATAAAACTAAATCAGCACGTTGGCCTTTAGCTATCACACCACGATCCGTTAAGCCTAAGGCTTTAGCGGCATTAACTGTTACACCCGCTAATACTTGCTCAGGTGTCATGCTAAATAAAGTACAACCCATATTCATCATTAATTTTAGAGAACAAACAGGAGATGTGCCTGGATTAAAATCTGTAGAAATCGCAATTGGTACATTATATTGTTGTAATAACTTAATTGGCGGTAATTGCGTTTCACGTAAAATATAAAAAGCACCAGGCAATAACACAGCGACAGTGCCAGCATCAGCCATGGCTTTTACACCTGCTTCATCTAAAAACTCAATATGATCAGCTGACAAACCATTAAACTCTGCAACAAGTTCAGCACCTTTTAAATTAGATAGCTGCTCAGCATGTAGCTTAACTGGTAAACCTAGCTCTTTTGCTTTTTCAAATACTTTACGTGTTTGCGCATTTGAAAAACCGACACCTTCACAAAAAGCATCAACCGCATCAGCAAGCCCTAACTCAGCCACTTTAGGCATCATTTTTTCACATACTAAATCTATGTATGCATCAGCACCTTGCTCTGGTGGTGTCGTTTTATATTCTGGTGGTAACGCGTGCGCACCTAAAAATGTCGTTTTTACATCTACTTTATGATGCTCACCTAAAAGCTTAGCAACTTTCAGCATTTTAATTTCAGATTCTGTATCTAAACCATAGCCTGATTTAATTTCAACAGTCGTAACACCTTCGTTATATAAAGCGTTTAATCTTTTTTTAGCACTAACAAATAATGCTTCTTCTGACGCTTCGCGAGTTGCCTTTACTGTTGAAACGATACCGCCACCTTGGGCTGCTATTTCTTGATAAGAAACACCTTGTAAACGCATTTCAAATTCACGGGCGCGTGAGCCACCAAATACTAAATGAGTATGACAATCTATCAAACCAGGTGTTAACCATTGACCTTTAGCTGCAATAACAGGCGTTGATAAAGCATCAAACTTAGGCAAGTCTTCATATTTACCTAACCAAGCAATCTTGCCATCTTTTAGTGCAACAGCCGCATTTTCAATGGCACCATAAGCTGCAGACATTGCAGGATCCATTGTCGCTACATTCACATCAATTATGACTTGATCAAATTCTTCATTTAACATCATACTCACCCAGACTCGTAATAAAATTTTATTTAGTCTAACATTAGAACTTGTATATACAAGTAATCTATGCCACTTTATTAATCACCAGTTCTTTTGAATTATTAATCATTTACCATGAGCACATATTTAATAGACTTGGTATCATATTATTTTATAATCCGTTTATCTAAATAAGGTCCCCACGGCATTGACGATGATCACACCTAAATTTGCGCAAATAAAGCGCTTTATTATCGACAAAATAAAATCAGGTGAATGGCCTGAGCATAGCCGAATTCCATCAGAAAACGAATTAACAGTGCAGTTTTCTGTCAGCAGAATGACAGCAAGACGTGCATTAACAGAATTAACCGAAGAAGGTATTTTAACTCGCTCTCAAGGGTTAGGGACTTTTGTTGCGAGCTTTAAGTCGCAATCATCTTTATTAGAAATAAGAAATATCGCAGATGAAGTAAAAGACCGTGGTGGCCAATATACTTGTAATCCAATTGTGCTAGAATCAATGCAAGCTATCGCCCCCATTGCAATCGCTTTAGGTGTTGAAGTTGATTCTTTAGTATATCGCAGTATATTAGTGCATTTTGAAAACGATAAACCCCTGCAAGCTGAAGAACGCTTTGTTAACCCAAGTCTAGCACCTGAGTATTTACAGCAAAACTTTGAACAAATCACCCCACATGAATATTTAAGCCAAGCGGCACCATTAACTGAAGCTCGCCATACTGTTGAGGCCATTACGCCCTCTGATGAAGTGTGTGAATGGTTAACCCTTTATAATCTAGAGCCATGTTTACAAGTTATTCGTAGAACTTGGTCATCAAAAGGTGTTGTAAGTTTCGCTCGATTAATTTCACCCGGTTCTAAGTATCGCTTAGGTGGTCATTTAACATTTAAAAAATAAAAAAACCGTATCTCATACGGCTTATTTATTAAGTTTAAACTATGAATTAACTAATCTACTAACAAGTGCTCACTTAACATATTTTTTTCTGACTCAGATAAAGCTTGTGCTTTTTTAGTATCAAAATCATAACGTACAACAACCGTTTTACCTAAAGCACACAGCTCCTCATGCTGCCATGCACTTTGCTCGATAACAAAAGAGCTGTTCCCAATTTTACGAATAGCAGTTTTAATTTCAACTTCTTGCCCGTAGAATAACTCACCTTGAAACTCAACCTCTATTTTAGCAATGATCAGTTTCCACTGTTTTGGATCAAGATCTGGGGTGAAAAACCTAAAAATAGGCGTGCGAGTTGCTTCAAACCAAACTGGTAGTACGGTATTGTTTATATGCCCTAAAGCATCCGTTTCAGTGAAACGTGGCATTATTTTTTCTTTAAACATATCTACACCTAAACAGGTTCCCAAAGAAGAACCTTACATAATAAATTTAACAAGGGATCTCATTTATGCCAGATCTTATTCGTACATATGAAAACGCACTTAGCCCTGAGTTCTGTAATAACTTTATCAAACTTTTCGAACAAAGCCCCCATTTAAAACAGGGAACTACCAGTGGTGGTATCGATTTAGCTAAAAAAGATAGCAAAGATCTGTATTTGAGCATGCACCCTGAATATGCACAGTACAACCAACATATACAAAAGATCACCGCTGAAAAAGTATTTGAATACATATCAGATAACTTTTTAATCATGATAGGTGCATTTGGTTTAACGGTTTACCATCCAAAAACAGGTGAACCAACCAATTTAACAGTAGAAAACTTTGAAGAAGTAGGTAAACCTCAAGTATCTACTTTAGTGCAGCAGCTTTTTAGACTGGGGCCAATACAAGCGCAAAAATACGAAAAAAATAAAGGTGGATATCCTTATTATCATAGCGAAGTATATCCACAAGCAGGTCATAACGAAGCGCTGCATCGTGTGCTTGCATTCATGTTCTATTTAAATGATGTTGGAGAAGGAGGAGAAACAGAGTTTTATTACCAAAAGCTAAAACTGAAACCAACCCAAGGTACTATGGCTATTTTTCCTGGGTATTTTACCCATACACATAGGGGTAATACGCCAATCTCAAATGATAAATACATTTTTACCTCTTGGGTTTTATTTAATCATGCTGAAAAAATTTACGGCACGCCTCAAACAAACAAATGAGAAAAACTAACATGCTAAAAAAAGTATTAATTGGCTTATGCGCAACTGGGATCGCCAATACTGCATTAGCTGAAGCGCTAGATAAAAGTAAAATCAATTATCTAGGTCCTATTGCACCGCAAAGTCAATTTAAGCCTTATGAAACGGCTCAACAAAAAGAGATCATAAACAACTTATTGCCGCAAATTTCACAAAATAATAAATCAGTGAATATTTTTGGTGAAAAAATAAAATGGCAACCGCTTTCTCAAGTCAGCGCGCTGACAGAGCCTGGCCTACAAGCGATTAAATTTACTTTATCAGTAGATAGATTTGTACAAGGTGATTTAAAAATACAAGGTATAGAAACAGCAAGCGTGTTTATTAACAATACTCCTATAAGTGCTAGCGATAAAAAATACCCATTAACTTTACCTACAGGTGACCACCAGATCACGGTAATTGCTGAACAAGTCAGCGATTGGAAAAAAGTAATGTTAGATTTTGATGGTCAATCAGATCATGACAAAGTCACACTGACTAATCATGATTCTCATCCTTTATCAGCTAAGCAATTATATGATGCAAAAGTGATTTCAGGTGTATCGCTATCACCCGATGCAAAGCAAATGATCTACAAAAGCAAAGCATATAACGATAAGTCAGCTAATAAAGCAGTACGTACCGCTCAGCTATTAGATACTAAATCAAATACTGTAAGATACCGCTGGGAAGACGGCAAAGCATCTAACTTTATTTGGAGCCCAGATAATAAAAAATTAGTTTATTTATCAAATGGTAAATTAAAACAATTAGACAGAAAAACCCTTGAAATAAAAGTATTAAGTGACAACTTAGCCAGTACCAGCGGCTTTGAGTTTTTTGATAACGATACTTTAATTTTCAGTTGGAATAAAACCCCAACTAAAAGTAAATCGCTTACAAAACATTATAAAGGCTTAGAAGATCGTTGGTCATATGCACGAAATACCAACCAGGTTCATTTATTAGATCTTAATTCTGGTTTGATCCGCCAAGTAAGCTCACCAAAATTCAGTCATAGTCTTGAAGATCATAATGCAAAACGCGGTACTGTTTTATTAAGCCGTAATCCAATTGATTATGCTGCACCACCACATATGATCACAGAGTTAGTTGAAGTTAACTTAAAAGATCATAGTGAAAAGGTAATCGGTAAATATCGTACGTTTAATAATGCACAATATCGTAAAAATGGCTTTTATATCACAGCAGGTCCTGCATTTATGAATGGTGCTGGCCAAAATTTACCTAAAGATATGCTACCTAATAACTATGATGGGCAGTTATATAAACTTAGCTTTAATGGTAAAGATGTGACTGCTTTATCTAAAGAGTTTGATCCGTCAATTGGTCGTTTTGAAGTATTAAAAAATAGCGATGTTGTGTTATCTGTAACAGAAAAAGATACTAAACAAGTCTATTTATTTGATGAAAGCAAAAGCAGCTTTAAAAAACTCAACACTAAGCTTGATATTGTAGAGCGTTTTTCTTTATCTCAAGGTAAAAAGCCACAATTATTATATACAGGCACCACAGCCTCTAAGCCTCAGCAGGTTAAGCTGTTAAATGTTTATAAAAATAAAGCTAAAACGCTATCAGATAGCCAAGCTGACTTTTATCAAAACAGTGAAATTGCGACTTTAGAAGAATTTAACTTTGTAAATAAAGACAATGTTGAAATTAGTGGCCGTGTTTATATCCCTCATAATTTAGATAAAACTAAAAAACACCCTGCACTTGTTTATTATTACGGTGGTACATCACCAGTAACACGTGGTTTTACAGGTCGTTATCCATTTAACTTATGGGCAGCTAATGGTTATGTAGTTTATGTATTACAACCAACAGGCGCGACAGGTTTTGGCCAAGAATTCTCAGCTAAACATGTGAATGCTTGGGGTAATTTCACTGCTGACGATATCATGCAAGGTACAGGCGAGTTTTTAAAAGCTTATCCTTATGTTGATGCAAAAAAAGTAGGTAACTTAGGCGCATCATACGGTGGTTTTATGACTATGCTACTTACTACCAAAACAGATATGTTTAGTGCGTCAATATCACATGCTGGGATCTCAAATATCACCTCATATTGGGGTCAAGGTTGGTGGGGCTATTTATATTCTGGTGAAGCGTCTAAAGGCAGCTTCCCTTGGAATAATGCAAAGCTTTATAGCCAACATAGCCCAGTATTTAATGCTGATAAAGTAACAACACCATTATTACTGATCCACGGTAATGCAGATACTAACGTACCACCAGGCGAGAGTCATAATATGTATACTGCGCTTAAATTACTTGGTCAAGATGTTGAGCTTGTTGAATATCATAATACTAACCATCAAGTCTTTGCCCGTGATAAACGTTTTCACTGGTGGGATACTATGATGGCATACTTTGATAAAAATCTAAAAGATCAACCACAATGGTGGGATCATTTATATCCAAGTAAATAACTTATTTACCTGGGCTTTGGATAAGCGTTTTGCTTATCCGAATTTCAGATTAACAGGACTACTGACATTTATTGTCAGTAGTCCCTGATATGCTGTTCTTAGTTTATAAAACAAATTAAGGACAATTATGATCGAACTTCACCAATTTCCACCCGCTTTTGGCCTAGCCAATGCCAGCCCTTTTGCCATAAAACTACAAGCTTATTGCCAATTAGCAAATATTGAATATAAGAACCATTATCGTGTTGATAGCCATAAAATGCCTAAGGGTAAATTACCTGTCGCTATAATTGATAACGAGTTAATTGCTGATTCAAGCCTGATCATTAATAAGCTTGAAGCCACACATGAACTAGATAAAGATCTGACACCTACAGAACACGCGCAAGGTCATTTATTACAACAACTATGTGAAGAACAGCTTTATTGGTCACTAGTTTATAGTCGTTGGATTGACGATGATTTTTGGCCTGTTAGCAAAGAAGAGTTTTTTGGTAAGTTACCCGCTTTTTTAAAATTATTTGTACCAAATTCAATGCGAAAACGCGCAATCAAAAACTGTAAATCACAAGGAACAGGTCGACATGACAAACAAGAGATATATGCCATAGCCAATAAATCAATTGATCATTTATCGGTATTATTAACAGATAAAAACTTTTTTATTTCAGAAAAGATGACTCGTTACGATTGTGCAATATACGGTTTATTAACTAACTTTTTAAACGGTGGCATTCAAAGCCCAATCAAAAAACGATTAGAAAGCCATAAGAATTTAGTGGCGTATATTGGCGAAACACAAGCAGCCACGATGCTAAGCCGAACACCTAATTAATTCTGCGCGTAGCTGAAAAGGTGGTGCGGGTATTGCAATTACCACCCTATTAAACCGTCTTTTCTCTTCAGGCAACGCGAGACTTAAAGAAAGTGATTAATATTAAGAGCTAATAGGTCTATTTTTTGTTTTTAGAGGTTTTTAGGTTTTGTTTGTAATTGTGTTTGTTTTTGTTTGATAGGCTTAAAATGCGTTATAGAGGCTTTGTAATTGATAAAAATTAATTTTATGTTATTTTCAATAGTGTAGCTTGATGGCTCTGACTACTTTGTTCATAATAATCAAGTGGAAATTTTAATGACTATTGGGATTTCCACAAAAGGCAATCGAAACAAAGGAGCTATGATTAGCTGTTTTTTGAAACCCGTCGATTCAAAAGAACTACACCCTTCTCAATTAACAGTAATCTAAATTCTAGTGTAAAAATTCCCATTTTGTTTATTTTCTTACATTTATTTGCTTACACTATGGTAAATTTTTATCATTTTAATAACTATTATTTCAGCTATATTTTGCTTAGTGAAAGCATATACAATAAACAAACATCCCATTAGTATATAATTAATATACCCAAAAGATTCCCATAAATTGTACTTAAAAAAATCCAAAAGCAATTGTTCGATACCAAAAAAAACGAAAGCTATACCTATAAAAAAACCTAAAACTCGAATAACCATAAAATCCTTACCCACTTAATTTTCTACAATAATTATATGCTCCGAATTGATACCCTGCCGCAAAACTTCCTATAAAACCATTAGCCTTTAACAAAAATTTAAACTGCTTCAAAGTTGTCACTTTTCTTAATGCACCTTCAAATCTTTTTTTACTTCCATATAAATCTCTAGTAGATGAGTCTTTTAATCCATCAAGAATTGCATCACTAAGTACATTTAATGAGACAGCTGTAAATGATAAAGGGCTAGCTAATGATGCCAATTCATAGGATTCACCATAATTATTTTTTATACATTTATTTATTTTAATTTTTTTTAATTTTCCTTTTAATTTATTTATATGTCTTTCCATGTGCAGCTTAGCAATTCCTTCAAGTTTTTCTTTTATAATTTTTAGAGCCTCAATTTCTTCTTCAAGCTCTTCTTGAGGGGTTCTTTCTCTCATTCTTTCTCTTAATTTAGCTAAAGTATCTATTCCTTTAAGACCTAAAAAATCTAAATATTTTTGTCTTCCTTTTGATAAACCATATTTATTTTCTAAATACATATTGTATAAATAATAAGGATATCTTTTTTTGTTTCTAGCATCTAAATAAGCCGAAATAGTTATGACTTCCATTCTTGAACTAGGCCTATAACTTCTGCTCATTCTACCCGAAGATGTTTTCATTTCAGTAATTTCATCTATTATTTTTAAAAACTCATCATAACCAAGTTCTACAGCAGATGGATTGTTAATTTTGTATGTATCATTATCAACATTAACTCGTAACACATTTAAGTTTGGATGTGATTCAGTGAAATATTGCTTAATTTCACATGATTTATCCAAGATAGTTCTAGCATCTATTGAAGCAAAGATAGTAACCGTATTTTCTTGAGTCATTAATACTTGAGATATTTTTTCTGATGCTTCTTTAAAGCTAGTGAAACTATCAAAAACTAAGTCCTGCTCAAAAATAGAGCCTTGATAATTTTCAATGAATGAAAAACTTCCATTCATTTCTATAGGAGGGGTAACTGAATAACATTCCTCAGCCGAAGAGTTAAATGATATACCTAAGAATATTAGGAAGCTTAAAGCGATGCGGTCTATTAAACGGTTAGGAATTTGAAAATTTTGAAAAGATTTAAAATACAAAGTATATGCTGACGCGTTTACGCTGAACTAAATTGAAACGCGGCAAGAGATACTGAAGCTAAGAGTGATTTTTTATTAAATATCATAATTTTACTTATTTATTTTAGATATAAAAAAGCCTAATAAGGTATGAATTATTCGGCTTTTTTGAACCGTTTTTTATGATTTCGTAAATGCAGTAGTAAAGCATAAACTATACTATTAAATTTTGTCATTCAATATATTATTTTATTAGAAGTTTTTAGGTTTTGTTTGATAGGCTTAAAATGCGTTATAGGGATTTATAATTGATAAAAATTAATTTAATGCTATTTTTGTTGTGTAGTCATCCTTACTACGTACACAATTAATCACTTTGAACCTAATAAACCGAATCTTTTCCTTGTTCGGTTTATTTTTCTCCCCCTGGTACTTGATTGATGTAACGTATTTCAAATTATTTCTCCCGGGCTTGTTGATGACATATCAAAGAGTGATAGCAAGCCTAAACTCCGTCATTCCCTAAGTGTTTTATAGGCAATCTCATCCCTTGTTCTTAAACACTAAAGCCAGATCTCCGATAAAACACTTCGCAGATGACATATGAAAGAGTGATAGCAAGCCTAATCTCCGTCATTCCCTAAGTGTTTTATAGGGAATCTCATCACTTGTTCTTAAAAACTAAAGCCAGATCTCCGATAAAACGCTTCGGAGATGACATATGAAAGAGTGATAGCAAGCCTAATCTCCGTCATTCCCTAAGTGTTTTATAGGGAATCTCATCACTTGTTCTTAAAAACTAAAGCCAGATCTCCGATAAAACGCTTCGGAGATGACATATGAAAGAGTGATAGCAAGCCTAATCTCCGTCATTCCCTAAGTGTTTTATAGGGAATCTCATCCCTTGTTCTTAAAAACTAAAGCCAGATCTCCGATAAAACACTTCGCAGATGACATATGAAAGAGTGATAGCAAGCCTAATCTCCGTCATTCCCTAAGTGTTTTATAGGGAATCTCATCACTTGTTCTTAAAAACTAAAGCCAGATCTCCGATAAAACGCTTCGGAGATGACATATGAAAGAGTAATAGCAAGCCTAATCTCCGTCATTCCCTAAGTGTTTTATAGGGAATCTCATCCCTTGTTCTTAAAAACTAAAGCCAGATCTCCGATAAAACACTTCGGAGATGACATATGAAAGAGTGATAGCAAGCCTAATCTCCGTCATTCCCTAAGTGTTTTATAGGGAATCTCATCCCTTGATCTTAAAAACTAAAGCCAGATCTCCGATAAAACACTTCGCAGATGACATATGAAAGAGTGATAGCAAGCCTAATCTCCGTCATTCCCTAAGTGTTTTATAGGGAATCTCATCCCTTGTTCTTAAAAACTAAAGCCAGATCTCCGATAAAACGCTTCGGAGATGACATATGAAAGAGTGATAGCAAGCCTAATCTCCGTCATTCCCTAAGTGTTTTATAGGGAATCTCATCCCTTGATCTTAAAAACTAAAGCCAGATCTCCGATAAAACACTTCGCAGATGACATATGAAAGAGTGATAGCAAGCCTAATCTCCGTCATTCCCTAAGTGTTTTATAGGGAATCTCATCCCTTGATCTTAAAAACTAAAGCCAGATCTCCGATAAAACGCTTCGGAGATGACATATGATCGATTAGTGATAACTTTCTTTTACTGCCAAGGACGCTGTTTTTTAAGTTGTGCTTCAAATGCATCAATTTGTGGATTAAATGTTTCAGTCACACCAATAAAATCTAAACCACTTAATAAACGCTGTTTAATATCAGGACGAATATCAAAGTCGATTGGCTCAAATTTATCACTGATCAATTGCTGATTTTGTAGATCTACATTAATCTGAATATCTTGCTTATCCGCAAAACATTGTTCGCTAATGGCAAATAACTTATCTAAAGTAGCTTCTGGTAAAGCAATCGCTAACATTTGATTATTCATACAGTTATTAAAAAAGATATCTGCAAAACTTTCAGCAAGAATCACAGTAAACCCATACTGTTTTAATGCCCAAGGCGCATGTTCCCGAGATGAACCACAACCAAAGTTGTCACGAGTTAATAATACAGTCGCACCTTGATAGCAGGCTTCATTTAAAATGAAATCTGGATTTTGATCGCCATTATCTAGATAACGCCAATCATAAAATAGAGCTGCATCAAACCCATCTCGACTCGTTGATGTTAAAAATTGCTTAGGAATAATTTGATCAGTATCTACATTATTTTTATCTAAAGGCGCTAATAAACCTGAGTGATAAACTTCATTACTTGCAGTCATTATGCTTCTCCTCTGATATCTACAAATTTACCATAAACAGCTGCTGCTGCTGCCATTGCAGGACTTACTAAGTGAGTTCTACCACCACGACCTTGACGACCTTCAAAATTACGATTTGAAGTAGATGCACAACGTTTACCAGCTTCTAATTTATCGTCATTCAT
Organism: Pseudoalteromonas sp. '520P1 No. 423'; assembly: GCF_001269985.1. Classification (NCBI taxonomy): domain Bacteria; kingdom Pseudomonadati; phylum Pseudomonadota; class Gammaproteobacteria; order Alteromonadales; family Pseudoalteromonadaceae; genus Pseudoalteromonas; species Pseudoalteromonas sp. '520P1 No. 423'. Next base: position 985,722 of record NZ_BBZB01000001.1, on the reverse strand, counting down.
TGCTAAACACATAGAACAACCGGGCTCACGCCATTCAAAACCAGATGCTTTAAAGATATCAGCTAAGCCTTCATCTTCAGCTTGTTTTTTAACTAAACCAGAACCTGGAACAATCAAGGCTTCAATGCCATTTACAACTTGCTTGCCTTCGACAATTTGCGCTGCAGCACGTAAATCTTCAATTCGGCTATTAGTACATGAACCAATAAATACAACATCAACTGCAATATCTGCAATTGCCTGACCTGGCTGTAAATCCATATAGGCAAGTGCACGGCGAATGGCATCAGCTTTAATTAGATCTGTTTCTTTATCTGGATCTGGAATGATCTCATCAATGCCAATTACTTGCTCAGGGCTAGTACCCCAAGTAACTTGTGGTTGAATATTATCAGCATGCATTACCACAACATGATCAAACTCTGCGCCTTCATCTGATGCTAAAGTTGACCAATACTCAACAGCCGCCTGCCAATCATCACCTTTAGGTGCAAATGGGCGACCTTCTAAATAATCATATGTTGTTTGATCCGGTGCAATTAAACCTGCTTTTGCGCCCATTTCGATGCTCATATTACATAACGTCATACGCGCTTCCATCGAAAGCGCTTCAATGCCAGTACCACAAAACTCTGCAACAAAACCTGTACCACCAGCAGTACCTAGCTCACCAATTACCGCCATGATTAAATCTTTAGAAGTAACCGTTGGCTTTAAAATGCCATCAATTTGAATTTTAAGAGAACGTGCTTTTTTCTGCTGTAGTGTTTGAGTTGCTAAAACATGTTCAACTTCAGATGTACCAATACCATGAGCCAGTGCACCAAATGCACCATGAGTAGATGTATGGCTATCACCACATACGATTGTTGTACCAGGTAAAGTAATGCCCTGCTCAGGACCTACAACATGAGCGATACCTTGCTCTATCGAGTTTAAATCATAAAGCGGTACGCCAAACTGCTTACAGTTATCTGTTAAAGCATTTAACTGATTTTGCGCCACTTCGCTTGCTGCTGATATTTTACGAACTTTGGTCGAAATATTATGATCCATAGTCGCAAATGTTTTATCTGTTCTTCTCACTGGACGGTTTTGTTCACGCAGCCCTGAAAATGCTTGTGGAGAAGTCACTTCATGTACTAAATGTCTATCTATATATAATAAATCTGTTTCATCGTTGATTGCTGTGACAGTATGCGACTGCCAAATTTTGTCATATAAAGTGTGTGCCATTACTTATTTCGCCCCAAAATTTTTATCTGAATACTTTATTGCTTTCTGCGCGGATAAATCCCCGCCTACAAAAACTAACACCGTCATATCCGATTGCTTTTATCGCAGATCTTTATTTAAAATCTCAATTCCAACAAACGAGATTCCCGATAAAACACCTCGGGAATGACGGAATTTATAGCTACGCGGATAAATCCTCGCCTACAAAAAACTAACACCGTCATATCCGAGTGCTTTTATCGCAGATCTTTACTTAAAAATCTCAATTCCAACAAACGAGATTCCCGATAAAACACTTGGGGAATGACGGAATTTATAGCTACGCGAATAAATCCTCGCCTACAAAAAACTAACATCGTCATCTCCGAGTGCTTTTATCGCAGATCTTTATTTAAAATCTCAATTCCAACAAACGAGATTCCCGATAAAACACCTCGGGAATGACGGATTTTATAGCTGCGCGGATAAATCCCAGCCTACAAAAAACTAACATCGTCATCTCCGAGTGCTTTTATCGGAGATCCTTTATTTAAAATCTCGATTCCAACAAACGAGATTCCCGATAAAACACCTCGGGAATGACGGATTTTATAGTTAGTTATCACATCGTTAATTTCATTTATCTAACAGATAACTTAAATTCTCTCAACGATCGCCGCTGCTACATCACTTGTTGTGTAACGCTCGTTTGGATAAATATCTTGCGTGCCAATGCCAGCTTTAACAGTTTCTGCTACTGCCTTTTCAATTGCACGAGCCGCTTCTTCTTGTTTAAGAGAATAACGTAACATTAATGCTGCACTTAAAATTTGTGCAATTGGGTTTGCAATGCCTTTACCTGCAATGTCAGGAGCTGAACCACCAGCGGGCTCATATAAACCAAAACCTGTTTGGTTTAAACTAGCTGAAGGCAGTAAACCCATAGAGCCTGTGATCATGGCACATTCATCAGATAAAATATCACCAAATAAGTTATCACATAAAAGTACATCAAATTGTGCTGGATCTTTAACTAACTGCATTGCAGCGTTATCAACATAAATATAATCAAGCTCAACTTCTGGGTAACTTTTAGATACTTCAGTAACCACTTCACGCCATAAAATACTTGAAGCTAATACATTAGATTTATCTACCGAAGTCACTTTATTACTACGTAATTTAGCTGCTTCAAAAGCAAATTTAGCAATACGCTCTATTTCGAAACGAGAGTATTTTTGTGTATCGAATGCAAACTCTTGCTCGCCTTCGCCTGAACGACCTTTTTCGCCAAAGTAAATACCGCCTGTTAATTCACGTACGCATAAAATATCAAAACCTTTTTCACTGATATCAGCACGCAGTGGTGATGCAGCGCTTAAAGCTGGTAATAGCTGTGCTGGGCGTAAATTACAAAATAAGTTAAAATGTTTACGAAGCGGTAATAAAGAACCACGTTCAGGTTGCTCTTGTGGTGGTAAATCAGCCCACTTTGGACCACCTACTGAACCAAATAAAATGGCATCTGCGTTATCACATGCAGCTAAAGTCGATTCTGGTAATGCTTTGCCAAACTTATCAATTGCAGCGCCACCAATTGCATGGTGTTCACGGTTAAGCTTTAAATTAAATTTACTACATACAACATCAAGTACTTGATCTGCTGCATTCATGATCTCAGGACCTATGCCATCCCCGGCTAAAACTGCAATATTAAATTCTTTTTGAGTCGTCATTTCTCTTATCCTGCTTTTTTCTGCTGCTTTAAACACATAACTTGCTGTGCACGATTAATTAAGTTGTATACGTGGATCATGGCGCGAACCGATGATTCAACAACATCCGATGCTAAACCTGAACCATGGTATTGGCGATCTTGATATTCTGTGATGATATCAACTTGGCCTAATGAGTTTTCACCTTTACCTGTTGCATCTAAGTGGTATTGACGCATTTGCGTATTCATTTGGGTGATGTTTTTCATTGCGGTATAAGCGGCTTCTACTGGTCCATCGCCTGTCGCTGCTTGAGTAAATAATTCACCATTCACTTTTAAGCCTACAGTAGCACTGGCTACGGTTTGTGAGTTAGTTGTGGTATTTAAGAACTCAAGTTGGTAATAATCATTATTATCTGAGATTTTATTAAAGTAGATCATGGCTTCAAGATCGTAGTCGTAGACTGTGCCTTTTTTATCAGCCAAAGCGATAAAACTTTGGTATAAGGTATCCATATCATAATCACCTTCTTGGTAACCTAATTCAGTTAATCTATGCTGAATTACGTGACGACCAGAACGAGAAGTCATATTCAACTTATTATTTGGCACACCTACTGTTTCTGGTGCCATAATTTCATACGTATTTTGCGCTTTTAATACACCATCTTGGTGAATACCCGAACTATGGGCAAAGGCATTTTCGCCGACAATCGCCTTATTTGGCTGCACTGGCATATTACATATTTGGCTTACTTGACGAGATGCATGATAAATTTCTTCACTTTGAATATCACAATTCACACCTAAGTGATCGCTACGCATTTGCATAATCATAGCAACTTCTTCTAACGAACAATTACCAGCACGTTCACCTATGCCATTTACAGTACATTCAATTTGACGTGCACCTGCTTGAACTGCAGCAATAGAGTTAGCAACAGCTAAACCTAAATCGTTATGACAATGCACACTTAAGCGTGCTTTATCAATGTTTGGTACATTAGCCATTAAATAGCTGATCATCAATGCATATTCATCTGGTGTAACATAACCGACAGTATCAGGTAAGTTAATAGTAGTAGCACCAGCATCAATCACAGCTTCTACCACTTTACATAAATCATCATGCGGTGTACGACCTGCATCTTCACAAGAAAATTCAACATCTTCAGTGTAAGTTAATGCTAACTTAATTGATTTAACTGCCATTTCAATGGCTTTATCTAAGGAGATTTTTAATTTATGTTCTAAATGTAATGGGCTAGTAGCTATAAATGTATGAATACGGCTTTTTTCTGCGGGTTTTAATGCTTCACCACATGCTTCAATATCTTTAGCCACTGCACGTGCTAAACCACATATCACAGGACCTTTTACTTCTGTTGCAATACGTTTCACGGCATTAAAGTCTGCAGGGCTAGAAACAGGAAAACCCACTTCCATCACATCAACATTCAGGCGGCTAATAGTATGTGCTAAACGTAGTTTATCATCTTCAGTTAAGCTGGCTTTTAGTGCCTGTTCACCATCTCTTAATGTGGTATCAAAAATCCAAACTTTATCGCTCATACTATCACCTCAAACCCTATTACTTTAAATTCAAAAAAAAACCCCGCAATCTATGCGGGGTTTTTTTGTATTACTTGATGCAAATACACTAACGCCCGCAAACTCTTTGTAAGAGCTCCAGTTTTAGAAGTAGTGTAATTAAAAGTGTTTTTTGCATCGTTAAATTCAGCTATTTAATTAATGATTAAATTATGATGCTATTTTTATCACCATTAAACATAATGAGCAAGCATAATTTATACTTTAAAATTTGAAATAAACAGCGTACAAAGGAATTAAAATTCAATATAATGCAAATATAAGAATTAATTATTCACACATTCGAATTTAAATGACAAGTAAACATCAAGTTAACAAATATATGAAATAAATATACTAAATCAGTTAACCATTAAAATTCCTCAACCCAGCAAATACCTTTGTAGGTTGGGCTTTAGCCTAATGGTTTTGGTTTGATGTTAAGAGTTTTAGATGAGGGGTTTTATATAAGACTGAAACCTCACCTACGCGGTAAGCTTTATCGGAGATCTTGTTTTAATGTCTACTTCGGTGGCATAGATTCCCGATAAAACCACTCAAAACAATCATTCGTCATCTGCGAAGTGTTTTATCGGAGATCTTTTTTATATCTAAATATCAAGTAAGGCTAAAGCCTCACCTACAAAATCGCGAAACCATTAAAGTCCCCCGCAACCTAACAAATATCTTTGTAGGTTGGGCTTTAGCAAGTCGCGGTAAGCTTTATCGGGGGTCTGGTTTTGACTTTTATTATACATTTAAGCTCTAGTGATGAGATTCCCGATACAACAATTCGGGAATGACATGAGTTGTAAATTAATCACAACCTTGACATTCGTCATCTCCGAAGTGTTTTATCGGAGATCTTTTTTATATCTAAATATCAAGTAAGGCTAAAGCCTCACCTACAAAATCGCGAAACCATTAAAATCCCCCGCAACCTCACAAATATCTTTGTAGGTTAGGCTTTAGCCTAATGGTTTTAAACCTCGACTCTAAACTACTTAATATCGCTATAGATTACGATAAAACAACTCGGGAACGACGAAATTAGAGGGCGGCTTTTCCCTAGCACCTAGTCTTTTCCTAGTACCTGTACCTTCTGAGCACCTAGCCTTTAAGAACCATACCCTTGCGGATTTTTACTTTGCCAGCGCCAAGCATCGGCCATCATGGCATCTAAACCACGAACAGCTTGCCAATCTAACTCTGCTAATGCTTTTTCAGGAGCAGCATAACAGGCTGCGATATCACCAGGGCGACGAGGCACTACTTTATAAGCTAAATCATGACCACAGGCTTTTTCAAACGCTTTAAGCATTTCAAATACCGAATAACCATTGCCAGTGCCTAAGTTAAATACATGTACACCTGATTCTGAATCAATCTTAGTAAGCGCTTTTAAATGGCCTATAGCTAAATCAACAACATGAATATAATCACGTACACCAGTACCGTCTTTAGTATCATAATCATCACCAAATACAGCTAACTCTTTTAACTTACCAACAGCAACTTGTGAAATATAAGGTAATAAGTTATTTGGTATGCCATTTGGATCTTCACCAATCAAACCTGACTCATGAGCGCCAACTGGATTAAAGTAACGTAAAATAGCAAAAGACCAACGTTCATCTGATTTAGCAACATCTTGCAAAACCATTTCAACCATTAATTTAGATGTACCATATGGATTTGTAGTACCACCTACAGGAAAGTCTTCTTTAATAGGTAAGCTTGCAGGATCACCATAAACAGTAGCAGATGAGCTAAATACCAATTTAAATACATTAGCATCACGCATTGCATCTAATAAAGTTAACGTACCTTGTACATTCACTTGATAGTACTCAACAGGTTTAGCAACTGACTCACCAACAGATTTAAGACCTGCAAAGTGCACCACACTATTAATTGAGTGCTTTGCAAAAACCGAATCTAAAAAGGCTTTATCTAAAATATCACCTTGATAAAAAGTACAGGCCTTTCCAGCCAGTTCAGCAACACGCTTTAATGACTCTTGCGATGAATTTTCTAAATTATCAACAACAACAACATCTTCACCTTGTTGTAATAATTCTAAAACAGTATGTGAGCCTATATAGCCTGCACCGCCTGTAACTAAAATTGACATAGTTTATCCTTAATTAAGGCCTAAAGAATTAAGAGTCAGAACCAAATAAATCTCTTGTATATACTTTCTCAACAACATCATCTAAATCAGCAGACATACGATTAGAAACTATAACATCAGATACTTTTTTAAATTCATTTAAATCAGTCATCACTTCTGAGTGAAAAAACTCAGCTTCTTTTAACTCAGGTTCAAACACTACAACTTTAATACCTTTCGCTTTTATGCGTTTCATAATACCTTGAATGGCTGATGCTCTAAAATTATCAGAACCTGACTTCATAATTAAACGGTAAACACCAACCACTTGTGGGTTACGTTTTAAAATAGACTCTGCAACATGATCTTTACGTGTTGTATTAGCATCAACTATGGCACCAATTAAAGAGTTAGGTACATCTTTATAATTAGCACGAAGTTGCTTTGTATCTTTAGGTAAACAATAACCACCGTAACCAAAAGACGGATTATTGTAATGTGTTCCGATACGCGGATCTAAACCAACACCATCAATAATATGCTGTGTATCTAGACCATGAGATTCAGCATAGCTGTCTAGCTCATTAAAGTAAGCTACACGCATCGCTAAATAAGTATTAGAGAATAACTTAACTGCTTCAGCTTCCGTTGAGTCAGTTAATAAAACGGGAATATCAAGCCTAACAGCACCTTGCACTAACAAGTTTGCAAATGTGCGTGCACGTTCAGACTCTTCACCTACGATAATACGGGATGGATGAAGGTTATCGTAAAGGGCTTTACCTTCTCTTAAAAACTCAGGTGAAAATAATATATTTTCACAATTGAACTGTTGTTTTATTTTTTTAGTAAAACCAACGGGTACAGTCGACTTAATAATCATTACCGCATTAGGATTAATAGCAATAACATCTTTAATAACAGCTTCAACTGAATTGGTATTAAAATAGTTAGTCTGTTGGTCGTAATCAGTAGGCGTTGCGATTACTACAAATTCAGCATCTTTATAGGCCAAGTTTTTATCTGTAGTCGCAGTTAAGTTAAGACTTTTATTTGCTAAAAAGTCTTCAATTTCAACATCAGAAATAGGAGATTTTTTATCGTTAATTAAATCTACTTTTTCTTGAATTATATCAACCGCAATCACGTCATTGTTTTGCGCTAATAATACTGCATTCGACAAACCTACATAGCCAGTCCCGGCTATTGCTAATTTCATTTTATATTCCTTTACTTATTTTTAATTTTATTACTAATAAATTAATTAACTATTCTTGTAAAAGAGAATTGATTATACGCTGACAAGCCTGTCCATCTCCGTATGGGTTATGAGAAAAGCTCATTTTTTCATATGCAGCTTTATCATCTATTAACTCTGATACCGATGAGACAATCAGATCAACATTTGTACCTACAAGTTTAACTGTTCCAGCTTCCACTGCTTCAGGGCGCTCTGTAGTTTCACGCATAACAAGAACAGGCTTACCTAATGATGGTGCCTCTTCTTGAATTCCACCAGAATCAGTCAATATCAAATATGATTTATTCATTAAGTAAACAAATGGAAGATAATCTTGAGGCTCAATTAATTTTACATTTGAATGACTAGCTAAAAGTCGATTTACAGGTTCTTGAACATTTGGATTTAAATGAACCGGATACACAAAGTTATGGTTTGGGTATTTAGCTGCTAACTGTGAAATCGATTCACAAATTCTTTCAAAGCCACCACCAAAACTCTCTCGCCTATGCCCCGTAATTAAAACAATTGGTTTTTCAATAAGATCACTAAACTTGGAAGCGAATTTTTCGTTAATTTCAGATTTAGTTAAAACCTGCTCTTTAACCTGTAATAAAGCATCAATTACAGTATTGCCTGTTATTGCAATATCTGTAGGTTTTACATGTTCATGAAGTAAGTTATTAGCAGAGCCCTGAGTTGGAGCAAAATGGCGGTTAGCTAAAGTTCCTGTCAATGTTCTATTTGCTTCTTCCGGCCATGGGCTATATAAATTACCAGTTCGTAAACCAGCTTCCACATGTCCTACTTTTATTTGCTTATAAAAAGCAGCTAACGAGGCTGATAATGTTGTTGTTGTATCACCGTGAACTAAAACCCAATCAGGTTTGAACTCATCTAAAATAGGACGTAAGCCAAGTAGTATTTTAGATGTGATATCAGATAAATCCTGACCTGCTTTCATTATATTTAAATCATAATCGGGCTTTATTTCAAATAACTCTAAAACTTGATCTAACATTTCACGATGCTGAGCAGTAACACAAACCTTTGACTCAATACCTTCAGCATCTTGTAAAGTCAATACCAATGGTGCCATTTTAATTGCTTCAGGACGCGTGCCAAATACTGTTAATACTTTCATTATATTTTTACCTAAAAAAAGCCCACTATCGAGTGAGCTTCTTAATCATTATTTATATTTAAAAAATACCACGACTATCTATTAATACTTTTTTAGCCATTTCTACTGGGTCAATTTCTTTAAACTCTTTATGATCAACCAAAACAGCAAATGTATTAGCCGTATCCATAGCTTCTTCTATTGATACTAATTTAATATTTAAACCATCAAAATCCTGTGGCAACTCATCTATATTAGGCTCCACAACTAATACTTCACCAATTTCTGCATGAGCTAACATTTTAGTAATATCAAGCGCTGGACTTTCACGTAAATCATCAATATCTGCTTTAAAAGCAATGCCTAAACAAGCAATAACAGGTTTTTTAAACTGATCAGCTGCCTGCTTTATTTGTTCAAGAATATAATGTGGTTTTGCATCATTAACTTCTCTGGCTTGGCGGATTAACTTTGCTTCCTCAGGAGCAGAACTAACTATAAACCATGGATCAACAGCAATACAATGGCCACCAACGCCAGGCCCTGGATTAAGAATATTTACTCTCGGATGCCTATTTGCCAGCTTAACAAGCTCCCAAACATTAATATCTAGCTTATCACAGATCACCGAAAGTTCATTTGCAAATGCAATATTTACATCTCTAAAAGAGTTTTCTGTTAGTTTGGCCATTTCAGCAGTACGTGCATTTGTAATTAAGCACTCACCTTTAACAAATAGTTTATATAAACCAATTGATTTTTCAGAACAAGCATCTGACATACCGCCAATTACACGATCATTTTCTACTAACTCTCTTAATACATAACCTGGCAATACACGTTCAGGGCAATGTGCTACATTAATATCAGCTTCACTTCCAACTGCTTGTGGGAAAGTTAAATCTGGTCTTGCTTCTGCAAGCCACTCAGCTAATCTTTCTGTTGCACCAACTGGGGAAGTTGATTCCAAAATAACTAAATTACCCTTTTCTAATACAGGAGCTATCATTTTGGCAGCTGATTCAATATAAGATAAATCTGCTTTATAGTTTTCTTTAAAAGGTGTAGGTACCGCAATCATAAAAGCATCGGCTTTTTCAGCTTGAGTTGTCGCTTTTAACTTGCCATCAGTTACTACAGCTCTTACAACAATATCTAAATCTGGTTCAACAATATGTACATTGCCACTATTAATAGTATCAACAGCAGATTGATTAACATCTAAACCAATCACATTAATACCACGTGAAGCAATAACCGCAGCAGTTGGCAGCCCTATATACCCTAAGCCAACAACTGACACCCTGTTAAACTGAACCATTATATTTACCTAATTACTTTAAATTACCTGCATTGTAACGTAAATTAAACTGAAACAAAATGAAGCTTTCTGATAATCATCCTATATTTAGATACTAAAATACGAAACCTAAATAATTTAACCTTCTCCATATTCAATCAACTTTTTCACTCGCGCATAAATAGATATTTCATTCTCAAATTTTTTATTATTAACCTCAGTTGAGACAGTAACTATATCTACATTATGCTTAAGTTCATTAATGGAGGGTTTATAATTTTCTTCATTTAATGTAAAAACATTAACAGCAATACCTAAAGCTTTAGCATAATCACTTAACAGTGATATCGTATCTGTATTTGTTTTTATATCAAATTCAACCATATCCAAACCGCACTGATAAGCTTGATATACATCACTAGTCATTGAATTGTGACTTTGATTTAAGTACAAGCGGCTTAATTTTAAATAAGGCTGAATATCAACAAACTCATCCTCGCTTAAAACATCTCTAAAGTTTGATAATGTTTCATAATGACGAGAACTACGGATAATAGTAAAGCGCTCTGCTCTAAAATATGCAGAATCACCAGATGAGTTCCGTTGTTTTTTTAATATATTCAGAATACTTCTAATATGTGCTTTAGATTCTATTTTATCTTTAATTTCAATAAACAGAATTTGTGATGCGTTAGTTAATATTTCGCTTTCTACTACTTTCTCAAATGAACCCCCCTCATAAGAGAGCCCATTTAAATTACCACCATGACTAATTACAGCTTTAGCATCTAATTTATTTTCTTGAATAATATCTAATTCAATTAAATCGACACCTTCCTCCATAGCAGCTTCTATTTTAACTAATGTATCTTGATATTCTAAACGGCTATTGTCATAACAATTATGACAAGCTATAGCTAATCTATTCCCTGAATCTTCACTTAAACTAATGTTTTGGTTAACCCCATCAAAAAGCTTACTCTCTGAAGTTAAAGTTGGAACAACATTCAAACAAGACTCTTCTTTATTAGAATTGTCACAAGCTTGAAGTTGCAATAAAACAACGCAAGTTACTAGTGTTTTTATTTTTGTTATCACTAGATAGCTCTCCTTTATTTTAAATAATATAAATTAACCGTTCAAAATACGTAGTCTGATAAAGCCTCAGCCCAAATTTGATAACCTAAAGTACTAGGGTGCAGCCCATCAGGCATTATTTCACTAGGTATGTCACCATTGTCATTTTCAAATACAGAATTTATATCTAGGTATATCACTGAAGGGTTATTAATTTGTGAAGCAACTAATTCACTTGCTTTATCTAATATCTCCCTCTTAGGATCTGTTGATGATCCTCTGGGAAATATACGATGAACTATCAATTTAGTATTAGGCAACCTTAATACAATACTATCAATAACAACCTTTATTCCTTCAGCGATATCTTCCGCTGAGTCATCAAATACATTATTAGTTCCAATCATCAATACAGCTACAGAAGGCGACATACCATCTAACGCACCATTTTCAATTCGCCATAATAGGTTTTGTGTTTTATCACTACTAAAGCCCATATTAAAAGCGAAATCAGAGCCATAATGTTGTGACCACACACTTAAACCAAACTTAGCGCTCTCCCAGTTTTGAGTAATAGAATCACCTAAAAACAGTAGTTCAACATTTGATTTATCAGCTTCTAAAATCGCTTTATGGCGAGCTTGCCACCAGCTATCTGAAACCTCTTTAGCAATTGCTGAATCAGGGGGAGACAGGTCATTTGAATCAGTACTGCACGAAACCAAAAAAAGACTAGCAATAAAAAACAACAAAATATTTAACGGTTTACTTATAAAAAATGTCATATCCTTTAACCTAACTAGCTCTAATTAATATAAAAAACCTCACATATTCGTGAGGTATATTTTATTTCTGTGTTTTACTTTCTAAACGCCTCGTTTTGATACCGTAATTAGCTCTCGACGGAATAAAATGAAACATTAAGCGATAGACAATTTGAATAAAAGGTATTATCAAACGATTTGTTTTAGGTGTATATCCCGATTCCACTTTTGCACTCGTATATTTATACGCTGCATTTTTCCATAATTGTCCAATAGTCTTATAAGTTATTGCATCAAAAAAATTATGGTGTATTAAAGTATTAAAAATGCGTTTATGTGTAAAGGGTGATACTACACTATACGGTTGTGCGCAAAGAATATTACTGCAAAAAACAGTGTATCTTCCCCCTCTACCAAATAAAGACTCATAATATGCTACTTTTTGAAATTCATTTAAATCTAAGTTAAGGGTTTTACTTTTAAAGTCTTCATTTAGCAATAAGAATTCTTCATCATTTAATTCTTTATAACGCTTTCTTAAAAGTGTTTTAGCATCCCAGTTTAATAGCTTATTGATGCTTGGGAAGATTTTAAATAGCTCCCCTAAAATACCTTTAAAATTAACATAGGTACCTCGTTGTAAGCCATCCCCTAAATACCCATCAAAAAAAGCATTTGAATCAGGATACTTATCTTTAACATGCAAATAATTAGTTAATAACCTTGGAAGAGGGTTTACCGAACCAAATGACATTTCATTAATTATTTGTTCTTCAAAATCATGTAAAGGTGGTGCATTATAATCGAAAGCATAATATTGAGAGAAGTCACCTGAATACTGACCTGCAATATTAATCTCAGGTGAATTCTCAGGGCCGTAAGTAAAACCATTACAAAATTTTCCGTTTGCTAAAATAAACCTAGAATCCAATCCACTACTTAAAGGTAAAATCCTTTCATTATAAGACCATTTATCAGCTAACTTCGAAATTTCCGAACCAACCTCTGTCAACGGGACTACATAATCTTTTGATAAACAACTTAAGTATGAAACACCATCAAAAGAGTAAATGCCACCAGGTGAAAGTCTTTCTATACCATCATAAATAGTATAATTACCAAATAAATGCTCTTTTTTATGCAAAATACTTTTAAATAAAGGGTTTATTGAATGTACATTTTGATCAAATAAAACCTTAGGGCTAGGTGCTATTTTCAAACTATTTTCTGTTAAGTCTATGAAGTGATTAGATAGCCCCATAGGATCAACTATCACACTCGAATTTTTTCCATCATTAATAAAAATAACAAAAGATCCCATTTCAATATCACTCACCACCTCAGGACCTTTTGAAATAATATTTTGAGCTAACTCTTGGAGATTATTTTTTTTATTTTTATAAATAAACCAACCAGCTACAATAAATACAAAATTATCTTCTATAAATATAGGAGGTGACAGCCATTCCTTTGGATTATAAATTACTTGACCTTTACCAAGATCTTCAGGGAATATAAATGTTTTACTATATTTTTCTGATAATCCAATACTTGCTGGAATATTACTACCATCACAATTGATGTATAGGCCTCTCATTTATTTACCTCTAACTCAGATTTATTTTTATTGCGCTTGAACCTATTACTATACAACACTCAGAATAAAAAACATTTGAATATTCGTTACTTTAAAAGTTATTAAAGTAACAGCTTCAATAACGAAAATACTCTTCCACCTTAATACAAAAAATAATGTCACTAGTAATTAATAAAAAAATAAAAAATATAACTGTGATAAAATATGTTCAACCAAAATAAATATGCTTAATTATGCCAGCTCAAATATCTATCTCTATTATCGTTCCTATTTATAATGTTGAACCATATTTAAATGAATGCTTAACAAGCCTTATTTGTCAAAACATTAATAATTATGAGGTAATACTTGTAAATGATGGTTCAACCGATAACAGTCCCGAAATAGCCCAAAGGTTTTCAGATTTACACCCAAATATATTTAAATTTTTTACTAAAAAAAATGGAGGCTTATCTGATGCACGCAATTATGGGCTTAATAAAGCTCAAGGTGAGTTCATTGCATTTTTAGACTCTGATGATTATGTTTCTCCAAATATGCTTAGTATCTTATATAATGCAACTCAGTTTAAAGCTGATATAATTTGTTTTGGCATGAGTGAGGTCAGTGAGAGCGGTGCATATTTAAGGGGTATTCCTGCAAACTCAAAAATATCATCAGGCACGTATACTCTCAGTGAATGCGATAACTTGATCAGTAGTTCTTTGCCTAATGCTTGCAATAAACTTTTCAAAAAGTCTTTATTTACTGCGAATTCAATTATATTTCCTAAAGGCTTATGGTATGAAGACCTTGCTGTTATTCCACAACTATTTTACTTTGCAAATAAAATTACATACATCGAGGATGAGCTTTACTTTTATAGAAAAAGAGAAGGAGCAATCACTAAAACATTTTCTTTAAAAGTAATGGATATTTACCCTATTTTAACTAAAATTTCTGATTTTTTTGAGACTCATACTAAATACAAAAATGCCCAGCATGAACTAAATACTTGGTATATTAATTTAACGTCTATTACCCTAGCTAGATTTTCAGCTGTAACCAATACAAAAGAAAAAAAAGCTGCTTTGAAAAAACTTGAGATAGAAATCAAAAACAGATTTCCACAGCCTTTAAATATTTTTAATTGTGCATATTCAAAGCCACAGTATAAAATATTTGTTTTACTTGTAAGACTTGGACTTACAAAACTCACTGCGATTGCTATAAAAAAACTAGTTGAAATGAAAGTAATAAAAATATGATAAAAAAAATAGCCCTAATTGCCTATTATGGTTTAGTAAAACACCTACCTACAAATGAAACATTATTCTTTGGCAAAACTAGCTGTCGATTACGCCGAGTGATCACTAGAATGATTTTTAAATCATCAGGAGATGGAGTTAATGTCAATAGAAATGCAAGTTTTGGTTCAGGCACTAATTTATCAATTGGAAGTAATTCCTCTATAGGTAGAAACTGTCAATTGGCAAATGACGTTACTATTGGCGATGACGTAATGATGGCCCCAGACGTAATTATCTTTTCTGTTGGTCACAATACTCAAAGCATAGATATGCCAATGCGTAAACAAGGAAATACCCTACCTCAACCTGTTACTATTGAAAATGATGTATGGATAGGCCAACGAGTGATTATCTTACCTGGAATTACCATTGGCCGAGGTTCAATAATTGGAAGTGGTTCAGTCGTTACAAAGGATATTCCTGCATTTTCTGTTGCAGCCGGAAATCCTGCGAAAGTAATAAAATCGAGACTCAAATAATAATTATACATTCATCTTAAAAGGACTGTTATATGCGAATTCTATTAATATTATTATCTTTTTATTCTTTCGATATATATGCCGTTGACTTTAACCAATATTGCCAATTTAATAAAGGTGAAGAAGATTGCTCCGAAGAGTTTATATTAGCTTTAACGGATGCTTCAATAACAAAAGAAAGTATTACATTAAATAGCAATGAAACATTTGTTTTAAATGAAGTTAATACGGCAGGCATACACTTAAGCGACATAAATATTATCGGGTTATCAGACTCAACTAAGAAACCGATAATAAAAACAAATAAGCTTTACCTCTTTGATATTAATGATTTATTAATCAATAATATTAAAATTATGGGTATCAATAATGACGAGGGTGAAACAAAACAGAGTAATACTTTAGTTTTAATAGGTGCAAAAGATAAATACAACAAAGCAAGTAATATAACTATAACCAATAGTGAGTTTGAAAACTCAGCTGAAGATTTATTGGTATTCTGGAATACCCAAAAAGTAATAGTCAAAAATAATATATTCAAACGCTCTGGCTTAGCAATGCGAATTGCTGAAACAATCGGAGATCCGAATGATCTCAGACCTAGAGGAAGTGGTTTGTTATTTCATAATATTATTAATGCATCAATTGAAAGTAATGAATTTTATGAAATGAAAAAGTTTGCTGTTTTTTTAGATGGTTCTGACATATTAGATGATGATATACGCATATTTGATAACCACATTGACATGCTTAACTTTGAAAAACCAACAAAAAGATACGGGCTAAAAGGTGGTGCAGGAATTTACATAGGAAATTCAACTAACTCTCAAAATATTCACATTTTAAATAATCGCATTTTAAATTATACAATGAATGGAATGCGTATTAATGGTGATAATATTATCGTTGAAAAAAACTCATTCAATTTTAATTCCGCATGTACAACAGCTGATCATACAATTTCTTCGCCACTAGTTGGTATGGCAATCAAAGCCCATTTTTTAACAAACTCTAAAATTGAAAATAACTGTGTTCAGAATACCGCAGCTGGAATTGTACTTGAAAGTTGGGAGAATATTGAAAATATTGATATTTCACAAAATTCAATTTATGGCGCAATCACCCCTTTTTATTTCATTAACAAATATGGTGGACAACATTCAAATATCACCAAAGAAAACAATATAATAAGTGATGCAGTTCCAGAAAAAGAAAAAAACACCTCATCAGGCTCTCTATACATCTTACTCTTCATCAGCTCATTTTTTACATTAAAAAGAATCTTTAAATCGGCGCAAACTCAAAAGGAATTAGTTTCCTTTAGTTGAATATTGTATTATCTACGCAATTTTTATAATGGACTAATTTTATGCATATTTTTTTATTCGGTTTATTACTGCTTGCATTAAACGTGTTTGCTTTAGACTTTAATCAAGTTTGTAAATACAACCAAGGACAACAAGATTGTTCAAATGAATTTATCGAAGCATTAACTATTCTAAACGAATCAAATGAAGCTCTTATTTTTGAAGAGGACGAAATATATCGCTTAGAGAACATCGATACCGCTTCTCTAGATTTTAGTAATATCAAGCTACTTGGTGTTAGTACTAATAAAGGAAAAAAACCGACTATATTAACCAATAAACTATATTTATTTGATATCAATAATCTGTTAATTAATAACTTAAGAATCATGGGAATAAATAATGATGAAGGTGAAACAGAACAAAGTAATACATTGGTACTGATAGGCTCTAAAAACAAAGACTATAAAGCTGAAAATCTTACTGTAAGTAACTCTGAGTTCATAAACTCTGCAGAAGATCTTTTAGTTTTTTGGAATAGCCGAAATGTAACTATCAATAATAACGAATTTCGTCGCTCTGGTTTAGCAATGAGAATAGCACCAATCATTGGAGATCCAAACGATTTAAGACCTCGAGGAAGTGGTTTATTATTTCATAATATTATTGATGCATCTATTAACTTCAATGAGTTTTATGAAATGAAAAAATTTGCCATTTTTTTTGATGGTTCTGATTTATTAGATAAAAACATTAATATTTTTAACAATCATATCGATATGCTTAACTTCGAAAAGCCGACAAAAAGATACGGTTTAAAAGGCGGTGCAGGTATATATATAGGTAATTCAACTAACTCTCATAACATCCGCATTCAAGGTAATAGAATTCTAAACTACACCATGAATGGCATGCGAATTAATGGTAGTGAAATTATTGTTAAAAATAACTTTTTTAACTTTAGAAATAACTGTAATGAACATGATGAATCTATAACAGGTCCATTAGTCGGTATGGCTGTAAAAGCGCACTTTTTAATTGATTCTGAAATAACTGGAAATTGTGTAAGAAACACCAGTGCAGGTATCGTACTTGAAACTTGGAAAAATATTAAAAACATCAATATTGAGAATAATACAATTACCGATGCAAAAGCATCAATTTATATCACACATAAATATTCAGGAGTTTATTCAAATTTAAAAATCAACCGTAATATTTTGCTTGGCTCTATTAATAATGGCATTGCAATGTATTCCAATGGTTTAAGTGAAGGTAATTCCATTACTGGAAATACTATGGTCGATAAGTCAAAATCGCTTCAAGGCCCGCTAATATCATTACAGAATCAAACAAATTTATATTTTGATAACAACTGGCTTACAGGCCAAGCAACATCATTAAAATGGAATTTTTTAAGATTAAGAAACGTACATAATTCATCATTTAAACGCAGTGCAATAAATAGTTTTAGCGGTAATGATAAAGCTTATGGCGGTATATATATTGAAGATCCACTTTCTTCAGGAAATTATTTTAAAGATATAACTTTTAAAAATTTATCTCCTGGCGTCCATGATAATGGTGTTAACAATATTTTTGACAATATAACTATTAATTAAGTCGATTAAAAAGGCTGTTGAACTTAATAACTCACTCAATAGCCTTTGCTTTATATAACGTTTATCTTTACGATCTCATTTTCTAATTATAAAGATTTTCAACCAATATTATTTTATTTTCTTGCTGTGCAATAATATCTAAATCACCATCTTTATCTAAATCAAACCATAACCTAAAAATTGCATTTTCAGGTAATTTTGCAGAGATTTTCTGTGTAATAACGGGCGTTTTTAATTGCTCATTAAAATCATAAATACTGACATACTGATTATCATAATCAAAAAAGTAACGACTCTCCTTAGAAAATAATGCATCATAATATTGCGGTATAAAAGCAGCCTCTATTACTTTTCGCTCACTGTCTAACGTACTCGATGGCAGCCAAAATAATATTCCATCATCTACATTCTCACGATATAAATAACCATAAACATCATCATGGCCATCACGATTTACATCTGCAACACTTAAGTAGCGAAATGTATCGCCTTCACTGCTAATTACTTGCCAATCTGAATAATCATTATCTTGAAGCTTTTCTCTGTATTTAAGTGATTTTAAGCGATAAAAATTCCCCCCTCCCAATAAATCAGTATCTCCATCTAAATCAAAATCTAAATACACCTTATAAAAATCGTCAAAATCATCATCGTGATGACCATCATTACCGCTACTAAAAATAAATTGAGCGCTATCAGGCTCCCAAACAAACCAAGCAGAGCCAGTGCCTTCTCCAGTATAGTCATATTTTAAATCGAGATATTCATCGTCATTAATATCTTTTAGCTCACTTATAGATTTAACAAATGTATTCATTTGCCAACATGTAGAATTTGGATCGTCTAATAAAGAATTTATATTGCTACTATACCAATCCCCTTCTCCATATCTAATACTGATTCCACCATATGTACCATAATCATATGAACCATCATCATGAAAATTATAAGTACAAGCATTAACATATAACAAATCTTCGGTTCCATCTTTATCAAAATCAGCAAAAAATACTGTTCCATCTATAGATGAGTCTGGGCTGTCGTGGCTTTGTGCCACATCACTTTTAATCGGTTGGTGCTCAGATAAAACTAAAGCACTATCATTGTAAGAATAAAGAGCACTTTCGTCTGATTCATAAACTTGTAAATGTTTACCATAATCACTTATGTAAATATTTGAGCTTGTGAATTCTTTAATCACTTTAGCGGGTGAAAAATAATTATCTGCGGGGTTAATCTTAACCAATATCTTTTTTACGACTTGGGTATTAAAGTCATCTGTAATCAAAAGCTGGAGGTTAAATATAAGAGAGTCACCTTCAATTAAAGGTGCTTTAAAACTAATATAGTTACTCGTTATGCTAAGTTCTGAGCTTTCTGACAATTCTTCAGGTGTATCTATTTCAAATTGTGCTTCACCAACCTCAATTGAGGCTGAAATAGGAATAACGACATTAGCACCACTTTTAACAGTGATTTCAGAGATTTGATTTGAAGAATTGATATTCGGTAAAATAGCAATAGAGGCTAATTTACTGAGCGTTTGACCGCTATTATCCGTTGCCTTAAATTCGAAAGTAAGTTCACTAGCACTTTCAATAACGGGAATATTAAAAATACCGGAGAATTGACTGTAACTCCTGATAATTGAACCCAAGTAACATTTGTTGTATTTTCACCTGCGGTGATATTTATTACGATACTTTGTCCTGAAACACCCTTTAAAGGCGCTTCTAAACTTAGCGTTGGAGATATAGGCTCTTCACTTTTATCTTTATCACCACAAGCAACTAACAAAAGTAATAAAGTTAAAAATAATATTCCTTTGATAAAAAATTTCATATGCATCCATTCAAATTCAATAAGTATCAATAGCATATAATAACTAGGATTAAATATGTACCTTTTTTAATCTTTGAATATCAGTTAATAATATCTCTTATTTTATTCCATAGTTGTTTGCTACCTTCCCCTTCAGTTTCGTTATAAAATGATTCCCTTATCGCTAATAGATCTATTTCATTATGAAAATACTGAGGTAGCAGGTTTATTAACTCAGGCCAGTTTTTTGCCATTTCATAAGGAAATAACTCCTTAGGCTGAAAATATAGCTGACGATCTTCATTTAAGTACGAGTCCAAACCAAATGGCGCCATAATTGTTTTAATATTTACCGAAACTGCATCATAGTAAAGACTTGAAAAATCAGTTATTACCATTTCATATTCAGTGATCTCTTCATATAAATCTTTATCACCACCAAGAGAAAGTCGGTCCATATTAGCTATCTCAAGTTGTAATGATTCAGGCAAAGTATTAGCTGGGTGAAGTCTAATAGTTAAATTCTTATCATGTTCGGTAAGCCACTGATTCATGCTTTCAGGATCAAAACCAAACATAGTCAATAAATCATTCTCACTATTATATTCTCCTCTATAGGTAGGAGCATATAAAATAGAGCCTCTAATTGGTTGTTTTATCTCTTGAATTAAATGATCTAATTTAGGGTAACCTGAAACAATAATATGATTAACGTCAACACCCATTGCTGAGCTTAATAGAGTGGCAACTTTAGGTGAACTCGCTAAGTAATAAAGTTCTTTATCAAGTAACTTATTTTTAAATTTTCTTATATAGTTAGGCGTATTACGGCTAATAAAACCGCTGCGCTTTACCCCTAAGCGTTCCGATGAAATATCTGATGCAATTGCATCGAAACCTATTTTTTTTATTGGCGTACCATGCCATAAATTAAAAATAATCGTTTTTCGATTCAGGTAATTTCCAAATAAATCAGTGTTTGGTGAACAGTTACAAAAAACAGCTTTAGCCCTTAAATGAAACCAAATAACCGGTAAACTATTACCATAAAGCACATTGATATTTTTTGCTTTTAGTTCTTTATATACTTCACTATTTTTGGTAATCCAATAGCATTGATAATCTGTGTTTTTTAAATGCCATTCAAAAAAGTATCTAGGATTATCGCCATATTTATTACCATACCAAGAGCCAAACAAAAGTAATTTTTTTTGAGTTGGAATTAAAAATGATATTACTGAACAAATCAAATGTACTAGTAGTGTTTTCAACTTAACCTCTATTTAGCAATAACTTATCAAGCTCTGCTTTCAATAGCTTATGTACATGATTAAAACCTTGTTGGCTCAAATGAATGTTATCAATTGTATTTAGCTTAATCTCTTCAGAAGACCATGTAGATAAATCAATAAATGTATTCAAAGACTGTTTACATATATTTGAATATTCTAAAATCATATTCATATTATTTGGTCTTTCACGCCAATAATTTCCTCTCCAATCACTTAATACTGGACTACAACCAACCATAATTAGATTTGGAATGTTCTTTAATTGAGGAATAATACTATCTTTCAAAAAACCTTTGGGGTAAAAATTCTTAACTGTTTTACCAAAATACAAATCATCAAATGAATCATCATGATAAGCTTTAAAATCACTTATCAACTTGCGACCATTATCAAAAATATATTCTATTTTATGAGATTTAGCTGCCATCATGTCATCTAACATGGAAGTTGGCCTAGGAGAAAAGTCAACCACGCCCACATGTGCTATTACAGCATCATAATGCTGGCCGCTTGTTATCCGTTTTTGATATTCATATACAAAGTCTATTACTGTTGTACTGAACTCAGGGCATATTACATAGTCAACATCATACTCTTGACATAAGAGCCCAACATAAGACGCATAGGCGCTTTTGCGATTCCAAGGTTTTACAACTTCATAACCTCTAGAATCAGTAAAAACTAACAACTTAGGTTTGCTTTTATTCTTTTGCTTGTAATAAACATCTTTAGCAATATGACAAAGCTGCCCAGTTCTAAATGAAGCGGCATCTGTTACCCTTTTAGTAAAACTGATTTTACGCATTTTGCCCCCTTTTAATAGATGATAGAGAAAAAATAATAATCAAGATAGAAGATAATAAATAAGTAGCTATAGAGGACCCAATCACACCATTTACCCCATAATTACCGACTAAGAACCAAGCTAAAATTACGTGTAATGCCGATGAAAAAAAGGTAATACTCGATAATAATTTAACGCGTTTAAAAAAGTATAAAAAGTTACTAAACAAAGTTACTGTAGCTTGAAAAAAAGCAACTGCACACATTAAAGGCAGCAGACTCTTAGCTTGTTCAAATTTTACATCTATCAATAAGTCAAAAATTAAAGGAGCGGATAATGCCAGTAAAATACAAATAATCATATATCCAAATATCACTTTAAAGCACAATAAAACCGTTTGTGAAAACTGATTTTCACTGAGCATTTTCATTATCTTTGGTGTAAAAGCTTGATTTACCGCATTTGAAAATACGATCACAATTAAGCTCAATTGTGCTGCAATAGAGTATAAACCGACTTGATGTACAGAAACGAACTTAGCAATAATCATACGATCCATGCCTGTTCTTGCCCACCAACTTAATGCATGAGGCAATACACCTAAACCAAACTTCAAAGCTGGTTTTGATTGTTCGGTATTAAGTTTTGGCCAATTTTTATTTGTTCGTTTATAAACAAATAAACTAATGCACATAATTAAAATTGATGTAAATAAATACGCAATATAACGCGCTTCATCTAAGTATTCTAAGCTTAAAAAATAAACCGTAAGTATACCTGAAACCGCTGCTGATAATAAATTTAGTAGCCCAACATATAAGGCCTGTCCTTTACATTGCAAAAATGCAAGAACCAATAATATGATACTTTGAGTTAATGCAATTAATACCGCAGCATATAACCAAAATGCAGAATGTTGCGTTGGATCTAAATCAAATAATACAAATAAAAACATTAACAATAACGCAATTGGTAAAGTCACAACTAAATTAATAAATACTGAACCAAATAATGATGATTGTTGTTTTGTTTTAAAATACTCTACTCTAAAGTAAGTATTCCCTCCCATAACGACAAAAATTATCATTATTTCAACTATTATATTAAAGACAGCAATGCTACCAAATTGCTCAGGTGTTAAATAAAGTGTATAAAATGGAATTAATAAAAATGGGATCCCTTTAGCTAAAAGATCCGATAACATATATATCAATACGTTTCGGTTTTCACGATTTGACCATTTTTGCTTTAAAGAATTAAACACGCTTTTCTCAATAGTGAATAGTTAGGATATTATTTGCCAAGATATATTTTATAAATTTAATGTTACTTCAATAACGCAATAATATTGTGGCAGGCAGTTTTTGATGTATAATTTTCTAGCACTCTTTGAGGGCCTTTACCTGAATAAACAGATAAATCAGTACAAATATCTACAATGGCGGTTTTAACTTGCTCAGCACAAGGTTTAGAGCAACATATCCCCACATCTGGCGTAACTACGTCGGATATTGGCCCCCAGCCATAAGCTATAACAGGTAAATCAAAAGCCATAGCTTCAATAAAAACCATACCAAAAGAGTCATATGTTGACGGTAAACAAAATAAGTCTGCTTCAGATAATAACGCCTTCTTTTTCTCCCCGTCAATCCAGCCAAGAAACTCGACTCTATCTGATACACCGCTGCTCTGAGCCAATTGAACTAGCGACTCTTTAAGCGGTCCTTCACCAGCAATTTTAAGCTTATAATTATTAGGCAACTCGCTGATAGCCTTAATAACAAGCTCAACACCTTTCCCCTCAACCAACCTAGCCATAGATAATACAGTAAACGACTCTTGAACTTTTACGAGTGATTTATTACTTTTAAAATATTTTTTAGCTATATCGCAATACTCATCACTATTTGGGTTTGGAGATACAACAGCTTTTTTTGATATGCCATTTTCACATATTAATGATTTCCACCAAGGTGTTAGCATAATTAAGTGAGTATAAGGACTAATTGATAACTTAGTTAAACATTGAGAAACTTTACTTTTAGTTAAGTAATCATTAAATGCAGGAGAATGAATATGCCCTAATGTTTTACAACCGAAAAGTCGCGGAATAATAGCTAAACTAAATTTACGTATTGCTGATAGCCATGGTCCGCAATGAAACCAAAAAACAGCATCACCATTTCTATGTTTTATCGATAATAATAATATTTTCCAAAAAGCTGAAAACCAAGCAACAATAATCCCTTTACTATTATGAGATTCAACCAGCTGATATTCTATATTTTCCTCTTTAAATCCGTTTAAGTATCCATTTAAAGCTGATGATATACCACCTTTACCACCATCTACTTTAGTTGCTACAACAATCAGTTTTTTCACGAATACTTTCCATAAATTTTTTAATGGTTAGCATTTGCCTTTTAAAATTATCTTTTATAAACAAATACTAAACCTTGATTTATTTTTCTAAAATTTGCCTACGAATTTTGGCAAAAAACTTTAAATTGGATGATAAAAAATAACGACTTTTTTGCAACATTAAACCCGCTTTCAACTGCGTATATAACACATTAAGCTTTAATGGTTGCTGCTGTGCTATCATACGCCTAAATTCTTGGTTCGTTTTATTCTTATCAGTCATATCTTTTTGGTGTTTTGCCATAAATTGACTATGTCCTCTAAGCCAATTATCAGACTGAGTTAATCTCGTAATACCTTTATCTCTATGTATTACATATAAAGCACCTTCAACCCGCTTTGCGGGGCCAAACTCTTTAATTAATCGAGTCCAAGTATCATAATCCTGACAGGCAACAAACTCACTATCAAAACCACCTATGGCTAATAAGCGATCTCGTTCAACTAAAACCTGATTGGTGGCATAGTTATAACTTAATTGCTCTTTTAAGTTAATAACCTTAGCAGTTGCATCAACACGACGGCACTTACTGCCATAATTCCACAAAAACCCCGTACATACAAAAGCATAACTACTATCATATTGCTTAATTAAACTTGCTATTCTTTCAGGTAAAAACTCATCATCGTCATCTAAACCAGTAACAAACTTACCTTTAGCATGACTAATTGCTAAGTTTCTAGCAACACATGCACCTAAAGGTTTTTCGTGTTTGAAAATTTTAATATTTTCATTAGCTATAGAGCTGAGGTAGTCCCAAGTATCATCACTAGAGCCATCATCAACAATAATTAGCTCTATATTTGAGTAAGTTTGCTTTTGTACTGATTTAATCGCTCTTTCAAGAAAATTTCTACGGTTATGAGTTGGAATATAAACAGAAACTAAATCAGACATGAGTCTTTACCATTTTATTTTTAGCCATATAGCGGCTGTATTCCAGATAAACCATGCCATTTAACAGCCCCCACAGAGGCGCCAACATACCTGATGTTAATGTATGACCAGCTATAAAAGACAAACCAAATAGTAAAATATTAGCTATTAATGCAAAAGGAGCCCAAAAGCTAATTTTTTTAAGGGCAGCGCGATAACTAATATAAATAAATGAACAAAATAACCCCACCAAATAGAGCAAGCCAGGTATTCCAAACCAAAAATACATATCTATAGGTTCAATTTCGACAGTTAATCGCTCAATCACTGCAAGACCACTTAAGCCGATACCAAATAAAGATTCAATAATGCCTGCATGTTCATAAAAGGATTCAAGAGTAGCGACTGCAAATTCATTTCTACCAGAGAATATAATGCCAAATACACCTTTTTTCTCATAAAACCAAACTAAACGATCCCACAGACCTGTAGCTTGTAAAATAGGAACTGCAAAATATACTATTGCTATCAATCCAACTAATGCAGGTGTAAAAATAGATATTTTTAACCAAGTAAGATTGAACATTTTATAACGTTCATTTACTAAAGGAATTAATACCACTAATAATAAACCCGCAATCATAGCTGCTTTTGTTGCGATTAAAACACCACTTATAACTGCTATTGGAGCCATTATTAAAAAGTAAATTTTACGAGGTGAATTCCATGCAGCACTTAAAATAAAACTGAACAATAATACAAATAAGCCACTTACTTCATTACCTGCATAAAAAAAGCCTTTTATACCGATCGATACTTCACCGTCTTTACTTCCATAACTAGAAAAACCAAAACCAAGAATACCTGCAATGATATTAAAAAGTAAAACACAAAAACTAAAATAGAATACTTTTAAGCCATACCTATATGCATTATCAGGCCAACGTTTTATAACTTCAATACAAAACAAAAAAATCATTAAAGGGGTTAATATTTTTATTACATATGAAAAATCGAACAAAAAACCCATAACATCATAGGTATTTATGAGATTAAAGAGTGGGCCTATTAATAAAGTAAGCATTAAAGAGAATAGAATAATGATATTTTTTCTTGAATAACAGGCAAGTGCAAAAATTAGCAATATGAGTAAACCAAACTTAAACATTGCAGAAAGCTTTAAATCAAGTCCAAGCCCAGATACAAAAAAACCCGTAAGTGTATCTATTGCAAGAGAGCAACCGAGTAATAAAAAAGTAAATTGAAAAATTGAATAGTTCATATTAATGTCACTAATTAATTAAATATAAACTATTTTCTTGCCGCTCTAACAAAAACAAATATCACACCTATAATGCCACCTAAAAAGGCAACCACAATACCGATTAATAAGCGTTTAGGTTTAGATTTTAATTCTGGTACTATTGCAGGATCTATTACCTTCATAGCGTATTCTTCTTTTAGTTCCGTCAGCATTTTAGACTTAACTTGTTCTTCCATTAAGGTAGAAAAAACTGTTTTCAGCTCTGAAATTCGAGTTTGAGCAATCAAATTCTCTAAATATTTAATGCTTTCTGTCGCTTCTTTTTGATCTATCTTTTTCAAGCTAGTATTGAGTTTTTTAACTAAAGCATTTGCCCATTTTGCAGATAATTCTGGAGAATAAAACTCTACTGACAACTTGTAGAATTTATTACCAGGATCTTGCTCTACATTTAAAAACTTTAGGAATTGCTTATGCGCTTCCTGCAAGCTTGGCTTTGCAGCATAAGGTCCTTTAATTGGGCGGATCCATGTTTGTGTACTTTCATCATACATTTTTTCATTTATGATCAACTTACCGGTATTACGATCCCAATTTGTAGCAGCCATTACTGGCACAAGTAAATCATTTTCTTCAATAAACTCACTTAAAAAACGATATGATTTCACAAGTGCAATTGCCATTTTAGCTTGCGACTTAGAGCTATCAGGTAAAGAAATACCCGCTAAAGAAGCCATTCCAGACAAACCACCTAAGCCACCTAAAGAACCTTGAGAAGATTCAGCAGGCATCATTAAAACGGTAGATTTATAATGATCAGGTTGATAAATAGCCCAAGTGATAGCAGCTATACCAAAAACCATTGAAAAACCTAATAATACATACCACTTTTTCAACAATAGAGAAAATAAAGAATAAAGAGAAATCTCTTCTGTTTTAGATTGTGCATTACTTGTCGTTACATTCATGTAAATTAGATCCGATAAAAACAGTTAAATTATATAGCCACTAAGCGCTTTTAATTACAGCAACAATTTATAATTGCCGAGTAAGTTCTAAATAAAGATATTTTAATAAATTAGTTTGACGAAACAACCTACTAGGCTGGCTCATTAAACGGTAAAACCACTCTAAATTGAGCTTAATAAAAAACTCAGGAGCACGCTTTACATTTTTGGTATATACATCATATGTACCACCTACACCCATAAAAAACGTATCAGGGCATACTTTACGGCACTTTTCTATAAAGATTTCCTGCCTTGGAGAGCCTAATGCAACCGAAACAACTAAAGGTTTAGCTTTAACTATTTGATCAATCACTTCTTGCTCTTTTGCTTGATCAAAATAACCATCTTGAAAGCCACACACATTAACTGAGTATTCTGCTTCAAGTTTTAGCTTAGTTTGCTTAATGACATCAGCAGATGCTCCAACTAAAAAAACAGGCGTTTTTAGCTTACCTGACTTTTTCATTAGCGCTTCCCACAATTCACAACCCGGAATGCGAGAAACTTTTGATTTTGATTTTCGGGTTAATGTTTTAACTACTCCTATACCGTCGGCATAACGTATCGAGGCGCACATTAACGTATCGTATATATCAGAGCTTTGCATTGAACGAATTATTTTTTCTGGGTTTATTGCAATTGCACTACCCGGAATTACTTTACCATCATCTGGTAATATACTTTGTAAGCAATTGTCTATACTTGAAAATATATTAAGCGGAAGTCCGCCAACTAGATTTTTATCTTTACTCGGGTACATTAAATTCCAAATACTCTCATATCCCGAAAAAGGATTGTTTTTATAAGGTGAATATTGATTATTGACAGCAGCAGATAAAGCACTTTCTATCAATGTTAAATCATAACAAACACTTGCAAGGTTCTCATCATCTACATATTTAGCTAAATCAAATTGATGGCTATCTATACGTACATTATTTGGCACCACAACTAATTTTTTTTGTTTTTCTAACAGCTTAAATACTGAGCCGGCACCGGCATGTGTAATTACAACATCAGCTTGATCTATGTAGTCATTTACATGATCTGTAAATTTAAAATATGTATGATTCTTTGGCGTATACTGCCCTTCAGCCAATTGAATTGTTACATCAAAGTCATCCGGAGAGATTATTTCATCTATTGCCTGAATCAAATTGTTAAAGTAAGTATTACCAACTGTCACAAAAATCTTCATAGTCGCCCCATATACTTACTTTTGGGATAGAATTTTTTAATCGATTTATGCTGTATAAAAAATAAACTCGCAATTTTATGCATTAAACGACCAGCAATTGATGGGGTAAAAAAACGAGACCAAGACTCAAAAAACACAACTTTCTTACCCGTTAATCGGCATAATATGCCAGGAATAACAGCTAAACCAGGCCCTGTAGAAATCATACCTACAACTTTATATTTCATAAAAATTCTAAATACTTGGCAAGTAGCCAATAAAAGGTAAGCCATAAAAATAAATACATTCACATACCAGTGATATTTATTTCTCGCTTCCATTAAAAAGAAATACTCTTTAACCTGAGAAAAACTTAGATTAGAATTAGTTAACGCAATATATTCTTTCGGTGTATCGGTAGTAGGTTGATTTTTTAAAAATCGTTCCATCTGAGCTGTGTGCCCACCTTTTCCATAAACCAACAAAACCACTTCTGGCCGACTTTTAAACATTTTTTACCTGTAAACAAATAAGACTTTAGAATAAATTAAATCTCTTTAACTATTTCGATTAATTCAGTAGTAGAAATTGAAGGGGTTCTTGGTAAATAAATTACTTCACAAATATCTTTAAATTCATCAAACTTCCCTTTCCAGTCATCGCCCATAACCAATATCTCGGCTTTATAATCAATGATATACTGTCTTTTAAGCTCAAGAGAATCTTCATAAAAGACTTCACTAACACACTTTAAAGCATCAATAATTTCAGAACGACTGTTTTGAGGGCAAATTGGATATCTTTGCTTTTTTGAGTAATTTAATGCGTCGGTAGAAATGCCAACAATTAAAGTATCACCTAAAGCAGCTGCTCTTTTCAAAATATTTAAATGACCAACATGAAAAAGATCAAAAGTACCAAATGTGATTACTCGACTCATTTAATTACCAAATTAAAATTAATAAATTTTTGCGCATTTTACATCAAATATATAATAGGTGCTAGTTAAGTCACCAGAATGACAAGATGGTTTTGATAATACCTAAAAATGCAGTTATGTAGCATTAATAACTTCTGTTACTTTTTTCCACATTTGTTCCGATAAAGCCTTAAACTCCGTAATTTTTGGCTCTAATGTATTTTTTATTAATGCTTGTTCATTTATAGAATAGCGAACGAAATCTTCGAGGCTTTTATTTGATAGTTCAGGAGTCAGTAGCATAGTGCTTACACCATATTCTGAAAACAACTTTTCATATTTATGGCTCCAACTTGTGCCTAAACACGGCACTCCCTGAGATAATGCACTCACACAACCATGGTACCGAGAACAAACAACGGCTTTACTCTGACCTATTACTGCTTTTACATCTAAGGACGAGTCAGGTGATAATACTTCTAATTTAGAATTTAATAATGAGTTAATCTCATTGCAAACATTTAAATCAGATTTACCTTCATGGTTCAATAAAAAAACATTTTCACCAAGATCTTGATATGCATTTATTGTTTTAACAAGAATAGATAAATAATTTTGTCGCCATAATGTATTTTTATTTTTAGTGCTGAGCATTTTACTATTCGGCACTATGGCAATTTTATCTTTAAAAGGTTCAAACTCTTGTTTCAGTTCAGCTTTAACTAAATTTGTAAAATCAGGAGCTAAAATAACATTGGTATTTTTAGAGCAATCATTAACATTAGCTAATGATTCAACTTCTCGAGCAAACACTATTGAAGATGCTTCAAATGCTTTTTTTGCTGCGGCTCTGTTTGCTGAAGAACTGAAAGGCCCTAAAGCTTGTGGCATAAAAATATAATGCTTATTTTTTCTTTTTAGTCTACGGGCTTCAATGGCTGTTTGCTTTAAAATTAGCGTATTCCATTGATCGCCATATGCAAAGCCTGAAGCGTCTAACACGATATCAATATCGGCTTCTGTAACTATGCCCCACTTACTTTTTAGCTTTTTTCTTAGTGATAGAGGCAAAAAATAAAATATGCTATTTAAATCCAAAACATTCTTTTTTAAACCTAACTTTTGAAAAGCCCCGACATCAGTGCGCTTTAAATAGGGAGAAAGTGGATTTGGAGCTAAGCAAAATTCAGCATCAGGCCAAATAGCCTTCGCTTTTTGTAAAATAGCATGCAGCATTAATTCAGCACCTTTATTTACAAACTGCACGCCCTTTATTTCAATTAGCATTAATGTACTTCCTTGATCAGTAAACTCGGGCTTTTCTTTTGAGAAAATGGGATAAGTCCATCAGGATCGCCATAACCCACAGCCATTAGCATAATAGTTCTTTGGTGATATTCTAAATTGAGCTTTTTTGAAATTTTATTTTCAAACTTATCAATATCAGGCCAATTAATCGGACAAGTAGATAAACCTAAAGTTTCAAAAGCCAACATTAACTGCATAGCAACTAAACCACCATCAATATAAATAACATGGCGATCTTGCTCTTTAGGATACGCAGATAAATCACCAATGATAGCAATTAAAGCAGGTATATTTTCAGAAAAACCAGCGGTTCCCATAGCTACTTTTGCAATTTCACTAGCTTTATCTAAATTAGTAATAACGTGAAACTTAAAAGGTTGCCTATTACAAGCGCTTGGTGCTAGAGTCGCTAACTCAACCGCTTTTTCAATCAGTGTAATATCCACTTGTTTGTCTTGATACCATCTTACAGAGCGACGTTGTTTAAATAACTTATGTAATTGTTCCGTTGAAATGTTTGACTGAACTCGGTCTTCATGTCGATAAGGCAAGGATTCATCCGATGAACTTTTTTGCTTGTGTACCAAAGATTTAAATTTTTCATTTGCTTTATCAATAACACTTGAGCCATTTGTAACTGAAAAAAACTTGGTTAGTACATCATAAGCCCACTTTAATTCATCTTTACATAGTGAAGCTGAGATTAAACATTTTTCATAACATTCAACGGTTTCATCTATATAGGCTTCAGCAAAAACATCTCGCCTAGGCTGCATTATTAGGCCTTTTTCTATTCTATGAGTATTTCGCCTTAATAGAACACTCGTTTGGTTAATAACGTCTAAAGATTTAGCATATTCTAAACGACCCTTTAAAACAGCTTGGTGCTCTCGATGAAATTTTGAATTAAAAAGCACAAAATAAACAGAGCTAAAAAAACCTTTGCTCGCAAACACAGGTAATAATTTATTATCTAAACGACTTATCAGTTTTTTTAAAATATCGATAAAGTTTGAGGGGAGTAATTTCTTTAAAAAAAGCTTCATAAATAAATTTGGGGTTAAACTCAAAGAATAATAGCTAGACTTTACTACCCTAAAGTATGTTTTCCTAGCTATGTTTGTTGATATTGCTATTAACGTAAGTGATTAAATATAAAAACTTAAGTATTAGCTTCTTTGAGCTAGGCTGGCTACCTTTTTACTTTTACGGCCAACACCAAATAAACGTCTAATTTTAACACTTACTTTCCAAATACGACTCATCATGCGGTAATAAACTAAAAACATAACAATAAAGCTATAAAACATAATATATTCAGGTACATTCATCATTTCACCGATAACACCAACAGCAGCAAATACAGACGCTAAGCTACAAATAGTGACTAAGGTCATAGATGAGTTTAACCCTAAGCGCTGTAAAATATGGTGTAAATGTTTACGGTCTGGTTGAAATGGCGATTGACCTTTTTTAATACGTCTAAAAATTGTATAAACAGCATCCATAATTGGAATAGCCGCAATCCATAGTGCCGTAACAGGGCTAATGGCTGGCGAACTTGACTGTGAGCCTTCAATTAATAACCAAACAACTGTAAAGCCTATTACAGTGCTGCCTGCATCACCCATAAACACTTTGAATCGTTGTCCTAAAGGCAAACCTAAATTAAGTAAAATATATGGTAGTGTTGCTACAATAATAGCTAAACAAAATGACATTAGGTCTAACTGGCCATTCATAAAAAATAATAAACCAAGGGAGCCAAAAGTAACTATCGACAAACCACCTAACAAACCATCAATACCATCAACCATATTAAAAGCATTAATAGCGCCTACAACCGTAATAACTGTGACAAAGTAGCCAAAAAATGACAAATCAAGTGTAAATGGTGCAACCAACATACCTAAATTTTGCAGCACTAAGCCGCCCACAAACATCATTAAGCCAGATATAACAACTTGTAATAATAGGCGAAATTTAAAGCTGATATCGAGTAAGTCATCAAAAACGCCAACAACTAACAAAGTAATAGCACAAGACAAGTATAAATAAGGAGTTGTAATGGTATCTGGAAAAGCAAATAAAAATGAAAAAACAACAACGAATATCGCTAAGCCACCCACTAAAGGTACTGAACCTGCATGATGTTTTCGGGCGTTTGGGCTATCAACTAAATTAATTGCTTTTGCTAATTTTCTAAATAAAAATAAACTTAAAAAAGAGCAAAAAAAGATACCAATATTATTTAAAATCACGCTTAGATTAACCTATATAGATCACTCTTAAATAATAGAAAATCAAAGAGCGAAGCATTTAAACAAAAACACAGATAAATTAGACCAAAAATAATACAAGCCTAATAAAAATTCAAGAGGCGAATTTTATCTGTTTGTATCCATAACTTCAACTCTTATAGCACAATCACATAAATATTATGTGATTTTAGTAAATTTACCTTTTTAAAAACTATTTATAGATATACATCAAACTTTGCTAATTGAAGCTGTGCATTGTTTAAAATATACTTATCTTCTTTATGATTAAGCACCTAAAAATATGACTGCTGTTAAATGAGATTATCTAAAAATATAAAAAATAGTCTGTTATTAATCACTGAAAAAATAGTATTAATCGGCTTAAGCTTTTTAAACAGTGTTTTAATTGCCCGTATTGCAGGTCCTGACTTTTTTGGTAGCTACTCATATATTTTAAGTTTTGGCGCTTTATTTTTACCTTTAACCGTAATGGGATTAAATAACTTAACCAGTAAATACTTTATAAAACACCCAAAAAATAGTCATTATTATTTTTTAGCAGCACTTAAAGTAAGGTTTTCAGGTGCTATTTTTAGTTTACTATTAGGCAGTTGTTTAGCTTATTGGTTTTTTAATGAAGTAGCACACATACAAGCCATAATTTTACTTCTATGTTTTCAAGTTTTTAATATCTTTAATCTTGTTGAATACTACTATTTAGCAAAACAAAAAGTGTCGAACACGCTATATATTAGACTCAGTATTTTATTAATAACGAAACTGGTTATATTGTTTTCAATAATTAATAATGCAAGCCTAATAACCTTAATTGCGCTTAATGGGGCTGAATTCATTCTGCTTGGAAGTTGTTATTTATTTATTTATTATAAAAACAAACAGCATCAACACATAAAAAAACAACCTAAGTTCACAGCTTCACTGTCTCTATTTAATAAATCAAAATGGTTATTTTTTTCAGGTATTGCAGCTGTAATATATTTAAAAATAGACCAGTTGATGATCGCTCATATTCTCAATACCAAAGAAGTCGCCTTTTATGCCGCAGCAGCCAAGCTTTCTGAATTTTGGTATGTATTTCCTGTACTAATTGCTAATGCATTTAATGCTCAATTAACTAGCACAAAACTTAATAACGCTCGTAAATATAAGCAGCTACTTTTGAAAATTTTAAGCTTTATGGTCAGCGCTGCTTGCCTTATCAGTATTACTACTTTCTTATTTTCAGATCAAATCATCAATGTATTATTTGGTGAGCAATACAGTAAAAGCGCTAAAATTCTTCAAATTCATATATTTGCTTCTATTTTTATTTTTCAGCGCGCTATTTTAAGCAAATGGTTAATTATTGAAGGTCATTATAAATTTAGCTTATACACTACTGGCTGCGGAGCTGTATTAAATGTACTACTCAATCTATGGCTAATACCTAACTATGGTGGTGTTGGCGCTGCTTGGGCTACATTAATGTCATACATGATGGCCAGCATGTTTAGCTTAGCTTTATTCAAACATACACGACCCTTCTTTTTATTGATGGTAAAAGCCATGTTAAAATGGCCTAGCATATTGCTTAATTCATATACCATAGCTAATAGAAAACATATCAACTAACTCAGCATACAAAAAACTTTAAAGGAAAATAATGAAACATAAGATTAAAGAATGGATTGGAATTGGTTCAGCATTAACCGTAGTTAGCTTAGCTTTAGTTGGTATTTACTCACTTATTCCTTTGATATCGATTTACGGCGCAGTGCTAATTTTAGTTTTACTTTTTATTTCATTCAAATATGTCTGAGTTGATACTATGAATACAGGTTATGAGTTATTAAATCAACATTCAGTTGCCAATATAGAACCTTTATATCAGCCTAATACTATAAAAAAATGGAATGAACTATTTGACGAGGTTTTTAGCAAACAAACAACCAAAAGACGATATGTATTCGCTGATGATTTATATAAACTAAACCTACTCGATGAAATTTTCACTTCTAAATTACAGTCATTATTATATCAACTGATACCCGATGCAGAGCTGTATCATTGTCATGCATACGAAATAGCGGCTAATCAAAGCAAACCTCATATCATAGGTGATAACAACCTAAGTGGCTGGCATAGAGATATTGATTGCAAACATGATTTTGGAAAATCAAACTTACAACATATCAGCCTATTCGTTTATTTAACCGATGTAAGTGAAGGCAACGGTTATTTTGAAATATCAAACAAAAGATTTAGCCTTTTACCAAGCTTTGGTAATACTGCTAACTGCTATAAATTATTTGGTAATAAGGGACAATGTTTTTTATTTGATAGAAAAGCGTTTCATCGTGCAAGTCCAAACACCAGTAAAAGCGCACGTCGCGTATTAAAAATTTCTATACAGAGCAAGTCACTCTTTAACCATAAACTCAATACTGATGCGTTTATTGCAGTCAAAAAGCAACTAAATAATAACCAAGCTTTTTTGCGCCAATTATTTGGTGATAAAAACATTAATACCCAAGTAGTTGATAGCTACGCTAAACAACATTTATCATCAGATAAGTTTAGTGGTGAATTACCAAATGAAAGCTACCAAGAAAACTTTTCATTAATGCAAAACTATCGTCGTTATATTCGAGACTTACGCTATGCAAGTAAAAGGTTAATGATAAAATATTTACAGCTAAATGATGCAAAAACACCAATAAGTAAAATCAAGAATAATTAGAGCTTTATAATTTATGACAAAAAAAATATTACTTATCGGCTCCGGCATGTTTATTGAGCAAACCATATTGCCAGCCTTAGTATGCCTTAAACAACAATTTAAAATAGTTGGTATATTAAATAATAGTGGCAAAGTAAGTACCACTATTGAGCAACTTCAAGCAAATTTAACTGTTACTAACGATATTAAACATTTTAGCGCTAATGAGATTGATATTGTTTTTATGTGCATTCCTGTGCAAAGCGTGCCTAGTACGCTAAGCAAGCTACTTAAAAACAACTTTAAAAATGTGACCTTGTTTGTTACTACACCTGTTGTACCGTTAAACAAATTAAACTTAACCCGCGAACTCAAACAATTCAAAAAAGCTTATGCTTTTGAGTTTGTGCCCTTTTTATCTAAATATCGCCTGGCAAGAACATTAATAACAGAAGGCAAAGTGGGTAAATTTAAAAAGTTATGGCTAAACCATAATGGCTATTTATATCACGGTTTAGCAACCATACGCTCGTTTATGAATTGGCAGTACCCTGTTAGCGTTAAAGCCTTAAAGTTTGGGCCATATAGTGAATACCAGTTTAAATTTGCTAACAGTGCTTTTGCTGCTATTAAAGAACCTAAAGATTATCATAATGGTTCATTTTTAATTGCTGGCACAAAAGGTTTGATCTGTGATCATCCTCTGAATGCTAAAAACACTTACCTTATTGACCATGCACTAGATAAAAGTGGAAAAATAACTGGGTTTACTGTAAATAATACCCAGCAACCTATTACAGAGGCTGAGCAAATTGTATTTTCCGAATTACCTCTTGAATTGTTATCCGATAAAACTGAAATAAGGCAACTCAATATAATTGCAGCCGCAGAGGTATTTAATGCTGCATTTAATAATGATTTAAGTAAGCTCTATAGTTATCAAGATACGATTTTAGATCATGCTATTATCAGAATAGCTAAAAAATGCAGACACTATTTAGACCCTTTTGCCTATTTTGGCACTTCAATTCTAAAAGCGATAATTCGAAAGTAATTACAATTTCATAATTAAAGCAGAAGCGCATATAGTAATGTGTATTACAACTTACTATATTGCTCTTTTGCTTTTGCATAGTTTTCAATTTCATACTTAGCTAATGTATTTAATTGTAGTTTAGTTGCTTTATCATCAAAAAAGTTACGCAATGTTTCTTCTACTTTTGCTTTTTCTTCACCCACTATTTTATTAGTAACATTTTTTCTTGGAATGACGATATCTTTATTAGTCACTTGTTTTATTTGTTCTACAAATTGAGGTAATTCATCTAAAAAACCAACTGTAGTAAAGTGTTTTAGATTATTAGCTACTGTACTTTGCACTTGTTTTGCGTGCTCTACATCTTTAGGAAACTGCCCAGTAAGACACATAGTCGGCGTATTAATCATATGCCAGCCTCTACGACTATTTAAAATATCTCTCGCCTCTGCAATTAGGTTATCTGTATTAAATTTATTAGGCAGCATTATAGGTAGCTCATTAGTGAGTTTGGTATAGATATAGTGTGATATGAAACGTGCTACCGGCTCTCGCAATACCGTTACAAAATTGTTTTTATTTGCATATTTAGCTAAAAGTTCAGATGTCACCGCAGTATGCCCGCTAATATATGACCAATTTAGCTCAAGGTGATAATTCACTAACATTTGAATGGTGTGTGAGTGTAAGTCACCAAAGCGAGCACTGTTCTCAGGGGATTCACAATCTTGGGTGAAGTTTTGCAAACTAGTATTAATAGCAGCATTGCGATTTATTCTAGGTTGACCAGGAGATGCAAAAACACTACGTAATGCTGTATCTATCGAAATACCACCACATTTAGCAATATGCACAAATACAATGCCTTTATCTGTATATGCTGTTGGAGATATACGGTTTAGCTTTAGCTCAAACCCCGCTTTACGAATAATATTTTTTACAGCTTGCTTTAAAAACAAATTGGGTACCTTGATTGATTAATCTAAACGATTAAAGTGGATGCAACTTAACGTAAACAAGTAAAATATCTATATTCACTCATTTAGTGCTGCTTTTCACCTCTAGCTCAAGCATGGCTAAGCGTTGGGCTAGTCTATCTAGTTTAACTTGTGTTTTGGCTCTTTCAATATCAGCTAATAACACTTTCACCATCAAAACCAAACAGGCAATAGTAACAGGTAATATTGGAGGGTAAGAAATACCTAATACACCAGCGGCCAAATCAGAGAGTTGAGGATATACACCTAATATAAGAGTACCAATAGCAATTGCAAACCATCGAAATGCTGCTCCCATTAAAATAGAATCTCTTCTAATTAATGTGAACACGATAATGAAGAAAATAATCGCTATTGAAGCGGTGAAAACTTGATAATGCTGCAACTTAACTCTACTTAATATTTAATTAGTAATTTCTTGTCTATTTGTCTTAAATTTACTAATGCATAACATAGTTGTGTAAGCCATATAATAAAGTACGGCACCCCATGAATAAAAAATACGAGATATACCATGCTCTCGCTCTT
This sequence comes from Pseudoalteromonas sp. '520P1 No. 423', assembly GCF_001269985.1. Classification (NCBI taxonomy): domain Bacteria; kingdom Pseudomonadati; phylum Pseudomonadota; class Gammaproteobacteria; order Alteromonadales; family Pseudoalteromonadaceae; genus Pseudoalteromonas; species Pseudoalteromonas sp. '520P1 No. 423'. The sequence continues at coordinate 946,874 of NZ_BBZB01000001.1, read as the reverse complement.
TCATTGCAACTTCAACTTCAGATTTTTCTAGTTTAAATCTACGTAACATAAGTAGAACCCCAACATCTTGATACTCTAACAAAGTTGCTTCCTTAGAACTCAATACTGAAATTGCAGCTTTATTATAAAGTCTCAGTCCTGATGTTAAATCTTGAACTCCCACTCCAGAAATCGCTCTAAATAATTTCCAGGCTATATGCCTAGCCAGAGTGCCTCTTTTAGGGCAAGATCCAATAATAATATCTGCATCAGTGTTAATACTAACTGTTATTAAATTAGCAAGTGAATCAGCTAAGTGCTGGCCATCGGCATCAAAAGTAATAGCGTACTCAAAATTATTTTCGTTAGCATAGCGTAAACCAGCTTGAGTCGCTTTCCAAGCTCCCATATTGTAAGGTAAACTCATTACCTTAGCGCCTGCTTTCGTTGCTAATTTTGCAGTATCATCTTCACTAGCGTCATCTACCACCAACAAATTAGTGAAGCCATTTGTTTTTAAGTCATTAATAACAGATAAAATTGTATTTGCTTCATTATGTGCAGGAATAATTAAAAGTACTGAATCCATTTATTATTTTTATTCCTTGAGGGTTAGAATTCTGTAAAGTAAAAGCCATTCTACACAAATGAAACTTTTTAAGCTAGAAAATGAAATATATTAACTTTATATTATTTAAATAAAGAAAATAAAAAGTATGACAGTTTTTTTAATTGTTTAAAATCAAACCTTATAAAGGATTGGAAAATTAAAAAAATAAGATGTAATTTAATAATCACTTTTTTATTCGCGACTTTTTTTGTTAGTAACCAAGAATCCAATACATCACTTTCCACCTGAGTATAAATAGATACTTCTTCTTCAAAGCGAATTAATGATTGGGTTAACTTTGATGTTTGATTATTTGAATGACGCCGATATAAATACAACTTTTCACTTGTGCCAGTCAACACCCCACCTGTTTTTATAGTATTAATATAAAAATCTAAATCAGTTACCATTTTCCATTTTTTATTAAAGGGTTGCTGAGTTAATTTAGATTTTCGATAACACATTGTAGGACAAAAAATAAATACTCCTTTCAATAAATGAGCTAAGCCTTTATCTCCACTTAAATGAATAAACTTACCTTTAGGCTGTATAAATCGTTTAATATAATCAGCTATAGTGAGAGTCAATTGCTCTTGTTCATCAATGGTATTTACATTACAAAAATAAGCTGATGAGTTTGGGTTCTCTTTTGATAATTTAACCATTTCTTCTATATAATTTGGAGAAAGCATATCATCATCGTGTAATAAGGTCACAAGCTCAGTAGCAGCTAAATTGAAAGCATAGTTCCAGTTTCCAGACATAGATTTATCTTGAGAATTAATAACATATTCAATTTTTTTATTGTTTAAGCCTAAAGCCCAAGATTTTATTTTTTTTGATGGTTCTGTTGAACCATCTACTAACTTTAATATCCAGTCACTTGAAGACTGCGCTAGCACACTTTGCACTGCACGATCTAAATATTCAAAATTGGAATTGTAAATAGGTATACATATCGAAATCATTTAAAACTTTCATCAATATATAACAGTTGCGTTATTCTCATATCTATAACCATTTTACTAGAAAAAACACAAAATAAAGATAAACCCTCTCATATTTTGACCTATTTTTAAAAATATCATGAGCATACATAACTCTTTTACAAGAGCTTATGTTTTTTAAATTAGCAAAATCATTGATAAATATTTCATAACATTCGTTTGCATAAGGCAGTGTCTTTGCGCCTGATTTGCTTAAAATTTCTGCTTGCTGAATAGCTGACGACAACAAAAAAGGGAATTTAAATAAAGATTTATATATGTACTTTTTGAAGAAACTTCTTTGTTCTTTAAGTCGAGTAGCACCAATTGAGTTTATTCCATGCTGACGATAATAAACCAAAGGCTTAGCTATAAACTTTTCAGCCCCAAAAGATTGAGCACAGAGACCAAACCACCAATCATGGACTGGTGCACATGATGGGATTGGTGTTGCAAGATCTAACAGTGCCTTGTTAAACATGGTTGCACAACCAGTCACTACATTTTGATATAAAAACTCCGGAAAGTTATGCTTATCAGGGTTAGGTAATCCTTGATAATTGATAAATGAAGGAGCAATTTCATCAAGCCGCTCATCAACAACAACAAGATCTGAATGCACTAAAATTGGTAAATTCACCCCATGTTGTTTTTCAAGCTTATGTATTTCATGAATCATTAAACTCAATTTATTACTGTGCCAGACATCATCTTGATCACTAAAACAAAAATATTCTGACTGGCTATTTAATGCTATTTCAGATAAAGCTGAAAAATTAAAGCTGTGTCCTTTTTGCTTAGAAGTATTTTCAATTAAAGTGATATCAAGATCACATTTTTTTTTATAGCCATTTATTAAGTCAATAGTGTTATCGGTAGAGCCATCATCCCTAATAGTCACTTTAATATTTGTATAAGATTGAGAAAAAATTGAGTCTAATTGTTCAATTATAAACTCAGCGCCATTATAACTTGCTAATAATATATGAATTTGTGGAGGGTTATATTCTGACATACCAAACAACTTTATTTTCAATTAACAATGCACTTCCATAAAAACCAAATTATTAAATAATATGCTCATAAAGCAATAAAAAATAAATTTATGGTAGAAATAAACACTTGACAAATTTAAGTTCGATTAGAGTTTTTTCGAACGCTTTATATCACAATGAAAGTCTCCTCCCAACTATTTAGTATATGGGAACACAGTTTCCGAATCGGAACATATGTATAAAGTAAATTTATATCATAGTTCCGAGTAAATGTTCAACACTAAATATTACAATTGTAATTTAGTCTATTCATAGATAATCAACTAATGATATGTTTTTATTTTTAGTGCTGGCCCAAGTATCAAAATTATTCATTTCACTAAAATGAGATATATCACCCCACTTACCACTAGTCACGAAATCAATAAGTAACCAATGAAGCTCCTCTGTCGAAGAGGGAAATGCCAAACGGGTTAATAATTGCTGATATTTTTGAGAAAAATAAAAGCCACCTTCATTGATTTCTTTAACTTTATTGATAGATTCATATTTTTCGCCACGACCGGTATCAGTTACAGGAAAAACCTTCGAATTATGAATCTGTAAACCTATAACAGTATCATGTGGTGCAGAGAAGAAAGTTTCAATCGTCACTCTGTTTTTATAAATATCGTTGAGTGTTTTAATATCTACCGATTCAGCTGAGATCAGACCAGCCATGTTCTGACTATTTTCTCTTTCTTTTTTTTCTGAAGTTTCCGCTAAGCAAAAATAGTAACCAAATACATTCACATCTATCAACTGCTTAACAACTTTGATAAACGATTCTTGTGATGAACCACTCCAACCGACATCAATCAAAGCGATGTTATCCCCACTTTTTATGTTTAGCTCATTCAGATACTTAAACAGCGCTCTGCGATTCCTTTTACAAACTTTCAATATTTCCCAACGAAAAGCATGAAGAAAACGCTGCATATCTATATCATTGGAAGCATTCAAAATTAAACCATCATCAAGCCCCAAAGACTCCATCACTCCTGCATCGGGTGCAGCAACGCCAATCCGCTCTAAAATCTCAAAAGGTGACAGGCCTTCAGAGCCAGAAAGAAAGTAAGGAATAGCTTCATTGAAGTTATCTTCGTTAATCGCAGCAAGGTTAAAAGTGGTTCGAGAGCCATAAAAATAATCGTATTTGGGGAAGTCCACTGACTTATATTCATCAACGATTTGTTTTAACAAGAAACCATCACGAGCCAAAAACAGGACTTTATCTATTTTATCCTCTTTAGCTTTATTTTCAATCCACTGTAAATATGATAAACAAGCAGGACCACCATACTGAAACCCCAATTCAAAGCATGATTTTTCAGCGACAACAGGATAGTGAAGTTGTATTGATCCCCTTGCCAATGAAGCAGCAGGAGAATAATGAAGAGGTGCTTCCGGAACCCGTTTTGGCAGGTAATGATATGCCTGTAAGCCCTTCTCTATTGCCTTTTCTACATCTCCTTGATAATTATCACCTAGATGCAATATACCAGCCTTATCAACACCCAACTTATTCGACATAACATCAAATAAGTCTCCATGATCTCTTTTGGTAGCATTATCACTACTTGAAGCAAAAATAGGTACCATACTGATATTATGAAGCTCTAATGCTTTAACAAAAAATGACCTTGGCAAGTACATATCGGAGGTGATGACCACGGTCTTCCCTTGACTCAAAGCCATTTCATAAATATCAACTAATTCCGCATTAGGATGAACCAACTTAAGCTCAAGCTCATACTCGGCATCGACCAACTGCTGTGTAGTATATTGGTCAGTGATGAAATTATCATAGATCATCTCAATGGTAATTTCTTTTAATCCCATGGCATGCATTTGTTGAAAGCCCAAGGCTTGAGCATGCTTTCTACGCTCCCTAAAATCTTCTATATCTAACTGAATACCTAAAATATCAAAAGCATCCTCAGGCTTACACAGCGGCCTGACAAATAAGGTATCAAAAAAGTCGAATGATACCACATCAACGTTATTCACCAGCTCGGTTAGTTCTTTTAAATGATTAACTGCATTGCTGCCTATTTCTGTACTATTCATGGGCACATCTCGAATTTAATTCCATTTGGGTGCAAATTTACATTATAAAACGGGTCATTTTGAAAAAAGTCAGGGTGTTTGTAATACATTCTTTTCCGTTCTTGTTCGAGTCGTAACATTTTTTCAGGATTGACATCATCATGCCCTCTACTGATGGATTCATGATGAGTCAAACGTGCCGCTTGGCAGACGGTATTATAATACCCAGCATCGAGTAATCTCATACACAATTCAACATCATTATAGGCAATTGGAAAATCTTCATCGAAGCCCCCAACTACTTCAAACTTTTTCGCATCGACCATTAAACATGCACCAGTCACAGCAAACCAATTATACTCAAGTAGGCTGCGCATATAATAACCGGGTGCATCACCATCATCTTGCAAAAATGCATGGCCAGGTCCAGCCTGTAAATTCAAGATACCACCGTGCTGAATCGAAGTGGAATCCGGATACAGTAGTTTGGCACCAATAGCACCTGAATGTTTTAATTGGGCGTAGCCTCCTAAACGTTCCAACCAGTCTGGAGTAATAACTTCTGTATCATCATTCAAGAATAGCAGCAGTTCTCCTGAGGCCTCTCTTGCACCAATGTTATTCAACTCAGAATAATTAAAAGGATGATCATGCCGGATCACTTTTGCCTGGCCTTCATTACTAACTTCCTCAAGATAGGATAAAGTGCGTTCATTGACTGAGCCATTGTCGAGAATAATCACTTCGATATTTTTATAACTGCTAAGCGCGTAAATAGAGTCAATGCAGGCTTTCAAAACTTTGGCATTATCTCTTGTCGGAATAATAATCGAAATCAAAGGCGAATTAACAAGTTCATAACGGACCCTGAAATATCCAGGGACTTGCTTGATCTCTTCCATAACGCCATTATAGCCTCGTCGTTTCATCGCATCTAAGCGAACATTTTTAGAAGCCTCAATAGCATATGATTTGGCACTCAGAGATGACGCTATTGATTGCGGAATAATACGCCAGTGATATAAAACTTTTGGTATATGACTGATCTTATCGGTTTTTTCAGTAACCCTTAATATTAAATCCCAATCCTGACAACCGTCATACTCAGAACGAAAGCCTCCAATACTTCTTATTAAGGATGTACGTATACAGCATACATGACAAGTATACATTGTACTCATCATAGTATCTGGAGACCAACCAGGTTTAAAATGTGGTTCTACATATGCACCTTCTTCGGACAGTTTATCTTCATCACTATAGATAAAATCAGAATCATCCCTATTTATACAAAGCGCCAATTCATATAAACAGTCAGCAGTCAGTTCATCATCATGGTCCAATAAAACAATAAAGTCCCCTTTTGCTGCATCTAAAGCTACATTGCTCGCTCCGGCGATCCCTTTATTCTGCTCTAACCAAACTACGTTTACAGATTCATTTGTGATTTGCGATAAAGCTTCCCTAACATCTTCGTTAGGACTGCAATCATCTGCGAGAATCAGCTCATAGTTTTCATACCACTGTGACTCTACAGACGATAACATTTTTTCCAATAAATCCAAGGGAGTATTGTAGATTGGAACCAAAATGGATAAAAATGGCTTGTGATCCATAGCTATAATGGTCTTTTCGAAATCGCTCGGCTTCCTTTTGGGAATATAAGTATAAGAGCTGGGATTTCTGCACAATAAATATTTATTTGATTCATTATCAAAACCAATAGATGCATTCGAATTGGAATTGAGTCTAACCAACTTCTTTGACATTCCATTGTTTTTGTTCTCAACAAGCCACTTTTGGCGTATTTCCAATTGCAGCTCTGGTGAAGCTTCAATTTCCACTAATTGCTTAAATAGCTGCTTTCTAGCACCATTAAGAAATGATTTAAAAGAAGAAATTTGAATGTCAAATGAACCTTGTCCTTCTGACTTTTTAATACTTTTCAATTCTCTGGTTTTACAAGATAAAACCGCCAGTCGATCGACTTGTTTTACTTCCAATCCACTAAAATGAAAGTCAATTTGGCTTTCGTCGGGATCTAGACGAATATTTTTTATATTTTTTTCAAAAAAATAGCAACCAAAAATTGTTCCTTTATTATAACAAAGAGGGTATCTATGGATTTCTGAAAAGCCCTCTCCAAAATCTATATATAAAGAAGGGGTCACTTTATCTGTATTAAACTTTGCTTTAAATTCGAATGAAATCCAGCCTTTTAACTCATAAACATCAGGTTCAATTTCAGATTCAAGTACTAAGTACGGGTCATTTGAACTACTAATATATCGACCATCATACAACTCACAGTTCGTTGGAACAAAACCTTTAAAAATACAGGCCTTATTTTGTATTCGATTGTATGTAAATTTGATAATTGAACCTAGGCTCCTTAGAGGGGCAGTGCACCTCCATGACCAGCTATTTTTTAGGTCCTGAATCGACTGTTCCAGTGCTTTTCTATTTTTAATTTCATTGGCTTCTTTTAAAGACATTAATTGTATCTCATCACTTATTTCTTTTAGAGTATTCTCTAGAACAACTTCCCTTTGTTGCTGTTCGATTAAAATTTCGCCTTTACTCCGTAAAGATTGCTCGATAATCTCCAATTCAGAATCCTTTTGATTCAATAACCTTATACTTTTTTCTATATCAAAATCTTTAGTAACTAATTCATCTTTTAATTTATTAATTTTTACTTCTTTATTCACTAACGTTTCACTGAGTTCATTGATGTTTGCTTCTTTACTCACTAACATTTCATTGAGTTCATTGATGTTTGCTTCTTTACTCACTAACATTTCATTGAGTTCATTGATGTTTGCTTCTTTACTCACTAATGTTTCATTGATTTCATTGATGCTAACGTCTTTATTTAATAGCGCTTCGTTAAGATGATTGACTCTTTGCTGTTCAATACTCAACTTAAAATATAATTTATCAATATAAATTATAGAAGTTGTGAGGTGTTCATATTCTGATACCCACTGACTAACTTTACAAGTTAAAAGGTTAAAGTCATCTGTATCAGCTGATTTAACTTCTTTAATAATCTGAACGTATATTTCCTTAACCAACGCGGGACAACTCTGATCATTTAATAGGTCAGTATCAGTATAATTTTCGTTACGTAATTTTTTATCTAAAAAACTTTTCAAATAAAGATCTAATTCTTCATTATTAACTTTCAGTTTTAGCTTTTTTGCAACTCTGGTTATCTCATATTCAGGTGACTCAAGTAAACGATTATATTCCACCGTAACTCTCTGTTCTTGAGTTGTATTAATCAAACTCGGCATCATATGAGCTAACCACAAAAGGTAGCCTTTTTCTGTATCAAGACCATCCCTGCTTAGAAGGGACTTTGCAACGCATAAGGGGTTCCTAACAATTAAAACATAATCAACATCAACGCTTAGCTCTTTGAAAACTTCTTGCCAAAACAGCAACAACTTTGACGTTCTTGGATCTTTAAAACCAAATAAGCAACAACTATCAATTTTGTTCTTTAATAAATTAAGCGCTTTATCGAAGTACCCATTCTCTTTAAAAAAATCAACATCATTATGAGTGATTTTTTCTAAATAATGCCAATCGCTATTCAATGCTTTCAATAATTCCACATTAAGCGCATTAATACTATTATCCTCAAAAAAACCTTTCTCATTATTCCCTTTTATAGCTGGCATCAAGTCATTTCCAAGCTCAACACCAAGCACTTGCAGAGATCTAGTAATCGCACTTGTCCCACTACGATGCATACCTAAAACAACAATTATTCTTTTTTTCATCTTTTAGCCAATATTTAAATAACTTTACAATAAAAACAACTTACACCAAAAATATAATTTTATTATTTAAACTAATCATCAAAACATTTGACTGTATTTATTCTAGAATCAGTAGAAGAGAAATCAATTAACCCAGTAACACGTAAACTATTTTCATGAACAACTCTAAAAACACAAGCATCAACAATACGATGTAGAAAAACCTCACTACTATCCTTATTCCCTACGACTCCTGCATTTAAAAAGAATGTGCCTGGTAACAAAGTACACTTAAAATTAAATGTAAATTGGAGTGTCGTACCAGCTTCAACATACTTTATACCATTACCTTGACTATGAGATTGGATACCTCCTAGTTCAACTCCTGTAGTGGTTTTAAACATATTGCCAGCTCTCACGTTGAAAGCAGCTTGATCAAATTGTACAACATAACGAAATATGTAGTTTTTGCCACGTTTTAGAATATTTACTGTTTGGCCATTTGAATTTAGAATGCATATATCATTTATTACAGCACCTTCGGATGTGTAATTTATTGTACTTTGGGCTTTAAGATTTGGATCAAAAAAATCATACTCACCTATAGTTGAAGTAAACTCCTCCTTTACATCAGCCTTATAAAACTCCTCATCTTCAGTACTAATAGATTCCTTTATTTCCTCAAGTATAGCCGTATGTTTTTCTTTCGGCGCATGTAGCAAACGTTGATATTTACTTATAACTTGTTTTGGTGTTCCTGATAATACTAATTGCCCTGCATCTAACAATAGTGCTCGGTCACACAGTTCGACTATAGCTCCAGCAGAGTGAGAAACAAACAATATTGTAGCTCCGCTCTCTTTGATTTCTTGAATTTTTGCAAAGCACTTCCGCTGAAAAAGCTCATCTCCTACAGAAAGGGCTTCATCTACTATTAATATTTGCGGCTCAACATTTATAGCTACAGCAAAAGCTAAGCGCATCATCATTCCACTTGAGTATGTTTTTACGGGTTGATCTATAAAAATACCGATATCTGCGAAGTTAACTATTTCATCATATTTATGATCTATTTCTTGCTGTGTTAGGCCCAGTATTGTTGCATTAAAATATACATTTTCACGCCCTGTAAATTCGATATTAAAACCTGAACCCAGCTCAAGTAAAGCAGCTACCCTACCATTTGTTTCCATTACACCTTTTGTTGGGGTTAATATTCCGCAAATAAGCTGTAACAAAGTAGATTTACCACTCCCATTCTTCCCAACTATGCCAACAGTTTCACCCTTTCGAATCTTAAAAGATACGTCATTTACTGCACAGTATTCATCATAATAATCTTTTCCTCCAATAGAAATCATTTGCTTTAAACGATCTTGAGGTTTATTGTAGATATGGAAGTTTTTACTTATATTTTCAACGCTAATAGCAATATTAGAGGACATCAGCAAATCCTTTTCTAGTTTTCTGAAAACAAACAAACCCTAACCAAGCAATAAAAGTAGATACTAAACTATAATTAAAAAGTAAATTCCAATTAGGTAACTCTCCGTAAAAAGCTATCGCTCGCAATTGTTCAATAGGAATTGTTAAAGGGTTCATCATTAAAAAAGGTTGGTAGACTTGTGGCATTGCAGACAAAGGAAAAAATATTGGAGATAGAAACATAGTAGCTGTTATTAATAAAGTAACAACTTGTCCTATATCTCTTAAATATACACCAAAAGCAGCTAGAAACCATGAGAACCCCATAATAATCCCCATGAGAAGTAACAAAATAATGGGGGTAAATAAAATTGTGAAATGGGGAACTCCATACAATAGAATATAAGCAATAATCCATACCGTCATACTGATAATAAAATGAAAAATAGCACTCCCCATTGTAACCCACGATAAAGTTTCAATTGGAAAGATCACTTTTTTTACATAATTTTTATTAGCAATGATTTGTCCTGGTGCTTGGCTAATACACTCTGAGAAAAGGTTAAAAACAATTAACCCCGAAAATAAAATTAAAGCAAATTCTACTTTAGAGTCAACTCCTCCACTCCATCGCGCATTAAATACCTCACCAAAAACAAATGTATAAATAGCCAACATTAATAAGGGATTAAAAAAAGACCAAAAGATCCCCATTATTGAACCTTTATATCGACCAATAATATCCCTCTTAATTAGTCTCAATAATAAAGTTCTATGCTTCCATAGACTAAAAAACATCTCTACAGGAGTAGAACTAAACTTATTCATCAATCAAAAACCTCGGCAGAATTTAAAGTTTTACCTATTTGATCTTTTGTAGACAGTTGAGGTGTAATATTTTCAGGCCATGAAATATTAATAGCTTCATCATCCCATGCAATACAACGTTCATGCTCTGGTGAGTAGTAATTAGTTGTTTTATAAAGAAACTCAGCTGTATCGCTTAAGGTAATAAAACCATGAGCAAAACCTTCAGGTACCCAAAGCTGGCGTCCATTCTCAGCGGAAAGAACTTCACCTACCCACTGACCAAAAGTTGGTGAATTTTTACGAATATCCACTGCGACATCAAACACTTCACCTTGGGCTACTCTTACTAACTTGCCTTGAGCCATCGGAGGTAATTGATAGTGTAAACCTCTTAAAACACCTTTTTGAGATTTTGAATGGTTATCTTGAACAAAATCACGCTTTAAGCCGGCTACTTCTTCAAATATTTTTTGATTAAAACTCTCAAAAAAGAAACCTCTCTCATCACCAAATACTTTTGGCTCAAACAAAATAACTTCAGGAATAGTTAACTTTGTTGCTTTCATTATAATATATTCTCTTTTATAACTTGCTGAAGATACTGGCCATAACCATTTTTCAATAAAGGCTGCGCCAATTTTTCAAGTTGTGTCGTATCGATCCAATTTTGTCGAAAAGCAATTTCTTCTGGACAAGCAACCTTAAGCCCTTGCCTATGTTGTAATGTTGCAATAAATTGACTTGCTTCTAATAAAGAATCATGTGTACCGGTGTCTAACCAAGCATAGCCACGTCCCATAATTTCTACATTTAATGAACCTTGTTCTAAATATATACGGTTTAAATCTGTAATTTCTAATTCACCACGTTCAGAAGGCTTAATACTCTTCGCAATTTCTACAACTTGACTATCATAGAAATAAAGCCCAGTTACTGCATACTGCGATTTAGGGTTTGTTGGCTTTTCTTCAAGGCTTATTGCTTTATTATTTTCATCAAACTCAACAACACCATAGCGCTCAGGATCATGTACATGATATGCAAATACACTTGCCCCTTCTGTTTTTTCAGATGCACTTGTTAGTAAATGAGGAAAATCATGGCCATGATATATGTTATCACCTAATACTAAGGCGACTAAATCATCACCAATGAAGTCTTCACCAATAATAAAGGCTTCTGCTAAGCCATTAGGCTCTTCCTGAACTGCATAAGAAAGCTTTAAACCCCACTGCTCACCTGAACCTAGTAACTGTTCAAATCTAGGAGTGTCTTGCGGAGTAGAGATGATTAGTATTTCTTTAATACCCGCAAGCATTAACGTACTTAACGGGTAATAAACCATCGGTTTATCATATACCGGAAGCAACTGTTTGCTAATTGCTAATGTGGCAGGATGAAGACGAGTCCCTGAACCACCTGCTAAAATAATGCCTTTACGCTTGGTCATTTTATATTCCATTTAAATTAGTTCTTCTAACATTCTGTCGACATAAACAGGCCAAACAGGCAAATTAATTGAAAATGCTTGTTCAAGCTTGTTTGTATTTAATTTTGAATTTTTAGGTCTAGCAGCTGGTAATGGATAATCATCTGTATTTATGGGTAAAATATTTTCAGATGGAGTACTTAGGCGCTGACCTAGTTCACTTGCTTTATTTATTACATGTTGAGCATATGTGTGCCACGTAGCCTCACCATTAGCAACGAGATGATAAGTACCAATCCTTTCATTAGCAAATTGTTCTGTATTTGAAGTTAATTGATGGATACATAAGGTTGTAACATCTGCAATTAACTCTGCTGACGTAGGGGCGCCAACCTGATCTGCTACAATTTTAAGCTCGGTTCGCTCAGACGCCAACCGTAGCATAGACTTTATAAAATTATTGCCCTTAGTAGCAAAAACCCAACTGGTTCTAAAATTAAGGTATTTACATCCTGATTGGCGTATAGCATTTTCGCCTGCCAATTTACTTTGACCATAAACAGATAAAGGATTTACACTGTCTGTTTCCAAGTAATCAGTAATTTTTGTGCCATCATATACATAATCTGTGGAATAATGAATAAGCCATGCATTTAACTTTTTAACTTCTTCAGCTAATACAGCTACAGATTCAGCATTTATTTTATATGCTAATTCTATCTCAGTTTCAGCCTTATCAACAGCCGTGTAAGCAGCCGCATTAACTATAATATCAGGCGCGCAGTTTGCCACAAAAGCTCTTAATTGCTCTGGTTCTGCTAAATCGACTTGTGTTCTATCTACAGCTATTAGTTCACCTAATGGTGCAAGCGCTCTTTGTAATTCCCAGCCTACTTGCCCATTTTTTCCTAATAATAAAATTTTCATTAATATTGCTTTTCAACCCACTTACGATATTCACCACTTTGCACATTAGTGGTCCACTCTTTATTGTTAAGATACCACTCAACAGTCTTGCGTATACCAGTTTCAAATGACTCTTCAGGAACCCAACCTAATTCTTTCTCGATCTTAGTTGCATCAATTGCATACCGTACGTCATGACCAGGACGATCTTTTACATAAGTAATTAAGTCAGCATATTGAGTAATGCCATGTGAAGATTCATCTGATTGTAATTTGTTATTTTTACTAATGGGTACTAGTTCATCTAAAATTGAACAAATAGTTTTAACAACTTCAATATTTGCTTTTTCATTATGACCACCAATATTGTAAGTTTCACCTACGACACCTTTACTTACCACTTTAACTAATGCACGAGCATGATCTTCAACATATAGCCAGTCTCTAATTTGCATACCGTCACCATATACTGGTAGCGCTTTACCCTCTAATGCATTTAATATTACTAATGGGATTAGTTTTTCAGGGAAGTGATATGGACCATAATTGTTTGAACAATTAGTTATTACAACAGGTAAGCCATAAGTTCTGTTCCATGCACGTACCAAGTGATCGCTAGATGCTTTTGATGCTGAGTATGGGCTACTCGGTTCATAAGAGGTCGTTTCTGTAAATAAGTCTGTTGTTCCTTCTAAATCTCCATATACTTCATCTGTAGAGATATGATGAAACTTAAATTCTGATTTCATAGACTCATTCAAAGTTTCAAAATATTGACGTGCAGCTTCTAATAATTGATATGTGCCTACAATATTTGTTTGAATAAACTCACCAGGACCATCTATAGATCTGTCTACATGTGATTCAGCAGCTAAATGCATTACCCATTTTGGTTGATATTGCTCAAATAAGCGATTTAGTTCTTTTGCATCACAAATATCTACTTTTTCAAAAGTGTATTTTTCATGCTCTGCAACAGATGAGAGGGATTGAAGGTTACCTGCATAGGTTAGTTTATCTATTACAACTATCTGAAAATTTGTACTATCTATTAAATAACGAACCACTGACGAACCAATAAAACCAGCACCACCAGTTACAAATACTGTATCCATATTCTTAAAATCAACTTCTATAGCTTAAAACTTACAAATCCCAATCATATAATAAAGGACACTTTAAGGGGGGATTATAACCAAATAAAAATTACAAAGCTATTATATATATTTAAGGGTTTCATTGGTTGTTACAGAAATAATTTAGAACAGCCGATGCTCTTTCCTATTTATTTATTAGGTAAATATATTCAACATGTTATTATACTGCTTTACCCTTCAATAAGCTGTAGGTTATTTATGTCAGGTAGTTTTTTATTAAACAAATGGTTTTCGATTTTTATAATTGCTTCGGTAACTTGGCTTATCTATTTCAATAGCTTATATGTGCCTTTTTATTTAGATGACATACGCTCTATTTCACAGAACCAACTACTTATAAATGGCTCTACTTTTGAAATTTTCAACCACAACATAATGCGCTCTCTTGGGTACATAAGTTTTGCATTTAATTTAAATGATTCAAAAGATGTTCTACCGTTTCATATTACCAATGTTTTGATACATATGATTAATGGTATATTAGTATATTGTTTGACTTACTTACTTATTTTCAAAACATCTTTTGATAAAAAATACAAAACTATTAATCTGAAATATTTACCACTTATAGTTGCTATTATCTTTATTGTTCACCCGTTACATACACAAGCCGTAACTTATATAGTGCAACGTATCGCAGCATTAGTCGCATTATTTTATTTTGCTGCATTATGTAGTTATATTATTTTGCGAAATCAAACCGAATTAGCTGCAAAAGCATTTTGGTTTATCATTTTTATTGTAATGACTATTTCAGCACTATTAACCAAACAAAACAGTGTCACTTTACCGCTTGTCATTATTGCCTTGGAGCTAATTTTATTTCAAAAGTTAAAGTTCAAACATATTGGAATAATTACTAGCATTGTTTTTACAGCACTTATTTTGGCATTTATTACAAACGCTGAAGGATTCAAGGAAGTTTACACGGCACTAGATAATTACACTCGAGAAACTAAACAATTTAGTCGATTAGATTACTTTTTAGCACAAGCAAATGTTATTTGGATTTATATCGCTAAACTATTTGTACCTTATCCTATCAGACTAGAATACCCTTACCATGTTAACTCCTTTGAGTTATGGCAAACAGTAATAGCTGCTCTAGGTCATATTTTAGTTTTTTCATTAGGTTTTATATTCAGGAAGCATGCGCCATTAATTTTATTTGGTATTTGTTTTTATTATTTGGCTCACATGGTTGAATCAGCTTTAATTCCAATAAGGGATATTACTTTCGAACATAGAAGTTATTTACCTGATTTTGGTTTGATTTTAGCTGTATTTTCTGGGTTTTTAGTATTACTTATTAAATATAATTCAAAGCCAAACCATACGTTCTTAGCTATAACCTTACCTATCATAGTTATTCTTTCTGCTATTACTATAAATCGTAATAATCAATGGCAAGATCCTATTCTTTTTTATCACAATGAACTTGTTCATTCTCCTTATAATACTCGAGTGTTAAATAACTTAGCTACTGCTTACTACAATAATAATGAATTATCAAAAGCAATGCCCCTTATCGAAAAAAGTGTACAACTTAGTCAAGGAGAAATGAGTGGTGAAATGATAAATAATTATTTAGCATTTATGATTGAATCTGGAAGTTATTTAAGAGCTGAAGAAATCGGTCTAAAATCATTGCCTCAAATAAAAGACTTACTTGCTAAAGCTCGTGTATTAAATAATTTAGGGATTTTAAAACTTAAACAAGGCCTTTTACCTGAAGCTGAAACCTATTTTAAGCGCTCAATTAAACAGCCGAATTATGCCACTAAAACATTATTCTCTTTATCTTTAACCTTAGCAAAGCAAGGTAAGTTAAAAGAAGCGCAACAATACAACATTAAGGCCTTAAAGCTAGATCCCGAGAATAATGATGGACATAAGTTGCTCAATCAGATTAATCATTATTTACAACAAGCTCAAAGGAGACCTTAGCTAATAGCTCTTAATATGCGTATCATAAGTCTTTTATGATACGCTCGATGCTAGCTGGTTACACTATGATTATTGAGGTAGATTTGTATATATAATAGAGTATTCTCTAAAATTACTTATTTAATACTCTTGCTATAGTTTAAAGCTTTTTATCAATCTTGAAAATTCTGATTTAACTTCTCTTACAGCTCTTTCATTACCACTTACGGACATAGTGTAAACCGTATTGTTTGATTTATCTAATACAGCTAAATTGTAAATATGCTGTTTATTTCCAGGCACTGATCCTGTAAATATATATTCTTTATGAGCTAGTTTACCTTGATAGACTTTATCATCCTCACCTACCATAGTAATTTGTAAATCTGTATAGTTTGCTTTCAGCAAACCATTAACCGCTGAGCTGATAAACGATTGCCACTCTTGCTCAGAACCTGTGTAGCTTGCCCCTGACAGCTTTTGACAAATAGCATTTGAAGCTATTTTTACCCCACTGCTACTGTGTACTGCTAGCATTTGTTTTATGTATATACTGACATCTTTAGATGCAGGTATTACTTGCTGTTTTTCTTTAGCGTTAGTTACAAAATCTACATTTATTTCGCACTTAGAAGCAGAAAATGCCTGAGCCGAAAACAAACTGAATATACCTAACAATGTGTAAAATTTTCTCATTTATCTTTCCTATATTTAAAGCAGCTAAATATTATATGGTTCAATGTACATCTGGGAATAATCTAAATCTGAAGGGGGAGTTTAAGGTTTTTTTATTTTTATTGAAAGAAGTTATTTTAAGTTAGTAAATCACAAATTTAGTATACAAAAAACCCGGCTAAAGCCGGGTTTTATCTATCAGCTTAAACTGATATTACTTACGTTGTTGAGAAGTAGAAACTTCAGAACGACCGTCAGCACTTTGAACAGTAGCGTATGCGTTAACATCGCCTTTATCAGCATCGATGTTGAAAGTAACACTTAGTTTAGTAGCAGTATCAATTTTGAATAAAGTAGCAATATCAGTTTGCTTAACTTTAGTTACTGTTTTAGCAGCAAGCTTAGAACCTAAGTTAAGTGGACCGTATTCAGTACCATTATTATCAATCGCAGTAACGATAACGTCAGCTTCTTTTTTGCTTTCATTTGCAAAATGAACTGAAGTACTTGTACCTGTGTATAATACTGGGAAGTAAGGAACATTAATTACAGTAGCATCTAACTC
Organism: Pseudoalteromonas sp. '520P1 No. 423'; assembly: GCF_001269985.1. NCBI lineage: Bacteria > Pseudomonadati > Pseudomonadota > Gammaproteobacteria > Alteromonadales > Pseudoalteromonadaceae > Pseudoalteromonas > Pseudoalteromonas sp. '520P1 No. 423'. The sequence continues at coordinate 929,553 of NZ_BBZB01000001.1, read as the reverse complement.
CCATTTACCAGCGTCAACAGATGATGCAATGACTAGACCACCAGTAGGTAAAGTACCAGTACCAGACTCAGAAACAACTACAGCTTTCGCTGAAACATCACCTGTTACTGGGATTACTGCAGTACCATTTGTAAAGTCAATAGCAGTTTTAACAACAGCTTTACCTGTCATATCAGAATCAGCTAGTTCTACAACTACTTTTTTATCTGAGGCAGCAACAGTACCAATTGAATTCATAGCAACAGAAGTAAATGAAGTTACATCTTTAAAGTTACCATCAAAAGTAACATCAATTTTAGAACCTAAAATAGCTAAACCTAAAGTTTCATCATTTGAAACAGTAAAGCCTAAAGAATCTTTAGTTTGAGTTACATCGTTAAGCACCCATGATTTTTGCTGTTCACGCTCAATAACACCGTCAAGATCAGCTGTTACAACAAAACCATACTGAGATACTTCTTGTGCAATTACACCAGTACCAGTCTCGATAGCTGTTTTATCTGATTTAGCTGATGAGTAAGCTAAGTTTGAAGCACCTGATACTAAGATAGCATCAGTGCCAGTGTTAGGAGCAACTGCGAAATCATGCTTACCTAAGATTACACGGAAAGCAGAATCTGCTGATAAAGCATTACCTAAGTTTACGTCAAAAGTAATTTTATCAGTTTCACCTTTAGTTGCATTACCATCTGTAACTACAACGTTATCAAATGTGAAGCTACCAGTACCGTAGTTAAAACCAATATCACCACAATATGCTTTACCACCACCAACTACTTGAGTCACTGAACCTGAAGAACAGTTTAACTTAGATGTAAAAAACTCAACGTTTTTATCAAAATCTAAAGTGATAGTAGATGCTGCTGGGTGATTTTTATCTACAACGATATCAAAAGTTAAAGTTGTCGCTGTAGCAGAAACTTTAGCTGCAACACCTTCAGAAGAAAGTTTAAGAGGTGTGCTTGATACAGTTGCGGCTTGAGTTGCAAATGCACTTAAGATAGCCGAAGCTACTAGGGCTTTTTTTAAAATTTTCATTTTTGTTTCCATTCTCCAGTTTCATGAAACTGGCTTATTAAGACATTTAACAAGCCAAAATTATTAGATCCGGCAAGGAGTTTACCAGATCGAACATAAATTTAAGATTATTTAATAGCTAAGTCAAGTGCAAAAAACACCTAAGTAATGATTTTTTTTGCTGTTTAAAGGCATTCATTTTATTAATCTACAACATTTTGGCAACATTACTCAGCTAATTAGTGGTATTATCATATAGAATCTAATCAATGTCTAGACTGCTCAGTCATAATGTGTACATTTAACATACAAAAATTTGATCTAATACAATTTTTAACAATTGTTAATTAGAAAAGGCTAAAATTTAAGGTTTTCTAACCCTTTTATAAAGCTATCTTTCACTCTTTGCCAATCTTCTAAATTATGAATAATTTTAGGAGTTACTAGAATCACCAATTCGGTTTTATCTGTTTCTTCGCTATCGGTTCTAAACAAATGCCCTAAAATAGGCATATTCCCTAATAATGGGATTGATGTAGCTGACGTATTTTTATTTTCACTGATTAAACCGCCTAACATTACAGTCTGACCATCACCTGCAACAACTTCGGTACTGACTTTACGTTCAAATACAGCTGGAGACCCCTCTAAACTTGAAGCACTCGAGACATTAGAAATATTTTGTTCTATAGTCATAATCACAGTGCCTTGCGCATTAACTGTAGGTGTTACCATTAAGTCAACACCCGTTTTTCGGTATTGGATAGTAGTTGTTTCCCTATCACCACTGATGGGATCAGATGTTGTACTGCCTACAGTAGGTATATCATCACCCACACTTATATTTGCTGATACACCATCTCGTACTAATAATGTAGGTCGGGACAATACATTAACTAAACTATCAGTTTGATCTAAATTAAAGTTTACATTACCATTCATACCTACAACAGAATAAGCAAAGCCCCCTTTGCCTTTAAAACTAAAATTCTCAGTTCGACTACCACTAGGGCCATTTTTCACTGCAAATTCAACTCCTTTTGCAAAAGTACCAGCTAGCTTAACCTCTGCTATCACAACTTCTAACATCACTTGCTTAGGCATGACATCTAATTGACGAATAATAGGTTGCAACTCTTGGTAATATTTACCCGAGGAGTAAAAGATTAATGCGTTAGATCTATCATCAACAACTAAGCGCATATTATCACCTTCTACAGTTTGCACTGAGTTAGCTGATGCTTGATTTGCAGCCACATTATTTGAAGTGCTAGCTGATGTTGTTTTTTGATTTACTTTATTACCACCAGATAAACTACCACCAAGTAATGGTGCTAAACTTTGCCCTAAATCGGCAGCTCTAGCATATTTAGGATGATATATATAAAAACTTTGCTCAGCTCCTGTGGCTGGTTTATCAAGTTGTTCACGCCAATACTCTACTTTATTAATAATTTCATCGGCAGTTGCAAATACAACTATTTGGCCTAAATGTTCAATAGGTACAAAATTAATACTGCCACTACCAACAAATCTGCCACCTACTTTGATCCCTTGTTGTGCTAATAATAAAGTAACTTTTTCGATGAAACTTTCAGAATCAATATAATTAAAAGTTAATAGTGCTACAGCTTTATTATACACACTTGGGCTATCAAGCAATTTTACTAATGATAAGGCTCTAATAACTGTTTCCCTTTTACCTACAACAGTCAATAACCCTTGAACCTGATCTAAACTAACTTCAGCATCTACAAGCCTATTAAGTGTACTTCTAAGCCCTGGCGACATACCATATTCCACTGGTACTAACTGAATAATTTCACTTGATACATTTGGTACACTTGACTCTTCCCTGCCAAAACCAAATGCCTTTGCTGAGTTTTGATCGTCTTTTAATGCTGGGTGAATGTAAAAGATTCCGTCATTTAATGCGATATTAATATTATTCTGTGATAGTACTTGTCGTGTTAATTGAAACAACCTTTTACTAGTAATGCTTTCTTTAAGTTCTAGTGTTACGGGTACATTATTCGCTTTAACAGTCGGCTCAATTAAATATGACACTTGTAATAATTCACCTAAAGCATAATGCAAAAAGTCATTTAAAGGCAGTGAGTTAACCGACATTTGGTGTTTTTTATTGTTACTAAACTGATTGGCTAAATCAATTTCCAATTTCAAATCTTGGTTTGATTGAGAAAGCACATGTAAATGTTGAATGCCACCTGCATTAATATCATTTTGTGTTTCAGTCAGATTTTGCTCTTTAATTTCTGCTGTTTTTTGATCTAAATAAGACTTTTCAACATTTACTCGAGATGGAGCAACATCGGAATTCGGTCTCAAGAGAGAATTACAACCTGTTGTAGACAAAACAAGTGCTACCGTAAAGGCTAAATTATATTTTTTAATTTTATACATTATTATCACGTTCAAAAAGTTTAAATTCGATAGTTTTTTCGGTAGTTGTTAAGGTGATTTTATCAGAACTCACACTTGTTAATATCACTCCCGGGCTAATTTCGGTTCCTTGCGGCACCTGCTTTAATTGTTCACTTTTAGTTTTTAATAAAATAAATGGATTATCACCTGTTTTAAAAATACCTAATAACTGATATTTAATTCCTGCAATTGTCAGGGTAGGCAGCACTTTTGCTTTAATTTCAGGCTTTGCTTTCAAATCTGGTTGTAACACAGCTTTAGCAGCAGCTATTCTTTGTTCTTTTAAGCCATGCCATTGTTTTTCAATTTCAAGCTTATCTACAGCTGCCTTAGGCGGGATAAACATTGCCAATTCCATCACTGATTTTGTCTGTTTATTTTGTGAATTGTTAATGAAAAAATCACTACCAAATAAATAAAGTGTGAGCATTGACAATATTACGCTAAGCCACTTCATAAAGATTCCTCACCTAAATATTGCCACATAACTAACTCTAATTGAGCTCTAACTATACTAGAAGGGTCACTATCAATACGACGGCCGCCATAAAAATAATCGTTAACTCTAACTATAGGCTTTAAAGATTCAAGCTCTCGAGCCGCTGTTAATAAGCAGCTAGGTCCACCTTTAAAGCGCGCATCAAGCTGCCATCTACGAATATCATTTGATAAATTTTCTGAGCCTTGCCACCCAATTTGTTCAACTTCACAATTAGCTTCTTTTAAGCTAGTTTCAATTGCAGTTTGTGCTGTAAGTTTAAAAACAGCTTCATCTTTTTGTTTGTACAAAAGAGGTAAAAATTTAAACAAGTTAAGTTGAATTTTTCCTTGCTGTATTTCTAGCAACTCTTTTTGAGTTATTAAGTGTTCTACTTTATTAACTCTATTTTCTATTGAATTAGCTTTACTTTTTAACTCGGTTTGATTTTGCCATAAAGGCTCTATTATATAGTTTGCGATTAGTAAGGCTGCTAAAAACAATAAGTGGTGTTTAAATTTTATTAAATCCTGCATCATAAATCCCTCCCTAATTGCAGTTGAATAATAAAATAGTCTTGTCCTCGTGACTTTCTTACTGCACCATCAAATACAGCACTTGAAACTTGTGGTAACTTATTAACACCAGCCAAGACTTTTGATGCATTGTCCGCTATACCACGTAATATAATTTTCTCATCTCTTTTACGAAATTGATGAACTTCCATACCTTGTATCGTTGCTTGATGTACAATATCCCAACTTGGAAGCACTGCCTTATGCGTTTTAATTTCAGAATTTAGTAATTTAATCAATTCAGAGTGCTGATCTTGTTGCTGTTTAAAATTTAAAAGCTCATCAACAATTGACCCTTTAGCAGTAAGGTTATTTTCCAGTATATTATTTTTGTAAATTAAATAGCTATTAGTCGAAATTAAAAATAACAAAGCAGTTATCAATGGTGCCCAATATAATGCGTGCATTGATTTAGGCTGTATGAATAAATTAATTTTAAATGATGAAAGAGATAACAGTTTTTTTATAGGTAAATTTAATAATCCATTTTTCAACAGTTTTAAAAAATCTACTTCAGTAAATAATTTCTGCTCCACTGTATCTGATAATCCGACACTCATTTTAAAGGTAGTAACATTATTAACCATACCTTTACGATAAGCACTATGTGTCTTTGTATCTGTTTTAGCTAAAAACAACACTCCTGCAGGTGTTTCTAGTTCACAAATAAACCTATTGATATTTACTAAATCAAACAGCTCAGTTTCAGGGATCAAGATTGTTTCTGCTGGTAATAAGGTATTTAGTTCTGAAGAGAAAGTTATAGTTTTAACATCAAAACCATCATGCTCTTTATTCACAAAATATTGCTGAATAGGTGAAAAACCTGAGCTGACTTGCTTCTGCAAGTCTAATAAACTTTTCAGCTCTTTTAAACTCAATGCAGGATACAATTGCCAAGTTTCATTATAATGATGCCTAGCAACAATCATTACACTCTTTGACTTCTTTGTTGCTGATAATGCACTCTTTGAAAGTTCAAAAAATGTATCCGACACATAACCTATTTTGTTATATAACCAACTTTCTGTTAGTTTTGACTTTGATATAATATTTAATTTCACATGTTATTCCATTTTACACCAGTCAGTACAATTGGGTACATTATTGACCTAGGCCTACGTTCTACGATAAAACTTTTAACTATTCTTTGAGTTTCATTATTTGCTTCTATCGTAACAAACAGTTGGTTACCGGAAGAAAAAGAAATAAACTCATCTGAGTCCATTCCTGTTATTTGTACAAATCTTAACTCTGTTAATTTACCTTCTTCCCTTAATTCTATCACTTCTTTAACTTTTGAATCATCCTTTACAATTGATTTTAATATTGTCTCAGGTGAATTTAAGGGGTTAAAACCATTTACAAACTCAACCGAAAAGTACTTCTGCCATTGAGTAAATGTTAATGTATCAGCACCTTTAATATATTCAACCTCAGAAAGTGATTGCAAGTATCCATTTCTTGGCCCTTTTTGCTGTATGGAACGATAATAAGCTGATTCAGCACCATTTAAATGCTTTAGATCGTCTTCATCTTTCCAGTCCTCTAACGAATCTATAAATATATTTGTTTCTTCAATTGAAAGACCGAGGTCACTCAGCAAAGATTTTGTTATGGTTTTATCGATACTATTTAAACTAATTAAACCATTCAAATCTTGAATTGATATTTTTACATTCTCAGTAATAGAAAATTCTTTACCATAAAAGTTCCACTTTCTCACTATCTCATTTCTTGATGTTTTACTGACATATAAATGTTCAGTCAAAATAGTTTGTAATAAACGGGCCTCTGCATCCTCTATTTGTAAACGAAGTTTAAATGCATCATTCATCGTATGTGCAATAGCTGTTTGAAATTGAACAGTTTGAGCAATAAAAAGACTCAACAATGTCAATACGACTGAAATGATCAATACTTGAACTAAAGCGATACCTTTGTGAATATGCACTTTAAATATCCTCTCTTAAATACTTAATAAGAGCTCGATGTGAGTTTTCAGGAAGCATTAACTCTAAGTTTGTTTCAGTATTATTATGATGTTTAATATATAAATTTACTTTATTAGGTAAAATTCGATATTTTTCTAATTGATGATTTGTATACCAAATAGGCTTTATTTCATCATCAGTATTACCTGAACTTCCTTTATCATCTAATTCATTATTACTTAGTAACTCATCTAAATTTTGCCAACCAAAATAGCTAAAGCTTGCTGTATTTATATTATCAAGCAAAATTACTTCATGCTGCCATTCAATAATATCTGACTGCTCTAATAATAAGTAACCTTCTAAAGATGACTCACGATAAATAATTGATGATTCATTATTTTTAGATTCAACTTTCAATTCAACAATTGCTAAGCGATCTGTGAATATTCCCGAGTGACTTACAAAAAGTACTTTTTCTTTAGATGCCTGAAAATAAATTGCTGGTAAATTATTATCAGCTTTAATAATGTAAGGTCTAGTAGACTCTATCAATCTGTTTATTGAATCGAAGGCTAAAGCAGATTGAGTTTGTTGCCAAAATATATCTGTTCTTTTTTGCCAGTTATTTGTATACAAACCATAGGCATAATAGCCAGAAAACATTATTAACATAAGTAAGCTTGTTGAAATCATAAGCTCAATTAAAGTAAAACCTTGATTCTTTTTCACTTTTATTACCATGTAGCAACCTGAAATGAAAAACTCTGTATCTTGGTTCCTTGATTAGCTTGAACTAGTACCTCAAACATTCCGAATTGTGGCTCACTTTCAGTATTACTATCTTGCTCTTTTGGTTTAGGTAGGAATGAAATGCGTTCGGATTGCCAAGTATAATACATACCAAAAACATTTAATTCACCAGCTATATGAGTTTTCTTTTTATTTCTAGCTTGAGATCTTAAATCTAGTTTTATTGCTGAAATTACTGCAGGATGAATTTGAAAAAAACGAGCGGACTTTGCCGCTTTGTTAGCTGAAAAAGTTGATGAATTATACATTTCAGCTGCAAGTGCTAAAACTGAAAATAATATAATGGCTGAAATTAACACCTCAACTAAAGTAAACCCCTTTGATTTATTCATAAGGCTTAAACATTGGTTGGATCGGGAAAGTACGCGTTTGACCATTCCATATCACAGAATACTTAGCTGGCGAAATAGATGCTTTAGTTGAGATGATAAAATCAGTCATAACAAATTCTAATTGTTTAAAATCAACTGTATAAATTTCCCTATCTGTGTTCACTTTTATTTGCGAACCTTGTGCATGTAGTTGATAGTTATATCCACTATAATATGCTTGGTAACTTAAGCGTTTAAATAATTGCTCAACCTTTTCTAGTTCAACTTGCCTTTGTTGCTGATCGATACTCTTGGTGACTAAACCACCAGTTAGCGCCAGCAATCCACCCATGATTGCCATAACAACCATTAATTCAATTAAAGAAAAACCAAGTGTTTTTTTAAAATGCAACATCATTGATCGATACCATGCTCATCAACATAGAAATGACAATACCACCAACAAATCCACCCATGAAAATTAACATGATAGGTTCAAGCATCGTTGTGAGCTTTTGAATTACTTGCTCTAAGTCTGCTTTACTACGAGTTGCAACCTCTCTAAATACCCGGGGTAATCTTCCTGTTTCTTCTCCTACTTTTATTATTGATAAAAAGAAATCAGGAAAAATTCTTGTTTTAGCTAACACTTGACTTAATTGCTTACCAGATTTTAGCTGCTTGAGGGCAAGTTTAGCATCACGTTTTAATTCTTCATGTTTTAATGTATCTGATGTAAGTTCAAGTGTTGTATCTAGCTGCAACCCGGCATCCAACATCATCGCCATTGATTGCGCAAAACGAATTCGCTCTGCCGTTAAAATAACTTTACCAATACCTGGTATATGAGATGCCTTTACATAAAACCAGTTTTTAACCTCCGGCTTTTTAAATGCATAAGCAAGAGATATAAGCCCTGCAATTACACCCCCAATTATAATTGTTTGATAATCGACAAAAAAACTACTCACTTTGATTATAACTTGGGTATACCAGGGAGCTTGGGTCAAATCTGTAAATATACCAGCCATTTTTGGTACAATAAATGTCAATACAAAGTATACAGCCATGATACATACAAAAAAGATAACAGAAGGGTAAGTTAATGCTGTTGTGATTTGGGAGCGCAATTCTTTTTGGAACTTAAGATCATCAGCCAAGCGATTTAATACTTCAGGCAAATTACCTGATGTTTCACCTATTTTTAATAAACTAATATATAAAGGGCCAAATAACTCTTCGTGATCTGCAAATGCTGCACTTAATGAAGCACCCTTTTTTAAACTTGATGATATTTGATTTAAAAGACGACTTAATGAAGGGTGCATATTAGATGCGCGAATAATATCTATCGCTTTATCAACTCTTACGCCACTTTCTAGTAATAACGCCAATTGGCTTGTAAAGAACTCTAACTGATCTAAAGTCACAGTCTGAGAAAAAAGATCTAATAAGCTTTGTCGATTTGAAATTTGATTAATCGCCATTGCATTTAGCCCTTGCTGAGCTAGGCTTTTCTGTGCTTCTAATTTAGATAAAGCTAAAATAACCCCATCGTGACGAGCACCTTGAGAGTCTATCGCTTTATATTCAAACTCAATCAACCTGCAACCCTTAACACTTCGTCTATTGTGGTCACCCCAGAGACTACTTTATAAAAACCATCCTCTAAGAGGTTTCTTCTTTTTAATTTAGCATTATGCGCTTTAGCATTAGGAATAAACAGCTCATTTTTAGGGATTGATTTAATTTCATCATCACTTCGTAAGTACTCATTAATAGCAACTCTTCCCTTATAACCAGAATTATTACAATGCTCACAACCTACGGCTTGTTTGATATCTAAATGTGAAATTCCTGCGTCGTCAGCTATTTGTTGTAATGGGTATTTTTTCAATAATTCTAGGGAATTATCTGCTGGCTTTGCACAATGCTGGCATAAACGACGTGCTAATCGTTGTGCTACAACAGATACTAATGCGGCATTAAGTAGAAACTCTTCCACTCCTAAATCGAGTAAACGTGTATAAGCACTAGCGGCATCATTAGTATGGACAGTACTAAATACTAGATGCCCTGTTAATGCTGACTGTAATGCGATACGTGCAGTTTCTGCATCTCGAATTTCACCTACCATGATAATATCAGGATCTTGCCTTACTATTGAACGTAAACCCGCCGCAAAGTCAAAACCAATTTCAGCGTTTACTTGTACTTGATTTACTCCTTCTAGTTGATACTCAACAGGATCTTCAAGGGTAATAATTTTTACATCAGGATTATTTAGCTCATTTAAAAAAGTATAAAGTGTAGTAGTTTTACCTGAACCAGTTGGCCCAGTTAATAAAATAACACCTGTAGTTTTTGCTAAATCTTGCTGGATAGATGTTTGTGTATCTGCTGATAAGCCAAGAATAGACATATCATAGCTTATAGAATCTTTAAGTAAAAAGCGTAAGACAATGCTTTCGCCTTCATTAAGAGGTAAAGCTGATACTCGTATATCTAGTTCTTTATTCGCGATCCGCATTTCAATTTTACCATCTTGCGGGCGTCGTTTTTCGGCAATATCCATGCCTGATAATATTTTCAGCCTAGTCGTAATGGGTAATTGCATTTTAGGCGCTAAAGCATCGACTTCATGTAAAACACCGTCTATTCGATACCTAACTCTAAATCGGCCTTTATGAGGTTCTAAGTGCATATCGGATGCACCACGGGCAAGTGCCTTTGTAATTAATGTATTAAGTAAATTAACCGTAGGTGCTTCAGATGCTAACTCTCTTAATCTAGCTTCTTCATCATCTGTTAATTCAGTATTTTCTTCAGCATTATTATCAGTCAAACTCTGAATTTCAAAAAAATAAGGCTGCAGCTGTAACTCAGTCGCTATCGATAAATTAAATGGGGTAGATTGCTGCTGAAGGAATTGTATTAGCTTCAAATCTAATGGATCTTTACAAACAAGCTCCCAACTTTTCTCAGTTCCTTTTATTAGTAAGCAATCAAAAGATTTTAATTTCTCAATCGTGTTTAGAGATATATTAGGAACGGACCAATCTGGATAATCTTCAGATTTAAAAAGAGGGTATGATAATAGCATGCTATAAAATGGTGCCAAGTTATCCTCTGTTAGACAGCCCATATTTACTAAAATCAACTCTAATCTACCATCATATCTTTGTTGATATAATTTAGCTTTATCTAAATCTGTAGAGCTAACTGAAAACTCCTCAATTAGCAGTTTATCCATTTCAATCATTTATGAATAACATCCATATTTTCATCATTCCCACCTGGTTGACCATCAAGTCCGTACGACATAATTCCATAAGGGTTACCATTTTGGCCTGGAACAGTATAAATATAAGGTTTACCCCATGGGTCCATAGGAATTTCTTTAGGTAAATAAGGGCCATCCCAGCTAGGGTTCGAACTTGCTCTAAGCTCTTGAAGGTTAGCTGGCACAGTACCTATATCCAATCTATAGGTATCAATTGCAGTTTCAAACATTTGCATTTGTGCTACAGCTGCTTTCTTTTTAGATGAACTTACTTTAGAAAATAATTTAGGCGCCACTAAGGAACCTAATAAACCCAAAATAATAAGTACTATCATCAGCTCCATTAAGCTGAAACCTTTATTTTTATTCATTGAAACTACCTTTTAAATATGACTTTCGAATATAGCAATTTGATAACTTAATGTCGAATCGCTATATGTTAAAAAATATTACAGACTTGAAATTGCAGCAGCTGCCAAACCTAATTGGTAAATAATTTGTGTTGCAGTGCTCCACAATGTCAGCTTATCCATATGCTCTGTATCAAGTGGTACTACTATGGTATCTCCTGGAGATAAGTAAGTATTATCAGTTACAGCAAACCAGCTACTTGCTTTTGGTAATTGCACTGAACCATTTGCTTTAATAATGTAAATACGCTCGCTATCAGCTCTTTGTTTTAAACCACCACTGCGTGCGATATATTGCTCTAAAGATACATTATCTTGATATAAATGTGATACTGCTAAATTAACTTCACCAATTACATTGATTGTACTTTGTGCGATTGGCACATATAGTGTATCGTTATTTTGTAACTCAACATCTAATGAACCTTTATATACGCTTGGTAAATCAATAACTAAACGCCCTAACGCTTCTACTTTTGATAAATCATTCAGTAGTTTATTAGTATCTTCATAATTAAGGCTTGAATCGGTTACTGAGCTTTGGAAACTACGTGTTGCTATTTCTCTACGTAAATCATTTGCTAGTTTAGTTAATTGTGTACGCTCTTTTAAACGTATAGATTCACGAGTAAATATTGCAGCATCGGTTGCAGCTAAATCAGTAAAACCTCCTGCGCGCTCTAAAATAGAACTCAGTTTTTCACCACGTTTAATTGTATATTTACCAGGGAATTTTACTTCACCAACAAGTTGAATATAACGCTCTTCTTGCCAGTTAGGCATAGTAAAAATATTGATTGTATCTTTACTTTGTAATAAATATTTAGAGTCAGTTTCTTTAGTTAGATTAAGTGAAATATGCTCGATCTTACTGCCATTATCAGTTTTAATACGAGTTACTTCTGCATTTTCTACAAAAGCAGATTCTAATAAACCACCAGCAGCATTAATTGCCTTATTCATGTCTGCATTTTTAACTAGAGGATATATACCCGGGTATCTTACCTTGCCGTTAACAGCAATTAATTTCGCCTCGTTACCAAAAGAAGATTGTTTTTGTAATTTAATAATTAAAGGTTTTAAAAATAAAGTACGACCAAAAAGCGTTAAGCTATTTTCTTTAATTTCCTTTTTTTTGCCTTTTAATAAATCAGTTAAATTTGTTTCTAATTCAACGTCTTTATTATCTTCAATGTCTAGGCCTATAAACTCTTGATATTGTTGATTCTCAAAATCATGCCATTGCTGCATTTTTTCTTGTTGATAAAACTCATCTTCTGTTAGCAACATATTTGACAGCGTTCGTTTTTCATCTTCTTTTTCTTCGAAGCGACTGAACACCATTACAATATCTCTAGGCATTAACTTAACATCGTCTTCTATATTCTTATTTAATGCATTCAACAATGAAAATTGAATAACCTCTACATCACCTTTTATATTTTTTTCACGTACGATAAGTGAATAATCAAAATCAGCGATTGGCAGTACATCTGTTTTCAGAGAACTAATTAAACCTGAAACAGTATCGCCTTTAGTCCATTGATAATTACCCGGGTGCGCTACTGCACCAATTAATGTTACTGCATTTTCAAGCTCACTAGATGAAGCTTGTACTTTAATAACATCGCCATCTTTAGGTTGGTAATTAATATTTTTTTGTGAAAAATCTAGAGTAAGTACTGTTTTAAAGCTGTTTTCACTGTAACGCTCAACTAATGTTTTTTGAGGGAAAGCTTCAGCTTTAAAGCCACCGGCCATGCTAATTAGTTGCTTAGCAGTTTCATTTTTTTTTAATTCAAAAATAGCAGGTCGTTTTACTAACCCTGAAATAGTCACTTGTTTATTAACCGTAGGAATAAATACAACGTCACCTGGTTTTAGCATGATATCGCCCGAGCTATCACCTTTAATTAATAAGTCGTATAAATCAAAGTATTGTACTATTTTTCCTGCACGTTTTACTTGTATATTACGTAATGAACCAATATCTGATACGCCACCACTTACAAACAAAGCATGAGATACGGTTGTTAATGATGATACTGAATAACTACCAGGTTTAAATGATTCACCTAATACCATAATACGCATTGAGCGTAGTTGGCCTAAAGAAACAAACGCTTTTACACCGATTACTTCTTGAGATATTTTACTTTTAACTAACTCTTTCACTTCTAAAAAGCTTAAACCCGCTACAAATACAGGTGTTAAGTCAGGGATTGATAAGCGACCTTCACGATCTACAACAACACTATGTGTTACGTTTTCTTTACCATATAGATTAATTTGAAACTCATCGCCTCTACCAACAGTATACGTATCTGGCACTGCCGATATTTCACTTGGCATAAATGATGTTGGGTCGCCGGCAAAAAGCTCATAACCAAATGGTTTTATTTCATCTTCAATCGGTTTATATTTTCTCTCATCATCTGATAATTGTGACTCTTCATCTTGACGAGGAAAAACTGTTGGCCCTAACTCAATTTTCTCTGACGAAGAGTTATCTGAAAAAGCGGAAATATCAACTCCCATTTTTTTAGCTAAGGCTTTTTGTTGTGCTTTTGGTAAACTTTTGAATTGTTCCATTTGCTGTTTTGTAGGTGTTGCAGCATTTGCCGATACTGATAACAGCATGATCATGCTAAATAAAACAATATTAAAAAACTTCACAAAAATCCCTTCTAATTAAAAATGAGCAATAAAGTGCATTATTCTACCTGAGTTTAAATAAAAAAAAAGGAAGCTAGGCTTCCTTTTTTCTGAAATGTGCATTTTAAATGTTAGAAATTGTAGACTAATGTTAATGTTGTTGCTGTATCTGTGTTTTCTTTATCTGAATCTACATCACTATTATGTGTTACGTTAAAACCTACCTTCATTTGCATTGAACCATTAATTTTAGTTAATAATGCAGACTCTGACTTAGTTTTAGTATTAGTTGAACCGTATTCCATACCCACAGTTTGTGTAAACTTAGCGTATTCTGTGATATCCCAGTTAAAGTTAACTTTACCTAATGCGATTGCTTCGCCATCAGTATCACCTTTAGTACCGTCTTCATTTTTTGACTCTTCAAAATATTTATAACCCGGACCAATTTCCGCATCAAAATACATATTTGATGTATCTAAAAAACGCTTACCGTAACCAAGTGAAAATACGCTTTCATTTCTAAATGAACCAAAATAATCAGATGTATGAGAACCAAATAAGAAGAAATGTGAATTTTCTTCATTTAATTTATAGTTACCTTGCGCAGAAGCAAAGTACTTTTCGTTAGTACGTTGTGTTTCTTTAGTGCCGTCATCTTTTTCAATTTCATCTTCTTTGAACAAACCATCTAGTTTATATTCGTTTGTCCAGTTTTCCATTTCATGCTTGGCTTTAATTGCACCTTTAAGTGTAGTAGTTTCTGTATTACCACTTGTTAAAATCAAGCCTAGTTCACTCGTAACTTCCCAATCTTTATTTGCTTCTTCAGCAACAACATTAGTTGCGGTTAACGCGGTAACAACAAGTGATAAATATGCTTTTTTCATTTCAATTAAAACCTTTATTTAATAACTATTTAATAAATACTATGTATGCCATTTAGGCTGCTTTACCAGTGATTTGGGCTTTAGCTCGTCATTCCCGAAGTCTTTTATCGGGAATCTTAACAAACTCGTCATTCCCGAAGTCTCTTATCGGGAATCTTGTCACCTAGAGTTAAATCGTTCGCTTACAATCAAAACCTTAAAACCAGATCTCCGATAAAACACCTCGGAGATGACGTTGGTAAGTTCGTACTCTCGTCTAATTTAAAACAATTCACCTTGAGTACGTTAAACTAAACCCTAAATACCACTTTCCACCCAGTCATTCCCGAAGTCTCTTATCGGGAATCTCACTAAACTCGTCATTCCCGAAGTCTCTTATCGGGAATCTTGTCACCTAGAGTTAAATCGTTCGCTTACACTCAAAACCTTAAAACCAGATCTCCGATAAAACACCTCGGAGATGACGCTGGTAAGTTCGTACTCTCGACTAATTTAAAACAATTCACCTTGAGTACATTAAACTAAACCCTAAATACCACTTTCCACCCAGTCATTCCCGAAGTCTCTTATCGGGAATCTTGTCACCTAGAGTTAAATCGTTCGCTTACAATCAAAACCTTAAAACCAGATCTCCGATAAAACACCTCGGAGATGACGTTGGTAAGTTCGTACTCTCGACTAATTTAAAACAATTCACCTAGAGTACGTTAAACTAAACCCTAAATAAAACTCCCAATCTAGTCATTCCCGAAGTCTTTTATCGGGAATCTTAACAAACTCGTCATTCCCGAAGTCTTTTATCGGGAATCTTAACAAACTCGTCATTCCCGAAGTCTCTTATCGGGAATCTTAACAAACTCGTCATTCCCGAAGTCTCTTATCGGGAATCTTGTCACCTAGAGTTAAATCGTTCGCTTACACTCAAAACCTTAAAACCAGATCTCCGATAAAACACCTCGGAGATGACGCTGGTAAGTTCGTACTCTCGACTAATTTAAAACAATTCACCTTGAGTACGTTAAACTAAACCTTAAATACCACTTTCCACCCAGTCATTCCCGAAGTCTCTTATCGGGAATCTTAACAAACTCGTCATTCCCGAAGTCTTTTATCGGGAATCTTGTCGCCTAGGGTTAAGCTTCTTTTTGAACGTGCACATCCATTTGTGGATATGGGATATTAATATTTGCTTCATCTAGCGCAAGTTTAATATTTTCCATCAAATCAAAATATACAGCCCAATAGTCTGCAGTTTTAACCCACGGACGTACTACAAAGTTAACACTTGAATCTGCTAAATCAGATACCGCAACTGTATAAGCAGGATCTTTTAATATGCGCTCATCAGCATCTAATACTGATTGTAAAACTTGTTTTGCTTGTTTTAAGTCTGCGTCGTAACCCACACCTATTACTAAATCAATACGGCGAGTCGCTTCTCTTGAGTAATTAGTAATAGCACCAGACATAATTGAAGAGTTAGGCACGATAACTACTTTGTTATCTGGTGTGCGTAATTCAGTTGCGAATATTTCGATTTTTTCTACTGAACCCGACTTACCTGCAGCTTCAATATAATCACCTGATTTAAACGGGCGAAGCATGATAATTAATACGCCAGATGCAAAGTTTGATAAAGAACCTTGTAATGCTAAACCGATTGCTAAACCAGCTGCACCTAAAATTGCAATGAAAGACGTTGTTTCAATACCAACTTGCGATAACGCCATTAAAATAGCGACAGCAAAAACTAAAGCATTAATTATACTTGAAACAAATGAACTTACGGCTTTATCTACTTTCTTTTTAGCAAACGCTTTTTCGGTGATTTTAGCGCAAAATTTTGCTACTTTATTACCAATAAGAAATATCACTATGGCTAAAATTGTATTTATACCGTAATGAGTGATTAAATCTGAATTATTGTTCAACCAATCAACTGCCTGATCCATTTAATGTTCCTTTATATAAATTAAGAAATATATGCCTGTTATCACTCAAGCTTTTAATTAACAAAAATGAATGAAAGGTATTATATATGATGTTTCTATAAAAGGTTACATTTAATTACACATCAATCGGGCTAGAGGGCCTAGTCCATATGAAGATCAGCACGCTTATCATGGTAATTATTACAGTGAGTTTTACCCATATCATAATAGGCAGAAAAATCAGCGGATAAGATACTAAAATCAGCATGCTTGCTGTTGCAATGCATTTTGTTTTACAACGGATCACACCATGCTTTTCCCAGTCAGAAATCAATGAACCAAATAATTTATGATTTAATAACCACAAATGTAATCGTTTTGACGATTTAGAAAAACAATAGGCACTTAGCAATACAAAAGGTGTTGTTGGTAGCAAAGGTAAAAATACGCCAACTATGCCTAAGAATAAACTCAGCAAACCAAAAAGCAGCCAAAACGTACGTTTTATCATCTATTTTCCTTTTTTTTTAATTTTTAGAAATAAATAGTAACATAGCTCTTCCCATGACGTTTATTTTTATGTATTATGCGCGCCAACACAAATACTGTGTTTAAAGAAGTGGCGGTTGTAGCTCAGTTGGTAGAGCCCTGGATTGTGATTCCGGTGGTCGCGGGTTCGAGCCCCGTCAATCGCCCCACTCTTTAATTTATCTTAATATTCCCTGTAGTTTTCAGTTTACTCTATCTTATTAATTTAAATATTTTTTATTCTATTTTACTTTAAATCTATTGTTTAAAATAACTATCACTTTCCTTATTTTGTAATTTATTACTTAAGCTTACGTAGTGCTAAAATCCTTTCATTTATGAAGTTTTGAATTGGAAGTCTTTTTTGGCTTTAATTCATGAATATAAGATCCCCGATAAAACAACTCGGGTATGACTGTTCTTAATAATAGCGTTTAAATTGAGCTTCAAGGCCAACCACTTACACCGCTGTCAAACCGTCATTTGTGAAGTGTCTAATCGGAAATCTTATTTGTTAGCTTATATGTATGAGATCCCCTATAAAACAACTCGAGGATGACACATCTTGGTATCGGTGTTTAAACTTAACTTCAGGATTCACACTTCAACATCTTACTTATACCATCGTCATTTCCGATACCGCACCCCAAACCAATCCAGCCGTCATTTGTGAAGTCTCTTATCGGAAATTTTGTTAATAAGCTTCAAATAATACTAGAATACAAATCTTGCCACTGAGGGTTATTAGATTCAATTAAATGTATTTTCCACTTTCGATTCCATTTCTTTAACTGCTTTTCTCTCGATATTGCATTATACATATCATCAAATACTTCATAATAAACTAATGATTTAATATTGTACTTGCTAGTGAAACCAGTCGAACTCTCTTGTCGATGCTGCCAAACTCGTTTAACTAAATCGCTAGTAACACCTATATAAAGAGAACCCTTGGGTTTATTGGTCAAAATATAGATTGCAGGTGCTTTCATATTATCGTCCTTGATAAATACGCATATTTAGATGTTAGATGAGTAAGCTGTTACGTCAAATTTAATATTAAAGCTTTTTGAAACAGCTCGATACCTACCTCTACGTCATTTGTGAAGTGTCTTATCGGAAATTTATCAACTCGTCATTTGTGAAGTCTTTTATCGGAAATCTTGTTTTTACTTTACTTTACTTTATGAACATGAGATCCCCGATAAAACAACTCGGGGATGACTGTTCTAAATACTTTTGTTTGAATGACAAACTATTTACTTTTGACACTCGTCACAAAATACTGAGCTACGTTGACCTATTTTAATTTCGGTTAATGGCTTAGTACATTTTTTACAAGGTAATCCTGCTCGACCATATACTAATAGCTCTTGTGCAAAATATCCGGGGCTGCCATCGGTTTGCGCGAAGTCTTTTAAGGTTGTACCACCTTGCAGGATTGCTTGCTTTAAGGTTTCTTTTATCAGTACCACTAGATTTTCATAGCGTTTTTTACTAATTTCACCTGCAGGAGTTTGTGGGTGAATACCGGCTTTAAATAAAGCTTCATTAGCATAAATATTCCCGACGCCAACTACCACTTCATTTTTCATAATAAATTGTTTAATAACTGTTTTTTTATCTCGAGACTTTTTATATAAATCATTGTGATTAAAAGCCAAGGTAAGCGGCTCTGGCCCTAGTTTGGTTAATAATTTATGTACTTGTCCTGGTGGCTGAAATAAAAAACAACCAAAACGTCTTGTATCGTTAAAGCGTAGTGTTTTACCAGTTTCCATTTCTATGTCTATATGATCATGTTTGATCCTAGGCACTGAACTGTCGATCACTCTTAATTTGCCCGACATGCCTAAATGTAAAATTAAGCTGCCCATAACAGTTTCTAGCAATAGGTATTTTGCACGCCTGATCACTTTATTTATGACTAAGCCTTCAGTAAGCTTAACTTCCTCAGGTACTGCCCAACGTAAACTTGACTGATAAACATGAATTTTCTTTATTACCTCACCTTCAAGATAAGGTGAAATCCCCATACGACTTACTTCAACTTCTGGTAACTCAGGCATAGCGCTCTTTTAATCCTTAACTTGTGGGAATAATAACAGGTATTGTTCACTGTCTAATTTCAACCAGTTCATATTTTCAGATTTTGGCATATGAATAAAATAATCACCGCCCAATTTAAAAAATGCGAATACTTGGGGTAGCTCTTCGCCTGCAAACCAAATAGTGACAATGTTTTCTGATGATTTATTTTTAAACTCTGACTTGATGGTATTAATATCAGCAAGCTGTAAACCTGTTGCTTGCTGCCAATTAGTTAACAGCTCAGATATTTGTATTTGTGATAATGTTGAATTACTGCGCCAACCTGTGCCTATGCGTTCAATTTTAAATAAAGGATATTCGATTGTTAAAATATAGCTCTGCTCTTTTAACAGTGGTTGTATTACGTCATCAGCTTCTGCATCTATTAATTTATGATGTAGGCCATTGAACAAAAATACCATTATTAGCATGGAAAATATTAATACGTTATTCCAGCCTTTTTTACTTAATCGGATCATAAAAATTAAATTTTATTAAATTATATTACAGGAATTGTAACTAATTAGCGCTAAAAATGGCAAGTCAGAGCAGGATTGTTGAATTTTAGACATAAAAAAACCCGATAAATCGGGTTTTTCTTTAAAAAGCAAAATTACTTGATTTTTGCTTCTTTGAAAATCACATGTTTACGAACCTTAGGATCGAACTTTTTGATTTCCATTTTTTCAGGCATGTTACGCTTGTTCTTGTCGGTAGTGTAGAAATAACCAGTACCAGCAGATGAAACTAAACGGATTTTATCACGCATTATTCAGCTCCTTAAACTTTTTCGCCGCGAGCACGGATATCTGTAAGAACCGCGTCGATGCCATTTTTGTCGATGATACGCATACCTTTAGCAGTAGTACGTAGTTTAACAAAGCGTTTTTCGCTCTCAACCCAAAAACGGTGAGTTTGAAGGTTTGGTAAAAAGCGACGCTTAGTTGCATTTCTTGCGTGCGAACGGTGATTACCTACCGCTGGACGCTTACCTGTAACTTGACAGACTTTAGACATTATATATATCTCCAATATCTTGCTCGAGCTAATTTCCCCAAGCCATAAGTACAGCAACTACAGGCAAAGATCTTGTAAAGTGGACTATCTGACCACTTCAGCTCATGTGTAAATTTGATAGCGGCTAATTATAGAGATCCTCTCGACTAAGTGAAAGTAAAAAGTGCAGTTAATTTAAACTAATTTGCATAAAAAACGATTTTTTGGCTATTTTGGGTCCAAACCACCTAATTATTTTTATTTAAAGCCAGCCTCGCTCGGCAAAAGAGACGGTTTTGTTACTCGCCACCACTAAGTGGTCTAAAATTTGAACATCAATTAATTGCAAAGCATCTTTTAGTTTATTGGTAATAAGTCGATCGGCTTCACTTGGCTCTGCAATTCCTGATGGATGGTTATGCGCCAAAATAACAGAAGCTGCATTATGTCTTAAAACCGACTTTACCACCTCTCTTGGATAAACACTTGCGGAATTAATTGTGCCATAAAATAATGCTTCATCTGTTAATAAGCGATTTTGGCTATCAAGATAAAGCAACATAAAAACTTCTTGTTGCTGTGCTTTTAATTTTAACGATAAAAAGTCACGCACTGCTTTTGGTGAATCAAATAAGGTTTGTTGCTGGCACTGCTCAGCTAAGTAACGTTTATTTAATTCTAACACGGCTTGTAGCTGCACATATTTAGCATTACCTAGCCCCTTAAACTTAACAAACTCAGATAAAGGCGCATTAAATAGGTTTTGTAATGATCCCGACTCATCTAATAAATGCTGCGCCAGCTCTATCGCATTCATGCCATGAGTACCGGTTCGTAAAAATATCGCCAGCAATTCACTATCTAGTAATGCCGTAGCACCTTTATCTAATAGTTTTTCTCTTGGGCGACTTTCTTTGGGCATAGCAGTCAATTGCATATTCATTTCCTTATAAATCTGCTGCGCATTTTTATTAATCCACTACGTGGAAAGTATTTTGAATTTATAACTATAGCTTACCGTTAACACTTCCCCCATTTATATGAAGGATCATATGTTCATTATAAGATTTATATTTCAGCTAACATCATTTTTTATCGATTTAGATATATCAATCTAGATTAATAAACTTGACCTATAGCGTACTGCCATTTACTTTATATAAAACGAAAGAGCATATGTTGAAATAGTTCAGCTTATAAAATTAAACTTATTTCATCGCCACGCAGTGGCCATAATAAATATGCGTAGCAAATTTATATAATAAGAAGAATAAAAAATGTCAGTTAAGCACCCTATAATTGCGATTACAGGTTCATCAGGCGCAGGTACTACAACCACTACTAACGCTATTCAGCATATTTTTCGTAGCTTAAACATTAATGCAGCTACCATTGAAGGCGATAGTTTTCATCGTTATACCCGCCCTGAAATGGATAAACGTGTACGTGAAGCCCAACAAGATGGTAAACATATTAGCTACTTTGGTACTGAGGCTAATGATTTTTCGGCACTGGAAAATTTATTTACTAGTTATGCCGAATCAGGCCAAGGCAAAACCCGCCGCTATTTACATACCTTTGATGCTGCTGTGCCATATAATCAATTACCAGGCACTTTTACTCCTTGGCAAGATTTAGAGGCGACAACTGATGTCCTGTTTTATGAAGGTTTACATGGTGGCGTAGTTGATGACGAACACAATGTTGCCAAACATGTCGACTTATTAATTGGCATGGTGCCAATAATCAACTTAGAGTGGATACAAAAGCTTATTCGCGATACTCGTGAGCGTGGCCACTCGCATGAAGCCGTAAGAGACTCTATTGTCCGTAGTATGGATGATTATATAAACCATATTACACCGCAATTTTCACGTACGCATATAAACTTCCAGCGTGTGCCAACCGTTGATACTTCAAACCCTTTTAGCGCCAAAGATATTCCATCACTAGATGAAAGTTTTGTTGTAATTCGTTTTAGAGATATTGCCGATGTTAACTTTCCTTACTATTTACAGATGATAGAAGGCAGCTTTATGTCACGTATTAATACTATGGTGGTGCCCGGTGGTAAAATGGGTTTAGCAATGGAGTTAATACTGAGACCGTTAATAGAAGATATTATCGTTAAAAAACGTGCTTCGATGAATTTAGCACCTGCAGGATTGCCAGTTTAGGATCTAGGTTCTAGGTTCCATATTTAAAACAATCAACAACTTATGACATCCCAGAAGTGTTTTATCGGGGATCTTGTTTAAGACTTTATATCAGATGCTGAGATTTTCGATAGGACCATTCGGAAATGACGCTTCAACTTTTATAGTTCTAAATCTGAAACTAAAACTATGAACTTAAAACCCGTCATCCCCGAAGTGTTTTATCGGGGATCTTGTTTAAGACTTTATATCAGATGCTGAGATTTCCGATAGGACCATTCGGAAATGACGCTTCAACTTTTATAGTTCTAAATCTGAAACTAAAACTATGAACTTAAAACCCGTCATCCCCGAAGTATTTTATCGGGGATCTGGTTTAAGACTTTATATCAGATGATGAGATTTCCGATAGGACCATTCGGAAATGACGCTTCAACTTTTATAGTTCTAAATCTGAAACTAAAACTATTAACTTAAAACCTGTCATCCCCGAAGTGTTTTATCGGGGATCTTTTTTAAGACTTTATATCAGATGCTGAGATTTCCGATAGGACCATTCGGAAATGACGCTTCAACTTTTATAGTTCTAAATCTGAAACTAAAACTATGAACTTAAAACCTGTCATCCCCGAAGTGTTTTATCGGGGATCTTGTTTAAGACTTTATATCAGATGCTGAGATTTTCGATAGGACCATTCGGAAATGACGCTTCAACTTTTATAGTTCTAAATCTGAAACTAAAACTATTAACTTAAAACCTGTCATCCCCGAAGTATTTTATCGGGGATCTTGTTTAAGACTTTATATCAGATGCTGAGATTTTCGATAGGACCATTCGGAAATGACGCTTCAACTTTTATAGTTCTAAATCTGAAACTAAAACTATTAACTTAAAACCTGTCATCCCCGAAGTATTTTATCGGGGATCTTGTTTAAGACTTTATATCAGATGCTGAGATTTTCGATAGGACCATTCGGAAATGACGCTTCAACTTTTATAGTTCTAAATCTGAAACTAAAACTATGAACTTAAAACCTGTCATCCCCGAAGTGTTTTATCGGGGATCTTGTTTAAGACTTTATATCAGATGCTGAGATTTCCGATAGGACCATTCGGAAATGACGAGGCTAAGATACAAACCTTACTCTGAAAAATTTCTGCCGTAAAATATCTCTTTCATTTCACTTTTTAATTTATGGGTAATATCTTTTTGTTCTTGTTCTGATAAATCACGCTTTGTGATACCAAATAAATATTGGTTTAAATTAAATTCTTTGAGCACCATTTTGGTATGGAAAAGGTTTTCTTGATAAATGTTTACATCAAGCATTTGATAGGCTGATAAGGTATCTTGAGTCATGAAGTTTTGAATTGAGTTGATAGCATGATCTATGTAATGCTTTTTACCTGATTCGTCTCTGGTAAATCCTCTTACCCGGTAATCTAAAGTGACGATGTCAGATTCCAACGTGTGAATTAAATAATTAACGGCTTTTAGTGGAGAAATCACACCACAGGTTGATACTTCTATATCAACTCTAAAAGTACAAATACCTTCTACTGGATGGGTTTCTGGATAAGTATGAACACAAATATGGCTTTTATCTAAATGCGCGACAACTGAATCAGGTAAAGGACCTGGTCTTGCTTCTTGTACTGAGCTTTGCGCTTCACTTTCTAATTGTGATTCATCTGAAATAAGTAAGGTAACACTGGCACCTTGTGGATCATAATCTTGGCGTGCAACATTAAGTATATTTGCACCAATAATATCAACCACTTCTTCTAGAATATTAGTTAAGCGCTCTGCACTATAACGCTGACTAATATAATCTAAGTATTCTTTACGTTGTAGCTGTGTTTTAGCGTAGCGAATATCATAAATGCTAAAGCTTAAACTTTTGGTTAAATTATTGAAGCCGTGCAGTTTGAGTTTTTCAAATGGTCTGTGCACTAAAAAAACATTCCTTGTTGAGTATATCTGCGCTTGCAGAGCTTAATTGTTAAAATCTTATACGAAAAAAGCTCTGCAAAAAAGCTTTATACAGCTAATACTTCAAAGCTATGGGTAATTTCTACTGATGCTTCTAGCATTAAAGCAACTGAACAGTACTTTTCAGCTGATAGTTTTACTGCGCGCTCTACGTGTTTTTCAGAAACATCATTGCCTGTTACAACAAAATGTAGATTAATTTTTTTAAATACGCGTGGTGCAGTTTCTGCTCTTTCACTACTTAACTCTACACGTGCTGCTGTTACGTCTTGACGTGATTTTTTTAAGATACTGACAACATCTACTGAAGAACAACACCCTACAGACATTAAAACCATTTCCATTGGGCTTGGTGCCGCACCGTCAGAACCAGTATCAAATACTACGTTATGACCTGAGTCAGATTTACCTATAAATGTATCACCTTCAACCCACTTTACATTTGCCTGCATTTTAATTCCTATTTGATATATATAAGTATATTAATGCATATTAATTATATGAGGATTTAGTGCAACAAAATGAGATAAATTTTTATTTAAAACTGAGGAAAATGTAAATTGATCCAAAATAACTTTCCTGGGATCGTCAGATCTGTTTGTTATTTAAAGATTTGCAATTGCAGAGTCAAATAAGTTTTTAACTAAAGTAGAAAACTCATCAATAAATGCATGCTGCTCAATGGTAACCGGTTGATGGATCACACCAGATAATACTTCTTGTAAATCATAAACGATGCCATCAACTTCTCTGACTATTTCACCACGTTGATCTGTATCTAGTTCAGTATGTTGTTGACATAATGCAATGATCTGCTCAGCAATATCGTCTTCGATTAAAGTGATCACGGTAGGTGCGTTAGGTGCGACTTCACCAGGTTTTTCAAAGATAGATAAATGCTGTGTTAAATACATGATGAGATCATCATAACCTTGCTGGTCGGTAACCATAAAATACCTTTGTCGTTTTTATTTTTTATAAATTTGATTTAAACAGATATAAATCGGAAATACTAGAGAGAATAGAAAAAAGGCCTTTGATGTTCCAATCTAAGGCCTTTTGCATTGTTGTTCTTTATTAGAATTAGTTTTCTACAAGCTTAAACCTGGGCTTAATGTCGCTGGTAATACTACTTTATCTAGCTCAACTGATGCTACCGGGTATGCACAGTAATCAGCAGCATAATATGCACTTGCTCTGTGGTTGCCTGATGCGCCAATACCACCAAATGGTGCTGCACTTGATGCACCTGTAATTGGACGATTCCAGTTTACGATACCTGCACGTACACGACGTAAGAAGTAATCATAATCTTCACTGTTATCACTTAGTAGGCCAGCAGATAAACCGTAAGCCGTATCATTACCTAGCTCAATTGCTTGATCAAAGTCTGTGTAGCGGAATACTTTTAATAATGGGCCAAAATGCTCATCATCAGGGAAGTCACTTACGTTAGTACATTCTAAAATACCTGGTGATACAAAACCGGTATTTTCTGTATGTACTAATTCAACTAAGCTCGTAGCGCCTAATTCAATTAACTGGCTTTGTGCTGCAACCATAGATTTAGCTGCACCGATTGAAATCATAGAACCCATAAATGGTTGTTCTTGATCATCATAAAAACCGACCTTAATCGCTTTAGTTGCTGCGATTAATTGGCTTAATATTAAATCGCCCTGCTCACCTTGTGGTAAAAACAGTTTACGTGCACATGTACAACGCTGACCGCTTGAGATAAATGCAGATTGAATAATATCGTGAACCACAGCTTTAGTATCAGCAACATCTTTTACGATTAATGGGTTATTACCACCCATTTCAATTGCTAAAATTTTGCCCGGCTGACCTGAAAATTGCTCATGTATAAAATGACCAGTACGAGAAGAACCTGTAAAGAATAAACCATCAATTCCACGATGTGATGCTAATGCTTTACCTGTTTCAACTTCACCTTGCACTAAGTTAATTACGCCAGCTGGTAAACCTGCTTGTTGCCATAACTTAAGAGTTAGCTCAGCTACCATAGGGGTTAATTCAGATGGTTTAAATACCACGGTGTTACCTGCTAATAATGCAGGAACGATATGACCGTTAGGTAAGTGACCAGGGAAGTTATAAGGACCAAATACAGCCACTACACCATGTGCTTTATGACGAATTACCGCTTTACCTACTGGCATAGCGTTTTCGACTGTACCAGTACGTTCGTGGTATGCTTTTTCAGAGATAGCAATTTTTCCCATCATAGCGCCGACTTCAGTGCGTGTTTCCCAAATTGGCTTGCCTGTTTCTTTTGCGATTGCATCAGCCATTTGTTCTTTATTTTCGCCTAATACTTCACCAAACTTTTTAACTATGTTTAGTCTTTCTTTAAAGCTTAAATCACTCCAAGAAAAAAAAGCATTACGCGCTGATTTTACAGCTGTATCTACTTGTTGTTCTGACGCGCTATTAGCGGTCCAGATCACTTCATTTTTTGCTGGGTTTACTGAATTAAATTCGGCGCCTTCGCCTGCTGACCATAGGTCATTGATAAATTGAGCTGCATGAGTCATTTCAATCTCTCTTATATTTGTTTGGCTATTATTTGTTTGTCACAGTTCGATATAAAAACAAGATCCCCGATAAAAGCCTTAGGGAATGACATATCTTTAGATTCCCGATAAAGCACTTCGGGAATGACGTAACTTAGATTCCCGATAAAAGATTTCGGGAATGAAATATGTTTAGATCCCCGATAGCAAGTACCGGGAATAACTTACTTAATTAAACAGTTGCAATGCGAATTGTATCGCCTTCGCTTATTTGTAATGCTTCAGCCATTTTTGCTGTGATCACAATATCGTCGCCGTCTTTATCAAATGATAAATCAGCTAATGTCGCTCTAAAGTTTTCAAGCTCTGTATTTGCAATCATAACTTGTTGACCGCCAGCGTTATCACCAATAATGACTTTTTTATGACTTGATGATCTTACTGTACGAATATTATTTAATTTTGCTTCAACGGTTGGGCCGGCATCAAAAATATCTACATAGCCATTAAAGGTGAAACCTTCATTTTTAAGCAATTGAATTGCTGGCTTAGTTTTTTCATGCACTTGACCTACAACCTCTTGTGCTTCTTTGCTTAGCAAGTTGACATAAATTGGGTATTTAGGCATTAACTCTGCGATAAATACTTTCTGGCCTATGCCAGTTAAATAATCGGCTGTTGGGAAATCCATAGAAAAGAAGTGCTCTTCTAACCATTTCCAGAATGGACTTTTACCATTCTCATCAGAAACACCACGCATTTCTGCTAATAATGTATCTGCAAATCTGTCTTCATGTTCTTTAATAAACATAAAGCGTACTTTTGATAATAATTTACCATTGCCATTTTTACGGGCTTGTTCGCGTAAAAATAAAGTACATAATTCGGTTGCGCCAGTGTAATCATTACATAAAGTAAGAATTTCAACTGGGTTATAAACATTTAAAGTGCGAGATGAATGGATCACCTTGCTCAAATGATAATGATAAAAAGCATCATCTAAACCAACAGCCGCTTCGATTGCTGATGTACCAACAACTTCACCTGTTTCAGTATTTTCTAAAACAAATAAATAACCTTCATCTTGTGGGCAATCAACTGTTTTTATAAATGAAGCTTCTGAGCGTGCTATTTTAGCAGCTAACAATTCTTCATTATTAGGTAATGAAGTAAAGCCATGACCAGATTCGTCTGCTATTTTAACTAATTCAGCAAAATCACTTTTTCGGATTGGGCGAATAACCATCATAGTGCCGCTTACTCCCTTATGTTTATAATGAAAATAAAAGGTGGTTAAAAACCACCTTTAAATACGTTACTCAATAAGTAACTCTACAAAGCTTTAAATTAAGCGTTTGCTTTTACTACGTCAGCTACTGCTTTTTCAAAACGTGCCATACCTTCACGGATATCATCATCAGAAATGACTAATGACGGTGTGAAACGTACTACATCAGCGCCAGCAACTAATGACATTAAGCCATGTGCAGTTGATGCAACTAAAAACTCTTTAGCTTTACCTTTGTATTGCTCAGTCACTACAGCACCAATCAATAAACCTTTACCGCGAACTTCTGAAAATACATTGTATTTATCGTTTATTGCGGTTAATAACTCACGGAATAAGAGTTCTTTTTGTTTAACACCGTTTAATACTTCTTCAGTATTTACAGTATCAAATGCCGCTTCTGCTACAGCACATGCTAGTGGGTTACCACCATAAGTAGAACCATGAGTACCTACTTTTAAATGCTTTGCGAATTCAGTTTTAGTGATCATTGCACCAATTGGGAAACCGCCACCTAATGCTTTAGCTGTTGTTAAGATATCTGGCGTAACACCTAAACCTTCATATGCGTATAAATCACCAGTACGGCCTACACCTGTTTGTACTTCATCAAAAATTAATAGTGCATTGTGTTGGTCACATAAAGCACTCACACCTTTAATGAAATCAGCTGTAGGAGAAACGATACCGCCTTCGCCTTGTAATGGTTCAATCATTACTGCACATGTATCATCTGAGATAAGTGCTTTAAAGCTTTCTAAATCATTGTAGTCTGTATGCACGATATCAGCAGGTTTTGGACCAAAACCGTCAGAATAAGCAGCTTGACCACCAACAGTTACGGTAAAAAATGTACGACCGTGGAAACCTTTATTAAATGCGATGATTTGTGATTTTTTCTCGCCAGCAGTATCTAATGCCCAACGACGTGCTAGTTTTAATGCCGCTTCATTTGCTTCTGCGCCAGAGTTAGCGAAATAAACTTTATCAGCAAAAGTAGCATCAACTAATTTTTTAGCTAAACGTAATGCAGGTTCATTTGACATTACATTTGATAAATGCCAAATTTTTTCACCTTGCTCTTTTAATGCATTAACTAATGCAGGATGACAATGACCTAAACAGTTTACTGCAATACCGCCAGCAAAATCGATATATTCACGACCTTCCTGATCCCATACACGAGAGCCTTCACCCTTTACTGGGATCACAGCCGAAGGCGCGTAGTTTGGTACCATTACTTCATCAAAAAGTGCACGATTTATAGTCATTTTATTTCCTCTGTTAACAAGTAAAACACCGCTAAATAATAGCGTTTCACTTTGAATACTATTGGATAAGGAGACGTATTATTTCAAAAAAAAACGCTTTTGTCTCCTTTGTAATTTAGCTCAAGGCCTTGGTTTATAAGGAAAGCGGGTATAATTTCATTGATAGTGAATAAGTATCTAACTTAATAAGGGGATCACGCTTGTAAACGCTATTAATGGTTAATTTTAATAATAAAAGAGAGACTGAATGAATAGTCGAAAATAAATAACTAAAAAATGAAGGATTACACCATTTTTTACCTGCTTTATATTAAAAAAGTAATTCTTAATACTCAATTCTTAACTGCAGGTTGTGCAAAGTGGTGCTCGCTAATGTTTTAAGTTCGATCATTTTAAATTGATAACTACTAAACCATGCTTTCACTTCGTCTGCTTCTACTAAATTATGTTCTTTTAATTTTTTGTACTGACCATAACATTGCGCTTTAGCAACTACTTTAGCCAAGTCATCCATTTCTGAAAATTCAGTATTATTGGCTAATTGCGCCATTGCGCTTTGTATTGGTAAATATTTAAAGCCCATTTTACTGCTCAATTTATATGAGAGGTCAACTGAGTGCTCTACCATTAAGTTGCGTAAACATAATGGGTCGGGTTTAAGTGCTAATAATGCATCGTGTAAATCTTTTTCTTTATTATCGCGGCTATCTTTGGTTTGCTGCTCCCAGAGTGTATCGAATGTCCTCAAATATAAGCGCACTAATTCAATTTTACCGACATCATGGAACATACCTAATACAAATGCTTGATAAGGGTCAACATCATTGAGTTCAGCTAATGTTTTAGCTGTAATGGCAGTTGTCATAGCTGACTCCCATAACTTACGCTTTAATAAGCAAAATTATGTCATAACAATAAGTCATCTCAACCTATAACCTAGCGATATTGTTTTATAAAGTTATCTAACAGCTCTAAACCTGACTCAGTTAAAATGGCCTCTGGGTGAAACTGCACACCTTCTAATGCTAAAGAGCGATGTTTGAATCCCATAATTTCTGATAACTCATTTTCCTCATTATTTAGCCATGCTGTTACCTCTAATGCTTCAGGCAATGTTTTAGGATCAACAACTAAAGAATGATAACGACATACAGTTAAAGGTGATGCCAATCCCTTAAAAACACCTTTATTATTATGCATGATCTTGGATGTTTTGCCATGCATCACCTTTTTAGCGCGGATTATTTTAGCACCGAATGATTGCGCTATAGTTTGATGGCCTAAACAAACACCTAAAATAGGTGTATGACCTTTAAATTGATTGATAAGTTCTAAAGATATGCCAGCTTCATTAGGTGTGCAAGGACCTGGAGAGACAACTAAATATTTAGGCTTGAGTGCTTTTACTTGAGCGCAGGATATTTCATCATTGCGCTTAACTAATACTTCAACATCTAACCTTTGAAAATATTGAACTAGGTTATAAGTGAAAGAATCATAGTTATCGATCATCAATAGCATATTAAAACCTAAATGCTTAAAAGAAGTTTGGATATGAGTTTAAAAATGAATTAGCGAGCTTAAAAGTCGCTCGCTAATTATTATTTATCTAACTTAAAAGTATGACTATGGGCGTGGAATAAAACCAACAGCGTCGTAAACAGCTTTAAGTGTTTGCTCTGATCGTGCACCCGCTTTTTCTGCACCATCACGCATTATTTGATTTAATAAAGTTTGATCTTCGCGGATCTCTTTAAAACGCGCTTGAATTGGCTCTATCATTGATACTAAAGCAGCTGCGGTATCTTTTTTAAGATGACCATACATTTTGTCTTCGTATTCTGGTACTAAATCTTCAATTGAACGCTTAGTCGCAACCGACATTAAAGTTAGTAAATTTGAAACACCTGGTTTTTCTATATTATCAAAGTAAATACGTGCTTGTTCATCAGAATCTGTTACAGCTTTTTTAAGTTTCTTTTCAATCTTTTTAGGCTCATCTAATAACATGATGTAGCCATTTGGATTTTCATCAGACTTTGACATCTTTTTAGTTGGATCTTGTAAGCTCATTACACGTGCACCAAACTCTGGAATATAAGGTTCTGGTACTGTAAATACATCACCATAAACATTGTTAAAACGATTAGCAATATCGCGTGTTAGTTCTAAATGTTGCTTTTGATCTTCACCTACTGGCACTTGAGTTGCTTGATATAATAAAATATCCGCAGCTTGTAGTACTGGATAGCTATAAAGTCCTACATTGATATTATTGGTATTTTTAGCTGATTTATCTTTAAACTGTGTCATGCGGTTAAGCTCACCCATTTGCGCATAACAGTTTAAAACCCAACTTAATTGTGCATGCTCAGGTACTTGAGATTGTACAAATAAAGATGACTTTTTAGGATCGATACCGCAGGCAGTATAAAGTGCGATGCCATCTAATACTCGTTGCTGTAATAACGCAGGATCTTGGCGCGTTGTAATGGCATGTAAATCTACCAACATGAAATAACACTCACTGCTTTCTTGTAGCGTAAGCCATTGGTTTATAGCGCCAATATAGTTACCGATTGTCATACCACCAGTTGGCTGAATACCACTTAATACTACAGGCTTGCTCATGTTATTTCTTCACTCTTATTTGATTAATAGCGCTGCTTTACCTATTTATAATTAGGTCGGTTTGTCATAAACCAAAACATCTCTATTGAAGCCACACTGTGGCGGGATTTTATCGGTAATTTTAATTGTTTCAGATTTTGAAGCAAGGTAAATTTTCAGCTATTACATTTACACCTATTAGAAAACTTACCGTGGCGTATATTTAAAACGACAATTGCGCTAATTCAGTTCTCATATTGTCTATCACTGCTTTATAGTCAGGCTGATTGAATATCGCAGAGCCAGCAACAAACATGTCAGCTCCTGCTTGCGCTATTTCTTTTATATTATCAACTTTAACGCCACCATCTACTTGTAGACGTATATCAAAACCAGACTCATCAATGAGTTTGCGCACTTGTTTTAGCTTTTCAAGTGTTTGAGGAATAAATGATTGACCACCAAAACCAGGGTTTACAGACATAAGTAAAATAACATCTAGCTTATCCATCACAAATTCTAAACATGTTAATGGCGTTGCAGGGTTTAATACTAAGCCCGCCTTACACTCTTGCTCTTTGATTAATTGCAAACTACGGTCGATATGCTCACTTGCTTCTGGATGAAAAGTTATAATGCTTGCACCTGCTTGTGCAAATTGCGTGATCATAGTATCAACCGGCTTTACCATTAAATGCACATCAATTGGTGCCGTAATACCGTAATCTCTTAATGCTTTACATACCATAGGACCAATCGTTAAATTTGGTACATAGTGATTATCCATTACATCAAAATGAACAACATCAGCGCCGGCTTGTAAAACAGCATCAACATCTTCACCTAAACGCGCAAAATCTGCAGATAAAATTGAAGGGGCAATTAAAAATTTTGACATAATAAATTTACACTCTTTAAATGACGGTAAAAGAAGCTAAAAGACAAACAGATCATTGCAGGAATGGACCTTTAAAGCAAGTTGATAGCGAGAGTATAAAAACGCGATTTATGACGTTAATTTCTCAAAAACACAAAAATAAACTTTATATACATTTAAACTTTACAATCTATTAACAGTTGATGTATATTTGTAGATGAATACCTATAAATATGGGACTAATAACCATTGTATTCTGATTTAACTTTGGTTAAGCTTTAGCCATTGCTTAGACAGAGGGTATTGTTATGAAGTTCAATAAGTCAAAAGGGATACTTTTAGCATCTACAAGTGCTATATTTTTTGCGTCTACATTTTCATTAGTAGCATACGCTAAGCAACTTGATAACGAGTGCTGTTCTACCATATATAAAACTCAAATAGCACTCTCTCAGTGCCAAGCATCTAATAAAAGTTGGTTTTCTTGGTTAACAGGTAATAGTAGAAGTGCACAATTTCATTATCTAGATTTACTTGAATTACTCAGTGATTCAGAAAAGAAAACACAAGAAACTGCAGCTATAACTAATCACTTTAAATGATGCATTTTTTCTCTTTAATTCAAAGTGTTCTCGCGGGTGCGTTTGGCGTGCAAAGTGAAAGTAAACGAAAGCAAGACTTTCAACAGGCCTCGCCAATACATTTAATTATTGCTGGCATTATGTTTTTAGTGATTTTTATCTCTTTAGTATTGCTTACTGTGAGCTTAGCAATACCTTCTTTACAATCCTGAATCTTGATATCACCTACTTCGCTTTATAAAGTGCCATAATTTCATCAACTTTATTTC
This sequence comes from Pseudoalteromonas sp. '520P1 No. 423', assembly GCF_001269985.1. Taxonomy (NCBI): domain Bacteria; kingdom Pseudomonadati; phylum Pseudomonadota; class Gammaproteobacteria; order Alteromonadales; family Pseudoalteromonadaceae; genus Pseudoalteromonas; species Pseudoalteromonas sp. '520P1 No. 423'. Next base: position 895,613 of record NZ_BBZB01000001.1, on the reverse strand, counting down.
TTGAACCACCTTTAGGGCTAATCGTTCTTTTCACTTGAATAGTATCAAGCGTTGCTTGCTCATAGATTTTACGTGTAATAATCGTATCGTGATTTGAAATCAATACAGGAATGCCTTTATCAAAAGCACTGCATTCAGCCAGATTTGCAAGCTGAGCCTGATCATCAAAGTTAAAGCCACCCTTAGCGTATGAGGTAAAAGATGCCGTTTTGCTTAATGGCACGTATGGCGGATCACAATAAACAACTGAGTTTCTCGGTAAATTAGCAAAAACATCTGCATAGCTTTTACAAGTAAACGTGGCTTTTTGTGACTTTTCGGCAAAAAAGTTTAATTCAGCCTCCGGAAAGTATGGTTTTTTATACTTACCAAAAGGCACATTAAAAATGCCTTTTAAATTATAGCGACACAAGCCGTTATAACCATGACGATTCATATATAAAAATAATATCGCCCTTTCGTAAATATCCTGACACTCATTAAACTGCTTACGGTAAGCATAATATGCATCAGCATCATTATTTAGTTCCACAAATAGTTTTCTAGCATCTAGGATAAATTCATCAGGAGATCTCTTGAGCTCGTTATATAAATTAATTAAATCAGCATTGATATCATTTAGCACATAATGTTTAAAATCAGAATTTAAAAATACAGAACCTGCACCCAAAAATGGTTCAACTAAAGTATCTGCATCAGGTAATCGCTTATTGATCTCTTCAACTAAGCCATACTTGCCACCTGCCCATTTTAAAAAAGCTCGTGTTTTTTTCATTTATTATTTATGTGCCTTTTAAAATAGCTAAGTGAGTGATTACTAAATTGCAAACAGGCGAGTGATTTTACACTAATCAAATGGATTTGAGTAATGCAATCTCTGTTTTAATCGCTTTGATTGTTTTACTAAATGGTTGTAGTTGCTTTAACTGAGCTGACAATGCATTTTTATAAGTCTGACTTTGTGCAACATCTCTAAACGGGCCTACAGTCACAACCCACCAGTCACCGCCATAACGCGTGCTTTTATACACTTTAATATTATTTAAATCATGAGAAGCGATAAAGTTATTGATTAAGTTTTCTTGGCTAATACCGATTAATTGCAACATCACTAAAGAATCACTTTGCTGCATAAACCAAGTATTGTCGTAATCTTTATAGATAACCAAAGGTGTTAATGCGGTCTCTTTTATTATTGAACTTGCTAACGGCTGCGATACAACTTTAGTTTCTTCAACTTTCACTGTTTCAGCAGATGGTGTGCGTTGTGTATTATTTAAAGATTCAGCTATTTTATTTGGCGTCGCTGAACTGGTTTTTGAATTTACTTTTAAGTCATCAAGTTGCTCTAACTTTGAGATAGTTGAGACCACTGCCAGCTTGTCTTTTACAAGTTTTATAGCATCTGAATTTTGTTTTTCTTCTTTAGTGATAACAATTAACTTATCAGGTTGATTACTTTTTTCTAACACCTCAATAGTGAGGTTATCCAACTTAGTATCTTCAATGTTCTGGCTTATTCCTTTAACATCATTTTTCTCTTTTTTAGCAACTTGCCTATTTGACCCTAATACCTGAGTTGACAGGTTATCTAATCTGCTATTTTCAATATTCAGACTTATTTCTTTAACGTCATTTTTTTCTTGTTTATCTACCACAATGCTTTGCTCTTTATTTTGCTCGCCCAACTGCCTTAAACTTTCAATTTGATTAGTTTGCGATAAGTGCTCAAATAAATATGATAATGCGAGCGTCATAAAAAAAACAAATGCTAAACAAAGCAACATAAAGCCATGTTTACTCTTCTTAACCTCTACAACTAAGTTACTTGAATCCCAACTTAACAATAATGATGGATTGCCTTGTGCGCTCTCTACAAAAGCCTTAAATACCGGTTCATGTTTATTGGGTAATTGAGAAAAGTACATAGACATCAATTCAATGCTTTCATCAAATGACAATGCTTCAAAGAAGATATTAGCTGAGTTTTTAAATTGTATTTTGGAAGTTGATGCAGTTAAAACATAAAAAGTTGATTCTGAAATTTGTGTTAAATACTCAATTTCTTGAATTAATTCTTCACTTAAAAATTGTGCATTATCAATAACAATTACAGTGTTTTTACTTGCTTGCTGTTGATTTAAGTTTAAGTAGTTTTCACTTAATGAGTGGGTAAAATCAATTAATGGTTGGCTAAATGTTTGCTCTAACAGTTGAGATATAACTTGTTGAACGGTTGTTTTAACCGTTAACTGTAAATATATTTTATTAAATTCAGAATATTTGTCAGTTACAAATGATTCTAATATATAACTTTTACCAAGTCCTGGACCTCCAAGCAATGCCACAATTGATTGACCGTATTCATATTGCAATTCAATACGATCAACTAATTTCTGTCTGCTCGGTAATATTTGGACTTGCATCAGTTAGCCTAAAATAAAGACTTCAATTGCTGTTCAGTCACATCTGATACAAGCGCACAACGACCAAATTCTGTTGGTAAGATAAAGCGAATAGTCCCTTTAAGGTTCTTTTTGTCTTTAGACATATGACCTATAAAGTCTTCATATCTCATTTCTTTTGGTGCTTTAACAGGCAAATCAAACGCTATCAATAAATTAATAACGCGTTCAACTTCTGAATCACTGAGTGAACCTCTCACTTGTGATAATTCACATGCCATTACCATACCCGCAGAAACAGCCTCTCCATGAAGCCATACGCCATAACCCATCTGAGCTTCAATAGCATGGCCAAAAGTATGACCTAAATTTAACAACGCTCTTAGGCCTGATTCTTTCTCATCTTGAGCCACTATATCAGCCTTGATTTGACAGCAACGCTGGATTATATGCTGCATTGCGCTTTCGTCTAATGATTTAAGCAGGTCAACATTGCTTTCGATATATGAAAACAATTCAGTATCATAAATCAAACCATATTTTATGACTTCAGCCATGCCAGCAGAGAACTCTCTTGCATCTAGCGTAGATAAACTCAAGGTATCAATAAATACAGCTTCAGGTTGATAAAAAGCACCTATCATATTTTTACCTAAAGGATGATTTACTGCTGTTTTACCTCCTACTGAAGAATCTACCTGAGATAAAACAGTTGTAGGTACCTGAATAAATGGCACACCTCGCTGATAACAAGCAGCAACAAATCCGGTTAAGTCACCTATCACACCACCACCTAAAGCAATTAGACAGGTATCTCTACCACAATTATTTTGCAGTAAAAAGGCGTTTACTTTTTCAAATGAGGTCAGGGTTTTATATTGTTCACCATCAGGAAGAATGTATGTCAATGGTGATAGTTCTTCAAATTGAGATATAAAAGATTCTAAATATAGGGGAGCTACGGTTTCATTGGTTACTATTACTGGTCGACAATCACCAATATAGTTTTTAAGTCTTACTTCGTCGTTAAGAACACCAGATGCGATAAAAATAGGGTAGCTACGCTCACCTAAATTAACATTCAACTCAAGCATAACATAGCTCCTGCTATTTTTATTTTTACTTAATTTTCAAGACTAAAAATCAAGTTTTGCAATTATTTGATTTGCTACAACTTTTGCACTTTGTTCGTCAGTACGAACAACAAAATCAGACACTTCTTCATAAAGCGGGTTACGTTCTTCAGCTAAACGCTCTAAAACTTCTCTCGGATCTTCTTTAGTTTGAAGTAGAGGACGTTTTTTATCACGCTGAGTACGTGCTACTTGTTTCTCGATTGGCGTTTCAAGGTAAACGACAATGCCACGTGCAGAAAGTTTATTACGTACGTCTTTGCTTATTACTGAACCACCGCCAGTAGCAAGAACAATACCCTGCATTTCTGTTAAGTCAGAAATAACACCTTCTTCACGAACTCTAAAGCCGTCTTCACCTTCTATGTCGAATACCCATGCTATTTCAGCACCGGTTCTACGTTCGATTTCTTGATCAGAATCGAAAAATTCAAGGTGTAACTGGTCAGCTAAATGACGACCAATTGTGCTTTTACCTGCGCCCATAGGGCCCACTAGAAATATATTACGTTTTTCAGCCATATTGTTTGTACAAACGAACTCTAATTTAAATAAAAATAACCCCGTCCTACGACATGGCCCCAAAATTAAGGGGTGATTATCTCAGTAATTGAATAGGTATATCAAGAAAAAAAACAAAAAAAAGACCCGTTAAGGTCTTTTTTATTTTAAGACTGTGATTTTAATCGATAAATCACTATAAAGAACTATAAAGAACTATAAAGAACTATAAAGAACTATTTATAATTTTAGGTGTAACAAAAATGAGTAACTCTTTTTTCTCATTAAACTCACTTGTACTTCTAAACATATAACCTAAATATGGAATATCTCCCAATAAAGGCACTTTTTTAACTGAGTTCACTATTTGCTGTTGAAAAATGCCGCCTAATACAACTGTTTGACCATTATTGACTAAAACTTGGGTTTCAATACGTTGAGTATTAATCGCCGTCGCTGGACCTGTTGGTGTTGATACCGTATCACCACGTGTATCTTGCGTGATAACTAAGTCTAAAATAACTTTGTTATCTGGCGTAATATGCGGCGTCACTTCTAAGCTTAATACTGCTTTTTTAAATGTTACTGTTGTGGCACCACTTGATGCTGCTTGTACATATGGTATTTCAGTACCTTGCTCAATTCGCGCTTGTTTTTGATTAGCGGTTGTAATGCGAGGACTTGCGATAATTTCAGCTTTATTTTCTTGTTCTAATGCCGAAAGCTCTAAATCAATTAAAGTACCATCAGCAAGTTTAGCAACGTGCATGCCAATACTGCCCGCAGGATTTGCTACCGGTAAATTAACATTCAAACGTTCTGTTAATGATGGAATAGTACCGTTAGCTATTTTCTCTGCGCCTGAAATTGTTCCTGCAACGCCATCAGACCCTTGCTGATCACTAAAACCCCAGCGAATACCTAAGTCTTCTTGCACGTTATCTGTCACTGTTACCATACGAGATTCAATTAATACTTGTTTAACAGGAATATCGAGTACTTCTATCATACGACGCACACTTTCAATACTTTTAGCTGTATCTTTTAGCAACAAAGTATTGGTTCTTTGATCTACAGCGACACTACCACGTGAAGATAATATGGTATTGCTATCAGTTTTAAGTAAGTTTACAAAGTCTTCCGCTTTTGCATAATTAAGTTGAATATATTCACTATATAGTGGTTCTAAGTCTTCAACTTGCTGTTTCGCTTTTAATTCTTTGGCTTCACGTGCTGCAAGCTCTTCAGTTGGTGCCACCATTAAAATGCTGCCATCCATACGTTTATCTAAGCCTTTAACCTTTAATACGATATCTAAAGCCTGATCCCAAGGAACACCATCTAATCGTAAAGTAATATTACCACCAACTGAGTCACTAGTTACTAAGTTAAAACCATTATAATCCGCGATAATTTGTAAAACTGAGCGTATCGCAATATCTTGGAAGTTAAGCGACATAGGTTTACCTTGATAATCCTTACCATCACCTAAAAAGCTTTTTTTAGATTCATCTTTTTCTACTGTTAATGTAAAAATATTATCAAGTTGTTGATAGTTATAATCAAACGCATTAGTTGTATCTATTACAATTCGACTATTAGCACCATCTTTAAAGGTTTCAATAGTACTTACAATTGTGCCGTAATCTAAAACATCTAACTGATACAATAAATCATCTAGAATATCGGTATTATGAAATTCAACAACAACCTTGCCTGCTTCTTCGCGTACATCAATTGCAGCCATATTTTCTTGCATGAAAATTAAAACACGTGCTTCACCTTTCTCACCTCGTCTAAAGTCAACTGCTTGTATCTTATTTATGTAAGTTTGCGCATCATCTACAATAGATGCTTCTGCAACGTCTTGAGTTGGGTTATCTGATACGTGTAAATAAAATAAATTTTTATCTGTACGTGTTTGGTAGATTTTTAAATAATCTAAAAATACTGTGACTTTAAAGCCATCATTTTTAAATTCACTCACTACTTTTTTTACACCGGCTTTGTTAATTAAAACTTCGCCTAAATTTTCTTCGTAATCAGCTTCATCAAAAAACAATTCAATTCGCGCGGGCTCACTAAAAACCTGAATCTTTGGTTCGATGTAAATCTCTTCATCAAACACAAATTCAATTTCAGTTTCACCTTCTAATAATGGGTTATAGCGCACATCGTATAACAAAGGCACAGCATTAGCAGATGTCATAAATAATAATGCTACTATAGCAAGAAATACTGATGTAAATTTATTCAGTAAATTACCATTTAACATACTTGTTCTCTTGTACATACAAGACCCTTTTTTGTTATTCAGATGCATCAGTAGCCTCCACGATCTCAACTTTCGTCAGGCGTTCCTTCCAACATCCTGCACCATCTGGTATTAATTCTAATAATTCGATAAAACGGCTATGAACCTGAAGTACTTTACCATGATATAAACCCATATAGTTTTCACGAGTTACACGATGTAAAGTATCATCTGACGCAGTAATTAAGGCCCAAGTTTCATCTCCTGCGCCTAATGTTCCTTTCATCATAATATTATCTAAAGGATACCTTTCTAGAGGCTCCTTCTTACGACGAGGATCCGGATGAAGACAATTTTGAATTTGCAATAACTTGTCTTGTATTACTTCCGGTTTAGGTGCTACAAACGGACTTCTTAAATCTGCTGTACCATAAGCAAAATGTTCAAACTTTTTAATTTCAGGGATTGGTTCTATTTTTGCAACAGTACTAGCTTGAACTCTATTAATAAATTCTTGCTGTTCCGTTGTATCGTCAAAACAGCCACTTAAAACTAAAGGGAGCGCAATATAAGCAATTTTTTTCATTATTGCACCTCTTTATAACGATAAGTTTTTGCGATTACACTAAACATTAAGCGCCCAGTACCATCAGGCTTGATACTAAAATCATGTAAACTTACGATTCTAGGTAATAATGCAACCTTACTTACAAACTCACCAAACTCATGATATTGGCCTACTACTTCAATTTTTATAGGTAGCTCGGTATAAAATTCATTTTCAATTTCAGGTAACCAACCAATTTTATTAAAAATCAAACCGCTTGTTGTACCAACGTAAGATAAATCATCTAATGTACCTGGTATTTCACTTGAGGTAGGAAGCCTTTTTAATAATTTCGAAAACTTATCTTCCATTTCAATCATTTGCTGTTTATAAATTTCTAAATTTGATGCCACTGCATATTTAGCTTTAAATGTACTACGTAGCTCAGTTTCTTTATTTAGCGCATTTTCATAACCAGAGACTTCATCAGCAACAAATAAATTATATGTAAGCAAACTCACAATCGCAGCAACAATAACGCCTGCGATTATTTTTACAGCCAAAGGCCAAGCACCAATATTTTCAAGGTCTAATTCATTAAAATCAATTTCATTTAAAGCTTTTAAATCAATGTTCATTGCTTAACCTCACCAATTTGTTCATAAGGTTTCACTGTAAATTTCATATTAAAGTCACTTAATAACCTTGCTTGTTGCTCACCAGCGATAATATCTTGCAGCGTCGCCCCTTGAAACAAATAAGAGCCCTCTAATTGGCGTAACATCCTAGAAAGGCGGTTATTAGATTCACTTTTACCTATGATTTGTATCGCATTATCACGACGCTCTAATTTCGTTAAATACACTCCAGACGATACAACTGTCGCTATTTCATCCATAATTTGCGTACCTAAGTTACGATTGCTTTGTAACTCTTCAATTAAACGCATTCTTTGGTGTAAATTTTCTTTCTTTTTATCGAGTTCTTTTATTTGAGCAATTCTTTTATCTAATACTGAAATTTCTGATGTCAAAAATTTATTTCTCTTCACTTGACCGTCTTTCATTGCCCCGTAAATCATACTAATGGCAAAAACCGAACCAAATGAAATTAAAGTTACTAGAAAAAGTATTGATAAGAATTGTTTTTGCGTTTCTTTTCTTGAAGCCTCTCTCCAAGATAGTAGATTTATATGTGGCATGAAGAAAAGCTCCTTAATGCTAAACCAGACGCTACAGCTAATTGAGCGCGATGTTTATCTAGCAGTTCGCAATCCATCTCTGGAGATAATTCCATATCGGCAAAAGGGTCGATAATAATTGAGTGAATGCCTAACTCATCAATTAAAAGCCTATCAATGCCTTGAATTAATGATGTACCACCTGATAACACAATATAATCGAGTTGATCATTGCCACTCGTAGTCAAAAACATTTGCACTGCTCTACGAACTTGCTGAAGGAAAGTAGTTTGAAATGGCGCTAATACCTCAAAGGTATAATTCGGCGGTAAATCACCAGTAATTTTAGCTTGCTCGGCTTCATCAAAACTTTTGTTATAATAAGATACAATTGTTTTGGTATATTGCTCACCACCAAAAACTTGGTCTCTGGTATAAATTGTTTTACCTTTTTGAACCACGCTAAATAAAGTTGTGGATGCGCCGACATCAATAAATGCCACTATTTTATCTTCAGCATCTTCCGGTAGTTCATTGGTACACAATGTCATTGTTCGACTTAATGCATAAGATTCAACATCAACCACTTTTGCTTCAAAGCCACCGGCATCGAGTGCACCAGCTCTTGCTTCAACACTTTCAGTTCTTGCAGCTGATAATAATACATTTACTTTGGAAGGATCAGCTTCATTGATATCTAGCTTTTCAAAATCAAGGCTTACTTCATCAAGTGGATACGGGATTAAACTGTCAGCTTCAATTTCAATTTGTGATTCGAGCTCGCTATCTGATAAGGAAACGTCCATAAAGATAACTTTAGTGATCACAGTTTGCCCAGACACAGCGACTGCTGCCTGAGTTACTGCTTTAGGCATTTTTTTTCTTATTTTATGGATCACTCGTCCGACAGATTCAATATCTTGTATTGAACGTTCAACCATAGCACCCTTAGGCATAGCTTCAACAGCAAATGCTTCAAGCCTATAGAGCTCATCTTTTTTACTGAGCAATACGGCTTTAACCGAATGTGAACCAATATCTATCCCGACCATCCAGGTAACTGGTTTTTTAAAAAGTTGACTTAACATAACCCAACGCTAATCCTTTTTTTTATAATTATAATAAGCTTATAAAATGTAGCGAAAAAATTTTATTCATTTATTAATCGATATATACTAGCAGCCTTACCCCCAAAATGGGAGTTTATTTAGGGAAAATTAAGTGACTTTGTTAAAAAATATTTTACGTTTCATTATCATATCGAGCATATTAGGTCTTTTAACCCTAGTTGGACTCTATTTTTATGTGAAGTCGGATATTCCGAGCGTTTCAGTTTTAAAAGACGTTCAATTACAGACACCTATGCTTGTATACACAAAAGATGGCAAGCTTATTAATCAGTTTGGTGAAAAGCGTCGAATTCCTGTATCAATTGACCAAATCCCCCAACCTCTTATTGATGCATTTTTAGCAACCGAGGATAATCGTTTTTATGACCATTTTGGCATAGATCCTATAGGCATAGTACGTTCGGCTATTGTATTAATTACCACAGGAGAAAAAAAACAAGGTGCAAGTACAATAACAATGCAATTAGCACGTAACTTCTTTTTAACCCGTGAAAAAGCATATATTCGTAAGGTAAAAGAAATCTTTATAGCAATGCATATCGAACGATTATTATCCAAAGATGAGATATTGGTATTATATTTAAATAAAATAGAATTAGGTAATCGTGCATTTGGCATAGGTGCCGCTGCACAAGTTTATTATGGTAAAGAATTAAGTGAATTAACATTACCGCAAATGGCAATGTTAGCGGGTTTACCTAAAGCACCATCAGCCCTTAACCCAATCAGAAATCCTAAACGCGCTAAAGCACGCAGAAATGTAGTACTCGGCAGATTGTTAACAGAAAGTTACATCACTCAAGCCCAATATGACACAGCAGTAAAACAACCTATTACAGCACGTTTTCATGGAGCTGAAATTGAAGTATCAGCACCTTATATTTCTGAAATGGTACGTGCTGAAATGGTAAATCGTTATGGTTTAGAAGAAGCTTACAAAAACGGTTACCATGTATATACAAGCATAACGTCAGATATGCAGCTAGCTGCGCAAAATGCTGTCACTAAGAATTTAGAAGGATATGATTTAAGACATGGCTATAGAGGACCAAAAATTCACCTATGGAATTCTGATAAAGAAGAATCGTGGCACCCCTCTGATATTTTAATGCATTTAAAATCAGTAAAAGAAATAGCCGATTTAAAAGTTGGTATTGTGACTAATATTTTTGAAACTAGTATTGAAGTATTACTTAAAGATGGTCAATTTATTACTGTTGAGTGGGATGGTTTAAAGTGGGCCAGACCCTATATCAATAATAATAGACAAGGAAAACCACCTAAAGTCGCTTTAGATATTCTAAACGTTGGTGCCCAAATATGGCTTAAAAGTATTGATAATAATCAATATATGTTAAGTCAGATACCGGAAGCATCAGGTGCTTTAGTCTCTTTAAACCCTCAAGATGGTGCTATTTTAGCGATTATTGGAGGGTATAGTTTCCAGTTAAGTCAATATAATCGTGCTGCTCAAGCTAAGCGCCAGGTTGGTTCAAACATAAAGCCATTTGTATATTCAGCGGCAATAGATAATAACTACACGCTAGCAAGTATTATGAATGATGCCGCGATCCATCAATGGGATAAAAGCCAGGGAGTTGCTTGGCGGCCAAGAAATAGTCCAGATGTATATCATGGTCCTATTCGTGTTCGCCGTGCTTTAGCGCAATCTAAAAACGTAGTCTCCGTTAGATTATTACGGGGTGTGGGTTTAAATAAAACCGCAGACTATTTATTGAACTTTGGATTTAAACCACAAGATATACATAGAAGTGAAACGCTTGCATTAGGTAGCGCATCATTAACGCCTTTAGAGTTGGCTACTGGTATGGCGACCTTTGCGAATGGCGGCCACTTAATTGAACCTTATTTTATAAGTAAAATAGATGATGCTTTTGGTAATGAGCTATTTAAGGCTAAGCCACTAATCGCATGTGCTAAATGTAATGTTCAAGAGATCAGAGATGGCTTTGATTATGCACCTAGAGTCATCAATAAACAAAATGCATTTTTAATAGCCAACGCCATGACAAGCACCATTATGGGCGGCGGTAGTTGGAAACATAAAACTGGTTGGAATGGTACAGGTTGGCGAGCGCAGAAAATAAAATTAAACAAGCGTCCACGAAAAGACTTATCCGGAAAAACAGGCACTACTAATAATTATGTAGATGCTTGGTTTACTGGCTTTAATAGTAAAATTTTAACAACTACCTGGGTAGGCTTTGATAATCCAGGTAAATCACTTGGTAAAGCAAGTTATAATGCTAACTTAGGGAAAAACCAAGTAACGGGTAATGAATTTGGTGCCAGAGCAGCTCAACCTGCCTGGGTTGAATTTATGCAATACGCCTTAAAAGATCAGCCTTTAGCACCAATTGAGCAACCTGAAGACCTTGTTTCTGTCAGAATTGATTTAAAAACTGGTCTTTTAAGCCATAAAACAGATCATACAAGTCGATTTGAATTTTTCGTTAAAGGCACTGCTCCTACACAATATGCTCAAATAGCCGAACAAGATATATTTGAAGATGATGGTGAAGGCAAAGTGATTGAAGAAGAACTATTTTAGACTTAACAATATGAGCCTCAGAAGAGGCTCATATTTATAATATTTAAAGATATTGCCAACCTTTAAATACCAATCTTGGTTTTGTTGCTGAACCACTATTATTACCAGAATTAGCCAGACCGAGTGCCTCATCATAATGCACACCGCCTGCTCCTGTAACACTTACCGACTTACCTAATAATGAGTCTTTAAATCCTACTGCGGCAGCGATTTTAATATCAGTTAAAGGCGCATAACTAAAACTATCATCATTTCAATTAACATTAGCATTCTAATTGAAACTTATCGCTATATAATATGTAAAATAACAGGTACAAAATTCTTAGTTAGCGTTGTTCAAGTATTAACATTATATTAAAGAAGTTTAAATTTAATCCACTTGAAGCTGATGTAAACAAATATGCGCAATAAGTTAAACAACTGATTAAAAAGAGATTGTGAAACTTTAGGTTGAATATAAGGCTAAAGCCTCATCTACAAAGTCGAGGAGCATGACATAACAGTTTATAGGTTTGAGTTTAGGTTTATACAGGCAATAAAAAAGCCGTGTAAGAACACGGCTTTTATCAAAATTATCATCTCACCAAAGTGAGCTAATAATTAAGCTTCAGCGATAACAACAACTTTAATAGTTGCAGTTACGTCTGAGTGTACTTGAATTGCTACGTCAAATTCACCTAACTCACGGATAGTACCTAGAGGAAGACGAACTTCAGATTTAGCAACTGTAACACCAACAGCAGAGATAGCATCAGCGATATCGCGAGTACCGATTGAACCGAATAACTTACCTTCATCACCAGCTTTAGATACTAATGTAACTTCAGCTAATGCAGCAAGAGTTTCAGCGCGCGTTTCAGCAGCTGCGTGTTGTTCAGCAATCTTAGTTTCTAATTCTGCACGACGTGCATCAAAAGTTTCAATGTTTGCTTTAGTTGCAGGAACTGCTTTACCTTGTGGGAAAAGGAAGTTACGAGCATAGCCCGATTTAACTGCAACTTGATCGCCTAGAGTACCTAGATTAGCGATCTTGTCTAATAAAATAATTTGCATTTATCCACACCTTAAAAAATGTTGATCCGCTGCTTACTTATGTAAGTCAGTGTATGGAAGAAGGGCTAAGTAACGAGCGCGCTTGATAGCGGTAGCTAGTTGACGCTGATATTTTGCGCTTGTACCAGTGATACGGCTTGGTACGATTTTGCCACTTTCTGTAACATAGTTTCTAAGAGTAGCTAGATCTTTATAATCTATTTGTTGTACGCCTTCCGCTTTAAAGCGGCAGAACTTACGACGTCTGAAATAACGTGCCATGAGATAAATCTCCTAAACTAATTCTGTTTATTTGTTGAGCATGTAGCACTAATTGACTTAGTCCATTGCGACCTTCATGGCGATTTAAAAATCCCGTGATAGCCAACTCTTGCCCAACTTCTAAATTTTGAGTATGTTCCATAATTGAATGACCACTGGCAACAACTTGAATTCGAACATAACTATTACGGTTAAATCCTGCTTCGACTTGTTGTGACTTGTGCTCCAACACTAATATACAGTGTGGAATACCCGCCGGGCTTTGGCTAAATTTTGGCGTTTTACATAAAATACCAGATATATTCAGCTCATTCATACAGATACATTACTCAACAACGATTAAACTGCTGCTGCTGGAGCGGCTGCTTCTTTCTTCTCTTCTCTTGCAAGAGGAGAAGCTTCTGTTACTACGTTCTTAGTACGGATAACTAAGTTACGAATAACTGCATCGTTGTAACGGAAAGTAGTTTCAAGCTCGCTTACTACTTCAGATGTTGTTTCAACATTCATAAGAACATAGTGTGCTTTATGAAGTTTGTTTATTGGGTAAGCCAGTTGACGACGACCCCAATCTTCTAGACGGTGGATAGTACCGCCAGCTTCAGTGATTGAACCAGTGTAACGTTCGATCATACCTGAAACTTGTTCACTTTGATCTGGATGAACCATGAATACGATTTCGTAATGACGCATGGGTATTCCTTACGGTTAATTAGCCTTTTATCGTTCGACCGGTCGATTTAAGGCAAGGAACTAATATTAAGTTGGTCGAAAGAGCGCGTATTTTACACACTGTATGCAAATGATGCAATAAATGATTCCAAAAGCATAAACTCAATTTACTCACTTATTAAAGTAGCAACTTAAAATAACACTTAACCAAATGATTAAATTAACAATTCAGTGTATATTCTAATTTCAAATATAATCAGAATATATAATAAAAAGGATTTCTAATGATCTGGCGATTACTTTGCATTTTAATAATTTCAACTTCATCTAGTTATAGCTCAGCATAAAAATCGTCATTTATTGTCTTAAAATTAGAATATTTATATAAAGAACAGGCGCATTTAGCTGCTAATAGGCTATTTTGGCAAGCAATATCCGAAGGCCTTGTTGATGGTCAGGCTATCATTCGTTATTTAAATAAAGATGAAAACAATAACCATGCTGTTCATTACAATTTATCACTAGTCTATACAAAACAGGCTAAATTTCGACTCGCTAAACAGCATTTAGAAAAATCACTCATATTAAAACCGCTTGCTTTTAAACAAAAAAAATTGCAATTAATTATCGATTAACAAACGAAACTCCAAGCGCAATCAAATGATGATATAAAAACCGCCTTTGCTTTTCATTTAATTGACAATCTAGCAACCGGTTATGGTCAAGATATCAGTGATATATTTACACTGATAGGCAAACCAGCAGTGCCAGCTTTAATTGATGCCTATTGGTATGAGAATAAGCTACAAGTTGGCACTATCGAAATAAATGAAAAACATAAATTAATTTATCAAGTATTTTCAAGCAATGAAGAGTATGCTGAGTAAATTTTCGATAGAACAAAAAGGGTAAGATCATTATCACCCTTTTTTTAATTACGCCACCAAGTGGCCGCAATAGAAATGCGCAGCAGATCTATCCTCTTTGTCTTAAGACTTCAAACAAACAAATACCTGTTGCGACTGATACATTTAAGCTTGAAACCGTGCCAACCATCGGAATTTTAACCAATGAGTCACAATGCTCACGGGTTAAACGTCGCATACCCGTGCCTTCAGCACCCATAATAATAGCAACTGGCCCTGTTAATTTGGCATCAAATACATGGGTATCAGTTTCGCCAGCAGTGCCTACAACCCAAACACCCTGATCTTTAATTTCTCTTAAAGTACGCGCTAAGTTTGTTACTTGAATAAGCGGTATGGTTTCAGCTGCACCACATGCCACTTTACGGGCAACACCATTTAATCTTGCTGAGTTATCTTTTGGTACTATAATCGCATCAACACCGGCAGCATCAGCACTACGTAAACACGCGCCTAAGTTATGTGGATCTGTTATGCCATCTAAAATTAAGAAAAAAGCATCTTTGTTCTTTTCAGCTTTATTCGTTAAAATAATATCTAAATCTTTTTCACTGAATTTTTTACCCGCTTTAACTTTAGCGATAATACCTTGATGCTGTTCGCCTTTGGCTTTTTCATCTAAGGTTTTTCGGTGCATAAACTGAATTGAAACACCAAATTCTTTTGCAGTTTCTAATACTGGTGTTAAACGCTTGTCATCACGGCCTTTAAGTGCATAAATTTCTATAAAACGCTCAGGTTCAGTATTTAAAATTGCTTCTACTGAATGAAAACCAAAAATTAATTCATTACTCACTTGTTGTTATCTCCTCTACTCTATTCACTAGAACGCTTACGTGCATTCTTGCCTGGGCGCTTTTTCTTTGTTTTAGACTTGTTTTTCGATTTTTTAGCCTGCTTATTGCCTGCCTTTGAATCAGTTTGAGCGGTTTTACGTTTATTTGGTTTGCGTTTTTTATTTTTACTCGGCGACTTTTTATGATCTCTGGTATCTTTTTGTTGCTCATCTGGATTTTCTTCATCATTTTTATGAGATGAAATTTTAGGAATTTTTCCAGATTTTAACTGCTCTCTGACACTTTTATTAGCCGGTGTATATCTACGAGGTGATACAGGAGAAGCGTTACCATTTTGTTTACGACGACGTGCATATCTATCTACAACAGCATCTTCAGCTAAAACAAGATTAATACGCCTTTGCTCTAAACTAACAGATACAACACTCACTCGCACTTTATCACCTAAGCGATATACTTTTTTAGAGTTTTCACCCACTAATAAGTGTTTTGCACCATCAAACTGGAAAAAATCATTAGTCAGTGACGTAATATGAATTAAGCCATCAATATACAATTCATCTAAACGAATAAATAAACCAAAGCTAGTGACAGATGAAATCACACCAGTAAATTCATCGCCAACATGGTCTTGCATAAATTCACATTTTAGCCAATCAGCAACTTCTCTTGTTGCATCATCGGCACGGCGCTCAGTTTTAGAACACAGCTCACCAAGTTGGTTTACTTCATCAGGATTATAAACATAATCACCAGAAGTCTGTTGACCTTGTGCTTTTACCACACCTTTAATTGCACGATGTACCACTAAATCAGGGTAACGACGTATCGGTGAAGTAAAATGGGCGTAAGCAGGTAAAGACAAACCAAAGTGACCAATATTACCAGACTGGTAAACAGCTTGTTTCATTGAACGTAATAACATTACTTGGATCAATTCAACTTCTGGTCTTTTACCTAGTTTTTCGATGCATTGTGTTATTTCTTTAGGGCTTGGCTCTTCAGGCAATGGATTTTCAATGCCTAACTCACCTAAGAACTTTCTAAAGTTAGATAGCTTTTCTGGATCTGGTTCATCATGAACACGATATAACGCACTTGCTTCATGTTTTTCAAGTAAACGTGCCGCAGACACATTTGCTAAAATCATGCATTCTTCAATTAATTTATGTGCATCATTACGCTCAATTGTCGTCACAGCTTCAATTTTACGATGGGCATTAAATACGAACTTAGGCTCTACTGTTTCAAACTCAATTGCACCCCGATTTTGGCGGGCTGATTTCAGCGCAAAATACATTTGATATAGATTTTGTAAATGCGGCACAACATTTTGACTTGCTGAAATTTGTTGTTCATCGCCTTTCAAAATTGCAGATACTTGAGTATAAGTCATACGTGCATGTGAATTCATCACGGCTTCATAAAACTTATAACCTGATAAACGACCCGCTTCTGAAATGGTCATTTCCGCAACTAAACATAAGCGGTCTACTTTAGGATTTAATGAACATAAGCCATTTGATAATACACGCGGTAACATAGGTACCACTTGCTCAGGAAAATAAACCGAGTTTCCTCGATTAATCGCTTCCTCATCTAATGCGGAGTCTTTAGGCACATAATGCGATACATCTGCAATGGCTACCCATAAACGCCAACCACCTGACTTTTTAGGTTCACAATAAACCGCATCATCAAAATCTCGCGCATCTTCACCATCAATTGTTAATAATGGTAAGTCGCGTAAATCAACACGCCCTAGCTTTGCTGACTCTTCGACTTCATCAGCTAGAGGTGCAACTTGTGCTTCAACTTCTTTAGGCCACACATAAGGAATATCATGGTTGCGAAGCGCCACTTCAATTTCCATACCTGGCGCCATATGATCGCCGATGACTTCAATTACTTTAGCTACCGCATCCATACGTGGACTTGGTCTTTGTGTTATTTCAACTTGCACCATTTGATTATGGCGTGCGCCTTTTTCACTACCTGGCAAAATCATAATATTTTGTGTGATGCGAGGATCTTCTGGGATCACTAATGCCATGCCATGATCAACAAAATAACGACCTACAATCGGTGCTCTTTGACCATCAATTACACGTATTATACGCGCATCACATTTACCACCACGACCTTTTGATGCCGGTTTAGCAAGCACAACATCGCCATGTAGCACTGTTTTCATTTGATGTTTAGGAATAAACCAGTCTTTACCACCGGCTTCTAATTCCAAAAAGCCAAAACCATCTCTATGGCCTATCACTTTGCCTTTAACCAGCTCTGATTCATCAATAATGCAATAACATTTATGTTTGTTAAAGAAAATTTGCCCATCGCGTTCCATCGCACGTAAACGACGTTTTAAACCGATTTCTCGTTCTTCGTTTTGCACAGCGAGTTCTTCACACAATTCATTAAAACGCGCAGGTTTAGTACGGTTTTGCATGTGTGCTAAAATAAACTCCCGGCTAGGAACTGGGTTATCGTATTTTTCTTGTTCTCGAGTTAGAAATGGATCCTGATCAGACATTAAAGGACTTTTTGAATTGAATATGTTGTTATTTTAAACCAAAAGCGAAGAATGAGACAGGAGAACTTAAGATTAGCGCTATTTAGCGTCAATTTATTGAAAAATATAAGACGCTAAAAATTTATTTTGTAATTTACAACTTTATTACAGAGCACGCTTGGCGCGCTTAATCACACTTGGCGGCATTTTTTCTGCCAGCTGGCTTAATAAACTTGTGATCTTTTTATGTGTTTTTTTATCTGCGGTAACTGAATTAAATAACCAACGATAAGCATCTTCATAATCTCTAGGGCTACCAACACCTTGGTTAAATAATGATACCAAACGCATTTGTGCATTTAAGTTACCTAAAGAAGCAGCTTCACGTAAATATATAACGGCCTGATCTAAATCTTTTTGCACAAATTTAGCTAAATGATAATAACGCCCCATTTGCTCTAATGCCTCCGGTAGACCTTGTTCTGCCGCCAAGCGCATATAATATATGCCTTGCTCTACATCACGGTCAACACACACAGCATAAGCGAGCATATCACCAAATAAAAACTGATAAGCTGGGATTTTCATTTTCATAGCGCGTGCTTCAATATCTTGAACAAGCTGGCAATTATCTAATTTGACTCGTGTTAAATGACTATTTTTTTTAATTAAATCTAATAATTCATCTTGAGTATATATTTGCACAGCCTCAAGCGGTGCTGCGGCCTTAGCAAAAAAAGGGCTAATACATAATATAAACAAATATACTGATAATTTTTTCATAGATATAACTTTCATCATAATAGTTAATTTTAACTCAACTTAATAATAACGCGACTGCCGTAAATAACACCCGTTACAGATGACAAACTTAAGTGACACCTAAAAAACATACAAGAATCAAACCAATTTTATAAGAACCTTAAAATTTAGCTATAAAAAAAGCTACCCTAAAGTAGCTTTTCTTTATCATTCACCAAATATTGGCTAAAACAAAACTGCTATGCAGGTTTATTCGCCAAATGGGCTGCGAACGATCATCGTTTCTACACGATCTGGACCTGTAGAAATAATATCAACAGGAACACCTGTAATTTCTTCAATACGCTTAATGTAATCAATTGCCGCTTTAGGTAATTGATCAACAGAAGTAGCACCGACTGTATTTTCAGTCCAACCAGGCATTGTTTCGTATACTGGAGTCACTTTCTCGTAACCTTCAGCTGCAAGAGGCGTAATATTTGAAATCGAGCCATCTTCTTGTTTGTAACCAGTACAAATGCTGATAGTTTCTAAACCATCTAATACATCAAGTTTTGTTAAACAAAAACCTGTGATGCTATTGATTTGAACTGCACGACGCATAGCTACGGCATCAAACCAACCTGTACGGCGTAAACGGCCAGTAGTTGCACCAAACTCATGACCAACATCACCTAAATGCTTACCAATTGGGTCTTGCTTGTCTTCACCATCATATAATTCAGTTGGGAAAGGACCTGAGCCAACACGTGTTGTGTAAGCTTTAACAATACCAAGTACATAATCTAGGTTTAATGGACCAAAACCAGCACCAGTAGCAACGCCGCCAGCAGTAGTATTAGAAGATGTGACATACGGGTAAGTACCGTGGTCGATATCTAGAAGTGTGCCTTGAGCACCTTCAAATAAGATGCTATCACCCGCTAAACGCGTTTGATCAAGCAGCTCAGTAACATCAACAACCATCTCTTTAAGGATATCAGCAACAGCCATTGCATCATCATAAGTTTTTTGGAAGTCTACTGCTTCAACTTTATAATAATTAACCAATGTAAAGTTATGATACTCAAGAATTTCTTTTAATTTCTCAGCAAATAACTCTGGGTTGAATAAATCACCCACACGTAAACCGCGACGAGCTACTTTATCTTCATATGCTGGACCGATACCACGACCGGTTGTACCGATTGCTTTAGAACCACGAGCTTCTTCTCGCGCTATATCTAATGCAACATGGTATGGTAAAATTAGTGGACAAGCTTCACTGATAAGCAAACGATCACGAACTGGAACGCCTCGCTTCTCAAGCATACCCATTTCTTTCATTAACGCATCAGGAGCTAGTACAACACCGTTACCAATCACACATTTTACGTTATCACGTAATACGCCTGAAGGGATTAAATGTAATACAGTTTTTTCGCCATCTATAACTAAAGTATGACCAGCATTGTGGCCACCTTGATAACGAACAACTAAAGATGCTTTATCAGTAAGTAGATCAACTATCTTACCTTTGCCTTCGTCACCCCATTGGGTGCCCAATACAACAACGTTTTTACCCATTGTAGATTCACTTTGAAAAATTAGGCGAGGATTTTAACAAAAAATATAGGTGAAGATCACCTAATTTTGCATATTTTTACAACAAAAAGTAAAAATAAAAACACAAGAAGCTTTAATTTACTGATTCTTAAGAAAAATATAAATTACTCAATTTTATCAAACTCAGGTCTAATGTCTAACAAACAGAAACAAAAGCCAACCAATCACTATAAGTGAAATACCTATCATTCGTATGCTTTTACTTGATTGATTTGATAGCTTAGCTAAATACTGCCTCCATTTATTTGGAAATAAGGCTGGTATTAAACCTTCAATCATAAGTAATAACGCTAATGCTAATGCTAATGCTAATGCTAAGAAAACGGTATCTAAAGTGATATAAGATCTTAGTAGTCAATAATTACTATAGTTTACATTTTTTTTTAATGATGATTAAATAAAGCTACACAATATAAAATATACAATAAATATGAAAACGATTCTTACAGCCTTATCTATTGCTGTTTTAGCTAGCGCTAATTGCTATGCAATGCAAAAAAACACCCCGTCTTTAGACTCTGTATTATCTCAAGTACATGACTGTAGCCCAACTATCACGATTCGCTCTGAAGCATTAACGCCTGAATTAATAAAACAAGCGTGTATTATGCTTAGTGAAAGAGAGTCTGATTTTCACAAAACTTTTAATAGTAAAAATAAACCTGTAGCAAACGATAACAATCATAGTATGCGCGCTAATATATATGCAAATAGAGATTCTTACGTAAAACACGTTACCAAACACTTTGATGTGCCATCTGATAATGGCGGTATGTATTTAGAAGGCCTACCTCATGTGAAAGGTAATCACGCGGAATTTGTGGCTTACCAAAAGAAAGGACAAATTTGGAATTTACGTCATGAATATATTCATTATTTAGATGGTCGCTTTAATATGTATGGCGATTTTTGCTCATCATTACACGATTCACATTCAGCACCTGAGTATTGCCCTAAACCAGCCCCTTTGTTACCTCACTTAGTATGGTGGAGTGAAGGTATTGCAGAATATATAGCCCAAGGTAATGATAATTCACGTGCAATTGAAAACGGTATTAAAAAATCATATAAATTAAGTGAGCTTTTTAATACCAGTTATGAAACCAATGGCGGCAGTGAGCGTGTTTATGATTGGGGCTATTTAGCAGTACGTTTTATGATGGAAAATCACAGGGATCAGATTGATAAAATGCTTACACTAACACGCAAAGGCTTTTATACACGCTATCAAGCTTTAGTAAAAGAATGGGGCACACAGTACGATACTGAGTTTACTCAATGGTTGATTAGCTTAGAGCCGAAAAAAGCAAACAGCTAAATTTCCACTATTTATTCAAAACAAAAAAACCTCACTATTAAGTGAGGTTTTTTTATAATCTAAATATTAAAAGTAATTGCTTAGCTTAAGCTACTTACCTTCAACACCTTTCATAAATTTAAAGAAGTCGCTATCAGGTGCAAGCACCATTACATCACTCTTAGAATTAAATGTAGACTTATATGCGTCTAAGCTACGTAAGAAAGTATAAAATTCAGCATCTTTAGAATATGACTCAGCATAAATTTTAGCAGCATCTGCATCACCTTCACCACGAACTGTTCTTGCGTTACGCTCTGCTTCTGCAAGCATCACTGTTACACGACGATCAACACCCGCTCTAATCGTTTCTGATTTTTCACGACCTTCCGATCTATGCTCTTTAGCAACAGCAGTTCGCTCAGCACGCATACGTTGGAAAATAGAGTTACTTACTTCAGTAGGTAAGTTAATCTGTTTAACACGTACATCAAGTACTTCTATTCCTAGTTCATTGGCACTTTCAGAAACTTGAGTTAGCGCATCACGCATTAATTCACTTCGCTTTCCTGACACAATTTCTTTAATCGTTCTTGAACCGAAATTAGTTCTTAAACCATTATTTACTTTTTGTTTCAATAAAGTTTCAGCATATTGTTTATCACCACGTGCACGCAGGTAATATGCACTGAAATCTTTAATTCGCCATTTAACATATGAGTCAACAATTAAGTCTTTTTTCTCACTTGTCACAAAGCGGTCTGGTGCACCATCTAAAGTTTGAATACGTGCATCAAGTTTACGTACCTGTGTAATAAATGGTACTTTTAAATGTAAACCTGGTGGGTATACAACGGCTTGATCATCAGTGTCTTTTTTTACTTTTGAAAATTGAAGAACGATGGCGTTCTGTCCTTCAAAAACAACAAACACTGAAGAAAAAGATAAAAATAATACAACAACAATACTAGCTAAAATAAAGTTCTTCATTCTTATCTCCCATTACCAAATCTATCAGTTGCAAAACGATCAGATGAACTATTTACTTGGCTGTTATTGCCTCGAGAGTTACCCATTTTTTGTCTTAAGTTTTGTAGGTCACTTACTTTAGGTAAAGTAACTGTACCGCCTTGGCTATTTTGCATAATTTTATCCAGTGGTAAGTACATCATGTTGTTACCACCTTTGACATCAACTAATACTTTTGAAGTGCTACCTAAAACATCTTCCATCGCTTCAATATATAAACGCTGACGTGTTACATCTTTAGCCATTTGATATTCAGGAAGTAACTTATTAAAACGTGCAACTTCACCTTCCGCTTCTAACGTTACACGTTCTTTGTAACCTTCAGCTTCTTGTGTCATACGTGTTACTTGACCACGAGCTTGAGGTTCAATTTCACGCTCATAAGCTTCTGCTTCACGTACAAAACGTACTTCATCTTCTTGTGCAGCAATTGCATCATCAAATGCATCTTTTACTTCACCAGGTGGGCGGGCATCTTTAAAGTTAACGTCAGTTAAAATTAAACCTAAGTTATAAGGTTCAATAATTTTTGTTAGTTCATCCCAAGTTTTTTGGCGTATTTCTTCACGACCTTTTGTCAGAATATCATCCATTGATGAATGACCAACAACATAACGAAGTGCACTATCTAAAGCTTGCTGTAAACTATGATCGGCATCTGTCACGCTGAAAAGATAAGCACGTGGATCTGTTACACGGTATTGCACAACAAATTCAACACTTACAACATTTTCATCTTCAGTCAGCATAAAGCCTGAAGCAGATAACGAACGAACAGCTTCGATTTCAACTGGAATAACTCTATCAATAAAAGTCATTTTCCAACGAAGACCCGGATCTGAGATTGAATGGAATTGGCCAAATCGTAAAATAATACCGCGCTCAGCCTCTTTAATAGTGTAAATACCACTTAAAGCCCAAACAACAAGTGCAATCACTAAAACAAAACCAATAGCCATACCACTTAGGTTGCTATCGCCTTTATTATTGCCACCACCATTACCGCCAAACATACCACCTAGTTTGTCGCTATATTTACGAAATACCTCATCTAAATCAGGTGGACCTTGATCGCGTCCGCCTTTATTTTTCCAAGGATCGTTGTTTTTATTACCATTGTTACCCGGCTCATTCCAGGCCATAGCACTACTCCAATGTTATATAAAATAAATAAGTTAGGTTAATACCAATTCCGATAAATATATAATCATTAACTTAATGGAATTGATCTATTTGCGTTTTAAAAGTCTAAAAATAATACAACGCTTTTTTACACCTTTGAATAAGTTAACAAATTTCTGACCGTTTTCATAATAAATCAGCTTAGCTGATCTAATTTGATTAATTCATCAATT
This sequence comes from Pseudoalteromonas sp. '520P1 No. 423', assembly GCF_001269985.1. NCBI lineage: Bacteria > Pseudomonadati > Pseudomonadota > Gammaproteobacteria > Alteromonadales > Pseudoalteromonadaceae > Pseudoalteromonas > Pseudoalteromonas sp. '520P1 No. 423'. Next base: position 871,616 of record NZ_BBZB01000001.1, on the reverse strand, counting down.
TCGTTACCAAACTCTTTTTTTAATCGATTCCAATCAATCATAGGTAATCTGATATCAAGTAACCAATTGCCTAAATCATCAAATTGCTCGTCTGTAATACAACTCAAACGATACAAGGCACCTCTTAAAGCACCATATTTCCCTGATAATTCAAGAGTACAAGCTAAAACTTGATCCGATAATCTCTCACTAATTGCTTCAAGTAATAACTCGCAGCCAGCACCAGTTTGAGCTGATAACCATACTCGAATAGGGTTACCTTCATCATCACGATCTATACGGGGTGATAATTCTTCAACCAAATCAATTTTGTTATAAATTAATAATTGAGGTACTTCATCAGCCTCAATTTCTTTTAAAACAGCATTTACTTGTTCAATATTTTCTTGTCGCCTTTCATCCGCTACATCAATTACATGGAGCTGTAAATCAGCTTCACGTGTTTCAGTTAAGGTCGCTTTAAAAGCCGAAACTAAATCATGCGGTAAATGGCGAATAAAACCTACGGTATCGGCTAAAATAGTACTACCAACATCTGCGATCTCTATTTTACGTAGTGTAGGATCGAGTGTTGCGAACAATTGGTCTGCAGCATACACATCAGCATTAGCCATCTGATTAAACAATGAGGACTTACCTGCATTGGTATAACCCACTAAAGATAAAGTAGGAATTTCATTACGACTACGCGCTCTGCGACCTTGATCTCGTTGCTTGGCTACTTTTTCTAAACGCTTTTGAATATTTTTAATTTTACCACGGATCAAACGTCTATCTGTTTCTAACTGCGTTTCACCTGGTCCGCGTAAACCAATCCCCCCTTTTTGTCTCTCTAGGTGAGTCCAGCCTCGGATCAAACGAGTAGAAATGTGACGTAATTGTGCTAGTTCTACTTGTAACTTACCTTCATGGGTTCGTGCACGTTGCGCAAAAATATCTAAAATTAAGGTAGTACGATCTAGCACCCTACATTGACAAACAACTTCGAGGTTTCTTTCTTGAGATGGGGTTAATACATGATTAAATATAACCACATCGGCTTGATGCATTTGAACAACCTCAGCTATCTCTTCTGCTTTACCAGTACCAACAAAAAATTTGGCATGCGGTTTTTGACGGGAGCCTTGCACTACCGCCAAGGAATTAACACCCGCAGAAGAAACTAACATTTCCAATTCATTCAGATCTTCACGATCATGCTCTTTTGGAAATTCTATATGAACTAAGACTGCCTGCTCACCGGCTTCATAACGGTCAAACAAACATTAAACTCCTAATTAAAATGTATCGCCTTCCTCTGTGTTCTCAGGTGTTTCAGAACCAGTTGGAGTCGATTGGAAGTTAATTGCTCTTGCAGGAACAACTGTAGAAATAGCATGTTTGTAAACCATTTGGTTTACTGTATTTTCCAGAAGAATTACAAATTGGTCAAAAGATTGAACCTTACCTTGTAATTTAATGCCATTAACTAAATAAATTGATACTGGAATGCGCTCACGACGTAATGCATTCAAAAATGGGTCTTGCAATGATTGCCCCTTTGCCATTATTATTTTCCTTAGCTTTAGGTGTTATTATTAAGTAATAAAAAATCTTTAAGTATAAGATTTCATAATTTTTTTGTTAATGTTACTAGCTTAGCGAAGATATCACACGATGCAAGTTTTCTTCTGCACCTGACTCAAGCCAAGTTACATTTTCCCAGCCTCTTAACCAAGTTAATTGTCTTTTTGCTAATTGTCTTGTCGCAACTATGCCACGAAAAACCATTTCGTCGTAATCAATATCACCTTCGAAATAATCCCACATTTGGCGATAACCAACACACCGGATAGAAGGTAATTTTACATTAAGGTCCTCTCTGTTATATAAGGCCTTAACTTCTTTTTCAAACCCCTGATCTAACATTATTTTAAATCGTTGTTCTATTCTCTGATGTAAAACGCTGCGATCTTCAGGTGCTATTGCAAATTGCAATACTTTATAAGGTAAAGCCCCAGTCTTAACATTTTGCAGTTCAGACATAGGTTTACCTGTGATTCGATATACTTCCAACGCGCGGTTAATGCGTTGAGAGTCGTTTTCACTAATTCTGCTAGCTGCTACAGGATCTACAGAGGTTAACTCTTCATGTAGTGCAGGCCAGCCTTTTTCATTTGCTTCTATTTCAAGGTGTTTACGAATTTCAACATCAGCTTCAGGTAAGGGTGAAATCCCCTCTAATAAACTTTTGAAATACATCATAGTACCGCCAACAAGCAATGGAATTTTCCCTTGTGCATGTAACGCTTCTATTTTATTTAAAGCATCAGTGCAAAAGTTTGCCGTTGAATAAACCTCTGATGGATCTAACATATCAATTAAATGATGCGGAGCCTGAGCAAGTTCATCAGCACTCGGCTTAGCCGTGCCAATATCCATATCTCGATATACTAGAGCTGAATCAACGCTAATCACTTCAGTGTTTAAGGTTTGACATAGCTGTATCGCTAAATCTGTTTTACCCGCAGCTGTCGGGCCCATCAAAAAAATAACTGGTAAACTCAATTGCTTATTTTCCGCTATAATTGGCTTAAATATTCGGTTAAATCTATTTTAACCGCATTTTGTGAAATTAAGCGCATTAATTCTGGTTTTCTTTGAATAAAATCAATCAAACCATTATTAACATCCGTTGAAAAGTAATTTTTAGCAGTCCAATTCGATTGCCAATCCAACCACGAACTAATATCGGAACAATTCATTTTAGATACTTCAATCAATTTATCAACAACTAAGTTAACGTCTCCTGAATAAATACACGCTGGTAACTTTTTAATCATAATAAAACTAGTCGAAAGCTGAAGGTCATAACCTAAAATGTTTAACCAAGATAAACTCTCTTTAATGATAGCTAAGTCTGCTTCAGTGACATTTATACGCACAGGCAATAATAACGGACGTCCGGTTAACTCTCCTGACTTTTCAATTTCTGCTTGCCAAAAATCAGCTAATATCGATTTAAAATGACCTAAATAAATCTCATCATCTTGTTTAATAATACAAGCACCACCATTAAGTCCGATGATTTCTTTTTGCTTTATCGCGACTTGATTTTTTTGAAAGTCATCATGTTCTGAAGTTGATAGCTCATTCACATTATCAAAATGTTGCGCAGCTTGCTCACCAATGCCTTGATAAAATGCATTTACTTTTTGTTGTTGCTGATAACTCACGTTTTCTCTAGGAGCTTGCGGTGCACGTGCTTGTTGAGAACCGCTACCTGATGAATAACTTGTGTTTGCAGTTGGTTCAACAGGTAAATAATCAGATAAAGAGAAAGGTACATCATCTTCATCTTCATCTTGGTGTATGGGTGCTGCAGGTTCACTCATTAAAACAGTTTGTTTGGCCAACTGTTTAACTGCCTGTAAAATAAAATCATGAATTAAACGCGCTTGATGAAAACGCACCTCGTGTTTAGCTGGATGCACATTAACATCAACTTGAAGTGGATCGATTTCTAAATATAAAACAAACGCAGGTACATCATAATCCGGCTGGATTTCCTCAAAAGCTTGGCGGATTGCATGCAAAATTAATTTATCTCGCATCATACGGCCATTTACATAAGTATATTGCGGGTCTTTATTTAAGCCTGAAGGTAGCGCCCAACCATACATTTTAAGTTTATCTTCACCTGACTCTAAATATAAAGCATGATCTAAAAAATTACGCCCTGCCACTTGAGCAACACGTTTAACTCTTTGCTCTGTGCTGGATTGTGCTCGATATTGACGTACCACTTTACCATTGTGTTTTAATGTAATACCCACATCAAAACGACTTAATGCAATGCGTTTTATTAGTTCATCAATATGATTAAACTCGGTTTTTTCAGTTCTTAAAAACTTACGTCTTGCAGGCGTATTAAAAAACAAATCAACAACTTCAATTGTTGTACCATCTGGATGCGCTGTTGGCTGAACTTTAACGGCCATATCACGACCTTCAGCATAAGCTTGCCACGCTTCATTTTGTTCTTTTGGTTTTGAGCTAAGTGTTAATCGAGAAACTGAGCTAATAGATGCGAGTGCTTCACCACGAAAACCCAAGGAGTTAATGCACTCTAAATCATCTAAGGTTTTTAACTTGCTGGTTGCATGACGAGATAAAGCAAGTGCCAACTCATCCTTCTCGATACCAGAGCCATTATCACGAATTCGGATCAGTTTATGTCCGCCACGGTCAATATCAATTTGAATACGTGTTGCGCCAGCATCTAAACTATTTTCAACTAATTCTTTAACCACTGACGCCGGACGTTCAACTACCTCACCAGCTGCGATTTGGTTAGCTAAACGAGCCGGTAAGATTTCTATACTCATGTTATTTCACTTGTTAACTGCGGGGGATTGTTAAGTTTTGACCAATAAATAAGGTATTTGATTTCAGTTTATTCGCTTGCTTAAGCTTATAAACTGTTATGCCATATCGCTGCGCCAACACACTTAAAGAGTCTCCTGATTTTACCCTATGAGATTCTGGGGTAGCCGATTTTATTTTAGCAAAATAAGAATCCTCAGGAGGATTGTTTCTAAAGTGTGCTTTTACAGACTTAAAAACTGCTTTAGCTAATTTATTTTGATGTGCGGCACTTTTTAGTAGTTTTTCTTCTGCTGGATTTGAAATAAATCCTGTTTCAACCAATATAGAAGGTATGTCGGGAGACTTTAATACAGCTAAACTTGCATATTGTGGTTTAGTTTTATGCATTTTAGTGACTTTTTTCAATTCATTTACGACTGACAAAGCAATTTCTGATCCCGTTTTCATGGAGTGATCCATCTTCATATCTAATACAGCTTGCACTAAGTATTTTTCATTTTGGGTATCTTTAAGCACACTTGCAGCACCACCCAATAAATCAGAATGTTTTTCACTACTTTCAATCCACTTACCAATTTCAGAGTTAGCCCTTCGTAACGACAGTACCCACACTGATGCACCTCTAGGTTGCGGACTCGTAAACGCATCAGCATGAATTGAAATAAAAAAATCAGCTTTATGTTTTCTTGCCCGTACTGTACGAGTATTCAATTTTACGTGATAGTCACCGGTACGCGGCATTACTGCCCTCATACCTTTTTCATTATTAATCAGTTTTGCTAATTTTTGTGATATTTGTAAGGTGATTTTTTTCTCATACATGCCAGAAGGACCAATAGAACCGGGATCTTCCCCACCATGTCCAGCATCTATGGCTATCACAACATCACGATTACCGCTCATATCTCTATTTTTTGCAACTATCGATTTTTGAGGTTTTTTATTTATGGCAAATAAATCAACAACCAACCTATCCTTTTTAGGTCCTGTTGGTGCAAGCGAAAAAATAACTGGTTTAACCGGCTCTAAAATTTCAAAAACCAGTCTTGTCCAACCTTTTTTCTTAGGTTTACTAAAGCGTACTTTTTTTATTAATTGATGCTCTTTTGTGACCTTTGGCAATGATACTTTTTGACTGGTATTTTTTAAATCAACCACTAAACGAAGTGGTTTTTTTAGCACAAAATAACTGTAATCAGGCTTTTCTTTTAAATCAAAAACAACACGTGTGCTTTGGGGAGATGGCCAAACACGTACGCTGGTTATTTTATTTTGCGCATAAGCATCTGTAACAGCAAATATGCTGAAAAAAATGAAACTGATAAATAGTTTTATTATTATATTTTTAAGACTATGCATTATCTGTATTTGATAGCCTATCGACTATTTCTTCGCCTTTTTGAGTTTTACCCATAATACTAACTTTACGTTTTTGTGCAACATACTCAAGTGTAAGCTCTAAATCTGCTGTAGCTAAAAATTCAGCGCCTTTTTCAGGCCATTCGATCATGCAAATTGATTTCTCATTAAAATAATCACGGATCCCCATAAACTCAAGCTCTTCAGGATCAGCTAAACGGTATAAATCAAAATGATAAATACTTTGGTTTTCTAGCTCATACGGTTCAACCAAAGTGTAAGTTGGGCTTTTAACTTTACCTGTATGACCAAAGCCTTGAACAACGCCTCGTGTAAAGGTCGTTTTTCCAGCACCTAAATCACCGTGCAAATATATAACAGCACCTTGTGTAATATTTTTCGCTAAAACACCGCCCATGGCGACTGTTGCTTGCTCATCTTCTAATAAACAGCTAAATACCTTGCTCATTTTATACCTTTGTTAACCAACTAAACGTCTAATATATGGAAATAAATCACTTGCTAACAAACCATTTATGCCATCTTTTTCAGCTAATTGCGCTGCTTTTCCATGAATAAACACTGATAAACATGTCATATCAAATACGGCTTGTTTAGTATCTTCTGAGTTTTCACTGTTGAGCGTTTTTACTTTTTGCGCAATAAGTGCACCGATTATACCAGATAAAACATCTCCCATCCCAGCACTTGCCATAGATGGCGAACCAGAAGTATTGATATTTAATCTATCGCCCTGGCAAACTAGAGTCCCAGGACCTTTAAGTACGCTAGTTGTTTTATATTTGTTTGCTATTTTATTAACAGCATCAAAGCGGTTTGATTCTATTTCAATATTAGTAGCTTGCAATAATCTTGCAGCCTCCCCTGCATGCGGAGTTAAAACACAATTTGGTAACGCTAGCGCTTTTTCAGCTAAAAACGTTAGCGCATCGGCATCTATCACTTTAATTTTATCTTGATGACAAAAAAGCGTATCAAAAAGCATTTTACCCCAATCTGATTGCCCCATGCCTGGCCCAATTACAATCACAGATGCCTTTTCAATTAACACAGCTAACTGAGTTTCATCCTCAATGCCATGCACCATTAATTCATAACGGCCTTGCAAAACACTGGCGACATTATCAATATGGGTGGCTATGCTCACCAAACCTGCGCCACTTCTTAAACACGCCTCTCCTGCTAAGCGAATTGCACCAGCCATGCCTTTATCACCGCCAATTAATAATACGTGGCCTTGCTGATTTTTATATGTCGATTGTTCACGGTGTATTTTTTTATTTAGCATACTTTGTTCAGATAAATAACTTACTGGAGACTGTACTGTTTTTGCAAATTCCTCATCAATGCCTAAACCTGAAAAATACAATTCACCAACATAATCTTTTACTTTTCCAGTCAGCAATCCTTTTTTGAGTCCAATAAAAGTAACCGTGCTATCGGCATAAATCGCATTTTTTGATATTCCCCCTGTTGTTGCATTCACTCCGGAGGGCACATCTATACTAATGACCTGTTTGCCAGTTTGATTTATTTGTTGGCAAATCCTTTTAATATTACCTGATAACTCGCCACTCAAACCGGTCCCTAATAAAGCATCAATTATTAAATTACACTCTGAAAAATCGAGTTCCTGTTCAATTACGCCACCTACCTCACTAAATTCTAAATAAGCTTTTAATGCATCACCTTTTAATTCATCTGGCTGGCAAATACTAAATACTTTTACTTGAATATCATTTTCAATGGCTAACTTAGCAACAATATAACCATCACCACCGTTATTACCTTTGCCTGTTAGTATTAAAATATTATTCGCAAAACTATAGCGATCCCAAAGTAGTGAAAACACACTTTCTCCGGCATTTTGCATCAATTGATACATCTCAATGCCCATTTTTTTGGCTATGATAGATTCATTTGATTGAACTTGCTGCGCGCTATAGGCGATTTGTGGTAAATTAGCGGTGTATAAAACGGCCATATTTAATCATCATGAATTCTAGTAATACTGACTATTCTTTACTTTCTGACAAAATTAAGCAATGGGGCAAAGATTTAGGCTTTGCTCAAGTAGGCATTGCCGATATAGACTTAACTGAACACGAAGCGCAATTACAACGCTGGTTAGATAATAACTATCACGGTGAAATGGACTATATGGCAGCCCATGGCATGATGCGTGCGCGCCCGGATGAATTAGTTCCTGGCACTAAACGCGTGATAACAGTACGCATGAATTACTTACCCCCAGACGCCAGTTTTGCTCAAAATTTAAAAAAAACAGATAAAGCCTATATCAGTCGGTATGCATTAGGGCGTGATTACCATAAATTAATGCGCAATAAGCTCAAGAAATTGGGTCAAAGAATAGAACAAGAATTAAAAGACTTAGTCCAAGGTGAGCTTTCTTTTCGACCTTTTGTTGATTCAGCACCTGTGCTAGAAAGGCAATTAGCAGATAAAGCCGGACTCGGCTGGACTGGAAAACATAGCTTAATTATTAATAAAGAAGCGGGATCTTGGTTTTTCTTAGGCGAATTATTTGTTGATATCCCCCTACCTGTCGATAAACCTGTAGAAGAACACTGTGGCAGTTGTGTTGCCTGTATTAAGCTTTGCCCTACAAACGCCATTGTTGAACCTTACGTAGTTGATGCTAAACGCTGTATTTCTTATTTAACCATAGAGTTAAAAGGCGCGATCCCTGAAGAGTTTCGACCTTTACTGGGTAATAGAATTTACGGTTGTGATGATTGCCAATTAATTTGCCCATGGAATAGATATGGACAAATTACAGATGAAAAAGATTTTCACCCCAGAACGCAACTCAAAGATAAAGACCTAATTGAACTCTACTTATGGGATGAGACTACTTTCTTAAAAAACACAGAAGGCAGCCCTATAAGACGTATAGGCCATGAACGTTGGTTGCGAAATATATCCGTCGCCTTAGGTAACGCTGATTTTAATGGAGAAATAATCGCAGTTTTACAACAACGCTTAGTTGAGGCAACTGAATTAGTTGCCACTCATATTAATTGGGCACTTGATCAGCAACGGCTAAAAAAACCTGAAAACAAAAAAACACAACGCTTGATTAAAGCGATAGAGAAAGGGTTGCCAAGAGATGCTTAGTCTTTAGTCTTTAGTCTTTAGTCTTTAGTCTTTAGTCTTTAGTCTTTAGTCTTTAGTCTTTAGTCTTTAGCCTTTAGATTTTATGAATATCAATTAAATTAACAACGAACTCAGCCCCAGTCCTTCCCGAGTGTTTTTTATCGAGAATCTCATCACTTAAATTTAAACTGATACAAAACTAAAACAAGATCTCCGATAAAACACCTCGGAGATGACATATGAAAATACTGAGTTCATGCTCTTTTGAGATAATAGCTTTATATTCAAATTTCAAATCTAGCGCCTAGTCCCTCAAACCTAATCCAAAATATGCGATAGATCATCTTCTATTTCAAAAAAAGCACTTTTAACATCGGTTAGTAAATCTTCCCGAGCGACTGATTTTTGAATTGTTGCATCTACTTTTTTGAAAATATAAAGCTCCTGATCTTCATCTAGACCCATATAAGGAATGCGGTTTTCAAATTCCTCTTGCAGTTCCCTAAAAATCGCTTCGTTCATTTCATGGCTTAAATTAAGTACACACACTAACTCTTCAAAGCGAGATTTTACCAAAGCAAAAGCGCGTTTTAGCTGCATTTTTTGATATTTTAAAACCCTAGCGGTTAAAATTGCATTTAATTGTTGCTCGGTAACACTGACAATAAAACAGGTATGATCGCGGATCCTGCCTAATTTTTCAGGATCATCTAACGGCATGTTGAGGATTAATAAACTTATGGTGGGATAGTTAACTAAAATTCTCGGACTAAATTCATATAAACGCCCTTTATTTTTTAGTAATTCAAAAAGCTCAATCACCATAGGTGAACATATGCCTTCTGAACTAAAGTGAGATACTTCTTTATCAACTAAAAAAGCACTACATGTTTTTAAACCGAAACTTTTTAAGCATTGGCTCAACGCACTTGCCAACTCTTTTGGCTCATCAATTGTGCCGATATTTTCAATATATTGAACTATTGTGCCCATCTCACTTGAAAGTGACATAGCATTAAAAGCCGCAGAAGTGGCGTCCTCAACTTGCAGCTCTAACATTTCACGATTTTCAATCACCTTAAAAAGGCTTGATAATTTTGATTGTAATTCTTTATTGCCAAAAGGTTTGACAATATAGTCTTCCGCGCCCACATCATAACCTGCAATACGCTCCTCAACAGTTCCTCTCGCTGATACAAACATCACTACAATTTCTGAAGTTGCGGGGTTTTCTTTTAATTTTCGACAAACTTCATAACCATCCATATTCGGCATGCTTACATCAAGCAATATTACACGCGGTTTAAGTTCCTCTGCTATTTTTAAGCATTCAGGACCGCTATTAACGCAGTGTAGCTGATAGTCTTCTTCGAGAATTTCTTCAATTATCTCTAAATTATACGGCTCATCATCTACAGCTAAAATTTTATTCTGGACCATTATTTCTCCCTAAATAATCTATACAGCTCAGTACCTTATTTGTGACACTCACAGATAATAAGATACTAAGCTAAAACAAGCTAAAACAAGCATAGTTAAGCTTTTTTACTTTCTCCAGTTTTCAGTTGAATGTACCCAATTCATCTTATTTTAGGCAAAACAATGATAACGGAGGCTCCTTGTGTGATATTATTTTTTGCATTAATCGTACCTTGATGGCAATCAATTAATTCTCTACATATTGCCAAACCTAAACCTGTACCACCAGCACCTTTATTGGTTTTACTACTTTGTGCAAACTTACTAAAAATTAGCTCTAACTCATCTTCAGGTATCCCTATACCCTGATCTTTTACTTTAATTTCTACATTACCTTTACTATCAAAAACGTTGATCTGTATTTCGCTATTATCAGGACTAAATTTAATGGCATTTGAAATAATATTTTTGAGTACCTGTGATATCTGATCCCTATCACAATTTAACATTACCTGAGATAAATTAGCCTCGAGACCAACCCTAATATTTCGTTCGAGCGCAAAACCAGAAAGGTCATCAATACTGGTTTTTATAATAGGTAACAGATCTTGAATCTCAGGGTAAAATGGAAATTTACCGACATCTAGTTTAGAAAGATCTAATAAATTATTTAATAAAGTTAATAATCTATGACCACTGCTTTCAATTCGTGACAAATACTTTTTCATTTTATCAATGGGGATCGGCTGTAATTCTAATTTATCTAAGCCAAAGCGAGAAAAACTCAATATTGAGTGCATAGGTGTTCTTAATTCATGGGACATATTCGCTAAGAAGTCTGATTTACTCAGATTAGCCTGCTCAGCTTGATCTTTTGCAAGTTCCAACTCTGAAGTACGATCTTTCACTTTTTGCTCTAACATATCTTTGGTTTCTTTGAGCAGCTCTTCTTTATGCTTTAAGTGTGATACATTTTTTAAAATAGCCGCAAAAGCAATTTCGCCATGAAAATCTATTTCAGAAAACGATCCAGCTAAAGGGATCTTTAAACCATCTTTTAATAAAACTTGTAGCTCACAGCTGAACTGCTTATTGCTTCCAGCCTGAAAAATAGCAGTTTTAACTTCTTCAGCAGACTCAACATCTATCAACGAATAAATAGAGCTACCCACTAAATCTTTATTTGAAGCTGAAAATAGATAAGCACATGAATCATTAGCTTCTAAAATATTACCTGACTGCTCAAACAGTACTATGCCATCAGGGGTGTTTTTATATATCACCCTTAGTAAGCTATCTTTTTCGATTAACGCATCAACCGTATCTTGAAGCCTTTCGACTAGCTCTAAATTATTACGTTTTAATAATTCTGTTTGCCATACTTTATGCAAGGCTTGCAACAATACACTTTCATTAAGTGGTTTTTCTAAAACATCCTCAACACCAATACGTATCGCTTCTATCAGTGCACTCTGATGTGGTTTTGAAGTAACCAATAAGCAACGACAATCTGAGTTAATTACCTTTAGCTGTCTAAAAACATCAATTCCCGTGCATTTGGCCATATTAAAATCAGATATTAATAAATCAAACTTTTTATTTTTAGCTAATTCAATAACGTCTTTAATCTCAGATGCTGTTGTCACATCTAAATGAGCACCTTTAAGGCTTTTGTCTAGTTTTTCTAACCGCTGAATATCATCATCAACTAACAGTACCTTAGGCAGTAATATTTCGGCCTCTGCACTATTAATTCTTAATTCCTCCTCTAAAATACCTATAATTTCCTTATTATCAAAAAATGGATAAATCATTTGGGAAGAAGGTAAAAGTTGATGCAATTCAGCAAAGGTTGATGATACTTTTGCATCTTGTGAGTGAGGTGCAACAAGCAAAAAGGGGATTTCTTTAAAATTATTTTTTAATTCCTGCACTAAATAAACTGGAATTCCGTGAACCACAACTATCATATCAAAATGATCGTTTATCAAATCATTTTTAGGCACATCTTCTATTTCTAAAAAATGATTTAATAAAGTTTCACAGCCCACTAACTCTAGCAATACCTTGACCCGCATTGCTAATACACTGCTATTATCGACGATCAAAATCCGTTTTAACATGATCTAAATATTGCTCTTTTCTTTTATTACATTCTAATAGAGTAGCGTGTTTTTGTTTGTCATTCATTGTATTCCACGACAAAATCTCATCTAAGTGCCTAAAGCACCCCAAACAACTATCTCTTTCCGACAGGCAACAGTTGCCAACGCATGGATTATCTTTGGCCATATAAAAACCAAATAAAAGGATGTATTTTTAAGTATAGAGTGATTTTAGAAAAGAAGATAAATGGCGCACCCTGCAGGATTCGAACCTGCGGCCTTCGCCTCCGGAGGGCGACGCTCTATCCAGCTGAGCTAAGGGTGCATTTTATAAATTACAGTAAAATATTTTTTATCATGCCTAAGTACTGTAGGGGGTTACAGGCGTATAATAAAGCCAACCAAAGTTAAATGCCAGCTTATTGATTCTATTTGCTTAATAATTCCACTATACTTTTTGTCGTTAGTAAGCTTTACTTAAAATAGTCTGATTTATGAATTGGCTAATTATAAAACTAGGAGAGATAAATGGCATTAATGACAATACTAGAAGTTGCCGATTTTTTAGGCGTAAAAGAAGAACGTGTAAAACGCTTAGAACGAGAGCATTTATTAATTGCAAAAGAAAATAATGATGCAGGAGATCCTCTTTTTGATGATGGTGATGTACAAAAATATAAAGAGCTCGCTGAGCGTATTGGTGGCCTTTAATTATATAGCAAACCCCTGCATAAAAGCCTACTTGCTTTTAAATTCACTTTGATTCAATTGTGATAAAGCAAGTATGGCTGCCTCATCAAACCCACGCTTTATATACCAAAAATAACATAATGCATTATAAATAAAGCAAAATATATCTAGCTTGTTTTTTGCTAACTCACGATTAATCGTTAAGTTACCTTGCTGACAATATAAATTCACTAACTGTGATTGTTGCTGTTCATAAAATTGATAACTTGACGCTATCGCAGCTAAATCAAAAAATACATCGTTAGTTTGTGCATACTCAAAATCAATTATAACAAACCTGTTGCCCTCATTTATAATATTGTTCTTTATTAAATCGTTATGACAAAAGCCTAAAGTTTTTGGTAACTGGCTCACTAAAGATAAAGCTAAGTTAATTTTATGCTCAAATGTTTTATATTCGTTTAACTGTTTATAAGGTGAAAAGTGTGCGGTTAAATCCAAACAAACAGAGTCTGTTCGGAATTGATGTAAATGAATTAATGATTCAACAATTGTTGTGATAGATATGTTATCTGCAACCTCACCTGGGGCGTAATCAAATAAAGCTGTATTGTTTATTTTATTAAAGCCATATACCTGTGGCGCAATATCTTTTTTTGCTAATTGCTTTTGCACAAGTAACTGTGCAATAGGTAATGCATTACGGTAACACTTTAATAAATAATGTTGTTGCTCAGTAATAATATGATAATTAATATTACTGAGCCCAGTAGGTAAAAATGTTGCTTTAAGGATTTTTTCATCAGGTTTAAAGTGATAAAAAAAGTCTGATACCTCTTCCATTAAACTGCGTTTTTCATATCTTGATTATCGGTTATATCAAGTCTGTTTTTTTCATATTCTTGATACCAAGTACTAAAACCCCACGCTGCCATTATGGTATAAAAAATAAACAGCACAACAGTTGGATAATAGCCTTTTTCAACATATAAATATATTGAAGCGCCATCAATTACAATCCAGTATAACCAGTTTTCAAGCACTTTTTGAGTGACTAAATAAGTTGTGACTGCTGCAAAAAAGGTCGTAAAACTATCTAAATAGGCAAAATCAGCATGAGTATAATTCGACATGATATAACCCACAACGATTGATACTAGCGTTGTAATAGCGATAATTTTAAGATGCCGACTTAAGCCCCAAGATTGAATAGACACTTCCATTTTTTCTATTAAATCAGGCCCTTTATTGTGCTTATGCCAAGCAGTCCAACCATACACTGCCATGCCCATGTAATACACATTTAATAGCGATTCCATTAACAAAGCACCATTAAAAAACAAAATGGTATAAATAAAAGTACTAAAAAATGCAGCAGGCCAACACCATAAGCTTTCTTTTATCGCAAGCAACAGATATGCAATTGAAAAAAATACGGCGATATACTCCCAATGAGACATAGCAGTAAAGCCAGATAAAGTATCAGTGGCAACTTGTGTCCAGTTTAAATCACTCATTCTGGAGATAAATCGCCATTAATAAACTTACATACAAATATCGCTTTACCAAAAGTTTCATAAGACTTTTTAATTTCTTGGTTTAATACACTCATAACTAAATCATAATCACCAAAAATCTGAGTCGACATGGTATTAGTAATTACTTTTAAGCCTTCATGCGCATTTAATCTATCAATAAAGTCTTTAATAAATGGTATGTAGTCTTGATTTAATGGGTATTTGCTAATTTCTACAGAAAGTTTCATATATTATCCTTGGTAAACTGTAGATTCATATTTGAATCTACAGTTTTGATTAAACTAATTAATTAAAAATTATAGTTAAAGCTTATACCAGCAGCCATAGGCTCACCATATTGCACATAAGTATCAGTTTCATAATCTTTGGTTGCATCATTACCAAACTGAAACCCACGCACAGCATATTCTTCATCAAATAAATTACGAGACCATGCGCTTAGTTCCCAATCATCTTGCGAATAAGCTATTTTGGCATTCACCAAATTAACGCTTGGTGCTTTTGAATTATGGCCATCTGAGAAGTAATAATCATCCTTACCTTCAATGCCTACACTCATGTATATCGCATCAGTGGCATCAAATTTAGCATTCACTGAATACTGATATTTAGGCGCTTGTGCTTGCTCACGGCCATCTTGGTTTAAACCTGATTTAGTTACATAATCATTAATTTTAGACTCTAAATACCCAACACTACCGTTTAAGCTAATGCGATCAGTTAGTTGGTAAGAACCATCAATTTCTAAACCATAGTTAGTACCACTACTTCCGTTAGCATAAAAACCAGTGAACTGCTCTTGCCCGCCATCTGTTTCTTTAATATTCCAATCTTTTAATTGAATATTATCGCGATACATATAAAAAGCGGTAACACGAAGTAATAATTTGTTATCTGCAGATGACCCTCTTACACCAAACTCAGCGTTATATAAATACTCAGGCTCAAATGTTGTATGGTTTTTAAAAAACTCATGATCTTCTCCTATGCCACCATCTTTCGCTTTGGCTAATGCTTCACCATTCACGCCACCAGCCTTATAACCACGAGATAAACTCGTATAAATCATAGTACGTGGAATAACTTGATATTCTAATGCGACTTTACCACCAAACATCGTATCTGATGTGCTTTCTGCTATGGCATTATTATCACTATAATCACCGTCGTTTTGCTCTACTCGAAGCCCGGTAATTAAAGTGGTTTTATCATTAAATTGAGTCTCTATTTGACCGAATAACGCTACATTTTGTGTATCGTATACAGATTGAAAATCTTGTGATAACCAAGTGTATTTACGAGTTAAATCAACATCTCGGCTTTGATAATATATACCAGTTACCCAATCACCTTGTTTACCCGAAACCGATAATTCAGCACTACGATCTTCGCGATCTCTTGAGTAAGAGTCTGTCGAACTATAGCTCCATACATCTTTTATAGGGTCTGCAATTAAACCAGGTGCACATAGTTCTGGTTTGCTAGTATCATCACATACCCAGTCTTCATCATAGCTATATAATAATTCTGAGCTAATACCTGATACATTAAAAGCCACATCAGCACTGTCAAAACCCGTAAACGTATTTGCCAAACCAATCGCTAAACTTTCTTGATCATCTTGTCCTGGTTCATCAGCAATACTAGTACGACTGTTATCTAAAGTGAAACCATCGTAACCATTATCAATATCAATAAAATGCACGGTTAATTCAGAATGCAATAAATCCGTGATTTGGCTATCAAGTTTAAAACGACTTACAACTTCATCTCTGCCTTGTGTATCATCTCGCTTTAAATAAGCATTTTCGACAAAACCATCTGATTTAGATTTATATGCACTAAATCTAAATGCAGTATCTTCAGTAATACCAGTACCAAAGGCGACACCTGCATCTTTACTGTTGTAATTTCCTGCACCCACTTTAAAGTTAAAGTTGGTATCAGTTGACGCTTTTGCTGTTTCAATATGTATCATGCCAGCCAATGCATCAGCACCAAAACGAGTCCCTTGTGGTCCTCGGTAAATATCAACTTGTTCAGTATCAAATAACAGTGCTGCACCACCTAAACCAGAATAATTAATGCCATCAATTACCACTCCAACCGAAGGGTTGATAGGATCAACAAATTGTGAGCGTAAACCCACACCACGAATTTGCATAAAACGACCACGAGAAGCACCCGCAGTAAAGTTTATATTAGCTGCACCATTTAAAATTTCATCTAGTGCCGACGCGCCACGTAAATCAATATCATCTTTAGAAAATACTGACGCACTAGCGCTTAAAGTTTGAATGCTTTCTTTTTTAAAATCACCTGAAACCAGAATACGCTCAATATCAGCTTCATTTTCTGTTGCAAGAGCAGGCGTTAATAGCGCCTGTGAAACTGCCAAAGCAAGTATTGATGTGGATATTTTAAATTTGAATTTCATGATGAAGTTTATTCCATTGTTGTCTGTAGCGCGATGCGCGTTATTTTATGTCAAAGATACTGATTTAAACAGTAAAAATGTGTAGTAGATTTAATAAAGACTAAAGTGGCTTTATTGGCAAATATCACAATTAGGGTTTGCTGAAAATGCTATTTTTTGTTGCCCAAAAGTCATTGCATCAAAACTTATAAACTGATTTAAATGCATATGACCTAAAATATAATTTAAGGCCAGTGTCGCTTGCATAGAACCCATTACCCCTAATAACGGACTCACTACTCCTGAGTTTTCGCAATTAAGTGCTGCTTGCTGCTCTGATGGCTCAAATATGCATTGATAACACCCATTACCTTGCTGACGGTTATCAAAAGCCATCAACTGACCTTTTGTTGCTATGGCAGCCGCTGAAATTAAAACTTTTTGCAAATTAACGCAGTGGCGATTTATCAAATATCGCGTTTCAAAGTTATCACAGCAGTCAAGTATAATATCTGCGTTGCTGATCAGACTTTTAGCATTATCAGCTGAAAACTGTTCGTTAACAGTATTGATGATTATTTCATTATTTAAGCTAGCTAAACTTTTTTTAGCAGCCTGTGTTTTAGCTTGTCCTAAGTGATTAATCTTATATAAAATTTGCCTTTGCAGATTAGTAAGTTCTACTTTATCGGCATCAACTAAGGTGATTTCACCTATACCCGAAGCAACCAAATACAAAGCCGCTGGGCAGCCTAAACCACCTACACCAATAATCAGCACTTTAGCTTTTTTAAGCTTTTGTTGGCCATCAAAACCAACCTCTTTAAGCATAAGTTGACGGCTATAACGAATTTTCTCTTTATCACTTAGCAATTCATTACTCACAATTAATTTCCGCTTGTAGCTTTTCAATTGCCAATGCTGGATCGTCTGATTCTGTGATAGCACGGACTACTGCAACACTGCCAACACCTGTTCGAGCTACTTCATTAGCGCGAGATAAATCAATGCCACCTATCGCAACCGTCGGGTAAGATTTCATTAACGGCACAAAGTGTTTTAGCTTTTCTAAACCTTGAATTTGACCTGTCATATCTTTAGTTGTTGTAGGGTAAATAGCACCAAATGCTAAATAGCTAGGTTTGTAATTATCTGCTCTAAGCATTTCATAAAAACCATGAGTCGATAAACCTAAACGTAAACCTGCCATTTTTATGGCTGCTAAATCTGCCAAGTACAGATCTTCTTGACCTAAATGCACACCATAGGCTTTATGTTTTATCGCTAGCTGCCAGTGATCGTTAATATATACATTGGCTTGATATTTATGACCTAAAGCAACTGCCTGCGCTATTTTAGATTCAAGTTCAGGATCTAACTTGTCTTTTATACGTAATTGAATTGTTTTTATATTATTTACTAAACAAGTTTCAAGCCAAGACACAGTATCTACAACTGGGTATAAACCTAGCTGCAAGCTATCACACTTAGCAAAATCCATTGCTGGAGGGTGCGCTGAGATAGGGTCTAAATCTAACTCTAAACCTAAATAACTATCTGGTTCTATCACTTGGGGAAAATCATCTTTATTTTCAGGAAATCCACAATGGGCAACCGGACCAATACCTTCTCCAAATCGTTTAGCTACTTTTAAACCTTGATTAATATAGGCTTTAGCTAAAATAAAGGCGTCTTTTAATGGGTATTCTTTTGCTAAACATGCAGCCATTGCTGATGCAAAACTACACCCTGTGCCATGACTGTGAGGTACTGCCAAAGTTTTATTACCTAACCAATATTCCGTACTCAAATCATCACTTGATTGGCAATAATCAATACAATAACCTTGTGGATAATCCCAGTGACCCCCTTTAAGTATCACAGATTGAATACCCATTTTAAAAAATGTCGCTGCTGCGTCTCTTACTGCGCTAGGGCCAATTAAATACACCCCAGTTAAAGTTTGTGTCTCTCTGGTATTTGGCGTTAAAACATCAATTAAAGGCAGTAAATGCTCTTTTAATGCAGGTATAACATCATCTTCAGTTAAGTTTTCACCGCTTGATGCCACTACAACAGGATCGTAAATAACAACAGGCTTGCTCGACCAAGTATTTTTATATTCTTGAATTTTTTGCGCTATAAACTTGATTTGCTCTTCATTTGCTAACATACCAATTTTTATAACAGCTGCCGGCATATCTTGCTCTAAGGCTTTTAGTTGCGATGCAATCACATCAACTGCAACAGGGTTGATAGCTTCAAGCCCCATACTGTTTTGTGCAGTTAAAGCCGTTACAACAGTACAAGTATGAATGCCAAAACTTTGCATTGCTTTTACATCAGCTTGAATTCCTGCACCACCGCCAGAATCAGAACCCGCAATAGTCCAAACTATCTTATTCATTTACAACCTCTTAAAAATTTTTGTCAGTGAGTGCAGCTTCAATAAACATTTATAAAACACAATAAACGCGTTTATGATTTAAACCTGCTCATGCCAAAAAGGCGTGCCTAATGTAGGCGTAGAAGCATGCGCCGTTTGCCTTTGTGGCATTATACCCGCTAAATATCCTTGGCTGCCGGCTTCAATTGCATTCGCAAAAGCACGCGCCATTAAAACAGGATCATCAGCTAAAGCCACTGCACTATTTAATAATACGCCATCATAACCCATTTCCATGGCAATGCAGGCATCTGATGGTTTACCAATTCCCGCATCTAAAATTAAAGTCGCATCAGGTAGGCGCATTCTGATAGTTTCTAGGTTATATGGATTCATTAACCCTTTGCCTGTGCCGATAGGTGATGCCCAAGGCATAATCACTTCACAGCCTAAATCGTATAATCGTTGGCAAATCACTAAATCATCAGTGCAATAAGGTAATACTTTAAATCCTTCAGCTATCAATTGCTCTGCTGACTTTAACAGCTCAATTGGATCAGGTTGCAGATTATAATCATCGCCAATGACTTCTAGCTTTATCCAATTAGTATCAAAAATCTCTCGACTCATTTGCGCTAATGTAAATACTTCATCAGCTGATTTACACCCAGCTGTATTTGGCAATAGCTTTAAACCCATGTTTTGAATGTGCTGCCATATTTGAGCACCACTTTGCTCTGATGGATTTTGACGCTTTAAAGATAATGTAATTACCTGAGAGCCACTGGCTTGTACTGCTTTACTCATAATTTCTGGTGATGGATATAAAGCACTGCCAATTAATAAACGGTTTGTTAGTTCTTCACCATAAATAGACCAAGTCATGTTTATCCCCCTGTTATTTGAAATAGAGAGACATTTATGTCGTTTATATAACAAACCATATTATCCTCCCGCTATCGGAGACATAATATCTATCTTGTCACCTGGCTTTAAAGTTGTTTTAGCGTAATTGCCTTTTGCGATAAATTGCGCATTTAACGCCACAGCAAAACTAGTTGTAAGATTTTTATTTTGACTATATTCGGCTAATACATCAGCTAAACAAGCCGATTCATTCACTGTTTTTTGTTGAGAATTAATTAATATATTCATGCTAACTCACTTGTTTAATAAGTGGATTGTTATGGCTCAAATCTAAAGAGTTTGATGAAAACTGCTCTGATACTGCAACTAGTGCTTGCTGCAATACAACAGGTGCTAATAAAAATCCATGACGATACAAACCGTTTATACGCAGCAAACCCTTTTCACTATAAACAGCAGGGCTATTATCAGATAACGCAGGTCGACAAGCGGATACTTGCTCTTTAATTTCTGCTTCAGCAAAGCCTGGATGAACACTATAAGCTGCTGATAATAGCTCTAAAGCTGAACGCACTGTCATAGGCCCCGTATTATCTGATTCAATTTCAGTTGCGCCAACCACATAGTGATTATTTGGTTTTGGTGCGATATATAAATGATAATGTGGATGCATTAATCTTACGGGCCTAGTGATATTAACTTCAGGTGCAAATAACTGAAATAACTCCCCTCGCACAGCTCTTAAATTTTTAAGATCACCCGTTGCGCCAGCGCCCCTACAATCAATCACTAAATCAGCTGACATGTGCTTGTCATTACAAATAACTTTACCTTTTGAAAGGTGAGTAACCTCGCTATTTAAATACCAATTTATACCTTCAACCTCTAATTGATGGGTTAAAGCTGACATCAGTTTTCGGTTACCTAATTGACCTTCTTCAGGTAAATAAATAGCTGAGTTAAAACGACGTGCTATTTCGGGTTCAAGTTCAGCAAGTTGGTTGCGATTTAATTTTCGCATATCACATTGTGACCAATTTGTTTGAATATGACGCACAAAACGCTGCATATCTCCGACATCTTGCGTATGAGATACAACTAAAGAGCCTTGTTGTTGATAAAAGGTGTATTCATCTAAAGTAGCCAATATATCTGGCCACATTGAGATCCCTTGCATGCCCATTTTGACTATTTCAGGCTCAGCGATAAGTGATTCACTATAAGGCGTTAACATGCCACCAGCTGCACGAGCTGCACTACCAGTACCTTTTTTATCTGCCTTATCATATAAATGAATATCATGACCTTGGCGACCTAAATACAAAGCCATTAACCGACCAATTAAGCCACTACCCACTATGATAATTTTATTTTTTTTCATATAAAGTCTGTAGACGGGGCTTTTGCCGCGCTCACACAATGAAGAAATGCGGGACTAAAGCCCCGCTACAAAACAGAAATTACATTGGCTGGTAAATTTCAGCACCCGCATTTTTGAACTCAACTGATTTAGCTTTCATCTCAGCTTCAACATCAATCATTTGGATTTCGATAGGTTCACCTAATTTATTAGGATCCATGCCTTTATCTTCAAGATCTTTGGCATAATCACGCACTTCTTGTGAGATTTTCATTGAACAGAACTTTGGCCCACACATAGAACAGAAATGTGCCACTTTACCTGATTCTTGTGGAATTGTTTCATCATGATATTCACGTGCACGCTCAGGATCTAAACCAATATTGAATTGATCGTACCAACGGAATTCAAAGCGTGCTTTAGACATGGCATTATCACGAATTTGAGCACCCGGATGACCTTTCGCTAAATCAGCCGCATGAGCAGCTATTTTATAAGTGATTAAACCTTCTTTTACGTCTTCCTTTTTAGGTAAACCTAAATGCTCTTTTGGCGTTACATAACATAACATCGCACAGCCATACCAAGCGATTTGGGCGGCACCGATACCAGATGTAATATGATCATAACCTGGTGCAATATCAGTTGTAAGCGGACCTAAGGTATAAAAAGGCGCTTCATCACAATGCTTAAGCTGCTCTTCCATATTTTCTTTGATCATATGCATTGGCACATGACCCGGACCTTCAATAAATACTTGAACGTCATGTTTCCAAGCAATTTTTGTTAATTCACCTAAAGTACGTAATTCAGAGAATTGCGCTTCATCATTAGCATCATATACAGAACCTGGACGCAGACCATCACCTAGAGAGAAAGTCACATCGTATTGCTTTAATATTTCACAGATCTCTTCAAAGTGCGTATATAAAAAGTTTTCTTTATGGTGTGCTAAACACCATTTAGCCATGATAGAACCACCACGAGATACAATACCCGTTAAACGCTTTGCAGTCATAGGTACATAACGTAATAATACGCCGGCATGAATTGTAAAGTAATCTACGCCTTGCTCTGCTTGTTCTATTAACGTATCGCGGAAAATTTCCCACGTTAAATCTTCAGCAACCCCATTTACTTTTTCAAGCGCTTGATAGATAGGTACTGTTCCAATTGGCACTGGCGAATTACGTACAATCCACTCACGTGTTTCATGAATATAACGACCAGTAGATAAATCCATTACTGTATCTGCACCCCAACGCGTAGACCATACTAACTTTTCAACTTCTTCTTCAATTGAAGAGCCAACTGATGAATTACCAATATTAGCGTTCACTTTAACTAAAAAGTTACGACCTACAATCATAGGTTCTGATTCTGGGTGATTAATATTATTAGGTAAAATAGCACGACCGCGGGCGATTTCGTCACGCACAAACTCAGGCGTAATAAAATCAGGAATACTGGCACCAAAAGACTCGCCTTTATGTTGCTCAGCTAATATTTCGTCACGAATTTCTTTACGACCCATGTTTTCACGGATCGCAACATATTCCATTTCAGGTGTGATAATACCTTGGCGAGCATAATGCATTTGCGTCACATTTTTACCTTTCTTACCACGACGAATTTTTGGTAAGTGCTCAAAACGAATATGATCTAAACCTTCATCAGCCATACGCTGTTGTGAAAACTGTGAAGTCACAGATTCTAATAATTCAGTATCATCACGTCCCTCAATCCATTGCTCTCTGTATTTTGGCAAACCTTTACGCACATCTAAAACAAAACCTTCATCCGTATACGGACCTGATGTATCGTACACTAAAACCGGATCATTTTTTTCTACAACAGGATTATTTTCTGGGCCACTGATATAAGTATCAGTAAGTGTAATTTCACGTATACCTACGCGAACACCGGGCATATCACCTTCAACATAGATTTTTTCTGAACTAGGAAAAGGCTGACCCGTTAAATTATAAATATAATCTGACGCGGATTGTCGTTCTTCACGACGTGACGGTTTATTTTTAATTGCTGACATGACTTACCTCATTGCTATTAATGACGGCTTGTCAGGAGAGTACCAAATGGCACAAGTGAACTGGATTTAAGTATTAAGACAAGATAATGCACTCAATGGCATTGCCCTTTTGAAGTGTTTTTCACCCATAATTGCATTTTATACAACAGGGCGAAAACAACCCCATTGTAATTGGGCGCTTGTTTCCTACGTAGATATTAATCTATTCAGGTTCACGGATCCCGCTAATGCGATCTCAGCTCCACATATACAATTGTATAATTAGAGCACTCCGACAAGTAACTATTTGGGAGCTTACTTATATTCAGATTGTATAGCAAGTAATACTGATATAACAAAATGAATATTTTTATAAACTTTTTATGATATTTGGCATCCAAGATTTAACAAAAAACATTTTATATTTTTGCTATTATTAAGAAATTAGCATCTAAATTACCTAATATTGAGTATTTTCATGAAACTACCTGCATTTTTAGCTAGCGTTTGCATTTTATTTACTAGCGGTTGCCAAATGACAAAAACAATTAAAGAAAGTGAATTAAAACATCATAATTTTAAATTAAATACAATTGACAGTAAGCCAGTTGAATCAATACAAGTGATCAATATAGAGTTTATCGAAGCCATGCGTGTAAATGGCTTTGCTGGCTGTAACCGATTTTTTGGTCAAGCTATGCTAGAAGAAGGCAAATTTAAAATAGATAAAATAGGCATGACACGAAAATCGTGTGGTAATAAAATCAACAAAATTGAAAATGACTTAATAGATACGCTATCTAATTGGTCTGAGGTGACAATGATAGATCAAATGCTCACGTTAAAAGGAAAACATCAGTTAAGCTTTAAAATGACTAACGATTTAAATAAAATAATGAGCAAATAAAGCTTTATAGTTTAAATACTCATCTTATAGTTTTATCTCTTACTCCTTTTATATAGGAGCACCTTTGTAGGTTGATGCAACAATTCAACCTACAAATAATCTAAGCTATTCTGACGGAAAAACAGAGTCTATATAATCAGGTAAAAATGGGCGACCACGTTGATTTAAAGATGTTCCAATAATTAACGCATCAATCGCTACTTTTTCATCTTTTAACCTTACTATTTTTTGTCTAAAACCAAATCGGGTTTTAGAAATACGCTCAGGTACAATTTCTACATAAAACTCATCGCCCGGAACTAAAGATGATTTAAAATCTATTTCACTACGAATAACCACTAAATTAATTTTATCAGCAGCCAATTGCGCAAAATCAATATTATTAGCAGCTAAAAACTCATGACGAGCATGCTCTAAATAATTAAAATATACGCCATTGTTCACGATACCTTGTAAGTCACACTCATAGTCACGCACTTTTAATTCAATTCTAAACGTCATTGATAGCCTCATTGTTAACTGTAATAAACCTATTTGCATATTGCGCACTAGATTCGTATAAATTAATACGCCGCTAACATAAGCAGCACTTCATATAATTTATATGGTATTCAGCATTAGGTTTTTTAATTGTTTACTCACCTAAGATTGATATTAGGTGAATATATTTCGCAGTAATCTAACAAAAAACGACCTTAAATCATAAATAATGCGCGTTTTTATCACTTATTTTGACTTAAAAAAGCACTATCTGACTACAAAACAATCACTCAAACTAAAATCTGATAAAAATACACTTGAAGGTGATGACAACAGGAAAAAAAACTCATATACTTCAACCCGCTTCGAATATCGCATCGTTGATATTTAGCAAGCTTTAAAAAGTGGCCCTTTAGCTCAGTTGGTTAGAGCATACGACTCATAATCGTCAGGTCCCCTGTTCGAGTCAGGGAAGGGCCACCATTTTTAAACTTAAAAACCTTTAAAATCATACCACTACAAAAAATTAGAGCGTTTCTGTTCCACTTTCATTCCACCTTTTAGTTTATTTTTCATATCTTTTATAGTCAATATAATAAAAAACTTAATTATCAATAGCCATCCCTTTGTAGACTTCATTCAAAGATTCACTTCAACTCATGACAGTAGAAATTAGTAGTTCTTTACTGGTATGCTTCAAAAAATTATCTGTTAACTCTATAGCTTAGAATGCGAATAACTTATTTCTTGGATGGAACAACCACCCAACTTGGTAGCGAAGGGTCAGAAGGGATAACTGAAGTTTTATACCCTGATTCAAATTACAACTCTCACGAAATAACCATAACAAAAATGTTTGAAGGATACCCCCATCATCGCTGGCAAGTAATTACTGTAGATCACCCTAGCGAAAGTGAAATATCCATTTCATTAAAACCTCGGATCACAAAAGCAACTGAAGTTTATTTATCACAAACCCATAAACACAAGAAAAGTGTTATTAGTAACCTTCAGAAGGGAACTTTAGTTGAGATAGATTATGGCTATATCCCATCAATAAAGAAAAGCTCAGGAGTTTTAAGATCAAATAAACGTTATCCTGATGCACGACAAAATGGTGAAATGCACAAAAGAAGATTAGCTGTAGTAGTGAATGCGTCAGGTAAACGTATTCAAGTTGTTCCCATCTCCTCAAATGAACCACCTATAGGTGACCGTAGTTGCTTTTCTCTAGATAAAGGTTCTATTGAAAAACTCGTACATTACAACAGTAAAGATATGTAGTGGTACAGTAGTTTTGGCCACCTAATAAGAAATGTTATGATTATTTCATAACCAATTTAGGTGACATATGACAAAGAAAAACCGTGTAACATATTCTGCAGCGATCAAACTTGAAACAGCTCAGTTAGTAATTGACCAAGGCTACACTCAAGAAGAAGCAGCAAAAGCTATGAATGTGGGTAAATCAACTGTGAGTAAATGGGTTGCCCAGTTAAAGGTTGAGCGAAGCGGAAAATCACCTTCAGCATCACCTATGACGCCTGAACAAATTGAAATTCGAGAACTGAAAAAGCGTATACAGCGAATTGAATTAGAAAAGGATATATTAAAAAAGGCTACAGCTCTATTGATGTCGGACTCTCTGAACAATTCTCGATAATCGAGAAACTCAATAAGAGCAATAGTCACCCAGTTAAAACATTATGTGATGTATTTGGCGTACATCGCAGTAGTTATAAATATTGGGTTAACAGAGATAAATCAGTATCAACTGATGATTTAAGGTTATCTATTGAAATCAAAGCAATACATAAAGAAAGTAATGGCTCTGCGGGTGCCAGAACTATCTCTGATATTGCATCTTATCGTGGTTTTAATTTAAGTCGGTATCGAGCGGCTAAATTTATGAAAAAATTAGGACTGGTTAGCTCTCAACCGCCAAATCATAAGTACAAAAAAGCAAAGAAAGAGCATATTTCAATACCCAATTTATTAAACAGACAGTTTGATGTAATTGAACCCAATCAGTATTGGTGTGGTGATGTGACCTATGTTTGGATTGGTCACAGGTGGGCATATTTAGCCGTTGTAATTGATTTATTTGCAAGGAAGCCAATTGGTTGGGCTATCTCCTTGTCTCCAGATAGTGAATTAACAATAGCCGCTGTAGATATGGCTTATGAAAGCAGAGGAAAACCTAAAGGTATCATGTTTCACTCAGATCAAGGCTGTCATTACACAAGCTTAAAGTATCGTCAGAGGCTATGGAAATATCAAATAAAGCAAAGTATGAGTCGACGAGGAAATTGTTGGGATAATGCGCCAATGGAAAGGTTTTTTAGGAGCTTTAAAACTGAATGGATGCCGAAAAAGGGTTACATCGATTTTAAAGAAGCCAAAGGTGCAATTACTGATTACGTAATAGGTTATTACAGCGAGATCAGGCCTCATCACTATAATGCAGGCTTAAGTCCAAATGAATCAGAGCGAAGGTTCTGGTTAAATTCTAAAACTGTGGCCAAATTTAGTTGACCACTACAATAAGCTTCCATTCGTGATTTGTAACATGATTGAAACAGTCTCTTTAACGCGGATACTGCCACCTATGGCAATACCTATTAAAAAGGGAAAAAGACAAATAGCCCAGCGTTCTGACGGCTATCCTCACAAGTTAGCTAAAGTGGATATGCAAGCCCTAGATAAAGCTTTAGGTGTCACGGTAAAAATGCCTGACTATCATGACGTAAAAACAAAATACAGTATTTTATATAGAGATCATAAGAAAATCAGCGAAGAATTTGATCAACATAAAGATTTATTTTTAGTTCAATCCGATAAGCTGGAGAAAGCACTCGAAGAAGTCAAACAGCTCAATCCTTATAAGAAACTATTACAAAATCATTATCAACAGCTTTATTCATCAAAAACACCTGAAGAATTACAGGAATTAATAGATGAAGAGATTCAAATTATGATGGAGCTTGATGAAGACTAGTATTTGTAGATTCTAACTACTTATATTATTGACAACCTAGTATAATTTGAACTATTATCTTCACATCGGGTAGGAACTGGAACGGCTCCCAGCTTACCGACGTCTATAAACGACTTAGCCGAAAATGTAACATATACATCTTAAAAACCCACTTATAGTGGGTTTTTTCGTTTAAGCTCATTCACTAATAGCTTTCTCTCATATCCTTTCTCTGCGGCTAGTTTACTACTAGCCATATTTGCTTTCTTATAGTGCTTAACAGCATGAAGTGAAAGATGTCCTAATACCGATGCTAATGTGTAATCATCAAACTCTTGCAAGCGGCCTAATAACGTCTCCCTAAAATCATGCAGACGATATTGATACTCTTTCTTACCATCACCTGTATTAGTGTAAAAACCAAGTTCTTCAAGCATCTCATACCAGTAATCATCAAAGTTCGCTCGATGTCCCGTTTTAGATTGCTTAGATGGAAATATATAGTTTTCTTGACTCCCTCTAGCTTTAAATTGATCTTTCCTTTTGGCAACCAAGTTTACAACGTCTATCGGTAGATGAATTGTTACCTCTTTACCCCGCTTTGGTTTCACTCTTACAAAGTTATTATCAAAATCAAAATCGCTAAACTTCAATTTCATTACTTGACCGCGCCTAAAATGACCTGTCGATTGAAGTTTGATGAAAAATACGAAGTCAGGGCATACATGATCATCAAGATACTCAAACATTCTCTGCATGTGTTCACCTGATATCTCAACATGTCGCTCACGATCAATTCTTCTAGCTACAAAAAATGGTCTAGCATCAGTTGCTGAAATTAATTTTTCATTGAATGCCAAATTAAATGCCGCTTTAACTCTGGAAATAATCTTATCGTGTACACCATTTTTCGCTCTGAACGTTTTCAAGTAGGCATTGAATCTAGCAACTGTGAATGAACAGAACTGCTCATCCATCAAGTTGATCACTTCCTTACGCTTACTAGGCAACGTTACTTCAACATCTTTAGATAAATGATTACGAATTAAGCTTTCGATAAGCTTATGCTCGTCTGAGCCTTCACCATGTTTATCAAACACATTGAAGTGAAGATGATTGTAAATAACATCACTCATAGTTTTAAGCTGCTGACTGTAAAGTTTGTATTCTTGTGTTTCTGGTCTTCGGTTTAATTGAGTAAATACGTGTTCATAACGCTCAATGTGTTTTTCTAACAGCGATGGTTGAATATCATCTAAGTTCGTCCATTCATGCAGTACACATCGAATCGCTTTCGTTTTAACAATCAACTTGCGCCCGTATTCTGATCCTTCAAGCTTCAAACCTTTAAAGCCAATATTTGCAATGACTAAAGGTGTTCTCTTACGACTAGCTGCAAATAACTTGCTAGTATGATTAAAGTCACAAGCTTCAACGATTGTAATTAGCTTTTTAAAATTCAGCTTCTCATTATTAGTCGCTACACTTAGTTGCTGCCTTAGTTGCTGCGCTTCATTTTCAAGAGATGGTTGAGTAACCTTTGCCTTGGGGAGTTCAGCTACAGATTTATACCTATAATCACTTTTCATGGAACTGTTATCATGAAAAGATATTACTTGGGTCTGCATTTCTGGTGGTGAAGGTGTATTACATTTAGCCTCTCCCCACAACACTAACTTATCAATCGGTGGGAACAGCCAGTCACCTGACCGCAGAGGAATTGCATTGATATGGCCGTCTTCTGCCAAGCCCTGCGCATCACTTTCTGAAATACCAAGTAAGCACGCTATATCTTGTAATTTGCTAGCCAATTGACTTGAACGCACAGCAAAATCGACCATACCATCAGGTATAGTGTTTTGCTTAGGGTTTGCGCTCAATACTTGCATTCAATAAAGCTCGTTCGTTGTTTAATACAAAAATGTTAAAAGAAAACACGTTTCCAAACCGCAATAAACACGATCTTTTTTAGCCTAATCTGATTTTTTTTTTCTGAAGCTAAACTCCACTAAGATTGAATGACCGACGCTAAAAGGCACTAGATAACTGGTATCGCGATTAAAAATATACACCAGCTCTATCTAGATAATGGGCGCCACGGAAGCTGAGATCCGGAGTTCGATCAAATTAACATTGGGTGTGAACGTGACACCTGCAAAACTAGGAATAACAGATATGAGATAGTTACCCAACCATGAGGCTATATACCTTTAGGTCAAAAAAAGAGGTATTAAACATGGCTTCACACATTGAGTTTTATAAAAGCTACAGCAGAGAATCTAGATCACCTTGGAGTGATAACGCTAGATATTGCTTATTGTTTCTGCCTGACTCGAAGCATGGTATTTATTTGCATGTAGGTGATTCAGGGCTTAATGGCTTGTCTGTTAGTAGAGAATTACAAAAGCGGCTACCAAGACAATTGCAACAGCAATATACCAATTTGGATCATATTGATGTGGTAATGCACGTATTTGAAAAAGAATTAGCCAAATACTGCCAAACTGAGATTGATCAGCAAGAATTTAAAAAAGCATTCTTGGTAAGCCCAACCGTCTTTTTCTCGGAGACAGCACAAGCTCAAAGGAAACAGTCATATGATGACTATTTAGCTAGTTTTAAAAACTAGCAGCACCGCCCTGAGATGGGCGGTTTTATTTTGCCCACTGTGTACTTACTTATAAATGTACAGGTTACACCTTGGCGGCCATTGCAGGCTGCGACTCATTCAAGTTTGAATGACTTATTAACGTAGAGTATGCAAACCTCTACAACTTAGAGACTTCATAAGCAGTATGCGCGTGACTTAACTCGCCTGAACATAAAAGCTCGTATGCGGAATAACGCATTCGAGCTTTTTCTTAATGAAAATCATAAACCTGATAAAAAGTTAATTTTATCTTCAACGTATTTATTGACATAAACAAAAACAACCCCTAGTATAACCCCGAAATTACTAGTAGAACTAGTAACAACACAAAATACTAGGAATTATTATGTATACAACATTGGCTTACTACGCCTCACCAATTGACGGTAACTATTACCCAACGTATTTTGCACTTCCAAATGGGCAATTGACCCCTGTGCATTTTTTTCTTGATCAAAATGGATATAACTTGGTTTACTTCCCGCCAGTGATGTGGGGAGCACCGCCCAACCCAACAAAAGTAAATATTGTTATTAATAATGGCTTTTCTAATATTGTCTACTATCAACCTCAGAATTTTGGTCAAACACAACTACTGTACTGCTGTGGAAATACACCCAACCATATTACCTTAATGTGTAATATCGAGTTCCAAAGATTTTTACCTATCACAATTGGGGATACAGTTAGACCTCAACAAAATACTGCTAATTTGCCATCAACTCCTTTCATGGAGCAAAACCCGAATCCAGTGCCTGTACAACAAAGTAGTAGCATTCCATCTGAAATCACAAATGCTCTTAGGGCTGTTCAAGACGGTAAGCTTTCAAATGTATCGATAAATCAAGACCAATTTGGGTTTAAGCTAACGGCTGAAGATTTTGAAGGCAACAGGATTTTATTTGAGA
Source organism: Pseudoalteromonas sp. '520P1 No. 423' (assembly GCF_001269985.1). NCBI lineage: Bacteria > Pseudomonadati > Pseudomonadota > Gammaproteobacteria > Alteromonadales > Pseudoalteromonadaceae > Pseudoalteromonas > Pseudoalteromonas sp. '520P1 No. 423'. The sequence continues at coordinate 840,019 of NZ_BBZB01000001.1, read as the reverse complement.
GACATACTAAAAATGGAATTAAAAAAACCTCTCAAACAATAGTAGATAACAATACCAATAAACTTAGTAGGCAACAGCAAGTCAAACAGCTTAGGGCTGAAAAGAAGACTCAAATTCAAATCGCAAATCATTTAGGCGTATCACAAAAAACTATTTCTAATGATATGAAGGAGTTAGGCATTGATTAATCTGCGTGCTTTTTCCTTTAAAACGCCCAAAATGATTCATACAACTCAGCGATGATTTGTCGGCTAAACACAAACTTCAAATGAGCTTCAAAAAAAACTTTATCTAGTTTGTTATCGGCATCTGCAAAAAGCTTGTCATGAATACGCTCCGCGTCACGAAGGTGGCGCCTTTTGTGGCTAAACATTAAGATTTTACTGACTTTCTGCTCTTCAACGATTGCACTACGATAGCGCCTTATAATGTCCAATCTATACGGTATTGTTTTTGAGGAACATTCAACCTCGATCCCCTGTAACTCACCACAATTATAAACAATGGCGTCTAATCTACGTTTTTTACCTGTACCATCCTTACCTTGTTCAGCTTCATTGATGAAAAAGCGATAGCTACCATCACAGCATCCTTTAGCAACTAAGTATTGAACCATCAAGTCATGCGTAAGCGTCTTGATAGGAAATGAAGACGCTTTGGTCTTGTACTTGAAATCAGCTTGATGAAACGACTCAATGGTGCGCAGCCCTGCTGGCTTTAAAATAAAAACACGTTTGTCGCGGCAGCTATAAACAGGTACTTCTGCGATAAGCTCTTCTCGGACATATCGTCTAACCATACGGTTGATTACTGATTTATCTAGCCCCCAAAGCGCTTGCAACACCGCAGGTGATGTATACCCCCAACGTTGTATCCAATCTAATAGAGATAATAACTTCGCTTGATGCCTCGCTTTTATTGAAGTTGTGGTGATGTAACGAGCCAAAATACCTCGATCATAAACACTAATCATAGAAACTCCTTTTCTTTTAAATACTGTGCACACTATGCGAATTTTAACGATTTAAAGACAAAAAGATGATTTGCCAGTAGGCAAATAAGTAAAGGCAATAAGATTATTACCAATAAGAGAAGAACGTTTATAACTTCTTGTTTTCGTTGACTCGTCAACTACAACTGCGAGTTTGCTTTCATCAAACACGTTAACACTGAGCGCATCTCTACTCGCATTCTGCGAGCGGAGTCACCCGCTTCCGAAGAACTTCTGAGACAAGAAACGGAACCGTGTGACTCCGCTCGCCTACTCACTTGAGATGCGCTGAAATCTTTCAGATTGCTACAGAACAAATTCAACTGCGTTAATTTATTCTTACGCGATTTGCAGCTTAACTTCGTTAAGTTTTTCTATTTCATTGGGCTTCGCTCAATGATCTTAATTATCCATTCTGGCTATACTTACTAAAAAAGGCGGCCTCCCTTAAAGGGAGGCCGCCTTTTTTAGTAAGTTGAAGCTAGGGGGATTTTCTTCATTTTGAGCATCTATAACTAAACTCAAACAATTTCGCCTAAGATAAACTTAGTTATTGGCTCAAACTTATTATTCAAATTATGGAGTATAAATGAGCCAACTAGAATTAGACTTTAACACCCTTTCTAATGCTGATTCAGAAAAAGATGAACAGGTTGGGCTATGTATCAACAAATTACTAGCAACAGATATAAAGCCACCTCAAATTATCATACCGAATATATTAATCGCAGGCGAAGCAACCATGCTAGCAGCACTAGCAGGTGGCGCAAAAACGTATCTATCGCAATTTGCAGCCGCATGTGTCGCTACAGGAAGTTCATTTTTAGGGATGCCAGCAGTTGCTCCAGAACCAGTGCTTTATGTTGACTCTGAATTAAGCCCTTTTCAAATTCAGCAACGATTTAGACTAATATTTGGTTTTCTTGGCAAGCAGCCTGAAAAAGGTTTTTTAAAAATCATCCATAAACGCTCTTTTAAAAATGGAATGCCAGACCTCACAAAAATCAGTGGATTTGAAAAACTGCAACCAGACATCAAAGCTGCGAAAGTAGTCATACTCGACAACCTCTCATCACTGTATCGAAGTGCTGAAGAGTTAATTCAGAATGACTGGAACTTTTATAACGATTGCCTAGATGTACTGCGAGAACAAAATAAAGCAGTGTTGGTGCTACATCATACAGATAAAGACTCTCGCAACTATCGAGGCCACTCAGAAATTGCCAGAGCGATTGATAACGTGCTTATCGCTGTCAAAGATAAAAAAGCTAGTAACGCACATAAAACGGTGGTGAATGTCAGAAAGCCCAAAAGTCGTCATGGAGCAAACAATGAGGACTTATTGGCTTTTGAGTTTGGGGGAGAACACTTCTCTTTTAAAGAAGTAAAAAATTAACTGTACTAAGCTAGTTTTAGTGGTTGGGTACAGTAACCAAGCCACTTAACCTATACCTTGAAAAATTTATCTGACTTTTTAAGACTTAATATCGTATTTTCAGTTATAAACTCTGGACTTAAAGAAGCTAATTTATCTTTTAAAATAGATACTACAACTTGAATTTTCTTTTCGGATGAAAGCTTAGCTAATGTTGCTAACTTATCCTGATCCGCTGCTTCTAAATAATCTTGAATAGTAAAATGTGGAAACTTAATCTTTTCCTGTTTTACAAATTCTACAAATGCCATATCAAATGACAATGACGCAGCTCTTGGAGAACCGTCACCTGAAACCTTGTCCATATTTACAATTGAGAACTCAAGTTCACTAGAGTCGCTTTTTGTACTCACATTTAAGCTTAGTGAAAAGTCTTTAAAAACCTGTCTACTAATAACTTTAAAATGTTCATTAAAAATATCCGTCTTAGCTTTTAAAGAAACTATTTTTTGTTTATTTCTAGCTCTCAAAGTTTGTATTTGGCCTTCCAAATCATTAATCTCATTGGACTCAATCGCTACTTCATCAATAATAACTGAAACACGCCCCCTTTCTTCTCTTTTTTCCTGTATTTCACTCTCAATAACAAAAAAACCAGATAAGTGAGACTCCCCAATTAATGATTTAAATAACTCTTTTTCTTTATCAAGTTTTCTATTTAAAAAAACAGTATTTCTTTCGACATCCTGCTCATACCCCTCAATCTTCTCTTGTAAATACTGTACTTTCTTATTTATTACCTGCTGATGAAATATAACAACATCATCAAGCTCTTTTTGTAGATTAGGAACAAGCTTCAAAGCATCGTTATAAATCTTTTCAATTAATGCAGTATCAATATTAACCTTACTATTTTCATAACCTTCTATCGTTTGAATAGAATAACTAATACGAGCATTAATTTTGGTGATAAAACTAGTTAATAAGGAAATTTCTTCTCTCAAAGACTTTAGTTTAATAACACCTTTGTTTTGTACGTCTTTAAAGTCAAATTCTTCTTCTTTAAGTTTTAAGAATTCAATTTCATCATCAATAGATTTTAACTTATCCTTGTAATATTTTTCTGGCATCCCCTTTAAAAGAATTGATATTCTGGCCTGTTTCTTACCTTTCTGTTCATCTAGTTCTATAGCTTTAGCAAGATCATCATGACCAGAAAAGCCAAATAGATATGAATAATAAAGTGTATACTTTTGATCAGAAGTAGAGCTATGAAGGTATCTATAGATTGATGATGCCGTATTTTTATCTAACCTGACGAATCTATTTTTTATGGAAGAATATGAAGGGTTCTTTAAACATAACCCTAATGCAGGTGCTAAAGCTTCCTTAAATTTTTCTTGAGAAGAATATTCCTCTCCATTTATTGTCGAGTATATTTTTGTAATTACCTTACTCTTTTGTTGTAGCTCACTAATCTTTCTTTTTATTACATAAGCTTTACCACTAGTAGATAGAATTAGTTCAAATTCGACTCTACCACTTGTGACAAGCTGTTTTACTTTATCATTAACAACTTTAGAATCTGGATCTTTCCAAATACTTTTTCCATCTGATCCCAAGCAAAAATTAATAACTCGTAAGGCTGTACTTTTTCCAATTTGATTGCCGTTTTCTTCGGTATTAGTGACTATATTCAAGCCTTTATTAAAAGTTAAGGTTCTTAAAACCTTCCCATCCTTGTAAACATTTAAAACTTCTAATTGCATAATATTAAATTTCCATATTCATCCAAGTCTATAGCATCTATTAAATACAGCCAATCAAGGCCAAAGTGAAAATAACTAATAGAAATACTAAGCTCATTTGATTTGTTTACTTCATTAAATAGGTGTATAGGCTCAACTGAAAATTCTCCAAGTTCCTTCATTGTCTTTAAAATATAAGCTCCAATAACATAAAGGCTTTTTTGAGGCCCAGATGCATTATTAATAATCATCCGGCCTCTCCAAAATTTTACAGTTAACAAAACCAAAGCAAACTATTAACGCAACTGAGTCTTTTACTTCTTCTATAGGGAAACCATATAGATCAACTTCTCCCCTATTAACAATGCTATCACCTACATTTCTAATCAAAACGTCAGCATTATGACGAATAGTGTTTAAAACTAACCCACTATCTTTAAGATCTATTTCGCTGCTCAATAAAAGATCATTTTTATGTTCTTTATAACTTTTATAAATCGCATTTAAAAAGCGTTCTCTAGCTCCTGGGTAGGCATTATCGATTTCATCAATTATTTCTTCTATTTTGTATAAGAAACTAGCTAAATCAGAAATATCATCTGAGAATAACTGTACATGATTAAAGTCTAGCTTTTCATCTGGACTAAATAACTCTCTTCTCTCACTACTATCTGCGTCAAAGTCGCTGTTTTCAAGAATCCCCTCTAGCAGCACATTTAAGTGAGAGCCATATTTTTTGGCATTCTCAATACTAATTTTGGTTTGATTAGCAACACCAGAATTATCAATAGCTAAAGAGTTATCTATTGCTGAAATATTTTTTTTAGGAGATAGTTTTGAATCATTAAAAAGCTTGCTTGTAATTCTTTTAAAAAGCCCATTTTCGTCTGTAGTTCTAACAACCCCTGTTCCACTCATTTTTTTTCACCTTTTCTATCGAAAAGTTTGAATTTATTTAAAAAACCTGAGTTATCAATTGCATAACCTCCATTGTCAGCAGTAATTGTTTTACCTACAGACTTATTTCCTGCCGATAAAACTATTGCAAGAATTAAAGCTAAACCAGCAACCCCAATTGACCAAATAAAAGCGTTATAAGTCTGTTCTGGAGTCATTTGAGCAAAAATGCTTGCTTGAACAAAGCCTTCATGAACAGACCAAAATATTGCAGCTGAGATAGCAGCCAAACCGAAACCTGCTTTTACTGCCGATGATAAAAAATTAAGCATTGTAAATATCCCTGTAAGTTGTATCTTTATTCCTTCGAGAGGAGTTTTAGTAAGAAGTATTAGTTTAATATCGATATTACCTGACGTCCCCATTACGAACAACAAAATAAAACCAATTAAATTATATAGTTAAATATTCACTCTATTAAAAGCATCATCAATCGCACTTCTCACTTGCTCCACATTTGTATGCGCATAAATAATCGTATGTTTAAGTGAAGTGTGACATAGTGCTTTTGATACCACACTAATATCAGCCCCTGATTGGATCTGCCAAGTTGCAAACGTACGCCTCAAGTCATGAGGACGAGGGCGAATATTTGGATTTTCATGATATAACCCAGCTAGCGTGATTGCTTCTTTCCATACTCTATCGCCACCCGTGATATAGCCATATTTCGATTTATTGCGAGCAGGAAAAACAAACAGTCCAGAGCCGCACCGAGAATGTCTAGCACTTAAAATATCAAGCACCGCATGATGTAATGGGATTTTATAATGCTGACGAGTCTTTGTCAGCGTCGCTGGGATTAACCAAGTTGCAGACGAGAGGTTTAAGTCAGTCCATTGCATCGTCTTTACATTAGAAAGCCTAGCACCAGTAAACAGCGCTATTCGATAAATGTCTGCGGCATCTTGATCAGTAACCATTTTTAGCGCATCCAGTAAGCGCCCAGCTTCTTCATAAGTCAAATACCGATTACGAACAACGCCTTGCATTTTCTTTATTCGGTCAAAGGGGTTAACTGAAATGCTCAAGTGCTCTTCATAATCCATGGCGTAGTTGAAAGCTGCTTTCAAAACACTCACGACTTTGTTGTGCGTGCTATACCTCTTTACTTCTGTCTCTTTAAGAAAATCACGAGCGAACTTTTTAGATACCTCTGCAACAAAACATTCTCCAATTAGACCTCTAACATGAGTATTATATGCAACTTCTAAAGCATGAGTACGACCAGCTATTGTTTTACGGTAATCAAGTACATTTAACTTATACAGTTCAAATATGTCATTAATTGTAAGGTACTTACTGGGTTTATGTTGTTGAGCTATATCAAGCTTACCATCGCCATGCTTTAACTCTCGCAGCATTGTATCTGCAAGTACCTTTGCCATTGCTACCGTTATTTCACCAACTTCCCCAAGCTTACGCTTAATATCTTTACCATTGCATTTGGCTCGAAAATAATAGCTTTTTACCAGACGGCCGCACCTGTAATTTAAGATGCGAGTGATGTCGATCAGCATAGGTTTTAATGCTCATTTTTACTGGTAGATTATTAACTAATTTATCTGTAAATGTTTTTCTAAATTCTGGCATGTTCCAGCTTTGCTCCACTCTTTTAAAATTAAAGAAGGTGGAACAGAGCGGCTCAAAGTAGCTATTTCACTGATTTTATAAGTTCTAAAACAACACAAAGCGTTGATTTAATGGCACCTTTGAGTCAGGGAAGGGCCACCATTTTTAACTTCAAAGAAAAACTCACACTGAAATAAATCTAGACCTTATAAACTCTAAGTAAAAATCTGTTTTAAATTTATTATATATTGCCTAATTACAACCTACACCCAAATTATTTATGCCTTTGGCAGCTAAGCTTGAAGCAAGTAAGATTTAATAATGTCACTAATACAGCTCATAATTTATTTATGAGCTGTATTAGTGAAAAGTTTAGAAAAAGCCTAGCGGGCTAGTATCATAGCTGACCAATAAGTTTTTGGTTTGTTGATAATGCTCTAGTGCCACTTTATGCGTTTCACGCCCTACTCCTGATTTTTTATAACCACCAAAAGCAGCATGTGCAGGATACATGTGATAACAGTTTGTCCAAACACGCCCGGCTTGAATTTTACGACCCATACGATATGCCACATTCATATCTCGACTCCATACCCCTGCACCTAAACCAAACTCAGAATCATTGGCAATCGCTAACGCTTCTGCCTCTGTTTTAAATGTCGTCACAGAAATCACTGGTCCAAAAATTTCTTCTTGGAAAATACGCATTTTATTATTGCCTTTAAGCAAAGTAGGTTGAATATAATATCCATTTGAGTATTCGTTATTCAATTGCTCAATATCACCGCCAATGAGCAATTCAGCGCCCTCTTCTTTGCCTATATCTATATATTGTAGTATTTTCTCAAATTGCTCTTGAGAAGCTTGAGCACCTACCATAGTATCTGTATCTAATGGATTGCCACGTTTGATTAATTTAGTACGTTCGATGATTTTAGCGACAAATTGTTCATAAATATCTTCATGCACCAGTAAGCGAGAAGGACATGTACATACCTCCCCTTGATTAAAGTAAGCAAGTACTACGCCTTCAACACATTTACTTAAATAATCATCTTCATGATCCATCACATCAGGGAAAAAGATATTTGGAGATTTACCGCCAAGCTCCACCGTAGAAGGAATAATATTTTCAGCTGCACATTTTAAAATATGTGAGCCAACTGGTGTAGAACCCGTAAATGCAATTTTAGCGATGCGTGTGCTGGTTGCCAGTGCTTGACCCGCTTCTGCACCATAGCCATTTACGATATTAAGTACGCCTGCTGGTAATATATCTTCAATTAACTCCATTAAAACCAATATAGAAGCAGGTGTTTGTTCCGCTGGTTTTAATACAATACAGTTACCCGCAGCGAGTGCTGGCGCTAACTTCCACGCTGCCATCAGAATAGGAAAATTCCAAGGAATGATTTGACCAACAACGCCTAACGGCTCATGAAAATGATACGACACAGTATTTTCGTCAATATCACCGATACTGCCTTCTTGTGCACGTAAACAGCCAGCAAAGTATCTAAAATGATCTACAGCCAATGGAATATCAGCAGCTAAAGTTTCTCGTACTGCTTTACCATTATCCCAAGTTTCAGCAACTGCTAATAAGGTTAAGTTTTGCTCCAAACGATCGGCTATTTTAAGTAATGTATTTGAACGTACCGTAACAGAGCTTGCCCCCCAAGCCTCTTTGGCTTTATGTGCGGCATCAAGTGCCAGTTCAATATCTTTTTCATTAGATCTTGGGATTTCACAGATCTTCTTGCCATTTACTGGACTTAAGTTATCAAAATATTGTCCGTCTTGTGGCTCAACCCATTGACCACCTATAAAGTTTTGATACCTAGGTTTAAAGCTCATTACTGCATCTTCAGTTCCAGGTGCTGAGTAGATCATGTCACTTTCCTTTTTTATTTTTAATATGGTTAATATTTGAACTTATCCTAAAAAAGTGTCATAAACTGTACTGTTAATTCACAAAAGTTGACTGTCAGTACAAAGTGCAAATTCATATTTAAGGAAAATGATGATCACCGAATTTCTTAATAATAAAAAAACTGAACCTAAGGTTTTGGTTGAAAATAAAATAAGCTTTAATGGACCCCAATCACAACTGAGTATTTACGATACATTTGAACCTGCACAAAAAGTACAGCTAAAGTCAGATCAACCGCTGTTTTGTGCGATGATCAGCGGTAAAAAAGTCATGCATAGCGATGATGACTATCATAGTGATTTTTTCCCGCATGAATCTTTTGTGATGGCACCTAATCAAACAGTTGAAATTGATTTTCCTATTGCACAATTGGCACAACCAACACGTTGTCTAGCTATTGAAATATCATCAGAGCGCATTGCTCAAGTAGCTGAACAGCTCAATTACAAACAGTATAAATTTCAAGAGTTTGGCCATTGGCGATATAAACCACAAATAGTGCATACACATCACAATGCACAAACTCAGGCGCTCTTACAGAGAATGACGCATATATATAGCGAAAATCATCAAGATCGCAGCTTTATGATAGATTTAGCAGTAAATGAACTGACGATAAGATTATTGAGGCAGCAAAGTAGAGAACTCATGATGTCATTTTGTATGCATCAGTCTGACTTTAGCGGTATGACAACAGCGATTAGTTACATAGAAGATCATTTAGCAGACAATATTGAAATAGAGTATCTATGCAAACTAGCTTGTATGAGTCGAACAAAGTTTTTTAACGAATTTAAGCAGAACTTAGGCTGTACACCATTGGCATTTCAACAACAGCAACGCCTTAGAAAAGCTTATAATTTAATTAAATCTGGTAGACAAATCACCCAAGTTTGCTTTGAACTGGGCTTTACCAGTTGCAGTCATTTCAGTCGTGTATTTAAACAGTTTTACGGTACTAGCCCGAAAGCATTTCAAAATAAGCAATAAAAAAGGCTTTACTTATTTCAGTAAAACCTTCTTTATTGTTAGAAAATGATAAGTTATTTTCTAATGCGCTTGATCCCAGTTATTACCAAAATCAGAGTCTGCAATTAATGGTACATCTAACTTAGCAGCTTGTGACATCAACTCACAAATTTTAGTTGTGTAAGCCTCTAAGCAGTCTTCCTTAATTTCAAATACTAATTCATCGTGAACTTGCATTAAGATTTTAATGGTATCTTTAGGTTGTTGCTTAACCCATTGATGTACAATTAACATGGCTTTTTTGATGATATCAGCTGCAGTCCCCTGCATAGGCGCGTTGATAGCAGCTCGTTCGGCCGCTTTCTTACGAGGGCCATTTTTTGTGATATCTGGTAAATATAAACGTCTACCAAATAAGGTTTCAACATAACCTTGTTCTGTTGCTTTCTCACGCGTGGTTTCCATATAGGTTAATACACCAGGGAAACGTTCAAAATAAGTATCCATATAATGCTGTGCTTCAGAACGTGGAATATCTAACTGATTAGCTAAACCAAATGCCGACATGCCATAAATTAAACCAAAGTTAACTGCTTTCGCTTTACGACGCATATCCGTTGTTACTTCATCAAGTGGTACAGAAAATACTTCTGATGCAGTTGCACTGTGTACATCTTTACCACTAGCAAATGCTGTTAATAAGCCTTTATCTTGTGATAAGTGCGCCATAATACGCAATTCTATTTGGCTGTAATCGGCAGCCATTATTTTATGACCTTCATCAGCAATAAACGCCTGACGAATACGACGACCTTCTTGCGTTCTAATTGGAATATTTTGTAAGTTAGGATCGGTAGAACTTAAACGTCCTGTTGCTGTTATCGCTTGATGATATGAAGTATGTACGCGTCCAGACTCCTCACTCACCATTAGCGGTAATTTATCAGTATAAGTCGATTTCAACTTAGATAAACCACGATACTCCATTATTATCTTAGGCAATGGGTAAGTTAACGCTAACTCTTTTAATACTTCTTCAGCAGTAGAAGCCGCACCTTTAGGGGTTTTTTTAATAACTGGCAATTGCATTTTTTCAAATAAAATCGCTTGTAGCTGCTTAGGTGAACTTAAGTTAAAAGGCTCTTCGGCTAAATCATGAGCTTCTTTTTCAAGCTCAATCAATCGCTCTCCTAGCTGCTGACTTTGCGCAGTGAGCATTTGACTATCAATTTTTACACCGGTTCTTTCAATATCAGATAGCACACTTAATAAAGGCAATTCGATATCTGTAAATACACTTTTAAGTGATGTATCGCTATCAAGTTGAGGCCAAATTTCTTGATGCAAACGTAATGTAATATCTGCATCTTCCGCAGCATAAGGTGCAGCTTGTTCTAATGAAATTTGGTTAAAGGTTAATTGCTTTTTACCTTTACCTGCAATGTCTTCAAAACTAATCGTCGTATGGTTTAGAAACTTTGATGCTAAGGCATCCATATTATGTTTGGTTGCCACACTATTTAATGTGTATGACTCCAACATAGTATCAAACGCAATACCATTTAATTCATAACCCGCACGCGCTAATACACTTTTATCGTATTTAAGGTTTTGCCCTACTTTCGCTTTATTTTCATCAGCTAAAATTGGACCTAATTTTTTAAATACTAATTCTTTACTTAATTGCTCAGGTGCATCTAAATAATCATGTGCAAGTGGCAAATAAGCCGCTTCACCCGCTTTTACGGCAAAGCTCATTCCAACTAAATCAGCCTGCATATAATCTAAGCTGGTTGTTTCAGTATCTAATGCAAATAGTTCGCTCGCATTGAGCTTTTCTATCCAAATATCTAACGCTTCTTCAGTTAAAATTGTTGTATAGTCTGCGTCAACGCTAGGTACTTCAGCTGGTGCTTCTTCAATTGATTCAACAGCTTCAGTTTTAACTGATTTTTTTGCTTTTTTCTTCGCTGGTTTATTTTTTAATAACTCATTGAGCCAACGTCTAAATTCCAATTCAGCATAATATTGGATCAACAGATCTTTATCTGGATCAACAATCTTTAAGCTTTCAAGATCTTCATCTAATTCAACATCAAGTTTGATTGTGGCTAGTTCATAGCTCATTGGTAAATGTGGGATAGCAGCTGCTAGCTTTTCACCAATTTTACCCTTAATTGATTTAGCGTTATCAATCACACCCGTCAATGTATCGTATTTTTCAATCCATTTAACTGCTGTTTTAGGACCACAGCCCTCTACGCCAGGAATATTATCAACTTTATCGCCCATTAATGAGAGGTAATCTATGATGCGATCCGGCGCAACACCAAACTTTTCCACTACAGCATCTGAATCTAATACTTCGTCTGTCATAGTATTAATTAAAGTGACGTGCTCATTAACTAACTGAGCCATATCTTTATCGCCAGTTGAAATTAATACATCGCGTTTGTTTTCTGTCGCAATACGTGCATAAGTACCTATCACATCATCGGCTTCAACTCCGCCAATACTGATCAGCGGAAAACCCATGGCTTTTATTATTTTATGTAAAGGCTCTATTTGGCAACGTAAATCGTCAGGCATAGACGGACGATTCGATTTATAGTCAGAGTACATATCATTACGAAAAGTTTTGCCTTTTGCATCAAAGATCACTCCTACATGACTTGGATCAAACTGCTTTACCAAACTTTTTAGCATATTAACTACGCCATAAATGGCACCAGTAGGTTCACCTTTAGAATTAACAAAATGCGGTGGTGAATGATATGCCCGAAAAAGATAAGAAGAGCCATCAACTAGAATAAGCGGATTTTCTGGGATCTGAGCCATTGATATGGATCCTAATAATAATTATGCCGTGATTGATGGATTATACCCAAATAACCCCAAGATGCGATATGACAAACTTATTAAACTGATATTTAATAAGATGTGGATAAGTGTGTAGATAAAAAAGAAAGCAGAAAAGCTCAAAATGATGTGAAAATCACTCAGAGTGTATGTAATTCTTTATTTATTAAGCTGTTATGTACTTCTAGACAGATTAATTGTTATTACTTTTAATTTTAATCTTATGTGGAAACTTTATTTTTACAGTGAATTTTTAATGACAATTTGTATTAAAATTAATCTCATCAAATTTCACAGAGGCGGTATACTACCATAAAGGATCGAAGATCATAGAGATCCTTTGAAATATTTTTGATTTTTTTATAAATTAAGCACTATAAAATTTTAATAGATGAGAATTAAATGAAAAAAATAGCTGTTATTTTAAGTGGTTGTGGTGTTTTTGATGGTTCAGAAATACATGAAGCCGTTTTAACCTTACTTCATATAGAAAAACTAGGCGCACACTATCAGTGTTTTGCTCCTAATATAGATCAACTGCATGTGATCAATCATTTAACGGGTGAAGTTGATAAACAAGCAAACCGCAATGTATTAGTTGAATCTGCTCGTATCGCACGTGGCGAAATTAAAGATATAAAAACCTTGGATGCTGCTGACTTTGATGCACTAGTACTACCGGGCGGGTTTGGCGCTGCTAAAAATTTATGTGACTTTGCAATAAAAGGTGCTGATTCAACAATTAATCTTGATGTTAAAAATACCTGTAAACAATTCTCAGAACACAAAAAGCCAGCGGTTTATATTTGCATCGCACCTGCGATCATAGGTCATATATATCCTAAAGGCACATTAGCTACGATAGGAAATGATGCAGATACCGCAGAGCAAGTTAATAAATTAGGCGCTAAACATATTAATTGCGCTGTGAATGACTTTGTTTATGATGAAAATGCACACGTGATCAGTACACCTGCATATATGCTTGCAGGGTCGATTGTTGAAGCTAATACCTCGATAGAAAATGCCATTAATAAACTTGGTGAAGTCTTAAATAGTAAATAATGGGATAAATGAGAAAAGTTATAGCTATAGACTAAAATAAAGTTTTGTTTAGTATTTTATATATTTATCGCTAGCGGTATAATCAGCTTAATATTCCGTCATCAATTCATAACGAGCAATGTAACATGAAAAAACTATCAACGGCGCTACTTATCTTATTAGCAACATCAGTTAACGCACAAAAAAATACTGAGATGACTGACGAAGCAATTAAAAATCGTCTTGCTCCAATCGGTGGTATTTACTTAGCAGGCGCAGCACCAGTAGTAGCTGCACCAACAGGTCCTCGTACTGGCCAGCAAGTTTTTCAAAATTCATGTATTGGTTGTCACGGCACTGGCGCTATGGGTGCACCTAAAACAGCTGCTGATTGGGCTCCTCGTATCGCTAAAGGTTCAGATGTATTATTAAACCATGCTATCAATGGTTTTAATTCTATGCCGCCTAAAGGAACATGTATGGATTGTTCTGATGATGAGATTAAAGCTGCTATCGACTTTATGATTAAGTAAATAAACTTAACCATTTAAACAAAAAATGCCGTTCATTTAAAAATGAACGGCATTTTTGTATCTAACACTTTTTAATATTATATCACCCGAGAAAACCTTTTCAGTTTTGCTTGGCTTTTTAAATGCGCATCAAAACTCATACAAATTATGCGAATAAATAACAAACCTTTTGATGTCACCTGAATATGATCATCTGTGATCTCTACCATTTTATCAGCAACTAAGCCTGATAATGATTCCAGAGAATCTGCAAAGTAGTCTTTAAAGTCAATATCAAACTCTTTATTAATCACATTCATATCTAATTCAAAATGACAAATAAGCTGGCGAATTACCGCCGCTCTTATCACATCATCTTGTGTTAGTGTTAAGCCTTTACATACAGGTACAGAGCCTAAATCAACTGCTTTATAATATTCTTTCACATCTTTTGGATTCTGAAAAATACTACGCCCTACTTGAGAGATACTAGACACACCTAAACCTAATAAATCACAGTCTCCATGAATTGAATATCCCTGAAAGTTACGATGTAATATGCCTTTTTGTTGTGCGATCGCAAGTGAATCATCTTTTTTAGCAAAGTGATCCATGCCTATTAAAATATATCCTGCATCATTCATTTGTTTGATGCTATTTTTAAACATTTGCAGTTTTTGTGCGGCAGTTGGTAATTGATCATCTTTGATCTTACGTTGTGCTGCAAATAAATCTGGAATATGTGCATAGTTAAATACTGAAACGCGATCAGGAGATAAAGCAATTAAGCGATCAATTGTTTTTGCAAAGCTTTCTTCTGTTTGCAATGGTAATCCGTAAATCATATCTGTATTAACAGATTTAAAACCGAGCTCTCTTGCTTCTACGACCAGGTCTGCAACGTTATCAGCACATTGCTCACGATTAACCGCTTTTTGTACTTCATCATCAAAATCTTGAATACCAAACGAAACACGATTAAAGCCTAAGCATCTTAACTGCTTTAACATGCCATCAGCTAATGATCTTGGATCTATTTCTATGCCTTTTTCTGCATTAGATTCAAAGGTAAAGTTTTTTTCTAAAATGCCAATCAGACGTGTCATTTGTTCAATAGTTAAAAACGTCGGTGTACCGCCACCCAAATGCATTTGTTCAACAGTATAAGATTGATATAACTGTGACTGAGATGCCGCTTCTTTTTCTAAATAATCAAGATAGAGATCTGCTTTATGCTGATGGCGAGTAATTATCTTATTACAACCACAGTAGTAACAAAGCTGCTTACAAAAAGGAATATGTATATAAAGAGACAGCTTATTATTATCAGTGGTCTTAACGGCTTTTACGACTTCAGATTCGCTATAACCTTCTTCAAATGATAATGCTGTTGGATATGATGTATATCTCGGGCCTGAGATATTATATTTTTTTATCAGGGAATCGTCCCATTCAATTAAGTTTTTCATGACGCAGATCTCTTAATTAGATTGTCGTAAAATTATACTTTGAAGTTATGATAAACGACTTGATCTGGAACAATAGAAGGAGTAAAAACAAAAAACCCCAGTTAATATCTGGGGTTCTTAAAACTGGTAACTAAGCTTAATAGCTTAAGCTATAAAGTGATGGTTTTAGCATTTGGATCA
Organism: Pseudoalteromonas sp. '520P1 No. 423'; assembly: GCF_001269985.1. Taxonomy (NCBI): domain Bacteria; kingdom Pseudomonadati; phylum Pseudomonadota; class Gammaproteobacteria; order Alteromonadales; family Pseudoalteromonadaceae; genus Pseudoalteromonas; species Pseudoalteromonas sp. '520P1 No. 423'. The sequence goes on along the minus strand of NZ_BBZB01000001.1, from coordinate 824,410 downwards.
GCTTTAAACTGTAATACCACTTTTTCAAGATCTTTTTGGATCTCATCTTCAAGATCTTTTTCAGCTTTCCAGCGTGCCGAGTCCATTTTAAAGATCTCTTTTTTAGAGTACTTTTTACGTGCATCATGTGTTGGCATATCTTTAACCACATCATACATTTTTAAAATAGCGGGGTATTGGGACTCAATATTGCTTTCACTTTCAAAAACATATTGAGACATTAATACCCATACTCTTAAACAGCCTTCAGAATACTCACATTGCTTTTCTTTCATTGCTTTAGCAATCAAGTTAATGCTATCAGCAAGCTTGGTATTCTTCTGTGCTTGTTGCGCTTTTAGTTTTGCCTTATGCTCAGTGATTTTGGTGTTTTGATCTTTTACTTGTCTCAGTAAAGTGCCGGCATAAAATGCTAAGGCGGCAACTATCAATGCACCAACAATAAAAGCAATTATCCAAAAGGTGCTCACTATTCGTCCTCATCCATCCATTCATTCGCTAGATCATTTGATAAATACTGATCTATCTTACTTTCTTCTGGTGCATCAAACTCATCTTCTTCATCATCTAAGCCTAGTAACTCACATAACGCCTGATGACGTTCTACTTTAGTATTAAAGTATTTAGCATCTTTACCAGTTAACAGCTCACCAGCTTCATGACGGTCGATTAAGTCTAATAATCTTTGATCATTTTCTAACTGCTCTAATTCTTGCTCAGGAGCAAGTACCACTTCAGGTGCTTTCTTAAGTTCTGCAGCAGGTTTTAAATTACGATTCATTACAGGCTCAGGCTTAATTACAACACTTGGCTTGTTACCTGGTGTTAAATCAATAGGTTTTTTACTACCCATGCCTTTAGGCTTTTTAACATTCTGGTTTGTAACACCGCTATTTACAGTTTCATCAATCGCATTACGTGTTCCCGGTTTATTACCCTTAGGCTTTTTAGGACGGAAGTTCTTTAATGCTCTTTCTTCTTGTAACTTTTCTTTACTTAAACGCATTTTACCTGTGCTTTGACTAGGTCCTTTGCGTGATTTTTTTTGTCTGCTCATTTCTCTATCGATCAATATAAACTGAATTACCTGTATTTTATCTTAAATTGCAGGCTTTTTCAGCAAAATCACATGATAGTCCTTAAATAGAATAATTTTAAGACTTATAAAATCTAAATTACGAAGAAGGGATAGTAGCGATGTAATTTTTAATACTAAAATTGGAATTGAAATTTTTTATGGTAGGTATTTGATTAAATTAAAAATAAAAAGGCAGTAGATTGCTCTACTGCCTATTAATTAGAGTGTCTGTTTAACCTGGACACTTCTCCCTTCGACCTTTAGATATACATCTTCAGTCTTATTTTTATTTACTATCCGTATTGTTTTTATTATAAAACTTCCATGAGTTTCTTATTATTTTTATTTCCGGCCATCCTGACGCTATTATTTTTAGTCCTTAATCTGAACTTTAATCTCTTAGTGGATTTATTTATTCAGTTATTTTATTTCTCTGAACTTTCATCTCTTATTGGAGTCTTTATTCAGTTTTTACTCTGCTGAACTTTCATCTCTTATTGGAATCTTTATTCAGTTTTTACTCTGCTGAACTTTCATCTCTTATTGGAATCTTTATTCAGTTTTTACTCTGCTGAACTTTCATCTCTTATTGGAATCTTTATTCAGTTTTTACTCTGCTGAACTTTCATCTCTTATTGGAATCTTTATTCAGTTTTTACTCTGCTGAACTTTCATCTCTTATTGGAATCTTTATTCAGTTTTTACTCTGCTGAACTTTCATCTCTTATTGGAATCTTTATTCAGTTTTATTATTTTTCTGAACTTTAATCTCTTATTGGATTTATTTATTCAGATTTTTACTCTACTCTGAACTTTAATCTCTATGGATTTATTCATTCAGCTTTTCCCCATAACGCACTTAACTTATCGCTTAACTTTCCGTATTAACCTGCTTCCATGTTGTTTTATTATGTTTTTGCGACAGGGGTTAATTTACTGGTTAATAATTATTTTACAACTAATTTATACAAATTTAATCAATTATTTTAACGGGTTTATAACGATACCTATAAATAACATAGACTTAAGTATAATAAAAAGTTTTTAATAAGAATTAACTTACAGCTTTTTACGGCAGATAACTCACATTAAATGTGAGATATTTCCTACAGCATACTATTAACAACTAGACTTTAAGCTTAATTCATCAACTAATTGACATTTAAATGTTAAAAAATAGGCATAAAAAAAGCAGCTTAAGCTGCTTTTTTTAATATTTAGTACTAGCGCCTAATGAAGACCGCCTAAATATTTTGATAAAATGTCTATATCTTTATCAGTTAATTTTTTTGAGATATCAACCATCATACCATTTTGGTCGTTATTACGTGCACCGCTACGGAACTTTTCAAGTTGTGCTTTAATATACTCAGGGTGCTGGAAAGAGATTTTCGGGAATCCAGCTAGTGAAGTACCGTTGCCTCTTGGACCATGACAAGCTGAACATGCAGGAATACCACGTTCTGCATCGCCTGCTTTATATAATCGAGTACCCGCTTCAACAACCTCTTCTGGTGTTGTGCCTTCACTCATATTAAGAGTTGCATAGTATGCAGCTAAGTCTTTCATATCTTGATCAGTAAGTGCCATCGCCATAGCACTCATTACTGGATCCATACGACCTTCGCTACCGCCAGAAGTCATACCCAACTTTAAATCTTTAAGTTGTTTATATAAATATTCTGCGCTTTGCCCGGCTAATTTTGGATAAATATTAACTGGTGCGTTGCCATCGGCGCCGTGACATGCGGCACATGTTGCAGACTTCGCTTTACCAGCAGTTGCATCGCCATCAAATGCTGTTGCGTTGTTTGCAGCCAATGCACCAAACAACATAGTTAAAGTTAGAGCTATTTTTTTCATGCTGAATTCTCTGTTTCCGACCCTGTAAACTACAATGTGGGTATAAAGCCACCTATAATAAGTAAACTATTCTACACCATATTATGTATTCTGACAGTTTTTAACCCTGTAAAATCAATAAAAAGATAATAAAAATGGATAAATGATAACTAAACTCAACATTAGTGCCATCTTGGTATAAAATAACGAGCTTAGCTTAACCTTGTATCATAAAGGAGCCACAGTGCTTAAATCTCGTATAAAATACAGCGCAGCCACTTTCACCACCAGTGCACCAGATCTTTCTAAACTCCCACCTGATACAGGTATTGAGGTTGCTTTTGCTGGACGTTCAAATGCTGGTAAATCAAGTGCGTTAAATACATTAACAGACCAAAAACTTGCAAGAACCAGTAAAACACCTGGTCGTACTCAGTTAATAAACTCATTTGATTTAACTGACAATAAACGTTTAATCGATTTACCTGGTTACGGTTATGCCAAAGTACCGATTGAAATGAAGAAAAAATGGCAAAAATCTTTAGGCCAATATTTACAAAATAGAGATAGCTTAAAAGGTATCGTTATTTTAATGGATATTCGTCATCCACTAAAAGAATTGGATATGGATTTAATTACCTGGGCTGTGGATAGCGAAATCCCTATTTTAGCGCTATTAACTAAAGCGGATAAATTAAAGCAAGGTCCTCGTAAAAGTGAAGTATTAAAAGTACGTAAAACACTAGCAAGTTTAAATGCGGATATTACAGTGCATGCTTTTTCTTCTCTAAAAGGCACAGGATTACCTGAATTAGGTAAAAAACTTGATGATTGGTATTTAGGCGAAATCATTCATGAAAAGCCTGCTGAAAAGTAAGTTTTAGCCAGAAGAAAAAAGACCGGCTTATCTAGTAAGCCGGGTATAGCAATCTGGGGAGAAGCTATTAATACGGTGCATCCCTAAGAATGCATCATCAACAGGATGTCTTCATACATGAAGACGGCGCGCACTGTAACAAAGGGCTCCAGAGAAATAAAGCTCCAATGTAAACAAATGCAACGATTACTCAAATAAACAGTTCCTATTTACGTATCAGTAACAAATTTAACAGCTAACTCCCAAAGTTAGACCTCTAAAAGTAGTTTAAGAGGCCTAGTAGGTTACATCTATAAACGGTAAATATTATCTGCACCGTCTTTATCAACCAACTTCACAAATGGGTCAACACCCGCGAATTTAGGTTTACCTTTTACCTGCAACTTAATTTCATTCGTGCCCGATTTTATTTCATGCTTTTGTAAATACATCACAAAATCATCAGCACCTAAGTTTTCTGGATCATCACTAAATAAGCCAATATCAACTAAATCGGTAAACTCAACGGGTGTTTCTTGACCTTGACCATCTGCACGATTTAAGGCTGCTTCTATTGTTAAAGTAATATCAAATAAGTTTTCTTGGTCTTCAACTTGTGTAACTTTTACGTCCGTTGTTTTTAAGTCATATAAACTGATATGTTCAAACAAGTTACTCACAAATGCTTTTTCTTGATCATTTGCATCCTGTGTAATAAACGCCATTAAGTCGAGCGTTGTTGGATAAGGTGTACTTTGATACTTAAATTCATTTAAGAATGCCTGTAAAGCTTCATTTAATCTTGCTTCACCTAAACGATCTTTCAATGACATCATTACAACTGAACCTTTACGATAATGAATATATTGCTGATTCTCACTTCGTAATAATGGCATTTCTTCTAAAAACTCCACACTACGACCTCGTAAATAACGATCTAATTCATATTTTAAGAATTTACGAATTTTTTCTGGACCATATTTTTTCTCCATAATCATTAATGCTGAGTATTGCGATAAGCTTTCCGAGATGATTGCACTGCCTTGTACATTAGCTGCGCCGACTTGATGTCCCCACCATTGGTGAGCCACTTCATGCGCCGTAACATAATATACAGGGTCGATATTTTCAGGGTCTCTTAAATCAGTAATAAAACCAATTTGTTCTGAGTAAGGCACAGTATTAGCAAAACTTTGTGCAAATGAACGATAACCAGGAAACTCTATAATACGCATTTGTTTATGTTGGTATTCACCAAAATTAGCAGTAAAGTAGTCAATTGAATCTCGTACTGATTCAATCATACGATCTACATTCATATGATGATTTTCATGGTAATACACTTCTATATTTATGCCTTTGTATTGCTCTTTTTTCTGCGCTAACTTAGCTGACATTACGGAATAAAAGTTAACTATAGGCGCATCCATTTTATAATGAAAAGTACGACGGCCATTAGTCACAGTTTCGCTTTGTAAATAACCTGGTGCAATAGCAAACTGATCTTCAGAAGTGGTTACAATCGCTTCAAAGTCTATAAAACCAACACCTTTCCCAAAAAAACTTTCATTATGAAAATCTTCATCTTCCAGCTTATTTGCGCGTTTTAATGGCTCTAAATCATGTTGACGACGTTTATGACGATCAGTTAATTGATAACTTGGCACATAACCAAAGTTAGGGAAAATCTCAAAGTTATTTAAGAAAGTACCATTTTCAACTAAATTAACATCGGAATTTCCATCTGTAAAACCGCGTCTTTCACGCACAGCTGTTAATTTACCGTTACGCTCCTCTCCAGGCTGTAACGCAGGTTCGAAATTAAACCAAGCAGTATTAAATTTATCATTATGTTCACCCATAATGCCGCCTGTAATTTCAACATTCCATTGCTGTGTATTGGCACTTGGTCTAGAAACTAAAAACTTAGATATGGCTTTATTTGATGTGTTTTTTATGATGATATCTGCTTGCGCAATTACCTTCAGTTGCTCAGGGTAAATATCAATAATGGCTTTTGTTTTAGTAATTGTCGGAATTTCAGCATTAATAAATGCCACATATTCTTTCTCATATTCAGCCTGTAATGCTTCTCTATCATCTTGGATCACAAATTCATTTAATACTCGCGTATTATAGTGAATGTAACTCCCTGCACAGATCGAAATAACAAGTCCTGCCGCAATTGCCGTTTTACCTGGTAAACCTAAGTAATACCCTACATTTTTGATTCTAACTTTTAATGGTTGTGCTGGCCCTCTATGCCATAATGCATAACCTAAAGCTCCTAATATAATTGTAACGCCACCCCAATACAGCATATACCAAGAATGACTTGTTAAAAATTGACCGTAACCATTAATATCAGAATAAAGTACTTGTGGTGAACCTGAGAATTGGAACATGTTATGACTAAAACCAAAGTTACTTAATACAATTGTGCTGATGATATACAGTACAAATAACATCATGCCGATATACTTATTAGGACTAATCACTTGTAAAAAGAACGCCATCACAGCTACCATGATCCATGGCACTAAATTCACATAACCTAAACGAATCGCATATTGAGATAATTCAAAGTTACTATAACCATTGAACATTTGATTCAGTAAAGTGACACCTGTACCAAATACAAATAGCACAACTAAAATTAGGCTGATCGCAATCATTTTTGATAACCAAAAAGTGATATTATGAACAGGCATTGAGTCAACAATATCTCCCATACCTGAACTACGTTCACGCCATACTATTTCAGCACTATAATAGGCTAAAATAATCATCATCAATAAACTTGTTGAGTTAATAATTATACTCACCATAGCTTGAGTTAAAGGCCAATTAGGTGTGCCAAACATCCCCTGAGGGTCAACTAAAGGAGCAACTAATAAAAAGATTGTTAATACGCTTAAAACCATAAAAGGCGCACTAAAAATAACCTGCTTTATTTCAAATTTAGTACGCATAATTAAATGCGCTAGCGTTTGAATTCCCGCGCTTTTAAAAAGGATATTATTATTTAATAAATGACTGAAATCAGTTTCCTTTTCTTTTTTAGATTTTTTAGCTGTTTTAACTTTAGATAAACGCACTTTACTGCTAAAACCACCAAAAAACACCATGATAAATGCCGCAACAACCAGCCAAATCATACGGTTTTGTAACAATATGCCTGTCATTTCGATACCAGAGTTATTTTTATCAAACATAGTCCAATAACGTGTTACTTCACGAAAAGTATTTGAGGCAAATGGGTCTAATAAAGCAGCCAAAGTACGGTACTCAGGCTCAGAAGCAAACTGACCTGCAATGATATATAAAATAAACAAGGCTACAGCCGATAAATATACCGCCATCATAGATCTAAAACGAATCGCAACAGCATAAAAGAAACAAGATAAAACTAACAAAGTAGGTAAAGACAGGTAAAAGTAAGAAGTAATGTAGTGTGTTAAATCTGTTGTTCCTAAACGCTCTGGATCAACCCAACCAGTCATACCTCCGATTAAAGTACCTAATAAAATACCTAAAGGAACAAATAAAAATACAGTCGCTACAACAGCAAAAGACCCTAAAAAACGTCCTAATTGGTAACTTAAAGGGTTAATCGGTTTACTATAAAGTAGTTCTGACATGCGGCTAGTATCATTACGAGTTGCAGTACTAGCAACAAAATTCACCACTAAAAACATCGCAAATATGCCCATAATTAATAGTGTTTGCGCGATAGAGAATGGTCCGTTATATAATACGTTACCACCACCACCGATTTGTACATTTTCACTAACCGTGGCAAAAAAAGTGAGTAAAAAGAAAATCAAACTGGTCACATAAAAAGATGGCTGCCTAACAAAGTAGCGCCATTCAAAGATAAACATTTTAGCTAACATAATAGACTCCTAAGCAGCTTTAGTTTGATTAGTATTACGATGTGAATGCAAAGTAGAAAAATACACATCTTCTAAATTAGCAGGTGCACTTTCAAACCCTTCAGGTGCATTTTGCGCTAGGATATGAACAATTGTTTGACCTGCAAATAACCGCTTAGAGATCACAGGCATATTTTTTTCTATTTCAACCGATTCAGCTTGGCTTACTGATTTACGCCAAATTTGACCATTTAATGTATCTGTTAAATCAATTGGATTACCTTGCAGCACAATTTTACCTGAGGCTAATACTGCCATGTTAGGACAAAGCTCAGATACATCTTCTACTATATGTGTTGATAAAATAATGGCTTTTTGTTCACCCAAGCTCACTAACAAGTTATGGAAACGATTACGTTCTTCAGGGTCTAAACCTGCTGTTGGTTCATCAACAATTAATAAATCAGGATCACCTAATAAAGCCTGAGCGATACCAAAACGCTGACGCATACCGCCAGAAAAACCACTAACCGCATTTTTACGATGCTGATATAAATTGGTATGCGCTAATAAACCTTCAACCGCTTCTTTTCTTTCGCCTTTATTTTTAATGCCTTTTAAAATCGCCATATGATCTAATAATTCATAAGCGCTAATACGTGGATAAACACCAAAGTCTTGTGGTAAGTAGCCTAACCTTTGGCGCAGTGCTTGAGGATCAGCAAATACATCTATGCCATCAAAGTTAATCGAACCTTTATCAGCTTGCTGTAATGTTGCGATAGTTCTCATTAAAGATGATTTACCCGCTCCATTTGGACCTAATAAACCAAACATACCTTTTGGTATCTCTAAATTAACGTCATCTAAAGCTTTAACACCATTATCGTATGTTTTTGATAATCCATTAATAGTTAACATATTCACTCTCTCTTAAGCACTTGTTAGTTTTGTTTTAGTTATATCGCTTGTTATAAAATTGTAAATTAATTTATTTTACTGGCGCTATGCTAAATAAATAGGCTTAAAAAACATACAAGAAAGTGATTAAAGGTAAATTGCGGTGATAAGTGGTTTTTTGAAATAATAGAATAAAAAAGGACTGAAACAAAAAAACCGCCAAAATGGGCGGTTCTTAATTAGATACTAAACAGTGTAATCAATGGGAATTGTTTGATCTTCATCATTTGCATTAGCGTACACAGCTAATAATTTAGCTTGCTGCTCCATTGCTTCTTTAGCGACGACTGCTTGACGAACTTCATCATTATTTTTTACAACATATGCTTCTTTTGCTGACAACGAATCATCTGTTAAATTTTGATATGTATTATATTTAGCAATTGATTTTTTAGCTTCAATATATTGACCATCATTAGGTAATGTAGGATTTTCAGGAATACTTGGTCTATCTGCAGCAGATAAAGCCTGAGCTTGTGAAGACAATTGTACAACCGTAGAAGATACTTCATTTACTGCAGGGCCTGAACTTGAGCCTGTTCCATTTTAGGTGTACTACTTTGCCCAACTTGAGCATAATGATTTGATGGTTGAATTTGCATATTAACCGCTCCCCATTAATTTAATTTGATAGCTGTATTTTACACTGCCAATCTGAATAATTAATGAACAATTGTAATTTTTAGTACAAAAATTGTTTTTATGGCATTGTACAATGCTTAATCTAAACAATTTAGCCTCATAAATAATTCGCTTGATCTTTAATCATTACACAGCTATAACAATCAAAACAAATAAAAAGAGCTGCATATGCAACAACATAATAATATCCCATTATCTGATTTTATCGAATATCCACATGATGAAATGCTAGAAAAAGCTAAAGAAAACTACGAAAACATTAAACGTCGCCATTCTATTCGATCTTTTTCAGATAGACCCGTACCAAAAGAGATAATAGAAACTTGCCTAAAAGCTGCGGCCACGGCACCTAGTGGTGCAAACCATCAACCTTGGCACTTTGTTGCGATTCATAGTGCTGATATCAAAAAACAAATTCGTATTGAAGCTGAAAATCTTGAAAAATCATTTTATGAAGGTCGTGCTGGTGAAGAATGGCTAGATGCCCTAAAACCTTTAGGCACAGATGCCAGCAAACCTTATTTAGAATCGGCACCTTGGTTAATTGCTATTTTTAGCCAAAAGAAAGGCGGTATCCATGCAGAAGATAAAAACCAAAATTATTATGTTCATGAATCAGTTGGCATCGCTACTGGGTTTTTAATTCAAGCACTACATCATAGCGGCTTAGTAACATTAACTCATACGCCAAAACCTATGAGTTTTTTAACTAAAATTTGTAACCGAAATCCAGATAACGAAAGAGCCTATATGCTACTTATTGCAGGCTATCCAGCTGATGATGCCACAGTACCCGATCATGCATTAGTGAAAAAAGATTTAAATGAAGTTGCTAGCTTTATTTAAGATCAAAGTGATACGTTCCAATAGTATCTGCTTATCAGTAATACTATTGGATTCATTATATTAAGCCGCTTTCATTAAGTTCAAAAAAGCTTGCCATGTTTGCTCTGAATTTATCACTCGCCCATGCCCTAAGCCTTGTGTGGCAGTTAAGTTAACATGTTCAAATTGTGATACTTGCTCAGCAGTTAAATCAAAGGGGGCAAATTTATCACCTTCATCATGCACTATTTGAATTTGCTGTTGCGTTTGCGATAAATGCGGCTCGGGCAACAGCGATTTAAATTTTAAATCATGCTCAACTTCAATATCACTTAACAGATTATGAAATAATCGAGATTTTAATCCTGTTGATAAAATACGCTGCTCAAATGATTGATAAAAACCAAAAGTCGGCGCAATCAAAAGATGCTTGATTGATTTATCTTGGTTTAACGCACTATATCTTAGAATTAAATTTTATTAGCTAGCTGATTTAAAAAGATCGTTTAATACATAAGTTTGTTAATATCTCTCGTTGAATAGTTAACCCCTTTAAAATGAGACTAATAATGACGATTGAGCGCCTAGAAACAAAACAACGCATGAGCCGAATTGTAAAACATAACGGTACAATTTATTTGTGTGGCCAAGTATGTGCCGATGCGACACAAGGAATCAAAGAGCAAACTCAGACTATGTTAGATAAAGTAGATTCATTACTTGAACAAGCTGGCAGTGATAGAAACCATATATTATCAGCAACAATTTATATTAAAGATATGGCTGATTTTGCTCAAATGAATGAAGTATGGGATAACTGGGTAAATGAAGGTTATGCGCCGGCACGTGCATGTGTTCAAGCAAGTATGGCACGTGATGTATTACTAGTAGAAATCTCAGTAGTAGCAGCTGAAATTTAAGCTAGAAACTAGAAGCTAGAAGCTAGAAGCTAGAAGAAAACCTTATCTCCTAGCTTCAAGCAGTTTTATGCTTCATTAGGCACAATTTGAATCTCAACACGGCGGTTTAATGCTTTATTTTGCGCTGTATTATTAGCCGCTACTGGCTGTGTTTCACCATAGCCTGTCGTATTTAAACGCGCTGCTAAAATGTTTTGATTCATTAGGTATGATTTAACGCTTGTAGCACGTTGCTCTGAAAGTTTTTGATTAAAATCAGCTGCACCTGAACTATCTGTATGCCCTTCGATGCTTAATAATGTTTTATCAAACTTAACAAGTACTTTAGCTACATCGTTTAAAGTCGTGTGAAAACCAGATGTGATATATGACTGACCTGTTGCAAATGTAATATTCGAAGGCATGATCAAACGTAAATTATCACCTTCACGCACTACATCAATACCAGAACCTGATAACTCATCACGAAAAGCCTGTTCTTGCTTATCCATATAATCGCCAATCGCAGCACCTGCAATAGCACCAATTGCCGCACCAAATACAGCGCGTTTATTTTTATGATTACTAGTTGCTTTACCTAAAACAGCACCTGAAATAGCACCAATCACAGCGCCTTTTTCAGCGTTGGTAGATGCACAGCCAGTTAATACAAGTGAAGCCACAACGACCGGTACAAGTGTTTTTTTCAATAACATGATTCATTCCCTAAAGGATTTTTATAAAGCGATAACGCAATAATAAATAAAATTAACTGAACACAAGATGAAGCGATTACATTAAATCACAAACCTGTAACCAGAAACTTAAACTATTCATTAATTGGAGGTAAATTATAAGGTTTTACAAGCTCGGTTAACATGCCATTTTTTTGAAAATCACGCATTTTTTGTTTTATTTTATTTAAAATCTCTAAATTATGATATTTACGTGAGAAAGCTGCATAACCCAAAATAGTATCTGTATATCTATAATTTAATTTCTGCAATTTATGACGATCTTGATTTAAGTATTTTAAGGAATAGTCAGCGGTTTCTTCCACTGCAATAACAATGTCAACACGGTCTTTGAGTAACATATCCATAGCAACCTTCTCAGAAGAGACTAAAACTTTATCGAGTGTTAAATCATTATCAAATCGTTCAAAATGTGCTGCTTTTCTTGTAACAGCAATACGTTTATTTGAGAGTTGCTCATAAGTATTAACTTCAATATTATTATCTTTCAAAGCATAAAATACAAAGGACGAATTTAATACCATATAAGCTGGTTCGATAAAGTCTAAATAGTCATTTCTTTGCGGGTTTTTAATTAAACCACCCAACATATCTATTTTGCCTTCTTTAGCCATTTTCAAGCAACGAGGAAACGGACAAGATACAACCTCTAATTCAAAACCAACATCAACTTCAATGCGCTGCATTATATCCAATATAATCCCAGAGCCTTGTTGATTTGTATCGACAAAAGTATACGGGGGTGCATGATTAATACCTATAACGATTTGCGGATGATGTGCTATCGCAACTGGCATATCAAACATCAGTAAAAGTATTAAAAATATCATTTTATAAGATATGATTTTTTTCAAAAGTTACACCTAAAATAAGTGCAAAAATCCTTGCTTTGCAAAAGTAGAAAACATCGCCATTTTAATGTATTTCTCTATGTTTGTCGCTTTGATTACACTATTTACCTGTGTTGGTAACATTTGGCTACAGTTTCCCGCATCTATGAAAATGTATAATAAAAACACACCTCCTTTTGAATTTAGTTTATTTATATGAAAGCATCAATAATTGCATTACTGACAACCAGCTTAATTTTAACAGGTTGTACGAGTGACGAGACGTATGAAAGCGACGTTACAGCTATTAACTTAGTTAATAACGAATTAAACATTATATGGTTTGATAAGAATAATGATGAAGAAGTGTCTCTATCTCCTGATTCAGCGCTCGAGTACGGACAAGCAACTATTGAACAAACCTTATATCAAGATAAATTATATTCTAGCTATTCATTTAAAGCGACTGACGGTAATACTTTAGAAGATGTAATCGAAAAAACATCTTTTAGTTTATCTCATGATGAAGAATATGTTGTTTTTGCTTACCTTGATCAAAATGAAGACTCACAACTTGAGCCGACATTAGGTGCTGTTTTTGTAAAAGACGAAGACATTGCAGATAACCAATATCGTGTAATTATTATGCATACTTTCTCATCAAACACCGGTTTAATCGATGTGTATATCGGAGATAAATTAGTCGCTGAAGATTTAGAATATGGTGATGGTAGTGAGTACATCAATTTAAATATTGACAATACTCAACTTAAAATTACTAAAGCAGATTCAATTGCGCCAATTCTTGAATATACAATTGAACCTGTTGAAGATGAATTCCATACTATTTTCATCGCACCAGAAACAACTGATAACTACAATGCAGCCGCATTTGTTGTTGTAGATAAAGACGAAGATTAATAAATCTAAAAACTTCATTTATTCGTAGTGCTCTAATAAATGAAGTTCTCTCAAAAATGCTTTAACTTCCACATATTGTAAAATAGAAATTATCTATTTGAAGCGCTATAAAATTGCCATTTTGAATAAAAACAATTAAGGTCACGTTTCGAGAATAAAACCGGAACGCATTGTGCAAAAAATATTTCGTCAGTATAAAAGCTTAATCATCTTTCAAAGCTTGCAAATTCTATTACTGGCATGCATCTATCTTGAAATCCAGTTTACTCCGTTTGAATTTGATAAAAGTACAATTAGTACTTTTTTACATAACTGCGCGCTTATAGTTTTGCTCCCTTTAGTATTTATTTATTCTCCTATTAAATATATTCAATTTAAAAAACACACCACTAAAACGATATACCTCAGCGCTATTTTTTTCTCTTTTATCACAGGCTTTGCCAGTGCAACTTATACTCATACAGCCTCAGTCCCTGGTACATTTTTATTGCAAATAAAAACTGAAACAAACACAGATAGTGATAATAAGAACTCAGTTCATATCGGCTTCCAGTCCCCTTCACCTAATTCAGGATATGAAAATAAAACAGGCATTGGCATATTTTTAGCTGAAGCCTTTGTACATAGCTTATTTTATTGCTTATGGGCATTATCATTTTTACAATTTGTTGCTTATTTACATAAAAAAAGATTATTCAAAGAGTTAAAAAAACAACAACTGGATATTCTGACTTACCAGCTTAATCCTCATTTTTTATTTAACGCATTAAATAGCATTAGGGGCATGTTATTTGAGGATAAAACTGAAGCAAAAAAACTACTACAACAATTTAGAGCTTTGTTTCATCATCATTTTGAAAACAAACAACACCAATTAGAGTTACAACAAGAAATAGAATTATGTAAACATTATCTGAAGTTAGAAAAAGTACGATTTGAAGAAAGGTTAGAATTGCAGTGGCTTGTAGATCAAAAAGCACTCAACGCAAAAATACCAACGATGAGCTTATTTACCTTTATAGAAAATGCAATTAAACATGGTATCGCACCTATTATGCATGGCGGCTGTATTACTATTCGTGCCAGAATCTATCGTGGCAAACTCACTTTAGAAGTTATTAACCCAATCAAACCTGACTTTACTGCTGATGGTACTAAAACAGGACTCACCAATTTACAAAAAAGGTTAGATTTAATTTTTGATAAAAACTATAAACTTAAGTTTGGCTTAACAACTGATAATAATTATCATGTTAGCTTAGTACTTCCATATAACTTTGATAAAAATAAACATGCGTAGACTTACCGATTACTGGCTAGCCCAGGTACTAATATTTATTCTATTAACGACTTTACCCTTAATCGCATTGAGCGTTGTTGAAGCAAAAAAAGTACTTGCATATACACATGATTGGCTCATTTTTATCATTATGAATTTAATGGTATTGCACTATGTCGCACGAAAAATAATTGCAAAAAATAAAGCGGCCTCAACTTTAAAAAAGCTATTTAGTATTTTGATTGCCATTGTATTAACTAATTTAGTTTTGCTTTTTCCGTTGAATTTACTCACCATCCTCTGGGACTCAGAATCAACAAATAGGGATAAACTCTATTACGGCCTCATTGCCATCAGCATAAATATTCATATTATTTGGTGTATCGGCTATCAAATGGCTTTATCAGCCAGAGAGAAAAGCAAGCTTGAGCAAGATAATCAAAAATTAAATTTAAAAATTTTAGCACAACAAATACAACCAGAGTTTCTTTATCAGAGTCTAGATAATATTGAAGAATTAATTGAACAAGATGAAGAATTAGCATCAAATGCCATTACAGACTTAGCTGAGCTATTACGTTATAAACTTAAGGCGAGTAAACTTGATAATGTGCTTATTGGTGAAGAACTTCAAGCCGTTAAGCACATGCAGTGCTTGGCTAATTCTGGCGAAATTAATATTATAGATTTACCTCACATTTTAGCGCAAAATATAACTATACCACCGCTTTGTATTTATAATTTATTGACATTATTAAATCAAAAAATAGCATCCCCTTTATCTATTTCTTTTCAAATAGAGCAAGGAAAATGGTATTTAATAGTTTCAGGTGTACTCACCTCACCTAGATTGATCCGTAGAAAAATACTTAAGCAATACGAGATGTTTTTTAGACAAGATGCTGAATTAACTTATATTAACCAGCAACTCATTTTATCTGTAAAATTATAGTTTTAATTCGCCGCTAATGCTTTGGTAAGGTTTTAATTTAAAAATTAATAACATCGCTAAAAAATGGTCAATAATATCGGCTTGAAGGTGCTCATAAGGGATCCAGCGCTTATCTTGGCTGAAACAATAAAACTCTATTGGCAAACCGTGCTCTGTTGGCTGTAGTTCACGTACCATTAAAGTTAAATTTTGATTCAAACTGACATGTTGCTTTAAATAAAATTCTGCATATTGACGAAATAAACCAATATTCGTTTGTCCCACTAAAGGCTTTACATTTTTAAGTAAAAACCCTTGCAGGTTTTCATTATTGATTAATTCATTTTGCATTGATTCTGTAACGATTGATATTGATAACATATCAATATTCATAGATCGTTTGATTCTGCGGCCGCCAGACTCAGACATGCCACGCCAGTTTTTAAATGAATCCGAGATAAGTGCATAGGTAGGTATTGTCGTTATTGTTTTATCCCAGTTGCGTACTTTTACAGTATTTAACCCTAACTCTTCAACCTCACCATCAGCACCAAAACTTTTTACTTCAATCCAATCACCATAAGTTACTAAGCGATTAGCTGCTATTTGAATGCTAGCAACAAATCCAAGAATTGTATCTTTAAATACCAGCAAAATAACGGCAGCTAACGCACCAAAACCCGATAAAATGTAAGCGGGTGTTTTACCTATCATGATACTAAAAACCAGAATAGCAGCTACAATAAAGGTGACTAATTTAATGACTTGGATTAAGCCTTGAATAGGCACATCTTTAGAAAAAGAGAGTTGGTTATATATCGCCCCAGCAATACTCACAACAGAGCTAAATATTAAGCCTGCATAAATGACTAAGAGAATTTGCCCGCCTGATTTAAATATAGATGTAAGTAACTCTGTAGAAGGGTAAATAAAATGAAAGGTTGTTAAGAATAAAATTGTACAAAACAAAACCGAGAGTCTTCGATCAAGTTTATGGATTAAATGACTTAAAGGACCTATTGTTTTTGGCGAGAAGTATAAAGCGATTTTCTGCAAGGTTGGTAATAATAAGCGACTTGCAAATAAGTACACTACAACTAGTAAACTAATACCTAATAATACTGCGATAATCGCAGATATTAAACCAGCCTCAGGCATGTTAGCTAACCAAGGTAAAATCAGTGTTTGTAGCGGGCTCATTTGAATTCCTTTTAGTGAAACTTAAAGTTTAAGCAACCTCATTTTCAGATAGCTTTTTCATGTTTTGCTCTTTATCTTGCCACATTTTATTTAGCTCAGACTGAAACTGCACCCTAAAGTCAGTATCATTAGTATAGTCACCGATTAATGCATCCCTAATTGGCATCACTTCAACATGTACTTGAATACGCTTTACTTTACCGCTAGCAAAATCAACAAAATTAGGTATGCCATCAGGGTAATGTATGGTGATATTCACTATTTTAGAGAGTTGATCGCCCATAGCCTGTAAAACAAAAGCAATGCCACCCGCTTTTGGTTTTAACAATTGCTGAAAAGGACTTTTCTGCCTTTTATGTTTATTTTCAGTAAAGCGTGTACCTTCAACAAAATTCACAATACTTACAGGTACTTCTTTGAATTTTTCACATGCTTTTCGAGTTGTTTCTATATCTTTTCCACGTAGTGATGGGTTCTTTTTTAATTGTGCTTTGCTGGTACGTGACATAAATGGAAAGTCTAATGCCCACCATGCTAACCCTAAAAATGGCACATAAATAAGTTCTTTTTTCAAAAAGAAGTTTAAAAATGGAATACGATTATGTAATAAACGTTGCATCACTAAAATATCAACCCAGCTTTGGTGATTTGCAATAACCAAATACCAATCTTTCGGTTGTAAATCATCTAAACCTGTCACTTCTAATTTAAATGGTGTCATTATATTTTGAATGAGTGAGTTACAAGCAACCCAGCGACTCGCTAAAAATTTAGCAATCCAGCTTATAAACTGCTGCCACGGCTTAATAGGGATTAATTTTAAAAATCCACAAATAATAATAGGCAATACCCAAAAAAAGGTATTTATCGCATAAAACCCTATAGAAACGAACTGTCTAACTTTTGATAACACTGAACCCACTACAATTTCCTTAACTACGCTAATATCACAACGGCTGCAGTAATATGATAACGTTTTTTAATCCTCAAAATAAGGGGGGTACCTGTTAAGTCTCTTTAATATGGTTTTTTGCTTATAAATAGCGGGCTTTGGGGGAGTGAAAATGAAAATATGATTTATAAAAAACAACTTGTATATACAAATTACTCAATTGATTAAATTTGTATATACAAGCTTAAGTTATCTCTCATTAAAAGTGAATTAGTGAGTCACTTTAATACGTTCCAATAAATCAGGCGCTTTTTCACTATCTTTACTCATCGCATAATCTAATTGTACTAATAAACGCTTAGCACCATGCTCTGTTTTAGCAAATTTCCACTGCCTTAAAGCAACTTTTGAAACTTTATCAAATACTTTTTTAGGCTGTGCAGTAACTACGCTTACGTTTTCAACCAAACCAGCAGGTGTAATATCATAAACTAACACTACAGCCCCTTCTGTGCCTTCTTCGGCAGCTAGAGCAGGATATTTTGGTTCGATACGCATAATTGGAGAAACCTGTTCTTGTTTCATACCATGAACTTCATCTTGATGTGCTACTGCTATACCGCTCAACAAGCTTGTAGTCAGTGCAATTGCAGCTAATTGCGCTAAAGGTTTTGTAGATTTTTTTTGTTTAAGATTATTAATTCTTTGCAACATAGTACTCTTCTCTCCATAGTGTGTATAAGCACAAAGTTTCGTGCTTGTTTGCTCAGCGCATATTAATAAGGCTTTACCATATTCAATGCTCTGTGATTTTGTTTTACTTTTTAATACAGCTGAATCGCATGAGATCTCTTGCACGCGACGATAACTCAAATAGCCAAACCAAATCAGAGGATTAAACCAAAATAAACTTAGAACAATAATCGCTAGGCTATTACATAAATTGTCTTTACGCTTATAGTGATAAATTTCGTGCTCTAAAATCATTTTTAGCTGTTCTTGGCTATATAACTTTTGATAATGAGTCGGTAAAACTAACTTAGGCGAATAAACCCCTAATAATAAAGGGCTTGATACAATATCTGAGTGATACAGCCTTAATCTATCAGGTAACTGTAGTGGTAGATTTTGTGCTGCTGTCGGAGTTAAAGATGATGCTATCTGCTGTTGCTGCTTTGAAAAAAATCCAATAAACAAAATAACAAACGCACCTAACCCCCAAACTAAAGGTAGATAATTCAACTCCGTTTGAGAAAACTCAGGTGATTGAATCCCCACTAAATAACGGGTAATCTCATTATTTTCAATTGCCACAAACCCTAAAGGCAAATTATTCAAAATTATTCCCACTGGTAATATCAACCAAAGGCTATAACTTAATTTAGCGCCTAAACTAGGTAATGACTTTTTCTCAAAAAACACTAATGCGATCATAATTAAACAGATATAAAGTTGCTGCTCAATTAACCAAGTTAGCAATTGAGAATCAGCTAACATGTTAATCATTGTCTTGTTCCCATTGATCAATCAATTGCTTTAACTCTGATATATCTTGCTTTGATAGTTCATCAGATTTTGCAAAACCAGCAACTAAAGGGGCAATTTTCCCACTGAACATACGCTCAAGTAAGCTTTTACTTTCTTTTAATGTATAAGAGTCTCGCTCTAATAAAGGCGTATAAATATAAGTCCTTTGTTGTTTTTCGAATCCTATAGCGCCTTTTTTTACCATACGATTAAGTAAGGTTTTTACTGTTTTTTCATGCCATTCTTTATTTTCATTTAGCTTAGCAATGATCTCATTTGCTGAAGCAGGATGCTGCTGCCATAACACCTCTAGTACTTCAAATTCTGTTTTACTGATTTCAGTTATTGTCGACATAACGATTACCCTTGTAATTTATAAACCATAGATTACACCTGTAATTATATAATACAAGCTTTTTTTGATGTTTATTTACCCAGACTAAAAATTAACTTATGCTGAGATTAAATAATAAAAGGGAACTATTATGCTCAAACATGTTATTTGACTTAGCATTGCACTACTTTTAAGTACTTCATTTAGTTATGCAAACGTAGTTAAAGTACAAAAACTCAATCAGAATATTTATGTATTATTTGGCCAAGGAAGCAATATAGCGGCCAGTATTGGTGAAGATGGTATTTATATTGTTGATGATCAATTTGCTAAATTATCAGACGACATAAAAATGCTCATACCGATGGTGATGCCATTGTATTTTTTGATAACGCTAACATAGTGCATATGGGGGATATATATTTTAATTTAAACAGCCTGCCATTTATTGATGTGAATAGCGGAGGTAGTGTTAATGGTGTGATTGATGCAGTTACTGATGTATTAAAAAAAATAGATAACAATACTCAAGTGATCCCGGGGCACGGTCCTATTAGCAATAAACAAGAACTCAATAACTACTTACACTTAGTCAAAAAGGCTAAAGAATTAGTTTTAGAGACAATGAAAATAAATAAAACTGAACAAGCGATTATTGATGCACAACCTTTAAGCCCATTGAAATTAACTTACTCAAACTGGTTGCCACAAGAACGGGTTACAAAACTCTTTTACCAAAGTTTAAATAAGTGAATTCACTGCCAAAAATCTCCTTCATAACCCTTTTACGAGATAAAAATGACCAAAAATCATTTTTACTCTCGTTTGTCCCCTTAATTTGTTACTTTATGTTTTATCAGTAACATTTTAAAAATATATAAGGGAATAATATGCAAAAAAATCAAAATGAATTACCAGATCTCTCAACTATTGTCAGTAAAAAGAAAGGTTCTGCTATCGGTGTAATACTGGCTATTGCTGGCATAGCGACAGCATACCAAGCCATGTATACAGTTGATGAAGGTCACGTTGGCATAATCAAACGTTTTGGTGAAGCAACAGAGCAAGTAAACCCTGGGTTACATACTAAAATCCCATTTGTGGATACCATAGAAGTATTAGAAATTCGTACTCGTAAGAATGTTGAAAAACTAAATGCTTCGACCCATGAGCAAATGCCCGTTGTGGCAGAAGTGTCAATTAACTGGACTGTTAAGCGCGATCAAGCTTTTGAGTTATTTAAAGCTTATGGTGGTTTATCTCAGTTTGAGAGTCGTATATTAGACCCCAAACTCAGATCTGCTGCAAAAGATGCGTTAGCACGATATAAAGCAGAAGAGCTAATACAAAACCGCTCTCAAGTAATTGCGCAAATTGAAGAGTTACTTGTTGATGGCATGAAGGAGTACCCTGTTAAATTAGATTCAGCGCAATTAGAGAATCTCATTTTACCGGCCAAATATATTCAAAGCATTGAAACAAAACAAACTGAGAAAAATTTAGCTGCTGCAGAACAACATAAGCTCGATCGTCAAAAATTAGAAGCGCAACGAGAAGTAAATACTGCTATGGCGCAACGTGATGCTGCTAAAGCTAAAGCTGATGGTCGTGCTTATGCCATTAAAAAAGAGGCGGAAGCTGAAGCCGAGGCAATATCACTAAAAGGTTTAGCGGAAGCAGAAGCGATTAAAGCAAAAGCAGCTTCTTTGAGTAAATCAAAAACATTAGTTGAGTATGTAAAAGCCCAACAATGGAATGGTCAAATGCCAACAACAATAATGGGATCTGACCAAAACGTTTTATGGAGTATTGATAGTAAAAAATAACCCCTAAATATAGCTTAACTTTACCTTAAAGCGTAGGCGCGACTTCAGTCGCGCTTGTTTTAAATTATTGTTTTTTAATTAAAAAAGCACAACTAACTCCACTCTATTTTCTTATTTATTTTCAACACGCTTTACAATACCAGTGAAAAGAACAAACACACAAAAAGCCAAGGCCACAAGCACAATACTAATTGGTGCAAATAAAATAGGTGCTTTCATCATAGTGGTCATTAGGGAGTCTTGATAGTAAAAAAACCATTGGTTTTCAGCAGGAAAAATCACTTTATGTAACCAATAAAATACTTTTTGAGGGCCTATAATTAAAACCACCAGCCAGCTGTAGCCTATAAATAATAAAATAGATTTTATTTGAAATTTAAAACTTGGAAGAGGTTTATTTTTATATATAAAGCCAAATGAAAGCGTGCACCAAACCACAAAAAAACCTAATGCCATTTTCATTAATATATTCAATAAATATGCCACATCTTGCAAGTGAGTTACCTCTGCCTGATGTAAAAATGTCGATGATACTTCGAAATTTTCAGTATTTTTATACGTATAACTAATTTTGTCTAAACCCACCCCATCATTATGAATAGCAGTGACAATATCTGAAAATAGTGAAACATGCGTATCTTTTGAAGTAAGTTCAAAACCTTTTTTATAATAATTTTGCGGGCCAAATTCTAAAATAGTTTCATCAATAGATAACAAATCATAAAAAGTAGGGTATAAAAAATCCACCTTAAACATCACTATCCAAGCGATAAAAAATGCGATGACTAAACCGCTAAAGCTATATAGAGAAGAAACAAATCCTTGCGATATTTTATTAATCATACATTACCAATATAGCCGCTACAGCAATTAATAATAAACCTAACATATCTTGTTTTTTAGGTTTTTGTTTAAGCCAATAAATGGATATTAAAATAGTAAAAAATACTTCTACCTGCCCTAATGTTTTTACGTAAGGCACATACTGTAAACTCATAGCACTAAACCAACCAATCGAGCCTATACAACTGCAAAAACTAACAGCCGAGGTCGTTTTTTTATGCTGCCAAAGTTTATTTAAGGTGTCTTTTTGAGTAATTGAAATAAATAACAGTAATAAAATAGTTTGTAAGCTAATAACAATTAGCAGCACCCAAGCGGCACTATGTGGAAATGGCAAGCCTATATTATGACTTGCTTCTCGAACCCATAAAGATGTCAGTGCAAACGCACTGCCAGAGCCTAAACCAAGCATAATCGTTTTAAGGTTTGGTCTTTGTTTAAAGGATAAACCACTTAATAAAAATACAGCAACTGCGCCTGTTGCCACACCAAACCAGCCTAAAGCGGATAATTGACTACCAAAAAACATACTACCAAGAATAGCAGCGACAATAGCTTCACTTTTTGCAAGTCCAGCACCTACAGCGTAGTTATTGAGTTTAAATAATTTCACCATCAAAGCAGTCGCAATGATTTGTGCTAAAGATGCGCCTACAATAAATAAAATAAAGGTCGCATTTAATTTTGGCAGCTCAGTTGGCTGCCACTGATATAAAAGAAATAAATAAAGTGCAGCAATAGGCCCAGCGATAATAAACCTTGCCAATGTTACGCCTGATACACTGACCGACTGACTTAACTTACTTTGTAATGCATTACGCCATGCCTGCATAAATGCAGCTAAAAATGTAAATAAAATCCAACCCAAATCGATCTCCTTAAAAATGAACAAGCAATTTATCAGTTGAGTTAACTATTGTATACAAAGGAGAAATGCGAAATATTCAAGTCTATAGAATTATGCATGCCTTGTTGATCTTAACTAACTGCCCTTCGGGTAAGTCGGCAAGGTGATATTTCTCAAATCTGATGCGTTTTAAATCAATCACCTTATAACCGAGTTGATGACTCATTTTTCGGATCTGACGATTAAGTCCCTGGGAGAGTATAATTTTAAAAGTATCAGCTGAAAGTATAGATACTTTACAAGGCAAGGTTAATTGCTTATTAACAATCAAACCACCCGCCATCTGTTTAGCAAAGTCATTATCTAAAGGCTGTTGCTGTGGTTTTACTTGAACCTTAACCAAATATTCTTTTTCATGACTAAAGTCAGGGTGAGTCATTTGATTACAGAACTCACCATCATTCGTTAAAATTAACAACCCTCTCGAATCTTTATCTAAGCGGCCAATAGGATAAACTCGCTGCTCTGTTGGTAAACTATGACTCAAACTGGCTGGATCATCCATATTAAGCTTACAATCAATACCTACAGGCTTATGATAAGCATAATAAACACGCTGTGTATCAACTTTGATTCTCTGTCCAAGTATCGTTATGCAATCATTCTCTGTGACATGATCAATATGATTGGCAGGCTTACCATTAACCATAACATCACCGGCATCAATATGTCTTGAAGCCTGCTTTCGAGAACAGTAACCACTGTGCCCTATATATTTAGCAAGTCTTATCATGTGTCACTTTCAGTCTCTTTCTCATTTATAAAAGGCACTTCTATTGGTGGTAAGTCACCTTTGATTACAACTGTTGCACTAATTTTATCTTGAATTGCTTGTCGGTTTGGATCCCAATAAATCTGCATAAAACCCAATAAACCTGTAGCAAAACCGGCGCCATAACCGCCATAACGACCAAATGAATCCCAGGCATTTAAATACTCACCTGATAATGCGATTACTCTAATACCCATCATTTTTTTACCTGGCGTTTGACCTCTCCAAAGCAAAGTAAATAACGTAAAATACACAGCCGCCCAACCAAATCCTAAACCAAGATCGGTAATGACAACTTTAATCCACTCAACTAAGCTATGGTTTGTTTCAAGAGGAGAACTTACTGAATTATCTTTTTTAGATTGCAGCTTTTTTTGCTCTGATTTATAACTTTCATATATTCCCCAAATAACCGCTCTTACTATTTTTGGATCAGTTTGGCCTGTCAGTTCATTATCAAAAAAACCTTCATTTGCAATGTCTTTGTTATTCGCTTTTAGTTCATTTAACGCAGTTTGCTGACAGCTTAATTCACATTCATCTGCTTTAGTGGCTTCTAAATAATCCTCAATTCCTTTCTGTTGCTGCTCAGTCAAAGTCACATCACTTGAAACTGTAATTAAATCTTCTGAATGCTCGAAATAATCAACCGTTTCATCTAATAACGCCATACTGGCCACAAATAATATAATCGCAGCACTAAACTTTAAAAATTTACGTAGCCAAATTTTTGTTTGTGGTAGGTATTTATCATTCATGCCACGATAAAATGCTAACGCAGCCACAACCGATATTAGCGCAGCACTGAGTTTAGCAGCGACAAATATAAAAAATACATCTATCAAGATAGCAAAACCACGCCTATTAGCGCTTGCCAGCGGCAGCCCTAATAAGCTTTTGTTAATTTTAAAGGCGTAAGGTGTGATGATTTCTCTGCATTCTTCATTTGATAAATGAAGATCTTCAAATTCTTTAGGTTCCATGATTTATTTATATCTATTTTAAGTAGTTTTAGAATTTATAACTCAATGAGACTTTAGCGCTTCGTCCCTGCTGAGGATAAGGATGCACTGTCGTACCGCCTTGCTCGTATTGATGGTCTAATACATTATGTAAATTAAACTCAATATTAAAGTCAGATGTGATTTGGTGTTGATAATTTGCATTTAATACTAATGCTGGATCAACACTATACTCTTTAGCATTGACCTCACCTTCCATAAAAATAGGTGACGTTTGCGAGCCGATATAACGAATAATTAAATTAAAATCACTGTTTGGTGATACTGCTATCGTACTGATGAAGTTTGCAGTTAAGCTTGGTACATTATGAACATCGCCGTCAGTTTCACCATAATTTTCTGAACTAATCGCTTTTTGGTAACCTACCACAACTTTTAAACTCACATCTTTATGTTGATATTGACCTTCAAACTCTACCCCCCAGCTTTTTAGCTCTCCGGCATTGATATAGTTTGGACCTAAAATATCAGCGTTATTATCCCTAAAAATAAAGTCGCTCAATTCGTTATAATAAATATTGGTAGACAGTATTAGATTTTGATCTAAAAGCGTAAATGTGGGTGTTAACTGTATAGATTCTAACCTTTCAGGCTTTAAGTTTTCACTTCCTTGAAAAGAGGGCAAGGTACTAAAGCGATTCCAAAAAGTTGCATCTACAAATGACGATGCGTAAGACAGTTTTAAATTGAATTGTTCACTTTTGTTATAAACCAAAGACAATCTCGGGCTGAAATCTTCAATATATTCAGTTTCATAACGGGATTTATAATCATATCTAGCCCCAATATTAGCAAGCCATAAGTCGTTTAACCTATATTTCATTTGCACAAATATTGATGCGATAGACTCCTTTGCTTTTGGTAATAAATCAGCTCTACCCTCAATAGGTAATAAGTCTGAGCCTTCAAAAGAAGTTAACAGTTCGCTATCTTTTATCTTCATAGCGTCATACTGAAAGCCAATTAAATAATTAGCATTTTGAGTTTGTTTATTAATACTAGAGATCAAACCAACTGAACGCTCTCGCCATGAAGGCGCCAAATAAGTTTTTGTTTCCGGGTTCACGACCACTAAAGAATTAATTTCATTTTCATCCAGGTATATTTCTTGATGCCATAACCAATTATTAAGTTGCTTATCAAAACTAAAATTATAATGTTGCGATTGCCAACCTAAACCTGGCCCTATGCCATTTAACTTTGCATAATCATCGTAATCATAAGGCTCACCAGTTTTACCACCGCCAGAAAAAGGCTCTATATAATGACCCCTTCGCCAATTGGCATAAAAGCTCCAATTATCATCTTTAATTTTAGCGCCTATATCGTAGCTAGGTAGATCATCATAACCACCAATAATGGCACTATCACTTTGACTTGTCTTGGATAAATAAATAGGACTATTAGGAATATTAATTGTATCCCCTTCACTTTTAAAATACTGTCCCCAAGCAAGTACATCTAAATCAGCGATAGTTTGACCGTGTAAGAAATTAACTTGTTGCGTATTATTTTTAGCTAAGCCAAGGGTTACTAGAGTTGAATCTAGCTCACTGCCTTTTTTCAAAATAATATTGATAGTCGCTGTTAATGCAACATTGCCATATAAAGATGAAGCAGGACCTCTAAGAACTTCTATTTGTTTAATTTTATCTAAACTAATCCCATAATCAGGCGCCGCCATAGAGTAGCTACGGCTATTTAACCTATGCCCTTCAATCATGATTAATATTTTTTGCTGTGAAGATGTGAATACACCTCGAGCAGCTACATTTTGCTCATTTTGGTCTTCTACACTGGTGAAGTTTGGTATAAAGGTGGTTAATAAATCTTTTAAATTGCGAGCGCCCGTTTCGTCTATCATTTGAGCTGTGATCACAGTAATAGGTACAGGCACATCTGCGAGGGACTCTTTAAAAAGAGAAGCCGAAGTAACTTCTATTTCGACTAGCTCTTCTAAAGATAGAGAAAATATATCTTCATCAGCACAGGCTGTATTGATAAAG
The DNA here is from genome assembly GCF_001269985.1 of Pseudoalteromonas sp. '520P1 No. 423'. Lineage (NCBI taxonomy): Bacteria > Pseudomonadati > Pseudomonadota > Gammaproteobacteria > Alteromonadales > Pseudoalteromonadaceae > Pseudoalteromonas > Pseudoalteromonas sp. '520P1 No. 423'. The sequence goes on along the minus strand of NZ_BBZB01000001.1, from coordinate 797,388 downwards.
ATAAAAGCTAAACTGAATAAACTACCGCGAATAAAGTTCAAAGCAGATTCTTTTTTATTATACTTTTTATTTATTCTAGAGTTTATCTAGTGAAACAACAACGATTGTTTTCCCTGCATATCAGCACGAATAAATTTATTGTCTTGCCAAATGAGTAACTCGCCATTTTTACCTCTTTTGATTGAGGCATCAATCGCTAAAATTTTATCGTTAAACCGTGTTTCAAGTTGCTTCATCGAAGTATGACCCACAATAATACGCTTAGCATCTAGTTGCTTTAATAAGCTTTCTATTTGTTTTTGGTCTAACTCACCCTCTTTAAAGAAACCGCGATACCAAATAGGCCCTGTAGATGCATGCAGCACTTTATATATATCATGAGATTTCACCTCTTTTTTACTAAGACCTATACTGTTTCTAAACTGTTCATTAGCCTCTTCTAAGCTTAGGTTTAAATCTAAGAAATCTTGATGTATGCCACCATGTAAAAATACAAAACTATTAACTTTAATGACAGTTGATTTGCTACGTAACCAACGACCTAATACTGTATCTTCGGCAAAAAGTGCTTTTAAATCTCGGTTAATCACTTTAAGTGTGCTGATATATTTATTATGTAGGTAACGCTCATCTCCGCGTAAAACCATATATTCATGATTTCCTAATAAGTAATGTAATTTACCGCCCGCCTTTACTGCTTGTTGCTCTAATTTATAGACTAACCATAATGCTTCTGTCACAGTATCACCACGGTCAAAAATATCACCTGTAATAACTAAATGTCCCTTGCCCCAACTCCAGTTATGCTCAGCATCAATCACACCGTTTTTCTCAAGTAACTGTATAAAAATATCAACTTGACCATGTATATCACTAATTGCAGCTATTTTTTCTGCATTGTTATATACATCTGTTTCATTAATTTTAAATGTTTTAGGGATTGATAAATCACCTTTATAATCAGAGATGTTGAGCTGATTATTATTAATTTGATATTCCATCAAAGCTTTATCACCACCAATCAAATAAGGCCCATCACTATATAATTTTGCCGCTGATACTAAATTTGTAAAACAAGCTAAGAAGCTTGTGAACAGTAAAATATGAGTTTTCAATTTTTATATCTCTTAATCTTTTTATCTATTGTACATCTGAGCAAAAATATAATTTGTATACAAATCTATCTTTCTCTTTTTAATCTCTATTTAAAGTTTATCCAATTAAAACAATTAGATAATAAATTAATTTAAAAATAGTAATTTGTATTTATGTCGCTTTATCCGTTTATTGTTATTAGAAATTATGACCTTTCATGATACCTTGTGATTGATTTTTGTATGAGATTTAAATTTTTAGGGCTTAAATGAAACCTGTTTGGATAGATGGAAACAAAATAGATTGGCAACGCAGCGAACTTATCACCCCAGCGAGTACCACCTCTATAGAGCCAAAAATATTAGCTGTTTTAAAAGTACTGGTTGAAGCTAATGGCGATGTTGTTTCACAACAGCTAATTTTAGATGCCGTATGGAAAAGTGTCGTAGTTGCACCCAATGCACTTCAGCGCTGTATTGCACAACTAAGAAAGCTATTTTCGGATGATGCAAAAACACAAAAGGTGATCAAAACACACCCTAAAAAAGGTTATAGTTTAGTTGCTAATATCTCTTTATCAGCCCCAGTCCTAAATAACTTAATTGATGAGAAAAACAAAAGTTCACAATCCGATATAAAGCATTCATCAACACAAGCTAAACTCTATGTGTTTTTGGTCACTGTAATTATTTTCTTTATTGGTTTTTACTTAGTGAAATCATTTAATGGTTTTGAAAAGCAATATAAAACAATGGAGTCATTCACAAGTTCAGACAGTATAGAGAGCATGCCATCCCTATCTCATGACAAACAATTGCTCGCATATATTAATACCCAAGCTGATGATGAATTTTCAGATAAATCTCAATTAATTATTAAACACTTACCTTCTCAAACAGAATCCGTTTTATTAACTGATACGCGTTTCAAAGGCAGACTCTCTTTCAGTCCAGATAATCAATCTATTACTTACTCACAAGTACGATTTTTTAATAACACAAAATGCGCATCTATAATGCAACTCACCATTGAAACCAAAAAAGTAAAACAACTTATTCCGTGTGAAAATAGCTTTTATCATGATGCGCAATGGCTTGATAGTAATACTTTAATAACACTAAAAACAAATAAGATAGGCGATAGCGAATTTATATTATTTGATGTTTTATCAAATAAACAAACAAAATTTACTACTGATTTTCAAAAGCCAATCAGCTTCGCCTATAACCCGCTCTCACAACACATGGCTGTTATCTCTCAATCTATTAACGATAAATACCAGTTATCATTTTCTGCACTCAACCTAATAAACTCAAAGCTGATCACAACTAATCACTACCCTTTACCTATGAGCAATGTAAATCAAGCTCAGCCAAAATGGTTTAATGAAAACAAACTAATAATTGCCGCAGATAAAAAAATATATTGGTTTGATAATTCAGGCCTAATGAATACCACAGAGATACTGACACCTAATACAATATTTTCTGCACAGCCGTTTAATTCTCATGGCGATATACTTGCAGTATTAGGCCAACAAGATATGGATGTTAGATTACGTACATGGGATAAAACTAATTCAGATAACTTTACTGATCACGTGGTTGAACGCTCTACAAAAAAGGAATATTCAAGTAAATTTCAACCAAACACTCAAAATATAGGTTTGGTATCAAACCGAACAGGGCATGATCAAATTTGGCTCAATAGCAGCCAAGGATTAAAACAATTAACGGATATCAAAAATGAACCAATAAGTACTTTTTTATGGTCTACAAATGGCAATAAATTAGCCTTTTTAACAGATAATGCAGTTTGGACTAAAACCTTAAACAACCCTGAAAAAGCATTAAAACTCAATTTTAAAGTCAAAGGTATTTACCAATGGTGGCAAGATGGAAACTCTGATTATTTATTAGTTAACGCATTAATATTTGATAAAGCGTCAAATAAAACCCAGCCAAAAATCATATCGCTTAACTTAAAAACTTTAGATTTTACTGTCGAATTTATAGGTGAAAACTATTGGGCACAAAAAACATCAACCAATACTTTGGTTATGAACGATCATCAAGGACGTATTTTTAAACTAGTTAATAATCAAAAACAAATAATTAAAGATTTAGATCACATAACAGTGCAGTGGCGCTATTACTGGCGCAACAACATGCTGTATATACAAGATAAGCAACAGAATATTTGGCAATATGATGCGATAAAAGACCAAGCAAATATTATTCAGCAGTCTGATTTAAACTCTCTGTTTATGACTGATTTCAATCCTTTAGAAATGAAAATGCTGTCAGACAATTACGCCCCACAGCAAAAAGATTTAGTGTTATTGAAAGCAGCAAACTAATATTATAATTTTAATACTTTTAATTTATTTTGGATAAATTGAATGCTTTCGTCATCACCCTTTGCTTTAGCTAAAATAAGCGCTTTATTATAAGTCTGTTTGGCCGCTCTATTCTTCTTAGCGGCCAATTGCGCTTTTGCTAAACGTGTTAAGTAATAAGCGTTTTCTGGTGATTGATTGACTACCAATTTAAGAGTTTTAATCGCATCAGTATATTGAGAGTCCTTTAATTGCATATCACTTAAATCCATCAAAGTATTAATTGAAGATAACTCATAACCATATTTCGCTTTTAAATTATCGTAATAAACCTCTACACTCTTTACCCCAGATGCTTTAAATTGCGTCATATCTGCAGGGCTACGGTCTGAAAATAGTTTTTGCACCGCTTTAGATACACCTACCATAGGCCCAGTCATATAATTATCTGTTCGAAAATCTTCTGTATGCCAAGTTAAATCATTATGCGCATATTGATTTAACTTCTTTTCTAATCCCTCAAATAAAGGGGCATTACTAGTGAAGCTGCCTAGGCTTAAATATAGACTTTTATTTTTATAATCAGGCGAAGCCAATCGATTATCAAATTTAGTCAATAAACCTGATTTATCCAAAACTAAAGCAGGGCTTACGCTAATATATGCATTAAATAGTTCAGGTTTATTAGCTAAAACATATAAAGGAAAATTACCACTACTGGAAAAGCCTTCTAAAATATTAAACGGATGTGTTTTAAAGTGTTTGTTTATATAAGGCATCACTTCTTGATTTAAAACTTCAATAGTTAAATCACTATTGATACCTGAGGCAGAAATATATTTAGGCTCCATATCTGTTTCAATTTCAATATAAGGCACTGTGACGATAATCACTTTAGGTAAAGCACCAAAACCTACATGGCTCAACCAAGCTAATTGTTCTTTCAGAACGTTTATTCGACTGCCTCCTGCTGTTGTATAAAATACAGGATAACGCTCATCAGAGTCATCTTTATAACCATCAGGTAAATACACCTTAAATTTAACATCATGACTGGCAAACTTACTCGGCAATACCACAGGCAGCTCTATATTTTTTGCCATTAAATAACTGCAATTAAAGATGAAAAAGAAACATAGCAGCAATATATATTTATTAAATCCGTTTTTAATATCGTTCATAGTACTCTCAATTATTTAATATAAAATTCAAAGTTACTATCCTTTAAGTCACTGCTATTAAATTGATTTTTAGATGATAAAAAGCTGATGGTTTTATGATGAAATAAAAAATAACCCACTTATTTTTAGATAAGTGGGTTATGGTTACAAGATAAGTTGGGTTTAATTACCTGTAATATAAAGTGTTAGTTTTTATAAAACCGAGATGTTTTAACTAGCTTAATATCTGGGTTTTCTACCGATTGAATTGTAAAATTCACATCTGTTATTTTCTTTTTAATATCATATCCGTCAGCGGTGATGGTGACAGGGACTCGATGCATCAACCCTGAACCAATTTTAATGTCTTTTGATACATCGAGTATGCCACCTAATACACCGTCTGATGTAATATTAAAGTGCAGTGGTTTTTGTGTTTTGTTTATAATTCTTAAAGTATAAGTATTCTCAACTAAACCTTCATAATTAACACGGTAAAGTGCATTACGATCTCTTAATATAGAGGTTTCTAACGGTACACGGTTAAATGCCCACAAACCCATAAGTACAAATAATAAAACTGTCAATACACCATAACCGACAAGCTTCAACCTAAATTTATTGACGCTTTTACCAGATAGTGCATGCTCACTGGTATATTTAATTAAACCTTTTTCATAACCAAATTTATCCATCGTATCGTCACATGCATCAATACATAAACCACAGTTAATACACTCATACTGCATACCATTACGAATATCGATACCTGCCGGACATACCTCTACACATAAGTTACAGTCAACACAGTCACCTAAACCAAGTTTTTTAGGGTCATCTTTACGTTTACGGCGGCCTCTGTTTTCGCCTCGTGCTGTATCGTAAGCAACAATTAAAGTATCTTTATCAAACATGACCGCTTGGAAACGAGAATATGGGCACATGTATATGCACATTTTTTCTCTTAACCAACCCGCATTGCCATAAGTACAAATAGCAAATAAAAATACCCAACCACTGGTGATACCAGACCATTCAAGTGACAACATTTCACTATACAAATCAGTAGCAGGAATAAAATACGACATAAAAGTTGTTGCTGTGAATAGAGATAAAATTAGCCAAATACTATGCTTAGCGAATTTTTTACTAACTTTACTTACTGACCAAGGAGATTTATCTAATTTGATCCTCTGATTACGTGTGCCTTCAATTTTATGCTCCACCCAAATAAATGCTAAAGTCCAAATTGTTTGCGGACACATATAGCCACACCAAACACGACCTAACCAAACCGTGATAAAAAATAAAGCAAAAGCAGCCCCCATAAATAGACAAGCTAAGATCATGAAATCTTGCGGCCAATAAGTGACACCAAAGATACGGAACTGCTGCTGAGCAACATCTAATAAAACGGCTTGCTGACCATTATATTGAATAAAAGGGATCAGGATGAAGCTAAGCATGAGTATCCAACCCATAACTCTGCGAATTTTTTGAAAGTATCCTTTTTGTTCTCTGACATAGATCGGCCCATCGGTTTTATAGGGCTTGATGATCATATCTTCTTCTTTAATATCGAATTTCATATTGCTACAACTCAGTGACGGATTCACTTAGTTATAATCAAATATCGAGCCAAGAAGATGACATTATAAGCCATTGATTTAATTTAAAATAAATCTAATGTTAAATTAAAGAAAACACGACATATCACATACACACGATATATCGCGCTTTAATTACGACTTATATTTAATTTTTTCATTCGAGATCTCAAAGTACTATCTGGCATACCCAATATTTGAGCTGCACCTTGTTCACCGCCTATACGCCAACGACATTCACTTAATACTTCTAAAATATAGCGTTTTTCAATTTCAGCTAGTGGTACTTTTGTAATGTTTGGCACGTTTTTACTGATATTAAAGTTTTGTTTAATATGCAGAATTTTACCTGTAGATAAAATCATTTCTCTTTCTAGGATATTTTGTAATTCACGAATGTTACCCGGCCAGTTATAACGCATTAATTTATCTAAACTGCGATTATTAATACCCTCGACTTGTTTATGCAGTTTTTGATTTAATTGATGTAATATGCTTTTAGCTAAAGCAGGAATGTCTTCAATACGTTGTCTTAATGCAGGCACCTCAATCGGAAAAACATTAAGACGGTAATATAGGTCCATTCTAAACTTACCTTGTTCAACCATTTTGAGTAAATTTTGATTAGTAGCAGCAATAATACGAATATCAACAGCAATAGTTTGATTACCGCCCACTCGTTCAAATTCTCTTTCTTGCAAAACCCGCAAAAGTTTACTTTGCGCCTCTAACGGCAGCTCGCCAACTTCATCTAAAAATAAAGTCCCTTTATGTGCCAGCTCAAAACGTCCTTTACGTATTTCATTTGCCCCTGTGAAAGCACCTTTTTCATAACCGAATAACTCTGACTCTAATAAACTTGCAGTAAATGCCGCGCAATTTACTTTTACTAATGGAGAGTGGCATCGAGCGCTTAACTGGTGTAAATTTCTAGCGATGACTTCTTTACCTGTGCCATTTTCACCTAAAATTAATACTGTACTATCTGTTTGCCCTACTAACTCTATTTGCGACAACATTTGTTTAAAACAATCAGTTTTACCAACTAAACCAGAATCAGCCCAACCTTCATTAATCTCAGCTTGTAAGTAAGTATTTTCAGCTTGGAGTTTTTCCGTAAGTTGTTGTACTGTTTTTAATGCATCGCGTAACGCCTGATCTGTTTCCCTTTGCTGGCTTACATCTCTAAATACTGCAACTGCACCTATTAACTTGCCATCCTTATGAACCGGTGTAGATGTATATTCAACAGGAAAACTCGTGCCATCTTGACGCCAAAAGACTTCATGGGTAATTTTGCGTTCAATACCATCGCGCATTGTATTATAGATATTACATTCTTCTGCTGGATAATCACTGCCATCAGCATGACTATGATGATGATATTTATGGATGTTTTTACCCAATAAATGCTTTGCTTTCCAGCCTGTCATACGTTCAGCTGCTGGATTAATAAATACCGCATTGCCATCTAAATCAAAACCATAAATACCTTCACCTACGGCGTTTAGTAATAATTCAGAGTCTGCTAAAAATTGCTTTATTGGGTGTGCCACTATTGTTTATTCCATTGCGCGATATATCGTGGCTTTAATTATGAGTGATAAAAGCCACGAAATACAATGTTATTTTATAGTGTTTGATGCGCTACTAAGCTGGTGAATAATAATTAGATTAACGATAAACCACAGGTCTTTAATAATAAATTGCCCAGTACCAGTTAGTAGGGTCGATGCCGATAAAGAACCGCTAAATGTTAATAAGAATGTTTGTGTCACTAAAAATACTGTACTTGCTAATAATAAACTAAACACTAGGTATCGCTTGGTATATAAGCTTATAGCTAATAATAGTGTTATTACTAAATCATATATGCCAATTAAATTTGAAGTCATTTGCACATCAAAGAAGCGATATAACCACGACATTAGAAAAGAACTTTTAACCAAAGCCTCAATACCTTGCGCTTCAAATAAAGTAAACTTCATGCCACCAATCCAGATATATACCAAAGCAACAGGTAAAAAGTTAAACCATATCAGCTGCTGCTTAGAAAGCTTTTCAGGTTTAATTAAATAAAGCCCGATAGCAAATAACGCAAAATATTTAATGATGCCTTGCCCTGACCCTATTGCGGGAAAGTCTCCTAACGAGGCAATCCACACTTCATCACTTAACAAAGTAATTAAAGGCACTAAGCTCATTAAGATCAGTAAATAACCTAAGTAGTTTGTTACTTTTTGATTATTTAAAGCAGAAAAAGATAAAACGGCACCAACAATAAAAACAATTGCAGCCATTAAAACAAATACTGTATTTGACAATATCCCATTAAGACTATAAAAATCAGCAGTAAAGCTAATGGATTTGTGGTCACCAATTAAATAAGTACTTAGCCCCATTAAAATAAATGAGGTTAATAATAATATTAATATGGCTTTTTGATGTGATATGAGATTTTTCATAATAACTCGATTCAATAATAACTGACTTACTTGACCGAGTTTTTACAAGTTTTATTCTGATAATAAAATATCTTGTATATAACTCACTACTTGGCGAGAGTAAATCAGGCTTGTATGGCTTAGGTGAAAGACTTTATGCTCAGCCATGCCCATTAGTTTAGTTTCATCTAATAATACCGTACCATCTGATTCACTGCCTCTTTCAAGTATCGGCATCAAACCTAAAGGTAAGTCTCCAGCAATACTGTATAATTTCGCTTTAAAAGGCCAGTCGTTATTAGGAGATAGTAAATACTCCACGCTATTTTTAAGTAGTTTATCTAAACCCTTTTCATGCATTTGCTTAGCAATACTACTACCTTTGTGCGGCGTACCTAAGGTAATCACTTTAGTAATAAATTGCGATGATTCAGAATTGTTCTCTAAATACGCCCTCGCAATTAAACCGCCTAATGAATGACAAACTAACACCGTTGGTTTATCGGCAATAAAATCATCCAACTGGTTAAAAATTTGTTTACTATCAGGATCACGGCTTTTATAAGTTAGGTTTAATATGTTAACGCCTGATTTTGCTAGTCGGTGACATAAAGGTTTCATCACAAAACCTGACATATACAAGCCATGTAATACAATGACTTGTATATCTGAAACCTCATTCACTTGCTGGTTTATTTCTGTATGTATATTCAAATTAATACTATGTCCTTATCAATCTCTATTTGAGTTTAGAGGCTCAATAATCTTATGTCATCTTACTTGCGGCGATAAAATGCAAATCCAACTAAAGTTAATAATATATATGCCACCGAACCTGAGCTATGTACCACTTCAACATACTCTTCTTGTACATACTCTTTAGACTCTAATGCAAGACCTGATAAATTCGCCCATGAATTAGAATTTATATAATGTAATTCATGTCCGTAATCAGCATCTCGTAAAATAACTTCAATATTATAATAACTGCTCACAAAACCTGATTGTAAATTGATATCAAAATATTGTTTATCTTCTGTTGAATCTGCATAAATAGTAAAAGCATTACTTGAATAAAATAATTGGCCATCAATTAAAATATCAGCAACAACATTCTGATAGCCATATGTGGTATCCGCATCAATCGCTAAAGTAAAATTTTCATAATACTGATCATTATCTGCATCTTGATAGTATTGAATTGCAAGTGAATAAATTGATAATTCATTATCTTGATCGTACACACTGCCTTCTAACGGTAAATCTGCTAATGCATAAAAATCAGTATTATTAGCCGTTAAATAAACCTCTGAAGAGTAAGCATCACGTACTGTAATATAAACTTGATAATAATCGGTAGGCCATAAATCAAAAAACTGAAAATCAAACTGCTGGTTATCTTTATCTGAATCACCATTTAAGGTAAATAAATCAGATGTATATACAAGCTCTGAGATACCGTTTTGATTTATAAATGCGATATCAACAAATACATCTAAACTTGAATAATCCGTATCTAAATCAAAATTTAAGGTTAAATTTTGAAAATAGCCATCTTGATCTAAATCTTGGTATGCCTCACTCGTTACATCATAAAACCAAATTGTCTCTTGATGATTCATAACTGAGTTTTTAACTGTGCTTTTAACTTTATTCTTAACTGTACTTTTTGCTGCACTTTTAACTGCATTCTGCTTTTTTACAGATTGCTGAACTTTAATACTAGAGGAAGTTTTAGTAAGTATTTCAGCCGATGAAGTAAAACTGCTCAAAACTGCTATTAATAATGTAACTGTAAATAAACGCATTTTTGTATTCCGCTTTTATGTTTGTCTACCTATATAAAAGCGGATCTGCGCTGAATCAAAACTGAACAAATGTAATTTTTTGAAATTATTTTGTAATCAAAGTACTATTTCAGTTGAATTGGTTCTAGTAAAACACTGTTATTTTCATCAGTAAACCATACCTGACCATCTTGAACTGTCACAGATAATTGCATGCCTCGACTGATCATGCCAGCTAACGCTTGCGTTGTTATAAACGGTAAGCTGAATACTTCTAAATTATCAATTTTATTTAACTTTTGAGCATTTTTTTGCCACCAAATATCTTGTGCACCTTCACCATACGAATAAACACGTACTTTTTTAGAACGGTTACTGGCTTTTTTAACTCGTTTTTCATCAGGTAAACCTAAATCGATCCATAACTCTATTTCTTCAGAGTAATTTACATGCCAAAGCTCTGGTTCATCTTCTTCACATAACCCTTTAGTAAACTCTAATCCTTCACAGGCATTTAAAGCAAAAGTTAAAATACGCACCATCAAACGCTGATCTGTTTCAGATGGATGCTGGGCAACAGTAAAACTAAAATCTTGATAAACATGTCTATCCATATCGCTTAGTGATAGTTTTACTTTGAGAATTGTTGCTTTAAGTGCCACTTTAAGTACCTTAAAAAAGAGAATTAAAAAAATTTGTGCCAGTATACCTGAATAATGTTGGCTCAAGACACTATCGCCAGTTAAAATACAATCTGAATTTAAAGTGAGGAGTAAACAAATGGCTATCCAGTGGTTCCCAGGGCATATGAATAAAGCCCGTAACGAAATAAGTGAGATCATGCCACAAATGGACGTGATCATAGAAGTACTGGACGCACGTATTCCTTACAGCAGCGAAAACCCAATGATCAGTGAATTACGAGGTGATAAACCTGTAATTAAAATACTGAATAAAGCCGATTTAGCAGATCCTAAGTTAACAAATGACTGGATGAGTTATTTAGAGCAAGAAACGGGTGTTAAATCTTTAGCTTTAGATACCAATAAAGCAGGTGAAGTAAAACGTATTACTGATCTGTGTAAAAAGTTAGTACCACTAAAAGTCGGCGCTGACAAGCAAATTAAAGCCATGATTATGGGTATTCCGAATGTTGGTAAATCTACGCTAATCAATACATTAGCAGGTCGTATAGTAGCTAAGACAGGTAATGAACCAGCAGTAACTAAAGCACAGCAACGTATTAAAATTGATGAAGGCATCATGCTTTACGATACACCAGGCATGTTATGGCCAAAAGTTGAAAATGAGAATTCAGGCTTTCGCTTAGCCGCAACAGGTGCTATCAAAGATACTGCCCATGATTATGAAGAAGTAGCCAGTTATACTGCTGAATATTTATTAACTTCTTACCCTGAGCTTTTAACAAAACGCTATAAAATTGAAGATTTACCAGAAAATGACTGGGAGTTTGTTGAGATGGCAGGGAAAAAACGTGGTTGTATTCGTTCAGGAAACCAGGTTGATACCCATAAGATGTCTGAAATTCTGATCAATGAATTAAGAGATGGCATTATCGGTCGTGTGACCATGGAAACACCTAAGATGCGCGATGAAGAAGAAGTGATTGTAGCTGAAATGCGCGTTAAAAAAGCTGCGCAATTAGAAGCTAAAGCGCAAGAAAAACTTGCCCGTCGCTCTCGCGCTCGTAAAAACAGACGCTAATTTTATTATAATAGGGAATGAGTTAAGTTTCGGTTCAGGTAAGCATTGCTATAGTAGCGTTATTCCCTGGAACGATTACTCCCTGATGTAAAAATTCACTTGTAGCATGAATAATTAATGCTTTAGCCAATCTCTTTAGATTGGCTTTTTTTTGCCTGAAATTTATTTTAATTTTTTACAAAATGGCAATAAATAAAATTTTGCTTAGTATAAAAAGGTGTTTGGTGCGTTTCTTTGTGATGGGAGACTAAAGTGAAATTATCACCTAACTCTAATACTAAGGATTTTTCATTATACTGACAAATATCTAGGCCACTGCACTTCTGCGGACCATCATCAGCAAAGGTCGCAATGATCACATGACCGCCTTTATTTAATATATGATTTAAATTATCTATATATCTTTGGCGCTGATCCTTTTCAGTCAAAAAATGAAATACTGCCCTGTCATGCCATAAATCAATTTTAAGCGCTTTTAGTCTTTCCTCTGTAATGTCTGCTTCAATCCATTTAACTTGCTTTGAAGCATTTCCTAAGCGTTTTTGAGAGGTTTTTAATGCCGCAGGCGATATGTCTAAAATATTTACGTTTGAGTAACCGAGTTTAATCAAATCATCTACTAAAACTGACGCACCGCCTCCTACATCTATCAAAGATGCAAATAAAGGTAAACCAATTGAATTTATAAGCTCAAGTGACTTAGTACTATGAGATTGAAACCAGCTCACCTCATTAGATGATTTAGTTCTATATACATTTTCCCAGTGATCTTTAGCTGTCATATTTTTATTCTATTAATTGCCCTGTTATAACTATCTCATTATTTCAGGCATAACAAAAGAGCACATAAATGAGCTTAATTCCGCAGAGCTGACATTAGTTAAATAGTAACCTGCGCGGCTGAATCCCTGCTTAAACATTTAGACTCACAGCATCAAATTTCAGGCATTAAAAAAGGCCGCATAAGCGGCCTTTTTTGATAACAATTAGATTAACTAATTATTATTCTACGATGCTAGCAACAACACCAGCACCTACAGTACGGCCACCTTCACGGATAGCGAAGCGTAAACCTTCGTCCATCGCGATTGGACAGATAAGTTCAACAACCATCTTAACGTTATCACCAGGCATAACCATTTCTACGCCTTCTGGTAATTGAACATCACCAGTTACGTCAGTTGTACGGAAGTAGAACTGTGGACGGTAACCTTTGAAGAATGGAGTATGACGACCACCTTCATCTTTTGAAAGTACGTATACTTCAGACTCAAACTTAGTATGAGGGTTGATAGTACCTGGAGCTGCTAGTACTTGACCACGCTCAACGTCTTCACGCTTAGTACCACGTAGAAGTGCACCAATGTTCTCACCAGCACGACCTTCGTCTAGAAGCTTACGGAACATTTCAACACCAGTACATGTAGAAACTGTAGTTTCTTTGATACCAACGATTTCTACTGCATCATTTACGTTGATGATACCAGCTTCAACACGACCAGTTACAACTGTACCACGACCTTGGATTGAGAAAACATCTTCGATAGGCATGATGAAATCTTTATCGATGTCACGCTCTGGCTCTGGGATGTAAGAATCTAGTGCTTCTGCAAGCTCAACGATCTTATCTTCCCACTCTTTCTCGCCTTCAAGCGCTTTAAGAGCAGAACCAGCGATTAGTGGTAAATCATCACCTGGGAATTCGTATTCAGAAAGAAGTTCACGAACTTCCATTTCTACTAGTTCAAGTAGCTCTTCATCATCAACCATGTCACATTTGTTCATGAAAACGATGATGTAAGGAACGCCAACCTGACGAGAAAGAAGGATATGCTCACGAGTTTGTGGCATAGGGCCGTCAGTTGCAGCTACTACTAAGATAGCACCATCCATTTGAGCAGCACCAGTGATCATGTTTTTAACGTAATCGGCGTGACCAGGACAATCTACGTGTGCGTAGTGACGAGTTGGAGTATCGTATTCAACGTGAGAAGTTGAGATAGTGATACCGCGTTCTCTTTCTTCTGGCGCATTATCGATTGCTGCGAAATCTTTAGCGTCACCGCCGTATACTTTTGCAAGTACGTTTGTGATTGCTGCTGTTAGAGTTGTTTTACCGTGATCTACGTGACCAATTGTACCAACGTTAACATGCGGTTTCGAACGTTCAAACTTTTCTTTTGCCATCTTAAAAATTCCTATTAAGAATATAATAGTCCAATCCAGCCTTGCGAGCTGTGAATCGGACCGAACTAAAAATTATCTAGCAGTACGAGCTGCCATGATTGTTTCTGTGACATTTTTTGATGCCTCAGCATACTTCAAAAACTCCATCGAGTATGAAGCTCGACCTTGTGTCGCAGATCGAAGGGCGGTTGCGTATCCAAACATTTCTGCTAGTGGTACAACAGCATTTACCTGTCGTAATCCACCTGGAGCGTCAATCATACCTTCAATCAAGCCACGACGGCGGTTTAAGTCACCTACTACGTCACCCATATTGGATTCAGGAGTAACAACTTCAACTTTCATCATAGGTTCAAGTAATGCAGGGTTTGCATCTAATGCACCTGTTTTTAAACCCATGGATCCTGCGATTTTGAACGCCATTTCATTGGAGTCAACATCGTGGAATGAGCCATCAAACAAGGTTGCTTTAACACCAAGTAGAGGGAAACCAGCAAGAACACCATTTTGCATTTGTTCTTGAATACCCTTATCTACTGCCGGTATAAATTCACGAGGAACAGCACCACCTACAATTTCGTTTTCGAATATGTAGTTTGGCGCATCATCATCGTTTACGTCTATTTCTAACGGTTCAAGTCTCAGCCATACATGACCATATTGACCTCGACCGCCTGATTGACGTATAAATTTGCCTTCAACTTCTACAGTTTTACGAATCGATTCGCGGTATGAAACCTGAGGTTTACCCACGTTACATTCAACGCTAAATTCACGTTGCATGCGATCTACGATAATATCGAGGTGAAGTTCACCCATACCTGAAATAATTGTTTGACCAGTTTCATCGTCCGTATGGACTTTGAAAGATGGATCTTCAGCAGCTAGTTTACCTAGTGCGATAGCCATTTTATCTTGATCAGCAACTGTTCTAGGCTCAACTGCAATTGAAATAACTGGTTCAGGGAAGTCCATACGCTCAAGCGTAATAACTGAATCCTGATCACATAAAGTTTCACCTGTAGTGACTTCTTTAAGACCAATTGCAGCAGCAATATCACCGGCTCTTACTTCTTTGATTTCTTCACGGCTATTAGCATGCATCTGTACGATGCGACCAAAACGCTCTTTTTTACCCTTAATCGGGTTATAAACAAAGTCGCCTTGTTTTACTACGCCAGAATATACTCTAAAGAAAGTAAGCGTGCCAACAAATGGGTCGGTTGCAATTTTAAATGCAAGCGCAGAAAACGGTGCGTTGTCATCTGCCGGGCGCTCAGCTTCGGAATCATCTTCAAGAATACCTTGAATCTGCTTCACTTCAGTTGGCGACGGTAAATAATCAACAACGGCATCTAATACTGCTTGCACACCTTTATTCTTAAAAGCTGAACCACATGCAATAGGAACGATTTCGTTCGCTAAAGTACGTTTACGTATTGCGCTTTTAATTTCAGCTTCTGAAAGTTCACCTTCTTCAAGGTATTTATCCATTAGCTCTTCGGTAGCTTCAGCAGCCGCTTCAACCAATTGTTCACGATACATCTCTGCTTCTTCTAATAAATCAGCAGGTATCTCATCGTAACTAAAAGACATGCCTTGATCTGCTTCAGACCAATTAATGACTTTCATTTTAACTAAATCAATTACGCCAGAGAAGTCTTCTTCAGCGCCAATTGCAAGTTGAATTGGAACAGGATTAGCACCTAGGCGGTTCTTTATTTGCTCGACTACCATAAGGTAATCTGCACCAACGCGATCCATCTTGTTTACGAAGATCATTCTTGGAACTTCGTATTTGTTCGCTTGTCGCCAAACTGTTTCAGTTTGCGGCTGAACACCAGAGGATGCACAAAGAACCACTACAGCACCGTCAAGTACACGCAACGAACGCTCAACTTCAATTGTGAAGTCAACGTGTCCTGGCGTATCAATGATATTGATACGATGGTCTTGGAACTGTGCGTCCATACCTTTCCAGAAACATGTGGTAGCAGCAGAAGTGATCGTGATACCACGCTCTTGTTCTTGCTCCATCCAATCCATCGTTGCAGCACCGTCGTGAACTTCACCAATCTTATGTGAAAGACCAGTGTAGAAAAGCACACGTTCAGTTGTGGTAGTTTTACCAGCGTCTACGTGTGCAACGATACCGATATTACGGTAGCGCTCGATTGGGGTTGTACGTGCCATACTATTCCTCTTAAAACTTTAAACCACTTAAACAAGAAAGATCTGACTAATAAGCCAGACCATTTCAATTTTAAGTAGTGACTACCAACGGTAGTGAGCGAATGCTTTATTCGCTTCAGCCATACGGTGAACGTCTTCACGTTTCTTAACCGCAGTGCCTTTATTATCAGCAGCGTCAACGATTTCTTGAGCTAAACGTAAGCCCATAGATTTTTCGCCACGCTTACGTGCAGCGTCTACTAACCAACGCATACCTAATGCGTTGCGACGAACTGGACGTACTTCTACAGGAACTTGATAAGTAGAACCACCAACACGACGAGATTTAACCTCTACTGTTGGGCGGATTGCTTCAAGTGCCGCTTCAAAGATTTCTAGATGCGCTTTACCTGATTTCTCAGCAGCCACGTCTAACGCACCGTATACGATTTTTTCAGCAGTTGATTTTTTACCATCTTGCATTACAACATTTACGAATTTCGCAAGAAGTTCTGATCCGAACTTAGGATCTGGAAGAATTTTACGTTGACCTACTACGCGTCTTCTAGGCATTTTGTATCTCCGGTTTATTCAGGTTGGACTTGTTAGTCTCATACCCAAAACAAAAAAATTAAATTATGTGTTTGGCCTTACTAACGGAGACTATTAACCCTTAGGTCGTTTAGCACCGTATTTTGAACGTCCTTGACGACGATCGCTTACGCCTGCACAGTCTAATGCGCCGCGTACTGTGTGAAAACGCACACCTGGTAAATCTTTAACACGACCACCACGGATAAGGATTACACTATGCTCTTGCAAGTTGTGACCTTCACCACCGATGTATGATGTTACTTCGAAACCGTTCGTTAAACGAACACGCGCTACTTTACGTAATGCAGAGTTTGGTTTCTTTGGAGTAGTAGTATATACACGAGTACAAACACCACGTTTTTGCGGACATGCTTTAAGCGCCGCTGAGTTGCTTTTTACAACTTTACTTCTACGTGGCTTACGTACAAGTTGGTTGATAGTTGCCATTAAATAGCTCCTAATGATTAATTGACTGCTGAAAGAATTAAAATTCTGCCTAATGTTTGGTCAAAAATGATTAAGTTTTTACACTCTAAAATTTTTGCCCTCAACATAAGGGTGGCGGAATTTTAATGAGCAAAGTTTAACCTGTCAACAATTAGCGTAAAAAAGGCGGTATTAACCGCCTTTTTTCTTTATTTTGTCTTAAATTTGACTAAAAGACTCATAAAAACTAGTCGCCTAGGGTCGCGTTAAGTGCATCAGTTAATGCTTGAGCAGCATCTTCTGCACTAACCGTCTGTTCTTCAACAGCTGGTTCGTTACGCTTTTTACGACGATTCATACGATCTTGATGATAAGAGAAACCTGTACCCGCTGGGATCAGACGACCCACGATTACGTTCTCTTTCAAGCCGCGAAGCTCATCGCTCTTACCATTTACTGCTGCGTCAGTCAGAACACGAGTTGTTTCCTGGAACGATGCTGCAGAGATGAAAGATTCTGTTGCCAATGACGCTTTAGTGATACCCATTAACTGTATTTCAAACTGAGCTGGGATCTTGCCTTGCTCTTCAAGTTCACGATTCGCGATATTTACGCGAGATACTTCAACTTGTTCGCCTTTTAAGAACTCAGTATCACCACCGTGAGTGATAATACACTTACGGATCATTTGGCGGATAATAGTTTCAATGTGCTTATCATTGATTTTTACGCCTTGCAGGCGGTAAACATCTTGCACTTCGTTAACAATGTAGTTAGCAACATCTGTAACGCCACGAAGACGTAAAATGTCATGAGGAGACTCAGGACCATCGGCGATAACCTCACCTTTAGACACAGATTCACCTTCAAACACGTTAAGCTGACGCCACTTTGGAATCATCTCTTCGTAGTGATCACCCTCTGGTGGCGTGATTACTAGACGTTTCTTACCTTTAGTTTCTTTACCGAAACTAATAGTACCTGTTACTTCAGCTAAAATAGCTGGCTCTTTTGGTTTACGCGCTTCGAATAAATCGGCTACGCGCGGTAGACCACCCGTGATATCACGAGTTTTTGAACCTTCTTGCGGGATACGTGCTAATACGTCACCCGGATTAACTGTCGTGCCATCACTTACTTCGATTGTTGTAAATGCAGGTAAACGGATTTCTTGTAAACCAGTTTCATCACTTTCAACAATAAGTTTTGGTTCTTTAGCGTTAATCTTAGAAAGATCTTTCACAACCATACGAGTTAAACCAGTAAGCTCGTCTGTTTGTGTTTCAGTGTTTGATTCATCAATGTCACTGAATGAGATTTTTGATACACGTTCTACAACGATTGGGTGACTATGCGGGTCCCAAGTTGCAACAACGTCGTTCGCTTCGATTGCGTCAGTATCTTTAACTGCTAATACCGCACCGTAAGGTACTTTATAACGCTCTTTTTCACGACCGTGATCATCAATAACACAGATTTCAGTTGAACGTGAAGTAATAACAAGCTTGCCATCAGTATTTGTTACTGATTTAGCGTTATGTAGCTTGATAGTACCTGTGCTCTTAACTTGTACAGAGTTTTCAGCAGATGCTCTTGATGCAGCACCACCGATGTGGAATGTACGCATCGTAAGCTGTGTACCTGGCTCACCGATTGATTGAGCAGCAATAACACCTACAGACTCACCTTGGTTAATCAGGTGACCACGTGCTAAGTCACGACCGTAACACTGAGCACATACACCGAAGTCATTTTCACAAGTGATGATTGAACGTACACGTACTTCATCAACTGAGTTTTCTTCTAACATGTCACACAGTTTTTCGTCTAGCATTACATTACGTTCTACTAAAACAACATCTGTCGTACCAGGCTTAATGATATCTTCAGCAACAACACGACCTAATACACGTTCGCGTAACGGCTCAACAACATCACCACCTTCAATTAGCGGTTTCATTGTTAGACCATCTAATGTGCCACAATCTTTGTCATTGATAACCAAATCTTGTGCAACATCAACTAGACGACGTGTTAAGTAACCCGAGTTAGCTGTTTTAAGTGCCGTATCGGCCAAACCTTTACGCGCACCATGCGTAGAGATGAAGTACTGTAGTACGTTCAGACCTTCACGGAAGTTTGCTGTGATTGGCGTTTCGATGATTGAACCATCTGGACGTGCCATTAGGCCACGCATACCAGATAACTGACGTATCTGAGCGGCACTACCACGCGCACCAGAATCTGCCATCATAAATACTGAGTTAAATGAATCCTGTTTTACAGTTTCACCTTGAGCAGTAACTACGTCATCTTTTGATAAGTTTTCCATCATCGCACGTGATAAGTTTTCATTTACACGTGACCAAATATCGATAACTTTATTGTATTTTTCACCAGCAGTAACAAGACCAGATTGGAATTGTTGATTGATTTCGCTTACTTCTGCTTCAGCGTTACCAATGATTTCTGGTTTAGTCGGTGGAATTTCTAAATCGTCGATACCGATAGAAACACCTGACTTCATTGCGTAATGGAAACCGGTATACATGATTTGGTCAGCAAAGATAACGGTATCTTTAAGACCTAAACGACGGTAACACTCATTAAGCAAGTGAGAAATCTGCTTTTTACCCATAGGGTTATTGATTAAGAAGAAAGGTAAACCTTTAGGTAATACTAAAGATAGAATCGCACGACCAACTGTAGTTTCTACAATCTTAGTCACTTCAGTGCGGTTACCTTCATTATCAATCTCAGTTTCAGTCATACGTACTTTTACAATCGCGTGTAAATCAAATACGCCTGCACGGTAACCTTTTTCTGCTTCTTTAGCACTTTTAAGTACTGCACCTTCGCCTTTAGCGTTAATGCAATCACGAGTCATGTAATAAAGGCCTAATACAACATCCTGTGAAGGAACGATGATAGGCTCACCATTTGCTGGTGATAAGATATTATTTGTTGACATCATTAGTGCACGAGCTTCAAGCTGCGCTTCAATTGTTAACGGTACGTGTACCGCCATTTGGTCACCATCGAAATCGGCATTGTATGCCGCACAAACTAGTGGGTGTAATTGAATCGCTTTACCTTCGATTAGTACCGGCTCAAATGCCTGGATACCTAATCTATGAAGTGTTGGTGCACGGTTAAGTAGTACAGGATGTTCACGGATAACTTCATCTAAGATATCCCAAACTTCAGCTACTTCACGCTCAACCATCTTCTTGGCAGCTTTAATCGTAGTTGCCATGCCTTTAAGTTCTAACTTTCCGTAGATAAACGGCTTGAATAATTCAAGTGCCATTTTCTTAGGTAGACCACACTGATGAAGTCTTAAAGTTGGACCTACGGTAATTACAGAACGGCCTGAATAGTCAACACGCTTACCAAGTAAGTTTTGACGGAAACGACCTTGCTTACCTTTGATCATGTCAGCAAGAGATTTCAGAGGACGTTTGTTAGAACCAGTAATAGCACGACCACGACGACCGTTATCTAATAATGCATCAACCGCTTCTTGTAACATACGCTTTTCGTTACGTACGATAATATCTGGCGCAGCCAGTTCAAGAAGACGCTTAAGACGGTTATTACGGTTAATAACACGACGGTATAAGTCATTTAGATCAGAAGTCGCAAAACGACCACCATCTAGTGGTACTAATGGACGAAGATCAGGTGGCAGAATTGGTAGTACTGTCATGATCATCCACTCAGGGTTATTACCTGATTGGTGGAAAGATTCCATTAATTTAAGACGTTTTGTGATTTTCTTACGCTTAGTTTCAGAGTTGATTGTTGGTAACTCTTCACGCATTTCTGCGATTAACTGGCCTAAGTCTAATTCACGAAGTAAATCAAGTACTGCTTCAGCACCCATTTTAGCTTCGAATTCATCGCCATGCTCTTCTAGTGAATCAAGATATTCTTCTTCACCTAAAAGTTGGCCACGCTCTAATGTTGTCATACCTGGCTCGGTAACAACAAAAGATTCAAAATAAAGAACACGTTCGATATCACGAAGTGTCATATCTAGCATTAAACCAATACGAGAAGGTAATGATTTAAGGAACCAGATGTGTGCAACGGGGCTTGCTAATTCGATATGACCCATACGGTCACGACGAACTTTAGTTAATGTAACTTCAACGCCACATTTTTCACAAATTACACCGCGGTGCTTAAGACGTTTATATTTACCACATAAACATTCATAATCTTTTACTGGACCGAATATACGGGCACAGAATAAGCCATCACGCTCAGGCTTAAAAGTACGGTAGTTAATCGTCTCTGGTTTTTTTACTTCACCAAATGACCATGAACGAACCATATCGGGTGAAGCAAGACCAATGCGTATTGCATCAAATTCTTCGGTCTTATTTTGTTGCTTCAGAAACTTAAGTAAATCTTTCACTTTAGCTCTCCTGTCGGAAGTTAATAGTGTGGGCCGTTAATTAATCTGTTAACTAACAACCCAGTTATGCTTGCCATGCGAGTTGCTAACCTCATTTAAATGAAGTTAGCTGTTTCGCTTACTCTTCTTCCAACTCGATATTGATACCTAGTGAACGGATCTCTTTCAACAATACGTTGAATGATTCCGGCATACCAGGTTCCATCTTGTGGTTTCCGTCTACGATGTTCTTATACATCTTAGTACGGCCGTTAACATCATCAGACTTAACAGTAAGCATTTCTTGTAGGGTATAAGCAGCACCGTATGCTTCTAATGCCCATACTTCCATCTCACCGAAACGCTGACCACCGAACTGAGCTTTACCACCTAGTGGTTGCTGAGTTACAAGGCTGTAAGAACCGGTTGAACGCGCATGCATTTTGTCATCAACTAAGTGATTCAGTTTAAGCATGTACATGTAGCCTACAGTTACTTGACGCTCAAATGCATCACCTGTACGACCATCATATAATGTAACCTGACCACTTCTTGGATAACCACCAAGCTCAAGCATATCTTTGATTTCGTTTTCAATTGCGCCATCAAATGCTGGAGTAGCGATTGGTAAACCGCCTTTAAGGTTTTTAGCAAGACGTCTAACTTCGTCATCAGTGAAGCTAGCAATATCAACTTCTTGACGAGATTCGCCTAGGTCGTATGCTTGCTTAATGTAATTACGAAGCTCATGAACTTCACGTTGTTCTTTAAGCATCTCTTCGATACGCTCACCGATACCACGTGCAGCAAGACCCATATGTACTTCTAAGATCTGACCGATGTTCATACGAGACGGTACACCAAGCGGATTCAGTACGATATCAACGGTACGACCGTTTTCATCGTATGGCATATCTTCAACAGGAACGATAGTTGAAATAACACCTTTGTTTCCGTGACGACCAGCCATCTTATCACCAGGTTGGATAGTACGTTTAACAGCTAGGTAGATTTTTACAATCTTAAGAACACCTGGTGCTAAATCATCGCCTTGTGTGATTTTACGACGTTTAATTTCGAAACGCTTATCGTAGTCAGCTTTAAGTTCGTCATATTGCTCAGCTAATTGCTCAAGCTCAGCTTGTGCAGTTTCATCAGCTAGACTTTGAGTTAGCAATTGCTCACCATTCAAAGTTGCAACTTTATCTGCATCAATGCCATTCGCAACTAGTAAAGTACGTGCACGACTTAAAACACCTTCTTCAAGGATTTTAAATTCTTCATTGAAGTCTTTTTTCGCTTCACGAAGTTGCATATCTTCAATTTCTAAAGCACGCTTATCTTTTTCAACGCCGTCTCGAGTGAAGACTTGAACATCGATAATAGTACCTGAGATAGAGTTAGATACACGTAGAGAGCTATCTTTAACATCAGACGCTTTCTCACCGAAGATAGCTCGTAAGAGTTTCTCTTCTGGTGTTAGTTGTGTTTCACCTTTAGGGGTTACTTTACCAACTAAGATATCACCGCCTTTAACTTCAGCACCGATGTAAACAATACCTGACTCATCAAGTTTGCTTAGTGCTGACTCACCTACATTAGGGATATCGGCAGTTATTTCTTCAGGACCTAACTTAGTATCACGAGCGATACATTGTAGTTCTTGAATATGAATCGTTGTTAAACGATCTTCATCTACAACTTTTTCTGAAAGAAGGATTGAATCTTCGAAGTTGTAACCGTTCCAAGGCATGAAAGCGATACGTAGGTTTTGACCTAGTGCCAAGTCACCTAAATCCGTTGAAGGGCCATCAGCTAACACGTCACCCGCAGTAACCGGTTCGCCTACCATACAAGTTGGACGTTGATTAATACATGTGTTTTGGTTAGAACGTGTGTATTTAGTTAGGTTGTAAATGTCGATGCCCGCTTCACCAGGGATGCGTTCTGCTTCATTTACGTTAACTACGATACGACCTGAGTCAGCGTAATCAACAACACCACCACGTTTAGCAACAACAGTTACACCAGACTCTTTAGCAATAGTACGTTCAATACCAGTACCAACTAGCGGCTTATCTGCTTTTAACGTCGGAACTGCTTGACGTTGCATGTTTGAACCCATTAATGCACGGTTAGCATCATCGTGTTCAAGGAACGGGATAAGTGCCGCAGCAACTGAAATAACCTGTTGTGAAGAAACATCCATGTATTGAATGTCATCTTTACCCATAAAGGTTGATTCACCTTTATGACGACAAGGAATTAACCCGTCAACAAGTTCTTTATCAACAGTCATATCTGCGCTCGCCTGTGCGATTACAAATTGACCTTCTTCAATTGCTGATAAGTAGTTTACTTCGTCAGTAACAACGCCATCGATAACTCTACGGTAAGGAGTTTCCAAGAAACCGTAATCATTTGTACGTGCATAACACGACAAAGAGTTAATTAGACCGATATTCGGTCCCTCAGGAGTTTCGATTGGACATACACGACCGTAGTGAGTTACGTGAACATCACGTACTTCAAAGCCAGCACGTTCACGAGTTAAACCACCCGGCCCTAATGCTGAAATACGACGTTTATGTGTTACTTCTGAAAGCGGGTTATTTTGATCCATGAACTGTGATAGTTGTGATGAACCAAAGAATTCTTTAACCGCAGCAGAGATAGGCTTAGCATTGATTAAATCTTGCGGCATAATCGCATCAAGATCACCTAATGTTAAACGCTCTCTTACAGCACGCTCTACACGTACTAAACCAACGCGGAATTGGTTTTCAGCCATTTCACCAACTGAACGAATACGACGATTACCTAAGTGATCGATATCATCTGATTCGCCTTTACCGTTACGAATGTCGATCAATGTCTTCATTACGTCAACGATATCTTCTTTAGCTAAAATACCTGGTCCAGTGTCAGAGTCACGAAGTACACGACTGTTGAACTTCATACGACCTACTTTAGATAGATCGTAACGGTCTTCATTAAAGAATAAGTTTTCAAATAACGCTTCTGCAGCATCACGGGTTGGTGGCTCGCCCGGGCGCATCATGCGATAGATTTCAACAAGTGCTTCTAAACGGTTCGTAGTTGAATCAACGCGAACTGTATCAGACATGTACGATCCACTATCAACTTCGTTGATGTAAAGCGTATCAATTTGAGTGAAGCCAGCTTTAACTAATTCAGCCATAAGCTCTAGAGAAAGTTCTGCATTTGCTTCAGCAACAACTTCACCTGTTTCTTCATCTACATAATTTTTAGCAATTACACGATCAATCAAGTACTCATGTGGTACTTCAAGTTGTGTAACTGATTTTTTCTCTAGTGTTCTGATATGACGAGCAGTAATACGACGACCTGCTTCAGCAATCACTTCACCCTCTTGATCTTTAATATCAAAAGTAGCGATTTCGCCACGTAAGCGTGAAGGAACTAATTCCATCATTACTTTACCGTTAGCAACTTCGAACGTAGTTGTTTCGAAGAACATCGCTAGAATTTCTTCTGTAGAGTATTCTAATGCACGTAAAATGATTGATGCCGGTAATTTACGACGACGGTCAATACGAACGTGTAAGTTATCTTTGATATCGAATTCAAAGTCTAACCATGAACCACGGTATGGAATAACACGAGCATTATATAAAACTTTACCAGAAGAGTGTGATTTACCACGATCGTTATCAAAGAACACACCTGGACTACGATGCAGCTGAGAAACAATAACACGCTCTGTACCATTGATTACAAAGGTACCCGTATCTGTCATGAGTGGAATTTCACCCATGTAAACTTCTTGTTCTTTTATGTCTTTTACTGTGCCTGGATTTTCTTTATCCATTACCACTAGACGTAATTTTACGCGTAGAGGAGCAGAAAAAGTAACACCACGGATTTGACATTCTTTAACGTCAAATACTGGCTCGCCAATACGGTAACTTACGTATTGAAGCTCAGCACTACCCGAGTTGTTTTTGATAGGGAATACTGAACGGAAGGCTGCTTCCAATCCATATTCGCCTTCGGCGTTTGGCTTTAAGAATTTTGCGAACGAATCCAACTGCATAGCTAGCAGTTTAGGTATTTGCATAACCTGTGGTCGTTTACCAAAATCCTTACGGATACGTTTCTTTTCAGAATAAGAGTAATCCATGAGGTTCCTCAGCTTGCTGAATCTTGAACACCACTCATAAATGAGCAGACTAAAATGGCGATTAATGCCATATTTTTTACTACATATTGTGTGTTTGCACACTTTGATTTAATTGTAAAAAACAATATAAATCATAGAGGGCAAAATGCGCTGCAGTGCAAAACACTACAGCGCAAAAAGGCTGATGATTAAAAAACCATCAGCCCGTGCCTAATAAATTAGGCAGATAACCTAGCAAAAGCCAGATTATTTAATTTCAATTGTTGCACCGATAGCTTCAAGATCAGTCTTAAGTGCTTCAGCTTCTTCTTTAGTAACACCTTCTTTAAGTGCAACTGGAGCAGATTCAACCATAGCTTTAGCTTCTTTAAGGCCAAGACCTGTAGCGCCACGAACAGCTTTGATTGCAGCAACTTTGTTAGCACCAAAAGATGCTAAAACAACGTCAAACTCAGTTTTCTCTTCAGCAGCTTCAGCAGCTGGACCAGCAACCATTGCAGCAGCAGCAGTTACACCGAATTTTTCTTCCATTGCTTCAACAAGAGCAACAACATCCATTACAGACATTTCTGCAATAGCATCAAGGATTTGGTCTTTAGATACAGACATTTCAAATTTCCTAATAATATGAACTATTATTTACAATAAATAATGTTCTAAAAAAATATTTTACACCAATAAAAACAATCTAAACTTATAGGATTCTATAAGATTATGCAGATTGCTCTTCTTTTTGTACACGTACTGCTTCAATTGTTTTACACAATTTACCGGCAGACGCTTCTTTCATAGCGCTCATTAAGCGTGCAACTGCTTCATCGTATGTAGGCAATGTAGCCAACATAGCAACGTCTACAACGTTACCTTCAAAAGCGGCCAATTTAAGCTCAAAATGTTCATTTTTCTTCGCGAAATCTGAGAAGATACGCGCTGCAGCACCAGGGTGCTCGCTAGAAAAAGCAACTAAGCTTGGACCAACTAAAGAATCGTTAAGACACTCAAATTCAGTTCCTTCGATAGCACGTTTAGCAAGAGTGTTACGAACAACTTTCATCCATACACCAGCTTCACGAGCTTCTTTACGAAGGGCTGTAATAGCGTCAACAGGTACACCACGAGAATCTGCAACTACTGCAGATAGAGCACCACTAGCGGCTTCGCTGACTTCAGCAACAATCGCTTTTTTGCCTTCAAAGTTTAAGGCCATGGGTGTGACTCCTGGTTCTTGGAAAACTTAAATTAAGTTCTCCGATTTACTCATCCTAAATATCACAATAATATTTAGGTGCTTTTTACGGCGAGAGCCAGAAGATTAGGAAAAATCTATCTGGGGTTCTACACCATCTACGTAGGAAATTAAGCTTTTATTACGAATAATAAATAACACCTACGGTCTTGGACGGAAGTTTTAATTAATAAATAATCAAAACTTCAACCCGAATTTGTTATTTATTGAAAAATTTAGCTTTATTTTAAATAAAACATTTCTTCAATAAAGTGGCGCAGAATTATAGCTTAAATTATGCGCCAAGTATACAGTAATAGCTAATTTAAAAATTAAGCTACAACAGTATTAAGTGTACCCTGATCAACAGTTACACCAGCACCCATAGTCGTAGAGATAGTTACTTTCTTCAAGTAAACACCTTTAGCTTGAGCAGGCTTAGCCTTCTTAAGCGCAACGATTAGTGCTTCTAGGTTACCTTGAAGCTGTGCAGCATCAAAAGAAACCTTACCGATAGTAGTATGGATGATACCATTCTTATCATTACGGTAACGAACCTGACCCGCTTTCGCGTTTTTAACTGCTTCAGCAACATTTGGAGTTACAGTACCAGTTTTAGGGTTAGGCATCAGGCCACGTGGACCTAAGATTTGACCAAGTTGACCAACAACGCGCATTGCATCTGGAGAAGCAACAACAACGTCAAAGTTCATTTCGCCTTTTTTCACTTGCTCAGCAAGATCTTCCATACCTACAAGCTCAGCGCCAGCTTCTTTTGCAGCTTCAGCGTTTGCGCCTTGAGTAAATACAGCAACACGTACATCACGACCAGTACCGTGTGGTAGCACAGAAGCGCCACGAACGTTTTGGTCAGATTTACGAGCGTCGATACCAAGGTTAACAGCAACGTCAACACTTTCTACGAACTTAGCAGTAGCTAACTCTTTTAAAAGTGCAACAGCTTCATTGATATCATATTCTTTAGTAACTTCCACTTTTTCGCGGATATTACGCATACGTTTAGTAAGTTTAGCCATCTGATTAACCCTCTACGTTCAAGCCCATTGCACGTGCAGAACCTGCAATTGTGCGTACACCAGCGTCCATATCAGCAGCTGTTAAATCAGCTTGCTTGATAGTAACGATTTCTTCTAGTTGTGCACGTGTTACTGTGCCACACTTTTCAGTGTTAGGACGACCTGAACCAGATTTGATTCCAGCAGCTTTCTTAAGTAAGTAAGCAGCAGGTGGAGTTTTCATATCGAACGTGAAAGAACGATCTGAATATACAGAAATGATAACTGGAACTGGAGCGCCTTTTTCTAAAGACTCTGTACGAGCATTAAAGCCTTTACAGAATTCCATGATGTTAACACCGTGCTGACCTAGTGCAGGACCAACTGGTGGACTAGGGTTAGCCATACCAGCAGCTACTTGTAGCTTGATTACAGCTTCAACTTTCTTAGCCATTATAAATACCTCGATTGTGGGTCTTAGCCTAGTGCGCGTGAGGACGCGTACTCAAACGGCTTCCCGTGTTTTACAAAAATTTTAATTCATGCTTTTTATTAGAGATTTAGCTAATTAATAACTAGCCCAATAACAAAAGGCCGCTGATTATAGTTTAATCAGCTCTCGTGATCAATATTTAATTAATATGAATTTTGAAAGTAGAGATAGTAAGAAATATCACAGCTTTTTTACCCATATGAAGACACGGAAATTTAAAAAACTCACATATTAAATATTTTCTTTATTGTTCAGTTTTGATTCAAAGAAAGAAATATATACTTGTTGCATTATTTAAAGGAGAGTTTAAATGAAAAAATCAATTATCACGTTATTAGTCTCTCCTATATTAACGGCCAGCTTACCGATGTCGGTAATGGCTTCACCTAATGACAGAAATAACAATGCGGGTACAGACAAAATAACAGAGGCGATAACCGTGGCGACCGTCAAGATAATCGCGGTGACAACAGAGGTGATAGACAAAATAATTACCAACACAACAACAGATATAAAACTCCGCCATATCATAAAAATACACTTGTCGTAGTTACACCCCGTAAACGTGTATATCACAATTTGACAGAATATCATCCTAACCCTTCTAAAAACATTTTAAAGATTTCCTTTGTGATCAATGCGCCCTATATTTAATCGCGCTGCAATTGATACGTAATCAAACTAATCACTTAAAGGCATCACCTCTAGATCGATTTTCACTATTTGAGATCTAATTTAAATCAGTTTTTTAATGTTTAAATTACCCTCTATTTAGGTATTGGTATTGGTATTGGTATTGGTATTGGTATTGGTATTGGTATTGGTATTGGTATTGGTATTGGTATTGGTATTGGTATTGGTAAAGCAGGTTAATGTCATCAGTCTGATGAGCACAAGCGAAAATAAAAAGTAAAATTTAAAATATAAAATATATTACAAAGTAGTAGGTATTAATCTATAGGATCAAAAAAGCACAGCTAATGCTGTGCTTTTTAAAATAATAAAAGCGTGCTTTTATTATTTATCTGTTTCTACTTGGCTAAATTCAAGTTCAACAGGCGTTGAACGACCAAATATAAGAACAGAAACTTTTACGCGACATTTGTCATAATCTACTTCTTCAACAACACCGTTGAAGTCAGCAAATGGACCATCAATAACACGTACAACTTCACCAGGTTCAAACATAGTAGCTTGCTTAGGTGAATCTGCATTTTCTTCTAAACGGTTAAGAATCTTATCAGCTTCTCTTTGGCTGATTGGTGCAGGACGTTCTTTTGTACCACCAATAAAGCCCATAACACGTTCTGTACCTTTCACTAAATGCCAACTAGCATCAGTCATAGCCATTTTAACTAAAACGTATCCAGGGAAAAACTTACGTTCTGAGCGGCGTTTTTGACCAGCGCGCATCTCAACAACTTCTTCCGTAGGTACTAGTACTTCTTCAAAAAGGTCTTCTAAACCTTCTTGTTTGATATGTTCTTCTATAGTCAGTTTTACACGCTTTTCATAGCCTGAAAAAGCTTGAACTACATACCAACGAAATTTTAATTCTTTATTCTCATCCGTCATAGGATCAGATCTCCAAGCCAGTTAAAAAGCCAACAACTCTAAATAAAATACCATCAAGACCCCAAAGGATTAATGCCATTACAACTGTTGCTATCATTACGATGATTGTTGTATGAATTGCTTCTTGGCGTGTTGGCCACACCACTTTACGCACTTCTAATTTAGCTTCTTTTGAAAAAACAATGAAATCTTGTCCTTTCTGAGTTTGTGATGCAATCCCCATTGCAGCAGCTACAGCAGCAACTACGCCAATCGCACGTATCAATACTGATAGATCTTCTAACATGTAGTTTCCAACCACAGCACCGCCAAGCAGAGCAAAGGTTAAAATCCACTTAATAGGATCCATCGAACTAGACGGGGTTTCCACTTTAGTGCTCATAATTATTTACCTTAATAACAGACACAACAACCCTGCACGCTGGCAGGGTAATTCCTTTAAATCTAAACTTAATAACGTGCTATTAAAAACCGGCTATTAAGTTCAGACTGGTTTAATAAATGGCAGGGGCGGAGAGACTCGAACTCCCAACCATCGGTTTTGGAGACCGCTGTTCTACCAATTGGAACTACGCCCCTGCAAAGTGGATTGACATTATACTGAGGAAGCATGTGAAAACAAGAGTAAAAGATGATCAAGTTGCTTTTTATATGTAATTATTATTAAAAACTTCGATTTTAACCCATCTTTAGGCTAGAAAAATCGAGTATAACCTACTTATGTAGTTATATTTACCATCCTAAACAGCTAATATCTCTCATTGCTCATTATTTATTAAGCATATTTAAACTACTCATCAATTTTTCTTGAATACGCCTTTCTACACTTTTTTACTTTATAGTGAATGACTTAACAAAGGCAAGTCCCTAAAATAATACTAAACCACAACAAGGAAGTATTATGCGCCTACTTAGCTTGACCTCTATCGCATTGTTAATGAGCTTTAACAGCTCGGCACAAGACACCACTTACCATCAATTTGATATTGGGTTTTCTGATATTAGAGATTTTGATGATAGATTTTTTGGTATGCGATACAGGTTTTATTTTGAAGATCTTATCAAAAAAGATGGTCCACATAAGTTAATACCTTATTTGAATCAAATCGATTCTATCTCAGTCTCCGGTTTTAGTATCGATGATGTTGATCATTTGGCTATTCAAGGCGAAAAATTCCTTGAAGATGACTTAATAGTCAGTGGCTATATCAAATATATACAAGACGTCACTTTTTATGGCAATGAAAAATTTTACGAAACTGCTGTTACTTTAGGTAAAAAGTTAACTGATACACTGCAAGTTGGTATCAGCGTTTTTTACAATTATGAAAAAGAATATGACTCATATCATTCTTCTTCAAATAGTGAATTTACTGTAGGACCCTATGTCAGATGGACTAACATTGAACAAAATCAAGGCTGGGATTTAGAGCTAAAACAATACTCAGGTAAAGAAGAGTATATCCAAACCCAAGCTGCTTATTATATCAATAAACAATGGAGCATTTCTCTTTCTTCAAGTATTGAAATGGATGATTTTGATAATAACAATGTAGAACTTCAAACCGAATACTGGTTTGGCGATCTGGCTTCAATTCGCTTTGGGTTAGGTACTAGATTAGGTGATGATAATAACGATATAAAATCAGCTACTTTGTTGGTCAGTACACGTTTTTAATGTTGTATGACTTTAATCTTAAAATAACTGTTTACTTATCTATATATCAAGTTAATCTGACTGTATATTTTATCCACATAATTAAATAAAAATGCAACTATGAAAAAATTAATTTTAATAAGCCTTATATTTATAAGTCAGCTTGCTAATGCCAGTACAGGTAAAGAAGATATTTTAAAAGTAATGGCAATGCAGCAAGATGCATGGAACCAAGGTGATATTAAGCAATATATGCAAGGTTATTGGCAATCAGAAGAATTAAAATTTGTTGGTAAGAATGGCATTAAATATGGGTGGCAAAATACGTTAAAAAACTACATTAAGACGTATCCTGATAAAGCAACCATGGGTCAATTAACATTTGATGTACTAGAAGTAAACGTCAATGAAGATTCTGCATTTGTTTTAGGTAAGTGGTCTTTACAAAGAAAAGCCGATAACCCAAATGGTTATTATTCGCTGTATTGGAAAAAAATTAACAATGAATGGCGTATTGTTATAGATCACAGTAGCTAATACCATTTCCGTTAATTAACTGGTCACTTAACTATCGAAATTAGTTTAAATTAGTAGGCAGGGCTTCAGCCGCGAGAAACTTTATCTCACTTGTTACATTACAAAGCGGAGCATATGCTCCGCTTTGTAATGTTCTGTTCTAAGATTGGTGATTACTCATTCCAACCCTCGTCATTAAATAAACCACTACTTACAGCCATAGACTCAACTATCTCAGCAAAGCCTATAGCGAAGTCAGGCATCAATTCAAACATTTGTTGGCTCATAGTTTCTAAATGCATATTTTGCTCTTGAGCTTGTTGCTGTGCGCTTGATTCATTAGCAAAAAAGCTTAAACAACTAATCGCCATAGCAAAAGCAGATCTCAGTTCGTTATCAATATTCTCACAATTGAGCAAATCGCCGGCATAACCTACACCACGCGCAAACCCCTTACTCCAATTGTGCAATGCGCTGTCATGTGTAAAATTAACAGCGACATTATCATCAACAATCAGTGATTTAGGAAGTTGATATCCGGTTTCAAATATATCTGTGCTCAGATGATTATAAAGTGCCATAAGTGCAAATAATTTATCATCTGATAGTGTTGATAAATCACCTGCTAGCACTTCATTTAACCAAACTTCATCTTCAACAGGTGCAGGTGCACAAATAAGTGCAAACAGAAAACCTTCAACACAGGGTAAATTCATCGCCTTAGCTGAAGTTTCATCCCCACTTAACCACTGGGCTAATAAATTTAATTCTGTTTCTGTTAAGTTAAGTTCTTGCAAGTATCACCTTTATCTCATTTTTTAAATTTTTAACCTTAATTCAGGTTATATCATTATAAACTTACTTTATAACGGCCCTGAGGATCAGGTCGGCCTAAAAATTTAACCGCATCATGTACATCTTTTGGCATATTCGCTTTTGGTTTTATAAAACCATCAACTGTTAATTTATTTTTTGCAGCTAATACAATATCAAGCTGTAAACCTAAGTCATTTTCTTTATTAACCGCAAATGTAATATTGCCAGATTTACACTTTCCTTTAGCTGCAATCTCATCAATCGCAAACCAACCTGATAACCCTTGAATTTGTAATTGTTGCGTTGATATATCTGCATTTAACGCTTTACAATAAGGTTGGCCTAATTGATATTCTTTAACTTTTACTGTCACACGACCTTTAGCATTAATAGGCAAAGGTAGGTTAGCTTGCGCCATTAGTTGTGTAATAGGTGCTCGTAAATTAGCATTAGTCACGGTAAGCTCGTTTGATAATAAACCAAACTTAATATTGCCTTTACCTGAATATTCTTCTTTTTGACGAATATTACCAAACTTTATATCTGCGACTAAATTTGCTGTGAGCAATGAAGTTGCACTAAGTGTCCAGCTTAATTTATTTAATAACTGTGTTTGATTTCTATCTTTAAACTGCACCTGCGATACTGAACCTTGCCAAATTGAACCAGATACAGCTCCTAAACTAAGTTGTTTGGGTAAATAAGGTTTAGCAAACGATACAGCTACATTTGCAGGCATTAGATGCAAAACAAAAATAAAAAATGTGATTAAGAATACTAAGGTTAAACCAATTGTTTTTTTTATATTTTTCATTATTACTTCTCTAAAACCAAGCTACTAACTTTAACGTAACCTGTATTATCATCTTTACTCATATCAATTTTTACAATCGTGATCTGATGTTTTTCAACTAATAATGTTAGCCAATCAATTAACTTATTAAACTCTACACTTTCTACAGTTAACCTAAGTGTATTGTCTTTTGGTTGCATTTTACTGATAGAGATCTGATATTTATTACGCGTACTATTAACAACCTGACTTAAACTTCCTGAACTCATGCTTGCTTTAGGATTCGCTTGTTTAATTTTTGCGATACTAGAGCGCATCCAAACAGATAAATCTTGTTGTTTTTTTAACTCTTTTGATGATGTCTCTATCGCATTATTTAAAGGACGCCAAATTCCCATCACAAATACAAAAAGTACAAAAATACCGCCAGCGATCATTAACAGTTTTTGTTCTTGCTCTTTAAGTGATTGCCAATATTCCAACATTGCTTTCATATTCTATTCTCCTGGCTCACGACTGGCGTTTAATTTTAACTTCACCAACAACATTATCACCATCATTATTAAGCGACCCTTGAGATACTTCTAAACCTTGATTTTCTAAGATAGACTTAACCTTGCCAAATGTTTGAAAGTCTTTGCCTTTCGCTCTTAATCTTATTTCATTGCGCTTTTGATCATAACGGAATGAGTCTGGCTCAAAATTATCGACCTCTTTAAATACGATCACCAAATCATTCATAAGCTCTAAGAAACCAGCATCACTACCACCCTCGACTTGCTTTAAACGATTGCTGAGCTGTTTTTTAATTAAGTGCGGGCGCACTTTTGTACCTGGAAAAGCCGACTTATATTGGTCAATTACATTTTGCTTAGCTAAGTTAGCTTGTTGATCTAGTTGATAAGCCTGAAACCCCTTTAAACCTAAGGTTAACAACAAAGCGATTGATGCAGCAATTGCTGGCGCACGCCACGCAGGTCTTACTACATTTTTTTGTTTCTTAACCTGATAATCCCCTTGCAGTAAATTAAAAGGATTATGAGTTAATTGCTTTGCAAATATAGCTAAAGGTAAATCAAATTTTGACTCATCAGACGCCAAATTTAAATTGCTAATCTCACTTAACTGCTCACTTGGGCTGAAGTGAACTAAAGTCTCAATATTAGCAGCGTCTATATAAACACTTAACCATTGAGGTTCAACTTGCGCAATTTGCCATTCATTTGTTTTAACAAGCCAATTATCATCTAATGAGATCGCAGGCGCTTTATCAGCTTCAAATGGTAATAATAAGGCATCAGGGATCACTTTTTGTGGTGAAAGCCCATAACCAGATAAACATTCAAGCCAAGCCTCAAACCACGCCTTATTTAAGATAGCAACTTTAATACCATGCTTTGTTTCTTCGTTTTGAATCTCTTGGAAAGGCTCATCTATAGCGATGAATAAATCATCTAAATCACACGCTAACTCATCCTCAATAATATAAGGCAAAGCTTGTTGTAATTTACGATTCCATTTAGCGGGTAATATTACTTTTTTTAATTGCACATCAGATGCAGGTAACAAAGCCACTAACTGACGACTATCAGCCTTATCAGTTAAGCTCGCTAACTCACTAGCATTTGCTAATTCACCACTGGCTATAATTTCTTGTTCTGCATCAGAGAAAATTAGCCAATGTAATTTATCTGTTTGCTTATGACCTAAACGTATTATTAGAGTTTCACTCATCTACGTCGCCTCCAAATTTACGAGCCAATATACTGACTTTATTATCTTTTATTTTCATCGTAGAAGTCATTTTAAATCGACTATCTGCAAATGTTGTCTTTGCTACCAGTTGGAAATACTCACTATTTACAACAAACTGTTTATTATCTTTTTTTAATTTCTTAGCTAACTTTTCATTCGCATCACTAATAAACTTATCTAAATCAGTCCAACCTTCAGGTTCTCTTTCAGAAATAATTTGATTAGCAGTGTCAGTATCTGTATCTAATAATGCAGCTAACAAACTTGCTTGCTCTGCCAAGATTGTATTTACATTAATTTCAAATAAATCTGTTCCAGGAATAATGCATACATAAGGTAATAATCTTTCAACAATTAAAGGGTTAAAACCTTTGATTGTACGTAACTCTGATATAGAAGCTAAAAAATGATTGGCTGTTAAGTAAGGTATTTCACGAGATAAATATTCATCTTCTTCAGCGCCTTCTGGTCTACGGTTATTATCTTCATCAATCCAATCTAATAAAGCATCTGCAAGCTCTTCTTGAGAGTTTTCTATTGGTAGGGTGTCCTCTTCATCCAGCTTTTCTAATAACCTTAAAAAAACACCATGTACTTCAGGTACTTTATCAGCTGAACCATTTTCAGGTTTAGCCCTAAATGCATTTAAATTTAAACAACCTTGCAAATCTGAAATTTTACCGCTGATCGTGCCACCATCAACTGGAAAAGTCGCTTCTTCTTGCGCCCAAGCTTGTTTTAAATGAACAACTTTATCATCATCTTTTTTGGTTTGAATTAATGCCTGCTTAGCTAATGCCTCTGCTGCATAACCATACCATTTTGCTTGTTGGTGCTCTTGTAAAATACTATTTTTATTAACAAGTACCATCATACGAGAACTCATTTCAACAGCTAAAGTTGCCGCTAGCGCAACAACAAATAATACTATGATTAGCGCTGCACCTGAGTTATTTTTCATCTTCAACAACTCCCGAACCTGGCACTAAAAACACTCTTGTGAACGGCTCAATATCTTTTAGCTTCAATTCAATTTTTACAGCTCTTGGCAATGACTTTTCTTTCCACGCTTCTAGCCATTTATCTTTATCATTGCGGTATGTCAGCACAAAATCTTCTACATTTTCCATCAAAACATGACTACGAGACTTTGTATCATCTAAGCTATCAATATAAACTTTATATATGCGCTCTAACTTATCATCAACAACTCGATAGCCTATTGCTTGAAGCTCACTGCGAGGTAATAAGTTAGCTGGGTTTCGCCAGCCATCTCTTACAAATGCGACACCATCATATTGACTGTTCATCAAATATCGTCCAGCAATTAAATATTGCTCCACACGTTCACCCGACTCATTTCGCCCCATACGTTTAGTTATTTGACTGAAATCTTGATCCATTAATCTAAATGTTGCTTGCAAGGCATTCAGCTCTGCAATTGTTTGTTCAGAGGTTTCACTTGTGCGAATGGCGGTATCTAAAATTTGATGACTTGCAACAACAATAAAACCTAAAATCCCTAAAGCAACCATAACTTCTAGTAAGGTAAAACCGACTTGTTTTGAATATGACTTCAAACTATTCACTTGGAATTACTCTTAGTGACATAGGTATTAAGCTCGTACACAGCTTCTTGATATTTTTCATTTTCAAATACAATTACTGTTACTTGATAAAAATCTGCCGTTTCTGTTTTTACAACTTTTTGCTGCCAATACCATTTATGTCCGGCTTGTTCTTGATTGCCTTTTTTATTATTTTTAGGTGGCCACTTATCACTTAAGGTAATTTCAGCTAATTGGTTTTCAGCAACCCAAGAGGCGTAAGCTTGCTGCTCAACAATTGAAAGGTGATTAATATGTTGCCCAGCCACTTGCATGGCAGCAATGCCCGCCATGGCGCAAATACTCAGAGCAACCATGACTTCTAATAAGGTAAAACCTAAATTATTCTTTTTCATAATTCAGGTTCTCGTTTGAATATAACCGGAGCCATGAATTCACCTTGAATAAAAAAGGTGGGCTCGGCTTGTTCTTTTAATGAAAGTGAAAGCGAAAAAGGGCTCACTTCACCTGAAGATAACAATATCACTTGTGGAATTTTTAGTTTTTCTAGTTCTAAAAAGCTTTCTTCATCTTCAGTGTCCATTAGTTCGCGCCAATCGACTTGTTCTAATAAATTTTCTTCTGCCCAAGGTAAATCATCTAGCTGTAATTCTACATCTAAAAATTCAGGAAATTTAACTGCTTTAAAAACCTTATTACCTGTTAGTGGTATCCATTTTTCACCATCAAATGCAAGAAACTCTAAAATGCCTTTATCTAAATGGAAACCTAATTCAAGCTGATTTAAAACAGCATAATCTGCTGCTAAATTAATCACGGTATTCATTTTAACCGCTGATTTTTCTAACTCGTCTTCTTGGCCGCCGCCAAGATTATAAATCATCATATTAGTGGCAAATGCAATAATCACTAATACAACCATAATTTCAATTAAACTAAAACCAGTATTTTTTTGTCGAAAACGATTAAAACCATGCGCTTTAGTGCATGGTTTTAATGTATGTTTTTTGATTTTAGCTTTGTTAAACAATTGTTTTTCCAAAAACGGTATTAGTGCCCTGAATCTTCTTCATCCCAATTACCAATATCATCTTCTGTTCCTACCTCACCGTCAGGGCCCATAGAGAAAATATCTATTTTACCAATCTCACCTGGACTTACTAACTGGTAAGGGTTGCCCCAAGGATCTTCTGGTAATTTATCAATAAAACCACCTTCAGGAAAACGTCTAGGTAAAGGCTCAACATCAGTTTCTGTTACCAATGCTTCAAGACCTTGCTCTGTTGTTGGATATGCTTTATTACGCAATTTATACATAGCCATTGCATCTTCTAACTGCTGGATATCTAAATGTGCTTTATCAACTGCAGCTTCTTCTTGCTGACCCATAATATTTGGTGCAACTATCGCCATGATCATGCCTATGATCACTAAAACAACCATTACTTCTAATAGTGAAAAACCAGACTGCTTTCTCATTGTTTACCTCTAAATTTTGAAATTTCTAATAATATTTAAAATTAAGACTACATTCCTATTGCTTTGTTCATTGCCATTATCGGCTGTAAAATCGCCATTACAATAAACAATACGATTACTGCCATTCCTGCAATCATGGCGGGTTCAAGAAGCTTTAATGACACACTCACTAAACTCTCAAATTCTCTATCTTGGTTGTCAGCTGAACGTTCTAACATTTGTTCAAGCTCACCTGATTTCTCTCCACTGGCAATCATGTGAAGCATCATAGGTGGGAAAAATTTTGTTTGCTGTAATGAAGCTCTCAGTGTTGCACCTTCACTTACTTTAATTGAAGCATCACCGACTGCTTTTTTTATCTGTTCATTTGCTAAGACTTCACCCGATATTTTCATCCCCTCTAATAAAGGAACTGAGCTTGAAGACAAAATACTTAAAGTACGTGCAAACCTTGCTGTATTTAAACTACGGCTTACTTTACCTAATCCTGGTAATGTTAACAGCTTACTATCATACCAAAACCGTACTTTTGGTTTTGTAAGTGCTTTTTTAATTCCAAAAACCAAACTGAAAAATACCACTAAAGTGATCAGCCAATAGTTTTGCACATAATTACTCGCTGCCAATACCCACTCGGTTGTCCAAGGTAAAGCTTGTTTAGATTTCTCAAAAGTTTTTAATATTTTTGGTACTACACTACCTAACAATATCGAAATAATACCAATTGCAAAAACCACAAGTACCATTGGATAAACCATAGCTTGGGTAATTTGGCTACGCATATGCTGACGTTGTTCAGTGTAGTCAGCTAATCGATTTAGTACTTTATCTAAATGCCCTGATTTTTCACCTGCGGCAACCATAGCGCGATATAAATAATCAAATACATGGGGGAATTCAGCTAAACCATCCGCTAAAGTGTAGCCTTCTACCACCTTAGAACGGACCGACATCAACATACCTTTTAATTTCGGCTTTTCACATTGTTCAGCCACCGCAAGGATTGCCTCTTCAACAGGTAATGCCGACTGAATTAAGGTTGCTAATTGACGTGTAATTAAAGAGAGATCAGCGGTTGATACTTTAGTTTTAAAAAAGCTACTGCCCTGCTTCTTTTCTTGCTCAGCGGCAACATTGACCTCTAAAGGTGTTAAGCCTTTTTCTCTTAAATTATTTCTGACTTGTTTGGCCGTATCAGCTTCAAGTAAACCTTTTTTAGTTTTACCTTTGGCATCTAAAGCCTTGTACTCAAATGCTGGCACTAGCTTTCCTCTCTAGTGACGCGCAGTACTTCTTCTAAAGTTGTTTCACCTAACAGTACTTTTCTACAGCCATCTTGGCGAATACTTGGAGTTGTTTGGCGAATATACTTTTCAACTGCTTGTTCACTTTTACCATTATGAATAAGCTCTCTGATAGCATCATCAACAACTAGTAACTCGTGAATACCAGTTCGGCCTCTATAGCCATTATGATTACATTCAGTACAACCTACCGCACGGTGAATTTTAATACCTTGATTAAACTCAACGCCTAATAAACGACATTCTTTTTCATCAGCTACATGCGGTTGCTTACAATCAGGGCATAAAGTACGCACTAAGCGCTGTGATAAAACACCTAACAATGATGAAGATAATAAGAAAGGCTCTACGCCCATATCTTCCATGCGCGTAATTGCGCCTGCAGCAGTATTTGTATGCAGTGTTGATAAAACCATATGACCCGTTAATGAGGCTTGAACAGAGATTTGTGCTGTTTCTAAGTCACGAATTTCACCTACCATCACCACATCGGGATCTTGACGTAAAATGGCACGTAAACCACGCGCAAATGTCATATCTACTTTTGTATTTACTTGCGTTTGGCCTATGCCTGCAATTTCGTACTCTATTGGATCTTCAACAGTTAGAATATTACTTTCTTTTGAATCTATCTCAGCAAGTCCGGCATAAAGCGTGGTACTTTTACCTGAACCCGTAGGACCTGTAACCAAAATAATACCGTGAGGTTTGCGCACTAAATCAGTAAAAACAACACGATTTTCATCGCTCATGCCTAAGTCTTGTAAATCAAGGCGTGCATTATTTTTATCTAATAAACGTAACACAACACGCTCGCCGTAACTGGCAGGCATAGTTGAAACACGCACATCAACTGCACGCCCGGCTATTTTTAAGCTAATACGACCATCTTGGGGTATACGTTTTTCAGCAATATCTAATTTAGCCATTACTTTTATACGAGACACTAATAAAGAAGATAACTTACGGTTAGGCGTTAATACTTCTTTTAATACACCATCAACTCTAAAGCGAATAACTAAATCTTGCTCAAAAGTTTCAATATGGATATCTGACGCACCATCTTTAATCGCTTCACCTAACATGGCATTAATCAGCTTTATAATTGGCGCATCATCATCGCTCGCTAACAAGTCTTCAGTTGTTGGCAGCTCTTCTGCTAAAGAAAATAAATCAACTTCGTTGCCAATATCTTCCATTATCTGTTGCGTCTCAGAGCTGTCTCTTTGATAAACGGCTTCAATTTGCAATTCAAATTCATCGTCATTTAGCTGCACAGCTGTAAAACTTTGCGCTGCAATGCGTCTTGCTTCTAGCAAGACTTCAAGATTTAACTCGCCTTTATAAAAAAGGGTAAGTTCATTTTCTTGCTGTTCATGACTCAAAAACACACCAAAACGACGCGCATAAGAAAAAGGCAAACGTTTAGGAGCCACTGAAACTTCGGCTACTAACTCAGTCATCTTTTTTCTCTTCTTTGTTTTTACCGTGTAAGAATTCTTGATACGTAGGCGGTAATACTAATTCATCGTTCCACTCAGGTAGTACAGGTGTGTTAGTGCCAGGCATTAGTGATACACCTTCATCTTCTCGTTTTTGTTGTTCAGAACGTAAGTAATTATATTTTTCATGGCTAAGTTGATTCATAGTGACATCGTCACGCACAATTGTCGCACGAATAAACACCATTAGATTACGTTTACGTTTTTCTGTTTTACTTGATTTAAATAAGTGACCTAAAATTGGAATATCACCTAAAACTGGTACCTTAGACACACTTTCTTGCACTTCTTCATCTATTAAACCACCTAAAATCACCATACCACCATCATCAGCTAAAACAGTAGTTGTGAACTCTCGTTTATTGGTAATGATATCCACTGACGTAGAACCACTGATACTTGATACTTCTTGCTCAATGGTTAATAAGATTGCTGAACCATCATTGATTTGTGGTGTTACTTTTAACTTAGTACCAACCTCTTGACGGTCTACTGTGCTAAATGGATTTGAGTTATTACTTCCTGCGGCAGAGCCAGTTAAAATTGGGATCTCTTGACCCACTATCATAGAAGCTTCTTGGTTATCCATAGTGGTAATTGAAGGCGTTGATATAATATTGGTATTGGTATCAGTAGCAGCCGCTTGAATAATTGCACCCCAGTCACCTTTTATAATACCCATCGCCATACCACTGACACCGGAAAGTAAGCTTGCAGCAGCGGTTAAATCACCTTCTACAACTCTTGTAGTCGGAGCAGAACCCACAGTACTGCCATTAGCATTGGTAGAGGCTGTTGTTTCGGTAATCGTTTTATCTCTTGCTTGTTCCGCTGCGACAGCTAATGAACCGACAGGCACGGTACCATTATTAAACTGCACCATGCCACCTTGTTCGCTGATCCACTGAAAACCTAAGTTAATGCCATCACCTTCAAATACTTCAAGGATAATCGCTTCAACCAATACTTGTGGGCGGCGCACATCTAACTTAGCAATCACTTTTTCAAGTGAGCGCATTACATCTGGTTGTGCTGTAATAACCAATGCATTGGTTTCAGCATGTGCTTCTATACTGGTTTGATTTTTATTATTCCGACTTTTAGACTTCGAGCTAGATTTTTTTTGCTCATCAGCAATCGATTTACTTACACCTTGTAAAACTTTTACCAACTCTTCTGATTTAGCGTAATTTAAGTAAACAACTTTAGTATTACCTTGGGTTTCAAGTTCGCCATCTAATCTTTTTATTAGCTCTAATGCTCGCTCTCTTGCTTGTGTTTCACCACTAACGATTATGCTGTTAGTACGCTCATCAGCAACGACTTTTGGAATTAAAAAAGCAGGAATATTTGATTTACCAGAAGTCGGTTTATAGATTTTTTCAATTACTGACACAACATCAGCTGGTGTTGCATGTTTTAAACGAATAATATCAACTTGTTTATCACCCGCTTGGTCAACTAAGCGAATAATTTTTACTAAACGATTTACCGATGCAGCATGACCTGTCAACATCATTACATTGGCATCTTTATAGTTAGTGACATGGCCACCATCTTTTTGATCACTAAACTGACGAA
The DNA here is from genome assembly GCF_001269985.1 of Pseudoalteromonas sp. '520P1 No. 423'. Lineage (NCBI taxonomy): Bacteria > Pseudomonadati > Pseudomonadota > Gammaproteobacteria > Alteromonadales > Pseudoalteromonadaceae > Pseudoalteromonas > Pseudoalteromonas sp. '520P1 No. 423'. The sequence goes on along the minus strand of NZ_BBZB01000001.1, from coordinate 754,006 downwards.
TAAGTGGGCCAAGCTCTTGCACACTGACATTTTTAACGCGAATAACACGTGTCACCATCATATCGCCATATGAGGTTTCATCATTGTCATCCATTACTGGAACGCTAGATTTTTTAGCGCTAGAACTTTTTTCAATTTTTAGTATGCCATTATCCATTTCTACAACAGCAATACCTTGTACTTCAAGTACATTTAAGAAAAATTGATAATACAGTTTTTCATCCATTAACTCATAGCTGCGTACATTAATTTTACCGCGTACAGCCGGATCGATAATAATGGTTTTATTTAAATTTTTACCTACGATATTAATAAATTCATTAATATCGGTGCCCTTAAAATTAGCAGAATACTCTACAGCAGCAACCGATAGCGAAGTTCCAATAGCAAGCATCAATGCGGCGTATTTTGCCAACCCTTTTTTAATTCTTGTACTTTTTTTTAGGCGGCCTTGCATGTGATTCATCTTATAAACTCCGAATCTATTATTCTAAACTAAACAATACGTCCAATTGCTCGCCCTTGCGGTCAATTGAAATCGTAGCTGATTGTGCGGTACGCAATTCATTAATAGCAGCCATAGCTTGCTTCATATCAGTAAGCATATAACCATTAATTGATGTTGCTAAATCGTTGTGTTTTAAACCCATTTTTCTAAATAAAGCGGGATCTTTACCTGGTCTTAATTTATACCCCACTAATTCACCATTTACTCTTGATGGCGATACACGAATATAATCAAATAACTTACCTGGATCTTTTACTAATTCTGCACGTTTTTCACGAATTTCACGTTTTACATCTGCATTTTGAGTCGCTTTGATAGTGCGTGAATTTTGTTTTATTTTCCGAGGTGACGAGCTTTGTGGTTTTCTTTTTGTACTTGTTACAGTTTTAGAAAAGTTAAAACCATCTAACATCAAGGTTTCATATCGGCTACGCACTTGTAAAATAACACGATCTGCAAAAACTTGCTTTACCGTCGCTCGTGTACCTTTTACAACATCATCTACTTGATATGTCTCTTGTGCACCTTGGCTTTCTATAATAGCTAAACCCGCTTTATCATCTTGATTTACAGCCACAACACCCGTCAAATTGATATTCAATGTGGTTTCTGGTGCATCATTTATTACTTTAGGTTCTTCTACTTCTTTTTTTACGGGCTGAGCATTCACCTTACCAAAAAGATTGATAGCTGTGATATCTGAACTATTTAATGTGCTGCGACTAGCTGAATTTGAACTTGCGCTATTAATAAATGAATTTGATTCTTGAGGTTTAGGCCAAATTAACCAAAAAGCTTGCGCAGATAAATAAGCGACATATACCACTATAATTAATAGTAGTGTAAAACTTATTTTCCTTTCAGGAAGCTTGGCAATTAAATGCTGAAATTGTTGTAATTTTTGTAATTTCTGTTGCATAGCCTTTATTTTTTATAATTAATAGCGATGACATCTTAACTCGCTTGTTTTGATACAACAAGCGCCTTAATAGTGAATATTGTATCGAAACAGAAAAATAAGGTATAAAACCCTTTCCAACACTTATAATTACTAAGCTTTGTTATTTAGTAAACAAATGTAGTCTCTTTTTAAAATTCCCTTTTTGTGCTATATTTCGCGCAATTTCTCAGCGATATTTAATTTAAAATGGCAAAAATTCAAAAAGCACAGCCAAATGAAATTCTTAAAGTCCGTTTAGATAAATGGCTTTGGGCTGCGCGATTTTATAAAACACGCGCTATAGCGAGAGACATGGTTCAAGGCGGAAAAGTTCAATATAATGGCCAAAAATGTAAAGCCAGTAAAACAGTAGAGTTAAATGCTGTAATCACCTTAACTCAAAACCATGATGAAAAAATTATCACTATTTTGAAAATATCAGAACATAGGCGTGGTGCACCAGAGGCGCAGCTTTTATATCAAGAGTCTGATGAAAGCATTAAGCAACGTGAAATCAACACCATAGCTCGAAAAAACAATAGCTTCTTTTCTCCTCATCCAGAGCGCAAGCCTGATAAGAAACAAAGAAGAAAGATCATTCAGTTTAAACAAAGCTAAGCACGTCAAAACCAGATTATAGCAATACTGCAGAAATAAAATTCTGCTCTATATAAATTAAAGATAGGCAAGTTCAGATGCAAGATTTATTACACAGATATATTTTTGAAAACCTCGATGCACGAGGTGAATTAGTTCAATTAAACACTACGTTTAACGAAATAATTGAAGGCCATAATTATCCAGATCCAGTTAAACATTTATTAGGTGAATTATTAGCCGCAACATGTTTATTAACTGCAACGTTAAAGTTTGAAGGCGATATCGCGGTTCAATTACAAGGTGATGGTCCGCTTAAATATGCTGTAATAAATGGTGATAATGAACAAAACATGCGCGGTATTGCTCGCCTACAAAATGAAATTAAAGGCACAACAATCAAAGATTTGATTGGTAAAGGTCATATGGTTATCACAATTACGCCTAAAAAAGGTGAAAGATACCAAGGTATCGTACCACTTGATGCAGATACATTGTCTGAATGTTTAGAGCAATACTTCACACAATCAGAGCAATTAACAACACGCTTATGGTTTGCAACTGATGTAACTGAAGGTGCAGCTAAAGTTTCGGGGTTATTTTTACAAGTATTGCCTGTCGACAAAGAAAAAGCAGAGCAAGATTTTATTCACCTTGAAGCTTTAACAAATACCATTAAAGATGAAGAGCTATTAACTCTAGATGCAACTACTGTACTTACGCGTCTTTATCATGAAGACAACCCAAGAGTATTTGAACCACAAGCAGTAAACTACAAATGTACTTGTACAAGAGATAAAACTGCAGGTGCATTAGTTAATGTTGGACTTGAGTCTTTATTAGAAGAAATAGAAAATAGTGGTGACATTCAAATTAGTTGTCACTACTGTCTTAAAAATTACGTTTTTGATGAGTCTCAAGTAAGGGCGCTTTTTCATTAGTTGTAAACTTTTAAATACGAGAAATGATGAATTGATTGTTTAAAACAGTCATTCTCATAATAATAAAAAACCGAGCATTGCTCGGTTTTTTAGTACTTATAGCTCAACAAATAAATCTGACACCGTTGTCATTAAAAATCTTCAAGTTACATTTCAAAGATGATACCGGTGTCATAAAAAAAAGTCCTGAAAACTGCGTTTTAACGCCTTTTATTGCTTTTGTTTTAGCCACCGATCACCTAGAATTAGCGCCGTATCTCACAATCGTTCTTTATAACTAAACCCCGTTCAAACGTTAGGAGTGTTTTTGCATGACCGCTTTAGAAAACTCAATTGATTTGTCACAATATGGTATCAATGATGTGGCAGAAATTGTTTACAATCCATCTTATGAGTTACTTTTTGCAGAAGAAACTAAAGCCGGCCTAGAAGGTTTTGACAAAGGTGTTGAAACTGAACTTGGCGCAGTAAATGTAGACACAGGTATCTTTACAGGTCGTTCTCCTAAAGATAAATATATTGTTCGTGACGAAGTAACTCGCGACACAGTATGGTGGTCTGATCAAGGTAAAAATGATAACAAACCTATGACTCCTGAAACATGGGATCATTTAAAAGGTTTAGTTACAACTCAACTAAGCGGCGAGCGTTTATTTGTTGTTGATACTTTTTGTGGCGCTGATGAAGCAACACGCTTAAAAGTACGTTTTATCACTCAAGTAGCATGGCAAGCACATTTCGTTAAGAATATGTTTATTCGCCCTACTGATGCTGAGCTTGAAAATTACGAACCAGACTTCGTAGTTATGAACGGTGCAAAAACAGTAAATGATAAATGGGAAGAGCAAGGTCTTAACTCTGAGAACTTTGTTGCTTTCAACCTAACTGAAAAAGTGCAACTAATCGGTGGTACTTGGTACGGCGGCGAAATGAAAAAAGGTATGTTCTCAATGATGAACTACTACCTTCCGCTTCAAGGCATCGCATCTATGCACTGTAGTGCTAATGTTGGTAAAGACGGCGATACAGCTATCTTCTTTGGTTTATCAGGTACTGGTAAAACAACGCTTTCTACAGATCCAAAACGTGAACTTATCGGTGATGATGAGCACGGTTGGGATGATAACGGCGTATTTAACTTTGAAGGCGGTTGTTACGCAAAAACAATCAACCTAAGCAAAGAAAACGAACCAGACATCTATAATGCAATCCGTCGTGATGCATTATTAGAAAACGTAACTGTTGATGCGAATGGTAAAATTGATTTTGACGATAACTCAAAAACTGAGAACACACGTGTTTCTTACCCAATTCACCATATCGACAACATCGTAAAACCAGTATCTCGTGCAGGTCACGCTAAGAAAGTAATTTTCTTAACTGCTGATGCATTTGGTGTTTTACCTCCAGTTGCTAAATTAACGCCAGAGCAAACTGAATACTACTTCCTTTCAGGTTTCACAGCTAAACTAGCTGGTACTGAACGTGGTATCACAGAGCCTACTCCAACTTTCTCTAGCTGTTTTGGTGCTGCTTTCTTAAGCCTACACCCAACTCAGTACGCTGAAGTATTACACAAGCGTATGGAAGCTGCAGGCGCTGAAGCTTACCTAGTAAACACAGGTTGGAACGGTACTGGTAAACGTATCTCTATCAAAGCAACACGTGCAATCATTGATTCTATCTTAGATGGTTCAATTGATAACGCTGAAACTACAGTTATCCCAATGTTCAACCTAGAAGTACCTACTTCAGTAGAAGGTGTTGAAGGTGACATTCTTGATCCTCGTAAAACTTACGAAGATGCAAGCGTATGGAATGACAAAGCAGTAGATTTAGCAAAACGCTTTGTAAATAACTTCGAGAAATTCACTGACACAGAAAATGGTAAAGCATTAGTATCAGCTGGTCCTCAGTTATAATCAATATTGCTACATAGCAAATAAAAAGGTTAGCCACGGCTAGCCTTTTTTAATGTCCTCAATAAAGGGGTCGGAGTACATTAACCCATTTAAAGTTAATTGACTCCGACCCTTTTTTAGTTTGATTTGTTATTTTACTGTTTAACGAGGAAGTTTACTTTTGCTTCTAAGCCGCCTTCAGGCATATTTCTTAATGTTACTGTGCCATTATGCATATCTACAATACGTTTAATAATCGCTAAACCTAAGCCGCTACCTTCACTGCCGCGTGCTAAGTCACCTTGAGTGAATGGTTGAAATACACGCTCAAGTTCATTTTCTGGAATGCCAGGGCCTTTATCTTGAATGGCCACATAAGCATATTTTTTAGATTTATCTAAACCAGTTAATACCTGAATATCATCTTCAGAATAACGCAATGCATTCTCTATCATATTGGTAATTACACGTTTAATAGCAACATGGCTTAATGGAATATTTGGTATGCTCTCATTAAGTTCGGCATTGATCACCCTTTGCTGCTTTTGCTCTGAAGCGACTACTTCAGCCACCAAAGCATTTAAGTCTTCATTAACCAATTCAGCCACTTTATGATGTCTTAAATACTCTATGAATTGATCGATAATTGCGTTCATATCTTCAATATCGTAAATAATACCTTCACGTAAATAGTCTTCATCATCAGACATCATTTCCGTTGCTAAACGAATACGTGTTAAAGGTGTTCTTAAATCATGCGATACACCTGCCATTAATAATCTCCTGTCTTCTTCAAGCTCTTTAATGCCTTTCGACATTTGATTAAATGCACGGGTTACTTCGATTACTTCTATTGAACCGCGCTCTTTAAGTTGGGTTGAATAATCTCCTACACCTACTTTTACAGCTGCATCTTGCAATGACTTTAACGGCCGATTTAACTGACTCGCAAATAACCAGCCACCTAAAACACTTAATACACCAATACAGGCTAAATAAAATGTGAGGAATTCTAGCTGAGTTTCTTGAAAGCCCATTAATGGCACTCGCACCCAATAACCTGGCGCTTGAGGAGATTCTACCCAATAAACTAATTGACTTGCTTGATTGATTCTAACGCGTGCGGGTCCGCCTAACTGATCTGACATGATGTTAGACAGCATGGGATATTCAGAAGCCATTTCTAGGCCGTTTTTGAATGCTTCTGCTTCGCTCATCACTTCCGTTCCTGTTGCTAAATAAAACTTTTCAGCAATTTCAGGAGGTAAAGTAATACCATCGTTCACACCAATGAAAACAGTTTTAACTTGTTTAGAAAGCATTAAAGTTACTTGCTCTATCGTAGGTTTTACGACATAAAAAGTAACTGATATGTATGAAACGATTTGATTGATTAAAAGTAGTGCACCAACAAAAAAGACTGTTTGCCCAAATGCACTACGCGGAAATAACCGCATTATTCATCACTGTCAGGAACAAATACGTAACCAAGTCCCCACACTGTTTGTAAATATCTTGGATTAGCTGGATCTTCTTCAATCATACGACGCAGGCGAGACACCTGAACATCAATACTCCGCTCAAGGGCGCTGTAATCTCGACCACGCGCTAAGTTCATTAACTTATCACGGCTAAGTGGTTCTCTTGGATGAGTCACTAAGGCTTTTAGTACCGCAAATTCACCACTGGTTAGCGAGATAATTTCATCACCATGGTTCATTTCGCGAGTTGCTAAATTCAGTTTAAAATCACCAAATTCAATTTTATTTTCTTCTGCTGCTGGCGCACCAGGTACATCAGCTGAACGACGACGTAAAATCGCTTTAATACGTGCTAATAATTCTCTAGGATTAAAAGGCTTAGGAATATAATCATCAGCGCCAAGCTCTAAACCAATAATACGGTCTACTTCGTCGCCTTTTGCAGTTAGCATAATGATTGGAATATCATTTTCTTTTTGACGTAAACGACGACAAATAGATAAACCATCTTCACCTGGTAGCATTAAGTCTAATACTAATAAATGAAAATTTTCTCGCTCAATTAAGCGGTCCATTTGTTCTGCATTACCAGCTGAGCGGACAATAAAACCTTGTTCTACTAAATAACGCTCTAATAATGAACGTAAGCGCATATCATCATCTACAACTAAAACTTTGGTTGTTTCCTGTCCCATTATCCCACTCCGAGCTAAATTTTATTATTTATCTGCACTAAATATAAAAGAAAATGGTCATAATAAAAATCCTTTTATGATTTAGTTTGTTACGGAAAGTTTCATAAAGCCTAATTTAACGCCATACTAAGCATAAACCTCACCATTTAAATAAACTACTTTTCATATTCAATTGAATTTACAAACCACTCTTTATCGCCTTCAGGTGTTTTCACTATAAAGTCATCATCTACTTGCTTTTTTAATAGTGCTCTTGCCATCGGAGAATCTATAGAAATTAAAGGTTCTTTTTCATCACCATATATTTCATCTGGCCCTACTATTTTAAATGATTTCACTTCCCCAGCTTCATTTTCAATTTCGACCTTAGCACCAAAAAATACTTTACCTTCTTGCACAGGCGAATATTCAATCACCTTTAAATCTGGCAATCGTTTTCTTAAATATCTTACACGCCTATCAATTTGGCGTAATACACGTTTATTAAAGGTATAATCTGCGTTTTCAGATCGATCACCTAAGCTGGCAGCCCAAGATACTATTTTTGTTATTTCTGGACGTTTAACTGTCCACAAGTAGGTTTCTTCTTCTTGAAGCTTTCTATAGCCTTCTGGGGTAACTAAATTTGTTTTCAAAAGTTTAAATCTTCAATTAAAAATGGAATGCTTTGGCATCATAAGCAATTACAATTAGCTTTCAAATACACAAACATTAATTATTTATGCAAATAGGCTTTAAAATTGGACTTTTGCAACACTTACAGAGACAATCTTATTCATTCTATGGTCTATCACTCTAGGTTTAAATTTAGCGTCCATAATTGTTCAGGCTAAATAAAAAAACCAACTTTTTTCAAGACCACTTCATCTAATATAAGTTTATAGGTTCAAAATGAGTAAAATCGCATCTCTATTGGCACAAGAACTCAATGCTAAAGAAAACCAAATTGTTGCTGCCACACAATTATTAGATGAAGGTGCAACAGTACCTTTCATAGCCCGCTACAGAAAAGAAGCAACTGGCGGATTAGACGATACCCAACTGCGTTTATTAGAGCAGCGCCTTAATTATTTAAGAACGCTAGAAGAAAGACGCGAATTCATATTAAAAACCATAAAAGAACAAGACAAACTAACAACGCAGTTAGAACAAGATGTCAAAGCAACTAACAGCAAAACTGAGTTAGAAGATTTATACCTACCATTTAAAGCTAAACGCCGTACTAAAGGCCAAATCGCAATCGAAGCGGGTTTAGAGCCATTAGCAAATAGCTTGTTTTCTCAGCCATCATTAACGCCTGAAAACGAGGCGCAAAAATATTTAAATCCAGAGAATAAAATTGCTGAAACTAAAGATGCCCTAGATGGCGCTAAGTTTATTTTAATAGAGCGTTTTGCAGAAGACGCTAAGTTACTAGCTAAGTTACGCCGCCAAATAAACCAATACGGTGTAATTGAAAGCAAGCTAATAAAAGGTAAAGAAAACGAAGGCGCTAAATATCAAGATTACTTTGAGCACACTGAAAACCTTAAAAAAGTACCATCTCATCGTGCACTTGCTATGTTGCGTGCCCGTAGTGCTGGCGTAGTTCAAGTAAAAATAATTCCAGATCCAAGTTTAGAGCGCCCAGAAGGCATTTGCATTAACATCATTGCAAAACACTTTGATATCGATTTAAAAAACAACCCAGCAAGTGAATGGTTATTAAGCGTTGTGCAAACATGTTGGAAAGCAAAACTATCACTTCATCTAGAAAATGAATTTTTAGGCTCTATGCGTGATAAAGCAGAAAGCGGTGCGATAGACGTATTTGCTAAAAACCTAAAAGATTTATTAATGGCAGCACCTGCTGGCCCACGTGTTACTTTAGGTTTAGATCCAGGTTTACGTACTGGGGTAAAAGCAGCTTTTGTTGATGCCACAGGTAAAATGCTAGGTCACTGTACAATATTCCCACATGCCCCACAAAATCACTGGGATAAATCATTGCGTACTTTAAGCCAACTTTGTCGTCAACATAAAGTCGAGTTAATCGCCATAGGTAACGGTACCGCATCTCGCGAAACCGACAAACTAGCAGCTGAATTAATCAAGGCTGAAAGCGATTTGAAAATGAATAAAATTGTGGTCAGCGAAGCAGGCGCATCAGTTTATTCAGCATCTGAGTTAGCAGCAAATGAATTCCCTGATTTAGATGTTTCAATTCGTGGCGCAGTGTCTATTGCACGCCGCTTACAAGACCCACTAGCCGAGCTTGTAAAAATTGAACCTAAAGCTATTGGTGTTGGTCAATACCAACACGATGTATCACAAAGTCTATTATCTACTAGCCTAGATGGCGTAGTAGAAGATTGTGTAAATGGCGTTGGCGTAGATATCAACATGGCTTCAGCGCCATTATTAGCCCGCGTATCTGGTTTAAATAAAACGCTTTCGCAAAATATCGTTAAATACCGCGACGAAAATGGCGTATTCACTAACCGTAGCCAACTTAAAAAAGTGGCACGCTTAGGGCCAAAAGCCTTTGAACAATGTGCAGGTTTTTTACGTATCAGCAATGGTACTGACCCACTTGATAGTTCATCAGTTCATCCTGAAGCTTACCCTGTGGTAAAACGCATTTTAATGAAAACTAATATTGAAGTATCACAGTTAATTGGTAACAGCGAAAGCCTAAAAGCACTTAATGCCGATGACTTCACAGATGAAAAATTTGGTTTACCAACGGTTACCGACATCATTGAAGAACTAGATAAACCAGGTCGTGATCCACGCCCACAATTTAAAACAGCCACATTTAAAGAAGGTGTAGAAACAGTATCTGATTTAAAACCAGGCATGATTTTAGAAGGTGTGGTATCAAACGTTGCTAACTTTGGTGCATTTGTAGATGTAGGCGTACACCAAGACGGTTTAGTGCATATTTCATCTATCACTAATAAGTTTATTTCAGATCCGCGTGAAATCGTAAAAGCCGGTGATATTGTAAAAGTAAAAGTGGTAGAAGTAGATGTTGCTCGTAAACGTATTAGCTTTACTATGCGTTTAGATGACGATATTAACCAAGCACCTAAATCTAAACAAAGCCATAAACCACAGGCTAATAAATCGCAAACAAACGATGCACAAAGAAAGCCACAGCATCAAGCTAAACCAAAAGCTGCTAAACCTAGAAAAGAATCTAGTAATGCCGCTATGGGCAATGCCTTTGCGGATGCGTTTGCTAAGTTAAAGAAGTAAATTGAAACAAGGACTTAAAACCATAACTTGGTTTTAAGTCCACTAGTTAACTACACTGAGGTGTGTACTGAAGTCAAAATGTAAGCCCATAATTTAAACATTAATTCTAGTTAAATCGTTGCGTACTTTTTATCTAAAGAGAAAAAGTAATACATTCCTTTCATCACATACCTGTGTACCCAAAATATTACAATTGAGTAACTACAAACACCATATAAGCTCTTATTAAAAACGGTACCTTAAACCTAAAGTTACCGTATCAAAATCGGCCTTAACTCCAGAATTTTCAAAATCAGATCTGACGTGATATTCAACAAAAGTACTTGTATTATTTGTAAGTCTATAAGATATACCAACCCCTAAGCCAAGCCCAGAATCAGAAATAGAGTCTTTAGCGCTAAAACTATAACCAGACTGAAATTGATTGCCTATATTGAAACCGCTAACTGAGGCATCGAGTTCAGTTTTAGTATAAGCAATCATGCCATATAATGAAAAGGAATCCTCAAGTGGCATGCTTGCTTTTAAAATTAAAGACATTTGTTTATCGACTTCTACTTTGGTTTTAAAATGCCCTAAGTCTTCAGAGTCATCTTTAATACCAACACCAAAACGAGTCTCAACAGCAAAATGGCTATTGACTTGATAGCCAACTAAACCATCTAAAGTACCAACCTTAGCGGGTTTACCTTCACCATCTAATGTTTGGGCGTTATAGGTACTGCCTATATACCAGTTACTCTGCCCTGCTTCTTCAGCTTTTACACTACTTACTAATACTAAACTTAATACTAAACCAGATACAACTTTCTTCACTTAGTTTAACCTCTATAAAATAAAATGACACTAAATGATTGATTTTACACTTTGTATTATCTAAACAAAACCAAACAGTCATGCTTTTGTAAATAAAAATAGATACATATGGACACTTTACAAGCACGATCGGTTTAAAACTTGAAAAAATACAAATGAACCTTTTATTCTTTTGTTAGCCAATACTAACAAATGTAATTTTATGATTAATACGTATAAAAAAAATAAAATAGACAGTCATACTTTCTTTTATTAACTACCTCCTTTATCCTTAATTTTCTTATACTTGTTACACAGCACATTATAGATAATTGAAGAAAAAATTATTACTAATAGTGAGTGTATTATTAGACCAAGTCCAGTTAATGCATCTGGTATACACTCAAATCCGAGTATATTGCAATATATATAATCTACAGCGTATGTAGATAAAATACCTAGTAAAATAATAACGATATAGGAAAGCATTGAATTTAATTTTAAACTTATTACTAACCCTAAGATAATTAAGGTTGGGATTCCAACAATTAATAAAAAAACCATAGATTACAAAGCTTTACCATGTGCAGTTAACGAGCTTTTAGAATTTATCTAAAAGCTAAAATTAATAAAAAAGTGATTCTCTGTATTACACCCTAAGCTTAACAATAAAAACTAAAAAAACTAAAAACTAAAACTAAAAACTAAAAACTATAAAAACTATAAAAACTAGACAGTCATATTTTTCTTATTGATATATAGTGTTAAACCTCGTTTTATATCCTAAACTTTAACCACTAATAAATGTTATTGGTGGTTATTATGGCTAGGGCGAGAGAGTCGTTAATCGATTTAGATGCAACACCTTATTATCATTGTATTAATCGCTGTATTAACTATAAAAACTAGATAAAAACTAGACAGTCATATTTTTCTTATTGATATATAGTGTTAAACCTCGTTTTATATCCTAAACTTTAACCACTATTAAATGTTATTGGTGGTTATTATGGCTAGGGCGAGAGAGTCGTTAATCGATTTAGATGCAACACCTTATTATCATTGTATTAATCGCTGTATTCGCAGAAGTTATTTGTGTGGTGATGATAAAAACTATAAAAACTATAAAAACTAGACAGTCATATTTTTCTTATTGATATATAGTGTTAAACCTCGTTTTATATCCTAAACTTTAACCACTAATAAATGTTATTGGTGGTTATTATGGCTAGGGCGAGAGAGTCGTTAATCGATTTAGATGCAACACCTTATTATCATTGTATTAATCGCTGTATTCGCAGAAGTTATTTGTGTGGTGATGATACATATTCAGGTAATAACTTTGACCACAGAAGAACTTGGTTGGTCGATAGAATAAAATTCCTTGCTACTGTTTTTTCAATTGATATTGCAGCTTATGCAATCATGTCTAATCACTATCATCTTGTTTTAAAAGTTAATAAACTATAAAAACTAGACAGCCATACTTTTCTTATTGATATATAGTGTTAAACCTCGTTTTATATCCTAAACTTTAACCACTAATAAATGTTATTGGTGGTTATTATGGCTAGGGCGAGAGAATCGTTAATCGATTTAGATGCAACACCTTATTATCATTGTATTAATCGCTGTATTCGCAGAAGTTATTTGTGTGGAACTATAAAAACTAGACAGCCATACTTTTCTTATTGATATATAGTGTTAAACCTCGTTTTATATCCTAAACTTTAACCACTAATAAATGTTATTGGTGGTTATTATGGCTAGGGCGAGAGAATCGTTAATCGATTTAGATGCAACACCTTATTATCATTGTATTAATCGCTGTATTCGCAGAAGTTATTTGTGTGGTGATGATACATATTCAGGTAATAACTTTGACCACAGAAGAACTTGGTTGGTCGATAGAATAAAATTCCTTGCTACTGTTTTTTCAATTGATATTGCAGCTTATGCAATCATGTCTAATCACTATCATCTTGTTTTAAAAGTTAATAGAGACGACGCTTTAAACCTATCAAATGATGAAGTCATCGCGCGTTGGTATCAGCTATATCATGGTTGTATTTTGGTCGACCGCTACAGGTCTGGCGAAAAACTCAATGCTGCATATATGTTTAGAATTAATGAAATAGTCGATGAGTGGCGTACTAGGCTGTATGACATTAGTTGGTTTATGCGCAATCTCAATGAGTTTATAGCGCGAAAAGCCAATAAAGAAGATAATTGCACAGGTAAATTCTGGGAGGGGAGATTTAAATCACAGGCCTTGTTAGATGAAACTGCAATTCTCAGTTGCATGATGTATGTTGATTTAAATCCAATTAGAGCAAAAATGGCGAACTCACTTTTGGATAGTGAATTCACATCAATTCAAGAACGTATAAAGCAATATCAGTCTTTTCAAAAACAGTGTCATTATAAAAATAATAAATCCAATAAGAAACCAGAATTTAAAGTGTTGCAACAGCCAAGGTTACTATTAGATTTTGGCTGCTCAATTGATAAAAACACCATCCCTTTTACTCTTTTTGATTATTTAGAGTTAGCTGATTTCAGTAGTCGTTTAATCAGGCCCAATAAACGCGGTTCAGTTTTAAAAGAGGCGCCTAATATTTTATCCATGTTAAATATTGAAGTTGATTCATGGTTTAATACCATTAAACATTTCAGACGACATTATGCTAACTTTGCGGGTTCACAATCCTCGTTAAGAAAATGTGCTCATAGTCATCACCATAGTTGGTATAAAGGTTCAGCTTAGAAAACTAAAACCAGTCTACTAATGAATCTACATATGCTTGAGGTAATATATGACTACCTTTTAAAACAATATGCTTTTTGTCGCTGGCTGTTATAGCACTGAATAAAGACTGATTTTCATCTTCAGTGGCATACTCATCATTATCAGCAGTCACTAGCCACACTTTTTGGTTATTTAATAAAGAAACAACATTTTTAGGCGCAACTAAGGCTGTAGTATCTTCAATATGCGGTGGCACAATTGCTAAAACATTACTGATACGTTTGTCTACACCTGCTAATAAAAGGCTCAATTGTGCACCCATACTATAACCCGCAACATGAGTGTTATTTATATCTAATTGTTTTTGCTGTGCAATCCAGTCGATTAATACACGGTGATCAAGCACTGTATGGTTAATCATCTCCACATAATCTTTTTTATTGCCTAAAAAACTCACATTTAACATGATTGAGCGCAGAGATTTATCCGCAACTTTACGCGAACCGTGATTTCTCGCATCCATTGCAATCACAACATACCCTTTATTCAATGCTTGTTGCGTTATCTTATTAACTTGAGTAACGGTAGGACGCCCTTTTATCGAGTCAGTCCACCAGCGCGGATAACTGCGCCCTTTAGCATGTAACCCGATTAATACTGGGTATTTGTCTTTCACTTCTGACGGGTAATTAATTTGCCCTTTAACTTTTGAACCATCAAAAGTGGTATAGCTAAATTCAAATAATCTTTCGCTTATCTCGCTTAGCTGAAAATCCATATCTTCAACAGCAGTGTAATTGTAACTATCAACTACTTGCTTAGTCGTTAGATTTTCTGTTTCTAAAGTGAAAAACATATAATAAATAGCGCCTAAAAAGAACAACGCACCCGTAATTACCTTTAATACTTTAGCTGAAAATAAGTTTTTGATTGTCATGTTAATTTCCTTTCTTTGGATAACACAACTTTAAATCAGTAAATGTGAAATTAACGTGAAATAATAAAAACTCGTACATATTTAGCGTGATAATTAAAAAACATAAAGTCTGATACTATTATTTATACACCATAAGCATTACCTCTTATCCCACCAAAATTGCAAGCTAAGTTAATAATTGTAATACTGATTTATAAATAACCTATAATCGGTAATCTAAATGAAAACGAGTTTATATGTGTTCATTAATCTTATATGCGTTTTAATATTAACTGCCTGTGGTGTTAGCTCGGATAAACCTGTTAGTACCAAGTTTACTGGCGTGCAAGATACAATAACAAACACCATAGATACTTATCTTAATGCTAACCCCGCGCCTAATGAGCCAGGCCTCAGTATCATTATTAAAAAAGACGATGTGGTTGTATATCAAAGCAACAGAGGCCTCGCAAATAAACAAACCAATACAAGCCCGACAATGAACAATATAAGCAATTAATCTCTGAATTTTTATATTTATACATATTAAAAGTGAGGTAACAAGTCTGGAAATAGCCAGAGAATATAATGTTTTAAAATCTGCTATAAAGTAGATAAGGAGTGAGCCAGTGCTAGATTTTTTTGCATCATGCACTGACTAAGTTATGTTACAAATTTAATATTGTGTGCTAACAAGCAAGTTTTTTATAAAGTCATTACTTAACACTACCTAGGTATTTGTTCATTCGTTCCTTATTCATTACAACTCCCGCTTTTACAGCGTTCCAGTCTGAGAGAACAGAAGAGGTATCATTGTAATTACCAACTTGTATCACACCAACCATACCCAAGGCAAAATGCGGTAAACACTTGTATAAAACAACACCCTCATCATTAAAGGTTACTTTAGCTGTTTTACCCATAGGAGTATTGAAAGCTAACTTATCTGAAGTGGTAGACATGGATTGTGCATTATGGGATGGATCTGAAGGTACAAAGTTAATGGAATCACCTTTCTCTATTTTTATGAAAGCAGGCTCAAATACCATAGTTTCTCCATTTTCTCCTGAAGTCAGCATTTTCACTTCATGCTCTTTAGCATTCGCTGTTACAGTAAAAAGGAATAAACAAATGGTCGTAATTTTCAAAAATTTCATAATGTAATCCTATATTTATTAGCTATATGTTCTCAATCAAACTTCAAATAAGATAATGGTTCACAATTATTGGTGAAACATATTCACTATCATGTATTTAGTAGTATCTGCTATAGACGTGTTCAAAATTATTAATAAGTAGATGCGTGCTTTCTTAAGCTACAAATAATGTGTGAAATCAAATCAAAGCAAAAATACGCGATTGTGAGTAGGTTTTGTATTTGCTCATAATTGTTTAAATTTAAATTATTCAACATTGGTATATACGTTTGATACATGGAAAAAGACCAAAAATTTATACTTGATTTATCCTGCTATCGGAAAACTTAAACTCAATGGCAAACGATTATTGGCAAGTATCTTATAAGATAAGATACAAATAAGTCAGGGCATTGTAAAAAACATAACAAGGCGCTGACTTATTTTTGGGGAATTTTTAAGAGTGAATCAAAACTATAAGGCTATAAAGATAAACCTAATTCATCTAATATTTGATCTAAATGATTCATGGCTTCTTTTGTTGGTCCTGGGTAGTCGCCTGCGACAGGTCTATTACCCAAATAACCAATATCTTTAGTGCCTTCTGGACTACAGAAAAATGCAGCTAATACTAATTGGCGTAATCGAGAAAATGCATTGGCAGCATGTATAAACTCATCCACTAATTTTGCTTTTTTAAAGGCAATATCATCAATAATCATAAGTTGTTTTGCTGCACTGATATCAACAAATAAACGATTAAAACGCCTTGCTGATTCATCATCAAACCAAGCCAGTAAATTTAATATTTCGATTCTATCAGCTTGTTGTCTTTCATAAGGAGCACTGACCCATTCATCTATTACATCAGGTACTTTTACTTGTGTGGCAGAAGGCACTACACCTTCGCTTGGCACAATGATATCTGATATAACAGCCACTAAAGTTAATTGTGCAGTAGTTAGACTTAGTGGCCAAAATTGTTGGTTAGGAGTTAATAATATCGGATCTTTGCCGTACCCTTTAGCCGTAATAGCTGGCAATTTAAGCTGTGGCCAATTCCCTTTGCTTTTAGTCGCAATTGTTGTTTTACTTCCTGAAATAGCTGGCAATGCAGCACCAAGAGATAAAGCACCCATCCACTTTAAAGCATCTCTACGTGTTAAACCGCTTTGATATGGATTTTCACTAGAGTAATTGGTTTTTAAAATGTTCATTTTATAAAACCCCATTCACTAATTGCTTAGATAACCAAGTCGAATTACGCATAGCTAAAGTCATAATGGTTAAAGTACAGTTTTTATGTGGATTAGAAGCAAATACGCCACCATCCATAACAAATACATTATCGCAATCCCATGTTTGTCCCCATTGATTGGTGACAGACTCTTTTGGATTAGCACCCATACGCGTACTACCTACTTCGTGAATGATTTGCCCACCTTTAAGAATGGCATCTTGTGCTTTTGGTAATGGCTTAGTAAAGCTTGCACCCATAGTTTCGAGTATTTTCTTGGCGGTTTTTAGGCCATGCTCAACTTGTTTAAGTTCATGCTCAGACCACTTCCAGTGAAACTTAACCACTGGAATACCCCATTTATCTTTCACTTCTTCATCAATTTCCATATAAGAGCCTGCATTTGGCAGCATTTCACCACGTAATGCTAATCCAACATAAGTACCATAGGCTTGTTTAGCGATATCTTTTAGTGGTTTACCATAACCATCTAAATCTCCACCTACCCATGATCCTGGTGCACGAAAGCCTGAGCCGATTTCAAAGTGATAACCACGGGGGAAATCTAACTCTTTATTTTCCTGCTTTTTATGACCCCACCAAGGAATAAACAAGTGATTAGCGGTATGTCCGTCTTCATTGTATTTAGGTCTGCCTTCAAGTGATGGGATATGGGCACCAAAGCTCACACCTGTTGAATCCATAATATTTTTACCAACATGGCCACTCGAATTCGCTAACCCCTGAGGATGGCGCTCACTTTTAGAGTTTAATAATATACGTGCTGATTCACATGCACTAGCCGCTAAAATAATCACTTTAGCGTCTAGCTTATGGGTTTGTTTCGTTTTTTTATCTATGTAAGTAATGGCGTTTACTTTGCCTTTATCATCTACATTAACCGCTTTCACCATAGCATCAGTAATTATCGTTAAACGACCCGTCGCTTTTGCCATAGGCAGTAAAGAGGTGGTTGTTTGAAATGCTGCACCAATAGAACAACCTCGAATACAAGAAGTCGCATAAAAACACGCTTGGCGATCATCTTTAGGTCGTGTTAATACCGCTCTATGCATAGGTGCTGTTGGTATGCCTAATTTTTTAGCCGCTGCAGATACCAGCAACTCAGGAATACGTGGTTTTGGTGGTGGTTGTAATATACCTTCTGGAGAATCTGGCATATCATCTAAACCCGTGTTGGTACCACAAATGCCAACTAGCTCTTCGGTTTTATCGTACCAAGGTGATATATCGTCATATTCAAACGGCCAGTCGGCGCCTAAGCCATCACGGGTAAAACCCTTAAAGTCGTGCTTACTAAAACGTAAAGAATAACGACCCCAATGATTTGTACGCCCGCCTAACATACGTGCACGCCACCATAAAAACTCGCTATCAGGCCCTGTTGTATAGGGTTCATCAGGTACAGTCCAACCACCATCTACTGTGGCATCATAAAAACCGAAGTCTTTATCTACATTACCAGAACCCATTAATGGTGCATCACCATTGGTATTAAACATCGGGGTTTCGGTTTTAGGATCGTAATCTCGACCTGCCTCTAACATTAATACTTTATGGCCTAACTTAGTAAGCGTATAAGCTGCCATGGCACCACCAGCACCAGAGCCAACAACTATCACGTCGTAGTTTAATTCACTCATTAGTTAAGCTCCCTGATTTTGATATTTTTGAACCACACAGGGTCGCTATGATCTTGTAAACCTATATGGCCTTTTTGTGCTTTTGCAAAACCTTGCCATGTTTTAAATTTACTCTTACCAACTAAGTCATTCCATTGCTTGCCACCAACTAGAATATCAACAGTTTTAATGCCATTTTGCTTAACCGTTAATACATCATTGTTAATACGAATATATACACTATTCCACTGGCCAGCTTCTTTATGAGCAGCTTTTGGCGAAGCGGCGATATCATAAATAGAGCCAGATAAGTGCGAATCAATTTTGTTATCTGAATGCCTTTCATTATCTAAAATTTGTACTTCAACCGCATGAGAATAAATATGTTTACCCAGTTCATCAGCCAGTATAAAAATACCACTGTTACCTGCTAGTGCTATTTTCCAATCTAATTTCAGTTCAAAGTTTTTATATTGTTTTTGGGTCATCAAGTCGCCACCACCGCCAGCAGATAAATGCATCGCATCTTGCGCTATCACCCATTTTGAATTAACACCTGGTTTTTTAAAGTTACGCCATTGAGACATATCTTTACCATTAAAAAGCAATTGCCATTCCTGCGCCTGCTCTTTAGTTGAAAGCTGATTATCAGCTGCGGTACTTACCATTGCTAACGTAGATAATAAAAATCCACTAACAAGCTTTAACCAAGATGTTGGGATCCATCTACTGTGTATTGTTTTCATTGTTACCCCTGTTTTTATATCTGTAATTCGTTTCTAAGAGACTTTTTCGCACATAGGTTTTGCTTGCTGTTTTCGCATATAAAGCGCCAGCCCTGTAAAAGCAAAAATAAGTACCAGTGGAAAAATGCTTAAATTTTGTAAAGTGGCCTGCCCTGCAGCCAATTCGATTAATTCAGGTTCAGTGCTCACAGCTTTCGCTTGTTGTCTTGCTTGATCTATCCAGTTGCCAATAATAGGATTCCAAATACTCACTGCAAACATACCTGCGCCGCCCATAATCGACATACCTAAAGCACCCGTTTGCGGAATATTTTCTGCTACAAATCCAATCATAGTTGGCCAAAAGTAAGTCACGCCTAATGCAAATATTAAGGCACTTAAATACACCATGCTGCCAGTTGCCGTACTCATTAAATAAATGCCTAAGGTTGTAACTATCGCAGAGTAAAGCAACACACCATAAGCGTTTAACCTATGCACGATAGGGCCAGCAAAGTAACGCCCAACAGCCATAACACCTGTGATCATCGCCATAATCAACATAGGTGAAGCGCCCGACGCCCCTAAAATTCGCTCTATCCATTGCTGCGTGCCTAGCTCACTTGTTGCTGTTAAGGTCATGCAAAATGCCATAAATAAAAATAGCGGGGAGAATAAGCCTTTAATATTTTCAACGGTAGATGTTTGAATAGCTTCGGTTTCAGGGAATTTTTGATTTAAAATCAGATAACCATATATCACAGTTGGTACTAACATCACTGCAATTTGAGACTGCCAGCCAAAACTCATATCTGTCATGGCTTTAGAAATAAGTGCACCTATCACTATGCCACCCGGAAACCACACATGAAAACGGTTTAACATCGTCGTTTTTTGATTAGGATACATATCTGCAATCAGTGGATTACATGCGGCTTCAACTGCACCGTTAGCAAAACCAATGCAAAAGCTAGAGATAAGTAATAACCAAAATCCATCAGCTGATATAGTGAGCGTTAAGCCAACAAGGTGCCCAATAAAAGCAATAATAACTAAATTTTTAGCGCCAAACGTATTGTAAAGTAAGCCTCCCAGCATAGTTGCTACTGGAAAACCCAAAAATGCCATCGCGTTAATCCAACCAAGTTGTGTATCACTTAAAGCAAAATCTTGGCTAAGCTGACCTAAAATGCCTGCTCGAATAGCAAATGTCATGGCAGTTACTGTGAGTGCTAAGCAACTTGCTATGTATAAACGGTTTTTATTATTTTTATCTAACATAAGTTTATCCTAGAGGCCTAAAATACGGCGATTTAAAGACTCATCAATGTCACTTGCTGCAAAGTCATCAAATGCATATTCTGGTGTTTTTATTAAATGCTGTGTAATGAAAGGTGCACCTTCTTTTGCACCATCAGTTGAATCTTTTAAACAGCACTCCCACTCAAGCACAGCCCAACCGTTATAACCATATTGGGTTAATTTGCTAAAGATTTGTTTGAAATCTATTTGGCCATCTCCAAGAGATCTAAACCGTCCGGGACGTTCTTGCCAATCTTGATATCCACCATAAACGCCACTGCGCCCATTAGATCTAAACTCAGCATCTTTTACATGAAAGGCTTTAATATGCTCATGATAAATATCGATAAAACTAAGGTAATCAAGTTGTTGCAGCACAAAGTGGCTCGGATCATATAGGATTTTGGCTCTACTATGGTTATCTGTTGCTGCTAAAAAGCGTTCAAACGTCACACCATCATGTAAATCCTCACCTGGGTGTAACTCATAACACAGATCAACACCTGCATCTTCAAACTTATTAAGTATAGGTAGCCATCTTTTAGCTAATTCTTTAAAGCCGTCTTCAACTAAGCCCGCAGGACGTTGTGGCCATGGATAAGCTGTATGCCATAACAAGGCACCTGAAAAACTAGCATGAGCATTTAAACCTAAAGTTTGGCTCACTTTTGCAGCCATAGAAACTTGGTCAATTGCCCACTGTGTTCTGGCTTTACTATTATTTTTAACTTCATCAGGTGCAAAGGCATCAAACTGTTGATCATAAGCCGGATTCACTGCAACCAACTGGCCTTGCAAGTGTGTAGATAACTCACTAATACTCATACCTGCATCAGTCACTATGCCCTTTATCTCGTCACAATAAGTGTCACTTTTATGAGCAAGTTCTAAATCAAATAAACGTTTATCCCATGTTGGAATTTGAACTGCTTTATAACCTAAATCTGCCGACCATTGGCAAATGTTTTTTAAGCTATTAAATGGCGCGTCGTCTTGACAAAACTGCGCTAAAAAAATACCCGGCCCTTTAATTTGCGACATATTAGTGGCTCTCCAAAATCAAGTTTTGTTCTATTTTAAATGGCTGCCATTTTTCATTGGACTGACTTGCAGTAACGACATTTTCTATAAATGCCATACCACGAATCGCTTCATCTATTCCTGGCACATCAAATAGCTGATTATCACAAACAAGGTTGGCTTTTTTAGCTCTAATCTGTTTCACAAAATTAGAATAAATATTACCAAATGCTTCAAGATAACCTTCGGGATGACCAGCCGGAGTCCGCAACGCTTGATGTGCTGCATCACACATTTGGCCAACGCCAGCACGGATCATTTGAGTAGGTTCATTACTCGACTTAAGCCAAAGTGTATTAGGTTCTAACTGCGACCATTCAATGCTTTTTTTGTCGCCATATACTCTTAATCTCAGGTTGTTTTCATCACCTAAAGCGATTTGACTAGCTAATAACACACCTTTGGCACCATTTGAAAACTTAAGTAATACCGTGCCATCATCATCTAATGTGCGGCCATTAATTGTTGACGTTAAATCTGCGCACAGATCAGTTACAGTAATGCCCGATACATATTCCAGTAAATTGGCCGCATGTACGCCAATATCTCCCATGCAACAGCTGATCCCTGACTTGGTCTTATCTAAACGCCAGCTTGCTTGTTTGCTTGATTCATCTTCTTTTGATGCTAACCAGCCCTGACTGTACTCAACCACAACTTTAGTGATATTTCCTAAGTCACCTTGTGCTACTAAGTGGCGGGCTTGTTTAATTAATGGATATCCGGTGTAGGTGTGAGTTAATCCATAAAGCGCATCATTGTTCTCAATAATCGTTTTTAATTCTAGCGCTTCATTTAAGCTGATGGTGGCCGGTTTATCAGACATAACATGAAAGCCCAGCTCTAACGCCATTTTGGCAATCGGAAAGTGCAAATGGTTAGGTGTCACTATTACCACAAATTCCATACGCTCTTGGGCAGGTAATTGCGCTTCACTTAGTAACATTTCTTGATATGTGGCATAACAACGTTGCTCGGGTAAATACAATGATTTACCTGATTCTATGCTACGTTGATGGTCAGAACTAAATGCACCACACACTAATTCAATATCACCATCTAAAAATGCAGCAATACGATGCACTGCGCCAATAAATGCACCTTGACCACCGCCAACCATACCCATTCTAATTTTTTTCATCATAAATAAAATAATTTTGATTCATTGAAAATCTAGTCCCTACTATAGAAGTTAACAACAAAAATGTGTTATTACTAAATCGGTTTTCAATGCAACAAAATCGGCGTTTGATTATTTATTAACAAACCCTATTTAGAAAGAGGTTGGTCATGAGTATTAAAAAAGATAACAAGTTTCTTCACCAAGTTGCCATAGAGCAAGTTATCAATATGTTTGATTTATTACCTGGAGTATTGTTTTGGATTAAAGATGAAAATCATCACTTCATTCATGCTAATCAAGCCTTTATAGAGCACCAAGAAGTAAAAAGGTTGTCTCAGATTGTAGGTAAAAGTGACTTTGATTTTTCACCCGCCCATGTAGCCAAACAATTTATGCGCGATGATGACAAAATCATTTCAGGGCAAATCGTGACCGATAGGTTAGAAGTAAATATGACACAGACAGGCGATACAGCTTGGTATGTCACGTCAAAAAGACCACTATTGAGTAAAACAGGTGACATCATAGGTTCTTATGGCATTACACGACATTTGCAAAAACAAGCTATGGCGCTATCTGGCTTTGAAGCAATAAAAGCGCCTGTTGATTATATTCGAGCGCATTACCCTAATCAGTTTTCTATTGAGCAGCTTGCCAATGTTGCGCATTTATCAATTAGTGCATTAGAGCGACGCTTTAAAAAGTATTTAAGTAAAACGCCAAAACAGTTTATAAACGAAGTTCGTCTTGAAAACGCACGCCGCTTATTAATAGAAAGCAATATGCCCATCTCTCAAGTAGGTGATAAAGTCGGTTTTACCGATCACAGTTACTTTAGTAAACAGTTTCGACTGTTATTTGGCGAGTTGCCCTCAGAGTTTAGAAAAAACCACCACAAGCCAATATAAAACACTTTCACAAAAACATATGTATTTGAGCTAACCTTTAACGAATAGAGTCAGGCAAAACACAAGACCTGACTTGGATTATATTGTACAATCGTCGCCCTAATTATTTATTAAACTACGCTGCAGTCGCCCTATGAAAAGAACTTTTACCAAGCATTGGAATGATTACGAACTTATTGATGCTGGCAACCAAAAAAAGCTAGAACGCTGGGGTGACATTATCACCATTCGTCCTGATATGAATGCTTATTTTAAAGCAGTATTAAGTGAAAAAGAATGGTTAGATAGCGCACACTTTGAGTTTGTAGAAAGTTCAAAAAGCGCTGGAACTTGGAAAGCCTTAAAAGCAGATGCACCTACTAAGTGGGCGATTCAATTTAAGCAGCTAACACTTAATATAGAGCTGACTAAATTCAAGCACGTAGGTATATTCCCAGAACAAAGAGTTAACTGGGATTTCATCGCAGATAACTTAAATGATGGCGATCGTTTCTTAAATTTATTTGCTTATACTGGTGCAGCCTCAATTGCTGCCCGTTCTAAAGGCGCTGATGTTTTTCACTGTGATTCTGTAAAGCAGGTGATCTCTTGGGGCAATGAGAATATGCAGTCATCAGGTTTATCTGATATTCATTGGATACATGAAGATGCACTTAAATTTGCACAACGTGAAATTAAACGCGGTAAGAAATATAACGGTATCGTAATGGATCCACCAGCGTTTGGCATAGGCGCTAAAAAAGAGCGTTGGAAAATAGAAAATAAATTTCCTGAACTATTAGCTGCTGCTTTAGAGCTAAAAGAACCAGGCGGCTTTATTGTGATCAATACTTACTCACCTAGATTAGACGAAGAAAAAATTCGTAAAGCCACTAAAGCGCTTGTTGCCAATGAACAAGTAGAAGTAACCACCTTAAGCATGAAAACCACAACAGGTAAGATTTTAGAATATGGTTTAAGAACGATAATTTCAGGTTAGTATGTGCTTACACCTAAACTTTAGTTACCCATGTTAGAAGCGACAATTATCAATTCTTAAAATTGACGTAATTGCTTAATAAATTACGTCAGTCAAGAACCTATTGCAGTCGTTACTTAAGAGCCTAATCATCCATGATAAATATCACTTAGGTACGAAGCTGAATTTCATTAATTTTTTTAAGACTTTTCTATTTAATTGACAAGCAAAATAAAGGTTTTATAGTCGGTTAGCGTTTAACAAACAGCAAAAGGAATATTGAGTGAAAATAATTACATTGTGCATTTTTTTTGGATTACTTCTAGTGAATTCGAATGCGACTTCATCTTCACTCACAAAGGGAAATATACAAGCAACTGAAAAAAGTGAACAACAGAGGTTAGCAGAATTTGATCAATGGATTGATAGCCTATATGTGGAAAAAGAAATCAGTGGAACCTTTCTTTATGCTCGTAATGGCAAAGTACTATATAGCAAAGCTGTTGGTAAACTTCATCCACATAAAAACACACCAATAACAATCGATTCATCTTTCAATCTTGCCTCAGTCTCAAAGCAATTTACAGCCTTTGGGATCATGCTACTCAAATATCAAGGTAAATTAAAATATGACGACAATGTGCAAAATATTTTAAAAGAATTTCCTTATCCAAATATTACTGTACGTCAGTTACTTAATCACACATCTGGATTAATAGATTATGAAGAACTGTCCGATATTTATTGGGATAAGCAAGCTTTTACAAATCAAGATATGCTGAATTTGTTCAGTATTCATAAGCCTAAATTGGATTTCGCTCCTAATACTAAATTTGAATACAGTAATACTGGATATGTCATACTTGCCGCCATTATAGAAAGATTATCTAATCAGTCATTGGAAGATTTTTCATATCAGAATATTTTTCAACCACTTAATATGTCAAATACCCGCGTCTTTACCATTTTGTCTAAACAAACAGAGTTTCCGTCTAGAGTTTTTGGCCAAGATAAGGGAGAACTACTTGATTTGTATAAAATTGAAGGTGTGACAGGTGATGGTTCTGTTTATTCCACTGTTGGCGACCTTTTGAAATGGCATAGGGCACTACTGAATAATACATTGCTACCAGAATCAGAAAAACAAGAAGCATTAAGGCATTCCTCGCTGGTTGACGGCTCAACCTATAATTATAATTTTGGTTGGATTGTTGATAGTAAATCGCCTCATAAAATGACTCATGATGGTAGTTGGGTTGGGTTTAGAACTTTTTTGACTCGAAATGATAAAGATGACGAAATATTAGTATTTCTGACAAACAATCTTTATGGGGTTCAATTTCAAGAACTTCTTAAGAGATTTTTTTCATCAGTTGATGCAGATATTGTTTACGCAACAGGTGATTTTACTCTTTGTGGAAAGAACTCAACTTCCTCAAAATGCAATTAAGGAGACGGATGTTGAGGTTCGTTTTAACTTGAACATTTACATATATGCAATATTTTCTAGTATGAAAATTTATACGGTAGCGATGGAACAAATGTAGATTGATCTAAAGTTCCTATCAAAATACTTTAAATAATGTCAGTTTTGTCGAAAAAGCAACTCTTTTGTTTATTCATCGATTTAAATAAAAAAGTGCACTTTGATCAATTTATATAAATCGTTATTTTGAAATTTGTAAAATCAGTTACTGGCTAATTAATCTTAAAAATAAAAAGCGCTCACAGTAATGTCAGCGATTTTTAAAAATAAACAACATAAACTTAATTAAAGTTTTCGCTTCAGTCTTTTTTCAACTTGCTTTCTTTCCCAATCTGCACCAAATAAACTAAACACTTCAAATACACTCAATCCGTGTGAGATCACACCTATGCCCCAACCGAGCGCAGCCCACCAAGCCCAAATATACTCTGGACTTATAAAGTAGTTTAAAATGAATAAACCACCTACAACTAAAACATAATTAATTAAATGGGAATAAAATCCTTTTATGTCTCTTACATGCTCTAGGACTTTCTTTTCTTCTTCAGTCATTTTTGATTCAGTATTACTTTCAGTATTTATATTCGTATTCATTTCCATCTCCTGCTGTAATTGAGTTAATTGGATTTCAAAAACAGCAGCTAAAGATTTTAATGATTCAAGACCCGCTTTTTGGCCTCTTTCGATTCGTTGAATGGTTCTAATATTTAACCCACTCAATTGTGCTAGTTGCTCTTGAGACCATGCACGTTGCAGCCTGAGTTTTCGAACGATCATTTATATATCCTTTTCTGTTGTTCGAAATGAATTATCAAACAAAGTTAACTAATATTGGTACGACTTTTATCTGACATTAATATGACAGTAACTAAAAATCAATACGTTACATTAAAACCTGACATACATAAAAATAATGCGATACTAATTTATTTAATGTTCGATACTAAAAAAGGTTTATTTATTTCACTACCCAAGGTTGTGAAAACCAATAAAAATGTCCTTTTTTACTGATTGATGGTGCAGTACAGTTATATCTTGAACGCCCTTTCCCTAATGGTTTTTTAGGACTTATTTCAACACTTTTAACATTATTAGGTAAACCTGATTCAGCAGCTTTGTTATCCAACCATTTGATAGTCGCTTTGCCTTGACCTGATACATAACAGGCAAATTGTGATTTATAAAAATCTTCGACGACTACCTGCATAATTAAACTTGGCTGGTTTTTAACTGTAACTGATTCACTATTTGTCAGCCCTGTAATACTAAAAGGTAAAGATTTTAATTTGGTTTTTAATGTTTTTAAATTTGCGTAAATACCTGAAGCTGGAAAACGCGGTAAACGACTAAAGTCACTATCAATACCCACAGCACCTGAGTGCTGGCCTATACCAATAAAATGTAACTCCTTAATGACATTTTGTAGTTCATGATTAAACTCACCATAAGGATAAGCTAAATAGTGATAATTATGACCCGTTTCTTGTTTAATGCGCTCTTCGGACTGTATTAAGTCCTTTTTAATACGGTCTTGCCATTGTATTAATGTTTCATTTTCAAGCTTTTGATGCAGGTATAAATGCTCAGCACTGTGATTTGCGATTGTGGCGCCTTTTTTAGTCAATTCGCGAATTTGCTGCCATGTCATTACATAAGATTTCTTTTCATCTATCATTTTTGGGTTTACAAAAATGGTGTATGGAAAATTAAACTTTTCAAGAATTGGTGCAGCGGTGGTATAGTTGTTTTTGTAACCATCATCAAAAGTAATTGCAACCGTATTATCAGCTAAGGTTTCACCTTTTTTTAGCTGAGATAACATATCTGGTAAGGAAATCACATTAAAGTTGTGTTGCTTTAGGTGTGTCATATGCGCTTCAAAATCAGCTGGGCTGATAGAAGTCACTGCAGGCATAGTCTCGCTGACATGATGATATTGTAAAATCACACTCGCCATAGCGTTATTTGATAAAAAACACAGCGGTAGTAATAAGGTTAGTCTTAATACATGTTTAAATTTGTGCAACATTTTCATAAAAACCTATTTAGTAAAAGTAATTTAACCTATCATAAAAGCTTACTGCTTTTAGCTTGGCCTATGATTTTATCAAATATTACAGTGCCTTTGTTAGGTTTAGTTGATACAGCTGTGATTGGGCACTTAGATAATTCATTTTATCTTGCAGGTGTCGCTATTGGCTCTATGGTGATCAGTTTGATATTTTGGTTATCTGGCTTTTTACGTATGAGTACAACTGGGTTAGCTGCTCATGCTTTTGGCGCACAAGATAAACTTGAGCAAATGGCGGTATTAAAAAAAGGGCTAATCTTATCTTTTGGCTTTTCTATTTTTTTATTATGTTTACAGCCACCCATAACCTATATATTACAAAATCATATCACAGCCTCTAATGAAGCATTAGAACAAGCACAAATCTACTTTTCAATCCGTATATTGAGCGCTCCCGCAGCACTGGCTAACTTAGTATTATTAGGTTGGATGTTAGGCATGCAATACGCCAAAGGGCCATTTTATTTACTCTTGGTAGCAAATATTACAAATATCGTTCTAGATGTGATTTTAGTTGTTTGGCTCGACTTTGCTGTAGCCGGAGCAGCTTGGGCATCTGTTGCTTCTGATTATATATCGCTTATTTTTGGCTTAATGATAGTAACCAAACTACTTAACAAACATAGTTTATCTTGGTCAAAAACATTTATTCAACCTTTAACTAATATACAAGAAACGCTCAGTTTAAATCGCGATATATTTATTCGTTCATTGTTTTTACAAATCTGTTTTGCCTTTATCACGTATTACGGTGGTCGTTTAGGCGACAATGTTTTAGCCGCCAATGCCATTTTGTTAAACTTTTTATTACTGGTAAGTTTTGCATTAGATGGCGTAGCTTATGCGGTAGAGGCCAAAGTTGGCGAAGCCAAAGGCCAACAAAACCTTAGACAATTAAAACTTTGGGTTAATATCAGTTTATTTTGGGGCGTATTATTTAGCATTTTATATAGTTTAGGGTTTGCTGTATTTGGTGATGAACTTATCGCTTTATTAACTGATATCCCAGAAGTCATAGCAACAGCACAAAATTATGTCATCTGGTCTGTATTACTGCCTATGATAGCGGTATTTTGTTTTATATTTGATGGTATATTTATCGGGTTAACACGGGCTAAAGATATGCGAAATGCCATGATAGTTTCGAGTATATTTGGCTTTTTTGGGGTGTTTTTACTATTAGAATCGTGGGGTAATCATGCTTTATGGGCAGCAATGAGCAGCTTTATGTTATTGAGAGGATTAACCTTAATCAAAAGGTATCACGATTTAAAACGTACTGGGCAACTCATTTAAAAAAGGTCTTTATTGAGTTTTTCACGATCTTTTAATATTTGTGAAAAGCGATTAGCAAATATGCCTAAATAGCCATACATGGCAAAATATAAAGCGATAGGTAATAAAACTAAACCAGGAAGTTGTAATAAAGCAAAGTGCAAATAACCAAATATAATTAGCCCTGCACTGATGGCAAATAACACTATGCCAATAAAAAATCGCCTTAAACTCAACTTAGGGGTTGAGCCGAGGCGATATATTGTATTTTTAAATTTCATTTTGGCTAATCAATTTAACTCTAAATAAAAAATAAAACTCAAGCTAAATTAATATTAGATTCCCGATAAAACACCTTGGGAATGACAATATATTTAACAGAAAGTAACTTAAGCTAATTCAATCTCTAACAAATAAGTTACCACGTAGTGGTTTTATAGAAATGCGTAGCAGATCTAGTAATAAGAATGCTCACCAGGATTATGGTCTGTTGCATCTTTAACACCTTTAATTTGTGGGAATTTAGCTAGCATTTCTTTTTCGATGCCTTCTTTTAAAGTAACATCAATCATAGAACAACCGTTACAACCACCACCAAACTGTAAAATAGCGATATCATCAGCAATTTCAACTAGGCTTACTTGGCCGCCGTGACTTGCTAGCTGTGGATTTACTTCAGTATCGATCATATGCTGAATTTGTGCTTCTAGCGATGCATCATCACCTAACTTTTTAGCTTTTGCATTTGGTGCTTTTAAAGTTAATTGAGAACCCATTTTATCAGTTACAAAGTCTATTTCAGCTTCGCCTAAAAACGGTGCGCTTTCAGCATCAACAACGGCATCAAAACCATTAAATTCAAGGTGAATATCTGTATCTTCAACCGCATCTTCAGGGCAGTAAGAAACGCCACACTCAGCTTGCGCCGTACCTGGGTTTACTACGAATACGCGGATTTTTGTATTTTCAGCCTGATCGGCTAATAATTTTGCAAAGTGACTTTGCGCTGTTTCTGAAATATTGATCATAAGACGGTATACTTGACTAAATTACTAGGTTACTGCATATCATACTCCGCTCGTCTTATTGTCGCTAGTACCTGTCGAAAAAATTTGGCTTTATTATTGTGCAATGTTAATTTTAAGTTATCAGTCACCTTACCTAGAATAAATAACTATGCGCTTGTTTCGTTTTGTTTTATTAATATTTTTTAGTCCACTCGTCTTGGCCAAACCTCTTAATTTTTATTTTGACTCGGATGTTAAATTCGACACAAATATTCCCACGCCAAAAGAAGTGTTAGGTTATGAAGTAGGTGATTGGCATGTTCGTCACGATCAATTAGTACGTTATATGCAGGTATTAGCTGAAAAAAGTGACCGTATTAACATTGAAACAATTGGTTATAGCCATGAGCAACGTCCGCTTTTAATGCTTACAGTAGCAACACCTGAAAAATTAAAAAATATTGATACGATTCAAGCTAAACATATTGCTCGCTTATCTGATGGTGAAGTTAAAACTAATGAAGATGACCCTGCTGTTGTATGGATGGGTTACAGCGTTCACGGCAATGAGTCTTCAGGTAGTAACGCTTCTTTATTAGTTGCTTATTACTTAGCAGCAGCGCAAGGCGAAAAGATTGAAACATTATTAAATAATACTGTTATTTTAATTGACCCTTCTTTAAATCCAGATGGTTTATCGCGTTTTGCACAGTGGGCAAATATGCATAAAGGTCAAAACTTATCAAGCGATCCAAGCCATAGAGAGCATGTTGAAGCTTGGCCTAGTGGTCGTACAAATCACTACTGGTTTGATTTAAATCGTGACTGGCTTTTATTACAACACCCAGAATCGCGCGCTCGTGTTGCTAAATTCCACCAGTGGAAACCAAATGTATTAACTGACTTCCATGAAATGGGCCCGCATAGTACTTATTTTTTCCAGCCTGGGATCCCTAGTCGTAAGCACCCACTTACCCCTGATCGTAATGTAACATTAACGAAAGATATTGCTGTATTCCACGCTAAAGCATTAGATAAGCAAAACCAGTTATACTTTACTGAAGAAAGCTTTGATGACTTTTATTATGGTAAAGGCTCTACTTACCCAGACGCTAACGGCACTATCGGTATTTTATTTGAACAAGCGAGTTCTCGTGGTCATCAACAAGAAACAATCAATGGTTTATTAGAGTTCCCTACAACCATTAAAAATCAACTTACAACTTCTTTATCTACTTTTGATGCGGCAGTAGCAGGCAGAAACAACCTATTAGACTATCAAGATAATTTTTATAATGAAGCATCTGAACTTGCTGGTAATGATAAATTAAATGGTTATTTGGTATCTGAGCCGAACGATAAAACACGTTTAAATAAGTTTTTAAACTTACTTAAACAACATCAAATCAATGCTTATAAAATTGATAAAGACTTAAAAATTGCCAATAAAACATATAGCGAAAAAAACAGTTATTACATTCCTTTAGATCAAGCGCAATACCGTTTAATAAAAGCAATATTTAGCGAACAAAAAAACTTCGAAGATAATACTTTTTACGATGTATCAGGCTGGACAATTGCTCACGCCTTTAATATTGAATTTGCTAACTTAACAAGCAAGTGGGGTTTAAAACACTCAGATACTGCTTGGACTAAACCACAACCTAAATCACTTGATAAATTAACAAATAACTATGCTTACGCTTTTTCTTGGGATGATTACGCAGCACCTAAAATGCTAAATACTTTATTAAAAAAAGGTATAAAAGCACGTGTTGCTTTAGGTGATTTATCTGCAGTGACTTCAAAAGGTAAACATGCTCTTTCAGCTGGTTCCATAATATTACCTACAGGATTACAAACTGTAGATAATTTCACAGAGATCTTATCGCAAGCACAAACTGAATTTAATATCCCTATTATTGGTATTCAATCAGGTTTAACACCTACAGGTGTTGATTTAGGTTCACGTAAACTAGCTCCAGTTAATTTGCCTAAAGTTTTATTAATTGGTGGTAAAGGCACTAGCCAATATGAAGTTGGTGAAACTTGGTATTATTTAGATCAATATGTAGGCATTGCACCAACAGTGATTGATGTCGATAGATTAGCGCGCATTGATTTTAATAAATATACCCATGTAATTATGGCTAATGGTAGTTACTCTGGTTTTACTGATGCAGCTAAAGTGAAAATGAAACGCTGGATCAAAGAAGGCGGTGTAATTTGGGGTCATAAGGGTGGTGCTAAATTTTTAGTTGATAATAAGATTCTAAAAGCTAATTATATTTCACCAAAAGATATGGCTGAAACTTTTGATACAAAAGCACTGACTTATGCAGATAAAGATAGCTTAGCAGGTAAGCAACGTATTGCAGGTGCGATTTATAAAACGCAAATCGATTTATCTCACCCGTTAACTTATTCAATTCCACGTGAAGATTTACCGGTATTTAAAAACAGCACATTTTTATTAGAGCCTGTAGATGTACCATTTGTAAATATTGCTATTTACGATAAGAACCCATTAATGGCAGGATTTAGTCACGATAATAATATTAAACAAATTTCAGGTGCTGCAGCATTAATGGCCCACTCTTATGGCCGTGGCCGTGTAGTTGGTATGACAGATAACCCTGTATTTAGAGGTTATTGGTACGGTACCAGTCGCATATTAAGCAACGCTTTATTTTTTGGTAAAACATTTAGTGCAAGAGCTGAATAATAACTAAAATAGCTAATCTAAAATTTATAGGGCATGATAGTTTTATGCCCTTTTTTATTCTTGGATATTTTATTTGTAAATTTATAAATAAATTCCCTATTCTAGTTGATTTCAAATAAAATAAATAAAAAGTACCATGTAGGTACAATTTAAGGATGAATATCAATGAAATACCTAGCTATATTATTAACAGCTTTTATATTAACCGCTTGTTCAACGACATCTAAATACCCACATTATTCAGTATCTGATGCTGCTCAAACCTCAATAAAAAGTCAAAATGGCTTACGTAGTACGCTTAACTTTAAAGTAGAGGGCATAGGACATTTAAAGGGTAATAAAGAGTGGTACCTCAACGCATTACACAATTATAAATTACCAAGCAATGTCACTGTTGTTATAAAAGAAAAACTTGCACCTCAATTGAGCGACAAATTTAATATTAAATCACTGAATGAACTTAAAAATAAAGAAATCGAAGTATACGGTTTAGTAAAAAGAGAAAAAATTTACTTATATAAAAAAGGGTTAAGCACTGGTAAGTTTTATTACCAAAACCATATACAACTGACTGATATCGAACAAATTAAATTACTAAATTAATAAGCTGATATAACCACTCTACTTTTCCAAAGGTGTTAAACAGGTTGCCCAAGCCGATACATGTTTAGCACCTGCAGCTTTTAAACAGCTTGATACTTCATTAATCGTGGTACCTGTGGTGATCACATCATCAATTACCGCGACAACTTTACCTTTCACATTACCCGTTACAGTAAAGGCTGAATTGATATTTTTACGCCTTTGCTTAGCATTTAAGTTGGTTTGCGCTTTGGTGTATTTTTCACGTATTAACACCTTTTCTTGCAGCAATGATTGATTGAAATTAGGTAAAGTAAGCAATGCATCTCGCCAAACTTGCTCTACTTGATTAAAACCTCGCGCATGATAGCGCCTGTGGTGTAACGGCATGATTATTATCATATCGGGCCAAATCCAATGCGCATGTTCTTGAGCGACTATTAGTTGATGTTGAATGATTTGAATTAAGACATGACGGTAATAAATTTTATTATGAAACTTAAATTTACTCAGCCAAATAGAATTTGGCTCTTGGTACCACAATACTGCAAATAAACTATCAAACTTCACTTTTTTAAAGAGTCGTTTAACATCAGGTCTCAGCAATAAATTAGGCTCTGTTATTGGCAAGGCAAGCTTAGGTAAATCCTGTAAACACACTTTACATAACTTAGGCTGATCTTTAATTGTACTACTGCACATTAAGCAAGAATGGGTATATAACAAGTCTTCAATATATTTTATAAACCAGAATAAAGTCACTCCTTGGCCCTTATGTTATTATCTTGTCTAATTTAGTGTGGTTAAGGTTTATTGAATATGCAAAACGAATGTGTTTTTTTACACGGCTGGGGAATGAATAAAAATGTATGGCAGCTATTAATTCCAGAGCTTGAATCTGAAATATCTATGCCGATAAAAACATTAGATTTACCTGGATTTGGAGATGACCAAGCTTGTCCAGCACCTTATAATTTAGCTAATGTCGCAAATGAACTTGCTGAAAAGTTATCAGATAATAGTACGCTTGTTGGTTGGTCTCTTGGTGGACTTATCTCACTTTATATTGCTAAACACCACCCCAAAAAAGTCGCTAAAGTAATTTTAGTTGCCTCAACACCCTATTTTACAGAACAAGATACTTGGTCAGGTATTAAGCCAGATGTACTTAAGGCCTTTATGTCACAACTGAGTGCTAATACCAATAAAACCATAGATAGATTTCTGGCGATACAAGCTATGGGCAGTGATTCAGCCAAACAAGATATCAAACAACTTAAACAATTTATAAAAAGCGCTCCTGAACCACAAGAAGTAGCCCTAAGTACTGGCCTCGACTTTTTATTAAACGAAGATTTACGTACATTATTTTCTGAGTTGACGATACCTATGCACGGTATCTTTGGTGCTTTAGATGCATTAGTCCCCGCTAAAGCAGTTGCTAAAATTCAAGCTTTAAACTCTAATTTTAATGCCCATGTAATCAATAAAGCATCTCATGCACCTTTTATTTCTCATAAATCAGAATTCATAAAAGAGCTTAAAGAAATGCTTTAAAATTAGTGGATTAAAGCAAGCTAAAAAATAGTATTTAGTTATTTTGACCTGTTACTTTATTTCGCGCGTTTTTTGAGCGATAATTAGGTTAGAAAGATCGTTTATAGGAGTTATTTTATGATTAGCCCCGCTTTAAATTCCGGTGTTCAAGGGTTTCAAAGAGCAAATGCAGAAATTTCTGAATCATCCAGAAATATCAACCGTGCTGCTCAAGAGCAACAAGCACAGCAAAATAACCAAATAGATCGAAATCAAAATCTTGAAGCTGCGCGTACTGATGAAGCAATAACACAACCAGCTCAGCCTCCTGCTAAAATTGATGAAGAATTAGTTAATTTAAAAGTTGAGCAATTTAATGCGCAAGCAAATGTAAGCACAATTCAAACTGCCGATGAAGTATTAGGTACTTTAATTGATGTAAGAGTTTAAAGTTCGCTTATGAATATTGTTACGACGCCTCCTCCAGTTAATCTAAATACAGCCAATGTACATACTGAGACTGCGCATCGTGACAATCAAAAAAGAGAACTTATACAAGAAACAGTAAAACCGCAAGCCTCTCCTGCCGAGTCTAAATTGGCAGGTGATTCAGATAAAGCCAAATTACCGGGTCAATCCGTTAGTGAAAATCAAGAAGTGTTATTCAGTGAAGAGGCTACGAATAAAAGAATAGAAGAAGAGAAAGAAAACGAATCTAAAAAAGAAGAGGAAAAAAATCAACAACAGGAAGAGCAAAAAGAAAAACAGCAAGATAAAAAGCAAGAAGTTGAAAAACTTGAATTACAACAAATAAAAGAACTTAAAGCGCGAGATACTGAAGTTCGTAACCATGAGAATGCCCATGCAGCTGTTGGCGGACAATACGCAGGCTCACCGAGCTATGAATACCAACGAGGTCCCGATGGCGCTAATTATGCTGTTGGTGGTGAAGTACCTATTGATATCTCAGTTATCCCAAATGATCCTCAAGCTACTATAAATAAAATGCAGCAAGTGCAAGCTGCAGCCCTTGCTCCCGCAGAGCCATCAAGTGCTGATCGCGCTATCGCAGCTGATGCCACTCAAAAAATTTCTGTAGCGCAAGCTGAGCTAACTAAAGAAAACGCTAAGCTAGACAAAAAAAGTGATGCCACTGAAGATGAAAGATTAAAATCAGATGAAAAATCATTAAAAGAAAATAATGAAGAACCGCAAAAAAAAGAGAGTTTATTATCTCAAAGGGATACATCAATAAACGAAAGAGCTGAACGCATCGCTAACTTTTACCACGCAGCCACCTCACCTTTTACAGCACAAAAATTTGCCCAACAAATATAGTCAAAATAAGTCTAATACCTCACATATTTATAAATATCTTTAGTGTCTTTTTTAAAATATGAGGTAAGGTTCTAGGTTCTAGGTTCTAGGTTCTAGGTTCTAGGTTCTAGGTTCTAGGTTCTAAAAGTAAAAAACCAACACACTCAAATCAAGTTATGTTGGTTATTTTTAATAGCTGATCCTACAGGTTTTAAGCTGGGTATCTAGCTTCTAAACCTTGGTATACTAATTTTGAGAAATCAGGATGTTCAGTATCTAGTGACTTAACCACTTCTACTAAATGTTCGTTATCTTCTTGGCCATTCCACACTTTAATGTAGCTACCATCTTTATAACCATGATCTTGTCTAAAGAAATTAAGCGTATTTTTACCTACATAACCTCTAAATAAATCATTTAAATCCATGCCAATTTGTTGCATACAACCAGCAAAAGCAGCAGCATCAAACTCTTTATTGGCTACAGCAGCAGCGGCTAATAACTCTAAAGTTTGCTTGAAGTCATCTGCAAGTTTAGGTTCAGACATTTCAGCTAGTATTGAATTAGCTAAATCTTGATAAGATGTTTTACCATCAATGCGTAATGCTAAACCAAAATGAAAGATATCAACAAGCTCTAAAATTACTTGATCAGTATCTGGAGACTGTTTTTTCCACCACTTCCAACCATAATGATCAAGCATTTCAGCACACTCAACCCAAATAGCACGATTCCATTCAAATCCTTGCTCAAACCATTTTTCATGAATTTTGGTATTCATTGCGTTTTGCATTTCAAGCATAATCGCAATTTTATTCGCATCTACAGACATTCTTAATTCTCTATTTATGGATTTACGAGGGGAATTATAATTTATCTAGCATGATTATGCACCCAGCTAAGGTCAGCTCAATGCATATGATTTTGTCTAATATAATTTGGCAAAATTAAACGCTTTAAGCTACCTTAACTCAAAGTCACATTCATTCACTATCACGTAACGTGACTTAAAGCTTTCACCAGTATTGAATTCAAACCGCATAGAATCTAACTCAAATCTTGGGTGTGGATATTTTTCAATCCAACCCATAGTTGCACTACAAATCTCTTCTAATTTATGCAATCTGAAGCTATCAACAATCACAACCGCTTCTTTATGTTCTAAAAAGCTACGCTCAACATTTTCAGACCAATCAGTATTAGCAAAGTTTTCTTTTAAATAATAAGATAAATCTGAATTATAAAAATCTTCTGATTTTTCAGCCCGTTGTGATTTTGCCTTTTGAGCAAATTGCATCAGTGATTGATCTTTTTTGATCGCTATTTCACGCTCACCAGAACTACATCCTCTTGTTGTATAACGCATTTCACCTGAAGAGCTAATGCATTTACTTACTTGTTTTTCAGCAGATGCAAAACCAGAAATCAACAACAGTACAATTAGAAAGTATTTCATTTTAATTCTCATTTTATCATACACAATTGCAGTTCTAATTCTGCCAAATTATGTACCTAAAGATCAAGTGTTAGCAAATTATTTACAAAAATATAATAAACTAGTATTTCAAATTTACTACACTTTGTAAATTAATACTTACCTATTTTCGAGTCGATTATAATCAAACAGTCCAAATTCAATACCTTTGTATTGCTTTGCGATCTTATGTAATAAATCACTGTAATACCAAAAATCGATATGTGTTCGCCTAATGCCATATGTCGATTTAAGAGCAAAATAATCGTTTTCGCTTTTCATAGCCTGTAACTGCGTTATGAAATCCGCGAGTTGATGCTTTTTCAAATACCAAATCGCACTAGGATAATCTCCCACAAACCCAGGTAGTAGACTTAGCGTATCTTCTTTATAGGCTGTTTGACCTTTTTCATTTAATAGACTTGTGATATTAAAATGCGCATTATGATGCAATGCCGTATAACCTCGATATGTATTATCATCTTCAACCATAATAAACGAGACTTGCGGCAAT
Organism: Pseudoalteromonas sp. '520P1 No. 423'; assembly: GCF_001269985.1. Taxonomy (NCBI): domain Bacteria; kingdom Pseudomonadati; phylum Pseudomonadota; class Gammaproteobacteria; order Alteromonadales; family Pseudoalteromonadaceae; genus Pseudoalteromonas; species Pseudoalteromonas sp. '520P1 No. 423'. The sequence continues at coordinate 715,144 of NZ_BBZB01000001.1, read as the reverse complement.
AAATTTATTGCCTGAGCGGGCATATGTTCAAGCTGCAATAGCCCCATAGAGTCTTGCTGCTGATCCATTTTATATTGCGTATTTAATACAGATTTTATGTTTTTTGTATTTTTTGATACAGCTCTTTTTGTGGATCGTCAGTAAGATATTCAATACCGGTTTCTTGCTCAAATCCTTGTTTATTTCTTTGCAAAAAATTAATTAAACTTAGTGTTGCATCACGATACCAATGTGATTTTATATCTTGTCTACTTTCACTTGGTAAAAGCGCTAAAAAGCTGCCTTCATCTTCGATACGTAAAAAATCCATATATAAACGCGTTAATAACTGACGACCTACATTGCCATAAACATCATAACCTGCCACTAGTAGGTAATGAATGCGCTCAAATAGTGCATAATCTATTATCCAAGCTGTTTTGGTGCTTGACCTACAAAACCCTTTAATACAGTAGCACTATCAAAATGACGGAATATCGTTAAAGCTGCATTATCATTAGTGCCTTTACCATGCCAAAGTAAATCTGTATTTAAATGCTCTCCTTGCTTAAATACTTTATTTGCTAACTTTGCTTTTGCTGTTAAATAATTATCTCGTGACTTTGAGTATTTCAGCCAACTAAAAATGGGCAATGTATTGCTTTGTTCTTGCGCTGGTAGCGCTAAATCATGAGTTTGCTCTGCTAAAAACTGGTTTGCATCTAAAGAACTATTAAGCGTAGGATCTATAAACATCACCCAAAAATGATCGTTTATAACATTGAGTGCTACTTGCCCTCGACAAACTGGACCTTTAATAAAACCCATAATAATCAATTGTGCTTCATCTAACATAAATTGATATTTACTTTTAACGGGTAATGCTGCAAAAGTTTTAAAAGGATTTGATGCCGATTCAATATCATAACTTGGCAATTGAGATATTTTATAATCAGCGGTAATAAATTGTTCAAAAAGCCGAGTTATCTTTTTATCATTTAATGCTAAAGGTAAATGTGTTTTTGAACGTACCAATTTAAAAAATATTGTGTCGTCTACTTTAGGAAAATAGATATGTGCTAAAAACCAATGTTCATAACATATATCTTGAGGCTAATTGATGCTTTAAAGAATCTTGATTTAAAAATGACTCCCATTTATCAACTTCTTGTTGTAAATCTATATTTAGTTTATCAGGCTTCGGCATTTTGCTGCCCGTTTTCAACCAATGCTCAATAGCTTTAAACTCTGTATGGTTAATAGCAGGTAAACCATATGGCATGCCAGATAATGGTTTATTATTTTATACTTGAAGAAATTGATCTATAGGTGCGCATGTTTGAACACGCTCTAACGAAAAATCAAATTCTTTAGGTAAAATATGATTACTTGGCAGAGGAAAGCTTTGTTTTAGCAATAAGGAATTATATAAAACACTGCCTGCTAAATTTGCTTCTTCGGTTTGCATACGCTCATTAAGCACGGGTGAAAAACCTCGCTCTCTCCAGTCTTGCGTATTTTGACCATCTATAAATAATCGGTTTGGTTTTTCAGCTAATAAGCGAGCACCATCATAAACTAGCTGATTTGAAATACCGCGCTCTATCCCTTGTGCTGATGACAGCTTTAATTGACATGGCGCATCATAACATCCGTGGCAAACCACAGATCTTGACTCTAATATCGGTTGAACTGACTGCGAAAAATGTCTACCTTCAACTGAGTCAGGATCAACCCTTCGTTCTTGAATACTCGCTTTACCAAATAAGGTGTCATATTGATGTATACCACATACGTAAAAACCACTTAAAACCTTGATTGTAAATAATAAAACGAGCTTTTTTTCACTTTATTCCTCGCCCTCTACATCCATATCAAAGGTAGGTAAAAAATCCATTTGCGGAGATACAAATGTTTTACCATCAGGGAAAATAACAATCGCAGCAATACTCGGCCCTTGAGTCACTTGCATTTGTGCCACATGCTCATCTCCAAGTAGTTTAAATTCAGCTGGCATATCAATTAATTGATATTGATTAATATAAATAGCAATACTGCTATCGGCTTCTGGCGCTTGGCACATATGAGATACTAGATCTTCATCTAATATTATATCAATTGAGAAATCAGGCTGTTCTGGATCTCTATTCTGTAATGTTTCATCAAGCAAAAATAAAGGTAATGTGAGGTTGGTTCCTAGCGCTAAATCCATAATTAATTCCTAATCAGAAATATCTTTAAAAATAATAATTGGATCATACCAGATTGTGCCACTTCATAATAAAAAAGGCACTCAATTGAGTACCTTTAGAATTTATTTGGAAAAATTATGGGGTTTCGCTCTGTATTATAGAAAATACTGCGCCTTGTGGATCAGTAATAACACTAAAGCGACCCACTCCAGGAACATCTGTTGCTTCAACACAAATATTAGCACCTAGGTTTTTAGCTTTTTCTATATATGCATCGCAATCAGTGACAGCAAAATATATCATCCAATGAGCAGGGATATCTTCAGGCCACTCATCAGTCATTGTCATCATACCAGCAACAGGCTCTTCTTGATCTCTAATGAAAAATAAAGAATAAGCCATTCCTTGCATATCTTGATCTTTAACCTGCCAGTCAAATAAGTCGCAATAAAAGGCCTTACTTTTATTCGCGTTTTTTGTCGCTAATTCATTCCAAACCATAGTACCAGGTTCTTTAAGTTTACGTGCCCTGGGGTGTTCCGCACCTTGCCAAAGCCCAAACATAGCACCACCTGGTTCAACCATTAAACTCATCTTGCCTGCATCACCTAAATTCATAGGCCCGCAAATAACTTCAGCATTGAGCTTTTTTGCTTTTTCAGTCATGAGGTCGACATCATCTACTGCAATGTAATTTAACCAATGGCTCGGCATACCCGACTCTTGCTGTGCCGCCTCCATTTGATACATAGCCCCAATATCTAAGCCATCTTGCTGTAGCATAGTATAAAAAACATTCTCACCTATAGGCTGGTCATCAAATCCCCAATTAAATAACTGAGTATAAAAAGCCTTTCCTTGCTGCCAATTTGTAGTACTGAGCTCCGGCCAACAAAAAGTACCTGGTAAATGAGTATCAAACTTTGCCATTATTACTTTTCCTTTTTATTATTTTTTCTTTATTTAAATTAATAGATAAAACACTTTTCGCCAATTATTTTTATCTATAAGCTAGCCTACATTGATCGTTAATTTATGAGCCAAAAATGAAAAAAATCATCTTTACATCTTTATTACTAAGTTCAACTTCTGCTTTATCAAGCCCTGCACCATTAGTATCTATTGATACACATGATCAGTTTTTTAACGCAATATCAAAACATTGTGGTAAGGCATTTTTAGGAAAAGTAACTGCTGGCGGCAGTAGTGACGATAGCTTCAGTAATAATGATTTAATCATGCATGTACGCCGCTGTAATGACACCGAACTACAAGTTCCTTTTCACGTTGGTAAAGATGCATCTCGTACTTGGATAATAACTAAAACAGGTTCGGGCCTATCTTTAAAACATGATCATCGTCATGAAGATGGTTCAAATGATACTTCAACTATGTACGGTGGCCATACTGTAGATGGCGGTTGGGCACAGGCTCAGTCATTTCCAGCTGACCAATACTCTAAAGAGTTATTTATAAAATCAGGTATTCCACAATCTACAGCGAATACATGGCATATGTATATCTACCCAGAGAAATTTACTTATCGCTTAACACGAGAAGGAAGAGACTTTAGAGTAGATTTCGATTTATCAAAAGCAATCACACCACCAGCTGCACCTTGGGGCTACAAAGACTAATCCTTTTTATTTATTATCGCTCTGTTCACATGAAACTATTACTTTTAGATTCTGTTGCAGAGCGCGAGGAGTCGTAGGCATCGAATCAAATTTCTGCACTCCTGATAAAACTTTCAATGTATAACTTTTACGATGGCATAATCTAGCACTATGGCGCAATAGAAAAGTACTTTGCTGATTAAAATGATGATAAGAGTCTGAGCGAATTTCTAATTGATATTTATTTTCAGATAATTTCACTTGCTCATAATTTACACCATGATCAAAATCATGTAATACATCCGCTTGAACTAATGTTCCAATAGATAACATAGATAATAAACTCACTTTTATTATTCTCATGTCATATAATCCTAAAAATGATCCTAAAACATAGCATCCTTTATTTACCGTTTTAATTCAACAAATAAAAAAGACCTATAAAATAGGCCTTGATAATTAAAAGTAATGAAATTTAACAATCTATAAAATTAAGCACAACCTACATCTAGCTTTTCAAACCAAGCTAAAAACTCCTGCACTGCGTCATCTTTAAATATTCGGCCATGCTGTGGCGCCATAATTTTTATATCGAGCTCTTTAACCCTTGCTATCCAATTCATTTTAGCCCGATTTGAAGGCATCCAACGGCGGTGAAAGTATTCTATATGCGCAACATGATCGCCAAAATCGTCAACAAACATGGGCACATCACCTTTTTCAAGCGAAGCGCCTAAGTCACCACTCATCAATATTTTAGCCTCAGGGTCATAAACATTAAAATTACCCGATGAATGCAAATAATGCGCGGGGATCAATCTAAAGTTATTACTGCCTAATTTTATTTCTCCCCCCTCATCTTTCACCGCCATAAATTCAATATTTTCCATGCCAAAATGACGAATAAACCCTTCCCATAACCCAGGAGCATATAGCTTGGCTTTAGGAATTGTTTTATCCCATAAACCTAAAGAGGAAATAATGTCGGGGTCTTGATGCGAGGCAAATAAAGTTGTTAGTTTACTTAGCTCTGTATAACCTAATATCCCGGTCAACATAGAAGAAAAAAGCTCTATACCGCCAGGATCCAGCAACATAGACTCAGTATCTGTACAAATTAAATATTGATTGGTATCTATTATTTTTTCTGGCTTTGATTCATCTCTACCAAACACAACCCACTTATGATGCTTTCCTTCATAAATTACACTTGATTTCATTTTTTATTCCATTATTAATCTAAGTTAATGTTCGTTATCCCCTCACTTTTATACGTTTTAATTGAGATAAGGTGCTCAAATTAATCGAAATGGCTGATTTTATTCTTAGTGCAGCCGAAGCGATATAATCAGATACTGACTCTAAGCTATCGCAATATTCACCTGCTTGAGAAGCCTCCACCCTAGAGGTAACCGCGATATACTCAGCGGCCCGCATTTGCTGTCTTATTTCTTCAAACTGCAACGTTAGCGCCTGCATTTCACTATTAAAGCGCGTTAAACTCTCCCTAAAAATTTGCGTTGATTCATTTTTAATTCTTTTAATTTCAACATGGTTTTTATCATTTAATGAGTAAGCACGATTAATATGGTGCTCAAATTGAGAAGCTCTTAATTGCTCTAAAGCAAGTTTAAATAACAAGTTTGAATGCTGATTGATTTCTTGGGTTGTTTGTATGGTTTTAGTCGAAAACTCATCAATAAAATTTGTGATGGATTTAAAACCTAAAGCCGCCTCTCCCGCTCGAATGGCAACTACACGTGCATTTTTTGCAGCTAAAGATAAATTTTTGGCTTCGACAAGAATGATATCTAACTGCGAAACCACGGTTGCCACAATAATGAAACATCCTATTTCTTGATTGTTTTCAACATGCACAGTCATATTTAGCTTTTTATTTAGAATATAGCTAAAGCATAGAAACAATTTAAGATTTTGCCGAAATTTTTTAAATATTTTTTAGATTGATGGATATTGCGTACTCAAAACTCACCTTTAACTATATTTTTTCGGTTTAAAAGTATACTATTTAATTGTAGGTTAACACTAAGGTTCATATGATAGATTTTCAGCATTTACTCGAAGCCCACAGAAAATTTAATACGCTATTGCGAGATTTAGCTCTGGGAATTGAAATTGATACTTTTATGCTTCAAGTTGTTGAAACAGTTGAAGAGTGCATCCCAAACTCATTTTCTTCCATCTTACATTTAGATCCTAAAACAAATACACTACACAGCGCTGCTAAAAACAATTTGCCCGATTTTTATAATCAAGCAATAAATGGGATTGAAATAGGACCTAACATTGGCAGTTGTGGTGCCGCTGCTTTTTTAAAAGAACCTGTCATAGCCTCGAATATAAATACACACCCTAACTGGCAAAACTATTTAGCGCTCACACAAAAAGCAAATTTACATGCTTGTTGGTCCATTCCTATTTTATGCTCCAAAAAGAAAGTCTTAGGCACATTTGCTATCTATCATCAAACGCCTACTACCCCATTACCCGAAGAACGTGAAATTTTAGATATTGCTGCTTTAGTGGTTTCTGTTGCCATTGAAAAGCAAGAATTAGAGGCTAAGGTCACTTATGCTGCAACCCATGATGAGTTAACAGGTTTATATAATAGAAACTACCTAAATCATGCAGGGGAAGCACTGCTTTCCATTAGCAAAAGAAAGCAACAACCGCTCGCTCTATTATTTTTAGACTTAAATAAATTTAAACGTGTAAATGATAACTTAGGCCATAAACAAGGTGATATTTTATTGAAGCAAGTGGCAGAGGAAATTCAAAGTTCAATTCGACCTTCAGATATTGCAGTACGATTTGGTGGTGATGAATTCATTATTTTGATATTGATAGAAAATTTAGAAGAATCAGAACTTATTGCAAAGCGCATTCAAAAAACAATGAAAAATAAAATAAATAAAGCAATTTTAGAGCTAGGTTTTGGCGTCAGTATAGGCATTGCGTCCAACGCTGAAAACTATCAATTCACGCTATCTAAGCTCATTAATATGGCCGATAAAGCCATGTATGATTCAAAGAAACATCAATCACAGTTTAGTCAATATACTACATCACTATAAAAAGTTTTTTGGTTTTGCTTGACCAGCCCAAACATTAAATAGCTTTTGTTGTTTACTTGATATTTTTAGCCCATAAGTCTTCTGCATATAAAAATAAGTATCAGCAATGTGTTTTTTTGCACTTTTTGGTGGTTGAATGACTCTTTGTTTAAAGTCAATTTTAACATCACAAGCACCATGTCTTGTTGCTCTTTGGTTAACTTTGCCTTTTTTGGTGAATTCTTTTGAGGAAGTACTAAATGGAGCAATAAAGACACAGAGTAAAAGTAATAACAAAAAGGGTTTTATCAAAATATTAACTTAATCAAAATTATATAATTACAACAAACCAATAATATCATCTTTAAAACATAACTAAAAATAAGAGATTAACTAGAGCCATAACGATAACTAAGGTAAAGTAAGGCTTTAAATACCTAAGCCCCTTGGTATAACCACCTCTGTAAATCGCTAAAGCACAGGAAAAAGAAAAATGTCTGAAATTCAATTCTTAAACGTTGATTTAGAACTCGAATCAAAAAATGATATCAGCGTATTAGTTGGCGAATTAGCTAAAAAAGCAATTGTATTAAATTATGATAAAGATGATTACCGACAGTCTGCACGTATAGAAGCTGATACTGACATTAAAACACCAGATCAAGCTATCAACCACTTATGTGAGCAACTAGAGTCATGCTCAAGAAACGCACTTAAACAATGGTTAACATGTTCAAAACGTACTTTTGATATTGGATTTAACTCTGGTACAAAACCAAAGTGTTTTAACCAAGCAATCAAATCGGATACTTTGTTAAGAATCTCAGCAATTGATGCAGGTTTGGAAATTACGATTTACCCTGTAGAGTAAACCTCTGCTAGGCAGAGGCTTTTGTTAATAGGGTTAATTGCTCCAAATTTGATCTACATATTCAGGGTGATCTATGAATGGATTTCTGTTTCCTTGGTGGGTAAATCCGGCTTCATTTCTATCTATTTCTTTTTGGCTTACAGGATCATTTTTGTGCCATCGAAGTAACATAGTAATCACCCACGGCTTAAATACCTGATCACTTGAGCCATCTAATATAGCTGCACCATAAACACTATTATTAGTCCAAGTAGAAATCACATCTTCATACCTAACAGCCATATATAAATGTGCTCTTGCTAAATCCCCTTTAAATTCATCAATAGGTTCAAATACAGTGCCTGAATATCCTAGTGTCGTGGTTGCTATGCCTAATTTACTATTGTTTGTTGAAGTAAAACTAGCAGTCGCTACTTCACCATATGGATAACCACTTCTTTTTGAATTCACAAAACCATCGGTTGCAAAAATATGATGCACATCAGAATTCATAGGTTCTATTTTTCCACCAAACCAACTCTTAGGAAACGAATGTTCTCGGTTATAACAGCCACCTTCAGCTGAATAGTTTCCACATTGATTTGTTACTTTTGTATAAACATAACTCTCAGAGCCTGATGGATTCTCAGAGTATATATCTAATATAAAGCCATCTTTTTCATAATAATTATCTAATGAATGTGATTCATAAAACGTCCATAAAGCAGAGTAACCTTTCACAGTATGTGCTTTAATTATATTATGTAAGGCTGCCTTCAAAACATAACCTGATTTACCTATCGCGGATTCATAGTAAGCACTAGGCTCACCACCTGAACCACCTCCACTATCATTTCCTATAACAAAAGTTTTAGTTTCACTATTGGTAAAAGTGCCACCTGAAATAAGCGACTTACCTGAGATTGATATATCATATGAACCATTACCATATGTACAACAAATACCGTCGCCATATGTATCATTAATGGTAAAACTATATTCTCCATCAACTAAGCATAAGTTTTCTTTATAACTCGTATTATTTGATAAGTTACTGCCATGGACAATTTCAACTGAATTACTATCTTTGATGCTCCAGTTTGTTTCATAACCATAGTTGTCAGTTGTTAAGCTAAACTGAACTTCAGTACTCGCACATGCATTTGGATCTGGTGTTTCATTAACTGAAGGTTGAAAGTCATCAATATACACTATCTCTGAACCATCAAAACCAGCAGTATCATAAAAACGTAGACCTACAGCAATATTTTTACTTGTACTAGCCGTATAATTAAAATCAATCTTCTGCCATTGATTGATTAAATTCTCATTCGAATACCCTTGATAACCATCAACATAAAGTCTCGCTTTTACGTTACCTTCAGTATGATAAACCCAAGTTGAAAACGCATAAGTTTGCCCCGATATAACAGCAACCAATTGCTGTAAATCGGTTGAGCTTTGCGAGTTAGTATTTACAGTAATAGCTGCAGAGCTCTCACCTAGCTTAACGATATCTTTATTTTCATTTACAGCTATGCCTGTATCTATCGTAGTCCATCCTGATGGAGCGCTATTTGACCAAGTTTCAAAACCACCGTTTTCCACTTCGGCATAAGCACCAGTATTAGCTACTAAAAGTAGGCTTAGCATTAATTTATTTTTATATTTCACTACAACTCCAATTATTTGATAATACGCAATTAGCTATTTATCGGACTATTATTAGACCCAAATGTTAATTTTATATTACAAAAACGATAACAGCAAAAATTAGAGTTATTACTCATGGTATTTTGTAAAGATTCAGGTACAAAAAATAACATTGTAACCAAAGAAAAAATATACGAATAAATTAACCATCTGATTTATATGTTTTTTCACGACAATAAAGGCAAAGACGACTAATCTATATAAAATAAATAACCAAACAATTAATTTTTATCATGATACTTGCAATCGATCAGGGCACTACTGGCACCACCATAGTTATTTATGATCAAAGTGGAGAGTTAAAAGGCAAAGCCTATAACGAGTTTACTCAAATTTATCCCAAAGCATCTTGGGTCGAACACGATGCTTATGAAATTTGGCTATCTACCTTATTAGGTATCAAACAAGCCTTAGAAAGTGCCAACTTAACCCATCAAGATATCAAATCAATTGGCATAACCAATCAAAGAGAAACTAGTGTTTTGTGGGATAAAATAACAGGCAAGCCTGTACACAACGCCATTGTATGGCAGTGCAGACGCTCTGCTGATATCTGTGAAAAAATAAAACAGGATGGTAAGTCAGTCTGGATCCAAGAAAAAACAGGATTAGTAATTGATGCTTATTTTTCCGCAACCAAAATAAAATGGATATTCAATCAGCACCCCGAAATAAAAGCCCTAGCAGAGCAAGGTAACTTAGCTTTTGGTACCATAGATTCATGGTTAATATGGCAACTCACAGGCGGTGAAAACCACGTCACCGATCATACAAATGCTTCCCGCACTATGTTATATAACATCAATTCAAAAGAGTGGGATCATGAACTATTAAGCTATTTTGATTTACCAAAATCTATCCTGCCTAACATTCAAAACTCAGCGAGTTATTTTGGCAAAACCGACCAACAACTGTTTAATGGTAACGAAATTCCTATTACTGGTGTTGCAGGCGATCAACAAGCTGCACTATTTGGTCAAGGTTGTATCAAGTCTGGTCAAGTTAAAAATACTTACGGTACTGGTTGCTTCATGTTAATGCATACTGGCAACATTAAGAATTTAAGTAAAAATGGATTATTAACAACAATTGCTTGTGATGAAAAGGGGCGGCCTTCTTATGCGCTTGAAGGCTCAGTATTTATCGCAGGTGCTGCTGTGCAATGGCTTAGAGATCAACTTCAATTGATCACCAAAGCCTCTGAGACAGAAACAATTGCACAAAGTATTAAAGATACACAAGGCGTATATTTTGTGCCTGCATTAACAGGATTAGGCGCGCCACACTGGGATATGGCAGCCAAAGGTGCAATAGTTGGTCTAACAAGGGGCGCGGGTAAAAGTGAAATTATTAGAGCAACCTTAGAATCTATCGCATACCAAACTGTTGATGTATTAAAACTAATGCAGTCCGAATCTAATACAAAAATTACATCTATGCACGTTGATGGTGGCGCCTGTGAAAATAATTTTTTAATGCAGTTTCAAGCAGATTTATTAGATATCGAACTTGTTCGTCCTGTGAATATTGAATCAACGGCATTAGGTGCGATTTTACTTGCAGGGTTAGGTGCTAATATCTGGCAAATAGATACATTGCCAAATAACATTTGTAAAATTGATAAAGCATTTTCACCTAAAATAGAAAAAGACCATAGAGATGCATTAATTGAAGGTTGGAACAAAGCAGTTAAACAAGTAATAAGTTGATTGTAACTATGAAACTTCCTCTTGTATTTTTGGGGAAGCCATAAAGGCTCACTTTGGCATGTGATCCTCCCCTGAAGTGAGTTAGTAGCTATATTACTGATAATATGCAAACCTAAACCGCTGCCACCTGCATTTCGGTTTGTGGTATAAAAAGGATTAAATATTTTACTAATATGATCCGGCGAAATCACCTTGCATCATCAGAAAAATTGAGCTCTATCCGCTCATGCATCTTTGAAAAATAGATTAAAATGCAACCTTCATTTTATCTTTATAGGCATGTAATAAAACACAAATAGTAATGCGATAGCTAACAAAATATTACGCACAATACCTGAAAGTAATATCACCATAGACCGCGATGTAAAAGCCAGAGCGCCATAATAGTCATCAACAACCACTATGAGGTGTGCATTATTATCTATACTATTTTGCGTATTTAAATTAATACTGAATTTTTGATTATCATCAAACAATTCTTCGGCTACACACCAAGGGTTTTCAATTTCAGTTTTCCTTGAGTTTTGCGCTAATACTTCACCAAAATCATCTGTAATAATCACTTCTATTATCGGTTTATAAGCAAATAAGCCATTAATCACCCTATTTGCTAGCGCTTCGTCATATTCATACACGGCTTGGGTTGCCGATGATTCTGTAACCTGCAAAATTTGCTCAACTGTTTGTGCAAGTAAATCACCTTGCTTTATATAGTCAGAATAGATTTGAAAACTACTTATCACTATGCCGAATACAAAGGCTATCAACACCCCCACTTTAGCTAAAGTAAATGAAATAAAGTTTCTTAAGGTAACACCAACTTTTTTCAACGACATGCATCAATACTCAGAGAGTAATGCAGAATAAAAACATAATCGTTTCTCAAATACTCAATATTCATCCACACTTTTTTATGAATCTCAGAGTTTGTCGCAGGAGTTTCAAAAAATGCTAAAAAGAATGAGAGTGACGCAATGGGGTGAGGATGTACTATAAACTTATCTTTGAACTTTTCATTTTCATCTTGGCGTACAGCCATAATAAAAAAGGTAATTAAACTTTCTGTATTATCACGAATTAATTTATAAAAAGAGCTTTCATCTTGTTGTGATATTTCTACCGGAATATTAGCCGTTTGAATTTTTTTGATAATATTAAGATATGCTTTAGGAATACGTATAGGTTGAGCAATGGTGTTTAATTTTCCTGAAAAATCATAAAGGCTATTTTTGGGTGTCACTAGGTTTAAATCAACCTGCATTAAACGCCAACGAGATGTTTCCTGTATTGCAACTTCAGGGTAATGTAATTAATAAACAGAGTAAAAATTTAATCTTAATCATCATTCATTACGCCATTGTTTTAATAAGGTTTCATAATCAATCGTCTTTGGCTCAGGTCTTACTCTGTGAGGCTTAGGAGAGCCTGGCTGTGATAACCAAGTAACATATTGAAAAATACGCTGTGCAATATTGCCCTGAGCAGCTTTGGGTTCAGCATCAACCCAGCGCTAATTTAACGCCTCTGGTGGTGCGTACTTTTTTAACCAATCAATATACTTAGGAAGTGCATATACCGCCGCAGGACTATTTAATGCGCCACCTCGAGAAACTGTTGATCCTACCGGAATACGATTTTCAACTCTGATCCCCATTCATCCACAGGGGAACCATTTGGTAGAAAGACATCACCAACTCCCGCAATAGAAAGCCAGGCATCGGTAAAGCGTCAACCTAAAGAGGGGTATTTTTTACCATAATCTAAATGCCCATATACTTTGACACCATCAATTGTCATCCCAGTAAAAAACTGAGCGATATCCTCATAAGCAGCCCAATTAAGAGGTACGCCTAAGTCATAACCAAACTGCTTTTTAAATTTTGCTTTAATGTCTTTACGGGAAAATCAGTCATATCGAAACCAATATAAATTAGCAAATTGTTGATCAGGCAATTGTAATTGGTTGCCATCATAATCTTGACCAAACTCTAAATTTACAAAATCGGCTAAATCTAAATCAGGATTCGTATATTTATCACCATCATTTTTCTTACGATTTGACCTTCGCCTATAATTTTATGCTCAACTTTAATACCGGTGATTTCTTCAAAGGCACGGCTTAATACCTCATTTTCCCAATGATGTGTTTTTATCTCTTTGGCTACACTCCTAATGTGCAACCCTTGGTATTGCTTCGCTGTTTGGGCAAACCACCTTAACTCTTTTATTTTCTGCTTTTTATCTATCGCTGAGGGGCTAAAAAATATGGCCCAGCGTTCAATTGCAGCTTCATTAATTGGATTATTTTGCGCCATGCAGTCAGGCAATAAAATATGATTAACATCATGTATTTATTCATCGAAAAGCCAATTTTGTAAAAAAGTACATTTAAGTATAGAAGAAATCTTATTTTTGGCAGTCTGAGAAGATCAAAAATAATAAGGGTATTTTCAATCTATTTTCTAAATAAATGCGTTTTTAATTCCAAAAAAGAATAACAAAGTATTTTCTATTCTTTTTTGTTCTGTTGATTGATCGTTATGCTTCACTCTCAGATTAGCCCTTTTTGTAGATAAAAAATATCAACAGGGGCAAAAAATATAACTTTGATGAAAACTGACAACTCAGTTATACAATTAAAAGTATATGGCAACTTTTTACAGCATTTTTAAAATATTGAGGAATACTCATGTTGTTAGGTCAATTATCTAGCGCAGCTAGCCCGCTCTCAGCAGAGCAAGTGCAAAAATTACAAGGCCTAGTGGCAGAGCTAAACCCAATTCAACAAGCTTGGGTAAGTGGTTATTTAGCTGCTAATGCCAATACAGCCGTTTTAGGTGATGTTGCTCCAGCAGCCCAAGCAGGCGAAGCTGCAAGTTTAACTATTTTATATGGCTCACAAACAGGTAACGCGAAAAATGTTGCTGGCCAACTTAAAACACAAGCAGAATCTCGTGGTTTAACTGTTAAGTTAGTTAATATGGCTGATTACAAACCTAACAATTTGAAAAAAGAAAAGTTTATCTCTGTTGTTGTATCAACATACGGAGAAGGCGAACCACCTGAAGATGCTGAAAACTTACATGAGTTTTTATACTCTAAAAAAGCACCTAAATTAGAGGGTGTTAAAGTTGCAGTATTAGGCCTAGGTGACTCTAGCTATGAATTTTTCTGTAAAACAGCGCAAGATTTCGATCAACGCTTTACTGATTTAGGCGCTGAGACTGTTTTTGCTCGTGCCGATTTAGATGTTGATTACGAAGATGAAGCAAATATATGGTTAACAGGTGCATTAGATGCCTTTGAACCTGATTTAAAAGCACAATCAGCTGGTTCTGCGCAAGTTATTCCTATGCCTGGTGCCGCTACAGTAACAAGTCAATATAACAAGCAAAATCCATTTGCAGCTGAGTTATCAGTAGTGCAAAAAATCACAGGTCGTGATTCAACAAAAGATGTACGCCATATTGAAATTTCGCTAGAAGGTTCAGACCTTACTTATACTGCGGGTGATTCATTAGGTGTTTATTTCTTAAATGATGAAGCTTTAGTAGACGAAGCGCTTTCTTTATTAACTATCGATGCTTCGACTGAAATTACTTTAGGCGATAAAACAATAAGTGTTCGCCAAGCATTAATCGAAAACCTTGAATTAACACAATCTTACCCTGCATTTGTCGAAAAATTTGCTGCTGCAACTAATAATGCTGAGTTAGCTAAAATTACAGAAGATAAAGCGACTTTACGTGAATTTATTGAACCTCGCCAAATCTTCGACATTATTCGTCAATACCCTGCAAAACTTGATGCACAAGCATTAGTTGATTGTTTGCGTAAATTACAAGCGCGCCTTTATTCAATTGCCTCTTCACAATCTGAAGTGGAAGAAGAAGTACATTTAACAATTGGCTTAGTAGAATTTGAAGCTTTTGGTAGCGAGCATTTAGGTGGTTGTTCTGGTTACTTGGCTAAACGTGCTGAAGAAGGCGCATCAGTTAAAGTATTTGTAGAGCATAACGATAACTTCCGCTTACCTGCAGATACAAATACACCAGTATTAATGGTAGGTCCAGGTACTGGTATTGCACCTTTTAGAGCGTTTTTACAAGAACGTGAAGCAAGCGAATCACAAGGTGATAACTGGTTATTCTTTGGTAATCCGCATTTTACACAAGACTTTTTATACCAAGTAGAGCTTCAAGGTTACTTAAAGTCTGGCGTGTTATCTAAGTTAGACGTTGCCTTTAGCCGTGACCAAGCTGAAAAAGTATATGTACAAGATAAACTACGTAAAAGTGGCGCAGAAGTTTATGCCTGGTTAGAAAAAGGCGCACATTTTTATGTATGTGGCGATGCTAATCGCATGGCAAAAGATGTTCATCAAGCGCTATTAGACATAGTTCAGGAGTTTGGTGGTAAATCTGAAGAAGATGCACAAGCATACTTAAAAGAATTACGTAATCAAAATAGATATCAGAAAGACGTGTACTAAATACAAAAGTATTAACAACACGTGAGCTTATAAACCGTCACTTTATAAGAAGTTAAAAAGAATTTAGGAAAAAGCAAAATGAGCGAGCAAGATAAAACCGTAAAGCTTTCTGATAACGAACGCCTTAAAAGAGAAAGTAATTTTTTACGTGGAACAATAGAAGCTGATTTACAAGACGAAATCACAGGTGGCTTTACAGCTGATAATTTCCAATTAATCCGTTTCCATGGCATGTATCAGCAAGATGACCGTGATATCCGTGGTGAACGTGCAAAACAAAAACTAGAGCCGCTACATAACGTTATGTTACGTGCTCGTATGCCTGGCGGCATCATTACACCAGATCAATGGTTAGCAATTGATAAATTTGCCGATGATAAAACAAGTTATGGCAGCATTCGTTTAACAACACGTCAAACTTTTCAGTTTCACGGTGTTTTAAAGCCAAACATTAAAGGCATGCACCAAATGTTAGATAGTGTTGGTATAGACTCTATTGCAACTGCTGGCGATGTTAACCGTAACGTCTTATGTACTACTAACCCAGTTGAATCAGAGTTACACCAAGAAGCTTATGAATGGGCAACAAAAATCTCAGAGCATTTATTACCACGCACTCGTGCCTATGCTGAAATCTGGTTAGATGGTGAAAAGTCAGAAACAACTGAAGAGCCAATTTTAGGCTCTAACTATTTACCTCGTAAGTTCAAAACAACGGTTGTGATCCCACCGAATAATGACGTGGATTTACATGCAAACGATTTAAACTTTGTAGCTATTAGCGAAAACGGTAAATTAGTTGGTTTTAATGTATTAGTGGGTGGTGGTTTAGCTATGACTCATGGTGATACTGCAACTTACCCTCGTAAAGCAGACGACTTTGGTTTTATTCCTGTAGAACATACACTTGCGATTGCTGAACATGTTGTAACAGTTCAACGTGATTGGGGTAACCGCTCAAATCGTAAAAATGCAAAAACTAAATACACTTTAGACCGCGTTGGCGTAAATGCTTTTAGAGAAGAAGTTGAAAAACGTGCAGGCGTTAAATTTGAAGCAAGCCGTCCATACGAATTTACAACTCGTGGTGACAACATCGGTTGGGTTGAAGGTATAGATGGTAAACACCATTTAGCGCTATTTATTCAAAGTGGTCGTATTTTAGATTACCCAGGTAAAACATTAAAAACAGGTTGTCGTGAAATTGCGAAAATTCACCAAGGTGATTTCCGCATGACAGCAAACCAAAACTTAATTATTGCTGGTGTACCAACAGAGCAAAAAGAAGCAATTGAAAAGCTAGCACGTAAACATGGCTTAATTGACGATAGCCATTCAAATCAGCAGAAAAACTCAATGGCATGTGTTGCACTACCAACATGTCCATTAGCGATGGCTGAATCTGAGCGTTACTTACCTAGCTTAGTTGAAAAAGTTGAAGGTTTACTTACTAAGCATGGCATTGCTGATGACAACATCATTTTACGTGTTATTGGCTGTCCAAATGGTTGTGGTCGCGCAATGTTGGCTGAAGTTGGTTTAGTTGGTAAAGGACCAGGCAAATATAACATGCATTTAGGTGGTAATCGCATCGGTACTCGCGTACCTAAGCTTTACAAAGAGAATGTCAGTGAAGATGTTTTCTTACCTGAGCTAGACACATTAATTGGTCGCTGGGCGACAGAGCGCAATGAAGATGAGTGTTTTGGTGACTTTGTGATCCGTGTCGGCATAGTGCAAGAAGTTAAAGTCAGTAAAACAGACTTTCACAGTTAAAAATCAAGATTAAAATGATATTAAGCTGGGCAACCAGCTTAAAATATCAGGTGGAATTATGAGCGAATTTAAAAACATTTTAGCTATGGATAAAGACCAGCAAGCACAATTATTAGCACAAGCTAATAATCAACTTGCTGAACTATCTGCCGAGCAGCGTGTTGCTTGGGCAATTAAAAACTTACCAAATACGCAGTTTTTGTCATCAAGCTTTGGCATTCAAGCGGCTGTAATGTTGCACTTAATGACATCACACAAAACAGATATTCCTGTGGTTTTAACGGATACTGGTTATTTATTTCCTGAAACCTATCAGTTTATTGATCATTTAACTGAACGTTTAGACTTAAACTTAAAAGTATATCGCTCTGAGCACAGCCCTGCATGGCAAGAAGCTAAATATGGCAAACTGTGGGAGCAAGATGTCGCAGGTATTAAACAATATAACCATATGAACAAAGTTGAGCCTATGAATCGTGCTTTAGAAGATTTACAGGCTAGTACTTGGTTTAGTGGTCTAAGACGCGATCAGTCTTCAACACGTGCCAATAAAAATATTGTTGAAATTAGCCGTGACACCGTGAAATTTCACCCTATCATAGACTGGAATAATCGTGATGTTTATCAGTATTTAACAAAACATGATTTACCATATCACCCTTTATGGGAGCAAGGTTATGTTTCTATGGGTGATGTACATACAACACGTAAACTAGAACCAGGTATGACTGAAGAAGAGACAAGGTTTTTTGGTTTAAACCGTGAATGTGGTCTTCATACAGATGGTGATGGAATCTAGATTTAAAAATTCATTGTTTCATGATTCAAACGCAGCTTCGGCTGCGTTTTTTATTTTATGCATTTAAATTAATAACCTACAAACAAAACTCTACTTTAGGTACTTGAAATATGTTAGCTTATAGATGGAAATTCATACAAATTCAGTTTGAGTTCAGCTTAAAGTGATTACTATCAATGCATTCAATGCGTTAACTATTTAGGGCCGAAAAATGAAAGCAATTTTATCTGTAACATTAGTAAGTGCTGTTTTATTAATGGGCTGCCAAACTAGCCCAGATACTGAGAAAAAAGAGACTAAACCAGACCTTAGAATCGGTGAAGAAGTGAATCAAATCTGCTTTGCTCGCTCAATTAATGGCTGGGAAACGGTAGATAAACGAAATGATGCCATTATATTAAACAAAAATGTAAAAGATAAATATATTTTAAGCCTAGCTGGAATTTGTGATCCACAATGGGCGATGAGTAGAATAGGCACTGTTTCTAGAGGTAACTCTAGTTGCTTATCTCGTGGTGACAAAATTATTACTGATAATAATATGAGCCAAAATGCCAGTTGTACCATAATGAAAATAAATGCATGGCACCCAGAAAAGCTTGTTGAAGAGCCAGTTGAAAAACCAACAGAAGCGGTTATGAAAACTGAAGAAAATTAAAACCGTTCAAATAGATAAAGATAAAACACTTAAGTTTTATCTTTTTCGCTTTCATTTTTCATAAATATTAGGGTTAAATAAATCTTACTAGGTAAAGATAAAATCAAACCTAAAGCAATACAGCCTGCACTGATTACGATACCTGTTACACCATGGCTTTCATCAAAATTAAGATAAGAAATCAAATAATGCCCAAGTAAAATTAGACTAATTCCTATCAACATTATCACTTTTAGTAATCTATGTTTATTTTTTACATTCATAAGCGACTCTAATCTAAACTTATAAACTTAAGTTAAATCATCTTTATATTGTAATTATTGATTTGTGTCATGGCTTGATTCAATTATTAATTTTCAGGCAAAAAAAAGCGCTTTTAAGCGCTTATAAATTCTATTTATTGATCTACACTCAGTTAATTTTTCACATCAACCTTTCCATTAATATCATGCATTTTTAAGCTACCAGAACCTGATTCTGAAATCACAAGGCCACCAGTATTATTCACATCTATATTTCCTGAAGCATCTTCAATCGTTACCACACCAACAACTTGAGTTACGCTTAAATTACCTGAACCATCATTAATGTTTACATCACCTTGAATATCTTTAACTGATAATTCACCAGAGTCATCTGTGACAATCAAAGAACGCGCTAAATGAGAAATATTTAAATCTCCAGAGCCATCATCAACTGTTACATCACCCTTAATAGATTGAATCGTTAAATTACCGGAATCATCTTTTACTTCGAGCGAGCTAGATAAGTTAGTGATAGTTAAATTGCCAGACCCATCTTCAACATCAACATGACCTTTAATTTCTGTAATATCTAAGTTTCCGGAATCATCTTTCACTTTTAGAGACCCTGATAAATTAGCGATGCTTAAATTTCCAGAACCATCTTCTACAACAAGCTTATTTCCACCATCAATTGAAAGATTACCAGAATCATCTTCAATCACCATATCACCCGTGACTTGTGTTATTTCAATATTACCGGAGCCATCATCTATCACTAGATTATTACCACCAGTAATAATGATGTTGCCAGAATTATCATCAACTTTAATATCAGCTTTACTCCCTTTTATTTCAATATCACCTGAACCATCCTCTAAATCGAGGGCTAAATTAGCTGGTACTTGAATGGTTAAATTTATGCGTGGAGAATTACCAGAATAAAAACCCATTTTTGCATTATGCTTGGCAATGAGCTTTGCATGAACACCTTGTTTTTCTAAGGTTAGGGTATAAGGTTTATCATGATTATAAGTTCTAATGTCAGCTTTCACTGTGATCTCTTTTAAGCCTTCCACACCTATAATTTTTACATTACCTGAAGATGTTTCGGATACAAATTTGCTTACACCCTGCGTACTCATTGCTAGCGCTTTGTGTTCTTGAATATTTGCTGAGTCTGGAGATATATGAATAACACAACCTGATAACCATAAAGCGGTACATATTGGAGTGAGTAATTTAAGCATCTAAATTCCTTGATAGTTTAGTTGTTATATAAGTTATATTTTCAAGGAATTATTGCAAACATCAAGCCAAATCACATCTTGTTGTAATTATTGAACTTTTAATTTTCATAATTTTATAACTGGTAATATAGACCAAAATTTAGTGAATATTTACGCATGAAATTACATTTTTGCTATCGATAAATAGCTATTTAATTGTTTGTTATCTAAATTTTTAGGCGTAATTTGATCTATGATATTTAACGCACTCGTTACTGTTTTAAAGCTTTGCTGATCTGCAGATGTTAATTCTTTAAACTCTTCTGAAGACAAAAATTTATCAAACTCTGAAATTGTTTGATCTAAAATGCGACTAAAACCCACGTCTTCTTTTGCTTTATTTACATTACCTAATATATGTTCAGCATTATCTAAACTAGCATTTAAGTTTTCACTTAAACCTTTACCTTGAGCAGAATTTGAGAAATTATTTAAGAATGAAGACAGTTTTTGACTCGGTTGATGCGCATTTTCATTATTACCTTTCAAATTACCATTAAGTTTTGCATGTTGCTCTGGCGAGATTAAACCGTATTCACCTAATCTTTGAGACAATTGACCAATATCTAACTGGGTTAAATCTTTGCCAGAAAAAAACTCACTTGTAATAGCTGCTAATTTTTGTGATCTTGATGATAATGCCACATCAGCAGAACTATGGGCTGTTGCAGCTTCTTTATCTATTTTATTAACCGCTGTTTTTGATGACAGAACGGCGCTCTGGTCTTTAACTTGATTATTGGCAATATCATTTGTTTGGTTATAGCTGTTATTTGGATTTATTAACATGATAAAATTTTGACATAAAAGTGAGGTAGCTTATTCAATGCAATAAACGCACCCATTTAAAAACAAAAAACCGAAACTTTTAGTTCCGGCTTTTATATATCAGTTCTTGCTATGCGTTAATTAACTTTACTATCTACGGTACTAACAAACTCAATACCATTGTCAGTATAATCCATTAAAAAATGAAGACGCATATCGGTATCTTTAAGGCTATTTAGTTCTTCTGGCAATTCTTGATTTGCAATGGCCGCAACATCAAATAAAGGCGTGAAAAACTTTTTATAATCTAAACTAAAGCTATTAACACCGTTATTTACCAGTGCTTGTTTAGATAAAGCCTCAGCAGTTTGTGATGCAATAGTGCCGCTATACAAAGCAATATTGTCACCTTTAACAGCAACATCTACTTGAGCACCAAACATATCTAACATGGGCACAAATTCATTTAAGCGTACAGGCGAGCCATCTTCTGGTAATTTTAAATCAGCTAACGGTGGATAAAATGCTTTTACGCTATTAAAAAATGAAATTGGCTTATTTACCGATAAAGTCACTAAACTATCTAATGCTTTTAATGTGGGTTGATCGTTTTCGTTACTTAACTCAAAATCAAATAAAGCTGTGCTAAAACCTTTTACGTCAGATGCCATACCGGTAAACATAGCTGTCATCATAGGGCTGTTTTTTGCAACCTCAGCTTGCATTTCAACTAATGGTGCACATTGATATTTTGTTTGCGTAAAATCATTCCATAACGTGGTAAGTACAGGTGTTACTTTACCAATATCTAACCCCAAACCTAAGCTCATTATTTTGTTATCGGCAGAATGTAAATGCTCAGGAATAAAGCCTCTTAATCCAGATAAAACACGCATCATATCTGTATTACCTTCTATCACCATAGATGCTTTCATATTGACAGAAGACTCTTTTATTTCAAGGTGTTGGGTGCCAAAGGCTGTTCTGGGCCAGTTACTCACCAATTGTGCTAAATCATCCTGACATGCTTTTTCTCGAAAAACGGTTAGCTCTTTTCCTTTCAAATCAGTATCAGATAAAGCTAAAGTTTTATTCAGCATTTTATTAAAGTAATTATTATCTTTATTTGTTAAACCATTAACGAGGGCGACATGATTAAAAAAGCCCACATAGGTTGCATCAAAACCATGTTTAACCATCATATTTTTTAAGGTGTCTTCGCTGGCAAGTGACTTTTCAGGCTTGTTAATAGTAAGCGCCAGTGATAACTCGCTTTGTTCATTAACAGGCGTATTAAAAGTAAGCGTAGCCCAACCGTTTTTAACAGATGCAATCAGCTCAAATACTTGACCATCTTCTTCATAAAAAGCATAACTTTTATATTCAACTCCTGAAATTGTTTGAGTTTGAGCCGCTATACCTGACTCACTTTCAGCTTTAGCAAGCATATTCCATAAGGCTTCAGGTTGAGCAATTTCATAACGCATTACAGGTAGCAACCCCACTGTATAAAAGAGGCTTTTAAAGCTATCGTTTACGCCATAGTTCTGCATTAACAAATCAGGAGACATGAGAGTTTGATTATATATTTTTAATAAACTAGCAATGAATTTTTGCCCAGCATGCTCACCCTTTGACAATTCATCAGCCATAAAACCAAACTGCTCATAAGAAGCTTGGTTTTGTGATAATAGCTTAATATAGTTTTTTACTGGAAAAGGCTTTAACTGGCCAGCAAACATCAAAGTATCTGCTGGTATATACGCAAGTTCAGATAATTTTAATGCTTGTTCAGTCGATTTATCTGATGAATTAGTTTGCTTATCATACAAATAAACGGTACCAACAGCAGCCAATACTGCCACTGCAACTAAGAGTTTTTTCATTGTTAACTTCCTTTTAAATAATACGAGTTTCAAAAATAGTAATATTAGCTAAGATACAGTTAAAGCTTACGTTTTACATCTTCTAAATAAGCCGCCAAACTTTTTTGCCATAAGTCCGTCACGTCTTCAATATCAGCTTCAATTGGCTTTTTATCAAGTAACTTTCTTTCTAATTTCTTTAATTCCATACCATATAAATTAAAACCTAGCTGCAATGCGGTGCTTGCTTGTCGGTGCAATATCTTAATGCACTGTTCAGTATCACTACTTAATAACTCTTGTAGATGATTAAACTTGCTTCTCGCTGACAATACAAACTCATTATAAACAGAAGATAGCTCCTCTTCTGTAAAAGAGCTTTCAAGGGTTTTAGTTGCTGTATCATCATATAAAATAGGTTTTAACTCTGTTACCAATGAAGGAGCCTGAGTACTTTGAGAGTTAAGTAAAGCCTGCCTTAACTTTTCTAATTTAATTGGTTTGCCAACAATATCTTTAATACCTAATGCTAAATACTCTTTAATTTCATCAGGGCTTAAACTCGCTGTAAAAGCTAAAATAGGAGTACGTTGATTTTTATGATCTAAGTTTTTTAGTTTTTTTAGTACTTCGGGACCATTAAAATCCGGTAAATTCATGTCAAGTAAAACCAGATCAAATCGATATTTCTGCATCATTAAAATCGCCGACGCACCATCGTCTGCCAGTTTGACTTTATGCTCATCCATAGCCATAAACTCCAAGGCTATTTTTTGATTTAAGGGTAAATCCTCTACCAATAGAATATCTAATCCAGTTAGATATTCTGATGACTGATGGCGCTGCTCTACTAAGCTTAATTCGCCTAAACCTAAAGTAATATCAAAGCTAAAAATACTGCCTTTACCTAACTCACTACTAATATCTAACCTACTTTTTAATTTAGATAAAATACGGCTACTAATCGCTAAACCTAAACCCGTGCCTCCTTTAACTTTACCGGCAGTACTTTGTACATAAGGCTCTGTTAAATATTCAATTTCATCACTCTCAATACCCGGTCCTGTATCTTCAACTGCAAATCGCAAATTATGCTCTAAAGCAGTTGAGTGTATTAAATCAACTTGTATTTTTATGCTGCCATTATCAGTAAACTTTATCGCGTTACCCACTAAATTGATTAATACCTGCCTAATCTTTTGCTGGTCACAGTAATAACACGCCTGTTCAGCTAGGTTAAAATTCAATTCAAAGTTAAGGTTTTTTTGACCTGCTAATGGGCTTAATAATAAACATAAGTTTTCAAGCCATGGTTTGAGTTCTATATCTTCTTCATAAAGCGCACCAGTACTCTGATCTAAACTGGCATAATCTAATACTTTATCGATTAATAAGTTTAAAGATTCTGCAGAGTTAATAATCGCTTCACAATAAGGTTTATCTCTCGGGTCATTAGACTGATTCATTACTAACTGAGCGCTACCCAAAATGCCATTTAATGGTGTTCTGATTTCATGGCTCATAGTGGATAAAAATAAACCTCGAAGTTCGGCATCTTTTTGTGCTTTTTCAGTCAGGTTTTTTAAATGTAATGCCCGCCTTTCATTACACAAAACAGCGATACCTGTGGTAATTAACATTGGAGACAAAATACCAGCCATAAAAATAGGTAAGCTAAAATATAAACTTTGCGTTATGTCTTCATTATTCACGTCTTGTAATAAAACAGCACGTAATGAAAAAACAATTAACAGTAAGCTAAAATTAAACAAATAAATATAGCTGCCATTAGGATATTTTTTTAAGCCAATATTAAAAAATAAATAGCTTAAAAAGACCGCTTCTATAATACGGTGAATGTCGACTATTAAAATGCGACTATGACGATCTAAGTCACCATACAAAAACCACCAAAACGCAATGATTAACCAAATAGTAGCCGCTATAAATACATTAAGGGAAGCATGTTTAAATTCAAAAAACTTACATAATGCATAAGCTTGAATTATTGAAGCTAAAAATAATAAAGTATTGCCTAGCCCTAGATTGAAATTAAGACCGATAGGCAATAAATTGAGTCCTGTAAAACATAATAAAGACGTTAAAATTACCACAGGATAAAACACATATAATAAAGTACCCGGAACTACTTTATTGGCTCTCCAAGTGACAAAATTAAGCAAACTCATAAGAACAGTGACGCTAATACTGGTATAAAATAAAGTATTTAGATCTAACATTTATTATCCTTCATAGAATGCCTTACTATTCTACAGGGGTCACTAAGTGACGATATTTATAGTTAAACATTGATTGTACTTGAAAATAAATAAATTTACTTACTCTCTTATTTAGGTATGGTTACACTGCATTTATTAATAACCGTCTTTAAGGTGCCTTATGAAACTATCTCCCTCTGTTAGCATTAATCAAACACAAACTGGTCTAGAATATATCGAAGTCGACTCTCCTTTATGTGATGCCAAAATATTTTTACAAGGCGCTCAATTAACTCAGTTTACTCCTAAAGAACAAAAGCCTTTAATTTGGGTTTCAGAAGATGAAGACTACATAGCAGGCAAAAGTGTAAGAGGCGGCATTCCTATATGCTGGCCTTGGTTTGGTGTAAGTGAACATCAAGATTGGCCTATTCATGGTGTAGCACGCACCCAAGTATGGCGCGCTGAAGAAGTAAATGAAAAAGATGATTACATAGAAGTCAGCCTTTCATTGCCTATGTTACAAGTTAATAAAGCGTACTGGCCACATGAAACTCGATTAAATGTTATCTTTAAATTATCAAAAACTTTAAGTGTCAGTCTCAAAAATACTAACCTAGATAAAGAAGAAATTTCATTTACCCAAGCATTGCACACCTATTTCCCAACGCCTGATATTAAAACAACTCAAGTTGATGGCTTACAAGGTTCACAATACATTGAATTTGGTGAGGGTCCATTTGATCAAAATGATATCGTCAATTTTGCTCGTGAAACAGATATGGTTTATAACAACGCGCCTCTAGTTCAAAAAATTAAAACGCTAGATGGCACTATTAGTGTGGCAAGAGAAAACTCAACATCATGTGTATTGTGGAACCCCTGGGTAGATAAAGCACAACGTTTAACTAACTTCCAAGATGATGAATACAACAAAATGTTATGTTTAGAGGCAGCTAATGTAAAACAAGATACTATAAAGCTTGCGCCGGGCGAAAGTCATACACTGGCAACTATCATAAAATGGGAAAGCTAAACAAACCTTAAATCAATAATAAAGCATTAATTCTTATCGAAATTTGTTGTAGATATTAAATATTAATTGCATTCGCTAATTAAAAACTATGATAGCGGAGTTGCCTCAGTAGTATCTTGTTTATCCAAAGTAAAAGTTGAAAACTCCTGTGTCTGCTGATTCATATGCCAAATACTATTTGTCAGCAGACAATAACGTTTGATCATTTAAGGAGCTGGAGTAACTGATAATTCCCCTTAATGACAATAAAATTTGATCGTTTTTACTGTTTTATTGGCATGTAGCCGATGACCGCATAGTGCCATAAGCGGACCCTCATGAATATATTTTAGACTAAGCTATTGGTATAAAATCAGACTACGTTTTATCTTGTATAAAAGTAAGCCAGCTAGAGGAAAAGC
This sequence comes from Pseudoalteromonas sp. '520P1 No. 423', assembly GCF_001269985.1. Classification (NCBI taxonomy): domain Bacteria; kingdom Pseudomonadati; phylum Pseudomonadota; class Gammaproteobacteria; order Alteromonadales; family Pseudoalteromonadaceae; genus Pseudoalteromonas; species Pseudoalteromonas sp. '520P1 No. 423'. The sequence continues at coordinate 688,466 of NZ_BBZB01000001.1, read as the reverse complement.
AAATCTCTTAACTGGTATTTATACCAACCAATAGTGCTTAATTTCAGGTTATATCACTTCAATTAACACTTCATTTTGACGAAACCATGGGATAGTGAAAGGACCATTGTATGCAGCTTTAATAGGCTCGCTAATAGGTGTGTAGCCATTTTTCATCATCCAATTATTGAGGATTTTGGTGTGTGTCTCGACGTTGCTATCACTGAGAAACCCACTGAACTTTATTACCACAACTTTGTAATCCTTTACTTCTGTGATCCAAACGTCTGGATTGGTTGGCTTAGGGGTACTTTGTAACGTAAAGTCGTCTGGCATTACAAATGACATTACTTGTTGTTCCGAACGCTCTTTCATAAATACCGGCGCAGTCATCGCGATTTCAGTCCCTTTGGAGTCTGTATTTGACTCATCCATCAATACAGGTGCTGTCATCGCGATTTCTGCGGAGCCTTCATTCTCACCAGTAATGTATCTGAACAGTTTTCTGAAAGCACTGTTCATTCCGTCTTCTGATATGCTTGAGGATACTAGTACCATAGATTCATAGTTACGCACTTCAATTTTTTGTCCCTGATCAGATTTCAATAATGTATAAGGCGCGTCTTCAACGCCGCTTTCTCCTAATACCGAACAACCGGCTAAAACGAGTGGAAAGAGTAATGTAATGAGCAATTTCATAGATTTATCTCGTTGTGTTATCAAGCAGTATTTATTACTTTTTGGTTTATGTATTAACACTCAATACGTAACTCTCGTAAATTAGTTCAATTCAATATTAATAATTACTCTTTTTAGTATGACTGGCGAGGGACCGTTGTGCTCTTTAATTAATCACTGAGCAGTGTAATGCCAACTTCAACTCAGCACCGTCAGGCACGACGGATAGAGCCGCGAATCTCCAGAACGAAAGGGAAAACTTTGTTATATCTTAGTCTCGATTATTAAAGGAAATAAACTGACTCGCAGTAGCTTTTGGAGCCTCCATCATGGGTAAATGCCCAACATCATCCATGATGATAATTTCAGATTGAGGTACTATTTTTGAAAGCACTTTCGCACCTGAATGATGTAGAACTCGATCCTGCCTGCCCCAAGTAATTAATACAGGCTTGATAAAATTAGCCAACTCATAATCCAAGGGCAAAGAAAAGCTTATCTTATTTTGATCTAATTTATGAACTTCATGAAATATTTTATAGTTAAGAACGTAGTTTTTGATGGCATTTTTAGAAAGTTCAGAGATTACAAATTCAGGCATGAAAGGTGGATTTTCGAAAACGAAAGAAATTAATTGTTCAAACTCGCTTTTGTTTTTCGCAAGAACCATAGGTCTTTTATTTTCAAAAATATCCTTGAACATTTCGCTATCATCAGCGGACTGAATACCCAACGTATTCAATAACCATAAGCTCATTATTTGTTCAGTATATTTTGCAGCATAATTTCCTGCTATATATCCGCCCATTGAATTTCCAGCAATGTGAAATTTTGTAATACCTAATTGATTTATAAATTCATTAATCCTACTAACTTGAGATTCAACATCATAATCCAAATTAATATCTTTAAAACTGTTACCGAATCCGGGTAAATCCAAGGCGATCACAGAGTAATCATTTGTAAGATGCTTTGCTAATCTTACCCAATTATCCTTATTTGCCCCAAAACCATGAAGGAAAAGTATTACTTCACCTTTACCACCTTCAATGTAAGATATTTCTCCCTCATCAATCATGATTGATTTCGTACTTAGACCAGCTAATTTTCGTTCAGCTGATACACCAACCTGAAATAAATGTTCAGATGGTGTAACTAAATATCCAATCAAACCCAGTAGTAGTAAGACTAATGCAATCTTTGATATTTTATTCATAAAGAGCTTTCTCCTGATTTTGCACTTTACGGTACAGCATACATCAACTGACTTAAGTACATAAATTTACATATATTTAAATGAAATTAGTATTTACAAATGGGAGTCTACATAAGTTTATTAGTGAGTTCGATTAAGGTTGCCTATCTTGTAAGATAGAAATTTATTCAAACACGACTCACTTTACAATATCGAAAAATATTAAATCAAAGGTAAGAAATAATAAATTTAATGTTTATGATTCATTCTGGCAAGGGGACAAGCCATTACTAGTTCATCCAAGAAAAGCTTTAAAAGCAGACTTTAACGGTGATGGTGAGGCAGATGTGTTTTTTATTGGCCATGGTTATGATGCTGAACCATTTGAAGGTGAGACGCTCACCTATATGCTCTCAACAACTAATGGCTACGAAGCACGGAACTTATCTGACGTCGGGTTTTGGCATGGTGGAAGTGCCGCTGATATCGATAATGATGGAGATATAGACATTGTATTAGTAACAGGTGGTAATGATTTTACTTTCTATCGTAATGATGGTTTAGGAAACTTCACCAAGTCTAAATCATCAGTCGTTATGCCAAGTCATGGTTACTACACGCTTGAGTTAATTGATATAAATGGAGATAGTATTCCTGATATTGTAACTGGTGGACATGAGAATGAAGGTGCCATTTCAACAGTTTTAATCGGTAATGGGGCAGGAGATTTTACCGCAGGCTCTATCCCTTTACCTAAGTTAACTGGATTCGGAATAGTATTAGATTTTGATGCTGAGGATATTAACGGTGATGGCCACATAGATATAATAGTTAACCGTACAGGAGATGGGGACTCAGGTGCTGGGTTTTATGTGGGCTACGAAGTTGAGCTTATATTAAATGATGGTACTAACAGCTTCCCAACGCAAATATCTTTATTTTCAGGTACTGATAATTGGTTTCCTTGGATAAGAGTACAAGATTTAGATGGAGATGGAGATTTTGATGTTTTTAGTGAATATAAAGATAATTATTATATATGGGAAAATGAACTATAGCCTTTAAGTTAATAGACATAATTAACAATTAAGGAGTGATCACCCTTCAGGGGTATCTCTCCTATATTTATCATATCGTATGCTTTAATTTACCTCTTTCCTTTTACTATAAAGAGGAAGCATACTGCGTAAGTAGATTTAGGATCGCTTTGTCGGAGCGCTTGTCACTAGGTAAGCCAAAGCTAACGTCCGCTATCGTATCTTAACTGTCAGCAGTTAAGATAATTATTATTCGTGATTATAGTCCGCTTCAGGCTCTTAACTGATTGCCATACTTAAAACTCTTAACAACCAGGGAGTTTAGTATGAATAAGTTAAATAAGCCACCATGGAACAAAGGCAAAATAATAGGTCAACAAAAGACCAATACACCCGTGCAGTTTGAGATAACTAAAGGGACGAGAGAATCAATTCAGCTATGGATAAACAGAGCAAAATTAAAGCCTAATGATTATCTTTTTTAGTCTAGAATTCATAAATCAGACCATATCACCACTGGACAATATAATCGTATTTTCCGTCGCTGGATTGAAAAATTAGATCTTGATTACACGCTTTACAGCACCCATTCGATGAGAAGAATCAAAGCTTATTTAATTTACCAAAAAACTAAGAACCTAAGAGTAGTTCAGTTGCTTCTTGGACATAAGAAATTAGAAAGTACAGTTCGGTATTTAGGTATCGAAGTTGATGATCCCTTGTAAATTTCAGAGTCTATTGAAGTTTAAATGAACCGAGGCAGATATTCTGCCTCGTGCCATTAGCAGACCTTTGCTATTTATGGATGGCAACTTTGAGCCTATTGCAGACGTTAGATTTTGTGAAGCTATAATCATTGACAGGGCAACTCTGATTAAAATTCACTGCTTATTTGTGGGACTGGTTTAAACCCTTAAGTTCAAACCGTCATTGAACTCGCTCATGTGTACATTTCGCCTTACAGAATATCCCTATTTAACTCAAAATTAGTAGCCATATTGACATATTTGTGATTTTTTATGTATTGAAAGTATATCTTCAATAACAGCGTATCCTGTTTCCAGGCGTCCCGCACCTGGTCCAATTAATGTAATATCACCTAGTAACTCTGTGGAATAGGTAATAGCATTTTTAGCACCTTTAATTGATGCTAATGGATGTTCACTCGATACCATCTCAGGTTTAACTGATGCAAAGACCTCACCGTTATGCTTTTCAACTGTTCCAATTAATTTCCAATGCTTATTTAAAGAAGTAGCGTTAGCAATATCATTATTTGTGATATGGCTAATGCCTTCACGATCTACATCATCTAATGTAAGAGATAAATCCATTAAAAGATTTCCCAGAATAACTACTTTTGCAGCAGCATCATAGCCCTCAACATCACCTGTAGGATCTGCTTCAGCATAACCAAGTTCTTGAGCCTGTTTAAGAGCATCTTCATATCCAGATCCTGAAGACATCTCACCTAATATATAATTTGTCGTGCCATTAAGAATCCCTTGGACTTTTGTTATTCCTGAGGATAACAACATCTCGTTACCTAAATTTAATGAAGGAGTTCCACTCATCACAGTACCTTCAATACCAATTTGAACATTTTTGCTTAATGCTATTTTACGGAGTTCAGGAAAGTGTAAAGCAACGGGTCCTTTATTAGTCATAGAAACATGCATACCATTATTTAATGCCTGTCTAATATGACTTATTGCTGGTTCACCTGTTTGTAGATCCGTAAACGCAAGTTCTACTAGAATATCAGCTCCACTGTTATCAATTGTCTCTGTCGCATTCCAACCAGTGATTGGAGCATAAGTACTTTTTAAATCTCCATGTTTCTCTAAATCAGATAACAGAACCTCAGGATCCAAACCGTTAGGGTTAGAAACACTGCCTTTATATAGGTCACAAATAGCTACGATGCTTAAATTAATACCAAACTTTGCTTTCAATAGCTTTTTTTTGTCATTAATTATTTTAGCTAGGCCTTGACCAACATTCCCAAAACCGATTATTGCTAATTTATATGTTTTCATTACGTCCTTCCTAAGTTAACTATTTAAAATGTTGAATGATTGTTTGATATCGTTATTTTCGTAAATTAAAACAATAAGTTTTTATGTCTGTCATTTCTTTAACAGCATTCATTACACCCTCTCGACCAACACCTGACTCTTTAACTCCGCCAAATGGCATTGCATCAATTCGATAATCACTGCTGTCATTTATCATTACGCCACCACAATCCATTGAGTCTGCAAGTTCAAAAGCTAATTCAAGGTCATTGGTAAATATTCCAGCTTGTAAGCCAAATTCGACATCATTTGCTTGAGTTATTGCTTCTTTTTTATCAGAAAATCGATACAATACTGTTATAGGTCCGAACACTTCTTCTTTGGCAATTAAGCAGTCACTACTTACATTCGCAAAAACAGTAGGTTGAAAAAAGTTCCCCTCCCTTTTACCACCACATAGTAATGTTGCATTTTTCTCAAGAGCATCTTGTACCATCGCTTCAACTTTAAGAGCAGCGCGACTATTAATCATTGGGCCCATCTGTGTAGATTCTGATAATTTCTCTCCCATAGAGATTTTGCTTGCACGAAGACAAAATTCTGAAGCAAACTGTTCATATATATCATCTTGAATATAAATTCTTTGAACATGTAAACAGTTTTGGCCTGCTGCCCAGAAAGCACCACTCACACATGCCTCCATTGCCATCTCAATATTTGCATCATTCATTACTATTGCAGGGCAATTACTTCCAAGCTCCATAGATATTTTCTTTAAACCTGCGAGACTTAGAATCCTTTCTCCTACACTTTTTCCTCCAGTAAATGAAACCATATTAATACGAGGATCTGACACGATCATATCCCCTATATCTATTCCATAACCTGTGACTAAATTTAATATACCCTTAGGTAAATTTGTTTTATTAAATAGCTCTACAAGCAGTTTTGCTACAAGAGGCGTCTCATGGTGCGGTAGAAGGATTACTGAATTTCCTGCCGCTATAGCGGGACCTATTTTATGAGCAACTAAATTTAAAGGGTCATTAAAAGGAGTTATAGCTGCAACAACACCAAGCGGTATTCTACGATAATACCCAAACCTATTTTCAGAGCCAGGTGCTTGATCAAAAGCAATAGTTTCACCAGTTAAACGCCTAGCTTCCTCCGCGCTGATTCGTATAGTTTCTATACATCTAGAAACTTCTTTTCGAGCTTCATTAATTGTTTTAATACCTTCGCGCGCAATCATTTGAGCGAACAATTCTTTTTGATTACTTAAATTATCAGCAACCTCATTAAGTACAGACATTCGTAAATTTGCAGAAAGCTTTTTAGCTTTTTGGGCACCTATTACTGCTGTCTCAATAATAGCCTCAACTTCACTTAAAGAGTTGTTCACAACTATACCGACTAAACTGCCATCTTCAGGGTTTAATACTTGTATCTGTGGATGTGAGCTTTTTATATCTATAATGGTCTGAGGAAACAAACTTTGTATTGCAGGCATGGAGGTACTCCTTTTTTAATGATTTAGCGAACTATAGATAGTTTACCTGCCTTCAATGATATGAATTGTTCTAATATTTAAAATAAATGATTATTTTATCGTTTTTTTTAAGGTATATTGATTCAATAGTGTCAATCAATTCTGTAAGTGTACTAAATTATGAAGTTGAGTAAGCAAGATTTAAAAATATTGGAATTATTGCAAATAGATGTAAAAACTTCTGTTGAGCGCCTTTCTGAAGAAGTAGGATTATCGACGGCAAGTATACAGAGACATTTAAAGCGCTTAAGAGATAATAAAGTTATCGCTCAGGAAGTAGCGATAATATCGCCAAACGCTGTAAACCAATCAATGACTTTTATTATATCTGTACAACTAAATAGAAATTATAACGACTGTTTCAATTACTTTAAAAACAAAGTAAAAAAGAACAATAATATCCAGCAGTGCTATTACATTACAGGTGAAGCGGATTTCGTACTGATAGTGACAGCAAAAGATATGGAAAATTTTGAAGAATTTACTCAATCATTTTTTTTTAGCGATATTGCTGTTCTTCATTTTAAAACATCTGTTGTTATGGGTAGAACAAAAGTTGGTTTAACATTGCCTCTTGATTGTGCAGATAGTTAAAATACCAAAAATAGCTAAAGATGTTATTATTGTTAATGACCGCGTTGTCGCAGAAGCTGTCGTTAACGAAACTAATACCAACTACTGCTTTTCGCTCACAACTGAACTTTGCATTAGTGTCGTAGTTGTTTAGAGCAAGATTAATTACTGGAGATGAACCAACCATTGATGCCCCCATGATAGGTGGTGTGGTTGCTGTAGGTTAGAGACCTCCGGCTACTCGATTAGGCTACTGAACTTAGTACACTAACAACTGTTTTATTTGCGGTTTCACTAAGCAGAGGTTTCATTTTAATAAATAAATAATATAAGCCTTTTCCATGCTCTGCTAAAAACTCATTGCTATCGATTGCTAGCTCAATTTCATTTGCTACTGTTAATTCACAAAACTGTTGTGCTTGTTCGTGTGTCAAAATAAATTCTTCATCTTTAAACCGATCTCTAAATTTGATCCGTTCGTTGGCATTAAAATCCTGAAAGACAAAATTCCGATCACAAGAACAATATAAATAAACAATTTCTTCAGCAGCATCTCCGATAATATTAGCTATATCATTTCGTTGAGATAAAGAAACAACTTGCTCGTCAAAACCAGCAGTGCCATAAGCGGCATGGTATAGACCCGAGTCACAAAGCTCTTGCGAAGCTCCCCATTTTTCTAATAGTTTATATGTATTATGTAAGTGCTTAATTAAAGAGCCATTTAAATGTTCAAACTCTCCAGCACCTAATTCATTTAATTTCTCAAACTTTGAATTCACACCAATCCTTAAGTAGCCTAACGTGTTTATAGCGAGCGAATTGCTTGTTTTTCTACCACTATGTCGCTCATTTTCTAAATACGCTATTTTTACCTGAACCATTAACTAATTGCTAGCAAAAAGAAAATTGAGTCTAATTGAAATTTGATACTGAAAAAAAAGCGATTGGGTCGTTTTCCTGACTATGCAAGCAATATATTTTGACAAAATAGAAAAGTAATTATGAACGACCACTCTTCGCTCTTAAGAGATATTAGCTTTATGTGAGTAATATTATAAAATCACTTCAAACAACACTCACTAACCAACACTCTTCTTTATTAAAAAATGACCAAGTGTTCATTCAAATTTTTGATGAAAAAGGCTATTTACCTGAGCTTTCATTTAACCACCTAATAAATAGTACTGAAAATGGTGCGCCTAGTGTATTGCCGAAACAAATCGCGAAATATATCAATAAGCATTTCACCTTATTACAAGCGGGTCGTTATATTCGTTCTGATAACATTTAACCTTGCGTTAGTAAAAATAATATCTACGCATTAAGCTCAAGCAATATCACTCAAACCAGAGTGCTCATAAAGTTTGCGGTCAAACGTATTAAAGATGAAGACTCTCAGTGGCAATCACTCCATCTTATGATTATGTATTCCCAAAACACCGCAGTGACTATCGCGCTGGAGATAAAGTCCTAAACCCTAAAACCAATAAAATATATCAATGTAAACCTTGGCCGTATACGGAGTTTTGTCGTCTAGGCACACATATGAATGAACAGTAGGAACCTGGAATAGGTAAAAACTGGTCTTTAGCTTGGTCACAATGCTAGTAATTAAAATATAAATTAAACAATCAAGTTTATTTCTAGATAAATTTTGCGGTTTTTTGAGGTTATTTTTAACTCGAATGTAACAAGATTTTTCATCCGCTACAGGTTAAAAATGTATACAACTTTTTAACATCAAAAATGCCAAATAATCACTTTTTAGTTCAATGGACTAAATCGAAGGTTAAACGGCTAAACTTGCCTTTAAATATGAAACTAAAAGTATCTTCAGATACATTTAGACATATTCTTTATTGTTCAATTATCATTCGATTTACAAGTTTGCTTTGATGAAAACACACCTTGTTACGCCATCACATTGTTTTGATACACACTTTTTTAAATTCGGATCTACTATTCATTCAACGGTAAAACAACATTACTTAAATGAAGCATAGAGGGATTTATTATGAACTTATTAACGACAGTTATCGCAGCAAGTATTATTACATTATCAGCAAGTGCAAGTGCACATCAAACGCAAAAGTTGATTGCAGCTGATGGCAATGTAACCACTGAAGTTTGTATGGCAGTTGCAAGTAACAAACCAATTAAGCTCGTTAAAGCACTACGCAATAACCGCTTAAATATCACTAATGCAAATAGAGGTATTCGCTGTAATGACATGACTTTAGCTGAATTTGGCGAAAAACATCACGCAGTTAAAACACTCGCAAAAATACAACGCCATCAAGTTAAAACGGAACTATATACAGCTTTATAAGGTATATACCCAAGCTACTTCAAGATGCGAGTTTCAGTTGGAATTAAAAACGATTTAGACAAGGCAGTGAATGGCCGGTTCCTTATCAAAATCAATAACGCTGCATAAATCGTTTTTTAACCAACCTTTTAGGCCTTATTTTTAAATTGGATTTATTTCTATTCGATGGATTGAAGCTGATGGAAGTAAAGGGGTATTTTTCTCTTTAGCATAATCATCAAACCCTGAACGATAAAAAGGAGAAAGTGGATGACCCGACTGCCCTCCTGGAATGGTTAAAATTGCGTTTTCTTCTAGACCTGGTTGCACAAAAAATCGTTGTGACGCACCAAAACCATTCTTTTGAACTGCAGGCATAAAACTATCACCAAAACCTGGTACCGTTGGCATATCTAACAGCGAAGATAAAAATGGCATTTGTTTACTAAAAGGGTGTTGTAATTTTAATGCATTAACCTCACCCCAAGCTAATACATGCAAAGAGTCTTGCTCATTAACGCCATGCTTCTCTAATAGGCCTTTTCGCATATCGACATATACTTGAGTCATTAACTGTGGCCATGAAGCATGTTTATCACTTAACCACGAATCAGGAAAACCTTTTATTAATTGCCATACACCAGCTTCTAAATCTCGTTTAATAGGCGATAAACTTAAATCATGTTTTACCAAAGCCGATTCAACTGGCGCAAATATTTCATCTATTAATGCGGCTCTATAATTACGCACTAATGTATAACCAACAGAGTCTGCACAGGCGCATTCACCCCACAGGCTTAATAATTTAAGATCTTCTTGATACTTTACTGGTTGTGCGCTTAAAACTTGTGTTAATAACTGATGCCAAGGCTTTAAAAATAAGGCTTGGTTATCTAATTGAATTTTATAAAAATCAGATTCAGTAAATTGTTCTTTTTCAAATAATCTATCTTTAATTTGCTGCGCTCTTGCGCCCATAGCATAGGCACCATTACCAAAACGCTTTAGTTGCTCAGTTGAAATTACACGCGAATTAGCAGTCCAAAGCCTGTTTATTTCAGGGTTAAGCACGTTTGGTAATTTCGCCTCATCTGTTGACCACATTGATGAGTATTGATCTGAATTAGCAGCAGTTTGCATTGGTTGTACTCTTGCTGGTATCGCCCCCGTAGGTTTCCAAGCGGCATCACCATTACTGCCAACCACTATCATATTCTGCACAGGTATACCGATAGTTGTTGCGAGATCTAAAGCTTGCTCAACTGTTTTAGCGGCTTCTAAATTAATTAACTCCATATCAACAGCGTATTCTTGATGAGCCACCCAAGCGAGTGCATATTTTTCGCCATCAAGTGTTTTAACCGGACCAAAATCGCTCATTTCCAATTCATAATTTTCACTACCCTCAGGTAATTCAATTGTTTCATCTACAAAATATGTTTCATCTTTATCAGTTAATTTATACCAATCTGCGGTATCTAAATAACCATTGGTAAAACCCCAAGCAATATGACCATTTGAACCTACAACAACAGCGGGAACGCCCGGTAAAGTCACGCCATTAACTTCATGGCTTTCGCCATTATCAATGTAATTAAGTTGCGCTCGATACCAAATAACGGGCACTCTTAATGATAAATGCATATCATCAGATAACATACCATGACCACTTTGGGTCAACTTACCAGTGACAGCCCAATTATTACTGCCTATGTCTAAAGGTTCTTCAATTTTTTGATAACTGATTTTTGTCGTTTTTTCATTTGTGAGTTCTGGCAAAATCGCTATTTTCTCTGGTAATGTACTACCATCCAGTGCCGCTTGATATGGACTAGGTTGAGTAATAAAATCTAGCATTTGAGGACCAAATTCTTTCTCAATTTGAGTTAATGCCAAATCTCTTTTAAAAGTATTGGTTTGTAAATCTAAATACATAGTATAAATAACTAACAGGCTATCAACTGGTAACCAAGGTTTAATAGTCGCACCCGATACCATATATTCAAAGCTAGGATATTCAATTTGAGCTACAGCCTCATTAACACCTAACGCATACGCTTCTAACTGTGACTTATTAGCTTGTGGCAGTTTTGCAAACGCTTTTTCAGCACGCGTTCTAAATTGATGAAATCTATGTTTTTTATCAACAGGTATCGCAGCCTTACCAAATAACTGAGATAACTCACCCGCCGCATTACGACGCAATAAATCCATTTGAAAAAATCTATCTTGTCCATGAGCATAACCTAAACCATAAGCTGTATCCTGACGACTTTTCGCGTGGACTACCGCAATTCCAAGCTTATCCCTTTCTATTGTTACTTTTTCGCTCACGCCTTTACTGCTGGTATTTCCCGAAAGCGCTGGTAAGCTTAAGCTTAATAACCCATATACAATTGCTGTCAGAAATAGGGCTAAAATAGCGAAGCCTACAACCGATATTTTTAATCTTTTAAGCATTTTAAAATGACCTTTGTATTATTAGTAATTTGATTTTACGCGATGTTTTGTAAAAATCATTATTAACCCTCTTTATTTATTAAACCTAGCTCACTTCTATCTTTTCCCACCTCATATATTGGGTTAAACTCAGTTCAGCCTAAATAAAATAGAGAATTTAACAATGCAAATAAAACTCTCAGCCATTCAAGCCAGAGTGATCGGCTGTATGCTAGAAAAAGAAGTCACTACCCCGGAACAGTATCCACTTTCTTTAAATTCTCTTACCAATGCTTGTAATCAAAAGTCTAGTCGCGAACCTGTGATGTCTTTATCTGAAGGTGAAGTACAACACACTTTAAATGAATTAACAGAGCAACGATTAGTCATGATAGACGAAGGTGTATCTGGGCGCGTCAGTAAATATCGTCACCGTTTTTGTAATACAGCTTTTGGCAATTTACAATTTAGCGAACAAGAAAAAGCCATTGTATGTGTCACCTTATTGCGCGGTCCACAAAGTATTGGTGAACTAAAAACAAGAACAAATCGCCTAGCAACATTCAATGACATACAGCAAATTGAACAAAGTTTAGATAAATTACAAGAAAAAGGTCATATGGTTAAACTTGCTAAAGAAGCGGGTAAACGCGATCATAGGTTTGCTAATTTATTAACCGATGCCCGAGTAGCTGATGTAGCTGAAAATACAACCTTATCACTTTCACAAGCTATCATTACAGAAATGCGTGTTCAGCCAAGTATTGATGCCGACTTTGAAATTAAACGCCGTGTAGATTTTATAAAAGCTAAATTGCTGCAATCGAATACGAAATCTTTAGTATTAGGGATTAGCGGTGGTGTCGACTCTTCAACCTGTGGTCGCTTATGCCAAGTGGCCATTGATGAACTTAATGCTGAGAAATTCACAGATCAATTTCAATTTATTGCAATGCGTTTACCTTATGGTATTCAAGCTGATGAAGACGAAGCACAATTAGCTGTAGACTTTATCAAACCATCAAAACGTGTAACGGTAAATATAAAAGATGGGGCTGATGGCATTCATAATGAAGCACTTGAAGCACTAACAAAAGCAGGCTTAACACAACCAAATGAAACAGCTGTAGATTTTGTTAAAGGTAATGTAAAAGCGCGCCAGAGAATGGCTGCACAATATGAAATTGCAGGCTTAACCGGTGGTTTAGTTGTAGGGACAGATCATAGCGCTGAAAACATAACTGGATTTTATACCAAGTTTGGTGATGGCGCTTGTGATTTAGCTCCTTTATTTGGTTTATCAAAACGCCAGGTACGTTTATTAGCTTTAACCTTAGGCGCGCCTGATTTATTAGTAAATAAAGTACCAACCGCCGATTTAGAATGCGACAAACCGGGACTTGCTGATGAAGATGCTTTAGGTATGAGTTACGATCAAATAGATGACTTTTTAGAAGGTAAACCTGTCGCTCAAGAAATAGAAAAAAAACTCACTGCAATCTATCAAAGGACACAGCATAAGCGCCAACCTATCCCGACAATCTACGATTAATACTGTCTAAAAAAGCTAACTATTTAATTTGATATTAAATAGTTAGCTCACCTGAAATAAAAAATTCTAATCTTCATACCCAAGTTTTATTTCCTTTACTACACTGAACAATACACAACTAAGTATAATGGTTAAGTCTTTAATACTTTGTGCCTTCTATGGTCAAGTACACTATTGCAGTTACTCCCTCTAATTATGCCCTTTGGTATACCTATGTTTCAGGTAATCACCTTAAATTAAATGAAAAGTTAAACTCAGCATATTAAGAAATATCTAGGCTTCAAGATGAACTGGCCCATTCACAACAAGCTGCAACCACAGATGCTTTAACGGGTCTCCTGAACAAAGGCTCTTTTGATGCCGATATACAACTATTATGTGGAAGTGATCATAGTAAATAATACACCATACCGCTTTGGTGGAGAGGAGTTCTATATATTATCGCAAGCAAATATTATTAGCGAAGCATCAAAATATGCCGAAAAATCCGAAATGATATAGAACGCATCATTATCAAAGATGCAAAGTTAGGTCTCAATTTACAAAAAATCACAGCATCTTTTGGTGTTGCTGAATATTTTAAAGAAACCCCAGATGCCTTTGTAGAAAAAGCCGATTCAGCGCTTTATAAAGCCAAAGAGAATGGTAGAAATAGAGTTGAAATTCATTAGTGCTAATTTAAAACCTCATACAAAGTAAAGCTTATTTCTAATGTTATTAGTATTAATAAAAAAGCCATTAGAACGTGGGGTTTTACTTTTGCGCAAAAATACGCTCCAAGAGGCGCTCCGATCACCACAATAGGAATAGCCGCTAAAACATATTGGTTTATTTGTGCTGTAAATGAGTCTAAAAAATAAAAATTATAAAAAGAAGCTATCACTGATGTAATTGCCATAATAATCACAGATGTCGCTGTTGACGCTTTTAAGTCTTTTTTATAAAACAGAATTAACAGCGCAAATATTGCAATATCAGCACCTGAGCCAATAAGTCCGCTTGTAATACCACCAATAAAGCCGACTGATGGTAATAAATAAATTTTGTGCCAATGGCAAGTATCAATAGTGCTTTTTTTTGACCAATGAAGTTTTAACAAAGTAATCGCAAAACAAAATATTAATAAACTAAATAGTGATTTCACAGCTAAACGAGGCAGTAAATCAACAATCCAAGTTAAACTAATTATGATACCCGGAACAGCCCCTAATAAGGCTAATAGCACAACATTTTTATAATATCGTATACCACCATATATAATAGTCAGCGAGGCTGCTGTCATGCCGAAACTTTGAATTGCTAATGAGAAAACTTTTGCTGTTGCTGGCTCTATTAGTAAAACCTTAGTCATGACTGGAAAAGCAATGGCGCCACCACCTAAAGCCGTACCGCCTGCAACAAAAGAGCCCAACACCATAGTCAGTGCAATATGAAGTTGCTCTGTCAGATTCATCAAAGCTTCTGTAGGGCCTTGACCATAGAACCAAAAGCCATATACCAAGATAGAAAAACAAAATGGAATATATTTAGTGTGAGATATATTTTGAGTCTTTTTTAGCTGCATAATCATTAAAATATTTGGACAACGTTGTCATTATGCTTAATGAACAAAGTAATTAACAACTCTTTATTATAATAACTTATGACTTATCGCCCGAAATGTTTATTAATTTACTGATCTTAGTTTATAATTACGGCACTAATTTTCAGTAAAATGACCGTAAACATAAAATAATGACATCACCTATATTAATTACAGGCGCAGGACAAAGAATTGGGCTGGCGATTGCCCATCATTTACTGCATCAAGGTTATCACCTTATTTTAAGTTATCGTACACGCCATGCTGAAATTACTCAATTAGAGCAGTTAGGTGCAACTTGTATTCAAGCCAACTTCATTGATGATATCAGTATTCATTCTTTTATAGAGCAAGTGAAACAACATACAAACAGTCTTTGCGGCATAATTCACAATGCATCAAGCTGGGATTGTGAAAAAAATACAGATGATTTTGCTACCTTATTTGATGATATGATGAGAATACATGCCAAAGTCCCTTATCTTATAAATTTAGCTTGTAGTGGTTTGTTAAAAGCGAATAACGACACATCAGATGTGATTCATTTAACAGATTATATTGTTGAAAAAGGTAGCCCTAAACATATAGCATATGCAGCAAGTAAAGCTGCTTTGGATAATATGACAAAATCATTTGCTAGCCAATTAGCACCTAAAGTTAAAGTAAATGCAATTGCACCATCGCTTATTATTTTTAATCAAAATGATAGTGAAGAATATAAAGCCAAAACGCTTAAAAAGTCCTTAATGGAAATAGAGCCTGGCAGTAAAGAAATACTAAATTGTCTAGATATGCTGCTAACTAGCAGTTATATTACTGGTCGCACAATTCAAGTCGATGGCGGACGTCATCTGAAGTAAAAAAGTCGAGCTTATTATGCATGAAGAATTAAAAAAGAGTTATCAGCAAATCATTAAAAGTGTTGGTGAAGATCCAGATCGTGAAGGCCTATTAGATACGCCTAAACGTGCAGCAAAAGCAATGTCTTATTTAACTCAAGGTTACACACAAACCTTAGATGGCATTACAAATAATGCTGTATTTACTTCAGACGCTGATGACATGGTTATGATCCAAGACATTGAATTGTACTCTATGTGTGAGCATCATTTATTACCATTTGTTGGCCGTTGTCATATCGCTTATATCCCAAATGGTAAAGTATTAGGTTTATCTAAATTTGCACGCATTGTTGATATGTATGCGCGTCGCTTTCAAATCCAAGAGCAAATGACGCATCAAATTGCAAAAGCAGTTGAAGAAGTTACTGGTGCTAAAGGTGTTGGTGTAATTGTTGAAGCGAAGCATATGTGTATGATGATGCGCGGCGTTGAAAAACAAAATTCAAAAATGCGCACATCAGTTATGCTAGGTACCTTTAGAGAAGATGCAAAAACACGTAATGAGTTTTTACAGTTGCTAAAAAGCTAATTATTGTTTAATTTAAGGTGGTATTTATTTGTTATATCACCTTAATTCGCTTAAACAAGGAAAGAAATGCAAGCTGCAATTATTAATGTCACTAATCTCAGATTAAGAACTTACATCGGCTTTAATCCTGATGAAAAAAGCAAAAAACAAGATGTCGTGATAAATGTAGAAGTACATTATCCCGCAGAGCTTGCCTGCCAGTATGATCAAGTTGATAAAGCACTTAACTATAAAGTAATTACTAAAGCGATTATTGAATTAGTAGAAACCGGCCACTTTCTTTTACTTGAAAAATTAGTCGCTGATATTTTAGAAGTCACTCACCAGCATGAGTCCGTTACATTTGCTAAAGTTCGAGTTGATAAGCCCCACGCACTCCGGTTTGCAGATTCAGTTTCTCTCACATTAGGTTGGCAAAAAGACTAAATAAGCCCCTATAGCTAAGCTAAAGTATGTAGGTGAGAATTTATTCCCGCAAAAAGACGAATTTAAACTATCGATATAGCAAGCAAAATAACCAAGGCATATCTTACACCTTTACCTAAAGCAACTAGCAATACGAACAAATCAAACCGAATTCGCATTACACCAGCCATTAAAGTCAGTGGGTCGCCTACAATGGGTAACCAAGCAAACAATAATGTCATTATGCCATATTTTTGAAACTGTGCTTGTGCTTTATTGAGCTTATTCTCTGAAACGGGGAACCATTTTTTATCTTTAAATCTCAGACTTTCTTTGCCTAACCACCAATTAACACAACTACCTAAAGTGTTTCCTAAGGTTGCACAAAACCAAAGCAGCAATAATGCATACCCTTGTGTCACTAAAGTGCCAAGTAAAGCCTCTGATGCGGCAGGTAGTAGCGTTGATGCAATAAATGAAGTTATAAATAAGGAAATATATACCATTGTAAAATGAATTGTTAATCTACGGTCTAAGTAAAAAAGCATCATACATAAAAATAACTCGGAGCAACAATGAAAACAGTTTTAGCGCTTACTTTCATCAGCTTTTTAATGGGCTGTTCAGTCACACAAAATAATAATCAACCGGTCAAAGAAAACTATCAAACCTATATCTCGATAGGTCAAAGTTTTCCAATAGAAAATTTAATAGATATCGATGGCATAGAAATTACTCTCAACAACTCAAAACAAAAAAAGCTAGTGTTATTATTTGCCACTTGGTGCCATGACTCACAACGTACTATAAAAGATATTTTAGACTCTGATTTAGCCAAAGATAACAAGCTACAAATCATAGGTATAGGTCGCGAAGAAACAAATGAATCTTTAGCAAAATTTAAAAACGAATATAAAGTTTCTTTTCCACTGGTATCAGATCCAAATAAAGCCATTTATATGCAATTTGCCAATACTGGTGTGCCACGATTATTACTATTAGATGAAAATAATAAACTCGTTAAAGCATTAATTGGCGAAGATCAACGCACGATAGATCGTATTATTTGGTAGCTTTGTATTTCATTAAACGAGTCAGTCTATTGAACCCTGACTCTCTATTGAACTTCCCTTCTTTAATTAATCTTGTGATAAACCTTCTATTTAATTGTGATAAAAACGTGATAACTCAGTGACACTTCTTTGATATTTATTTTGCATACTTTTCCTATCAGCTTTATTAGCCCATAAAAAGGAAAACAACATGAAGGTTTCAGCAATTGCCGCTTTAGGTTTAATTACATTAGGTATGCAGTCAGCACAAGCTGCTTCTTTAGATATCAAGATAACTAATTTAACGCAAGGCATATACTACACCCCTATTTTGATTGCAGCCCATTCAGGTGAAAACCACCTTTTTGAATCAGGTATGACAGCATCAACTGAACTACAAATGATGGCAGAAGGTGGCAATATCTCAGGTCTATCAACAATGTTAGATAGCTATTCAGCTGATAAGGTAGAAAATCCAGCTGCTGGATTACTTGCACCAGCACAATCTACTATGGCCATGCTTGAAACTAGTGACGGTAATGACATGTTATCTATCACAGCCATGATGCTGCCTACAAATGATGGATTTGTAGGTTTAGATAGTTGGAAAATACCTACTGAAGCCGGTAGTTATACCATTTTTTTAAACGCATATGATGCAGGTACCGAAGCTAATAATGAATTGATTTTAGAGGGCTCGGGCGCGCCAGGTATGTTAGGGATCCCAGCAGCACCAGGTATGGGAGCAGGAATGTCTGGTAGTTCAGTTACGAATGAAGAAACTAATACCATGGTACATATTCATCGCGGAAATTTAGGGGATGATGATATGGAAGGCGGTAAAAGTGATTTAAATAATACTGTTCATAGATGGTTAAACCCAGTGGCTAAAGTAACCGTAACAGTAAAATAAGGGGCGTATCATGTTTAATAAAAAATCTCTTTTATTACCTTTACTTGGCGTCACTTTACTAGGCTGTAGTGGTGGTGATAACAACAATGAAGTTGTTGAACCGATAACACCACCAGCACCAACACCTATGTATAGCTTTGAAGTCACAGTTAAAAATTTAACCTATGCACAACCATTATCGCCAATAGGTATCGCTCTACACACAGAAGGTAATTTTTGGCAGCTGGGGCAAACAGCCTCTGTTGAACTTGAAACTTTAGCTGAATCAGGAGATAACTCAGGGTTACTTGGCCTAAGTATCGTTAACACCTCGATCAGTGATGCAGCGCCGCTAGGGCCTGGTAGTTCTATCACTTTAACCCTTACTACTGAAGATATTATGGATGCTAAATTAAGCCTTGTTTCTATGATGGTGAATACAAATGATGGATTCTCCGGTCTTAATGCTATAGACGTATCCGCGTTAGAAGTTGGCTCACAGCTAAACTTTAAAACTGGCGCTTATGACTCTGGTACAGAAGTAAATAACGAAGCTTCCGGCACGATTCCTGGCCCAGCAGATATGGGAGAAGGATTTAACGCCGCAAGAGATGATGTTGATTTTGTAGCTGTTCATCCAGGTGTTGTCAGTAGCGACGATGGTTTAACTCAGTCAGTATTAAATTATACGCATAAATTTGATAATCCTTTAATGGGAGTTTCTATCACACGGATACAATAATTCTTTGAGTGATGTCTATACATTTTTTATCTTGGGAAGAGACATCACTCCTTTTTTATTGGGTGTGAACATGCAAGACAAAGTTTTAATTGTAGAAGATGATCATGATATCGCAGGCATTCTAAAAGTACATTTATCAGAATTATCCTTAGATACAGATCATGTAGATTCCGCAGAATCGGCTTTACATGCCATGGAACAACAAAAATACGCTATTTTATTATTAGATATTATGTTACCTGGCATGGACGGTCTCACTTTGTGTCGCAAAATAAAAGATAAGTCACCTGAACAAAGCATATTAATACTCACATCACGAAGCGATGAAATGGATAGAATAATCGGATTAGAAATGGGTGCTGATGACTATATTACTAAACCTTTTAGCACCAGAGAATTACAAGCACGCATAAAGGCGCAGCTTAGGCACGTACATTTATTAAGAGAAAAACACAATCCTAAAGTTGAAATTGAATCAGTGTATGTAGGAAAGTTATTAATCAATTTACAGAGTCATCAGGTATTTTTTGAAGATGATCTTATTAATTTAACCTCTACCGAATTCGATTTATTACACTTTTTTGCCAAACAACCCAACAAAGTATTTTCTCGCACTCAGTTATTAGATTCGGTTTGGGGCTATCAACATAGTGGATATGAACATACTGTTAATTCTCATATAAACCGCTTACGCTCAAAACTAGAACAAGCTTGCAATACTCAAATAATCGAAACTGTTTGGGGTGTTGGCTACAAGCTTGATTCCAGTAATTTAATTCAACATTAGGCCATATTATGAAAATTTCACTCTATCAAAAGTTGGCTTTTTCTATTTTTATCATATTTAGTTTGATCTGTACTTTAGTGTTATCTTGGAGTCAGCAGCTAGACCAAGTATCTCAACATCAAGCAGAGCAAAAATTGCATTTAGAGTTAGCTGAGCATTTAGTGAGTGATAATCCATTATTAAAGCAAGGTATTTATGATTACAAAGCATTAGAGAACTTATTTCATACTTTAATGTTATTGGGCCCCGCCTTTGAATTTTATTTTGTAGACCCATCGGGTGAGATTTTAACTTACTCAGCAAAGCCAGGAAAAGTGAAACGTAAACGCATTAATTTAAGCCCTGTTTTACAATTAATCGAAAATGCTGAGAACATGCCAATATATGGCGATGATCCTAGAAATTTTGACAAATTAAAAATATTTTCAGCAGCACCTGTATATAGCGCCTCCACAAATATCAATCAAAACGATAATGGCAAGTTACAGGGTTATCTGTATGTGATCATAGGAGGTGAAGTTTACGACACTGTGTTTTCACGTATAAAATCTAATGATACCTTGCTAATCTCCGCAAGCTGGTTATTAGCTGCATTAGTATTTTTATTTATCATTTTATTACTGCTATTACGCTATTTTACTAAACCTATAAAACAGTTAGCAAAAGAGATAACTCTAATACAAGAATCAAATTTTGATTTACAAAAAGTCGCATTAAGCCAATGGCCTAAACATCAATCTAATGAAGTCCACATGCTTGGTGATAGCTTTAATACCATTGTTAGATTGATTCACCAACAAATTAACTTGCTAGAGCAAAATGATAATCAAAGGCGTGAATTACTTACCCATTTATCACACGATTTAAGAACACCTTTAGCGTCACTTCAAGGTTATTTAGAGATATTAACATTAAAAAAGGCTGACCTAAATGAAACGCAACAGCAGGAATATTTAGCGATAACATTGAATAACTGCAAACAACTCAAACATTTAATCGACCAAATTTTTGAATTGGCACATTTAGAAAGTGGCAGAGTTTCAGTGAATAATGAACTATTTAACTTAGGAGAACTAGTTTATGACATTGTTGCTAAGTTCGCTTTAAAAGCACAAAAGTTAAAAGTTAAACTGATTATTAAACCCAAAGTATGTAATTTTAATACCTTTTGTGATATTGCAAAATTAGAACGTGTTCTCAGTAATTTAATCGAAAATGCGCTTAGGCATACACCAGGAAATGGGTCGGTCACCATTAATGTATTTGCTAAAGATAACAAGTTAACGATACAAGTGAGTGATACTGGTTCTGGTATTAAAGCTGAGGAAATTAACTATATTTTTGATGCTAGGTATCGTGCAAGTAATGCCGTCGGCAATAAAAAACAACATGGAGGTTTAGGGTTAGCTATCAGTAAACGGTTATTACACATTTTAAATTCAGATATAAAAGTACAAAGTGAGTTTGGCCAAGGTACACAATTTGAATTCAGTATCCGACAAGCGATATAAATCTACTTCGTATCTTTATTAAAGCTACTGCGTAGCGAAAAATATAAGTGAGATTAAAATAATAACGGCTAATCCTTAAGCCGTTATTATTTTATGAAAAGCGATATTACAGCTTATTTTTACCAGCTAGATCAAGAATAAATGCATACTCTAATGCACGATCTTTAAGACCTTTAAAGCGACCAGATGCACCACCATGACCGGCTTCCATATCGACTTTAAATAATAATTTATTATTATTTGTTTTATAGTCTCTTAATTTAGCAACCCATTTTGCAGGCTCAAAATATTGTACCTGAGAATCATGCAGACCCGTTGTAACTAATAGGTTTGGATAAGCTTGCTTAGACACTTGATCGTATGGAGAGTAAGACAACATGTAATCGTAATATGACTTCTCATTTGGGTTACCCCACTCATCATATTCATTTGTTGTAAGTGGAATAGTTTCGTCTAACATCGTTGTTACGACATCAACAAATGGCACATGCGCAGCAACGCCTTGATATAGCTCTGGAGCTTGATTGATCACAGCACCCATTAATAAGCCACCAGCACTACCACCGACAGCAAATACTTGTTCTTTATTTCCGTAACCTTGCTCTGTTAATGATTTAGTGACATCAATAAAGTCATTAAAAGTATTTTGCTTCGTTAATTTTTTACCTTCGTTATACCAAGGTCGACCCAACATTTGAGAACCACGAATATGTGCTATTGCATAAACAAAACCACGATCTAACAAACTTAATCTAGTACTTGAAAAGCTAGGCTGAATTGTATGTCCGTATGAACCATAACCATATTGATAGATTGGGTTTGTGCCATCCTTTGTAAATTTATCAGTGCGATAAACTAAAGATACAGGTACTTTTATGCCGTCTCTCGCTGTAATAAAAATACGCTCTGATGTGTAATTGTCAGGGTTAAAGTCACCCAGTACTTTTTGCTGCTTAAGTAACTCAGGCTCAGCGCTATTTAAATTAAAGTCATAGTGAGTGCCTGGCGTTGTTAGGCTTGTATAATATAGACGTACACTGTCATTATCTAACTCGTTATTGCCATATAAATAGGCAGCAAAAGCCTTATCTTTAAATTTAAGTTGTTGTTCTTTACCTGATTTCAAAGAGCGAACTATGACTGTATTGATACCTGCTTCTCGCACTTTATAAACTAAATGATTATTAAATAACGATACATCTTCTAGTTTTACACCCTCTTTATGCGGTATCACTTCTTGCCAATTATTTTTATTGCCTAATTTGCTTTGGTGAACTTTCATTAGCTTGAAATTCACAGCATCTAAGTTGGTATTAACATAATACCACTGCCCTAATTTTGATACTTCATACTCTAACCCTTGCTCTCTTGGGATAAACCTAATAGGTTTTGCTTTATGGTCATTAGCATCAATTAACGACATACCTGATGCTTCAGGGCTACTGTGATATATGTAAATATGAGAACCATCTTTGCTTTTACTTATACCAGTGTAATATGACTTATTTTCTTCTTCGTAAACTAATTCATCAGTATCTTGTGATGTTCCTAAAGTATGGCGGTATACTTGAAAGCCAAGTAATGTCTGTAAATCTTTTTTAATGTAATAAACCGTTTTATTGTCATTCCCCCAAATAGCCTTACCTTCAGTCCCTTTTAGTTCATCGGCAAGCAGTTTACCTGTTTTTAAGTCTTTAAAACGTAAAGTATAAACGCGTCGACTTAATGTATCTTCACCATAAGACATAACTTTGCCATTAGGGCTAACATCTAAACCAGACACCTGAAAGTACTCATGATCTTTTGCAAGTGCGTTAACATCTAATAGTACTTGCTTATCATCACCTTTAAAGTTTTTACTACGTACATAAATTGGGTATTCATTATCACCGCGCATTTCAGATGAATAATAAAAATCGCCACGTCTCACAGGTACTGAATCATCGTCTTTTTGAATACGTGACTTTAGCTCTTCAAACAAGTTATCTTGTAGCTTTTCTGTATGCTTTAACATAGCATCTGTATACGTATTTTCAGCAGCTAAATGCGCTAATATCTCTGGATTTTCACGTTTATCATCACGCATCCAGTAATAGTCATCTACGCGTTTTGAACCATGAATACTCATTTCATGAGCGACTTTTTTAGCAACAGGTGCTAATACATTATTTTGCGTTTCTGCTGCTTGCACAACTTGATTTTTGTCAGTCTTTTCAGTGCTATTACAGCCAGCTAAAACAGCTAACGAGAGTAAACCTAAACTCAACGAATACTTTGTTTTCATTTTCAAATCCTTTGTATTTGTTTTAAATTCTAACCTAGCCATCTTAGAACAAATAAAATCAAAATATAGATAACTATGTAAATAGGTGTAAATACAAAAAGGGCGCATAAAGCGCCCTTTAAAATATGATTTTATAAAATCAAATTACTTTTGAGATTTTCTTCTGCGTAAGAATGCAAAAGGAGTCGCAAGAAGCATTAACCAAGCCAAAGAACCTGAAGATTTTTTCTTAGGTTCAGGCACAACAACTGGAGTTTCATCAATATCCGTTAATGTTACTTTCACTTCAAAAGCAGTAGACATTAATTCAGCAGAGTCTTTAGCAACGACTTTAGCCATAAGCTCAGCACCTGCTTCAAAGTCTTGACCTGCTTTTAGGAATAACTGCGCATCTTCAATTTCAAATGCATCGCCTTCCATCACTTCAAAACCAGATAGAGTTGCACCAGCTTCATGAACCATTGCAGTTAAATCAGCAACTAGAGTGCGTTCATTATTTTCTGCAACTGTATCAGTAACCATAGTAACAGTTAATTCAGGAGCAGAATCTGCAACATTATTAACCATAACTTTAATCATTTCTGATTCAGACACTTCACCTGAAGTATTAACAGCAACAACTTCAAGTTCAATCATAGTTAAACCCGCTTCAAAATCTAATTGCTCAGAGTTAGCAACAACCACGGAACCTGATGCAGTTACATTAACAGCTGAAGAAGTTGAATTTAGAACGATATATTCTGCAACTGGGTTAGAAAATTCAGCTGGGTAAGTGACTTCAAGCTGGCCAATTACCGTTTCACTTGCTGTATTTTCATCTACAGAAAACTCAGCAGCTGTAACTACTGGAGCGACATTTTGATCAGAACCTGGAGTGGCATTTAATGCTTTTGAGCCAGAAGTTGATAAGACAATAAAGTCAGTACCAGCAGTATTAATCTGAGCTGATTCACCAGGTTTTAATACGTCAACTACAGACATAGATTCTGCATCATTTGCACTTACAGACATAGTTCCTTCACCACTTGCACTTACAAGTTCTGCAACAACTTTTGCTTGAGAGAATGTATATTCAGTAGTTACATCATCTAATGATGCGCTTGGAATTGGTGTCCAAGTTTCTTCCTCAGTACGAAAACGTACTGTTGCAGTTGCTTGATCTAAATCTTTAGCTTCTAAACCAAAATCACCTAAACAATTTTGCAATGTAAGGAAGTTATTACCTACAGTGTGGTATGCATTATTTAATGCACCACTAGTTGAGCCATAACCATGAGTGAATGTAATCGGTGTTGGCGGAACATCATAGAACCACTCTAACTTACCATTTTGCACTGTCACATCATACGCACCATCTTGGTCTAAATCGAAATCAGCCATAAAGCCGCCGATATATGTATGAGTGAAACCTTTATCCATGACAAGTGTAGTAAATGTTGCATAACCAGATGCACACGCTTCTGGAGAAACAGCAACTGTTTCAATAGAAGCTGAAACGAGATCTAACATCGCACCTTCAGCTTCATCTACAGCAGTTACTTCTGCAAAAATAGGTTCAAAATCAACAGAGCCAGTATTAGTTAAAACATGAACTGTTCCCTCATCTGTTAAAGTTGGTGTAATTTCAACTGATGCAGCCGCTTTAGGCAATACATGATAAACTAAATGGAATGCCTGCTCACCGCCTTCAGAAAAGTTTAAAGCACCATCTAATTCTAAAGTAGTTAAGTCATTAGTTGCTTCTGGCGTTCCTACATTACCTGAATTAAGAGTCCATTCTGGTAATTTAGCTGGATCAATTGTTGCAACAACATCAAATGAGAATACTTGACCTGCTGGAACTGTAATAGACTCAGGGTAACTCATCGCAATAGCACCACGCTCAACATCATCAGCAAAACGATGTTCTAAACTTAGCGAGTATGTTTTAGCTTCATTTGAGAAGTTTTTAACTTGTACTGTTTTTGTTAGCTCAGCAGTTTCAGCAAGGTTTACTAAACCAAATGATAATGCTGCTTGTTTAGTATCTTTAGCCCATGCAGCTACTGGTAAATTAGATGCTTTTTCAACATCAACTAACCCAGCACCAATATAACTAATAGGTGCCATTGTAGTATCAGGGTTAGTTGCTCTTGGCTCCATAGTCACATTTAAGCTAGCAGTATTCATGATTGTTGCTTTAAGTTCAAAAGCATTACGCTCAGGAAGCGCCTCTCTTAATAAACTCATCGCACCAGCTGTCATAGGACCAGAAAAAGAAGTACCTGTCGCGCCAGCTAAACCATCACCAGTACCTGGCTCTGCAGTCATAATTGAAACACCTGGAGCTGTAATTTCAGGTTTCAATAAGCCATTCATTGAAGGACCACGAGATGTAAATGATGCGATTGCACCTTCTTGGTCAAACAACTCAGAAGCTACAGAGTAAACAACTTGATCGTCACCAGCTAATGCTTCTTTCAATGACATACCAAGCTCATAGCTGATACCAACTGAAGGAATTGCTACAGCAGGATCTGAACCACCTGGAGCGGTAGCGCCTGCACCAGCAGTATGATTAGCGATTAAAACAAACAAAGCACCTTTTTCTTGTGCATTTATTACTTTTTGCGTGAAGTTACACGCACCACGATCAACAATTACAGCTTTACCGGTAAAATCAGTACCTTCTGCAAAAGGGTCACATGCCATTTGATTCTCTTCAGGATATACTAAAGGAGCCGATGTATTATCAAATGAAAACTCTTTTTCTGGGTTAAAACCTGAAGCATTAACACTTGCTTCAGCACCTAAAAAATCACCTGAAACAACTGCTGATTTTAATACTGGATGCGTCATTGCACCTACTGAAAGTGCGTTTTCTGATGTACTTGGGCCACCAACAATAAATGGATATGCACCATCATTACCAGCAGAAATAACTAAGTTTGTGCCTAATCTCACAGCTTCATTTATCAATAAACCTACAGCATCTGTTGCTCTGTCACCATAGTCTCCACCTAAAGACATATTGATAACATCTACACGGTCTTCAATGTTGCCATCGCCATTTGGATCCATCGCAGATTCTAGTGCTAGTAACTGTGCTAGACCAGGACAACCACTATTACATACAGAATAAACGAATAGCTCAACATTTGGAGCAATACCTGTTACTGAGTGAGATACATGAGTCCCGTGACTTGTACCTGCATCAATTGGATCTGGATCGTTATTTACAAAATCCCAACCACCTTTAACTTGACCTTGTGGCCAAGAAACGGTATCTGCTGGATCAGTTGCTGCTGCGGCGTAAGCTTCTAAAGTACCTGCACCACCAAAAGCAGCATGAGTATAGTCAATACCAGTATCTAAAACAGCTACTCGAACACCCTCTCCATTTGCAACACCGCTTTCTAATAATGGTGTTGCTTTAATGTAATCTGCGCCATCAGCGATATCTAAGTCATAATCATATACTGGGTAAACATTTTCTACTTCAGCGTGAGATAATAGTTTTTCAACTTCTTTTTGATCGCCTTTAACAACAATAGAGTTAACTAATTTCGACGTTTTAGCTAAAACTGTTACATTTAAATCCATAGAGCTGATAGTGCTCTCTACTGAATTTTGTGCAGCTTCAATATTTGCGGCATTTGCCATGCTAGTTTGAGAGATAGACGCTGTTTTTAGCTTAACCAACCAACTAGAAGCGATTGATGCATTTTGCTTCATTGCTACAGAAGCTTCAGGTTTGATTAATTTTTTATTATTTAAATTATATTGTTCTGCTGTTGCAGCACTTACTGAGCTGGCTGCAACTAATGCACCGGTTACAGCTAAAGCTACAGCTGACTTTTTAATTAAATTTGTAGACATATTTTCCCCTAGAATAAATATTCTGTGCTTTTGATTTTATAAAAATAATTAGTGTTCTGCTCTCACTATAAAATGACTAACCACACAAAGGCAACATATTAGTAACAAAAATAAAAAAAAACATCAAAAATGAGTTTAACAACCACCTAACAGACTGTTAAACAAAAGGATAGCCAAAGACGTCCCTTGTTAATGAATGTAAACGAACATTTCATTTATTTTCATTGCGGGTAAATATTAAATTGTTTTTTACTAAAAGTAATTTGTAGCCATAAAAAAGGCGCATTTATATGCGCCTTTATATCTGTTAATAAAGCAATTAATGTGCTTTATGTCTCATTTCTAAGACTTCAATCCTAGTAACTTTAACCAAACCAGAAGCCTTAAGGATTTACTTGCTTCAATTAAATCTTGGTTTCCTGTTACTTTTAGTACCGCAATTTGAGTTCCAGCATAAGCTGAAACTAAAGATAAGCCAGTTTCTTCAATTACTTGATTTGCTGAGATACCTTTTTTAAGCAACACAGAAATATTACCTGATAAAGCTGATACTTCATTTGTTAAAGTATTTCGTACTAAAGTGCCGTTAGCAACACGTTTAATTTGAGTATCAAATTTTACAATTGCCATATTACCTTTTGTTGAAACGATACTATCAACGCTTGCAACAGACTTAGGAATATAAACTAAATTTCTTTCAACTTTGTAAGAACCAAAGTCAGCTTTTTGAACGACGTGTTTAGTTACTTTAGTTTCTGGCTTTAGTAATTCTCTATCAGAGTTAGCTTGTGCAAAAACTGATATTGATAATAAGGCACTTGCAGTTAATACAGCTATTTTATTAAATTTCATATCTATTCTCCTACTTCTTGAGATGCGTGGCCATATGCTCTAACTGCAACGCCTTCTAAAATACTTGCAGATGCATTATTAGTATAACCTACAAAGCCCCATCACTTTGACCACCATCTGATGTTGCAAATGTATTTGCGCTTGTATCTAGTATGCGAATTGTCCATTCACCTTTACTTGATTCACCATAAAAAGCATTGGAAAGTAAAACACCATCTTTTAAAATATAGCCTGGTTGTTCGCCATTCTCAAAAGAGTATGCAGGATAAGTAATGGCTTGCTTAGAAGATAAAATGACACTTTTAGTACCAGATGGTGAAGTTACTTCGATAGCTAAATCCATACCAGCTGTCGTTTGAGTCCCATCAATCAACCCATAATTCATATCAACATTACTGATATCAAATTTAAATTGCATCGCTTCTAAAGCTAATTCTTCTGTTACTTCAACTTTATAAACCAAACCTTCTGCATTATCAGCATCATTTTGTGAACTTGTAGATGCTAAAATATGACGCACATCACGCCAAGTTAACTCTGAGTTTGCAGATAAAATTAACGCAACAACACCTGAAGCATTTGGCGCAGCAGAAGATGTACCATTGAAAGTTGAAGTGTAATTACAGCTTGCATTTTCTTCATGTCCTGGGAAATTAAATGGGAACTGTGATTTTACAAATTCTTCGCCATAAAACTCAGTCCACGCCGCAATGGTACGGCCAGTAAAACCAGAATAACCACTTAAACACGTCATTTGATCTGTTGTTACCATAGCTGGTGCATAACGACCAAATTCACCTGAAGGTGCTGATACAAATACATTAGCACCCGCTGTAGAGTAACTTGTATGTCGACCATCAGAATTAACCGCTGCAACACTTAAATAGTAAGGGTGAATTTGGCTTGATTCAAACGAAGCGTTATAACAGGTTAAACCTAGTTCGTTCGCTCCATTATCTTCATATAAAGAACCTTCATTACCATCATCACCAAACGAATTACCGCTTGATTTCATAGTAACAGCACCCTTCCCATCACGTAAGTTTAGATTAGGGTAAGATTCTATTGCTTCATCTAGCTCTGAATAACTAAAGTGTGTTGGCCAACCTAAACCATAACTACGGTTAAACACACCTACATTATCGCTTTTAGCTATACCACTTCCAGGAAAACCATGAATTAAGTATTCAGTTTGAGGCACATTGCCACCACCTAAATAATTCATATCAATTAAGCTAGTATCAGGTGCAACACCACGTCCGCCTAATCCATTCCAGCCTTTTGCTGCAATTAAACCAGCAACAGATGTACCGTGATCGCCAGTAATTGAAGTTGGTGAGGGATCGGTTTTATCTGTAGCACCCTCTTTAATATTTAATGAGCGGTTAGGAAGTACATTAGGCTCTAAATCTTCATGACGAATTTCAAGTGCAGATACAACATAATCAATTTCAACTGCTTCACCAGATAAAGATACATAAGAGTAATCAAGGCCTGATAACTCTAGAACACCATGACTGAAAGTATATACACCATTTTCAGCTATGATAGTTTCACCATTTTCAGTAAAACTCACATTTAATGCATCACCGTTCGAGTCTACTGCTTTTAAAGTACCTGAAGATAGTACCCATTGTTTTGCTGAATCAACTACAACATTCACTGCTATAGGTACAACATCGACACGGCAAGATCATTATAAATTGAACCTTTTACTTTAGTCGCGATCAGATCTCAATATAATACATTGAGGTAATTAACATGAGCGCGACTTTCTTGACACACTTTGATTCGGTTTCTGATCCACGTATAGAACGTTGTAAAAAGCATAACCTGATGGATATCCTATTACTCGCGATAAGTGCCGTTATGTCTGGCTCTGAAGGCTGGGAAGACATTGAGAACTTTGGGCATATAAAGCTTGATTGGCTACGTCAATATGGTTCTTTTGAGGCGGGTATTCCGCGCCACGACACAATCGCTCGCGTAATGTGTCGATTAAAAGGTGATGAAATTGAGAAAGCATTTCAGTCTTGGATATCTTCACTTGTCAAAAATACTGGTTGCGATGTAATTGCCATTGACGGTAAAACGGCTCGACGTTCTTTTTCCACCAAAGATAGAAAAAATGCGCTCCACACCGTCAGCGCATGGAGCTGTCAGCATCAATTAGTTTTAGGGCAAGTTGCTGTAGGTAATAAGACCAATGAAATTACAGCAATCCCAGAGCTGTTCACCATGTTAGATATTGAAAATAGTATTATTACCCTTGATGCCATGGGCTGCCAAAGAGAAATAGCCCAACAAATTATCAAACAAAAAGCGGATTATATTTTGGCACTTAAGGGTAATCATTCGGGTATGCAGGCTGAGCTTGAAGCATGGTGGCATAAAATGGAGCGAGAAGGTTTATCTGATGAGATATTTTCCAAGCACAGTGATGTCAGCTCAGGACATGGGAGAATAGAAACAAGAACTTGCCAGCAATTACTGATTAATAAAACCTGGTTAGATAAAAAATATCAGTGGAAAGGTTTAAAAAGTATCATCAAAGTAACATCTGAAGTAATTGAAAAGAGCACAGGGAAAGAGACGAGAGAAACACGCTGGTATATAAGCTCGTTAGGCTTAAATGCCAAGCAGGCTCAAGATTCGGTACGAAGCCATTGGCAGGTTGAGAGTATGCACTGGGTACTCGATATGACGTTTAGAGAAGATGAGTCTAGAATACGTAAAGCCCAAGGTCCACTGGTATTCAACGTTATGAGAAAGATAGCAATGGCATTATTCAAGCAAGATAAAATGAAAAAAGCCAGTGTGGCGGCCAAAAAGAAAATGGCAGGGCTGGATGATAAATATCGTTCAACCCTTTTGGAATCAGGGATTAAAATGCGCTAGCCGTGACAACATCAACTATTTCAACTTGTTTAGGCTTAGAGTCACTGCCACCACAGCCTGCTAGAGATAGCAAAATAGCTGTCGATAATACTGAAAGCTTCAGATTATTCTTTTTCATAAATTTCCCATTATTTTTATTTTATTCAATGCAAGAAAGTACCGAATATAATAAACAGCTTCAACAGGCTATTTACATTTGTTTTCAATTTTTATACAAAAACGATAATGAGGTTAAAAAACATTCCTATATTTCTGGCATTGAGCGTTTTTATTTGCCCATTTAATATTACTCAGGTAAAAAGGATAAAAACCAAACAATAAATTGGAAATACCATGAATTTAAAACCGTCACTTTTAATCATCGGCTTAACAGCTAGCTTACTTTCAGTATCCGCCACTGCTAATACTGCTTTTGAGAAACCATCAGATGCCGTTGAATACCGCCAATCAGCCTTTTCAATGATAGGCACTCAAATTGGTGATATGGGCGCGATGCTAAAAGGCAAAGTACCTTTTGATGCTAAGCGTTTTGCTATGCGTGCAAACAATGCTGCTGCATTATCAAAAATGCCATGGGAAGCTTTTATTGCAGGCACTGAAATGGGCAAAGCTAAAACAAGTGCTTTACCAGAGATTTGGTCTGATAATGAAAAATTCATGAAAAAAGCAACTGCTTTTCAGATGTATGCAGATGAATTAGCAACTGTCGCCGCGACTGGAGATAAAGGTAAGATAAAAAAAGCATTTGGTAATTGGGCTAAAGGTTGTAAAGATTGCCATAAATCTTTTAAAGACTAATTTGCCTATTTAAAACATTTGATAGGGCTTAAAGCCCTATCAAATTAAAACTTTTTATGAGAAAAGCATTTGTAACGGCTCTAAACCCCAAACATAAAATACAAGACTCAGAATTACCACAAAGATCAACATCCCCCACCAACCTGTCTTCATGTCACCGCTTTCAAGCTCTGATCCATAACTAAAACCTGTGATCATAGGTTTAACTAAATTTTTGCCTCGAATACGATAAACTGCAATAGCAAAAACATGCATAGCAATCGCAATTAAAAGAATATCAAAATTTAACTTATGCACACTACTGGCAATCTCAACCCAGCCCGATGCGACATATTGCACTAACGGCCCATCAGTTAATATGTCATCTGTTGTCATTAAGCCTGAAATACCTTGAACTAGAAGTAAACAGAAAAATGCCAACACCATATAACTACCCGCAGAATTGTGACCTCTTGTATATGAATTTGACTTAATAGAGTTAATGACTGCTTTAGGAGAGTGTAATAAAGCTTTTAATTTTGCAGTATCACTGCCAATAAAACCCCAAAGTAAACGCGCTACGATTAAAGATAATACGCTATAACCCGCTACAAAATGCAAGTCCATCCAACCTTCTTCACCTGAAAAGTAAAGCACACCTATCAGTAAAACCAATGACCAATGAAAAAAGCGGATGAAACCATCCCACACCTTAATTTTTTGCACTTTAAACTCCAACTCAATAAAAATCGATACTTTGCTTATGCATTATTGTGCCATAAAGTGAAGTAATATGCGTAAAAATGAGACAGCAAAGCATTTTTAACTGTTAAAACACTAAGCTAAAAGTGTTCAAAAATTGACAATTAAATCGTACACGATATAATTTATTGAATATCTACTTAGGAACAAAGTTATGTCTGATTTTTATCAACTACAAGCGACTAGTTTGCAGCAACAAAATATCAATATGAAAGACTATCAAGGTAAGGTGGTTTTAATTGTTAATACTGCAAGTAAATGTGGTTTAACACCACAATATGAAGGTTTGCAAAAATTATATGATAAATATAAAGATCAAGGTTTAGTTATTTTAGGTTTTCCATGCAACCAATTTCGCCAACAAGAGCCAGGTGATGCAAATCAGATATCTGAAGGATGCCTCATCAACTATGGCGTAGATTTTCAAATGTTTGAAAAAATAGATGTAAACGGCGCGAACAGCCACCCTATTTATCAATACCTAAAATCAGCCTTACCAGGTATATTTGGCAACAATATAAAATGGAACTTTACCAAGTTTTTAATTGGCAGTGATGGCACACCTATTAAACGCTTTGCTCCCACAACTAAACCTGCCGCAATAGAAGAGCATATTCAGCAAGCTTTAGCGAAATAAATATGTCATCAGCAAACGATCATCAAATATTAGAAAACCAGTTATGTTTTCCGCTTTATGCTGCGTCTAGGTTGGTAACACGTTTATACCAACCGCTTTTAGAGCAATACAAGCTTACCTATACACAATACATAGTCTTAATGATTTTATGGCAAGATGATGGCCTTAGTGTGAAACAAATAGGCGAAAAAGCATTACTTAATAGCAATACATTAACGCCATTATTAAAACGTATGCAACAAGCTCAATTGTTAGAGCGAATAAAAAATAAATCTGATGAAAGGCAAGTGGATATCAAGCTCACACCTAAAGGATGGCAGTTAAAACAAGAACTAGCCTGTATACCGCAACAATTAATCAATCAAACCGATTACGATACTGTAAAAGCGAAACAGCTTAAAATTTTATTAGAGCAGCTTATTAAGCAATTAAAATAAAGATCTCAGAAAAGTAAAAGTAAATAGAGGCCGCTGGTTAGACTATAGGCAACAAACAGATCGCCGAAAAAGCTTAGTTTTTTACGCTCAAATATAAATTGGCTATTAAATTGTTTATTTAACCATTTTTTAGTCTAAATACTAACAACCATACTTTCCACAAAAACAAAATACAGATAACCCATTGTTTTAACTTAAAATAAAAACATGGCACCGATATTGAAATAGCTTATACATCAACAGGAAAGATAATAACTATTTTGATACAGGAAGCTATAACATGACAACATTCGCAAAAAAAACATTATCAGTACAGTCTAAAACATTTGGTACAGCGCTTGTTTTAGGTTCAGCTCTTTTATCTGGTTCAGCACTTGCTCATAACAATTCAAATAGCATTAATATTTCATCTGACAGCTGTAATATGGCGTTCCAACATACTGTTCGCATTCAACCAAATACTCTTGAAATACAAACTCAAAATGATCGAGTAATGCGAATCGAACAAGATGGTACTTTATATATAAACGATGAAGTTATTAGCTTAAATGCTCAAGAGCAACAAACTGTAGAGAACTATGCCGATAACTTACGTGAGCAATTACCACAAGTTGCCAATATAGCACTTGAAGGTGTAAAAATTGCGGGCATTGCAATTGACGAAGTTGGTAATGCATTTGGATTAAATAGCATGGATTCAATGTCTGAATTAATGGATGAATTATCAGTTGAAATTCATGACCAGTTTTACCAAGACGGTACTTTTGTAATGAGTCAAAACGGATTTGATTCAATTGACGATACATTTGGTGAATCATTCGAAAATAAAATGGAAGAAGCCATGCAAGCTGCAGTAATGGATTCAATTGGCGGCTTATTAGTTGCATTGGGGTCAGAGCTTATTGGTTCAGGCGGAGATATGGATGAATTTGAAAACCGAATGCAAAACATGGGCAAACAAATTGAAGAAAAAGTAGAGCTTCAAGCTAAAAACTTAGAAGAAAAAGCAGAAGCACTTTGTGGCTCAATGGAAAAACTAGCGAAACAAGAAGATCAACTTCAAGAATTTTTACCTGAACTTAAAGCTTATGATTTATTTGCGGTAAATCACTAGTCCAACCAAAGTCAGTCATCAAAATAGAGAGGCCACATATGTGGCCTTTTCTATATTCAACAAAAAAACCAGCACAAATAATCACAGTGAGATTAAACCTCTTTAAGTTATTTTTAATTAACAATTACGATATTTTAATCTATTCAACAAGATGAATTTACAAGCTATTAGTATAGTTATCACGCGTTCCTGCATTACTAACCAGTTGTGGTGTTAATAGCAATATTCCCATCGCAATTGGTCGGTAATTTTTCATTTTAGCGTTTTCATATATTGCTTTATTTTTGCTTTAAGGCTTAACAATATGAGACCCACTTTAACGCCCTAATTATTTATTACCCTAAACTCGTTATTACGTTCTTTTGCTTTTTCACTATAACGTGTTTTTTTATTTCAATTCATGGGTATACTTAAAATACCTCTGCAACTAACTTACTTTGGATCTTTATTGAACTCAGTCACTAAAAAGCTAAAATGCAGTAAATTAACCCATAAATTACTACTGTCATTTGGCATTATTTTTATGCTTAGTGGCCTAATTGGTTTTTTTGGCTCTATTTGCGTTAAGTGTTGAATAATTCCTTTTGTGGGAGAAAACGTGGAAATTACTGATTATTCCCACGCTATTTTGAAAAGTATTTTAAATATTATTCACATTGAAGTTTTGCTTGTTCAGCACACCTAGCTTTTGCTTCTTCTTCAGAGCTTCCGCCCATACAAAAATCTAAGCGTATTACCTTTTCTTCAGCTTGGCTTGGCTGGCCTGAAACATTTTCCCAGCGCCACTTTTTTATGACCTTTTTAGCAGGTTTGAAAATAACTTTCTTAGGAATAGACGAAACTAATTCTATATCTTGTGATTTACCGTCTTCATCTACGGTCAGCTTAAAGACTCCACAACCAGCTATACCTTTCATAGCTAGATCCATAGGGTATCTAGGAGTGACTTGTTTAGTTCTAACCCATGTAGCAGCAGACTTTTCTGGATCTAGGTGAGTAAGCTTAACGTCAGCATAGTTATTAGCTTGAGCTACAGCAGAAAACTGCAACCCTAATATTGAACTTAATATTGCGATTCTCTTTTTCATTTTTTCCTTCCTTAGTATTTTTATTATCAATATGTAAGTACACATTAATGTAACAAAATCGCCTTCATAATCAAATAAATATAAATCTAGGCAACGAGGCCATAAGCAAGATTTTCGTCAATTAAGTATGCAAGCCTTACCTCTTTGTACTTATCTTTCTTGCTATCCATCATTCTCATCCAACCCAAGTAATTTGGGAGATATTCTGTACCAACACCATTAAACCTTCGCATCCAGCCCCGTAAACGGCTCATATAGCCATTTACGTTCTGGATATGGAATTGACCACCGATCACTCGCTCACCTTTACTGACTATCGTGCGATAATGCTGGATATTTTCTTCCTTGGCGAAAGAACGATAGGCGTGTGCGCCATCGCTACAGAGAATACTGTCGTGATTTACTATTGGTCTCATTGCATTGTGAATTTCATCGCTTGAATGTTCTTCAAGTACGAAGTCTGTTAAACCTCCGCTTCTATCTACTACGATCAATACAGGGATTTTATCATCAACAGTACGTCTATCGCCCATGCCACCTCGTTTTCTAGGCTTACGATCATATATCGTTTGGTTGCCTTTAAAGCTCTCCATGAAAAACATTTCATCAGCTTCGATGATTCCCGCTACTTCTGATGGTTTGCGCTGTGCTGGAGCTTTAAGGAATCTGTGTCGCCATCGAAACGCTGTAGTCTCTGCAACTTCTAAGAGTTCCGCAACTCGTCTAATTGGCAAGCCATCTAACATGTACTCTAGGTTCTTTGCCCAGAGTTCACGCTTTCTCAATCGAGCTAGAGGTGTTTTAGTTAGAGCATTAAAAGTTTTTCCACATGAAGAGTTTTTACATTTGAAGCGTTGTAAGCCAGCAGCCATGCCCCATTTGCCAATTTCCTCATTACCACAGTGAGGGCAGATAACATCATCACCTTTACATTCATTGATCAAGTTATCAGTATCACCACGTTTGAGGTCTTCTACAACGTGATGGTGTAGCAATCGTTTTTGGTTATGTGTTAGCTTAGATAACGATTCAATTATTAGTGTGAATTGATTTTTCTTCAATGTCCCGACCTCTCTAGCTTTGGGACAATTAATTATAGTACAAATTCAGATATCAACAACTAACGCAAATAGAGCCGTTTTTTCTATTTCGACAGCTCAAATCAATATAATCAACACGCTCAAGAATCAGATTATACTCACGATATATTAATTAAATATTCTGATGTAGCTAAACTGAGTTTAGAAAAACTGATTGCTATGGGCGAAATAGTCAGAACAGGGCAAGTACAAACTCCCCAATTAAAAGCAGAAAAAGCTCAAGTATTACGACAATCCCTATTTGATATTCGTCAAATTTTATTAAAAAAATCAAGTGTCACTAACCATGCAAATATCAACCTTGAATTACAAGCGTATGATAAAATTTCGCAAAAAGTAGAGCGAATACTGAAAACCAATAATGAAATAAAGCTGCTTGTTGCTGAAGATAAATTACCACCGGCTAAAAAATTATTTAGCTTGTTACAACAACAAAATATAGATACTGAGTTTAACTTACTAATTGATAAAGCAGTAAAGCAAGAGCAATTTCAAGCAGAGCAAATTCGTAAAAGTGTAAATCAACTTTATCATAGAAATAATCAAATATTATTAACTGCATTAGGCGTAATGAGCATTTTTACCTTATTTACATTTTGGTACTTTTGGCGCCGTATTAATGTAGCAACAAAACAATTATTAGGTGCAACACAAGAGTTTAGTAACGGCGCTTTAGATTACCGAATTGCACCACAAAAGGATTTTGAATTTCAATTTTTAGGTGAATCTTTAAATAATATGGCTGAACAGTTATCTGAACAGCAATATCAGCTCACAATAGCAAAACGCTCACTTGAAGAAAAAGTACAACAAAGAACTTATGACTTAGAATTAAGTAATACTCGGTTAGCTCAAGTAGATCAGCAGCGCCGTCAATTTTTAGCTGACATTGGCCACGAATTACGTACACCTTTGACTATTATTAGAGGTGAGTCTGAAGTGGTACTAAGAGGAAACACTGACAATATCAATGATTACAAACAAGTACTAAGCTGTATTATTGATGAAGTAAAACATACTACAGCACTAATTGAAGACTTAATGTTAGTTGCTCGCTCAAGCGCAGGACAGCTCTCATTACAAAGAAGCGAGTTTAATATCTCACTGTTAATAAGTGAGTTATTCGAAAAATATCAAAGAAAAGCACAAGAAAAACAACAAAAAATATCTTTGAATTTACCCGATGACGAGCTTTATATGGAAGCCGATGAGCGTCGTATTCGACAAGTATTAATGATTTTATTAGAAAATGCGCTTAGTTATTCTAAAACAGATGCCTTAAATGAAATTAAAGTATCTATGCATAAAGAATTTATTGCGGTTAAAATAATAGATCAAGGCATTGGCATTACTGACAATGAGCAGCAACAAGTATTTGAACGATTTTATCGTGGTAATCGTAGTGTCACTTCTGGCTCTGGCTTGGGTTTACCCGTTGCCAAAGCCATTATTGATGCTCACGAAGGACATATAACTTTAAAACCGAATAAAAATGGCCAAGGCAGTACTGCAACCGTATTATTGCCATGGCGCTTTAAAGAAAAGGCTGAAATTAAATGAGAATTTTATTAGTTGAAGATGACGATCGTGTAGCCAGTTTTTTAGAGCGAGGATTACGAGCTGAAGGCTACTTTATTGTACGTGCTGCAGATGGCAAAGAAGGATTAGCATTGGCACTTGAAGGTGACTTTAAACTTATTTTATTGGATATAATGTTACCAGGTTTAAATGGCTTAGAAGTCTGCCAAGCCTTACGAATAAAACAAAATCATACGCCAATTATCATGCTTACAGCCATGGATGAGTCTCAAGATATTGTCAAAGGCTTGCGCTTAGGTGCTGATGATTATGTTACTAAACCATTTGCATATGATGAGTTGTTAGCAAGAATTGAAGTTGTATCTAAACGCACACAAGCCACTAAAACCAATAGTGACGCTTTATCATTTGGACCTATCAACTTTGATCGTGATAGCTATGTTGTTACTTTAAATGAAGAAGAAGTGTCTCTTACCGTAAAAGAGATGGCGATATTAGAATTATTAATGACACATCCTGGAAAGTACCTAAGCAGAGAGCGCATATTAACTAATGTTTGGGGTATGGATATGGACCCTATGACTAATGTCGTTGATGTGTATATAGGTAAATTAAGAAAGAAATTAATGTTCGAATTAAATGATAAACAAATCAGTATGGTTGAAACCAAACGTGGTATTGGTTATCGCTTAGTTGAATGTTAATAAATATAGCCAAATAAATTCCATCGATATATAATTTAATAGACCATTACTGTTAAATCATATAAAAAGGAATTTTATGAAAATTAAAAAATATCGATTAAGATTTGATAAATCTTTAATGGATTTATTTTTACCTATTACAGGTTGGACTCTTTTAACACTCGTAACTTTTGGCTTAGCCACGCCTTTTTTCATTATTTATATAATTAAAATCACAATA
The DNA here is from genome assembly GCF_001269985.1 of Pseudoalteromonas sp. '520P1 No. 423'. Classification (NCBI taxonomy): domain Bacteria; kingdom Pseudomonadati; phylum Pseudomonadota; class Gammaproteobacteria; order Alteromonadales; family Pseudoalteromonadaceae; genus Pseudoalteromonas; species Pseudoalteromonas sp. '520P1 No. 423'. The sequence continues at coordinate 648,463 of NZ_BBZB01000001.1, read as the reverse complement.
AATAATACCGTCATCGAACATTATAATACTATAGATTAAATGCCCTTTTTCTTAACAAAATACGCTTAAGTTTATGTCTTCTAACACTTAATAACGCAATAGTGATAATTAAGTATATAGCGGGCTCTATCCAACCAGACTTTAATGACCAATAAAAATGTAAAATCACAATAGGCACAGTTACATAGATTAAGTTATGTAATGGCTGCCAACGTTTACCTAGTTTTCTCCTAATAAACATTGGTGAACTTATAGAAAGCAGCAACAATACCAGCCAAGCAAACATACCAACTGTTATATAAGGGCGTTTTACAATCTCACTGAATAATAATGGCCAATCAAGCTGTAAATCAAATATGAAAAAGCTTAATAAATGCAAGCTTGCATAAAAGAATGCATACAAGCCAACAAGTCGCCTTACTTGCATTAAAGGTATAAATTTAACTTTTGGTGCTAAAGGACTAATTATTAAGCCTAAAAGTAAAACCTTAAGTGCACTTAGCCCAGTAAAGTGAGTAAGTTCTTGTACAGGATCTGCGCCTAGCTGATCTTGTATCGCCAAATAAAACACAAAAACAGCGGGCAGAAATAAAATACAGTGTAATGCTGTTTTTAATAAAATGATTTTATCTTTAGTTTTTAACTTCACTACTATTACCTCTTTTACGCGGCTAAAGTCCCTTCACTAGATAAATATTAAAAGTACTTTTTAAGATTCATGCCTTTATATAAATGTGCGACGTCTTTGCCGTACCCATTAAAAGGTAAAGTCGCTATACGGTTCCTATCAAATAAACCGCCGCTAGTGATGCGCCTTTCTGATGCTTGGCTCCACCTTGGGTGTGATACATCAGGATTTACATTGGCATAAAAGCCATATTCTTGCGGTGCTAATTGATTCCAGCTTGTTGGTGGTTGATGTTTTACTAATTTAATAGAAACAATCGATTTAATGCTTTTAAAACCATATTTCCAAGGCACCACTAACCGAATTGGTGCACCATTTTGAGGTGGTAGCGTTTTTCCATATAAACCAACAGCCAAAAAACTCAGCGGATTCATCGCTTCATCTATTCTCAATCCTTCAACATAAGGATAATTTATGCCACCAAAACGACTACGCTGACCTGGCATTTGTTCCTTATCATGCAAGGTTTCAAATGCGACATATTTAGCATCTGAAGTTGGATCAGCTTGTTTTATTAATTTTGCTAGTGAAAAACCAAGCCAAGGGATCACCATAGACCAAGCTTCTACACAGCGAAGGCGATAAATACGTTCTTCTAAAGCAAACTGTTTATATAAATCATCATAATTCAGTGCAAAAGGTTTATTCACTTCACCGTGAATTTTTAACTGCCAAGGTTTTACTTGAAAGTGCTGTGCATTTTCAACTGGGTCTGATTTTTTTGTACCAAACTCATAAAAGTTATTATGAGAAATCACTTTAGCTTCAGGTGTACGCTTTTGCTCATCAAGTACCGCAGCTTTAAAATCGAGCGGTTTAGTTTCAAATAATGGTTTTTCTTCTTTACTAAAAAGACTAAAAGGATTGGCATTTGCAGCATTTGAACTTGCTAATAATCCACCGGCACCAATAAAGCCCATTTTTTTTATCACATCTCTGCGCTGATGATAAATCGATTCATCAGTCACTTGCGCTTCAGTTAAGTGATTTATACCTTTATTTTTTATTAGCATTACAACTCCAAATTTAAAACGCTCTCATAATTAGAACGAAATACTCAATAAAAACGTTCAAATAAATCTAAAAAGGGCTAAAAATTAATATATTTATAATTAAATTCACTTTTTTGACTGAATTTTAAGCAAACAGTCAAGTTAAGTATTTACACAAGCATATCAGCTAAGTATTATCTCACCCCAACGGAGAGATGGCAGAGTGGTCGAATGCACCGGTCTTGAAAACCGGCATGGGTTTATAGCCCATCTAGGGTTCAAATCCCTATCTCTCCGCCATTTAAAACTTGGTTGAAAAATAAGAATATTAAGTCTAATTTTATAGACTCATATCCTAAGGTATAAACACCTATTTCTCTGCCACTTTCTTTTACTAGGTTATTAATATAATTTAGATTTAATTCACTCCTTTATCTAAATAATTCCCTATAAAAGAAGACTTGAGCATTTATGTTCATTTTAATGCGTTAAAATTAAGCGTCGGAGAGGTGGCCGAGTGGCCGAAGGCGCTCCCCTGCTAAGGGAGTATAGGGTTTGTAGCTCTATCGAGGGTTCGAATCCCTCCTTCTCCGCCATTTAATTATTATCGAAGGCCTCTTATGAGGTCTTTTTTGTTTCTGAGATATAATTTTACAACTTTCACAAAATCTCATCTAACTCTTTTAAAATCAACGACTAAAAAAACAATCAATACCATTCTAAAATCTCTAAACAACGTTTTTTTTCATAAAAACATCAATTTGTATCATTTTTGTTCATTGTTTTTTTAACTTCTATTCCCATCTAGTTCACATTACCTTATAATAGCGCCCCAAATATCGAGTCAAAGCGGAAGAAATTTAAAAATTCGCTTATACCGTGACTCCAGAATTCATTTTGAATGCAACTTTAAGAGTAGAACAATGGCAGATTTATCAAAGTACAGAAATATTGGTATCTTCGCTCACGTTGATGCTGGTAAAACAACGACAACTGAACGAATCTTGAAACTTACTGGTCAGATCCACAAAACTGGTGAAGTACATGATGGTGAGTCAACAACAGATTTCATGGAACAGGAAGCTGAGCGCGGTATTACTATCCAGTCTGCTGCTGTTACTTGTTTCTGGAAAGATCACCGTTTTAACGTAATCGATACTCCTGGACACGTTGATTTCACAGTAGAAGTTTACCGTTCACTTAAAGTATTAGATGGCGGTGTTGGTGTTTTCTGTGGTTCTGGTGGTGTTGAGCCTCAGTCAGAAACTAACTGGCGTTATGCGAATGAATCAGAAGTTGCACGTATTATCTTCGTAAACAAATTAGACCGTATGGGTGCTGATTTCTACCGCGTTGTTAAGCAAACTCAAGACGTACTAGCTGCTAACCCACTAGTAATGGTTTTACCAATCGGTATCGAAGACGATTTCGTTGGTGTTGTTGACCTTCTTACTCGTAAAGCATACGTTTGGGATGACACTGGTCTTCCAGAAAACTACGAAGTAACTGATGTTCCTGCGGACATGGTTGATAAAGTAGAAGAGTACCGTGAGCAACTAATCGAAACTGCTGTTGAGCAAGACGATGATCTTATGGAAGCTTATATGGAAGGTGAAGAGCCTTCACTAGAAGACATCAAGCGTTGTATCCGTAAAGGTACTCGTACAATGGACTTCTTCCCTACTTACTGTGGTTCAGCATTCAAAAACAAAGGTGTTCAATTAATTCTTGACGCTGTTGTTGATTACTTACCATCTCCAACTGAAGTTGATCCTCAACCTCTAACTGATGAAGAAGGTGAAGCAACTGGCGCAGTAGCAACAGTTTCTCCAGACGAAACATTTAAAGCATTAGCTTTTAAAATTTCTGATGACCGTTTTGGTGCACTTACTTTCGTACGTATCTACTCAGGTACACTTACTAAAGGTGACACTATCCTTAATGCTGCTACAGGTAAAACTGAGCGTATTGGTCGTATGTGTGAAATGCAAGCTGATGATCGTAACGAACTTACTTCTGCACAAGCGGGTGATATCATCGCTATCGTTGGTATGAAGTCTAACGTTCAAACTGGTCACACTTTATGTGATCCTAAAGATCCAATCATCCTAGAAGCGATGGTTTTCCCTGAGCCAGTAATCTCAATCTCTGTTAAGCCTAAAGATAAAGGTTCAACTGAGAAAATGGGTATAGCTATCGGTAAAATGGTTGCAGAAGATCCAACTTTCCGCGTTGAAACTGATGAAGATTCAGGTGAGACAATCCTTTCAGGTATGGGTGAGCTTCACTTAGATATCAAAGTTGATATCCTTAAGCGTACTTACGGTGTTGAGCTAGAAGTAGGTCAACCACAGGTTGCTTACCGTGAAACTATCACATCTGAAATCGAAGATTCTTACACGCATAAGAAACAATCTGGTGGTTCTGGTCAATTTGGTAAAATCGATTACCGCATCAAGCCAGGTGAGCCAGGTTCAGGTTTCGTATTTACTTCATCTGTTGTGGGCGGTAACGTTCCTAAGGAATTCTTCCCTGCAGTTGAGAAAGGCTTCAAAGTAATGATGGACGAAGGTGTTCTTGCCGGCTTCCCAGTACTTGACGTTGAAATCGAATTATACGACGGTGGCTTCCACGCAGTTGATTCATCTGCTGTTGCTTTCGAAATCGCTGCTAAAGGCGCTTTCCGTCAGTCTATCCCTAAAGCGGGTGCACAGCTAATCGAACCTATCATGAAAGTTGACGTATTCACGCCAGACGATCATGTTGGTGACGTAATCGGTGACCTTAACCGTCGTCGTGGTATGATTGCAGGTCAAGACGCTGGTGCAACTGGTGTTCGTATTAAAGCTGACGTACCACTTTCAGAAATGTTTGGTTACATCGGTTCATTACGTACTATGACTTCAGGCCGTGGTCAATTCTCTATGGAATTTGGTCATTACATGCCTTGTCCTAACAGCGTTGCTGAAAAAGTAATTGCTGAAGTAAAAGAAGCTAAAGCAGCTAAAAACAAGTAATTAACTTGTTTTAGTTAACCTGTTAATTCAGGTACTTACCTTGAGGTAAGTAATGCTAAATAAAAACCCCAGTTATTTTATAACTGGGGTTTTTTTAATGCCTAAATTATAGAGAGCTACTTTTAGCTAATGTAAATTCCAACAGGTAAAAATACTCTAAATAGTAATTTGATGGTCGATAATAAAGGCAGGGAAGAAGTACAAAGAAAGTAATATTGCTGGAAAGGGTGTATTTAAATAATGAAAAGATTATGACATTAAACGTATTGGTTTTTTATTATTTTGCTTAATTGCACACTGACAAAGGCCGCCAGATAAAGCAGGACACTGTTTACAAGGTGATTTTTTTAATGGTTTAAGCGCAAAGCTCATATTAGTAGGCTTAGGTGCTATTTTAACAACAACTTGCTTATTCGTAACTACTTCGTTTTGCCCTAAAGCCTGAGTTACCATTTTATTTGCTAACTTTTCAATGTCTAAAGCAGATAAGTTCATTAAGTTATTACGCATACTTTCATCAGCTTTAAGTGACTTCTTTAGCTCTGATTTTATCGCTTTTTTTAATAATTTATATTGCTTCTTTAAGGCTATTTCAGCTTGATCGGTCATCATATTTATTTACTAAGATATTCAGAATCCTGTATTCTAAATAAAAATTATTCTCAGTCAATTAATATCCATCGATAAATCCCATTAATTATATATCTAATAAAACACTTGCCTATAAACCAGATAACTGTAATGATAACAATTATCATTACAGTTATCTGGTTTAATATGAATAGTGCACAAGCTACCGTTATTTATAATCAACAAGTGAAAATGCTTAATCGCTGTAAAAGTATGCATAGTGCTCATGTTGTTGCACAGTTTATTGATGCAGGCTTAACTTTGGCACGAAGCTATTCAAAAGAACAGTGCATCCTACTTCAGGAGCTATTCCTTCGGCGCACTTATCATGACCTTATCAATAAAATTTGTGACCCATTGCAATCAGAATGCATGAGGAAGCAATGCTTAGATCAACTCTATAAGCCATTATTAGCATTAAAACGGTTTTATAAACAATACGACGCTAGTCATACAAAATATCATAAGTTAGAGCGTGAGTTACGTATTTTAAGCCATGAATTTAACCCCTATTAAAGAAGAACATTATGAAAAAGAGCAGAATTGAAAAAGACAGCATGGGTGAATTAGAAGTCCCTGAAACCGCCCTATATCAAGCGCAAACACAAAGAGCGATAAATAACTTTCCAGTAAGCGGTTTAACTATGCCTGCCAGTTTTATACAGGCATTAGCCTATATCAAATATGCTGCAGCACAGACCAATGCTGAACTGGGATATTTAGATGGCGAACGCGCCATCGCGATAGAAAAAGCATGCGAACAGCTCATTGACGGCAAACATTTAGAGCAATTCCCAATAGATGTATTTCAAACTGGTTCTGGCACTAGTTCAAATATGAACGCCAATGAAGTGATTGCAAGTTTAGCAAGCCAACAAGCTAATTTAGATATCAATCCAAACGATCATATCAATATGGGCCAAAGCTCAAATGATGTGATCCCAAGTGCAATTCAAATTAGTAGCGCAATCACGGCATATTTCAATTTATTACCTGCAATTGAGCATTTAATACAAGCATTAGACAAAAAATCAGCTGAAATTGGTCATATAGTAAAAACAGGCCGCACACATTTAATGGATGCGATGCCTGTAACTTTTACACAAACATTAGCAGCATGGAAAAGCCAAATTCAAAATGCAAAACTAGGAATTATGCAGTCACTTGAACAAGTAACCTCTCTAGCACAGGGTGGCACTGCGGTTGGCACAGGAATAAACGCCGATGCACAGTTTGCAGGAAAATTTTCTTCTAACTTAAGTGCTGCAACAGGTATCAGTTTTAAACCTAGTGATAACTTTTTCTATAATATCGGCTCACAAGACGTCATAGTGACCTTATCTGGTCATTTAAAAGTATTATCAATTGCCTATATGAAAATAGCGAACGATTTACGCTGGATGAATTCAGGCCCTCTTGCAGGATTAGGTGAAATAGAGCTTGAAGCACTTCAACCAGGTTCATCCATTATGCCAGGCAAGGTAAACCCTGTTATACCTGAAGCGACAGCTATGGTGAGTGCACAAGTAATAGGTAATGATGCAACGATAACCGTTGCTGGTCAATCTGGAAATTTTGAACTAAATGTTATGCTACCCGTTGTTGCATACAACATATTACAAAGTATAGATTTACTGAGTAACATAAGTTATTTATTAGCTGATAAAGCAATCGCTAGCTTTGTAGTAAAAGAAGATCATATAAACGAAGCTCTCACTAAAAATCCAATTTTAGTAACCGCTTTAAATCCTGTCATTGGTTATTTAAAAGCTGCTGAAATAGCAAAAAAAGCCTATAAACTGGGCCAACCGATAATTGATATTGCAGAACAAGAAACAGATTTATCTCGTGATGAATTATTAAAATTGTTAGATCCTGCAAAGTTAACTAAAGGTGGAATTAGTAATACAGATTAATAGATAGCAACTATACTTAAAGCAAGGATTTAAATAGGAAGCCTTGCTTTATGATAGTTCAACTTTTAGTGACACAAACTGATTTTTGTATTCATAATCTTGAATGTGAATTTCAAACTGTGGGTATCGATTACCATATCGACTACATTGAAGATAACCCAAAGTTAGTCAGTGAAAACAATATTCGTCATTCACCTAATATTTTTATAGATGGCGAGCTTGTTTTTAGACACCAACCTACAACTTCTGAGCTACAAGCCTATTTTTGTAGTTGATCCAATAAATGCCTAAGCTCACCCACATCGCTTTACATGTTAAAGACGTAGATGCTTGTGTATTATTTTATCAAAATTATGCAGGCCTTAAACTTGTTAGAGACCGTCATGTAAATGGTAAACATATTATTTGGTTAGCTGAACCAGATAAAGAATCGCAATTTATTTTTGTCATTTTACCCGGAGGGCCTGGCCACCAGCAATCGCAATCTGATTTTTCTCACTTTGGTTTTGCATTATCTAGCAAAGAAGACGTAGATAAACTAGCCAATAAAGCAAAAGAGGATGGCATATTATTATGGCCGCCAAAACAAGAGCCTTTCCCTGTCGGCTACTACTGCGGCATATTAGATCCCGATGGTAATCGTATAGAGTTTAGTTTTGGACAACCTTTAGGCTAAAATCAAGTTTTTGTTTTTAACATCTAAAAATGTAAATAATAACTTCCAATTTCTACTCATAAACTTAACTCATCTAACTTTACCTCAAAGCCCCTTTAATGCTTAAATACTGCTCTCTTTAAAAGGCGCGCTTGGAAACCATGAAAAAATTACTCTGCACATTAGCTATTAGTAGCTTAACATTTATAACTTCTGTTACTGCTCAAGAATTTACACCTAAACAAATAGAGCAAGTTTCTGAAATTCGTACTAATGCATTAAACAGTAACTTAGCTTTCGATATTCTAAGTTCACTCACCACAGAAGTCGGTCCAAGATTACCTGGCACTAAAAATGATACTTTAGCAGTACAATGGGCTCAGGAAAAATTCAAAGAGCTCGGTTATGACAAAGTATGGATTGAGCCTGCTACATTTCCTTCATGGCGTCGATACAGTGAATCAGGTGCTATTATCACACCTTCAGCACAAACATTACATTTAACAGCTCTAGGTGGCAGTGTCAGTACGCCTAAAGCAGGTATTACAGCAGAAGTTATTCAATTTGAAACGTTAGATGAACTTATTGCTGCACCTAAGGGTATCGCCAAAGGAAAAATTGTATTTATTAACTATAAAATGAATCGCCATATAGACGGTAATGGTTATGGTCCTGCAACACGCGCACGCCGCACAGGTGCCATTGAAGCAGCAAAAAAAGGCGCTGTAGGTTTTATGATGCGATCGGTAAGTACATCACACCATAGATTTGCTCATACAGGCGCCAGCCAATATAAAAAAGGCGTTGATCAAATTGTAAAAGTCGCCATTCCAAACCCAGATGCTGATCAAATTTCTCGTTTAACTGCTTTAAATAAAACAGTTAAAGTGAACATTAACGTACAAACTGAAGATTTAGGTGAAGGAAAAAGTTATAACGTTATTGGTCAGATCAACGGCACACAAAACCCTGAACAATATGTATTAATTGGTGGTCATTTAGATTCTTGGGATCTAGGTACTGGAGCATTAGATGATGGTGCTGGTGTTGCTTTAACTATGGCAGCAGCAAAATTCATCGCCGATGTTAAACGTCCAAAACGCAGCGTACGTGTTGTGTTATTTGCAGCTGAAGAGCTAGGTTTATGGGGTGCTAAAGCTTACGCAAAAGCACACGCTAAAGATAAACATAATATTGTAGCTGCTGCAGAGTCTGACTTTGGCGCAGATTTTATTTATGGCTTCCAATCAAATGTTGAAGCTGCGTCATTACCAGTTGTAAGAGCAATAGCAAAGCAATTATCGCCGCTTAATATTGAGTATATTGGTGCTAACAAAGCTGCAAATGGCCCTGACTTAATTCCATTACGTCAATTAGGTGGACTTGCAGGTTTCGCATTACATACTGATGGTACAGACTATTTTGATTACCATCACACAGCTGATGATACTTTAGATAAAGTAGATCCTAAAAAGATACAGCAAAATGCCGCAGCTTACGCAGTATTTGCATTTATGGCAGCCGATGCTGATACGACAATTAAAGGTAAATAATACCAATTCCAATAAATATGTGATCAATCTAAATGGTCTAAATATACAATAGCTGCGTTGCTTTCAATCCCAATAGCCAGCTATTGCTCAATCAAGCGCCTTGCTCTTGAAAGTTTATTCTAATTTATATTAGCTCACTAACTTAATAGAATTGGTATAAGTTATAGGGGACTAAACTCCCATCTACTTTTCTAATTAAGTAGACTGTGCTTTAGCCTCGATAAGTAACAAAAAAGACCGAAACGAGTTATCTCTTTTCGGTCTTTTTTATAATCATAACTCAATAAAGCTTAAGCTATTAATCAACAGACTTTAGTCCAATCTAAGTAGACGGGACTTCAGTCGCGTAATGTAAACTTAAAACCGCACACTGGTTTTTAACTGCTCAACAAAACACGGATTTGTTCTACAGATATTAGTCTCTTTTTGTGCTGCTTTATAATCTTCATCCATACGATGTGCTTTACCAAAACTACGTACTAAAATCGGTTTAATTTTTAACATCGCTTTATTATAAAAATCTTGAATGTCATTCTGACTCAACTTCTCAATAGCTGATATCAATTGCTTATCACTGTCAAAGTTAAATTCCTTTGCATTAATTTCAGCCCAATAATGTGACGTACGCTCATTCAAGTTTTTATCTTTTGCTTTTAAGTCTTTAATTAAACCCTCTTTATAATCTGTAAATTGTTCTTGTGTCATTTGAGTAAGTTGCTCATCAAAACCAGTTAGAAATGCAGAGATACGGCGCTGTAATTCTACAGGTCCAGCTTTTGGTGACTGCACTAAAAAGAATAAACCCGGTAAGTCTTCTAACATACGAGAACGACCAGCGACTATATAGCCTAACTGCTGTTCAGTACGGATCGCTTTATAAAAAGGTGCGTTTATTACACGCCCGATTAAAGCAAAATGGGCTCTGCTATCAAGTGATGAATCATCGCTCACATAACTTAATACTAATGATGAATCATTATGATCAACATCGAGCTCTCTTACTAAAGTTGCATCACTATTATTAAGCTTAACCACTTTCTCAGCGCGCACTTTAGCTTTAGAGCCGGTTAAGTTGAGAGCATACAAATTATTAGCAAGCAATATGGATTCTTCTTTTGTCATATTGCCATGCACTAGAGCTTCAATTTCAATTTCACGATGAAAACTTTCAATATAAGACTTTAGTTCTTCTATATTTACTGCTTCTAATGCTTTTGCTAATTTACTTGCCGCATATACTTTTGTTCTTTGCACTTGAGATAAAGCAGATAAACTTTGTGAATAAGGACGGTCAAATTTCGCATTATTCCAACTACGTATTAAGCGCGCTTTATGTAATTCAAATGCAGCAGGATCTATTGTTAAATTTCTTATACGCTTATTAATTGTAACTAGTAACTCAACTTGTTTTTCATCATAACCATTTACACCAAACCCCATACCACGGTTTGTAGACCATAAGTTATAATTTAAGCCCGCTTGTTTTGCCGGATAACCAAACTCATTTAAGCTGTCTTTTAATAAAGCATTATATAAAGTATTTTTAGCGCGCGATTCTGCATCTTTGCCTGCTTCATCAGAATAAATTTGAATATTCACAGAGGCCTTAGGAATTTTAAACTCAGTATCTTGCTTATGCCAAAGTTTAAAACCCGGCTTTTCAAAAACAACCTCAGGATTTACAGCATCAGAAGTAATGGTTTTTAATTTAAGATTTTTTGCTATAAATGGATTTTCTTTTGGTAACTTAAGCGCTTCTATTACTTTTGGGTTTTGATATTTATCTAACTCAGCTTGAGTCAGTTTAGCCATTAAATATGGCGTATTATATTCAGCTTGTACTTTATCGGTTTCAAGACCTTTAGCGACTCGAGTTTGACGCATATTACTTGGTATTAATAAATCTAAGTACTGATTTACAATTTCAGCTGAAAAATCTTGATAAATATAGTCAGCATTTAGTAGATGCTCAGGTGAATAATACTGTAATTGCCCTGATAAATTTTGCACCGTATTTGCTGCTGAGTGTTTTTCTTGAAACTTAAAGCTGGTATCTGCCACAGACTTTAACTCTTCAAAATAAGCCGGATTAAGTCCTTTTGATGCGATTAATTTTAAATATGCAAAAGTCGCTTCTGTTACCTGTTGATAATCAGCTAAACCTTTTTTAGTGAGGTTCATGCTCACTGTAAATAATTCAAAATCATCAGGACCATAATGATAAGCACCTAAAGATTCAATCAAACCTTGCTGCTTTAAATAACTAAATAGACTACCCTCACCTTCATTACCTAATATATGGCTAATAAAAGTCAGCGGCTTTTCTTTATAATGCGCTAGCGAACTTGGTACTGGAAAATTAAGAGTTAGGGTTCGCACATCTTTCATTGGTTCAATATCAATGCGTACTGCTAACTGCTCTTCAAGATAAGGTTCAACAGTTTCAGGCTGAGAAATTGATCCATTAGTTGGTACTGCCGAGAACTTTTCTCTAACCCAAGTTTCTAGCGTATCTAAATCTTCTTTACCAACAACAGATAAAGCCATGCGACTTGCTGAATAATATTTTTTATATTGCGCTTTTAAATCATCAACTAGCTTTGAATCTTCTCTATCGGCTAAAGTATCTAAATTACCAACAGAAAACTGGCTTGCAGGATGCGCTTGATTTGACGTTTCTTTGCGCACTTCTCTAATACGGCGCGCATCATCTTTTATTTTCATCTGATACTCAGAGTGCACTGCATTTTTTTCGCGCTCTACATATTCAGGATCTAAAGTAGGAGAGATAAAAAATTGTGCGAATCTATCTAATGCTTCATTAAAAGCACCCTGATTCACTTCAAAAAAGTAATTTGTATGTTGTTGACCTGTGCCTGCATTTGACCAGCCACCATTAGCTTTTAAATATTCATCATAACCGCCTACTTTTGGATACTTTTTAGTACCTAAAAACAACATATGCTCTAAAAAGTGAGATAAGCCATGCCTATCTGCAGGGTCGCTCATATGGCCAATATGCACATCTAGTGAGGCTGCAGCTTTATCCGCAGTGACATCTGATACTAACGCAACTTTAAGACCATTATCTAATTCTATAAAACGGTAGTCTCTTCGGTCATTTTGACTTTTAATAATTTGATTTGATTGCATAGTGCCTTGCTGTGATTGAGAGGTCATATTTGAATTATTAGAACAAGCGGTTAAAGCACTTGCTCCTAGTGTTGCAGCTATACACAGTGCAACCAATTTAATCTTTTGCTGCTTCATTAACTTCCTCGATAATATTAAATGCATTTAAATAACCAAATACAACAGGTTATTTAAAGATATAAGCCAACAGATATGATTTGAGATAGCTATTATAAATTAAAGCTAACCTCACCATAAATTAGCAAACAAATGCTCGCTAAGAAATAGCCTATTTGCTTTTGCTTACAATTAGCAGCTAAATAACTTAACTTTACATCACCTTAGATAATAAAACTGACATTTAGTATAAAAATCACACAAAAAAGATGAAGCCTAAGTCAATTATTGGTATCATGGCCGGCTTTTTATCGGGCGATACTGAATTATATGAATCAAGTAGTACAAATCCAAGACATTGGGGCTTATCAAGCTCCTCGTTTTCAAGTTTATCAACATAGACAAATCGACAAAATCGAGGCTCTTTCACAGCTTCCTGAGCATCTTAGATTTGAGATGCGCGTTGTTGCAAGCGTTTTTCCTTTTAGGGTGAATAACTTTGTTATTGATGAACTGATTGATTGGCATAAAGTACCTAATGATCCAGTATTTCAGCTAACATTCCCACAACGCGGCATGTTAGATGATGAGTCATATGACTTAATGGCTACCTTATTAAAAACGGATCCAAGCGCTGATCAAATATTAGAATTGGCACAGAAAATCAGAAATAAGTTAAATCCACATCCTGCGGGTCAAATGGATAAAAACGTACCTGAACTTGACGGTGAAACCGTAAATGGTATGCAGCATAAATACAAAGAAACTGTGCTGTTTTTCCCATCTCAAGGCCAGTATTGTCATGCATACTGTACTTTCTGTTTCCGCTGGGCACAGTTTGTAGGTAAAGCAACACGTTTTAATAATCACGATGCCGATGAGTTACACCGCTACTTAAAAGAACATACTGAAGTAACTGACTTATTAATGACAGGCGGCGATCCTATGGTTATGCGCACTGGTAAAGTACGTGGATACCTAGAAGAGCTTAAAAAACCAGAGTTTGACCATATTCGTACTATCAGAATTGGTACTAAATCTTTAACTTTCTGGCCACACCGCTATGTAACAGATCCAGATGCAGATGATTTATTAGCGCTTATTAAAGAATTAGTAGATGCTGGTAAACATGTTTCTTTCATGGCGCATATCAACCATATTCAAGAATTAAGATCGCCTGTAACACTAGAAGCAATAAAACGCATTCGTGCAACAGGTGCACAAATACGCACTCAAGCACCATTATTAAACAACATAAATACAGATCCTGAAATGTGGTCTGAAATGTGGAAGCTGCAAACTCAACTAGGCATGATCCCTTATTATATGTTCATTGAACGTGATACGGGCGCTAAACGCTACTTCGAACTACCTCTTTATAAGACATGGGAAATATTCCGTGATGCATATCAGAATGTTTCTGGTGTAAGTAGAACGGTACGTGGTCCTTCAATGAGTGCGGGTCCAGGTAAAGTAGAAGTATCAGGCGTAACTGAAATTATGGGCGAAAAAGTATTTGTTTTACGCTTTATTCAAGCACGTAATCCTGATTGGGTTCAGCGTCCATTTTTTGCTAAATATGATGAAAAAGCAACTTGGTTAGACGGCTTAAAACCTGCGTTTGGTGAAGAAAAATTCTTCTGGGAAGATGAATATAACGTGATGTAATAATAAAGCGGCTACGCAGCTTTATTAAATCCCACTACGTGGAAAAAACATAAAATAAATTAGGCTGAAATTTTTCAGCCTAATTATATAGATAATATTCGATATCTAGACATACTACCTATAAAACTTCACAGCAAAGTTATTTGCAAACTGTCACTTTCTTACAAAGCTGTTGGTATTCAAATTCAGCAGTTTTATTCCCTCGTTTCACAGCCTCACCATACCAATGTAACGCCTGAGAATTATCAACTTTAGACCCTTCACCATCTCTATACATTTGCGCCAAATTAATTTGCGCCCATGCATCACCTTGCTCAGCAGCTTGCTTAAATAAAGACATTGCTTCAACAAAGTCATCGTTTCGATAGCTTCTAATACCTGCTTGGTTTAATGGCGTTGGATTATAACCTTTGTAAAGCTTCTCTGGCATAGTTGGACGCACAGCAACACCACCAAACAAAGTATAATTAAATGGTCTTAATACCCGATAAACAATTTCCTCTTTATAAAGCGTGTTTAATTCAGCTGGTGTTATAAACTGACTTTTTGATGGAAAGAAGTCATCAAAAACTAAGGTATCTAAACGTATCGCTTTTATTAAATCTCGCTTTCGTGAGTAAATATAATTACTTATCACAATTTCAATCGCATCTTTATTTGCGGATATCACTTTAGCAATAACAAATTCAGTCCTTTGGCTTTGCACTTTATTAAAGCGGTTATTATCTATTAAATAAAAATCATATTTCTGAGGTGCCTTTAATACATCAAACTCCTTTGCAATATCATCTTGATGGCCTTGCCAAAAATACAAAGCGATAAATAAAACAATTATAATACCAATAAATTTATTAAAAACACTCAGTATACTTATTCTCTTTTTAGGCGCTTCTATAGTAGATTTACATATTTTACACTGTGTTTGATAGTGGGTAGAAAATGGAAAGAGAGGAATAAAAGAAAGTTTTACATATTTAAGTTCTGCGTATTGTACTGTATTTTTATCACAACATAATTGAGATTGTGGTGTTTCAGTTACTTGCTTGCCAACATCCATAAAAAACATACTGCATCCTAACTAAGTTCTAATTCATCAAGCATTACTTTACACAAATCAATATAATCATTCAGCGTATTTTTTGCCCAATATTGCCTTTTATTAGCACTAGTTTGTATCAAATAATTATTAAACTCTTCAAAACCGATATTAGTATTATTATTTGCATACCCCTTAAAAGCCTCATGAACCGTTTTATGGCCTACGGTCGCTTCACTTATTACAACCTCATATGCCTCAATTAATAGGCTTGTAAACTTTAATAACTCCAAGTTTGGTGTGCCACGTTGTTTAAAACGATTAAACCTTTCAAGTAATACTCTTTGCTCTTCTTTAGCCAGTTCAAGTACAACATCTGTTAGGTAGCGGGTTTCACGATTAACTTTATTATAAAGCGCTTTAGTACGCTCTAGTTCTTTACGATAGTTTTCACCTCGTACATAGAGTAAGGCCATAATAAAAATGCCAATAACAATGCCACCCACTAAGGTTATGTTCATAAATTCACTCTATTATTAAATAGTTAATCGTTTAAACGTTCATTGCCTGATTTTTACTAAGTATATGCAGGGAATGATAGTAATGAAATAAAGTCAGATCATATATATTTTATCTGACTTTACTTAATAGGCTGCGGGTCAATATTATGGGTTTATAGATGTTACTTCATCTATCACAGACCAACGCTTAACCTTAGGTTTACTGCCTTTTCCTAATATCCAATAATCATAGAATTTTTGCACTTTTCCATTGGCCTGCTTTATATCTAACCAAGAATTAAAATAGTTATTTAAATCTAAGTGTCGCTTAGAAACCGCAAATCCAATTGGGTATTTAGTACTCGCATTTTCTGGTACAACAACACCATATTCAGGGTAAAACATAGTCCAAGAAAATGCGGCTTCAGCACTTATTACAAGCGCATCATATTGATTTTTTCCTTCAAAAAAATCTCGATAATTATCTATGGTTTTAAAGTGTAGGCTAGGTTGTTGCTGAGATACTTTTTTCAAAAAGGGCTGATGCTCAACACTGGCAAATAATAAAGGTTCATGCTCTAGTATTTTCTCTCTTGAACTAAATTCTTTCATGCGATGATCTTTAGTTACTAATGCTAGCTGTAATTCTAAAACAGGATCTGAATAGGTCACCTTTTCTAAATCTCTCACATTAATTTCTAAGCCTGACATGGCAATATCAAAGTAACCTTTATTTAAATATTGCGCTAATTGATCTTTTTTAAATGGAATAAACTCCACTTTTACTTCTAAATCTGCGGCTAATTCATGAGCCAAACTAATATCAAAACCAACTAACTCATGTTTACGATTAAAATATGAAAATGGGGCGTTTTCAGCCATATAACCAACACGAAGTAATTTACGCTTTTTAATCACATCAATATTAGTTAAGGATAACTGACCCGCTTCATATGCTTTAGGCACAAAACTTAACACATCAGCAGGTACCTTTGTTGCCACTTGCATATTAGCGATTATTTCATCTGATGCCGTGCCAGACTCACTTAGTTTGCTATTAAGCATAAATGCCACCAGCATCAAACTTGGTAAAACTACACCTACAATACCTAAGTTAAATACGGTTTTTACACGTTTAAAACTCAATTCTGAGCGAATATAAAAGATACTTAATAAAGTAAAACTAATGATATAAGCAACCGAGGTAGGCGATACAAATTTTGCCGTCAATACCGACATGGCTAAATATAATTGATAAGCATCAGCGGGTACTCTGGCTGCATCTAATAAATAAGGAATAGCAATATGTACGTTTGCAAAGTAGCTTAACAGTGCAGTTAATGTGAGAGAGGGAACTTCTTCAAAACCGATTTCATGCCCAGTTAACCAAGCTGAAAAAGCAACAAACAGTAATGTTGTTAACTTTCCTAAGCTTGGAAAAGTAAATGCGATAGGTACTAATACTTCAGCAACATGATCTGATTGCGCATCTGCGATTTCACGTTTATGCATATAGTCTTTAATGCCTTCAGTGATCACAGGTAGCGTGATGAACACACTGCCCGTAGTAAAGGCGGTGATCAGTGCATTTCGTGCAATGCCAATCACATCTCTATATTTTACCGGCGTCAGTGCCGAAACCAGCATAGGCAATAATACAAATATTAAAAACAATGTAGTTAATACCACTAATACAAAATAGACTTGTAAGTTGTTTATTTGCTCTAAGCTAATAGTTCCGGCAGTACTCGCTGTAATTGCAAAAATACCAATTGGAAATATCTTAATCATCTTTTTAGAGATAACCGATAACCCTTCA
Organism: Pseudoalteromonas sp. '520P1 No. 423'; assembly: GCF_001269985.1. Classification (NCBI taxonomy): domain Bacteria; kingdom Pseudomonadati; phylum Pseudomonadota; class Gammaproteobacteria; order Alteromonadales; family Pseudoalteromonadaceae; genus Pseudoalteromonas; species Pseudoalteromonas sp. '520P1 No. 423'. The sequence goes on along the minus strand of NZ_BBZB01000001.1, from coordinate 630,740 downwards.
CCCAATACATCTAATATATTAAGTAGGCTACTTTTACGTACATTACCCATTAGTGCCGTACCTAACGCAATACAAAAAACCACTAACGCAGGCACGTTACCTTCAGCCATTGAAGCAAATGGATTTGCAGGTATATATTGCGCTACAAAATCAATATCTGGACGTGTAGCAACTAAAGCAGATGAGAAAAATGTGCCCGCATCATGATGTGGTAATGTAAATGCAAAACACCAAATAACCACAATACCAACCCCCCATAAAGAGAGCATCATAATCACAGCTTTTAGAATAATGGATTTAACTTGGCTTGGCTCAAATTTACCCAAACCAACGATAAGAGAAACAACAATATATGGGAAAATAGTGATCTGCATAAGTTTAATAAAAGCAGCGCCAATAGGAGACATCCACTGAACTCTTTCACCAAAAATAAGCCCTACTACAATACCTAATATTAAAGCCCATAACATTAAGTTTGCCTTACTTAGGTACGCAAACAGTTTTTTCATTTTAATATTTTCTCTTACCCTAAAATGGCAAGCTTAGCGGAACAAAATCATCTTAACCAGAAAAAATAAAAACAAATTGTTACCCAAAACCAAATAACTAATCTATTGATTTAAATACTTATTCAACTATTTTTTTAAGAGTATGATAAATAATATATAAATTACCTCTAAGAGTTTGAATCATAGAAAATATTACAAATTACTTGATTATGAGATCATCATTTGAATTTGTATTATTAAGCATAAACATGCCTATTTAGTGCATTTTATTTGTAATTGAGTAGATATAAATAAGAACTATAAAAATAGCCCTTATAGTGAAACAATTATAAAACTAAATAATCTGACTTTTTAATAACGATTCTAATGTTAATGAGATCATTTCATTAAATGATGTTTCACGTTCTTGTGCAGTTGTTTGTTCGCCCGTGCGAATATGGTCTGATACAGTCAATACACATAATGCATTTACACCATACTCTGTAATTAACTCTTTAGCATAAATGGATCATGATGGAATACCCATGCTAGAACCCATTACTGATACTCTTAATTGTTCACCATTTTTACTCGTGTAATAACCAGTAAAACCAAGCATGTTTCGTACATTATTAACCTGTTTTACATCAGTTAAAAAAGTATCAGCGATATATTTTGCTCTTAATGGATCGCCTGGAAATAATACTGTTTGTGCAAAATCATCGGAAGCTGCATTGATATAGGAGTTGCATCAGCTTCCCTTAGTAACTATTTGATTGAACTTGATGTTCAACTTCTAAAGTTGATAATAAATCAGCTAATAAACTAGATGCGCCAAACCTAAAGTGTCTGGCATTAATCCAATCTGAACCCATGATTTTTACTGCTAAGTCTAAATACTCTTTTGCGTCACTTGCCACTCTTACGCCACCAGCAGCTTTAAAGCCCACGTTAGGTTTTTTATTTTTTATCACATTAAGCATGATGTCAGCTGATTCTAAAGTAGCATTAATTGATACTTTGCCAGTGCTCGTTTTAATAAAGTCAGCACCGGCATCAATTGACAGCTCACTGGCTAATTTAATTAACTCAGACGTTTTTAGCTCACCTGATTCAATTATTACTTTCAGTAAAACATCATCGCCACAAGCTTGTTTACACGCCGATACTAAATCAAAACCTACTTGAGAATTACCAGCCATTAAGGCGCGGTAAGGAAAAACAACATCAACTTCGTCAGCACCCAAATCAACTGCTTGCTGTGTTTGTGTAACGGCTGTAGCAACATCATCATTACCATGGGGGAAATTTGTAACTGTCGCTATTTTAATATTTGATGCTTTAAGGTTTTTTAGTGCTTCTTTAGCAGCTGGAATAAATTGCGGGTAAATACAAATTGCGGCAGTTTCACCTACGCTCGTTTTAGCTTGCTGACAAAGTGAAGCAACGATTTCATTGGTATCGTTATCGTTTAAGGTTGTTAAATCCATTAATCCAAGTGCAGTTTGTGCAGCAATTTTAAGATCAGACATGAGGTTCTCCAATAGTTTTAAATAACGAACATAGGAGAGAAAATACAAATAACCAAAGATGTTATTTAGAATATAAGAGGACTAATAGTTCACTCTGCTCCTAAGAACGATAAGAGTGGACTTGGTTCCTTGAAGACTTTGCTTATTTATCGCCAAAACTATGGCAAGCAAATTTAAATCCATTTATACCGCATGTTATTTATATAAATTTATGGTAAATATTTAATAACAGCAGCCCTATTACAATAGATTATTGTTCAAAATTCAAGCTTGACAGCTACTTTTAATGATTAAGAACATATTTGTTTTTAATTGCATAGAATATATGAGCAAAGTAAACCACTGCTGCGACCTAAACGAAATACTAAAAAATAAATGCCTATCAGTTTTTAACTAACAGGCATCATTTTAGTAGCTTAAACGACTCTTTTTATTCAATAAAATACACCTTATTCTGTAAAGTCTTCTTTATAATTTTTATAAAAACTCTCACACAAAGAAGCCATCCAATTGGAAAAAATAATATACAAAATAATGAGCTCTGAAACAGTTCCGAGGATTTTATCAAATTTTGCTTTCTAAAATACGCTAAAACAGATATTAAAATCACTGTAATCACTAAATAACCGACAAAAACTTCATTTATTGTTAGCATTAGCTAAATCCTTAGTTTGAGACTCTTACACATTTGTTATTTTTATCACAAATGATATCCGTTATACTTCCTGAACCTCCCCCGCCACCAGTTAATCTAGACATAGTTCTGACATAGGTTACACCAAATCTAGATGCGGCATTCAAAAAAACACTAACTTCCGATATTGTAGTGAAGTTCATAAGGTTATCTTTTTGCTCTTGGGCTTCCTTTTTTGTTACAGGTATATCATTTCCATTTTCATCTTTCATATCAATTAAAATAAACTCTACCTCGCCTTTAGAGTTTATTCCTGTGATAGCTATAGTTCCTTTCATTCCATCAGAAAATTCAATGCTAGCAGTTATTTTAACGTTAAATACTTTACCAGCTATAGCAGCAAGCGAGCCTGTGTATAATGACCAATGACTTCCAAACGTTTGACTTTGATTGTAGTATTGAATGACATTGCTAAAGTTAGCACTTACACCAATGACATCGTAGCCACTGCCAACTACTGAGTCAGGAACAACACGATCTACATTAAAGAAATCATGGATGCCATTTATTGCATTTTTTACCTCATTAGCTCTTTGTATATCACTTGATGAAGATTCAGTTAAAACTAACCCCCCTCTACTTTCATACCCAGGTTCAAATGGCTCAATATCCACCCTATATGTTCTCAGTTCCGCAGTAAATGGGTTTAATGTTTTTATCGTAGTCATACCAGGTTCAACTACAGCTTTTGCTGTAAATAGAAAACTAGTATCATTTTGTCAAGTTGTACATACTTTAAGAACTGATGATGCTAAAGTGGTATTCGAAGTCAATAGTAGAATAAAAAAACTTAAAATTTTTTTCATTATTTAATTCCTTTAATTAATTTAGATTATCAAATCATTTGATAAGCAATCATTATAATCTTATTTTTGAAATACCTCCAAGCAAAAATACGCATAAAGGGAACTAATTTAAACCCCATGCAGCTAGCCAACGCTTTTTAAGTTCGAAAAAAGGTGAGCCAACCTACATTTGTTTTTGCTTTTAGAACAATAGAACACTATTGTAATTTGAGCAAATTTAACCTCACTTATATATTTCTACCTTGCATTCAAACCTTCTTGTACTAGCCTTATATGTGTTACTAGGAATGGTACTTATAATGTAAATACAAGGAGGTTACATGGCTACAGAAAGAAGATTAGATCACATTTCATATAATGATCATTGGCTTGACTTATCAATGGCTCAAAAAGCATCGGTTAATGAATTATCTCGTTTTGATTTAGAGTTCGTGCGCGCTTCAGGTGAATAGAAGCTTGCTTTTACTAGCTTAGATAATAAGTACGCTAGCATTAATGAAAACGTTGAGATTACAATGAACTCCGACCAAATGGTCAGAAATTGAACTAGACTTTTAGTGCCATAATAAATATCATACCACATTAGAATTATAGCAATAATTAATCAGATGAGGGTTATATGACAGCGCTGTCAAAATATAATGCAGAAGCATCTATTGAAGAACGTCGGAAGCCCAATTACATATCTGATTCTGATGAAATATGGAATATTCTCACTTTAGCGCAAAAAGTCGCCCTTAATAAGTTAAACCAATTTGGTTATCGCTTAGCTTTTACCCGTGCATCAGACGGGACTTACTTAGCCATTGCTATTTGTGACGAAATGATTGCCACGATTGATTTTGAAGGGGAAGTAAACCTTAGCCCTAAAATAAAAATCAGATAGCATATTACTTAAACATATAATTTAAAATGAAATTGACTATTTTAATACCCTAAGTCAATTTCATCATGTCAATAATACTAAATATCAGACCAGTTCACTTCGCTAGTCAACAATCTACTCTCAGAAATATAATGCAAAATATTACCATTTTTAATTTCATAAGCTAATTCAGGATTTAAAGTTAAATTATCACCAATACGATTATCAGCAACGCCTAATAAAATAGCATTATGCTGATGTTTAAAATAATGAAAAACCTTTTCAAAATTAAGCGTATTAGATAATTTAGGCACCTCAATACTAAATTGTGTATCGCCAGTAAGTGTAGATAATAGCTCTTCCTGAACACGACTTGAGCCAGGATCTTGCATTGAACGTACTAAAATCTCCGCTGATTTAGAACTGCTGCACTCAACATTAATACAATGCTCTCGAAGCATTTCTATTTTAGTTTCATCAATGAAATAAGCGCAAATATGACTTTCTGCTTTAACAATACGGCTAATACGTAACGCAGTCGTAAAAGTTTGATCGTCATCTTTACCATCTATAATCACTTTATCTGCTTTATCTAAAGCAACACGATTAAGCTGTTCAATATCAGTAAAGCTCGTTAGCTTTGCAAAATCCACTTGTGGATTTTCTATAAATGGATGTGTCATTTCATCCATAACCACCAACAAAATTTGTCGTTGCTCTCGTTTATTATCAGCCAATATATATTGAATCATTTTAGCTGTTCGTGTCTTGTGCCAGCCAAAAATAATAATGTGGCCATCATAATGAGAATAATTTTTATCGCCTGTCATCGCTTTTTTTATCAACTGTGTAATTGTTTGCCCTGTCTTTCCTAGAAAGACCCCAAAAAGTGCCAACCCAATAGGAATTTGCCCAAGTGCAACAAACCACTTTCCTAAGTCTGTAACTGGACTGAAGTCACCATACCCAACGGTTGAGGTTGTTACTATGTAATAATAAATAAAATGATTAAATGAAATCAGCTCTTTTTCATTCGCCATGCACAATAAAAGCCAAGTAAAAAGAACATGCGCTAAAACAGCAAATAAAACTGTAGGCCAGCTTAACTGGTCTATATGGTTACGAACCTTAGATAAAAACTTTTTAAATAACAAATGCATTGATTCGGTTAGCTTGAATGAGATTAATAGTTAGGCTACTAGAAGAGTTAAAAAGAATCAATTTATTACAATTAATACCATGACAGTTTTCAGTTCACCGACTAGACTAAAAGAGAACTGTTTAAGTAAGTAAAGGCAAACTTAGTGAAAACTAAGGACGCAAAGCTATCGATCTAAGGGTTAGTTTTATTTATTAAGGCCTATGATTGCGATGCCGCCAACGATAACAGGTCGGGGGCTTTTGGCTGCTTCGTTTACTTCTCCTAATATGAAGCAGCCATATTTATACTTCCCAATTGAGAGTTATTTAAGCTTAGTTTCTGTAATATATAAAGCGATTTGCTGCTCTAATATAGACAAAGGTACTGAACCATTTTTCAAAATTTGATGGTGGAATTCTCTTACATCAAACTTATCACCTAAACTTTCTTCTGCTTCTTTCCGTAAACGCTTAATAGTTAACTCACCAATTTTGTATGATAGAGCTTGTCCAGGCCATGAAATATAACGATCCGTTTCAGTTTTTACATTATGCAAAGACAATGCTGTATTGTCTTTCATGAAATTCATCGCTTGCTCACGACTCCAGCCAAACATATGCATGCCTGTATCAACAACTAGCCTTGCTGCACGCCACATCTCATAAGTTAAACGGCCAAAGTTACTATAAGGATCTTGATAAAAGCCAACTTCTAAGCCTAACCACTCAGAATATAAACCCCAGCCTTCACCAAAAGCAGAAATATAAGCATTTTGTCTATAGCTAGGTAGATTTTCTAGTTCACTATTAAGTGAAATCTGTAGATGATGACCCGGTACTGCTTCATGTAAAGTTAACGCTTCTAATACGTATAAAGGGCGTTTATCTAAGCCATATGTATTTACCCAATAATAACCTGGCTGATCATCTCGACTTGGACCAACATAACGACCTGTAGTGTATTTAGGTGCGATACTTGCCGGAACCGGCGCTACACCATACGGGGTGCGTGGTAAGGTATGGAATAATTTAGGTAACTGAGCATCTATTTTTTTAGAAATAAATGAGGCTTCTTTTAATAGTGCTTCAGGTGTTTTTGCATAAAACTGAGGGTCTGTACGTAAAAACTCTACAAACTTAGCAAAGTCACCTTCAAAACCCACTTGTTCAATAATTACCTGCATTTCAGCGCGTATACGTTTAACTTCTTTTAAACCTAGCTGATGAATTTCTTTTGGAGACATCTCAGTTGTAGTGTAATGCTTCGCTCTATTGGTATAAAATGACTCACCATTTTCAGTAGTTGAAACACCAATTTCATTTCTCGCTGCAGGATAATACTCTTGAGTGAAAAAAGCTTTGTAATCTTGGTAGGCTGGAATCACTTTTGCCTGAATAATTTTTTTAGCTTGTTGCTGTAAAGATGCAAATTCAGCTTTATCTAAATTTGCTTTATTTTCTTTAAATGGTGCATAAAAGCTAGATTGCTCAGGATCATCTTTAATAAAAGTTGTTATCGAATCTTCATAACCAACAAGTACAACTTTAGGTTGTGTAAAGCCAACTTCAATGCCTTTTTTCATCCAAAATATATTTTCAGAAAAATACCTAGGCATATCTGCAAGGCGTTTCAGATATAAATCGTAGCCTTGCTTATTTGAAAAATCCGATCGAGAAATCAAAAATGACATAGATGAATGAAAACCAAATTCAGAGGTCAATGGCATATAATGCGCATTGAACCGATATTCATCTAATGTATTTTGAACTTGAGCCTTAATAATTGCCAAGTTGATTTTATTATCCGCATTCATTAACTCAGGATCGAGTGCATTTAATTGGGCTAATAAAGCTGAGAAGCTTTCATTTTTTGCTTTTAAAAACGCTGGCGATAAATCGGGTAAAAAGTGATTATCAATGCCTTCATTAGCACTATAGGTATCGATACTTTTACGGTAATCTACAATTTTTTCAGCTAGCTGAGTAAAACTATCATTTGGGTTTGATGCAGTCAAATTGCAGCCAGTTAAAGCAACCATCAACGCACCAGCGATTAATGTTTTATTAATTATTTTTTTCATCTTCACTCTCAATTATGCTACCAATACATTAAGGCTAACCCAAATAAAAAAGCGAACAAAGAAAAATACGATATAAACCCACATTTTAAGATACAAACACAAAGTGAGGCATAATTACCGAAATAAAGAGCGTGTGGGTTAATAAACTCCCACTTTATTCTGGTTTTATATAATTATTAGCTAAAACTATTCCAATATAATCAAATTTGTTTTTTAATGGTAAAATAACTCATGGATTGAGGTTTGTTTTCTTATTTAGCTGAGGAACAGCTACGAATTTTATTGATTGGACAATTATGAAGTACCATGATTCCATGGCTAAAGCGCAAGATAAAATGACTCAGCTTTGCCTATTTTTAGAAGAACATAAACTCGCTCCCCATCCGATTAATTATCATGTGGCATATGCTTATATTTCCGCAGATAATGCAGAATTAAACAAAGACATAGAACGTTCCATTGCTAATAAACAGCAACTTGATGATTTTATCCTTGAGAGTTTTTATCAACGCCATTTATCTCAAGAACACAAGTCTCAAGACTTGTTAATAAAAGGTGTTACTGAGGTTGTTAATAATATTGAAGCTTCAACAACGGAGGGCAATCAAGCGATAAACCAATATATAGCTCAATTGGATAGTTCTCTTTTATCGATAGATGAAAATAACCTAACACAATCTCGTCAGGTGCTATCAAGTATTATTGATGCCAGTTATAAACTCAAAACATCACAGTTAAAATTACAAGATAATTTACTGCAAGCACAAACAGAAAATAAAAAGACTAAACAGAAACTACTCTCTTTAAAACAAGCAACACATAAAGATCCTTTAACAGGATTATTTAAGCAAAATTATATGGCTGAACAAGCCCAATTATGGATAGATGAAAATAAATCCCTGTGCGCTATCAATATTAGCATAGATGATTTCAATGACTTCAGTCGTAAATACGGTCATATTATTAGTGATGTTGTACTTAATAAAATAGCTTCAAAGGTAAAGTCTTATGTACTCGAAAGCGGTTTACCCGTGAGAACAAAAAAAGAAGAATTTTTAATTATTTTACCTGAAGTAGAGTTAACTGCAGTCACTGAAATAGCAGAAAAAATGCGAAGTGGTGTAGAAAAACTACGCTTTGTCAGTTCAAGAACAGGCCGTAGATTACCCACAATCACAATTTCTATGGGTATTGCTGAAATATCTCCAAGAGAAGAACTCAATAGCTTAACCCATAAGGTGCACTCAGCTACTGAGCAAGCAAAACAAGCAGGGAAAAATACAGTGATTCAATTCGCTGACTAATCAAACAAATTTATGAGAACAAAAATCAAACTGTTTTGTTCTCATAACTATCTTTAAATTTTATATTACCTACTCTCAATCATACATCCTATATTGTCCTTAGCCATCAATCTTAGGCTAGCATGGGTATACATAATCAAGTAAACTATCAAAGATAATATCTCTCGCATTTGATAGGGAAAAATGATGAAACAAACTCAAGACAACACCACTCACTTTGGTTATAAAACGGTCAGCAAGCAAGAGAAGGTTGGCATGGTTGCCGACGTTTTCCATTCTGTTGCTGCAAAATACGATATTATGAACGATTTGATGTCTATGGGTATTCACCGTCTTTGGAAACGTCAAACTATCGCCAGTTCAGGTGTGAGAAAAGGTCATAAGATTCTAGATTTAGCTGGCGGTACCGGCGACTTGACATCTAAGTTTAGCCAAATTACCGGTGAAACGGGTCAAGTTATTTTAGGTGATATTAATGACTCTATGCTTAAAGTCGGTCGTGAGAAATTAAGAGATCAAGGCCGAGTAGGTAACATCGAGTATGTACAATTAAATGCTGAAGCATTACCTTTCCCTGATAACAGCTTTGATATTATTACAATTGCATTTGGTTTACGTAATGTTACTGATAAAGATAAAGCCCTGGCCTCAATGTTTCGCGTATTAAAGCCAGGAGGTCGTTTATTAGTGCTAGAGTTTTCAAAGCCTGACAATGAGCTTTTAACTAAAGTTTATGATTTTTACTCATTCAACGTTTTACCAAAAATAGGCTCTGTTGTGACTAACGACAGTGAGTCATATCAATATTTAGCTGAATCTATCCGTATGCATCCAGATCAAGAAACATTAAAAGGCATGATGGAACAAGTTGGTTTTGAGCAAACAAGCTACCAAAACTTAACTGGCGGCATAGTAGCCCTACATCGTGGTTTTAAATACTAAGCTAAATTTTTAGGCGGGGAAACTCGCCTTTACTTTCTAGGGAATCAATATGCTATCCCAGCTCATTATCGCCTTAATCGAATCAGTGTTAAATCAAGCGATAAAATTATCGCCTCAACTTCACACTAGTTTAAGTGCAATCAAACACAAAACATTACAGCTAAACATTAAAGATTGGCAACAAGCTTTCATCTTATTATATACCGGCGAAAAGTTTATAATTTTAACCACAGATGAAAAACAAGCTGACTGTATTATTTGCGCAAGCATAGACACCTTATTAGAACTTAAAGATCCAGCAAAAATCACCAAATTAATTAGAGAAAATAAACTTGATTTAGAAGGTGATATTCAATTAGCACAAGCTTATAGCAGTGCATTCTCAAAAATAGAGATAGATTGGCCTGAACAGCTATCTAGTTATCTAGGTGATGGCATGAGCCATAGAGTGACACTTGGTGTTAAAACCTTACATAGCCAACAACAAAAATTAGTAGAGAAACTCAAGGCTACAACAGCACATACACTACAAGACGAACTTAAGGTAGCGATGCACCCTATTGAACTTACCATTTTTAAAAATGACAATAGGCAACTGACCAGTGATCTAGATGTATTAGAACACAGAATTAATATTTTGATGCAAAGCGTTAAATAACTAAATTTGACCACAGAGATACGCTCTCTACTATGAAAGGAAATAGACTTTGCGGATTGCCCGATTATATAAAATAATCCAAACCTTATTACACTTTGGTTTAGATGAACTAATCCCAAAACATGTTCGCCCTTGGTTTTATACGCCATTACGCCTTTGCTTTTTTTGGTTGCAAAATAAACATAAAGACAAAAGTGCTGGGCATAGATTACGATTAGCACTACAAAGCTTAGGTCCAGTTTGGATCAAGTTTGGACAAATGCTTTCTACTCGTAGAGATTTGCTATCCGATGATATCGCTAAAGAACTCGCATTACTGCAAGATCAAGTGTTACCTTTTTCTGGTGAGCAAGCACAAAAATTAATTGAAAACGCATTAGATTTAACTGATATCGCTGACTTATTTGATGACTTTGATATTCAACCGTTAGCATCAGCTTCTATAGCCCAAGTGCACACAGCTAGGCTTAAAGAGCAAGACAGTGAAAGTCATGACATCGTCATTAAAGTAATTCGTCCTGATATTGCGCCTATCATTCATTCAGATCTGAAATTGATGCAAGATCTTGCTGTGCTTGTCAGTAAATTCATTCCAGATGGTAAACGTTTAAAGCCAATTGAAGTCATTAAAGGCTATAAAAAAACGATTTTAGATGAGCTTGATTTGTTACGGGAAGGCGCGAATGCCATGCAACTTAAGCGTAACTTTGAAGGCTCAGACTCACTTTACGTACCCCATGTTTACAGCGACTACAGCAGAAAAAATATATTAGTAATGGAGCGTATTTATGGTATTCCAGTATCTGATCTTCCCGCATTAGAAGCACAAAATACTAATATGGCCTTGCTTGCTGAACGTGGTGTTGAAGTATTTTTCACTCAAGTATTTCGTGATAGTTTTTTTCATGCCGATATGCACCCAGGCAATGTATTTGTTTCAAGAGAAACACCTGAGAACCCTAAATATATTGGTATAGATTGCGGCATTGTTGGCACATTAAATAAAGAGGATAAACGCTATTTAGCTGAGAACTTTATCGCATTTTTTAATCGTGACTATCAAAAAGTGGCTCAGTTACATGTCGATTCAGGCTGGGTGCCAGCAGATACCAGCATTGAAGATTTTGAGTTTGCGATCCGTACCGTATTAGAGCCTATTTTTCAAAAGCCACTTGCTGAAATATCATTTGGTCAAGTATTGGTAAACTTATTTAATACCGCGCGACGCTTTAACATGGAAGTACAGCCGCAATTAGTATTACTACAAAAAACACTACTTTATATTGAAGGTTTAGGCCGTCAACTTTATCCGCAACTCGATTTGTGGAAAACAGCCAAACCTTTCCTTGAAAAGTGGGTAAAAGAACAAATGGGCCCTATGTCGGTTTTAAAACAAATTAAAACCAACTTTCCATTTTGGGCTGAAAAATTGCCAGAATTGCCAGATCTTATTTATTTGAGTTTAAAGCAACAAAACAGGCTACAAAATACAGAAAAAAAAGCGCCAGATCAAAAACCCTTAATGCTAGCTATGGTATCGTGTACTGGGTTTATTGTTACGACCTTGCTCTTTATTGCACACAAAGAAATAGAAGCAATTATTAGTGGCAGCATTGCCTGCTTTAGTTTTATTGCAGCTTGGCGTAAACTTTAACTTATAAACAGCAAAATTTTGCGTCGTAAAATCTAAACAAATTAAGTTATTAATATTTTAAGAGGAATGTATTATGGGTTTTGGTGGAATTGGTATTTGGCAGCTATTAATCGTATTAGCCATCATCGTGCTTTTGTTTGGTACAAAGAAATTAAAAAATATTGGCGGTGATTTGGGTGGCGCTATAAAAGGCTTTAAAAAAGCGGTTTCGGATGAAGATAAAAAAGCAGAAGCTGAATCAATCAATCATCAGGAAAAGCAAGAAAGCACAAGCTCTGATGTACAAGCTAAAGAAAAAGATAAGGCCTAACTATGGGCGCTTGGGAATTGGTTATTGTTTTTATCGTGGGTCTAATCGTTTTAGGCCCTGAGCGCTTGCCTGTAGCAATACGCACGGTAAGCCGCTGGATTAAAGCAGCCAAACAATTTGGTCAGTCTGTACAGTCTGAGATAAATGAAGAGCTGAGAGTCCATGAGCTTCATAACAACTTAAAGGAGGCTGAAGAGAAAGGCATGAAAAATTTATCGCCAGACCTTCAAAGTTCGCTAGATGAACTAAATCAAGCAGCCCAATCTGTCACCCATAGTTACAAACAAACAGATACTAAAGAACCTAAAAATGACAAATGAGAAAGACGCTTCACAAAGCCAGCCAGGATTTATTGGCCATCTGGTTGAGTTAAGAAATAGACTGGTTCATGCCATTTTATCTATTTTGGTAATATTTATTGGCTTAGTATACTTTGCCAATGACATTTACAGCTTTGTTGCAGAGCCTTTGATTTCGACCTTACCACAAGGTACGAGCATGATAGCAACAGATGTGACTTCACCATTTTTTGCCCCTTTTAAACTTACGCTGTTTGTGTCACTTTTTTTAGCTTTTCCATTTATTTTGCATCAAATTTGGGGTTTTATCGCACCAGGTTTATACAAAAATGAAAAGCGCATGCTGATACCAGTGCTAATTTCAAGCATTTTACTCTTTTACTCAGGTATCGCCTTTTGTTACTTCATCGTTCTGCCTATTATTCTTGGTTTTTTTACAGGGGTAGGTCCAGATATGATGACTTTAAGCCCTGATATAAGTAGCTATTTAGGGTTTGTTTTAAAATTATTTTTTGCATTTGGCATAACATTCGAAATTCCTGTTGCAATTATGTTACTGTGTTGGAGTGGTGCAACTGATGTACAAAGCTTAAAAGAAAAACGTGCATACATAGTTGTTGGCGCTTTTGTTGTAGCGATGTTTTTAACACCACCAGATATTTTATCTCAAACATTACTAGCGATTCCAATGCTCGCGTTATTTGAGTTAGGCCTAATTTTGGCGTCATTTAGTAATAAAAAACAAGAACCGACAGAACAAGAGAATTAAATGAAAAAACTAACATTATCATTATTAATGCTATTATCAGCTAACAGCTTCGCTCAAGATATCAATACTCAAGCATTAAAAGCTTGTAGTATGGTTGAAAATGACTTTAAAAGACTTGTGTGTTATGACCAAATAATTGCAGGGAAAAGCATTGATATATCAAATGCTAAACCCCCTGTCATGGTTGAACAAAGTAAAGCTATAAATAAAGAAGAAAAGTTTGGCTTAGAGCATAAAAATATCTCTGCTAACTCAGATTCAGAACAAATAGCACTCGTTAAAAAAGCGAAAAAATCCCCTCATGGAGAGCTTGTTATTACACTTACTAACGGTCAAGTTTGGCGTCAAATAGGCACCGATAATTTTAGAGTTAAAGCCGATAATGAAGTGACAATTATGCGCGGTGCTTTAAATTCATTTTTATTGAAGAAAATGGGGTCAAATAAAACAATCCGAGTTAAACGTGTAAAATAAGCCCAATGCGGCAAAAAGGAATGAGTATGCCAAAATATTTGCTTGCCACATTGTTTATACTGTTATCTTTTTTACAATCAAACAGTTTATGGGCAAGCAATATTTATATCAATGCACAGTTTAGTTACCAGCACCCTATCAATTATTTATACACCACCTCTGAAAACTCTATTGAATCAGCTCAATTAAAACAAGAACATCTATGGCAAAAATCTCTAGATGGGCAGATAAATTTAGGCCTACAAAGTAAAGCCGTATGGATGAAATTCAACTTAACTAATAATACTGATGAGATAAAAAAAATATTTGTAGTACTAAGCAACCCGTTAATTGATGAGCTTTCTCTTTATCAGCTCACAAATAAAACGGTAATTCAGCATCATACTATTGGCGATACTCAACCGCTATCAAGCCGAGCAATTAAAGATGAAGCTTTATTATTTAGCATATCTTTAGCTGCTAATAGTAGTAATAGCATTTACTTGAAAGCCCAAAGCAAAGGCGCTTTAAAACTTCCTCTTAGCATATGGACACCTGAGCGATACGTGCAATATAAAAGTAAACTAAACTTACTAACTGGTCTACTTTTAGGTTTTTTATTAGCATTAATAATAAGTAATTTCCTCATCAGTATGCTGACTAAAAACAGTTTATTTTTAATGGGCAGTTTATATATTACCTGTCTTTGGGCTATATTGACTGGCTATTTTGGGCTCAGTTATCGCTACTTCAACTTTGATGCTTTTTGGTTACAACAAATAAATATATCAGCCTTATTTTTATGCGCTGTTACACTGTTAAATCCAATTACTTCCAAGTTATTAAAACTAGCCCAGGCAGATAAACTACAATTCAAAATATTGAGCATCTCCTTTAGCTTAACTTTCATTATGATCTTCTTGAGCCCTTTGTTTAGTTATTCAAACAGCTTAATAGTGAGCTTCACCATAGGTTTAATTAATATGAGTGTTTGCTTAGTGATTACAAGTTTTCATATCATAAAAAAAGCAAAACATGCCAAAACTGTATTCGCCTATCAACTGCCTATTTTCTTAACTTTGCTGCATGGTATTCTATTATTTAATGGGCATATATTTTCAGCCATAATAATAAAGCCAATTTTGATTGTTTGTTTCTTAATGAGTAGTTTTATTGTTTCCTATTTATTAATTGTTAAATTTATTACGCAACGAGATGAGAAGGCGCAGCAACAGCACCTATTAATTGCTGAAGTCAGAGCGAAAGATGGATTATTAGAAGAAAAATTAAAAATCCAAAATCAAGCTCAGCAAGACCTTGAATCAAAAATTCAAGAGCGTACTTTTGAACTCGAAATAACCCTTAGAGAACTAGAAGAAAAAAATAGAGAATTAGAAGAAAAAAATACCCACGATGCATTAACGGGCATCCGTAATAGGCTCTACTTTGACAAAAAACTCGCAATGGAATTTAGACGCTCTCGAAGAGAGCAAACAGCGTTAGCCATTTTAATGTTAGATATTGATCACTTTAAAATTATTAACGATTCTCTTGGGCATTTAGCTGGCGATGAAGCGATTAAGTTTGTCGCAAGCACCATTAAAGAATGCCTTCAACGCCCTTGTGACGAAGCATGTCGATATGGTGGTGAAGAGTTTGCAATAATTTTACCTAGCACACCGACAGATGGCGCTATCGCAGTTGCAGAGTCTATAAGAGAGAATATTGAAAAAGCCAAAATACATACATCTGCAGGTATAATAGAGATGACGATTAGCGCAGGAGTGTATAGTGCGATTGCAGAGCTAAATCGAGATCCAAATCAACACACTGCGTTAGCAGATAAAGCATTATATCAAGCAAAAGAAACTGGTCGAAATAAAGTATCATCAACCTCAGAACAGTTTGTAAAAACAGATAATCCACAATAGGTAATACACATGGCACAATCAGGTTTAGATTTATTCCCATATTCACGCATGCGCAGAATGCGACGAGATGACTTTTCACGTAGTTTAATGAGTGAAAATACTTTAACAGTTAAAGATCTGATATATCCTGTTTTTGTATTGGAAGGAAAGAATCGCCGTGAGGCTATCGAATCAATGCCTGGTATTGAACGTATTTCAATTGATTTACTAATAGAAGAAGCCAAGCAACTATCTCAGCTAGGTGTTCCGGCTATTGCTATCTTCCCCGTTACACCAAGTGATAAAAAGTCACTTTTAGCCGAAGAAGCTTATAATCCTGATGGGTTAGCTCAAAGAACCGTTCGTGCATTAAAAGCTGAAGTACCTGAGATTGGCGTGATCACAGATGTGGCACTAGACCCTTTCACTGTACACGGTCAAGATGGCATTATTGATGAGCAAAGTTATGTGATTAATGATGTGACAACTGAGGTATTAATCAAACAAGCGCTTTCACATGCTCAAGCTGGAGCAGATGTTGTAGCGCCATCAGATATGATGGATGGTAGAATTGGTGCAATACGTGAAGCGCTAGAAGAAGCTGGCTATATACATACACGTATTATGGCTTATTCCGCAAAATACGCATCAAGTTACTACGGACCATTTAGAGATGCGGTAGGCTCTGCTGGCAATCTTAAAGGTGCAGATAAGAAAACCTACCAAATGGATCCTGCAAACTCAGATGAGGCCTTAAGAGAAGTCGCATTAGATTTACAAGAAGGTGCTGATATGGTTATGGTGAAGCCAGGTATGCCATACCTTGATATTGTACGTCGTGTTAAAGATGAATTTGGCGTCCCAACTTTTGCCTACCAAGTAAGTGGGGAGTATGCGATGCATATGGCTGCAATTCAAAATGGCTGGTTAGCTGAAAGACCTTGTATTATGGAGTCTTTATTAGCATTTAAACGTGCAGGTGCTGATGGCATCTTAACTTATTTCACTAAACAAGTTGCTATTTGGTTAAACGAAAAGAAATAAGCTAAACAACGCCCCATATTTATTTCTCCGTAACTGTTCAGATACCATGTTACGGAGAGCCTAAATTTTTATTTCATGATAAAGCAAAGATCAAACCATAACATATACAGCAAATAGCAATGCATATCCCAGCCTTCATCATATAGAAACTTCTGATCTGATTTTTAAACCAAAAATCATAAAAAAACCGAACAAAATACGTTGCTGTCATACCAAAAAATGCAAACAATAAAATATAAATAAAATTTAAAATCACATCACACCATTCAATTAAAATACATATATTGGAAACTTATAATCACATTTAATATGATACAGTTAAATATATTTTTCAAATAGGTCTTTTTCCATGAATTTAAAACATCTTAGCTTAGTGCTACCATTTGCTTTTGCTTTAACCGCTTGTCAAGATGAGCAAAAAGCACCAGCTGAAGCAGTAGAAAAAACACCAACTACCCAAGTGGATAATCACCATAAAGAAAAACTTGAAGCTATTACTGCTGGAAGTTTAAATGAAAAAAAATCTGAACTTCAGGCTTTCATCGCTAATAAAGAGTGTGATACTTCAAATCAATGCCAAGTAATCGCAGTTGGCAGCAGAGCATGTGGTGGACCAAGCCAATATGCTATTTACTCAAATAAGGCGGTAGATTCAGACAAAGTACAAACTTTAGCAGCTAAAATTACAGTTGCTGAAAAAGTTTTTAATGAAAAAAATAAAATGATGAGTATTTGTCAGCACCTAGAAGAACCCGCTGCACAATGTATTAATAATACATGTACAAAAAGCCTAAGAAACGGTGATATTTATTAGCTTACAGTGAAAGCTAGGTGTTTTCTATAAGTTACGGAATGTACTTCTCCTAAGCTGTATTTTAAACTCACAGCATCAAATTTCAGGCATTAAAAAAGGCCGCGTAAGCGACCTTTTTTGATAACAATTAGAATTAACTAATTATTATTCTATTATGCTAGCAACAACACCAGCGCCTACAGTACGGCCACCTTCACGGATAGCGAAGCGTAAACCTTCGTCCATCGCGATTGGACAGATAAGTCCAACAACCATCTTAACGTTATCACCAGGCATAACCATTTCTACGCCTTCTGGTAATTGAACATCACCAGTTACGTCAGTTGTACGGAAGTAGAACTGTGGACGGTAACCTTTGAAGAATGGAGTATGACGACCACCTTCATCTTTTGAAAGTACGTATACTTCAGACTCAAACTTAGTATGAGGCTTGATAGTACCTGGAGCAGCTAGTACTTGACCACGCTCAACGTCTTCACGCTTAGTACCACGTAGAAGTGCACCAATATTCTCACCAGCACGACCTTCGTCTAGAAGCTTACGGAACATTTCAACACCAGTACAAGTAGAAACTGTAGTTTCTTTGATACCAACGATTTCAACTGAATCATTTACATTGATGATACCAGCTTCAACACGACCAGTTACAACTGTACCACGGCCTTGGATTGAGAAAACATCTTCGATAGGCATGATGAAATCTTTATCGATGTCACGCTCTGGCTCTGGAATGTAAGAATCTAGTGCTTCTGCAAGCTCAACAATCTTATCTTCCCACTCTTTCTCGCCTTCAAGCGCTTTAAGAGCAGAACCAGCGATTAGTGGTAAATCATCACCTGGGAATTCGTATTCTGAAAGAAGTTCACGAACTTCCATTTCTACTAGTTCAAGTAGCTCTTCATCATCAACCATGTCACATTTGTTCATGAAAACGATGATGTAAGGAACGCCAACCTGGCGTGAAAGCAGGATATGCTCACGAGTTTGTGGCATAGGACCGTCAGTTGCAGCTACTACTAAGATAGCACCATCCATTTGAGCAGCACCAGTGATCATGTTTTTAACATAATCGGCGTGACCGGGACAATCTACGTGTGCGTAGTGACGAGTTGGAGTATCGTATTCAACGTGAGAAGTTGAGATAGTGATACCACGTTCTCTTTCTTCTGGCGCGTTATCGATTGCAGAGAAATCTTTAGCTTCACCACCGTATACTTTTGCAAGTACGTTTGTGATTGCTGCTGTTAGAGTTGTTTTACCGTGATCTACGTGGCCAATTGTACCAACGTTAACATGCGGTTTTACGCGTTCAAACTTTTCTTTTGCCATGACGGAACCTATCTGTATTATCGAAATGATTTATTAAAAGCTAATTATAAACAAGCTTGATTAATTTTTGAAATATAAAGACAAATTAAAGGAAGTTTTTTAGAGGTTTTTAGACTGGTGCTGATAGGCAGATTTGAACTGCCGACCTCACCCTTACCAAGGGTGCGCTCTACCAACTGAGCTATATCAGCAACACAAGAACTTGGAGCGGGCAGCGGGAATCGAACCCGCATCATCAGCTTGGAAGGCTGAGGTAATAGCCATTATACGATGCCCGCGATACAAACCTGTATGAAGCGACCTAATAACCGTCGTGATAAAAGTGGTGGAGGGAGGTGGATTCGAACCACCGAAGGCTGAGCCGTCAGATTTACAATCTGATCCCTTTGGCCACTCGGGAACCCCTCCACGAAACTGTTCATTAACTATCTTTTAGCCTAGAAGAAAGCAACACTTAAAGTGTTTTGAAATGGTGCCGACTAACCGAGTCGAACGGTTGACCTACTGATTACAAGTCAGTTGCTCTACCAGCTGAGCTAAGTCGGCACATAATACTTTATATAAGCATTGTTCTGCTTGAGTACGGGGCAGGATTCTAGAGCAAGGTTCAAAATGATGCAACCCTTTAATTAAAATAATTTTAATTTTTTGATTGTTTGTTGAATCTTTAGGCAAAAACGAGCAAAAATCTAAGAGTTAACTTCATTTTGATACCAAACAAGCAAACCTTTAAAAATAAGGTCATTGCTATAGATAGCTTGTTGATTTAACTCTAGCGGCATTTGATCTTTTAATAACATGCCATAACCCCCTGCAAAAACTAATAGCGGCTCATTATCTAAAAGAGAGATAGCATATTGAATTGCGCCTAATGTTGAAATCAAACAGCCATTCTTTAACGCTGCAGGTGTATTGACACCAAATTCTGCTTTAAAAGGTGTTTTTTCATCTACAAATACTTTTTCAGCTCTAGAGGCAATAGAGTCCACCAATAAATCTAAACCAGGTAAAATCCAACCGCCTAAATGCTGCTTTTTGTGATTCACAATATCTACTGTTGTTGCGGTACCTGAATCAATAATAATAACGTCTCTATTTTCAGATGTAAGCTCATTTGCACACGCCAATACAACTAACCAACGGTCTATGCCTAATGTTTGATAGTTTGCATAGCCACAACTCACACCTGCACACTCTTTAGCTACCACAGCTTTATAGATAGGAATACTTTTTCTTTGAGCAACCTCAATTAGAACTTCAAGCTTTTTAGTCGTTGCAACATGGGAGTAAATAACATTGCTTATCACTGACCAATCCAAATCTTCAAATGGACAAAGCAAAATTTTAGAACCATCAAATAACGCAGTTTTAAGGGCTGTATTACCAACATCAACTAATAATATCATGACATTAATTTACCTTTCTTAAAGATATTTCACCGCCAAAATAAGTATTTACTTCGCCATCTTGCCTTATTTTAATGCCACCTTGTGCATCTATTCCCTCACAAATGCCTTGCCAATTACGTTTACCTGTTGCCAATGTGACTAACTGCTCTTGAAAGGCATGTAATTGATTCCACTCTTGGTGCATGTTTAATAATCCAGTTTGACGATATTCCTCTAATCTTACTTCTAAACAATGTGTTAATTGAGCTACCAATTTGTTTTTATCTATCACATCTGTATTAGAGTTTAATAAAGACAGATCGGTCCAAGGTTGATCGATTTGATCGCTATAGGTTTGCGGCATTTTAATATTCAAGCCTATGCCTATCACTAATTTACATGGTCCTTGAGGTTGACCATCAAGTTCAACTAATACGCCTGCAAGTTTTTTATTATCAAACAAAATATCATTCGGCCATTTTAATTGTACTTCAATGCCATATAGTGCTTTTAAAGTATCATAAACAGCTAACCCCACTACGATACTTAATCCCATAGCAGCCTGTAGACCGTCATCCAATAACCAATAATAGCTATAGTATAGATTGGCACCAAAAGGTGATTGCCAAGTACGCCCTCTTCGCCCCCGACCTGCTGTTTGCATCTGAGCAACAATGACAGTCCCTGAAGCTAAGGTTTCACCTGATTGTATGCGTCTCATTAATTCACTATTAGTTGAATCAATAACTGGATGAACTTCTAATTTACTTTCTCTTGATGCCGCTAAGCGGTATTGGTCTAATATTTTTTGATGATTAAGTAGATTAAGTTCATTACTCAAGCGGTAACCTTTACCTGATACTTTAAATATATCTAAACCCATGTGTTGTAATGACTGAATATGTTTTGCCACTGCTGCACGACTTATATTTAGCTCGTCTCCTAAAAGTTGACCCGAGACAAACTTGCCAGTAGTTGCTTGTGCTTGCTCTAAGTAATTTAAAATAACTAATTTATTACCTTGCGGCGCCTTCATGACTGTCCTTCAATAAATATGTTATGTAAGCCTACCTTACACTCACCGTTTGTATTAATGATCCTAACTTCATGCTCTAATTCAACAGAAAATTTTTCTCTTATGGTTTTTTGAATTGTTAAGATCATTTTAGTGATATCATCACCCGTGCTATTCCCATGGTTCAGTAGTACTAATGCTTGAAGAGGGTTTACTTCTATTCCTGCAACTCTAAAACCCTTTAATTGAGCTTTGTCTATTAACCAACCTGCCGCTAATTTAAATTCATTCACATTGTGAGTATTCAAACCTACGGGATAATTTGGGATATCTGGATACGCTTTTTTTAAGTCAATTAATTGTGTTTCTTTAATAATTGGATTTTTAAAAAAACTGCCAGCATTGGGGATTTTGTTAGGATCGGGTAGTTTTTCTTGTCTTATCGAAACAACTTGTTCAAAAATTGATTTTGCATCTTTAGCGTTATTACCGGTAAGTGATACCTGCTTTAGTGGCCCGTAACTTAACTCTGGCAGCCATAATTTGTTAAACTTAAAGCCAACCTCTGTAATAATAAATTTTTTATTTAATTCGTCTTTAAATATAGACTCTCGGTAAGCAAACTCACACTCTTCATTGGTTAAAGTATAAAAACGATTTTGGTTAATATCATAGCCAGTTACATATTCAATAAATTGCCTGACTTCTACGCCATAGGCACCTATATTTTGTACTGGCGCGGCACCCACTGAACCAGGGATTAAAGCGAGATTCTCCAAGCCTAATATATTATCAGCCAATGTAGAGCATACTAACTCATGCCAGTTTTCACCTGCAGATACGTTTAAATATATAAATTCATTATCTACTTTTTTCTCTATACCTTTATTTTTCATAGAGATAACTAAACCAGAATAATCATTTAAAAAAACAGTATTACTTCCTTCACCTAAAATCATAAAAGGAACATTAAAATCAATTTGAGTTAATTGTTCTGCTTTTTCTATCTCGATTATATCTCGTGCCATAACAGGCAAAGCAAAAGTGTGGCGTGATTGAAGCGATAGCAATAGAAAGTCTCTTTTTTATGCTAATTATAATAGCAATATCTTACCGTAAACTATAAAGCATGGTATATAAGAGATTAAATACATAACATAAACATTTTCGTTCAAGGGTTATACATGAAAATTAATAGCATTGCTTATGCTATGGCACTCTCTAGTGCTTTATCACTAAGCTCAACAGCCATCGCAGCTCAAGATCAACATAGTTACGCCAATGTAGAACAAGTTGTCACAACTCATGTTCATTTAGATCTGGATATAAACTTTTATAAAAAGGAGCTTGAAGGCTTTGTTGAACATACACTTAGTTGGCAGGATAAAAATAGCAAACAACTAATTTTAGATACTCGAGATCTTGAAATAGATAAAATCATGTACAAAGCTCAAAATGGTGCATGGCATAAAGCCAATTATAAATTAGCTCAAAGAGATGATGTTAAAGGCTCAAAGCTAACTATAAACTTAAATAGCCAAGCAGAAATCGTTAGGATTTATTATAACAGTTTACCTATTGCATCAGGCCTGCAATGGTTAACACCTGTTCAAACAGCAAGTAAAACGCAACCTTTTATGTATAGCCAGTCTCAAGCTATTCATGCGCGTAGCTGGATCCCGATTCAAGATACTCCTGCAATGAGAGTCACTTACTCAGCTCGTATCCAAACACCTGAAGATATTCGTGCCGTTATGAGTGCAGACAATTCAGATGTAAAAATTAAAGATGGTGATTACCGCTTTACTATGCCACAAGCTATCTCTCCTTACTTAATTGCAATTGGTGCTGGTAACTTAGAATATAAAGAAATGTCACATCAAACTGCCATTTATGCTGAGCCCGGTATCTTAGATGCGTCTATTGCTGAATTTAATGATACCCAGGCTATGATAGACAAAACCAACCTTATGTATGGAAAATATGCTTGGGGACGTTACGATTTATTAATGCTGCCACCTAGCTTTCCTTTTGGTGGCATGGAAAACCCTCGATTATCTTTCATTACACCAACGGTTGTCGCTGGTGATAAAAGTTTAGTATCTTTAATTGCACACGAACTTGCACATTCATGGTCTGGTAACTTAGTTACCAATGCAACATGGGAAGATTTATGGCTAAATGAAGGTTTTACTTCTTATGTTGAAAATCGCATTATGGAAGAAGTTTTCGGAAAAGATCGTGCAGTAATGGAGCAGTCATTAGAAGTTGCGCGCTTAAAAGGGCAATTAGAAACGATTGATGCGTCAGATACAATTTTAAACTTAAAGCTAAATGGTCGTGATCCTGATGATGCATTTTCAAGTGTACCTTACATTAAAGGCCAGCTATTTTTACTTTACCTAGAAGAAAAGTTTGGTCGTGAAAGATTTGATATTTTTGTTAAAAAATACTTTGACGATTATTCATTTAAATCTCTAAATACTGCTGAGTTTGTTACTTACTTAAATAAAAACTTAATTAATAAATTCCCTGGTATCGTATCTTCAGACAAAGTTAATGAATGGATTTATCAGCCTGGCTTACCGGCAGATGCGCCAAATCCAACTTCTGATGTATTTAAAGTAGTAGATGCAGACCTAAAATCTTGGTTAAAAGGCTCAACTACACTAGATACATTAGCAACTGATAAATGGACAGTTCATGAATGGCTTCATTTTATCAATAATTTACCTCGTGAAATTTCAATTGATAACATGAAAAAAATTGACGCCGCATTTAACTTAACGCAAACAACAAATGCAGAAATCGCTTTTGCATGGTTTATGTTAGCTGTTGGCAATGGATACCAAGAAGTATACCCAGCTTTAGATAAGCACTTAACGGGAATAGGTCGTAGAAAGCTAATTGTGCCACTATATAAAACATTAGTGAAACATAATAAAAGAGACTGGGCTAACAAAGTGTACCTAAATGCACGTCCTGGCTATCACCCATTAGCACAAGGAACGATAGACGCCTTATTTAAATAAAGTATTTATCGAACATTAAAACGAGGGTCTAATGACCCTTGTTTTTTAGTGTATTCAAAAAACTTTCCTTTTCCTGTTCATTTGCTTGTTGCCACCAGAAGTTAAGCATTTCTAATGTTTTAGGTGATGGCATTCCTTTCGCCAGCTGAACTACTCCTACCTTCTGGGCAGGCTCTGAGCTTTTAGCTACTGAAACTAATTCTCCTGTTGAAATTGCTTTTAATGCCACGCTTGGTGATTTGGCAAATACTTGCGCTTCTACTTCATCTTCTGGTTTATTAAAAATCACCTGGTAATTAACATTCTCAGATATCTGAATCTCTATCCAAAAAGGCTTTGATTCAACAACTTCATGGTCATCATAGTCAAGTTCAAATAAATCAGAATATTTGATTTTTAATTTATGAGTCCCTTTCTTTAGTGTTATTTCATCAACTTTAGAAAATAATGAATGTTCTATTTTTTCTGCACCTACCTGCAACGGAATTAACTCAGCAGGAAATTTTATCTGCGTAGCATAAGTTAAAGATGAAATAAAAGGTAAGCATAAAAGAAAGTATCGCATAATTAGTTCAATCCATTAATAGACAAGTAAATGTAAAGTGACATAATTAAGCCACAAAATTATAAGGAATAAAACCATGGCACAAGACACTTTGTTCACTAAAATTATAAACAGAGAAATCCCTGCTGATATTGTTTATGAAGACGAGTTAACTTTAGCTTTTAAAGACATCAATCCTCAAGCGCCATTTCATGTATTAATTATCCCAAAAAAAGCAATAGAAACGATCAATGATATTAAAACTGAGGATGCTAGTTTAATTGGCCAACTATATCTAGTCGCTGCTAAATTAGCTAAGCAGGAAGGTTTTTCAGACTCTGGATATCGCGTCGTAATGAATTGTAATGAAGATGGTGGTCAAACGGTATATCACATCCACCTTCATATGCTTGCAGGTAAAGAAATGGGCTGGCCGCCATATACAAATAATAAAAAAGTATTAATTTAAAAATAAATTAAAATAAAAGCAGCAAAAGAAACCCTAAAGTATTAGTTGAAACAAAAAACTAATACTAAGGGTGTTATTTCTATGTTAAAGTTAGCCCTAATTTGAAATTTAGATACCTATTTGAAGACAACGAACAAATAGGTAAGGGTAATTAACATGAAAAGTACTGCTTTTATTCTACAAGAACCTAATCCAATTAATGATATAAGCTTAGATGTACTAGCGCCTTTATTAAAAACCCAAGGATTGGAAGTTAAAAGTAGTACAGATACATCTGATATCCCTACTAATACTCGACTGTTGTTTATTGAATCAGGTGAAGAAAATGCATGGGAGAAATTGCAAGCGAAAGTAGCTGCACTTACTTTTGAATGTGATATCGTATTATTTAATATTAGCCAAAATACTGAGCTTGCAAATCGTGCACTATTAAGTGGTATCCGAGGTGTATTTTATGCCAATGATAATGCTGATGTATTAATGAAAGGTATCCGATTATTACTTGAAAACCAACTTTGGTACCGAAGAGATATTATGTGCAATGCCTTAACTCGGTTATTACACTTTAATAAGGAAACAATCGCTAAGTTTACAGATGCGCCTGTAGAACCAGTGAACTTAACAAAGCGTGAACGTGCAATCATAACCTTGATGAGTACAGGCAGTAAAAATAAAGAGATCGCCGACAAGTTAGATATCAGCCCTCATACAGTAAAAACACACTTATATAGTGCTTTTAGAAAAACAAAATGCCGCAATAGAATCGAGCTATTATCATGGGCACAACATAACATTCCTAATGAATTAAGATAGTAATAAAATAAAAACCAGCTTTAGCTGGTTTTTTATATCTACAACTTTATATAAAACCTTTGCCATACCAATTCTATTAAGCTAATTAGCTAAGAAAATTCATCATATAGTTAAATTGGGTTTAATTCTGGTGAATACGGTAGTAATGGGCTGATTGATGGATTTTTAAATTCCAGTTTTTGGGCTTTGCAAGGCTGAAGCCTCACCTACAAAAAAGACACCACCTAAAATTTAATGTTAACCCTACATTTGAACAGAATGTTTAAATTTAATACATTTCATGTAGGTTGGGCTTTAGCCTAACGGCTTTAAATTCCAGTGTTTGGGCTTTGCAAGGCTGAAGCCTCACCTACAAAAAAGACACCATTTAAAATTGAATGCTAACCCTACATTTGAACAGAATGTTTAAATTTAATACATTTCATGTAGGTTGGGCTTTAGCCTAACTGCTTTAAATTCAAGTTTTGGGGCTTTGCAAGGCTGAAGCTCACCTACAAAAAAGACACCATTTAAAATTTAATGCTAACCCTACATTTGAACATAATAGGAGATTAAATACATTTCATGTGGGTTGGGCTTTAGCCTAACTGCTTTAAATTCCAGTGTTTGGGCTTTGCAAGGCTGAAGCCTCACCTACAAAAAAGACACCATTTAAAATTGAATGCTAACCCTACATTTGAACATAATGGAAAATCTAATACATTTCATCTAGGTTGGGCTTTAGCCTAACAGCTTTAAATTCCAGTTTTTGGGCTTTGCAAGGCTGAAGCCTCACCTACAAAAAAGACACCACCTAAAATTTAATGTTAACCCTACATTTGAACAGAATGTTTAAATTTAATACATTTCATGTAGGTTGGGCTTTAGCCTAATACCAATTTCATTAAGTATTAAGTCACTTTAATCCACTCTCTTGAACACATTTTTCGAACCCTATCAGGGTTTGAAATGAATGTGTTCCATGCTTTTGATACTTGCTCTACTATATCTTGGTATCCCGTAAATATTCTGTTTGATAGGCAATGCTGACGGATCCAACTCCAGATCTGTTCTATAGGGTTTAATTCTGGTGAGTATGGCGGTAATTTTATTAACGTGACATTGTTAAAGGGCTGAACTGTATCGAAAGTATGCCAACCAGCGCCATCCATGATCACAACAGCGTGCCTCCCATACTCAGTTGCTTTAGATATTTGCTCCATATGTAATGTCATGACTTCTTTATTAACACAGGGGGTTACTAAGGCTTCCGTCTTTCCATTGTGAGGACATACTGCACCGAATAAGTATCCATATTCAAACTGTTGTTGTTTTACGGCTCTTGGCCTAGAGCCTCGCTCAGCCCAAACTCTTGTTGTTTGATTTTGCTGGCCAAATCGTGCCTCATCTTGAAACCATATATCCATATTTTCTGGCATCACATTAAAGGGGGTGTGAAGGATCGTTGACATACTGAACTTTTTTAAAAGCTTCTTGAGCTTCTTTTGATTGCTTAGGGTGTTTGGAGCGTGTTGTGATCCAGCTTAATTCAAGGCTATGTAATAAGCGGTATACACTGCCAAGTTGATAATTAACATTAAAATTATTGCTAATATAGGTTTGAATATCAGCAGCAATTAATCGTCCACCGTCACTGGACTTTGCATGCTGTAACACAAACGTTTTAACGTCTGCTTGCTGTTTTTCTGTCAGGTTAGCTGGACGACCTGAAATAGGTTTGTTGTCTAATCCCGCTAAGCCACTGTCTAAATAACTTGATACCCATTTATTGACACTACTTCTAGCTGTACTTAGTCGACGAGCAATATTAGCGCGATTTTCACCTTCAAAAAAGAGTGACACTGCAAGTAAGCGCATACGCTTTCTCGCGTTTGATTCTTTTCTCGATAGGGTGAGAAGTTGTTTTGATTTTTCTAAATTCAAGGCTGTTTTTAATGGTTATGGAAACAGCCTATATTAGATCAGAAATTTAATTGAATTGGTATAACTGCTTTAAATTCCAGTGTTTGGGCTTTGCAAGGCTGAAGCCTCACCTACAAAAAAGACACCACCTAAAATTTGATGATAATGCCAATCACATTAAATTCATAAACCCCACAAAGCAAAAAAGCCGATACATATCTGTATCGGCTTTCTTATGATTATGAGAGTGGAGCCTGATGTATTGGCATCTTTAGACTGAATAATATTAGACTCTAAAACGCAAAAATCCCAACTCAATGAGTTAGGCTTTTTACTGAAATTATGAGGGTAAGCCTGGCGATGCCAGCTAACACAATATTTTTAAATTATAAAAAGCAAAAAAGCCGATACATTTCTGTATCGGCTTTCTTTAATTAGGAGCCTGGCGATGTCCTACTTTCACATGGGAAACCCCACACTATCATCGGCGCTGTTTCGTTTCACTTCTGAGTTCGGCATGGGATCAGGTGGGTCCAAAACGCTATTGTCACCAAGCAAAATTTGTCTGGAACAATTTTTAACGCACTTTAGTGCGCCCCGCTAGGGTAAATTACATGATGTAATTTATAAAATCA
This sequence comes from Pseudoalteromonas sp. '520P1 No. 423', assembly GCF_001269985.1. Lineage (NCBI taxonomy): Bacteria > Pseudomonadati > Pseudomonadota > Gammaproteobacteria > Alteromonadales > Pseudoalteromonadaceae > Pseudoalteromonas > Pseudoalteromonas sp. '520P1 No. 423'. The sequence goes on along the minus strand of NZ_BBZB01000001.1, from coordinate 601,850 downwards.
TTCCTAATTCGCTTTGTTCTTGTTTTCTTTAATAAATTCGGTCTGCTGATACAGATATCATAAAAGTATTCTACTTTAGTTAACACTAACTTCTTGCTTGTTTCTATCACACACAAAACCACTTTGGCGTTGTATGGTTAAGCCTCACGGGTAATTAGTACAAGTTAGCTCAAGGCCTCACAACCCTTACACACCTTGCCTATCAACGTTGTAGTCTCCAACGGCCCTTCAGAGTGCTTATAGCACTAGTGAGAAATCATCTCGAGGCCTGCTTCGCGCTTAGATGCTTTCAGCGCTTATCAGTTCCGAACGTAGCTACCGGGCAATGCCATTGGCATGACAACCCGAACACCAGCGGTTCGTTCACTCCGGTCCTCTCGTACTAGGAGCAACCCCTCTCAATTCTCAAACGCCCACGGCAGATAGGGACCGAACTGTCTCACGACGTTCTAAACCCAGCTCGCGTACCACTTTAAATGGCGAACAGCCATACCCTTGGGACCGACTTCAGCCCCAGGATGTGATGAGCCGACATCGAGGTGCCAAACACCGCCGTCGATATGAACTCTTGGGCGGTATCAGCCTGTTATCCCCGGAGTACCTTTTATCCGTTGAGCGATGGCCCTTCCATTCAGAACCACCGGATCACTATGACCTACTTTCGTACCTGCTCGACGTGTCTGTCTCGCAGTTAAGCTTGCTTCTACCATTACACTAACCGTACGATGTCCGACCGTACTTAGCAAACCTTCGTGCTCCTCCGTTACTCTTTGGGAGGAGACCGCCCCAGTCAAACTACCCACCAGGCACTGTCCGCAATCCCGCTTAGGGACCTACGTTAGAACATCAAAACTACAAGGGTGGTATTTCAAGGACGACTCCATAACATCTAGCGACGCTACTTCAAAGTCTCCCACCTATCCTACACATGTAGGTTCAATGTTCAGTGCCAAGCTGTAGTAAAGGTTCACGGGGTCTTTCCGTCTAGCCGCGGGTACACAGCATCTTCACTGCGATTTCAATTTCACTGAGTCTCGGGTGGAGACAGCGTGGCCATGGTTACACCATTCGTGCAGGTCGGAACTTACCCGACAAGGAATTTCGCTACCTTAGGACCGTTATAGTTACGGCCGCCGTTTACCGGGGCTTCGATCAAGAGCTTCTCCGAAGATAACCCCATCAATTAACCTTCCGGCACCGGGCAGGTGTCACACCGTATACGTCATCTTTCGATTTTGCACAGTGCTGTGTTTTTAATAAACAGTCCCAGCCACCTAGTTTCTGAGACCAACTTCAGCTCCACACGTAAAGCGCTTCACCTAATGTTGGCGTACCTTCTCCCGAAGTTACGGTACAATTTTGCCTAGTTCCTTCACCCGAGTTCTCTCAAGCGCCTTAGTATTCTCTACCTGACCACCTGTGTCGGTTTGGGGTACGATTCATTATAAACTGAAGCTTAGAGGCTTTTCCTGGAAGTATGGCACCAACAACTTCATCACCGTAGTGACTCGTCTCGTGTCTCAGCCTTAATGACAACCCGGATTTACCTAAGTCATCAGCCTACGCACTTTCACATGGACAACCAACGCCATGCTTGTTTAGCCTGCTCCGTCCCCCCTTCGCATTCATAATAAGTACGGGAATATTAACCCGTTTCCCATCGACTACGCCTTTCGGCCTCGCCTTAGGAGTCGACTCACCCTACCCTGATTAACATGGGATAGGAACCCTTGGTCTTCCGGCGTGGGGGTTTTTCACCCCCATTATCGTTACTCATGTCAGCATTCGCACTTCTGATACCTCCAGCATACCTCCCGGTACACCTTCAACGGCTTACAGAACGCTCCCCTACCCCGCATACAAAGTACGCAGGCGCATCTTCGGTGGTATGTTTAGCCCCGTTACATCTTCCGCGCAGACCGACTCGACCAGTGAGCTATTACGCTTTCTTTAAAGGGTGGCTGCTTCTAAGCCAACCTCCTGGCTGTCTGGGCCTTTCCACATCGTTTCCCACTTAACATACACTTTGGGACCTTAGATGGCGCTCTGGGTTGTTTCCCTCTTCACGACGGACGTTAGCACCCGCCGTGTGTCTCCCGGATATTACTTAACGGTATTCGGAGTTTGCATGGGGTTGGTAAGTCGGGATGACCCCCTAGCCCAAACAGTGCTCTACCCCCGTCAGTATTCATCCGAGGCTCTACCTAAATAGATTTCGGGGAGAACCAGCTATCTCCCGGTTTGATTAGCCTTTCACTCCTAGCCACAAGTCATCCCCTCACTTTTCAACGTAAGTGGGTTCGGTCCTCCAGTTGATGTTACTCAACCTTCAACCTGCCCATGGCTAGATCACCGGGTTTCGGGTCTATACCCTGCAACTAGTCGCCCAGTTAAGACTCGGTTTCCCTACGGCTCCCCTATTCGGTTAACCTCGCTACAAAATATAAGTCGCTGACCCATTATACAAAAGGTACGCAGTCACAAAGCAAAGCTTTGCTCCTACTGCTTGTACGTACACGGTTTCAGGTTCTATTTCACTCCCCTCACAGGGGTTCTTTTCGCCTTTCCCTCACGGTACTGGTTCACTATCGGTCAGTTGGGAGTATTTAGCCTTGGAGGATGGTCCCCCCATATTCAGTCAGGATATCACGTGTCCCGACCTACTCGATTTCACTTTATATAAGCTTTCGTATACAGGACTATCACCTTGTATCGTTGCACTTTCCAGAGCATTCTACTAACTACAATAAAGCTTAAGGGCTGTTTCGATTTCGCTCGCCGCTACTTTCGAAATCTCGGTTGATTTCTGTTCCTACGGGTACTTAGATGTTTCAGTTCTCCGCGTTCGCCTCGTTAACCTATGTATTCAGTTAACGATACCTATAAATAGGTGGGTTTCCCCATTCGGAAATCTAAGTCTCAAGTGCTTTTTACTAGCTCGACTTAGCTTATCGCAAGTTAATACGTCCTTCATCGCCTCCAACTGCCAAGGCATCCACCGTGTACGCTTATTCACTTAACCATACAACCCAAAATAGTTTTACAACTACAATGCGCTGTATTATTTCGTGACAGTTAACTTCGCCAGAAGTTAATGTTTTGAATACTAAAGTAGATGCCAATCATTAATTACTTATAAATAAGTAAACAATAAATTGGCATGAATGCATCACCATATAACATGGCTATCATTCGTTTCTTTTACTTTTTGAAAACTCTTAATAAATGTTTAATAAACATTTATTAGAATTTTTATATCAGCTTTCCAAATTTTTAAAGAGCACATAAACAAATCATTCCGAAGAACAAAGTGTTTAATAATCATCTGTGTGGACACTGGCATGCAAACCAGTTCTTTCGTATAAGGAGGTGATCCAGCCCCAGGTTCCCCTAGGGCTACCTTGTTACGACTTCACCCCAGTCATGAATCACTCCGTGGTGACCGTCCTCTGCAAGCAGTTAGACTAGCCACTTCTGGAGCAACCCACTCCCATGGTGTGACGGGCGGTGTGTACAAGGCCCGGGAACGTATTCACCGCGGCATTCTGATCCGCGATTACTAGCGATTCCGACTTCATGGAGTCGAGTTGCAGACTCCAATCCGGACTACGACAGGCTTTAAGTGATTCGCTTACCCTCGCGAGCTCGCAGCACTCTGTACCTGCCATTGTAGCACGTGTGTAGCCCTACACGTAAGGGCCATGATGACTTGACGTCGTCCCCACCTTCCTCCGGTTTATCACCGGCAGTCTCCCTAGAGTTCTCAGCATTACCTGCTAGCAACTAAGGATAGGGGTTGCGCTCGTTGCGGGACTTAACCCAACATCTCACAACACGAGCTGACGACAGCCATGCAGCACCTGTCTCAGAGTTCCCGAAGGCACAAGTCTATCTCTAGTCTCTTCTCTGGATGTCAAGTGTAGGTAAGGTTCTTCGCGTTGCATCGAATTAAACCACATGCTCCACCGCTTGTGCGGGCCCCCGTCAATTCATTTGAGTTTTAACCTTGCGGCCGTACTCCCCAGGCGGTCTACTTAATGCGTTAGCTTTGGAAAAGTCATCCGAAGATTCCAGCTCCTAGTAGACATCGTTTACGGCGTGGACTACCGGGGTATCTAATCCCGTTTGCTCCCCACGCTTTCGTACATGAGCGTCAGTATTGACCCAGGTGGCTGCCTTCGCCATCGGTATTCCTTCAGATCTCTACGCATTTCACCGCTACACCTGAAATTCTACCACCCTCTATCATACTCTAGTCTGCCAGTTCGAAATGCAGTTCCCAGGTTGAGCCCGGGGCTTTCACATCTCGCTTAACAAACCGCCTGCGTACGCTTTACGCCCAGTAATTCCGATTAACGCTTGCACCCCTCGTATTACCGCGGCTGCTGGCACGAAGTTAGCCGGTGCTTCTTCTGCGAGTAACGTCACAGCTATAGTCTATTAAACTATAACCTTTCCTCCTCGCTGAAAGTGCTTTACAACCCTAGGGCCTTCTTCACACACGCGGCATGGCTGCATCAGGCTTGCGCCCATTGTGCAATATTCCCCACTGCTGCCTCCCGTAGGAGTCTGGACCGTGTCTCAGTTCCAGTGTGGCTGATCATCCTCTCAAACCAGCTAGGGATCGTTGCCTTGGTGAGCCTTTACCTCAACCAACTAGCTAATCCCACTTGGGCTAATCTTTAGGCGTGAGGCCCGAAGGTCCCCCACTTTGGTCCGTAGACATCATGCGGTATTAGCAGTCGTTTCCAACTGTTGTCCCCCACCTAAAGGCATATTCCCAAGCATTACTCACCCGTCCGCCGCTCGTCAGCAGATAGCAAGCTATCTCTGTTACCGCTCGACTTGCATGTGTTAGGCCTGCCGCCAGCGTTCAATCTGAGCCATGATCAAACTCTTCAATTAAAAAGTTTTTTGTCTTTGTCTATAAAATAGATGAGACAGCTCAATGAATTCTGTTTTTGATATTAAATTTAACAAAGTTAAACTTAACGTCGCATATGACTGTGTAGTCACTCGCTCTTTCCTAAAAGGATTAAGTGAACAGATTTTAATGAGACTCTAATTTTGTGTCACTTCGAAAAGTGACTTTAGAACTCAATCTGCAAGAGTGCCCACACAGATGATTACTTATTGTTAAAGAACGTTGCTTTGAAGGTGTGCTTCGAAGCGGAGGTGCATAATACACCTTAAAATTTTTGAGTCAATACTTAATTTTAATGTTCTTTAGAAGAAGTTTAAATTCAAGTTTTAATTTGACTGACCAACCTAGTCGATCTCGCTACATCCCTTTAGTCTCTTACCTTAAAGAATGTTGCTTGCCGTCTGTGTCGGTGGAGGCGCAGTATAGGCATTTTTAAATTCTGCGCAAGTGTTTTTTTGATAAAAATCAATATAAAATCAATTTAGCTCACTTATTGATCTTAATGGCTATTTATCAATCTAAATATGGAGCTGTAAGCTCTATATTGTATTGATCACCAGTTTCAATCCGACTTTCTTTTGATAATGTACTTCTTGATCTAGCTCAGTTCTCATCAATGGATGTTGATCTAACCATGCTTTTGGAAAAGTTATGTTTAAATCATTAGCTTCTGATTTAAGTTTAATCAAAGGCAAAACATCATTTTTACGCCTCATGGCTAAAATGACAGATAATCTTAATATTCGGACTAATTTTTCGGCTTCAACTTTATTTACACCTAAATATAAAAACTGTTCATTATCTATATCAGCTCTATGCTCAGATACCAAAGCAACAAGTAATTTATGTTGAGTTTGATTAAAGCCAGGCATAAGGGTGTTTTTCAAAATATAGGCTGTGTGCTTTTCATATCTCTTATATTCAATCAGTAGACCGACTTCATGTAATAGAGATGCAGCATTAAGCATAGCTATAGTAGTATCTACTTCATCAAACCACTGGTTTGCTAGTTGCTGTGCGAAAGAAATAGCGAGATCAGCAACTCGTCGTCCTTGATTCTGATCAACATGATATCTTTCTATGAAGCTATCGATTGTTCGCTTACGAATATCATGATTTTGTAATTCTTTGACCATGCTATACAAAACACCTTCGCGCAATGCACCGCCAGCCAGACCCATAACCTCTATTTCCAGAGATTCAAATAATGCTATCAGAATAGATAGGCCCGATACAAAAACCAATCTACGATCTTCAACTAAGCCCGGTAATGCTAACTGATCTATTGTTTTATATAGAACAGCCTGTTTCTTTATACTATTAAGCTTATCTAATGTTAAATTTTCATCTAAGCCTTGAGCCAGCATAATTTCTTGAATTGCCTGAACAGTCCCAGATGCACCAGATGCACTTTTCCAACCAACTTTTATGTATGTCTCTTTTATGGGTGAAATCATTTTATGAGCAGCTTTAGTCGCTGAATCAAAATTTTCTAATGTTAACTTACCATCTTTAAAATACTTTTCTAGATAAGTTACACAACCCATATTTAAACTTTTATAATTTAGCGGTTCAAATGCATCACCGATAATAACTTCTGTACTTGCACCACCAATATCAACAACAAGTTGCTTGCCACAAAACGCAGAAGTATGCGCCACACCCTTATAAATCGTTTTAGCTTCAAGCTCTCCACTTATCACTTCTAGCTTATGATCTAAGATTGCTTGTGCTTTATCAATAAATTGCTTTGCATTCACAGCTAAACGCAAGGTTGCTGTTGCAACGATGCGAATATTTTCAGCTGGTATATCCTGTAGCCTTTCAGCAAATAAATATAAACACTCCCAGCCTCTTTGCATTGCTTCTAGGCTAAGTGTATTACTTTTATTTAGACCTGCTGCTAAACGTACTTTACGCTTGACCCTACCGATTGTTTGCAAATCTCCTGCAACTGATTTTGCTATTAGCATATGAAAGCTATTAGAACCTAAATCAATTACAGCATAAATATTTTGATGCTGATGTAAAGCAGCTGCAGCCATTGTTACCTCTGAATCCTTGTGACTTTTGACTTCTATTTTTTATCTTGGGCGATGATGATTTGGCTTACGTCCACCAGAACGATTTCTGTTTTGACCTGGGTGACTTCTACGCTTTTGTAACACAGGGACAGTTAAATCATCAAGCAATGCTTCTCTATCATAATGAGATAATGGAATTGCGTGCTCAATATATTCTTCTACCGCTTGTAAATTATAGGCGTATTTCTCACAAGCAAAGCTAATCGCGTGACCTGACGCGCCAGCACGACCCGTTCTACCAATTCGATGTACGTAATCTTCACAATCATCTGGTAAGTCAAAATTGAAAACATGGCTTACTTCTGAAATATGCAATCCACGAGCAGCAACATCCGTTGCAACTAAAATATCAATATTACCTTTGGTAAATTGGTCTAGAATAGACAATCGCTTTTTCTGGGCTACATCACCAGTTAATAAACCTACTCTATGCTTATCAGCATTTAACCAAGCATGAATTGTTTCACAGCTATGTTTTGTATTAGCAAAAACAATTGCTTTATCTGGCCATTCATCTTCTAGTAAAGTTAAAAGCAAAGGCATTTTATCTTCTTGTGAAGGCTGAAATAACTCTTCTTTGATTCTTTTACCCGTTTTCTGAGTCGGATCAACTTGTACATGAACAGGATCGGTCATATGTTCAAACGCTAATTCTTGAACTTTATATGATAATGTCGCTGAAAACAGTAAATTTAAACGATTAGCAGCTTCAGGCATACGTCTGAATATATAACGTATATCTTTTATAAAGCCTAAATCGAACATACGATCAGCTTCATCTAATACAACAACTTCAATATCATTTAAGCTATAAAAGCCTTGTTTATATAAATCAATCAATCGGCCAGTTGTGCCAATTAAAATATCAACACCACTTTCTAATTGTGCCCGTTGTTTTTCATAATCTTCGCCACCATATACTAAACCTAAGTTAAGATTACAGTGAGGTGCGAGTATTTTTGCATCTTTATGGATCTGAACAGCTAACTCCCGAGTAGGAGCCATGATCAGGGCTCTTGGGTGTTTGCTCGGTCCTTTGGTATTTTTTAACAGGTGGTGACACGTCGCAGTTAAAAATGCGAGTGTTTTACCAGTACCTGTTTGTGCTTGCCCTGCAATGTCACGCTTTTGAGCGACATAAGGAAGGCATTCAGCTTGAATGGGAGTACAATATTCAAACCCATTAGCGCTTAAACCGGTTACTACTTCCGGTGCAATATCAAAGTCCGCAAACTTTTTTTCAGTCAAATGTGTATTATTCATAGCGATAAAGCATAACGCTTAAGCTTGCAATAAGAAACAATAGTGTTTAAATACGCACTAAATAAATTAGCGAACCACAACGGAGAGCGCAATGAGCGACAAAATTATTACATTAACAGACGATAGCTTTGAATCAGATGTACTAAATGCATCAGGTCCAGTATTAGTAGATTTTTGGGCAGAATGGTGTGGTCCTTGTAAAATGATAGCGCCAATTCTTAGCGAAGTTGCTGAAGAATTTGCTGGTACAGTGACTATTGGTAAATTAAATATTGACCAAAACTCAGCTACGGCACCTAAATTTGGTATCCGTGGTATCCCTACTTTACTTCTTTTCAAAGATGGTCAAGTTGCAGCTACTAAAGTTGGTGCTTTATCAAAAACTCAATTAGTAGAGTTTATCAACGAAAATATCTAGTAATAGTGACATAAAAAAGGGCCTTGCCCTTTTTTATTCTATTAATTTGTATAAAGACTGGACGAGTAGCAAAAGAGCTGCTAATTTATAAAGCCAAACAATATTCCAATTTAATTTCTGAATACCCAATCAAAACTGAAATCAATTTAACCACTATACAAACATTGAAGAACCCACCTTATGCATTTAGCTGAACTTAAAGACAAATCAATTAACCAACTTGTAAAACTAGCTGAGTCTATGGGACTTGAGCATGTTGCACGCCTAAGAAAACAAGACATCATTTTTGCTATTTTAAAAGCGCATTCTAAAAGTGGTGAGAATATCTATGGCGGTGGTGTATTAGAAATCTTACAAGATGGTTTCGGCTTTTTAAGATCTTCAGAGGCTTCATACCTTGCAGGCCCTGATGATATTTATATTTCTCCGAGTCAAATTCGCCGCTTTAGCATGCGAACAGGTGATTCTATTTCAGGTTTAATTCGTCCACCTAAAGATGGTGAACGTTATTTTGCACTGTTAAAAGTTAATGAAGTTAACTTTGATAAGCCTGAAAATTCACGCAACAAAATTTTATTTGAAAACTTAACACCATTACACGCTAATGACCGCTTAAGAATGGAACGCGGCAATGGTAGTAAAGAAGATTTAACTTCTCGTATTATTGATTTAGCTTCGCCAATTGGTAAAGGCCAACGTGGTTTATTAGTTGCGCCTCCAAAAGCGGGTAAAACGATGTTACTTCAAAACATCGCACAAGCAATTGCTCATAACCATCCAGAATGTGAGCTAATGGTTTTACTTATTGATGAACGTCCAGAAGAAGTAACTGAGATGCAACGCTTAGTAAAAGGTGAAGTTGTTGCTTCTACTTTTGATGAGCCTGCAAATCGACATGTTCAAGTTGCCGAAATGGTAATTGAAAAAGCAAAGCGTTTAGTTGAGCATAAAAAAGACGTTGTTATCCTATTAGATTCAATCACTCGTTTAGCACGTGCTTATAACACTGTAATTCCATCATCAGGTAAAGTACTTACGGGTGGTGTTGATGCAAACGCACTACATAAACCAAAACGTTTCTTTGGTGCTGCACGTAATGTTGAAGAAGGCGGCAGCTTAACAATTATAGCAACTGCACTTATCGATACCGGCTCTAAAATGGATGAAGTTATCTACGAAGAGTTTAAAGGTACGGGTAATATGGAATTACACTTAAACCGTAAGATTGCAGAAAAGCGCGTTTTCCCTGCTATTGATATTAATCGCTCTGGTACACGACGTGAAGAACTATTAACTAAAACTGATGAACTACAAAAAATGTGGATTTTACGTAAAATCGTACATGAAATGAGTGAAGTGTCAGCCATTGAATTCATGATAGATAAATTATCAATGGACAAAACAAACGCTGCATTCTTTGCCTCTATGATGCGAAAGTAACATTTAAAATTTAATATAAATACCTGCTAAATGCAGGTATTTTTTTAGCTCAAAATTGAATTCTGTTCTATAATTTCACTAAATGAAATTTTTTAATTTGAGATTATGCCAGCCTCCAAAATTGCCTTTATACCCCTCTTAGGATTATTAATTTTACACCTTGTATTATTAAGTTATATTTCTGATACAAGTGATATCTTCATAATCTAAGATCTTGTTATCGTTTTAAGTTTATTTGGCTATTTAAAAAGCCACCCTTCAATGAAGGAGAGTTATTTAAATAATCTAGCAAAATCTGTGAATAACCCTGAAAAGATAAATCTAAAATTTCGCTTTGATGAACAAAAAAATCAACCTCCAGAATGCTTTGCGATTAATAACGGGCTAGAGTTAGTAGATCATTTATTTACTGAGATTTACGCCTCTGCAGCAAGACTAAACCCTATGGCTAACGAACTTCATGAAACCTATAGCTCCATGACCCAAAAAGCAGCAATGCAGCATAGTCATAGTCATAGTCATAGTCATAGTCATAGTCATAGTGAAATTTTAAGCCACTCTATGAATGATATGCTTGAAGTATCGCGTAATTTAGATGCTAACTTAGATGACATTTACCAAGCTGTGAAGCCTCAACAACTTCAGTTAAACAAACCAGAGAAGACGCTAATAAAAGCCAGAATAGCTTAATTAAATTAGCCAAACAAATAGATCAAATTGAAGCCGCTATGATAGATATTCAAAATTTTTCAGAAAAAATTCATCAACAAGTACAACAACAGAAATCTGTATCCGATGAAGCACAATCATTCGTTGATGCACTTATGGAGCTCAATTCAGAAGCACTATCGAGCTCAAAAATACAAGCCGTTTCAAGCCATGATTTACAAAAATTATCAGCCAGCTTAAAAGCAAAACTAGAAATGTTTGATTTCAATGACATGCACTGGGATACCGAAATTCGAGATAACAAACAACCACAAGCTAAGAAAGAACATAATACTAAAGAAGCAGATAAAATCGGTGAAGTAGAGCTATTTTAATTTGCTTTTAACAAGATAATGTTTAGCTCATTTAATAAATTGTCAGCATAAACACCAATCTTATCCATATCATAATTTTTTAGCTGGGATTCTAATTCTTTTGCAATCTTAGCTAAATTTTTAAAACCAAACATTTGTGCTGCGCCAGCGAGACTATGTGCTTGTTGCTCTATTTTAGAGATGTTATTTTTTTCTATAGACTGGACTAAATTACTTTTCTCTTTATTTAAACTATTTTTAAATTCTTCAACTAAATCTGTCATATCTAACATATCCAGTGCTTGATATGCTTCATTTAAAGCACTTTGAGATTGACAATATTGTGCAATTAATTGAATGAAAATAGCCCTTTCAATTGGTTTTTTTAAATGTCCATCAAATCCGATTGATAAATACTGTTCAATTTCATGAGACATCGCATTTGCTGTTAAAGCAATAATAGGCTGCGAACATCCGCATTGTCTTAATAACGTAAAAGCTTCTATACCGTCCATTTCTGGCATCTGGATATCGAGTAAAATAAGCACAGGATCATGCTGTAAAAATAACTCTACTGCTTCTTTACCATTTTTAGCACTCAGTACTTCTAGCCCTAAACTTGTTAATATTCTTGCTATTAAGCGTCTATTGTCATCATGATCTTCAGCTAATAATACTTGACCTGAAAACACTTTATTTAAATCAATCTCATCTGCATATGCTGGTTTATCCGGTATCAAAGCATCATCATTCAAATGAGAAAAAGGCAGAAACAAAGTAAAGGTGCTTCCTTTATTAATTTCACTTTGAACAGAAATTTCACCATCCATTATTTTTGCCAATTGCTCAGATAAACACAAACCCAAACCTGTACCGCCAAAACGACGACTTATACTTGTATCTCCCTGGGTAAAGCTTTCAAACAACCTCTCTAACTGAATATCATCCATACCTATGCCAGTATCTGTCACTTTAAAGGATAATTCATTATTTATTACAGCCACTTCAAGTAACACACTACCATTGGAAGTAAATTTAATCGCATTTGAACATAGGTTTATTAAAATCTGCTTTAAACGAAAACTATCTATATTGATTATAAATGGCGCATTCAAAGAATGCGTTATTTCAAAAATTAAACCTTTTGTTTTAGCTTGCTGGGTAAATATATTATTTAATTCTTCGAGAATGGTATGTAAATCTTGATTTTGTAATTCAAGCTCAAGTTTATTTGCTTCTATTTTGCTTAAATCCAGAATATCATTTATCAGATCAAGTAAATGCAAACTATTATTGTGAATAATCGATACCTCTTTACAAATAAACTCCTCTTCAACATCACCCGATACGATTGCTTCTGCTTGACCAATCACAGCAGTCAAAGGCGTTCTTATTTCATGGCTCATATTGGCTAAAAACTGACTTTTAACATTGTCAGCCTGCTTTAGTTCCTGCATTAAACATTCTAATTCATGCGTTCTTTGTTTTACTTGCACCTCTAACGTTAATTTAGAGTTACGCTCCATATTTCGCCTAAAAATGAAAAATAGCACTAGAACAATTAATAGAATAGCAATTATTATAAAATTACGTTTCTGAGTCTCTTGCTTCATTTCAAGTTGCTGTAATTTTTTAGATTGTTCCAGCTGCGTTACTTGTTGTTTTAATTTTTGAGCCTCAAAGCGAGCGAACTCTTCATTGAGTGCAGCATTGGATACTTTGTTATTTTCTTCAACATATAAATAATGATTTTTTAAAGCGCTGACTGTATTTCCTTGCGCAGCCTTAATTAAGGATAATAAAGCCAAGTTACTTCGCAGTTGTGCTTGATAATCAATTTCTTCAGCTATTTTCGTTGATTGATTTAACGCCTTAAATGCTTCATCAATCTGATTTTTGTAAAATAGTGCTTTTGAGTAACTATATAAACTCCCTGCATAAGCACTTTTATGATCTTGAATTAAACTAAGATCTACAGCTTGCTTGGCATAATTAAGTGCTTTATCAATTTCTCCTAATTTATTATATAGCTCTGAAATATTATGTAATTGAGAAGCGGAGTTATATAAGTCTTTTTCCTGTTGATAGAAACGTAAAGATTTAAATAGATATGTTTTAGCTAATTCATATTGCTTTGAATGTTTATAAGCCACACCTATATCACCATAAGCAAGTGCTAACCCTTTTTTATCCTTATTTTGCTCTCTAGATGAAATGACATTTACTAACATTTCTATAGCAATATCAAAACGGTTTAGCCTTAAGTACAGCCCAGCAATATTATGGCGTATATCAACTTGGTCTACTTCAGTCCCATCCTTTTGATAAATAGTCTCTGCTTGTTCATATTTTTTTATAGCTTCTGAAATATCACCTTTAGCTGCATATACTAACCCTATATTGCTCAAAAGGTTGGCATATCTTAATGGTGTATTTGCATCTTTATAAAAAGCCTCACCCTGTTTATAGGCTTCTAAAGCTCTGAGGTGCTCTCCTTTCATGTAGAAAATGATACCTAAATTAATAGATACATTTGCAGCAGACTTTCTCATATTATTTAAACTAGAAAACGCTTCTGCTTGTTTTAATGTAGTAACAGCTAAAGGAAAGTTACCCATAGCATGAAATGTACGGGCTTTAATATTAAGTAACTTAACCGTCTGCTTCTTTGTAATTTTAGATGAAGCTAATAATTTTTTTATTTCTTCAATGAGTAAATTATTATCTTTGACTTGGGATAAGTTCGTGATTTTTTCTTCAATACTTAATTGAGAAGCATTAGTTGAAAAGCAAAGCAATAAACTAATAAAAACAATTACACTGATTTTTTGGAAAATATGTGAGAATGAAGTCATAATTTACACTTAAAGTTATTAATATATATCTGAACATACTAGTTATATCATTATATTTAACATGCGCATAGTAACCTCTAAAACTGAAGTACTCGTCAGTTAAAATATAATACTAAAAGGCGAAGAACTTGCAGACCAACCCATTATCACAAGTGATTTTTGAGTGCTTACTAAAAACATCTAGCTGGAAAATTCACACTTTAGCAAGTCATTTAAGTAGAAATAGCTACCTAAATGAGCTCGATAAAGATTACAACAAAGATTTATTTAAAAAGAACTTCCTTATTATGAATGCGCTATTTCAATTGAATGAAGACTTAGTAAGGACCCAGCACACATTGATAATTGAACCCCTCGAGATTCGCCTAACCAAAATAAATGACACACTAATATCAGCTTCAAATGAAAACTTAAAAGACTACTATCTCGATTGGAATAATTTTGAAACGGACAGTGAAGCAATAAAAAGTTTACTAAACTCCTTTTGGCAAAACTATTCAACCTATGATGTAAAAAACACATATTCACCTGAAAAAATATCAAGTGCACTACAATTCTTCCAATTACCAGAAAGCGCCACAACGACAGAAATTTCAAAACGATGGAAAACGCTAGCGTTAAAGCATCACCCAGACAAACAGAATGGTGACAAAGATGTATTTCAACAGCTACAAATTCATTGGCAAGTGCTAAAAACTACTTTGAACTAAAAAACGACAACATCATAGTAAATCGGTATAATGCAACTAATTATTATTTTCCATAACGACTAACTTAATGAAATACAAAGACCTACGGGACTTTATAAAGCGACTAGAAGAAAGGGGTCAGCTTAAAAGAATCACGCAAGAGATCGACCCTTATCTAGAAATGACAGAAATAGCCGATCGCACATTAAGAGCAAAAGGCCCCGCTCTGTTATTTGAAAACCCTAAAGGTTATTCAACTCCTGTCCTTGCTAATTTATTTGGCACGCCGCAAAGAGTCGCTATGGGCATGGGCAAAGAAGATGTTTCATCATTACGTGAAGTTGGAAAGTTACTGGCATTTTTAAAAGAGCCAGAGCCACCAGCAGGAATAAAAGAGGCTTTAGGGCAAATTCCCGTATTTAAACAAGTATTAAATATGCCGCCTAAAGTGGTAAAAAAAGCACCTTGTCAGGAGTTTATTCTTGAAGGTGATGATGTTGATTTAACTAAGTTACCTATCCAGCACTGCTGGCCAGGTGACGCTGCGCCATTAATCACCTGGGGTTTAACCATTACCAAAGGCCCTTATAAAAAGCGTCAAAACTTAGGTATTTATCGCCAGCAATTACTTGGCAAGAATAAAATCATCATGCGTTGGCTATCCCATCGCGGTGGCGCTTTAGACTTTCAAGAATGGTGTAAAGAAAACCCAGGTGAGCCATACCCTGTATCAATTGCATTAGGTGCAGATCCAGCCACTATTTTAGGCGCAGTGACACCTGTTCCAGATACATTAAGTGAATATGCTTTTGCAGGTTTATTACGTGGCAGTAAAACTGAAGTTGTAAAATCAATTTCAAATGACCTAAAAGTACCAGCGAGCGCTGAATATGTATTAGAGGGCTATATTGCTCAAGATGAAGTGGCTCCAGAGGGCCCTTATGGCGATCATACTGGCTATTATAATGAAGTTGATGACTTCCCTGTAATGACAGTAACACATATTACTCATAGAAAAGATCCTATATACCATAGTACATTTACAGGTCGTCCACCTGATGAACCAGCAGTTTTAGGCGTGGCATTAAACGAAGTTTTTGTGCCTATTTTACAAAAGCAATTCCCTGAAATTGTTGATTTCTATTTACCGCCAGAAGGGTGTTCATACCGTATGGCAGTGGTCACGATGAAAAAACAGTACCCAGGTCATGCCAAGCGTGTGATGATGGGGGTTTGGTCTTTCTTACGTCAATTTATGTATACCAAATTTGTGATTGTATGTGATGACGATATTAATGCCAGGGACTGGAATGATGTCATTTGGGCCATTACGACTAGAATGGATCCAGCCAGAGATACGACTATGATTGAGAATACGCCAATTGATTATCTGGATTTTGCTTCGCCTGTTTCAGGTCTAGGTTCAAAAATGGGCTTAGATGCCACAAATAAATGGCAAGGTGAGACTGATAGAGAATGGGGTGAACCCATAGTGATGGATCAAGAGGTAAAAGATAAAGTAGATCAGATTTGGGACTCTCTGAACATTCTAGATTGAGCGATCCCAGATTAAGAAATATCAAATAAATAACGAGTACTAATTAGCACTCACTTAACAAAAAACATAACCAGATTAGCGTCTTAAAAGGTAATATAATGCAAGAGTTAAAGGCAAACGTTGTTGCTATTAGCCCACTTAGTGAGTTTATTTTCAAAGTTGAATTAAAACCTGAACAAGCTGCAGAGTTTTCTGCAGGCCAATATTTACAAGTGGTATTAGGCGAGAAAGACAAGCGCGCTTTTTCGATAGCCAGCCGCCCTAGTCAAAATAACTTGTTAGAATTACATATTGGTGCGACAGCTGCCGATGCCTATGCGATTCAAGTACTAGATCATTTACGTGAACACCTTAAAAATAATACTCAAGCAACACTAGAAGTTGGCTTAGGTGTTTCACAACTTCGTGAAAAAAGTGATAGACCTATTATTATGCTTGCTGGCGGTACAGGGTTTTCATACGTAAAATCTATGGCTGACCATTTAGCAGAAGTTGGCTGTGATCGCCCAGTATTATTTTATTGGGGCGTAAAACAAGAATCTTCACTCTATGCCAAGGCAGAAATGGAAGCTTGGGCAGCATCAAATCCTAAATTCAATTTCATTCCTGTTATTGAATTAGCCGATGATAGCTGGAAAGGTCACACTGGTTATGTACACAATGCAGTATTAAAAGACATTATTTCATTAGATGCATACGATATTTACATGGCAGGTCGTTTTGACATGATAGGCCCAGTACGTGATGACTTTATCAATCAAGGTGCTATTCGCGAACATATGTATGCAGATGCATTTGCCTTTATAAAATAAATATAATGACTTCTAAAGCACGATAACCTATCGTGCTTTTCTTTGCCTCCAACAATACTACTAACACAAACCTATCCTGATATTTAGTTACAAACAACTACCATTTAGTGGAAAATATTACTTAAATGAGATAAATCAGTTACTATGAGTTAGTGTTAAGTAACAGAAAAGTAAAATGAAATATAAGTTTCTGGATTTTGAGTTTGATAGCATCAGCTTAATTTTAAGTAAAAATAACAATGATATCGCTATTCGCCACAATGAAGCTAAATTACTCGCTTTAATGATAAGCCAGCCAGAACGTGTATTTAGTAAAGAAGATATATTAGCTGAGGTTTGGCAAGATAAAGTGGTATCTGAGCAAGCTGTCTTCCAAAATATTAGCCACCTTAGAGGACTTTTTGGTAATACAGCAATAAAAACCTTCTCTAAACGGGGATATCAGTGGCAACTTGAATTACAAACAAACCCAGAGATCAGCACTGTAGAACCAAGCAAAATAAATGTAATTGAAAAAGCATTATCAAATTCAACAAAGCTGTTATACATTACCGCTTTCTCGCTCATTTTTATCTTGGTAATCTTTTTCGGTTACACATCACCGAATAAAACCTCATTACCAACAACTGAAATAGCTTACATTCCTTTTGAAAAGCAAACGGATAATACTTTCAAGGAGTTTTCAAATAATCCAAATTTCAACTTTATAGCACTAAACGATTTAGATTATAGAGACTTTATTGCGACTTCAGAATTAAAGTACCCCAGTTTATCAACTAAGCACCCTCTAATATTAACTGGAGAGTTTCGATCTCATAATCAACAAGCTTATTTAGACTTTATTTTAAAAGGCCCTTTTGCTCAATGGAAAGGGTTACTCAGTGGTGATTCTCAACGCGAAGTGACTGAAAAGTTAAAACGACACTTACAACAAGACTTTATTTATGACTTAATAGGTAAACCACAGGCACCTGAACTAAAGCTAGCAAACCTTTCTATTGCACATCAGAGTCGACCTAAAGATTTCATAGTTTTAAACCAACTTATAAAGATTTATCTGCAAACAGGTGAATTTGATAAAGCGATGGTTATGGCTGACAAACTAGCGAATATCGCAAAATTAGAAAATAGCCCTCAACAAGTGGGCATGGCACAGCTACTTCAAAGTGAAATCCTAACCCAAAAAGACCTCTTTGAATTAAGTTCACAAAAACTGCAACTTGCAATCATACAATTTAACAAAATTAATGATTTAAAACGCCAAGCAGACGCCTTACATGCAAAGTCCTGGATTGATCACCAACAAGGTGATTACATTGCTATCAAAACAAGTTTACTAAAATCTGCAGAGTTGGCTTTCAACGCAAAAGATATACCGCGTGAATTAGATGCGCTTACATATTTATCTGTCATGGCACACAAACATAAACAACAAGAAGATAAATATCTCTACTTACAGCAAGCTGAAAATAAAATGCTGCAATATGAACTCCCCATCTATCACTTTGCAAAAATACCATTCCATTACGCTATTTTTGCTAAAAATTTAGCTGATAAAGAACCTCATTATAAACAGGTGCTTGAACATACTTTGTTAACACCTAATCACTGGGTAGCCAAACATAGTAGAGAAAGTTTAGTTAAATTTTACATTGCACAAAATAGGCTTGATGAAGCACAAGCTTTAGTTAAAGACCTAACAACAGATAGTGCTTACAATTCATACCTCAAAACAATTTTAGCGCAAGCACAACTTCAAACAGAGCTATTTATCACACATGCTCAGCGTACATTTGAACAAGCACAGTTGTCAGGTATGAGATATTTAAGTTTGGATGCTGCTTTATTGCTATGTGACGCACCTAAAGAGCTCATAAATTATGACTTTTACTCTCAATTTATTAGTGAAAATGCCACATTAAGTTGGCGAAGTAGAAATGAAGAAAAATTAGTCGCACTTAACCTATAAAAAGGTAGCGTTAGCTACCTTTTTAACTTTTCAGGTTAGTCCTCCTTGAGTGCTAACCAGTTTAACTTCCAATTATTATCTAAAGAGTTAAGGCTCAACTTGTTTTTCCCCTTTTGAAGATAAACTTTACCACCTTGCTGCGTTTGCCATTTATGATAACCTCCGGTTTCAGTCACTTTTTGCACTTCATGCTTGTTACCATTAACCAATACAGTAAAACCTTTAGTATCTCTTGGAGATGCAACACGATAACTCAGTACGTACTCTCCTGATTTCACTACTTCAATCTGATATTCTAACTTAGCTTCATTTGAAATACCGCCAGCCCCTGTAAGGTTGTACTTACCATCTACATCAGAAGTTCTCGCTACCGAAGTACCTGAAAGCTTTACTGCCGCTTCCGCTTCTATTCTTCCCGGCGTTTTCACCCAACCACCCGCTTTGGTTGCAACAAAGTTACTATAATCACTTTGTAGATTCTGTCTTACAGCTACCACAGCATATTCATATTGATGCACATCTGCATTTGCATCTTTAAAAGTTGAGTCCATAATATTTGAAGCTAATAGCTTAAATAGACTACCAACACCTGAATTTCTATAAATACGATAGTTTTTCACATCAGCTTCAGTACTTTCATCCCAATTTAAAGTGACCATGCCTTTATCTTGCTTAATTGTAAGGTTAGTAACAGGTTTCGGATATTCAGGTTTGGCATCTCGGTGTTTTTGCTCTGTTTGCTGGGCTAATTGTAATTCGGATTTAAATTGCTTAGTCGAGCTAGGCTCTACACCAGTTGTACCATCTAATGCAATTCTAAAACCTTCTACTCCACCTATAAAATCTTCTCTAATACTTGTACGTTGATTTAATGGAAATGTATTCCAATGCCAACTGCCACCACGGGTCACTCGGCGCTCACACTTATCATCTATATAAGCTTGACCATTTAATGTCGCCTTTTCGTAATTTGGTAAATAACAATCAGCTATAAATTCCACCACATTACTTATCGTATCGTGTAAACCATAAGAGTTAGGTTTATACATACCAACAATACTTGCATAAGCTGAGTGATCCACACAATTAGATTTACCGTTAGCAAAATTCACGTAACTTGTATTTGAATCTCTTTGTAATATGTTTTCACCCGCAAGATCAGCTGTATTTTCATACTTACAAATTTCTGTTTGCGCTAAATCATCTCCAAAGAAATATTTAGTTTTAGTCCCTGCGCGAGCTGCATATTCCCATTCAGCTTCACTAGGCAAGCGATAAGGCTTTCCTGTTTCTTTTGCTAACCATTTAACGTAAGCATCAGCAGCTTGCCAACCAATACAATTTACAGGTTGAAATTCACTGGTTGTTAATTCATTATTATCCCAACTTCCAGGTGTGCTACCTATAAACCAACTATCAAGTTGATGATAACACTCTGTTGGAGTTTGGTAGTTTGTCGCTACAATAAAACGACGAAACTCTTTTACCGTTACCTCATATTTACCTAAACTAAAAGCCGGTAATACAACCTTATGAACAGGCTGTGCATTTTCCTCATCAAGGCTACCCATTTCAAAACTACCACTGGGAATATCAACCATAATTGGCTCTATTGGTGAACCTGCAAAAGTTTGATAACTTATTGTAGATAAACACAGTGCCATTATTATTTTATTAAGATTCATTTTAGACTTCCTTTTTAAAAGATGAAGCTAGAATGAAAAAACACCATAAATAAATCTTAATAAAAATCTATAATCCATTAAAAATAGAAAAATCATAGAAAACAAAAAACACAACCAACTGATAATATATGGTTTAATTTAAAATCATAAAATAGAACTCTTAAATTTCAGATATAAAAAATGCGCCATATAGGCGCATTATTTGGTATTTAAGTAGTTAGATTTTAAATCTATAAGCTCTGTAGAGCCTGTTTTTCGGCAGCAGTTAAAAACGCAATTTCCAGTGCATTTTTTTGTGCTTTAATCATATCAGCTTGGCTTAAACCAGCTTTAGGTGCAGCTACTTCGTATTCATAACCAATTTCAATACCACTTACACCAGGATCATCAGTATTAATTGACGCCAAAATACCATGGTCTAAAAATGTTTTAAGCGGATGTGATTGGTAACTGGCAACAGTACTGGTTTGAATATTACTGGTTAAACAAGACTCCATACCAATCTTATGCTCAGCTAAGTAATCCATTAAACGAGGGTCTTCAATCGCCTTTACACCATGACCAATACGTTGGGCGCCTAGCTCATTAATTGCTTGCCAAATACTTTCAGCTCCTGCGGCTTCACCAGCATGAATAGTCACATTTAAGCCAGCATCTCTGACTTGATTAAAATGACTAACAAATAACTCTCCAGGGAAGCCTAACTCATTTCCCGCTAAATCAACTGCAATTAAATCATCTTTACAACTTAGTAATGCATCAAGTTCTAGTTGGCAGATTTCTTGACCATAAGTACGAGATAAAATACCAATCAACTTTACTTTTACAGGATATTTTTCACAAGCAGCTTTAATACCATCAACAACAGCTTCAACAACGCCTTGCGGGTTTAAACCTTGCGTTTGTGCCATGTAATAAGGGCTGAATCTTAACTCAACATAATGAAGGCCTTGGTTAAAAGCGTCTTCGACGTTTTCGATTGCGATACGGCGACATGCATCATAGTTACCTAACACTGCCACGCCCCAGTCTAACTTTTGTAAAAAAGCCATTAAATCAGGTTCATTCTCTAAAACTTGCACATGAGGCTTTAAAGAAGCTAAATCATTAGCTGGTAATTTAATATTGAATTGCTGACCCAACTCTAAAATTGTTTGTTGACGTACGTTACCATCAAGGTGGCGATGTATATCAAGTAATGGAATTGTTTTATCTATCATAATTGGCTCAGTCTTTTAAAAATTTTCAGGATCATACTTGAGTAATAGCTCAAAACCAAATTAACTGACTTTGAGCTTGTTTAGTGAGCTACGAATTAGCTATATTTTTGATATAAAGTAAGCGCTAAAGGCGCATCATCATGTTGATTAAAACATGCAACGGCAGCGCGCCAGTGAGCTTGTTTATATATTTCGGATTGATTAAATACAGCTTTAAATACTTTTGCAGCAAGCGTTTTATCTTGCTGTGCTTTTGCAATATAAGCCAAGCATAGCAGTAACTCAGGTTGTTCTGGATGTTTTTTTAGAACTTGTTGCACTAAGCTTTGTAACTTATTGCACTGATAATTGTTAGCAGCTGCGAGTATATCTAATAACTCAGTATAACGCTCTTTTTTAAGCATTTTGATCAAGTCAGCTTCTATATCTTTACTTTCACCTAATGCTAACAATGCTTTTAGGTATATATTATTCGCAAGGGCTTTTAAATGCCTACTTAATTGGTTATATCGTTTTTTAACCTCTTCAATATTAATATCACTGAAGTAAGATTTTAAAATTGCTAACCATTGATCATCATTTAATACTTTCTTTTTCTCTAGCTGTGGAAATAACTCACTTAATTCAGACCATTTCTTTTGCTGTATCAACAGCTGACTATATAAGTTTAATTCAATGCTTGAGTTTTTCTTATTTTTAGCCACGGGAGCCAATAATAATTGCGCCACTTCAACTTGCTCTAATTCAACAAATAACTGCGCTGCATATTTTTGATCTTGCTCATCTAAATTATTAAGTAAATCTAGCGCTTGAGATTTATTGCCTTGCGCTAACGCAGCTTTTGCCGCTGTCGCTTTACTTAGCCCTTGCCAGCCATCTGGTACAGATGATTTAGATAATAATTTAGCAGCTGTTGTATGATCACCCGATAAGCTTGCCCACATACCTTGCTGTAAGTTTTCTAATTTCTTTTTTTCACTTCGACTAGTAAAGCGAAATTTAGTATTGCCATAGAGTGACCATAAATATGACACTAGCTTATAAACAACAAAAATGCCTACGCCAGTCATAGCTAACATAATGCCAAAGCTGACAATCGTGCCTTCAATTGTCCAATTATTCAGTGCAATTAATACATAGCCTTTTTCACCAATCGCTAGAGGCGCTAATGCTAATACAATAACTGCAGCTAATAATACCAACCAATTTTTTGTCATAGCGACCACTCCTTCATTAACTGACTAGAAGCTAAGTTTAATTGTGGATTAAAATTAAGTGGTGTACTTTTAAGTTGATTCAATTCGTTATTTACATTTTGTACTTCGCTTGAATTAGTATCAAAAAATGACACCAATACTTTATTTGCTTGCTCTAAAGCAGCTTTATAAATAACAACTTGCTGGTTTTGCAATGCAGTTTGACTTTGCGAAATATAAAAACGTACTTGCTGGCGAATTAGGCTCTGCTCTTCTTGCGTTAATAGCGGCTCTATTTTTTCAGTTCTTTCATTAACTTTAATAAAATCATCAACCAATAAAGACCATGAATGTTTTAAGTTTGCCTGCCAATCAGAAATATCTTCAGATAAAACTTCTTGCTCTGCATTTTTTACTAAACTAGGTAACTTCACCATATTAAGTGGTAAAACATCCACTTGATTCAACAAACCATGTAGTTTTAAATATAAGTCCTCTACAGCTACATTACTTAAACCTTTAAGCATTTGTATATCTTCAGCTATCACAGCGCGAAGTTCACTGGTATCACTGTGTTCAGATAACAAACTATCTAGTCTTGTTAGAATGTCGACAGCACCTAAATAATCTTTTTCTACTTTAGCCTTAAATTCAGCCATGCGATGTAAGCTACGCACTTCTTGTGGATTTAGAGTGACTTTAATGTTTTTTACTTCATTCAAACTGTTTTCAAGCTGCTCAGAAATATTTTTTTCACTGGCATTTAGCGCGGTTTCAACTTGCAATTTTTGACTGATTAATTCATTTTTTATAGCGCCCGTTAAGTTAGCACTGGTATTTTGTATTTGTGCTTTTAAAGCATTTAACGACTGCTCTAAACTTTGGTTATTCATTTGTAGTTGCTGAACTAAAGTTTGTTGCTGACTATTACTATAAAAGTTAAACGCAAAGCCACCAGCAGCGCCTAAAGCAATTAATAAAGATAAAATGGCAACTGCATTACCTTTTGGCTTTGAGCTTTGTTTAGTCACCGTCTCAAGCTGTTTAACTTCTTTTTCATTGATATTTTTATCACTCATAGTGGCAGAGGCCTCCTGGATACGAGCATGAACTAAGTTATTTTTTATTTTGCTATTTTGGCTCATTATTTTTGACAAAATAGCCTCATCTGATGCGCCATTACAATTATGAATATTATCAATAGGCACATTAAATGTTTTTATATATTGTGCAGTTCTATCACTGACAAGGTAAAACTGGCATGTTTGCAGCCAATCTATACCTTTTACTGTTAAATCATTAAAAATGACATCAACTGCAGCATTACTGGTTAATACTATACTGTCTATTTTTTGGTGTTGCCACTTTTGGAACCAATCACTTACCTTTCCATCCGTTTTTTCACGCAGATAAAGATTAATCGCATTTAATCTCGCACCTCTTTTATTTAAGATTTGAGCGATTAAAGGTCTGCCGCCCTTACCTTTAGCTAATACAATGCTTTGAGAATCTACCTGCTGTAACTGCTTTAATGCTAATAAACCTTCTGAATCTTGCTGTTTTGGCACAATTGCTCTTTTATTAAACAATTCAGATATTGTTTGCGCTGTTTTATCGCCCACAGCAAAAAATGTGGTGTTTGGACTTATTTCAGGTGATAAAGCAGCTAATGATTTGACAGCATCTTGAGAAATAAAAATAAGTTTATCGGCATCAATTAGCGGGCTTAGTTGAGATGATGTGACATCTAAAGTTTGTAAATTTAGTAATGGAAATGAAAATGCCTCATAGCCTTTTTCTTCTATCGACTTTATTAAGCTTTCATTTTTATTTTCTGGGCGAGTGATGAGAAATACAGGCATTTATTATTCCTTAATGAAAAATTCCCACATTGTTAAATTTCATCATTATTGTAGGAATTTTATGAGTATCGCTCTGCGATTAATAATCACATTGATATTTTTGCAACATAGTGACTTTAATAACCATGCTCAGCAGGTTTATTATGCGTCGCGATAAACTTCAGCAAGAATTTTATCAGCGCCTCGCTCTAATAATGTATCAGCTAATTGCTCGCCTAATTGCTCAGCTTGTTTAACAGAACCAGATACTGAATCTTGTAAAATAACAGAACCATCTATTGCACCAACTAAACCTCGCAATGTTAGATCATCACCTACGATTTCTGCATATGCACCAATAGGTACCTGACAACCACCTTGAAGTTTACGGTTCATAGCTCGCTCTGCTAATACGCGCATACGTGTTTCATGATGTTCTAATGGCGCTAAAAATGCCTTTGTCGCTTCATCATCTATTCTACATTCAATACCAACTGCACCTTGACCATTCGCAGGTAAAGAAATATCAGCACCAATAAAATCACTAATACGCGCTGGCATTTCTAAGCGAATTAAACCAGCAGCAGCTAAAATAATTGCATCATATTGACCGTCATCTAGCTTTGCTAGACGTGTATTTACATTACCGCGTAAATCTCTGATCTCTAAATCTGGGCGTAATGCTTTAATTTGACACTGACGACGTAAGCTAGAAGTACCTACGATTGCACCTTTTGGTAATTCATCTAATGTTTTATAAGTATTAGAAACAAACGCATCTCTTGGATCTTCGCGCTCACAAATCGTATTAAGTGCTAAACCTTCAGGAAACTCTACCGGTACATCTTTCATCGAATGTACCGCGATATCAGCTCGTCCATCTAACATAGCTTGCTCAAGCTCTTTAACAAAAAGACCTTTACCGCCTATCTTTGCAAGTGGTGTATCTAAAATTTTATCGCCCTGCGTAGACATAGGAACTAATTCAACAGTTAGTTCTGGATGAAACTTTTCAAGCTCAGCTTTTACGAATTCTGCTTGCCATAATGCAAGGGCACTTTTACGCGTCGCTATTCTTAATACTGTTTTTGTTGCAGTTGTCATAGTGTACCTTTCAATAAATCTTAAAATTAATATATATGCTTCATTGTGCGTTAAAACAGCGCAGTGATATAAACTACACTCGAGTCATTATTTAATATGAAATGACTTACTTGCTAAAATATTTTGATTTGAATTAACTAGCTCAACACGCCAGTTACCCCTTTGCTTTGTCATTATCTTTTTTGACGAATATGTTCTATACCTTGTGCTGAAAATATCGAGTTCAACTTCAGCCATTAAAGTATTTTCAAAAAACCAACGATGAAAAACTGTTTGCGACTTCATGTTATTCACTTCAGTAAAAAAGAATAACTTTTCATTTATGCTAAAAAGAGATACCTGTGCATCTAGTACATCAACCGGTTCTTTATTTACAACTGCCGTTGTTAATACCGCTCGTGTTACAAAGTCAGTATCAATTGAACCACCATGTGATATTTTTGATAAATGACTTTGCGGAATTAATGTTGATACATGCATTACCTGAGTATCTCTTAAAACTGTATCTTTAGGCTCATCTACTTTCTTAACTTCTACAGCCTTTACAATTTCAGGAGCCAGCTTTTCTTCTATTTCATTTTTGGCATCTAAAATCACAACTTGTTGATCTTGTATTTGCGCCAGTTCAATTGTTTTAGCTTTTTCATGATTATCAACCGGCACAACTTTATGAGTAACTACTCGCTCTTTTTCTTGAGAACTTATGAGAGTTTTATTTGCCGAAACTCCCGACGATAGAGCCCAAATAATGCAGGCTGAAATAACGACTAGAGAAAAACAAACTAACACAATGCGATTCCAATGCCATTGATATTCAACTTTATCAATGGCACCAGTCTCTTTTTGTATCTTAGTTGTGATTGTTATTTTTTGACTCACAAAAAACCTTATTGAAGTTGCTCAATTAACCAATTACGAATTACCATAACTTCTTCACCACATACTTGATGCCCCATAGGGTAATCATGCCAAGTAACTTCTAAACCAGCGCTTTGCATTACATCTAGCGCTTGCTTACCAGCAAACATAGGAACTACTTCATCCTGTGAACCATGTGCCATCAATACAGTTAAATCTTTTTGTATTGCTTCATCGTTAAACTTTTGTGGTGCACACATATAAGTTGATAACGCCATAACTCCTGCAAGTTTATGCTTTAATCTAGGTGCTAAATGTAATGCAATTACACCACCTTGAGAGAAACCAGCTAAAATTATTTTATTAGCTTCAATGCCTTGAGCCATTTCTTGCTCTATGATTTCTGCTACCTGTGCAGATGATTCTCTCACACCTATTTCATCAGCGCGTTTATCTAGATCAAAAGAAACGATGTCATACCACGCTCGCATTTCAATGCCATTATTAATTGTTACAGCACGAATTGGCGCATGAGGAAAAATAAATTTAACACCGATTTCATTTGGAATTTCCAACTGTGGCACAATTGGCGCAAAACCGTCACCAGAATCACCCAAGCCATGTAACCAAATAACTGTTGCTTTATGCTGTCCTTGTGGCTCACAAATAACCGATTTTAAACTCATTCTTTATCTCTCTTTTAAATTTTTATTATTTTAATTCTGACAACCACTTAATTTCGACACCCGCCTGCTGGCTAGATACTTCAGATAGAAATTGCCAAAATTCTGCTTGGCTTCTATTATCGATCCATTGCGTGCCATTAAACTCAAAGTGATGGCCATTAAATTTAGTTGCCACCCATAACTGATGTAGAGGTGCTTGTTTATTTAGAATTATTTTACTTTTATCAGGAAAAATTATTTCTAAAATACTCGGTGCTGATTCGTAATCTAAATCAGCTTCAAAATCATCAACTTGTTCTTCAATAGTCAATAAAACTGCATCTACAAGTTCGTGATATTCATTGTCTGTCATTTTACTTCCTAATACGCTTCATATTGATAATTTTAATAAAATAAGAACATTCCTATAATCCAATGATTTATGCTCATTCGATAGGATTTTCTTTATATAAACTTAGTTTTCATGTCGAGATAAAAAAAAGCCTGCTCGACTGTCTGCATTTACAATTTTTTCTGTTACTCTGCGATTATAAAGAGTAAATACTTTGATCTAAAGAAAACTTATGCAAAGAATAAAATATAGCCATATCATACTATTTTCATGCTTATTATTTATAGGTGCTTGTGGTCAAACCGGTGACCTTTATTTACCAAAAGAAACACAAGAAAAACCTAAAGTTAAAGCTGAAGAAAAAAAAGAAAATCAGCAAAACAAAGATAAACAGGACAAATAAATGGATTATTTTAATTATCGTTCACAGCACCTTTATGCTGAAGATGTAGACATAAACGATATTGCCCAGCAATTCGGAACTCCTTGTTATATTTATTCTCGTGCAACTTTTGAGCGTCACTATAATGCTTTTGTTGATGCAGCCAAAGCACATAAAAACTTAGTGTGTTATGCGGTCAAAGCAAATTCTAACATCGCAGTATTAAATATATTAGCTAAATTAGGCTCGGGTTTTGATATTGTATCTCAAGGCGAGTTAGCTCGAGTAGTTGCAGCCGGTGGTGACGTTAAAAAAGTTGTTTTTTCTGGCGTAGCTAAAACCAAAGAAGAAATTGTTTACGCTTTAGAGTTAGGCATTAAGTGTTTTAATGTTGAGTCTATCGCTGAGCTTCATAATATTTCAGCTATTGCATCTGAACTAAATGTTATTGCGCCTATTTCCATACGTGTTAATCCGGATATTGATGCAAAAACACATCCTTATATCTCAACAGGTCTTAAAGAGAATAAATTTGGTATTGATATAAACCAAGCTGTTGAAGTTTATAAAAAGGCATCTCAATTACCTGGGTTATCCATTCAAGGTATAGACTTTCATATTGGTTCTCAGTTAACTGAAGTCACACCTTTTCTTGCAGCCTTAGATAAAATATTAAAATTAATTGAAGAGTTATCTCAATTAGGCATTAAGATTTCTCACTTGGATGTCGGTGGTGGTCTTGGTGTGCCTTATCAAGGTGAAGAACCGCCTCACCCAAGTATTTATGTTGATAAAATTAATGAAAAACTAATCAACTTGCCTGAGTTAGAACTTATATTTGAACCTGGTCGCGCAATTGCTGCCAATTCAGGTATTTTAGTAACTAAAGTTGAATACCTAAAACAAAATCAAGATAAACACTTTGCAATTGTTGATGCCGGTATGAACGACTTATTAAGACCTTCTCTTTACCAAGCTTGGCAAAATATTATTCCTGTTAACCTTAAGCCTGAACAAAATTCACAAACATATAATTACGATATTGTGGGCCCAGTATGCGAAACCGGAGACTTTTTAGGTAAAGATCGTGATTTAGCACTCATACAAAATGATTTATTAGCTGTTCGCAGTGCGGGAGCATATGGATTTACAATGAGTTCAAATTACAATTCGAGACCGCGAGTGTGTGAGATCATGGTCGACGGTGATAAAGTACATGAGGTACGTAAACGCGAAACCATAGAGCAACTATATCAAGGAGAGAGCTTACTACCATGCTAATTAATTTTTCAAAAATGCACGGCTTGGGTAATGACTTTATGATGGTTGATAACATTACTCAAAACGTATTTTTATCAAAAGATCAAATCCGTAAACTTGCCGATAGAAACTTCGGTATTGGCTTTGACCAGTTATTAATGGTGGAAGCACCTTATGATCCTGACCTAGATTTCCATTATCGTATTTTCAATGCTGATGGCTCTGAAGTTGCTCAATGTGGTAATGGCGCACGATGTTTTGCACGCTTTGTTCGCATGAAAGGTTTAACCAATAAACATAAAATCGCCGTTTCTACCAAAGGCGGTAATATGACTTTATATATTGAAAAAGACGGTCAAATTAGTGTCAATATGGGACAGCCTAAATTAGAGCCTAGTAGAATTCCCTTTAAAGCAAGTAAGCGTGAAGCGACTTATATTTTCAGAGCAGATGAACACACTATTTTTAGTGGTGCGGTTTCAATGGGTAATCCTCACTGTGTTGTAGAAGTAGATGACATCGAAACTGCTGAAGTTGAATTATTAGGTCCTTTACTAGAAAACCATGAACGCTTTCCAGAAAAAGCTAACATTGGCTTTATGCAAATTTTAAGTCGTGAACATATCAAACTTAGAGTTTGGGAACGTGGCGCAGGGGAGACCTTAGCTTGTGGTAGTGGTGCATGTGCAGCAGCAGTGATCGGTCAAGTTCAAAATAAACTAGATCCCCATGTTCAAGTTGATTTACCAGGTGGCACTTTACAAGTGCGTTGGCATGGTGAAAACCAAACGGTAAAAATGACGGGACCTGCAGAACACGTATTTGATGGCCAAATAGCGATTTAGAGAAGTATAAATATGAACACATTATCTGAGCAGCAAGTAGTAGCGTATTTAAAACAAAACACGGACTTTTTAAAAAATAACCCTGACTTGCTTGATCAGTTAGATGTCATTTCTCAGCAAAGTGGTACGGTTTCCTTAGCAATACGCCAGCAACAAATATTGAGACAAAAAAACCAAGATTTAAAAGAAAATTTAGCTTCGTTAATACAAACAGCTAAAGCAAATGAATCTATTTTTAAAACTTTCAGTGCATGTCAGCGTGATTTAATGCTTATAAACGACTTTAATGAACTAAAGGAGCAGTTAAACGCAACTATAAGCAAAGCGTTAAATGTTAAAGAGTCTAGATTATTGCGTTATAAACCTGAACTTAAAACTGTCATTGAGCATAGATTACAAGACTCAAAACATTATTTAGGAAGAACAAGCCAAGATGAAGTTGCGTTGTTATTGAATGAAAACTGCCAATCAATCGCATTGTACTTAATAGGTGAAATCGATAATCCATTAGGCTTATTAGCTTTTTCGAGTGATGACCCTCTGCACTTCACACCATCACATGACAACATTTTCATCGATGAATTTATTCACTCCTTAAAAATTAAACTCATTGAACTGAACTAGTGGAAGCCAGCCAATCAACTCCAATTCCAGCACAATGGCTAAACCCCATTGATGCTTTTATTCAATATCTAAAAATTGAAAAAAATTACTCCGAACATACGTTATTGCAATATCAAACTCAGCTAAAACAAGCCGCTGAGTTTTTACAACATCAAGCTGAAAACTGGCTAAAAGTACAGCCTGAGCATATTCGCAGCTTTAGTATGCAACTAAAAGCAAAACGCCTGAGTAGTAGAACGATTAATTTAAAGCTCTCATGTATACGCAGTTTATATAAATACCTACAAGCACTAAAAATACAACGCTCAGGCAAAAAAAAGCAATCAGTAACACCACTTAACAATCCAGCTGAAGCGATTAAAGGCCCTAAGTTCGAAAAACCTTTACCAAAAAATCTCGATGTAGATCAAATGAATCAACTACTAGAAATTCCGCCTGAAGATAGTTTAGCTATTAGAGATAAAGCGATGATGGAATTGATGTATTCATCAGGGTTACGGATCAGTGAGTTAGTTAATGCTAATTTAAAAGACATAAAATATAAACAAGCAGAAATTCGCGTATTAGGTAAAGGTAATAAAGAACGCGTGATTCCTGTCGGTAGCAAAGCATTAAATGCATTAAATGATTGGTTGAAATGTCGCGGAGAATTTGCAAAACCTAATGAAATAGCACTATTTTTAAGTAAACGTAAAAATAGAATATCTGTTCGCCAAGTACGTGAAAGAATGAAGCAATGGGGAATTAAGCAAGGTATTTCGGCCGCTATTCATCCTCATAAATTACGCCATTCATTTGCTTCTCATATATTAGAATCAAGTAGTGATTTACGGGCAGTTCAAGAACTATTAGGTCACAGCAGTCTATCTGCTACTCAAGTATATACCCACCTTGATTTTCAACATTTAGCGCGGGTTTATGACAAAAGCCACCCGAGAGCTAAAAAGCTTGATAGTAAAAAATAAGAGAGTTACATGAAAATTTCTAGAAAACTAAATGACATAAAAGTATTAAGTTTTGATTTAGACGATACACTTTACAATAACAAACCTATTATTAAAGCGGCACTTGATGCACAGTTTAATTACATAAAACAAATCCCAACTGTTGGCGATAAATGGCTAGAGCAAGGTGCTGACTTTTGGGAAAAATGCAGAATAGCCGCACAAAATAATACTCCTGGAATAGAACAAAATGTGACTTTATTACGCCAACACGCTCTACACTATGCTTTTACATCTTTAGGTCATAACGACCAAGAAAGTGAACGTCATAGTAAAGCGGCTTATCAAGCATTTATTATAGCCAGAAGCCAAGTTGTTGTTGCACCAGAAGTATTAGCTTTACTTAAAAATTTAAGTCAAAAATACACATTAATAGCGATTACCAATGGCAATGTTGATATCAGTAAGTTCTGCTTAAAAGACAGCTTTGAATTTTTACTTATGGCGGGCTTTGATGGCGCACAAAAACCAGCAGCTGATATGTTTGAACTCGCAGCGGATAAATTAAATGTAAAGTTAGAAAATATCTTACACATTGGTGATAATTTAGATTCAGATATTCAAGGCGCTAATAATAATGGTTGCATGTCTTGCTGGTTGAATGATGACCCGATAAAAACAAGTTATAAGGGCTTAGCAGATATAGAGATCAGTAATATTCTTCAGCTAGAAATGCTACTTAAATGAATACCTGTTTATAAAAACAGTATTCTATTTGAACTGCCTAAGGCTCCTGTTGTATCATAGCAGCAATTATTAATGCCACCTAGTGGCTCAATAGAATTGCAAAGCAAATCTATTAAATGACAACTTTGGTGGCACTAATGGACGTATCTGAATTACTTGATGGCTTAAACGATAAACAACGAGATGCCGTAGCAGCACCTTTGCAAAATATGTTGGTATTAGCAGGTGCAGGCTCAGGTAAAACCCGAGTTTTAGTTCACCGTATCGCTTGGTTAATGCAAGTTGAAAACGCATCTCCATACAGTATTTTTGCAGTAACTTTTACTAATAAAGCCGCTAAAGAAATGCGTGGACGTGTAGAAGAAACGATAAAAAGCTCAATTGGTGGTATGTGGATAGGTACTTTCCATGGTTTATCACATCGAATTTTACGCGCCCATCATAATGAAGCAAATCTGCCTGAATCATTTCAAATAATAGACTCTGACGATCAAATCAGAATGATACGAAGATTGCTTAAAGCCTTAAATATTGATGATAAAAAATGGCCCGCTAAGCAAGTAACTTGGTACATAGGCGCTAAAAAAGATGAAGGTTTAAGGCCTAAAGATATCAAAGCCTATGACCCTAACGAGCAAATGCTACTAAGAATTTATACCGCTTATCAAGAAGCCTGTGATCGCGCTGGTTTAGTAGATTTTGCTGAAATTCTTTTACGTTGTTATGAAGTGTTAAATAATAACCAAAGTTTATTACGCCATTACCAAGACCGATTCCCACATATTTTAGTAGATGAATTCCAAGATACCAATACCGTACAATACGCATGGTTAAAACTGCTTGCCGGTAAACAAAACCATGTAATGACGGTTGGTGATGATGATCAATCTATTTACGGTTGGCGTGGTGCTAAAATTGAAAATATTCGCCGTTTCTTACAAGACTTTAGTGCTGAGACTATAAGACTAGAGCAGAACTACCGTTCAACAGCAACCATTTTAAAAGCAGCAAATACCTTAATCGCCAACAACTCAGAGCGTATGGGTAAAGATTTATGGACTGAAGATAACGAAGGCGAATTAATCTCTATTTATGCGGCTTTTAATGAGCTAGATGAAGCGCGATTTATTGTTAGCAAAATCAGTGAATGGAAAAGCAAAGGCAAAGATTTAACTGATACCGCTATTTTATACCGAAGCAATGCACAATCTCGTATTTTAGAAGAAGCAATGCTGCAAGAAGGTTTAAAATACCGTATTTATGGCGGTATGCGCTTTTTCGAACGTCAAGAAATCAAAGATGCATTGTCTTATTTACGCTTGATCAATAACCGTCAAGATGATGCCGCATTTGAACGTATAATTAATACACCAACTCGTGGTATCGGCAATAAAAGTATCGGTTTAATTCGTGATTGCGCACGGTCTGAATCACTACCTTTATGGTATGCAGCGCAAAGCTTGATCGATCAAAAGCAACTTACTGGTCGCGCAGCTAATGCTGTAGGTAGTTTTATCGCCTTGATCAGTCATATAGAAGAACAAATCCAAAACTCAGAACTTGCTGAACAAGCTAAATTTGCAATTAATCATTCAGGCTTAATGGCAATGTATCAAGCTGAAAAAGGCGAAAAAGCACGTGCACGTGTAGAAAACTTAGAAGAACTCATTAATGCCTGTTCACAGTTTGAAATGCCTGAAGATGAAGAGTTCTCTTCACCACTTTCTGGTTTCTTATCACATACAGCATTAGAGTCAGGTGAAGGACAAGCTGATGAGCACGATGATGCTGTTCAAATGATGACATTACATTCAGCAAAAGGACTAGAATTTCCATTAGTATTTATGGCAGGTGTTGAAGAAGGCATGTTCCCATCACAGCAAAGTCATGATGATTCTGAACGTTTAGAAGAAGAACGTCGCTTATGTTATGTTGGTATTACACGAGCAATGCAAAAGCTATATATAAGTCATGCCGAAAGCCGCCGTTTATATGGCCAAGAGAAATATCATTCACCATCACGTTTTTTACGCGAGATTCCGGATGACTGCATTGAAGAAGTTCGCATAAAAACACAAGTGATCAAACCTCAAGCAAGTAACCGCTTTAGCAATACTGTCACCAGTGCCGCTTTTGAAGAAACTGGTTTTAAACTAGGTCAAAGAGTGATTCACAAAAAATTTGGTGAAGGCACAGTTCTTAACTACGAAGGTTCAGGGCCTCAAGCGAGAGTTCAGGTGAACTTCTTAGATGTTGGCAGTAAATGGTTAGTGACTTCATACGCTAAGTTACAGGCTTTATAATGAACTCAGCAACAATATTGCCAATGAATGTCACCGCATATTTTGAAAATTTAAATAACAATAGGCATAGGCAGTTATTGTTGCTTACAGGTTCTCAAGATTGGACCACGCTTCAAGCAAATAGACTGATAGAACAACTAAAAGGTCGCAGATGTATTATAAGTCGAAATAAAGATTTATTAGATGCTAATTGGCCCGAACATAACCACCAAATTTTAGGCCAAGAATATCAAGTCGGCCTTTATGATGGTTATCAAGGGATCTCACCTGATAAGTTAGCAGCCCTTGCAGGTACCATCACTGCAGGTGGCGTTTTAATTTTAATACAACCAGAACTAAAACTGCTTAATACCTTTGTAGATCCTGAGTTTCAAACTTTTCAATCCGCTGAAATAAAATCAAACCTAATTAGCTATTTTAATCAAAGATTCAGCAAGCAACTTGATAATCAACTTTGTATTAAGTTGGACCAAAAAAATGGTTGGCAATTACCTAAAATAGAATTAGTCCCAGAACAACCTAATCTTTCTAAACAACTAACTTGTATTGAAGCCATCACTAAAACAATTTTAGGTAGAGCAAATAGACCTTTATTAATAACGGCTGACAGAGGAAGAGGTAAATCATCTGCTTTGGGCTTAGCGGCTGCCGCATTAATTAAAAATAATAAGAAAGTCATTATAAGCGCGACACAACGTAGATCTGTAGAGTCTGCATTTAAACACTTAGCATTAGCCACAGAGCAAAACTATAAGACTGGTGAAAATACTTTAGCAAATTTAAGTTTTATTGCGCCAGATAAATTAATTAATGAAGCCCATCAAGCCGATGGAGTTTTTGTTGATGAAGCCGCAGCTTTACCTGTACCTATATTACAAAAAATATTAAAACTTTACCCAAGAGTTGTATTTGCAACAACCATATATGGATATGAAGGCACAGGACGCGGATTTACATTAAGATTTATTCCATATTTAAATAAACACTATAAAGATTGGCAAAATACTTTTTTAAATACACCAATAAGGTTTGCTCTAAACGACCCTTTAGAAAATACAATCAATCAGCTACTGTGCTTGCAAGCTGACTGCTCTGTTGACTTACCCGAGCGATTTGAAAATATTCAGATAAAAGAGATCAACCAAAAAGAACTATCTCAAAATGAAACCTTATTAAATCAAGTTTTTGGTTTGCTCGTATTAGCCCATTACCAAACGACAGTAAACGATTTACGCCAAATGCTTGATGGTAATCAAATAAAAATTTTTATTTCTCTAAAAGAAGATATCATCATAGCAGCTGCGTTAGTTGCTATTGAAGGCCAACTATCAGAACAATTGAGTGCTGAAATACTAAACGGAACACGTAGACCTAAAGGTCATTTACTAGCGCAATCTATCGCTCAACTAGACAACTCAGATTATTTTTTAAAAAATAAAGTTGCTCGTATTATACGCATAGCTGTGCACCCAAAATTAACTCGAAATAATTTTGGTAGTCAATTACTCCAACATATTGAATCAAGCCTTAGCACACAAGTAAAAGCGATTGGAGCCAGTTTTGGAGGTTATGCTTCATTACTAAGCTTTTGGCAAAATTTAAATTACCGAATAGTAAAAGTTGGTTTCAAGAAAGATAAAGTAAGCGGCGAACATGCATGTTTGGTTTTAAAGTCGCTAAACTCTACTAGCCAAATTCCAATCCAAGAACTAAAGCAACAACTCAGCCATCAGTTACCTCTTTATTTAATACATAGTTTTAATACGCTTAACGCGGCTCTTGTTGTAGAGCTGTTAAAATATTTATCACCAAGTAATATTGCAGGCCTTGAGCATGATTTAGCTGATATTAAACGCTATTTAGGAGCCCAACATAGTCTGGAACAAGTTGTACCTAATTTATGGCGTGTCATATGGCAAAACATACCACTAATTGTTATGTGTAATACATTTACACAAGAGTTGATTATTAGACTAATATTACA
The DNA here is from genome assembly GCF_001269985.1 of Pseudoalteromonas sp. '520P1 No. 423'. Classification (NCBI taxonomy): domain Bacteria; kingdom Pseudomonadati; phylum Pseudomonadota; class Gammaproteobacteria; order Alteromonadales; family Pseudoalteromonadaceae; genus Pseudoalteromonas; species Pseudoalteromonas sp. '520P1 No. 423'. The sequence goes on along the minus strand of NZ_BBZB01000001.1, from coordinate 564,806 downwards.
AAATCAAAGCATCGAAGTTATACAAAAAGAAATGTTGATCAAAGGAAAAAAACAACTTTCGTCTGATATTAAAACCGCAATCTCTGAGTTTATTGGCTTATTAAAATAAAGGTAAATCAATTATAAAAAAATTTTATTTATTACCCTTTTCTTATTATGTAAAAATGCAATATCAGAAACAGGTGTAAACGATAGAGAAATATTGCTTGGCATGTCTAATGTGACTCTAGGACCAAGTGCTGAACTTGGGTTACAGATTTACCAAGGTTACAAAGTGTGCACTGACGATTTGTAAACAATTTAATTTAGATATGAAAGTAGCCGGTTATAAGGAAACAAGCCAAATTCAATTTGAAGGTTATCTTAATGCCTATATATTTCATACTGCTGTCAATAAGTGCAAAGCAGATTTAACAAGAAGTTGTTTGCTAAAGTCACTTAGAGCAATAGATTTAAGTTTATTAGGCTTTGAAAAAAGAAAACATCTAATCCCCTAAAAACAATCTATTTTTCTTTTCAATAACCCTGCAAATTTATTAACCTGCGCTATGCTTTAAATTCGTCAGGCGGAAAATAATAATTAGCAGGGGAAGCAATGGACTTTATAAACTTTAAAGTTGGCTCAAAAACTATCTCTCTTAAAATCCTAGATATTCTTGTAACTGAAAGATTTGAAGATGCTCTAACAAAATTACCAAATAAAAATAAAAGCTTTATTGGCATAAAAGATTATATGGGAACACCCACACCTGTATTTGATTTAGGACTTATTTTAAATGGCGAGTCAACCTATACAACAAATGCAGAATTAGCAGAATTACTACAAGCTAGAGAAAAAGAGCATATAGAATGGATACAATCGCTGGAAAATAGCTTAGTAAACAATGTAACTTTCGATGGTGCAAGAGATCCCCATAAATGTTCATTTGGACAATGGCATGACAAATTTAAAACTGATGATGAAGATCTTCAACTAATTCTCGAAAGATTTACAGAACCCCATAATAGAATCCATCAGCTTGCAGATGAATTATTAAGCAAAGTTGAACAAGGACATAAAGAAGAAGCCCTAAAAATTTTTGAGCAAGAAAAACGGACTACATATACATTTCTACTAAGGTTATTTGAATCAGCAAAAGAACAAGTCATGCTAGATTACAAACCCATTATAATATTTACAACACCTGATGGCGTTCACCCTCATATAGGATTGTTAGTCGATAAAGTAGGCCAAAGTGTCAATGTTAATAAAGAAGATATTAAGCCGTTAGAAAAACTTACAAGCGTTGGATTCGATATCGATCCACAAACAAGAAACATGATGAGAGGCCTAATAAAAATGGAGCAAATTCATAGCGTGATAATAGACCCATCAGCAATTTTCTTAGAAAAATCTGAAAGACCTGAGCCTGAAGTAGTAGATTAAAATAGTATGATCCATAAGCGAGTATTCCCCCTTACTGTTTAGTGCTTGTTTATATAAAAACTATAAACATAAAAAAACAAAAAAGCCGATACATTTCTGTATCGGCTTTCTTGTGATTATGAGAGTGGAGCCTGATGTATTGGCATCTTTAGACTGAATAATATTAGACTCTAAAACGCAAAAATCCCAACTCAATGAGTTGGGATTTTTACTAATTAGGAGCCTGGCGATGTCCTACTTTCACATGGGAAACCCCACACTATCATCGGCGCTGTTTCGTTTCACTTCTGAGTTCGGCATGGGATCAGGTGGGTCCAAAACGCTATTGTCACCAAGCAAAAAATTGTCTGGAACAATTTTTAACGCACTTTAGTGCGCCCCGCTAGGGTAAATTACATGGATGTAATTTATAAAATCATTCCTAATTCGCTTTGTTCTTGTTCTTTAATAAATTCGGTCTGCTGATACAGATATCGTAAAACTATTCTACTTTAGTTAACACTAACTTCTTGCTTGTTTCTATCACACACAAAACCACTTTGGCGTTGTATGGTTAAGCCTCACGGGTAATTAGTACAAGTTAGCTCAAGGCCTCACAACCCTTACACACCTTGCCTATCAACGTTGTAGTCTCCAACGGCCCTTCAGAGTGCTTATAGCACTAGTGAGAAATCATCTCGAGGCCTGCTTCGCGCTTAGATGCTTTCAGCGCTTATCAGTTCCGAACGTAGCTACCGGGCAATGCCATTGGCATGACAACCCGAACACCAGCGGTTCGTTCACTCCGGTCCTCTCGTACTAGGAGCAACCCCTCTCAATTCTCAAACGCCCACGGCAGATAGGGACCGAACTGTCTCACGACGTTCTAAACCCAGCTCGCGTACCACTTTAAATGGCGAACAGCCATACCCTTGGGACCGACTTCAGCCCCAGGATGTGATGAGCCGACATCGAGGTGCCAAACACCGCCGTCGATATGAACTCTTGGGCGGTATCAGCCTGTTATCCCCGGAGTACCTTTTATCCGTTGAGCGATGGCCCTTCCATTCAGAACCACCGGATCACTATGACCTACTTTCGTACCTGCTCGACGTGTCTGTCTCGCAGTTAAGCTTGCTTCTACCATTACACTAACCGTACGATGTCCGACCGTACTTAGCAAACCTTCGTGCTCCTCCGTTACTCTTTGGGAGGAGACCGCCCCAGTCAAACTACCCACCAGGCACTGTCCGCAATCCCGCTTAGGGACCTACGTTAGAACATCAAAACTACAAGGGTGGTATTTCAAGGTTGACTCCATAACATCTAGCGACGCTACTTCAAAGTCTCCCACCTATCCTACACATGTAGGTTCAATGTTCAGTGCCAAGCTGTAGTAAAGGTTCACGGGGTCTTTCCGTCTAGCCGCGGGTACACAGCATCTTCACTGCGATTTCAATTTCACTGAGTCTCGGGTGGAGACAGCGTGGCCATGGTTACACCATTCGTGCAGGTCGGAACTTACCCGACAAGGAATTTCGCTACCTTAGGACCGTTATAGTTACGGCCGCCGTTTACCGGGGCTTCGATCAAGAGCTTCTCCGAAGATAACCCCATCAATTAACCTTCCGGCACCGGGCAGGTGTCACACCGTATACGTCATCTTTCGATTTTGCACAGTGCTGTGTTTTTAATAAACAGTCCCAGCCACCTAGTTTCTGAGACCAACTTCAGCTCCACACGTAAAGCGCTTCACCTAATGTTGGCGTACCTTCTCCCGAAGTTACGGTACAATTTTGCCTAGTTCCTTCACCCGAGTTCTCTCAAGCGCCTTAGTATTCTCTACCTGACCACCTGTGTCGGTTTGGGGTACGATTCATTATAAACTGAAGCTTAGAGGCTTTTCCTGGAAGTATGGCACCAACAACTTCATCACCGTAGTGACTCGTCTCGTGTCTCAGCCTTAATGACAACCCGGATTTACCTAAGTCATCAGCCTACGCACTTTCACATGGACAACCAACGCCATGCTTGTTTAGCCTGCTCCGTCCCCCCTTCGCATTCATAATAAGTACGGGAATATTAACCCGTTTCCCATCGACTACGCCTTTCGGCCTCGCCTTAGGAGTCGACTCACCCTACCCTGATTAACATGGGATAGGAACCCTTGGTCTTCCGGCGTGGGGGTTTTTCACCCCCATTATCGTTACTCATGTCAGCATTCGCACTTCTGATACCTCCAGCATACCTCCCGGTACACCTTCAACGGCTTACAGAACGCTCCCCTACCCCGCATACAAAGTACGCAGGCGCATCTTCGGTGGTATGTTTAGCCCCGTTACATCTTCCGCGCAGACCGACTCGACCAGTGAGCTATTACGCTTTCTTTAAAGGGTGGCTGCTTCTAAGCCAACCTCCTGGCTGTCTGGGCCTTTCCACATCGTTTCCCACTTAACATACACTTTGGGACCTTAGATGGCGCTCTGGGTTGTTTCCCTCTTCACGACGGACGTTAGCACCCGCCGTGTGTCTCCCGGATATTACTTAACGGTATTCGGAGTTTGCATGGGGTTGGTAAGTCGGGATGACCCCCTAGCCCAAACAGTGCTCTACCCCCGTCAGTATTCATCCGAGGCTCTACCTAAATAGATTTCGGGGAGAACCAGCTATCTCCCGGTTTGATTAGCCTTTCACTCCTAGCCACAAGTCATCCCCTCACTTTTCAACGTAAGTGGGTTCGGTCCTCCAGTTGATGTTACTCAACCTTCAACCTGCCCATGGCTAGATCACCGGGTTTCGGGTCTATACCCTGCAACTAGTCGCCCAGTTAAGACTCGGTTTCCCTACGGCTCCCCTATTCGGTTAACCTCGCTACAAAATATAAGTCGCTGACCCATTATACAAAAGGTACGCAGTCACAAAGCAAAGCTTTGCTCCTACTGCTTGTACGTACACGGTTTCAGGTTCTATTTCACTCCCCTCACAGGGGTTCTTTTCGCCTTTCCCTCACGGTACTGGTTCACTATCGGTCAGTTGGGAGTATTTAGCCTTGGAGGATGGTCCCCCCATATTCAGTCAGGATATCACGTGTCCCGACCTACTCGATTTCACTTTATATAAGCTTTCGTATACAGGACTATCACCTTGTATCGTTGCACTTTCCAGAGCATTCTACTAACTACAATAAAGCTTAAGGGCTGTTTCGATTTCGCTCGCCGCTACTTTCGAAATCTCGGTTGATTTCTGTTCCTACGGGTACTTAGATGTTTCAGTTCTCCGCGTTCGCCTCGTTAACCTATGTATTCAGTTAACGATACCTATAAATAGGTGGGTTTCCCCATTCGGAAATCTAAGTCTCAAGTGCTTTTTACTAGCTCGACTTAGCTTATCGCAAGTTAATACGTCCTTCATCGCCTCCAACTGCCAAGGCATCCACCGTGTACGCTTATTCACTTAACCATACAACCCAAAATAGTTTTACAACTACAATGCGCTGTATTATTTCGTGACAGTTAACTTCGCCAGAAGTTAATGTTTTGAATACTAAAGTAGATGCCAATCATTAATTACTTATAAATAAGTAAACAATAAATTGGCATGAATGCATCACCATATAACATGGCTATCATTCGTTTCTTTTACTTTTTGAAAACTCTTAATAAATGTTTAATAAACATTTATTAGAATTTTTATATCAGCTTTCCAAATTTTTAAAGAGCACATAAACAAATCATTCCGAAGAACAAAGTGTTTAATAATCATCTGTGTGGACACTGGCATGCAAACCAGTTCTTTCGTATAAGGAGGTGATCCAGCCCCAGGTTCCCCTAGGGCTACCTTGTTACGACTTCACCCCAGTCATGAATCACTCCGTGGTGACCGTCCTCTGCAAGCAGTTAGACTAGCCACTTCTGGAGCAACCCACTCCCATGGTGTGACGGGCGGTGTGTACAAGGCCCGGGAACGTATTCACCGCGGCATTCTGATCCGCGATTACTAGCGATTCCGACTTCATGGAGTCGAGTTGCAGACTCCAATCCGGACTACGACAGGCTTTAAGTGATTCGCTTACCCTCGCGAGCTCGCAGCACTCTGTACCTGCCATTGTAGCACGTGTGTAGCCCTACACGTAAGGGCCATGATGACTTGACGTCGTCCCCACCTTCCTCCGGTTTATCACCGGCAGTCTCCCTAGAGTTCTCAGCATTACCTGCTAGCAACTAAGGATAGGGGTTGCGCTCGTTGCGGGACTTAACCCAACATCTCACAACACGAGCTGACGACAGCCATGCAGCACCTGTCTCAGAGTTCCCGAAGGCACAAGTCTATCTCTAGTCTCTTCTCTGGATGTCAAGTGTAGGTAAGGTTCTTCGCGTTGCATCGAATTAAACCACATGCTCCACCGCTTGTGCGGGCCCCCGTCAATTCATTTGAGTTTTAACCTTGCGGCCGTACTCCCCAGGCGGTCTACTTAATGCGTTAGCTTTGGAAAAGTCATCCGAAGATTCCAGCTCCTAGTAGACATCGTTTACGGCGTGGACTACCGGGGTATCTAATCCCGTTTGCTCCCCACGCTTTCGTACATGAGCGTCAGTATTGACCCAGGTGGCTGCCTTCGCCATCGGTATTCCTTCAGATCTCTACGCATTTCACCGCTACACCTGAAATTCTACCACCCTCTATCATACTCTAGTCTGCCAGTTCGAAATGCAGTTCCCAGGTTGAGCCCGGGGCTTTCACATCTCGCTTAACAAACCGCCTGCGTACGCTTTACGCCCAGTAATTCCGATTAACGCTTGCACCCCTCGTATTACCGCGGCTGCTGGCACGAAGTTAGCCGGTGCTTCTTCTGCGAGTAACGTCACAGCTATAGTCTATTAAACTATAACCTTTCCTCCTCGCTGAAAGTGCTTTACAACCCTAGGGCCTTCTTCACACACGCGGCATGGCTGCATCAGGCTTGCGCCCATTGTGCAATATTCCCCACTGCTGCCTCCCGTAGGAGTCTGGACCGTGTCTCAGTTCCAGTGTGGCTGATCATCCTCTCAAACCAGCTAGGGATCGTTGCCTTGGTGAGCCTTTACCTCAACCAACTAGCTAATCCCACTTGGGCTAATCTTTAGGCGTGAGGCCCGAAGGTCCCCCACTTTGGTCCGTAGACATCATGCGGTATTAGCAGTCGTTTCCAACTGTTGTCCCCCACCTAAAGGCATATTCCCAAGCATTACTCACCCGTCCGCCGCTCGTCAGCAGATAGCAAGCTATCTCTGTTACCGCTCGACTTGCATGTGTTAGGCCTGCCGCCAGCGTTCAATCTGAGCCATGATCAAACTCTTCAATTAAAAAGTTTTTTGTCTTTGTCTATAAAATAGATGAGACAGCTCAATGAATTCTGTTTTTGATATTAAATTTAACAAAGTTAAACTTAACGTCGCATATGACTGTGTAGTCACTCGCTCTTTCCTAAAAGGATTAAGTGAACAGATTTTAATGAGACTCTAATTTTGTGTCACTTCGAAAAGTGACTTTAGAACTCAATCTGCAAGAGTGCCCACACAGATGATTACTTATTGTTAAAGAACGTTGCTTTGAAGGTGTGCTTCGAAGCGGAGGTGCATAATACACCTTAAAATTTTTGAGTCAATACTTAATTTTAATGTTCTTTAGAAGAAGTTTAAATTCAAGTTTTAATTTGACTGACCAACCTAGTCGATCTCGCTACATCCCTTTAGTCTCTTACCTTAAAGTCTGTTGCTTGCCGTCTGTGTCGGTGGAGGCGCAGTATAGGCATTTTTAAATTCTGCGCAAGTGTTTTTTTGAAATAAAAAGGTTTAAATTCACATTTGTATAAACCCCAGCCTATTCGTTCAATAAACAGGCTAACATTATCAAAATCTAGGCTTAAACTTATTGTTTCACAAATTTTCATAAAACATATAATAGGTATTAGTATTAATTAATCTGTATTTTTTGAATTTAGGAATAAAAATGACAATTCGCGCTTATAAAGGCATCCAACCAAAAATTGGTATTAATACATACGTAGATGATTCAGCCGTTATTGTTGGCCAATTATATCTAGGTAAAGATTCTAGCATTTGGCCTTTAGTTGCTGCCCGAGGTGATGTTAATTATATTCAAATTGGTGAGAGAACTAACATCCAAGATGGTTCTGTTTTACATGTTACTAGAAAATCTGAATCAGTGCCCGATGGATACCCGCTTATTATTGGTGATGATGTCACTGTTGGTCATCAAGCTATGCTACATGGCTGCAAGTTAGGAAACAGAATCTTAGTTGGCATGGGCGCTATTATAATGGATAACGCTATTGTTGAAGATGATGTGATAATAGGTGGAGGCTCTTTAGTGCCCCCAAACAAAAAATTAGAATCTGGTTATTTATATGTTGGTAGCCCTATTAAGCAAGCTCGCCCTTTAACTGAACAAGAGCGCGCTTTTTTAAAGATCTCTGCCGATAACTATGTATTATTGAAAGATGAATATTTAGAAGACTTATAATATTTCAATTATTTTAGCCAAATCTCACCGAGTTCATTATACTCCTCATCTTCAATGAGCTCAGTGGCTTGATCTTCTAAATCAAACTTATTTTGATTTAGATACTCTTCTACTTGATCACCATTGTGTTTAATAAAGCAATAAACTATTAACCCTGAGACAATCGCTTCAAACTGTATCGCTTTTCGTTCAACTATATATGTGTATCGATCTACAAACTGTATTGCTTGATTCATAGTTTATAAGTCACTTTTCAATTTAATTAAAACATCTTCTACATTTGGCTTTGAATTACGCCATAAGTAAAAACTCTCAGCAGCTTGACCAACTAGCATACCGATACCGTCAATGACTTTCGCATTGTCATTATTTTCTTTAATCCAATTTAAGAACGAAGTTGGATTCTTTTCATAGAACATATCATATGCAGATTCACAAAACTGGGTATGTATTTTATCTAGTGCAGGTAAATCCCCCGTCACACTTGTAGAGGTAGAATTAATAATTAATTGGTATTCACCTTTTGGTAGTGAATCAAAGCTTGATGCTGAAATACTAATGTTTTTCTCTAATGCAAACCCTTTAAATTTTTTCGCTAATAATTGTGCTTTTTCAACGGTTCTATTAACGATAGTAAGTGAAGCTGGTTCTTGCTCCAACAAAGGTAATATAGCACCTCTTGCTGCTCCACCAGCACCTATTAATAATATGTTTTTATTTTTTATAACGACCTTATTTCTTAATAAATCAGCAACTAAGCCAGCACCATCTGTATTATCACCTAAAATACTGCCATCATCACATTTCTTTAAAGTATTGACCGCACCTGCAAGTTTTGCTCTTAAGGTAAGAGTATCTGCATATTGAAAAGCCTCTTCTTTAAAAGGCAAAGTTATATTAGCACCTTTTCCATGACCTTTAAAAAACTGCTCCAATGAATCGATAAAACCATCTCTAGGTGCTAAAATCGCGCGGTAGTCAAGCTGATGACCGACAGATAATGCAAACATTTGATGAATTATCGGCGACTTTGAATGTTTTATTGGGTTACCAAATACAGCATATGAATCCATTTCAATCCTTTTTATCGTAGTTTTGGAGTTAACTTAACAGATGAGCCTTATAAAACGTATTTTCACTAAAGAACAGACACAAAACAAGCCCCCTGAAAAACCGGCAGTTGAAAAAACACCTTATGAGATTATTGGTGGTGAAACTGGTGCGCATAACTTATCAAAACGATTTTACGATATCATGGAGCAAGATGAATATGCTCGCCCTTTATTAGAACTACATCCTCAACCTTTAGACCGCATTCGCTTTGTATTTTTTGAGTTTTTATCTGGCTGGCTAGGAGGTCCTGATTTATTCACAGAAAAATATGGCCACCCTATGTTACGAAAAAGACACTTACCTTTTTTAATAGATGAAGAGTTAAAAAATCAGTGGATTTATTGTATGGATAAAGCGCTCGATATTGAAATAGATAACCCTTTACTACGTCAAAATTTAAAAAAATCTTTTTTACAATTAGCAACTCACATGATTAACCATGAATAATTTAATCTAGATCAATATCAATCAGCCAGTATTAGCGCATTATATTTTTACTTATGCTCAGGATAAGATTTATGCGCTCACTCTCTATTCAAAACAAAATTTATATTCTCCTCGCTATTACAGGTATTTTTGTTTTATTCGGTAGTATTATAAATGGTACTAACCAACAGCAAAAACTAACCGAGCAAACCATAGAGTCAAATATCAAGCTGCTAATTATTTTGATTCAATAAATACCCTTATGCTTACTGGCACTATGGCAAATAGAGATATTTTAACTAATAAAATATTAAGTCAAAAAAACATTACCGAAGCTAAAATCATTCGTTCTGAGAAAGTGAATAAATTATATGGCAAAGGCAATGACCACGAAAGTGCACAATCCCCAGCTGAATTAGCGAGTTTACAAGGTATTGCTGGGCAAACGAACTTACTTGCTTTAAATGCAGCGGTTGAAGCTGCCCGAGCAGGCGAAGCTGGCAGAGGATTCGCAGTTGTAGCAGATGAAGTAAGAACCTTAGCAAATAGAACTCATGATTCAACCGATGAAATAAAACGCACTATAGATAAATTACAGCAAGAAGCGAAACGAACAGTTGATGCAATGAGCGAATCTTGTGAAGAAGCAGATCAACGTGCGTTACAAGTACAAAAAGTGGCGCTTTTTTTAAAAGATATATCAGAACAGATGCAAGAAATTAATCAGCTCAATGTACAAATTGCAGATGCCACAGAACAACAAAATTTAGCATCTGAAGAAATCAATCAAAGTGTTGTTGCAATAAGGGATAACGCGGATAGATCTTTAATTGATGCCAATGACAGCAAACAAACCAGTGAAGAACTACTTTGTTTAGCTAAAAACTTAGACGAACAGGTAAAAGCTTTTAAGTTAACGAAATAATATTTTATTAAAGCCAGTTTATTAACTGGCTTTAATATGAATCACTATTTTAGATTACTCGGCTAGCCAATCTCTTGGTTTTAAGTAATCACTATAAAGTTTTGCTTCTAAAGAATCAGCCTCAGGGGAATAGTTATATTCCCAACGTGCTAATGGCGGCATAGACATCAAAATAGACTCAGTACGTCCACCTGTTTGCAAACCAAACAAAGTACCACGGTCCCAAACTAAGTTAAATTCTACATAGCGACCACGGCGGTATAGCTGGAAATCTCTTTGTTGCTCAGTGAAAGGTGTATCTTTTCTTTTTTCAATAATTGGCACATAGGCATCTAAGAATGAATCACCTACAGATTGCATAAATTCAAAACTTTTCTCAAATCCCATTTTATTTAAATCATCAAAAAATAAACCACCCACACCGCGCGTTTCATCTCTATGTTTTAAATAAAAGTATTCGTCACACCATTTTTTATATTCAGGATAAACTGATTCACCAAATGGATCACAGGCATTTTTAGCGACCGTATGCCAATGCACTACATCTTCCATTTGAGGGTAAAAAGGTGTTAAGTCAAACCCACCACCAAACCACCAAATAGGTGCTTCGCCTTCTTTTTCAGCGATGAAAAATCTCACATTCGCGTGACTGGTTGGAATATGTGGATTTTTCGGATGTATAACAAGAGATACACCACAAGCATGAAAACTACGTCCAGCAAGTTCAGGTCTATGTGCTGTCGCTGATGCTGGCATAGAGTTACCATAAACATAAGAGTAATTAACCCCTCCCTGTTCAATAACAGCACCATTTGTAACGACACGCGTTCTGCCACCACCGCCTTGCTCTCTTTGCCAGGCATCTTCAACAAATGCGGCTTCGCCATCAGCTTGCTCTAAACCTTGGCATATACGATCTTGCAAACCTAAGAAATACTCTTTAACTTTTTCTAAACTAACGTTCTGCATATATTCCTCGATTAACTTCTGATGACCGCACCAGTCATAGCATCTTTTATTTGACTAGGTTTATTAGCTCGACCTAATTCACCTTGTACATAAAACAGGTTTCTATCGTTAAAAACCTGTTTAGCTTCTTCGATACCTTTTACTGGATCGCAACCGGCTAGATTTGCACTTGTTGAAACTAAAGGTTTACCAAACTCTGAACATACAGCTTTTACATCTGCATGGTTTGTTACTCTAACTGCTATGCTATCAAATTTTCCGGTAATCCATTTTGGTGCTTTATCTGAAGCTGGTAAAATCCAAGTAACTGCACCAGGCCAAGACGAAAATATTTCAGGTCTTTTATCCATTGGAATTTTACTATCATCAATATAGGGTAGTAGCTGGCTATAATTATCCGCAATTAAAATAAGACCTTTCTCAACTGAGCGTTGTTTAATCGCCAATAAATCCATAACAGCTTGTTCATTATCTGGATCACAACCTAAACCAAATACAGCTTCTGTTGGATAAAAAATAACAGAACCTTGTTTTAAAGCTGTTATTACATTCAATTCATTATTTAATTCAGTCACTATTTTCTTAACTCTTAAAATTAATCTTTTTGTTTATAACCACATAATTTTTGTGGACACTGTAATTTTTTACCTGACGCCGTCGATTTTGCAATTAATACCGACCATCCACATTGCGGACAAGCTTGATCTATAGGTAATTGATTTAATATATAATTACAATCAGGGTAAGCATTACAAGAATAAAAAGTGCGTCCTGATTTATTACTACGCTTTACTAATTGTCCCGCGCTACATTTTGGACATTGAGGTAATTTATCTTCAACTGACTCATCGTTATCATGCGCGATATAGTGACAATCAGGAAAACCTGTACACCCTATAAACATACCATAACGACCATTTTTAACAGCTAGCACTTCACTACATAAAGGACAATGAGAACCATCTAGTACTTTGACTTGCTCAACATCATGTTCAATCAAAGACTTAGTATATTCACAATTAGGATAACTAGCACAGCCAACAAATGGCCCACTTTTACTATGACGAATAACAAGTTCAGATCCACACTCAGGGCATACACCAAACTCTTTTTCTAGAGCATGTTCATGTGCGCTAAAAAGATCATTGTCTATTTTTGTCATAACAATGCCTGCAAAGATAATTAATATAAGGATTATACCTAACAAGGCAAAAAAATACCCTGAAACTATCAGGGTATTATTTATAAAACAGTCTATTTCATCTTTTGTTTATATAAAAAAACATAAATCGTTATTTAAAGTTTAAAAATAGTAAACCAAGTACTCTTAATGTACTTGCCCTCTTCGCTCATCAAAAATCAAATCTTCCATCTGAGCATACGCCCCTTCTTGACCTGGTACATTAAATAACACCATTAATACAACCCACTTTAAATCATCTAAACTAATAACTTCTTTATCTAAGTCAAAAATGCGATCTATCACCATTTCTCGCGTAATGGGGTTAATAAGTGAAACTTGTTCTAGAAACATTAAAAAACTTCTACAAGTAATATCTAATTTATCACATTCTGAATCTGTAAAAATTCGTATTGAATGTGATGGTGAGCGATTTAAATATGGAAATTCATCGCTATTTTGCAAGTCAGCTAACTGCTCCAACCAATCAAGTGCTTTATATATTTCTGAACTATGAAACCCTGCTCGTTTAAGCTCTTCAGTCAATTCATTCTCTTCAACAAATATGGCTGATTCACTATGAATATAATTTTCAAATAAATACATAAGGATATCGAACATTTTAACACCTCCTTACCTTAGTTTAATGTAGCCGTCTATAACACGCGCTATTTTATCTTCTAATTCAAGATCTAATAAACGAGGTAATATTTGTTCTATTGGTAACTGAACCCTCTGTGCAATAACATCAACCGGAGTCACCTCAAATCCAAGCTGCTCTAAAATTGGATCATCTTCCTTAATTTTTTCTTGCTCTCTATTAGTATATAGACAACTTTTTGGAAAAATGCTCACCTCTTCTAATATATCTTCCACATTTTCGATTAATTTAGCCCCCTGTTTAATCAAAAAATGGCACCCTTGAGATAATGAACTGTCTATGGAGCCTGGCACAGCAAATACTTCCCTATTTTGCTCCAAAGCATATTTAGTTGTGATCAATGAACCACTTTTTATTTCAGCTTCAACCACCACAACACCTAAAGATAACCCTGAAATAATGCGATTTCTTCTTGGAAAGTTACTTGCTTGTGGTTTGCTTCCAGGTAAAAACTCGCTTACTAATAATCCTGAATTTTGTATTTGCTCAAATAAAAAACCATGCCTTTTGGGATAAATCACATCAATACCTGTACCTAACACCGCTATAGTACGTCCTTTTGATGCTAAAGCGCCTTTATGTGCTGCACCATCAATTCCTAAAGCCAAACCCGAAGTAACAGTAAAACCAGTTTCAACTAAATCATGAGCTAACTGCGATGCAGTTGTTAACCCGTTAGGTGTGGCACTACGACTTCCTACCATAGCTATTTGTGGCGTTGATAATAAGTCGAGTTTGCCTTTACAAAATAATAATAACGGTGGACTGGATATTTGCTTTAGTGATTCAGGATAGTGAATATCAAAATAACAAAGCACTTCTATTTTTTGCTCTAATATAGAATTGATTATTTGATTGATATAAGCCCAATCAGTATTTATGAGGTTTGTTGATATTCTTGCGGTTAAACCAAGCTCTAATAGTTGGTTATATGATTTTGAGGTTAGCTGAGATAATTGCAGCTTGTCTTGTAAGCGAATTAAAGTCCCAACTCCAAGCCCTTTACATAAATAAAAAGCGAGCCAATTCCGAAGCTCGCTTTTTTTAATATTTTCCATGCTCTCTCCCTAGAGCCTGTCACTATTACTCTACGCTAACAGCATCTCCTACTCTGATAGGCTGTAACGTATCTGTGACTAAGGCGTAACTTAAATTGTTATAAACCTTAAATACCATTAACTCACCAACTTTTTCTTTTGGCATTTTCCAAACAGTGCTGTCGGCATTCGCTTCGCTACCAAATAACTCAGCCGCAGAAGCTGCTATTTTTGAAAATCGAGATGAATCTTCCAAATACTTAGGACCATCACTGCCATCTACAACTGTAGGTGATTGACGACGAATATCAAAAATATGCCCCGGTTTTATTTCATCATCAGTGCCAATGTCAATAACAACGACATCTAACTTACTAAACTCTCTTAATTTAGTTGTTGAAGCGATAATAGAACCATCCACTTCTTTCTCTGGTTTAGTTAAATTAAAGAAAGCAGGTAACGATTGGCCTTCCATTGCAGGCATTAAAAAGTCACCCGCATGAATTTCACGCTTAGAATTTTTCACACGAACAGATGCCGGCACACCATTATCAATATCGCCATTTCTAAACGCGCGAACAGTGCCCACTAAAATAGCTTCGTGTGCTAAAGGCTCACCCGTCTCTGGATCGATATAAGCTTCACCTTTACGATAAATACCATAATACTTACTACGTTCTAAATTACCTTTTACATATAAAATATGGCCAGAAACTAAATTTTTAGCATTGGTATTTCCACCTAAAACATAAGGTTTTGTTGCCATGGTTTTTTCATCCATAGCTTGTTCATAGGTTAAATAAGGTCGAATAAGCTCAAGAGGTAAAGTAGGAATAGCACCATCTTTCTTCATGGTTTTACGGCCATGAGGAGATAATTTTTTATATTTTTGATTCATCACAAGCATAGGCTGACCATCAGCATCATAAACCAGTGAAAGTGTATCGCCTGGATAAATTAAATGAGGATTATCAATGTGAGGATTAAATCGCCATAGTTTAGGCCACAACCAAGGTTGCTCTAAATAAATGGCAGAAATATCCCAAAGCGTATCGCCTTTTTTAACTACATACTGCTCAGGCGCATTATTTTTAACTTTCAAAATATCTGCGATAGCAGGAAAAGCCATCGACAATGAAAGCGCTATAGCGGCAATTTTTTTAATCATAAAAGCTTCCTTTGGTCTTTTCTTTTATTATTATTGACCTAAACCTGTAAAAAATGAACACGAATGGCTAAAATACAAACATTAGCATAATCTAGAGTTTTAAGCACAGCTTTAAAAGGTAAATATGGCAATTTTAGAAGTATTACGTTTCCCTGATGAACGTCTACGCACTATCGCAAAAAAAGTAACACAAGTCGATGATTCAATAAGAAAGATTGTTGATGACATGTTTGACACTATGTACGAAGAAAACGGTGTTGGTTTAGCTGCTACTCAAGTTAATATCCACCAGCGCATAGTTGTAATGGATGTTTCTGAAGAGCGAGATGAAAGAATCGTTTTGATTAATCCTGAAATAATTAAACAATCAGGCAGCACAATCAGTGAAGAAGGCTGTTTATCAGTACCTGAAGCACATGCAAAAGTAGACAGAGCAGAATTTGTGACTATTAAAGCATTAGATGCACAAGGTGAAGAATTTGAAATGGATGCAGATGAGCTATTAGCGATATGCATTCAACACGAATTAGATCACTTAGTTGGTAAACTATTTATTGATTATTTATCACCACTCAAGCGTCAACGCATTCGTAAAAAATTAGAAAAAGAAGCTAAGCTAGCCGCTAAAGAAGCAGCTCAAAGCTAGAAAACCTAGCTTCTCTATTTTAACGGCCACACAGTGGCCTTATATAATGATGCTTTGCATTTTTATAACCAAAGGAAATTTTAGTGACACAACCTTTACGCATTGTTTTTGCGGGCACACCTGATTTTGCAGCTCGCCACCTTCAAGCTCTTATAGACTCTGAACATCAAGTCATAGCTACATATACTATGCCAGACCGACCTGCTGGACGTGGTAAAAAATTAAAAGCAAGTGAAGTTAAACAACTTGCTGTTGAAAATAATATTGATGTTTATCAACCTGAATCATTAAAAGTTGAAAGTGAACAGCAAATATTAGCCGACTTAAACGCTGATATTATGGTTGTTGTTGCTTACGGTTTAATTTTACCGCAAACCATTTTAGATACGCCTCGTTTAGGTTGCATTAACGTGCATGGTTCTATTTTACCTCGCTGGCGCGGTGCTGCACCTATTCAAAGAGCAATATGGGCAGGCGATAAAGAATCTGGCGTAACCATAATGCAAATGGATTTAGGTTTAGATACCGGTGATATGCTCAATATTACCACTTGCGATATCAACCAAGATGAAACAAGCGCCTCTCTATATACAAAATTGGCAGAACTAGGTCCTAAAGCATTAATAGAAACACTAGCTGAATTAGCAAACAGTACTGCTAAAGCAATTGCTCAAGATGAATCCCTAGCTAATTACGCTCACAAGCTATCTAAACAAGAAGCTGATATAGACTGGTCTATGGATGCAGAACAAATAGAGCGAAATATTCGCTCATTTAATCCTTGGCCGGTATGTTTCACACAAATGTCAGGTAATACCGTTAAAATTTACCAAGCGAAAGTTGTCGAGTTAACAGGTGAGCCAGGCACAGTTTTAGCAAGTGATAAAACTGGCATTACTATAGCAACAGGTAAAAATTCAGTTAAAATAGAGCAGTTACAACCTCAAGGTAAAAAACCTATGTCTGCACAAGATTTTTTAAATGGTCGTGCTGATTGGGTCGAAATTAATAGCATTATTGGTAACAAAGGTGAAAACGAATGAGCGATGTAAGAGCCTTAGCAGCTGAAGTTATTTATCAAGTTATCATAGAAAAGCAATCTCTGAATCAAGCTTTACCTACTGCTAGCACCAAAGTTGCCGTTAAAGACAAAGCTTTATTACAGCAACTTTGTTATGGCGTATTGCGTCACTATTCAAGCTTAGAGTTTTACTGCTCTAAATTATTAAGCAAGCCATTAAAAGGTAAACAAAAAGTATTTGAATTTTTACTTTGTGTTGGCATATATCAATTACAACATATGCGTACACCACCACATGCAGCAGTTGCTGAAACCGTAAATGCATTAACAACTTTAAATGCGACTGGCTTAAAAGGTTTAATCAATGCAGTTTTACGTAATTTTCAACGTCAACAGACTGAATTAGAAGCCCAAGCTGATGAGATTAACGCATGTCGTTATAACCACCCAGGCTGGTTTATCAATCAAGTTAAAGCAGCTTACCCTGAAAAATGGCAGCAAATTTTAAAAGCGAACCAACTACAAGCTCCAATGTGGTTACGTGTAAATCAAGCAAAAAACAGTACAGCGCAATATAGTGAAAAGCTAAATCAAAAAAATATAGCGCATAAATTACAAGATGGTTTTTATGATGCTGTTCTATTAGATAAACCATGCGATGTATTTAGCTTGCCAGAGTTTGAAACTGGCGGCAGCTCAGTACAAGATGGTGCAGCTCAAATAGCAGCAAGATTATTAGATCCACAAGATGGTGACTATATACTAGATGCATGTGCAGCGCCAGGCGGTAAAACATGTCATTTATTAGAGCTTGCAAAGGTAGAAGTACTAGCTTTAGATGCGGATGCTAAAAGATTAGAGCGCGTACAAGAAAACTTAACTCGCATTGGTTTAGAAGCAAAATTAACTTGTGCAGATGCTTCAAAACCAGATGAGTGGTTTGATGGTAAGCAATTTGATCGCATTTTATTAGATGTACCATGTTCAGCGACAGGTGTGATACGCCGCCACCCAGATATAAAATGGTTACGCAGAGCTGATGACATTGAAAAACTCGCTCAATTACAAGGGCAAATTTTACAAGAAATATGGCCTTTATTAAAACCAGGTGGTACTTTGCTTTATGCTACCTGTTCAGTTTTACCTCAAGAAAACAAAAGTCAAATTTTGAATTTCCTTGAACAGAAAACTGATGCAGAACATATTGCAATAAACTCTGATGATACTTTAACCACTCCAGGATGGCAGTTACTGCCAGATCTCACTGATGGTTTTTATTATGCAAAGTTAACTAAAAAACACTCTTAATAAAAATAATAAATATTTGGTAGATCATGAAAATTATCATTTTAGGCGCGGGTCAGGTTGGCGGCACTTTAGCTGAAAACTTGGTTGGTGAAAAAAACGAAATCACAGTTATAGATATTAACGGTGATAAACTTCACCAACTTCAAGATAAATACGACTTACAAGTAGTAACTGGACATAGCGCCCATCCTGATATTTTACGCCAAGCTGGAGCTGAAGACGCAGATATGATCATTGCGGTAACCAGTTCCGATGAAGTGAACATGATCGCCTGTCAAATAGCCTATAGTATCTTTAATACACCAACAAAAATTGCCCGTATTCGTTCAGAGCAATACTTACGTTATAAAGAAAAGCTTTTTCACAATCATGATTTACCAGTAGATCACTATATCGCGCCAGAGCAACTTGTAACTAAGTACATACGTCGTTTAATTGATTATCCTGGCGCTTTACAGGTTTTACAGTTTGCTGAAGGTAAATTATCTTTAGTGGCAGTAAAAGCCTACTACGGTGGCTTATTAGTTGGTTATGCACTTTCAACATTAAAAGAGCATATCCCAAATGTTGAAACCCGAGTAGCTGCAATTTACCGCCAAGGCAGGCCAATAAAACCTTTAGGCACCACAGTCATTGAAGCCGATGATGAAATATTTTTTATCGCTGCTACTAAACACATACGTGCAGTAATGAGTGAACTGCAAAAGCTTGAACAATCTTATAAAAAAATAATGATTGTAGGCGGTGGCAATATAGGCGCGGGTTTAGCCCGTTCTTTAGAGAAAAACCACACAGTTAAATTGATTGAACGCAATCCAGCACGTGCAGCACAACTATCTGAACAATTGGATAAAACAATTGTGTTTTGTGGTGATGCATCAGATCAAGAGTTACTATCTGAAGAACATATAGAGCAGGTTGATGTATTTATTGCGGTAACCAATGATGATGAAGCTAATATCATGGCTGCTATGTTAGCAAAACGAATGGGTGCACAAAAAACCATGGTATTAATTCAACGTAGTGCTTATGTTGATTTAGTACAAAGTGGTGAGATTGATATTGCCATATCACCGCAACAAGCAACCATATCAGCGCTGCTTACTCATGTACGCCGTGGTGATATTGTTAATGTATACTCATTACGTAAAGGCGCTGCTGAAGCTATAGAAGCAGTTGCCCATGGTGATAAAAACACTTCTAAAGTAGTGGGTAAAGCAATTAGAGATATCAAGTTACCTGCAGGTACAACCATAGGTGCAATTGTCAGAAATGATGATGTACTCATTGCCCATGATAGTACTGTAATTGAATCAGGTGATCACGTGATCATGTTCTTGATCGATAAAAAGCATATCTATGTGGTAGAAAAACTATTCCAAGTAAGCGCTATATTTATGTAACTATTTATATGCATAACAAAAAAGCGCGATTAAATCGCGCTTTTTTGTTTTATCCCCGCCAGAATGTAGGGGTAAACAGTACCAATAGGGTAAATATCTCTAAACGACCAAATACCATCGCTATGGTTAAAATCCACTTTGCGGTATCTGTAATATCACCAAAGTGAGAAGCAACATCACCTAATCCTGGGCCTAAGTTATTTAAACAGGCAGCTGTCGCTGAAAACGCAGTAATATTATCCATGCCCGTACCCATTAACATCAACATGATAATGACAAATACCAAAGCATAAGCTGAAAAGAAACCCCAAACCGCTTCAACTACTTTATCTGGCAGTGCTTTACGTCCAAGTTTTATAGAATATATCGCTCTAGGATGCACCAGACGATTTAATTCTCGTATACCTTGTAAGTACAATAGAAATACACGAACAACCTTCATACCGCCCCCTGTTGAACCTGCACAGCCACCAATAAAGCTCGAAAATATTAATAACATAGGTAAAAATATAGGCCAGGCCGAAAAGTTATCTGTGGCAAAACCCGCAGTGGTACTAATTGAAACAGCCTGAAATATCGCTTGATTTAACGTTTCATCACCACTTTCAAACATATTATGCGAAGACAACACAGCAAAACAAACCAAAACTAATGCAGCTTGAATAAACAAGAATGCTTTCAATTCTGGATCTCTAATGTAACTTCTTAAGTTTCGATTTGCGACTACCGCATAATGTAATGAAAAGTTCACTGCGGCTATCAATAAAAAGAACACACATATCATATTTATGAGTGGGCTATTAAAGTGACCCATAGATGCATCATAAGTAGAAAAACCACCAATTGCGATAGTAGAAAAAGCATGACAAATCGCATCAAACCATCCCATTCCCGCACTCCAATAAGCTAAAGTACAAGCTAAAGTAAGTGATACATATATATACCAAAGGTGTTTTGCCGTATCAGCGATACGCGGCGTCATTTTAGAGTCTTTCACCGGACCCGGTGTTTCAGCCCTATAAAGCTGCATACCACCAACTCCTAACATAGGTAAAACAGCAACAGCTAATACAATGATCCCCATACCACCTAACCACTGTAATTGCTGACGATAAAACAATACTGATTTAGGAAGGAACTCTATGCCAGTTAAAACAGTTGCGCCTGTTGTAGTTAAACCCGAAAAAGATTCAAATACCGCATCAGCTAAAGATAAATTTGGCTCTTCAAGAAATATTAAAGGTAGAGAACCAAACGCACCTAATACCAACCAGAATAAAACAACAATCAAAAACCCTTCTCGGGCTTTTAAATCTGCTTTTTCACTTCTATTAGGATACCAAGTCAATAAACCTATGATGACACTAAATACAAAGGCAAGAACAAAAGGAAAACCACCACCATCTTTATAAATCAAAGAGACAAGTGCAGGAGGGATCATAGTGACACTGAAAAGCGCAACCAATAACCCGAGGATTCTGATAATAGTACGAAACTGCATTAGATAATATTTATCCTACATACCGATTTTATTCGGAAGTAATTAATGCATATAGATTACTTTAAATTGACTTAAAAAATAACAGCTAACAAATTATTCTTTTAACTTAAATTCAACTCTTGCATTTGTTTTCTCAAATACTTCAGCTAAAGCACGCTCGACTTCCCTGCTATCAATTTTTATTTGCCAAGCAATTTGAGCTGTAAATGTTTTTTCAATATCTAAAACTTTATAAGCCGTTAATATATTTTCAATCAATCCTTGATGACTATACTCTGAAATACCATAAATTATTGCTTCAGGAATTTTAGTCTCGGTTGTCAATTCCAGCATGGCATTATTTAAGCTGCCGCCATATGCACGAACAAGACCACCCGTACCAAGTTTAATGCCACCAAAATAACGTGTTACCACTGCTGTAATTTCACCTAATCCAGACCCCATTAACACATTTAGCATAGGCTTGCCTGCGGTACCGTTAGGCTCTCCATCATCAGAAAAGCCAAAAACATGACTGCCACTCGGTTCACCTGCAACATGCGCCCAACAGTTGTGCCTTGCATCAGGATATTTAATACCAATACTCTTAATAAATGCTTTCGCTGACTCTAAATCTGGAGTGTGTGCGATATGTACAATAAATTTACTTTTTTTGATATCTTCTTGATAAAAAACAGCTGCGGAAGGGATTTTATATTCTTGTGGCATGGCTTTAATCTATAATTTATAGCGTGGCTAAAGCCCCGCCTACTCTGGTAAATAGACAGTAGGCGGTAATTTCTCATATAAAAAATTACCGCCTACAAAAATAACTAGACTAACTTTAAGTCACGAGTCATATTTTCATTATGATCACGGTGAACAATAATATTATCTTCAATTCTAATGCCGCCATAAGGCTTAAACTCAGCTACTTTATCCCAATTAATGTACTGGTTATTATCTGTTTTTGATAGGTCTCCTAGTAATGAGTCAATAAAGTATAAACCTGGTTCAATGGTAAATACTTGGTTCACTTCTATTGTACGTGTACAACGTAAGAAAGGATGACCTTCAGGAGCAGCTTGATGCGTGCCGCGTTCATCAGCCATAAAACCGCCCATATCATGTACTTGTAAACCTAAGTGATGACCTAAACCATGTGGGAAGAAAGTTTTAGTGATGCCTTTTTCAATAATGGCTTCAGCAGATAAATTTACAATATTAAATTGTGATAATAATTTTGCGATACGCATATGACAATCAACATGCAAATCACCATATTTAACACCCGGCTTTAAACCCTCACACATTTGTAGTTGCTGTGCATTTAATTCACTGATCAGTTCTGCAAATTGACCTGATTTATTAAAATCATATGTACGTGTGATATCAGATGCATAACCATTAAAACTTGCACCAGCATCTATTAAAAATGAACGTATCGTTTTAGGTGCTAGCTGATCAAAATGTGTGTAATGTAAAATTGCACAGTTTTCATTTAATGCCACTATATTATCGTAAGGTACTTCATTTGCACCTTGACGTGTCGCTAATAAATACGCATTTTGAATATCAAACTCAGAACCGCCAGCAAAAAAAGCATCTTTAGCTGCTTGATGACCATTAACACCTAAACGGTTAGCTTCACGTAAACATACATGTTCATAAGCTGTTTTATATGCCCTATGATAGTGAATATAATTAAGCACTGGTTCAGGGTTTAATTCTTTAAATCCTAACGCTTTAGCAACTTCTACATATTCACCTAAGTAAGCATACTTTTCTTTATCATAAGGTAATAACTGTTCAACTTGATCTGGCACTTGTAATAATTGAATATCAAAATATTCAGCCCAATAATCACCTGGCTCATCAGGTACTTTATGCCAAAAATCTACCGGACGATAAAAAATTAATTTTGGTTTATCAGTACCATTTAGCACTAACCAACAATGTGGATTATCTACAACCGGTAACCAAGCTTTAAAATGCGGGTTAACTTTAAACGGATAGCTCATATCATCTAAAAATTGACGTTTTGCCTGACCCGAATGAATAACTAAACCCTCAAGTCCTTCTCGCTCTAGCAGCGTTTTAGTTCGTTGCTGTAAAGTCGTAATATGTTCAGCATATAAAGAAGCGAGTTTATCCATTATTTTTCCTAAATGTGTGAGATTAAAATAATAACGATTTGTGTCAGTTTAACACATGATAATCATTGATGAAGTATGCATCATTTTTGAATTGTCATCGTGAGTAAATCATCAAATAAATTATCAGTTTTACCCATTCTTGTATGGTAAACTTGCCTATAAGCAAATACATTCTTCACGTAATCACGTGTTTCACTATATGGAATAGACTCTATCCATAAATCAACAGCGATAGGATCTTTGGGTAGCCACCTTTTCACGCGATGATAACCGGCATTATAAGAAGCCGTTGCCAAAATCTCATTGCCATTATTCTTACGTTTTAAATAACTTAAATATTGCGATCCCAGCTTAATATTTGTTTTTGGATCATAAAGTTTTCTACGTGAAATACTCGACTTAGAAATATATTTAGCGGTACTTGGTAATATTTGCATTAAACCTAAAGCTCCCGCATGGGAATTTGCATCAGGCGCAAAAGAGCTTTCTCTTCGAGAAATAGCATAACTCCATGTGATATCTATTTTACTTTTATGACTATATCTTTTAAATAAACTTTCAAAAGCCTCAGGAAAGCGCAAATCTAAATGGTGAAATTTTTTAAGTTGCGCCATTGTATAAATCACACGGTCATGCCAATCTAATTGACTGCCTAATTGTGCAGCTGCTAACTTTTCTTCTTTTGAGGAAGTATTAATTAAATAATTCCATTCACGTCTAGAAGAAGTGGTACGTTTTAATTCAGCTAACGCCTTTGCTCGAATAAAACCAGGCGCTTGAGATACTTTTTCAATTAATAATGGTGCGATTACAGTTTCTTGATATTGCATTTGCGCAGGTAAACTTAATCTTGCAGCTGCCATAAAACCATAATAATTGCGTTTCTTTGCAATTTCAGACCAAAGAGATTCTGCTTTTTGCTTTTTGCCTTGCTGCTGGTACGAATAAGCTAACCAATAGTTTTGACCATTAGATAAATTTTCTTTACCGGTAAAGTACGCAATAATACCTGGCCAATCAACACTTTGCAGCATATTAGTCAACTGCCATTGCATTAGCTTTTTATCGTGTTTTTCAACTGCTACTTTGTTTAACCAAAACTTAGCTTCTTTATGCTTAGAAGATGCCAGGGCCAAAGCAAAAGTATAATAAACCCCCTGCTTTTGTTGTTCAGTGAATTTAAATTTCACATCTAGTTTTCGCCAAGCACGTAAAGCTAAATCATCATCGCGCCAAATTAAGCGCTTAATACCATAAATAGCAATTTCAGCTTCTTTTAGATTGGCATTTTTAAACCGATATAAACCCGCAGATGCTGATGGGTCTTTTCGCATTTTATGATATAAGTCAGCTAGGTATTGCTCATTTTTAGGAAGTTGTAATTTAAGGTAAGGAATTAAAGTATGCTTTCCTTTTTGTGCAGCTAACGTCAACCTTTGCCATATGCGCTCTTGCGTCATATAACCTTGTTTACGCCACTTTTTAAATAAAGCATCACACTCTTTTGGTTGAGATTTTCCAACAACCCATAAATCTGTTACTTGTTGCAATATGGCGCTTTGAGGCGCACCTAATTGCAATTGATAATTTAGATTTGTACAAGTTAAAGCTGCGCTGCTTGTTGGTTTAAAATACTTAATAAAAAGCGCTTTTTTATTTCTCTTTTTTAAATTATTTAACCAAGCTCCACGTACAGGCCACTCTAATGGTGACCCTTGATAAATATTTAAAAAAGATTCTATATCGGCTTCATTAGATAAATAAGGATACTTTTTTAAATATGCCATTTTCACATAAGGCTTTAATGGGTGATCTAAATTAGCTAAAGCTTTTTGGTATCTTTTTTTATTGCCCGATAAAGCCGCTTTTTCTGCTGAAATAAAAGCTTTATGCTCTACAGGAATTGCATCAGCTGAAAAACTAGCAAGTGAAATACTAGAAAATAGCGCAGCTGAAATAAAAAGTTTTTTAATAATCGTCACTAAAAAATAATCCTTATGAATATTCTCTAACCCTACTAAATTAGCACTTTATCAAACGATCTTAATAAAGAATTTAAAATGCGCTGAATAACTGACCTTAACATGTAGTTTTTAACCAAATGTTAAGAAACAGAGAAAATTTATTGCTATTTTTATTTAAAGAGGCGAAACTGCATAAAAACCACACTCATCGTACCAGTTAATTTTACTTCTTAACTACAGTTTGAGTTAGAAGAATAACCAGGGAGATAAAAATGTTATATAAAAGCGATAGCTTTGAAGTTACCTTCATCGAAGACGCGATTACAAAAAAATCAATTGCCGAATTTAAATTTTGTGTACCAGGCTCTGTCAATAAATTATCACAACAAACACTTCAAGAATGTGGTGTTGCATTTGCTGAACTTTCTAAACGTGATGATATTCAGGGCATGGTTTTTACCAGTGATAAAGATCACTTTATTATCGGTGCTGATATTTTTGAATTTTTACCTACTTTTGATTTACCACAAGAACAATTAACTCAGTGGATTAAAAATGCGACTGACGTATTTGATGCACTTGAAGACTTACCTTTCCCAACTGTAAGTGCTGTAAATGGTATGGCACTTGGTGGCGGCTGTGAGTGGGTATTAGCAACAGATTACCGTGTAGCCAGTGATGATGTGAAAATTGGTTTACCTGAAGTACGTTTAGGCATTATGCCTGGCTTTGGTGGCACAGTACGTTTACCACGTATTATAGGCGCTGATAACGCAATGACTTGGATCACCACAGGTAAAGAGCATAGAGCAAAACCAGCTTTAGCTGTTGGTGCACTTGATAGCGTAGTAGCAAAAGATAAATTATATAGCTCAAGCATTAAAGTACTAGAACAAGCAATTGATGGTAAGTTAGATTGGCAAACAAAGCGTGCACAAAAGCTAGCACCACTTGCTATGAACAAACTAGAACAGGGTATGAGCTTTGCGACAGCTCAAGGTATGGTTTTTGGTAAAACGAAAGGCCATTACCCTTCACCTTTAATGGCGATTAAAACATTAAAAGCAGCAGCTAATAGTGAACGTACTGAAGCGATGGCAATTGAAAATGCTAATTTTGCAGCACTGGCTAAAACAGATGAAGCAGCCGCTCAAGTAGGTATTTTCTTAGCAGATCAATACTTAAAGAACAAAGCACGCAAACAAGCAAAAACAAGTACAACTGATATTAAACAAGCAGCAGTTGTTGGTGCAGGTATTATGGGTGGTGGTATTGCATATCAATCTGCCTATAAAGGCACGCCAATTATCATGAAAGATATTGCACAAAGTGCATTAGATTTAGGCATGGGCGAAGCGTCAAAACTTCTTGGTAAACAAGTAGAACGTGGTCGTATGAAATTAGATAAAATGGTAAAAACTTTATCTGCTATCAAACCAACGCTAAACGATTCAGACCTCAATACAGCTAATATTGTTGTTGAAGCTGTTGTAGAAAACCCAAAAGTAAAACAAGCTGTTTTAGCTAAGCTAGAACAAGATATGCCAGAAGGCACTGTTTTAACGTCAAATACATCTACGATTCAAATTGATGAATTAGCAAGTGCGTTAACAAAACCTGAAAACTTCTGTGGTATGCATTTCTTTAACCCAGTTCATCGTATGCCTTTAGTTGAAATCATTCGTGGTAAAGATACTTCTGATGAAACTATTGGTGCCGTTGTTGATTACGCTTTAAAACTTGGCAAGTCGCCAATCGTTGTAAATGACTGCCCAGGATTTTTCGTAAACCGTGTTTTATTTCCTTACTTTGCTGGTTTTAACCAACTTGTTGTTGAAGGTGCTAACTTCGCTAAAGTTGATAAAGTAATGGAAAATGTATTTGGCTGGCCTATGGGTCCTGGTTATTTATTAGATGTTGTTGGACTAGATACAGCAAACCATTGTACTGGTGTTATGGCAGCTGGCTTCCCTGAACGCATGGCAATTCAAGAAAAAGACCCCGTTGCATTATTTGCTAACAATAATCGTTTTGGTCAAAAGAACTCTGCTGGTTTCTATCAATATGTACCAGATAGAAAAGGCCGTCCACAAAAGAAAAACGACCCAGCAGCAATTGAATTATTAAGCTCAATTTGTGATTCAGAAAAAGAGTTTTCTAAACAAGAAATTATAGACCGATGTATGATCCCTATGCTAAATGAAGTTTTACTTTGTTTACAAGAAGATATTATTGCATCTCCGCAAGAAGCAGATATGGCACTTATTTACGGTATCGGCTTCCCTCCATTCAGAGGCGGCGCATTCCGTTACTTAGATCAAGTTGGTTTAGCTAATTTTGTAGCAACTGCCGATAAATATGCTGATTTAGGTGCTATTTACCAAGTATCAGATTTAACACGTCAATGGGCTGATCAAGGCCGTAAATTTTATCAAGTAGAGGGCGTATAACATGCAAACTCCAGTAATAGTCGATTGTATCCGCTCTCCTATGGGTCGTTCTAAAAACGGTATTTTTAAACATACCCGTGCTGAAGACTTAAGTGCACATTTAATGAAAGGTTTAGTTGATAGAAATCCACAACTAGACCCAACTGAAATAGATGATATCTATTGGGGTTGTGTACAACAAACATTAGAGCAAGGTTTTAATATTGCTCGTAATGCATCATTACTTGCGGGTATTCCTCACTCTGTACCAGCAGTAACGGTAAACCGTTTATGTGGCTCTTCAATGCAAGCAATTCATGATGCTGCTCGCGCCATCATGACTGGTGCTGGTGATGTTTATATTGTTGGTGGTGTAGAGCATATGGGTCATGTGCCAATGAACCACGGTGTAGACTTTAACTTAAAACTATCTAAATCAGTTGCACAAGCAGCAGGTATGATGGGATTAACAGCTGAATACTTAGGTAAACTACACGGTATTTCACGTCAACAACAAGATGAGTTTGCAGCACGTTCACATAAACGCGCTCATTCAGCAACAGTTGAAGGCCGCTTTAAACGTGAAATTTTACCCACTTTAGGTCACGATGCTGATGGCTCGTTAGTTTCTATTGATACCGATGAAGTAATTCGTCCTGAAACAACGGTGGAAGGATTATCACAATTGCGTCCTGCATTTGATCCTGCCAATGGTACTGTAACAGCAGGTTCTTCTTCTGCATTATCAGATGGCGCATCAGCTATGTTAATGATGTCTGAAGAAAAGGCGAAAGCGCTTGGTTTACCAATTCGCGCACGTGTTAAATCTATGGCTGTTGCAGGCTGTGATCCATCAATTATGGGTTATGGACCAGTGCCTGCAAGTAAAAAAGCATTAAAAGATGCAGGCTTAACGATTGAAGATATGGGTATAGTAGAACTAAATGAAGCTTTTGCTGCACAGTCTTTACCTGTTATTAAAGATCTTGGTTTAACTGATGTTGTTGATGAAAAAGTTAACTTAAATGGCGGTGCTATTTCTCTCGGCCATCCATTAGGATGTTCGGGTACTCGTATCAGTACTTCACTTATCCATTTAATGGAAGATAACAACGCTAAATATGGTTTAGCAACTATGTGTATTGGTTTAGGCCAAGGCATAGCAACTGTATTTGAACGTGTTGAATAATTTTAGACTTTAAAATTTTGGTGTTTCAGGCAAGGGATCGTTTATTAATAAGCGCTCTTGCCTTTTTATTTGTTTAAACTCGTACAGCTACTCTGGTATAGGTAAACTAATTTTAAAACATGTACCTTTATTAATTTCACTTTCAACTTCAATTAAACCTCTATAGGCTTCAATAATTTTATAACTAATTAACAAACCTAACCCTGTTCCCACGCCAACTTCTTTTGTAGTGAAAAAAGGGTCAAACAACCTTTGTTTCGTTTTATCATCCATTGCGAACCCAGTATCTGTAATATGTAAAAATACAAATTCAGAATTGGCAAAAGTTTCTATAGTAATAGTCCCTTTATCTTTATTAATAGCATGTTTAGCATTAATTAATATATTCATTAAAACTTGTTCAATTTGATTTTTTGTACCAAAAACCTCAGGTATATTAGCTGTTAATTTCGTTTTTATATCAAATTGAGACATATAATCTTTTAATGATTCGATATTACTCATTAAATAACCTACAGGATTATTAATTTCAGCGAACTTTCTTCTGATTGCAATGCTAACAAGTTGACGACCTGACTCTAATGTTTTTAATTTAAGACTATCTAAATTGCTATCATCCTGAAAAAACAACTATCATGTGTGACTGGTTTAAAATTGAAAATAAAGGCAATACAACTTGAGTCTCCATTAAAGATTCAGGATAAAAGAGCTCATCCGCGGTTAAAAATATCGTTTCATTTTGTGCTTGCTTAATATTATCTACTACCTGAGTTACATTAATATCATTTTCTGCTTGCTTAACTTTTTCAGTGAGCTCAGCTTCTATACCTTTAGTTAATGGTGCATTTGCCTTTTCATGGCAATAAATATAACTACAACTAGTAGATAAAAAACTCACACAGCGCACTAATAAGCTTTGTATTATTGTTTCTACTTTATTTTTATTAAAAGTTACCGTTGCTAGAAATGTTAAAAATTCGAGCTGCTGCTGTTTAGATTGTTCATATTTAGATATTTTTTTTCCATTTGTATCTCAATTTTTGTTTTCAACTGATAAAAAAAATGCCTATACTTATATAAAGGATAGGTATATTTTTTATATATTGTTAGGGCAAATCAAAATTATTTTAGGATAAAGCAATCGAGTTTATAAAAATGACCCTTATTCATATCATTATTTGTGATATGCGAATGCCTGAAATATCGGCGATAAAGTGCTAGCGCAAGTAAAACAGCACCAACCAAAAGCAAGAATAATTTTACTATCTGGTTATTCAGATATGCAAAGTACCATAGCTGCGATTAATGATGGTGGCATTCTCAAGCAACTAAAGGCGCAGATATTTTAGATGTGATGCCATCGCTTAAACATATTTCTGATACCTTACGTTACCAATACGAAAAATTTAATGGTCATGGTTATCCAGGAGTAAAAGCTAAGAAAGAAATACCGCTCGCTTCTCGTATTCTCGCTGTTGTACGTGATTATGATAAGTTTGTTGCTGGTTATCGCTCAAGATGTGAAATATAGCAATGGTAATGTACTTATTACCAAAAATACTGAGCTGACTGAAGCCACCATAGATCGTATGGAGCAATATGAACTTGAACACGACTTCACTTTCTTTATTTTCATTTTAATACCTGAAAAAACCTCAAGTGAAGTTAATTAAAAATCAGCTTTTATTCACTGAAAATTAAGCCTAAAATACAGCTTCTTTTTTTAGAGTGTACTCCATGACTGATTTAACTATAAACTCTACAACTCAAGCAGATCATACTTTAGACGCTATGGGTTTACGCTGTCCTGAACCTGTTATGATGATCCGAGGCACAGTAAGAAAAATGCAGGAAGGTGAAACCTTATTAATCGTTGCTGATGATCCATCAACAACGAGAGATATTCCCAGCTTTTGTCGTTTTATGGATCATACATTATTAGCACAAGAGGTTGAAAATGAAACTTTTCGCTATTTAATCAAAAAAGGTCTGTAAATATAATCCTGCTTCGCAGTATTATTAAGTGCCACTACGTGGCGAAGCATATAAATAAAAAAACGATATTAAATTTAAGTTGCCTGAATAGACAAATAATTCAGTTATATAAGTTCTTTTAATTTTTTATTCTTAATTTCTTTTGCTGCGAAGCAAGCAGCCTTCAATAAAGCTGTACAAGCAGATTTATTATTCGAATACTTGATTGATTGTTACTAAAGGTTTTGCTTTTTGTCTAAAGTTAATGCTTACCTGATACCAACCTGATTCATACGGTGTAAAGCTAAAGTAGTTATAAATGCTGTTACAGTTAGCTTGCACCGGAATACCAGACTCTAATAACTGATCTAAATCTTCATTTAAGTAACCACAATTTAAACCTTGGCTCCAATTTTCATCTGCTATTTTAAATTCGTATGTTTGACCTGCAGTTGAAAGTTTAATTTTAGTTTGCAGCACATCGGTGCTTATTTGTTTTAGTTGGTATTCAGGCTGTGCTTCCCAAGTATTAAAGTTACCTCTTAAATAAATAGGTGTTTCAATGCCTACATTTTCAACTTCATTTTCTTTGAAAGATTCAGTACTTGAACAAGCAGTTAATACTGAAGCTATAAATATGATCGGTAATATTTTTTTCATTTTTATTCTTATTCCCCACACTCTAATACTGTTATAGTCGCACAAAAAAGCCGGTTTAAAAACCGGCTTTTTATCAATTTTATTTATACGCACTATTAAGCTCACGCATAATTATTTAGCTTTACTGAAGTACAGAGATATCAGCAATATCTAAGAATAAGTTTCTTAGTTGATTAAGCAGTGCTAATCGATTTAGTTTAACTGCTTCATCATCAGCCATCACCATTACATTATCAAAGAAAGTATCAACCGTTTCTCTGATATCAGCTAATTGAGTTAATTTCTCTGTATAGCTTCCTTGACCTAGTTGTTCAAACTTAGCTTTAAAAGATGATACAGTCTCAGCTAAAGCTTTTTCTGCATCTTCAGATAACAGCGATGCATTAACATAATCAGCTACTTCAATCTTATTTTTAGCTAAGATATTGCCAACACGTTTATTCGCTGCTGCAAGTGCTTCTGAAGAATCTAAGCTACGGAAATGACTTACCGCTTTCACACGACGATCAAAGTCGATAGGGTAAGATGGACGACGTGCTAATACAGCTTGTATAACATCAACTTGAATACCCTGATCTTGATACCAAGATCTGAATCTACCTAACATAAAGTCAAATACATCCGTTGCTACATTATCGTTGGTTAACTTATCAGCAAATAACTCTTGTGCTTTAGCTACGATCTCAAGAATGTCTAATTCTAATTCTTTTTCAACCATAATACGTAATGCACCAATAGCGGCACGACGTAAAGCAAATGGGTCTTTATCACCTTTTGGCGCTTGACCTATACCAAAAATACCGACTAACGAATCAAATTTATCAGCTAAAGCTACAGCTTGACTGATTTCATTTGAAGGTAAATTGTCACCCGAAAAACGCGGCATATACTGCTCATTTTGTGCAATAGCAACTAACTCATCTTCACCATCAAAATGCGCATAATGCATGCCCATTACACCTTGTATATCAGTAAATTCCATGACCATATCAGTCATTAAATCTGTTTTACTTAATAAACCAGCGCGTGCAGCTTTTACTTCATCAGCACCTAATTTTGTTGCAATAAATGCAGCTAATTTTGAGATACGTTCTGACTTGTCTTTTAATGTACCTAATTGCTTTTGAAACAATACGCTATCAAGTGACTCTAAACGACTCTCTAGAGTTTTCTTTTTATCAGTTTCAAAAAAGAACTGTGCATCAGCTAAGCGAGGACGAACAACTTTTTCATTACCTTTGATAACTTGCTCTGGGTTCTTACTTTCAATGTTAGAAACAAATAAGAACTTATTAAGTAATTTACCATCTTGATCTAATAATGGAAAATATTTTTGATCGTCTTTCATTGTGTAGATCAATGCTTCAGCTGGCACTTGTAAGAATGATTCTTCAAATGTCGCAACTAAAGTAACAGGCCACTCAACCAATGCAGTTACTTCTTCAAGTAAATCCTCATCCATAGCCACAACAGCGTTATTTTCTGCAGCAACAGTTTCTATTTGTTTACGTATAAGCGCTTTACGCGCTTCAAAATCGGCAATTACATATGCAGATTTTAGTGCGTCTTGTGCATCATCAGCATGATTAATTGCAATGCGTTCAGGGTGATGGAATCTGTGACCCTGTAATTCATTGTTGATATCTTTACCAAGAATATTACCTTGAATTAACTTATCACCAAACATGACAGTAACTGTATGAACTGGGCGTATAAATTGAATATTAGAAGCGCCCCAACGCATAGGTTTTGAAATAGGTAATTTAGCTAATGCTTTGCTGATAGCATCTGGTAATAGCGCATCTACTGCTTTACCCGTTACTTTAGCTTTATGTAATAACC
The DNA here is from genome assembly GCF_001269985.1 of Pseudoalteromonas sp. '520P1 No. 423'. Taxonomy (NCBI): domain Bacteria; kingdom Pseudomonadati; phylum Pseudomonadota; class Gammaproteobacteria; order Alteromonadales; family Pseudoalteromonadaceae; genus Pseudoalteromonas; species Pseudoalteromonas sp. '520P1 No. 423'. The sequence continues at coordinate 531,328 of NZ_BBZB01000001.1, read as the reverse complement.
AAGCACCTTTTTCTGTTTCATAACGTTCGGCATCGGCAACATCAATACCACAACCACGTGCCCAACCTTGAGCCGCTTTAGTCGGATTACCATCGGCATCAAATGCAGCTTTAACTGCTGGTCCACGTTTTTCAACAATTTTGTCTGCTTGTGTTGCAACTAAATCAACAATTTTAATGCCTAAACGTCGTGGTGATGCATACCAAGTAATAGCTGTATTATCTAACTCTAACGCTGTTAGTTCAGCTTTGATATTAGTAGCAAAAGCTTCTGCTAATGTACGTAATGATTTTGGTGGTAACTCTTCAGTACCAATTTCAATTAATAAATTTTCAGTTGTCATATCATTACGCTCCTTTCTTAGTATTTGTCTTATCTTTACAAAGTGGGAAGCCTAACGCTTCTCGTGCAGCATAATAGCTTTCTGCACAGGCTTTAGATAATGCTCTTACACGTAAGATATAACGCTGACGTTCAGTTACAGAGATAGCATGACGAGCGTCTAACAAGTTAAATGCATGAGATGCTTTCATCACTTGCTCGTAGGCTGGTAATGGTAAATTTGCTTCAATTAGTTTTTGGCTTTCTGCTTCACAATGATCAAATTCAGCAAATAAAGCTGGTACATCAGCATGCTCAAAATTGTAAGTTGATTGCTCCACTTCATTTTGATGAAAGATATCACCGTATGTCACTGTGCCTAATGGACCATCAGTCCAGATCAGATCATAAATACTATCTACGCCTTGAATATACATAGCTAGACGCTCTAATCCATAAGTGATTTCACCGGTTACTGGTGTACACTCTAAACCACCTACTTGTTGGAAGTAAGTAAATTGTGATATTTCCATACCATTTAACCACAACTCCCAACCAAGGCCCCAAGCACCTAATGTTGGTGATTCCCAGTTGTCTTCAACAAAACGCACTTCATCAGTTAATGTATCAATACCGATTACAGCTAATGAGTCTAAATATAATTGCTGGATGTTTTCAGGTGATGGTTTTATCACTACCTGAAATTGGTAATAATGTTGTAATCTATTTGGATTATCACCATATCGACCATCAGTGGGTCTGCGACATGGTTGAACATATGCACTTGCCATTGGCTCTGGGCCAATTGATTTCAAGAATGTGAATGGATGAAATGTTCCAGCACCAACTTGCATATCTAATGGTTGAGCGATTACACAACCTTGTTGTGCCCAATATTCCTGTAAAGCCAGGATTAAACCTTGAAAGGTTTTAGTATCATGTTTTGTATTTTGCATAGTGGATTTATTCGTTTCTTTTAGCGGTCATATGTCGATAATTCCTACAAGTATACCCGTATTAAATCTGCTACGCACCTTTATTAAAGCCACTCATACCAATTTATATTGATGCTTATGATAATATTTAATTTGTTTTTTATGACTGACTCAACTCAATCATTTTGGTGCAAGTCCTATGAATTAATTTATTATATTTAAGGCATAAAAAAAGAGACTGTTTAGTCTCTTTTTTATAATTCATATTATGCCACTAGTGGCAAAATGATATATCAGGATTATACGTCTAAATTAACAACGCGTAGTGCATTCTTCTCAATGAACTCACGTCTTGGTTCAACATGATCACCCATTAATGTAGAGAACAACTGATCTGCTGCAATCGCATCTTCAATAGTTACTTGTAACATACGACGAGACTCAGGATCCATTGTAGTTTCCCATAATTGACTAGGGTTCATTTCACCTAATCCTTTATAACGCTGTATATATAAACCACGTTTAGATTCAGCCATTAACCAGTCTAGTGATTCAACAAAAGTAGTGACTTCTTTTGTTTTCTCACCACGTTGGATATAACCACCTTCTTCAATTAAGTTAGCAATATTCTCGCCTGTAACTTTAATTTTGTCGAAATCAGCTGATGTGATGAAGTCATAGTTAAATACATAATCTTTATCGATACCATGTTGACGAATAGTGACAACAGGTAAAGTTAAATGACGCTCTTCATCTTCAATAGTATTTGCAGTAAATATTGTAGCATCAGTATCATTTTCAATTAAATCTGTAACAAATGACTCAATCCATTTAGTAACTATAGTTGAATCTTTTAAATCATCCGCAGTAATTTCAGATTGATATACTAACCTTTCCATTACAGTTAATGGATATTTACGAGATAAACGTTCAATAACAGTTGAAGTATTTTGGAAGTCTTTAACTAAGTTTTCCAAGCCAACGCCATTAATAGCTGGCGCACTATCGTTTACATATAAAGAAGATCCATCTAACGCTAACGTAGTTAAGTACTCAGTTAATGCAGGATCATCTTTAATATATCTTTCTTGTTTGCCTTTTTTAACTTTATATAAAGGCGGTTGAGCAATATAAATATAACCACGCTCAACAATTTCTGGCATTTGACGATAGAAAAAAGTTAACAGTAATGTACGAATATGAGAACCATCGACATCGGCATCTGTCATGATGATGATTTGATGATAACGTAAGTTTTCTGGGTCATACTCATCACGACCAATACCACAACCTAATGCAGTGATTAATGTTGCCACCTCTTGTGAAGATAACATTTTATCAAAACGGGCTTTTTCAACATTCAGTATTTTACCTTTCAATGGTAAAATAGCTTGGTTTTTACGATTTCTACCCTGCTTAGCTGAACCGCCAGCAGAGTCTCCTTCCACTATATATAGTTCAGATAATGCAGGATCTTTTTCCTGACAATCAGCAAGTTTACCTGGTAAACCAGCTAAATCCATAGCACCTTTACGACGCGTCATTTCACGTGCTTTACGAGCTGCTTCACGAGCACGAGCAGCATCAATAATTTTCATTACAACTGTTTTTGCTTCATTTGGGTGCTCTAATAAATATTCAGCTAGTTTTTCACCCATAGCTTGCTCTACTGCAGATTTAACTTCTGATGAAACCAGTTTGTCTTTTGTTTGTGAAGAAAACTTAGGGTCTGGCACTTTAACTGATATAACAGCTGTTAAACCTTCACGAGCATCATCACCTGTTGCATTGCTGGTGGTTTTAGCTTTTTTATTAAAACCTTCTTTTTCCATGTAGTTATTTAATGTACGTGTTAAAGCACCACGGAAACCAGCTAAATGAGTTCCACCATCTCGTTGTGGAATATTATTTGTAAAACAGTATATGTTCTCTTGGAAACCATCATTCCATTGCATAGCAACTTCAACAGAAATACCATCTTCTTCACGGTGTGTTGTAAAGTGAAAAACTTCTTTATGTACAGGTGTTTTATTAGTATTTAAATATTCTACAAATGATTGAATACCACCTTCATATTTAAAGTGTTCACGCTTATCTTCAACACGTTCATCAATTAAGATAATGCTCACACCTGAATTCAGGAATGATAATTCACGAAGACGTTTAGCTAAAATATCAAAGTGGAAATTAATATTTGTAAACGTTTCTTCACTTGGCCAAAAACGTAATTCAGTTCCTGTTTTTTCTGTATCACCAACAATTGCTAATGAAGCATCCGGCACGCCATGAGTATATGTTTGCTCATGAATATGACCACCACGATGAACTGTCACTTTTAATTTAGTAGATAAAGCATTTACTACTGAAACACCTACACCGTGCAAACCACCAGATACTTTATAAGAGTTATCATCAAACTTACCACCTGCATGTAATACAGTCATGATAACTTCGATTGCAGAAACACCTTCATCTTCATGTATTTCTGTTGGAATACCACGACCATTATCACTTACTGATACAGAGTTATCAGGGTGTATTTTTACAAAAATATCATCACAGTGACCAGCTAAGGCTTCATCAATAGAGTTATCAACAACCTCAAATACCATATGGTGTAGGCCAGAACCATCATCTGTATCACCAATGTACATTCCAGGACGCTTTCTTACAGCATCCAATCCTTTTAGTACTTTTATACTCGACGAGTCATAATTTTCAGACATGCTTTAATTCCACTCAATTTGTTATTAGTTTGCCATGTTTCACGTGGAACATTTCTAGTTTTCGCTTCATTGGTTCCACCACAGCTGAAATACTGTCAGATTCAATAGCCGTTATAAATATTTGAGAATCGCATTGAGCAAGTAGTTTGCCCACCTTTCCTCGCGTATCTTCGCCTAGCTCTGAAGGTAAATCATCTATAAGTAATATTGACTGTTTATTTGTTTCAGTCTCTATAAGGCTATTCTGTGTTACTTTTAATGCATACAACAAAAGCTTTAATTGTCCGCGAGAAAAATAGTTCTCGACACTAGTACCATCCACAGAGAAGCTAAAATCAGCTTTATGCGGTCCTCTACTAGTAAAACCTTGTTTTAAATCTCTTTCAAAATTTTCAGATAAAATATCAGTTAATTCATTAGTCGATTTCCAGCCTGGATTAAAGTCTAAGCTGATGTTTTCCACTAAATCTAAATCAACACATATTTTATCAAAAAACTGCGTCTTAAACCTATTTATATACGATAAACGTAGATTATTTATGCTGACTGACAGTCTAACAAATTCTTTATCCCAAAACCTAATTTCATCAAAATAGTTTTTAGGTTTTTGCTTTAATAATGCATTTCTTTGTTTCAGTATTTTATTAAAGGATTGCCATAAAGAAAAAAACTGATGTTCCACGTGAAACAATCCAAAATCTAAGAATTTTCGACGTTCTTTTGGGCCACCAAAAAATATAGAATAACTTTCAGGAGTGATAACTTGGACTGGTATCAGTTGTGCTAGTTCAGATACTTTTCGAGAAGACTTCCCTTGTATCTTAAGGTTTGTTTCACCAGCCTGACTTTTACTCAGACCAACAGGAATAGATAAGTTATTTACAGATTTCTTGCCATGAATAACAAATTCATTTTGCTGTTTTTTAATGATGTTTTTGTGTTTAGCTGTACGAAAAGATTTACCATGAGACAAATAATAAATTGATTCTAGTAAACTGGTTTTACCGCTACCATTGGCACCATAAATTAGATTTACCCCGTCCACAGGTGAAAGAGATAAATCTTCAATATTTCTAAAATTTTTAACTGTTAATAGCTCTAGCGACATATTAACTTATAAATAGCGTAATAATTAATTCCAAATTGATTCATTATCTATTATTACAATCGCATTGGCATAACAACGTACATCGCTTCAGAATCACCACAACCTTCAACTAATGCACTACTATTTGAATCCAATAATGTAAAACTCACATCGTCAGTTTTAAGTGTATTTAAAACATCTAAAACATACGATACATTAAAACCAATTTCTAAATCTGGACCATCATAAGACACTTCAACAACTTCTTCCGCTTGCTCTTGCTCTGGGTTATTAGCGCTTATTTTTAATTGGCCAGCTGAAAAGTTTAGTCTTACCCCTCTAAACTTCTCATTAGATAAAATAGACACGCGCGCAAATGCCGAGCGTAACCACTCTCTATTAGCTGTTACTATTTTGTCTCCGCCTCTGGGGATAACACGACGATAATCAGGAAAGCGGCCATCAACTAACTTACTGGTAAATACAAATTCTTGATCTAAAATACGAACATGATTTGCACCAAATTGAATCGTTACTAATGCATCATCACTATTCATTAAACGCATAATTTCTTGCACCCCTTTTCTTGGGATGATTAATTGTCTTTGCGTATTTAAAGATTGTGATAAAGTTTTTTGTGCTAACGCCAATCTGTGACCGTCTGTTGCTACGGTTTTTATTTCAGTATTATCAACTTCAAAAGACATACCATTTAAATAATACCTCACATCTTGGTTAGCCATAGAAAAGTGCGTACTTTCCAGTAGCTTTCTAAGCTCTAGACGTGTTAATTGAAATTCAACTTCACCATCCCACTCTTCTAAATTAGGAAAATCATCCGCTGATAAAAATGCTAATGAAAAACGGCTTTTTCCAGATTTAAGAATGATTTGACTTTCTTTTAGAGATAAAGAAATGTCAGAACCGTCAGGTAAACTCTTACAAATATCTAAAAGTTTTTTTGCAGGCAAAGTCAGTTTATTATCTTCAACAGTTTGATCTAACATCACACTGGCAACTAATTCTATTTCTAAATCAGTACCAGTCATAGATAGTTTGCCATCTTGAACTTCTAGCAAAACATTAGATAATATTGGCAATGTATGTTTGCGCTCTATTGCACCAGATACTTGCACCAAAGGTTTAAGAAATTGATCTCTTGAAATTGTTATTTGCATTTTAAATCTAACCCTACGATGAAAGTGTTCTGATCAAGTTTTGGTAATCTTCTTTTATTTCATGGCTTTCTTCTCTAAGAGATTTTATTTTACGACATGCATGTAATACAGTTGTATGATCTCTACCACCAAAAGCATCCCCAATCTCAGGTAAGCTATGATTAGTTAACTCTTTAGATAGTGCCATTGCCACTTGTCGTGGTCTTGCGATTGAACGCGTACGTCTCTTTGATAATAAATCAGATACACGTATACGATAGTATTCAGCAACTGTACGCTGGATATTATCTATTGTTACTAATTTATCTTGCAGTGCTAATAAATCTCTCAATGCTTCTTTAACAAAGTCGATTGTAATTGGGCGACCAGTAAAATTAGCATTTGCAATTACCCTATTCAATGCACCTTCAAGCTCTCGCACATTAGATCTTAATCTTTTAGCAATAAAAAATGCGACTTCTTCAGGTAATTTAATCTGACTTTGCTGTGCTTTTTTCATTAAAATAGCAACACGCGTTTCTAGCTCAGGTGGCTCAATCGCAATTGTTAAACCCCACCCAAAACGAGATTTTAACCTGTCTTCAACGCCATCAATTTCTTTAGGATAGCGATCAGATGTCAATATAATTTGTTGATTACCTTCTAATAACGCATTAAAAGTATGAAAGAACTCTTCCTGAGAACGTTCTTTATTAGCAAAGAATTGAATATCATCTATTAATAATGCATCTACGCTACGGTAGTAACGCTTAAACTCTTCAATTGCATTGTTTTGTAATGCACGCACCATATCTTGAACAAAGCGCTCAGAGTGCATATAAACAATTTTAGCATCAGGCTTATTAGCAACGATGCCATTACCTACAGCATGCAATAAATGCGTTTTACCTAGACCTGTGCCACCATATATAAATACAGGGTTAAAAGCCGTGCCAGGATTATCTGCTACCTGAACTGCAGCCGCTTTTGCCAATTGATTTGATTTACCTTCAACAAAGCTATCAAAGGTATAGGTATCTTTTATATTCGCTTTTGGAAACGATTTAGGTGCCGGTTCAACAACTTCAGGTTTCTTTTCTACTTTACGAGATTTACTAGCAGCAGGTTCTTTTGCTTCTACCGCTGTTTGCCCTTCTTGAGCAGGACTTGGCACAGCAGGCTTAGTGCCACTGCCAACACCAAAATGTAATTTAGGTGCCTCATCGCCACAAATCTCTATTAATAATTCATTGATCCTATTTAAGTATTTATCACGAACCCAATCCAAAACAAAACGATTAGGTGCAAAAATAGTTAAAGTATCTTCTGTACTCTCGGCTTGTAATGGACGTACCCACATACTAAATTGCTGTGAAGGTAACTCATCTTGAAGCACATATAAACAACTTTGCCAAACAGACAGATACACGGCTAACTCCTAAAGGCGGAAAACATTCCCGGTCATCATAAAAGAGGAAATATTATGATAAATATATAAAAACACGCCATTATGAATCGACTTATCCACAAGTTCAAGAATGATTTATAAATATTTTAAAAAAACCACCACAATAACACCTAACTATATGTTTTTATTATTTATATTTTTTATAATATGTTGTGTATATTTTTATAATTTTTATTATGTTCTTTTGATCATCAACCGATCTAATCACTTTTTCCAAAGCTTATAAGCAAACTATAAATAACAACTGTGGAAAACTATTTTTAAACTGCTATATGTAGTAAAGATCACTTCATTTGGAAACGATAAAAAATCCAGATCCTGATCTTTAAAATTTTACAAATTGAAAATACCAAGCCAGATCACACAAAAAGATCTCGCAATGATCTTTAATTTTTTATACATATAATAAGTACCATATAAAGGTATGCACCAAGCGATTTAATACCTACCTTATATAGATAGTAAAATTAAAAATTTGACCTTTATCATTCAATTAATATGCAATATAAAGATAAATTACAAATTGGCGGCTTAAATAGCGCTTTTATATTGACTTTGAGTGCGACCCTCTATAACATCTCGCGCTCGCAATGGCACCTGTGCCAGGATCGCGACCTGCATAGGATGTTTTTAACTTAAACCGATCGGAAGTAATAAAATGAAAAGAACTTTTCAACCAAGTGTACTAAAACGTAAACGTAGCCACGGATTCCGTGCTCGCATGGCAACTACAAATGGCCGTAAGCTAATTAATCGCCGTCGTGCGAAAGGCCGTAAAGTACTTTCTGCTTAATATGGTGGAAAGCTTTGGCTTTGGTAGGGAGTTACGTCTGTTAACTCCCTCGCATTATTCAAGAATCTTCAATGAGCCTGTTCGGGCTGCAACTAACTGTTTCACACTGTTAGCAAAACCTAATGATGTATCTACTCCTCGCTTAGGCTTAACTGTAGCCAAAAAACGCGTAAAAAAAGCCTGTGATAGAAATCGTATAAAACGCCTTGCACGTGAAAGCTTTCGACTTAGCCAACATAAACTAGATAACATTGATATTGTATTAATGGTTAAAAATGGTTGTGAATTACAAGACAACGAAGAACTAACCAAACAATTAAATAAAATGTGGCTAAAACTTAACGAAAGATGTAAACCTGGCGCACCAAAACCAGCACCTTTTAAGAAACGTCCTCGAAATCAAAAAAAACCTAAATCTAAAACGAAATAACACTGCTCTAACTAGATAGAATTGGTATTAAAAGCCGTTTTAGGGTATCTTTAGCCTACCTTTTATCCATGCCATTTAGTGAATAAATTTTAGTGAACAAACATTATACTATCTGTAATATAAATTTATATAATTAACAATAAGTTATGAATATAATTTTGCTATTACCTAAAAAAATATTAATGCTACTTATTAAAGGTTATCAAAAATTTATAAGTCCATTTTTAGGATCTAATTGTCGCTTTAATCCAACTTGCTCCAGTTATGCAATTAATGCAATTGAATTACATGGTTCAGTTAAAGGAAGTTGGCTTACGCTAAAACGCATAATAAAATGTCATCCCTTACATTCAGGCGGAGATGATCCTGTGCCTGGCAATCCCATTAATCTAAAAGACGAGAAATAAGAGCTGTTATGGAATCTCAACGCACGTTTTTATTTATCGGTTTGATACTTGTATCATTTTTATTATTTCAAGAATGGAATAATGATTACAATCCAAGTCAACAAATCGAGCAAAGTGCCAATAAAAATCAAGTAAATAACCAATCGAATGGAACAAATCAAAGTAATGATGGTAATTTTGTACCTTCATCATCTGACGATTCCATACCAAGCCAAATCGCACAAGTAAGCCGCTCTGTGATCTCTATTGAAACTGATGTTTTTACAGTGAAAATAGATTCAAAAGGTGGTGATATTATTGAAGCGAACCTTTTGGCTTATCCTACTGTGCAACATGGCGATACAGCTTATAAATTATTAGGCGAAATCGACGGTCAGTATTTCTCTCAAAGTGGTTTAATAGGTAAAAGCGGTCCAGATGCAAATCCTAAAGGACGTCCAGTTTATGCAAGTGAGCAAACTGCTTATGTATTAAATGGTGATGAACTAAGAGTCCCACTTTCTTTCACTGATAAAAATGGTGTGCAATTTGTTAAGACTTATATATTCAAAAAAGGCCAATATGATGTTGGTTTAGAATATGTAGTAAATAACAATACGAGCGAGAATGTATCTGTACAGCTATATACACAAGTTAAGCATACTGTTGCAGAAAAAGGCAGTTTAACAGATCAAACTTACTTAGGTTTTGCATACGGAACAGCTGAAGATAAATATAACAAATATGACTTTTCAGATATTGAAGAAAAAAATATCAATATAAATGAAACGGGTGGTTATATTTCATTTATCCAACATTACTTTGTAAGTGCTTGGGTACCAAACCAAGACGAGCAAAATAATATATATACGCGTATGCTTTCTGGTAATGCGGCAATTATGGGTATTAAAGGCCCGCAAGTAAATGTACCTGCAAATACCAACCATGCTATTACATCAACTTTTTATATGGGGCCTAAAGATTCTGAAGCGTTAGAAGCTTTGCATGAAGACTTAGATCTAACAGTTGATTACGGTATATTATTCTTTATTTCTCAGCCTTTATTCACATTGTTAAAATGGTTATTTAGCATATTAGGTAACTGGGGTTTTGCAATTATCGCTATTACAATCATAGTTAAAACATTGCTATACCCTCTTACAAAAGCGCAATATACTTCAATGGCTAAAATGCGTAATCTTCAACCTAAGATTGCAGCTATGAAAGAGAAATACGGCGAAGATAAACAAAAGTTTGGCCAAGCTATGATGGAAATGTACAAAAAAGAGAAAGTTAACCCAGCAGGTGGTTGTTTCCCTCTTTTACTACAAATGCCAATTTTCTTAGCATTATTTTATGTTTTCTTAGAATCTGTAGAACTACGTCATGCTGAATTTGGTTTATGGCTAACTGATTTATCAGCAATGGACCCATACTTTATTTTGCCAATATTATTTGGTGTAAGTATGTTTGTAACTCAAAAACTACAACCTATGACTGCAACAGATCCAATGCAGCAAAAGATGATGATGTGGATGCCTGTTATCTTCTCAGTATTCTTTCTATGGTTCCCATCAGGTTTAGTACTTTACTGGTTAGTATCAAATGTTATTTCGATTATTCAAATGCTGATTATTTATAAAGGCATGGAAAAGAAAGGCATTAAAGTTAAAAGCTAAATTAGCTTTTACATGTAAAAAGGCGACTTAGGTCGCTTTTTTTATGCCTAAATAATTATTTGAATCACATCTATTGTCAATTTTATACAACAATTTAAACCTCTTTGAATACTCAAATCTCTTTCATAAATATATCATTTATTAATACGCTTTTATTTTAACCAATGAAGTTGGGCTAATAGATATGCGTCGCAGATATATCTGTTATACAATTAGCCTATTCTTACCTAATCAATAGAATTCATATCAAATAATGGAAAATCAAGAAACAATCGCAGCTCAAGCAACAGCCCCAGGCCGTGGCGGTGTTGGTATTATTCGCGTATCAGGCTCACTCGCCCGTGAAGTAGCAAATAAAGTATTAGGTAAGTGCCCAAAAACACGTTTTGCTGAATATTTACCTTTTAAAAATCTAAAAGGTGATGAGCTAGACCAAGGCATTGCACTGTTCTTTGAAGGTCCCAATTCATTTACGGGTGAAGATGTACTAGAACTACAAGGTCATGGCGGCCCTGTATTGCTCGATATGATACTCAAAGAGATTTGCCAAATAAATAAAGTACGTATTGCTAAACCAGGTGAATTTTCAGAACGTGCATTCTTAAATGATAAAATGGATTTAACGCAAGCTGAAGCTATTGCTGACTTAATTAATGCAAATTCAGAGCAAGCAGCACAAAGCGCCCTACACTCCTTACAAGGCCAGTTTTCAAAGCATATCAATAAACTTGTAGAGCAAGTTATACATCTGAGAATGTATGTTGAAGCTGCGATAGATTTCCCTGAAGAAGAAATTGATTTTTTATCTGATGGTAAAGTCTCTGGTGATTTAAATGCGATTATTACACAATTAAATGAAGTCACCTCGCAAGCGAAACAAGGTTCTATTATGCGCGAAGGTATGCGCGTAGTAATAGCTGGTAGACCAAATGCAGGTAAATCAAGCTTATTAAATGCTCTAGCAGGTAGAGACGCAGCAATCGTAACAGATATTGCAGGTACCACGCGTGATGTGCTTAGAGAGCATATACATATAGATGGTATGCCATTGCATATAATTGATACCGCAGGTTTAAGAGAGAGCCCAGATATAGTTGAGCAAATAGGTATTGAGCGCGCATGGGATGAAATAAAACAAGCTGATCGTGTTTTATTTATGCTTGATGCGACAGATACAGATGAAACTGATCCCCATCAAATTTGGCCAGAGTTTATTGATAAATTACCTGAAAAAATGGAAATTACAGTGATCCGAAATAAGGTAGATTTATCAAAAGAGCAAGTTGGTTCACAAGAAGTTAATAACCAAACTGTTATCAATTTAAGTGCTAAAAATAATGCTGGTATTGATTTAGTAAAAGATCATTTAAAACAAATAATGGGATATAAAGGCGCCATCGAAGGTGGATTTATGGCTCGCAGACGTCATTTAGAAGCTTTAAATCATGCAGCTGAACATCTAGAAATAGGCCAAACTCAATTAGAATTACACATTGCTGGAGAGTTATTAGCTGAAGAACTGAGATTAACACAACAATATTTAAACGAAATTACAGGTGAATTTACATCTGATGATTTACTCGGTCAGATATTTAGCTCATTTTGTATTGGTAAATAAAGTTAATTCTGCAAATTTACTGGTAATAGCTACGCTTTATTAATCAAATAATAAAGCGTAATAGCTCCATTTCATATATCAATTCACGATCATCAATAACCAAATCAACAATAAACTCCCCTAATAACATATAAATTAAATACTAATCTGAAGATAAAATTGAATCTCTATAAGTTGATTAGGGCCTAAATTTGCAAATTATTAGAAGATCTATAAGTGATTAATAACATTAAAGCCACGTATTTCAAGGCGCTTTATAAGTAAAACAAGCCGATCTAATCGCCAAGTTCTCATCTCATTTATACGCCCATGACGTACTGCATAGCCAATTTTTGATTGCTTATTGATCCCTAATAGATGATACTTATCGGGCTGCTGGTGAGACTCTTGAGCAAAAACTTCATTGATCCCACCCGCCTCAACCAAGCGTATAAACTCCCCTTCCTTGATTTGATGAAAAATAACACTCATACAAAACACCATAATAAACATTACATTTTGTCATTATGTAATCTAATTGATCTATAAACTAGTTAATTCTTGGTTCAATAATGAAATAAATCTATTTTTTACCTATGAATAGATCATAAATTGGATTTTTTTCAATTTTTTTTATATCAATTAGATCTAATAAAATATTTTTAAGATCTAAAAACTAGATCTTAAAAAGCGATCCATCAAAATTTTATAGTAGATCTATCCACAAAAGAGATCAGCGTTGCAAATTCACATAGATCGAATGCAAAAAAATCTCTTAGATCGGTTGTTCGGATAAGTTTTAATATAAAATAACTCCATATGTATAAAAAAGATCACTTTAATGACAAATTAATAACGAGTTTCCCCAAGTTTATCAACAAGATGATCTCATAATGAACAACTTAAAATTAAAAATATATCCTTTTAAAACAGAATCTTAACGAACTAAAATCTTAAATGTGTCAAAAAACAACCAAAACGAATAAAATTATATACACAGTCGATCTATCAGATTAATTAAAAATAAATTATGATCATATAAAGACAGTAAAATCGAATGGTAAACAGATGATGATAAATAAAGAAATTCACATCATAGTAGGCAGTCAGATGGGATCATCTGAATATGTAGCTGATCAACTAAGTGAAGTATTAGTTAATAAAGGTTATACATGCCAAGTTCACGAACAACCCAACTTAGAACACATTCCTTCAAGCAATGTAATATGGTTACTTTGCACATCAACTCATGGTGCTGGAGAGTTTCCTGATAATTTACAAGAGTTTATAACTTCTTTAAACGAAAAAAACAACTTAGATGACTTAAGCTATAGCGTAATTGGCTTAGGCGATACAAGCTATGATAACTACAATAAAGCAGCAAATGATGTAGATTCTCTATTGAAAACCAAAAATGCAAAACAAATCAGCCAGGTTTTAGAGATCGATGCTATGGATGAAAATTTACCAGAAGACATTGCGATCGCATGGTTGCCTAGTTGGTTAAACGCAATTTCTATAAATGAGCAATAAGATCTCATATCAATAGGTTATACACAATATATCACTGTTTTAGATCGTACTGTTGATAACCTTTGATCAACATGCGTATATAGGGGGTATTATCCACTGGATAAAATTAAAGACAATCATCTCTGTGGATAAACAAGCCTTTTGATCAGAGCTTTTACATAGGAAGATCCGATCATACTAACAAATAAGATCTGCTCCAAGTAACTGAACTAATAAAAGAAAAGTGACTTATATACAGAAAATTGGCTCTATAGTAGTAAGATCTAATAAAGATCTCTTTAAAAGATCCTTTATTTATATAAGATCTTTAAAAGGATCCTGAATAAAAAATAACCATTTCACTTCTTTAAAATTCTAGGTAGAATACGCTCCCTTTTGAAAATTGATGGCTTATTGGAGTAGGATCGTTAGATGATTTTTCATGAACATTTTGATGTAATTGTTGTAGGTGGTGGACATGCAGGTACAGAAGCTGCACTAGCATCTGCAAGAATGGGTATGAACACATTACTGTTAACTCAAAATATAGATACCTTAGGTCAGATGTCATGTAATCCCGCTATAGGTGGTATTGGTAAAGGACATTTGGTAAAAGAGATTGATGCTTTAGGCGGAGCAATGGCGAAAGCGATTGACAAAGCAGGTATTCAATTTAGAACGCTTAACTCATCTAAAGGCCCAGCAGTTAGAGCGACAAGAGCTCAAGCTGATCGCGCTCTTTATAAAGCTGCAATCCAAGATATTTTAGAAAGCCAAGAAAATTTAAAAATATTCCAACAATCATGTGATGACCTTGTTGTTGAAAACGATCGCGTAACAGGTGTTGTTACACAGATGGGCTTAAGATTCTCAGCTGGATCAGTTGTTTTAACAGTAGGTACTTTCCTTGGTGGCCGTCTACATATTGGTCTTGAAAACTTTAGTGGTGGTCGTGCGGGTGATCCGCCTTCAATAGCACTTGCTAATCGTTTACGTGAATTACCATTTCGAGTTGATCGTTTAAAAACAGGTACACCACCTCGTATAGATGCACGTACTGTTGATTTCTCTGTTATGCAAGAACAACCTGGTGATACACCGACTCCAGTGTTTTCATTTATGGGTAAACAATCAGACCATCCTAGACAGATTCCGTGTTATATCACTTATACAAATGAAAAAACACATGATGTGATCCGCGATAACTTAGATCGCTCACCTATGTATGCAGGCGTGATTGAAGGTGTTGGCCCACGTTACTGTCCTTCGATTGAAGATAAAGTGATGCGTTTTGCAGATAAAGATCAACATCAGATCTTTGTTGAGCCTGAAGGTTTAACATCAAACGAACTTTACCCTAATGGGATCTCAACAAGCTTACCATTTGACGTCCAAGTTCAAATTGTTAGATCAATGAAAGGTTTCGAAAATGCACATATATGTCGACCTGGTTATGCAATCGAATATGATTTCTTTGATCCAAGAGATTTAAAGAAATCTTTAGAGACTAAATTTATTGAAGGTTTATTCTTTGCAGGCCAAATAAACGGTACTACTGGTTATGAAGAAGCGGGTGCGCAAGGTTTAATCGCTGGATTAAATGCTGCGTTGAAAGAGCAAGGTAAAGAATCTTGGACACCGCGTCGCGATGAAGCATATATGGGTGTATTAATAGATGACCTAGCTACTATGGGTACAAAAGAACCATATCGTATGTTTACTAGTCGTGCTGAATACCGTTTATTATTAAGAGAAGATAATGCTGATATTCGACTAACTGAAAAAGGTCGCGAACTAGGTTTAGTTGATGATGCTCGCTGGCAGGCATTCAATGAAAAGATGCAAGCGATTGAAGTGGAAAGCCAAAGACTAAAAAATACTTGGATCCATAAAGAGCATGAACAAATTGATGCTGTAAATGATCTACTTAAATCATCTTTATCAAGAGAAGCGAGTTTAGAAGATCTGATCCGCCGTCCTGAAGTTAATTATAAAACTTTAACTCAGATCCCAGATTTAGGATCTGAAGTTGAAAACCAGCAAGCATTAGAACAAGTTGAAATCCAAATAAAATACGCGGGATATATCGCTCGTCAGCAAGAAGAGATAAATAAACAACTTCGTCACGAAGAAACTTTATTACCTGCTGATTATGATTATTCAATTGTTTCAGGTTTATCTAATGAAGTTGTTTCTAAATTAACTGATGCAAGACCACAAACAATTGGCCAAGCATCGCGAATTTCTGGTATCACACCTGCTGCTATATCACTATTACTGGTATACTTGAAAAAACAGGGCCTGATTAAAAAAATGGCTTAGTAAAATTTGTTATCCCTAATGGCACTCATTAGGGATATTTTTTATGTTATATATAAAACGTAACTTAAAATTCATTATTTGATAGTAATATCAGTATTGAATACAAAATATGCAATTAAAGGTATCGTGTGTTATTAGAACAATTAAATAAATTACTCGCGCAAACATCTATTGAATTAACTGATGAGCAAAAATTAAAATTAGTAAAATATGTTGAACTGTTAGATAAGTGGAATAAAGCTTATAACTTAACTTCAGTGAGAGAGCCTTCTCAGATGATGGTGAAACATATTTTAGATGCGCTAGTTGTTGCACCTCATATTAATGGTAAAAATTATATTGATGTTGGAACTGGACCTGGACTCCCGGGAATTGTTTTAGCAATCGCATTACCAGATACACAATTTATTTTGTTAGACAGTTTAGGTAAACGTGTTAGATTCTTAACTCAAGTAAAACACGAACTTGGTTTATCTAATGTGACGCCTGTACAATCAAGGGTTGAAGAATATCAAGCTCCGGTAAAATTAGACGGCGTTTTAAGTCGTGCTTTTGCTTCAATACAAGATATGGTTCAATGGTGTGAACACTTAATTGACGATTCAGGTAAATTTATTGCCCTTAAAGGTCAATATCCTGATGAAGAACTTGCATCTTTGCCTGAAAATATTAAATTTGAAGAAAATATAATACTTGAAGTTCCTGGATTAGATGCGCAAAGGCATTTAATTATTTTAAATAAAGCACAATAAAAACTTAATCAGGGGATACTGTGGCAAAAGTTATCGTCATTGCTAACCAAAAAGGTGGTGTTGGTAAAACGACCACTGCGGTTAATTTAGCTGCTTCGATGGCAGCAACAAAGCGAAAAGTATTATTAATTGATTTAGATCCTCAAGGTAATGCCACTATGGGTAGTGGTGTTGATAAGTATGCGGATGTTTCAACCGTGTATGATTTACTGGTTGATGAAAAACCATTTGATGAAATCGTAGAGAAAGAAACGTCTGGTGAATACCACTTAATTCCAGCTAATGGTGATGTCACTGCCGCTGAAGTTAAATTGATGGAGTTGTTTGCCCGCGAAGTTAGATTAAGAAATGCATTAGAGTTAATAAAAGATCGATATGAATTTATTTTTATAGACTGTCCGCCATCTCTTAATATGTTAACAGTCAATGCAATGACTGCAGCCGATTCAGTACTTGTACCGATGCAGTGTGAATATTATGCATTAGAGGGACTAACTGCATTAATGGACACGATCACCCAATTATCAAAACTGGTTAATCCTGATTTGAAAATTGAAGGTATTTTACGAACCATGTATGATCCACGAAATCGTTTAGCCAATGATGTATCTGAACAACTAAAACAACATTTTGGCGAAAAAGTTTACCGAACTGTCATTCCTAGAAATGTAAGATTAGCAGAGGCCCCAAGTTTTGGTGCGCCCGCTATGTATTATGATCGCACTTCTACGGGCGCTAAAGCATATTTAGCATTGGCAGGTGAAATACTTAGACGTAAAGAACAGGTCGAAGTTGCATAATATTTTAAGGTAGTAAATCACAATGTCTGCAAAAAAACGTGGTCTTGGTCGAGGCTTAGATGCCTTATTAACATCAAGCAAACCTGCTGTAGCTAAAACAGCACAGACATCAATCGATCCGGTTGAAATCACACAAAATTTAGAAAAAAGCGAATTGAAAAAGTTACCAATTGAGTTTATCAAACCTGGTAAATACCAACCGCGTAAGGATATGTCGGAACAAGCGCTTGAAGATTTAGCGTGTTCAATTCGCTCACAAGGTGTGATCCAGCCAATTGTGGTACGTGAATTATCTACTGACAGCTATGAAATTATTGCTGGTGAACGTCGTTGGCGTGCAGCACAGCTTGCAAGTTTAGAAGTGGTTCCTTGTTTAATTAAAAATGTTCCTGATGAAGCTGCTGTTGCTATTGCTTTAATTGAAAATATTCAACGTGAAGATCTTAATGCAATGGAAGAAGCCGTTGCATTAGATAGGTTACAAAATGAATTTGAATTAACACATCAACAAGTTGCCGATGCAGTTGGTAAATCTCGTACAACTGTTACAAATTTAATGCGTCTGAATAATTTAAATGAAGATGTTAAAAAATTGTTGGAACATGGTGACTTGGAAATGGGTCATGCCCGTTGTCTTTTAGCACTTGAAGGCAGTTTACAATCTGACACTGCTCGCACTGTTGTAGCTAAAGTGTTAACGGTTCGTGAAACTGAAAAATTAGTTAAATCAGTATTAGACCCCGCTTCTAGGAAAGAAACTACTGAAAAAGATCCTGATGTTAAACAGCTTGAGCAGCAACTAGCTGAAAATTTGGGTGCTAAAGTAGATATTAGCTACAATAAAAAAGGAAAAGGTAAGTTGGTTATTTCATATACTGACTTAGCTGAGCTTGATGGTATTTTAGAAAAAATTAACACTCAAAATAATTAATTTTCATTCTAAATGCCTGAAGATAGACTTAAAAATAACTTAAGCCTATCTTCAAAGTTTGATAAGAAAATGAGATGTTTTTTTTAAGTTAAATTTAGTTTCCATTTTATTTTTATTCATAATGTTTAAATATCTATAACACCTCATAAAATCTAAGATAAAACCCCACTATCTATGTCATTCTTCCATTGCAAAATCGGCAGGAATCAGTATAATTTCGCCAGTTTTTGTATATTGATGTTTAATAATAAAGCAAAGGTTTGAATTAAATGAATAATAAATTATCCAAACCTTATCAGCTCGCTGGATTAAAGCTTATTGGATTTCAATTTACAGTAGCTGTTTTTGCTACATTAATAATTTCTATAATTTGGGGGTCTTCGGCGGCTTTATCTGCATTTGCAGGTGGCATGGTAGCTGTACTTCCTAATTTTGTATTTGTCTTATATGCCTTTCGTTTTGTCGGAGCTAGTAAGATGGATCAGGTGTATAAATCGTTTAAACGAGGCACCAGTTTAAAATTTATGTTAACCATTGTGTTGTTTGTATTGATATTTAAAACTATAACCATAGTGCCTTTGGCATTATTTGGCTGTTTTATACTTGTTAATTATTCACAATGGTCTTCAGCGATTTTTTTTAATCATTAACTTTTGGGATAAAACATGGCTGCAGAAGAAGTTTCTCTATCAGGCCATATTCAGCATCACTTAACTAATGCAAAAATGTGTTCGACCGATACCGGTTTAGCATTTAATAAAGCATGTAGTGACAGTGGGTTCTGGACATGGCACATAGACACCTTAGCATGGTCAATCGGTCTTGGCTTGCTATTTTTATGGGTATTTAAAAGCGCTGCTAGTAAAGCAACGTTGGGTGTACCTGGAAAATGGCAATGCTTTATCGAAATGGTCGTCGAATTTGTTGACTTAAACGTGAAAGACACTTTTCATGGAAAAAGTAAATTAATAGCACCTCTAGCTCTAACTATTTTTGTTTGGGTGTTCTTAATGAATCTGATGGATTTAATTCCTGTAGACTTTTTACCTGCTTTAGCCGGTTTCATTGGTTCTAGCGCATTTGGTATGGATTCTCATGATGTTTACATGAAAATTGTACCTACAACTGATATCAACTTAACAGCTGCTTTAGCTATTGGTGTTTTCTTATTAATGATTGGTTATTCAATCAAAATAAAAGGCATTCAAGGCTTTATCGCTGAATTAACTTTGCACCCTTTCAGCTCAGATAATAAGCTGGTGCAAGTTTTATTGATACCTTTTAATCTGTTACTTGAAACAATTGCTTTAGTTGCTAAGCCATTCTCGTTAGCACTTCGTTTGTTCGGTAACTTATACGCTGGTGAGTTGATATTCATCTTGATCGGCGCGGTTGGCTTAATGCAATTACCATTGCACTTTATTTGGGCAATATTCCACATCTTAGTAATCGTGCTTCAAGCATTTGTATTCATGATGTTGACGATTGTTTACCTAAGTATGGCAAGCTCAGATAACCACTAATTTTTTGTTTTACAATTTAACTTTAACTTTAACTTTAATTTACAATTAAAACTCTGGAGAAAAAAAATGGAACTAGTATTAGGTCTTAAGTATATCGCTGTAGCTTTACTTATCGGCTTCGGCGCAATCGGTACTGCGATTGGCTTCGGTAACATGGGTGGTAAATTCCTAGAAGCATGTGCTCGTCAACCTGATCTTGCACCTTCACTGCAAGTTAAAATGTTTATTCTTGCTGGTCTGATCGATGCTGTTGCAATGATCGGTGTTGGTATCGCAATGGTATTGTTGTTCGTACTTTAATTTCATTTTTTGAACAGCATACTATTTAAGGAGGAGCGGACGTGAACTTAAACGCCACTCTATTAGGTGAATTAATTGCATTCGTAGTGTTTGTATGGTTCTGCATGAAGTTTGTGTGGCCACCACTAAATGGTGCAATTGAAGCTCGTCAGAAAAAAATTGAAGATGGTTTAGCCGCTACAGATAAAGCTGAAAAAGATTTAGAACTTGCTCGTAACAAAGCAACTTCTCAACTTAAAGAAGCTAAATCTCAAGCTGCAGATATCATCGAGCAAGCTAAAAAACGTGCTACGCAAATCGTTGATGAGGAAACTCAGCGCGGTCATGAAGAACGTGAAAATATTATTGCTCAAGGTCATTCAGAAATTGAAGCCGAAAGAAATCGTGTAAAAGAAGACCTGCGCAAGCAAGTTGCTTCTTTAGCGGTACTCGGTGCTGAAAAGATCATTGAGCGCGAAATAAACGAAGCTGCACACAGTGACATTGTTGAAAAACTTGTTGCTGAGCTGTAATTGGAGGTCTGAGTATGTCTGAATTGACTACTATCGCTCGTCCTTACGCTAAAGCAGCTTTTGAATTTGCCGTTGAGAAACAAACTGTTTCTGATTGGAATGACATGTTGGTATTTGCTGCGCAAGTTGCAAATAACCAACAGGTTAGTTCTTTTATCGCAAACAAAGCGGCAGAGGAACAAGCAAATATTTTTATTTCTGTTTGTGCTGAGCAAATCAACGAATACGGGCAAAACTTAGTAAAAGTTTTAGCCGAAAACGGGCGTTTAGCTGCGCTACCAGAAGTTGCTGAATTATTCACTGAATTTAAAGCTGAATATGATAAAGAAATTGATGTTGACATCATTTCTGCAGCTGAGCTTGCAGAAGCTCAACTAGCAACATTGGTTAGCGCGTTAGAAAAACGTTTTTCACGTAAAATTAAGCTGAATTGTAGTGTTGATGAAACACTTGTTGGTGGTCTTATTGTTAAGGCTGGTGATAATGTAATTGATGGCTCACTACGCGGTAAATTAAACCGTTTAGCCACAACACTACAATCGTAATTAGGAAGAAAGAGCATGCAACTTAATTCCACTGAAATTTCAGAACTAATCAAACAACGTATTGAGAAGTTCGAAGTTGTTAGTGAAGCTCGTAACGAAGGTACTATCGTATCTGTTACTGACGGTATTATCCGTATTCATGGCCTTGCAGACTGTATGCAAGGTGAGATGATTGAGCTTCCAGGTAGCCGTTACGCTATCGCACTAAACCTTGAACGCAATTCAGTAGGCGCCGTAGTAATGGGCGCTTATGCTGATTTGAAAGAAGGCGTAAAAGTATTATCTACTGGCCGTATCCTTGAAGTACCTGTAGGTCCAGGTTTACTTGGTCGTGTTGTAAACACACTAGGTGCTCCGATCGATGGTAAAGGCGCAGTAGACAACGATGGTTTCGAACCAGTTGAGAAAATCGCACCAGGCGTTATCGAACGTCAATCAGTAGATGAGCCAGTTCAAACTGGTTACAAATCTATCGATGCGATGATCCCAGTAGGTCGTGGTCAACGTGAACTTGTAATCGGTGATCGCCAAACAGGTAAAACTGCTTTAGCAATCGATGCAATCATTGCACAAAAAAATACTGGCGTTAAATGTGTATACGTAGCAGTAGGCCAAAAGGCTTCTACAATTGCTAACGTAGTACGCAAGCTAGAAGAGCATGGCGCTCTAGAGAACACGATTGTTGTTGTTGCTTCAGCTTCTGAATCAGCTGCGCTTCAGTTCCTAGCACCATTCTCTGGTTGTACTATGGGTGAATACTTCCGTGACCGCGGTGAAGATGCATTAATCGTATATGATGATCTGTCTAAGCAAGCAGTTGCTTACCGTCAAATCTCATTACTACTTAAGCGTCCACCAGGTCGTGAAGCGTACCCAGGTGACGTTTTCTACCTTCACAGTCGTCTTCTTGAACGTGCATCTCGTGTAAACGCAGATTACGTTGAAAAATTCACTAACGGCGCAGTGAAAGGTAAAACAGGTTCATTGACAGCATTGCCTATCATTGAAACTCAAGGTGGTGACGTTTCTGCGTTCGTACCTACTAACGTTATCTCTATCACTGATGGTCAGATCTTCTTAGAAACTGATTTATTTAACTCAGGTATCCGTCCAGCTGTAAATGCTGGTATCTCGGTATCTCGTGTTGGTGGTGCAGCGCAAACTAAGATCGTTAAGAAACTAGGTGGTGGTATCCGTCTAGCGTTAGCTCAGTACCGTGAGTTAGCGGCATTCTCTCAGTTTGCATCTGATCTTGATGATGCAACTCGTGCTCAATTAGAGCATGGTGAGCGTGTTACAGAGCTTATGAAGCAAAACCAGTATGCTCCAATGTCTGTTGCTGATATGTCTCTATCACTATTTGCTGCTGAAAAAGGTTACTTACAAGATATCGAAATCGAAAAGATTTTAGATTTTGAAGCAAGCCTAATCGCATTTGCTAATAGCGAATACGCACAGTTAGTGGCTCAAATTAACGAAACAGGTAACTATAACGCCGAGATCGAAGCACAGCTTAAAGAACTTCTTAAGAAGTTTAAAGCTACGCAAACTTGGTAATAATGAGTTATTTAATAAGGTGGCCTTTTAGGTCACCTTGATTCGGAGATTGAGTCATGGCTAGCGGAAAAGAGATAAAAAGCAAGATCGGTAGTATTAAAAATACTCAAAAGATCACTAGCGCAATGGAAAAAGTTGCTGCGTCCAAAATGAAAAGGGCGCAAGAACGCATGGCTTTAAGCCGTCCATACGCTGATAATTTACGTAAAGTGATCGGTCGTGTTGCTCGAGCTAATCTAGATTTTCATCACCCGTTCTTAGAAGAACGTGATGTGAAGAAAGTTGGTTATATTGTTATCTCTACAGATCGTGGTCTGTGTGGTGGTTTGAACACTAATATGTTCAAAACATTAGTACAAGATATTCAAAAATTTAAAGCTGATAAAGTAGATGTAGAGTTTGCTGCCATAGGCACTAAAGCTACTAACTTCTTATATCGCTTTGAAGATACTGTACAAGCACAAACTTCTGGTTTTGGAGATAAGCCTACACTACAAGACATTATAGGTCCTGTAAAAGTTATGCTAGATGCATACAGTGAAGGTAAAATAGACCGTTTATTCGTGGTATATAACAAGTTTGTTAATACTATGAAACAAGAGCCAAAGATCGATCAGTTATTACCTTTGCCTAAAGCTGAAGAAGAAGTATCAGCCTACGCTTGGGATTACTTATATGAACCAAGTCCAGAGGCTACTTTAGAAACTCTGTTAACGCGTTTCATTGAGTCTCAGGTTTACCAAGGTGTGGTTGAAAATGTAGCTTCAGAGCAAGCCGCGCGTATGATCGCCATGAAAGGCGCAACAGATAACGCAGGCGACTTGATCGATGAGCTTCAACTTATTTATAACAAAGCTCGTCAAGCTGCTATCACACAAGAGATCAGTGAGATTGTAGGCGGTTCAGCGGCTGTTTAAGCTGCTTAGGCAAAGTTAAGAGAGGAATAGACATGAGTTTAGGTAAGGTCGTCCAAATAATTGGTGCTGTTGTGGATATCGAATATTCACAAGATAACGTACCAGCAGTTTATGACGCACTAAGAATTAGCAACGGCGATTTAGTTGGTTTGACTCTAGAAGTTCAACAACAGTTAGGTGGCGGTTTAGTTCGTGCAATTGCATTAGGTACTACAGATGGTTTACGCCGTGGTACTGAAGTAGAAAATACAGGTAAAGGCATTCAAGTTCCAGTTGGTAAAGCAACACTAGGTCGTATCATGAACGTTCTAGGTGAGCCAATTGATGAAGCTGGTCCTATCGGCGAAGAAGAGCGTATGGCTATACACCGCGCTGCTCCAAGCTATGAAGAGCAATCAAGCTCAGTTGAACTTTTAGAAACTGGTATCAAGGTAATTGACCTTGTATGTCCATTTGCTAAAGGTGGTAAAGTTGGTCTGTTCGGTGGTGCCGGTGTTGGTAAAACTGTAAACATGATGGAACTTATCCGTAACATCGCTATCGAGCACAGTGGTTTCTCTGTATTCGCTGGTGTTGGTGAGCGTACTCGTGAAGGTAACGATTTCTATCACGAAATGAACGAATCTAACGTACTTGATAAAGTATCGCTAGTTTACGGTCAAATGAATGAGCCACCAGGAAACCGTTTACGTGTAGCACTAACGGGTCTTACTATGGCTGAGAAGTTCCGTGACGAAGGTCGTGACGTTCTTTTCTTCGTAGATAACATTTACCGTTACACACTAGCGGGTACTGAAGTATCAGCACTACTAGGTCGTATGCCATCAGCGGTAGGTTACCAGCCTACACTAGCTGAAGAAATGGGTGTTTTACAGGAGCGTATCGCTTCTACTAAAACTGGTTCAATCACTTCAATCCAAGCGGTATACGTACCTGCGGATGATTTAACTGATCCATCTCCAGCAACGACGTTTGCTCACTTAGATGCAACAGTAGTACTATCTCGTGATATCGCATCACTAGGTATTTACCCAGCGGTTGACCCACTTGATTCGTCTTCACGTCAACTTGATCCATTAGTAATCGGTCAAGAGCATTACGATGCTGCACGTGGCGTTCAAACAGTACTTCAACGTTATAAAGAGCTTAAAGACATCATCGCTATCTTAGGTATGGATGAGTTGTCTGATGAAGATAAAAACACAGTAATGCGCGCGCGTAAGATTGAGAAATTCCTTTCTCAGCCTTTCTTCGTAGCTGAAGTATTTACTGGTGCTTCTGGTAAATATGTATCTCTTAAAGATACTATTGCTGGCTTCAACGGCATCTTAAACGGTGAGTTTGATGATCTTCCAGAGCAAGCTTTCTACATGGTTGGTTCTATCGAAGAAGCGATTGAAAAAGCTAAAAACATGTAATTAGGAGGTTGTAATGGCTATGACTGTACATTTGGACGTTGTTAGCGCAGAAGATATTATTTTTTCTGGTCTAGTTGAAACTATCCAAGTAACAGGTAGTGAAGGTGAGCTAGGGATACTTCCTGGTCATGCTCCATTACTTACAGCCCTTAAACCTGGAATGGTACGTCTAGTTAAGCAACATGGTCACGAAGAAGTGATTTATATTGCCGGCGGTACACTTGAAGTTCAACCTTCAAGTGTGACTGTACTAGCTGACGTAGCAACAAGAGCTGAAGACTTAGATGAGAAAACAGCCCTTGATGCAAAACGCAAAGCTGAAGAGCATTTAGCTAGCTCAGCAGCAACAGATATGAGTTATGCAGAAGCTGCGGCAGAATTGTCACAAGCAATCGCACAACTTAAAGTATTGCAAATGCGTAAATAACCTTTCTAGTTAATAGAAAAAACCACCTTTAGGTGGTTTTTTTTTGCCTAAAATTTATTAAAAATTAGTAATTCATATTTAGTTATAAGAGCCAATATTCTAATAAAAAACATTCACTTTTTTACTTTTGACATTCCCCCTTTTAGAACCATACTTTCGGCGTAAATTTAATTTAAAAGTAAACATGGACAGGGAAGAATGTTATGAAGATTAGGACTAAGTTATTATTAATGATGTCACTAATGGCGATATTACCGCTGATATTACTAGCCAGTATTTTAAGTAAAACCTCGATAGATAGTTTATTTACTTCATTAGAGAAAGAGCAAAAGCGCGCTCTAAAAGCATCAAGAGAACAAAAGAAACAACAAATAGAAGGATACTTCAAAAGTATAGAAAACCAAGTGAGTGCTTTTCAAATAATCTGATGGTTATTGAAGCTGCAAAAGAATTTAATCAAAACTTTTTCAATATGGTCTGCCAATCAAATAAAAAACGATGATTTGAGTACCTTTTACAGAGAGGACTTTAACAACGAATTCAAAAAAAGAAATTAAAATCGCTTAAATTAAAACTAAACTATTGAAAAGCCAATAAATAGCTTAAGTGGCCTTTTATATTTGATTCTTACTTATATATTGCTCAAATAACCGCTAAAATACTCGTCAATATTATTACTTTTTATTTCAACGTTAATATTTAAACTATTTAATTTTTATGCCTACGGATTAGGATAAAAATAATACATCATAGTTATAAATAGTAATCTAGATCTAATTATGTAAAACAAATTAATAAAACAAAGAAAGAAGGAAATTGTTTTAATGTCTCTGACTACTGTTATTTTAGCTGCGGGTAAAGGCACGCGTATGCGTTCAGCTTTACCTAAAGTACTTCACCCTATTGCTGGTAAACCTATGGTTCAGCATGTTATTGATAAAGCCCAAGCACTTGGCGCTACAAAAACTAATTTAGTTTATGGCCATGGCGGTGAATTATTGCAAGATGCTATCAAAACATCAGATCTAAATTGGGTATTACAAGATGAGCAATTAGGAACTGGCCATGCAGTTGCAGTAGCTAAAGAATTCATTTCAGATGAAGATACCGTTCTTATCTTATATGGTGATGTGCCTTTAACTAAGCAAGAAACACTTGAAAAACTATTAACTGCTTTACCTGAGCGTGGATTAGCTGTTTTGACCGTGGATTTAGTCAACCCTATGGGTTACGGTCGCATGATACGTGAAAATGGTAAATTAGTTGGTATCGTTGAGCAAAAAGACGCATCAGCAGAGCAGCTTAAAATTACAGAAGTTAATACTGGTATTATGGCGGTTAACGGTGGTTTATTAAAATCTTGGTTAGGCCGTTTATCTAATAAAAATGCACAAGGCGAATACTATCTAACAGATATCGTTGCTATGGCTAAAGAAGATGGCATCGAAATTACATCTGCTCAGCCTGAACATCCAATGGAAGTAGAAGGAGCTAATAACCGCGTACAATTAGCTGGTTTAGAGCGCGCTTATCAAGCTTGGTTAGCTGAAGAGTTAATGCTAAATGGCGCAAGTTTAGCTGATCCTTCACGTATTGATGTACGTGGAGAGATCACAACAGGCCAAGATGTTGTGATTGATATCAACGTGGTTTTTGAAGGTAAAGTCACTTTAGGTAACAATGTTCAAATTGGCCCTAATTGTGTACTTAAAAACTGTGAAATCGGTGATGGTGCAGTAATTAAAGCAAATACATTAATTGAAGATGCAACTGTAGGCGCTGCATGTACTTTAGGTCCATTTGCAAGATTACGTCCAGGAGCTGTGATGGAAACAAACTCTCACATTGGCAACTTTGTTGAGATGAAAAAGTCTGTTTTAGGCGAAGGCTCAAAAGCCAATCACTTTAGCTATTTAGGCGACGCCCAAATCGGTAAAAAAGTGAATGTGGGTGCAGGTACCATCACTTGTAACTACGACGGCGTAAATAAATCTAAAACAATTATTAAAGATGGGGCATTTATAGGCTCTAACTCATCTTTAGTGGCGCCAGTTGAAATTGGTAACTTAGCCACTGTGGGTGCTGGTTCAGTTGTCACAGGTACAGTTGGCGATAATCAATTAGCAATCGCGCGTGGTAAGCAACGTAATTTAGATGGCTGGAAACGTCCAGTTAAAAAGTAAGTGTTAATATTACTTTAGAGCAGGTTTAGTGAAAGCTTAACCTGCTTTTTTATTATAAATCCCACCAAAATCCAGTAACACTTAGTCACCTTTGATCGCATTTGTAATTCTAACAATCGGCTTCTTAGGTGCGATTGGTCTGCAAGCGAAAGCTAAACAAGCAAGTTATGACTCTTTGCAAAGAGCTGCAGCTTTAAATTTAGCAAACGATGTAATACATCGACTTAGAGCAAATGATACCTCTGACTTATTAAGCGCCTATAACATAGAGATCGCCAGTACAGATCAAGCCTATCAAGTGATAATCAAAAAATATCATGTGGCATTAATACCAAAAATAGACGGTTAATCACGTTAAATAGCTTTATTCTACTTAGGAGCTAATGATGAATCAGCGCGGCTTTACGCTTATTGAAATGATGATTTCACTGGTTGTCAGTGGTTTTATATTAGCGGGTGTGATGTTCACCAAGGCAAGATCATTATAAATTGAACTTATAGAACAAGTAGCGATCAGATGAAGGCATAATCCCCCTTTGCTAACTTAATATGAGCGCTACTTTTCTGAAACACTTTAATTCTATTACAGATCCTCGCATTGAACGCTGTAAAAAGAATGAACTTATCGATATTCTTCTGCTAGCAATTAGTGCCGTACTCTCTGGTGCAGAAGGATGGGAGGATATTGAAGACTTTGGGCGCTTAAAACTTGATTGGTTAAAAAAATACGGTACTTTCAATGCAGGAATTCCAAAACATGACACTATTGCTCGTGTTATTTGTCGATTAAAAGCAGATGAAATAGAGCATGCCTTTCAATCTTGGATATACTTATTAATAAAAGCTGGTTAGCCAAAGATTACCAATGGTCTGGTTCAAAGAGTGTCATTCAAGTCACCGCTGAAATTCACGATAAATCGGCCGGTACTGATACAATAGAAACTCGGTGATATATCAGTTCGTTAGGGTTAAATGCAGAGCAAGCCCTCAATGCTGTACGTAGACATTGGCAAGTTGAAAGTATGCATTGGATGTTAGATATGAATTTTAGGGAAGATGAATCAAGAGTACGTAAGAAGCAAGGGCCAGTTGTTTTTAACGTCATGAGAAAAATAGCTATGGCGTTATTTAAACGAGATACCACTAGATCAGCAAGTATGGCGAGGAAAAAGAAAATGGCAGGGCTAGACGATGATTATCGCTCAACCTTGTTAGAGTCTGGGATTAAAATGTGCTGGCCGTGGCAGTTCAGCCGCTTACAGGAATAAATGCTGATTCCATTGAATTCGCGTCAATCATTTTACAATCAATGTCGATAACTGGTTTCAGATTCTTCGTAGGCTCGTTAATATGTTAGAGAGACCCGTCACTAGTACTACCAACTCAAAGCGTTTGAATGCTTATGCTGGCTACAACCCTAAATGGATGTCTAAACTCATTGAGATTATGCGTGTGTATAATAATTTTTGCCGGACAAATGAAAAATCATTAAAAGACAAGCGAAGCAAGGAACCCCCGACAACCGCAGCACAACGCATAGGTCTGTCAGATAAAGTATTTACGGCACAAGATATACTAAGCTTTAGTTCTGTTCTGGAGTTCGGAGGAGTAAAACCACACATAAGTTGCATGTAATTCATATTTGACCTGATACTTTTAAATATTTGTTCAGATCTAACTGCACAGCAAGCATGGCCTAACAGTGTAACTTTCATTAATATTGGAAACTTATCTGCGTGTCAGCGTCCGCTCACGACACAATGTATGGACTCCACTTGCTTTACAACGATTAATTGACATAAACATATAAGACGCGTACGTATATATGGCATTTAGTTGAAGAAAAATTGCACCAAGTTTGTAGCTCAGCCCAAAGTAAGCAACATCGGGCAGTATACTTTCTAATGGCTATAGCTATGAATCGTTAAAAACAACATAAAACCACATATGAATCACTGAGGTATAAGACCAATTAAAGTTTGTTATTAGCATCACTTTATGGCAAATTAACTCGCCTATAATTATTTATTAAAAAGCCAGTCCTGTATGTTAAATACACTGAATCATACGAAAAAAAAAGCCGTTGTGTTGATCTTTGGCTTGGCAAGCATACTCTACACTATACTTAGCGTTAGCCAGCTTTTCGGTGAAACGAGCTTTTACAGCCCTATCGAGCATTTGTTATTTATTTTATACGGATTAAGTAGTTACTTTTCATGTGCGTGGATTACCCGGACTATCATTTACGATGATCGCCAACTCAACTTGAGTGCGATTATACAGGTGATATTTATTTCAGGCATTATCAATGCAGTGGTTACTACTGGCATTTTTTTGCTCACCCGCTTAACACTTTTTATATACTTGGATAAATCAGGTTGGTATCCATCAACTGCTGGCATAGTAACCAATATTGGCTACACTTTCTTTATTATCCACTTAATTATTGCCGCATTGTATTTGTCTTATCTGAGCTTACAGGTAAGCCATCGCTCCGCAATACGGCAACTCGCTGCCGAAAAAGAAAATGCAAACGCTCAATTTAAGCTATTGCAGCAGCAAATAACCCCGCACTTTTTATTTAATAGTCTAAATGTACTGGCGAGCTTAATCCCTATTGACGCCAAACTAGCAGAGCAATATGTCACTAAGTTCTCTAACCTCTATCGGTTTGTTCTCAATCACAAAGATGAAGAACTAATAAGCCTAGCCGATGAACTACAATTCATTACCCAATATTGCGAAGTCATGAATATTCGATTTGAAAATGCATACAAGCTGGTTATTGATCAGGCGCAAGAATCTATATCAGAAACCATGATTGCCCCCGGTGCAATACAAACTTGTGTAGAAAACGCAATTAAACATAATATTGCTTCAACGAGAGAACCGCTAACTATCTCTGTAACTTTTGGCAATGATATGGTTCACATAGAAAACCCGTTGAGGCAAAAACTCAATGCGCCCGCATCAACCAAGACAGGATTAGAAAACCTTGTAAAACGCTACCAAAGCTTAAGCGATTCACCTGTTACCATTTTAAAAACAAGTGAGCTGTTTAGGGTGTCAATACCTGCATTAATTTTAACCAAAAATTCCGGCCAGTGAGGGACTGATGTTAGTAGGTATTATTGAAGATGAACCATTGGCGGTAAAACGCCTAATCACTTTATTAAAAGAAATAAAACAGGACATTGAAATTGATTTTGTTATCGACTCAATCAGCTCGGTTGTCGAAACAATTAACAAAGGCACAAAAATCGACCTGCTATTTTCTGACATAGAGCTGCTCGATGGCTCGGTATTTATTGCGCTTGAACAAGTTGAAGTTCCCTGCCCGATTATTTTCACTACAGCTTACGATCAATTTTTAATGGAAGCATTTAGCTGCAACAGCATTGGCTATTTGTTAAAGCCCTTTGACAAAGAATCTTTGATAGGTGCATTAAACAAGTATCATCAGCTGAAAAGCAACTTCTCCATACTTAATCAAGACATTTTAAATCAGTTGCAATCAACACTTGCAACCAACGCTCAACAAAATTTCAAATCGCGTTTCACAATAAAACGCCATTCAGGTATTGAACTATTGAAAGTTGAAAATATTGCTTATTTCAGAATTGAGCTATCAGGCTTACAAGCTTTTGATCAGCTAAGCAAATCATACCCATTATCTGACGCCAACTTAACCACCGTTGAAGGTCAGTTAAACCCGAGCAATTTTTTTCGCCTTAACCGTCACGAAATGGTATCAATTGATGCAATCGAAAAGATCACACCGCTAGGTAAAGATCGTTTGGAGGTTTCGGTAATAGGTCGTAAGCAGCCATTAACTTGCAGCGCCCAACGAGCACCAATATTTAAACAATGGCTTGAGCAATAATCATTTATTTGCTATGAAGGGAATAAATTATTCAGCGCTATATTTCCACGTTCAGTTATAGAATTTCTACGCTCACCGATTATCCGGTTGAGCCTTTTCTCCGAGAAACATAATCTATACCTAATCAAACAACAGGGATATAGAACATGACACCTTCAAATAATAAGCAAGTAAGATCTTTAACATTCGTCAGTACAATTCAAAGCGTTTTGTTAGCAAGTGTTATTGGCTATTCAATTTATGATTTTCAAAAAAGCAGCTATGGTGAAATTGACGTTGAGCGTATCAATATCGTTGGTGAGAATGGGGTGAATCGCGTTGTACTAGCAACACCGGAAAGAGCACCAAACCCAGTAATTGACGGTAAAGAAATTGAGCGTTCAATTAAGCCTGCCGGTCTTGTATTTTATGATGAAGATGGTAATGAAACTGGTGGACTTGCTACCGCCAGCATGAAAGGTACCAAGGCTGATTTAATGATTTTTGACTACAAAAATTCTGAGGCCATAGGTTTTAACAAGTTTGAAAACGATAAAGGCGACTTTTCAGCAAGCTTTGTCATTCTTGACCGTTTAGATTTAGACAAAGACATGTTCGAACACGGCTCGGCAGGCGCTACCCGTATAGCTATGTCGACTAAAAATAAAGACGCCGCTTTTTCACTGCATGACACTAAAGGCAAAGAGCGTATTAGATTCGCCGTTGACAAAAACGATGTTGCCACCATTCAAATGCTAGATGCCAACGGCAAGGTAACTTTCTCTATCCCTGAAATGCCGAAATAACATCAATTGTTTCCCACAATGAAAGCGAATCAAATTCGATTCGTATTGTTTAAATTAGTCAGTCACACACAACAGTTTATGAGTTAAAATCAAAGGAGAAAACGTATGGGCGAAGCAATAGAAAATAATACAAGAACTATGGGTGCTGCTAAAATTGTTTATATTTTATATCTAGT
Organism: Pseudoalteromonas sp. '520P1 No. 423'; assembly: GCF_001269985.1. NCBI lineage: Bacteria > Pseudomonadati > Pseudomonadota > Gammaproteobacteria > Alteromonadales > Pseudoalteromonadaceae > Pseudoalteromonas > Pseudoalteromonas sp. '520P1 No. 423'. The sequence goes on along the minus strand of NZ_BBZB01000001.1, from coordinate 498,206 downwards.
TGGCAGCCTAATTGGCATAACATGCCTGATTGGAGCCATAATGGCTTATATTAACAAAAATGAAGCCTCTGATTGGTTAAAGTCACATTATCAATATCAAATTAGAACATTTTGGATAGGTGCGCTCTACTTGCTTATGGGTACACTACTCTCAGGAAATGTAATTGGCTGGTTTATTATTTGTTACTTTATAGTTTGGCTTGTTGCCCGCTCAATAAAAGGCATGCAATATATTGACAGAGAAACAGCACACCCAAATCCAACCAACTGGTTTTTCTAAGAAAAAAGCAAGCAACCTTAATAGGTGAAATACAGGACGGAAATTCCCCATTTAGTACCAACCTGTATTTTATCGCTTAACAGAAAGACATTTAGCCATATTATGTTTTGACTAGTTATCAATATCTTGGCTAATCTGAATTACAACATTAGCATGATTTGGCAGCGCTCGCTCCTATAGAAAAGCATTGCAGCTCAACGACCGCTATTGGCCGTGAGCAGATATTTCTGTGTGTGAACAGAGACGATAATTTAATATGTGTTTTTAGTTACCGTTATTTGATCTAATTTCGCCTAGGTAAAATCTAGAAAATACTGCGTAATCATAGCTAAGTCGCTGTTATCTCTTGACTCCTCGTACGACCTCTCTGCTAATCGCCTGGCTGGAGGTGTTGTTTTTATTGGGGTTAAAATAAAAAATGGCCGTTTAATTTAATAAACAGCCACAGTTTGACTTAATAGCCCGGAATAATTGAGGTTTTTTTGTTTTATATATAACTAAGAAGATTTACATCTAAGCAAAATGCTTAGCATGAAAACGTAAGTGATCTTCAATAAAGCTGGCGATAAAAAAGTAGCTATGATCAAAGCCAGGCTGCATTCTTAACTCTAGCGGGTAATCAACTTTGCTTGCAGCTTCAGTTAATGCTTCAGGTTTTAATTGCTCGACTAAAAAGTTATCTTCTGAACCTTGATCCACCAGCATAGGTAATTTATTCAGCTTAGTTTCAGATTTTTGCATTAAAATAGTGGCATCGTATTCTTGCCAAGTTTTTTTATCTTTACCTAAATAACCTGTAAATGCTTTTTGACCCCAAGGACAGTTAATTGGATTAACGATTGGGCTAAATGCTGAAACAGAGCTAAAGTTTTCAGGATTTTTTAAAGCAACCGTTAATGCACCGTGGCCACCCATAGAATGACCGCTTATCGCACGTTGTTGTGTTACTGGAAAATGTGCTTCTATTAATTTAGGTAGCTCATTCACAACATAATCATACATATGATAATGACGATTCCACGGCGCTTGCGTGGCGTTTACATAAAAACCAGCACCTTGTCCAAAATCATAACCATCATCGTCTGCAACATCTTCGCCTCTAGGGCTAGTATCTGGCGCGACAATCGCCATACCTAGCTCGGCAGCTATGCGTTGTGCACCTGCTTTATGCATGAAGTTTTCGTCAGTACAGGTTAAACCTGATAACCAGTATAAAACGGGTACTTTTTTACCTTGCGCTATTTGTGGCGGTAAATAAATAGCAAAACGCATTTCACAGTTTAAACTAGTAGAAGCATGAGTATATTGCTTATTCCAACCACCAAAGATTTTATTGGAACTGATATTATTTAAAGACATGGATTTGTAACCTCTGAATGATTGCAACTGAGTAGCTCAATTTATAACTAATTTACAAGTCATCTCCGAGGTGTTTTATCCCAGATCTCGACTTTTAGATTGATGAAGCCTTAAATTACATATCTATAATAAAAGGCTTAATAGGTTTAAGTAAAAACCTTACTTATCTAAATGAATAACAGTACGAATACTTTTACCTGCATGCATCAGATCAAATGCTTCGTTAATGTTTTCAAGTGGCATAGTGTGCGTAATAAAGTCATCAAGAGCAAACTCGCCAGCCATATAGCGGTTTACGATCTCTGGTAACTCAGAGCGACCTTTAACACCACCAAATGCACTGCCACGCCATACACGACCAGTTACAAGTTGGAATGGACGAGTAGAAATCTCTTGGCCAGCACCAGCTACACCAATAATTACAGATTCGCCCCAACCTTTATGACAACACTCTAGAGCTGAGCGCATTACATCAACATTACCGATACACTCAAAAGAGTAATCAACGCCGCCATCAGTCATTTCAACAATCACATCTTGAATTGGTTTATCAAAATCTTTTGGATTGATGCAATCTGTTGCACCTAATTTCTTAGCTAGCTCATATTTGCTCTCGTTGATATCAATACCAATAATACGGCTTGCCCCCGCCATTTTAGCACCGATAATCGCTGATAAACCAATACCGCCTAAACCAAATATGGCAACTGTATCGCCTTTTTCTACTTTAGCTGTATTAAGTACCGCGCCCATACCTGTAGTAACACCACACCCTAATAAACATACTTCTTCTAAAGGTGCTTCTTTATTTACTTTAGCTAATGAGATTTCTGGTAATACAGTGTATTCAGAAAAAGTAGAACAACCCATATAATGGTAAATTGGTTGACCGTCTTTATAAAAACGAGTTGTGCCATCTGGCATTAGGCCTTTACCTTGTGTTTCACGAACAGCCTGACATAGGTTTGTTTTACCAGATGTACAGAACTTACACACACCACACTCTGCTGTGTAAAGAGGAATAACATGGTCGCCAACAGCAACACTTGTTACGCCTTCACCAATTTGTTCAACAATACCGCCACCTTCGTGACCTAAAATTGAAGGGAAAATACCTTCTGGATCATCACCTGATAATGTAAATGCATCAGTATGACATACGCCAGTAGCTACTATTTTTACTAATACTTCGCCTTTACGCGGTAGCATGACATCAACTTCTTCCATTTTTAATGGTTGATTCGGGCCCCAAGCTACAGCAGCTTTTGATTTAATAAATTTATCAGTCATTGTTTATCTCCAATGTGGCTCAAGGCCTATGTTTTATGTGTGCGACTTATTGTTTAATACTATAGAAGTTAACTTAAATAACGACGAATTATTAGCGTCGTATATTTTGATAGGGTGAATTCTACTTTGTTTCTTATTAAATAATAATTAGCTTTAAATGCAAATTACTTTTACCATATGGTAATAATAGATAAAGAATTAATTCGGGTGAGTTATGTTTTTATGGGAAGGTGTATCGGAGTTTGTATCTGTGGCACAAACATCTAGCTTTACAGGTGCGTCTAAAATATTAGGCATATCAACAGCTCAAGTGAGTCGTCAGGTAAGTGCATTAGAAAACCGCCTTAATACTAAACTTTTTTATCGCACAACCCGAAAAGTATCTTTAACCGAAGAGGGTTCGGTTTATTATAGCCATTGTCGCCAAGTAATGGCAGGGCTCGAAGATGCTGAACGCGCCATAAGTAATTTACGCAATGCACCACAGGGGTTAGTTAAACTCACTGCACCAGTGACTTATGGCGAAAAATATATCATGCCATTAGTAATTGACTTTATGACGAAATATCCTGAAGTCGAAGTAAACGTGGTATTAAGTAATCAAACTGTAGATTTAGTAGAAGGCGGATACGACTTAGCAATACGATTAGGTAAATTAGGTGACTCTAGCATGATGGCAAAACGCCTCACTAGCAGAACCCAATTCGTATGCGCATCACCTAAATATCTGGAGAAATTTGGTATTCCACACTCATTATCAGAACTAAAGCAACATAACTGTTTAGTAGGTAATACAGACCATTGGCGTTTTATAGAATCAGGAAAAGAAAAATCCATACGAGTATCAGGTTCACTGACATGTAATAGTGGTTATGGTTTAAGAGATGCTGCAATCAAAGGTATAGGACTTATAAAACTACCGGATTATTATATAGGTGAAGATTTAAAATCGGGTGATCTGGTTTCAATTTTAGAAAACTACCAAGAACCAAAAGAGGGTATTTGGGCACTCTATCCACAAAATAGACATATATCACCCAAAGTACGCTTGCTGGTGGATTATTTATATCAATATATAAATTAACTTTCTGGTTTTAGTTTTAAGCTTACAATAAAATTGTCTTTTAGCGAAACGGTATTAAGATATAGTGCTTTATGGTATTTAGTATTAACTATTTGTATGTTTAGTATGGATTCATTTAACTCAACATATTCAGTTGCTTTTAATTCCTGTTTTAAAGGCTTTTTGAATATTTTATTACCCATTTTATAATATATATTCTCATCATCAACACACCATACTACCTTAGAAACGTTTTCAAGTTTCATTAAAACCTGCTCGGATCCTGTATTTATATTTTGTTGTATTAATTCAAATTCTTCATTGAAAAACATAATGCTGTTGTTTACATAAAATACTGAATTCATATGAGTGTTAGATAGTTTAATTAGTTTTTTTTGCTCCAAATCATAAAACCAAGGGTTAGTTTGTAAACTTTCTGCATAGCTTAAGAGAATTTTAGAGTTTAAAGGCCATGTAGCTTTTTTTATTACACCTTCAAGGTTTATGCTATATAAAGTTTTTAAGCTTGCTAGGTCAATCACTATAATTTGCTTTTGTAGTGCTATTAATAGTTGAGTATCATCAGGTGAAATAGCAATACTAGTAATGTATGATAAATCCAAATCTTTAAGCTTTTTACGCACACCAGCTTGATAGAGCCAAATACTTTGATATTCACTTTCAACAATAAAAACACTCTCTTTTGATAAATTAAAAGGCGCAATTAATCGTTCTTTTAAATTAGTGTTAGAAAAACTTGCTATTTGTGGATTTTCGTCGCTAATATTGGTAGTTAAAAGGTTAAAATCAGCCAAACTGGTTGCAAGTAAAATTTCTTCATCTGAAACAATTTCACTAAATTGTAAACTATACTGTGTTTTAATCTTTCGTTCATTTTGTTGATTTGTTTCTAAATCAAAGTTAATGATTGTTTTATTTGCTCTATTTAGCCAAGTAATAGTGGTATCACTAGGATCCCAATTAACGGAGTTTACTACATAATCCAATTTAGCGATTCTATTTTGATGACTGCCATCTATATTTGCTATATATATTTCAGTGCCCATTGACTGAGCGCGCAAAAAAACTATTTTATCTTGTTGATGAGAAATATTTATAAAAAAGTCACCGCGTTCTTCATTATTTGGTGAACTAACTTGAAATTCAGAGCCACTACTCAAATCCCTACTTACAATGACAGATACATCAGCAATATCACGATAATTGTATTTGGTATAAATTAACTTATTACCGTTATCAAACCCTGAGCCACTTAAGATTTCATCCGAATTACAGTTAAATAATTTTTTGTGTTTAGTTGCAGAGATATTGTTTAATGAGCTCGCTTGCCATATTTCACATTTTGGATTGGCTTTGGAATTTACTTTTTGATAGTAGAGAGTATTTATATTTGACCACCCAATAGGGTAAATATCATCTTCACTTTCAACCAAAATATACTGCTTTAATGAATGTGTATTTTTAATATATAAATTAAAACTATTTGTATCATCTTGCTTAAATGAATAAGCAATTAAAGATTTATCGTTAGAAATCTTAGGTTTCAAAGAAGTACCTTGATCCCAAGATAAAACTTCTTCTTTAACTTCTATTGGTTTTTCTATTTTATCTAATGTTGGGTTAAAAAAATTTGCTTGAATAGTGATATATAAAACATAAAATAAGAATAAAGCGGCTACAATAAAAGAAAAGCCAAACATAAATTTTCTTTTTTTTGCATTATGGTTATTAGAGGGGGTTTTAAATGTTTTTTCTTGTTCGATATTAGCAATATTTTCTTCTAAATATATAAACTCTATATCAAGCAGAAAGCTATAGCCTTTCCTGTAATGCGTTTTTAATACTAGACCACGCTGAAGTTCAGATTTTAATGCTTTACGTAATTCAGACATTGCTCTATTTATAGCATTATCATCTACATATGCTTGTTTCCATACATCGTTTATCAGCTCTTGTCTTGTTACGATACGATCATTATTTCTAATAAAATAAATTAGCATACTATATAAAAGGGGTTCTAATTCCCTTTGAATTTGACCATCAAATATAATCTGGTGTTTAGGTGTGAGCACCCAATGTCCAAATTTAACCTCCTTTATTTTTTTGGAAAAATCAATTTCAGATTCACTAATGAACGCCATTTTAAACCTTATAACTATAAAAGATGAGTACAAAAGATGTTTACAATGGATAATAACAAGAGTGACTAATAAAAGGAAATAAATTAAGCCCCAAACATGGCGGTGTTTGGGGCTTAGTACAAATGCGAGAAAATGCAGATGTAATAAGGAATATTTATTATATTGTAGAATTTGTATATTTACAATCTCTAATTTTATTAGTTAATAAAATCATTATGAAATGTTATCACTGATTATAATCAATTACTTATGTTAAAATGTTACTTTGATTTAATAACTAATTTATAAGCCATTATTATTTATTTTTTGTTATTGTAGATTTATCTACAGTAATAACTATTTTATACATTTTTTCAGGTTGTAATATGAAACTTAATTTAAAGAAAAAGAAACTAAAAAACTTATCACTAGATCATAAAGTTGTTATGTTAGAACAAACTAAATTTATAGGAGGTGGTAAAAAAGATTTAGGGAATAAGGGTACACAAGAGACTTGGTTATCTGATGTTGATACACAAACAATGTAAGGTAACTTGTAATATCCCACTTTTTATTGTGAATAGATAAGATGATATAAAACTAAGAATATGAGCGTGTAATTTTTAGTTTTATTTAAAAAGTAGTTGAGGGAGAAAGTTATTTTTTGTGGTCTATGGGTTCCAACGAGATTAAAAGTCACGTAATAATTTCTATTAACCTTACGCTTGTTTTAGCTACAACTCCTCTTTATAAGTCAAAGTAATAACTTAAAACTCTCCATAAAATATATTTAATCCTAACTGAGTTACTATTATAAATAGTTTGTTTACTAAACAACCTCAGATCAACTTAATAAAAAGTCTATTAAAAGCGACTTTATTTACTGCTACTTGATAAGTATTAACGCTTGAATACCCTTTTACAGCTTGATCTCTTATATGCTAAGCGAGCAGCAAGTTAAGTTTAAGCAGCCCTTTGTATGCTAATAATTAAACTGCTGGTCACAGCTTTAATTTATTCCAAAAATGATTTTATAAGTATTCACATTAAACGTTGGTAATCGCTATTATCAATAATTACCAGACTATAATCTATGGTTTTAAAATCTTATTTCGCAATAAGTTTTTGATTTAAGCTGCTGTTTTATATTGTTTTTACTTTTTTTTTCTCACGGTTGACTGAAGTCGTTTTTAACGACATTATTGATTTCGTTAAATAATAACCTTGCTCATTAATTATTATAAAAGTTTGTATGTCTGCTTTTAGTATCAAAATGAGTTTTCATAAAAATGAGATAACCGCATGACAATAAATGATTATTTTACTACTTATTATGGGATTGTTAGTAAAGGAAGTTTAGATGAGTTAGATGTATTCTTTCATAGCAATTCTCCTTTCTTAATAGGTGTAAAGCAGCAGTATGAAGCTATTCGAAAGCAAATAGAAATGACTATTAAACTAGAGTCAATTGACCTGATATCTAAGTTAGATGATCTCCTAGTTATAAGAGATAAAATTTTATTTGAAGGAAAGGCTGATGGCAATATACAAAGAAATATAAGTGAAAACCTGCATATTATGGTGAAAGAGAATGGTTCTTGGAAAGTACAGTCAACAACCACTTTATCAGTTAATAATGTGTGAGGTGATTGATGTCTGATTTATTTAGAAAAGAAGCAATTGATCATCAGGGACAAAAACTTGATGGAGAAGTGACAATTGCAACACATATGTCATTCAACGTTATTGTAATCTTAGTTGTTTTTATTGTTTTAGTTGGCCTTACTTATCTTTTCTGGGGGGAATACCATAGAAAAGAAGTTGTTTCAGGTTATTTGAGGCCAACTACAGGGCTTAGTAAGGTTTATCCTGTAGCGGCTGGAGTAATCGATGATATTTATGTTAAAGAAGGTGAATTAGTAAAAAAAGGACAATTACTTGCCCGTATTCGTATGGACAGGCATTTAAGCTCAGGAAAAGAAGTGAGTGACTCTATAATTCAAGAGTTGATAATTCAAAAAAAACTAATTTTAAGTAAAGTTGAGAATCAAGAATACTTGTCACAAGTTAATAAAGATAAAGTGATTTCTCAAATAAAAAGCACAAAAGCGCAATTGCTTCAGGCTAAAAGTCAGCAATCTTTACTAAATGAGAGATTGAAGTTAAGTAATAAAAAACTAGCCAATACTAAAAAGTTAATTGAAGAAGGTTTTGTATCAAATAGAGAGTATCAAGAGCAACAGGATGTAGCATTAGCTATGAAACAGCAAGTTGAAGATATTCAAGCGCAAGTTTTAACTCAAGAAGAGCAGTTGAGCCAGCTTAACTTTCAAAAAATACAACAACCATTTGAATTCGAAGATCTTATTTCTCAATTAAAATCTCAGCTAGCAGGAGTAAATCAACAAATATCACAAGCTGATTCGCAGCGAAGTTTAGATGTGCGTAGTAATAGAACTGGAAAAATTACCAACCTGTTAGTTAAAGCTGGCATGATGGCTCAAACAAATCAACCTTTATTAACTATTTTGCCAGAAGGAGCCGTTTTAGAAGCCGTTTTGTTTGTGCCTACTAGAGCTTATGGATTCGTGAGGGCAGGACAAAAAACAAGAATTCGTTATCAAGCTTTTCCATATCAGAGGTTTGGTATTTACCAAGGGGAAATTGTAGAAGTTTCACAATCGGTTATTTTACCAAATGAAACATCTCTACCTGTAGCTTTCCAAGAACCGGTATATCAAGTAGTGATTAAATTAGATGGACAAGGTGCTATGGCTTATGGAACTAAGGTACCACTTCAGTCTGGGATGTTATTAGAAGCAGATATTATGGTTGATAGTAGAACATTATTTGAATGGTTGTTCGAACCGATTTATAGCATTAAAGGGGCTGTTTAAATGGAAAATCCTAGAAACTTACTTAAATTTAGTGGTTTAAATCGTTTACCTATGATTTTGCAAACTGAGGCTGCAGAGTGTGGTTTAGCGTGTTTAGCTATGGTTACCGGATTTCATGGACATAAAACTGATTTAACGCATTTAAGACAATCGCACTCAATATCTTTAAAAGGTGCAAGTTTAGAAGAGTTAATGGATATTGCTGATAAAATGAATTTAAGCTCAAGAGCGCTTAGATTGGATATAGAGCATTTATCACAATTAAAAACACCCTGTATTCTACATTGGGATATGAATCATTTTGTTGTTTTGAAAAAAGTAACAAAAAATAGCATTGAAATTCATGACCCTGCTGTAGGAGAGCGTAGATATACCCTTGAAGAGTTCTCTAAACATTTCACTGGTGTAGCATTAGAACTTTCGCCAACAAAAGAATTTAAATCTGAAGATAAAAGAGTCAATATGCGACTCTCAGACTTTTGGGGATCTATTTCAGGTTTAAAATCAACCCTTGGAAAAGTTTTTGTTTTATCTTTGCTTCTCCAGGTATTTGCAATAGCTAGTCCATACTACATGCAGCTAGTTGTTGATGAAGTTATTTTAAGTTATGACCAGAACCTTTTAACAGTATTAGGAATAGGCTTTGGTATTTTAATGTTAATAGAAATGATTACAGGAGCTGTGAGGAGTACATTATTACTGCATTTTGGTAATTTGATGAGTATTCAACTTGCTGCAAATCTATTCCATCACTTGGTTAGGCTACCTCTTCAGTATTTTGAAAAAAGACATATAGGTGATGTTGTTTCTCGGTTTGGATCTTTACAGCAAATCAAGCAATTACTAACAACAGGTGTGATAGAAACAGTTATAGATGGCTTAATGGCAATTACGACCTTAATAATGATCTTTTTGTATAGTCCTAAATTAAGTGTTGTTGTTTTAATTGCTATCGCTATTTATGCTATTTTTCGTATTGCTATGTATAGGCCTTTGCGTCAAATGTCTGAAGAGGTCATTGTAAATCAAGCTAAAGAGCAGTCAAATTTTATGGAGACTGTGCGCGGTATTCAAACTATAAAGCTATTTGGTCGTGAAGTTCAAAGGCAAAGTGTTTGGCATAATAAATATGCTGATAGCTTAAATTCAGGTATAAAAGTAGGACATCTAAATATTGGTTATGACGCTTTTAATAAACTTATTTTTGGTATTGAGAATGTATTAGTAGTGTACTTTGCCGCAATACTTGTTATGGATGGTGATTTAAGTGTTGGGATGTTATTTGCTTTTATGGCATATAAACGACAATTTATAGAAAAAATGGCTAGCTTAATTGAGAAAGTAATAGAGTTTAAAATGTTAAGTTTACATTTTAATCGCTTGGCTGATATTTCTTTAACAAAAAAGGAAAATAACTTAAAGAGCAAAACATCTGATAAAACACTTTCAGGCGGTATTGAATTAAAAAATGTAACTTATAGATATAACGAAAAAGAAGAACCTGTATTTGCAAATTTAAATTTGAAAATAAATCCAGGAGAATCGGTTGCTATCGTAGGCCCTTCAGGCAGTGGTAAAACAACGCTCGCTAAAGTTATGTTAGGACTTTTTGAGCCTGAAGGCGGCAAAGTGGAAGTTGATAATATTGATATAAAACAACTTGGTTTAGGTCAGTATCGAAGCCAAATTGCAGCTGTCATGCAAGACGATCAATTATTGTCAGGTTCAATAGCTGATAACATTAGTTTTTTTGACCCAGAATTAAATATGGTTCAAGTAGAGTGGGCTGCAAAAACGGCCGCTATTGATAAAGACATTATGAATATGACTATGGGTTATAACACTTTAGTGGGAGATATGGGCGCTGCTCTTTCTGGAGGGCAAATTCAGAGGTTACTATTGGCAAGAGCGTTATATCGAAAACCAAAAATTCTATTTATGGATGAAGCAACCAGTAGTCTTGATACAAAATTAGAAGCTTCGGTTAACTGTGCAGTCAAAAATTTAGATATCACTCGGATTATAATCGCACATAGGCCAGAAACGATTGCGAGCGCAGATAAAGTTGTTGAACTTAGGTATGGCAAAGTGAATGAAGTCGAAAAACCAGACCTCAAGGGTACTAGAGAAATAAAACCTAAAATTGAATTAGATGTATCCGATTTAGAAGCTATAGGTATATTAGATCCTTTGGGTAGTGAGTTTAGCTTAGTTTAGTCGTTATATATGGATAAAATAAATTTGTATTAGGCTAAAAATCATGGCTTGGATTGTGTGTTGATTTGATCTTTGTTTGTTGATTAAGTTGTTGAAAAAATTGATTTAAAAGTTGTTTTTGGTTGACTTTTTAGCTTTTTTTTGACATTGTATTTACATTGATTGGGTTGGCGGACTTAATCTAAAAATCATTTATCCCTCTGGCGGGTGTGGTAACTGACTTATCAAAATGTGTAATAAGGTTTGTGCGAGATGAAGGCTTATCTTCATCTCACTATTTTAAAATAGTGAGAGTCAAAAATGAAAACATTAATAAATTTAGAACTAAAAGCTGTAACTGGTGGTTATTTTATTGTTCATGCTGATAATCCAATTGCTTTTGCGAACTATCATGGCTATCCAATGCCAGAGTATTTACGTCGCGCACTTAAGTAATCGTTATTAACTCCTAAATTGGCTGTCCCTCTGGCGGGTATGGTAGCTGACATATCAAATGTGTAATAGTGTGAGAGAGATGAGGGATGATCTTCATTTAGTTGTATATAAAAGAGGAAATAAAAATGCAAACTTTAAATAATAATGAAATACAAGAAGTAAATGGTGGCGTAGTAGCACTATATTGAGTAGGTGTTGGAGCTGTGCATGCTTACAGAACATATAGTGCTGTTAGGTTTGTAGCTCATGCATCTGCTGGTGGCGCTTTATGGGATGGTATCAAAAGCGCATTTAATTAAGATTTAAGATTTTCTTTATATTGTTATAGCAAGAGTAAGTAATATTTGAGGTGCATAATGCTTTCTAGGAAATGTCCAAATTGTCATACAAAAATTAGCTTTAAGGCTAGGCTAATATTTATTTGTAAAGAAAAAATGGCATGCCCTTCATGTGAGAGTAGCTTAATGTCTACAATTATTGCTGGGGCTATGGGGGTACCATTTGGTGCATTATCTTGGTATTGGGTTGATAGTTCTTTACAAGGTGTTGGTATAAGTTCATATATTTCAATATCACTGGGTTTTGCTTCTTGTATGTTTATAACAAGGCTTGGGTACCCTTTTGGTCCTCTGACTTGCTTTCAAAAAAATTAAGTAAGTTTAGAATTAAAAATTATGACTAGTGGCTGTTACTTGGCTTGTAATCAAGTCGCTTTGAAGGGTATCGATAGATATCGATAAACTACTTTTTTACGACGAGTACTTAAGTAATAGTTTTTAATTCCTAAATTGGCTGCCCCTCTGGCGGGTGTGGTAGCTGTCATATCAAATGTGTAATAGGGTGATCGAGATGAAGGATGATCTTCATTTCGTTGTATATAAAAGAGGAAATAAAAATGCAAACTTTAAATAATAATGAAATACAAGAAGTAAATGGTGGTGTAGTAGCACTATATTGGGTAGGTGTTGGAGCTGTGCATGCTTACAGAACATATAGTGCTGTTAGGTTTGTAGCTCATGCATCTGCTGGTGGCGCTTTATGGGATGGTATCAAAAGCGCATTTAATTAATTTTACTTGCTATATCAGTTATCTCTCTGGCGGGTGTGATAACTGACTTATCAAAACATGCAATAAGGTTTGTGCGATATAAAAGTTTTAAAATTAGTTGTTAACATAATCTTTATATCACAATAATAGCTTTTTTTAATTTAGAAATATTTCACTCATTTTTAGCTGAAATAATATCAACGTAAGATGATTTTAAGGAGTGTATAAATGAAAAAAATAACTTTTATATCATTAGTTGTATTTTTTTTGTTTCAACTTTCTGTCGATTTATTATCTATTACTTCAAGTGGCTATATGTTTTTCGGTGATAGTGTCCTCTTGAATGTTTATTTAAAATATCTTTTTGTAATAGGTATTTTAATTGGCAATTTTTTATGTCGTTGTTTAGATGTAAATAATAAAAATTAAACGATTTTTAATCATGAGACGTGTTAGTAATTAAAAGATAATAACCAATATTTTTGATTTTTTATCTTCAATGATTAAATCGAGTTACTCCTCTGGCGGGTGAAGTAATTGGATAAATAGACCGTGTAATAAGGTATGTGCGAGATGAAAACCGACTTTCATCTCACTATTCAAAATAGAGAACCTAAATTAAATTTCTGAATTTAAATGAAAAGCTATCCGCTAATATTTGGGGAAGTGATTATTCATTAATTTTTCATTATTAAAATAAAGTTCAATCTCTAAAATCAATATAAATAAAGGTTTAGTGTAAATGATAAAAAAATACTTAGCGCTAATGTCATTAGTGTTTATGTCATATCAAGTTTTAGCAAACAATACAGAATTAAACTCTCAGGAGAGTATTGTTGAAGTTAATTCATTATATTATGAAATAAAAGACAAAAAGCATTTATCAAAAAAAAATGAATTTAATACTCAAATTGAAGAACTCGAGTTTTTAGAAGTTACACCATATTGGATAAATCAAACAAATTTAGATGGCATTCCACAACCATCAAATTATAAATTAAAAGTGTGTATTATCGACTCTGGTGTAGATTCTGGACACACTGATTTACCAAAAGTTAACATCAATGGCTACGATACTTCTTATAGTGGTTTTTGGGGACGAGATTCTGTTGGGCATGGTACACATATATCAGGAATTATCAGTGCGCTAAGCAATGATGTAGGGGTTAGGGGGGCAATTGATAACGGTCAGGTAGATATACATATTCAAAAGTTAATGCGATCTGCTCGAGGTATAAATTCAACCATTAGTGACAATAGTCTTATTGAGGCAATTGAGATATGTGCAGGTACAGGCGCTAAAATAATTAACTTGTCTTTAAGTGGTGCTGGATATTCTGAAAAATTAAGAAATGTAATAGATCGACTGACATATCAAGATGACATCATTTTTATTGCTGCAGCGGGCAATCACGGTACAGCTACGGGTATAGATATGCCTGCATACCCAGCAGCCTATCGAAACGTAGTAGGCGTAGGTGCAATTAATATAAATGGAGATTTGGCTGATTTCTCTCCGTCTTATAGAGGAATAACATTTGTTGCTCCAGGGGTTGATATCTTATCTACGGTCTCGCACGATAATATTAAAGTCAATTCTGTATATTATAAAAGTGAGGAAGGATATTACGAATTTGATTACTCTCAAATAGATAATGGAAATTTTGAATATTCATCTACCTTACCGACTGCTTCAGCGTGTTATTACAATTTGTCTGATAATGCAGTCACTGAACAAATAATTGAAAATAAACTAAGTGTAACTTCAAAGAAGGAGATCCAAAATGCTTCACGTATATGTGAATCTGAAGGAGGTTCTTTATTAGTTATTTCGTATAATTATTTAGATACAGTAGATAGAGAAGAATTTGCCAAGTATAACTCTTGGCTTACATCGCTTGATTATGAAGCTACGATGCCTACTTTATTAATGCCTGGACTTAATGATGAAGAAGTGAGCTTTTTTCAAGAAGGAAATGTCAGTATATCTTCTGGTAAGCAGAGCTACGCAGCTTTAACCGGAACCTCTCAAGCGGCAGGCGTTGCGGCTGCTGGTATTGCAAAACTGTGGGCTAACTTCCCAAATACAACTGCAGAACAAGTTCTTAACTCTGTAAAAAATACAGCCTCAAGTCTTAATGAAAATTATCCTGATAATGCTGTAGGTTATGGTGCAGTTAATTTTAGCGATGCATACTCATATCTTCAGGACTACAATAATGTTTATATATCACCTTCTTGCCCCGAGTTATGGTATGACAATCAGAGTTACGAAAAAAATGATTCTGTAACTTTTAACGGTATTGTTTATGAAGCAAACTATTGGACTAAAAATCAACTTCCTAGTGAAAATAGTGGAGACTATGCTCCTTGGAATGAAGTTAGAAAATGTGATGATTTTGACAATAATACAAATGAGAGTAAGAAAGAGTATGTAGACCCAGCGTATAGCTTGAAAGAAATAGAAAGAATTACAGTCACTTATAAATGTGAATCATACACCTTGAGTTGTGGTGGCGGAGGCGGATTTAGCGGGTTCGGTGGCTTCAATTTTGGTGGTGGCTACTCTGGTGGAGGAGGTTATTCTGAAGGAGGCTCGGGAGGTGGTGCTGGGTCAAATAATAGCTCTGACAAAGAAAAGGAAGCAGCAAGACAGAAAGAGTATGATGATATTAAGAAAAGAGCAGATAACCAACCCAAGCAAAAGCCTGGCGAATCCAAAGAAGACTATAATAAAAGGTTATCACAATACTATAAAAAGGTAGCAAGTGACTTAAAGAAGTGGGATGACAAGTATCAAAAAGGTAGACATACTCAGAAAATTATAGAACTCAATAATAGGGCTAACAAGTATGACAAAGCCTATCAGAATGCTAAAAGACACAGAGAAGTTACTCAACGTTATAATAATGGCAATAAAGGTAAAAGTTCTCTATGTAAAACAAAAACACGTGGAGTAGTAAAGGTCATTCAAACGATTGGCTGTTTATTCGATGAGCCATAAAGTTATGGAGCCGTAATGCGGCTCCTTTTTTGATATGAAAGTATGGGTAACAATATGATAGATAATGAAGAGATTGAAGTTTGGGAAAAATATATAAACCAAGGAGGCTGTGAGAAAAACCTTGATTTAGTTTATGCAAAAAAAACATTTTTTAATGTATCAAAGCAAGCGGTTTTAGCGAGCTTTAATCGTAATGTTATTGAAAGAGCGGATGAACTGAGGTTTATGCCAAATATACTCTTTAATAAGTATTTTTATTTTTTTACAGATTTCATTATTAACCAAAAGCATGATGAGTTTGATGCTGGAGAAATAGCGAGTTGTTTTACTTCCCTTTTGAATGAAAAGTTAGATGCAAAAGCAATAGAGTGTAAGGATCTTCATCAGACAGTAATAAACGCTGTAAAGTTTCTACAAGATCATATTGAATTTTATAATACTGACGCGGATATCTATGGCGATTTAGATAGCAAATTGTTGTTACTGCAAAATAAATTATCTTTGTACAAAGTATAGGTTTAAATTTAAAGCCAATTTACTCATAGAATCCAGAATGACAAAATTTCAATAACCCCCCTAAAAGCACCCATCGTGGTGCTTTATTTTTTTAGATAGGCCATCCTTAATATAATAACCTCCGCTACATTTAAAATGTAAGCTTTGGGTTGTGCTCGCTTGTTAAAACAAAGAGGTTCTTTTCGTGAAAATATATAGATAAATAGTTTGCTATTTATAACTGTTCTAACATAACTAGACTTTTAATTTAGTTAGTAATATCAACTTTTGGAATAGGTCCTTTAGAATTTTTAAATACAGCGCAGAATACTTTTTACTGGACCTTGTATGTTTTGTATTAATGAGATTGTATTAGTCGTTTAATATAGTTATTAAATAAGCTATACATATTAAATGAGATATTGCTCTCATCTATATTTAGACTGAAGTTAGTTTAATTACATTCCCTTTTTATTTTTTAATAACCTCTGCCATATTTCACCTTTATTGTGTTAGCCATATCCACTCATTGCTACTGTAAATCTAAATACAGTACATTCATGTAACGCTTATCCAAAGTAGATTTTCAAATTAATTGATTTATATTCTTCATCCTCTCAGTTTTTAATTTTTGGAAAGAGCTGGTTAAGTTAAGTCATTTATAAAGCTTGGTTTACTTATATTGATTGCAATGTAAATACTAATTTTTCCGTATTAAATTCAAAATTTATGGATCTAATTTTTTAACTGAAACTCATTTGTTATTTTCATAATAAATAGTATTTGATTCTATTATTCTTTCATATTTAACCAAAACTCAATCCTTATATCACAATAATAATTCTATTTAAGCTTTTGATTTTAATTATTAATGTTGTTTTTTTGTGGGTTTTGATTTTTGTTTTTTTTCAATGCAATATTTATCTCGTCGAAAAGAGGTAGCGTAAATAAACCTCGTTAACAATTAAAAATAATTTTATAGAAAGTGCGGTTTAGCAGTTGTTTGGCTTCTTATATATAGCCATGAAATGAATCTCCACCTTCTAACAATGAGATAGGTGATATGACTAAAGTTTATTATTCAGAAGATGCATTACAAGAGCTGCTCAATCAAGAAATTTCGATGGACTTAATTGATTCAATTGATTTTAGACATACTGATGTATCAATTAACTGTACTGCATTTAATGCAACACAAAGTAATAATGATTACTTTGATTTTGATTCAATAGATTAAATTTTAAAGTAAGGAAGTAGGTTTATGTGTCACATAATTTTGGGTCATCACAGAGATGAACATGCTCAATATATGATAGAAAAATTAGAGCGGCGTGGTTTAAAAGTTTTTTTGTTAGAAACCCATGATTTTCCTAAGTCAGTACAGTTTTCATTCTCACCAAATGATGGTGGTGGAAATTTAATATTAAAAAATGGTGAAAAAGTTAATTTTTCAGATATTCAATCTGTTTATTGGCGCAATTTTTGTGGTGTGACTGATGAATCTACAAAAGCTAATTTCACATCGATTGATGACATTTCGGCAAGAGATAGCATGGCATGTATCCGCACCTGGTTTGAACTAAATAATCAAACTGTTTGGGTAAATAGTTGGAAAGCCTTTCAACACCATCAAGAAAAGCCACTACAGCTGTGGAAGGTTAACCAATTAGGTATCAATATTCCAAAAACGTATATCGGTAATGATATTGATGAAATTCGCAGTTGTTATAGCAATTTAGGAACAAGTATCTTTAAGCCTGTGTTTGGTGGTGCTCATACCGAAATTTTGACTGAAGCGCATTTAGAGTCATCAAGAGTCCGTGAGGCATTGACTAAATCTCCAATTACAGTGCAAGAGTTTATCAAGGGCACGAATATAAGAACTTATGTAATTGGTGATAAAGTTTTTTCTGCTGAACTTAAAAGCGACAATGCCGATTTTAGGGAAGATGATAATTTAGAAGTATTACCTTTTGAGACGCCAGTTGATATTCAGCAGCAGTCAATTTTGATTCGTGAAAAGTTACATTTAAACTGGACTGCTATTGATTGGAGAAGAAATGAATCAGGTGAATATTATTTCTTAGAAGCAAATCCATCTCCAATGTTTATTGGTTTTGAGAAAAGATCAGGTATCCCAATTAGTGACCATTTAGTTGACTTTATGGTTAAGCAAAATCAACTTTAACTTTATAAAAAATTCTAGCAATGAAAATTAAAGTTGAGAGTTCATGCTTATAATTTTTTTAAATTAATAGTTTTAATGTCTATAAAAATTAGGAAGGTAAAAATTATGCATCCATTTGCATTAAGTAAAGAAAGTATAAAAAAAATCGCTGGTGCGAATTCAATTGACACGTTCACACATAGTACTGGTTGGGCTGAGACTGGAGGTCGTGTAATGGTGCCTTTTTTACATCAAAACAGGCCTCCAGTTATGGTTGATGATGTTGTGTTTATTGCCCCGTTAGAGGTGAGGTTTCAAGGCGAAATCGTAATTAATTAACATTACACAATGAAAAAATTATTCATGATTTTAAAGTGATTCAGATAATTAACTTTAGCTGGAACTAATAAAATCAAACTATGTAAATTTAATAAGGATGAACAATGCACCCATTTTCATTAGAAAAAGAAGCAACAAAAGAAGTAACAGGCGGAGTACTTACAGAGACTGGTTCAACAAATTCTAACGGTCCAGTTTTTCCTCCACCACTTACAGGAGTTCTTGGTGAACAAGGTAGTGGTTTACCTCCTTTTGGTGGTTATGAATAGGAATTACCTTACTTTTTATAAGTGGTATGAGAGAAATATATAAATTTAATAAGGAATGCACATGCATCCATTTTCATTAAGTAAAGAAAGTATTAAAAAGGTCACTGGTGCGAATTCAATTATAGCTCCTATTTGGCCTTGTGGTCTGATTATAACCCATTTACCTGTACCGTCTGATCCTCCTGTTATGGCTGATGATATCGTATTTATTGCCCCGCTAGACGTCAGGTTCCGAGGCGAAATCGTCATTAATTAACTTTGGCGTGAACTAATAAAATTAAACTATGTAAATTTAATAAGGATGAAAAATGCACCCATTTTCATTAGAAAAAGAAAAAACCAACCAAGTAACTGGTGGTAATTTAATTCCTAAAGTTACTTATGGTCACTCTGGAATTGAGGCTGGAGACTGTATTGTGCCTCCTCCAATTAAAGGTATTGGCGATGTTGTGACTATGGCTATTCCAGAAGATGGCTATGATCCAAGGTTTCCACCAATTCGATAAGCGATTATTTCTAGAAGGAAATAATATATGAGTATTAAATTTTAGGAATAAAAATGAAAGAACTAAGAGTCAATGAAGTTTTAAAGGTAAGTGGTGGCAGATCATCTCAAGCTAAAAAAGCATCTTTAGTTATTACTGATACTGTTTTCATTGCTCCTAATAGCGAGTCCGTTAGTTGGGGGGCTGGTAACAGTCCAATCAAGTTTAGAGGTCCAATTGTAATGTATTAACTGTGTAAGCTGTTGGATATATATTTACTTTAGAGGACAAATAGATGCGAAATTTAGTAATTAATGAAATTCAAAGTGTAGTTGGTGGGGTTTCATCCAATATTTTGAGTGGTTATGATAGCTCAAGGGGTGGGTCTGAAACAAACTCTGGAATATTAGGTTTTGGTGGTACTGGTAGTAGCATTGCTAGTAGCTTTGGTAAATATACTCCTTTCAGCAGGAATATTTTTTAAAAATACATAATTGTTATTTCTGGCGGGAAATAGACAACTAAATTCGAAGCTAAATGCATTTTGGTAAGGTGATTATTACATGATTAACGTAAAAGGAAGTTGCATTAATTTTATACTGAAATTGACGGGTTTTGTATTAGCCTTAATTTTTGGTTTAGCTTTAGGCTCTTTATTGGTGGAGCAGTTAATCAGCATAATAATTAGATTATAAAAATAGCTTACCAAGCATTTTTAGCAGCAAATAATAAAAGAAAATACTTTAAATTTAATAAGGAAAAACAAATGCACCCATTTTCATTAGAAAAAGAAAAAACGAATCAAGTAACAGGTGGTCGCATGATAGACCCTGTGACATACGGCTGTACAGAAACGGGTGGTGGCATCGTGCCTCCTCCAATTAAAGGCATTGGCGATGTTGTGACTATGGCTATTCCAGAAGATGGCTATGATCCAAGGTTTCCACCAATTCGATAAGCGATTATTTCTGGCGGGAAATAATAAGAGAAAATACTGAAATTAAATAAGGAAAAACACATGCACCCATTTTCATTAGAAAAAGAAAAAACGAATCAAGTAACTGGTGGTACTTTTACTTTAGGTTCTAAAGTTGAACCTGTATTAAACCCAAATCCAGTGAAACCGGTTTTCCCACCAAAAGATTGGGCTACAACTTTGGCTGTAGGTGAAGAAGGTGGTTACCCACCAATCGATACGACTTCTTAATTACGCATAATCGCTAAATGTTTGAAGTCACTAATTTCACTCATAGCGACTTCAAAATTTGTAAACGTTATTTCTGGCGGGAAATAACAAGAAAAAATAAGGAAATAAAATGAAAGAATTAAATAAAAAAGAAATTAAAAATGTAGCAGGTGGTGATGTTGATGCTTGTGGTATTGCTGTTGGTGCGTTAGGTGTAGTTGGTGGTGCTAATACTGCTGTAGCAGGATATGTAGCAACGTTAGCTTGGGGGGGACCTGTTGGACTTGCTGTTGGTGTTGCTGTTGGTATTACATATGGTGGTTTAGCTACATGGGCGGGCGCATCTTGTTCTGCAACAGGTAGCAGTGATACTAAATTTAAAGGCGAAATAGTAAAAAATTAAGAATAATATGATAGTAAGTCATGCTTATATCAAGTTGATAGAAATAAAATTAATAGAGTAAATTATTTCTGGCGGGAAATAATTAGAGAAAATAAATTTAATAAGGAAAAAAATGCAAAAGTTAAATAAATTCGAAATTCAAAATGTTTCTGGTGGTGATGTTGATTGGGGGGCTATAGGTGCTGGCGCGACTTTAGTTGGAGTTGGTCTTGCTATAGCAGCAACTCCAGTCGGTTGGGTTGGCGCTGCAGGAGCAACATTATTCTCTTTTGGTGGTGGGTATTCAATTGGTACTGGTTTGTCAGGCGGTGGTAGCACTAAGAAGTTTCGTGGTCAAATTGTAAAATATTAACAAGTACTATTGTAAGTATTTAATTTACCATAAATGTAAATGTTTAATAGTAAATAGTAGGAAGTGATTATGATTGCAAATCATAAAGGCATGTTGCTTGGTATGGCAATAGGAGGTTTAATTGATTTTTATTTTGAATTTTTTCCTTTGTTTACCGGAATGATAATGTTAATTAGTGCACTAACTTTTCATTTCTATGGAAGGTTAGCTAATCAAACAACTTCATTTATTAAAAATGGAGTTAGTTTAAAAAACTTTGTTACCGTAATTGTAACACTTCTTATTTGTTTTTTATTTGCGTTGTATTTTGAGTTGTAATCTATGGACTTCTTACTCAAAAGTTAAATTATTTCTGGCGGGAAATAATAAGAGAAAATACATTAATTTAATAAGGAAAAACACATGCATCCATTTTCATTAGAAAAAGAAAAAACGAATCAAGTAACTGGTGGTACTTTTACTTTAGGTTCTAAAGTTGAACCTGTATTAAACCCAAATCCAGTGAAACCGGTTTTCCCACCAAAAGATTGGGCTACAACTTTGGCTGTAGGTGAAGAAGGTGGTTACCCACCAATCGATACTACTTCTTAATTACGCATAATCGCTAAATGTTTGAAGTCACTAATTTCACTCATAGCGACTTCAAAATTTGTAAACGTTATTTCTGGCGGGAAATAATAAGAGAAAATAAATTTAATAAGGAAAAAAAATGCAAAAGTTAAATGAAAATGAAATTCAAAGTGTAACTGGTGGTGTTACTCAAGGTGAGGCCATTGGTGGAAATATGTCAATAGTAGCAATTGGAGTTGGTATTGCTGTTGCTGGTTCAGCTCCTGCTTGGTTTCCTATCATGATGATTGGCGTTAGTGTTTCGTTAACAGCTTCATATTTGTCAGGCAGTGGTAGCACTAAGAAGTTTCGTGGTCCAATTGTAAATAATTAACAAGTGTTAATGTGTGTACTTAGTCTGCCATAAATGTAAATTTTAAATGATAATAAGCAATTATGATTACAAATCATAAATACATGTTGCTAGGTATGGCTTTATAATAACTCATTGATTTTTATGTGTTTTATTTGCTTTTTTTCGTAATGTTAATTAATGGAATTATTTTTCATTATTGTAAAAGGTTAACAGGCTATGTAACTGCATTTATTAAAAATGAAATTAGTTTAAAAACGTCATTTTCGTAATTGTAACGCTTCTATTTTTTAAACGATATTTATTGAATAATAAATATAGAGATATTTACTCAAAAATTAAAGTGTTTCTGGCGGGAAATAATAAGAGAAAATACTTTAAATTTAATAAGGAAAAATTAAATGAAAAAATTAAATGAAAATGAAATTCAAAGTGTAACTGGTGGTGTTACTCAAGGTGAGGCCATTAGTGGAAATATGTCAATAGTAGCAATTGGAGTTGGTATTGCTGTTGCTGGTTCAGCTCCTGCTTGGTTTCCTATCATGATGATTGGCGTTAGTGTTTCGTTAACAGCTTCATATTTGTCAGGCGGTGGCGGTAAATATAGAGATAAGTTTGTGCCGGTGCAATCGAAATAAAAACTGGAAGAGACTCAAAATAAGTCTAAGTTTGTCACTAAAATATTTTTGGGAAATGGATAAATGTCTAAAAAGAATAGCACTTGGGGTGGTTTTAATGAATTTTCAACTGAAAAAATGCGAAAAGCTTTTGTATCAGGAATGTTCATAGGGATTGCTATTGGTATACCTATAGGTCTTATGCTTACATAATTTCGATTTCTTGTTCGTATTTGATCCAGTGCTAATCTAAGAGATATAACATTGTTTGGAAATTTTTACGACCTTGGTTATTCCAAAGTTGGCTATGATTTAGGCATTATAACTCGAAGTTAATCTATTATTTCTGGCGGGAAATAATAAGAGAAAATACATAAATATAATAAGGAAAAATAAATGCAAAAATTAAATACAATAGAAATTCAAAGTGTGAATGGTGGTGCGTTGGCTTTTGGTGCCGCTATAGGTGCCATTGCTGGTGGTGCAAGTGCAGCTGCGGGTGGCGGTGATTTCGGTGATGTTGTATCAGGTGCTTTTGTGGGAGGAATATCTGGTTTCTTTGGAGGCGCAGGTGGTATGCTATGGAGTGCTGGTTCTAAATTTGGTGGTGCTGTTAGTGGTGCTGGAAGTGCCTACTTTGGTGCACTTCCTGCACTGATAGAAAAACAAGCTAATTAAGATTGAACTATAAAAAGCATACAAGAGGTAAAGAATAAAGCTTGTATGCTTTTAATTGATGGAGGCTTTGTTGTGGTTAATTTTTTTGTTAGATATTGTTCTTTATACAAAATCTGGAATAAGGATAGTATTACTAAGTGGGAGCAGCAAAAACAAGCTGGTATTGTAAAGTTTATTTTGATTGAAGGTGTATTGAAGTGGGGACTACTTTCAACATTAGTCTTTCTTGGCATGATGTTTTCAGGAAAAAATGTTGGTCATAAGGAAATTGTCACAACTTGTTTGATTTGGTTAATTGCTTCAATTGTTTATGGCTATTCAATGTGGCACGGAACATCGCTAGCTTACAAAGCGCAACTGCAAGCAAGCATATCAAAACAAGATGAGGATTAACTGTTGTTCTTTTAGTCGTTAAACCTAAGGAGTCTGAATGAATATCATATCTTTTATTATAACAATAGTAGTGATTGCTACTTTTTTAGCTTGGCTATGGTTAAAGTTAGAAAAAAGTATAATCGCTATTTTTAAATCACAAAAAGAAAGTGCTTTAATCATTGTATTACGTATGTTTTTTATATGCTTTCCTACAGTGTTAAGCGCTAATCTATATTTCTCTTTGTTTGGTGATCCCTTTTAGTTGTAAAGTTTACATGCGTTTTTAAGGATAATTATGGATAGAACTTTTTTTTATATTTATATCGCAGCATTTATTATAACAGTAATAGGGCTATTAGCTCTTTTTGCTAATATGCATGCTATAGGGCGTTCATTTTCTGAAATTTTTATAATGTGTATTATTGGTGCTATTTGTTATTTTTTAGGCGTTGTCACTATGCTTTTAAAAAATCAGATGAAAAATATTTGATCATCTTGATATTAAGCCCATTTTTGATCCTAAGAGGTTAAATGAATTATAAAAGAGATAAAATCATAGTTAGGCTATTCTTTAGGGTTATAGGTCTATTGGTAATAGCTGTTAACTTAATTATTTTATCTTTTTATATTAAAGGTAATGATATAGAAGTAATGCAGATATTAAGTGTTTCTTCTTTTAGTTTACTTTATCAATTACTATTTGGTTTAGTGTTGTATATTACTATTACCGTTGTAATAGGCTCATCTTGTTTGTTGGGGTATGTCCCATTTTGGATTTTAAAGATTACTCCTAAATCAGTTAAAGACATTTTATTACTTAAGCTTTAATTTAATTAAGTGATTATTTTCCATGTTAAAGGTAGTTACTTAAAGTGAGTCGTTAGATAAAGTTAACTCTCTAATATAAATGGACTTTATTACTTTTAGTTCTTCAGCTGGTAAGTCTATATTTAATGCTTTTTTCATTAATCTAGCCTCATTCTGATTTTACCCATGCTTAAATATAGGGGCAGTCACTCTAGTTAATTTGTTGGGAAGAGTTATGATCAAGATTTTTAAAGAAATTATAAAGCTTATAACAAGCGCTATTTCATTAAAAAATCATAAAGAATCATGTATAGCGAGTTATTATTTTATAGTGATAAGTTTGATAGGAATTTGCAATTATGGTGAAATAAATTCTTTTCGTTTTGTTCCTGATCTTGGCCGACTATTAAATTCCTTTTCATTTCAGATAAATATAAAAATACCTATTGATCATGGAAATATACAAAAAAACCACATGTAGTATTAACAACATGTGGTTTTATAAAGTAGAACTTGTTTAGTAAAAAACTAAGATGCTATTACTGGTTGAACATCTAATCCATAACCAAATATCACTGCCAGCACTAAAACAAGCGAAGCGGCAGCCATTAATTTCAACAATAATGGTAAACAGAATCTAAACCAGTGACCATAAGGCACTCCAGCCATACCTAGAATACCCATTAATACGGCATTAGTTGGTATGATCATATTAGAGAAACCATCACCAAATTGATAAGCTAATACCGCTACTTGTCTTGGTACGCCCACTAAATCACCTACAGGCACCATAAGCGGCATAGTGACATAAGCTTGGCCTGAACCAGATGGAATAAAAGTATTTAAAAAGGTTTGAATTACTAACATACCAACAGCTGAAATCTCTGCAGTCACATAAGATAGAGGTAACGACATGCTATGAACTAAAGTATGTAAAATTTGACCGTCTTCTAAAATTAAAGCGATACCACGTGCCACACCTATTAAAATAGCCGTAGTAACTAAGTCTGATACACCTTCAATAAAACGTTCAGCTGTTTCATCAGCTGATAGTTTTCCTAGTATGGCAATTACAGCGCCCCAAGCAATAAAAACACCACCAAGTTCGTAAAGGTACCAACCTTTAGTTGCAATGCCCCAAACAGCTAACGTTAACGTAATTAAAAAGCTACCTAAAATGACTTTGTGTCTAGTTTCTAACTTAGGGTAACTTGGTTGTGCTTGACCAGATAAAGGACATGCAACACCTATCATCATAGAGCTATTTGGATCTGCTTTTACTTTTTGCGCATATTGCCAAACATGATGAAAGCCAATTAATACAAACGGAATGAAGATAGCTAATCTAAGCCAAATACCAGAATAAACAGGTATTTCAGCAATTTGCTGAGCTATAAGTACTGTAAATGGATTAAAAGCAGATACACCGTAACCAATACCATAACCAGCTACGATCATGCCTACTGCTGTCATCGCATCTAGTTTCATGGCTTTACATAATGCAACTAAAATGAGTACAAAAGGAATATATTCACCAGCTGTGCCTATACTACTTGAGGCCATAGCAAAACAGAAAACGACCATAAAAATAAGTTTTTGCGGGCGAGTGCCATATTTTTCTAATAAACGACCAATTAACGCATCAACAGTGCCCGTTGCTCGTGCGATAGCTAATACACCGCCAACAATTAGTACAAAAAAGATTACATCTTGTGCTGCAGCAAAAGCACGCGGAATGGCGGTTAATAAATCCCAAGGAGTTAAGTAGGTTTTGTCTTCAAGCACTTGATAAGTGCCAGCTACCACCATTTGTCTACCTGACTCAGATAAACTGGTTTCAAAAAAGCCCTGTGGCACTACCCAAGTGGCAAATAATGCAATTACCATCATTCCCAGTAAGAGAATTAAAGTATGAGGTACCTTTAACGTACTAAACATGTGTACTCCTATCGTTTATTAGAACCACACTATGCGGTCCTTAAATCGCGACATAATACCTGTTTTATTTTTGGATTACATTTATATTAATACAGGTTCAATCTTAATTTTAGGTAATTTATTTAAAATATAAGATCATTACTTTAACTTAGGGGTTTAAGTTAGGATGCTATATATTTAATTAAACATTAACACCTAACTTAATTTATAAAATTTTAGAGTGTATTAATTGACGATTAACCATTTTTTTAACCAAGAAGACTGTTGAATAAGTACTTGATTTAAATTTTCTTTAGCTTTGTAATTATGACCTTCAAATGGGAGCATGATTAATTTAGCTGTTTTATTGTTCGCCACTAAAGCTTGGTACATTCGTTTAGATTGAATTGGGTAAGTACCAGTATTTAAATCATTTTCACCATGAACCAATAATAAAGGCTCATTTATTTTGTCAGCAAATAAAAATGGAGACATATCTAAATAGCTTTTTTTTGCCTGCCATAAATTACGTTTCTCACCTTGAAATCCAAAAGGGGTTAAAGTGCGATTATAGGCTCCACTCTTAGCTATCCCAGCTTTAAATAAGTCAGTATGTGCAAGCAAGTTAGTTACAGCAAAGGCACCATAAGAATGACCCATAATAGCAAGGTGCTTAACATCTACTTTTCCAGTTTTCTCTAAAGCGATTACAGCTGCTTGAGCATTCATGATTAACTGTTCTATAAATAGATCGTTTGGTTGCCCATTATTTTCAGCTACTATTGGCATAGAAGGTGATTCAAAAACAGCGATATTATCATGTAAAAAAACTAAAGGACCATTAGGGTTAAATTTTCTAAACTGATTCGTTGCTATCGTGTTTTGTTCGCTTAATTTCTTATTTTTAAAAGCTTTAGGGTAGATCCATAAAACAGCAGGGTATTTTTTATCTTGTTTTGAATTATAGCTATTTGGTAAATGTAATGTACCTTGTAAGTTTAACCCATCATTTCTTTGATAATTAATTAACTCAGGCTTGTGTTTAAATTGCATTTGGCTGTTATCAGTATAAATGATAGTAGCATGTTTTTTTTGTTGACCTGTTAGACGTATATATTGTGGTGGGTTATCAGCTGCTTCTTTTTTTATAATCAATGTAGTTGGTGTGATTTTTATAGGAACTTCTAAAGAACTGCCTTTGCTAGTAAAAACACGATTTCGATCGGTTTTATTATATGAATCTACATAAGGTGTTACACCTGTTTTACTTTGACCTAGTGACATAAAAAATATATTACTGAGTGCGTCTTCAACTAAAACTCTATTACCCATCGAGGTTCTATCACTATATGGATCTCCAATATCTTGGTATTTATCACGATAATCTCTTTGTGATAATGTTTTAACACTGTTTAAGTCTGAATAATGAATTAATTGGGTTAAAGCTTGTTTATCTTTGTATCGCCATTGTTGTAAAACTCCTGTTCCAGATTTACTCCAGTAGATATCATAATAGCGCCATTTGGTTGATAGTATTAAATCTTTTTGTTCATTAAATGGAAAAGGCATTTTGTATATATGATCATGGATAGATAAATCTTTAGCCATATCACCTCCATCCACAGCTTCAACCCATGAGATAGTCGCAGGCTCAAATGGTAGCCATTGAACACTTCGAGATCCTATCGGAACACTATCTTTTTTAAGCTTATATTTATCTTTTAATTGAGGTAATGGAGATTTTGATTTATTTGTTGCTAAATTGAGAATGTAATATTGGCGCCCCCATTTTTTATATGGAACTAGAGTTGATAGTTTAGTTGGTAAACTTGAAATTAAAAGATATTGTCCGTTGGGTGAAACATAAAAATCATCAACCATACTAGTATGATTTAAAGTATTAACTTCTCCTTTTATGTTAATGCTTATTAGTTTTGAATCTGTAAATGACTTAAATCTTTGTTGTTTGATTTCATCATTTAATAAGTGAGTGTAGGTTCTCCCTTGTATTTTTTGAAGTTCGGTAGATTCTATTTTTGGCTTTAATGAATTTTTAATAGGTGGTAAAAATTGATTTTTTGCTTGTTTTACTAATATTGTCTTATTATCTGGCAACCAGCGTAAATGTCGACCACCAATTCTGGTTGATAGGTTTTTATTGCTTAATTGTTGTAATTTTTGGAATTGAATATCGTACGACCATAATGTTGTTTTATGATTGTAATGAACTAATAAAGCAATTAATTTTGAGTTTGGTGACCAGTTAAAATCTAAAATAACCCCTGATTTAGGCTTGATAATTGATTGCTCATTATTAGCATTAACTAAAGTAAGGTGGCTATATATATCATTTTTAGGTGAATTTGTATTTTGAGAATAAAACTCAAGACCACCTAAGGCTTCTCTCCCTTCTGATAGTGTTTCAATCGAAGGATAATTAATTTGATGTAATAATAAAGTTTGTTCATAATTTGGTGATAAAACTAAATATTGTTCGTTAGAACTATCCATTAATTTATTCCAGTAATGAGGCTCAATAGCACTTAAATTTACCGAGAATATTGAAATATAAAAACATAAAACTAGAACTGATAGATTATTCATTTCTTAGTGCCTTAATAGGATCTTGTTTTAAAGTTTTTTGAATGGGAAAGTAACTAACTATCAAAGAAATAATGAACAATCCAACCCATATACTAAGAATAAGTCCCCAATTCACAGGTAGCGTAAAGTTAGGATTAGAAATACTATAACCAACCACTAAAAAGCAGATTGAAAAGGCGAGTATCAAGCTCATTGATATAGGTTGCATTAATTCAATGATACTGTCTTTAAGTAAACGGCGGTTATCTGCTCCCATAGCTAGTTTTACGCCTAATGTATAACGGCGAACTTGTACGAGGTAATTTACAATACCATTGATACCAATACATACCATCAGTAGAGAAACACTTGCTAAAACAATTGAAATCCAAGCAGCGGTAAGGTGATGTTTTCTTTTTTCATCAAAAAGCTGTGTTAAAGATGCTAAGCGATTGATATCTAATCTACTATCTATTTCAGTTATGTTGTTTATTATTTGTTGCTCAACTAATAATGGTTCATATGTTGTAATTAAGTAAGAGTATTGACGCCAACCTGAATAGCTTTTGGGAATATAAATTTCATAAGTCTCGTCTTCTTGGTTCCCAGGTACATTTATATTACTCGTTACACCAATAATTTTGTGTTGCGTCTTTCCATCTAAACTGATTTTTTGTGCTCTTACTTCTTGATTGTTAGTCGCTAAAATATCAGCTAATCGTTGATTTACTAATATAGGGTAGTTATTTAGTTCTCTGTCACCTTTGCTAAAATTCTTACCATCCACCGTAATACCGAGTTGGTGTAAATAATCATGACCAATTAAAATTTTTCTAGCTTGTGCAATATATTGGTTATTTTCATCATAAACTTGGTTTACATTAAGTGACTCTGGCAATCTAGATTCCGATGTTACAGTAACACTATCTATAGAATCTAACTTCGAAAGCTGATTTATTATCGATTTATGTAAATTGATACGCTCTTCTGAGTTTTTGATATTGGCGTAATTTATAGTTAATGACCATTTGTTTTCAGTATCGATTCCAGAATCCCTTAAAGCTTCTGCCAAAGTATCTAAGACAACATGACTAGCAGAAACTAAAACTAAAAAAGAAAATAAAATTTGCAGACCTATTAGACTATGGCTTACGCCTGAACTTATTTGTTTACCAGTACCTTTACCACTGCTTTGTAAGCTATCAGTTAAGCTCTTCTCTTTAACGACACTCAATTCAATATAGGAGTATAACAAGGCAATTAATATAGTTAATAAAGCTGAAACTAAAATGGTATTAAAACTAATAGCTAAAGTATCTAATCTTTGAATAGAGTTTGAGGCAAGTTGCTGGATGATTTCAAAACTTGTTTGCGTAAGAATCAGCGCAAATATTACTGAAATACTGATAACAATCGTATTATGTTTAAACGATTCAATAATCAATTGCTTGTTAGTGGCACCAAAGGCAAAGCTAATAGCAATAGACTTTATTTTTGTTACTGCTTTAGCTAATTGCATACTTGATAAATTAATTAAAGCAATGAGCATTAACAGAAGTACACCGAGTAATAACATTAATACAATATTACCGCTATCACCTTTTAAAGCAGTATTAAAATCTGTCAATTGTGCACTAATCTTAAAGTCTTTTAATACATTTGGTGCATATAATTGTGCAGCAGTATCAGACAACGTTTTAATTTGTTCTTTGGCATTGTCTAATTGATTTAATTCTGCTCTAGCGATACCTTTAAAGGCACCCATAAAGCCATTAGCCGTTTTAGGATCGAAAGTTTCATCCATATCTATCGGGATCCAAAAGGCGGAATTTATATTGCTTAATTGTGGTAAAACTAAATTATCTGGCGCAACACCAATTACTGTAAATCTTCTTTGATTTAATTGGATTTTTTTACCGATAATATTTTTGTCGGCATTATATTCTTGTTGCCAAGTGCGATACCCTAAAATAATAGATGTTTGTTTATTACCTAAACTTTCTTTATCGCTAAATAGGCGGCCTAATTGAGCTTGAACACCGAGTATTTCGAATAAATTATTTGATGCTAAAATTACATTTACTTCAGGTCTTTTTTGATTATCAAATAATTTATAATTAGACCATTGATGGTAAGTAGCCACATCAGAGAATACAGTATTATTACTTTTTATATATTCTATTATTTGTGAATTTGTACCAGGTCCTGAATAACTTTTCGACTCTAAAGTACCTTCTAATAAATAAATATTGTCACTATTTTTATAGGGTAAAGGAGAAAAAAACACTAAATCAACTAAACTAAACGCACTTAATACCATAGATAATGTAAGAGCTAAGGTTATCACTGTTGTTAAGTAATATTGTTTTGCACGCTTAAATGTTTGTAAGGCTGTTTTTATTAACATGCTGTTGCAACCTTAATTGTTTCATCAGGTAAAATTAAACCATCCTTTAGTTTTATACTACGAGAAGCCATATCGGCATATCTGGGATCGTGAGTTACTAAAACAATGGTTGTACCTTGCTGGTTTAAATCTTGAAGTAGCGACATAATAGCATCACCATTTTTTGAATCTAAATTACCAGTTGGTTCATCTACGAGCATAATGCCAGAATCACCCGCTAAAGCTCGAGCTATTGAAACTCTTTGTTGTTGACCCCCTGAAATCTGGTTAGGAAGTAAATTAGCTTTATCAGATAGGCCAACTTTATCTAAACATTCTAATGCGCGAGCGTGACGGACTTGTAAGGTTGCGCCTCTATACTTTAATGGTAGTGCTACATTATCTAAAATGGATATCTCATCAATTAAATTAAATGATTGAAAAACAAAACCTATTCTATTACCTCTTATTTGCGCTCTTTGAGTTGCGTTCATTTCTGAGACAAGTAAACCATCTATATAATATTCGCCAGTTTGTGACGTATCGAGTAACCCCATAATATTAAGTAAGGTTGATTTACCACAACCAGAAGGACCAGATATAGATACAAACTCACCATCATAAATTGTAAAGCTAATACCTTTTAATACTTGAGTTACTTGATCACAAGAAGAAAAGGATTTCGTCATTTTGTTAATTTTTAATATTTCAGTTTTCATTGTTATGCCTTTTCTTAGTATTAACTACCAATCTTTATTTGTTTTGTGTTGGAGTTTAAATCGAGTCGAGAGGTAATAATTTTATCTCCGGCCTTAAGACCTGAAATTATTTGAATCAATTGTCCTGATGTTTTACCAAATTGAACTTCTACTTGGCTGGCTTTATTATCATCAGTTAATTTATATAACATCACAGTACTATTTTCATTCACCCCAGTTGGTGTTTTTATATAGTTTGTATTCTTTTGCACCTGAGCAAAAATAGTGGCATCGACTTGTTGCATTGGTTTAATCCCATCAAGCTTGTTAGTTACAAGTTTAATGTCTATTTGTACTGCGCCTTCGTTAATAACAGGATCAATACGGACAACTTGCCCAGTAATTTGATTATTTAATGTTTGGATTTCAGATTGCATACCAGCTCTGACTAAATGGGCTTGAATTTGAGGTACTTTTATTTCTGCAATTAATGGGGATAAACTACCAATTAACGCTAGCTCAGTTCCAGCAGTAACACTTTGACCTAAATTTAAGGGAAAGCGTTGAATAACGCCATTTATACCTGCTCTGACAGATAGCTGTTCAACCATCAGTTTTGCTACTTCAAATTCTTCACTCGATTGAGCTATTAAGTCATCTTGAATTGATGTCGCTTCCTTTTGCATCATAACCAATTTGGCTATTTTCGAT
This sequence comes from Pseudoalteromonas sp. '520P1 No. 423', assembly GCF_001269985.1. Classification (NCBI taxonomy): domain Bacteria; kingdom Pseudomonadati; phylum Pseudomonadota; class Gammaproteobacteria; order Alteromonadales; family Pseudoalteromonadaceae; genus Pseudoalteromonas; species Pseudoalteromonas sp. '520P1 No. 423'. The sequence goes on along the minus strand of NZ_BBZB01000001.1, from coordinate 465,082 downwards.
TCTTCTAACTGAACTCTGTTAATTAATTGCTTAGCTTTTAATTCATTTTTTTTTGCGTTAATACCAGAAATGATCCCTGATTTTGCTAAAGTTCGTTCGGCTTCTACTTGTAACATCGCTATTTCAACTTGGGCTTGTAACTCAGATAAGTTCGATTTGCTATTAAGCATTTCTCTTTGTTGTTGTAGTACTATCTGTCGTTTTTGAGTTTTTGTATTTTTTAGTTTCGCAAGTGCTTGGCGTAACTTTCCTTCAAGCTCTGGATTTTTAAGTTTTAAAATAACCGTATCATGCTTAACAACTGCCCCTGCTTTTAATTTTATTTCATCAACAACTGCATTACTGGTTGCAGTGAGTAAGCGTTTATTGATTGACTGTAATAAACCATACCCTTCAATTTTTATCGAAAAATCACCATTTTGAACTTTATCAATACTAATGGAATCACGAGAAATAAAATGTGCATTATCAGCATAGCCGAGTTGCCAGCCAGAAATTATCATGATAACTGATAAACCGATTAATCCTTTGTATATATTTTTTGAATTTATTTTCATTATTTATAGACTCTTATTACTAGTTTTATTAGCTAGCTAGTTCAATTTTATTATTTTTGATTAAGCTTTCTAAATCGATAATTCTATCTGCACTTTCGATTGTTTCTTGGCGGTGAGCAACACTTATGCGAGTGATGCATTTTTCTTTTAGATATTGATTTACATGCATTTCTGTTTTGCTATCTAAATGACTTGTTGCCTCATCTAAAAATAAAACTTTAGGTTGGCTGTATAAAGCTCTCGCTAATAGTAGTCTTTGTTTTTGCCCTCCAGATAAGGAACTTCCTAAATCTCCTGCTTGAGAGTGTAATCCCATAGGCATAGCTTGAATTTCTTGCCAAATATAAGCACCTTTTGCAGCTTCAATAACTTTGTCTAAATTTGGATTTGGTTCAAAAAATGTGATGTTTTCGATTAAAGAACCATTTAAAAGTTGATCGTTTTGCATTACTGTGGCGCATATTGAGCGGAAGTTACGAGTCCCTATACTTTTAATTGATTGACCGTCGAGAGAATAATCACCTTGCTCTGCATTGATAAGTCCAGTCATTAGTTTTAATAGTGACGATTTACCTAAACCTGATCTTCCTGTAATTACGACAGACTCACCCGCTTGTATCTCAAAACTTAACCCCTGAAATAACCAAACTGAAGATGAACTATATCTAAAATGTAAATTGCGTATTTCTATATGCCCTTTGATATTATCTTTTATTAAGTGTTGAGTGCTATTGTCAGTTTCTTGCTCTTGAAGAACGATATCTGACATGCGACGTAAATAAGTGGATGCGAGTCTAAACCGAAATAATTGGTCAACTAAAGTTTGTGCACTGTTACTAAATTGCTGTCTATAAGCTAAAAAAGCGATAAACATACCAACAGTAAAAACATTATCAATTATTAATAAAGCGCCTAAAAAAATAACAATTAGGTAATCTAATTTACTGAGGAACTCTTGGCTAATTTCAGCTGCAATAACAACTTTTTCTCTTTTAATATTTTCGTTAGTTGTATCTGCAAATAAATTTAGCCATGAGGAGAGTCTGGCACTCTCTTTGACATAGCTTTTAATTGGCTGGATAGCTCGAACAGTCTCGATGAAATGACTATTTTCTTTTGCTTGCTTTGAAAGTGCTTGCTCTAAATGTTTATTTTCTTTGCTAGTTAAAAATAATCTAACCATTAAAGTTAATATTAAAAAGGAAAGAGATATAATAGCGAGAGATGGCTCGTAACTGTACATAATTATTAAGGTAGTGATCCCTAATAATCCTTCAACCACTGCTGAAATAAACCCTCGGCTGATCATTCTTTGTACTTCGTTAAATGCTTCAAATCTAGATTTAATATCACCTATATGCCTAGTTTCAAAAAAAGACATGGGTAGATGCAATAAATGACGTTGGATATTGGCTTTGACTTGAAAGCCTAAATTTTTATCTAAATATAAAATAGCTGCGGAGCGAAGAATATTACTTGCAGATGTTAGTAAAGTGATTGTAATAAAGCCACCTAATAGCCAAAGCAGCATGCTGTTATCAGATAAGGGTATTCCTTGATCTATTACTAAGCGAATATAATAAGGAGCGACTAAAAATAAGCATTGTAAAATGATTGCAATGATAAAAATTTTCGATAAAGAAGCTCCAAGCCCTTCTACTTTTCCAATAAAGGCTGTTAAAGGCATTTTTACGCGATCATCTTTTTTCTCAAAATTTGAAGAAGGCGTTAATTCAATAACAATACCGGTAAATGATTCGGATAGCTGATTCCAGTCTAATTTTATTTTACCTTTTGCTGGGTCGTGGATAACGACACCTCTTCTATTAACAGAGCATAAAGTTACAAAGTGATTAAAGTTCCAATGTAAGATGGCTGGGCCTTTTACTTTAGCTAATTGACCTAATTCTAATTTGAGTACTCTGCCTGATAAACCAATGTCATCAGCCACTTTCATAATTTGTTTTACGGTGATCCCTTGAATACCAACTGGGTATTTTTGACGCATGGCAAGCATGTTAATTTTATAACCATGGTAGTAAGCAATCATAGCTAAACATGTAATGCCGCATTCAGCTACTTCGCTTTGTAGAAATATGGGTAATTTTGTTGTTTTGAAATCAATATAATCTGATAATTGCATTGTATACCTCAGCTAGTTGAGTAGTTGAGCAATAGATTTTGGTTGCTGCTTTAAAGACAGTTGCATTTCTGCTTTCGGGGATAATGATGATAGATCTCGTGAACTTTTAAATTTGATAAAGATTTTTTTACCTTTCTTATTGGTGAAATTACCCAACATCATGGATATTTTCCCTTCAAGTTTCTTTTCACCAATTGTTAATTTGACTTTATCTCCAACTAAAATCGTTTTTTTCGGTTTGTCTTTTAACCAAAAAGAGAACTCATTATTGGAGTTGTGTTTTAAAATAAACCCGATAGGCTTATAAGGGGAACTGATATTGCTATCTGTGTTTAAATGAAAAAATAATCCAGAAGATGGGGCTCTAAGGTAATATTGTTTTGGTTGGGTTTCATTTATGTTGGATAATAAATATATAGATTGATTTTTATCTACTTGTTCAGCTTCTTGAACTAATTGTTCTTTTATGATGCTCGGTGAAGGTACTACTAGGGGCTGATAATTATCTACTGCAATACTGATATTAAAGTTTTGAGTGCTAGCTAGCGTAATAAATTTAATACAAATCACTATAAGAAGTATAATAAAGCATAAAACCCATATAGCTTGATTAATAATATTAGGTTGTTTGATCACTGAGTGACCAAACTCTTGAGATTTATATTGATTCCTTAATGCTTCTTTACGAAACATATTTATTACAGACATTATTTTAACCTACTTTTTTAAATTGAATATCACCAACTGAATTATGGTGATTCATATAGCTTAAAGGACAACCCATTTGCCAGCTATCAAGAGTTGAAAAGCCTTGAACCCAAGAGCTAAACCTTTGATTGTTAATGTCTAAAGAGCCATCTTTATTTATTTTACCAATAGAGTTTCTGTCATCATTCAATGCGACAGTACATTTATTTAAATTGCCATTAGCACGAATTGAAAGGGAATTTGGTTTACCTGCATAACAAATATAATTTCCTTTTGAGCCTAGTTTTACACTTTGATCTGAGTAACTAGTTGTGAGTTGGGAAACTAGTTCTGTAGCTGATTTTTGTGATGTAAGACTATTTACATCAACTTTATTATTACCACCTAGATCTTCAATTGCTTTAAAAAATAACTTAAACCTTGAATCTTCTGCTAAAAATTTATCGTAACGATTACAGAAATCAAGAACACTATCTTGATTAAGGTCTGTTACATGAACTCTTAAGGTAATTGAAAATTTAAGATCAGTGTTTGCAGCATCTAATAAACGTTGCCATATTTTATCAAAGCTACCTCGCCCAGTGCGAGTTACTCTAGTTTTATCATGGGACTCTTTGTCACCATCGATAGATATTTGAAAACTATTTTGTTTTAATGAAATGAGTTTTTCTAGAGTTTTAATATCTAGCAATAATCCATTTGTGGTCATATCTCCAGATACATCACAATTTAATTGTTTTGCTAAATTAAAAGTATATTCAGCTATATTAAAAACAACATCTTTGGCTAATAATGGCTCACCACCAAACCAGCTAAAATGAAATTTAGAAAGTTTAGGTAATTTATTAGATATTAATTTTTTGGTAGCTTCAATTAACCAATCAGGCATTTTTCCGATTTCAAAGTCTTCATAACAATATACGCATCTGAAATTACATTGCTCTGTAGGGAAAAGAATTAACTGAAATTGTTCGTTACTTAAGCTGTTTATTAATTGTTGTTTGGAGAAGCCTTGAATTTTTTCTACTGAGGTAGTCATTAATTAAATCCTACGTTAAAAGTATACTGCTACATGATGTATTTCATGTAGCAGATTAGCTTTAGTTTTACTTTAATTGTTTGCCACATGAACCATTTAATGTTGGACAGCTACCATTTATTGCTTCATCTTCATTTTCATCTTCTGGTGAAAAACCACCTGCAATTGCATTTGTTAGTTCTTCACTTAGTTCAATTTCACCATCTTTGTTTAATTTAATTTCTTCGTTTTTAATGTTTTCTAATTTATCAGTCATTGTATTACTTCCTTTAGTTAGTTTATTACGTTTGTTTTTAAGACAACTTCATTATGTATTGATCAGTTAATTTAAAAACTGGTAAATATACTAGGTTTTAATATTTTTATGGTGTTTCTTCTAAGGTTGAACTTAATAACGTTGTAATTTTTGAGCACCACTCAGAGGGTTGTTTTTCTGGTAAATAACCTAAAATTACTTTTATTTTTTTTCGCAATATTATGTAATCTGTGAGTGTTGCAATATCGAGTATTTTTCTTTTTAAATCACTATTTGGATAGTTTTGATATAATGAACAAAGTAGCATGCCATAATTAAATTCATCATTTATTAATTGGTATTGTTCTAAGGTTTGCGTTACTAATAAAGAGGTTGGTTTGAGGTTTGCTTCTTCTATGATACGAGAGGAAAAAATTAGCTTTGTTAGGCTATTTAAAGATGTTTGCTCCATTTTATCAATTAAATGTTCCATAACCGTTTTTGCATTTTTATATTTCTTTTGTCCTTTGTACGATTCATATAATCTGTATAAGTAGATACCTCTTTTTATACAGTTACTTTGATTCATGCCTTGTTTTGATAATTGCTCCGCCTGTTCAAATTTATTTAATGCAAGTAAAGATATTATTTCAGACTCTAAATAAATAGACTCCATATATGTCTTTTCAGATAATTGACTTTTTAAGTTTAAAACTTCAACGAATTTAGATTCAGAAATATATGTTTTTAGTTGTTCATCAAGCGATACTACCTTTAACATTTTCCAATGTTCTTGTAGTTCAGCTTCACCTACAGTGAAGCCTCCTAGCTCTACTTTTCTATCATTTGAAAATCTATTTATTTTATTAAAAGTCGGCCAAAACTTATTATTTCGCATTAACCTATGTAACCTTGCTAAGTTAACGCTAGGATCTACTAAGTTTTTTAATTTTTCAGTATCTGCTTGCTTGTTATGCGATATTGACCAGTACTTAATGATTTTATTGAGAGTTTGCTCACTCTCCTCTGTTTTTCCTTGGTATGCTAAAATCAGAGGGTAGGCATTAAATATCCAACTTAATGTTTTGTTTTTTTTTAACTCTAAACCGTTATTATTTTTAACACTTTCATTAAATTCTAGACTCATTTTTTGACACCAGTTGTCTATATTAGATAAAGAATTCAAATCTCTTGTTTCTGTAAGCCTTTTGAAATAAGGAGTAAATGTACTTTGAGTAGCATTCATTACTTAATTCCATCTGCTGAATAATGTTTTGTAGTGTTAAGATGCTCTTCCTTAAGTTGGCATAAAGCTGTTTCTGGGCTAATTAAGCCACCAACCATTTCATCGAGTAATTCTAAACTGGTAATTTCGATGAATCCTTCATTAGTTCTTATTGCTTCTACTGTTGTATTTTTGCTCAAGTTTGAATTGTTCATCGTTATTCCCTTTTATTGTTAAAGTCTTATTTTGGCTTTTTACATTGCATATAAATGTAAATTAAGACAAATAACGAGCAATAATCTACCTGTGATTTATGTGTGACTATGCTGTAACTTCTTTATTTATCATTGATTTATGTGTTTTGTAGTAAATGAAATTCGATTCAGTTATTATCAAGCTTGATACTGGGGAGTATCTTTTTCGGGTAAATTAGGACGGTATAGTGATTAAAATAGGATGTTTCACATTAAATGTAGAGGATATAGTACTCACTCGTGATGGAGTTGATGTAATACTAGAACCTAAAGTGTTGTCTGTATTGTTGTATTTTTGTGAAAATAAAGACCGTTATATTTCAATGACGGAATTACATGAAAACGTTTGGAAAGGCCGTTGCGTATCGGATGCTGCAGTTAGAAGAATAATTAGTAAAATAAGGTTGTTATTTAATGATGATCATAAATCTCCCAAATATATTCAATCATTTCCTAAGCGCGGCTATAAATTAATTTGCTCAGTCGAATTTGATGTTCCCAAAAAAAATGAAGTCTTTCAACAAGAGCCTTTAAGGGCAGTTGAAAATAAGTCATTACCTGCTAAAAGGTTTCTAAAGTTAAAAAAGATATATTTCATTATAATTTTATCTTTGATTTTATTTAGTGGGTTAAGTATCCAGCACTTTTTATTAGGGAGTAGTTTTGAAGTAAAAACATCACATAAAGTACTGCCTACAATACCTGGTAGTAAAATTGCGGTAGAGCAATCATTAAATAATGAGTTTTTTGCTTTCTCAGGGAGAGTTAGTGAAAACAGTAGGTTTAAAGTCTTTATTAAGCAAAAAAATCAGCATGATTTTACTGCAATTCAAGGTGATGTCCACTTCCCTTTCTCTCTTGCGTTTTCAAGAAATAATGAGTTATTATTTTTTTCAGATCTAATAGAAAGCAACTCATCTATTTATCAAGTTACCTTAAATAATACTGGAAATGACTATATTCCAAAAAAACTGATTGATGGATTTTATTTAATTGGTGATGTATTCACCTCGGAAGATTACTCAATAATTTACTTCTCTGGGCAAAAAAATATAAATGAGCCCGTTAATATCTTTAAGTATAATTTAATAAGTACAAAAACTTCTAGAGTTACATCAAGTGTAGATGAATCACATTCAGATATTCGTGGAAGTATCTCTCCTAATAGCCAGTTTATGGCTGTGCTCAGGAAGTCAAAATATGATAAAAGTTATGAAGTTAGAGTAGTTGACTTATTGAGTGATGATATTATTTATCGGCATACCCAAACGAAGAAAATAAAAGATATTAATTGGCTAAGTGATGACGATTTACTGTTGCTAGATCAAGACAGTTTATATCAACTTAATTTGAAAAGTGTACTTAGTACAAATATAGCTACTAATATAGTTGATACGACCGCTGTATCTGTCATTAATAAAAATGATTTATTATTAATAGAAAAACAACCTCCCAAAAAAATATATGTTGAATTACAACTACCTATGAAAAATTGGAGAACGCATAAAGTTTTTGATATGCCAACAACAATTAAACATCTTACTTATCAACTTGACAACTATTTAGCTTTGGATGTTAAGCCAACTCATACCGAATTATTTAAATTTGATCCATTAACAAAAAATAGAGTTTCTTACTTAGAGACTCAGTATCCCATTGAGTTAATAAATTCACACAAAAATCAACCTGTGGAATTAATAAAAATTAATGATAGATTTGCGCTGATAAGTATAAAAACAAGTCAATTAACATATATCACTGGTGGAGATGAATTTATTGGAGATGCAATATTTTCTGATGATGGTAGATATGTATTTTATTCGGTTAAAAGGTTTAGTGGTTGGGTGATTTTACAATATGATATTGAATCATCAGAGAAAAAACTATTTCTAGATGGGTATCGTTCAATTCGATATCTAAAAACAGACCTTGTACTGACAGATGAGTCTGGTGAATTATATTTATATACAGTAAAAACTAAAAATATTTTAGATTTAAAATATCAAATATCAATTGAGCCAGATACTTATTGGGACACTCATAAAAGCTCTATTTATTGGAGTAGTCATGATTTAGTAGAAACAACATTTCATCAAATAGATCTCAGTGATTTAAATAAAGTTAAAGAATATAGTAAATCTTACGACTATGAAAAAGTACCTCCGGCCTTTGTTATTAATAAAGAGAAAAATAAATTGTTATTTTCTCAAAAAGATATAAAAGGTTCTCAAATCTTAAAACTATCTATCAGATAATGTGACTTTTATGTGATTTTCATAAAAGTCATATCGTTATTATTGTTTTATGCTTTTATTTATTTAAAGTTATTCCTGTTTTTATTAAATATTTATAGGGTGCAACAAATAATGAAATCATTAAATTTATTAATAATTTTAACTGCAGTTTTTACAATGAACTTAGTTTTACTAGATTCTATTTTAATCTCTGAAACAGATTCTATTTCTCCTTTTAGTGTTTGTAAGATATTAGATACATGCAAAAAGGAAGGGTAATTCTTAAAATTTGTGAGTTGGGGTTAACATGCAGTACATCGAAAGCTTAATTAAAGAAATTAACTGTATTGATTCTAAAGAGCAGTTAGTTTTATTCTTTGAAAAAGTAACTGATTTATTTAATTATAAATGGTCTGGTTTAGTCATTTTCAAACCAAAATTGAATAATAAATATGAAGTGAGTGTTCTTGGTAATATACCTATAAACATGCAAGAAAGAATAAAAAAAAGCATAGATATAAGTGATTATTGTTTAAATGAGATAGAACCAAAATCTTTAGTTATTAAAGGTAAAGCATCAATTGAAAGTAATAATCTTGAAATTTTGGTTATACCTATTAACGGTGTGGGATCTGAATTTGCTTGTTTAACTTTTTTATTAAACTCAGAAAAACAAAGAGGGTTGGTAGTTGAAAAAATAGGCTGGTTTTGGCTAATGTTATCTTCATTTATCTATAATAAATACAAAAAAGAAATAGCAGATGATAGTCATAAAATGACTAAAAGAGAATTGGAATGTATTAAATGGGCCTCAGATGGCAAAACTTCATGGGAAATTAGTCAGTTATTGTCTATCAGTCAAAGAACTGTTGATTTTCATTTAGCTAACTGCATAGTAAAAACAGATAGTATTAACCGACAGCAAGCAATTGTTAAATGTGCTTTAAATGGTCATTTATTAGTATAGCTAAAGTGCATTAAGCTAAAGCAAGTAATTGTTTTAGCTTTATTATTTTATGATAACTATGCATTAGTATTTTAAGCTTGTTTCAATAAACCTATAACTTTACTTTATGGGATTAATCCTGCCAATTAGCTGTTCATTTATTCAAATATCAATACTAGATAGTCTGATATAAAAATCTACGATTGTTGATGCTCGATCATTGTTATTTCAGTTAAGTTTTGTTTAAATACATCTATCTTTCGAATCGAAACTTAATTGCAGCCAAATGACCAAACGAAATACGCAACAAAGACGCCATACCATACTTAACCAAGTTAATGATCTTGGTGAAGTAACGGTTGATGTGTTGGCTGAACAATTTGAAACGTCAGAAGTTACGATTCGAAAGGATTTAACCGCATTAGAAAAAAGTGGCTTATTATTGCGCCGTTATGGTGGTGCTATCGCATTACCGCAAGAAATTGTTACACAAAGTAATGAAGCGCTTGTTTCGCGTCGAAAAATGGCAATTGCTAAAGCAGCTGCTAACCTCATTAAAGATCATAATCGCATTATTATTGATAGTGGTCGAACGACGGCAGCTTTAATATCACAACTGACCAATAAACGCGGATTATTGGTAATGACAAACGCCATGAATATCGCTAATCAATTATTATCTTTAGAAAATGAACCCACATTATTGATGACCGGAGGAACTTGGGATCCGCATTCTGAGTCTTTTCAGGGGCAAGTTGCAGAGCAAGTTTTGCGCTCATATGATTTTGATCAGCTTTTTATTGGTGCCGATGGCATTGATATTGACCGGGGTACGACAACGTTTAATGAATTAATGGGATTAAGCCAAGTAATGGCTGAATCTGCTAGAGAAGTAATCGTAATGGTCGAATCTGACAAGATAGGCCGAAAAATACCTAATTTAGAATTACCTTGGCACAAAGTGACAACCTTAATAACCGACAACAACTTGGCTGAAGATATTTGCCAAGCGATTAAAGGTTGTGGCGTACAACTTATTTGTGCTGATGTGAATGATTAATAGTAAACAAATAACGTATCCATAAGGATATTGATATTTAACCATACACCCGTGCAGGAGAAAGATATGTGTGGAATAGTTGGGGCTGTTGCAGAACGCCCAGTAAATAAAATTTTAGTTGAAGGTTTAAAGCGCCTTGAATACCGTGGTTACGACTCAGCTGGCGTTGCCTTATTAAATGGCTCTGAGCTATCAAGTGTAAAAGCAGTTGGTAAAGTTGTGAACTTAGAAAAAGCGTTAAATGAGTCTGGCTGTAAAGGTACTACTGGTATCGCACATACGCGCTGGGCAACGCACGGTGGTGTTACTGAGGCTAATGCGCATCCGCATTTATCAAATAATCAAATAGCGTTAGTGCATAACGGTATTATTGAAAATCATGAAAAATTACGTAACGAGCTAAAAGTAAAAGGTTACGAATTTTTATCAGATACAGATACTGAAGTAATGGTACATACCATTCATGATTTACGTAAAACGTCAGATAGCTTGTTATCTGCAGTACAAAGCGCGGTTAAATTATTTGAAGGCGCTTACGGTACAGTTGTTTTTGATAAAGATAACGACAATGAAATGATCGTATCTCGTTCAGGTAGCCCGCTTGTAATTGGTTTAGGTTTAGGTGAAAACTTTATCGCCTCTGATCAATTAGCACTATTACCAGTTACGCGCAGCTTTATGTTCCTTGAAGAAGGTGATGTTGCACGTGTTACTCGTGAGTCAGTTGAAATTTACGACTTAAACGGTGAGTTAGTTGAGCGTGAAGTGCATGAATCTAACATTACGCAAGATGCATCGGGTAAAGGTGAATTCCGTCATTACATGCTTAAAGAAACTTACGAGCAGCCAGTTGCGGTACGTAATACCCTTGAAGGTCGTTTAACTGATGATCGTGTTGTTAATGATGCTTTTGGTACTTTTAATGGTAAAAATGCCATCGAAATATTAAAAGATGTAAAACATGTACAAATCATTGCATGTGGTACGTCATATCACTCAGGTATGGTTGCGCGCTACTGGTTAGAGCAATATGCAGGTGTAAGTTGTAATATCGAAATTGCATCAGAATTTAGATACCGTAAATCTTTTGTTCATGAAAATAGCTTATTAGTCACCATTTCACAATCTGGTGAAACAGCTGATACCTTAGCTGCTTTACGTCTTGCAAAAGAGCAAGGTTACATGGCGTCGATGACGATTTGTAATGTAGCGGGTTCATCTTTAGTACGTGAATCTGACTTAGCATTTATGACTAAAGCCGGTACTGAGATTGGTGTTGCTTCAACTAAAGCATTTACCACACAACTTGTTGGTTTATTAATGCTAGTGGCAGGTATCGCACAAGAAAAAGGCTTAGACCAATCACATATTATTAAGTCACTTAAAACATTACCAAATAAATTAGAAGAAGCATTAAGCTTAGCCTCTGGTATTGAAGATTTAGCCGAAGAATTTGCCGATAAACATAACGCATTATTCTTAGGTCGTGGCGACCAATATCCAATCGCAATGGAAGGTGCTTTAAAGCTTAAAGAAATTTCTTATATTCATGCTGAAGCCTATGCTGCTGGTGAGTTAAAACATGGACCACTTGCATTAATTGATGCTGATATGCCGATCATAGTAGTTGCACCTAATAATGAATTATTAGAAAAACTTAAATCTAACGTAGAAGAAGTACGTGCACGTGGCGGCATCATCTATGTATTTGCTGATAAAGCGTCAGAGTTTAAATCAGATGACACTATGCGTGTAGTAAACGTGAACCATGTTGAAGATATTCTAGCACCTATCGTTTATACCATACCTCTACAGTTATTATCTTATTACGTAGCTGTGATCAAAGGCACTGATGTTGACCAACCTCGTAACTTGGCAAAATCTGTAACTGTAGAATAATCAATATCTTGTATTTTTAGAGGTTGTCGAAAGACAGTAAGGTCTGATTGTCATTTTAACCTCCTGATAAGTTTAACTTAACAGGAGGTTTTTTATGTCAGATGTCGAAATGTAACAAAGTTAAGTTTGATCAGTTACATTAATGATTGATCATTTTTTAATAAAGAAGAATGATCGGTAGCGAACGTTGTTATAAGTAATTTGATAATATTACTCACATAGAGTTAATGTCCCTTAAGAGCGATCAACGGACGTTCATTTAAATTCCAAACTTAAAATAAACATGTAAAAATGAGCAGTTTGAGTGTTTGCTAAATATCAGCAGAGGCTAGTTGATTGATAGCTAAAGTCTCACTTTTAATTGAACTTGGAATGCACACTGAGGGGTTAAGCTAGATAGTATATTTTATTTTCGAAGAAGACTACCTAAGTGGTTGGTGTTAGAGAAATTTGCTTTGGTTTAAATACACAAAAACTTATTTCAGCTGTTACAGTCAGCAGTCGTTTGCCTAAATTAAATATCGTTTCTTACTAGGTTTTTCAATGTAGCTATAGTTGACACGAGATCGGTGCGTTTAGGATTTTCTTTTGCTACTTGACCAATCAAGTGCAGCGCATCGCTGTATTGCCCTTGTTCAATAGCTATTTTTGCTCGACCTAACATGGCTGGCTCACGATGACTAGGTAATGCCTCAGCCCTTAAGTAATAATGCTTAGCTTGGATATATCGCTGTTGATCTCTTAGCAGTTTGGCAAACTCCATTAATGCTTCCCCTTGTGTTGGTGCAAGCTTTAATGCGTTTTTTAATACTTTTTCCGCTTTAGATACCTCACCTTTGTGAATGCCAAGTCTTGCTTCTGTAACAGCTAAGGTGACATTAAGTTCTTTAGAGATAGATTGTGTCTTACTGCGCGTTAATAACGCCTGCAAATTATCCCATTGCTGCTCAGCAGCTAACCATTTAGTGATTTGTATAAGTTCGTGCTGATGTGCCTGCTTAATTGATTTATTGAGTAAGGCAGGGTGAGTCAATAACTCAACAGCGCGTTTAGGGCTACCTGTGGTTAAGTGAAGTTGTATCGCCGTCATTAAGTTGTCAGGTGTTTTCTCACCTAATTGTATTGCACTTTCTAAGCTGCTAACGGCTTGTAAGTTATCACCACTTTGTAATGCTATTTGGCTTCTTAACATCCACAGTTCTTTGTCTTGTGGTGATTGTTCAAGTATTTTTTCGACTAAAGCCGAAGCTTGTGCAAGCGACTTTGAACGCACCAATGAAAATAGTAGGCCCTGTTGCCAGTCTTTATTTGTCGCATCTAAAAAGGCTGCTTGGCGGAAGCCTGCAACGGCTGCTGATGGATGGCCTAGCTGCATGTTAACGTAGGCCAATTGGCCGATTAATTGGGCACTGCTTTTGCCTAACTCTATCGCCTTTTGTAAATGCGGACGTGCTTTTTCAAATGCGCCTTCACGTAAATAAGTCAGTGCAAGTGCATTATGGGCTGGCGCTAGCTCAGGCTCTTTTATAGTAGCCTTTTCGAGCATGGTTTTGGCTGTCGAAAACTGCTCTAACGCCATGGCAATTTGGCCGCGTAACAACAGCATTGCTCCGCTTTCTTCGTCAGGCGTGAAGCGCTTTAATTTTTTGCTAACTTCTTGATAATTATTAGCTTTTAGTAATGGTTGAAGATTGTATAAAAAGCTATTTTCAGACGGCAGCAATGCCCGAGGGTTAACCGCATTGTTTTGAATCAAAAAGGTCCACTCTGGCTCGGCTAATGCTAATGTTAATTCTTTCGCTGTCGTTGCGCTTGAATACATTAAGGTTACACATACTAGAGCAACTAAGTTTTTGGTTTTCTTGGATAACATGGTATCTCTCACGCGGTAATATCTAATGGCCAAATAAAACGTGCTTTAACAGCAACACCTTCTTTTTGTGGTGCAGTGAATTTACTGCGTTGAATCAATCGTTTAATTTCTTTATTAAGCTCTTCGTAAGGGTTTTCGACAATGCGATTAAGTGTCACTTTGCCCGTCGTATTTATCGTGATATCTAATCGCATATGTACTTTTTTAACGCCTCGCTTTTTGAGACTGTCAGGCATGGTAATACGAGTTTTGGTTAATAGGCTTGGTAATCTATCTAGTTGATTTAGTTTGAAAATTTCTATGTTAGGCGTAAAGTCGACAAAGCTTACTTCATTCATTGTAATATCAGGGACGTCTGGTTTATCGATATCGATATCGATAGTCTTTGGTACTTCAATATTGGGTAATATTGCCCCTGTACCTTCAATAGCAATATCTAAGGTAATATCTTGTTGTTGCTGAGCTTGTGGCTGTGCAGGCGGTGGTGGAGGCGGTGGTAAAGCGGCACTTAAACGTCTTACTTCTACCTCTGGCTCGATCAGACTTGGTAAGTATTGGGCGACAATTAACACTGCCATGAGCGTGGTTAAAAATGCGATACTTAATATACTCGTAAATAGGCGTTGCTTCATTTGGCGCACAGGGCGAGTTGGTGTAATTAGTGCGGTATTTGACATGATACTAAGGCTTTAATGAAGCGATACTTACGCTACTAACGCCAGCGAGCTTTACTTCATCGATCACGGCAATAAGTTGCTCAGTAGGTACTTGTTTATCAGCCTGTACAACGACAGGGCGCTGGTCATCGGCATTAGATTGTTCAATGACCGAGCGAACACCAACAACACCAATATTACTGCCGTCGTAAACTACATTACCTTCAGCGGTAATTGCTATTAGAATGACATTTTTTTCAAGCGTAGAAGCCGATAACGCTTGGGGCTTATCAACTTCAACCCCTGTTTCTCGCACAAATACTGTGGTGACAATAAAAAATATCAACAAAATAAAAACGACATCGATTAACGGCGACATATCGATGCCTTGTGCTGTCTGCTGGTGGTCGAGTCGCTGCTTTAATTTACTGGCCATTGGCAAACCCATGCTTATTTTGACGGCTTACTAACATGCCGTGAATGGTCCATGCAGGAATTGCAAATAAAAGCCCAAGTTGGGTTGTTAACAAGGCATCACTAATGCCTTGGCTAAATAACGCTGTGCCTGTTGCGCCAGTTTGTAATGCAACAAAGCTGTCTATAAGTCCAATAATGGTGCCAAGCAACCCTAATAATGGCAACACGGTAATGAGCGTTGGCGTAATATCTTTACTGCTTTCTTCGTGTGTTGGCTGCGTCATCCACATAGTAAAAAGTTGCTGATAACAGACAAGTGCCACGATTAGGATGATCCAACAAACACCACTCCCAACAATTTGAGTAAACAATGTTTCAATCATTATGCAGCACTCTTTTGTTGTGAGTGAATAGGCGTTTGTGTAAGCATTAATGCAAAGTTTTCCAACAGGCTGTGGTAGGCTTTTGCTTTGCGAGAGAGTATCGAATGGATAATTAACGCAGGGATCGCTACCACTAAGCCCATTTCAGTAGTAATTAAGGCTTGAGCGATACCGCCAGATACCACTTCTGGATCGCCAGAGCCAAATAACGTCATCATACGGAATGTTTCAATCATGCCGCTAACAGTACCTAATAAGCCTAATAGTGGTGCAACCGAGGCTGTAACCGCAATGGCGGTTAGACGTTTCTCTAAGGTATTTTTATCTTGCTGCAATTGCTGGAATAACAAATCATCGCGCTCTTGCTCTGATCTCGCTAACGTTGACATATCTAATAGTGTTGACTGCATTTTACCCATCACAGGTTGAGCACTTGTACCATTGACCAACGCATCAAGCCCAGATTGTGAAAAAAGCTGTACTTTAGGTAAGCGCCACAAGGCGAAACCTCTACCTATGGCAATAACTAAGGCAACTAATGCAAAGCTTAAAATAGGCACGATCCAAATGCCGCCTTTGTGCACGTGATCTAAAATAGTTTCTTTTGGTACTTGAGTAAGCTTACTTAAACTCGGATCAAAGCTCAGCTGCGCAGGTTTGCCTTGTTTTAAATCTAAAAGGGCATTACTCATCGACTCAGATAAACGCTGTTGAACAATCCACTCTTTACCTGAACGTTCTGCGCGGTAGGCTTGTTCGCCATCTAACATCCAGTGAGTAGGCCCATAGCTAATGTGCTCAGCATCGGTAATTTGACCGCTTTCAAGTACTAATTGTGCTGATGTAAAAGCAGGCTCAAACCACAGTTCTCCTCGCTCGGTAATATCTGCAACGGTAGCCAGTTTTTGCTCAGTGGTGACATTTTTAGTGACAGAGTCGGCATGAAGACGCAAGAATTGCTGTAATAAGTTTTGCTGATAGTTTTGCTGGCTTTGCCATTGTTTCAAGCGGTCTTCTAACTGGCTTAGGTTGAGGTTTCTATCATCGGCAATTTTACGTGCGCTAATTGTTGTCTTTTCTAGATCAACAAGTTCGTGTTCTAAATCAACAATGGTTTTAGTTAATTTACCGCGGGTTTTCGCAATTTGTGATTCGGTTGTTGCTAACTCTTTTTGGGCTGTACTAATTTTTTTTAATAGTTCTTGCTCAATATTAGTGTTTGCCACCGTTGCAAAACTAGTTACCGCAAAACAACTCAGTAGTATGCGCAAAAAGGAGATTGAGGTTACCTTTTTCATTGCGCTACTCCTGTTGGTAATTGCTTGATATCAAAAGTGACGTCACTTGCGTTTTTCTGATTTTCGACAATAGCAATAGCATCAAGTATTTTTTTGCTGTTTGATTCTTGGCTGAAGTGCCACTGCCAATTACCGTTTTCAACTAAGCCATAACCAGAATATTCGCCGTTTTGGCTAGTGAACCAGGCTTGTGATAAGCCCAAGTACAGCTGTTTAACGAGTACCTCATTACCTTGATCATTAGGCAGGCGCATTGAATGCAGCGTAATACGTTCGTTGAAATCTTTTAATCGACTTAAGCGGCTCAGTTGTTGTTCAAGTACTACCGCATTGTTATCACTTGGCTCTACTTGCCAATCTGTTTTCAACGGCGGCGGCAAAAGTGATTCTATGTTGTCTAAGCGATTTTTTAATCGGGTGATAGCATCAGATGTAAGTGATTGATCACTTTCAATCTGTGCTTGCTTTTTAAGTAAGTGTTCTCGTTTTTTCTCTACTTCATTTGTATTCACCTGATTGGTATCCAATAAGGTGTTTAATTGCTTTTTCTCGATTTTAAGCAGCTTAATACGTTGCTCGAGTAATGGTTGCTCTGTTTGCCAATTCGCTTTTAAGTGTGAGGTTTGGCGTTCGGTCTCAAGCCACTGCTGAGTAAGTTTATCGATTCGGCCAGCGGTTAGCTCCGCATGAGCAAATTGCATTACACAAATAGACAAAAAGCAAAAGCTGAACAAGCGGACACTTGTCGCACCGAAATATCTAAGGCTCATAAAACTACTGTCAGAAAAAAAGTGGTGCAATTATACATAAAGCATATTTCAAAATCAATAAATGATAACGGTTTGCATTTGCATTTGCATTTGTTTTATTGCAAATGATAATGGTTCGTATTAAAATGCGCCCGAATTTTGACGTGAAATGTTAGCAGCACATGACGATTTCATTGCTAATTCAACTGCTTATCAAAATGCCAGATGACTAATTTTATCCCCTTAAAAGAAAAGTATTTGTAGAAAAATATTATTCATAACAGATGTTTATCGTTGAGGAATTAGTTTTATCCACTTTTAGTTTTTAATTAAGAAGAGATTTTTAACAATGAAAAAAATAGTGTTCACTTCTATCGCCTTTGCAATGTTAAGTGGTTGTGTTGCAACTCAAGAACAATCTGCACCAGAGCAAGTCGCTAAAACACAAGCGGCTAAAACCGAGGCAGCAGTTTTAACCAAACAAGACAGAGAAAAAGCAAAAAAAGATGATCGCGGACATCGACCTATGCCAATGACTGAGCAGCGCTTAAATTGGTTACTTGCTCAATACAGTATAGGCCAAGACGAACAGTTAACGTGGGCAGAATATAACGAATGGCGTCAAACACGCTTCAATACCACTGATGCAAACGACAATGGCACAGTCGATGTAGAAGAGTATTTATATGAGTTTGAAAACCGCTTAGACAAGCGCTATGAACAAGGTCGTAAAGCGCATATAGAACAAACTAACCGTCGTTTTAAATCGCTTGATAAAGATGAAAATAAAGCGATTGAATGGAGTGAATATGAAGCTTCAGGTGTTCGCATTTTTGCTCGTTGGGACACCAACGAAGATGGCGTTATTGATGAAAAAGATCCTAAAAAAGCGTCAAAGTATAGCAAGAAAAAATCAGGTAGTTCTTGGTACAGTAAAAACCCAATCTCTTATATCAAAATGCCAACTACTCATAACCTAAAAGGCTTACAAAGTATTTATGATGCCAACAAAGACGGTGCGGTATCGAGAGATGAGTTTACCAACGAACGTCGCTCTGTATTTTATGTAACAGACACAGATAAAAATGGCGTGTTATCTGCTGAAGAATACCTTATTGAATTTGAAGATCGCATTGTTCAAACGGTAGACAAAAGCCGTCGTGGTTCAATTAAGCAAACTTATGTGCGTTTCAATGCCTTAGATGACAATAAAGATGAAGCCATGACGTTTGAAGAGTTTCAAATTTCAGGTAAGCGTATTTTTACGCGTTGGGATAAAAACAGTGACGGTGTGATTTCAAGCGCTGATATTGGTGAGTAGCCTAGTGCGTCACTTAATCCGTAACGCAGGGACAGCCATCAGTTTGATGGCTGCCCTACTTTTGTCTCCCAGTGTAAAAGCTGTAAAAGTGCAAGACAGTGAACTACAAAAGTTTACTCGCTCGAATGTGCTCGGTACCTCGTTTGAAATGGGCGTTAAAAGTTCTATTGACGAGGCTAAGCAAGCGCAAGCAGCTGCTCTGGCTGAAATAGATCGCTTAGCAAGCGTTTTTAGTACTTACGAACCAAGCTCTGAAGTGAGCGAATTAAACCAAAATGGTGTCACTAATGCGCCATCAAAAGATTTAGTTGCACTGATCAGGCTTTGTGAGAAATGGCAAAAGTCACTGCCAAAATCATTTAGCTGTCGTTTAGGTAATGTTATTGCAATGTGGCAGTCGTTTGAGCAACAGCAGCAACGCCCTAATCGTGTCGATATTCGTAAAACGGCAAGAGCAGCACAACAAAGTAACTTTAGTGTTGATGATTTAAAGGCTGGTATCGCGAATCAAGATTTCACTTGGGATTTTGGTGGTATCGCTAAAGGCTATATTTTAGACAAGGCAATGGAAGTGGCTAAAATGTCTGCGCCAAATGCCAACGCAATCAAAATCGACATTGGAGGAGATGGTGTTTATTGGTCCTCATTAAGTGATAATCGACAACAGTGGCAAGTTGGGTTGGCTGTGCCGCATAGTATCGATGATGGTCAAGCAATACGATTGGGTATCTTAAATATCAATCGTGGGGCGATAGCTTACAGCGGGCATTCAAGTCGCAGCAGAACAATAGCTCGTCGAGCATACTCTCATATCTTAGCGCCGCGTGATGGCTGGCCAAAACACAATGCTATTACGGTAATCGTTAAAGCACCAGATGCCACAAGTGCTGATGCATTAGCGACGGCGCTTGCTGTCAGCGACATTTCAGTGGCATTAGATTGGCTGGAAAAAAATCCAAGATATGCGGCACTGCTGATTGACAGTGACGGCCGCCAATACGCGTCCAATAATTGGTATCAGAATTACCAAGCACAGCACACAGACGAACAAACCAATAAAGGCTATCAAGCCAAAATTAGCTTTACCTTACCCAAAATAGATGTTGCTAAGTACCGCAAGCCCTATGTATCACTTTGGATTGCCGACAAAAAAGGGAAAGTCGTTAAGAACCTATTGATATTGGGACAAAGTGAGCGCTGGATGCAAGAAAATCGTTCGTGGTGGCGTATCCAAGGACGTAAAACGCCACAATTGCTAGACGGTTTTGCCAGGCCAACAAGACGACCAGGTCACTATGAGGTGATTTGGAATGGACGAGATGACTTTGGGCAGTCATTGCCAGAAGGGGAGTATCGTTTGTTTGCTGAAGCGTCTCGCGAGCACGGCGACTACGAAAAAATTTCGTTACCTTTTAATCTGATGAATCAAAAGCAAGTATTGACGAAAAATGGCAAAAAGGAAATTGACGCACTCACCATTACGTTCAATTAACAATTTTTAAAAATACAATTGATAATGATTTGCATTTAGATTATTATGCGCGCAAATTTAATAACCTCATGTAATCGCACTTTCGAATTAGTCCTTTGTTATTAAGGAATGCGATAAACGATTAAACAAATAAGACGCTTCACATGGGGACTGAAACACTAATACCGGAGAATAAAATGAACTTGAAAAAGACCAGTTTAACACTTGCTATTACTGTGGCTCTCGGTCAAACAGCCTACGCAGAAACTCCAGCTGACGAAGATCTTAATACGTTAAATACAACGGTTATTCACGCTAAAAGTATTAAGCGAGATGCGACAATTGAAAAGATTGAAGCAACAGATATAGATACTAACCAAATCAAAGACATGGAAGGCATCGTTAAATATATTCCTGGTGTAAACGTATCAAAAGGCGATGACCGTTGGGGCTCGTCAGGTTTTAATATTCGCGGTTTAGATGAAGATAGAGTAGCGATTACCGTTGACGGGGTACCACAAGGGGAAACGCTTAAAAATGAAGGTGGTCAAGCTTACGGTTACTTCAAAGGCTCTCGCAATGGCGTTGACATTGAAGCGTTAAAGCGTGTAGAAATTGTTAAAGGTGCTGACGCTATCTTATCTGGTAGTGGGGCTTTATCTGGTGCAGTTTCATTTACGACAAAAGATCCTTCTGATTTTTTAGCCGCAGAAGGTAACGATACAGCTGTAGGCGTTAAATTAGGTTACTCAGGTAATAACAATGAACAAATAGGCTCACTGTCGCTTGCAAACAGAACCGGTAACTTAGAGTCAATGATCATGTATACACAGCGCGATAGTGATGAGTATGAAAGCTACGACATGGATGCGCTTGATATCGAAGGGGCGGCACGAGAAATTCCTGATCCACAGGAGCATGATACAACCAGTTACTTAGCAAAAGTGATTTACCATATTCCAGAAAACACTGAAGTTGGTGTAGTAGCAAGTCAATACAAAACTGAAACGATGACAGACGCTCAGTCATTCAACGGCGGTTGGTACAGCAACCGTATCGGTGATGACACGTCTGATACAAAGCGCATTGGCGTATTTTTAAACCACGAGCAAGACACAGTATTATTTGATCGAATCGAAGTCGCTTACAACGACCAAAGCATCGACTTTGAAGCTAAAACGACACAGCATGTAACTTACGACTTTGGTCCGTTCTTCCGCGCAGATGAAGACCGCATTGACAGCCGTAATTTCGATCAAGACGTTATGCAGTTCACGGTTGATTTAGTTAAATCATTTGAATTAGCCGAGACACAACACGAGTTAACTTACGGTTACGAACACTTAGATAAAGATTTCGCAAACTACCGTAGGCGTGCTAAAAACAGTAACTATGATGATTTAGGTTGGGTCGAAGCAGACAATGGCGCTTTGGTACCAAAATCAGAATCTCAAACTCACACTGTTTATGCATTAGATACGTTTGAAGTAACGCCAGGCACTCAAATTCGTCTTGGCGCACGTTTTGATGACATTACTTATGATGCACACGAAGATGAGTACTTCAGTGACGAACTAGAGTTATTAACTGAAATTAGTTTCAGTGAATTTACTTGGACGGTCGGTGTTGAGCACGAAATTAACAGCGACTTATCTATCGAAGCGGGTGTGTCGACAGGTTTCCGCGCACCGACAATTGAAGAGCTATACATCGCAGGTGGTACACCAGACGATATCACAAGTATGCCAAACCCAGATTTAGAAGCAGAATATGCAACAAACTTCGATGTTGCTTTAGTCGGTAATGCTGGTGCGCTTGATTACCGTGTAGGTGTTTTCTTCAGTGACTACAAAGACTTCATTGAAAACGTAAGAGTGGAACGTACTAACCCTGAAACAGGCTTACCAGATCCTGACGGTTACTTAACACCTATGAATGCTGCTGATGCGGAAATTAAAGGGTTAGAGTTAGCGTTAAATCTAGACCTTAACCAATTTGGTTTAACAGGTTTTAACACGTCACTTTCAGCTGCATACACTGATGGTGAAGAAGACAACGGCGACCCTATTTTCTCTGTTCAACCGTTCAATGCGGTATGGAGCGTTGAATATAGCGCTGATAACTGGGGTGTAGCGATGTACACTAACTTTACCAAAGGTAAAGATAAAGACGATGCTTATAACACAGATGCAGAAGATGGTTCGCGTACTTACCCGTTATACCTAAGTAACACTGCTACTGTTATCGATTTAGCGGGTTATTACAACGTAACAGAAAACATCACGTTGCGTGCAGGTGTGAACAACTTGACTGACAAGGAATACTTCTTGTGGGATAACGTGAGATTTGTTGACCAAGCTGACATGCGTCCAGGTATCGGTGTTGATGGTGACGGTGTTAACCGTTACTCAGAGTCTGGAAGAAACTTTGAAGCCAGTATTAATGTAATGTTTTAATTGAATTATTTATTAATTAAGTCATTAGTTAATTAAAATTATTTATAATAAAAACTCTGAATCTTTCGCAAGATTCAGAGTTTTTTTTGGTTCAGATAAAGTGTGTAAATATGCGTATTAAGTTCTGGCTATTGAGTATTCTTTTGGTACTGTCGCTGATGCCTATCGGCCACACAGTTGTGATGTTATTAAGGGAAGTTAACGACGTTAATCTTTGGATAGTTGCCCATCTTACGATTGGCTTTATGGGTATATTTGTTATCCATCAAGGAAGCAAGTATTCAGAAACAACCGCTTCTATCCTTGATTTTCTCGGCGCCCATTTTATTTTTATGGGAGTTTTTGAATTATCACTCCTATTTTGTACCCATTTAAATATCCAGTAGCCAACCTAGTGACCGTTTTTATTACAGTAACGTTATTGGCTTTAACCTTAGTAAATAAAGACGCTAAATTAGCAACTAAAGGTTCTTGAGTATCTCATTTATTAGATGTTCATTAATAAAGATCAGTTCGCAATTGGCCATGTTGAATCATGCGTTGATATGCTTTTTGCCCAAATATTTCAGTGAGCTTTTCGCAGACACTTTCGCCAAAACCTACCTGATTACCACAAACGTAAATGTTAGCGCCTAACTCTTGAACCCATTCAAGTAGTTGTGCTTTTTCTCGCGTAATATGCTCACCAATATAGCTAGGCTCATTATCGCGAGACCATGCTAAGCTCAACTTGCTAATAAGCTTTTGTTGGCACAATAGGTCAATTTCTTTAGAAAAGTAAAAATCTTTTGCTTGGTATTGCTCACCAAATAGTAACCAATGTTGTTGCGAGCTAACCGTCGCCGCTCTATGGCGTAAAAAGCCTATTAGCGGTGCTAAGCCTGTACCTGCGCCAATTAAAATGAGCGGCGCGTCATGTTTAGGTAAATGAAAATTAGAGTGCACGCGTATTTCAGCGTTCACCAATTGCTCTGGTGTTAAATCGCATAAGTAATGAGATGCAATGCCAGGCTCCCCATTTTCTAGAGTGTGACGACGCACCAAAAGCTCTATCGTGTCGTGATAAGGCGAGCTCGCTATCGAATAGACGCGTGGTACTAATGGTCTTAACTTTTCGACGAGTTGCTGTGCCGTTTCTGCTTGTTCTCCTTGCCACTCTAATGTGGTTAACGCGTTCAACAGTGTTGTTTTTTGCTTGGCTAAAGTCACTGTGTCTTGCGCTTGTAACCCTAAGCTATCGATAATGCGTTTTGCGTGTTCTGTGCTGCGCACAGGCGATATAGCGAGCAGATCACCTGGCTGGTAGCTGAGCTGTTGCTTATCAAATGCGATAACATGCGCATGTCGATGACCTTGTGTTGGATTACAGACTGTATTCTCAACCACTGGCAAGGAGACGCAAGCCTGCTTAATATCTTTGGTGCGCCAGTTAAGTTGCGTGGTTAATTTCTGCCACCAATCATTGACCGAATTGTTGTCGAGGCGATCAACTTCGACCGTATGAACTATAGATTGAGCACCTTTTAACGTAAGTAACTGCTCGAGGCGATGACCAAAAGCGCAAAAGTCGCTATAGTGACTGTCTCCCAAAGCCAAGATTGAAAAGTTTACTGCGCTTTCATAAGTATTTAAAGACGTTAGTTTACGCAAAAAATTTTGTGCCTTTTCTGGAGGTTGGCCTTCTCCGTAGGTACTAGCGATCAGTAATACGTTCTCGTACTGGCTAAAAATATTCGGGTCTAATGTTGAAACACAGCGCACATCGCTAGTGTGAAGTAACGCTTTATTAAATCGTTTCGCAAGTGACATTGCACTACCAGATTGACTTGCATAAGCGATTAATGTGCTACTTACATGATTGTTCTTAAGTAACCATTTATTGTATATCCAAAGAATTAATGCGACGAAAGTTAAGCTCGTTATTGCGTAACTGACAGGCGTAGTAATAGCAGTTTTTTCATCAAACAAAAATGGCGTCTTGAAGTGAAAAATCAACAAAATATTGATGGCGCTTAGTGCTACCAAACGCAAGTAATTTCTGCTGGCAAGTAGCAAAATCACGGCTAATATGCATAGCGCTGTGAAGCATTTCAAAATTGATTGGCTAGTGAGGTAGACTGTTAGATGCTGTGTACTAAGTTTATTTTTAATCAAACCGTTGTTAGTGGTAATAATCACACCGCCACCTAGCTCAGGTTTTATCCTCCAAAGGCGGCTATCGAGTAATTGTTTATACTCGGCCGACACTAGCGCACCCGATACTAACGTATTTGCATATTGCAACTCTCCTAGCGTTTCTGAATCTGTGTGTGCAGCTTGAATCGACCAGACTAACGTAAACAACACTAACGATAAAACTATCATCGCAATATTGATGACACTTAATATGCGCGCCAAAAAAGGGGCTGCACGCTGTATAACTAATGAATTGATCATCGATGGCATCAGAATTTTACCACTTAAAATAAATCTAAATAAAAATTATTTGCATATGTTATTGAGAATTATTCGTAATTACTAGTATAATTGCATTCTCAAAAATTTTGGGTATTCAATTGAAAAGCGTTAATAAGCTCGACGAAACGCGTCGACAACATCATATTCAGTTACATCAAGTCACAGCTATTATGCGAAAGGTGCATATATACAGTGCCTTACCGGTGTTGTTATTAATGATATTTTTTGCCGTTACTGGGATTTTATTAAATCATCCAGAATTGGAAATGGGTGAAGTTGATAACAAGATGAGTGAAATTCAATTGCCAGATTGGGCGGGAGAAATGCCAGATTGGCCACAAAATTATGGCTCGCACAGTTTGGTTTTGTTGCAGTGGCTAGATAAAGAACACGATATCCGTGGGGTTGATTTTTCGATTGAGTGGGATGATTACGATCAACTGTTAATTGTTGATCTCACTGGCCCTAACGGATCTACCGTCATTGAAGTATTTTTTGCAGACAATCTGATTGCTGTAGATAACCGTCAGCTATCGACAATAGCCATGTTGAATAACCTTCACAGAGCCAAGCATGTTAGTGGCTTTTGGCGAGCAATGTCAGATCTGAGCGCTGTTTGTATGTTGTTGTTTTGCATCAGTGGATTCTGGTTAGTAGTGGTTAATCGTTTAGAACGTGTGCCTGCCAATATCTCAATGGTTATGGGTGGCGGCATATTTATTTTTGCATTGTATTTAATGCATTAGGAGGAATTTTAAGTGTTTCGTAAATTTTTATGTATGTTGGCGTTAATAGTAGCAAGTACCAGCGTACAGGCAGAGCAGTTGGATGTTAGTTTTGAGTTACCGAGCTTTGACAGCGCAAATTATCACAAACCATATGTTGCCATTTGGATAGAAAGCAAGGAAAAAAAAGAAACGCTATTGCTTTGGCATCTTACCAAAAAATCAGAAGACAAATGGCTTGCAGACATTCGTCGTTGGTGGCGTAAGCAGGGACGTTATGGCGATGCACCAGACGGTGTAACAGCTGCGACTAAAGGGCCTGGTGAGTATAAAAAATCGTTCAATGTTGAAGGCGTCAGTAAATTTAAGCTTTATATCGAAGTGGTGCGCGAAGACGGCGGCCGTTCGTTAATTAAGCAAGCTATTGATTTTAACAGTGACCAAAAAGAATTCAATTTTAAGGCTGATAAAGAAGTTGGCCCAATAAGTATCAAAATAGGAAAATAATAATGAAGTTTAATCACTTTTTAAAAGCCGTTGTTGGCTCTCTTTTCGCTATTTCAAGCTTTGCGAGTAACGCACACGACATTTACATTTGGCCGAGCTTTTTTTCAGTAGATACGGATAAGTCAAAAAGCGTAACGGTGGATATTACTGCGTCACATACTACCTTTAGACCAGATTTTTCAATGCCTAGCTCGGGTGTTAAAGCCTATGGTGTTGATGGTAAGCAAATCCGTCGTGTTGGCTCATTCTATCAAGGTGCACAGCGCTCTACGTTTGATTTAGCTGTTGAAGCTCAAGGTACTTACGGATTGATTTATGAGCGAGGCCCTTCGTACTTCTCTCGCTACACAGTAGGTAAGCGTGAAACTGAAAAACGCTTAAGAGCGAGCAAATCAGAAGCACAAGCTAAAATGCCTAAAAACGGCAAGAACTTAGAAACCTCTAAGTACTTTACTGTTGCAATGTCATACCTGACTAATGGCGCACCGACTGATGCCGTTTTACAGCCAAAAAATAAAGGTTTTGAATTAGTGCCTGTCACTCACCCAGCAGACTATGTAACAGGTGAAGAAATTCAAATTAAGGCACTATTTAATGGTGAGCCAGCTAAAGACTTAGATTTCACCTTAGAAAAAGAAGGTCCACAATACCAAGAAGAGCCGTTAGTTGTTGATCTTAAATCAGACAGCGAAGGTTTGGTTAACTTCTCTTTAGAAGAAGGTGGACGTTTTATGCTTAAGGTATATCATAAAATGAAAAGTGAAGATGCCGAGGCAGATTTCGACATTACTCGTGTTTACTATGCATTTGAAGTGATTTATGAATAAGCAATTTTTTGCAAAAACATCACTAGCGCTTATTGCCTTGGTGCTTTGCAGCAAGGCGTATGCGCATTTTCCGACACTAAGTTGTGAAGTAAAGCCTGAAGATAAAACAACACTGCACTGCTTAGCCGGTTATAGTGATGCCAGTTTAGCTGGTGTTGTCGCGCTTGAAGTATTCTCTTACGACGAAGAACTACTTTCTAAACAAACTACCGCAGAAGATGGCAGCGTAGCTTTTAAAATGCCCGAGAGTGAATTCTACATCGTATTTAACCCCGGCCACGAAAGCCCAGCTGAGTTCGATTATGCCGAACTTTAATAATCAAGCACACCAAACCCAAGTGGTTAGAGAAGTTATTCCATTAACGGATAGCCATAAAGAGAATCGTTACTTTTTTCTCACGTTAATTGGTATCTTATTATCTGCTGCTTTATTGCTATGGTTTACTGGGCATAAAGATCATCACACGATTCGACTGCCTAACCACCTCAGTAATTTAGCTACACAGCTTAGTATCGCTAGCGACGAACTTGCCATGCTTCAAGATATTGAAATAGTAAGTCAGCAGCCGAGCTTAACTGAATTACTAGACAATGAATTAGCACCGTTTACCGCTGAGCACTTTGAGATGGCTGGCGAAAATTGCTTTGTAATTGATAAACAGGAAGTGCAGTTGCGTTTGATTAAACTCTATAACGAGCCGTGGCAGGTTCAATGGCGTGAGAGCGGGGCTCATGAAAATCATGAAAATCATGCAGATACTCTCGATGAAACTCACAATGACACGCGCTGCCAAGCGATTGAAGAATGGCGAGCCGTCGCCCATTTAGCTACTGATAAGAGCAGGATATGAAACACCTAATTACCTTATTTCTACTGTTAACCTTTGCGGGGTTTACCATTGCTGAACCATCGACAGACAAAAAGCTTACTGTCGGTATTACATTGCATCCTTATTATTCGTATGTTGCTAACGTATTGGGTGATAAAGGCGAAGTATTACCGCTGATTGAAACAGGGTTTAATCCTCACAGTTACTCGTTAAATCCGGCGGATATTGCTCGGTTGAATAAATTAGATGCCTTAGTGGTTAATGGCATTGGTCATGATGAGTTTGTAATGCATGCCGTAGAGCGCGTAAACCCTAAAAACCTCAACATGATTTTTGCTAATAAAGATGTGCCGTTACTTGGTCATGGTGGTAAGTCAAATTCACACACTTTTGTGTCGATTGATGCGGGCATTCGTCAAGTTTACAGCATTGCTAAAGGGTTAGGTAAAATTGATCCCGAGAATGCGAAGTACTTTAGTAAAAATGCTTTTTTGTACGCTAAAAAGTTGCGTGCATTAAAGAAGAATGTTCAACATATCTTAATCAATAAAGATTTGAGCAAGGTTAAAATTGCCAGCACTCACAATGCCTACGGTTATTTACTACAAGAATTTGGTTTAACGGTTTCTGCCGTGGTTGAACCTGCACATGGGGTAAAACCAAGTGCCTCACAGTTACAAGCGACGATTGATGAAATTCGCAAAGCGGATATCGACGTATTGTTCACTGAACTAAACATGTCAAATGATTACATTGACGTGATTGAAAAAGAAACTGGCATTAAAATTTACCACTTTTCTCATATGACGCACGGCGAGTACACCAAAGAATTAGTCGAATTAGAAATGCGTCACAATATCAACAAATTAGCAGAAGCATTAACGTATGCTGCTAACAAGGTAGGTTAATGTCATACACGGCTTCCGATAGCGCTTCGCCATGCGTTACTTTCGATAATACATCAGTAAAAATAGAGCGAAATCATTTACTATCAAATATTAATCTCACCATTGAGCCTGGCTGCTGGTTGGGTATTGTCGGCCCCAATGGTGGTGGTAAATCAACGCTGATCAAAGCACTGCTTGGACTTGTGCCTCATCAAGGTGGCATCTATTTAGATTGGCCACAAGGGAAAGTGGGCAATATTGGCTATGTACCACAGTTGGCACCGTTTGATGCCACTTTGCCAATTACCGTACTCGATTACTTACGCATGGTAGCGGAAAACCGCGCCGTTTGGCTTAAGTACAAGCACAATCAAAAAATCATGCAAACCATGGAAAAGTTCCAAATTAGTAATTTTGCTGACAAACGCATCGGCACCTTATCAACAGGTGAAAGACAGAGAGTGCTGCTGTGTGGCGCTTTGCTTAATGAACCAGACATTTTGTTACTGGATGAGCCGTTAGCGGGCGTTGATAAAAAAGGACATCAACTGATCCTCGATCTGTTAAGTGACTATCATCAAAAAGAAAATTCGATCTTAATGGTCGAGCACCATTGGCATATTGTTGCTAAGTATTGTCAGCAAATAGCACTTATTGAACAAACCTTAGTTGAAGTAGGCAGTGCTGATAAAATTTTTGACGTATTACAACAAAATGCGTCGCCGTTAGATTTCGCCAATATGGGTTAGCCATTATTATGTTAGACAGTATTCATCAATTTTTCGCTGGCTTAGCAGAGCAAGGCTGGCTACCCGAAATGTTTGGCTATAGCTTTTTAGTTAATGCCTTTTTAGCCAGCTTAATGATTGGCCCGTTATTAGGGGTACTTGGTACCTTAGTCGTGGTTAAGCGCTTAGCGTTTTTATCAGAAGCGGTTGGTCACTCTGCACTTACAGGGGTGTCGATAGGTATTTTACTCGGCGAGCCGACCACTGCACCGTGGATTAGTCTATTTGCCTTTTCCATTGTGTTTGCATTATCTCTGCAATGGGTGCGCGGTAGAACAACTGTGCCTTACGATGCCTTGATTGGCGTATTCCTATCATTCGCGTTAGCTCTTGGTGCAGCTTTGTTGATGGTAGTGGCCAAGAAAGTCAATGCTCACTTAGTTGAACAAGTGCTTTTTGGCTCAGTACTCACGGCCGATTCACAAGATATCGTGATTTTATTTACCATGTTTGTGCTTATTACCGCATTGGCGTTTAAGTATTCAAACAAAGCGTATTTAACTGCACTGTCGCCAGAAATTGCAAAAAGTTTACGCGTAAAAACCAAGCTACACGATTACAGCTTTGTATTGCTCATTGCCTTAATGACCGTAGCGGCGGTAAAAATTATTGGCGCGGTGTTAGTTGGTGCTTTGCTATTAATCCCAGCGGCAAGTGCACGGCTTTTGGCTAATAATTTAAAAAGCATGTTGGCGTGGTCAATCCTTATTGCCACCTCTAGCGCCTTAGCGGGTGTCTTGTTGCCTATGTATATGCAATGGGCTGTAGCGACAGGACCTGCGATTATTTTGGTGGCTTGTGTATGGTTTGTGTTCTCAATCAGTTCTCATAGCTTTATGCGGAAAAAAGGATAAAAAATGCGACTTAACTTTATGTATAAAACGTATTTCGCGCTATTTTCTTGCTTGTTGGCAAGTACCGCATTGGCAAATGTAGCACCAATAAACTTCGTTTCAGCAAATGGTAGCATTGCGACAGTAAGCCCCATTAGCTTTAGCTTAACGCAGGCAATGATCGACAATACGCCACTTAACGTGAGTTATTTACCGCCAAAGCGTTTACCTGTTAACAGGGTGCCGAGTTGGCTGAGAAAAAATGCCAGCAATAAATTTGCATCGTTTGATGCCTTTGTTGGACTAAGTGCGGTAAAGCCAGAATTAGATTTTTTTCCAAGTTTAAGACTAAGTAATATCCGCATTGTTGATATTGATATTGCACATGCGATTATGCCCAATGGCGAAAAAGTAGTTTTGGCCTCTGATAATGAATTTTTTTGGCTGAATAGTAATAATTTGCTGGTAATGGCGGGTATATTAAAGCGTGACCTTGGCACGTTATGGCCAGCGCATATTGAACAAATCAATCAAAACTACCAACGCATTTCAGCGGAAATTCGCCAAATCAATTTGCAATTAGACGATGTCTTGATGACAAAAGAAGTTGCGTCTATAGTGCCTAAAAGTACCAAAATAGCGCCTTTTATCGCAAGTTTGTCCAGTGATATTAGTACTGAAGAAGATGCGGTGGCAATAGGGCTTCGCTACCTGATAATAGATAGCGGAAAGAAAAACTCAATTGGTGTATGGAAAATCGATGACTTTTCTCGCTTTAGTACAGGTAGCTTAATCAATAGGTTAGAAAAACAGCTGTCTTCGTTAAATGAAGCATTAAAGTCCGGTTAGCGGAGTTTTTGTACTTTAGTGATATCATCATGAAAGCAAAGCTTTGCCAGTTTTCAGCAAGCAACTGTATATGCAAACTCGGTGATTTCTTTAAAGTGACATCGCGTTATTTATTATATTCGAATGTTAAGTTTGCTGTTTTAACAGCTCTTAAGGATGTTAAGTGAAGTTTAATCAAATTAATAAAATGTTTTGTGTATTAGCTGCACTTAGTGGTTGCAGCACAAACGTTGAAGAGCGAGTTAGTAAGCCATTAATAACATTTGAAAAAACTAATAGTGGGTGGTTATCCTCGCAACCATTAACTTCTCTATATTCATATCAATTAATTGATGTGAGAGGGCAGCAGCCTAAAATTGTAAATATTAACGACACAGACGGTGGTTTACGTGACTACGATGTCGTGTTTATAGGTGAAAATCATCGACACCCAGGTAATCATCTGGCGCAAACGATGATTTATCAGCGTATGTTAGCTGGTAATAATGATGTCATATTATCAATGGAGCAATTTGAACGCGATACACAAAAAACCGTTGATGCTTATTTGGCTGGAGAAATTGGCGAATGGACGCTTCGGCACTTTGGCCGAGCGTGGGATAATTATCAAAGTAGTTATCGCCCACTCGTTGAAATGGCCAAAGCTCTAAATCTACCCGTAATTGCGGCTAATGCACCAAAAGATACTGTTGTGTGCACGGGGCGCAACGGGCTTGAAGTTTTAGAAAAATTACCCAAAGAAAGAAAAGATGAAGTGGCTGCTTCTTTTCATATTCCAGAAGAAGGCGATTATTTCGAGAAATTTGCGGGTGCAATGAGCCATGGTAGCTCTCGCAGTAAAGCCAGTTTAAACAGCTATCACGCGCAGGTGGTTCGCGATGATACTATGGCTGAATCAATACATTTAGCAATGCAAGCTCATCCTGATCACAAAATCGTTCACTTAAATGGTCATTTTCACTCAGCGTCTGGTTTAGGTACGGTAGAGCGTTTGAAGCTTCGCAATGACAGTCAGATTGCGGTTATTCAACCTATTTTGGTCAATGACCCAATCACTCCTAGCTTTAAATACACTGATATGGATAAAGGTGACTATTTATTACTTATTTATCCATTATCACCGATGGTGATTACTGATGAAAATAAAAGAGTGTGGCGTGAAAAAGTATTCAAGCGCTCTAAACAAGACTGTTCATTTGGAACTGATAAGGCTTGATTTAAATCATTGTGTTAAAATTTAGAGGGAAGTTGACTTATCGGTTTGGTTCTATTTAATTACTATTAGATAGTAGGTAACTATTGGGTTTTTACTTAAGTTACTGAATATTATATGAAATGTTTTTTGGGGTGCAAAGTGTGTGACAAAATCAGCAAACTTAAAATCATTCAAAAAATGTAAGTTGATAATTTAATTTAAAATCAAGCGATTAAGTGGAGTTAGAAAAGATTACGAAGAAGTAACCTCCTCTTGACTAAGCTTATATCAATTCTTTTAGTGTAATATTTTCAGTTTTTAATTTCCTTTTCGACTGTCCGTTATTGGCACTTTTACGAAGTTTGGTTCAGAGCGATAAGCGAACCTTTTTCAATTGAATCTTTGTAGTCCGCTTCAAGCCACAGAAATAGGTGAAATGATGGCTGCATTATGGGCAGCTATACCTCCTTATGAAATTGATCTAAGAATGGCAACCGCGAAGAAGTTAGCAACAGTAATACATTTACATATTGTCAAAGAAAAACCGACTGAAACTTAGTTGTTAATAATGAAAGCAATAAGTCAAATGATTGAAGTGCTTGATCTTAAATTATGTCTGAAGGTTAGATGAAAACGAGGCTACATCTAACCTTCTAAAGATAATTAATTACCTTTTATTGCGTATGCTAAATTACCATAAATTTGCATTATGCTATGGTTATTACCTTTCAAATTTTGATTAATAATAACACTAGGTTCTTCCACAGTATCAACACCTAGCCATTTCAAATATATATTTTTAAGATCCGAGTCAAATCTAGCGAGTTTAACCCAAGCACCTTGCAGCGCGCCTAAATTATTGTAATAGCGATCTTTTAAAGGATAAGTCGAGTTGACAGGCATACAAGAAGTACACACGTTACTTTGAAACATTTTATCTTCAGTTGAAATTATACCGTATTTAACTGTATTAACTAGCTTTAATATATCTTCCTGTTCAAAGATTTCCTCAAACTGCTCATCTGATTTACCCTCTAAATAAACCTCAACAATAAATGAGATGATATCTCTCGCATGACTCACATCAAGTGTCCCTTCTATTGGAAGCGTAGCAGTTGCACAGTTTTTATCTGAATTTGTATAGCAAGTAATATTGTAAGCTTTATCTTCAGCATTAATATCAATCTCAATCTCTCTTAAAGCCCCTTTGAGTTTCTTAGAGTTTTCTTCAATAAAATCAGAGTATTTAGTATTTTCTGTTATTTTATATAGATTTAAAGCAATTATTCCAGCTCGACTAATAAAATGAGGAACTGTGAGACCACTGAGTTTATCTCTAAAGCCATTTTCTCCCCATTTTTTCCAAACATGCTCTTCAAGGAAGTTAGTTAATTCAATCGCTGTATCCTGCTTAGTGTCAACATTATTTGCTACAGCAGCCGTTCTTGCAATACCTTGAGCTGCTCGCCATTCATAATGAAAATCATGATATTTAATAAGTTTAGTAAGCTTCTTTTTAATAGAAGAGTTATATAGATTAGAACTAAACCAAGTTTTATACTTACTATCCTCTTTTCCTTGTTCTATATACTTTCCTTGTTCTATATACTTTCCTTGTCCTATATACTTTTTAGATAATTCTATAGCTAAATCAAGATAGTCCTCATCATTTGTCGCTAAATATAAATCCAAAATCCCATCAATGCCCTGAGAAGCATTGTACATATGTTTTACATCGCATTCATAATAATCTGTTTTTTCAGGGTCTAAATCCTCTAAAGCAACCTCTGTAAAAGTTTCAGGATCTATGTTACAGATAAGACCACTGACAAAATTATCTACATCTATATTTTTTGCCTTTTCAATTACAGTACTGCCCTTAGGCCTCTCTAAAACAGTATACTCCGATGATTTTTCTGTTGTTCCTCCTGGTCCACTACAAGTGATAGATGAGGTAAAAGTACCGGCTGTATTTCTGACTGGATTCCAAGAACCTTTTAAACTAATGCTGTTACCATTATTATTTTTACACTCTGTTGCGTTTGTAGTTGACCAAGTTAGCAATACTTTTTGACCTACGTAAACCGTTGAAGGTGTGTAATTATATTCTATCGTTGGGGCTGGGTAGTTTACTGTATAACTAGATGATTTTGTAGTGGAACCACCTAAACCCGTACAAGTGATAGATGTGGTAAAAGTACCGGCTGTATTTCTGACTGGATTCCAAGAACCGTTTAAGCTAATGCTGTTACCATCATTATTTTTACACTCCGTTGCATTTGTAGCTGACCAAGTGAGTAATACTTTTTCACCTACATATATACTTGATGGAGTGTAGTTATACTCTATTGTTGGGGCTGGGTAGTTTTTTACTGTATAACTAGATGATTTTGTAGTGGAACCACCTAAACCCGTACAAGTGATAGATGTGGTAAAATTACCGGCTGTATTTCTGACTGGATTCCAAGAACCGTTTAAGCTAATGCTGTTACCATCATTATTTTTACACTCCGTTGCATTTGTAGCTGACCAAGTGAGTAATACTTTTTCACCTACATATATACTTGATGGAGTGTAGTTATACTCTATTGTTGGGGCTGGGTAGTTTTTTACTGTATAACTAGATGATTTTGTAGTGGAACCACCTAAACCCGTACAAGTGATAGATGTGGTAAAATTACCGGCTGTATTTCTGACTGGATTCCAAGAACCGTTTAAATTAAGGCTGTTACCATAATTATTTTTACACTCTGTTGCATTTGTAGCTGACCAAGTGAGTAATACTTTTTCACCTACATATATACTTGATGGAGTGTAGCTATACTCTATTGTTGGGGGTGGGTAGTTTTTTACTGTATAACTAGATGATTTTGTAGTGGAACCACCTAAACCCTTACAAGTGATAGATGTGGTAAAAGTACCGGCTGTATTTCTGACTGGATTCCAAGAACCGTTTAAGCTAAGGCTGTTACCATAATTATTTTTACACTCCGTTGCATTTGTAGCTGACCAAGTGAGTAATACTTTTTCACCTACATATATACTTGATGGTGTGTAGCTGTATTCTACTATTGGTGCGTTAGAAGCAAACACTGGACTTTTAATAAATAAAAATATAATTGAAATATATATTTTTATTCCTAAGTTGACAGTAATCTTCACTTTATTTCCTTTTTAAATTGAATTTAATAAAATTTGTTGGGCTGTTGTCTATTGCTCAATACGTATTTATAACTTATATAGCAAAAGTAAAATGTGTAACTACACAACTCAAAAAGTATATCAAAACATTCCAAAAAATTTTAATAAGTAATTGATTTTTTTAAAATAAAAGCATTTTACATGCTAAATTAAATAATATACCTTTATTCTGTAATTTACTTGTGCAGAACAAGATCTTTAAAAAGAGCTTCAGAGAATATAACAATGCTCTTTAGTTCTTTAATACTCTCCTTGTGCTCCATAGATCCCAACGTCTTAATATATGAATTAATTCCATGTTTAAACCCTTATTAAAACTAGGTTACATTGCTTATTTTTTGATTGTCCAGTTAAGCTCTAAATTCAAAATTATTAATACAAGATAGCATTAAGTTTTAGAGGTCTAATTTTGAACTGAATGATTATTTGGTTTACTTTTATAATGTCAGATAAAGGCTCTGAGTAGTCTTAAAATGTAAGCGACTGAAGGTCCGCTTATGGCACAAGGCGGCCATTGGTTACATGCCAATAAAACAGTAAAATGATCAAATTATATTGTCATTAAGGGTAATTATCAGTTACCCCAACTCCTGAAATGATCAAAATTTATTGTCTGCTGACAGAAGTTGTCGAAAGACAGTAAGGTCTGATTGTTATTTAACCTACTGATAAGTTTAACTTAACAGGAGATTTTTTATGTTTGATGTAGATAAACCACTTAATAATTTATAAAAATAGTGAGTCGATATTTTATTAAATAAAGCTAAGCAATAAATAAGTCGCTAGTACAACAGCGACCCACATCACCATACTACCTGAAGGGTGGTTTCGTGACAGTAGAATACTTAGTCGGTCATTCTTGCCAGAAAAATAACTTAAATATAGATTAAGCTTTAATTTCAATGCATCTCTTAGTGAAAGATCTAGTTGCCAAATAACGCTAAACATTTTTTGCAATACGTTTGGCACTGCACGGCGATAAATCCAATCTGCATCAAGGGTTATAGTCAATGTTCGTTTCATCCAAGGCAACATGAGGAAAAAAGCAAAACCAGAGAATAATAACAGCTGCAACATGTGGATCACATGCGTGACAGTATAAGGTTTGTAAGTGACCTCATAGGGCAGCATAGCGTATAAATATTCTGGAAATACGCCTAAGCCGATGCAAATTCCTGAAAAAAGAAGCATTGCTAATCTCATGCTCCAAGGTGGATCTGATGGGCGCATGCCTGAATCTTTTTGGAAAAAAACAAACCAAGGAAATTTAATACCCGCATGAAGAAATACACCAGCAGAGGCTGCCATCAAAAAAAACCAAACGGTTGTTAAGCTTTGATCTGCGGCAGCTTGACTGATCATTGATTTACTAATGAAGCCAGAAGTCAGAGGAAATGATGAGATTGAAAGTGCGCCAATAATGCCGCAAATGGCGGTGAGAGGCATGCTTTGAAATAAGCCACCAAGGTCGGTACATTTGCGTTTTCCAGTCATGTAAAGCACAGATCCAGCAGACATAAGTAGTAGTGCTTTGTAGATGATGTGTGTAAAGGCATGTGCAGCGACACCGTTTAGCGCCATATCGGTACCAATCCCGATACCCGTCACCATAAACCCCACTTGATTTACGATACTATAAGCAAGGATCCGGCGCATATCGTTTTCTAATAACGCGTAGATAATCCCGTAAAAAATCATAAATATTCCGATATAAATTAGAATATCTGCACCTGGAAAACCACGCAATAAAACATATACGGCTGTTTTTGTTGTAAAAGCAGAGAGGAAAACGGCGCCACTGAAAGAGGCTTCTGGATAGGCATCAGATAACCATGCAGAAAGTGGTGGTGCAGCAGCGTTAATAAGAAAACCAGCCATGATAAGTATTGTGCCAAAGGAATTTGGCTCCATTGCACTGAATGTTATCGAACCTGTGTCCAAGATATGCGCTAATATGCCCACTAATAACAAGGTACCGCCGAATACGTGGACTAAAAAGTAACGGATTGAAACTTGTAGAGAATGTTTATTATTGACGGAAAGCACGATAAGAGTAGAAGCCACTGCCATAAGCTCCCAAAATATAAATAGACTTATCAGGTCTCCTGCGAATACAGCGCCAATAGCACTGCCCGCGTATACAAAGACCGCAGATAGCTCCAAAACACTTTTCTGCCTAAGCGCATACAAACTGCCTCCAAATGTCATAATGGAAAAAACCGTCGCGAATATTCGACTTAGGGCGTCACTCCGAACAAAGGACAGTTGATAATCGAAAAGTGGAAATGTAGAAAACACACCATTTGGTAAACTCCATATTAAATAGAGTGTCACAATTGGTAAACCTAACGTAAGGATAGGTCTAAATTTTTGACTTATAATTGGCAATAAAAAGGCACCAAAAATTAATATAAGCCCAGGCGGGAAATCACTCATCATCATAATAAGTATCCTTACGCTTTAAAAAAATGGCCAGCGCTTTAGCAACAAGCACCATTGCTATGCAGGTTGTAAGCCCGAACCATGAATAAAAGCCAAAGCTGCCGTCAATCCCGAAGTATGGGTGAGCATGAACAAAAAAATCTGCCATAACCAACAAGAACAAAATCATCAGACCGACACGCCAAAGTAAAACAATCGTTTTCTTTCTTACTAGCCAGTGTTTCTCATTTTCACTTTCATTATTATTTAGCATAATTTATTTCTCGTGTTCGAGTGCGGCCGCAGCTAACTCATAAAGCGCTTGTGGGTAGATAAAGAGGATCAAGCACCCTAAGGTGGCAATACCTATCGCAATTAATGAAGCGAGCGGTGCTTCTTTTATTTTAACTTTAGTTAAAGCGCTATCTGGAAATTGATCATTATTGTTTGAATTCTTAGGGAAAAAAGCGTGAAAAGGGATAGGCAACAAATAGGCAATGTTGAGCAGGGAACTAATCATTAAAACAGTCATCATTATAAACTGTTCTGTTTCTAGGGTGCCCATTAATAAATACCACTTACTCCATACTCCGCCTGTAGGTGGTAAGCCGATAATACTGAGCGTGGCGATAAAAAACGCAGTCATGGTAAATGGCATTTGCCTACCAAGACCATGCATTTCACTAATCTTTGATTTATGTGCCGCCACTAAAATAGCACCTGCACAGAAAAATAACGTAATTTTACCAAAAGCATGCATAGCGATATGCATAGCGCTACCAATTACGCCTGAAGAGGTTGCTAGTAAAGCACCGATTGTTATATAACCTAGCTGACTCACGGTTGAATAAGCCAATCTTGCTTTCAAATTGTCTTGTAGCATGGCAATAATGGAGGCAAGCAATACAGAAGCTCCGGCCAGATATAATAAATATTGCGTGGAGGGTAATTGGGCCAATAAATCTAAGCCAAAAATAAAGGTGCAGACTTTTAATACCGTGAACACACCTGCTTTTACGACGGCTACTGCATGTAAAAGGGAACTCACTGGCGTTGGTGCAACCATAGCGGCAGGCAACCAGCGATGAAAAGGCATGATAGCGGCTTTTCCAATGCCAAAAATGAACAATACCAATAAGATGCTAGCAGTTATTTTATCAACATCATCTGTAAATATACCACCGGGCTTAAAGTCTAAAG
Source organism: Pseudoalteromonas sp. '520P1 No. 423' (assembly GCF_001269985.1). Classification (NCBI taxonomy): domain Bacteria; kingdom Pseudomonadati; phylum Pseudomonadota; class Gammaproteobacteria; order Alteromonadales; family Pseudoalteromonadaceae; genus Pseudoalteromonas; species Pseudoalteromonas sp. '520P1 No. 423'. The sequence continues at coordinate 425,438 of NZ_BBZB01000001.1, read as the reverse complement.
TGCCTGCTACAAGCCAAGTACTGACAATCGCTAGCAGGAAGAAAACGATTGATGTTGTTAGTAAAATCCCTAGATAAGTTCGTCCACCTTTTTTTGCTTTTTCAGTACCTGCGTGTGTCACTAAAGGGTAAGTTGAGAGTGTCAGTACTTCATAAAATATAAACAAAGTAAAAAGGTTTGCTGAAAAAGTAAGACCCATCACCGCGCCAATCGCAACGGCGAAACACACATAAAAACGCGTTTGATTCTTTTCTTGGTGGCTGCGCATATAGCCAATGGAATAACACGTAGTCACCAACCAGAGGAAACTTGCAACTAACGCGAACAACATACCCAGTGGTTCAATATTAAAACTAATGGTTAAACCGGGTAAAAGCTCCCACCAATAAACGCTGATAAATTTTCCTGAAGATAAACCTTGATATAAAGTCACAACTAAAAAAATTAACACTAGGCTGGTTGAAAGGGTGACACTTTCTCGCAGGTTTGGATAACGTCTTGATGCAACAATCGCGAATGTTGCTAAGAACGGAATGATAATACACAGTTGCAGCATCAGCTCTAAAGAAAGATTCATGGTGATACTCCAAACAAGCTTTGTGCGGCACCTTGTGCTACCTGCACACTCAATCGAGTATCAATGCCAAAGTAAATATTGGCGATGACAAGTGTCCATATAGGGATCAGAAAACTCACCGGCGCTTCTTTAACTTTTATATTTTCATCTAAGGGCGCTTTGAAGTAAGCAACTTCTACTATTCTCCAAACATAAATAACCGCTAGCATTGACCCTAGAAGAATGAGCACCGCAACAGGCCACCATCCTTGTTCAACTAATGCAGTGAGTAAATACCATTTACTGACAAAACCAACAGTTAAAGGCACGCCAATTAAACTTAATCCGCCAGTAACAATTGCCGCCATGGTCAATGGCATCTGACGCCCTAAACCACGTAAATTATTGAGTTCAACATTGCCTATTCTATAAATAACCGCGGCTAAGGCTAAAAATATAGCACCTTTCATTAACGCGTGATTGAACATATGCAATAAGGTTGCGGTTAATCCTGCTGCTGTACTTAAACTAAAACCTACAATCATATAACCAATTTGAGCTATGCTTGAATAGGCAAAAATATGTTTAACATTATTTTGATAAATAGCTGTTGCTGAAGCGATAAAAATACCAATCAATCCAAGTGCCATAAATAATGTTTGCAATGGAATCGTTGCGAAAGAAAAAGAGAAGCCAAATATTGAAAAAGTAAATCTAATTAATAAATAAACTGCTACTTTGGTTGCGGTGGCTGCAAAAAAAGCAGTGACGATAGAAGGTGCATAGGCATAAGCATTAGGTAACCATAAATGCAGTGGAAACATAGCCAATTTTAAACATACACCCACAATCAAAAAAGCAAAGGAAACAAATACGGTACGCGTTTGTGCTACTTCAGGTAAACGGTGTGACAAGTCCTGCATATTTAGCGTGCCTGTCATTTGATACATCAAACCAATCGCAATTAAAATAAAGGTGGCGCCTATGGTTCCCATGATCAAATATTGATACGAAGCCCAAAGCGCTTGTCTCTTTTGGCCCATAGCGATTAAGGCATATGCAGATAACGATGATATTTCTAAAAACACAAAAACATTAAAGGCATCGCCAGTTGCAACAATACCCAACATGCCAGTGAGAGAGAGTAGATATAAAACGTAAAAATAAGTGTGTTTATCTTTGGGGATTTCTTTTTCAATGCTGGTTTGGGCTGCAACTAAAACGACCGTACTGATACCTGAAATAATTAACAGTAAAAAAGCATTAAGTTTATCAATGCGATACTCTATTCCCCATGGCGCTTGCCAGCCACCTAATTCGTAGCTAATCACACCAGATATCATCACTTGTTGTAATAACAAAATGCTTATTACAAATGCCAAACCACTAGCAAGGAGAGAAAACAGCCATACCAATTTAGCGCGATTTAACAGTAAACAAATAGGTGCAGACATTAGCGGTACGATAACTTGTAAAATAGGAAGGTGTGTAATCACGCGCTTTCCTCCGCTTTATTCTTAGACTGCTGCTCTTCATTGTCTTGCTGTTGAATTTCTTCTTCTTCAATTGAGTGATAGGTTTCTTTAATACGAACAACTAATGATAAACCTAACGCCGTGGTCGCAATGCCAACAACAATGGCTGTCAGAATAAGAACATGAGGTAAAGGGTTTGAGTATTGCGTTATGCCATCAGCTAAAATCGGAGCGGTTCCGCCATCAACTTTAGCGATACTAATATAAAAAATAAATACCGAAGTTTGAAAAATAGTTAAGCCTATAATTTTTTTTATTAAGTTACCGTGAGCAATCACAATGTAGAGCCCAATCATCATCAAAATTATCACAATCCAATAATTAAAAAGACCTATTAACATATGGGTGATTCCTTATCTTGAGATGGCTTTTTATGTTGTTTGCGCTCTCTGCGACCTGCGAAGTTGAAAAAGATAACGACCATAACGGAGGCAACCGTACATCCCACTCCCCATTCAATTATTAAAATACCTAAGTGTTGGCCTGTAATGGGATTGCTTGATAACACATTGTAATCAAGGAAGTTCCCTCCATTCATCAAAGATACAGCACCCACACTGCCATAGATCAATACTCCCAGTGCCGCAATGAATTGAATAAAGGTTTGATTAATGACTTTACGTGCAGTAACTAACCCAAAAAGCATCGCATATAAAATAATAGCGGAAGCAAAGATAACACCTGCTTGAAAACCACCTCCAGGACCAAAATCACCATGGAATTGAACATAAAGAGCAAACAAGAAAATAAAAGGAATGAGCATCTTAGCAACAATACGAATAACAAGGTGCTGTCGATGCATAGAATCATTGATTGACTCAATTTCATCATCATTGTTTTTAGTGCGAGCAACTGATAGCAGTGTTAGCACACCGATACCTGCAGTAAAAATAACAACCACCTCACCAAAAGTGTCAAATGCTCTATAACTTGCAAGTACGGATGTGACAATATTTGGTATTCCAATTTCTTGCATCGAATCATTGATATAACGAGGTGATGTGTGGTTATGAATCGGAGCGTCTTCGGAGCCAAAATGAGGCATATCTAATGTGCCGTAGATGAGTAATCCACCTGTTATAATTACAATAAAAAGTGCTGGTAGTGGTTTGTGTCGAGTTGGCTTTTCTTTACGCCCTGTCATCGAGATAACAACCAACATGAGTAAGGTTGATATACCAGCCCCCACAGCAGCTTCAGTAAAAGCAACATCAACTGCATCCATAGCAACAAAAAAGCTTGCGGATAAAAGTCCATAAATACCAGCGAGCATAACAACGGCAAAGGAATCTTTCGTGCGAATTATCGCAACGGCGATAATAATCAAGAAGGTTAATAATACGATATCAATCAAATAATCGATGAGTTATTCTCCTTTTGTTTATCTTGGCTAAGGTTACTTGAACCTTTAGGTATGACACCATTATGAAAAGCGGATTTGGCTAAGACATGACTGGCTGTAGGGCCAACTAACAAGGTTAAAAGCAATACCATAACTAATTTGGCAAAAACTAAAAGATCAGTACTAAGTATCATAAGCCCGACCAAAATCATACCAGCGCCTAATGTATCTGTCACACCAACTGCATGCATACGGGTATAAAAATCAGGAAAACGTAGCAGTCCAATACCGCCTGAAATACAAAGAAAGCTACCAAGGAGTATAAAAAAACCACTACTAATCGTTATTACAATCTCCATTTAAACATCCTTCTTTATAGATTCGTTATCGTTAGGTGTATGTTTAAATTGATGTGTATCCGAGTAACGTAATACCCCAATGACACTAATAAAGTTGATCAGTGCATACACTATGGCAATATCTAAAAATTCAGGCCTGCCCATTACAAATCCCAACAAAGAAATGAGTAATACCGTTTTAGTGCCAAACATATTAACCGCCAAAATACGGTCATAAAGTGTCGGCCCAGCAATTCCTCTAATAATTGCTAAAATCATGGCGACAAAAATAGCAAGTGTGGCTGCAATTAACATTAGCGTTCCAATAAGGTTACTCGGCGATCCATTTCACCGGTTTCTAAAGCCTCAATATCCTTATAAACTAAGGCGTGTACGGTAATTTCGTTATCTACTAAATCGATTGCGACTGTACCTGGCGTTAAGGTAATTGAATTAGCATAGATAACTTTTCCCATGTCAGTTTTCTGGCTGATTTTAATTGTTTTCAGTGTTGGTGAAATACTATTTACACCTAGCCAAATATGTTTTACGACAGTGATATTGGCTTTAATAATCTCTTTGATTAACCACATATAGTAGCCAAATATTTTGGTTGATAAATAGACTGGTTGTGACTCATTATCAACGACATCCATTTTATGAGTAATGACTAAAACTAACGCGATAGACGCGAAACCAAGAGATGAGATTAGCAGACTGTAATGGCCTGAATTAAGAAGCCAAAATGCGATTAAAATCAGAAATAAACTAATGGTATGTTTCATTGATAAACCCTGGGCTGTTCATGAGGGAAAATTGATTGTTTAATCATGCGACTTGCTTTTTGCAATACACTATCTATTACATATTCAAGATCCATTTGCATGTTTTCGATCACAATCTCTCCTTGGTTAACAATTTCTAACGTTAGTCGACAATGCGTGTTATTACCCTTTGCATTGAGAACATTAGTGAGTTTTATTGAAAATTTGGTGATATACGCGTCAACGCTCGAAAATGCGAGCGTAGCCTTTAATTTTCGTTTTTAAACCACCGTTAATATCAACCCCACAGGGTGGATACTTGCCTACGTTATTGCCTTACTTTCTTGGTGTTATCAGCAAAAATATCGCGAAAAATGATAGGGAGATATGCATAAACACTGTTATAAAATATTACTAATTTCAAAAAATTATTTATAAATATTCATTACTTATAGCTCATTTTTTGTTATTGGTAAATTCAAATCGTATTTTTTTTCATCAAAAAAGTGGCGTTTTTTTAATTATATGGGTTGACTAAATTACAACCATATTTTTTATTTATATGCTGTCATGACCTAAGATAACATCACCAAAGCCAGTGAAGGCGCAATTTAACACCACAAATCATAAGTGGTTAGCTTACGAATTTTCAAGAGAAAATAGTGACTAAATTATTTGTTCAAAAAGGAAAAAAATTTTAATTATTATCGCGAGTGTTAAAAAGGAGTAAGCGTATTCAATTGATATGCCAAGAAGGAGGGCTAAGTTTACTATCTGTGGTTCAGTTTAATGAGTTGTTCAGGTTTTTTTATTTATAGTCATATCTTAATCCCTTTTTTATTGTATTAACCTAAGGGTTAATACAATAAAAAGTTTCTTAAATATTACTCATAATCAGCAGCGTAGGTTTCTTCATATGTATGTGAGTAGAGTTCAAATAAATTACCAAAAGGGTCTTCTAAATAAACCATTTTAGCGGGTTTTGAATCATCTTCTGGGTGATAGCGCATTACGTCCATTCTTACTTTACCGCCATATTCTTCAGTTTTTTGCATTACAGTTTCAAAATCATCAGTTTGCAGACAAAAATGAAAAATACCCAGTCTCGAAAAATCAAGATCATGTCGTTGGGCACGTTCTTTCATTTCAAATAATTCAACACCGATTCCGTCTGTTGTTACTAAATGCGCAATATTAAAACCTTTAAATCCTTCGCCAAAAACGGCAATGCACATTCGGCCAATTGCAGTTTCACGTTCTTCTTGTACTTTAGTATTGTTCATAACTATTTTAAGGCCAAGCACTTGAGTATAAAACTCAACAGCTTTGTCCATTTCACCAACCATAATGCCTATGTGATTCATTTTCATAACTTGCTCCTAAGACTTTTTTATTCATTTCTCATTTGATGAAGCAAGTGTATGGCGTTATCTTTATTATTTAAAATTATCAATTATAATCATAATAATAATTTTTTATTATGATGTTTGGCATGTTAAATCCTATTTGGTTAGAGACCTTTGTGACCTTAGTTGATACTGGGCATTTTACACAAACGGCAGAAAAGCTTTTTATGACTCAACCAGGTGTGAGTCAGCATATTAGAAAGCTTGAAGTTGAAAGTGGGTATTCACTTATATCGCGAGATAAAAAAAGCTTTGAATTAACTGAGCAAGGGCGTTTAGTTTACCAATACGCATTAGATCTAGTTGAAAATGAACAAGCGTTATTAGCGCGGTTAGCTTTTGATAATCCGTTTTCTGGTTGTTGTACTTTAGCTTGCTCAGGCGCACTTGCCTTAATGCTTTATCCTAATTTATTGGACTTACAAGTTCTACACCCTGGGCTTGTTGTTAAGCTAAAAGCAGCCCCTAATCATCAGATATTAAATGAAATACAAACGGGAATAATAGATTTAGGTATTATCACTGATATGCCAAGTCAGGGTTTATTTGATGTGACTGAAATCGGTTTGGAACAACTGTGTTTAGTGCTGCCGGCCAATATTGAAACTAATGATAATAGTGATAATTTACTTATTCAACTTGGTCTTATTGATCACCCAGATGCAGAGCTTTATTTATCTCTTTATTTTGCACAAAGTCAGGAGTCAATTCAGACACATTTAAACATTGAAGAAATACCTGTTAGTGGTTATGTCAATCAAATCAGCCAAATACTAGAACCTGTAGCAAAAGGGCTAGGTTTTACTGTTTTGCCAAAAAGTGCCGTAGATACTTTTCAAACACCAGAAAGGTTACAGATACTTTCTTTAAAGCAGCCCGTAATGCAAACCCTATATATGGTCAAAAAGAGAAAGAGAGCACTACCTGCGCGCTTTGATGTTGTGAAGTCGATATTGAAAAAGCATTTGGATGTAGTCAAAAGGTGATGAGATAAAGATTCTTTGCTCGAATATACAGATTTAACTTAAAATGGGTACAAAGTAGTTGTTTATAATTGTATCAAGTGTTAGTTTAATCCCATGAAAATACTTTGTTATATCTCACAAATTTGCTGGTGGCGCTCTTTTTAGAGCGGCACTTGAATCTATTTGTTCAACGGCTGCCGAAAGGTAACAGTTGAATATCATACTATTTCTTTCGGTCGCTTATTTTAAATTGAAGGAAATACACATGACTCATAAAATTTTAACAGGTGACAGACCTACAGGACCACTTCATTTAGGCCATTATGTTGGTTCGTTAAAAAATAGAATTGAATTACAAAACCAGTATTCACAAACAATCTTAATTGCTGATTTACAAGGCCTTACTGATAACGGTCATAACCCACAAAAAGTGTCGGGCAATATTTTAAATGTTTTGGCTGATTATCTTGCTGTTGGTATTTGTCCTACAAAAACTACTATTTGTTTGCAATCAGCTTTACCTGCTTTATCTGAACTTGCCATGTTTTATGCAAACTTGGTATCTGTTTCACGTTTAGAAAGAAATCCAACCGTTAAAGCTGAAATTGCCAGTAAGCAATTTGGTAACTCTATTCCTGCTGGTTTTTTTAGTTACCCAATTAGCCAAGCTGCCGATATTACAGCTTTTGATGCGACTTTAGTTCCTGTTGGCGATGATCAGTTACCTATGATAGAAATTACCAATGAAATAGTAAGAAAATTAAACAATATTGCACAGCAGCCTGTTTTAATTGAAGCGAAACCATTATTGAGTGATACACCTAGATTACCGGGTGTAGATGGTAAAGCTAAAATGTCTAAATCACTGGGTAATGTGATTACTTTTGGTAGTAGTGATGACATGATAGTAAAAGCTGTTCGCGCTATGTATACCGATTCAAATCACTTAAGAGTAGACGATCCTGGGCAAGTAGAAGGTAATGTTGTATTTACTTATTTAGATGCTTTTCATGAAGATAAAACCTATATCGCACAACTTAAAAACCATTATGCATCTGGTGGGTTAGGGGACAGTAAATTAAAAGGTATTTTAAGTGATTGTTTAATTAATCTAATCACACCGATCAGAGCTAAGAGAGAGCGTTACTTAGCTGATAAAGCAGAACTCATTTCTATTCTTAAATCTGGAACTGAGCTGGCAAACCAACAAACTCAGGCCGTCTCTCAGCGTGTTAAATCAGCTTTTGGATTAAATTTATTCTGAAATACAACTTTGCTTTTACGTTTAAAAACAGCCATTATTAAACTTAATGGCTGTCACATGCCACCTTATTTATTTAAGGGTTCAGGTTGAAATGTTTTTTGAGAAATTTTATAAGTATTGAAGTTTGGAAAGTCTCTTACTGACGCCTGTACTTTTGGATCTCCGGTTATCATACGTACTAAGTGATTGGTATCACTTATAAAGTAATAAGTAGCAGGTCCTTTGCCATTAGGACGTTGAAAAAACCATTCATCAACTTCATGACCTAGAATATTAGATGTACCAATATATTGTGCATTGCATGTTATTAATACATCTTGCGTAAGTATCAGTTCATGACAAGGGTCTATTTCATCATTTAATACTGCAGCTTCAAATGCAGAAGTCTTTGTCATATCGTTCCGCGTATATGACACTTTAGATTTAAATGATTCATCAGTACTGGGGTACATGATTTCAGACATCCATAATCTGTGACCCTTTTTTTTCTCAGACCAAGGGTTAAATAAACCATCAATGCGACAAACATTTTTTTTATAATCGAACCAACAGTACCCTGAAGTAATATCATCGTCAGGCTGCATAGGAATCCAATATGAAATGTAACTGCTACTCCATTGTTCAGGTAATAAAGGAGCGACTTTTGTTATTTTATTAAACTGCATTTACTTTTCTCCTCGCGCTAAAGCTTTTTCAAGTGCTTGTCCTAACGCTGGCGGTAGAGGAGGTAATTGGTTTCTGCGCGTCGCAAAGCTTTGTGCTAGCTCAGGAGTTGATAAATGCATGCGGTCTTCTACGCTTTCAAACCATAATCGGCTAGTACTTGCATGTTGATCAAACAATTGCATGACAGGCATCACATTTTGGTTAAAATCTTCTAACGCCGTAGCAATATTATCACTATGATCGTAAACCGATTTAACTAACATTTGTGCGCCAACTACAGCCATAGTCGTACCGTGACCAATAGAAAAATGTCCTGATTGCAGTGCATCACCTAGTAAAACAATATTATCGCTATAGGCTTGTTCATGACTCAATGTCATGAAGTTACGCCATTTGAGCCCTTTTGGTGATATAACCGTTTGACCGTCTAACTCTTCTTCAAATACTGAAGCAATAAAGGCTTCGGCATTTTGAGTCGACATTTCATCAAGACCTGAATTTATATACGTTTCTTCACTACATTCAACAACAAAAGTACTCATATTACTGGAATATTTATAACAGTGAGCAACAAAAATACCTTTAGCTTTCGTTTTGAAAATTAAATTCATTTCATCAAACTTTTTAGTCGTCCCGTACCACATATAACGATTTTTACCGAATTCAACTTTAGGCTTTAATGCTTCTTTATAGTACGTTGATGTATGATTAATACCATTTGAAACAACAACTAAATCATATTTGTTACATTGTAGGTCAACGAGTTTTGATGCCGGTTTTTCATATTCAATCGAAATACCTAAACCAATACATAATTGACGAAGTTCATGCACCATAGATTTACGCTCGGCACCACATAAAGTGACGCCGGTTTTAGTTAAGGCTGAGTCATTATGATGTGTAAGCTTAAACTCTTCTATGTATTGCGCATCTAATGATTCATGATTAGATAAATATGACAGCGGATTCGCAGGATGATGTGGTGCTCTACCTGGCAACACAACACCCCAACCAACACTTTCATCTTGATTATTTTTTTCTATAATATTGATATGCCAATCAGGGTTTAGTTTTTTGATTTGACTAGAAAACATAAGACCTGCTGGACCTGCACCGATCACAAGAATATTCATTAATTTAATCTCCCTATTTTGTACCAAACATTTTGTTTTTGTTGAAAGTGTCTAATTTTGCTGTATTTCATTGAAGTGAAATATAATTTCTCTGCCATATCTGGCGGGTAAAGCTTTGGAAGTTTTTGACCCATATAACGTAAGTATCTGGCTCTTAGGAAGAAAATAGGGTTTGAACAACTTAATACTTCATAATTTGCTCTTGCCATGTCTTGCATTGCATCGGCTTCTACTTTTCGTAAGGTTGTAAAGTCAGGTAAAATTTTACTTAAATTAGCATCATATTTATCAAATAAGCATGATAAAACATAAGCGTCTTCAAGAGCCATATTCATGCCTTGACCTAAAAATGGCGCTGTTGCATGCGCAGAGTCGCCAATCAGTAAGGCTTTATCTTTATAGTGAAAAGTAGATGAGCGCACATTAATAAGATCATTACTCGGCTTAACCATAAATTGTTCTAGTAACTCTTGGCGAATATGTTTAGGTACCATAGAGTAATATCGGTCAAAAAATTCTCGCATGGCGACTTTATCATCTGTATGTAGACTTACTTTTCCTTTAAAGGGTAGGCAAACCGCGAAGCTGATACTGCCATCAGGGATCGTTGCTGCCCTACCTGCAAATTGACCATGAGAGTCCATGCCAAAAAAGTGTAAAAGATCAGGCCTTAAGCCGACTTTTTTAGCATCTGGAATAACTAAGGTTTTATACCCATGTTTAAAAAATGTTTGCTCAAATTCAAATCGTCGACAGTGAGTTTGCATGGCATCTCTTACACAAGAGCGTGCGCCATCCGCACCAATTAATAAGTCACCTGAGTGCTCAATAAAATTATCATTTAAATCTTTAGTTAACAGGTGACATTTATTTAAATTAACTTCAATGCAGCGCTGGTTGTAATGGTAATTAACGCCTGCTTTTTCTGCATATTTATTGAGTAATAACTGAAAAGCACTGCGACTAAGAGACAATGGTTTTAACTTATCTAATGGAGGGAGTTCTCTTATTTTATTTTTACCGGCAACAAATAAAGACATACCTGATACTTCTATACCACAGGCTTGAAGCTCTTTAAGTGGAATGCCAGCTTCAACAACAGCCTCTATGCCACGGACAGTCATACTGACACCTATTGCCCTTGAGCTAACTTGGTCTATGTAATCACTTTGATCGAGTAAAGGATTTCCTCGCTTTTCAATAACATGAATTTCGAGTCCTTTTCTCGCTAAAAATATTGCTGTAAGACTGCCAGCTAGACCGCCGCCAACAAGGATTATTTTTTTCATTATTAACCTTCCCTTGATAATTTATTTGTTGCGAGTTCAGTCATTTGTTTTTGATAAAACTCAAGTAATTCTATTTGTGTTTCTGGTGGGGTTGCTTTTATTTCTTTGGCTGTTTCAGCAAGTTCTTTACACGCTTGCGCTAATGCAAGGCAGCCTTTTTCGTAATTTGATGTCGCTTTAAATTTAATAGCTTGAGGTAGTGGGGGACCTGCATTTCGACCTGCAGTTCCAGACGGTAAAGTCATAAGGTGCACTGATAAAGGCCTTAAAATACCTGTCATTAAATCTATAGCGGCATTCATTAATCGAGATCGACGCATACTCCCTTTTGAAGTTTGTGCAAAATGTTGCATCATCATTTTAAACATCAGTTCATGACAACCTTGATAAAGCGTCATTAAAGCTCTGGCATTCGGGTTTGTAACAACATTGCACCCTGCTCGCTGACTTATCACTGGATTTTTTAAAACGGGATAAGCAGGTTCAAAAGGAATGTCGCTAAGAGTGAGGTTTTTAGATATAGATCTTAAGCGGTTAAAATGGCTATGTTCAAATTGTGGAGAATCAGCACTAGCGCCTTCACCTTGCTCGGTAACAAAGTCGATAGCAAATAATGCAGTTTCTTTATCATAAACTTCAAACTGATAATTAGGATAAGCACGGTTTATTATTTCGTTTAAAAATAAGTGATGTTCACCACCTTGCTTATTCATGTCTTGGGTATATAAGTCGGGTATTTCGTTGATAGCAATACGAATTTCGTTATAAAAATCGGCTATCGACTTACCAACAGAAGGAAAGAAATGAGGCCATTCAAAGCGGACAAACTTAGCAATAATATGCTCAGAAAAAGGCTCAAAAGAAAATTCAGTATCTAAGCCAAACTTCTCTTTGGCGGCTTGTGCAAAAACAGGCTCTCCAGGGTAGAAAGGCTCACCTAGAGACATCAAGATATTATTGATGACCAAATAATGTATCATTTCTTCATGGGCGATCTCTAAAATAGCACCTCGCCAACCACTGTTTTTTCGCCTTTCCTTGGAACCGTTAACTAACTCTAACTGAGCTTGTGTCCAACGTTCTGACTCTACATATTGCTCCCCTGCAGCATAGGTAGGTAACGAATAGGCGCTATAAAGATATTGCAACATAATCGATAACTCTAAATCTACCGCATCACGTAGCTTGCTTATTAACTGAGCTTTAGTTTTAATACTACCTTGCGCAGTAAACTGGGGCTCTAATGGCGGTAGCTCTTTAGGCATTGCTGATTGCTCAACATTACTTAAATATTTCAGAAATAAATGTGACTTAACCGAGGACATTTCTCGAGTACTAGGCATGTAATAACTTTTGTCGCGGTTTTTAGGGTCGCACATTTGCCACATTAAACGGGCATAAGTCTCACATTTACACTTATCGGCCATACTAAATACTTTGTCAGCCATAAAAGGATAAAGTAGTTCGTAATAGCCCATTACATTATGATAAAGGAAATCATAATCTACATTTTCATCTGCGACATCGAGTAAAGACCAATCATCACTGAGTATGCGAACTTGTACTGGGCTATGGTGCTCACCTAAAAACAATTCACCGCTACCAGGCGCTAAGCTTTCAATATTGAGTTGACCTCTACCACTTTTATCAGTTTCGATATAAACATCACACCGTAAATTGTTAGGCGTTGTTATATTAGGAATTAATTTATTAATAGGGTGGGGTTTACCTCTGAAATAACTAAATACATCGATAGCGTGTGTACTTTTATAATCAGATTTAGGATTTGCCGATTCAATTGCGATGATGTGCTGTTCAGCTTGTATGTGCCAATCAGTTTCATGCCAGTTATGCTGATTTGACTGTAAACTGAGTGATTGCGTTTCTAGTTGCGCATCATTAACGAGTAAAGGCACATCAAATACACCAGTACTGTTATTGGCTTGTTGGTATACGGATTCAGGTAAAACAGCGAGCGTTTTTCCTGAATCTGATTTTAATATTAAATCACCAAGAGCGGCTTTGTGGGTTAGTTTTGGCGGCAGACCGCTTTGAACTGGCAACACCTCAGCATAACTTTGATATGGAATGCTAATGGGCATATTAAAACTGACCCAATTATCTTTTATTTTTACCGCTATTGGTGAAAATTGAGAGGTATCATCTGGTTGTAGGATCCTGCCAGTAGGGCTGGTTGCCATATCTTGTTTACGCCACACACTGATAGTGCCTTGTAAATCACAAAATACAGGGGTATCTGGTTGGCTGGGGGGAGATAAATTAGAAATACAGTACTGAACTGTTAAGCCTAGTACCTCAGGATCTTCAAGTGTAATCTTTAACTGCTCTAAGAATGCTGAATCAATATTAAGCTGATTAAATATAAAGTTTTCATTGTCTTTACTCACTGAAAATTGAAATAACCTTGCTTCAGCCATTTCATCTTGCATGAAATGTTTTGGCTTATTAACAATGTACCCTGGGTTTAGCCAGCGCACACCGTGAGTGCAATCTATATCTGAAGATAATATATGAGCGGTATTCGCACTCGCATCTCCATCACTAATAGTTAATTGCCCAGCATATATTAATGCCGAATCTCGTCGAGTTGGATCGTTATCAACCCACCGAGCACGATTAAAAGATGTCCTTAAATACTCATTATAATGACCCCATAATGCCAATTTACTACCTACCAGCGGATCATCTGTTTGGTAACTGCCATGTTTTAATTGAACCGATGTGACAAAAGTATTCTCCCAAGAAAAATGGTTATTACCTATCATGTTATAACCAGTAACATGATTAAATTGTCCTGCTTTATCTTCTTGGCCTTGCGCATTGAATTTAGGTTCAAAAGCTTTTAAATATTCATGACATTTACTTGGGTGTTGTTTTAAATCAAAAGCTGCACCATTTTGTAAAACAGTATTTGTTGTTATATCGAGTGTATTATTGATATTTCTGTTTGCTGTTGGCACGTTAACACGCGCCACACCTTTAAAATGAACTCGTGGAAAATCGAGAATACTCATTTTATGTAATTTCCTATTTTTGTCATTTTCTTTAACTTTTATTCATGACTATCGGTCATGCTTTCTTCTTCAGCTTCAATCCGTTTTAGAAGTTTTAAGGCCGCACTTTTACCAGCCATAATGCCTCCTTCCATCCAACCACAGTGGGGTGTATAAGCATCAGAAGCGGAAATTATTTTACTTTTTTTGTGTACAAAACTCAGAGGGTGGGTTGGACTACACTCTTTGGAAAATTCAACACCATGTATCCAATATTTATGAGTCTGTTCAATTGGATCTGGAATTTGATCTATGTGGCACTGAATTGCTTCAGCCATCAATTCTTTTACTGTTTTTAAGTAATGTTCTTCGCCATGTTGACTGGTTTCTTGCCAGAAATTAGCGTATTCACTATCAGTGTAAAAAAAGATGTATCTATTATCTTTAAAGTACAGCTTTCGTATTGGGTTATTGGTGATGATGACATGATCTGTTAATGATAATTCTTGCCACCATGATGTATCGTAGAAAAGAAAACCTTTGAAGAGAGGAATAGAACCATAAGTATAATGGGTCCAATCTTGCGGAAAGTTACAATTGAGCCTGCTCATTGCTGTTGGTGGCAATGTGACGATCATATCCCCTTGGGTTATTCGAATAATCTCATCATCACTATTTTTTAAAGTTAAAGCCGGTTTTTTTATATGGGTATCAATTGTAATAAGCTCATAATCAAAATGAAACTCAACACCTAATTCAACTGCTTTTTTATATAAGATTTGAGGTAAAGTGCAAAATCCGGCCTTAAGGTTTCGCCATGTATATCCCGCGTTATCAGAGAACCCTTGGATCTCAGGGTGCTTTTCAATAATATCGTAAGCAATATTGGGGGTGATAAATGGCAAGGATAAAGAATCATATCCAAGCGCATTGATAATATCTTTACTTTGTTCTTCACCTAAATAAGAGGTTAAAAAATCCAAAAAGGATTCATCTTTGTGTTCAGCACACAAAGGCTTTAATTTGTTTAAAATCTCCTTTAATTCACTATGAAGTTCTTGTGGTCGTGTTAATTGTGTAAAAGGAAAACTTTCATGTTCAATATTAAAATGTGCTATCAATTCATTAATATTTTTATGAAGTTGTGGTGAAAATCGACCAGCCCCAAGATCAATAAACTGTTCTTGAACTTTAATTGCATGCGCTCTGCCGCCGACACGTTTTTTATGTTCAAAAACTTTAATTACTTTTTTGCTACCTAGATGGAAATTAGCGAGCGTAAGCGCGCACATAATCCCTGAAACTCCAGCCCCTACAATGGATATAGTATTTTCTTGATTCGACATATGTCATGTTCCCTGAAAAATTTTAAATGGCTTGTTGTTTACCCCTGTAAAATACAAGACCCCAAAAGAGGTACTCGTGTAAACGAATGTAAATTAACATATGTTCCTATAATAGGGAATAGAGGGGTGTAATTAGTACTATTTTTGTATCTTTATATAAAAGAGATTATTGAGTATTAAAACTAAGGTACTTTTTTGACTATATAAATAAGTTTATTAGCCTGAACTTTAAAGTTATTTAAATATATCTATCCTGAATTAATATTAATGTTACATCGGATTTTAAATATTTATTGCATTGTTTTTTATTGTGTTTTTTATTGTGCTTTTTATTGTTATGGGTTGATGTTACGGCGTTTAACAATGAAGGTTGTATAAGAAATGAAGGTGTTATTTCATTAAAAGATCTCGATTGCCTTAAACAAAAGACAATCGAGAAAAGGCGTATTTTTATAAATGTGGGAATATGAATCTTTTATGACGATCTAGTATTTCGTTTCTTTTGTTAGTTTATTTAAATGAAATAAAGAAAAAGAAACTGCAAATAGTCCTCCTGCTAAATCGGCGATAGGAAATGCAAACCAAACGCCTTGTTCGCCAATCAGACTTGGTAAAAAGTACATCAATGGTAAAAGTAATACATAGGTTCTAGCTGCATCTAATAATGTTGCCGGTAAAGCTCGACCTAAACCTTGAAATAGTCCACTAGACATCATACAAAAACTCGCTGTAATGAATCCAGCAAAACAAATTGGTGCTAGCTCACTACCAAGTTCAATAACCTCTATATCATCTGTAAACATGGTAAGTAACCAGTCTGAATTGAAGCATAAAATGAATGTTACAATTGCGCCCCAAATAGTACTCGTTGCAATAGCGACAAAGTAAGCCTGTTTTACCCTATGGTATTTACCTGCGCCATAGTTATATCCAGATAAGGTTTGCAGGGCAACCATCATGCCTATTATTGGTAAAAACAAGAACATAAAGCACCTTATTAATATGCCATGTGCAGCGATTAACGGCTCTGATACACCTATAAATACAGTTGAAATAGAATAAACGGTTACTGCAAGCGTCACTGAAAAACCACCGTGGGATAATAATACAGGCAATCCTAAACCTAATATTTTTAGGTGAAACTTTATTGGGCTAATAAGCTTACACCAGCTAAATCTTACCGCGCTTTCCCCTTTTTTCTGTAATTGCATAGCCATTAATAAACCTAGTGTAATTGCAATTATCGTTGCCCAAGCAGCACCAGCTATGCCCCATTCAAATACAAATATAAACAACGCATCTAAAATGATGTTGAGAATTGAAGCTGTTGATAGTACCTGCATCATCGCTTTTGGATTTCCTGAAGCACGAAATCCCTCGGTTATTTGGTTGCTAATGAAACCAATCACCCAAAATATAATGATAGGGGTAATGTAGCTATTAGCTTCAAAGCGTAATGCAACAGGAACTGCCAATAATTCATAAATAGCATCTCGCGTTATATAAATTAATAGGCAAAAAATAAGTGCGCTTATGACAGCCAATAAAAATGAAGTTGAAAAAACGGTATCAGCATCTTGCTGTCTTTTTGCACCTAAATAACGCGCAACAACAGAGGCCATTCCGCTACCTATCATAGTGCTAATTGAGATTAAAAACATTTGAATTGGAAATACAGCAGAAACAGCCCCCATGGCATTAGCTCCAATCCCTTGAGAAATAAATAAAGCATCTACAAAACTATACATACCATTGATTAGCATCCCCAAAATAGCTGGAATAGCTAGAAAACTGAATTGTTTAAAAACAGTGTCTGTTAATAAAGGAGACTGCAATTGTTCTGGCTGATCTTCAAGCTCTAAGGTGTTAGTGGTCATTTTGTACCTAAAATGGTTGATTTAGTGTGCGCTAGTTTACTAATAAATGGTTATGGTTTTGTATCACCCTTTTTTATGAGGTTTTATATTTGTTGCTTTCACTACATAAAAATAAACATGCAAAAATGTTTGTTAAACTTTAGCGGGAGACTGATAAAAACTTAAGAATTGGGTATCTATTAATTTTTACATCTTTAATTTAGTGTAAATATTTCCAACCACCGCATTTTTTATTAACTATCAATCAAAACTGTTCATGTATTAATAAACAAACTTTTAGAAAAATAACAAATATAGAGCCGATAGGCTTTATTCAAAGCTGTATATAAATGGGTATTTCATGGATAAGATAACAATAAAACTAAAAAATGACCCAAGTTTTGAACTTACAAATATGCAATCTGAATTTATTTATAGTTTGTTATTTAAAGAAGTAAAAAATAAATATGGTACAGAATGATGTGAACAAATTTTAGAAGCATTTAATAATGATAGATTTTCAATTTTAAAGTGCTTTATTTCATTATTAGCTTAAGGGGAATTAAGTGGACAAATTAATAACACAGTTAGCTCAAGTAAGTAGTGCTGCAGATAAATACATCGCACAATATGCAACTCATGGTGGTTTTGTGGGCACTAAAGAGCAAATTATGGATCAATTAATAAGTTTGAAGAAGGTAAACGCTATTAATAGCAACCAACGAAATGTAAGTAATTTTGATGATATTTATGAATGTATTTGGCCGATTTATCAGAAATATGATTATCAAACTTACCGGCCCACAAAATGTGATTGGCTGGCGTAAGCTACTTAAAAATAAAGTTATTTAATATGTACTTAGGAGTTTAGGGTGGAGTTAACCCAAATATTATCAAAATATAAAGGCCGCACACTTAAAGAAGAAGAGCTAAGTCATTATGTTAATTGGGCAGTTCTACGGATCAGTGGGTCGCTTTGAGAAAGGGCCTAATTCATTTACAAGTAGAGGTTTGGCAAAGTGAGCGTATAGGGCCCTTTAGAACTTATGTAAATAAAGGTTTTATTGTTGATGTTGGTAGTCATCAAGCTATTGGTCGGGAAGATTGGTGGTATCCAGAGTATGTAGAAAAAAGCTGTAGTGGATTACCAGATTGGCGCGCATTAAATAATTGTGCAAGTATTTTTAATCTTGATAACAACGCTGAAAAAGGAATTTTTTATACCGGACCATGGAATTATCGCGATGCTGATTTAATTAGGGCGCTTAAATTAAACTTCACTATAGAAAGGTTAAAAGATGCAAATACGATTTGGCAAAAATTAAAACAAGCACAAGAATCAAATCAACCTATCGTTATACTTAACTGGACACCTAATTGGATTGATGTGCGTATTAAAGGTATATTTGTTGAATTCCCTGAGTATGAAGAAGCATGTGAATTTTATCCCACTTGAGGGCAAAATAAAAAAATGCTTCATGATTGTGGCAATACAAAAAGCACATTATTAAAAAAAGCAGCTTGGCCTGGACTTGAATCAAAATTACCCTGCATCTATGCACTTCTCAAAAAATTAGTTTTACCAACGACATGATTTCAGAAGCATCTGCTTTAGTTTCTGCTGATGGTTTTTCTGAGGAGCAATCTGTAGCGCTGTGGCTAAAAAAATATGCAAAACAAAATCAGCAATGGTTAGATTTTCAATGTTCCGAGTTTGATCAATAAATTGAGTGAGAGATCAATTTGGATCTTGCCATTTTCACTATATTAAAAAAGATCTTTGTATTTCTAATCAGAAACTGGAAATTGAAGGCCTTGCTCAATAATGAAACTAAATCTGTTCTAATTTTAAACTTTAAATATATGATTTATATTGGTTTTTATTTTCTGTTTTATTAATTATTAAGGTGTGTTTTATTGATTCTATTTACATATTAACGTATTTAACAATTTTGCAACTCTTATTCTTGGTGTTCTAGTTGGTTGCTTTACATCTTGTTAATCTATTAGAGGTTTATTTGAACGAGATTGGTTTTGAGGTAAATATTAAGGTTTTAGTTTTTATGGTTGTTATTTAAACATTTTTTATATTAGCTACTCTCAGCTTTTCTATAAAAAGATGATTTATGAGGTGAAAATAAGGATCTTTAAAGCTTTTTAAACCCGCGTGCATGAGTGAGTTAAACGATAGCGTTTTTATTGCTTCTATTGACTGAATAACAATGTCAATCACACTGTATTATTCTTTATTTCGACTATAGTTAATTGGACAAAACTTCTCGTTTTAGGTGTGGTTATGAATGAGCAAAATAAAACAGAATTTAAATGGTTAATGGGGCTGTTAACTTTTCTGTTCTTGTTTCTAATATTGCCCTCTGATGAGCTGTCTCTATTTCATACTTGGTTTTTACATTAACTATGTGGACCACTTTGTTACTCTTTGCAGCTCTAAAACCTTATATATTGTTTAAAAGAAATAGGGTGTCTTAGCTTATGGATAAACGTTCCATCTGTTTTATTTTGATAGCACTACTTTTTGCAAAACCACTGTTCGTTATAGCGCAGGAAATTTTCACGGATGTAAATTTACCTATGATGAATTTCACTCCGGAGTCTGGTTTAAGTCAGGTGACAGTAAATGCGATTACGCAAGATAAAACAGGGTTTATGTGGTTTGGTACACAAACGGGTTTAAATCGTTTTGATGGTTATGAGTTTGTGCAGTATAGAGCTACACCAGCTTCAAAAAATCATTTAGCGGGTAATTTTATTACAGCGCTACAAAGTTGTGATGAGAATGGATTATGGATAGGTACTACGAGTGGATTGAGTTTATATGATATAAATACAGGTTTATTTCGTTCATTTATAAAAAGTTTTAACCCGACGATTCCTTCAGATAATGTGCAAAAAATAATATGTTCAAAAGAACACATTTTTGTAGGTACTCAGGCAAATGGTGCATATAGAATTAGTTTAGATGATTTTAAAGTAACTATATTTCACGGAACTCAAAACTTAAAAGTGATGGATATGAGGCTATCTTTAAATCATGTATTTATCGCAACTGATGAAGGTTTATTTTCTGTAGAGCGAAAAACGTATGAATTAAAAAAACATACAAATAAAGCTCTAAATACAATTGCTATACTTGAAAACTTTATAGTTGCAGGTCGAAACGATGCATGGCTAGAGTATTATAAAATAAATGACTCTAATCTAGATTTAAAGTGGCGGCATTCGTTAACTGAAAACGATAAAAACACAATCAAAGTTGTAATAAAACAGAGTAATATGATTTATGTTGGCACTAATTTAGGGGTCTCAATATTTGATACAAAAGGCCAACTTCTCCAAACTTACCAACATAATGACTTAATATCAAATAGCTTAGCTGATGATATTGTATTGTCTTTATTTATTGATAATAAGCTTGGCCTTTGGATTGGAACAAACTCAGGTGGTGTGAGCTACTTCTCTAATGAAATAAAGAAGTTTGGTCATGTTAATCATCAAAATTATCAAGAAAGCCCCATCGACCATGTAGATATCAGAGCATTTTCTTCCGATGCTAAAGGCCAACTCTGGTTTGCTACAACTAAGGGAGCTTATGTATTTAATGATGAAAAATTTATTAAAGCTGATATTTTATATGAACAGTTAAGGCCATTTGAGAATGCTTTCATTACTAATTTTTTTATAAATGGTAATGATATTTGGTTTACAAGCAGAGGAGATGGTATTGCTAGATTTAATATTAATACTAATGAGTTTGAGCAATATTCTTCAGAATTTAACAATTCACCTGCAGTATCTGTTAATGATTTAGTTCTATATGGTCGTGATATTATTGCCAGCACTCGAGGTTATGGTTTGTTGCGCTATGATGAACATAAAAATATGTTTGTTGGGTATTTGAATGACAAAAATAATACCTCAATGGATACAACTGATCTTTTGGTTAAAGATGAGACTCTTTGGTTTGGTTCTGTAGGTGCCGGGTTATTTAAATATCGCAATAATCGTTTAGAACAATTGAATACATCAAATGGATTGTTCTCAGATATCATATTTTCATTAGCATTAGACGATAAAGGTCGAATTTGGAGTACCAGTGAAGTAGGAATTAATATTACGGATGATAATTTAAATATCATCGAATCTTTAAATCAAAAAAAAGGCCTTATTAATGAATCTGTTTGGAGTATTGTTTTTGATGATATAAATAGCATGTGGGTAGGTACCAGTGATGGTTTAGCACGTATATATGTAGATACTTATGAAATTGATAATTATAGTGCTCTCGAAGGTGCACAAAGTGCAGAATTTAATTTTGGCGCGGCTTGGAAATCGAATGAAGGGAGGATTTTTTTAGGAGGAACCAATGGCTTTAACCAATTTTTACCGAGTGAAATAGTTGAAGTGACGCATAAACCTAATTTATTACTGAATACTATTTCTATTTTAGGTGAAGAGATTACTCCCCAAAATTCACCAGAATTAATTCAACTTCAGCCTCATTTGGTGAAAGAAATTACATTAAATTACGATCAAGATATTATGTCATTTAACTACGTTGTTTTAGCTTTCTCTAATCATCGACAGATGTCATATTTTTACAGAATTATAGGCTTATCAGATAAGTGGATGTCCTTAGATGATAATAGTAGGCAGATAAATTTAATTAAACCTTTACCAGGTAGTTATCAATTAGAAGTTTATGCATTAGATCAGCATGGCAATAAGTCAAATATGCATCAATTAAATATTGAATTATTAGCTCCTTGGTGGTGGAGTTCAGTCAGTAAAGTTGTTTATATATTTTTAGTTACTAGCGCAATAATCTTAATATTTTTATATCGTTACTGGGTATACAAGCAAGTTATTAAAGATAATCACGCTATGGCTGAACTCAAACAAAGGTTGGAACTATCATTATGGGCTAGCGGTGATGAACTTTGGGATTGGGATTTAATCAAGAATAAAATACGTCGTTATACAGTTGAATCTCGCATTGATTATGGAAATGGGCAAAATGGTGAAAGTATTGATTTTATTCATATTGAAGATAGAGATGCCCTGCATAAAAAAATAGAAGCCTGCTTACATCAAGGTGTTGATAGTTATGAATTAGCAGTGCGAGTTAAAGACTTTTTTGGTAATTGGTGTTGGGTATTAGATAGAGGTAAAGTTGTGGCTAGAAACTCACAAGGAAAAGTCACTCGTATTGCAGGTTCAATGAGAGATATAACTGCTCTCAAACAGCATGAAGATTCTTTACAAGACTTAAATGACAAGTTAGAGCAAAAGGTGTCGCTAAGAACAGTTGAAATATCTAAAAAAAATGAAGCGTTAAAAAGTGCATTGTCTCAATTAGAGATTGCGCAAGAAGAGTTAGTTGAAAGTGAAAAAATGGCTTCTTTAGGTAGTTTAGTCGCGGGTATTTCTCATGAAATAAATACACCATTAGGAATTGCAATGACAGCAATTACCCATAATCAAGATTGTTTGATCGAAATGGAACAAAAATTAGATAATAAAAGTTTAACTCAAGATGACTTAATAAATTCTAATAATAATCAAAAAGAGGGTTATAGGTTAATTTTAAAAAATTTAGATCGCGCAAATCATTTAATCGCCAGTTTTAAACAAGTTGCTGTTGATCAAAACTCTGAAACTCAGAGGGAAGTGAATTTAACTGAATATATTCATGAAGTAATGAATTCTGTTAAACCTTTATTTAATAAAAAGGTGATTGGCGTTGTTATCGATGGACCAGAAGCTTTAACTATAAATACATACCCTGGTCCCATTTATCAAGTTATCACGAACTTAGTTAATAATTCTGTTTTACATGCTTTTGAACATTTAGAAAAAGGTGAAATTCGCATTGAAATTAGCATACTTGAAGGGCGTATATGCTTAAATTACTTTGATAATGGTAAAGGTATGGATCTTTATATGCTCAAACATATATTTGATCCTTTTGTTACCAGTAAACGAAATCAAGGTGGCAGTGGCTTAGGAATGAATATCGTTTATAACTTGGTAACTCAAGTATTAAAAGGAGAGATAAAGTGTTTCTCAAGCCCAGAAAGTGGCTTTGAAGTTAAAATCTATTTTCCGGTGAGTATAAACTAATTTTAATACCAGAATATAAGCAGAAAAGCGTTTTATAACCTAATTAGACAATTTTCATTAGATTATAAAACGAGGGGAATTACAGTTATCTCAAGCGGTTATTTTTGTGTTTTATACTGATACAACATGTATAAATGAGCGGCACTCCAACTGAAGTTAGTTGCACCTTGTACTGCACCGGTTTCAGGGTTGTAGTTTTCTCTAATTGGGCCATCATCCGCTAGACCCTCAGCACTTTTTAGTAGCTTAGTAACCATTAACTCAGCTTGTTCGTTAAAACCATAATTAGCTAAGGCAATAACACCAAAGTAATACTGATCAAGCCATACTCTACCACGCCAATAAATATCAGCATGATAAGCTGGATTACTTAATGCTGCAGTGCCCAATGGAATAGTGCTATTAAACTCTGTAGCTTGTGACATGATTTTTGCAACTTCAGAGGCTTTACTTGACTCTGCAATGCCAGCCCATAAAGGACTCCAACCTTCAGGACCGCGACCTCTGGCTACTAATAATTCGCCATCACATTGCGTGGCACTGCTTTTATCACTGGTAATTTTTATGTCGTAATAAAACCCTGTTTTATCATCATAAAAACAGCTGTTGATACGTTTTATTAATGTATTGGCTTGTTGTTTGTATTGATTCGCTGCTTTTTTGTGGTTGAGCAGATTTGCCATTTTAGCGAGCAGTTGTTTTTCTTGCGCTAAGTAAGTATTTAGTTCAACGGATTCCTGATCGATTGAAAAACCAAGCAGTTCGTCTTTATCGTTTTTATTTTCAAAAAAGCGCACTTGCCAATCAGCTCTAGCTTGCTTTAAGTTGCCTTTATAATGCTTTTTAGCGTACTGATTTATTTGCTCTGAGTTAATAAAACCAAAACGGGCAGCGTTATCCATGCCAGATTCCCAACCTGCGCCATGTTGCGCGCCAATATCTAAATCGAGATACAATCCAGTATCTAAAACTTGTTCGTATAACACTATGCCTGAACAGGCATACCAGTTTTTTTCTTGTTTAGTACAGTTAGATAAATCGATCTCTTTAGGGTGTTTATCATATTGCACTTTAAAGGTGATATTACCGTTAGGGTTGTTATGTGCTCTATGTTTGGTGGCACCATACTCAATTAAACCATTTTGATTATGGTCGCGATTGCGATACCACCAATCATGATAGGCAATAAGTTTAGGGTACATTTCTTCAATAAATTTGATGTCATTGGTTTGTTGGTAAACTTGCCAGACAGCCCAACTTGCTAAAGGCGGTTTAGTATTACGTTCATTCCAGTTACCGCCTTTTCCGCCACGGGCTTTGTCTTTATTATAAAATACTGCATCTATCACCATGCCTGCATCTTGTGGTCGTAGTGCATCATCAGCGTGTATTTGATAATCAAACATTGCACGAATATTGTTTTTTGCGATTTCAGGATTAAAGTTAGCCATAGCATAGGCATGTTTCCA
This sequence comes from Pseudoalteromonas sp. '520P1 No. 423', assembly GCF_001269985.1. Lineage (NCBI taxonomy): Bacteria > Pseudomonadati > Pseudomonadota > Gammaproteobacteria > Alteromonadales > Pseudoalteromonadaceae > Pseudoalteromonas > Pseudoalteromonas sp. '520P1 No. 423'. The sequence continues at coordinate 400,354 of NZ_BBZB01000001.1, read as the reverse complement.
AGTATCCCAAGCCCAGGCACCATTAAACCAACGTGCCGTAACAGAAGGTGACACCATATCGTGTTTAATTTCACCTGCTGCGCTGCGCCAATTACCATTTAAGGTTTCTATGGTTTTAACTGCCAATCTATTATCAATTAGAGTATTTTGATTGCTTAAGCCTAGATCTAAATAATTTTCCCATCTCAGTTTTGATTGAGATATATAATCTTTTGGCTGGCTTAGTATTTTTGCTACCTGTATTTGTTCACTTAAATATTCATCTTGATTGTGCACATAAGATTGCACTGTATAAAGCGTTTCGCTTTTATTTGCTGGAACTTTAACTGTGCTGTTACTGGTATAACTTAAATTTGTTTTATCAATTGTCGTATTGGAATCAATAGAGCGTTTAATGCTATAACGTGCTTGATCGGACATCATAATGTTCCAGGTATTTTGTACTTCACTGAAACTGATATCTAAGCCCCGCTCAATGACGCTAATATTGCGTTGCCAATTTGGTAATGCTTGTTTTATGGTTTTATTACCATTGTACTTCTTAAGTAATTTACCTTGCCAGTTTAAATCTAATTCTAAATCCTGATGTGTTAAATTTGAGATTTTAGTACTGACAATCGCACTGCGGTCGGTTGCAAATGAAAGTGATAATTCAAGTTTTAAATCAGACCAAATATAGCTTTGTTTTAAACTACCAGGTAGAGAATTAAGCTGTTTATTCGCTTTTGAAAAGTCATAATTATTACCTGTATTTTGATTAACTAAAGTTAATCGTTCTAATGATTCGGCTAAAAATAAACTATATTCTTCGGCAATGATCATAGGACCTGTAAAAGCGCCTAATAAGCTATCTTCATCTGGTAATAAAAATCCATGCCAGCTACCCATATCAAGTAAAGGGCTGAATTTTTGATTGCCATATTTATCATAATCTTTCATTTGTTCTGGTGAACCAAAACGGTTGATCACATCTGCATAAGTAGTATTACTTGCGTTAACCGAACTGCTTAAACTAGATAAAACTAATAAACTTAAAGCAGGTTTGAGTTTTTTAAATGCTTTATTCATTATTGTTTCCTAGCTGCTAGTTCAGTAACGCTTTGTGGTTTAATAAAAGGCACTAAGGTGAAGCCATAACTGTGATCTTGTGCTTTTATCGTATAAGGCGCGTGTACTAAACGGCCCCAAGATGTATCACCGCCAACACCCATTTGTTTATGATCTATATTTACTGTTACTAAGTTTCTCATAGGCACTTCTGCACCATGTTTAGAGGTAACAGGCACTAAACCTGAGGCTGATTCTTCGCCATCTTTACCTGCAATAAAATCAATGTCAGCTTGTAGATATGGCCATGCACTGACTGATAATGGTTTATCACCAATAGCTAATAGCCCTGCGCCATTGTTACTTTTTAACGCTAACCAACGTACATCAGTTTTATTGCCGTTTTCTTGTGGGCGAGCATAATGATGGATTTGATCTTTCACTTTGCCTTTATAGGTCGATATTTTGGCTGCACTTTTACGATCGGCATAGGTTTCATGTGGTCCACGACCAAACCAGCTCATATTTTGGTATTCGCCAGGGATCACTAACTGCATACCAAAACGCGGTAAATTAGGTAATTTTTGATTATCAGCTAAATCGAGTGCTGTTTTTACATGGATTTCGCCTGAATGAGAAATAGTATAAGTCACTTGATAGCTGCCTTTAAAGGCATTGCTGCTGTAGTGGGTATTTACTTCAACGCCTGATTCGTTAGCTTTATTATTTATGCTATTTAACTTAAGTTTTGCGCCTGCACCTTGCCAAATACTTGCCCATTTTTGCATTTGATTGCCTAGGTCATTATCTGTTGGTGCACGCCAAAAGTTAGCAACTAAAGGCCGCGTTATTAGCTGATTATTTAGATATTGATACTGGGATAACCAACCAGTTTTTTTATCAAATGTTGCCGATATTAAGTTATTACTAATAGTCATTAAGTCATTTTGATTGGCTATTTTTAAATTATCAGCACTTGGGATTGATGGAATGTGAGTTTTACTCTGTGAAAATTTTACATATTTCACTGGCACTTCAAATTGCTCAAAAGCAATCTCATGGCTTTTTTTAAGCAAGGGTTTCGTTTTATTTACAACAGCCTTAACAGTTACGAAATACTCTTTAGGGCTAGCGCTCGGTAGCTTAGGTAAGTTTAATTGAACTTGTTGTGTTGTTTCAGGTTTTATATTTGGCATTGCTTGATGGCCAGTTGCAATAACCTCACCGTTAGCCTCTAATTGCCACTGTAAATCGTATTCATTTAAGTTAGTGAAAATAAACTTATTATGAATATCAATCAGACCAGCTTTTATATCTACCGCTTTAAAGCCAACCGGTTGGTATACTTTTTTCACTTCAAATAAATGAGGGTGAGGTACGCGATCTGGATTAATTAAACCGTTATTTAAAAAGTTACCATCGCTTGGTAAATCAGGATGAAAATCTTTACCGTATGCCCAATATTTAACGCCTTGCGCATTGGTGTATTCTAAAGATTGATCAACCCAATCCCAAATAAAACCACCTTGTAATACATCGTACTTTTCGATCACATCCCAGTAATCTTGTAGGTTACCAACAGAATTACCCATAGCGTGAGCATATTCAATCATGATCCCTGGCCGGTCATTATTATTTTTAGCGTATTTTTCTAACCTTTCTATGCTTGGATACATAGGTGCAAAAATATCAGTATAATGTGCTTCGCCAGCAGGCTCATATTGGACTGGACGGGTACCATCGTTCTCTTTTAACCATTGGTAAGTGGCTTCAAATACTTTACCTTCACCGGCTTCATTACCTAAAGACCAAATAATAATAGAAGGGTGATTTTTATCACGCTCAAACATGCGTTGAGTTCTGTCTAAATGCGCTGGCAACCAGCTCATTTCATTACCTATTTGGGTATTCTTATCGATTGCTAATGGATGCGATTCGATATTAGCTTCATCAATCACATACATGCCGTATTTATCGGTTAGCTCATACCAATATGGGTCGTTTGGATAATGGCTAGAGCGTACTGCATTAATGTTGAATTGCTTCATTAAGCGAATATCTTGTTCCATTAATTCTTTAGTTACTACGTGACCATTTTGCGGTGAGGTTTCGTGACGATCAACTCCTCGTATATAAATTGCTTTGCCATTTACCGTTAACTGACCATTTTTAATTTCGATATGACGAAAGCCGATTTGATCCGTTAAGGACTCAATGATTTCGCCATTTTCATTTTCTAAATTAATTAATAAAGTATATAAATTGGGTGTTTCGGCAGTCCACAATCTTGGTTTATTTAACTTACCATTTAAAGATAATTCATTTTGACCTAGCTTATTTAAACTTAGTTTTTGTGAAGCATTTAAAACCACTGTCATATTTTGCGCAGGGTCTAATAACTGATAGCTAGCAGTTAAATTTTTAGCTTGTTTATCAGCATAGTTTTTAACAGTTAAATCGAGCTCAAATTCACCTTGAGTGAAGTCTTTATTTAAACCAGGCTTAGCATGAAAATCAAAAATATGTTGTTTAGGCGTTGCGTATAAATATACGTCTCTTTCTATACCTGAAATTCTCAGCATATCTTGGCTTTCTAGATAGCTAGCGTCTGTCCAGCGGCGAATTTGAAAAGCTAATAAATTATCTTCTTTTACATATTCGGTTAAATCGAATTCTGCAGGTGTTTTTGAGCCTTGGCTATAACCTATTTTTTTACCATTTAACCATACATCTAATGAGGATTTAGCGGCACCCACATGTAAAAATACTTGTTTGTTTTTCCAGCTATCTGGTAATTTAAAAGGTTTTCGGTAAGAACCTACAGGGTTGTAATCTTCAGGGGCATCTGGCCAAGTTGTGGTAAATGGAAAGCGTTCATCAAGATAAATTGGGTAACCAAAACCTTCAATCTCCCAGTTACCAGGCACAGGAATTTGCGACCATTGTGAATCATCAAAACCTTTTTTCTCAAATCCCGTTGGTGCATTTTTAGGATCTTTTTGCCAATTAAACTGCCATAAGCCATTTAATAATAAGTAGTTATTGTTTTGGCTTGGTTGGTCTACTAATGCTGCTTGCTTTGATAAATACGGGAATAGTGTGGCGTGGGGTGCTTGTTTGTTTATGGCAAATACTTGGTGGTTTTGCCAATTAGGCTTTTGTTCAGCGAAAACATTAGCTGTGATACCCGCACACACTATTAAAGTAGAGAAAGCAATTTTCATAAGATTACCAGTTTTGTATATTATATAATTAATATTATAAATAGGTTTGTATCATAATTAGTCGTCAATTTTCAATAAAAATGCATGTAAATACTTAAAATTTTTTAGTAGGGTTATTTCAGTGAGCAAAATTACAAGCTTGAGAGATACCTCTTAATAGTGCAGTCACATATTTAATCGGGTAAACTCAAGGCATACTTATCTTATTGATGGACTAACGTTTAGTGTCTGAAAAAATATCTGAAACTTCTAAAGAAATTAAAGCGCCGATAGCAAAAAAATTATCACATTTAATGACTCACCATGATCACCAAAGAGACGATAGCTACTACTGGATGCGTGATGATGAACGTCAAGATGAAGAAATACTTGCTCATCTAAAAGCTGAAAATGATTATTGTGATCATATCTTAGCTGGCCAAAAACCATTAGAAGATAAGATTTTTGAAGAACTGAAAGGTCGTATTGTAAAAGATGACAGCACAGTGCCTGTACGTGATGGTGATTTTTGGTACCACAGTACGGTAAGTGGCGATGATGAGTTTGCATGTCACTACAGAACAACTAGCTTTGAAGGCGCAAATAAACTTTTATTGTTAGATGTAAATCAGCTTGCCAGTGATTATGAGTTTTATGAACTTGGCGATATCTCAATAAGCCAAAATGACGAATTACTTGCCTATAGTGAAGATACTGATGGTCGCCGTATTTATACCATACGTTTTAAAGATATTGATACCGGCGAATACTTGGCTGACGTATTAGAAAATACTGAAGGCCAAACTGTTTGGGCTAATGATAATAAAACAGTTTTTTACGTTAAAAAAGACTTAAAAACGTTATTAGGTTTTGAAGTTTATCGCCATAAATTAGGCACTTCACAAACTGATGATGTATTAGTTTATCAAGAAAATGATCGTAGCTTTTACATGGGGTTAGGTAAAAGCCGTGACGAGAGTTTAATTTTCATCGACCTTGAATCTACTGAAAGTAGCGATACTTGGATTTTAGATGCTAACAATCCCGATGGTGAGTTTACTCAAGTAATTGAACGTGAAGAAAAACATGAGTTTGATATCAATAAATTAGGTGATATTTTTTATATCACAACCAATTGGCAGGCTAAAAACTTCAGGTTAATGACTGCTAATCAAGATACGATTCATGATAAAACTCAATGGCTAGAATGTATTGCTCATAGAGAAAATATATTATTTGAAGGCGTAGAGTTATTTACTCACTTTATGGTTGTTACAGAGAGAGAGCTTGGTCAAATTCGTTTTGTTGTTTATAAAAAAGATGGCACTAAATACCCATTGGAATTTAACGACCCTTGTTATTATGCTGCTGTGGGTGATAACCCTGAGCCAAGTAGTGAAACTGCAAGACTATATTATTCAAGCTTAACAACACCGGGTTCATTATTTGAATTTGATTTAAATACTGGTGAGCGTAAACTATTGAAGCAACAAAAAGTACTAGGTGACTTTAACGCTGATAATTATGGGTCAGAGCGTTTATTTATTGAAGCCAGAGATGGTGTAAAAGTGCCGGTATCTATTGTTTATCATAAAGAAAAATTCAAAAAAGATGGCACAAACCCATTATTTCAATATGGCTACGGCGCGTATGGCATCACAATCGATCCAAACTTCTCAAGCTCTGCATTAAGCCTATTAGATCGCGGTTTTGTATATGTAATTGCGCATATTCGTGGTTCAGAAATGTTAGGCCGTGATTGGTACGATAATGGTAAAAAACAGTTTAAACAAAATACCTTTAATGACTTTATCGACGTAACAAAAGCTTTAGTAGAGCAAGGCTATGGTGCTGAAGATAAAGTATGCGCATCGGGCGGTAGTGCGGGTGGTTTATTAATGGGCGCAGTGGTAAATCAAGCGCCTGAGCTTTATAAGGGCATAGGCTGTCATGTACCATTTTTAGATGTCTTAACTACTATGCTTGATGAAAGTATTCCGCTTACAACAAATGAATATGATGAATGGGGTAATCCGAACGATAAATCGGATTACGATACTATTTTAGCTTATTCTCCGATGGATAATATCAAGCAACAAGCGTATCCAAATACTTTAGTGACAACAGGCTTACACGATTCACAAGTACAATATTGGGAACCAATGAAGTGGGTTGCTAAAATGCGTGAATATAAAACAGACGACAATGTTTTAGTATTCAAAACAGATATGGATGCAGGTCATGGCGGCGCATCAGGCCGCTTTAAAAGCCTAAAAGAAAAAGCCTTAGAAATGGCATTTTTCATCACCCTCACAGACGTATAAAATTAAGAGATCTATAAAGGGGTCGGAGTACATTAATTTAAAAATGAATTAATGTACTCCGACCCCTTTTCAGTCTTTTACTACGCCAGAAGAGCTTGCTAAGTTAGGTGCTGTTCGTACATTTATAAAATTACGAGACAATTCAAATACTAAGCAAAGCTTAAACTTTTTATTTGCGTTAGTTGGGGCTTTAGAGAATAAACATTGGGCGAAAATTGCTAAAGAAGAGAAAGGACGTTTATTAATTGAGTTGGATGGTTTTAAAGAGTTAGAAGAAGAAATAAAAAGGGGGCGGAGTCAATAAACGTTTTTATTAACTCCGACCCCTTTTTAAGTTTTGTGGTTAACGCAGTTTATTACCTTCGGTATCCCAAACTTCTACGTCGCCTAAGTTTAACTTTTTAACATCGGCTTCAATTTTATTTAAATCACCTACTACAACCCAAACCATAGCATTTGGATCAAATGCTGATTTAGCAAGTTCAGCCATCATTTCAGGCGTCATGTTATCGTATTTGCTTTGTAGTACCTCAGCTGACTTTTGTGGACGTTCAAGGTTATTATTGCTAACCATATGACCTAAAACAGTTTTAGCTTGCTCAAATTTGCCTGGTAAAGTTAATGTTTTACTCTTAACAAATAAATCCAGTTCAGCTTGTGTCGCAGGGTGTGTACTTCTGTAACGGGTGATTTCACCAATAACCTCATTCATTGCATCGGCTGTTTTATCACTTTGTACTGGTGCGTAGTTATACCAAATACGTTGGCCACGAGCAGTCGTAATTCCTGTGTAAGCGCCGTATGCCCAACCTTTGTCTTCACGTAAGTTCATATTCATACGTGCTGTGAATGTACCACCTAATAGACCGTTCATAGTTTCTAGTTCTAGGTGGTTTTTTTCACCTGAAGATGGCATTAAATGCCCTGCTACTATCATGCTTTGTGGTGAATTAGGGCGGTCAATTAAGATTACTTTTGGCTTTTTAGCTAAGGCTACGGTTTCGAATGATTTATTGCCTTTAGCTGCTTCAGGCGCTTTCCAGTTACCAAAAGAAGCCTCAAGTTGTTCAGTTATTTCAGCTAATGTTGTATCACCAGCTACAAATATTTTTGCGTTATCAGGTCTGATCCAAGCGCTATGGAATTGTTCCATATCGTTAGTGGTAAATGACATTACAGACTCTTCGGTACCAGAACTTGGGAATCCATATGAATGCTCACTACCGTATAGCGCTGGTAATAACACATCAAAAGCGATTGATTGCGGGTTGTTTTGGCTTTTTTTGATGTCTTCTATTGTTAATAGTTGATCACGTTTTAAATCATTAGCGTTAAATGCTGGATTCATAACAACATCAGCCCATAAATCAGCAGATGCCGCTAAATTAGATTTAAGTACAGATGCATTTACTCTAAATATATCTCTAGAAGAGCTTGCACCTATACGGGCACCTAAAAGCTCTTGTTTTTCGGCTAACTCAAGTGAAGAGAGTGATTTAGTGCCTTCGTTCATCATGCCTAAAGTGAAAGAAGCTAAACCCATTTTATTTTTTACATTAGCCGCATCACCGCCATCAAAAACCATGCTCATTTCTACAACTGGCACACTGTGACGTTCTGATAAAAATACTTCAATACCGTTAGATAGCTTAGCTGTTTGCACATCTGGTAATGAAAGTTTTTTAGCTTCTGTCATCTCAGGACGTTTACTGCGATCAGCACCCGTTTTAGCAACCTCATGTTTGCCAAATGGTTTAACAGTTAGTTTGTAATGTCCGTCAGATAACCATTCTTTTGCTGTTGCTTGAATATCAGCAGGCTTTGCGTTTTCAATCCAGTTTAATCGCGTATTAACAAAGTTAGGATTACCTGCGTAAAGTGCGCCTTGTGCTAAAGTGCTTGCTTTACCACTGATAGACTCTAATGAGCGAATTACACCGCCATTGATAACAGTTTTAATTCGAGCAAGCTCTGCTTTTGTCGGGCCGGATTTTAAATATTCATTTAAAATATCATCTACCATTTTTTCCATTTCTTCAGCGTTACCGCCAGATTTCAAAGTAACTGAAATAGAGAAAGTACTTGCTAGTTCATGTCTTTCTAATGATGCATATACATCGGTTGCAGCTTGGTTTTTATGAATTAACTCTTTATAAAGACGAGAGCTTTTACCTTGTCCTAAAATTGCAGCTGCAAGTGATAACTCAGTTGCTTGTTTAGTTGTACGTCCAGGTACAGCCCAATTCCATGTAATACGTGTTTGTGAAACGTTATCGTACATAACTTCAGAAGTATTAACTGTGCGCTCAGGGATCATAGACGTCATATGGTGTAATGGGTCGCCTGATGCAATATCACCAAAGTATTTTTCTACTTTTTCTTTTGCTGTGTCAACATCAATATCACCGGCTAAAACAACAACTGTATTGGCTGCGCCGTAATATTTAGCAAACCAAGATTTAACATCGTCAAGTGAAGCTGCATCTAAATCAGCCATAGAGCCAATTGTAGAATGTCTGTAAGGGTGGCCTGCAGGGAATAAACCTTCTAATACACGATATTCAGACATACCATAAGGCGCGCTATCACCTTGGCGTTTTTCGTTTTGTACAACTTTGCGCTGTTCATCTAATTTATCTTGAGAAATTGCACCTTCAAGATGGCCCATGCGATCCGATTCCATCCAAAGAGCGATATCTAAACCTGAAGTTGGTACAGTTTGATAATAGTTAGTACGGTCAAACCAAGTTGTGCCATTTAACCCTGTGGCACCAATTTCTTGTAGTGGTTTGAAATAATCTTCGTTTGCGTTTTCTGAGCCATTAAACATCAAATGTTCAAATAAATGGGCAAAACCAGTACGGCCTTTTGGCTCATTTTTAGAGCCTACATGATACCAAACACCTAAAGTAACTATAGGTGCTTTACGATCTTCATGTACAACAACGCGCAGGCCATTTTTAAGGGTAAATTCGTTATAAGATAAGTTAACAATATCTTTAGATGTTGACGCTTCTACATTAGTTGTTGTATTTGATGTTTCGCTTGTTGAAACACACGCTGTAGTCATAAAAGCCAGCGATAGTGCCGCTGCTAGTCTGGTTTTTTTAGATAAATCCATGATATACCCTTTGAAGTTTGACCTAAACAATTTATAAAAGTTAAGTAAATTAATTATATAGTGTTTGAAACTAAATAAGAATGCTTCAGCGTTTCTGTATAGGGTAAAGAGGGGCTTTAATTGCAAATGTTTGTAAATGAAATTTCTTATTTTTTTGGTAAATAAGCATCGTAAACAGCTTCAAACTCACCAGTTTCTTTAATCCTCAACAGCGCTTTATTAAAATCATCTCTTAGTTGTTGATCGGTAAATGCCATAAAAGAGTGGGATGTTGGAATATGAAATAAATAGTGAAAATTGAGGTCATTTAATTTAATGTCATTCTTTAAATTATTTTCTAAATAATACGCAATTATATTTTTATCCATAATCACTACCTTCACGCGATTTTTTGCTAGTTGCATTAACAAAGCATCCATATGAAGGTGTTCATAATAACTAGGGTTTTTAGTCACTGTATCTTTAAATTGTTCACCAAAAAACTCAGTTGCACCTTGAAAAGATGCGACTGAAAATTGACTCAGTTCAGGTATCTTATTCAGTGTTATATTTTGATTTTTTAGTGAAACCGCAACATCAGAATATCTGAATACAGGTTGCGATAAATAACCTTTTTTGATTTGTTGTAAGCTATTAATATTGGCTGCGGCATCGAGTCTACCTAAAGATAACTCTCTTGCTATGCGATTGTTACCCATATAAACAAACTGAATCTTATAGTGAGGTAATTGTGCATATACAGCACGTATCACATCAACAAATAACCCTGAATTGTCTTTTTGAATAAAAAAGGGCTCAAAATTTCCGACGCCAATCGTTAGCTCTTTTTGATTTAATTGCGCAAAAGCTAGGTTTGAACAGATAAGAAAAGCTATTGTGGGAAGCGTTACAAAAAACTTCATACTTATAAAAATTCACTATTTCTTTTTGAGTGTGTGAATTTCAGTATAGTTTAAAATAACAGCAGGACATATTTGCAATATGTCCTGCTCTATATTTGTAAATTTATTTGATTATTTAGCTAATTCAATCATCACAGCGGTATACATTTGTAAGTTGAGTTTGAATTGTTTCATCGTAATAAACTCATGTTCTGAATGCCCTGTATATTCAGCATTTGGCATGGATGGACCAAAGCTAACTGCATTAGGAAATAATCGTGAGTTTGTACCACCGCCTATCGAAATAGGTTTAGGGTTTTCAATACCTGTGTAGTGTGAAAATACATTTAATAAGGTATCTAAGTGAGGCGCATTTTCTTGTACAAATGGTTCTTCTATTTCACTTTCAAAATTTAATAAGGTTACTTTATTTTTAGCTTGCCATTGGGCTAATACTTGCCTTATTTCTAGCTCAAGTACACGAGTCATCTTTCCTTTTGGTCTACGGATATTAATATTAAGCTGTATGCCATCATCTAGTTGTTTTAAAACAGTTGGCGATACAGTCATTTTTCCCATAAAGGCATCTTCATAGCTCATTTCGCCAAATTTTTCGCCATATAAACCGGTACCTAAATTATCATTGATAAAGTTAACTAAAGCGCCACTTGTACTATTTGGCCAATGTTTAAATGATAAAAGCTCAGCGAGATGTGTTATTGCATTTAAGCCATGTTCTGGTTTAGATGAATGTGCTGATTTACCTAAAGCTGTGATGGTGAGCTGTTTTTCTTGCCATTGATAGGTGTATTTTATTTTAGGGTGTTTAGCTGCAATTTGTTGAATATGTTTAACAATAAATGGGTTGGCATTTTCTATTACAGCTTGGGCATCTTCAGGAATTTGGCTACCAAACAAACCGCCAGTAAAAGCACTTAAATAAGGTTTATTACTGCTAATTTCACTTTTAGGAAAGGTCATTTTTAACATGCCCCAGCCTTTTTCTGCTATTACAGCTGGATATGATGCATCAATAGTAATGTTAGTTTGCGGCAAGCTATTATGTTTTATAAATTCCTTTAATGGCTGCCAATCACTCTCTTCAGCCATGTACACATAGAGTTCTAAACGCTTATTAAGTATTATGTTTTTATCTTTAATTGCTTTCATGGCATACATAGCGGTAGAAATAGGGCCTTTATCATCTTCTGTACCGCGGCCTATTAACTTGCCAGGTTGTGATGTTGAATCTAATTCAAATGGTGATTTAGCCCATTTAGCTGGGTTTACAGGTTGTACATCTCCATGAGTAATAATACCTACACGTTCTTTACTTTTTCCTAAACCAACGATGGCTACATAACCATGATCTTCAAAATCTAACCCTAGAGATAAGGCTTGTTTTTTGAGCTCTTGTTTAAACGCAATATGGGTCGGATTTTTTGTAGAGGGCGTGCCTTCTATAGCCACCGTATTATATTTAATTAGCTGTTTTAAGCTTTGCACCATATCTTGTTGGTAAGTTTTTACTGCGTAATCAGCAGTACTTTGTGATACAGAACTGACTTGCTGAGCTTGACACAATAATGGCGTAAATAAACATGATAACAAAGCTAACTTTTTAAACACTGGCGCTCCAAAAACATAAATTAAATGCAGAAAGAGGCATACTATAACAATTACTGATTAATCAAAAACGTAAGGGCATCCAGAGAAGTCATTGAATTCATCGTTCCATCTTTGTACGTCATTGGCTAAACGCCAGCGAGAATGAAAGAACTGCATGAGGCAGGTGCCTTGTTTTAGTTGTACTAAAAACGTATCGAACTCTTTTACATCATCATAATTAGGATATGTGGCACTTTTAGGCCAAGTTAAACCGCCTTGGCTGTGCGTGTAACTTAGCCAAAAAGCTTCTCCTGATTGCCACTCTTTTGCATCTTGATTCCATACTTGTAAGGTGTCGCTGGTATATTTAGCTTCACCGTGTTCAAGTGCATTTGAATATGCACTAAATAATAAAGTGAAGCATAAAGCCATAATGGTTTTCATAGGGGGTTTCATAAGGGTATCCAAGGTTAACTACTCTAAAAATACTAGACCTGAATATGCAGAATAAATTTCTTTTGTTAGGTTTGCACAGTGAAAAACTTATTTGTAATGCCTATTTTACGTTACAGGTAAACTTACTTATTCTTGTGGTTTCTTCATGCCGATTTTTATAGGTGATTTTTAATTTGTTTAAGTTGTTGTTTTTATTTGTTAATTTTTCTATTGGTTTTTTATTAAGTAAGAATAATTTTTGGATAAGACTTAATGTTTCTTCTTCATTATCTTAAATATAAATTTGTTGAAGGTATTTGGTTATGAAACTTAAAGTGTTATCAAAAATTATTTCTGTTCTGGTACTAGCTGGATGTGGCACGTCTGCTACGCGTATAGAAAATCCTGAACGATTAGAAAACAATGGACAATATCAAAATTTATTTCCTAGCCATTATGTTGGTAATGGCCCTCATCATATAAATGATGATTTAGATTTGCTAAAACCAGAAGAAAAAAAAGTCATAGAAAGAGCGTTCTTTGACCCTTTACCATCCCATAAATATAGTAAAAGTCATGGATATGAATTTTCAAATTTGGTGTATTCAGATATTAACATTGATGCAAACAAGCAAGGTGAACTGACCTGGTTAGGGCATGCTAGTTTTTTAATTCAACAAATGAACAATGACGCTTTAGTCACAGATCCTGTTTTTCACGAGTTTGACGATTTTTTAGGTTGGTTAGGGCAGCAATTAAGTAGTTCTTTTGTAAGACTTGGAGAAGCACCTGTTAAAGCAGATAAATTACCTTTTGTTTCAGGGGTTCTGATTTCACATGATCACTTTGACCATTTAAGTAGCACAACACTTAATACTTTTAGTAAAAATACGCATTTGTACTTACCACTAGATAATAGCGATGATGTTGATTACTCATCTGGGCCAATCACTGAAATGGATTGGTATACACAAACCCAACATAACAAAACCAAGATTCATTTTTTACCAAGCAATCATAATTCATCTAGAGGTATGTTTGATACTGATAAAAGCTTGTGGGGGAGTTGGATGATAAATGATGGAGAATACAAAGTGTACTTTGCTGGAGATACAGGTTATAGCGATGTATTCAAAGATATACGGGAAAAAGTAGGTGCTATGGACGTATGTTTAATGCCTATTGTTGCATATCACGAAGGTAAGAGACGTGTTCATATGTCACCAGAAGATGCCATACAAGCTGCTGAAGATTTAGGTTGTAAAATATTTATCCCTTGGGGATACGGCACTTGGACTTTAGGCTGTGAACATGTTCATGAGCCACTTAGACGGTTAGATTTAGCTATACAGCAATCAAAGCCAAGCTTCATTGTAAATCCTTTAAAAATGGGAGAGAGCTTAAATTATCACAAATTATTAAGCTCTATCGAAGGCAAGGCTGCAAAAAGTGTAGGTATTTAATGTGTTAAATTATCAAAGTAACCAAGTTTAATTAACTCATGCTTATGTTTGTCTAACCAGAAATTAGATGCATTGTGTTTAATATAATTTTGATAATCGGGAGTATGAGGTTGGTTTATATGTGTTTGAAACTGATATAGCAATAATGCCGCATGTAAAGCATGGTTGTGTTGATAATTTAATCTTGCTTTGTCAAATGCGCTTTTTGCAATATTGAATGCATCATTAAATTTGCCTTCAGCTTTAAAAAGTCTCGCTTTTTGGCTGAGATTAAAACTATTTTCAGGTTGAGAGTGGAATAAAGATATAGCTTTGTCCCATTGTTTGTTTTCTATATACCAACTGAGTAGATCTTCAATAGCGCTTTCATATAGCCATTGATATTTAGCTAGCTTTGGTAAACTTAATATTTTTAAATAGTATGATTCTGCTTCTTTTTTATCAGATGCAAATAGACCAAGATGATAATAAATAATTGCAAAGTGAGCGTCTGAAACTTGGTGAGTAATTAATAGTGACTTAGCTGTATTTAAATATTTGTAGCGATTAACCATATCATCTAATTTATGAAATAGAATTGAGCCTGTGGTATATGCTGATATATGGGCTAATACATCATTTTTTTGTTGGGCATACTTGGCTGCATTAAGGATATGTTGCTCTACTTTAGCTGATTTTTTTAATGCGTAATAAAGCCATGCCTTTGAGCTTGCTACTTTGTATCGTATTTCTGGAAACTTCTCGTCCGCTAGTTGTGTTAACGAGAGGTTGTAATGTTTTAAGGCTTGATCAAATTCTTGCTGCTGATGAAAAATTCCGGCTTTGACTAATGATCCTAGAGCGATATAAGGAGATTCAGGCTCTAGGTTGATCAACTGTTCAACTAATGCTTTGGCAACATCATAATCTTGGTTATTAAGCTGTTGTTTTAATAAGTGGTAAATTACAGAGTGATTATTAGGCTGTTTATCTAAAAGCAATCTAAGTTTTGAGCTTAATAAAGCTGGGTTTGCTTCATTAAGGTAACCTGACTCCTGTATGCCATCGATAGTCTTTTTAAGTGATGTAGCTAATGATTTTTCATCTTGAGCAATTAAATAGCCTGACCAACTTCTTTTGCTACCTACGAGTTTGTATTCTATAAGTAAATTTTTATAATAAGGGGATAAATATCCTGATAAAACCACCGAGTTGCTTTCCAATTTCAACGTTTTTTTTGTCATATCTGGATAGTTAAATAAAGATAATGTCGAGGTCGATGACAAATGTTCATTACCATACTTACTTATTAAATTGTTTAAGTTATCAAGTTGTTTTTGCTCTGCATCACCCGCTAAAGAAAAAGGGATTAAATGAAGTTTATTGTTAGGTTTTTTTTCTTCTGAAAAGTAGAGAAATATAGCCATGGCAAAAATAATAATTAAGGCGGAAGTAATTAAAAAAGGATAATTTAATGGATTATTATTTATTTTGGCTGGTGGTAAGTCGATTTCACTTTGTGGCGATTGTTGTCGTTCAAAAGGTAATTGTAATTGATAACCTTTTTTAGGAAAGGTTTTAATAGCATGACTGCCAAATACGCTACGTAATTGACTTATGGTCTGAAATACAACTTGTTCGGATACACTTTGTTCTCCCCATATTTCTGTGAGGATTATTTCTTTACTTAAAATAGTGTTTTTATTTTTAATAAATAAAGCCAGTAATTTAGCTTCATTGTTTTTTATCGCTTTGGGTTGTTCATTGAAGTAAAGCGTTAAAGTATCTTGGTCAAAACAATACTTTTCGAAGTAATAACGCATGGTTGCTTTCTATTTGTTTTTTTAGAATTATATATTGTTTCGACTTGGTCGCTAACAGTTTTCATAACATCCTGAATAATAATTTTATTTCAGGATGTGTCATAGTTTATGACTAATAGAGAATTAAACTTTTTTAAAGTGCGATTTTACAGTGGAGTTAGTTTGAAGTTTTATCCAATTAGCTGTTTTATCGTATACCCAGTTAAAAGCGATGGCATAAATTAAAAAGAATACAATAAAACCAATATCCATTAATAAAGCAGTTAAAAAGCTCAAATTTAAGGCCCACATGATCAGCGGTAATGTCAGTATTAACATACCTAATTCAAATGTCAGGCCATGAAGTAAGCGGTTAGAGATACTTCTATTGATACGGTCCGTACCAAATATTTTGTCAAAACCCATATTAAAAATATAATTCCAGGCCATTGCGATTAGTGATAAACCAATAGCTAAACCTGTCATAGTGCTCGCAGAGCCTTCAACAAAGAAAAATGCAAAGCTGATTAATAGCAATAACGCCAATACTTCAAATAAGACTGAATGAAAAATGCGTTCTTTATGTGATATATAAATAACCTGATAAATTTAACTTGTGGTAAATAATATCTGCTAAAAAGATTGAAGAAAGTTAATAACTATCAATAAAACTGATATGTATAATATTGAACAATTAAAAATGTTAGTGCTTTGCGCTGAGTTAGGTTCATTTTCAGCATGCGCTAGAAACTTAGGGAAAGTTCAGTCAGCTGTAAGTCAGGGCATTGCTAATTTAGAAATAGATTTGGTGTTGCAATTGTTTGATCGCAACACCCGAAAACCAACTTTAACTGTTGATGGTCAAAGAGTTTATCAATATGCAAAAGCGGTATTATTCCAAACTTCTGAATTAGATAAAGTCGTTATTTCTATTACCAAGCAAGAAGAATCGATCATAAAACATGGAGTATTCCAGTAGATATAGTGACAACAAAAGGCGTTGTTATGGGGCCTGCCATGACGTGGCTTTATAATGAATTGAAAACCATTATTTCAGACTAAAGCTATCAATATTAAAGGTTTAAAATTTGTTGTTTAATCCATTTAAAGCTAGGTTTCGCAGAGTTAATTTTGTGCCAATATATATTTAAATGGTAGTTAGGGATATCAAGTGGCGTTTCAAATATTTGAATATTGATTTGATTCGATAATTGCTCTGCTATGGCCCTGGGGATTGTTAATAATAAATCAGAATGTAACACCGTATGTGGTGCGACTAAAACACTTGGTAATTGCAGGGTAACATTACGACTGAGCTTTAGTTTTGCAAGTGCCTCATCTACTACTCCCGACTGCTCACCCCAAGGCGATACTCTGACGTGAGATAAAGATAAGAAGGTGTCTAAATCTAAGCCATTAGCTAATGCTGGATGATCAGCTCTTGCTATTGTGCAATAGCTTTCTTGTAACCAAGTAAAAGACTCTATAGTTGATGAGCTTTCAATAAGGTGACTATATCCTAAAGCAAAATCTACTTGATGATTTTCTAATAAAGCTAGAGGATGCTGCTCTTTAGCGCCAATAACATTGAGTTTAATATTAGGGGCTTGATGATTAATTTTACCTATTAATCGCGGTAAAAGGCTAAATTCAGTGTAATCGGTTGCTGAGAATTTAAATTCTGAAGTATCTATTTTTGGGTTAAATAATTGAGTGTCATTTATCGCTGATGAAATTAATGGCAGCGCCTTAGTTAAGTATTGAGCAATTTCTTGTGCACGCGCAGTGGGTACCATTACATTATTTGTTCTGATAAATAAATCATCGTTTAAGCGTTTTCTTAATCGAGATAAACCATGGCTAAAAGCCGACTGACTTATGCAAAGCTCATTGGCTGCTTGAGATACAGATTGATGTCGATATAGGGCATCAAACATAACCAATAAGTTTAAATCCAGCTGATGCAAATCCATTGTTATGCCCTAATTAATTTTTCAGTTCCAATTGTAAACTTAAAGGTCTTAGTTTGATAAGTTAATTTATCAGACCTGAAATGATAACTGCAGTTACGCTTAAAAATAAAATACCTGTTACTAGGTTGATAGTTGGCGTAGCGCTTTGCATTGTTTTTTGAATATTAGGCTTAGATAAAACAAAAGCGATAAAAATAAACCAAGCTAATGATAAAACAAGCAAAAGACAGGTTGCAGCGATTTTAGTTGTAAGGTTTACATTAGGGGTTATCAAAGTCGAAAATAACGTAATAAAAAATACCATAGCTTTAGGGTTTAGCATATTGGTATAAAACCCTAATAAAAATCCTTTTTTGACTGATAACTTGTTTCTATTATCTTTTTCAAAAATAATGCTTTCTTTGTCTTGCCAATGAGTAATCGCAGCTTTTATAGCACCTATTCCAATCCAGCCTAAATAGCTAGCACCTATGAGTTTTACAATAATAAATAGGGTTTGTGAGCTTTGAATAAGTAAACTGACTCCTGTTAAGCTCAATAGTGTGTGCGCCAAAATCGCAATAGATATTCCTATTGCAGCTGCAATAGCTGTACTGCGACGTTCTTGGCTTGCCATTTTTACTACAAGCGCAAAATCAGGGCCTGGGCTTGCAAGTGCAACACTGTGGATCACAGCAAGTGAGATAAGAAGTTGTAGTTCCATGATTTAGCCTAAAAAGTGATTTGATATAAGTTTGCACTTTGCTCATTGATAATGATTGTAAATTATTGCAAAACAGCCGTTAGATATATTAATTAAATTTGAGATTATTTAATCTGTTTTTGAAAATGAGTGGGTGTAATCAAATATGCATTTTTAAAAGCTTTATTAAAATGGCTTTGATCAAAAAAACCAACTTTATGGGCGATATCAGCCATATTGCTGCCTTTAGCTAAGGCTTTTTTAGCATATTCCAATCTTACACGTTTTAAATATGCGTGAGGCGTCATGCCTGTTGCGGCTTTAAATTGTCGTAAAAATTGAAATTTACTTAAGCCAATAGAGCTAGCTAATTGCTCTAATTGAAAAGAGTTGCCCATTTCATCGTGAAAGCGCGCTTTTATATTAAGTAAATTCTCTTGTGAGAGGTTAGGGCTTGTATTGCTTAAATTAGAGACGCCAAATCGCATAAATAACTCAGTACAAAAAGCCATCAATGTTGTTTCTATTTGCAATTGATTTTGGCGTGTTTGAGCTTGAGTTAGCATGTTATGAAGTTTTAAAAAATGATTATAGATATCAGGCTCATGATTTAAAGGCTTAGCAAAAAATAGTTCTTTAAGATTTAGTTCATTGGCGATTTGGTTGGCGTAATCTATAGGAATCGACATTACAAAAGCTTGATAAGCTTCATTATTGATACTTTGGCCATTATGGCTTTCGTCTGGGTTTAAAGTTGATATAAAACCTTTGTGTAAACGGTACTTTTCGCCTTTATGTTTATATTGCTGACCGCCTTGGGTAACTACGCCTATGTGATAATCTAAATGAACATGCTGGTCGAATTCAAAATGTTGAAAACGAGCATGGCTAAGTTCAATATCTGGAAGAATAGGGTTATGCCAATAATCAATTTTTTCTTCAAACATATTTTAATTAAAACCTAGTTAGCCATTATAAAACTGAATTTTGTGATGCCTTTTCTCATTGTAGTGCTGTGTTTATCCTGTGCGCTAGTAAATTATTGCAGTATATGAACGTATCCTTATGAATATTAATCATGGGTTGTTGATAACTATGCATTGGTATCATCTAGCTTGAAAATATAAGCTATCAGTAATGAATATTTAACGAATAGAGATAATAATGAGTGAATTAACAATAAGAGTAGCGACAGAAAATGATGCTGGCACCTTGTTTAAATTTATAAAAGAATTGGCGATTTATGAAAAAGCTGAACATGAAGTATTAGCAACTGCAGAGACGATTAAAAGCAGCATGTTCTCAGATAACAGTAATGTGCATGCGCTTATTTGTGAGCTAGATGGCGTTGAGATTGGCTCTGCGATTTACTTTTTTAATTATTCTACTTGGCTCGCCAAATCAGGGCTTTATTTGGAGGATTTATATGTATCGCCTGAATTTAGAGGCAAAGGCGCAGGTATCAAACTTTTAAAAGCATTAGCTAATATAGCGATTGAAAAAGAGTGTGCGCGTTTTGAATGGAGTTGTTTAGATTGGAATACACCTTCTCGCGATTTTTATGCTTCTATTGGTGCAAAAGATCAGCCTGAGTGGATCAGTTATCGTATGACAGGTAAAGAATTGGTTGATTTTTCTAAGCTTAATTAAATAGTTAATGTGATTATTTGCTTTTTTTAAAGCGATTAAAAGCCATGTTTATTTTTTTAATTAACTCATTTGGTGAGTCTTTATGAATAGCCATGCAAATTTCGTTTTGCCCTGTTAAATCAATAGAGAATATCTTTGTTACTGTGTTAAAAGGAAGGTTATGCTTTTTTAGCTCTAGTTTCATGCCTAGTTCTGAATTAACAAGTAGGTTTATGCGACCTGCTATTAATTTACTTGTATTGATAGACATTTCAGGGGCTAAATCTAGCTGTTCGCCTTCTTTAAACCCTAAGTTGAGTAAATATGAGTGACTCCAATCCCCCCTAATAATTCCGATTGTGTATTGTTTTGCTTGTTCAATATTTTTAAATTCAATCGCTGGGTTATTAGCCATTTGATAAAAATGCATTGGAGTAGGTTTTATTATGGGGCAGAACCAGTGAAATTTATCTTCACGCTCTTTTGTTTTGTAAATAGAATAAATTAATGTGTTTTTCTTTTGGGAGGCAATCTGAAAGCTTCTAGCCCATGGGTACATCAGTATTTTATATTTAATATCGGCATCGGATAGAATTTTATTTACTATAGCTGTTGAGGTACCAACTAGCTTTCCATCTTTATTTAAATAGTTATAAGGAGGCCAATTTTCAGTTACAACGAGTAGGTCTTTTGATTTCGATTCAAAAGATATTAGGGTTAGAAATGTGATTATTATAAATAATTTCATAAAATCACTTTAAACTAGAAGTTGAATAGATGCAATTTTTGTATGAAATTTATACATTAAGGGCGTGTGAAGTACTAAATTTTTCTTAATGTATTGGGTGTCATGCCTGTCCAGCGTTTAAAGGCGCGTCTGAAATTGGTTGCATCATTAAATTTTAGTGTGTGAGATACATTGTTATTATTGCTGCCTTCTATGGTAATTTGATAGATGGCTGCCTGTTTTTTTACTAAATCTAATAGCTGTTGAAAGCTCGTATTGTGTTGCTTCAACTTACGTTTAAAAGTCGCGGGGCTTATTTTTAAATAAGAGGCACTTTGCTCTAGTGTTGCGCTGGTATTTTTATCTAGATAAATCAATATATGTTGAATTAAACCGGGCTGTTTATTACGCTGTTTTTTACATTTTGATAAATATAAAGATTTTAAGGTTTTACTGCTGTCTTGTAGTTGTAAGTTTAAATATTTATTTTCAATCCCGATCATAAATATATGTTGGTCAAATTGTAGGTTTTCGCCAAGGCTTACTTGATACTCTTCTATATGTGACGGTTGAGAGTAAGGGAATTTAAATGCGATGGGAAAGTTTTGTCCAAACCGCAGTTTAATCACACTCACTAATATACTGCAAAATAACTCTGCCATAAATATGGCGTGTTTATCATTAAACTCACCAAAAGCGTGATTAATAATCAAATAGGTTTTATCGTTATATTGTTTGTATTGAACAAACATTAAAGGAAATAATAATGGCTGAAAACACATTATTATTTTTATCATCTCGGATAGGTTTTTTGCATTAAGTAATACATTTGATATTGCACCCAAATTACCAGGAAAAAATCGCCTGCCAAGTAAAAAACTCATGTCATGATTATTCAGCAATTTTTGGCTGTTTTCTATCAGCTTAAACAATTGCAAAGGGCTGATAAATATTTCACCTTTGCAAATATCATCGTAAAACAGCTGAGTACCTTTAAGTAATTTATGTTGATTAATGCCACGCATTAAACATAGATCGATTAACATCACAGCCAAATGCGGGCTCTTTAAAGTTTTATCTGTTACTTCAAATAGTTTACTCATGCTGCAAGGTTTTTAATTTTTGATAATTTAGTTTGCAGCATATTTTGATTTAGTTTATCGATTAAAATACTGTAATCATCACCTTGCTGGTACTGGTATATACAAGCTAAAAATTGATGATATACAGCTTGCGAGGTACGACCTGGTTTATAAGCTAAATGAGAAATGGATGCTTGTATTTGATGCGCTATTTCTTCTGCCGTTTGCTGATGGGTATGCGGTAATAAAATAATAAACCTATCAGCGGCAAACCGGCATGCTAAATCGGTATCACGTATATTCATTAAAATGAGATTAGCAAATTCTCTTAGTAATTTATTGCCTTGCAGATCACCAAACTGACGATTAAAAGTATCAAACTTGCAGACATCAAGCATGATCACACTAAAGCCTTGTTCTTCAGTATTCGTGTTTATCTCGCGTGTTATTTGATTTTTCATATACTCAACACTATTTAGCCCTGTTATGTAGTCTGATAGGCTGTGTTCTCTATAAAACCGCTCTTTTTTGATTAATTGCGCATTGAGCGTTATTTGTTCTTGATGCCAATAATATAAAGCAATGCTCATCATGATCATGCCTATTGGGGCTGGCAATGATTCAATGGTTGAGATCCAAGCACTGGCTTGCGGGTAGTGAATAAATTCATCTAAAAAATCTAACATCATCGACAATTGCATAATAGCGAGGCCACTGATCAATAAATGGGTCACTTTGCCTTTGGGTCGACTGATCATGGTGAAAAAAATCCAGACCATAATCATTAAGTTGATACAGCCTTCACCCAAGACATCAAACCAATCAATTAACTTGATTGGCTTTAATGCACCCAACGAAAACGTATACATAATCAATGATGTAAAGAAGAGTGTAAGCAAGACAATTGTTTTAGTATGTAACTTTAATAAGGAAAGATTCATGGCTTAATTCGATTTTCAAAGGTGATAAATAAAAATACCATTTCAGTTAGTGAAGCGCTCATTCAGCGGGAGTGCAAAGTACTTAGGCAAGGCGTTAGTTGTAGATAATGTATTTCCTTATCAAACCAATAACCCACTATAAATCACTTTGAAACCAGCCTACTAAAAGACGTTTAGTTCTAAAGGGAATAATAATTAATTCACAGCCATGCCTAGAATGCTAAATCTTCATAAGCTCTCAGTGATAACTTCATTATCAAAATTGGTATACAGCTAATAAATTTAAAAGCAGGGTCATATTAGCTCACACAGATGACAGTATTTTTACAAATTATTATTGAAACTCTTCAATTAAGGTTGAATTCAGATCTTTTATGCACAATTTAGGGGGTCATATCAGCTCATTTATAACCAACTTCGCGCCAAATTAACCTGTGATCCTATTTTTTGAAAAGCATTAAAAATAACTGAAATATTTTTGTCATGAATAGCGATTAGTTTGTTGCCCAAGCAAGAACCGTCACCAATAGAACGCAACTAACATTGAGAAACTCATGAACCGATCCAAACAATCATTTAGTTTAATGAAGAAAAGTATCGTATTTGCCTGTACTAGTTTAATTTCATTATCAGCCTTAGCTGATAGCAATCTTGAAGGTCGTATTACCGACCAAAGTCAGTCGGTATATTTTGATGGCGCACAGATTAAAATAAAAGAACTTAATTTATCAACTGTGTCTGAACGTGATGGTTCGTTTAGGTTCCCTAATGTTAAACAAGGTACTTATACCTTACAAATTCACTACATAGGTATCGCACCTGTAGAAAAGCAAATAACAATAAGCGATGGCGTAGATTCAAGTCAAAACTATGTGATTGGCAATGCAAGTAATGGCATCGAAAATATTATTGTTTATGGCCAAATTGCAGGGCAAGCCAGCGCGTTAAGCCAACAAAAAAATGCAGAAAATTTAAAATCGGTTGTCAGTGCAGATGCAATCGGTCAGTTTCCAGACCAAAATGCAGCGGAAGCGCTTCAGCGCTTACCGGGTCTGTTTATTCAAAAAGATCAAGGAGAAGGGCGCTTTGTTGGGGTACGAGGTATTGACCCTAATTTAAATAATGTCAGCATAAATGGTGTAAATGTGCCATCTCCAGAGGCAGGTGTCAGAAGTGTTGCATTGGATGTTATTCCAAGTGAGTTAATTCAAAGCCTAGAAGTGAGTAAATCTGTTACTCCTGATATGGATGCTAACGCTGTAGGTGGCTCGATAGAAGTTAAAAGTTTAAGTGCATTTGACCGTGAGGAGCAAAGTGATAGCTTTTCAACTGAAGCTTCACACAATGAATTGGTATCAAAAACCAGCCCAAAAATTTCGGGCAGTTTTACCGATAAGTTTGAATTAAAATCAGGTGCAGAGCTAGGTGTAGCAAGTGCGCTATCTTGGTTTAAGCGTGATTTTGGTTCACACAATATGGAAACTGACGGTGGCTGGAGCACCATTGAAGTTGAAGATTCACACACGGATGAAGACACTGAAATATTTGGTGCTGAAGAAATTGAACAACGAGCATATGAAATTTCACGAGAGCGTTTAGGTGCTGCGTTAAATTTTGATTTACGTACAAGTACAACTGATAAATATTACTTACGTACTTTATATAGTGATTTCTCTGATGATGAATTTAGATTAAGAAACGAATACAAGTTTGATAAAGGCCAAGTAGCTGCCAGTTCAGTAACCGATTCTGCAGCGCAATATACTGATGCGCAAATGGATAGAGATACTAAAGATCGTATTCAAGTACAAGAAATCCTCTCTCTGGTAGCTGGTGGCGAAAATAAATTTGATGATTGGGCATTTGAGTACAGCGTTGGTTATTCAAAATCGAGCGAAACCGAAGATGGTCGTATTGATACCGACTTTAATGGCGAAGGTTTTGATTTAGGTTACAGTAGCAATGGTAAAACACCACAGTTAACGTATTCTGCTGATTCTCAAGACTTAACTAACTTTGCGATGGATGAAGTGTCTTATTCAGACAGCTTAACAGAAGATGAAGAGATCAGTTCTCGTTTTGATATTAAGCGCTATTTTACTTTTGATGATCACTATGGTGAATTCAAGTTTGGCGCTAAATATCGCAGCCGTGAAAAGACAAATGCTGTAGATGCAACAGTTTATGATGGTGGTTTTGGTGATGTGACAGCTGATGAATTTGCCACACCAGCACCTGATTATGCATTAGGTGAATTTGGTCAAGGCTTAGATGAAGATGGTTTGCATGATTTTGTAATGATGAATAAATCTACCTTTGATATAAACCAAAATGAATCGGACATCATAACTCAAGGCGAAAGCTACATAAACACTGAAGATGTTTTTGCAGCCTACGGCATGGTCACTATGGATATTGAAGACTGGCATATCGTAGCGGGTGTGAGATACGAAAATACTGCGTTCTCAACCAGTGGTAATAAAGTTGATTTGATCATAGATGAAGTGAATGATTCAGAAAGCGCAAATATTGAGGCGTGGCAGGTAGATAAAGATTACGACCATTTACTACCTAGCTTAAATGTACGATATGAATTTAACGATAACTTAGTTACACGTTTTGCTTATACCAATACTATAGCAAGACCAACATTTGGTGATTCTGCTGCTTATCAAATGATTGAAAGTGAAAGCACGCAAGATGGTAATCAAATCGCAACAGAGCGTAAAGCAGTGGTAGGCAACCCTGA
This sequence comes from Pseudoalteromonas sp. '520P1 No. 423', assembly GCF_001269985.1. Classification (NCBI taxonomy): domain Bacteria; kingdom Pseudomonadati; phylum Pseudomonadota; class Gammaproteobacteria; order Alteromonadales; family Pseudoalteromonadaceae; genus Pseudoalteromonas; species Pseudoalteromonas sp. '520P1 No. 423'. Next base: position 374,708 of record NZ_BBZB01000001.1, on the reverse strand, counting down.
TTTAGACCCATATGAGTCATCCAACTTAGATTTTTCTATTGAATATTATCCTGATCGTGTCGGTGTCATATCTGCAGGCTTATTCCATAAAAATATCGCAAATTTTATTGAGCAAAGAGATGTGCATGATAATGGTCAATGGGATGGATACGACGAAGTAATACAAATGGTTAACGGCGGCAATGCTAAGTTATCGGGTGTTGAGCTGGCTTGGACTAAAACCTTTAATAACGGATTATTATTAGGTTTAAATGGCACATTTATAGATGCTGATTCACAGCTACCAGCGCAATCAGATACCTTTGGTAACTTAATGATAGGTTATGAAAACAATGCAATGAGCGCGCGCTTAACAGCAACCCATAAAAGTGAAAGTTTCCGTTTTTATGAAGCCGATGCAGCTGTATATGAGGCGGCACATAATCAGTTAGATTTCAGCCTGAAATATAATTTAAATACCAGCATGCAAGTATCGTTTAATGCCATCAATATTACCGATGAGCCTTATTATTTATACCACGGTGAAACACAAAATAACTATCAATATGAGCAATACGGTCGCTCATTCCAGTTAGGTTTTACCATTAAATCATTTTAAGTTTTAAATTTACCCTATGGTTATATTAGCCATAGGGTTATTTTGTTATTGAGAAAATATTATGACTGCAAAAATTACATTACTGACAGCGAGCTTATGTTTAGCTCTCTCAGCTTGCTCAAACAATGAACCTGCTAATACACAAACTGATGCAGCTAAAGATATTAATTTTTTAGCTTTTGGTGATGGTGGTTATCATGTGGATTATCCTAAAACTAAGCATATTAAAAACCCTAGAAATAAAGCGCAATTTATAGAAAAAGAACGTGAAGACTGGCAAGAAGATTATCGCCCTATGTCTGAGTTTGATCATGCACCTATTTATGTGTATCCAAATACCCAAATTGCCACAGAACAAGGCGGAGCACTCGCTGTAGGCACCGCGATGGCAAGCTTATGTAAAACTAAAGCTTGTGAATTTGGTATTCAATTAGGGGATAATATATACCCTGATGGTGCTGCAGCAGCGGATGGTAAAGATGATCAAAAACGAATGAATGACTTAATATTAGCACCATTAAAGCCTTTGTTTGAACAGCAGCCAGAGCTAATTGTGTATTCTGCATTAGGTAATCATGATTGGAAGACATCTCGTAAAGGGGTTGCCTTACAAACGCAGTGGATGGCACAGCAACCTAATTTTCATTTAGATGCCAATGGTTATTACAGCTACAAAATAGGTGAGCCGGGTAACGATGTAGAGTTTTTTGTATTAGATACCAATATGTTGTTATCTGGGCAAACTTTTTACGAAGTACCGCTTAATCCTGATGGCAGTGAAAAACCGGATCATATTGCGATTGCTGACGGCACTGCAGAGCTTGAAGAGCATGAACCACATGAAAAACCAGCTAAAGGTGAAGATACCAAACAACTAAAATGGTTGGCTGAAGGCTTAGAAAACTCAACAGCTAAATGGAAGCTTGTTTACGGTCATCATATTCTTTGGTCGATTGGCGGTACTAAATATAGCGAAGGTCATGTTTTACGTAAGTTATTAATGCCGTCATTATGTGAAAATGCTGATGCCTATATTGCTGGCCATGAGCATGACTTAGAATTATTAACTGATGACTGCTCTAAATATACAAATGAGTCAGGTAAAAAGTTACCCTTAATCATCAGTGGGGCAGCATCTAAAATGCGTGGTAAACATACACCATTTGCTGAATTTCAAGAGCGAAACTACCCTGAATACGATTTAGTTTGGTCTAAAAGTTTTGTATGGGGCTTTGCACATATCAATTTAGATAACAGCAAAGATGAGCTTAATGTTGAATTTTATACCACACCAACAGATGGTAGCGGCAAGCTTATTACAGAACAAAGCTTTAGTTTTGAGCATAGAACTCAATAGTTAACCTCATATGAAGGGGAAAACTGGTTAACTTGCAATAAAGTTAACCAGTTTTAGTTTTTTATCATATGTTTAGTTGGCAGCAAGACTAAAGAAAAACAGAGGCTCAAGAGGTTTATTGTGATTAACGGTTTGAATAAATGAGAGGAGGAGATAAGGCGTTGTTTACTAAATTAATTTTATTCTTTATTCTATTTGAAACTGTAGCGACAGTTAAATCAATCCACTAATTAGGGTTAACATCATTAAAGGAATAAAATGAGAAGTATAATAATATTATTTTTATTTGTAGTCACTTTACCTGCCAGCTCTGCCAACCAAAAAGAGTTTGATACAGAGTCTGCATGGCAAGAATTTACGCACAATTTTACTCAGAATTACGCTTACCAAAATAGTACAGGTGTCGATACAGCAAAATTATTGGCTCGATATAAAGAGAAAGGATTAGCTGCTAAAAATGAAAGAGAATTTATTGACGTAATTCAAATTTTTTTACGCTATTACCGTGACCCACATTTAGCTATGGGGCCTATGGATGAAAAAGATTATAGTGTGACGCCAACTGGTTCTGATATTTGGGCTGTATACCAAGCAGGGAAATATTTGGTTGAAGATATCAAGTTCAATAGTGCTGCATATAAATCACAGCTACAAGTTAATGATGTCATTATCTCTGTTGATGGTTTATCCGTAGATGAGGCTATTAACCAAGTATTTGGAGGCGATTTCGCTAATTTATCAATTAAACAAAAAGAGTGGGGTTTAAATATCGCGTTAGGAGGTTTAAGAAATCAGGCTAGAACACTGACAGTGCTGCAAGGTGCTAACAAAAAAAGATTTGAACTAGCCGCTACTTATGAAGCGATTAACCTTGCAAAACAAGCGCCTGTATTATCTTATAAAAGTATAAATCAAGTCGGTTATATTCGTTTTAACAATTCGTTAGGTAATTCCGATACCGTAACAGCTTTTAAAGAAGCAATCGAAAACCTCATTGATACAGAAGCATTGATTATAGATTTACGAAATATACCAAGTGGTGGTAATACAGGTGTTGCGGAGCCAATCTTAGGTCATTTTGTTAAACAAAAAACAGCTTATCAATTATATCAATTGCAAGAAAATGGAGTGATGTTTCAAGAAGCTCAAATGCAGCAAGCTTTTGCTAAACCTAATACACCTTTTTATAGTAAACCTTTTGTGGTTTTAGCTGGGCGGTGGACAGGTAGTATAGGTGAAGGCATGATGATTGGATTTGATGCGCTTGGTGCTAGAGCAATAATAGGTGCGCCTGTTGCTGATTTATTGGGTGGCATTAAAAGCTTGAACTTAGGCGAGAGTAACAGTGTTTTATACCTAGGTTTTGAAAGATTATTTCATGTGGATGGTACCTATCGTGAAGATTTTGAGGCAAACATAGCGGTTATCCCAGCAGATTGGGGTGTTGATGGTACTGATCCTGCCCTGAATAAAGCATTAGAAGTTATTCGTAAAGGCAACAAGCAATAAAGACTTTTTTAGCAATAGGCGCCGCTTGGCGTCTAGCGTTAGATTTAAATTGATTAGTCATCTTAGGGTTAATCAAGTCAAATTGTGAATAGGTTTTATGATCACGACCTTGCTTAAAACCGTTTAACTGAATTTACAACCGTTTAATTCTGATATCCTCAAGTCGGCACCTTTTTTACTGAATTAATTTTGTATTCCCTAAAATAGCTAAAAAAAGGGGAACTTTATGAATCTATTTAATAAATCTAAGAAAATTCAATCAGTGTGTTTGACGCTTATAGTGTTGATGATTTCATTTATCAGCTCAGCTAGCAACGTTCAGCAAGTTAACAACGTCGATACATTAGAACAAAAAATCACTTCGATACGAGAAAAGTACGGTGTGCAAGCCTTAGGTGTCACAATTATTGAGGCAAATAAACCAGCCAAAGTATATGCATCTGGTATTGCTAATAAAGCACATCAAGAGCAGGTTACCGGTAAACACCTTTTTAGATTTGGCTCAATCACAAAGTTACTTCCTGGCATTGCAATATTACAACTGCAAGAACAAGGTAAATTGGTTTTAACAGATAATTTAAAAGATATCGCACCAGGTATTCAATTTGAAAACCCATGGTACCAAACTAATCCAGTAAAAATAATGCATTTACTAGAACATACAACTGGTTGGGATAGCCATCCTGCAGAGCAAAAGATATTAAAAGATGATGCGTTGTCATTAAAAAGTATACTCGAGATTTATCCACAAAGTCGCGTGAGTCGTTGGGTACCTGGAACACGTTCAGCTTACAGTAATACAGGGCCAACTGTTGCTGCACGTATTGTTGAAGTTGTATCAGGCATGACATTTTCAGACTATGTTGATATGCATATATTTAAGCCTTTAGATATGAATAATAGCGCTATTTTAAAACCTGATAACTGGAACTCCTTTGGTGTGACTCCGCATTTTAACAATGGACTTGAAGTGGGTTTTGAACATATTGCCACGCGCCCGGCATCTGCTTTAACTGCTTCAATGGAAGATATGGCTAAGTTTATCAATTTATTTTTACATCCAGAACAAAGCCAAGTTTTAACAGCTAAATCAGTTGAGCGTATGCAGAGAATTGAATCAGAGTTAGGTTTTGCTGGTGGGTTAACAACGTTTCAAGGTTTTGCTCATGCAAAAGATAGTATTAAAGGTCAGTTATTTTATGGCCACAATGGTGGTATTCCAGGTGCGATTAGTGCGATTAGATACAACCCAAAAACACAATCAGGTTTTGCCTTTGCTTTATCTAAAGTATCTGGAGCCGCTTTTAATGAAATAAAATCTGTAATTGCCGATCACTTAATTGAAAAGAGCATAATCGCTAAAAAAACACCGCAATTACTTAATCCTGTTTTTAGCAAGACAAATGGTATTTATACAAAAATAAATTCAACTATGAGCTTAAGCAATATCACAGACTATTTTACAAGTGCCGTTAAGGTGAATACTTTTGATAAAGGGCTGACATTCACTTGGTTATTAGGTGGATACCAACTGGCCTATCATCAACAAGATAATAGCGCTGTATTGTATAGCTCAAAAGGGTTGGCACAAGTTACATTAGCCAATGACCCCATTTCAGGAGAAGTTTTATTGCGCCACTCAGATGTGTATCAAAAAACAGTTGCATGGGTGTTTTATGCTAAAGCTGCTACTTTAGCATTGAGTATGATACTGATTTTAACTAATGTTTTTTATGTGTTTTATTCAGTACTAACGCGTTTAGTAATGCAAGTTCGTCGTAAGCCAAAAGCGGCATTATCATTACCGCGTTTATTGATATTTATGTGTACTGCCCTAATATTGGCCGCTGTGTTACCTATTTTATTGGTTGATGAGTCAATTTTATTTGAGAATTTAGTTTGGATAGATCCAATTTTGCTGCTTACAACGACACTTTATCCTGTATTGGTAATGTTAACTGTTTGGTTATGTTGCAAGCAATTTAAAAAACTAGAGAAAGGCTTTCATCGTTTTTATCTGAGCAGTATAGTAATGGCCCATACACTATTCGCAGTATATTTAATGAGTTATAAACTTTTTGCGATTCAATTATCAGCTTAATTATAAGAATAGGGCACGTTAAGTGCCCATAATAAAATTATGAAAATAAAGTTTTTACCGCGCGATTTTACCTTTTGGATTTATCATTGCTGTGCCTTATTTATTGTTATTGGTGTTGACCTAATTACGTCAATGAGTAATGGTCAAATCAATCACAATATTTCAAAGGTATCGTGTTTGTTTATGGGATTGTTTACCTTATTTGCTTTGGTATTTAGGTATACATTTAATACATTTTCTTGGTATCAAATTGAATATCGAAAGCAAATCCCAAGCTTGTTATTTATTGGTACTTTGCTTTCGATTTTGATCACCAGCGTGATTATTATCACATGTTATTTTGTGCCTTATTTTAATCCTATTTATCAAGCTTATATTGGCAAAGGTACACAATTACTATCTGCCTTTTCAACAGCTTTTATGCTTAAACAATCGTTACAAACACAATTGTTTATGTGTTCATGGATTTTTATTTACACCAGTATTACTCATCAAAGGCATGCCTTATCTGCAAAAATGAAAAGCTTAGAGTTAGCTAATTCGTTAAAATCGGCACAATTAGAAAATTTAAATACGCAACTTAATCCACATTTTTTGTTTAACTCACTCAATAATATACGCTTTATGATTGCCGAATCAGTTGATATGGCTGATGATATGATGGTGAATTTGTCTGAATTACTGCGTTATGCATTAGAAATTTCGCAATCCAACAAAGTTTCTTTAAATGATGAGTTAGCAATGCTTAATAAATATATGCAACTTATTAAAGTGCAATATGAAGATAAACTTAACTTTATTAACGAAGTTCCTAACAATAGCCACAACTTAATGATCCCACCTATGATGCTGCAATTATTAGTTGAGAACGCTGTTAAATATGGTGTAGAAAGTTCGACAACCGCAGGCACAATTAAACTCACTTCAAGCCAAACAGATAATACACTGACTTTGAGTTTAGCTAATACATTACCCACAAAAAATGATGTATCGGTTTCGAGCATGCAAATAGGGATTGCCAATATTCGAGACCGCTTACATTTACTTTATGGCAATAAAGCCTCTTTTAATACTCAAGTTAAAGACAATTTATTTATTGCAACTCTGGAGCTACCTAAGGAAAGTCGATGTTAAATGCTGCCGTAATTGAAGATTCGCGTTTAGCGCGCCATGGTTTAATTCGCTTATTAGCGGCCTATGATGAAATAAATGTGATAGGTGATGCTGATAATGTGGCCTGTGCCCTAGCGCTAATAGAAAGTAAGCAACCCGATGTATTATTTTTAGATATACATATGCCAGGAGAAAGTGGGTTTGATTTACTTGAGAAATTAAATTATTCACCCAAAGTGATTTTTACTACGGCCTATAATGAACATGCATTGCGATCTTTTGATTATAACGTTGTTGATTATTTGCTTAAACCTATCAGTAAAACTCGACTAAGCGATGCTGTTGCTAAATTAACAGCACAATCCAACCAAGATACTGAATATGTAACACCTAAAGAAGTTGAGCCAGAAATAAAGCTAACCATGACCAGTAAAGTCTTTATTAAAGATGGTGAACATTGTCATTTAGTACCATTGGCTGATATAGATTATTTTGAAAGTTGTAAAAACTATACGCGCGTTTTTTTTGGTAAAAAAAATGCCTACATTAAAAAGCCGTTAGTGAATATTTTAAATCGACTGCCTGAAAGTGATTTTTTACAAGCAAATCGCCAGCAAATTGTTAATTTAAATTCTGTTACGCAAACTGATTTAGGGGTAGGAGATACCTGCGAAATTGAACTAAATCACATAACGCCAATTTCTATTTCAAGGCGTAATTTACAAGTGCTAAAAACACGTTTAGGTTTTTGATATTTTTATGTGATTTACTTAACTATCTTGCCAATATTTCATGCTCACAAAAGCATTCTAATTATATGTATTTATAGCTAATATATAAAATTATTTAAACTGACACAGTAAATCTAAGTTAAGGGTGAAATTTTGGCACAAGATAGCAGTATTAGTGATGTTCAATCACAAGAGTTAATGGATGTTATTTCAACTAAATGTGATGAGTTAGATTTGAGCCCAGAACAGGTTTTAGATGGTATTGCCCGTTCTTTATTAGGTGCATCAGTTGCTTTTGGCACGAAAGATTTAAAATTAGATATTGAAAATGTTGGTATGGTTCAGGTGTCTGTTGTTGATGGTGAAGATTCATAATGACATTGAATTTAAATGATATAAAAAGGCGCGATAAAGCGCCTTTTGTATTTAGTTTGATTGATAAATTATAATGCGGATTTAAACTGCTCTGCTAATTTAACTCTTTGCTCGGTGCTTGGATGAGTTGATAGAAAATCAGTGAAAGAACCTGATTGCGAATCATCATCTGCTTGATAATAACTTTCTAAATTTCTCATAATTGATACAAAGCTTTGTAATGGAATATTATGTTTATCGAGCTGCTGTAGTGCGTAATTATCTGCTTCAATCTCAAATTCCCTTGAGTAAGACATATCTAAAATTAAAGTAGGCAAACCTGTAATTAAATCAAAAGTCTCAACATCACCAGTGATAAACACTACCATAAGTGTGATCATGGCATCTTGTAATATTCTTTGCGTCATGTGTTTATGTTTCAAGTGACCTAATTCGTGAAACAAAACAGCAACTAATTGATCATCAGATTGTGCCAACTTAACAAACTCATCAGTGAATACGATAACACCGTTAGGTAAAGCCAGTGCATTTGCTTGCATGCCAGATCTAAATTCAAGTTTAGGTGTTAAATCTGAATGCAGTGCTAAATACGGTGAGGCTAATGCTCTAATTTCTTGCTGTTTATCCAACGATAATTCAGAAGGTTCAAATACGGTATTATCTAGCACATCTAAGCTAGAAAAAAACTTATCTGAAGTAAAGCCAGGGGCATTATGCGCGATTACTTTTGCTGCTGATGGGATCCCATAAACAATGGCGCTATATAAAAAAACAATCGTGGCAAGCGTAAATACCGATATCATCGGCAAGTTATTTTCTAAGCGATATAACAATGATTTGTTATTGCTACTATGCTGCCATTGAGAAAAAGTATCAACATCGTCATTATTATCGGTGATAAATAATTGCGCATCAGTAAAAGCGATTTCTCTAGGTGTATTGCCTAAGCGAGATTCTATATTGCATTGTTTAAAATCAAAACACAGTGATTGCTGTTGATCAGTCAAATGAATATGTATGAGTTTATGGTCATTAATCACCTCTAAACGCGCATTATGGCGTTTAGAGGTTTTACCATCTAAATAGATTCCGTCTATTAACATGGTGTTCCTTGCTTAAGCAAAATCAAATACTTGACCCATTTCTTCACCTAATGCGCTGATATTTTCTTTTTCAGCTGCTGTAAAGGTGTCTAAACTACCTTGCGCATGCATTGTAATACATGAACAGATATATTTAGTCATTCTTACTTTTGCTGCAGGTAGGTATAAGCCCAGAGTGATAATGGTAAAGAATAAGTTGATTAAAATAACTTTGGTTTGCCCTGTTACTGTTAGTTTTGCATCAAATTTATGTTCTACTAAACTTAAGCTTGCGTAAAATACATTGGTCATAGACACCATAAAATAAACAAATAAACCAAAATAAACCGCAAAGATAACAAAAGGAGAAATCATTGCAAAAGCTGGTACTAAATAAGTGAGTAACCCCATAGGAATACCAATTGCTAATGCAATGCCTATCATAGTTAAAAAGATCATGCCGTAATCTTTATAAGTCGCTTTAAAATCAAATTGAGTTGTACCGTATGCGCTATTTCTTACAAAATACTCATTGGCTTTAAGGATAGCTAAAGGATATAAAATGCCCAATGTTAACACACCTAATAATGGCCAAATATAAATCACCATAAAGGCTTCGCCATAAGAGCCTTTAAAGCGAAATTGTATGTTTTTATATGCCGACATTCTATTAGTAAATGCCACTGATTGATTCACAAAATAAGGAATGGCAAACACGAGTGCTATGGCAATCATCACTCCAAAGATAGGGGCATAAATACTTGCAACATAGTAAGCAATAAAAGCGACTATTGCGATAATTCGACCTTTTAATATGGTGATCGGATCTGCTAGATAGCGAAAGTTAGTATTTTCTAAATATAGATTTGAATAAAAGTAACGATTATTTCTTACCGTAGCCCAAGCTGAATAAATACCTAAAGTGACTATGGTTAATAATATATTCACAATCCAAATTTTGAAATATTCCATTCCGTCTCCACGGAACTCAAAATTTAGAATGCTAGTTTGTTTTGGTGCATCAGCACCGTGTGTTATAGATGCGTTCTCTGGCACTTCTGTGTTCATCTTATTTCCTTGATGTTATTGTTTTAATCTTACTTCAACAGATGTGAAGTAAGCGGTAGATAGTATACATACTTTGTTACAGGTACAGTAACTAAATATTTCACATGGCGTTTTAAAATGTGGTTATAGGGTAAGGTGTAGGAGCTGGCTTTAGCCGCGAATGGCATTTAAAAACCAGTTGAGTTAGCACCGTTTACAACGAATGTGTAGAATTACTTTAATGCTAAATATCAGTATCAATATAATAATTAATGAGGTTTAAATTTTGACACAAGAAAGCAGTATTAGTGATGTGCAATCACAAGAGTTAATGGATGTAATTTCAACTAAATGTGATGAATTGGATTTGAGCCCAGAGCAAATTTTAGATGGTATTGCTCGTTCATTATTAGGTGCATCAGTTGCTTTTGGTACTAAAGATTTAAAAGTAGCTATTGAAAATGTTGGTACAGTTCAGGTTTCAGTTGTAGATGGTGGGAATTCGTAATTAATATAGGAATGGCTTTAGCCACCAATAGTGTTGTTTGATATTTGTGGTTGAACTCAGTTATTAGTTTTTACATAGCAACTTTCATCCGTCATTCCCGAGGTGTTTTATCGGGAATCTTGTTTGTGAGTTTGATTTTAAGCCTGAGTTCAACTCGGTTTTTTGTTCATTCTTTTACTCCCTTCTAAAACAAAGACCAAAAAGAATGAACCACAAATTTATCGGGAATAAATTTGAACAGTTTTAGCTGACCCGTAGGGTGAAATACAGGACGTATTTCATAACAAAAAGTCGCCCCTGCTTTTATAAATAATTGGCACACTGATCTTCAAACTTTCAATTTATGTGAACGCAAACGTCATGAGAGCTACGTCCATGTAGCAAGCATGACTTAGCAAACATCCTGTTTGCTATTGCTCATCAATTAAAACTTTTCAGGTGTGATTAAAGGGAAATTGGAGTCAAAATTGATATTTGTGCACGATGCAAGACCTGACCCCGTTGTTTTTTTGACCCCGTTGTTTTTTTTCCGTTGTTTTTTTAATCATAAAATCATGTAAATGATGCTTAATAAGTTGAAATATATTAAATTATAACTTCTGAAAATGATGTTAGGGGCGTTAGGTTAATGGAATTCGATGTGCTACATGAAAGGGAAGCGCTAAAATTAATATTACAAGGCTCTGGGCCATGGAATGACTTCTTTAAGGAAAATGAAAATACTCATATCAAGCTTGATAACATTGATTTTGACTTAGAGAAATTAAAAGAGAAGTACGTTAACGATACAGAAATCACTGAGCTTCTTAATTTAGCTAGGTCAATTAGCTTTTCACATTTTATCTTCAATGACAAAACCACATTTACGAAATCAAACTTCTATTCATATGCTAATTTTCAACATACTCAATTTAGAGGTGATGTAAACTTTCAAGGTGTAACATTTCATAAATGCGTTAATTTTAGAGGAGCTACTTTTTCAGGAACGACATTTTTTAATAAAGCTATTTTTAAGTCTAAATTAGATTGCTCTAATGCGGTGTTCGAAAAAGACCTTAACCTTATGTTAGAAGATGACTCTGCCTCTAAAGATATTGCATCAAGTCAACCCAGAGAAATAGTTTTTTATAAAGCAATCTTTAATGAAAGTGTTCACTTTGATAATACCAATAAAGAAGGTGTCAGAGTAGATAAGCTCTCATTTCAAGGGGCGTCATTTGCAAAGATATTAGAGTTAAAAGGGGATTTTGACTGCGTGCCAGATCTGCGACTGACAAAAACAAGTCACCATGTTGATTTAAGCCAGTTAAACGTTAAATTAAGAAGAACGGCTAAAATTTGCTGTTTTCGTAAACCAGTTGAGACTGAAGATGCTGAGTGTCTTTGCAGGTTAAAAGAAATAGCAGAGTCCAACAAGAAGCACAAAAAAGCCTTAGCGTTTCATGCTGATGAGCAAAGAGCGAGAAGGTGGGGAGAGTTGAATAGTCTTCAATCGTTATTGGATAAGCTCTTTTCAATAACAAGTAATTATGGTCAGAGTATATTAAAGCCATTTTGCTTGTTATTAATTTCAATTTCTTTGTTTGTCCTTTTTAATTGGGTTCAGACTAACGACTCAAAACTTAAGCATAGATTTGAAAAGTCACTTACTTTATCGGTGGCGCTTTCAACCCCATTTATCTCACTTTCAAAAGGCACAAAACAAGAGGCTCAAAAGAGTTTATATCCTGATGGTGTGCCAGATTACTATACTTTGTTTGGCTATACCCACTCGGGGGTTTCATACCTATCTATTTTCTTGTTTGGTTTGGGTTTGAGAAATAGATTTAAACTTTAGAGAACTATTAAGTGCTATTGATTGTGGGATACAAATTGAATTGTATAACTGAAAAAGCCAACATTGGAATAGTTCAGATATGAATCAAAATACCCCAAAGTGATGCGTTTCAATTCATATTTTGATTCCCCCTTGAAAACACAAAACTAAAAAGGTTTTGCGTTTAATCGGTCATCATATTTATTACCTTATATCTTTTTGTATGACTTAACCTTAACCACCAAGCTTTCCTTTGTTTTACCCTCTTTAATAAAAGCTCAAAATTTCATCAGATTTTATTGTTTTTAAAAAACCTCTATACACCTGTTTTATATGGCTTGTTTTGATTTTGCTCAATTTGAACAAAAATTAAAGCTTGAATCGTGATGTTATCTTGTTAATATAGCTATATGTAATTACTTATATCATTTAGTTATATTTGATTGAATCAATATAAAGAGCCTGTATATGACCGTCCAAAAATCTTTAAGCCAAATTTATCTTGATGCCAATGCAACGACGCCGGTATTGCCACAAGCTGCAGCTGCGGCTTTAACGACGATGGAAACGATGTTTGGTAATCCAAGTAGTAGCCATATTTCTGGTCTGCAAGCGAAGCAGATTATGGATAATGCGCGTGATAAGGCTAAACAGGTTTTAGGGTCAGGTAATGGAGAGGTTATTTTTACCAGTGGTGCGACTGAAGGTATTCAAACAGGTATTTTATCTGGGCTTTATAGTGCTAAGTCGCAAATGCAAGCTGGTAAAAAGTACACGATTTTATATGGCGCAACTGAGCATAAAGCGGTACCTGAGTCGTTAAAGCATTGGAATAATATTCTTGAAATTAATGCAGAAGTAAAAGCGATTCCGGTTAATCGTGATGGTGATTTAGATTTAGAGTTTATTGCTAATGAAGTACCCAATGCTTTAATGATTTGTACTATGGCGGTGAATAATGAGACTGGCGTTTATCAAGATTTAGCACGTTTAGAAAAAGTAATACGTGATAATAACGCCGGTATTTACTGGATGGTTGATTGTGTTCAAGCACTTGGTAAAACATCTTTAGATTTAGCCAATACGAGTATTGATTACGCACCGTTTAGTGGTCATAAATTATATGGCCCTAAAGGCATAGGTTTTGTTTATATTCGTGAAAATGCACCTTTTACACCATTTATTGCTGGTGGCGGTCAAGAAGGTGGTTTGCGCTCTGGTACTGAGAATTTACCGGGCTTAGCGGCATTGAATGTGATTTTTGATATGTTGTTATCAACTAACGATGAATCTTTTACTGATGTTGAGCAACTACATAATTTTAGAGCGCAATTAGTTGCAGCACTTAAGCAGTCTTTTCCTGAAGTGGTATTTAATCATAGCTTTGAAAATAGCGTGCCTACCACGTTAAATTTTGCGATTCCTGGTTTTAGCTCTAAAGAAATTATGGATTTATTTGATGCGGCTAATATTCGTGTGAGTTCAGGTTCTGCTTGTAGCTCTAAAGTAACACGTAGTTTTGTATTAGATGCTATGGGTTTACCTGCATGGCAAAGTGAGTCGGCGATCCGTATGTCGTTTGGCCCTGCGATGACACAAGATCAAATTGATATGGCGTGTGAGCGTATTATTCAATCAGCACAAGCTTTAGGTCAAAGCTGTTTAACCCTTGATGCAGATGATTTAAATCCTCGCGCAGATCTGGCAGGTTTAGTGCAGTTTAAAGTTGGTGGTAGTTGTACTTGGTTATATGTAGATCAAGCAACAAAATCTGCGGTAGTAATTGACCCGCTTGCAGAAATCACTGAAAGATTATCAACCGTATTAAATTGCCAAAATTTAACGTTAACTGCGGTGATTGATACTCATGGTCATGCCGATCATGTATCTGATCGCGGTCAATTGGTTGATAATTTAGATTTGTCACAAAAAACAGGTGCATTAGGTTGGCCAGTTCACTGTGACGCTAAAATATTAAATGGTCAAAGCTACCCTATGATCAAAGTGGGCGAAAAATACTTAGTAAAAGTAGCAACGCCAGGTCATACCGATGATAGCATTAGTTTAGTTTTATGCTCTGAAGTAAATAACCAGCTTAAAACAGAGTATGTATTCTGTGGCGATATGATTTTAATGGGCAGCTTAGGGCGAACTAACTTCTCAACAAGTAGTTCAGAGCAAATGCTACAAAGTATTCAGCTATTACACAGCATAGTAGGCACTGACAGTTTGTTATGTGCTAGCCATGATTATCATAATGAATTTGTGACCACCATAGCGGCAGAGATGGGTCGTAACTGCTTATTATCTCGCGTGATTAATAAAGAGATTACAGTTGCCGATTTTGTAACAGAAAAAACAGCGCTAGATACTAATATTAATGATGAAACGGGCAGTGAAATCATGTGTGGTGCGTTTGTAGAGTCTTGCAATACAAAACCTGTTATTGATTATAACTCGCAAACTTTATCTGATGCTATGTCTCAGTCAGGTGATATGACGCTAATTGATATTAGAGAACCACATGAATATGCATTAGGACATGCGCAAAAATTTGGTATAAACGTACCGCTTACGCGTTTGGTTGATTTTATTGGTGCACATCAAGATAAGTCTGAGCAACTAGTATTAGTATGTCGTAGTGGCAGTCGCTCTCATATTGCAGCGCAAGCATTGGCACGTTTAGGCTATAAAAACGTAGGTCATTTAAAAGGCGGTTACGCTTTAAATAACTAAACTTTAATCATTTAGTAAAGCCATCAATATTTATATATTGTTGGCTTTTTTGTTTTGGTTTAATGCTAAAAATAGATTACCGATAATTCAACTAGGGAATGACCTCGGTTAAGGTTTTTCTTATCGATGATTGATTCTATTGCTTAACAACTACATCCGTGTAGAAAATTAGAGCCTCAAGTAACGTTATTCTTCCATTCGTCATCTCCGAAGGTTTTAATCGGAGATCTTGTTTTATGTTTGAGTCAGCGTTATATATTTAAGTATTGATGATGAGATTCCCGATAAAACAACTCGGGAATGACTTTCCTCAAAGTATAATTGTTTACTGAAATGATCCTACAACAGACTAGTTAAATTTGAGCTCTGGGTTGTCTTATAGTTAAATAGCGGGCTATCTACTTTGATTGTCAGTGGCAAGTTTGGATTTTTTAATAGGCTAAAAACATTGGTAATTAATTGATTGGTTTTTAAGGTCAAAGGAATGTTAATTTTATCTTTACCTTGGGTAATTTTTTGGTTATTTAAAACACCATTCAGTAATGACTTATTACCCGTTGAGAGTGAATAATTAACTTTATCTAAAGGTAATACAAAGTCGTTTTTATTATTAATGTTAAAGCTTGCCATTAAAGTCATTTCATTAATGTTCGCCTTTTTAATTGTCAATTTGTTAACTGATATACCAAGCCAGGTAAACTGAAGATTGTCTCCTAAAGTAGTTTGGATTTTGTGTGATAATTACAATCGCTTATTTTTGTTGAGATAAACGATAAATTAATATTGCAGTTTTTTCGATATTTTTATTTAAAGTGGTTAAGTCTGCTACTTCATTTTTAGTATGTGCACCCCAGCCCATTAACCCTAAACCATCAAGTGCCATATCAACATGTTCTGCGGCAAATGAAATATCGGCAGCGCCAGCTTTTCGAGGGTTAGCAGGTTTTACTGGGTTATAACCTAAATCTTGACTGATTTGACTATATTGCGCTAATAAATCTAAGTTCCCTTGTGTGAGCGCCATAGGAGGATAACCGGCTTCAAAAATAAGTTCAGCACTTGTATGGTTTAGGTTGTTTTTAACGATATTTAGCATCGTTTGCTTAGCTTTTTTAAGTTGGCTGTTTGATAGCGCCCTTAAATCACCTCTTACTTTAGTTGTTTGCGCTATCACATTGCTTTTACCAAAGGCTGAACCGCTAGACTTAGCTTTATCGTAGTCAATATTAGTGCCGCCAATAATCATGCCTGGGTTAAATGTAAGGTTTTCTTCTTGTTCTAATTGCGCTCGAAAAGCTTCTAAAATACGGGCTGTTTCATAAATTGCACCGTAGCCGATTTCTTCATTAAATATTTGTGACGAATGTGCTGGTTTGCCTGATACATTTAAAGTCCAGCCGGTATAACCTCTACGAGCAGCCATGCCAGTATTAATATTGTTATCACCATTTTCAAAACCTAATGCAATATCTGCCCAAATTGCGCTATCTACGATGGCTTTTTTAGACAAAGATAAAGGTCGGCCACTGCTTTCTTCATCGCCTGTTAACAGCACTTTGATACTGATGTTATCAAGTAAATTAAGCTTTTTTAAAATACGCATTGCTGAAATTATAATGGTATTGCCGCCTTTCATATCGGCTACACCTGGCCCTGCGGCTTGCGTATCACTTAACATTTTAAATTTTTGAAAGTCATCATTTTTTGCAAATACAGTATCTAAATGACCGATCATTAAAACTTTAAGTGCATTAGGTTTTTTACTATTATGGGTTGCTAAAATATGGCCTGCGCGATTAAATTCGCTGCCATCTAGCCATTGTACATCAAAGCCAATATCAGATAACTGTTGTTTGGCCAATTCGCCAACTTGCTTTACACCTGCAATATTCATTGAACCACTATTGATATTAACGGCTTGTTCTATTTCTTGTAAGGCTTTTGGTATGGCTAATTTAACTTCAGTAACAATCTGTTTTTCATTGTGATCTAGGTACGCATTTGCGTGTGTTAATGATGTAAAACAACATACTAATAGTAATAATGTGGGTATTTTTATTATTTTAAACATAGCTTAAATATCATTTTATTTATTAATTTTAAGTATGTTTAATATCTAGTAAAACCCCGTTATTTACAATGAGTATATGCGGAAATTTTATCGTTTTTTTGTTTCGGATTTTGATATAAAAAAGGCTCCATATTTTTAGGTGTAGGTACATTAAAATAAAGATATTTTAATGGTACATCTAATCTTAATAATTTAAATTCTCTTGAACTGGTTAACCGTTTAAATAAAGGGAGTACGCGTTTTTTAGGCTTTAGTGGCAAGGAAGATAAACTCGGTTTATACATATATGCACCAAGTTTCATATACAGTGCCATTGCTCCTATGCTGGTCGACGAGCCAAGTATGCAATTTACTTTAAAATGATTAAAAGCGTATTGATTGCCTTTTCTGATTAATCGACGACCTAATTGTAAGTTTTGAAAGTCAGGGTGAACTATAGCTCTAGAGCCTATGGCAAAGCGTTTTATATTGAAATGCTTTGCGATATCTTGCGCCCATTGTGGTGCCATTTTAATAAAAGGCACAAAATAAATTTGGCGAGCAGCTATGATTTGATTGTTGTATTTAAACTCTAAAATATATAGGTTTTCTAAGTGTTCGTTATGATCAAATAAGTCATTAACCGTTAAAGTTTTATAATGACGATTTAATAAATTAAGTAGTGAACTTTTATGCGTTAATGATATTGCTTTTGCATTGATAATATCAAAGCTTAGCGCATTTGAATGCGCATCAATCTGAATAATATTTTGTTCCATAAAAACCACCAAAAATCTCAATGAAAAAATGTCAGAAATCGAAATTTAACCATTAATTTTTACTGCTAGATGACAAGTACGTTTAATTTTTATGAGAAGGTGGTGGATCTGTTAATGAATAAAACTGCGTTTTTTATAAGAGCCTAAATTAACGCCTTTAGATTTGTATATTAGATTATGAAAAGCAGATAAATACTGTTTTTATCTGCTTAGGATTGGGTTAAAAAATAATTAAGTAATAGAGTGAGATTACTCAACAGTCATTTGTATCAGTGAATGAGTTATACCGCTTAACACCTGATGAATCTCAGCAAATTTTGGTCGCTGAGATGTTATTTGCTGCATACAGTTATCTTTTATCTTGTAAAGCTGATCAACCACTAAATTATTTTCGTTATTCAAAGATAATAAATCATCTAATAAGCAACCAAACGCACGAACTTCAATACTTTCAATGGCTTCTTGTTGAATACGTGTTAAACCAGATAAATCAGTTGCAGCGCCAAAGTCACCAAATAACATGTCACAACGATTATTGAACATCGTATTATGCGCATAGATATCACCATGACTTACTTTGTTTTTGTGTAAATGCGCTAAAGTAGTGGACATTTGTATTGTGATTTTAAGTATTTCAGAAATAGAAAACGAAGTGTTGGTTTCGAATGTATCTCTAGTACAGGTTTTTAATGAAGGTGGTAAGCCTAAATTACCATAAGTACTTGGTATTAATTCCATAACTAAGCCAAGTTGATTTGTTTGGGCTATTTTGCCAATAACTTTAATTAAATTAGGGTGTTCGCCCGCTGTAAGACAACAATTTAATTCATCTTGAGGATAGCCATCACTCGTTACTTCGCCTTTAAATAATTTAACAGCAATATCTTGTGAGGTACCCGTTAAGCTATTTGGTTGATTAAGCCATTTTGCTTTATGAATACAACCAGATGCGCCTTCACCAATCTGCTGGGTTAATTCAAAATCAGTCAGTTTTACTTGTGCAACTTGGCTGTTATTGGATGTATTAGCATTAAAGTCATTACCTGAGCATGCAAACCACGCAAGTTTAGGTAATTGTATTAACCAATCAGGTAATGCTTTTAATTTATTAGCTGATAAGCGAATTAATTCTAAATTTTTACAGTTTGCCATTGTATCTGGCAGCTTAGTCAGCTCATTACCCGCCAGTGCCAGCTTTTGTAACCTGTGTAATTTACCTATATTGTTAGGTAATTTTTCTATTTTATTATCGGTTAAAATTAACCAACGTGTTTGCACTGGTAATGCATTATCTGCGATGGTTTTAATTTTATTGGCTTTAAAACCTATCATTTCTAATTTAGGGCATTTACCTAAAGCATTAGGTAGGTGTTCAAATTCATTATTTGAAATAAATAGGATTTTTAATTGATGTAATCGATATAGGTCTTCAGGCAAACTTGAGAGTTTGTTGTTAGATAAGTCTAATATTTCTAAAGAATCGGCTAAATCAAAAATCTCTTGTGGAAACTGAGTCAACTCTTCTACAAGTTGCAGCCGCTTAATTCCGTTTAACTGTCCCGCCTTGAGTTGCGCTAAAGTTTGCAAATTAATAATCCATGTTTAAAAAATACTAAAATCGCGGTTATGGTAGTTTATTAGCTGTATTTGAGGAAGTTTTGATTGTAAGTTTTTAAAAAGCCTCTCTAGTGGTGAACGAGAGAGGCTTAGGGGATGCTATTTACGTCTGAATAAAGTTAAACCAATTAACATCGTAAATAAGTAATACAGCGAACCACCACTTGAAGATTTATTTTCTTCAGGCTTAGCTTCTTCCGTTTTATTTGTAATGTTAAAGCTTGCAATTTCAGTAACTGTTTCACTATCCTTTGTAATTGTTACACTAAAGCTAATTGCAGTATCACTGTCTACATCAGGTGCCGTAAATGTAATGTTCGCTTCGGTTGTATTTGAAAGTGTAATTTCAGGACCACTTACTTGTTGCCAACTGTAAGTGACATCTTCTAGGTTAGCTGAAGCTGTAAGTGTTATTGATTGTCCTTCTTCAACATTTTGAGCACCAGAAATACTAGCTGTTAATGCTTTATCTACAGGTGTTTCACATTGTTCTTTATAAATAACATCAACCCATTCTGGATGATCTATATACGGGTTACGGTTACCTTGATATTCGTAAATTGTATTATTTCGTTTTAATTCAAATTCATCAATTGGGTCATTTTCATGCCATTCTAATAAAGTACATAATTTGCCAAGTTCACCTATGCCATCAGAGAAACCTGTGCGTAATGTTTCTGCCTTATCAACTAATACAAGATCAGGCATGTTTGAGACATTACCCACTTCATAACGTGTATCCATATAGAACATCATACGCGCAACGTCACCCTTAACTGGATTTCTTGGTTCCCATGAAATTGAACCATTTTTTGAGTTTTCGGGTGCTTCTATTACCGGAGTACCGCCATTACCAAAGTCATTATCACTACGTTGTGTATTCATTGATACATCAGCAGGGCGAAGATGATGAATATCTGTATAACCTAATTGGCTAGAATCAGGAAAACCATGGCTTTTAGCCCAAACGTGTTCGCGATTCCAGTAATCTTGATTGGTTGAAGCAGAACCAGATCCATTCTCAGCTTTAGGAATTGAACGACCTGAATAAATTAACAGAATATTATCTGCGATAGCAGGATCTTGATCTGTATAAGTCATTGCAGTCCATACTTCAGAATAACTAAGCTGTTTATGAAATGCTGATATATCTTGTGTGATAGCTGCTTTGAAGGCTGTTTTGTTACTTTCATCTGCGGCAATCGTATTTGTGTAATAAACACTATCGTTAAATGTAGCTTGATCTGCCACTTTAGTAATATCTGGACAGTTTGTACAAATGCTTTCGCTACCACCGCCGGTTCCATCACCGGTTTCAGTACCTACACCTGGTTGTGGCTCAGTGCCTGTACAGATATCTTCACCAGTACAACCAAGGCCATCTGCAGTATCTTTATCAAATACAGACCATTGTGATAACTGACTTGTAAAGTCATCATCAGAAATAGTATCACCAGTTAATACAGTTCCTAATCGACGTAAGGTTTTATCTTTAGAATCAAAACCTGAGTCATTTGTCCACTGTTGGCGAACGCCAACTTGACCAAAACTATCAACAACGCCATCTTTATTTGATAACACAATGGCATCATCACCGTTGAATGCAATGACGTTTGATGCTTCAATCCCTTGAGGTGCTTCTTTCTTAAAGTCATCGGTTGCGCCGTTATTGTATATAACAATACTTGAACCGGGTACTAATAAACCTTGTAATAATGCCTCAGAGTTTGCTTCACTGGCACCATTAGAAAATAGCTCTAATTTATATCCTTCAGGTGCTAAATCAACGTCAGAGCCACCAATGTTAGATATTTCGATAACTTTATTGTTACTACCACCTTCAATGTACTCTGAAATAATCACAACACCTGGCGGTGTATTATCGACTTCTTCAATAGGTAGAGGTTCATTACCTGTACAAGCAGCTTCACCCATGCAGCCTAAGCCGTCAGAAGTATCTTTATCAAAAGTAGCCCATTGTGACATTTGACTAGTAAAATCCTCGTCAGAAATACTATCGCCTTCAGTGATACTTTCTAAGCGGCGTAAGGTCTTATCTTTAGAATTAAACCCATCATCATTAGACCATTGTTGACGAACACCCACTTGACCAAAGCTATCAACAATCCCTGCTGAATTAGATAAAACAACAGCATCATCACCATTAAAGTTAGCTGAACTACTGCCATCAATACCTTGTGGTGCCGATTTTTTAAACGCATCTGTTGCACCATTATTATAAATAACAATACTAGATGAGGGTATTAAAGTGCCAATCAGGTCTGTTTCACCTGTTGCCGTTGCTGAGCCATTGGAGTACAAAGAGAGCTTGTAACCTTGCTCTTTCAGATTTACATTCTCAGTGCCAAGATTGGATATTTCGATCACTTTATTTGTGCCACCACCTTCAACGTACTCAGTGATCACAACATTTGCGTGGGCGTGTGAAACAGCTAATCCAGCTAGAATTGGTATTATTTTTTTCATTTCAGTCTCTAATTGATAATAATGTAAAAAATGTTCATTAAAGAGGCGGCTTTGTAATTTTAATATCTTAAAACCGACTGTATTTTATGGTTATTTCTACACTTGAAGTGGCAATAACTATATTTAAGGTAAGCGCCTTTATGATCGGTAAAAAGGGTTTGATGTCATTCATAATTTCTTGTTCATAAAGTATTTAAATCAATATATTAAAAGTGATGAGTAAGTTTACTTATTGAATAAAGTTAAGGTGTTGGATGGTTGTTTTGAATAAAGGAGGCGAAATGTAGCAAATTGACGAATACTGTTTATTTAATATTTACAAATTTTCCAGGTGTAGTACCTGTTTGTCTCTTAAACATTTGAATAAATGCAGGCAGTGAGTCATATCCTAAACTTAAAGCGACATCTGTCACTGATCTATTTTCACTTAGCCATTGAATTGCTTTATGTAATCTTAATTGTTCTCGCCATTTAGTGAAGTTAATACCGAGTTTTGAGTCGAATCGTCTGGCTATTGTTTTTGTACTAGCGCCCAATTCCTGTGACCACATTTGTAATGTTTTATTACTATCAGGAGTTTTTTGCTGCCAAATCAGAATGGGTAACAATAATGGATCGTTTGATAAAGGCAGGCATAAAGGTACTTGTTCTAGTTGTGTTATTTCATCAACTAGCACATTAAGTAAGCGGGTTTGTTGCTTAGTAAAACTAGAATTGATGGTTTCAGAAAAGGGAAAGTGAGTTGCCTTGCTAATTAACTCTCTGGTTAAACTATCAACTTTTAATACTGTAATATCTTTATCTAATTGATTTATTAGACCTTTCTGTAGATGCACACTGCGAAGTTTTGCCCCATTAATTGTGGCAATACTATGAAGTTGATTGGCTGGTATCCATATAGCTTGCCCTGATGGAATAAGGTGATCGCCTTTAATGCTATTGACTTCTAATAAGCCTGATACTGCATAAATCAATTGGTCCCAATCATGTTTGTGACCAATTACTTTTCCTCTAGGAGGCAAATCTTTTGCTTTCATAAAAACTGGATAAGGCAGTTTTTTGAATATACTCAGCCTAGGTTTAAATAATTTCCAGTCGTGTCCGTTAGTCGACATAAATAGTCATTTATTAGTAAGAAAGACATTTGTGGGCAGTATATGCTGTTTATTCAATAAAGTAATCAAGTAGTTTTATATCTTTACTTGGAATGTTTCACTTTTAAACAGGTATATATCATGAAAAACAATAGATTAGTTGAATTAATTGAGCTGCAAAGCATAGTAACGGCACCTGGTATATTTGATGGTTTATCGGCGCGCTTAGTTGAACAAGCAGGTTTTAGCGCAATTTATGCAAGCGGTGGGGCTATTGCGCGCAGTACTGGGGTACCTGATATTGGTTTACTCACTTTAACTGAAGTTGCAGACAGAATGAGGCAAATAGTTGAATCAACCAATTTACCTGTCATAGCGGATGCGGATACAGGGTTTGGTAATGAAATAAATGTTAAGCGAACAGTTGAGCGATTTAGTAATGCTGGAGTGGCTGCATTGCACATTGAAGATCAGCAGTTTCCTAAGCGATGTGGTCATTTAGATGGCAAGTCACTGATCAGTATTGAAGAAATGAAACATAAGATTGCAGTTGCAAAAAAATATGCTGGTAACATGATGATAATTGCACGAACTGATGCCATTGCTGTTACTGGGTTTGAAGATGCCATTGGAAGAGCTAAAGCATATGTTGAGGCAGGTGCTGATATGATTTTTGTAGAAGCACCAGAAACAGTAGCGCAAATAGAATTAATAGCGGAGCAAGTTCCCGGCCCTAAATTGATTAATATGTTTCATAGCGGTAAAACACCTTTAGTATCAACGATACGCTTAAAGCAGCTTGGTTATCAACTCATAATTATCCCTTCAGATTTGCAACGCGCAGCGATGGCAGGCATGAAAAATGTATTATCTGAAATTTATCAATCAGGAAATTCAGGTGCAGTTGCAGATCAAATGTTAAGTTTTTCTCAAAGAGAGCAAGTGGTTAAAACTCATGAATTTCTAAAACCCTAATTTTAAATAGGCTATTTAACTTGCTCTATAAAATAGCTAACACGACTTCTAGGGCTTAAATATTCATATACCTCTTTGGATATCTGATTTAAATTTAATGCTCTAGCAATTTTTAATTCATGTGATTCATCTAAATCTATGATCACAGCCTGTTCTTTGGGAATTAGTGGATCAAAAATGAGCACATTAGGAAATAGTAACTTACTTAAATTTACTGATATAACTAAGCTAATTTGCCCTGTATCTAACTCTACAACTGTTCCAGGTGGGTAAATTCCTAGAAGTTTAACGAATAAGCCTAATGAATGAGGTTCATATTTATGCTTATCTCTTTTAAATAAATGGGATAAAGCAGAATAGGGGGTTTTAGCTTTTTTAGTGTCGCTCGGGTGGCATAAATTATCGTAACTATTCACAACGCTATGTATATTTGCCAAAGGGTCTAACTGATGACCTTTAAGTTTATTTGGGTAGCCACTGCCATCGTATAATTCATGATGCTGCTCAATTATTCGTTTGGCTTTTTTATCAAAGTCATGAGCTAAATCTAATAATTCAATACTGTATTGCGGGTGCAATTTTAAAAAGTTTTCTTCTGGGCCGGTTAGTGCTGCTGTTTTGCGTAATATTTGAGTGGGAACTTTCAGTTTACCAATATCATGAAATAATGCGGCCATACCTAATGTTGTTAGAGATGTTTTTGCTAGCCCTTTCTTTTTACCAATAAGCATAGCTAAAATGGCCACATTTAATGAGTGGTAATATAGATTTTCGTCTTCTTTTGACTCACTCATTAAGTGTAAAACAATATCGCCTTTACTTAATAACTGCTCTGATATTTCGTCTATCAATTGGCTAGCTTGATCTATTGCTTGTACTGGCCTGCTGCGAATATCTTTCATCACGGTGCGAACATGCAGCATTGAGCGTTTAAAGTTTTTTTCAGAGCGATTTATATTGCGACGGAATTGTTTTAATTTTTCAATTCTTAGCTCTTTTAAAACCGTTAGTTCGTCTTTTAATTCATTGGCCTCTGTTGGATTTGTTGCAACTTCAATACATATTTCACTTACAGTAAGTGGTTTCTTATCACTTTTTGTTGGAAAGGCGATAACATGTTTGATGCCTAGGTTTTTGATTACTTTAATTTGAACTGTCGATTTTATTTTAAAGTTATTTAATACGAATGGATGTTGAAACCACTTAAGCGGTAGCTGAATAAATATACCCGGCTGTAATTGTTCTACTGAAACTTTAATGCCTTTCATATGTAACTGTAAAGCCTACCTTAAACTTAAATATTCGCGTTAAGTATAAAATACCAACTAAATCAGAAGAGTGGCGATATTCATGGAGAACTGGCGGTCTATTAGACAAATTGATTATTTTGATAATTATGACTCCCTCGGTTAATTTCTTATCAGGAGTTCATACTCATGATGACTCCTTGTTGAGGTTTTGACACCTCAATCAAAGTTAGCTGTGGATCATCATACAAACTGATTATTTTGATAATCCTGAATCGCTTGATTAATTTCTTCTCTAGAGTTCATTACAAACGGACCATATTGCACTATCGGTTCATTTATTGGTGTACCACTTAAAATAATCGCCTTTAATTCTTGGTTATTGGCTTGTATAGACAAGGAGTCTCCTTTGGAATATAGCCCCATTTGGCGATATTTTAGTTCGGTAGATTCACCTTGGTAAATAAATACTAATGCGGGGTTGTGGCTGTTAAATTTAAGTTCAGCAACTTCGTTTGCATTAAGTTCAATATCTAAAAATATAGGTTGAGTTGAAAGATCAGGTAAAGGCCCTATTGCTTGTTGCTCATGATTTTTTAAAGTACCAGCTATCACACTGGCTTTACCGCCTGATTCAAGTGTTAACTTAGGAATATCAGTATTGCGTAAATCTCTATAAGCTGCAGGTTTAAGTTTTTCATTGGCAGGTAAATTTAACCAAATTTGAAAACCGTGTAATAAGCCATTTTCTTGCTCAGGTATCTCGGAATGAATAACGCCTTTACCTGCTGTCATCCATTGTACATCTCCACTTTCAATGATGCCGTTATTGCCCATATGATCTTTATGGCGCATTTTTCCTGCTTTCATATAAGTGATGGTTTCAAAGCCGCGATGTGGATGCGATGGAAACCCGCCAATGTAATCACCTGCATTGTCTGAGTTTATCTCATCTAACATTAAAAATGGGTTTAGCAGCTGATGAACGTGCTGTCCGCCCACTCTATGAATATTTACACCATCACCATCTTTAGAAGTTAAGGCATTAACAACTTGTTTGAGTTTTCTCATTATTTCACTCCAGCTTTTATTTTCATTTCATTACGACCATGAGGTCGCATAAAGTTAAGTTCAGGGCCGATAGGAACAACACCAGTTGGATTAATACTTTTATGACTTTTGTAGTAATGATCTTTTATATGTGTCATATCAACTGTATTTTTAATCCCTTCGATTTGATAAAGCTCGCGAATATAGCCACTGATTGCTGGATAGTCGGCTAACTTTTGTTTATTACACTTAAAATGACCATGATAAACAGCATCAAAGCGTATGAGTGTTGTAAATAATCGCCAGTCAGCTTCAGTGAGCGAATCACCTGTTAAATACCTGTTGTTTGTGAGTATGCCTTCCACCCAATCTAACGCATCAAAAAGGGTGTGATAAGCGGTTTTATATGCCTCTTGGCTTGTTGCAAATCCGCTGCGGTACACGCCATTATTGATGTCAGAGTAAATTCGAACGTTTAATTGGTCGATATTATTCTGCATTGCCTTAGGGTAATAATCATCTTGATTATTAGTGTGCTGATTAAATGCAGTATTAAACATTTTGATAATGTCAGCTGATTCATTGTTTACGATTGTTTTTGTTTGTTTGTCCCATAAAACGGGCACTGTTACACGACCTTCATATTGAGCATCGGCTTTTAAATAGACCTGATATAAATAATTAAAATCGTATAAAGGATCTTTTACTTCCCAGCCATTCTCAGCCATAAGTGGATCAACTACAGTGACATCTATATAATCCTCAAGCTGTTTTAAAGCTCTAAAAATTAATGTGCGGTGTGCCCATGGGCAAGCTAAAGAAACATATAAATGATAGCGGCCTTTTTCTGCTTTAAATCCCAATTTACCAGTTGGCCCTGCGCTACCATCATAGGTTATCCAATTTCTAAATTTGCTGGCTTGGCGTTTAAATTCACCCTTATTTGCTTCAGTTTCGTACCATGCATCAACCCATTGACCGTTTTGTAATAAACCCATGATTATGCTCCTAACTTATTAGTTATTAATTTGTCTAAACTTATACTGCCTGCACCTCTAAATACTAAGCTGATACTGATAATTAGTAAGGCGAGTGCAAACTCATAACCGTTATTACTCATAAATAGACCATTGCTGATATGGACGCTAAAAATAGCAACTAGCATAGTGATAGCTAATACAATCGAAGCTGGGCGTACTAATAAACCGAGTATTAAAAATAAACCACCAAAAAATTCAGCAGAGCCAGCCATTGCAGCCATTAAAATGCCGGGTGTAATACCGATTGATTCCATCCAACCTCCAGTACCCTCGAGTCCGTAACCACCAAACCAGGCAAATAGTTTCTGTGCACCATGGGCAAAAAAGATAGTACCTGCACCTAAACGTAATGCTAATGTGTCGAAGCCTGATTTTGAAAATGTTGTATTTTGTATAAGTTGTTTTATTGTTGAAAGTGACATAATTAATTCCTCTATAGTGCTCTGTCGATTTGATGTAACCAGTTTATTGAATTTAAAATTTCAAAACACAGTGGTTTTTAGATTAGAATGTTCAAATAATTTGAACAATTAAATGCGTGTATTTATGAATAAGAACCCAATAACAATAGAGGCTTTAACTGTTTTAGATGCAATAGACAGACGACAAAGTTTTGCAAAAGCAGCTGAAGAACTGAATAAAGCAACGTCAGCACTCTCTTATGTCGTGCAAAAACTTGAAGAGCAATTAAATATCACTTTATTTGAGCGTCAAGGACGAAGATCTGTTTTAACAGCCGCTGGCAGGCTTGTATTAGATGAGGGACGTTTGATCTTGCAAGCAACAAGCTTATTAGCTGATAAAGCAAAGCAAGTTGCAACAGGTTGGGAAACAAAATTAAATATCGCAATTGATTCAGTGATTGATAAAGACTTATTTTTTAAGGTGTTATCGGAATTTTTACTTGTGCACCCAACAATTGAAATAGATATTCGAGAAAGTGTTTTAAATGGTGGTTGGGATGCATTGGAACATGATGAAGTTGATTTAGCTGTTGGTGTAACTGGCCCCGTACCATTACAAAAAGGTTTTAGAGCCGTCCCTTTGCAATCAATTGATATGCTTCCAGTTATTTCAAGCGCGCATCCAAAGGCTAGTTTAGCTAAAAATACATCTGCATTTAAGGCTGAACTTAAAAATATAAGGCGTATTGTGACTCATGACACCACTAAAGTAAATGTAGCTCGTACAGCAGGTTTGATTGATAGTCAGCAAATTTTATATGTTCAAAATATAGGTCAAAAAATAGCAGCGCAATTAGCCGGCGTAGGAATAGGTTATTTGCCTCGCCATAGAATAGAGCAGTATTTAAAAACAGGGGAATTCATCGAAATTAATTTAGGTAGCACTAATACAGCTGAATGTTTTTTAGCATGGAAAATAAGCAATAAAGGTAAAGGGTTAAAAGCACTCACTGAATTATTATCTCAATCAGGGCTTTAATGTACTTTAACTAACGTATTCTTACAATTTCAGACAATTATACGTCCATAATTTATATATACTGCCTGCAATTTAATTTGAATTGTTTTCAAGCCTAATATTAAGGATGATGATGAAAAATTTAACCTCAATATCTGCTATTTTTGCCACAATTTTAAGTGCTTCTGCATTTGCTAATCAAGAAGTTGCTCAAACCCAAACGGATAAAAAACATACCTTTGGTGCACAATGGTCGTTAGGTAGCGCTGATTATGATAGATCGCACTTTAGCGACGATGGTGTAATTCAATTATATGGATATTATAATTATGCAATCAATAATCAAGTAGCTATTGAAGTTGGTATAAACTCAGGCTCTGATTGGGGTTGGGATTGTGATAACGATTATGATAATGATGATTGGGACTGTGATTCTGGCTGGTTTAATTGGGATGATGATGATATTGAATATGCTAACTTAGTTATTGCAGCCAAAGGTGCAATACCTTTAAGTAAGCGTAATAGCTTGTTTGCTAAGCTTGGCGGTCAATTCTATGATTACGAAATAAATTATAGAGGTAATACAGATGCAGATGAATCTGGATTTGGTCTGTTTGCAGAAGCTGGTTGGCAGTATCGTTGGGACTTTGGTTTAGGCTTAAATGCCGGTCTGCAGTTTATTGATATGGGCAACTTAGATACCTCAACATTCACAGCCGGCGTGAGTTATCAGTTTTAGTTATTTTACCCCCGATAGGTATCGGGGGTTTTAAGCTTTAGCTTTTAGCGATTTTTTGTAATCTTGCTATGTATTGATCCACTAACCTCTCTAATATATGTAAAGGAACCGCACCATTTTTTAGTACTACATCGTGAAAATCTCTTAAAGTAAATTGCTTACCTAAAGCCGCTTTGGCTTTCTCTCTTAGTGAGAGTATTTTCATCATGCCAACCTTATAAGACGTGGCTTGTCCTGGCATCACGATATAGCGTTCAATTTTAGAAGTAACATCTGATAGGGCCATGCCAGTATTTGCTAACATATATTGAATGGATTGCTCACGCGTCCAGCGCTTATGATGTAAACCTGTATCGTCCACTAATCTTACTGCTCTAAATAGCTCGGCTTGTAAGCGCCCTACATTGTCAAATGGGTCATTCTCAAAACCTAATTCCCATGCTAAATACTCTGCATATAAAGCCCAGCCTTCAGTGTAAGCTGTAAAAGGTGACATGCGTCTAAATAGAGGCATACCTTCAAGCTCCATACCGATAGCTATTTGAAAATGATGCCCAGGAATACCTTCATGATACGCCAAGGTTCGCATACTATATTTTGGCGTAGCTTTAATATCATATAGATTGGCGAAAAATAGCCCTGGACGACTGCCATCAATCGAAGGTTGTTGATAATAAGCCCCTGGTGCTGTTTTTTCTTTAAATTCAGGAATACGCCGTACTTCCATCGTTGCTTTTGGCTGTATGCGAAACGCGGGATCTAACCCTGTGCTGATTTCATCTAATATAGTTTGATAATCAACAAGAATTTGCGCTCTACCCTCATCTGTATCTGGATAATAAAATTCTTCTTGCGCTTTTAATATTTCAATTGATTGGGTAAAACCTTGTTCGGTTTCATATCCTTGAGACGCTAAAATGCTCAATATTTCACTTTGAATTCTGGCTACTTCGGCTAAACCCATTTGGTGGATTTGTTCGGGTGAATAATCGGTAGTAGTAAAAAATTTTAATGAAGCAGCATATGCTTGTTCGCCGAGGGGGAAGCGCCAAAAACCATCATCGGTACTGGCTTTAGATTTTAAATTGGTAAAATATTCAATGAGTATTTTGTAGGCTGGGTGAACCGACTCCTGCATTTGAGTTGTTACTTTAGCTAAAATTTCGCTTTGTTGCTTAGAGGAAATGTCATCTGATTTATCAATTTTAGTTTTTAAAGAGGAGTATAAAATATTATCTTCAATCGGTTGCTCTACAAAACGCGTCATTTCATCTAGTACGCGCTCTATGACAAATAGAGGTGGAATAATGCCTTTTTCTTCCCTTATTTTTAGCCCCTCAAGACTTTGTTCAAATTTAAGTTTTACTTTAGATAATCGAGATACATAGTTTTCAGCATCTTCAACTTTATTGACTTGGTGTTGGGCATCCATAAAGCTTGGATAGTCATTCTGTATACCAAACAATTGATTAACGGGGTAGTTATGATATCTAAACTGTTCTGAATTGGTGCCAAAATTAAGGAGATATAAGGCTATTTCTCTAGATAGGTTTTCTGAAGCGTTTAGTTCGTCTTCAGAATAGTTTTCAATTGAGAATTTTACATGCTTCATTAAAGCATATAATTTATCAGACTGTTTTTGGCTACTGTCGTCTAGTTCAGCATTATGCCCTTTAATGCCTATGGACTCTAAAAAGCCTAAAGAAGTTAAAGTTTCAGGGCTATCAAAGGCTACTTTAATCATGGCTCGGTCAAGATATGATCTGAAAAAGAAAGGTTTGTTGGCATACCATTCATGGGAAGCAAATACCCCTCCCAAAATTAGAATGGTTAAAAGTAAGATGCTAATCCACTTGAATATTATTTTTATCATTATACATTCTTTCGAATTGTAAAATTAATGTTAATAATATTTTTGGCTTATGAGCAAGTAAAGGCTCTTAATTAGTTTAGGACAATCTACCTATATGGTTTTGAAAAAAATCTAAAAAAGCACGTGTTTTTAAAGGAATACTTCTGCTTTGATATAAAACACTTAATTGCTGCGCAACAGGGTCTTTAGCGAGTTTTACTCTTTTTATTTTATTATTACTTTGGCAAGTGTAGTCAGGTAATTTAACTATACCTAACCCTCTTTGCATTGCCTCCAAGCGCATTTCAGGACTGGGCAGTATGATGCGACTATCAATAGGCACTGCTTGTAGTGTATTTTTATCCCGAAAAAGCCATTGTTCTTGTGGATTGGCTAAAATGCATGATTCATTAATTAAGTGCTCTGGTTTTGATAATTTACTCACGTCGTAATCACTTGATGCAAATAATGATTGGGGGAAACTTAATAGGGTTTTAGCTATCCACTGAGATGCAGTTAATGGTGTTTCGTGTAGTACAAATGTGAGGTCTGTTGTGTGATTTATTTCAGGAATAACACCTGAATAATGGCCGCAAGTCAAGTTAATTTTAGGGTACTGCTTAGCAAAGTCAGTTATTAACTCACTAATAATACGGCTGAAAAACTCTATTGGTAAAACAATGTTTAGTTGCCCTTTCGGTTCATTAATAAATGAACCAACTTCTTCTTCTACTTTCGACAATCCTTCAATATAAGGTTTACTTTTTTGATAAAGAAGTTGGCCACTTTGTGTTAATTCTTGACTTCGTGTTGTTCGGATCAGAAGTTGAGTAGAGAGCTGTTTTTCTAGTTGTACTAAATGACGACTCAACTTTGATTTTGGCATGTTGAGTTTTTTTGCCCCAAGGGTAAATGAGCCTGACTCCACTAAAACAATAAACATATATAAATCATCTAAATTAGCTTTCATCAGTTTTCCATTTTATTAGTTTTTAAAAGTAAATTTAAACATTGTTCTAAATTTAGAACAATGTTTTTAATATTTACCCTCTAATCAAAGTGAAGCAGTTTCTTTAGACTGAGAGTAACTAAATAGCAATGGAAATAAAGTGATGTCGAATGTAAATGAAATTTTAGCGAATGATTTTGAGACTGAAGTAGAAAACTTTGAAGGCAGCGTTTTGGTCGATTTTTATGCGCCTTGGTGTGGACCTTGTAAAATGATTGCACCAATCGTTGATACTATTTCACAAGAACGAGACGATTTAAAAGTTGTGAAAGTGGATGCGGATAAATCTCAAGAGCTTATGGTACGTTTTGGTATTCGTGGCATTCCAACTTTATTATTAATGAAACAAGGTAAAGTGGTAGATACTAAAGTGGGTGCAGCCTCTTTATCACAAATAAGAGAATTTACAGCTCAGGTATAAATTTTTAATTAGAATATAGGGAGAGACAGCTCTCCCTATAGAGCTAAGCTTAGTTATATCCCAAAATAAAATCATGTTCATCCTCAAATAATAAATTGAATGCCTCATCTTGTAGTGGTTCTTTCAATGAAGGCGTTATGCTTTTCAAGGTTTCAAATATACTTGTTGTTGCATTTTGTTCAGTTTGAGAGTCAGATAATAAAGTTAAATAGGTCATGTGAGTACTCCAATGGTTAAGTCACATATTTAATAATGCATACTCGATACCAAGTTTTAGCTCTATGATTTATATCTAGTTGTTAGTTATTGCAGGCAAATTGCAAATAGATAATTGCAATTTGCTAACTCATTTTGAAAATTAAGGCGCATATTCCTTTAAACACGATTTTAATTTATCAATATCAATTGGGTGTAGATCCTTTGAGTCGACGAAAGATCTTTTAATTTTAGTACGTTAAATTCTTTTTAGAAGAAAGAAGAGCCTTTTTGTGCTAGTTATGTAGTTCTTACACAGCACAAAGAGCAAAAAAGGCCTTCTATGAATGTAGCTTACTTGAATACCCCTGACTTTTCATTTTTTGTGATGCGAGCAAACAGCTTCACCACATGGTCGAGTACCTTCAATCTGATAAGCGTTTCGATAATGAGCATGGTGATATTGAACAATATATTCAAAGTGAAGGATTTGAGGTGTTACGAAGCTTGTTCCAAGGTTATCTAGACCTTAGAGCAGCGAGTGAAGAAACCATGTCAAACGTGTATACCGATGAAGGCATACACCTTAACCATACCAAACATTGTACCAAGCGAAAACTAACGACACTCTTTGGCGATGTTATTGTTAAACGTAAAAGCTACAGTCAACGTTTACATAAAAGTGTTTTTCCATTAGATGCTCAGCTAAATTTACCAGCAGATCAATACTCTGACGGTATACGCCAACGAGTCGCAATTGAAGCGAGAAAATCGTCCTATGATGAAGTAGTTGAATCAATTAAGCAGACGACAGGTGGTTATATTCCAAAGCGGCAAAGCCTTAAATTAGCTCAAGACGTAGCGCAGGACTTCGATGATTTTTATCGACAAAATCGTTACTTAACGCCTGAGAAAACAGGCAACTTGTTAGTATTAACATTCCATGGAAAAGGTATTGTCATGCGACCAGAAGGTCTTCGAGAATGCACTAAAAAAGTCGCATTAAAATCAAAGAAGCTAAAATTAAAATCAAAGAAGCTAAAGAGCCGATTAAGTGCAGGAGAAAAAAAGATAGAAAACGCATGGCACAAGTGGCTGCTGTCTACACGGCGCTACCTCATATTCGAACGCCTGAAGTGATTATGAAGAGTGAAACGCAAGAAAGTAATGTTCATCATCTTAACGTTGCAGAGCGCAATAAGCGGGTGTGGGCAAGTATTGAGAATACGGCTGAAGATGTCATTGAAGCTGGTTTTCTAGAAGCTTTACAGCGTGACCCAACTCAACAACGCCAGTGGGTTGTATTGATTGACGGTCATTCTCACCAAATAAGATTAATCAATAGGATCATGAAAAAGTATCAGATTAAAGCGAGCATCATCATGGATTTTATCCATGTACTTGAATACGTGTGTAAAGCGGCGTGGTGTTTTTATGAAAAAGGCGATGAAAACGTTGAAAAGTGGGTAGCGAAGCATGCGCTGAAGATACTTCACGGTCACAGTAATCAAGTGGCCAAGGGAATACGTATTAGTGCAACAAAGTTGGGGTTAACTCAGCGTGAAAATATTGATAAATGTGCAGATTATTTACTGAAAAACAAAGCGCGTTTAGAGTATGGCCAAGCACTTGAAAACGGCTACCCCATTGCGAGTGGAGTTATTGAAGGAGCTTGTCGACACCTGATCAACGATAGGTTAGATATTACAGGAGCACTTTGGGGTTTACAGGGGGCTGAAGCAATTCTGAAATTACGGTCCTTAAAATCAAGTGGAGATTTTAATGACTATTGGGATTTCCACAAAAGGCAATCGAAACAAAGGAGCTATGATTAGCAGTTTTTTGAAACCCGTCGATTCAAAAGTACTACACCCAAAGCAATTCAATATGAATGCGTAGATGTTGAGGCATTTATAGGTCGAATGGTACAGCATATACTACCGAAAGGTTTTCAGCGAGTAAGGTATTACGGATTACAAGCAACAGCGAGTTTTAAAAAATGGTATGAAGTGATAGCCCGTATTGCTGTTGATTTAGTTGATGCGATGGTAAGTAATGTGAACCGATTGAGATACGCAGATTTTTTTTAAGAAGTGGCGGGGCGAAATCCTTTGTCATGCGCGTATTGTGGTGAAGAAATGGAACTTACCCGGTTGTTTCACCCAGTGAAGGGGTTTTTCTATGATATATTTGCACCAGATTAGGTTTAGTTTTTTTGTTCATTAATATGGAATAAAGTTAACGGAAATAAAAACTAAATAATTAATTAGATTTAGTCGTTTAGTTTACTTCTCGGTTAAATAATTAACTACCGTACCAAATAAACCGAACATAACCCGTTCGGTTTATTTTTATATCTAAAATAAATAAGGAAAAGCATGATATTTAATAAAAAATCATTTTTTAGCTTCAGTATCTCTTGCCGCGTTTCAATTTAGTTCAAGCGCAAACGCGTCAGTATATACTTTGTATTTTGAATCTTTTCAAAATTTTAAAATTCCTAACCGTTTAATAGACCGCATCGCTTTAAGCTTCCTAATATTCTTAGGTATATCATTTAACTCTTCGGCTGAGGAATGTTATTCAGTTACCCCTCCTATAGAAATGAATGGAAGTTTTTCATTCATTGAAAATTATCAAGGCTCTATTTTTGAGCAAGACTTAGCTTTTGATAGTTTCACTAGCTTTAAAGAAGCATCAGAAAAAATATCTCAAATATTAATGACTCAAGAAAATACGGTTACTATCTTTGCTTCAATAGATGCTAGAACTATCTTGGATAAATCATGTGAAATTAAGCAATATTTCACTGAATCACACCCTAACTTAAATGTATCACGAGTTAATGTAGATAATGATACATACAAAATTAACAATCCATCAAATATCGAAATTAGTTATCATAATTTTTTACAAAGAACAAAGCAAATCAGTCTATTAAATACACCATCAGCACTAAGCGATGCCGGTTCATCTACAAATAAATTTATTCCAACCTGGATAACTTATCTAAACAAAATCTCATTAAATGACTATCCTTTTTATTTATATAATAATTATCTAACTGCTAAATATGGTCGAGATATAGGTAGACAAAAATATACAGCGTTTTTACTTGATAGAAATATAAATAGTTTAGAAACATTAAAAAAACATATAAGAAATAGAACAGAAAAACAAAAATTAGAAGAAGAAATAGAATCATACGAACAAATTAAAAAAGAAGTAAAAGGTATAGCTAAATTGGAGATTCAAAGACAAATAGATAAAATAAAAGCCGAATTAGAATTTTCACAAAATATAAAAGGAAAACATGATAATGTACTTAAAAATTGTCTAATTAAACAATTAGGTGTTACTGAGCTATCGAGTGCAGTAGGTGCTTTATCAACAGCAAATATCATATGTAAACCAAGAATGGGAGTAGCAGGAGGCGGTTTAGCAGGAAATAAGACAAGTATAGTTAGTATAATAGGAGGGCAAGTAAAAATAAAATTTCCTACTGGAGTAAGATTTCAAGGTACTAATAATGTAATTAGAGCCGGAGGTAGAGCTATAGGACATATAGCTAGTCGGGCTATACCGATCTTAATTTTATATGACATCCACCAAATTAATCGTTGTGTAAGAGAATAGTTATTATGAAAAATTTAGATATTTTTAAAAAAATAATTTTAAAGTATTCATCTAGTTATTATGTCAATATGAAATCTAATTTAGTCCATGATTTAATAATAGTAGGAGATGATTTTTCCGATTTAATTTTTGAATTAGAGAAAGAGTTTAATATAGAATTACACTTTTTAGCTAAATATAAATATTGTCCAACTGAAGGTGAATGGGGATCTCTGAGTTGGTTTAGAAAATCTGATACAAAAAAACTTCTAGATAAATGTAAACCCTTATCATTAGAATATTTATTTAAGGAAATAGAAAGTGAAATGGGTGTAGATCGAGGGCGTTCATAATTCTGTGTCAGCGTATAATTTTTAAATATCAAGTACGCTGTCTAAGCGCCCTTCAAAATAAATTATTAGCTATGCGACCATGGGAATTATCATTATTTAAAGATATGAGGAGATGGAAATAATTTACCAATATACAAGGTCTACTTTTCTTTAAGTAATAGGCTTTATTAATGACTGAAAATATTTCTTGTGATGCCCATGATTATTTTGAAATAGTATGCATGCGCCAAAGTAAAATAGAAGTGACTACAAAAAAATGAAACCTTTTTAGGTATCGCTACGGATATTGTTCAACTTAATGATCTGGAAGTATTAACAATAAAGACTCAAGCACATTTAGCGAAAGTGGCGTTAATTGAGGTGAAAAAATTAACTGCGATAGGTAATCAAGTTACCAGTCATAACTTTTCAGTTGAGTGGTAGTTTTTATTTGTTCGGATAAAAAGTAGTTATGCTAAAGCCCAACCTACAACCAATCTTTAAGATATATGTGTAGGTGGGACTGTTAGCTTATTATCGGAGTCAGTATTGCTTTATATTTTTAAGTCGCAGAGCATTTAAAAGTCATATTGGTCAGATATGGCTTGCCTAAAGAGGCTTCACCAATGGCTGTGCCAATAGCAACTAAAGCGCCTGCATCATCAACATGACCGTCACCAAAAATCCATAAAGCAGTACTGATATCATTTACAACTTCTAAACTTTGCTTAGCTTCTAAATAACTCGCTTCGTCTTTTTCACCTTTATAAGATTGTTGCTGATCGACTACATACATTTTTTTATTGTCTTCTTTACAAAAATGCTTGGCTTGTTTTAAAGCTTCTCGTGTTGCCTCATCTTTTGATGTGGTTTTTAATACAATATAGTGAGTGCCACTAGCATCAGGTACTACATCATCATGATGTGCGCAGGCACCTAATAAGCTAGTTAATAATGCGATTGATATAATTTTTTTCATGATGCTATCCTCTTTAGTTTCTGTGGGAAATAATAACAATCCACTGTGTATTTGTGGCGTAAAAAATTGTTAGAAACTGCAAGCTAAATCTACATTTTATTACAGAGTCGAAGATGAGTAGATATTTTAATAAAATGGTTAAAATTACTAATAAATAGTATTAAATTTCAACCATATTAAAGCGAAAATTTTAAGTTGTTGATAATTAGTGTTTTTTATTCTGGTCTGTGTTTTGCTTTAAAGAGAAAAGTAAAAAATATAACTATATAAAATGGATAGATTTAAAATGAAAAAGACTCTACTACTAATTGCTGCGCTTTCTACTCCTTTACTTACGGGCTGTATTGTAAAGGTATCAGATGGAGATATAGATACCCACTGGGGAAGTTCAAGTTCATGGCAAGCATTTCATGAGAATAATAGAAAAAAAATTTCTCAGTTAAAATTAGGTACAGACTATAAAAGTGTATTATCGGACTTTAATACTCCAGAGTTTTCTGAAGTCATGCAGAAAAATAGTAACGAATACCGAGTGTACTTTTTTGCAACAAGCCATGATGGTGATATGAGTAAAAAAGCCTGTACTCCGGTCATTTTCAAAAATGGTATATTAGATGGTTGGGGCGAAACTGCGTACCAAGCAATCTTGTAATTTATCAATATTAAGTGATAGGTCTAATTTGCTTGATACCAATACTCACTTTCAAAATTGTATATTAGAAGGTTGGGGTGAAACTGCGTATCAAGCAATCTTGTAGTTGATAAAAGCTTATTAGTGAATTTAAAATCGAACGTGATTTCGCTCGATTTTATTTTTCAGTCTTTTATTTGTAGTGTGTTTTACTCGAAACCGATATTATTTCCATCCTCTAAACTTCATATAAATAACTAAAAATGAAAACTTTAATACGTATGCGCAAGCACCAAAAAATCTCTTAGCCATTTTGTTTCTACATCCATACTTTTAATTAATCAAATGAGTTTTGCGTATGCTAACGCATGCTAGCTAAGCTTTTGAAATGAGTGCTAATTAGTTCGGTCATCATTATTATCTTTTTCATTTTTTATGGCTATTTTAAATGCCCAAACTACTAATAAAATTAAAATAAAAGGTAGTAACGCTAATGAATATTCAACCCAAAGTGTATTGTGAAAAATAGGTTTCATTAAAAAATGCCCGGCTATTACTAAAACAATAGCGATTAATACTAGCGGTATTATTTTTAATTCACTTTTAGTTGAATGCGTTTTCATTATTTAGCCAATATAAATTTTTTGCATATTGTACTTTATTTCATTTTAAAAAGAATGATGTGAATTAACTATTCAATCAATACTGGCAAGATATGTTGCTCTAATATTTGAGTTAAATTTCTTTGTTCTCTTTGACTTGGTTCATATGCACTGCCTGTTATTGCAATCACAGAGTCAATTTGTGGAAATACAAAGATATATTGACCACCAAAACCATCGGCATAATAAGTATCAAGCTTTTGATTATTGGCAAAGTAGGATGTCATCCACCATTGATATCCATATCCCCAATTCCCTTTATTTATTAATTGTTTTGTAGATTCGGTTATCCAAGATTCAGAGATAACTTGCTGACCTTGCCATTTTCCTTTGTTTAAAAATAATTGACCAAATTTAGCCATATCTCTAGTAGTTAAATATAAGCCGCTGCCAGTGTGTAATTGTCCATCTAATTTCCAAGTATCAAAAAGTGTTATATTTAAAGGTTCAAATAAATACTGTTTCATAAAGTCAGTGACAGTCATATCAGTAGCATGTTGAAGGATGCGTCCTAATCCAAAACTGACGCCTGTTGAATAAGCAAAGGTTTCACCTGGAGTGGTGCTCATGGGGCGGTCTAATAAAAACTGTATGGGATCTTTTGCATTATTCATTTGGCTATTTAAATTACTGGACTCTAAATAGGATACATTCCATTCATCCCACAATAATCCATGGCGCATGGTGAGCCAGTTTTTTAAAGTGACGTCATTTTTGCTGTCGTGCCAATTTTTATCAAAAGATTTATGTTGAAAATAGTCAGTTATTTTAACATTTACATGAGTGATAAAACCTTGATCTATTGCTATGCCAATGAGTGCTGAAGTCATACTCTTTGTCACTGAATTTAATATATGTAAATCAACATTTGTGTTGTTGCTCCAGGCGTCTGTAAAGTCTAATTTATCTTTAATTTGCTCATGAAAAATTAATTTATTATTTTTGACGATGACAATTGAATCTATAAAGCGATAGCCGAATTCATTGTTATTAATATTGTCCATCAAAGAATTTAATGATGTGCTTTCAACATTTAGCTCATCTAAGCTAGCGGTTTGCCAGCCATCATTAGTTTCTATCGGCTGTTGATATACATAAGGGGAGGGTGGTGTGTTTGTCGCTTGTTGTTTTTTATTACCAGAACCACAAGCAATCAGTTGAGATATCAAGACAACAATGAATAACGATTTATTTAAATGCATAAGCTCACCTAAACAGAATACATCTATAAACTATAGAAGGCTTAGGAAAATTAGCTGTGTTAATTTTATGAATTAAGTAAGGTATAAATTTTAGGCAATAAAAAAGCCCGTTAGGGCTTTTGGAGCAATTTATCGACCGTCACCGATATAATTTTTATGTAGCAAGTAGTAGTTGTACAGAGTACGTTGATTACCTGAGTCAGGAGGTAATCAATGAGAATGATTATCAGTTAGATTTTTATTGGAGTCAAGCCTTAATTGTAAAATAAATTAAAATAATTACCTTTAATAGGGTCTAACTCTTATAAAACTAAGATCTTACATCTTATTTTGATTAGTTTGAGGGTGAGTGCTCTCCTTTAAGTTGACACTAAACTCTCATCAATAAATTCTATCTTAAAATTTAAATAGGCATAAATACCGCTGACAATTGGGCAGATCAGATTAAAAAAGGCATAAGGTAAATAAGCCATCGTTGCGACACCTAAAGTAACTGCCATATAAGCACCACAGGTATTCCATGGCACTAACGGGCTGGTAATCGTAGCTGAATCTTCTATCGTTCGACT
Organism: Pseudoalteromonas sp. '520P1 No. 423'; assembly: GCF_001269985.1. Lineage (NCBI taxonomy): Bacteria > Pseudomonadati > Pseudomonadota > Gammaproteobacteria > Alteromonadales > Pseudoalteromonadaceae > Pseudoalteromonas > Pseudoalteromonas sp. '520P1 No. 423'. Next base: position 333,768 of record NZ_BBZB01000001.1, on the reverse strand, counting down.
TAAATTAATCGGATCTAATCCATGTTTTGCATATTCCACCTTTAGCATGCGACCAGGTAATACAATAGCGATGTATTGATCTGCAGTGATAATATTGGCACCTATACAAGTCGCTAGCGTTGTAATTATGAGACTGGAGCTGCCTTTGACTAAAGTTAGCAATGATTGCACGATACGTTTTAACATACCGCTGACTTCCATCACACCACCAAAAGCCATGGCACATAAAATTAGCCAAATTGTATTGAGCATACCGCTCATGCCGCCTCTACTTAATAATTGATTGATCACAGCATCAGAAGTATTGGCTTCATAACCAGAAAACATAGTGATCCAAATACCTTTTAATGCAGCAACAATAGGCTGTAAATTATCATCGTCAGCAAACAGTACTATGCCTTCGAATTGAAAAGCGATCGCACATAAAGCACCTGATAATGAACCTAAAATGACGGTGGGAAATGCAGGGGTTTTTTTATAGGCTAAAAATAAAACAACAACTAATGGCAGTAATAGATGCAAACCGATTGAAAAATCATTATCTAATATCACTAAAATATCATTTAACTGGGTAGCTGAGTTAGTTGCATTTTTATGAAAACCGAGAATTAAAAAGCCAGTTAATGCGATTAAAATACTGGGTATAGTTGTCCAACTCATATGTTTGATATGTTTAAAAATATCGGTACCTACTACGGCAGGCGCTAGATTTGTAGTATCTGATAATGGCGACATTTTATCACCAAAATAAGCGCCGCTAATGATTGCTCCTGCTGTGATTTCTATATTTAATCCTAGTGCAGCAGCGATACCTATTAAGGCAACACCTATCGTGCCGGCAACAGTCCAAGAACTACCAATACTAATTGCTATTACAGCACAAATTAAACAACTGGCAGCATAAAAATAATCTGGACTTAATAGTTGGATACCGTAATAAATCATGGCTGGTACTGTGCCTGCTAATATCCATGTTCCTATGAGCCCACCCACCGCAAATAAAATAAGTAATGCGCCTGTGACTGAAGCAACGCTTTTTACGATTCCAGCCTCAATTTGTTGCCATTTATAGCCATTTTTTACGGCGACTAATAAAGCGATACAAGCAGCCATAATTAAAGCGATTTGATTGGCACCAGAAGAGCTATCGGAAGAAAATAAATAAACAGAAGTTGCAAGCATAATCAAAAGTGCAACGATAGGGGTGAGCGCATCCAGCAGACTAGGTGCTTTAGTTTGAGACATACGTATTTCCTTATTATATTTTTATGGGTAAATACTATCTTTATGATCCGCACATTTATTTATGGCGGTTTATTCCCAAATCATCTTTCAATTTAGAAGTGATTTGGGAGGGGGTAATTATAAATGCGCTAAGCAGTCCTTTAATTGAGCAATGAAATAATCCACATTGCTTTGATTAAATACGATAGGCGGTTTGATTTTAAGTACGTTATTAAATGGGCCATCTAAGCTAAGTAAAATATTACGTGTTTTGAGTTGCTCAATTAAAAATTTAGCTTCTTCAGTGGCTGGAGTCAGATTTTGGTCTCGTACAAGCTCGGCACCTATAAATAGCCCTAAACCTCGTACATCTCCTATAATAGGAAATTGATTTTGCAATTGTCTCAACTGCATCATCATATAGTTGCCAGTCATGATCGCATTTTCTCTTAGCTTATCTTCAGTTATGGTATCGATAACCGCTTTACCTATGGCACAAGATACAGGGTTTCCGCCAAAGGTATTGAAATACTCCATACCAGTTACAAAAGCATCAGCTATTTTTTTAGTGGTGACAACTGCAGCTAATGGGTGTCCATTACCTATAGGTTTACCTAAAGTGACGATATCTGGCACTACATCTTGTGTTTCAAATGCCCACCAATGTGTGCCAACCCGGCCAAATCCAACTTGTACTTCATCAGCAATACATAATCCGCCAGCAGCTCTTATTGAACGATATACAGACTTTAAATAACCATCAGGCATAATTAAATTTCCGCCGACGCCTTGTAGGGATTCACAAATAAAGCCACCAATTTGCTTGCCTTGTAAAGTCAGTTGGCTAATGGTTTCACTCACTGATTCTGCATAAGCTTGACCTGTTTGTTCACTCATGCCTTTAAACTTACCGCGATAGGGATCTGGCATAGGCACAATATGAATATTATCTGCAGCGCCGTCGCCACCAGGGCCATTAAATTTATAAGGGCTGATCTCAATCGCTTTGTTGGTATTACCGTGATATGCGCCATCAACAACAATGAGCTCATTAGATTTGTTGTAGCACTGCATTAAACGCATCGCTAATTCATTGGCTTCACTGCCTGAGTTTACAAACATCACAACAGATAATTCATCTGGCATTTTGCTTAATAACGCTTCGCTATATTCAATAATGTTGTTATTTAAATAGCGGGTATTGGTATTAAGCATCGCCATTTGTTTTTGACCAGCTTCAACAACTTTTGGATGACAATGACCAACATGGCACACATTATTTACCATATCTAAATAAGCGACATTGTTTTCATCTAATAAATATTGGCCTTGGCCTCGTTCAATGATCAGGGGATCTTTGTAAGACACACTTAAAGTTTTAAATAGATTATCTTGTCTTTGTTGTAAGATTTCTTGATGTTGTTGGTTATTTTGAGCTTTAAACTGACATAACCTTTGTAGCTCAAAACCTATGGTTTTTGCATCAAATTTTAATAACTTTTCAATTGCTCGCCATGCAGGCTTAGCTGAAATAAGTAAGTATTCATTATCAGGTTCAGCTTTTATAGCTTGTGCTGAATTACATACGCTGGTGGCTAAGCGCGCACAAATAAGTGGAAATAAAACCCAAGCTTCAGTTGGATTAAGCTTTCTTTGTTGATGATAAGCTAAAGTGATAGTTTTGATGACCGATATAGGGTTGTTTGTATCTAACAGTGCGTAAGTACAAGCAATAGCTAATTCATGTATTTGATAGCTTTTCACCATATCGCCAAAATCAATAACACCTTGTATATCTGAATTTTCATCATGGCTAGATAACAATAAATTGTAATCATTAATGTCATTATGGATCACAGCTTGTGGTAATCCTTCAGTAAAAGGACTAACTTGATGGATAAAAGTCGATAAAATACGTTTAACTTGTTGTTTTTGTGTATCACAACTGAGTTCATGTATTTTTCTTTCAATTACCTGCTGTGCATTTTTTAAATCCCAATCAAGATATCGCTCACTGGCATCATGATCAAAATTAACTAATTGGCTATTAAATTTCCCTAGCATTTCACCTAGTTTTTGATGGTGCTGGCAGTTAATATTTTTATGTTCTGAATAAAAAATACCATCAACAAAGCTTAATAAGCGCATGTATCTAGGTTGGTTTTGAGTATCAATTAAAATGGTAATATCTTGATGGTTAATATCAGCAATCACCTGAGGGAATTGATACTGCTCAATCGGATTTTGCTCGATAAACTGCATCATTTTGTTTTGCATATCGAGTTCAGCCAAAGGCTCTGCACTATTGGCTATTTTTAAAATATATTTTTTGCCATCTTCAGTTGCTAGTCGGTAATTTAGATCTATATACCCAGGTAGCTTTTTAACTTTTACTAATAAATTGTAATGCTTAGCTACTAACTCCTGAATTTTTGACTCAGAACAATTGGCATCAAATAACGCTAAATTTTCCACAAAACACCCTCTATTTTGACGACTAAATCTTAATATTTACTATATCGTATAATTTATATCATTGATAATATATTTCATTTGTACTATAAATAGCACTAATTGTTCAAGTTCATTTTGCTTATTCAATCAAAAATGTTGAAAAGCAGTCATCTGAGGTCGTTAAATATGAGTAAAGCACATATTTGGTTGCGTGCTGAAACAAAACCATTAGAAGAGCGTATTGCGCTTACCCCAAATGTAGCTAAGCAGCTTTTAGATGCTGGTTTTAAAATAACAGTTGAAGAGTCTGAGCAAAGTGCTATATCAAGCAAACCATACAGAGAAATAGGGTGTGATATACAGCCTGCACATAGTTGGCGCGAAGCACCACTTGATACCATTATTCTTGGTTTAAAAGAGCTAACGGAAGAAAAATGGCCATTAGCGCATAAACATATCCACTTTGCTCACGTATATAAAAATCAGCAAGGTTGGAAAGAAGTGCTGCAACGTTTTACTCAAGGACAAGGTCAATTATTTGATCTTGAGTATTTGGTTGATGAAAATAATCGTCGAATAGCTGCTTTTGGTTATTGGGCTGGTTTTGCCGGTGCGGCAGTTGCTTTAAAGGCATTTGCAAGGCGTTCACAACAAATGGCTCCAGTTTTACCAAAGTTAGCTTCATCAAAAAATCAAGATACATTAGTGAATGAAATTAAATCTTTATTAGCGCTGAGTGATAAACCAGTTAAAGTTTTGGTGATCGGTGCAAAAGGTCGAAGCGGTCGTGGCGCTGTTGAAATGGCCAAAAGTGTTGGTGTTCAAGTGATTGAGTGGGACATTGAAGAAACTAAAGTTGGCGGACCTTTCCCTCAACTCTTAGAATGTGATGTTGTGGTTAACTGTGTATTTGTTCAAGCTGCATTGCCACCATTTTTAACCACTGAAATGTTACATCAAGCAAATCGTAGATTATCAATTATTTGTGATGTGAGTTGTGATCCGTATGGTGATTATAATCCGCTACCAATTTACGATACATGCACAACATTTTCAGATCCGACATTGCGTTTAGTTGAAGGCGATAATCCGTTAGATTTAATTGCGATTGATCACTTACCTTCATTATTACCTGTTGAAAGCAGCGAAGATTTTTGTCAGCAATTACTACCTCATTTGTTACAACTAGATAATTTAGAGCAAGGTGTTTGGCAAAGAGCTAATCACACATTTAATCAAAAAATTAATCAAATATAAGAGAATGACATGAGCACAGTTCATTGGTTAGGCGCAGGACTATCATCACTTCCAGGTATACGCAAAGTTGCATTATCTGGACAAAAATTAGTGTTATGGAATCGAACTTTAGAAAAAGCACAACAAGCTGTTACAAGTTTAAAGATTGATATTCCAGTTAAACAACTAGATTTGTCATCATTAGAGCAAGAAATACAAGCGGGTGATGTTGTTATATCTATGTTGCCAGCAACTATGCATGTACAAGTAGCTGAAATTTGTTTGGGTCATAAAGCACATTTTGTATCGAGTAGTTATGTATCGCCTGAAATGCAGGCTTTAGATGAAAAAGCGAAAGCAGCTGATTTAAGTTTTGTAAATGAAGTTGGTTTAGATCCAGGCCTTGACCATTTATTAGCACATGCTTTAGTGGCTAAATATGAAGCATCTGAAAGCTTTGATAAAAATAATCAGCACTATTTCCGCTCATATTGTGGTGGTTTTCCAAAAGTAGCCAATGAGTTTAAATATAAATTTTCTTGGTCACCACTGGGTGTTTTAAAAGCACTGAAATCTCCAGCACAGTGGATAGGTGAAGGCGAAATAAAACAAACAGAAAAACCTTGGTTAGCATTATCAGACTTTGATGTGACTTTGGCTGATGGTTCTAAAGAGACTTTTCAGGCTTATCCAAACCGTGATTCAGTCCCATTTCAAGCGCAATATGGCTTTGCAAATGATTGGAATGTACAAGAGTTTGTGCGTGGTACGTTACGTTTAAATGGTTGGGCACAAGCATGGGAAAACTTATTCACTGAAGTTGATACATTAACTGGCGATGCGGGCATGAAACGTTTACAAGCTATCAGTGACGAACTTTGGACTAAACATCAATATGACGAAGGCGAATCAGACCGTGTAGTATTATCTGTTGAGCTTGAAGTTAAAGATCCGTCAGGTGAAAAAACAGTATTTAATGGTAGTTATGGTGTAGATGAAGCGGGCAATGAAAATGGTTCAGCTATGGCGCGTTTAGTGTCTTTAACTGTTGCTATTGCTATTGAGTCTTTAATTGCTGGTGACTTGGTTAAAGGTGTATCACCTGCACCTCATGATGAAAAAACCGTTACTAAATGGCTAGATGCTTTAACTGAGTTAAATGAACATATTTTTAGCCATTAATTTTAGTTGTTTAGTTAAACATATAATTTAATTATCTTCACAGCAGCAAATTTCCTCTTTTATTTGTTGCTTACATAACCTGAGTATTTAAGAATTGAAAAAAGAGAAATGTTGGGCTGGGAGTTAGTGTGCACTTAGCTATGCAATTTGTTATCTTATATTTTAGTTATTATACTTTTGAGAATATAAATTAAGCCTTAATTGGTCTGAATTTTCCGATAATGTATTTATCTGTTCTGTTTGAAGCAAAAAAAATAGGTCATCAATTGGGGCAAAGGCTGCTCAAAGAAACAAAAGTTAAATCAATCCATGTTATAGGTCATAGTTGTGGTGCTTTGTTGCTTTAGGTTTATGTGAAGCAGTAAAAGAGCAAAGTTCAGATATTAAAATTCAAACGACCTATTTAGATCCTGTGTCAGTTTATGCGGGGTATGGTGGAATTACGGTATAGATAAATTTGGTACTTGTGCTGATTTTAGTGATAGTTATATTGATACCCGGGACGGTGTGCCTGGTAGCAATATTAATTTACCTTATGATGTGACAGAGCTAGGAGTTAAAAATAACAATATGAAGCCACATAATTGGCCGACACAATATTATTTATCAGCCTATAGAAATAAAAAAGTCCCTTTAATAAAAGAGACTCCTCAACTTCAGAGCTATGATTTAGATAAGTTAATAACCACCCATTAAAACTTCATCGTGAAAGATAGATTCTGGCTAATAATATTTTCATGGGTTTTATTAGCAAGTGCATAATCGACTTGTTGTAACTCTAAAGTAAGTTGGCTATCTTGACCTATATTCCATAACATACCTAGCGCACTACTGGCATTAAACTTACTTTCGCTCCCTGTTAGACTAGAGTCATAATTAGCCAATGCGCCACCTAAACGCGCAGTAAAAGCAAATACATTGCCAACAGGTTTCGTAGCACGAAGCCCAATAAAACCATAATTATAGTCTTGTTTTAAAGTCACACACTCATTAGAAAATTCAGCGGAATCACAAAAACGATTTGATTCCTTGTTATGTAAAATAAATTCTGATTCAACGGCTAGCCAGTGATTTAAAATATAGCCGCCTTTTATGCCATATTTTGTATCCGGATCACCGATATTATCGTCATCTGTATGGTTAAAGCCTGCAGTAATACCTGCATACCATCGGGGCGGATGTTCTTCAGCTAAAGTGATTGTGCTGGTAAATATTAGAGGTATTAAAAGGAGTTTATTTATCATGATTAATTACCTGCCTGTAAATTTGTTAATGTAAATTTGCGAGTTGAGTGGCTACTTATTTTATAGGTACCGCCTGCAAAATTTTCATCAACTAAGCCAGTGCTCTCATTAAAAAAGTGTGCTGTGACTTCACAAGTCTCCTGCTCATACCAAGTATTGATTTGTAAGCTATTTGCAGCAATCGTTAAGCTTGTTTGGCCTAGAGTGATATCAAAATTAGGACCTGATATATCCTTAAAATCGTATGGATAAGTGTCTACTAAACATTCACCTTGAAGATATAAGGCATTTTCCTTGGCAGAAGCTAAATCCCATTCAATTATCAAATCTTCAGAACTATGGTCAATTTGTTGCGCTTCTATCGGGGTAATAAATTGAATGAAAGCGGGTAATGAAGCAGATGATTCTAAAGTATTACCGTTTGAACGCTCAAATATAACTGCAAACTGATCACCACTTAATAAGCGGGATTCTAATTGGCTCTTGTCTATATAAGTAGTGAAATTATGATGGGAGTCGGCTAAAGATGACCTTTGTACATTTAGTTCAAATTTTTTATCGCTGTTTATTGTCAAAAACTGTTTTTCATTTTCAGAGGAAAAGTAAATGACATCATTAGAATAGTATTCACTTTTAGCTTTAATACTATCTTGTGTTGCTATGATATCTATATGTTGGAATATTGTTTGCTCTGGATATTTGGTCGAGGGGTTATCGCCACAGCCGGTAATAATGCTAGGTAAAAATAATAAACCAGCTAGCTTTACAAAGTGATTCATTTTATTAAATGTCTCCTTACATTGAGTTGTCACGACCCTACTTTAGGGGTTATTAAACCATGTTATCGGATGCGAATAGAAATTAATACCAGTGTAGGGAAGAGAATTGTATGTTTTTGTAAAGAATTCATTATTTTATTTATATCAGCTGGTTAGGCTTGTTTTCTAAATTCTCTCGGGGAAATTCCTATAAGTTTTTTAAAGTAACGGCCTATATGGCTTTGATTTGAAAAACCAACTTCTAATGCAATGTCAGCTAAATTTTGTGTTGAGTGTAGTAGGGCATTTTTAACATGGCGGATTCTTACTTTCATTAAATATTCTTGTGGTGTTTGCGCTAGGCTTTCTTTAAACATTCTACAAAAATGATACTCACTTAATTGTGCTAATTCAGCCCATTCAGATAGGTATATTTGTCTTTGATAATTTGCATGAATGTAATCACACACAAGAGTGCATACCCTAGGAGATAATCCGCCTTTTAAAGGTTTTTTTAATTTTGTATTTCCCATGTTTTGTAACATGGAAATTAAAATGGTATCTGTGACTTGTTCCATTGCCAACTGCATATCATTGGTATGCCAATTAGCTGCTGCCATATTGTGGCGAAATAAAGCTTCTAAACCTAAGTCTTGGGTAAAAGTGAGTTCAGGTAGTTGCACTGTTCTAGGGTCGATATCAAGTACGCTCAGCGCTAACCTTTTAATGTAAGCATCATCAAAATATAAGTGCATGAACTCCTATCTATCGCCTAATTGCCATTGGCTATCTGCGCCTTTTGGCATTAAACAAAACTTACCTGGTGCGCCTTTATTGGCTTTAATATCAGTTCGAAAGGTATTATATCCGCCAGTTAAATACATGCTCAGCGTATGTTGATTATTATTCTCATAGTATAAATGTTCATCTTTATTACGCTAATGCGCCCAAGTTAAACCATGTGTTAAAGACTTTTGCCTAACACAGGTTTTTTTTGACAGCTCAAAACTAATCGGTTTTTTGTTGAGTGGCTTTTCGATATTCGCATTCATATATAAACAGTAACTGTTAACCATAAAGGGCTCAAGTGTTCAGGAAATAATAACCGCAATATTGTGTTAGTTTTCAAAATATCGTGACAGAAAAGCTTGGCATATAGATTCATAATATTTTTTTATTATGTATTGGGGAATGGAATGACAGCTTTTTTATATGCATTAATGATTTTTGTATGGGGGTTTTCTTGGATTGCTATTAAGTGGCAACAAGGCAGTACGCCAATGGAAGTTTCTATTTTATATCGCTTTTTATTTGCTGCGATAGTGATATTTATTATCGGAAAAGCATTTATAAGCTGCAATCGGTGAAAGTAACAGACCAAAAGTTTTTCGCTGTTCAGGGGGCGTGTTTATTTTGTTGTAACTTTTTATTTTTTTATAGCTCTACATCTTATATTGCCAGTGGTTTAACGGCTGTTGTTATGGCGACTGCACCTATTTTTAATGCGATTCACGGTCGAATTTTTTATGGCACAAAAACTAACAATAATTTTTGGCTTGGAGTGATAATTGGTTTAACGGGTATTAGTTTGTTATTTGCTGGCGATTTTATGCAAACCAATTTATCTAAAGAGGTTTTGCTAGGTTGGTTTTACGCGATAGCTGGAACTTGGTGTTTTTCTATTGGTAATATGATCACACAAATCAAAAAGCCGATATATAAATATTTTATTAAATCCAATAAATTTAAAATGTTAATTTAATGGTTTGCCTTAATTATTTCATATTATATTTTGGGTAATACAGAGCATTTTTACTATACTTCAATACTATGTAATAACTCTTTATTTAAGGCTAATGAATTTTAGAATTATTTTCACATTTTTACTTTTTAGTCCGATACTTAATGCAGTAGAGCCTGTTAGGTTTGTTGTGCCAAACTTTCCCCCGTATATGTATCAAAAAAATGGTGAATTAACGGGTGAGGGAGTTTCTAGGGTGTCTAAAATATTAAAAAAGGCAGCAATTCCATTTAGTTTTAAACTCACCACAGATTATGACCGTGCAATATATGAGGTTAAGTCGGGTTATTCTGATGGCTTTTTTCTAGCCTCAAAAAATGACGAAAGAGATAAGATTGCGGTATTTACAAAGCCTGTTATGCAAAATGTTTGGTGTTGGTTTTTGCTTCGTACATCAAATTTAGATCCTGACTCGGCTAAATTTAAATTGGCTAATGTAGGCACTATATCAAATACCAATACGCATAAATGGTTAAGTAAAAATAAGTTTGCATCTGTATCAGGTGTTTTAGAGCCGGATACACTTTTGAAAATGCTCAGTAAAGGAAGGTTAGATGCAATTTTTTTATCTGAAGCTGTTTTTTTAGAAGCAATAGATAAACTAGGGCATTCAAGAAGCTATTATAAAACTGTAGTTCAAAAAGTGAGACCTTTTGGTATGTATTTATCAAAAGGTTATTTAGCTCAAAACCCTGAAGCATTAGAGACTATTAATAAAGCGATTGAAACTTTATACCCAGCTAAATTTAAAACTCTAAAATAAAAAATGCACTTAATATTCTTATATTAAGTGCATTTAATTCTGTAACTTTTAAAAGTTTAAGCTTCTAAAGCTTTTTTGATGATGAGATTTAAATATGCTTTGTGCGCTTTAGTTGAATTATCAGCACCCCAAGGAGCATCTTGACCAGCAATAGTTTGTAATTGATACAGCGTAGATGTTTTAGCTAAATTATCATAAGCTGATTTTTACCTATGCTTGCGATTTTAATTAACCTTTGTACATATTCAATTTGCAGGTTTTGGCTCATCGAATTAACTGACTTTCCATCAACAAATATTGAAGATGTTAAATCTTTCATAAAGCTTGTTAAGCTGTAATCATTACCATATAAACCAGTATCAGAAATACGTTGTAATACATATTTAGCTAATGCATTCATTGCCGCTTTTTGTATAGCCTTTGGTACTGGCGTATAAGGTTTTGATGCAGCTTTGCTATCAACAAAATTACGCTCAACATATACGCCACCTACTTGGTGTGATATTACTTCAGCTTGTTTTTTGTATTGTCCGTATAACACATTTGCTGAAATCAGCAGTTTCATCTTCTAATGCCGTTGAATAACCGTATTCAATAGCCCAGTTATCTTATGGCTCAGGTTTTACTTGGAAGTAATCGCTTTGAGTTACACCTACAGGAGCTACATTTGCTGGCGTGTAATCCATCACTGAACCAGTTAAAATGCCTTTTGTAAGTGATTTATCGTGAACTTCTTTTTCATCCCACATGATAGAGGCTTTCATATTATGGTTAAGCCCTAATGTATGGTCAACTTCATGCAATATCAGCATGCGAAGGCCTTCATCCAATAATGCTTTTTCTTGGATAGATGAACCATTTTCTAATGTTTTACCTAACATCATGCCCTGCTGCAGGTCATGACCCGCACTACAGTTTAGACCCTCGATTTGCGCTGTCATATCAGTTAGGCTCGCAGCACCTTGACTATATAGCTTATCGTATATACCAGTGATCTTTCATAAATACGAATTCCAACATGATGTCGGCACCCAATATTTCACCGGTAAGTGGATTTGCTAATGATGGGCCGTAACCACCAAATGACGGGCGAGGAGACGAAGTCCAGCGTAATACATTGTAATTTATATCACCTGCATCCCACTTAGCATCATCTGGTTGCACTTTTACTTGAATCGCATTTTTAAAACCTGCTTTCTCAAATGAAATATTCCAATCTAGCACTGCTTCTTCAATTGTTTTGCGCCATTCATGAGGCGTTGTATTTTCTATCCACCAAACAATTGGTTTTACAGGCTCAGATAATGCAGCTGAAGGATCTTTTTTCGTTAAATCCCAACGATTAATCACATCTTGATAAGGTGGCCATTCGCTTGATGTCATTTGATCGTATTGTTGAGTGAAATAACCAATACGCGCATCATCTAATCGTGGTTTAAAATTATTTTTAGGTAGCTCTACAAATGAATGTTGTATTTTGATTGAAACTGAACGGGGATCGGTAACTGCATTTGAGCCGTAAACCTTAGGGTTACTATTATTAAATACATAATCTACAACAACATCTACGTTATTTTTTATCGTTAAGTTTGCTTAAATTAAAACGTTTTTTATCATTTAAACGCGCCCAAGGTGATACTTTATGTAAAGCTTCACTTAAAAATAGCTTATCAACTTTCAGTGCTATTTGGCCTTCTTCTTCTTCTTCTTTTTCTATTTATCAGCTGCGTAAGCTGTACTACTTCCTGCAATAGCGAGCGCAAGTGCTAAAGAAATACTGGTAAATTTCATTTCTCGCTTCCTTTTCAATGTGTGTCAATATTTTTACAGGATTAAGTTACACACTTTAGTTAAGGTTAACAAAACGTAAACGTAAGGAAATGTTAATTCAATAAATTAGCTCAGGTAGTGGGATAAGCGTAAAATGCAAGAAACTCTCCGGTAGAAATTAAATATGGCATTAAAAAATACAGCTAGCTCTTTAGTGATACTCGATTTTGAAACAACAGGTTTATCACCCAATATGGGCGATCGCGCTATCGAAATTGGTGCCGTACGTATTGAAAATGGGCTGATAACAGATTCTTTCAGTCAATTAATGGATCCTGGTTTTCAAATTACTGGTTTTATTGAAGATTACACCGGTATTAGTAATCAAATGCTAAAAGGCATGCCCTCTTGTGCAGAAGTAATGGATGAGTTTGCCAATTTTATTGGTGATTCAAATTTAATAGCCCACAACGCATCATTTGATAAACGATTTTTAGATGCTGAATTACAGCAAATTTCACGAAGTTATTCTGGTGAGTTTGCTTGCTCTATGTTATTAGCGCGACGGATTTATCAAGATGCACCAACACATAAGTTGGGAGATTTAATTAGATATAAAAATATTCCTGCTGATGGCGGTTTTCACCGAGCATTATTTGATTCGCAAATGACAGCCAAGCTTTGGGTAGCAATGTTGGAAGATATAAGGTTAGATTATGATTTAACTGATATTCCATTTTCATTAGTGAAAAAACTAGTGAAAACACCTAAGCAGGCAGTCCATGAATTATTAAAAAATTGGTAAGGATAAAATTAGTAGGGTACTTAAAAGAATAGGTTGAAATACAGTGTGTATTTCAACCCTTTGAGTAAGAAGAGCTATTACTCTTGGTCTTCTTCTCTTTCTTCTTCAGCAGCAAGGCGTGCAGCTAAACGCTTTGCTTTGTATTCTTCTTCTTTCTCGATAGCTTGCGCTTCAAGTTCATTACGAACAACACGCTTTTCAGCTTTACGCTTATTACGCTCTTGTAAGTTTTGTAAGAATACTTCTAATTGCTCTTTACCCCATTGCTCAGCGGCTTCTTGAGATTCAAAACCTTTTTTACGCTTAGAAACGCTTGTTTTTCTCGCTGAAACACGACGAGTAATTTCTGCGTGCCATTTTTCGCCATCTTGAATTACTTTGTAATCAAATTTCTTTTCTTGTGCCATGTCTTTTATTTCCTAAATTCTGTGTATTTAATATGTGTTTATTTTGAAGGTGATAAGTGTTTTATCTAACACGTCTAACTCTAAATGAGCGACCTTTTAATTTACCTTCAGATAATTTTGCAAGGGCTGGTTTTGACGCATCTTTATGTACTGCAACATATGCCCAGTTATCAAACATATTGATTTTGCCAACTTGTTTGCCAGCAATACCGTTTTTACCTGTCAATGCGCCTAAAATATCTCCAGGACGTACTTTTTGTTTTTTACCGCCATCAATTTGCAATGTCACCATGTCTGGTTTATAACCTGGTTTTTCCAATATGCTAAATGGCGGCAATACCGAAAGATCGAACTCTTTATCCATATACTCAGATACTTTTTCAAAGCGATGTGTTTCTGTTTCAATGAAAATAGAGTGCGCTGTGCCTTTTTTACCTGCACGGCCAGTACGACCAATGCGATGTACATGTACTTCTGGATCACGAACGACTTCAAAGTTAATCACCATATCAAGTGAATCAACATCTAGACCACGCGCTGCTACATCAGTTGCAACTAATATACATACGCTTTTATTGGTAAAGCGGACTAAGGTCTGGTCCCTGTCTCTTTGCTCTAAATCACCGTTTAAAGCTAAGGCGCTTAAACCAAAGTTATTAAGTTCATCTGAAATTCTTTGTGTTTCAACTTTTGTATTACAAAATACAACACAGCTCTCTGGACGGTGCTTTAAAAGTAATAAACGAAGTGCGACTAAGCGTTGTTTATTATTTTCTACTTTATAAAAATATTGACGAATATTAGTATTGTTATCAGAAGAAGCAACTTTCACCATAACAGGATCAACCATGATATGTTCAGATACTGTTTTGATAGAATCAGGGAATGTAGCACTGAATAATAAAGTCTGGCGGTTATCTGGTGTCGCATCTGTTATTGCATCAATCGCAGATTCAAAACCCATTTCTAACATGCGATCAGCTTCATCAAGTACTAAAGTCGTCACATTGTCTAAATTTAATGTGCCGCGATGTAAGTGATCTTCAATTCGACCTGGCGTTCCTACAATAATATGAGCCCCATGCTCTAAAGAACCAACTTGTGGACCAAAAGGCATACCACCACAAATAGTTAAAACTTTAATGTTATGAATACTACGCGCTAATTTACGAATTTCTTTAGCAACTTGATCGGCTAATTCACGAGTAGGACAAAGTACCAATGATTGAATTCTAAATTGTTTAACTCTTAATTTCTCTAATATACCTAAACCAAAAGCAGCGGTTTTTCCTGAACCAGTTTTTCCTTGTGCGATCACATCTTTACCCGCAAGAACATGGGGTAGACTTTCGGCTTGAATTTGCGTCATATTGTTATAACCCAGAGAAGAGAGGTTCTCTATTAGGGCCGGTTGTAACTTAACGGATGTAAAGGTGGTTTGACTCAAGGTGTTTTTCCTATAATTGATCTGTTATGACCTGTATATAATAGACCTTGAGTACAAAGCTGTACTTTTAGGCCGTTTTGACCCTGTATAATATCAGATTTATAGCTTTATGCTTTGACTAAGTTTGTTCTATTATTAAATAATAGTTTATATAGTTGAAAAATAGCTTAATTCATTAAGCATTATTGAGAGCAAATCATGAAAAAACCACAGCGCGATATAACATTGAGATTTTTAGCAGAGCCGCAAGATGTTAACTTTGGAGGCAAAGTACATGGTGGTGCAGTAATGAAATGGATAGATTTAGCTGCTTACGCATGTTCTGCAGGTTGGAGTGGGCGTTACTGTGTTACGGCTTATGCCGGTGGTATTCGATTTGTGGCACCTATACATGTCGGTAGTTTAGTTGAAGTTGAAGCTAAAGTTATTTATACAGGTACTTCTTCTATGCATATTGCATTAGAAGTAACAGCCTGCGACCCAAAATCATTGAATAGACGTATTACAACACATTGTATTGTAATTATGGTGGCAGTTGATGAAACGGGTCAAAAGATCGAAATACCTAAATGGATCCCAGAAACTGAAGCTGATATTAAGCAGCATGATACTGCAATACGATTAATGGAAATGCGTAAGCAAATCGGCGAAGAAATGGAAATATTTGTAAAATAGTTACTAAATCTAAATCTCTTACAGAGATAAAGCCGAGTTTACTGACTTTATTTAATAGAAACGTCCTATTTTAGGACGTTTTGTATATATAATGAGCGAACGGCAAGTAATATCAACTTATCTTTAAAAAACACTTGCGCAGAATTTAAAAATGCCTATACTGCGCCTCCACCGACACAGACGGCAAGCAACATTCTAAAAAGGATGTAGCGATATCGAATGATGTTGGAAGGAGATTTATCTCCAAAAAGTTTGAATCAGATTTAAAGTTAAAAAATTAATTTTAAATTAACCATTGACTCAAAATTTTTAAGGTGTATTATGCACCTCCGCTTCGAAGCACAGCTTCAAAGCAACGTTCTTTAACAATAAGTAATCATCTGTGTGGGCACTCTTGCAGATTGAGTTCTAAAGTCACTTTTCGAAGTGACACAAAATTAGAGTCTCATTAAAATCTGTTCACTTAATCCTTTTAGGAAAGAGCGAGTGACTACACAGTCATATGCGACGTTAAGTTTAACTTTGTTAAATTTAATATCAAAAACAGAATTCATTGAGCTGTCTCATCTATTTTATAGACAAAGACAAAAAACTTTTTAATTGAAGAGTTTGATCATGGCTCAGATTGAACGCTGGCGGCAGGCCTAACACATGCAAGTCGAGCGGTAACAGAGATAGCTTGCTATCTGCTGACGAGCGGCGGACGGGTGAGTAATGCTTGGGAATATGCCTTTAGGTGGGGGACAACAGTTGGAAACGACTGCTAATACCGCATGATGTCTACGGACCAAAGTGGGGGACCTTCGGGCCTCACGCCTAAAGATTAGCCCAAGTGGGATTAGCTAGTTGGTTGAGGTAAAGGCTCACCAAGGCGACGATCCCTAGCTGGTTTGAGAGGATGATCAGCCACACTGGAACTGAGACACGGTCCAGACTCCTACGGGAGGCAGCAGTGGGGAATATTGCACAATGGGCGCAAGCCTGATGCAGCCATGCCGCGTGTGTGAAGAAGGCCCTAGGGTTGTAAAGCACTTTCAGCGAGGAGGAAAGGTTATAGTTTAATAGACTATAGCTGTGACGTTACTCGCAGAAGAAGCACCGGCTAACTTCGTGCCAGCAGCCGCGGTAATACGAGGGGTGCAAGCGTTAATCGGAATTACTGGGCGTAAAGCGTACGCAGGCGGTTTGTTAAGCGAGATGTGAAAGCCCCGGGCTCAACCTGGGAACTGCATTTCGAACTGGCAGACTAGAGTATGATAGAGGGTGGTAGAATTTCAGGTGTAGCGGTGAAATGCGTAGAGATCTGAAGGAATACCGATGGCGAAGGCAGCCACCTGGGTCAATACTGACGCTCATGTACGAAAGCGTGGGGAGCAAACGGGATTAGATACCCCGGTAGTCCACGCCGTAAACGATGTCTACTAGGAGCTGGAATCTTCGGATGACTTTTCCAAAGCTAACGCATTAAGTAGACCGCCTGGGGAGTACGGCCGCAAGGTTAAAACTCAAATGAATTGACGGGGGCCCGCACAAGCGGTGGAGCATGTGGTTTAATTCGATGCAACGCGAAGAACCTTACCTACACTTGACATCCAGAGAAGAGACTAGAGATAGACTTGTGCCTTCGGGAACTCTGAGACAGGTGCTGCATGGCTGTCGTCAGCTCGTGTTGTGAGATGTTGGGTTAAGTCCCGCAACGAGCGCAACCCCTATCCTTAGTTGCTAGCAGGTAATGCTGAGAACTCTAGGGAGACTGCCGGTGATAAACCGGAGGAAGGTGGGGACGACGTCAAGTCATCATGGCCCTTACGTGTAGGGCTACACACGTGCTACAATGGCAGGTACAGAGTGCTGCGAGCTCGCGAGGGTAAGCGAATCACTTAAAGCCTGTCGTAGTCCGGATTGGAGTCTGCAACTCGACTCCATGAAGTCGGAATCGCTAGTAATCGCGGATCAGAATGCCGCGGTGAATACGTTCCCGGGCCTTGTACACACCGCCCGTCACACCATGGGAGTGGGTTGCTCCAGAAGTGGCTAGTCTAACTGCTTGCAGAGGACGGTCACCACGGAGTGATTCATGACTGGGGTGAAGTCGTAACAAGGTAGCCCTAGGGGAACCTGGGGCTGGATCACCTCCTTATACGAAAGAACTGGTTTGCATGCCAGTGTCCACACAGATGATTATTAAATAGTTTGTTCTTTGGAATGAATTATTTATGTGCTCTTTAAAAATTTGGAAAGCTGATATAAAAATTCTAATAAATGTTTATTAAACATTTATTAAGAGTTTTCAAAAAGTAAAAGAAACGAATGATAGCCATGTTATGGTGATGCATTCATGCCAATTTATTGTTTACTTATTTATAAGTAATTAATGATTGGCATCTACTTTAGTATTCAAAACATTAACTTCTGGCGAAGTTAACTGTCACGAAATAATACAGCACATTGTAGTTGTAAAACTATTTTGGGTTGTATGGTTAAGTGAATAAGCGTACACGGTGGATGCCTTGGCAGTTGGAGGCGATGAAGGACGTATTAACTTGCGATAAGCTAAGTCGAGCTAGTAAAAAGCACTTGAGACTTAGATTTCCGAATGGGGAAACCCACCTATTTATAGGTATCGTTAACTGAATACATAGGTTAACGAGGCGAACGCGGAGAACTGAAACATCTAAGTACCCGTAGGAACAGAAATCAACCGAGATTTCGAAAGTAGCGGCGAGCGAAATCGAAACAGCCCTTAAGCTTTATTGTAGTTAGTAGAATGCTCTGGAAAGTGCAACGATACAAGGTGATAGTCCTGTATACGAAAACTTATATAAAGTGAAATCGAGTAGGTCGGGACACGTGATATCCTGACTGAATATGGGGGGACCATCCTCCAAGGCTAAATACTCCCAACTGACCGATAGTGAACCAGTACCGTGAGGGAAAGGCGAAAAGAACCCCTGTGAGGGGAGTGAAATAGAACCTGAAACCGTGTACGTACAAGCAGTAGGAGCAAAGCTTTGCTTTGTGACTGCGTACCTTTTGTATAATGGGTCAGCGACTTATATTTTGTAGCGAGGTTAACCGAATAGGGGAGCCGTAGGGAAACCGAGTCTTAACTGGGCGACTAGTTGCAGGGTATAGACCCGAAACCCGGTGATCTAGCCATGGGCAGGTTGAAGGTTGAGTAACATCAACTGGAGGACCGAACCCACTTACGTTGAAAAGTGAGGGGATGACTTGTGGCTAGGAGTGAAAGGCTAATCAAACCGGGAGATAGCTGGTTCTCCCCGAAATCTATTTAGGTAGAGCCTCGGATGAATACTGACGGGGGTAGAGCACTGTTTGGGCTAGGGGGTCATCCCGACTTACCAACCCCATGCAAACTCCGAATACCGTTAAGTAATATCCGGGAGACACACGGCGGGTGCTAACGTCCGTCGTGAAGAGGGAAACAACCCAGAGCGCCATCTAAGGTCCCAAAGTGTATGTTAAGTGGGAAACGATGTGGAAAGGCCCAGACAGCCAGGAGGTTGGCTTAGAAGCAGCCACCCTTTAAAGAAAGCGTAATAGCTCACTGGTCGAGTCGGTCTGCGCGGAAGATGTAACGGGGCTAAACATACCACCGAAGATGCGCCTGCGTACTTTGTATGCGGGGTAGGGGAGCGTTCTGTAAGCCGTTGAAGGTGTACCGGGAGGTATGCTGGAGGTATCAGAAGTGCGAATGCTGACATGAGTAACGATAATGGGGGTGAAAAACCCCCACGCCGGAAGACCAAGGGTTCCTATCCCATGTTAATCAGGGTAGGGTGAGTCGACTCCTAAGGCGAGGCCGAAAGGCGTAGTCGATGGGAAACGGGTTAATATTCCCGTACTTATTATGAATGCGAAGGGGGGACGGAGCAGGCTAAACAAGCATGGCGTTGGTTGTCCATGTGAAAGTGCGTAGGCTGATGACTTAGGTAAATCCGGGTTGTCATTAAGGCTGAGACACGAGACGAGTCACTACGGTGATGAAGTTGTTGGTGCCATACTTCCAGGAAAAGCCTCTAAGCTTCAGTTTATAATGAA
This sequence comes from Pseudoalteromonas sp. '520P1 No. 423', assembly GCF_001269985.1. Lineage (NCBI taxonomy): Bacteria > Pseudomonadati > Pseudomonadota > Gammaproteobacteria > Alteromonadales > Pseudoalteromonadaceae > Pseudoalteromonas > Pseudoalteromonas sp. '520P1 No. 423'. The sequence goes on along the minus strand of NZ_BBZB01000001.1, from coordinate 313,940 downwards.
TCGTACCCCAAACCGACACAGGTGGTCAGGTAGAGAATACTAAGGCGCTTGAGAGAACTCGGGTGAAGGAACTAGGCAAAATTGTACCGTAACTTCGGGAGAAGGTACGCCAACATTAGGTGAAGCGCTTTACGTGTGGAGCTGAAGTTGGTCTCAGAAACTAGGTGGCTGGGACTGTTTATTAAAAACACAGCACTGTGCAAAATCGAAAGATGACGTATACGGTGTGACACCTGCCCGGTGCCGGAAGGTTAATTGATGGGGTTATCTTCGGAGAAGCTCTTGATCGAAGCCCCGGTAAACGGCGGCCGTAACTATAACGGTCCTAAGGTAGCGAAATTCCTTGTCGGGTAAGTTCCGACCTGCACGAATGGTGTAACCATGGCCACGCTGTCTCCACCCGAGACTCAGTGAAATTGAAATCGCAGTGAAGATGCTGTGTACCCGCGGCTAGACGGAAAGACCCCGTGAACCTTTACTACAGCTTGGCACTGAACATTGAACCTACATGTGTAGGATAGGTGGGAGACTTTGAAGTAGCGTCGCTAGATGTTATGGAGTCGTCCTTGAAATACCACCCTTGTAGTTTTGATGTTCTAACGTAGGTCCCTAAGCGGGATTGCGGACAGTGCCTGGTGGGTAGTTTGACTGGGGCGGTCTCCTCCCAAAGAGTAACGGAGGAGCACGAAGGTTTGCTAAGTACGGTCGGACATCGTACGGTTAGTGTAATGGTAGAAGCAAGCTTAACTGCGAGACAGACACGTCGAGCAGGTACGAAAGTAGGTCATAGTGATCCGGTGGTTCTGAATGGAAGGGCCATCGCTCAACGGATAAAAGGTACTCCGGGGATAACAGGCTGATACCGCCCAAGAGTTCATATCGACGGCGGTGTTTGGCACCTCGATGTCGGCTCATCACATCCTGGGGCTGAAGTCGGTCCCAAGGGTATGGCTGTTCGCCATTTAAAGTGGTACGCGAGCTGGGTTTAGAACGTCGTGAGACAGTTCGGTCCCTATCTGCCGTGGGCGTTTGAGAATTGAGAGGGGTTGCTCCTAGTACGAGAGGACCGGAGTGAACGAACCGCTGGTGTTCGGGTTGTCATGCCAATGGCATTGCCCGGTAGCTACGTTCGGAACTGATAAGCGCTGAAAGCATCTAAGCGCGAAGCAGGCCTCGAGATGATTTCTCACTAGTGCTATAAGCACTCTGAAGGGCCGTTGGAGACTACAACGTTGATAGGCAAGGTGTGTAAGGGTTGTGAGGCCTTGAGCTAACTTGTACTAATTACCCGTGAGGCTTAACCATACAACGCCAAAGTGGTTTTGTGTGTGATAGAAACAAGCAAGAAGTTGGTGTTAACTAAAGTAGAATACTTTTACGATATCTGTATCAGCAGACTGAATTTATTAAAGAAAACAAGAACAAAGCGAATTAGGAATGATTTTATAAATTACATCCATGTAATTTACCCTAGCGGGGCGCACTAAAGTGCGTTAAAAATTGTTCCAGACAAATTTTGCTTGGTGACAATAGCGTTTTGGACCCACCTGATCCCATGCCGAACTCAGAAGTGAAACGAAACAGCGCCGATGATAGTGTGGGGTTTCCCATGTGAAAGTAGGACATCGCCAGGCTCCTAATTAAAGAAAGCCGATACAGAAATGTATCGGCTTTTTTGCTTTTTATAATTTAAAAATATTGTGTTAGCTGGCATCGCCAGGCTTACCCTCATAATTTCAGTAAAAATCCCAACTCATTGAGTTGGGATTTTTGCGTTTTAGCGTCTAATATTATTCAGTCTAAAGATGCCAATACATCAGGCTCCACTCTCATAATCATAAGAAAGCCGATACAGATATGTATCGGCTTTTTTGTTTTATATAATTTATAAATATTGTGTTATACCAATTCAATTAAATTTCTGATCTAATATAGGCTGTTTCCATAACCATTAAAAACAGCCTTGAATTTAGAAAAATCAAAACAACTTCTCACCCTATCGAGAAAAGAATCAAACGCGAGAAAGCGTATGCGCTTACTTGCAGTGTCACTCTTTTTTGAAGGTGAAAATCGCGCTAATATTGCTCGTCGACTAAGTACAGCTAGAAGTAGTGTCAATAAATGGGTATCAAGTTATTTAGACAGTGGCTTAGCGGGATTAGACAACAAACCTATTTCAGGTCGTCCAGCTAACCTGACAGAAAAACAGCAAGCAGACGTTAAAACGTTTGTGTTACAGCATGCAAAGTCCAGTGACGGTGGACGATTAATTGCTGCTGATATTCAAACCTATATTAGCAATAATTTTAATGTTAATTATCAACTTGGCAGTGTATACCGCTTATTACATAGCCTTGAATTAAGCTGGATCACAACACGCTCCAAACACCCTAAGCAATCAAAAGAAGCTCAAGAAGCTTTTAAAAAAGTTCAGTATGTCAACGATCCTTCACACCCCCTTTAATGTGATGCCAGAAAATATGGATATATGGTTTCAAGATGAGGCACGATTTGGCCAGCAAAATCAAACAACAAGAGTTTGGGCTGAGCGAGGCTCTAGGCCAAGAGCCGTAAAACAACAACAGTTTGAATATGGATACTTATTCGGTGCAGTATGTCCTCACAATGGAAAGACGGAAGCCTTAGTAACCCCCTGTGTTAATAAAGAAGTCATGACATTACATATGGAGCAAATATCTAAAGCAACTGAGTATGGGAGGCACGCTGTTGTGATCATGGATGGCGCTGGTTGGCATACTTTCGATACAGTTCAGCCCTTTAACAATGTCACGTTAATAAAATTACCGCCATACTCACCAGAATTAAACCCTATAGAACAGATCTGGAGTTGGATCCGTCAGCATTGCCTATCAAACAGAATATTTACGGGATACCAAGATATAGTAGAGCAAGTATCAAAAGCATGGAACACATTCATTTCAAACCCTGATAGGGTTCGAAAAATGTGTTCAAGAGAGTGGATTAAAGTGACTTAATACTTAATGAAATTGGTATTAGCTGGCATCGCCAGGCTCCGCTCTTCTAAGTAAGTGCTAATTTAACCCCACGTGCCAATTTCAATCAGCTTTAAGCAAAATTATCTCATCCAATTTATTCGAGATAATTATGAAATATCAACAAAAAATAAAGCATTGGCAGTCACTTTTTATCCAACAACAAAACAGTGGCCTTTCTATTTCTGATTTTTGTAAACAACAGCAATTCGCTACTTCTACATTTTCCTATTCGCTACGAACGATATTTACGTTTTAGGCTCTTTCGTGCCTTTTTGAACCTATCGGTTTCTATAACCAATTCCTCCAAACGCGCATAACAACTTAATATTGTGCCCTTACCACCATTATTTGCTCCGGCATATATTGCTCCGAAATAACTCTTTGAGCCGTTATAGCATTGTTAAGCTTTGCCATGTATTCAAATTCATCGTCGGCAACAATTTCACCTGCTATACGTGAGAATATACCCGTTGCGGCCACAGACTCGTTAACGTCATAAGTACCATGCTTTAATACCAATCAGATTATTTAAGCACCCAAATTAATCCAGTCTCTCATACACATTGATTTTACTCGTTCTAAATCACTAACGAAGCTATTCAAAACATCGCAACATGAATTAACAATATCCTCATAACCATTAAAGCATTTATTGGCTAGTTCATTTTGGCGTTACTATTGCCTCTGTTGCTCCAGTCGCAGGACAAATAGCACCAAAAAGATTAGCATATTGAAATTGTTGCTGTTTCACAGCCCTTGGCCGTGAGCCTTTTTCAGCCCATAATCTTGTCGTTGTATTCTGTTGCCCAAACCTTGCTTCGTCTTGAAAGCAAATATCTATGTTTGCTCTATCATGATCCTCAGGGAACATTTCAGTTTTGAATTTTTTAAAATCGTCTTGAATATAATAGACAAGTGATTTACCTATAAGGCGACCACCATTTGGCTTGATGCTATTTTGTATTACATATTCTTTGAATTTTGTAAGTTGCTCTGTGGTCAAATAGCAAGGCCGCTCTGTTCGGGATTGTTCTTTTATTCCATCAAGTCCGTTTGCATAGACTTTTTTAGCCCAATTATTTACAGCTTTACGACTGAGCTTTAATATATAGCGGCTTGTGTTCGATCTGCACCATCTTTGATGTGTGAGAGAGCCAACAAGCGAATACGCATTCTACAATTAGTTTTTTTGGCGATAAGAGATTTAAAGTCTATTGATTTCATCTTCTCTTGAAGTTGTTTTTGGGAAATATATTTCACCCACCTATTAGATAATAAATTTAATCTGATGGGTATAATGTTTAATTGAATTCGGGGACTTGTTTATAAAAACTTAAACATAGTGATAGATCATAAAGAAATGAGAGGCTGCGCCTCCTATTACAAATAAATGCCATATAGCATGATTAAAAGGTATTTTCTTTTGCACATAAAATATAACACCTAAGCAGTAAATTAAGCCGCCTAATGCGAGTAGTGTTATCCCTTCACTAGCTAGGTTACTTTGTAATTGTGGTAGTACAGCAAGAGAAATAAACCCCATTCCTAAATAGGTAGATAGAGAAAGCCATTTAAATCGACTGCCAAATTTAACTTTGAAAATGATTCCAGCCAGTGAAATTAACCAAATAAGTGCTGTCATGACGTAACCAAGTGCACCATTTAAAGTTACTAACATTAGCGGAGTATAAGAGCCGGCTATTAATAAATATATAGCGCAATGATCTAATAGCTTAAATACCTGTTTCACTTTTTCATCACTAAAAGCATGGTACAAAGTTGATGCTAAAAACAAAATAATGAGGCTTGAACCATAAATGCTAAAGCTAATGATCTTAGTTATGTTCTGTTGTTCAATCGCATTTATTAATAATAAAGTTAATCCAGCTACACTGATTAGTGCGCCTATTCCATGGCTAACAGAGTTAGCCACTTCTTCTTTAATACTATAAGTTGCTATGACGTTCATATTTTTCCAAATAAACTTAGTAATTAAAAGTAGAGTTTTTCAATTTGAGTGTACAAGTGTACGCTCAAATTGTGTTTAATGAAAGCTGAATATATTTTAAGTTTATTTAATTAAAAATAATTAGATGAATTTATTAAATGAGAGCTTTTGAATGAATGTAATTTTTGTTTTTTATTAAATGCTGAATTGATTATCTATTTTATGGGAGTGCGCTGATTTATACGAAAAATTGATTTAATTAAAGTATAGACACTAAAACCCATAAGGGGTACATTTGTAATCACTGGATTACAATTAGGTTAGTGACAAATTAACAAAGGAAGCTTATGATCTCTACAGCAACAATAAATACAGCTTATATTGTTACATCAGATGAGACTCTGCATAGCAGCTCTCATAAGGTAGCTTTAACTAGCTTTATCGGTTTAATAGCAACCTGTTCAAATAAGGTCCTCAAACAGAATAAGAGTGTTGATAATCAGTTTAATAAAATTGATGGAATATATTTTATTGATTTATTTTATTGTAATTGGAACAACAAAATACCTGATGATATTTTACAGTTAGCACAAAGGTCAAAAATTGTTTTATTTAATGTCCAAAATGACCAGTTATGCGAAAAAAATTTATTGTTAGCGGGTTTTGAAGGTATTTTTTACCTTTCAGATAGACCCGATCTTATATTAAGAGGGTTAAACCAAATTAAAAATAATGAACGTTGGTTTAAACGCTCATCAATGAATAATGCTTTTTCATATTTACTAAAGTCAAATAAAGCTTCAATATCACCTTCCAATAGCATCACAGGAAAATCTGTATTTCCAACGCTTACTAAACGTGAAAATACAATTATTAAATTAGTGACAAAAGGGTCTCAAAATCAAGAAATAGCTGATCAACTAAATATAAGTACAAATACGGTTAAAACCCATATTTATAGTATTTTTAGAAAGACTAAATCACGAAATCGTATTGAATTAATTACTTGGTCTTTACAATCATCAGGCCATTTAGATGCAGCCATTAATTAAATTTTAAAGTAGCAACTAAATGCTACTTTTAATCTCGCTTATTTATATTGGTTATGATGTAAATATGACACTGTAGTATCTTGTGCTTTCCATACACGCTTATCTAATCCTTTTTTAACTAACTCTGTAATTGCTTTTTCTAATGCTTGTTTTACACAGATATGCATCGGTTCGTTGCTAGTATAGCCTGCCTCCGCTTCAGCTAAACGTTTAAAGCTGACATAACGAAAGAATCCAGCTCTTGCTTCAGTGCTCAATACTGTCTTGCTGGTTGATACAGAAACAAGCACTTGCCCTGTTCTGACGTCAATAGCACGCATATATACTGAGATGATATCTTCTCTATATAACTCAGAAGCACCTATGCCAAAATATTCTGCACCAAATCCGCCCGTTTTAGTGTTTGAATCATAGCTTATAATTCCGCCTTCTAATAAGATTTTTGCTGTCGTCAGAGGCGGTAATTCAACTTGTTTATTATTTTTATTTGAAGCCCTAGTAATTTTTCGCTCAGTTAAAATATTTTGTAAACCTTCTCTTTCAACGGGTAAAAACCAATCAGAGTCACTGAGGGCTTGCATCAAAATAGAGGTGGCGCCTTGTGTTACTGCTGTTGAAAATGAACTTACATTTGCTTGCGGTTTATATTGACCTGTTTGATCTCTAAACGCATATACTGATACAGGAATTGCGCCTTTAGGTTTAGGTAAAGACTTCAGTTCTTTAAAAGTTTCCGATTCTTCAATTTTTATTGCTGTCGTTATGTCTGGTGGTACAAGATTACTTAAACTACTGCAGCCAGATAATATTAAAGTAAGTGATAGTATGATTGTTTTCATTTTTATTCCCCATACTTAGGTATTTCGATAACTGTCACTTCACCCGTTACTGTATTTGTGATTTGTACAGTTATAGCATCGGTATTACTTGTCAGTACTAAAATTTCATAATCACCACTACTAAAAATAGAATCTTCTCCAAATAAACTACTATCACTCTCTTCGCCAAATGCAAGATCTGTAATTTCTCTTACCATTTTACTGATATAAGCACGCTCAAGAGACTCTTGAAATTTTTCAGCGTATGACTTTTTGGCTACAGGTGCTTTGTGTTTATTTTGTGCACTTGCTTTTCCTAATAAAAAGCTGCCATTAAGAGGGTTACCACCAAAACTGGGGTTGATTGGTTTGTAAACTAATTCAGATGCCTTTGAGGGAACTGAAATTAAAATAAATATTATGAATAATGCTAAATATACCTGATTGATAATGAATTCTTTCATTACTACCATCCATTCGTTGCTAAGTCAGGGTTACTTTGACCTAATTGGGATTGTGCCATTGCTTCTATTAAAATTAATACCGCCTGTTCTACGCGATCTTTTATTGGACTTTGTCGTCTGCCAAGGTGGGTAACATATACATTTTTATTATTTAAAGTCACACTTAAGCGCGTGCCTGAACGTGGAATGACGATTTCTTTTATAGTGACTACATGACCATTAGTATTAGGAATATCTTGCCATAATTGACTAAAAGCCGTAAAAAATTCATAGCCTTGTCGACTTCTTGTATTGTCTAATAGTAAACCGCCAATTTCGACTTCATTAGAAAGCAGTGACAAGGGGGTGCTTAGGAATATTAATATTAATAATTTATACAGCATAATTATATAAAGGGGATTGCTCCCCTCTATTAACTTTTAAAGTTTATTGTTGTGTAATTGTAGCGCTATTCCAATCACCAACTTGCGTAATAGAAACACTACCTGAAGCACTGATGATTGAACCTTCAACCACATTACCTAACCCTGTTTGGCTAATGTTTAATGTGACATCTGCGCCGCCAATTAACATTGCATCACCATTGCTACCGATTACTAAGTTTTCATCGCCAGCTTGTGCAATATCAATACTATGGCCACTGCCTTCGACTAAAATATCTAATGCGTTTAAATCGCCATCTTGTGCAATGTTAACCGTATTATCATTACTGTCTAAAATTGTGCTCATATTAATGACTGCATCATTCATATCACCAGCTTGATTGACAGTGATATCGTTGTTGTCAGCTGTTAATGCATTGTTGTCTGCTGATGCTTGAACGATAGCTGTATTTTCATTGCCAGCTTGAATGACATCAATGTCATTGTTATCGCCGTTAAAGTTAACAATATGACCTTCATTTAAATCACCTGCTTGGGTAATTGCAAAGGTATTATCTATACCTAAACCACCAATATATGCCGTATTTTCCGTGCCAGCTTGTGTGAAGCTAAAGTTATTTTCATCACCTATTACATCAAATGTTGCGCCATTATCATCACCAGTTTGATTTACAGAAACTTCATTGTCGGTGCCAGTGAAGATATTAGATGTAACTTCATTGTAATTACCGTCTTGATCAATTTCGATTTCGTTTTCATCACCAGTTACTTCAGCAATCGTAATTCGGTTGCGGTCGCCATCTTGTACAAAATCTAACTCATTTGTATTGCCTTGAAGATCTGTCACTTGAGTGACATTCCAATATCCGTCTTGCTCAACTTCAATCGTATTATCATCGCCAGCAACACTATCTAAATAGGTTTCATTCCATTGGCCTGATTGTGTTGTTTCAATTGTATTAGCATTACCATTTAGATTGCTATTATATGACCAATGACCACCATCACCTTGATCCATTGTTATATTGTTATCATTACCAGTTACTGTATTGATAGATTTATTACCTAAACCTAAGTAGCCTTCGCCTGCTTGCGTTAAGTTTAGTGTATTTTCACTACCATCAACTGTTGTTTCTAATTGATTATTAATACCTTCTTGGTTAATTATTTGAGTATTGCTTTTACCAAGAGATGTACTAATTGCAATATTATCTGAACCAATTTGCTTTACGTCAGTTGTATTGTTTTCACCATTAATCGTTGCACTAATTCCGTTTAGATCACCTTCTTGGAGCAAGGCGACCTCATTTCCAAAAACTGCACCTGTTTCAGATGTTTGCGATAAAACAATAACATTACCAGCTGCATTTGCCATTAATTGAGTATTGATTGGATTTGCTGCGCTTTTTGTTTCTTTTTCTGCAGCGTTTGCTGAATGACTAGCACTTAATGCTACAAGTACAGCAGCTGTTATAATTGATTTTTGTAATTTCACCGTATTCTCCGTTCTAGTTTTAATATTGTGTAATATTGACTAGCATTTCATTGCCAATTTGATGAACGATAAAATTTTGTTCACCTGTTTGTTTTATGTTGGCGATATTGGCGTCACCTTCTTGGATAACATCTACTAAATTACCGTCACCTTGTTGCAAGAGGTTGACTGTATTATCAGCGCCCGTTTGGACTACGTTAGCCTTATTGTGCATACCGTTTTGAATAATGTTTATGTCGTTAACCATATCCGCCGTTTGGTTAACCATTACTTTGTTTTTTATTCCATATTGATTAATAGCCAAATGTTGAACACTGTTATTAATCGTGACTGCTAAGCTAGTTGTAAGGCTTAATGACAAAGGAGAGTCTTGTAAATCAGTACCAGACATAAGGTCATTTGCATGACAAAAAAATGAATTTATAAGAAGTAAAGGTGCCGTAATTAAAGCGATATTAGATTGCTTATAATGTATTTTACGATTGTTATTATTTTTACTTATTAGTTTCATTTTTCTTACCATCAAGTACTTCAGTTCGCTAAAAACTTTAATATCTTATATTCATTTTGAATATCACCTAAATTTTGTATTTGTATTTTTTTGAATAATATTAATGACTTATATTATTATAAATTGAAGGGGGATATTATTGTCATAAAAAAGGGTGATATTTGTATTTTGAATTTACTTGGATATTTGGTACTAAAAAAGTGCTAAAAAATAACGACTGAGAAATTATTTTATACCAGAAAAGTTGTGTTTTTAGTTTTTAGTCTAGATTTGTAAACTCGAATATGGTTAAAGTGTAAGGGTTGCTCAATTCCATATATTTAAGTTTGTAAGTTTTAATATGAAGGATCTGTTTAATAGTCCGTTAACTGGACAATATTATTATGGATTTAAACATGAAATATAAATTATCAGCGCTAACTTTAGCGTTAATTCCTGCATTAGCAAACGCTTCTGTTGAGATCAGTGCATCAAATCAAGACGCATACAAACATGATTCTTTAATCGTTGTTTATAAAAAAGAAGCGACAGCATCTAATCGCCGAGCTGTAAGAAATTTAGTATTAGCTAAAATTTCAGACATCAATAATGATGAAGTTGATGATAAATACAGTAATATTTTAAATGGTCGTATGGCTAACTATGAGCTAGATAAAATGTCTGTTAAAGATGCACTAGCTAAAGTTCGTAAAGATCCTGCAGTACTATACGCAGAGCCTGATTACATTGTTAAAGCTAATGTTATGCCTGACGATAGCAGCTTTTCAGAGTTATGGGGTATGCATAATACTGGACAAACTGGTGGTGTAGATGATGCCGATATTGATGCCCCAGAAGCATGGGATATCTCTACAGGCGATAGCAGCATTGTTGTAGGTGTGATCGATACTGGTGTTGATCATACTCACCCTGATTTAATTGCTAATGCATGGGTTAATCCTGGCGAGATTGCGGGTGACGGCATTGATAATGATGGTAATGGCTATGTAGATGATGTACATGGTATTAATGCGATCACAAATGCAGGTGATCCTATGGATGATAATGGCCATGGTACACATGTCGCTGGAACAATTGGTGCATCAGGTAATAATGGCTTAGGTGTTGTAGGTGTTAACCATGAAGTTGCAATCACAGGTTGTAAGTTCTTAGATGCTTCTGGCTCTGGTTCTTCATCAGATGCTATTAAATGTATCGACTATATGGTTGATTTAAAAAATAGTGGTGTAAACCTTCGCGTACTAAATAATAGTTGGGGCGGTGGTGGTTTTAGTCAAGCTTTATCTGATGCAATTACCGCATCTGAGCAAGCAGATATCTTATTTGTAGCAGCTGCAGGTAATAGTGCTGTCGATAATGACGTAAATGATTCATACCCATCAGGTTATTCTCATGAAAGCATTTTAGCGGTAGCAAGTACTACTTCTAGCGATTCTATGTCTGGTTTTTCTCAATGGGGTTTAACAACAGTTGATATGGGTGCACCTGGTTCTGCTATTTTATCAACTGTGCCAGGCGGCGGTTATGATTCTTTCTCTGGTACATCTATGGCAACACCTCATGTTGCTGGTGCTGCTGCACTTGTACTATCAGTTAATCCAGATTTAACAACGAATGAGCTTAAATCATTATTAATGAATAGCGGTGATGATAATAGTGCTTTAACAGGTAAGACTGTTTCTGGTAAACGTTTGAATGTTCATACAGCATTATTAGATGCTGATCCGACTCCTGGATTTAAGTTATCAGTAACGCCAGCTAACGTTAATTTAACGGCTGGTGAAACAGCAACTTATACGTTTGATGTTGGTTCAATTGCAGAGTGGGAAGGTGTTGTCTCATTAGCGCTGACTGGTAATTTAGAAGGTGCTGTGCTTTCTTCAACAACAGTGAGCCCAGGCGAAAGTTTCCAAGTAACAGTACCAACTTCAGCTGATACACAATGGGGTGCTTATGAGTTTGAAGTGACTGCAACCAGTGGTGAGTTAGTAAAATCTAAAACATTAGGTTTATATGTTAACCCTCAAGGTTTAAATGATTTCACTTATACAAATGATACACCTGCTGCGATCCCAGATAATGCACCTGAAGGTGTGTCATCTGTATTAACAATTGCAGATGATTTAACGATATTTGACTCAAGTACATACTTAAACATTAGCCATACATACATAGCTGATTTAGTTGTTACTTTAACTTCGCCAGCTGGTACAACTGCAACATTACACAATAAAGCGGGCGGAAGTGCAGATGATATTAATCAAAGTTTCACTTCTTCGGCGTTTAATGGTGAATCGACATTAGGTGATTGGACATTACATATTGTTGATACTTATGCAGAAGATACGGGTAGTTTAAATAATTGGTCAGTGTCTTTTTCTGCTTTAGGTGAAGTTGGCCCAGCAGCACCAAAAGCTGATTTTGATGCGGCAGTTAACTACTTGAGCGTTAGCTTTACAGATACCAGTTATGATGTAAATAATGACATTGTAAGCTGGAGTTGGAATTTTGGTGATGCAAATACATCAACAGAGCAAAATCCAATGCATACATACGCACAAGCGGGTACATATGATGTGACACTGACAACTACTGATGCTGAAGGCATGAGTGATAGTAAAACAATGTCAGTTGTTGTTTCTGATGTAGATATTGAGTTAGCAGTTAAACGCGCTTATAAGTCTCGTTTAGGCAACTTACGTGTTGATATTACTTACCAAGGAAGCCCTGCTGAGATGGTTGATGTTTACCGTAATGGTGAAAAAATTGCGACTGTAGCAAATAACGGTATTTATCGAGATAGAGAACGCCGTGTTGAAGGTTCACAATTCATTTATAAGATTTGTGATGCTTCAAGCGCATGTTCTAATGAAGTAACTGTAAGCTTCTAAATATAAATATATCAAGTTTCCCCAAAGGCCAGGTTATCCTGGCTTTTTTGGTTTTCAATTAGCGCTTAAATGGCATTTTTTATTGTTGTTATAAGCTGCTCAATATCATTTTCATCATTATAAATATGGGGTGAAATACGAATTCCTAAACTTCTACTATCGACACTAATATTGTTATTGTGCAGTGCAAGCAGAATGCTTTCTTGTCTATCTTTAAAGTCTAAAATGAGCGTACCACTGCGCTTACTCTGATCTTTTGGTGATACAAATTCGCTATCAAACTCCTTTGCTACAAGATCTATCAATTTTTGATTATGTTCTCGTGATGTTAAAGCTCCTATATCTGAAAAATACTCAATGCTATGAGTTGCAATTGCAAATGGTGTAATAGAGGGGGTGCCGCCCCAAAATTTTAATGCACTATTGTGGTAATCAAAGTGATGAATATCAAATTCAAACGGATTCTCATGAGAAAACCAACCAACATCTTTAGGTTTGCACTCTTCTAAACGTTTTGGGTTAACCCATAAATAGGCTGCGCCAGGACCACCACATAACCACTTGACGCTAGAGCCAAGCATAAAATCGGGTCTTTGTTTTTGTAAATCTAATGGGAGAATACCCGCTGATTGTGCAATATCTAGAATTGTTAATATATTTAAATTTTGACACCGTGATAATATGTCATCTAGAGGAGCTTGCTCTCCTGTATTGGAATATGCATGACTAATAAACGCTAAATCAACATCTTCTGATAGATGAGCCTGCCAAACATCTATATCGGTTATATTGCACTCTTTTGCTATAAACCTGAGCTCACAATGCTCAAGTAACGTTTTTTTAAAAGCAAAACCCATGCTAGGGAAGTCGCTTTCGCTTAATAAAATAACAACAGATTTTTTTTGTAATACCTCTAGTGACATTAATACTTTTGTTAAAGCGCTAGAGAGGTTTACTTGCGGGCAAAATTCAGTCATTGGCGCATTAAACATTTTTCCTAAAGCGTTACGAAAGTTGTCAATAATTGTTAGCCATGCACCCCAAGGTTCACGGCCACTATTTTGCCAAGGATCTAAAAAAGCATCTTGAAAAGCACTTTGTGCTGTTACTAAAGGGCGGCCAACCGAGTGATTGAGCAAGTAATTAGTATTACTGAGTATAAAGTCATTTTTAAAATTCATGATTTAGCCTATACCGTATTTAAAGTTGCTTTAAGCCTTTGAATATCTGCATAACAGGTTCTTATATCTGTGCGGTTAAAGGCTGCGCGTTTATCGCGTAAATTTTCTAAGGTATTAAGCAGTTCAGCTAACGGAGGTCCGCTGGCGGTCACCTTATCCATATGTTGCTGCTCCATAGTGATAGCGGGGTTGGAAATGTACTTATTAACCAATTGATCATGATGTTGAATCGCTGTTTGTCCATGTCTATCACATACTTTTAAGAATAGTTTAAGGTTCTCTTGATACCAACTTGCTTGATGATGTTGTGATTGCGCTAAAAAATCATCCATTAAACTCGTTTTACACATACAATCACGTAAAATACGCTGATCTTCTGGCATCATATATAAAAACTTATCTACTAACATTTGTGAGTAATCAGGATCATTGGCAAAACATAAACCTAATGACATATCTATTACATTTATACCTGCAAAATCACCTGCGTTAGCGCCTCGATATACTTGAGAGCCGACACGGTAAGGTTTGTAATATGGCCTCACTTGATAAAAAAACTCTTCTGTATCAAGTTTATTGAATAATGTTTTATTTGAATTAATAACGTCTTGCAGCGCTGTTTTTGTTACGTTTAATAAATCAAAAGTCATAGGATGAGAAATGCCCAAAGGTTGAATTTTTAGTAAGGCATCGGATGCACGTTTGTAGGCTAAAATAGATTTGGTATTGTAATCAACAAACAGTTTTTCACAGGGTAGGTCGGTAAAGCGTTTATAAATGCCATTAATAGATTTATTGTGAGTTGTTAAGTGCGCGGTTGCAAATCTAGGTGTGACTCCAATTGATGCACCTATATGCATCGCTAAAGCTGATGCTTCTATTAATGGGGAGCTTCGCTCTCTACTTGGTTCTGTTATTTCATGACGGCGACATGCAGCCATATATAAACCAACGTTACCTAATAAATCAAAAGCATTATCAAAACCTTCATCGGTATTGCCTTCTTCTAAAAGGGTTTTTATTAAAGCTTTGCCTTCTTGCTCCAATGCATTTTTTTCACTTTTTCCTATACCTTCAATATTCGCTTTATCTTGTTGCTGCCAATATTGCGATTCTAGTGCGGAATTTAAAGTAACAAATCGTGTTCTAATCCAGTTATCAAAAGCTTGTGTATTATTGGTCATATTAGACTCTTTTTTATAAGCGGTGACTTATTAAAAGATAGCATGTCTACAAAATAGCATTTCATTAAAAATCACTTTTATTTTGCTTAAAAAGAGTGAAATAAGGTATAAATATTATATTAATTATCGAAATCCACTAAGAATAAAAATGAAAGCTGATTTAGATAAAACAGATTTAAGTATTTTGCGTATTTTACAAAAAAAAGGGCGTATTGCGATTTCACAGCTTGGTGAAAAAATCGGTTTGTCCGATACTCCATGTCTAAGGCGAATTCGTAAATTAGAAAAAACAGGAGTGATCACTGGTTATGGTGCCCAATTAAATCCACAATCTGTTGGTTTAGATGTATTGGTTTATGCTGCCGTTAAATTAGCCGAAAGTTCAGATGTTTATGCTCAAGGGTTTGAATGTGCCATACTTGAATTTAATGAAGTAATTGAATGTTCAATTGTCACTGGTGCCCATGATTATATTTTAAAGATAGTCGCGTCAAATTTGCATAGTTACGAAGTGTTTGTTAAAAAATCCTTAGGTAGTTTAAAGTATGTATCAAGTATTGAGTCAACAATTGTTCTAAAACAAACGTTAATGAGAAGAGAGCTTCCTTTGTGATTTGTGAAGTTATTTAGACATAACACTTCAGTTCTATATTTTTATTATTAGGTTTATATATTATTTATGAAGCATTTATTTTCGATTGTTCTGTGTTCATTATTGATTCTTCTTATGCCTTTTCAGGCTGTGGCTACGCCTTCATTTTGGGACTTCTTCAATAAACATAACTCAATTATGCTTTTAATTGATCCCAGAAATGGAGATATTAGACATGCTAATAACGCGGCTGTGCAGTTTTATGGCTATAGTCAAAAACAATTACAATCAATGTCTATTCAACAAATAAATACCCTGACTGCAAAGCAAGTTTCTGATGAAAGGTTACTAGCGGAAAAAGAAGGACGTAATTTTTTTATATTCAGGCATAGATTAGCAAATTTAGAAATTAAAACCGTTGAAGTGTATTCTGTTCCACTCAATTTTGATGGTAAAACTTTACTTTATTCTATTATCAGAGATATTTCTAAAGAAAGAGGATTAGAAACCGATCTGTGGCATTATCAAACTCAGCTTGAAAAAATGGTTGAAGTACAAACTACAGAAATTAAAAATCAAAATGAGCTCCTAATTTTAATTTTTTGCGCTGCTACAATATTTCTATTATCTTTAATTGTGGTGCTCATAATTGCATTACGGCATGTTAATTCATCTAGAAAAACACTGATACAAAATGAAAAAGAATTAAGACTTGCTGCAGGTGTATTTGAAACTGCAAATGAAGCTGTGATGATCACTAATACACACAATGAAATTATAAAAGTGAATAGTGCTTTTAGTGATATAACAGGCTATTTGGCAAGTGAGGTGATTAATCAAAATTTAACTCAATTTAAATTTATCTCGGAAGATAAAAGCTATTTAAAAAATATTTTTACCATATTAAAGAATCAAGGAAGTTGGCAAGGAGAACTTTGTAGCGAGCAAAAAAATGGCGAAAAATACTTACAATGGTTAGCTATATCAACGATGAAAGACCCTAATAATCGCGTTGAAGGATATGTTTTTTTATTTAGCGATATCACGCAAAGAAAAGCGGATGAGCAACGTATCTGGAAGCAAGCTAATTTTGATTCTTTAACAGGACTTGCAAATAGAGGTTTATTTATCGAGCATTTTTATCGCAGTATTGAACGAGCCAAAAGAAAAAATAAGCTGGTGGCTTTACTTTTTATCGACTTAGATAGATTTAAATATGTAAATGATACCTTTGGTCATGCTGCTGGTGATTTATTATTAATTGAAGCTGGAAATCGAATTAATAAAAACCTCAGAAAATCCGATACAGTGGCAAGGTTGAGCGGTGATGAATTTGCTTTAGTATTACCTGATATAGATGAATTACATAGTGTCGAAGCTGTTGTTAATAAGCTTTTAGCTTCCTTATCTCAACCATATGACTTAGAAGGTAAAAATGCTTTCATATCAGCAAGTATTGGTATAACAATTTACCCTGAAAATGGCACTGATACGGAAACTTTATTAAGAAATGCAGACAGTGCGATGTATAAAGCGAAAGAAAAAGGGCGTAATGCCAGTTACTTTTTTACCCATGAAATGGATGTTAATGCGCAGCGTAGAAGAGCGTTAGAGCAAGCCTTGCACTATGCACTAAAAAATAATGAATTGTTTTTAAATTTTCAACCTATTATTAATTTCGAAACAGGTGAAGTTACCAGTTGTGAAGCGCTGATACGCTGGAAAAATAGCGAGTTTGGCTTTATCTCACCTGATGAGTTTATTCCGTTAGCTGAAGATGTCGGTTTAATAATCCCCATCGGTGAGTGGGTATTAAAGGAAGCATGTAAAGTCGCTATGACTTGGGTTACAACTAGACGGGAAACCGCGCCTTCGATTTCCGTCAATTTATCTAGTTATCAATTTAAAAAACAAGATATTACTCAGTTAGTAAAACAAACTTTATTTGAAACAGGATTGCCTGCCTCAAGACTCACATTAGAGATCACGGAAAGCTTATTAGTTAATGATGATGAATCAACATTAAGCCAGTTAGAACAATTAAGAGCGTTGGGGGTTTCATTGTCTATAGATGATTTTGGTACAGGTTACTCATCATTAAGTTATTTGAAAAAATTTCCAATCAATTATTTGAAAATAGATAAGTCCTTTGTTATGGATCTCGTATTAGATAAGGAAAGTAGGGCCTTGATAGAAGGTATTTTATCTATGGCTAAAAGCTTACAATTAGAGGTGATTGCTGAAGGTGTAGAAACTCAAGCTCAAGCAATATTTTTGAAGTCGCGAAGCTGTCCATACGGTCAAGGTTATTTATATAGTAAACCTTTAGTAGACATCGCATTTCAGCAATATTTAGATCAAAATTAAGGTATAAGTTATGAGTCAAGTATTAGATGATTTATTATCATTATTGGATTTAGAAACCATAGAGGAAGGGCTTTACCGCGGTGATAGCCAAGATTTAGGTTTTAAAGCTGTTTTTGGCGGACAAGTAATGGGGCAGGCTTTATCAGCTGCAAAGGAAACAATCGTTGAAGAAAGGTTGGTACATTCACTTCATTCCTATTTTTTACGCCCTGGTGATGCCGCTAAACCTATCGTATATGATGTCGAAAATATTAGAGATGGTAAAAGCTTTAGCACGCGAAAAGTAAAAGCGATTCAAAATGGTAAACCGATATTTTATATGACAGTCTCATTTCATAATGAAGAGCTAGGAGTAACGCATCAAGCATCTATGCCTAATGTACCAGGACCCGAAAATTTACGTTCATCATTAGAGTTTTATCGCGAAAATGCCAATTTGATCCCTGAGAAAATAAGAGACAAAGTATTATGTGATAAACCGATTGAAATGAGGCCTGTTAATTTTCAAAGTCCATTTAAACCAGAAGTCACTTTAGCAAATAGGTATGTGTGGTTTAAAGCGAATGGTGAAATGCCAAATGATCCTCGCATTCATAAATACTTATTAGCGTATGCGTCGGATTTTGAGTTTTTACCAACCGCATTGCAACCACATGGATTGTCTTTTATGCAGCCAAATATGCAAGTTGCGACTATAGATCATGCGATGTGGTTTCATAGAGAGTTTAGAATGGATGAATGGATCTTATATGCAGTTGATAGCCCTTCAGCGAGTGGTGGTAGAGGGTTAGTAAGAGGTCAGTTTTTTAATCAGGATGGCGTATTAATTGCGTCAACTATGCAGGAAGGCTTGATACGTCAAAGATAACTATCAGAATTGATATTGAAATATAAATAAAAAAAGAGGGCTAATAAGCCCTATTTTTATATTTATCAAATGTTACTTAATTAGCCTATGCACTTATCATTATGTTGAGATGTAGTCAGTTCTATTGACTGTAAAACATTTGGTGAAAGTAAATGTGTAACAGCATCATAAAACGCAAATAATTTAGTACCCGATTGAAAATCATTATTATGATCAACTTCTAATAATTCATTTTCTTTTAAGCCTAAAATAAAACTACTTAAAACTTTTTTATCAAAGAATTCAGGTGTTTTAATGCCATGTAACAAACTGAGCCTTTGCGCTAAGTTTTGACTACTGATTTCTAATTTAGCACGACTAATGCCAGATGATTTTGGAATTAAACCTAATACAACTGCGTATCTTTGCAAAGTGCAGTCAATAATACGGCTTAATAAATCTAACTGAAAATAGGCACTGCTAGAATCACTAATAAGAGATATATCGTTCCCAATGACTTCAATTAATCCTTGCGCATTTAAATTATTTAAAATTGTTGCAACATAATCATCGGCGAGTGGTTTTAAGAACCATTCAGCAGAAAATAAAGGATAGAGTTTTTCTACTAGCGCTTTACAGCTTTGAATATCCGTTTTTTGTTGTTGCAAAATAAAACGCGCTAATAAGCTAGGTACACAAAACAAATGGATTACGTTGTTTCTGTAGTAGTTTAATAAGACTTTTTCTTTATCTTTAATCGCAACAATATCACCAAATGAATCTTGTAATAAGTTGAGCTTGTTTAATTTAAGTGCATGCTCAAGTAGCGCATGTGCATCCTCATTAGGTTGCGTTACTCTGTCTGTATAAGGTGCATTAGCTTGTAGGTTTAAATACAACTTTAATTGAGTAATCACTTCAGGTTTACTTAAAGCATGTTTATCGCTATTTAATAATATTAAAGCTAATAAATTGATAGAATTTAATGCCGCAGCGTTATTAATGTTCACCATGATTTCTTGTGATAAATCGCTTACTTGGCTCCCTAACCATTGCGGTTTGATTGAATCATCATCGCTAATTGAATCTCGCCAATTAGGTTGGTTATCATTTAAAAATTGATTCACATTGATAGGTTCAGCAAAATTTACATAACCTCGGCCATAATTTTTAAGGTTTTTAATGGCTTTAAAAATACCAAATACAGATTCGTTCTTTTTATTGTCACCAGCAAGCTCTTTTAGGTAAGTGCTTACTTCCATAACATGCTCATAACCTATATAAACAGGCACGATAGAAACCGGTCTATCTAAGTCTCTAAGCATAGCTTGTATCGTCATAGCTAACATGCCGGTTTTAGGTGTTAGTAACCTGCCTGTTCTACTGCGACCGCCTTCAGTATAAAATTTAACTGAATGACCTTTGTTAAATAACTGGAAAAGGTATTCTTTAAAAATACTAGAATAAAGTTTATTACCTTTAAATGAACGACGAATAAAAAAGGCGCCACATCGTCTAAATATAGGTCCTGCAGGCCAAAAGTTAAGGTTAACACCAGCTGCGATATGTGGTGGTACTAACCCTTGTTGATAGATCGCATGGGTTAATAATAAATAATCCATATGACTTCGATGGCAAGGGACATAAATTATTTCGTGACCTTTTTGTGATAATTCATTAACTTGCTCAATATTTCTAACGTCAATGCCATTATAAAGTTTGTTCCATAACCAAGTTAATATTCTGGCAAAAACGCGTATCACTGCATCGTTATAATTGGCTGAAATTTCATTGAGTTGCTTTAAAGCGTTTTCTTGTGCTTTTTCATTACTGATATTCTTACTTTTAGCTTCATCAGCAATGGCTTTTTTGATGTTTTTTGAGGCTAAAAGGCCTCTAAATAGCTTATCTTTAGAAGGAAGTTTAGGGCCTGTTGCAGCAAGCTTTTGACGTTGAAAATGTGCACGTGCAACACGAATTAATTTATGAGGTAAATCATCGGTAGCATGTTTTTTATTGAGTAACTCTCTTGCATCAACAGCTTGGCTAAAGCGAATCATGTTATCTCTACCAGAAAATATTACAACGAGTAACTTTCTTAGCCAGCTAGGACTTAACGAGTGCGATAATAAAGTACCTAAACCTGGCTTTTCTTTACCTGGGTCTCTGCCCCATAATATGGTGACTGGAATAATTTGCACCGTTTGTTCTGGGTTTTCTCGCAAAGCTTTAAATATTATTTCACCTTGCTCTATCGCATTTGTTTTTTTTCTTTTTGAGCCAAATAAAGGCGCCGGATTTGATAATGGGATTAAGCCTGGCAGCGAGTAGTCACCTAAGATCTGATTTTTTCTTGGGTTAGGTAAACCTAGCTTTTTACATTGATGACCTAACGCAGCTAAATCGCTTTGAGAATTAAGTCTTGTAATGTAAAAGGTCGGCAAATTGGTTTTAAGGCCTAATTGTGAGCAAGGGTCTTCAGGAAATAATTTGCTTTTTACAAAAATGCTATTTGTTAACTTTGCTAGAAAGTTAAACCCTGTATTTATAAAAGAAAAAAACGCCATTGGTCCACCTAAGAAAAAAGTTTGCGCAAGGATATCAGTAATTCAACATTTATTATAGAACTGGACAGACCATTAAGCTTTATCAAGAGTAAAATATCTTTTAAATACTTGTTTGCCATTTTAAAATAACTGTATATACTCACAGTAACATGTACTGTATGGAAACCCAGTTGTATGCGACCGTTAACAAAACGACAAACACAAATTTTAGAACTAATTAAGGTATTTATCAAAGATACCGGTATGCCTCCTACAAGGGCTGAAATAGCGCAATCTCTCGAGTTTCGTAGTGCAAATGCAGCTGAAGAGCATTTAAAAGCTTTAGCTAAAAAAGGTGTTATTGAAATGGTGCCGGGTGCTAGCCGAGGTATTCGCGTAGTTGAAGACGAACAACCTGAGCAACTTGGTTTACCTTTAATAGGCCAGGTCGCTGCTGGTTCACCGATACTTGCACAAGAGCATGTTGAAAGCCATTACGAAGTTTCAGCTGAATTATTTAAACCTGCTGCAGACTTTTTATTACGCGTAAATGGCATGAGTATGCGAGATATCGGCATAATGGATGGCGATTTATTAGCGGTTCATAAAACCCAAGTTGCAAATAATGGACAGGTTGTCGTTGCTCGTGTAGGCGATGACGTAACCGTTAAACGCTTTGAAAAAAAGGGCAGCCAAGTACTTTTGCATCCTGAAAACGAAGACTTTTCTGATATTGTAGTTGATTTAGAAAGTGAGTCTTTTGACATTGAAGGTTTAGCAGTTGGTGTTATAAGAACAGCCGATTGGATGTAATATAAATTTAATTAAATGTATACCAATTCCAATAAATATGTGAACAATCTTAATGGTCTAAATATACAATAGCTACGTTGCTTTCAATCCCAATAGCCAGCTATTGCTCAATCAAGCGCCTTGCTCTTGAAAACTTATCCTAATTTATATTAGATCACTAACTTAATAGAATTGGTATTACACAAACTCATTAACGCTAATATTATTTAATAAATGAATATTAGCGTTTTTTATTATTTTTAAAATCATATTGTTACAAAAAAAACTCTTCAAATACAATTAATGCCAATAAAAATCAATTAAACACTGTTTTGCAATAATTAATATGCTTTTTTTAGGCTGTACCCCTTATATTTATGGCTTTCGACTAGAGCCCTCTTCTTGAATTTTTCTAATTAACTTACTGATTTAACAAATTTATCAAAAATATCTATGTTATTTTTTTGTTAAAACTTGAACAAATAACAATCATGGACTATTTAGTTATAGAGCTGTTTAAAATAAAATTTATTTAAAGCGGTAATAAAAAATATATCAAAATAAATACCAATTATAATAGTGAAATGGCAAAAGCATTTGAAGTTTAATTTAATTACCTGGTCTGAGGTGGTTTTATTCGATTGATATTTTAACCATTTCTTTGCTTTAAGCATAAAAGGAGATGTCACATGGGTGTCGTGCGCTTTACCTTGTGGCTTATATTGCTTATCCCTCAATTAAGTTTTGCAAATAGCTCGCTTAATATGAGAACTGGAGTAACCGATATAAGTGAAAACGTTTATCAACTGCATATGATCATTTTTATGATTTGTTGTGTGATAGGTATAATTGTCTTTGGCCTGATGTTTTGGGCTATATTCCGTCATAGAAAATCAAAAGGGGCAAAGCCAGCCCAATTTCATGAAAGTACAAAAATAGAAATATTATGGACTGCAATTCCTTTTATTATATTAATAGGTATGGCTGTGCCAGCTACTAAAACATTGATTGCTATGGAAGATACTTCAAAAGCAGATCTGACTATAAAAATAACCGGATCTCAGTGGAAATGGCACTATGAATACCTGACTTATGAAGGTAAAAAGGGAGACGTGGATTTCTATTCCATTATGTCTACTTCACAAGATCAAATAGCCAATAAAGAAACTAAAGGAGAACATTATTTACTTGAAGTAGATAAACCTTTAGTGATCCCAACAGATAAAAAAGTACGCTTTTTAATGACGTCAGATGATGTGATCCACTCATGGTGGGTACCTGATTTCGCAGTAAAAAAAGATGCTAATCCCGGATTTATCAATGAAGCTTGGACCCGTGTAAATACCCCAGGTACATATAGGGGTCAGTGTGCAGAGCTATGTGGCAAAGACCATGGCTTTATGCCAGTTGTTGTTGTTGCTAAAGCGCCAGCTGAGTTTGATGCCTGGCTAAATGAAAGTCAGCAAGAAAAACAAAATGCAGCTCAAGCTGATCAAGCTTTATTATCTCAAACTTTATCAAAAGAAGAATTAATGACTTTAGGTCAACAGGTTTATATGTCTAGCTGTGCAGCATGTCATCAGCCTACTGGGTTAGGGATTCCAGGTGTATTCCCAGGATTAAAAGCAAGCCCAATCGCTTTAGGCGATGTAAATGCACATATCGATGTGGTTTTACATGGTACGCCTGGGACTGCAATGCAAGCATTTGCGAAACAACTTACTTTAAAACAGTTAGCTGCAATTGTAACTTATGAGCGTAATGCTTGGGGTAATGATACGGGTGATTTAGTACAACCTAGCCAAATTAAAACCAGATTAGGGGGTGATGAATAATGAACTCAATTACTCAAGATCAAAAAGATTCTCAAGAGCAAACAAATGCGCATGAAGGAGCGATCATATCAGATCATGATGGTGCGCACGCAGAGGATCATCATGGTCCTGCTAAAGGATTTAAACGTTGGTTATATACAACAAACCATAAAGATATAGGATCAATGTATTTGATCTTTTCATTGGTTATGTTTTTAGTGGGTGGCACCATGGCTATGGTGATCCGGGCTGAGTTATTTCAGCCTGGTTTACAATTAGTCGATCCCCACTTCTTTAATCAAATGACAACTGTGCATGGTCTTATTATGGTGTTTGGTGCCGTCATGCCTGCTTTTGTTGGTCTAGCCAACTGGATGGTACCTTTAATGATAGGTGCGCCAGATATGGCACTACCAAGAATGAATAACTGGAGCTTTTGGATTTTACCATTTGCTTTTGCTATTTTACTTGGATCATTATTTATGGAAGGCGGTGGCCCTGCTTTTGGTTGGACTTTTTACGCACCACTTTCAACAACATATAGTAATGATAATACCGCTTTATTCGTATTTGCAGTGCATATAATGGGTATAAGTTCAATAATGGGCGCAATTAATGTGATTGTAACCATAGTGAATATGCGTGCTCCGGGCATGACTTGGATGAAGCTGCCATTATTTGTTTGGACTTGGCTAATAACCGCATTTTTATTAATAGCAGTTATGCCGGTACTTGCTGGTGTTGTTACTATGGTTTTGACCGATAAATATTTTGGTACTAGCTTCTTTAATGCCATGGGCGGTGGTGACCCCGTTATGTTTCAGCATATATTTTGGTTCTTTGGTCACCCTGAAGTTTATATTATGATTTTACCTGCATTTGGTATCGTCTCTTCAATTATCCCTGCGTTTTCTCGTAAAAAACTCTTTGGTTATGCATCTATGGTATATGCCACAGCCTCTATCGCATTTTTATCATTTATCGTTTGGGCACATCATATGTTCACAACGGGCATGCCATTAGCGGGTGAGTTATTTTTCATGTATACCACTATGTTGATCTCGGTTCCTACTGGGGTGAAAGTCTTTAACTGGGTGGCAACTATGTGGCGAGGCTCTTTAACTTTTGAAGTGCCCATGTTGTTTGCGATTGCATTTGTGGTGTTATTCACTATAGGGGGGTTTTCAGGGTTAATGTTGGCAATTACGCCCGCCGACTTTCAATACCATGATACCTATTTTGTGGTGGCACATTTCCATTATGTATTAGTGACGGGGGCAATATTCTCCATTATGGCAGGAGTGTATTATTGGCTGCCAAAATGGACTGGCAATATGTTTAATATTGCACTAGCAAAATGGCATTTTTGGCTTTCTTTAGTATCAGTAAATGTATTGTTTTTCCCTATGCACTTTGTTGGTTTAGCGGGAATGCCGCGTCGTGTACCAGATTATGCGCTGCAGTTTGCTGATTTTAACGCCATTATTAGCATCGGTGGTTTTGCATTTGGCTTATCACAATTACTATTTGTGGCTGTGGTTTATAAGTGCGTTAAAGGTGGCGATAAAGTACCTGCAAAGGTATGGGAAGGTGCTGAAGGGCTAGAGTGGGAAATTGATTCTCCCGCACCATATCATACCTTTGAAACACCACCAAAAATCAAGGATTAGACAATGACGAGTCAGGAGAAATTAATCCGAAAATTAGCTTTTGCCTGTATTGGTATGTTTGGTTTTGCTTTTGCATTAGTGCCGCTATATGACGTGTTTTGCGATATCACAGGACTCAATGGTAAGCCTAGTTTAGAGCAAGCCAAAGTGAGCGATATGATCGATAAAAGTCGTATAGTTGATGTGGGTTTTATTACTCACATTCAAAACCAAGCTCCTTTTAAGGTATCTGCTGATCAAGCTATTATTTCAGTACAACCTGGCGCTATGAGTAAGGTGGTGTTTAAAGCAAAAAATGTGAGTAATGAAAATCGCTTGATGCAAGCTGTGCCTTCTGTATCACCGGGACTTGCTGCTAAATATATGCATAAAATTGAGTGTTTTTGTTTTGATCAACAAGCATTAGCACCTGGAGAGGAAGCTGATTTGGCTCTGATGTTTTATATAGACACAGCACTCCCTTTAGAATTTGAAGAATTAACTTTGTCCTACACCGTATTTGATATAACAAAAAGCGGTCAAATGGGTTCAACCCAAGGAGCAAGTAAATGAAAGAACAATATGAAAAGTATTACGTACCAGCACAAAGTCCATGGCCATTTGTGGGTGCTGTTGGCTTATTTTTTATAGCCGTTGGTGCTGGTTTAACCGTAATGCAAATGGGGAAAGAAGCAAGCTCTGGCCAATATGTATTATTAGTCGGGGTTTTAGTGATCCTTTATATGTTATTTGGGTGGTTTAAAAATGTAATAGATGAATCTATGGCAGGTTTATACTCCAAGCAATTAGATATTTCTTTTAGGCAGGGAATGGCTTGGTTTATTTTGTCGGAAGTCATGTTCTTTTTTGCCTTTTTTGGAGCATTATTTTATGCCCGAATGTTATCAATACCTTGGTTAGGCGGTGCTGATAATAATGCAATGACCAATGAAGTATTATGGAACGGCTTTGAAGCTGCTTGGCCACTATTAACAACCCCTTCTGGAGAAACAACTCAGGCGATGAGCTGGCAAGGCCTGCCATTAATTAATACCTTAATTCTATTAACCTCATCAATTACTATTCACTTTGCCCATGTCGCGTTAGAGAAAAATAAACGAGGTCAACTTAAAGTATTTATGATGCTAACTGTATTGCTTGGCGTCGGTTTTTTGTTCTTACAAGTTGAAGAGTATATTCATGCATATAATGATTTAGGTTTAACTTTGGAATCAGGTATATATGGCAATACCTTTTACATGCTGACTGGGTTCCATGGCATGCATGTGACGTTAGGAACTGTCATGTTGTTTATCGTGATGCTTAGAATCTTTAAAGGGCATTTTAGTGCTAAAAATCATTTTATGTTTTTAGCCGCGGCTTGGTATTGGCATTTTGTTGATGTGGTGTGGTTAATTTTATTTATGTTTGTATATGTTATTTGATTCTAAATACCGCCTACATTGTAGGCGGAAATTTAATCGCGTAACTAAAACGGGCTTGAATTGGGTGTGATCCAACCAAGCATAATAGCAATAACCATAAATATCATAGCAAGAGCTGAAAACATGACCCTGCGACCTAGTAGCTGAGAGATAGAAGGACCATTAGGGTCATTTTTTAACATAACAAATAACGCTTTAAAAAGATTAAATACGATAAAAACTAATAATAAAACAATAATAATTTTAACTAACATCTTATTCTCCGGAAGTGTCTATGTTGATTAGTTTAAGAAACAAACAATATCAGTTTTCATTTATATCACTAATTTTGGTGATATTGGTAGTATCTTCATGTTTCTATTTAGCTGTATGGCAATTGCAACGAGCTGAAAATAAACAACAAAGGCTAGACTATATAGATGTGATGCAAAATAAAGGCGAGCTTGACTGGGCTAAGCTTGATAGCTTACCAGCAAAGTTTAATAAAACCGGCCTACAATTAAAAACAACAGGCACACTAGATACCCATAAATATTGGTTATTAGATAATAGAACCTTAAATGGCCGCCCTGGTTATGATGTGATCACCATTTTTTACCCTTTAAATAGTCAACAGGCATTGCTTGTCAATTTTGGCTGGATACCACAAGGTAAAAGCCGCAACCAATTACCTAAAGTGCAATTACCCGAGCAAGAGATTGACATCAAGGTGCAGCTTAAACAAGGTGACTTAGCAGGTTTTTATTTAAATGAAGCAGAGCTCACAAATAAAGGTTGGCCAAAGCAAATTCAATTTATTGATATCAAACTACAAACAGAGCAAAGCAGTCAGCCATTAGTTAATTTTATGGCTTATGCAATAGATAAAAATCCGCTCGCACAGCCTCATTATCAAAGTGTTGTAATGCCGCCTGAAAAACATCACGCCTATGCTTTGCAATGGTTGCTTATAGGCGTAGCCGCCTTGGGTATTTTTATATTTGCAGTACGTGGTCAAAATAATAATCAAAAAAATATAAATAAAGCACTAAGTAGTCAAGTTTCTATAGGAGAAGTAAATGACAAATAAAAAAACCATGATCATTTTCATCGTCAGTTTTATCGTGCCATTAGTCTTGGCATATACGGTATTAAAATTAGAGCTAATACCAACAAATACAGTTAACCAAGGAGAGTTTTTATCACAAGAAATAAAGTTAGAATCTTGGGCTGAAATAGAACCGAAGGCTTGGTCTATTGTCTATGTCTCATCAAGGCAATGTAATGATAAATGTGTCACTCGTAGAGCTGAATTAAAAAATGTTCACTTAGCCCTAGGTAAAAATCAAGGCAAGGTAGATTTAGTTTTATTAGGCAAAGAAGAAGTCACTGAGGAAGGCTTTAAAAATTATGTCTATAACAATAATCAATTAAAACAAGACGCTTTATATTTGGTAGATCATATGGGGTTAGTGGTATTGGTTTACCCAATAACCGATGATGAGCAAACAAATAGAATAACTAATAAAGGTTTGATGAAAGATCTTAAAAAATTGTTGAATTATGCTCGTAGCTCTTAATGGGACAATAAAGGAATAATAATAAAAACTTAAAAATAATGATGTTAAGCAGTTGAAGGATTAATAATAATGAATAAAAACATATCTAAATATATTAAAAGTAAATATCAGGCTTTAGTTTTATTTAGCTGTTTATTTGCAGTAGTGGTAGTCGGTTTAGGAGCTTATACAAGATTAAGTGATGCCGGTTTAGGTTGCCCTGATTGGCCCGGGTGTTATGGTTTTTTAACTGTGCCTAAAAATTTAAGTGATATGTCTTTAGTTGAGCAAAACTTCGCCGGTGCAGTGGTTGAAACAGGAAAAGCTTGGAAAGAAATGATCCATAGATACTTTGCTGGCACTTTAGGTTTAATGCTTTTAGCTATCATGCTTTATTCTATTTACCTTTTTAAAAGCCAGTCTGTAAACCCAGCTAAATTAAAGAAACATATCATTCCACTTAAACTACCTATATTTTTAGTCTTGCTGGTAATATTTCAAGCGATATTAGGCATGTTAACTGTGACTATGGCTTTGCAGCCTTTAATTGTAATGGGTCACCTATTAGGTGGTTTTACCATCTTAACTTTATCTAGTTTGTTATATTTTCGTATAACCAGTAAACCTATAGCAGGAGAAAGCACTGCTCTAATAGGTTATTTCTCTTGGTGCCTTATTGCCTTGGTTGTATTGCTGATACAAATTGCATTAGGAGGTTGGCTGGCAGCAAACTATGCTGCACCATATTGTGTTGGTTTACCTTTGTGTTCAGGTGATTGGCAGCAAACATTTTCTATTTTTGATGTATTTCAACTTCCTTCTCCGTCAAGCAATTATGAGTTTGGTGTTTTATCGTCAGAGGTGCGTCAATCCATTCATTTAGTTCATAGATTTTGGGCCATAGTCACAGCAACTGTGATTGTATTTGTCGCTATTCGCATTTGGCTGCAAGCTCAAACGCGTAAAATTAAAAATGCATCTGTGCTTGTTGTTGTTGCTGTAATTTGCCAAATTTTATTAGGTGGCATTTTAGTATATTGGCATTTTCCTATTAGCATCGCATTAGCTCATAACTTAATGGCTGCTATGTTATTAATAAGTTTGATCCGTTTAAGTTATTTCATACATAAGGTACGAGAAGGTACTTCAAAAATAGCAAAGCCGATTTTGTAGGCGGGGCTTAATCCGCGTTATTTATAAGTAAGAATTACAGAATGAAACAATAATAAAAGTCCGTCCCTAATTTTTAGGAGTAGCAAAATGGAAAATACATTAGTACAAAAAACACATTTAAAAAGAGCTGTTAAATCTGCAAGTATTAAAGATTATTTGGAATTATGTAAAATAAAAGTGGTTGCTTTATTAGTACTCACCGCGCTGGTGGGGTTAGCATTAGCACCAGATATGGGCAGAAATATATTACTTCAGAGCTTGAGTTTAATTGGTATTGGGTTGTTAGCGAGTAGTGCTGCGGTGATAAATCACATTGTAGATCATGAAATCGATGCAAAAATGGCACGAACTAAAAATAGACCTGTTGTGAAAGGACGCGTATCACGTAAACAAGCACTCATGTTTTCAGCATCCATTGCTGTGATTGGTTTTGTATGTCTGGTATTGGCAGCTAACTGGTTAACCGCAGGGTTAACCTTATTTGCTTTAGTAGGTTATGCCTTTATCTATACCTTATATTTAAAGCGTGCTACACCACAAAATATCGTAATTGGAGGGTTAGCAGGTGCTATGCCGCCATTATTAGGCTGGGTATCTGAAACAGGTCAACTGGCTGCTGAGCCTTGGTTATTAGTAATGATAATATTTACTTGGACGCCACCACATTTTTGGGCTTTAGCGATACATAGAAGAGAAGATTACAAAAAAGCCAATATTCCTATGTTACCAGTAACACACGGAATTACCTTTACCAAAACTTGCGTATTGCTATACAGCTTATTACTGGCGTTAGTTTGTATTTTGCCTTACTTGATAGGCATGTCTGAATACTTTTATTTAGCTGCTGCAATGGTTCTAAATGGAGTATTTATTTATAAAGCAGCAAAACTAAAGCTATCAAATACATCTGATGGTGCAATGGATTTATTTAAGTTTTCTATTATTCAATTAATGTTACTCTTTATCGCACTATTTATAGATAAAGCAATTATTGCGTAAAAAAATGATGATCAGAATATTATTGATTTTATTAATAGGTTGTAATGTTATTGGGTGTTTTGACGTGCAACCTCCAGAGACTAAGGCACTCGTATATTCAGAGGCTAGAGAGCTTAAACCTTTTGTTTTAGAAGATCAGAATGGGCATGAAATTAACAATGAGGCACTAAAAGGCCAATGGAATTTATTATTTTTAGGCTATACCCATTGTCCTGATATTTGCCCTATGACTTTAGCTAAATTGAATGAGGTTCATAAGCTTGTCGTTAAAGAATATGATTTAAAAATATGGTTTATTTCAGTTGACCCTGCTCGTGATTTAGTCGAGAAAAGAAAGCAGTATATAGAATACTTTAACCCCGAGTTTATTGGCGCTACAGGGCCGCATACTCAGCTTTTTCCTTTTGTAAGAGATTTAGGTTTAATTTATGCTATTACTGATGGTCAAAGTCATGGAGAGGATAAGCAAGAATATTCCGTAGATCATAGCGCTTCGATTGCTTTAGTTGATAATGAAGGCAAACTTAGAGCTATTTTTAAACCCGAATTCATAAAAGGTCAGCCACCCTTGGTAAATACAGAGCAGCTTATTACGGATTTTAAATTGATTACCCAATTCTATTAGTTTGAATTATGTAATAAATAATCCCTACTTTTACTGTGATTTTCATCCTAAATACTGGTGTTTCTATTAAATAGATTCACCTTTATTTGTCTGCTATCTAGCTTAGTCGCACGTTAAATTCATAAGCCAAGATATTTATTCAATAATAAAAATCATTTCACCATGTATCAACTCACTTAATTACCTTATTTTATAAATATCTCTATTAAATTTAATTGATTATCAATTTTTTGTGGAAAATTAAAGATCACCGTCTAAGCTTTTAACTAAAGATAAACAAGGATTGATTATTAATGTTTCAGTTGCCAGAAGAGCTTCAAATAAACAATGTTGCTACATTACATCAAAGCTTACTTGAGCTACTTAATGAAGGTAAAGAAATCGAGATAGATATCAACCAAGTCGTACAAGCCGATACTGCATCAGTGCAATTATTATGCGCCTTACAAAAACACTTATTATCAACACAACTCAAAATTCAATGGCATGGTAAAAGCGATGCCTTGATTGCCTCGGCCAAATCGCTTGGGGTATTAACATTTTTAGAAATCGAACAATCATAATAAGAGGTCATTATGAAAAAAATCTTGGCTGTAGATGATTCTGCATCTATGAGACAAATGGTTAGTTTCACCCTAAAAAAAGCAGGCTTTGATGTTACAGATGCTAAAGACGGTAGTGAAGCGCTAGGGATTGCAAAGCAAGGTACTTTTGATGCGGTTATTTCTGATGTAAATATGCCAATTATGGATGGCATTACCTTGATCAGAGAATTAAGAGCATTACCTGAATATAAATTTACACCTATGTTAATTCTAACAACTGAATCTGGATTAGATAAAAAAACGGAAGGTAAAGCTGCAGGCGCAACTGGCTGGATAGTTAAGCCATTTAACCCTGAACAATTACTAGCTGTGATTAAAAAAGTAATACGTTAAGCAATATGTAATAGGGAGATTATATGAGCATCGATCTTAGTCAGTTTTTTGAAGTGTTTTTTGAAGAAAGCTTTGAAGGCTTAGATGCAATGGAAGCTGAATTACTAAATTTAGAACCAGGAGATCTTGACTCAGAAACCATCAATACTATTTTTAGAGCGGCTCACTCAATTAAAGGTGGTAGTGGTACATTTGGTTTTAACTCAGTTGCAGATTTGACCCATGTTTTAGAAACCTTATTAGACCAAATAAGAAATGGTGAGCGAAACCTCGAAACGGTTCATGTAAATCTATTATTAAAATCGGTTGATTGTTTAAGGGAAATGCTTGGAGCCTTACAGTCAGAACAAGAACCTGATTTAACAGATTCAAATGTATTAAAAGCGGAATTTGAAGCAATATTAAATATTGTGCATGACGATTCTCAAGCTTCAGGTGCTAGCGTTAATGCCAAATCATTAGACACCTATCAAGTTGATTTCAAACCTCTACATCATTTATTTAAAACTGGTAATGAGCCTTTATATCTTTTCAGTGAATTAGCTGATTTAGGTGAGTGTTCCGTTTCTAGTGATTTATCAGAATTACCAGATATTCACGATATTCAGCCTGATGAATGTTATTTAGCTTGGACATTTTTTGTAGAAACCCATGAAGATGATAAAAAAATTAAAGAAATTTTTGAATGGGCGGAAGATGATGCAAAGATTGACATTACACTTTGTGGAGGGGTATTTGAAGATGATGAAGCAACGCCAGAAGCGACTGCAACACCTGAACCAGAAAAAGCAGCTGTAGAAACCTCCCCCGAACCTGATGCCGTAAAAGCACCAACAAAAGAGGCTTCTAATGAGCCTGCCAAAAAACCAACTAAAACCAGTGGTGAATCAACTTCAATACGCGTAGGAATCGATAAAGTTGATTCTTTGATTAATATGGTTGGTGAGTTAGTGATAACTCAAGCTATGTTAACTCAACTTGGTGAAGGAGATATGATCGAAAATAAACAAATGGCGCTTAAAGAAGGTTTAGCGCAACTTGCTCATAATACAAGAGATTTACAAGAAAGTGTCATGCGTATTCGTATGATGCCAATTAGTTTTGTATTTAGTCGTTTTCCTCGTTTAGTACGTGACATTTCGCAAAAATTAAATAAAGAAGTTGAGCTAAAACTCATAGGTGAAGCAACAGAATTAGATAAAACAGTAATGGAAAAACTATCTGATCCTATGGTCCATTTAGTGCGAAATTCATTGGATCATGGATTAGAGACACCTGAACATAGAATTGAAGCTGGCAAAGACCCTATTGGTAAAGTCACATTAAATGCCTTTCATCAAGGAGGCAATATTGTTATTGAAATTATGGATGATGGTAATGGCCTAAATACCGACAAAATAAAGTCAAAAGCGGTAGAAAAGGGCTTGATCAGTGACAATGAAAATATGACAGATGATGAAATAAATGAATTAATCTTTATGCCAGGGTTTTCAACAGCAGACGCTGTAAGTGATCTTTCTGGTCGTGGAGTTGGCATGGATGTAGTTAAAAGAAATATACATGCATTAAATGGCTCGATTGACGTTACTTCAGAGCGAGGTATAGGTTCAACCTTCACAATACGTTTACCACTTACGCTAGCCATATTAGATGGTCAATTGGTCACTTTAGGTAAACACACTTATATCGTACCGCTAATTTCAATTGTTGAATCGTTACAAGTTGATTTAAAACAAGTCAACTGTGTTGGTGGAGGAGTTGATGTGCTTAGACTTAGAGATGAATACATACCTATATTAAGATTATTCCAAATATTTAATCATACAGGTGCGATAGAAGAATTAGATAAAGGTTTATTGGTCATAGTTGAAAGTGATAATCAAAAATTGGGTTTATTAGTTGATGATTTATTAGCGCAGCAGCAAGTTGTAATTAAAAGCTTAGAAGCTAATTATCAAAAAGTGGATGGCGTATCAGGTGCTACAATTTTAGGTGATGGTCGTGTATCTCTTATTGTAGATATCAGTGGGCTAATTAAGTTAGCTGGTTTGAAAAAAGCAGGCAGTCAAAAACTGGCAATTGATAACTCTATGTTAGAGCCTGGGTAAATAAGAAATCAATTCATAGTTAAATTATGTGCAAAGCATTTAATAGGTAGCCAAAGAGTAGTAAAAATTATGTTGGGGTAGGTTAGATGGAACAAACACAACAGCAGTCGCAGCAGCAAAATGAACTTCATTCACCAAGTGTAAATCAAGAAGATATTCAACAATTTTTAACTTTCATTATGGATGAAGAAGAATACGGCGTTGATATCTTAACTGTACAAGAAATTAGAGGCTGGGAAGAAATTACGGCAATCCCTAACGCGCCAGTTTTTGTTAAAGGTGCTATTAACTTAAGAGGCACTATAGTGCCAATTATAGATTTACGGTTAAGGTTTGGTTTGACATCTGTCAAATATGGACCATTAACCGTAATTATCGTCGTTAAAGTTGAGTTGAAAGTAGGTTCAAAAATTATGGGGTTAGTGGTAGATGCTGTGTCTGATGTTTACAGCATAGGCCAACAACAAGCCAAGGGGGTGCCCGATATTAGTAAAAGTGACAATGCCGAATTTGTGCATGGTTTAGTAAATGTAGGAGAAAAAATGGTTGTGCTTTTACATTTAGAAAGAGTGTTAAATTTATTACAAGAAACAGATCACGATTTATTAGCAGGTTAACTATTCAATACATTCAAGTTTCAATTATTAAGTCAGGAAATTCCTTGCGCAAGGGGGCGAAATGGAAAAAGTTAGTTTAAGAGCAAAACTCGTGAATAAGCTGCTAATAGTAGCTTTTGTTATTCTTATATCCTTTATTATTTGCCTGCAAATCGCGGGTGTTAATTTTGAACAACAAACCATGATGGCGATTGTCATATTTGTTTTGGCAACAAGTGGCGCCATGTTTTATTTGCATCAAACCATAGATATATTAGCGGTCAAACTTGACTTAGTAGACTCCAGCTTACCTTACTTAAAAAATAATGACCTAAATGGTTTTGATAACCTAAATCAAGACGCTTACCCGGCTTTTTTTAGAAGTGTGTCTCGTTTAATGGTTTTAGAGGAAAAGGAACTAGCAACCTCAAATGAGCAATTAGCTGCAATTAACAAGTCATTAGCGGTAATTGAGTTCAATATTGATGGAACGATTATCACAGCGAATGATAATTTCTTGATGACACTCGGTTATAGATTAGACGAAATCCAAGGTCAACACCATAGTATGTTTGTTGATCCTGAATATAAAGCGAGTATCGAATATCAACAATTTTGGGCTAAATTAAACCGCGGTGAATACGATAATGCAGAATATAAGCGTATTGGTAATGAAGGTAAAGAGGTTTGGATACAAGCTTCATATAATCCGATTTTAGATAGCCAAGGTAAAGTGTGTAAGATAGTTAAATTTGCCACTGACATAACTGCAACTAAATTAGCTATGTCAGATTTTCAAGGTCAAATTTCAGCAATCGACAAATCCCATGCGGTTATCGAATTTAATTTGGATGGAATTATACTGAACGCAAATGATAATTTCTTAAATACAGTTGATTATCAATTAAACGAAATTAAAGGCAAACAACATAGTATGTTTGTAGAGCCTGAATATAAAGCAAGCTCTGAATACCAGCAGTTTTGGGATAAACTAAACCGTGGGGAGTTTCAAACTGGTGAATATAAACGCATTGGTAAGTTCGGAAAAGAAATCTGGATACAAGCGTCATACAACCCAATTTTTGATTTGAACGGTAATGTATATAAAGTGGTTAAGTTCGCCACTGATGTTACAAGTACTAAATTAATAATGGCTGATTTTGAGGGGCAAATTTCGGCAATCGATAAATCTCAGGCAGTTATCGAATTTAATATGGATGGAACGATAATCAATGCTAATGATAATTTCTTGAATACTGTGGGTTACCAGTTAAATGAAATTAAAGGTCAACATCATAGTATGTTTGTAGAGCCAGAATATAAAGTTAGTTCAGAATATCAGCAATTTTGGCAGAAATTAAATCGTGGTGAATTTGAAGCGGATGAGTTTAAACGCATTGGTCAAGGCGGTAAAGAAATCTGGATACAAGCATCGTACAATCCTATTTTTGACTTGAATGGAAAACCGTTTAAAGTTGTAAAATATGCGAGTGATATTACCGAACAGAAAAATCAAGCCGCAGCAACCGCTCTAATTGCACGAACAGTAAGTGCACTGGATGTGTGTCAGGCAAATGTAATGATGGCTGATGCTGATTACAATATTGTATATGTTAATGAAGCGGTAACAGCCATGTTATCAACTAATGAACAACAATTACGTACAGTATTACCTAGGTTTAATGTAGCAAGTTTAATCGGGACTAATATAGATACCTTTCATAAAAATCCAGCACATCAAAGAGGTATGTTAGATAACCTTAAATCTACTTATCAAACCGATTTAGAGTTAGCGGGTTTTACCTTTGGTTTAATTGCCACGCCAGTATTTAATAATAATGGTGAGCGTTTAGGCACAGTAGTTGAGTGGGAGGATAAAACAGAACGTTTAACGAGTGAACGAGCTGAGCGAGCAGAAGCGGCTGAAAATTTACGTATTAAACAAGCGCTTGATAATGTATCAGCCAATGCAATGATAGCTGATGCAGGTAATAACATTATATTTATGAATGAAGCCGTGCAACGCATGATGCGTGATGCAGAAGCTGATATACGTACAGATTTACCTAACTTTAATAGCAATAATCTAGTTGGCCAAAATGTAGATGTATTCCATAAAAACCCTGCTCATCAACAAAATATGCTTAAAAATTTAGCCAGCACCTATAAAACGGAAATCGTAGTTGGCGGACGAACTTTTAGCTTAATTGCAAACCCAATCATATCAGACAATGGTGAACGCGTGGGTACAGTTGTTGAGTGGAATGATAGAACTGCGGAAGTGGCAATAGAAAAAGAAATTGATGAGATTATCGCATCGGCTGGTCGAGGTGAATTGGATGCACGGCTTGAAGAAGGCGATAAGTCAGGTTTCTTCTTAAACTTAACGCAAGGGCTTAATACTTTAGTTGAAATCGTTGATGACGCAGTTGCAGAAACTGGCTTTATGCTAGATGCGATGGCACACGGTGATTTAACTAAACGTATAGAAAAAGACTATCAAGGATCTTTTGACAAACTAAAACGTGATGCCAATACTACAGCAGAAAAACTTACTGAAGTAATAGATCAAATTAATACTTCGGCTACTTTAGTGGCAAGTGGGGCGGAAGAGATATCACAAGGTAATGCAGATTTAAGTCAAAGAACTGAAGAGCAGGCATCTTCATTAGAAGAAACAGCCTCTAGTATGGAAGAAATGACCAGCACTGTCAGACAAAATGCAGATAATGCTAAAGTTGCTAATGAATTAGCTGCTAATACACAAGAGCAAGCATCTCAAGGTGGTCAAGTCGTACAGCGAGCAGTGAATAGCATGGCTGAAATTAACGATTCCAGTAAAAAAATATCAGATATCATAGGTGTAATTGATGAAATTGCTTTCCAAACTAATTTGCTAGCATTAAATGCAGCAGTTGAAGCAGCAAGGGCGGGTGAACAAGGTCGTGGTTTTGCGGTTGTAGCTGGTGAGGTAAGGAACTTAGCTCAGCGTTCAGCAGCAGCTGCTAAGGAGATTAAAGAGCTGATTCGAGACAGTGTAAGCAAAGTAGAAGATGGTACATTACTAGTTAATGAGTCAGGTACTACGTTACAAAAAATTGTACTTTCAGTACAAAAAGTAACTGAAATGATAGCTGACATTACGGTTGCTTCAGAAGAGCAAAGTTCGGGTATTGAACAAGTAAATAAAGCCATTACGCAAATGGATGAAATGACACAACAAAATGCGGCATTGGTAGAGGAAGCATCAGCAGCAGGTGAATCTATGGCCGAACAAGCAAATGGTATGCGTCAGTTATTAACCTTCTTTAAGTCTAACGCTGGTGGGAATGCCTCTGCACTACCTGTTTCAACTTATTCCAAGCCAGCACCTAAAGTTGCAGCGCCAAGTAGGACACAAAGGTTATCCAGTCCGTCAACTGGAGATGACTTTGTTGATTCAGCGGATGAATGGGAAGAGTTTTAGACCCATAAATAAGTAACGACTTGTTTAGCGAGCTATGTTAAATCTGTCTTTGATATTTAACATAGTTTTGCTTTCATCTAACAAGATAAAGGAATAACTGTGAGCAAAGAGTTTTTACTTACCGATAATGAGTTTTCTCATATAGTTGATTTAGTTTATAAGGCATGTGGCATCGTGCTTGGTGAGCATAAAAGGGAAATGGTTTATTCCAGACTTGCTAGGCGCATTCGTAGCTTAAAACTAAACAGTTTTGAACAGTACCTTGATTATTTAGCATCAAATAAAGAGGTTGAATTTAGTAATTTTATTAACGCGATTACAACTAACCTGACCTCTTTTTTTCGGGAAGTGCATCATTTTGAGTTTTTAAAACAAACCTTAGTACCAAAATTACTCAAAGATAATAAGTCGACTAAACGGGTTAGGATTTGGTCTGCTGGTTGCTCTACAGGAGAGGAGCCGTATTCAATCGCGATGACAGTGGCAAATATGTTCCCAATAAGTTGGAATGTTAAAATATTAGCGACAGATTTAGATTCAAACGTATTAGAAAAGGCCAGTTCAGGAGAATATTCAGCTAATTCAACAACAGGGTTAGATCAGGACACTTTAAAGAAGTGGTTCTTCAAAGATAAACAAGGCGACAACTACAAAGTGAAACCTGAACTGAAAAAGATGATTCACTTTAAACGGTTAAATTTACTGCAAAAGTGGCCAATGAAAGGCCCGTTCGATTTGATTTTTTGCCGTAATGTGGTGATTTATTTTGATAAAGAAACCAAAGAAAATCTATTTGATAATTATTCCAATATTTTGATATCACAAGGTCATTTATTTTTAGGTCATTCAGAGAGTATGAGTAAAGACCAAAATAATTTTAATGGCCTAGGAAAAACCATGTATCAAAAAATAAAATAATATGCGTGTAGTCACAATAACAGGAAGTTTAACGTTAAAAGTATGCTCGGTTTACTTTTAATAGCGAACACATAAGGTTGTATTTTGCAGCATGAATTTAAACCGGTATATCCCGGGTTTGAGCATATAAAAAGGTACTGGGACCGCAGTAGGAAGATCGTGGTAGCTAAGATATTGCCTGGTGAGTTTTATGTAACCAAACAAAGAGAGGTTATTTCAACCGTTTTAGGCTCTTGCATCTCAGCGTGTATTTATGATGATGTGATGGGGATAGGTGGGATGAATCATTTTATGCTACCTATCAATAAAGCTGCATCAATGGGTACTGAAGAAGATCAGTTAAGTTGTCGTTATGGTAATTGGGCGATGGAGTTTTTAATTAATGAAATAATTAAAAATGGTGGTAATAGAAAAAACTTAAAGGTAAAGCTATTTGGTGGCGGGCAAATAATTCAGTCTATGACAGACGTTGGAGAAGGCAATATTAAATTTGCTTCTACGTATTTGAAGCAAGAAGGGTTTAATGTTGACTCCCATGATGTTGGAGGCCCATGGCCCAGGAAAGTATTGTTTTATCCTGAAACAGGTAAAGCACAGGTTAAGAAATTAAGAAGTATGCACAATGATACAATTCAACAGCGTGAAAATAGATACTTACACGAAATCGAAGAGCAAGATACGCATACCGATATTGAATTGTTCTAATTTTTAGTAACTTAAGACCAATCACCTAAAAAGAGGTGTTGTATGATAAAAGTATTGATTGTTGATGATTCCCCATTAATTAGGGCTTTATTAACAGAAGTTTTGCAAATAGCGACTGATATTCAGGTAATTGGTACTGCTGAAGATCCTTTTGATGCAAGAGAAAAAATAAAAACATTGAATCCGGATGTATTAACTCTCGATATTGAAATGCCTAAAATGGATGGCATTAGTTTTCTAAAAAACTTGATGCGTTTAAGGCCCATGCCAGTGGTAATGATTTCCACTCTAACACAACAAGGCGCACCTGCAACGCTAGAATCTTTAGAGCTAGGCGCTATAGATTTTATTGCTAAACCGACTAAAAATGTTGCACAAGAATTAAGAGAATATACCGATATATTACATGATAAAATTCGTGCAGCTGCAAGCGCTAGAGTTAGACCTTATTTACCATTAAAAGAAAATAAACACGCTAAAATTGCGAACCCCGAATCTGTTAAATTTAAAATTAATCACTTATCTGTAATAGGAGCATCAACTGGTGGAACTGAGGCGATTAAAGAGGTATTAACGCGTTTACCTGCACATTTTCCTCCGATTGTTATTACGCAACATATTCCTCCTGTATTTAGTACATCTTTTGCTGAACGTATGGATCGAACTTCAGTTATGACTGTAAAGGAGCCGATAGATGGAGAAATAATAAAAACAGGCACTGTTTACATTGCCCCAGGGGATTATCATTTAAGCATCAAAAATAAAGATGAGAATTTAGTATGTCACTTATCTCAAAGTGAACCCGTGAATAGGCACAGGCCTGCTGTTGATGTATTATTTGATTCTACGGCTAAATTAGGGTTAAAGAGTTTAACAGCATGTATTTTAACGGGTATGGGGTCTGATGGCGCTAAGGGTTTATTAAAGCTTAGAGAATCTGGCGCAAAAACCTTTGTGCAAGATGAAAAAAGCTGTGTCGTATTTGGGATGCCAAAAGCGGCATTTGAGCTTGGAGCTGCCAGCAAGCAAGTTCCTTTAGAACAAATTGCTGACGTATTAATGCGCTTAGCGATAAAACGCTAATTTATTGGTAATAAGTCTCGGTAATCAGTGATAGAAGAAAATTGACTAATCGTATTGACCGGCTTTTTACTATCAGGATTAGCAACTGCCAATAAATGTTTTATACCAAAAGTTTGCGCCGATTTAAGGATTGTGAGGCTATCATCTACAAATAATGTTCGGCTTTTATTAAAGTTTAACCTTTGCTCTAACTGTTGCCATAACGATTGGTGCTCTTTACTTACCCCAAATTCATGAGTTGAAATTATTTCATCTAAATATTTATCAATTTGGGTTCGTTCAATTTTTAAAGATAAACTTTCAGGATGAGCGTTTGTTAATAACACAAGTTTTTTACCTGAGGTTTTAAGTGCGTTTAAAAACTCAGGCACATCTTCTCGTATTGCTATTAAATGTTGTATTTCACGTTTAAGTTCTACAATAGGTAAAGATAGTTCTTTTTGCCAATAATCTAAACAATACCATTGAATTCTTCCTTCTACGGCTTGATATTTAGATACTAAGTCAGCCTTGGCTTCATCAAAGGTGATATTTTGTTTTTGTGCCATTTTGCTCGGTACAAGCTCTAACCAAAAATGGTTATCGAAATGAAGATCTAAAAGGGTGCCGTCCATGTCGAGTAATACAGTGTCAATATCAGACCAATTTAACATAGTTTTTAATCGCAAAGTTTATATGTGTTCTTGCGGCTATAATAACAAAAAAACATAACTTTTAAAGTTCAACTCACTCTAGGCTTTTTATAATAAAAGACTTATGATTCACATATTATTTATTCAATGCAAAGTGATGGTATGGCACAGAAAAAGAAGCATCAGTTGCCGGATATTTTAGCAACTGACATAGTAGCTAAAAGTGGATTATTCACTGTAGAGTCTTTAGATTTAGAGTTTTCAAATGGTCAAAAACGTAAATATGAGCGTATTAAAGGTGGTGGTAGAGGTGCCGTAATGATAGTACCCCTTGTTGACGATGATACGCTATTATTAGTAAGAGAATATTGTGCGGGTACTCATGATTATCAATTAGGCTTCCCTAAAGGTCTTATTGATCCAGGAGAAGATGTAATGCAAGCTGGTAATCGTGAATTGAAAGAAGAAGCGGGCTTTGGTGCTAAAGAGTTAACCGAGCTAAAACAAGTAAGTTTGGCACCAAGCTATTTTAACGCAAAAATGCATATTATACTTGCAGAAGAATTATTTAATGAATCGTTATTAGGTGATGAACCTGAACCTTTAGAAGTTGTGCATTGGCCTTTAAGCCAATGGCAAGCGCTATTAACTCAAAAAGACTTTACTGAAGCCAGAAGTGTGGCTGCATTATTCTTAGCCAAAGAGCACTTAGCTAGTAGAGCAAAATAAACAGGATCTTATTATGCAGTCTTTCCTTGAACCCTGTATTGAAATAGCAAAACAAGCTGGCCAAGCGATCATGGATATATATGATCAAGAAGATATTGGTCAGCAAAAAAAAAGTGATAATACGCCTGTTACTAAAGCTGATTTGGCAGCCAATAAAGTCATTATTAATGGCTTAATGAAGTTAACGCCTAATATCCCTATTATGTCTGAAGAAACAACTATTCCACCTTTACATGAAAGAAAAGATTGGACGCGTTATTGGTTGCTTGACCCTATGGATGGTACTGGTGAGTTTATTTTAAAAAGTGGTGATTTTGCTGTAA
Source organism: Pseudoalteromonas sp. '520P1 No. 423' (assembly GCF_001269985.1). NCBI lineage: Bacteria > Pseudomonadati > Pseudomonadota > Gammaproteobacteria > Alteromonadales > Pseudoalteromonadaceae > Pseudoalteromonas > Pseudoalteromonas sp. '520P1 No. 423'. The sequence goes on along the minus strand of NZ_BBZB01000001.1, from coordinate 271,111 downwards.
ATATAGCTTTGATCGAAAATAATCAGCCTGTTTTAGGTATTATCCATTGGCCCATTAAAAATGCGACCTATTTTGCAGCCAAAGATTTTGGTGCTTTTAAACGTGAACACGCAATAACTATAGATAATAACCGAGATACTAAGCTTGAAGTGGTAAAACATAATAAATTAACTTTAGCAGTAAGTCGCAGACAGAAACTAGAAGCTGTGAGTTGCTATTTAGATCGCGATTTTGACACTATAGCTGTAGGTTCTTGTTCTTTAAAAGCTTGTATGGTTGCAGAAGGAAAAGCTGATTGTTTTTTACGTGTGGGGCCTACTGGTGAGTGGGATACAGGTGCGTCACAAATTATAGTTGAGCAAGCTGGTGGTCAAATTCTAAGTGCTGAATTCAATCCTATCTCCTATAATCAAAGAGAGATCACTGAAAACCCTGATTTCATTATTATGGGGCATAATGATTGGCCTTGGCAAAAAATGATTACGCCACATCGTAGAACTGAGTTTTTGTAAATTGCTGTAAAATTAGGCATTTTCAAGGTAAATTAACACTAAGTACTATCTTATTGAATTTAGTGCTTGCATTAACGTAATAAAACTATATTATGGCGCTCTTGTTAACGAGGGGTCACGCTCTTAGCTAGCAAATACAGGCGCGGGATGGAGCAGCTTGGTAGCTCGTCGGGCTCATAACCCGAAGGTCGTCGGTTCAAATCCGGCTCCCGCAACCATTTTCTAAAAGGTTTTCCTTGGTTAAAAAATGGTTACCGCCTAAAGTCGTTAGTGTAATCGACTTAAAATACATGCACAATTCAGGCGCGGGATGGAGCAGCCTGGTAGCTCGTCGGGCTCATAACCCGAAGGTCGTCGGTTCAAATCCGGCTCCCGCAACCATTTTTTATAAAAATGGTAACCAGATAAATATTGAAGTCGTTAGTGTGATCGACTTAAAATACATACACAATTCAGGCGCGGGATGGAGCAGCCTGGTAGCTCGTCGGGCTCATAACCCGAAGGTCGTCGGTTCAAATCCGGCTCCCGCAACCATTTCTTTCTATGAAAGTTAATTGGTACTCTGATAAAGGAGTGAGTTTCTACTTAATCGTCAGTTGTTTTTAAATTAAACTCCGCAGCCATTTTTAATAGTGCTGAAACGTCGTTAGTGTGATCGACTTAAAATACATACACAATTCAGGCGCGGGATGGAGCAGCCTGGTAGCTCGTCGGGCTCATAACCCGAAGGTCGTCGGTTCAAATCCGGCTCCCGCAACCATTTTCTTTCACTAAGAAAATAAACGCCAAAGACTTAAACTAGTAGTAAAACTCCAATCTATATTCTTGCTATAAAAATCGTTAGTTGCAATTTTAATTCATTATTTGTTTTTTTCATAAAACACATGCAAAACTGGCGTTTACGATACTAAACCTGTGTATTGATTCTATTTAGACGTGTATTTCTACTAATACACAATAAAAATATCTGTTAAGTTAGTATTAAGTCTACTTTATGTACAGTAGGATTATTGAGTTGAAGTTGTTCTTATAATATTTTCTGTTTTGAAGGAGAGTTATGATGAATGAAGTTTTGAACAAAGAAGAAATAGATTTTATTTTAGATGTGTGCTCTGAAAACCCTGAGAAACAATACAGAGTAAAATATTATTTTAATACTTTTTAAAACATGCTGCCATTTTACTTATTGTTTTAGTTTCGTATTCAGTTAGCGTCGAATTTAGCTGTTATATTTCTTTAGGGTTCCTTAAAGTCTTTGTTGTTGAATCCCTTTAAGGCAACTTTAATTAGTTAGTTTTATTTAACTATTTAAACTCATTTTCATTTTGTTGAAAAGTTGCTTTAGGCATGATGTTGATGCTTTCATGTAATTCAGAGTAAACAATTACAACATTACCTTGGTTTAACTGGGTTTTAATATGTGTAATTTTATCATTTAAGCTAAACTCGCCTTCACCATAATCAGTACCTTCACGTAAAATAAAGCTCTCGATTAGGTTGTTTAGTGTTTCTGTGGGTAACTCTTTAAAAGGGATTATCATTTTATTTTTAACTGCTTCTTAAAATACTCAGGGATACGTTGTTCCAACCAAAAAATGGGCTTAAATGGATTTTTGCCACTAATAAAACCAACATGGCCGCCTTTTTGTGTGATCTCCAGATCAACATATTTGCTTATATGGGAGCTATCAGGAACAGACTTGATTGATAACATTGGATCATCAACTGAATGTATGATCAAGGTTGGTGTCGTTATTTTTATTAAATAAGCTTTACTGCTAGCTTTGTTGTAATAATCTTTTGCATTTTTAAAGCCATGTAAAGGCGCTGTTACTTTATCATCAAACTCCCATAAACAAGGAATATTTTTAATATCTTGCTTACTTAACCCTAATAAAGGTTTAATTAAAGATTCTTTTCTCCCAGTTGAATGCTTTAACCTATCAAGTAAGTATTTTTGATAAATCTTACCTAAACTTTGTTGGATCACTTGGCAAGATGACGCTAAATCAAACGGTGCGGATACCACCGCAGCTGCATCTAAGTGACTATCGTTTTGATATTCACCTAAATATTTACTGAGCACATTACCGCCCAACGAAAATCCCACGGCAACTATTTTTTTATTTGGAAATTGTTCTTTTAAGTGTGTTATTAAAAACCTTGCGTCAGATGTTTCGCCGCTATGATAAGCGCGTGCAGTTTTATTTGGCGCAGCTGAGCAATTTCTAAAGTGCATGAGTACGGTATCAAACCCGTTATCTTGCATGGCTTTCATCATGCCTTTAGCATAAAAGCTATGAATATTACCTTCAAGTCCATGAAAGATGATAGCTAATGGTTTGGTATCATTTTTTGCAATAGGGCAGCCCCAAGCAAGTTCAATAAAATCTTGATCAGGTGTGCTAAGCGATTCTAATTGATAAGTAAGTTTTAGTTTTGGGCGAAAAAAACGCGGTAAAATAGTTTGTGCGTGTTTATTTACCATCCACCAAGCTGGACGAAAGTGACTGCTCATTATGTTTTAAATAAGATTAATAAAATACGTAATTAGTTTAACTGGTAACCATAAAGATATAAAGGACCAATCCAAGTAAACTTGAAATGGCCCTTTAGTGCGTCGTGCTTAATTATTGACCTGTTATTCACTATTGTGAGGATAACTGGAATATCACTGGGGTGAAGCTTCATTTATTTTCTTCATAAAAAAGAATGCAAAGAAAATACAAATTCCGATTACAGTAGCAAGAAAACCGAAAGACAAAAATAGAACTGGGTCGCTAAAAAAATCTCTAAAAAAAACTGACATGGTTATTCTCCTAATCTGTGAACAAACTTAGATTAAGGCATTATGGTTAAGTAAAATATGATATAGATCAAATTCTATTAGCATTGAATTAAGAGTGGGAGCAGACTTTGATTTAGATCAGTTTTTCATCAGTAGGAAGTGGGCATAAAGAATTTTAATTTGTATTACGCCATATTAAAACTTAGGTAAAGTTGCAGGTTATCAATGTCTTTTTTTGGTGAGGTTTCATAATTCTTAAGTGCATTTATTAATTGAGATTGTTGATGTTTTTCCATTAACAGTTCCGAATCAAGTAATGTCTGACGCATTTTTGCGTAGAGTGAAATGTCGGATTTTTCTGCTTTTAGTCTTAGCCTTAAAGCTCTTAGCGGTAATAAGTAATTTTTTTCAAACTCTGAAATAGCTACAATTAATTTATACAAAGTATTTTGGCAAATTGAGATGTTCAGTTTATCTAAATACAGCATTAACAGGCATATATTGACATTCTTATTGAATTTATTTTGTAGTTCGAGCAATGAGTATTCTTGTTTATCTTTTTTATACAGTTCATTTTTACTATAAAGATCACAAGAAAAGTGCCAAAAATCTTCGGCACTTACTTTCTGTAATTCATTATTGTTAGAGTGAATCATTAAAAGCAGACTCTTTTTCTTCAAGTAATTCTAATTGCTCTAATAACTGCTCTTCCACATCATTTAGCATAGGCACACATTTAGCTTGTTTTTCTAATAAAGTATTTAATTTCGCTTTATTATCTTCTTGATATAAATCGTTATCGGCAAGCGCGCTTTCGATTTCATCTTGTTCAATAGACAGTGTATCTAGCTTTTTCTCTAAAGAAGTTATTAGCTTTTTAATTGGTTGAACAGATTTTCTAAACTCAGCTTCTAAGCGTTTTTGCTCTTTTCTATTGACGGATTTACTTTCAGCTTCATCTTTAATGTTTTCTGCTTCAGCTGTCGTATCTTTTTTAGCGTTCATTAGCCATTGATAATATGCTTCAACATCATAACCAAAAGGTGTAACTGTGCCTTGATCTACTAAATAAAATTCATCGGCTGTATTTTTTAGTAAGTGACGATCATGAGAGACAGTGACCATAGCGCCTTCAAAGCCTTGTAATGCCATAACTAAGGCATGACGCATTTCTAAATCAAGATGGTTAGTTGGCTCATCAAGTAAGAGTAAGTTAGGCTTTTGGTAAACTAGCATAGCTAATACTAAGCGTGCTTTTTCACCACCTGAAAAAGGCGCTACCGGTGATGTTGCTTGATCTCCCATAAATGCAAAGCCGCCCAAGAAGTCTCTTAAGCTTTGTTCTGTCGCTTTAGGGTTTAAGCGCTGTAAATGTAAAATTGCACTGGCGTTTAAATCTAAAGACTCTAGCTGATGCTGCGCAAAGTAGCCTATATTAAGGCCTTTGTGTTGAAATACCTCGCCACTTTGTGGGCTTAAATCACCAGATAATAACTTAATTAAAGTAGATTTACCTGCGCCATTTCGGCCCAGTAATGCGATTCTGCTACCTGGCACTAAGTTTAGCTTAATGTTATTTAAGATAGTGACGTCACCATAACCTGCCTTTGCTTTATCTAGTGTTAATAAAGGGTTAGGTAATGCTGTAGGCTCTGAAAATTCAAAATTAAATGGAGAGTCTACATGGGCTGGGGCGAGCTTTTCCATACGTTCAATGGCTTTAACACGGCTTTGTGCTTGTTTTGCTTTGGTTGCTTTTGCTTTAAAGCGGGTGATGAACTTTTCTAAATGGGCTATTTGCTCTTGTTGTTTTTCATAACTTGCTTGTTGTTGCGCTAATCGTTCGGCTTTTTGGCGTTCAAACTGAGAGTAGTGTCCTTTGTAGACATTGACTTTTTGATTTGAAATTTGCCAAATCTCATCAATTACTGCATCAAGAAACTCTCTATCATGAGATATTAAAACTAAAGTGCCTGTATAAGATTTTAAAAAGCGTTCTAACCAATAAACAGCATCTAAATCTAAATGGTTTGTTGGTTCATCGAGTAATAATAAATCAGATGGATGGATTAACGCTTGTGCTAAATTAAGACGCATTCTCCAACCACCAGAAAATGAACTAACAGGTGATGTAAGTTGTTCATTAGTAAAGCCTAAGCCATGTAATAATTCACCTGCTTTAGATTCTATGCCATAACCACCTACGATTTCGAGTTGTAAGTGTATTTTGGCTTGAGCTTCACCATCGCCATTCTTTTCAGCTAAAGCTAAGGCTTCATGTAATACATAATATTTTTTATGGCCTTGTAATACATATTCTAAAGCGGATATTTCTAGAGCGGGAGTTTCTTGTTTAACTGAAGATATTTCCCAGTCTTTGGGAATTAAACAATCACCAGAGTCAGCATGTAATTTACCTTGTAGTAAGGCAAATAAGCTAGACTTACCGCAACCATTAGCGCCCACTAGACCTACTTTATGTTTTGGATATAAAGTGGCATTGGCATCTTTTAATAGGCTTTTACCGCCTCGTAGTAGCTCTAGTTGGGTAATTTGAATCATGTTGCAGTAATAACTCTTAATAAAGCATAAAAATGGCTGCTGAGTATATCAGACTTATGAAATAAGGAGTAAAATACCAAGAGTTAAATATGAGAGTAAATAAAAATGAAACAGAAAAAGCGTTTTATTGCGGGTGCTACCTGTCCAGAATGTAATTCGATGGATACTATGATGCTGTATAAAGAGAATGACGTAGAAAAAGTTGAGTGTGTGCAATGTCATCATATAATGACACAACCAAAAGAAGCTGTTCAAGCTTCAACACGCCAATTTGAGCAAGTTATTGGCGTATTTAATCCCGAGTAATTCTGCTACGGGGTTTTATTAAAAGCTACTTGTTACCAAAGCTAAACGTATTGGCTTTGAACATATTACTATTTAGTTGCAAAAATTTATAAATATGCTTGGTAGTGGCCTTAAATAATGATGCGAAACCGAATTCTTTAGTAATGGGGCGGCGGCGGCTCTATTTGTGGTTCTGAGCCTAGCTCTAAATTTTGAGACTCTTTCACTTTTTCAGCTAAAAGTTCTGTTTGTCTTTGTATTTTAGCTATTAATTGCTGATGCATTTTTAATTCATCATTTAAAATATCAATTGTTTCATCTTGGAAAGCTATTTTAGCTTCCAGTTCATTTACTCTATCTTCTAATGCACTCATAGTTTAAAAATGCTCATTTTAGGTTTTTAGGTATGGTCCAAGTTTCAGCTAAACCACTGGAACTTTCAGTAATAAGAGACTGACCATCTTGTGTAAAAGCGACATCATACACGACTGCAGATTTAGGGCGAGAACCTTTTCTTGGACTTACCTGCCATTTTTTTAATTGCTCGCCAGTTTTGACATCCCACAAAGCAAGTTTTCTTGAGGGGGCACCTGTTGCTAACAAATTGCCATCAGCACTAAAACGAACGGCGCTAAAAATTTGTTGCCTACTTAAATACTGTAAATTAGAGATCATATCACCTGTTTGTAAATCCCATATACGTGCTTGTTTTTTACTATCAGCAGTAAAAGCATAACGGCCTTTAGGGTCTAACTTTACTTGAGTCACCCTGCTTGGGTGGTTAAATCTATGGATCACTTGACCTGTGCGTGTGTCCCATAAATAAGCTGCATAATCATTAGAACCAGTGAGTGCAAAATAGCCATTTGGTGATAAATCTACCGCGTTTATTTTTTCTTGATGGCCTAAAAATTCAATACGTTTACCTGAGAGCACATTGATATGTACAGCAATGCCATTACTTTTACCATATAAAATATAACGACCTTGGTTGCTTAAAGCGATATCCCTTATATTAGAATCTTTTACTTTCCAAAAACCAATATTTTTACCTGTTTTTATGCTCCAAAGGGCAAAATTTTCTTTATCTGCAGTGACCGCAATTTTACTATCAAATGATATATCAGTAGTAAGCACTAAGTTGCCTGAATTATCTTGCGCAAGCCATTCATCTAAGTTTGACTCTGCATTGAGTTTTAGGTTTTCTTTATCATTAAGATGATTCCATTGATATTTTAAAGCATTCTTTTTGAGATCCCATAACGCAAGACCATGATGCATGGAGGAGATTACACTGTAATTTGCGTCATCTGAAATACTTGCTGCATAAGCTCCTTCTACTGCATGTTCTATGGCATTATCGGGTAACTTTTCTTCTGAGCTGCACGAAGTAAGCAAAATTACGAAAAGTAAGTGAAATAAAGGTCGATTTATGGTCATATTATGTATGTTTTTCCTTAACTCTTGCTGTGCAAGAGGTTAGACTAAGGAGCGATTTGGCTTTAGGCTACTCTCACAATGCATTTGTAAAACTCATTGTGCAAGTAGCTTCGTTTCTCGTCAATTGAATTATTCAGATGAGAAATGACTTTTGTATATTAAATATCATCATATTTGAAGTTCGTGCTTTCAATTGAGTTAAATATATTGGTTAGCCGTTATTTTAAATTAGTTAAGTTCTATGAAAATGGCAACTTTCATTTGCCGGAGACAATAATGAAAAAAACAATGAAATTATCACTACTTGCAGCCTCTATTTTGGCGCTTACAGCTTGTAATCAAGAAGCTGCTCAAAAAACAGAAGTTGTTGCTGAAGTTAAATTAGAAACGCCAGCACAACAGCAAGCATACGGTATTGGTGCATCAGTTGGTGTATTTTTAAATAAAGATTTAGCTGATAAAAATGAGCTTGGTTTTGCTTTAGAGCAAGAACTTTTAATTCAAGGCTTTAGAGATGCACTTGCTGGAAACTCTAAACTTGATGAAGCTAAGATCAGAGAAGTTTTAACAGAACTTGATAAATCAGTTAACGAGAAAAAAGCAGCAGCAGCTAAATTAGCAGCTGAGGCAAGCAAAGCTGAAGGCATTAAATTTTTAGCTGATAATGCTAAAGTTGAAGGTGTAACAACAACTGAGTCTGGCCTTCAGTATCAAGTAATCACTACAGGCGAAGGTGATAAACCTGCTAAAACTGATATTGTTAAAGTACATTACAAGGGTACTTTAATTGATGGTACTGAGTTTGATAGCTCTTACAAACGTAATGAACCTGCTACTTTCCCACTAAATCAAGTGATCAAAGGTTGGACTGAAGGCGTTCAGTTAATGAATGTTGGTTCTAAATTTAAATTTACAATCCCTTCAGAGCTTGCTTATGGTGAACGTGATTTAGGTAAAATTCCTGCTAATTCAGCTTTAGTATTTGAAGTAGAGTTATTAGAAATAGAGCAGCCTGAAACAGCTAAAGCAGAATCTGCTAGTGAGTAATGCTATATTGACTAAATAATGATTTTTAAATTGTTATTTAGTCAAACATAAAAAAAGCGAGATGAAATTTCTCGCTTTTTTTATGTTTGATTCTAAGAGGGCTAGTGATTTGAATAAAGGTTATCAATTAGCTCATCTTTGTATTCAAACCTTTGCTCAAGGGTTTGGCCTAGTTGAGAAAGCTCCGAATCAAAATCTGGTAGTGTACTACCTTGTTTTGTTTCGGCATATTTATCATTGAATGATAAAGCAATATCAGTGGATGCTGATATTTTAGGGTATAATTGTTGTGCTAAGGCTAAGCTTTGCTCGCCTTTTATTTCACACGCTTTAGCAATATCGTTATAAATTTCGAAATGTCCTGCCGATAAATAATCCATTAAAATCTGACAAAACTTTTGAATATGATCTTGCTCAGGTAGTGCTTGTTCATTGCGGTCAAAAGGAGGTAATCCAACTAACTTGCAATATAGCACCAATAATTCTTGGCGCTCTTCTAACCATGAGTCAATAACAGAGTGAGAACCACCCCATTCTTGTTGTGCTTTTTCTAGTTGTGATAGCATAATTATTCTCTCTGCTCTTACTATACCTCTATAAGAATGAAATATAAGCAAAAGATCAACCTATTTTTAATAATAAGTTCAAACTTAAGTGTAATGTATTGATTTGTATTGATTTATAAAATACGTTATATTTTTGTTATGGCTATTAAAAAGAAAAAACCACCAACTTAATTTACTAAGATAGGTGGCTTTAATTCTATGTAGGTCTCGTTTTCACAAGATTCTTATTATTTATTTGATTAGCATACAAATTTATAACAAATAGTTTTCTTTGTCGCAACCTTTTATTTTTTGATTGTTATATATTCCTTGATCTTACACATAGAGGGTTTGAGTTCTAAGTGTTAATATAGTCATATAACTTAGACATCCTGCAGTAGTCATTTTAAAATTTATAAAATGTTGGGATTAATCAGCTAAAAGAGACTTACATGAGTGAATTGAAAAACGATCGTTATTTACGTGCTTTATTAAAACAACCAGTAGATGCAACACCTGTATGGATGATGCGTCAAGCAGGTCGTTATTTACCAGAATACCGTGCATTACGTGCTGAAGCTGGTGACTTTATGAGTTTATGTAAAAACGCGGAGTTTGCCTGTGAGGTAACATTACAGCCATTACGTCGTTACCCTTTAGATGCCGCTATTTTATTTAGTGATATTTTGACTATTCCTGATGCTATGGGCTTAGGTCTTTATTTTGAAACAGGTGAAGGCCCTAAATTTGAACGTACTATTGAACGTATGTCAGATGTAGAAAACTTACCAGTGCCTGATCCAGAGCAAGAACTTGGCTATGTAATGAATGCTGTGCGTACTATTCGTCGTGAATTAAAAGGTGAGGTTCCATTGATTGGTTTTTCAGGTTCACCTTGGACGCTTGCAACTTATATGGTTGAAGGCGGAAGCAGCAAAGCGTTTGGCAAGATCAAAAAAATGGCATTTGCTGAACCTAAAATGTTGCATATGTTATTAGATAAATTAGCTGATTCAGTTATTTTATATTTAAATGCACAAATCAAAGCTGGTGCGCAATCAGTAATGATTTTTGATACTTGGGGTGGTATTTTAACACCAAGAGATTACAAGCAATTCTCATTAGCTTACATGGATAAAATTGTTAAAGGCCTTATTCGTGAAAATGATGGTCGTAAAGTTCCTGTAACCTTATTCACTAAGAATGGTGGCATGTGGATTGAAGATATCGCAGCAACAGGTTGTGATGCGGTAGCGCTAGATTGGACAATCGATATGGCTGATGCAAAGCGTCGTATTGGTGATAAAGTTGCACTTCAAGGTAATATGGATCCTGCAATGTTACATGCATCTCCTGAACGTATTCGTGAAGAAGTTAAAATAATTCTTGAAGGATTTGGTGAAGGCGGCACAGGCCATGTATTTAATTTAGGTCATGGTATTACACCAGATGTAACACCAGAAAATGCAGGCGTATTTATTAATTCAGTACATGAGCTAAGTAAGCCTTATCACAAATAAGGCGATACAATAGTAATAAAAAAGGAGAGCTAAACTCTCCTTTTTTATTACTTAATGACTAAAGTATGTTTAATTATTTAATCTTAAACTTGCACCACTTGCCATCATAGCTGCTTCTCCGCCTTCAATTAAATCTAAGTAGTTCTTCGTTGGCCAGTTACGGTTTTTTGCTTCATCATACGCTTGGCGTAATAACTCATCACCTTGTTGTACACGACCCATTTCAGTATATGCTGCGCCTAATACTGATAATAATGTTGGGTTTGTTGCATCTAATGAACGTGCCAGTTCTGCATATTTGATTGCAGATGAAACATCTCTAATACCTGCTTCATCAGAAAAAGCTAATAATCTTGAGTATTCAACCATAGCAGGGAAGTACTCGTGTAATGTTGCAAGTTTTAAGAGTTCAGCGGCTTTTTTAACATTGTAATGCACACTTTCATAATTTAAATATGTTGTCGCTAATTGGAATTGGGCTCTGGCATTTTGTGTTTCACTTGCTTTTATTAACCAAGCAAATGCTTTGTTTTCACTTGGTTGGCAACCTTCACCATTTTCAAAACAATGTACTAAACGCAATTGGGCATCGTAATTACCATTAACGGCTGCTTTATAATACCAATTAATATGCTCGCCTTTTGATGACTCTATTACTCCTTGTTCTAGCATTAAGGCGTAGCGTGCTTGTGCATAGCTATTTCCTTTAATAGCAAGCGCTTTTAGTTTATCTGTGTATTGCGCAAGCTGTTTTTTATATTGTTTATGGTTTTTAGAGCTTTGGCTTTTTGTTTTAAAAGTGGTAATTAAATCATGAGCACGATCTGGCTCACCATTGCGTTTTACTTGAGGCTCATATTGCCATTTTTTAACTGCTGCAAGTGCATATTCATCTAATGCGCCCTTAGGGAATGACGCTAATACACGCGCATCTTCCACATGACCACTTTCATCAACATTATAAGATATGCTGACCCAGGCGCTATTAAGTGCTGCAAGGTCTGATGGGTATTGCGGTTCTACTTTTTTGGTCAACTTAGCTCGAGCTGGGTAAAAGTTAGTGCGCTTTACATCTGGTTCATAAAGAGATTTATGCTTTTGACTGCCATATTTATTTTTAAGAGCAAGGTAGGCCTGTTTGCCTTCTTTTCTAGAGGGGATGCTTCTTCTTAAATTACGGTACTTTTCTTTAGCTTCAGGGTGCTTAAAATCTACAGCAAGTAAGTACCAAGCATATGCAGTTGTGATATCTTTTTCTACACCTAATCCTTTTTCATAAAGCTGTGCTAATTCGAATTGTGCTTTTGAGTGACCACGTTGTGCTAAAACTGTAAATTCTTTTGCGGCCGCTGCAAAGTTATTATTTTGTAAATCTTTGTTGGCTGATGAAAAATCAGCTAAAACACTTGTAGAACAAAGTGATAGAGCTATAGTTAATAGCTTCATTTTACTTTTCATTTTGCACCAGCCTAATTATTGTTATTATACAATTAAGTTTACAATAATTTTACACAGATACAATAGTTAGATTGAAAAGTAGGCGCAATTAGTACCTACTTTTTATGGTGATATTACTTTATTAAGCGATTAAGACCATTTAATGCTGCAACGCGATATGCTTCAGCCATTGTAGGGTAGTTAAATGTGGTATTAACAAAGTAATTAATATTATTACCGCCATTCTTTTGTTCCATAATTGCTTGACCGATATGAATGATTTCAGTCGCTCTCTCACCAAAGCAATGTATGCCCAATATTTCTTTGGTTTCGATATGGAATAAAATTTTCAGGCTACCGACTTCAGTACCTGCAATTTGTGCTCGTGCTAAATGTTTAAATTGTGCTCTACCTACTTCATATGGTATTTTTGCCATCGTTAGTTCTTGCTCATTTTTACCAACTGAACTAATTTCAGGAATAGTATAAATGCCAACAGGCAAGTCGCTAACCAATTTAGCTGAGCAGTGGCCATCAACAATTGCATCAGCAGCGATACGACCTTGATCAAAAGCAGCACTTGCTAAGCTTGGATAACCAATGACATCACCCACAGCATATATATTGTTAATTTCTGTTTGATGACTGTCATTTACTTTTAATAAACCTCGGCCATCGGCAACTAAACCCACTGATTGTAGATTTAAAGTATCAGTATTACCTGTTCTGCCATTCGCAAATAAGATGCAATCAGCTTGCATTTTTTTACCTGATTGCATATGTACGATTACGCAGTCATCACGTGTTTCGATTTTATCAAAGTCTTCATTATGACGAATTACGATGCCACTGTTCCAGAAGTGGTAGCTTAATGCATCTGAAATTTCAGCATCCATAAATGCCAGTAGGCGATCACGGGTATTGATTAAATCTACCTTTGAACCAAGGCCTCTAAAAATAGAGCCGTATTCACAGCCAATCACACCTGCACCATAAATGATGATATGTCTTGGGTCGTGTTTTAGTTTTAAAATAGTATCACTGTCGTAAACACGGCTATGATCAAAATCTATTTGTGGTGGATGGTATGGGCGAGAACCCGTTGCAATTACGATTGTTTCAGCTGTCAGTAATTCTACTGAACCATCAGGTTTTTTAACTTGAATTGTGTGTTGATCTACAAAAGAAGCTTCTCCGTGATATAAGCTAATGCGGTTTCTATCGTAGAAGCTGGTACGTAAGTTAACTTGCTTAGAAATAACATTACCAGCATGGCTTAAAATATCAGGAAAAGTAAGCTTGTTTCTAGATTCTCGAGTATTAAAAAGCGGGTTACTATTGTACTCGATTAATCGACTTACTGAGTGACGTAGTGCTTTTGATGGGATTGTGCCCCAATGTGTACAACCGCCACCAACAGATTCTTGTTTTTCGATAACGGCGACACGTTTTTTACTTTTAGCCAAGTTCATGGCGGTGCCTTCACCGCCAGGGCCTGTGCCTATAATTATGGCATCAAATTGATATGATACTTCTTCTTGTGCCTTTTTAGACTTACTTTGCTTTGCCACTGGCTATCCTCAATTATTTCGCTTGAAACAAAAATAACCAGATCATAACCTTAAAGCCTATGATTGGGGTATTTTAGTTAACTATACCGAGCATTAAGTAACTTGATGTTTAAATCAAGCCATGCTTGTTTTTGCTGCTGCCAAGCCTGTTCAAACTCTTGGTACTGTTTATTTAAAGCTAGTTTTTCATATTGTTGCAATATGGTACTTTTTTTAGCTTCAAGCAATTGTTTTTTTAGTTTTGCGTAATGTTGTAATTTTTTGATTAATAATTCGTATTCGCTCTGCAACAAGTCTAGCTTGTCTTGAGTGGCAGAAAATTGTGATAATTTTCTGGTTGTTGCAGCTAGTTGCGTTTCAGCTTTTGCTTTTTCTATGCGATCTATCGAAATCGTTTTAAGTTTTTTTGTAAGACCAAAGTATGAAAGTGACTTGATCATCCATTTAGTTGGGTCGTACTGATACCATTTTATACCATTTCTATAATCACTGGCAAAAATATGATGGTAATTATGATATCCCTCACCATAGGTGAAAAAAGCTAAAATACCATTATCTCTGGCCGTATTTGATTCAGTATAAGGTCTAGTTCCCCAGATGTGTGCGACTGAATTAATAAAAAAAGTAAAGTGTTGGCTTAGCACCAGTCTTAATAATCCTGATAATAGTAACATGCCAAGCACATCACCAAATATGATCCCTAACAATAATGGAATAGATACATTAACAAAAAATGCTAGCGGGAAATAATACTTGTGTTGCCACATGACTATTTTGTTTTTTTGTAAATCTCGCGCATTGTTATAACTACCATATTGATCACCTTGATAATTGCGTAACATCCAACCTATATGGCTATACCAAAAACCGTTAGTTGCAGCGTAAGGGTCTTTAGCTGGATCATCAACTTGGCCATGATGAATTCTATGATCTGAGCTCCAGTGAAGTGCGCTATTTTGCATTGCAAATGCACCACCAATGGCAAAAATACACTCTATAACAGGGTGTGCCTCATAAGTTTTATGAGCCCATAATCTGTGGTAACCCGCTGTTATTGATAACCCGGCAAAAAACATACAAGCAATAAATGCCCACCAAGTTGTGCTGCTATATCCAATCATTACGCCATATAGAGGCACTAAAATGATTGCGGCTATAAATGTCAGTGTAAAAAATAGGACGTTTGCCCAGATCAATGGTGGTTTTTTCATTTGTCTTCTTCGTTAATAATTTAAATTAGTTCATTTGAGCGTACAGCTGTGCGCTAAAATAGTAGTAAATTATCTTTTAGTCAAGTTATTCGATAGAGTAAAAACGAATTTACCTAGTAGTTATGTTAGACTTCTGACTTGTGAAACTTGTCTAAGTAGATAAAAGAAAGACAAAAGTTAAATTTATAGAGGTAGCTATGGCTGGCGTTCGTGCAAAACAAAAAGAAAGAACAAGACTTGCCCTAATTGAAGCGGCATTCAATCAATTGAGCGCAGAGCATAGCTTATCCAATTTAAGTTTAAGAGAAGTTTCTCGAGAAGCCGGTATCGCGCCAACTTCTTTTTATAGACACTTTAAAGATATGAATGAATTAGGTTTAACTTTAGTTGATGAAGCGGGGTTAACACTTAGGCAGTTAATGCGCCAAGCGAGAAGAAGAATAAAAAGCGAAGGCAGCGTAATACATACTTCAATTCATACTTTTATGGAGTTTATTGAAAACTCGAGTAATCAGTTTCGATTATTGCTACGTGAACGTTCAGGTACCTCAATTGCATTTAGAAGTGCAGTAGCTCGAGAAATAAAACACTTTATTTTAGAGCTGGCTCATTATCTAGAAAACGAAACAAATTGTGATGCTGATCATGCTTACATTCAAGCGGAAGCTATGGTTACTTTGGTATTTAATGCAGGAGCTGAGGCTTTAGATATTGATAAGAAACAAAGGGATGAATTGGTTGATAGATTAGTTTGGCAATTAAGGTATGTTGCTAAAGGTGCTGCAATCTATGGTAAAAAAGCAGCACCTAAAAAAGACTAAGTTATTTTCGCGTTAAAAATACGCCGGATTCTATATGGTGTGTATATGGAAACTGGTCAAAAATAGCAAAGCGCTCAACTTTATGTGTTGTGGTTAATTGCTTTAAATCTCTTTCTAATGTGTCTGGATTACAAGAGATATAAATAATATTATCGTAGTTTTGCGTTAAAGTAGTTGTTTTCTCATCCATACCCGCGCGTGGTGGGTCAACTAAGATCGTTTGGCAGTTATAACTCTTTAAATCGATACCATTTAATCGAGTGAATTCTTGCTCACCATTAAGCGCTTGCGTGAACTCTTCACTGGACATGCGGATGATATCAACATTATCAATGTTATTTTCAGCAATATTAAATTGTGCTGACTTTACTGATGATTTTGAAATTTCAGTTGCTAATACACGGTCGAATGCACTTGCCAGCGCGATAGAGAAATTGCCATTACCACAATATAGTTCTAATAAATCATTTTCTAAATTTTGGCTAATATCTAACGCCCATTCTAGCATTTTTTGATTTAGCTTTGCATTGGGTTGTGTAAAGCTATTTTCTACTTGTTGATAGGTAATTTCTTTACCTGCCACATTAAGTTTTTCTACTACGTAGTCATTACCTAGTAATATTTTTTGCTTTCGTGCTCTACCAATAATATCAACATTAAATTCTTTGCTTAAAGTTGCTTTTAATTCTTCTGCTGCGACTAACCACTCATCTTCTAAAGGCTTGTGATATAATAAGCTTATTAATACTTCACCACTTAGAGTTGATAAATAATCTATTTGAAATAACTTACGTCTTAAAATTTCATTGAATTGTAATAATGAAATTAATTTAGGCATTAAGTCGTACATAATAGGTGCAGCTGGTTCAAAATGTTCAACTCGGATTTTTTCTTTGGTTTCTTGGTTAAACATTATGTGGAATAAATCATCACCTTCATGCCATACTCTAAATTCAGCACGTTGGCGGTAATGTTTTGGCTCAGAGTTGAAAACTTCTAATTTTTTAACTCCGAATTGTTCAAATTGCTTTTGAATTCGGATTTCTTTTTCACTTAGTTGTGAATCGTAAGTAGTTTCGTCAATTTCAATAATAGCCATTATATTTTCTCGTCTGAGCTGGTCGCGCTATTTTATGGAGTGATATTAGTTTGTCTATATAAATTTAAATATTTTATTAGTTGATACTTTAGTATTGACATAAATTGCCGATAAGCAATAAAGACACTGAATTGGAGCAAGTCATGAAAATTGGTTCTTCTGGGTTTCAGCCCGCATCGTTATTTAATCAGTTGTTCAAAAAGAGTGATAAAGCACAAGAGCACTCTCAAATGTCTGGTTCAGTGCAGTTTTCAAAAAATACCCAAATTGCCTCAAGAGTTATGCAAGATAAGTTATCTAACTCTTTATCCATGCCGCCAACTTCAGCTAATAAAGCTGAGTCTTTATTTGATTTTGAAGAAGTCGCAAAAAATGTTTTAGGTTTTGTCAAAACAGCTGTTTTAAATGCGCAAAGTAATGGTGCGTCAGATGACAAACTTAAAGATATTCTTAATCAAGCAAGAAGCGGTATTGAAACAGGTATAAAAGAAGCATCTGAAGAGCTAGAAGATTCTGGTTTAATGACTGATGATATACAAGAGGGCATTGCTAAAAGCTCAGAACTGATGAATAAAGGTTTAGATGAATTTGAAAGTGCGTTAGAAAGACCAAAAGCATCATCAGTAAATTATGCTCAAGCAAGTAGTTATAATTTATCAAACGGTGCTGATTTAACAATAAAAACTCAAGAAGGCGATGAAATTCGTATTAGTTTTAATTCAGATTATCAGCATCAAAATGCTTCAGTCTATCAGTCAAACAATCAAAATGAATCATTCGCATACCAAGATTCAAAATCATATTCAGCTGCATTTTCATTTGAAGTTGATGGCGATTTAAATGAAGAAGAGCAAGAAGCGATAAATGCGCTTATGTCTGATTTACAAAAAGTCAGCGATGATTTTTTCTCTGGTTCATTGGAAGATGCATTTGAACAGGCAAGCAAAATTAATATGGACACGAGCCAACTCGCAGCATTCTCAATGAACTTACAACAGACTGAAAGTCTCGTAAGTGTGAAAGAATATCGCTCCAATATGCCAGGGATTGATTTAGCCAAGCAGCTCACGCCACTTAATGAAGGTTTGGAGAAGGCATATGAGCAGGCTAAGCCGTTATCTATTGAAAATGAATTAGCTGGGATCTTACAGTGGTTAAATCAAGAAAGAGAGCAGGCTGATAAATTTATAGAATATAGCCAATCATTATTTGATCAGCTTGCTTTACTTGACAATGAAATACCAGAGACTGAAAAGTCAGATAGTGATATTCAGTCTTAAATTTTTCAAACTAGCTCAGTTTCTTGAGCTAGTAAGGGTATAATGTCACAATAGTATGTCTTCTTATATTTATTGAGCTTTACCTTTGCAGCATATTGTTATTTTTGATTCGGGTATTGGTGGTACATCTGTATTAGCACATATTCAAAAAGCGTTCCCTAATGCTAACTATAGTTATTTGATGGATAACCTATATCTTCCATACGGTGAATTAGAATCAAAAGTATTACAACAAAGATTATTACAAAAGCTTAAAACTGTTGAAGCATCTTTTGAACCGATAGATCTTATCGTTGTTGCTTGTAATACAGCAAGTACACAAAGTCTTTGTTTATTGCGTTCTCATACAGATATTCCTATTGTAGGTGTTGTGCCTGCAATCAAACCTGCAGCAAGTAAAACCAAAACTAAACAAATCGGTTTATTAGCAACGCCTGCAACTACAAATAATAAATATATTCAAAAGTTAATTAAAGATCATGCAAATGATATTGAGGTTCATTTATATGCTTCTGTAAATTTAGTGACTTTAGCAGAGTATAAATTTTGGAGGGGTGAGGTAAATCAACTAGCATTAAAGGAAGAGATTGAGAATTTAAATATCTCCAAAGAAATTGATTATTTAGTTTTAGGCTGTACACACTTTCCTATTTTATCATCAGAGATACATAAAGCGTTAGATATGGATATTGAATTAATTGATTCAGGAAATGCTATTGCAAATAGAGTAATTGATGTATTGCCGCAAAATAGAAAAGATAAAAAATCACAACAAATAAAAAGGCCGGTGCGATTTTACGCAACGGCCCCAATTCAAAATACCAAACAAAGAGTGGAAGTAATTAAACTGATTGATCTCTAGATTCAGTTTTTACTGGAGATTCATTATTCTCTTGTTTTTGTTTTGCCTCTCTTACTTTTAGTGTACGTTGCTGAAATTCAGCATCGTTTAAAGATGTAATAGCAGAGTCAGCATCTTTAGCTGCCATTTCAACAAACCCAAAGCCGCGGCGTTTACCTGTATTTTTATCTTTTAATAAACGTACTGTAAAAACTTTACCGTGTTGTTCAAATAATTCTCTGACAACACCTTCATTTGCACGGTAAGGAAGATTACCTACATATAAAGTTTTAGTTTCAATTTTAGACTCATCTTCATCCGTAGATATAAACGAAATGACGATACCACCAAGAAGTAACCCTAAAGCGAGGGCGATTGCAGGATTAGTAAAAACACTGGCCAATAGAAATTCCGCTAAGACAAAGCCAATAATAGCCAAGATAATAGAAAAGATTATAGATTTTTGATTAGATGATTTCATTTTTATATACCAAATACACAAATTAAACATTAATTTAACATCGTAGTAGAGCTTATCTTAACCTTATCTTTAAACTTCGCAATAAAATTGTGATTAAAATATAAAATACATAACTAAATAATGATTTTGATGAGCATATCACTGTGATTATGATGTAATAATAGCCGTTAAGTTTACTTTTTATGCAAATATACATTTTTTTGAATTATATTTAAAAAAACACTTGCGCTGAAATAGAATCTCTCTATACTGCGCCTCCACCGACACAGACGGCAAGCAACATTCTTAAAGGGATGTAGCGACATCGACTAGCTTGGTAGAGTTGATTAAAACTAGATTTAAAATTTTTTAAAAACTTTTAAATTAAGTCTTGACTCAAAATAATCACGGTGTATTATGCACACCCCAAGCGAAACGGCACTAGCCAAAAAGCTTGAAACGTTCTTTAACAATAAGTAATCATCTGTGTGGGCACTCTTGCAGATTGAGTTCTAAAGTCACTTTTTGAAGTGACACAAAATTAGAGTCTCATTAAAATCTGTTCACTTAATCCTTTTAGGAAAGAGCGAGTGACTACACAGTCATATGCGACGTTAAGTTTAACTTTGTTAAATTTAATATCAAAAACAGAATTCATTGAGCTGTCTCATCTATTTTATAGACAAAGACAAAAAACTTTTTAATTGAAGAGTTTGATCATGGCTCAGATTGAACGCTGGCGGCAGGCCTAACACATGCAAGTCGAGCGGTAACAGAGATAGCTTGCTATCTGCTGACGAGCGGCGGACGGGTGAGTAATGCTTGGGAATATGCCTTTAGGTGGGGGACAACAGTTGGAAACGACTGCTAATACCGCATGATGTCTACGGACCAAAGTGGGGGACCTTCGGGCCTCACGCCTAAAGATTAGCCCAAGTGGGATTAGCTAGTTGGTTGAGGTAAAGGCTCACCAAGGCAACGATCCCTAGCTGGTTTGAGAGGATGATCAGCCACACTGGAACTGAGACACGGTCCAGACTCCTACGGGAGGCAGCAGTGGGGAATATTGCACAATGGGCGCAAGCCTGATGCAGCCATGCCGCGTGTGTGAAGAAGGCCCTAGGGTTGTAAAGCACTTTCAGCGAGGAGGAAAGGTTATAGTTTAATAGACTATAGCTGTGACGTTACTCGCAGAAGAAGCACCGGCTAACTTCGTGCCAGCAGCCGCGGTAATACGAGGGGTGCAAGCGTTAATCGGAATTACTGGGCGTAAAGCGTACGCAGGCGGTTTGTTAAGCGAGATGTGAAAGCCCCGGGCTCAACCTGGGAACTGCATTTCGAACTGGCAGACTAGAGTATGATAGAGGGTGGTAGAATTTCAGGTGTAGCGGTGAAATGCGTAGAGATCTGAAGGAATACCGATGGCGAAGGCAGCCACCTGGGTCAATACTGACGCTCATGTACGAAAGCGTGGGGAGCAAACGGGATTAGATACCCCGGTAGTCCACGCCGTAAACGATGTCTACTAGGAGCTGGAATCTTCGGATGACTTTTCCAAAGCTAACGCATTAAGTAGACCGCCTGGGGAGTACGGCCGCAAGGTTAAAACTCAAATGAATTGACGGGGGCCCGCACAAGCGGTGGAGCATGTGGTTTAATTCGATGCAACGCGAAGAACCTTACCTACACTTGACATCCAGAGAAGAGACTAGAGATAGACTTGTGCCTTCGGGAACTCTGAGACAGGTGCTGCATGGCTGTCGTCAGCTCGTGTTGTGAGATGTTGGGTTAAGTCCCGCAACGAGCGCAACCCCTATCCTTAGTTGCTAGCAGGTAATGCTGAGAACTCTAGGGAGACTGCCGGTGATAAACCGGAGGAAGGTGGGGACGACGTCAAGTCATCATGGCCCTTACGTGTAGGGCTACACACGTGCTACAATGGCAGGTACAGAGTGCTGCGAGCTCGCGAGGGTAAGCGAATCACTTAAAGCCTGTCGTAGTCCGGATTGGAGTCTGCAACTCGACTCCATGAAGTCGGAATCGCTAGTAATCGCGGATCAGAATGCCGCGGTGAATACGTTCCCGGGCCTTGTACACACCGCCCGTCACACCATGGGAGTGGGTTGCTCCAGAAGTGGCTAGTCTAACTGCTTGCAGAGGACGGTCACCACGGAGTGATTCATGACTGGGGTGAAGTCGTAACAAGGTAGCCCTAGGGGAACCTGGGGCTGGATCACCTCCTTATACGAAAGAACTGGTTTGCATGCCAGTGTCCACACAGATGATTACGTAAATGAGAATGTATAAAAATATTGTGGGTCTGTAGCTCAGCTGGTTAGAGCGCACCCCTGATAAGGGTGAGGTCGGTAGTTCAAATCTACTCAGACCCACCACTTCTTAGCAACGAAGTGGCACACAATATTGAGATCTTTTAGTGGGGTTATAGCTCAGCTGGGAGAGCGCCTGCCTTGCACGCAGGAGGTCTGCGGTTCGATCCCGCATAGCTCCACCACTTCTAAGTACTTTTCATAAATAAACATGCTTTTACAAGCTTGGTTACTTATGAGAAGTTTTTCTCATGCTCTTTAAAAATTTGGAAAGCTGATATAAAAATTCTAATAAATGTTTATTAAACATTTATTAAGAGTTTTCAAAAAGTAAAAGAAACGAATGATAGCCATGTTATGGTGATGCATTCATGCCAATTTATTGTTTACTTATTTATAAGTAATTAATGATTGGCGTCTACTTTAGTATTCAAAACATTAACTTCTGGCGAAGTTAACTGTCACGAAATAATACAGCGCATTTTAGTTGTAAGACTATTTTGGGTTGTATGGTTAAGTGAATAAGCGTACACGGTGGATGCCTTGGCAGTTGGAGGCGATGAAGGACGTATTAACTTGCGATAAGCTAAGTCGAGCTAGTAAAAAGCACTTGAGACTTAGATTTCCGAATGGGGAAACCCACCTATTTATAGGTATCGTTAACTGAATACATAGGTTAACGAGGCGAACGCGGAGAACTGAAACATCTAAGTACCCGTAGGAACAGAAATCAACCGAGATTTCGAAAGTAGCGGCGAGCGAAATCGAAACAGCCCTTAAGCTTTATTGTAGTTAGTAGAATGCTCTGGAAAGTGCAACGATACAAGGTGATAGTCCTGTATACGAAAACTTATATAAAGTGAAATCGAGTAGGTCGGGACACGTGATATCCTGACTGAATATGGGGGGACCATCCTCCAAGGCTAAATACTCCCAACTGACCGATAGTGAACCAGTACCGTGAGGGAAAGGCGAAAAGAACCCCTGTGAGGGGAGTGAAATAGAACCTGAAACCGTGTACGTACAAGCAGTAGGAGCAAAGCTTTGCTTTGTGACTGCGTACCTTTTGTATAATGGGTCAGCGACTTATATTTTGTAGCGAGGTTAACCGAATAGGGGAGCCGTAGGGAAACCGAGTCTTAACTGGGCGACTAGTTGCAGGGTATAGACCCGAAACCCGGTGATCTAGCCATGGGCAGGTTGAAGGTTGAGTAACATCAACTGGAGGACCGAACCCACTTACGTTGAAAAGTGAGGGGATGACTTGTGGCTAGGAGTGAAAGGCTAATCAAACCGGGAGATAGCTGGTTCTCCCCGAAATCTATTTAGGTAGAGCCTCGGATGAATACTGACGGGGGTAGAGCACTGTTTGGGCTAGGGGGTCATCCCGACTTACCAACCCCATGCAAACTCCGAATACCGTTAAGTAATATCCGGGAGACACACGGCGGGTGCTAACGTCCGTCG
This sequence comes from Pseudoalteromonas sp. '520P1 No. 423', assembly GCF_001269985.1. Lineage (NCBI taxonomy): Bacteria > Pseudomonadati > Pseudomonadota > Gammaproteobacteria > Alteromonadales > Pseudoalteromonadaceae > Pseudoalteromonas > Pseudoalteromonas sp. '520P1 No. 423'. Next base: position 247,898 of record NZ_BBZB01000001.1, on the reverse strand, counting down.
TGAAGAGGGAAACAACCCAGAGCGCCATCTAAGGTCCCAAAGTGTATGTTAAGTGGGAAACGATGTGGAAAGGCCCAGACAGCCAGGAGGTTGGCTTAGAAGCAGCCATCCTTTAAAGAAAGCGTAATAGCTCACTGGTCGAGTCGGTCTGCGCGGAAGATGTAACGGGGCTAAACATACCACCGAAGATGCGCCTGCGTACTTTGTATGCGGGGTAGGGGAGCGTTCTGTAAGCCGTTGAAGGTGTACCGGGAGGTATGCTGGAGGTATCAGAAGTGCGAATGCTGACATGAGTAACGATAATGGGGGTGAAAAACCCCCACGCCGGAAGACCAAGGGTTCCTATCCCATGTTAATCAGGGTAGGGTGAGTCGACTCCTAAGGCGAGGCCGAAAGGCGTAGTCGATGGGAAACGGGTTAATATTCCCGTACTTATTATGAATGCGAAGGGGGGACGGAGCAGGCTAAACAAGCATGGCGTTGGTTGTCCATGTGAAAGTGCGTAGGCTGATGACTTAGGTAAATCCGGGTTGTCATTAAGGCTGAGACACGAGACGAGTCACTACGGTGATGAAGTTGTTGGTGCCATACTTCCAGGAAAAGCCTCTAAGCTTCAGTTTATAATGAATCGTACCCCAAACCGACACAGGTGGTCAGGTAGAGAATACTAAGGCGCTTGAGAGAACTCGGGTGAAGGAACTAGGCAAAATTGTACCGTAACTTCGGGAGAAGGTACGCCAACATTAGGTGAAGCGCTTTACGTGTGGAGCTGAAGTTGGTCTCAGAAACTAGGTGGCTGGGACTGTTTATTAAAAACACAGCACTGTGCAAAATCGAAAGATGACGTATACGGTGTGACACCTGCCCGGTGCCGGAAGGTTAATTGATGGGGTTATCTTCGGAGAAGCTCTTGATCGAAGCCCCGGTAAACGGCGGCCGTAACTATAACGGTCCTAAGGTAGCGAAATTCCTTGTCGGGTAAGTTCCGACCTGCACGAATGGTGTAACCATGGCCACGCTGTCTCCACCCGAGACTCAGTGAAATTGAAATCGCAGTGAAGATGCTGTGTACCCGCGGCTAGACGGAAAGACCCCGTGAACCTTTACTACAGCTTGGCACTGAACATTGAACCTACATGTGTAGGATAGGTGGGAGACTTTGAAGTAGCGTCGCTAGATGTTATGGAGTCGTCCTTGAAATACCACCCTTGTAGTTTTGATGTTCTAACGTAGGTCCCTAAGCGGGATTGCGGACAGTGCCTGGTGGGTAGTTTGACTGGGGCGGTCTCCTCCCAAAGAGTAACGGAGGAGCACGAAGGTTTGCTAAGTACGGTCGGACATCGTACGGTTAGTGTAATGGTAGAAGCAAGCTTAACTGCGAGACAGACACGTCGAGCAGGTACGAAAGTAGGTCATAGTGATCCGGTGGTTCTGAATGGAAGGGCCATCGCTCAACGGATAAAAGGTACTCCGGGGATAACAGGCTGATACCGCCCAAGAGTTCATATCGACGGCGGTGTTTGGCACCTCGATGTCGGCTCATCACATCCTGGGGCTGAAGTCGGTCCCAAGGGTATGGCTGTTCGCCATTTAAAGTGGTACGCGAGCTGGGTTTAGAACGTCGTGAGACAGTTCGGTCCCTATCTGCCGTGGGCGTTTGAGAATTGAGAGGGGTTGCTCCTAGTACGAGAGGACCGGAGTGAACGAACCGCTGGTGTTCGGGTTGTCATGCCAATGGCATTGCCCGGTAGCTACGTTCGGAACTGATAAGCGCTGAAAGCATCTAAGCGCGAAGCAGGCCTCGAGATGATTTCTCACTAGTGCTATAAGCACTCTGAAGGGCCGTTGGAGACTACAACGTTGATAGGCAAGGTGTGTAAGGGTTGTGAGGCCTTGAGCTAACTTGTACTAATTACCCGTGAGGCTTAACCATACAACGCCAAAGTGGTTTTGTGTGTGATAGAAACAAGCAAGAAGTTAGTGTTAACTAAAGTAGAATACTTTTATGATATCTGTATCAGCAGACCGAATTTATTAAAGAAAACAAGAACAAAGCGAATTGGGAATGATTTTATAAATTACATCCATGTAATTTACCCTAGCGGGGCGCACTAAAGTGCGTTAAAAATTGTTCCAGACAAATTTTGCTTGGTGACAATAGCGTTTTGGACCCACCTGATCCCATGCCGAACTCAGAAGTGAAACGAAACAGCGCCGATGATAGTGTGGGGTTTCCCATGTGAAAGTAGGACATCGCCAGGCTCCTAATTAAAGAAAGCCGATACAGAAATGTATCGGCTTTTTTGCTTTGTGGGGTTTATGAATTTCGTTAAATTACCAGGAACCAATAAGCGGCTAAAGCCCCGCCTACGTCTATTTCAATAATGTTAATTTACTTATACTTTGTAATTGTTTGAAGTCAGTTAATCCCGACAGCACTTTTAGAATGCCATCTTGCGTTAAAGTACTCATTAATCTTTGAGCTAAAATCCCAATGCAGGCATCAGTAAAGTTAATGAGGTCTAAACCTATGTCAATTAACCTAGTGATTGTTTCAGGCGCAGAGTTTGTATATAGTGTTAATAATACTAAGTGTCCAGTTAGTGATGCTTCTATACCTGCGGCTGCCGTTTCTAGATCTCTCATTTCTCCTATTAATATAATATCTGGATCTGCCCTTAAAAATGCTCTTAACGCGGTTTCAAATTTAAATCCGAGTTTATTGTTCATTTGAACCTGGTTTAATCCTGCTGAGTTATTTCAACTGGATCTTCGGCTGTCCATATTTTTTGTCGGGTGTATTTAATAAACCTAATACAGCATGTAAAGTTGTTGTTTTCCCTGAACCAGTAGGACCAACAACCAGAATTAATCCGTGTGGTCCTTTTGACATATGTTTTAGCATTTCGCTATTTCTTGGGGATAACGTTTTTCAGCAATATCTAAACGAGAAATTATTTTGATCCTAGCTACCATAGCTTGAAGATGGTTTGCTGGTATTTTGATCAAATCTCGACAAATTCCATCTACTCTAATTCGGACTTTAGTTGGAATTTTTCCTTTGTTCTAAAGTTAGAGCTAGTATCAAATTGCTTAGCAAATCTTAATTTTGGATGGATAGATATGAGTTCACTTCCATTATATGCATCTTTAATTAAAAGTGACTTTTTGCTCATAGCAACATACCCAGCTAATGATTGCGGGGTAATATTTACGTTTATTTCTGTTAATTTTGATCCAGTTTTAAATCGGGAGACTATTTCTTGGTTGAATTTATTGCGTTGATAAATCGTAAGTCTTTATGCATTAAATAAAGTTAATATTTTATTTTCTATAAGAGGTAATGCTTCTGAGAAATAATGACTTGCGTGTATTTGTGTAAATATAGTGGTTAGTTCTTGATAAAAAGATGGCATAACCTACTCTGTTTTAAGTTCTTTACCTTACTATAGTCAAACTGAACTTTTTGGTATTACTTTTGCTGCTAAAATTTAGCTAAGGATCCCTGACATACTTTGTTTATATCGTCTTGATAAATTAAGCGTGGCACCATTTTTTAATGTAACAAGGTAATCTCCATTGTCAGTTGGTTTTAGCTCGCTAATAGATTGCTTTTTAACTATGGCAGATCTGTGTATGCGGACAAATCCAGAAGAAGTCAGTTTTTCTTGCATGGATGCCAGTGTTTCTCTATGTAGTATTGGGCGGTCTTCATTTAATAAATGTAGCTCTACATAATTTCCAGCGCCACCAATCCAAAGAATATCGTCAGTATCGACTATCCTTATACGTCCAGAATCTTTTACTATGACAGGTTCTTTATACACTGTATTAAGCTGTAATTGTTGAAGCATGCTTTGTACATCAATTAAAGGTGTTGTTTCTGAGTTGTCTAGCCTTTTTAGTAGTTTATTTATACATTTTTGAAATCTGATTGGGGTGACAGGTGTTATTAAGTAGTCAGTGACATCAAGCTCAAATGCATCTATCGCTTGAATATCTGAATTAGATAAATAAATAACTTGAGTACAAGCAGGTAATTGTTCAACGATATTCAAGTTATCTAAGTCAATTGTAATATCAGGATTGATAAATAAAACATCTGCTTCTAAGTTGAGGCATATATCTCGGGCTTCATCTGCATTAAAAGCTAAAGCGATTGGATCAAAATCATCGCGAATTTTAAGATGCTGCTGAATATTACGACGAACAGCTTCACAACTATCGGCAATAACAACACTGAATCTTTTCATATTTCATCCTGTTTAATATAAATTGAACTTTTATACTTTCTTGTGTTCGTATAGGTACAAGAAGACAAATTTTACGTTTTTATCTGTATAGAATAAACTATGTGGATATGAACTTTCGTAAAAATATGTAACAAGATACTAGTGGTTACTAACTCTAACCCTCTATTGTTAATGGAAATGTAAATTCTAAGTAAGAAATAAATTCCTAAACACGTAAAACTCGCCTTTTATCCAAAATACCCCTCCTCTTGTGGATATGTGCTAGCTAGTTCAATTAACACTCTTTAATTTGTTCGCTGCAGCAATCTTTAGAATTGCTAAAATAAAAATTCCAGGGAGAAAAACATGTCTAAATTAAAGCTTTCAGCTTTACACCTAGCAATAGGGTCAACTTTATTATCAGGGCTTGCTTTTAATGCGAGTGCTGCAGAAGATGCTTCAGCTGAAGAAGTTGAAAGAATTGAAGTAACAGGTTCTCGTTTAAAGAGAACTGATTTGGAAGGTGCATTACCTGTAACTGTTATAAGTCGAGAAGATTTAGTTTCTAGTGGTGATGTTTCATTAGGTGAAGTGTTAAGAAATTTCCCTGGTAACTCTCAAGGTTCATTTACACCTAGATCTGGTAGTAGTGCACAATCAACTGCAGATATTAGTTTACGTGGTTTAGGTTCAAATAGAACATTAGTTTTAGTGAATGGTAAAAGATTGCCATCAGATGCATTAGGTGGTGGTTCAGGCCAAAACTTAAGCCTAGTACCAATGGCTATGGTAGAGAAAGTTGAAATTCTACAAGATGGTGCTTCATCTATCTACGGCTCTGAAGCAATTGCTGGTGTAGTTAATATTATACTTAGAAAAGACTTTGAAGGTTTACAAGTAAATGCTCAAATGAGTAGCCCATCTAGAAATGGCGGAGGTGATGAAAAAACTTTTTCATTAGTGGGGGGTGTTTCAAATGATAAAGGTAATGTGACTTTTGCAATCGAGCATAAAGAAGTTTCTAAGCTTATGGCTAATGAGCGTGCTGACACATCTGCAAATGTAGATGGTTGGGTAGGATACTCAACTAACAGTGATCCAGCGAACTGGCGTGTTACAGATTTCTTTAATGATGGTACTAATGTAAACGGTCCATGGAACCCTGATTCGCGCTGTGATTCTAACCTAATTAGTGAAACTCCAAGAGTACGTACTCATCCAGTAACTGGTGAAGTAACGAATGTTACAGATAGAGAGTGTCGCTTTGCTTATGCAGACGTTGCTTCTTGGTTACCATCTACTAAGACTGATTCGATTTTTATAAATAGTAATTATAATATTACAGATGAAGTTTCATTATTTGCTCAAGCTTCTGTTATGAATTTACAAAGTAAAGCTAACTATGCCCCAATCCCATTAGTTGCTGGATTTGGTATGACAGTTGCTGCAGATAATCAATACAATCCTACTTTTGGCACTGATAACCCACAAGAAGTTGGTGTTAAATGGCGTCCGCAAGCTTTAGGAACACGTGACTTTATTGTTGATACATTACAATTAGACTTTTTAACAGGGTTTACTTGGAGTAGTGATTACGGAACTTTTGATACATATGTTCAATGGAACAAACAAGATTCTAAAGATACTAGTAGAAATTATGTATTAACTAGTGCAGTGTTTGATTTAATTGAATCAGGTGACATCAATCCATTTGGTCCAGCAGAAGACGTTGCTGCAGCTACAGATGCTATTAGAGCTGATGCATTCCGTGAAGCTAGAGTTGATTTATTTGTTGCTGGTGCAACTTGGTCTGCTGATTTACCAATTGAATTGCCTGGTGGTGAGTTAGCTTACTCTCTAGGTTGGGAATTCCGTAGTGAGGATTTTGCTGAAACTTACGATGCATTAACAACTTCAGGTTCAATTTTTGGTGGTACAGGTGGCCCTTCTGGCGGTGGTCGCGATGCTCGAAGTGCATACTTCGAAGTGGCACTTCCTGTTCTAGATGAATTAGTTATAACATATGCTGGCCGTTATGATGAATTTACATTACCAAAAGATGCAAGTGAATATACTCAATCTCTAAGAGCACGCTATCAAGCTTCTGATTCTGTGGTACTTCGTGCTTCATACTCTGAGGGTTTCCGTGTTCCAAATATAGATACGCTCCTACAAACTGGTGGCAAGTCAACAGACCAAGCGATTGATAGACAAGCATGTAATCAAGTTGGCGACCCATCATCACCATTGTGTCTTGCCGGTGAGATTGAAGCTGAGCGTCGTCCAGGTGCTGAAACACAGCCTGAACGTTCAAAAAGTTATGCGATGGGCGTAGTGTGGGATGCAACTGAAGAGTTAAATATGACGTTTGATTATTTTGATGTTGAAATAATTGATCAAATTAGTTTCCTTTCTACTCAAGCTGTATTGGATTTAGAAGCAACAGGTGTTGACCCTAAGACATTTAATGTTGATGTTGAACGTGATAGTCAAGGTGAAATTCTTAAAGTTGTAAACGGTTATGCAAACTTACCTGGTTTCCAAACAACTGGTTTAGATTTTAACGTTACACATACATTAAGAACTGATTCTTTTGGTGATTTTAGAACCAACTTAAATGGTACTTATACTATGAGCTTCGATAGTGAATCAGCTCCTGGTTTAGGTGTATTTGATAATGTTGGTTTTGTTTCAACACCAGATTTAAGAGCTGCATTATCTTTTGATTGGATGATGGATGATTTAAATGCTCACGTTGGTATTAATTATACAGCAGGCTATGATGCTCGTACTCCTGAGGATAAATATCTAAATGATGTTGGTTCTGATGTTGGTACTTTACCTAGTTTTACTACAGTTGATACGTCAGTGGCATATACTTTATCAACACAAACGAAGGTAACTCTTGGTGCTCGTAATCTTATGGATAAAACTTCAGAGCCTAATGCGTTTGCATTTGGTAATGGTATCTATGACCGAGGCTTAGGTGAAATTTTAGGTCGAGTGGTTTACTTAAGCGTTAATCAAACATTTTAATTTTACTTGAATGATAAAAAAGAGAGCTATGCTCTCTTTTTTTATATGCGATTATAACTTAATGGTTTAAGTTTAAATAAGGGAACATAATGGAACATTGGAGTCAATTTTGGGGAGGTAATAAATTTGGAGATTGCTTTTCATTAGATGGGAATTCTAACTTAACCCATGTATTAATTCATTACTGGAATGATTACTTTACAAAAAAAGAAATAAGTGGATTTGTGCTCGATCTTGCCTGCGGCAATGGGTTTGTAGGCAAGTGCGCAATAAAAAAAATGAAGGAAACTCATTGCATAGGGGTTGAGCAGGCAATTGATATTGAGACAACGCATTACCATGATGTAGATACTGGAAGTCAGCTTAAAATATTAAAAGGGTTAAGTATCGCTGAAACAAGGTTTGTAGAAAATGAGTTTGATTTAGTTGTTTCTCAATTTGGTTTAGAGTATGCAGTGGTAAATGAAAGCTTAATTAAGCATGTCATTAAGCAAATTAAACCAGGAGGAGAATTAAATTTTATTGCTCATCATTCAAAATCTTTTATATGCATACAAAGTGAAAAAGAATTAAAGATTATAAAATATATAAATAATCAACAAAAAATTTTTAATGGTATACGTAAGTTAATAAATTCATCAAGTGAAGAGGAAAGAGATGATTTTATTAAAGGTATCATAGAAAAAGGCATTGAGATTTATGGTGAGGGGATCAGTGAAGTCGAGCATATATTTCAACTCATAATTAAACTCGTTGCATCAATAAAGTACGGAGTGCAACGTGAACACATAAGTGAGCTAGAGTCCCATTATATTGCTTATGAAAAGCGTTTAGAAGAGCAACTTAATGTTGCTTTAAGCCCGCAAAAATTAAACGATCTTATATCAATTATAAAAAATGAGAATGTTAGTTATATAAATAGTCAGATATTTCACAATGAGAAGCTAGGTTTAATTGGATGGGAAATTAATGTGAAAGTTGAAATGTAAAAAATTTAATCAGAGAATATTCAGAAACCTCCTTTTATCACACTATTGATTCACTTTATCACAATGTAATTGTTTCTCTTTTGTGAATCCCTTAAATTTAAGACTGAATCGCATCGCGATTTTTCTTTGGACCAAAGTGGGGGCTTATCCACCCCCGTTTTTTTTATCTCCTTTAAATTACAATGTAATTCTTTCTATCGTTAAATCTTCGAAGTTTGATTGATATAAAATTCATTAAAATTACCGTAGACTCAAGGTTTTTAGCTTGCGCTTCAATATAAATATAATTAATGTAGAAAAAACATGCATTATCTAGATGACGCTGTTATACTCCCGCCTCCACCACTTTCCGTTCGTATATTATCATGGGTGTTTACACTCATTTTGGTTGTGAATTACAAACCTTTAAAGGTTTAAGTGTATGAACGGCAGTAATTTTATTTTTTACTTAAAGTAATAACTGCCTGTGGTTTTAATAACACAATGGATTTTAAAAAATGAAAACTTTTGTAGCTAAGCCAGAGTCGGTAAAACGCGACTGGTATGTAGTTGACGCAGAGAATAAAACTCTGGGTCGTATCGCGACTGAAATTGCTCACCGTTTACGTGGTAAGCATAAGCCAGAGTACACTCCTCACGTAGATACAGGTGATTACATCATCGTTATCAATGCAGAGAAAGTAACTGTAACTGGTAATAAATTTAAAGACAAAATGTACTATGCTCACTCTGGTTTCCCAGGTGGCCTTAAGTCAATCACTTTTGATAAGCTTCAAGCTAAAAAGCCTGAAATGATTATCGAAAAAGCTGTTAAGGGTATGTTGCCAAAAGGACCTCTAGGTCGCGCAATGTATCGTAAACTTAAAGTTTACGCTGGTGCTGAGCATGGTCATGCTGCACAACAGCCTAAAGTACTGGACATTTAAGGAATACTATCATGGCAAATCAATACTACGGTACAGGTCGTCGTAAAAGCTCAGCAGCTCGCGTATTTTTACGTCCGGGTACTGGCAACATCGTAATCAACAAACGTTCTATCGAAGAATATTTTCCTCGTGAAACAGCACGTATGGTTGTTCGTCAGCCATTAGAGCTTGTTGAAATGACTGAAAAATTTGACTTACTAATCACTGTTTCTGGTGGTGGTATTTCAGGTCAGTCTGGCGCAATTCGTCACGGTATCACTCGTGCACTTATGCAATTTGACGAGTCACTTCGTTCTCCTCTACGTAAAGCTGGTTTCGTTACCCGTGATGCACGTAAAGTTGAGCGTAAGAAAGTGGGTCTTCATAAAGCACGTAAGCGTCCACAATTCTCAAAACGTTAATATTTATTACGTTCCAAAGAATTTCAAAAACCCAGCTTTTGCTGGGTTTTTTGTTTTTAAACCATTAAAAATTTTTTTTTGATGGTTTTTTATAAAATTTATATAAATCAGTCAGTCAAGGTGCAATATATTTGCTACAATTGAAGCACAATTATAATCTAAAATTTTAGCGTGCTTAATTTGAGTCTTTGACTCTATGTATCCTTATAATAAATAAGGGTTTTATTTAAGATTGTGACTGTTTGTAAGTAATTTTTTGTAATTTAACCTGCTGTAACTGAATTCTCAATGTGGCAAGTATTGAGAAACATCGTGGAGATGAGTGGATGAGCAATGCGCCAGTAGACAATAGCCGACGTCGCTTTTTAACCATAGCTACCTCTGTCGTAGGTGGTGTGGGAGCGGTTGGAGCTGCTGTCCCTTTTATCGCGTCTTGGAACCCAAGTGAAAGAGCCAAATCTGCAGGTGCACCTGTAGAAGTGGATATCAGTAAACTTGAGCCTGGACAATTAATTCGTGTTGAGTGGCGAGGAAAACCTGTATGGGTTGTGAGTCGTACACCAAAAATGTTAGAAACGTTGAAAACGTTAGACGGTCAATTGCGTGATCCGCAATCGGCAGAGGAGCAGCAACCTGAGTTTGCTCAAAATCCTCACCGTTCTATACGTCCTGAGATATTTTTAGCTGTGGGTATTTGTACTCATTTAGGATGTTCTCCAAGTTTCCTTAAAGGTAACTTTGGTGAGAAAGTGGAAGGTGTAGAAGATGGTTTCTTCTGTCCTTGTCACGGTTCTAAATTTGATTTAGCTGGTCGTGTATTCCAAAGTGTACCTGCGCCGTTAAATCTTGAGATCCCTCCTTATATGTTTATTGATGATACCACTATCATGGTTGGCGTTGAAGAAGGGGCTGCATAATGTTAAAAAAACTAGCGACAGATACGATTGATTGGATTGATCAACGTGTTCCTATGACGCGTGTTTGGAATATGCATATTGCGCAATATCCAACACCTAAAAACTTTAACTTCTGGTACTTTTTTGGTTCTTTAGCCATTTTAGTATTAGTAAACCAAATCCTTACGGGTATTTGGTTAACAATGAACTACGTACCATCTTCTGAAGGTGCTTTTGCATCTGTTGAATACATCATGCGTGATGTTGAATACGGTTGGTTACTCAGGTATCTGCATTCTACCGGTGCGTCTGCTTTCTTTGTTGTTGTTTATTTACATATGTTCCGTGGCATGATTTACGGCTCCTATCAAAAACCGCGTGAGTTACTGTGGTTATTTGGTATGTGCATTCTATTAGTGCTAATGGCTGAAGCTTTCATGGGTTACTTATTACCTTGGGGTCAAATGTCATTCTGGGGTGCACAGGTAATCATTTCTATATTTGGTGCGATTCCAATTATTGGTGATGACTTAACGCTTTGGATCCGTGGTGACTATGTTATCTCTGGTGCAACACTAAACCGCTTCTTTGCATTACATGTTATTGCATTGCCACTTGTTTTAGTAATTTTAGTATTCTTACATCTTATTGCTTTACATGAAGTTGGCTCTAATAACCCTGAAGGCGTTGAAATTAAACGTAAAAAAGGTTCTGTTAAAGAAGAAGATAAATCTAAATTTAAGTTTCATGAGTATTACTCTGGTAAGAAAGATATTGTTGATGCGATCCCATTCCATCCTTATTACACAGTGAAAGATATTGTTGGTGTTGTTGGTTTCTTATTCTTCTTCTGTGCAATTGTATTTTTTGCGCCGGCGATGAATGGTTTCTTCCTTGAAGCGCCAAACTTTGAAGCTGCAAATCCGTTGAAAACACCTGAACATATTTTCCCTGTTTGGTATTTCACACCTTTCTATGCAATATTACGTGCAATTCCTGATAAGTTATTGGGTGTAATCGCTATGGGTGGAGCAATTTTTGCGCTGGCATTATTACCTTGGATTGATCGTGGTAAAGTTAAGTCTATTCGTTACCGTTGTGGTTTCCATAAACTTAATATTGCTCAGTTTGTTGTAACTTTCATCATCCTTGGTTGGATTGGTGCAACACCACAAACAGACTTTAAAACGATTTTATCGCAAATCACGACTGTGACTTACTTTATGTTCTTCGTATTTTTATTTGTTTATAGTAAAAATGAAGTAACTAAGCCATTGCCAGAGAGGTTAACTAAATAATGAAAAAGCTTATTGTAGGTTTATTCGTATTGTTGCCAATTTTTGCAATGGCAGCGGGTCCATCTGTACCACTGATGAAAGCGGGTAATGATTTAACTGATAATGCATCATTACAACGTGGTGCTAAGTTATTCATGAACTATTGTCTTGCGTGTCATCAAATGCAATACCAACGTTATGAACGTACGTTCCGTGACATTGGTATTCCTACTGCAATTGGTGAAGAGCAGCTTATTTTTGATGGTTCAAAAGTTGGTAGCCATATTAAAAATGCAATTGATATAGATGATGCTTCTAAGTGGTTTGGTGCTCCACCACCAGATTTAACTTTAGTTGCTCGCGTAAGAGGTACCGATTGGATTTATACTTACCTTAAATCTTTCTATAAAGATGATTCGCGCCCATTTGGTGTAAATAATGTTGTATTCCCTTCAGTAGGTATGCCACATGTTTTACAAGAGCTTCAAGGTGTTGCTACAGCAGTTACTGAAGAAGTTGAAGAAAATGGTCAAATGGTCACTAAAGTTGTAGGTACTGTTTCAGATGGCTCTGGCGAAATGAGTGATGATGAATATGATCAAGCTGCTCGTGATCTAGCTAACTTTTTTGAATACGTGGGTGAACCTTCACGTTTAGAATCAAAAGCGTTAGGTATTAAAGTGTTAGGATTCTTATTTATACTATTTATCTTGGCATTTTTACTGAAAAAAGAATACTGGAGAGATGTTCATTAATTGAACTTTCTTTAGCATGAAATAATGCAATAGGGGCTTAGCCCCTATTGCTGTCTCTAGCAAAAAATAAATGGAGGTAGGCATGGCTGTTGCTGCCAATAAACGCCCTGTAATGACTCTTTTCTCTGGTGCAAACTGTATGTACAGTCACCAAGTACGTATCGTACTAGCAGAAAAAGGCGTAAGTGTTGATATTCACCTAGTAGAAATTGATAATTTACCGGAAGCGTTGCATGAAGTTAACCCTAACGGATCAGTACCAACATTAATTGATCGTGAATTAGGTTTATATCAGGCAAACATCATCATGGAATACCTTGATGAGCGTTTCCCACATCCTCCACTAATGCCAGTATATCCTGTCATGCGTGGCCGTAGCCGTTTACTTATGCATAGAATACAGCAAGACTGGTATTCATTAGCATTTAAAGTATACGAAGGCGGTAGCGATGCTGCTCAAGCGCGTAAAGAATTAACTGAAGCGATTTTAGCTATCGGTCCAATCCTAGCTGAAGTACCTTACTTTATGAGTGAAGACTTTAGTTTAGTTGATTGTTATATTGCTCCATTACTTTGGCGTTTACCGGAGTTAGGCATTGAACTAATTGGTGCCGGAAGTAAAGAAGTTAAAGAATACATGAAACTTGTATTTGAACGTGAATCATTTGAAGCTTCTCTTACTGAAGCTGAACGTGAAATTCACCTTTAATATTTCATAGCTTAGTATTTATAAAGCCTTCATATATTGAAGGCTTTTTATTTTGATTCTAAAGTAGCCATGAAGTTATGTGATTGGTATTATTTTAGATAGATTTAGATTTAGATTTAATTTAGGTGGTCAAATGATGACTTCAAATCGCCCATATTTATTACAAGCTTTTTACGATTGGATTATTGATAACCAATGTACGCCTCACTTAGTTGTAAATGCAGAGCATCCCGCTGCGGTGATCCCTACTCAGTTTGTGCAAGATGGTCAAATTGTATTGAATGTAAGCCCTACAGCAGTTGCACAGTTTAATATGGACAATAACGAGCTAAGCTTTAACGCTCGCTTTTCTGGGCAGCCAATGCGTGTTTCTGTGCCAATTACTGCTGTGTTGGCAATATATGCCAGAGAAAATGGTGAAGGTACTGTATTTACGGCGGAAGAAGATGAGCTGTTTGAAGGTGATGATGTTGAAATTCAAGAAATTGATACCGAAGCGTTAGCACCAGAAAAAAAGCCAGATACTAAAAAAGGATCGCATCTTAGAGTTATTAAATAATATGATTTTTATGCTAAAGCTTTACCATTAAGTTACTTAGGTAAAGCTTTAGTTATCCCGCTACATTAAGTGATTATAAGTACTCAAATACTTTAATTACCTTAGCAACACCAGAAATATTTCTTGCGATATCTACCGCTTTATTCCCTTCATTTTGTTCCACTAAACCCATTAAAAAGACTTCACTATTCTCAGTGACTACTTTGATATTGGTGCCACTGATATTGTCATCGGTTAATAACATGGTTTTTACTTTTGAGGTTAACCAAGTATCAAGGGTTTTTGTGGTCATGCCAACATTACTACTGATACGTATTTGGTTATGTACTTTCTTTATTGCTGGTATATTTTTAATTAATTGCTGCGCTTGAGACTTCATCTCTTCAGTAGGCGCTTGACCTAAAAGTAGTACAACACCATTTAAGCTAATGACTGAAATATTCGAATACTTAGCGAGTTGATCGTTACCTTTGATCTCTAATGTCGCTTTAATTTCAATGTTATTATCGTCAATTTGAGAACCAATAGTACGCCTGTCATTTGCGGCAGTAACGGCACCAGCTGTACCTGCAACAATCGCAGCTGCACATCCTTGTAATATGAAAAGGCTCACTATTATTAAAAGCGTATTACGCATGTGTTTCATCCTGTGGAAATAGGGTTAAATCAATTAATTCACTTAGGCAGTGTAAACTTAATAAATGAGACTCAATAATACGGCTTGGCCTTTTTGAAGGTACGCGAATTTCAACGTCATTTGGTCCTAGCAAACCGACTAATTCTCCGCCATCGTCGCCTACAAGTACTATGACAGTCATATCTTTAGTAAGTGCAGATTCCACAGCAGAAATGATAGATTTTTCATTACCGTTAATGGCAATCGCTAATAACATATCACCTTGCTGGGCGAATGCTCTGACTTGTCGAGCAAAAACATCATGTTCATTTTGCTCTGTATAAGTACTTAAGTTAGTCACCTCAGTATTTAATGCGATGGCCGGTAAGCAAGGTCTTTCAGTCTCATAGCAATTTACTAATAATGTCGCTATGTGTTGTGCGAGCATTTGGCAGCTTTGAAAACCGCAGCATATCAGTTTATTACCATTAATAAGGTTTTGAGCTATGGTAAAAGCAGCTGATTCTAATGCGCTAGGGAGCACTTCGCCAGCAGCAATATGTGCTTGAATGCTTTCAGTGTAAATCTCTTTGACTATCTCTTGCATTGTTAAACCTTAATGAAGCCTATTTTATTATTTTAAGTCCTACGAGAGAACATTTTTAATCCAATTAAATTGATATGGATTTTGCCCATTTATCGCAATAAAGTCGACCCTTAAAGCGTTATTTTGTAATTGGTGATGTTTAATATAATGCTGAATTGCTTTTTTTAATTTTGTTTTCTTAGCGAAAGTTAAAGCATGTAAAGCGCCACCATATTGTTGTGATTTCCTATATTTAACTTCAATAAATACAACCGTATCTTTATCTAACATTATTAGGTCTATTTCACCTAATTTACACCAATAATTACGTGTAATGGGTTTTAAACCATGACCTTTAAGAAAGCTTTCTGCTTTGATTTCATAATACTGACCTTTCTCAGTATTATTACGCCATAATGTTTTTAGCCAATTCATCCATGAATCCTTAAAATTAATAAACATAGAATGAAAAGGCGTTATATGCAATTAATCCATATTTTCAGATGGTTGCAAAAATAAAGGTGTTGGCTTCACTTCTTTGAGCTTGAGTACTTTAATTGATTTTTGAAAATAGCGTGCCCATTGTAATTGACGATGTATTTGACCATCCTGGTTGATAGACAGTAACCCTGTTAAACCTTGAATACTTTTTCCTGATAAAGCACTTAATTGTTTTAGCTGAGGGATCAATTTAACCGCGTCATAACCCATAGCAAACAGCCTTTGCTGTAAGTCACCTTGTTGAGGCCAAAGTTTATCAAATTGCGCTCTTAATGCAGGTTGTGTATGACCCTGAGGTAGCATCCAAGGTATTTCAGTAAAATACAGGCCTGCTAAATCACGTTTATCAGTACGGTCAACTTGTAAGCTATGGCTTTTTGAACTGGCATACAAAGGTACTTTTTCGGCAAAGGTACTAATATTAACGTCAAAGTAAGGCTTTAACAGTCGTGTTTGAACTGCATCGCCGATTAAATAAATCACATCGATATCTCGGCGAGAGCGGGTTTCATTATTTACTTTTTCTCTAAAAAGCAATTTTATTTTATTAATGCGTTTCTTACTTTCATCAACTTCTAATAGTCTTTTTACTTGATTTTGCATATCCTTTTTATCGGCATAAAAACCAATTTCAGGTAAGTTTTTTGAATATAACTGCCATTGTTGGGTAAAAGATTGTACTAATCTTTCTCCTGATTTATTTTTAGGAGCCAATAATAAAGGTTTCTTATACTCTTTGGCTAAAAAGTGATTAATTGCTTGAGTGAGTTCATGCTCGGGTGACAGCGCAAAAGAATAGTGTTCTAAACTGGTATGCTCTGATGAACTTGAATTAAGAAATATAGTTGGATAATTTGCTAGTATTTCAGATTGTTTAATTTTATCTATATTATTTTTTAATAATGGACCTATGATAAAATCTGGCTTTATTAGCGTGATGTGTTCATTGATTTTTTCTATAGACTCAATTGAGTTGATATAGTGAATTTCTGCATCATGATTTATATAAGAAGCTGCTAGTATGCCATTTTTTACAGCTTCACCAATACGTGCATTCTTGCCAGTTTCAGGTAGTAAGACAGCTAATTTAGTGAGTTTATAGGGCTCAATAGCCAGTAAGTTTTTCATTTTATCTGGTAGCGCAAAGCTTGCTGGGTGCCTAGGGTAGCGTCTTTGCCAGTTGTTCATTGCACTATGTAAAGATACCGGATCACCAACATATAACTGATTATATAAAGCTAAATTAATCCAACCTTGTTGTATGCTTGATCCTGTATTGAGTTCTTCTAGTGAATCGCTTTGAAGTTTGGCAAGTTCTGCCCATAGCTTTTTATTTAATTCATTTGCATCAATATCATGCTTTTGTGCAATTTCAGAGGCTCTAAAATAATAAGGGACAGCTTGTGCGGTTAGTGATTGTTTGGCATAAATATTCCCCGTTATTAACTGATGCCAATAATAATGGGCTGGGCTTGTAAGTTTATCATTTAACTTTTCTAATAAAGCGAGTGCGCTTGCATATTGATATTGATGGTACTGAGATAATGCAATATACAAGCTGTTTTGTATGTTATCTGAGCTTTGACTAGAAATTAATGTCGTGCAAATAGACTCAAGTAACGACCAGTTTTGTTCTTCTAACGCTTTTTCACGTGCAAGATATAGCAGTTGTATTTTATCTGCGCCACGTTTTGCCCTTGCGTTACTGTACAACTGAGTTGCAGTATAAACTTTAGGTTGTACTTTTTTTTGCTGGTTTATCTCAGGCTTTTTAAGGATCTGCGTTTTCTCTGTTGTACTACAGGCTGATAACAGGGAAAATAACAATATTAAACTATAGTGTGTAAGCCGCACGGCAATATCTCAAAAAAGGTAATACACTATATTACTGACAGATGCAGGATACCTCAATGTTAAATGAGCACAATTCGAGTAAAATAGGCACACTTTATGTTGTGGCAACGCCAATTGGCAATTTAGATGATATAAGTCAGCGCGCATTAAAGGTGTTATCAAGCGTTGATTTGATTGCTGCTGAAGATACTAGGCATACAGGAAAGCTACTGAGTCACTTTGCTATTAAATCAAAAACAGTCGCTGTTCATGATCATAATGAAAAACAAAAGTCTCAACAGATAGTAAATTGGCTTAATGAAGGTTTAGATATCGCTTTAGTGTCAGATGCTGGTACACCATTAATCAGTGATCCGGGTTATGCTGTTGTTAATTTATGCCGAGAGCAAGGTGCAAATGTGACGCCAGTACCTGGTGCATGTGCTGCTATTGCTGCTTTAAGCTGTTCGGGTCTAGCAACGGATAAATTTCAATTTTTAGGGTTTACACCTGCTAAAAGCAAAGCGAGACAAGATTTTTATTTAAATGCGGTAGAGTCGGGTATAACCAGTATTTTTTATGAAAGCACCCATAGAATTTTAGCGAGTTTAGATGATGCAGCACAATGCCTCGGTAGTGAACAGAAGATAGTGCTCGCCAAAGAGCTGACAAAAACATATGAAACATTTTTTAGTGGTTCAATCTCAGAGCTAATTGCGTTCCTAAACGAGGATCGTGCTCGTCAAAAGGGCGAGTTTGTTTTAATGCTTCCTGGAAAGGTTGTAGATAAGCAAGAGTTTGGCCCTGAAGTAATGCGTATGTTAGAGCTAATTAAAGCTGAAATGCCATTGAAAAAAGCGTGTGGTGTTGTTGCTGCTTATTTTGACTTAAAGAAAAACGCACTTTATAAGGCTGCTTTAGAGCAATAAGAAAGTGAATAAGTTATTTATTTGCACTTATTGTGCTGTTTTCATCAAAAAATACCGGAATAAATTCCCTCTTGGAATATAAATCAGTATAATCCGGCTCCTGAGTTGGCCAGATGATCGCTGCTTTATCGTTGTATGTTTTGTTTAGGCAAAAGGTATACGGATAAAGGGGAGGAAAGTCCGGGCTCCACAGGGCAGGGTGCCAGCTAACGGCTGGGAGGCGCAAGCCTACGACAAGTGCAGCAGAGAGAAGACCGCCGATGGCTCTTATTTTATTTATAAAGTAAGTAGAACAGGTAAGGCTGAAAGGGTGCGGTAAGAGCGCACCGGACCACTGGTAACAGTTGGTTGCAGGGTAAACTCCACCCGGAGCAAGACCAAATAGGGTTCCTTATGGCGTGGCCCACGTTGGAACCGGGTAGGTTGCTTGAGCCTTAAAGCGATTTAAGGCCTAGACGAATGATTATCCTTTTCTTCGGAAAAGAACAGAACCCGGCTTATACGGCTAGCTCACCTAATTTAGAAACTGCTTGACTTTTGTATAAAGGTCAAGCAGTTAACTAAATTATATCTACAACAATTGATTACGACAATGAAATGGTACAAAAGATGGTACAAAAATTGTCAAAAGGAATGCAGCACTTAACGAGAATTAACTTTCGTTAATATATACGGCAATCAATCAAAGGTTTCAAATATCTCTACAAAAGAAAATCTACTTTTTATTTCCGTTTTAAACTTCCTCAAAATCTAACTTCATCAGAATTACGCTTCTGTTTACGTACTCAAAATCTAACTATAGCCGTTATAATTTGGGATCAGCTCCAACCATTTGTTAAGCAATAAAAACACCTTGTAAGTATCAGTGAAACATTGGAAAATCATCAAATTCAACAGTACTTTGAAAGGATTAAGTCATACTGTTAACGCTTCAGCTGACAAAACTGTAGTGGTCAACTAATTCCGGACATTAAATTAAGGTTTTCTTCTGGTTTAGCAGGAGAAAACCCGTTGTTATAACTATGTGGCCTGCGCCAGTTATAGTATTTCATTAAATAAGAACTGATATCCTGCTCTGCTTCTTTAATTGAATGATAGCCATTGGTTGGTACCCATTCTGATTTTAAACTTCTAAACACACGTTCCATCGGTGCATTGTCCCAACAGTTGCCGCGGCGACTCATACTCTGAGTTATTCTATAACGCCATAATCGTTGACGGAATTTTATGCTTCCATATTGGCTACCTTGATCAGAATGGAACATCAGCCCTGTAGGTTTTCCACGCTGTTGATAGGCTCTGTCTAATGCTGATACTACAAGGTCAGCATCAGGCTTGTTCGATAATGACCAACCAACAACTCGTCTTGAATATAAGTCGAGTACTACCGCAAGATATACCCAACAATTACCGGCCCAAATATAAGTGATATCACCGCACCAAACATGATTTGGCTGCGAAACATTAAATTCTCGATCCAATAGATTTGGAATGTCAGGTCGTTCAACGGTTGCCTTTTTATAAGCATGCGAACCCGGCTGTTTACTGATTAAGTGCATATCCTTCATGATACGCCTTACTTTGAAGCGACCTATGTTGAAGCCATCTTCACCAAGCATCATAACCAGGCTTCGGCTTCCAGCAGAGCTTCTACTAAGTTTGAATAGCTCATTTACCTTTGCTCGTAACTCTATCTCTTGCTTGTTAATAACTTTTTTAGATTGCTTAAAGTCATAAAAACTAGAACGTGGTACTTCAAATACGTCACAAATCAACTCTGTAGACTCATGCTCACTTAACTTGTTGATTAACGTATATTGTTCATTTCGTCTGACATTAAGAGAGCTGTAGCCTTTTTTAAAATAGATTTTTCCCGCTCTAGGCGATTAACTCTAGCTTCTAATTCTTGAATCTTTTGCTGCTCAGGTGTTAGCGCTTTGGACTTTGGCGTAGTACCACTAGGTTCATCACTCAATTGCTGTACCCAGCGCCTTAATGCTGTTTCACCGACACCAAGTGAACGAGCAGCTTCAGGAATACTATAACTTTGTTCAAGCACCAAACTTGCTGCTTCTAATTTAAATTCTTTTGTAAAAGTTCGACGTTTACTAGTCATATGACACCTCATGTAAGTGGTAATAATACCACCTTAAATGGTGTCCGAGTTCATTAAACCACTACAGTATGCTGTTTATACATTAATGATATTTTTACCTAATTGCGTTAAATAATATTTTTGTTTAGGACTTTTTGGTGAATCTGGCTCTGTCATTTCGATGTAATCAGCGTCTAATGCAGGAGATAAGTAATTCTTTTTAAAGGTTGGGCGATGTTTTAATGTTAAACCTTCCATAATTACGGATTGTTTTTGTGGCTCTTTATTATTTAACCAGTGTAGCAGTCGTTTTACTTGATCGCTTACATGGACGTTTACTTGATCGCTTGCTTGTTCACTTGAGCTACTTTGTACTTCTTTGATTGATGATAATAAAGCTTTGAGCATAAATAAGACAAAAGGTGTAGAGTCGCAAGCTTTATCAGATAAAGATAATGCCTGATAATATTCATTTTGCTGATCTTTGATTACAGTTTCAACTGGAAGATAGGCAAACATTGGTTGCCACTGGCTGAGATATAAGGTTTGCCATAAACGTCCCATTCTGCCATTTCCATCTGAAAATGGATGTATAAATTCAAACTCATAATGAAAAATACAGCTGGCAATTAAAGGGTGATAATCGGTAGTACTTAACCAATTATGTAAATCTCCCATTAAGATAGGTACTCTGTTTGCTGGTGGGGCCATGTGAATGAGTTGTTTTTCTCTATATATACCAACCCCTTGGTTTCTATATTGCCCAGCATCATCGACTAAGCCATACATCAAAAGTTTATGAGCAGATAATAAATGTTCAGGGTTTGATGCTTGCCAAGATGGTAAATTATCGTAAGCATTAAAAGCATTTCTAACCTCTTGAATCTCATGAGGGAGTCCTAATACTTTTTTACCCGCTAATACGGCGGTAACTTGTTCTATTGATAAAGTGTTATTTTCTATTGCTAAAGAAGCTTGAATGGTTCGTAGTCTATTACTACGCCTAAGTTTTGGTGAAAGCTGACTGGTATTTGTTGCAGTCCAATTACCTATTAACATACTAATATTTGCAACAATATTTAAGATTTCATTGGTAAGCTGAAAAGGTGGATTGTAGGACATTTTAAGTTACTTCGATTAGTGAATAGAGTTTATAAACTTTGTTATTTTAATTTATCATATCGAACAATCATACGAGTAGCATTATTTTGAATCTCTTCGATATTCTTGAACAGTATGAAGCTTAGAATTAAGAAATTAATGGTACAAAATGATACAAAATCTGAATCATTAATTGCTATACTTAAATGACACAATAGCTAAGTTGTTAATTTCCTTAAAATCAATAAGATAAAAATGTTTTTAGAGTTAGCTTATACGGCTGACTCACCACATTTATTAAATACTTGGCTTTTTTAAGCCAAGTATTTAAATCACCAGATATCTCAATCAAGCACATGCTTATAACTTTCTTAAATTTAATCACGCTTTTTAAAAATAATCCGATACAATACTTTATAGTTAATATGATTTAATGTTATGTTTGTTTTTTTAACACTCATTAATTGTATTTTAAAAGGTTAGGATAACCATGAAGAAAGTGTTCATAATCACTCTATTGCTCTTAATATTAGGGTGTGGTGGAAGTTCAAAATCTAATGATCAGACACTCCCTGAAACGCCACCAACTTCTTCTGAAAAATTGAGTGAAAGACTGCCTATTTCTGATAATAGGGAATCTGAACAGCTTGATATTTTAATGATAGGTAATAGCCACACTGGTTCAGTAGGTCGATTATTAAGTGTTATTTTTGATAATGTAGAAGAGCGGCAATCCAAAGTGTTAACTTTATTTGGTGCTCACCTGGATGATACTGTTACAAAAATTGACAATATAAATACTTTCAATGATAACGCTTGGAGTCATGTTATTCTGCAAGGTCAAAAGTATTCCCAAAGCCAAGCTAAACTTTATCCAACCGATGCCGCAAAAATATGGATTCAAAGAATAAAAGCTAAAACAGCAACACCTGTATTATTTCCTGAACATCCGCAGAAGGGTAGTTCAACTGAAGCTGAATATGTGCATGGTATTCATCGTCGCATTGCGAATCAAGAACCAAGTTGTGTTGCTCCTGTGGGCTTAGCATGGGAATTGGTGCTAGAAATTAAACCGCAAATAGAGCTTCATAGCGTTGATGGTAACCACGCTTCAGAATTAGGGAGTTTTTTAAGTGCTTTAGTTATGTTTGAGGTGATCACTGGGAAATCAGCTGATTCAATACCTTATATGGAAGTTTTTCCAGGTGATGAAATGACTCAAGACTTATTTGGTTTAATGGCTTCAACGGCGGTATTAGAAAATTTATCTTGTTATGAATCATAAAAACAAGTGAAAAAGTAAGGACGTTCATCGATCTTACTTTTTCATTGAAATATTATAATGTTAAATCAATAGAGTAAGAGACGAATGCCTTTAAATCACTATCGTCTAAACTCGTTTTTGTAAGACCTAAAGTAAAACCATTTTTAGATAATGATACGCTATAGTCTAAATAGTCATCTTCACTATACCATTCAGTAACAGTATCACCACTTGATCGCCCTAAATGAAAAGCCAATTCAGTTTCAGTTAAAATGGTAAAGCTTGCATTGAGCTCAACATAAAGCATATCTTCTTCACTGCTTGCCTCACTTTGTGCATGAGTGAGGTAACTTACTTTTGTTTCTAGCCACTGCCAGCTTAAAGCGCCATATAGCTCACCAAAGTCTGTTGAACCATCAGCATCAGGGTAGCTGTAATAAATATAACCAACATCATAACTAAAGCTTTCAAGCTCTTTACTAAATCCAGCATAAAAGTCTAGCTCGTAGCTTGCTTCACTACCAAAGTCGATATTCGAAGTCCAAGTACCTACGTAAAAACCGGATTCATTACTATAGTCAATGCCACCTGATACTGCAGCAGCATCATTTGTTTGCGTTATTCCACGCCAATAATAATTTGAACTGGCAGATACATTTGCTGTTATATCAGCAAAGCTTGATGTGGAGGTTAAAGCTGTTAATAAAGTAATTGAGAGGAATGACTTTTTCATTTCTGACACCTTAATATTGGGTTTGTTAGAATGCGCTGTTTGAAAAGAAAAAGGCAATCTTTGTACCAAAATGAAGTGATATAATTAAGTTTAATAAATTCAGTTAGTTATAATTTGATTGGGCGGTGTTAATTGTGAAAAGTTTATAGGTGGCACATATTTAGTGCATTTTTATATTTATTGCACTAAATATAAGCAGTATTTAAACTTAAATACTATTTATGAAAATGAGTGGCTAGCCAAAAATCATGCGCATTAACGAAATTGTTTCGGCAACAGTGCGGCCTTTAACTACTTCAGCGATAATAGAGTCACGCTTGCTTTTGATATGTTCTGGAATATCATCAGCTTCTAAAGCGCGGTCTACCAATATTTCAGCAGACTCTTTACCACGCTTAGTACGTGTTGTGCCTGTTTTAGTCGCGCGTTTAGGTTTGTTTAATAACTTAAGGTAGTTTGAGTTACTTGCTGTATTTTCATCAACATAATAAAAAAGTGTCGGTAATAAAGCGCGAACAGACCAAAGTTGTTGTTCTAATTCTGTTTCAGGGCATTTAGCGCGATACCAAGGCATAACATGCATGGCTTGAATAATATCTTTATAATAACGATCAAAGTCTTTGTTATTTAATTTTGGAACTTCAAATGCAGCACAAAGTGAATCTAATTTAGAGTTTGTAAGTGGTAAAAATACATCAGGGCGGTGCATTGCTAATAAGCGAGTTGCAGGTGCTAAAGTTGGCTTTACATCATCTAAAACATTATGTGCAGCTAAATAGTCAATTACAAAATTTTGGTAATCCTGCTCAGATACATCACCTTCAGTTGGAATGTTAGCAAGTGCTTTATCTAATAGTTCAGGGTTGTTTTGTAGTAATTGGTGAAAGCTTTTCGCGCTTTTTGTTGAGCCAAACCATTCAACATCAAATTTATAGATAGAAGGATCATGTGAAGCCGTATGCTTTCCAGCAAAAGCAAGTCTATCTTCCTGAATCATTTCTGATAATGTTTGTTGCTTTGTTATTTTTAAATAAGATAGTAAAGCAAGCTTTTCATCTAACGCTTGTAATTTTGCATTCTTTTCAATGAAAGAAGCCATAATTGGCCAAGGGGTGATTTTCAGCATTTTAAGCTGACTTACACTCACGCCTAAAACTAATAAATCATTTAACTTTTTAACAAATGGTAATTGGTGTTGTTCTAACAGTTCAAAGTTAATGCGATTAGTGCAAATATCAATTAACTCATGACACCAGCCGCTAAAATCTTCAGGATGGTTTTCAACTTTAACAGCCATCAAATTTAGGCTAATTTCAGTTGCTTGTTTTAATGCGTTTTCATAAGTAAGATTTTCAGCATCTGAGAGCGACATTTGAGTGGGTAAAGTTAATAATTTTCTCATCGTTTAGATTGACTCCAGTAGAATTAGAACAAAGCCCGTTTAATTTCGAAAAAACGTTAAAACTAAGCGGGCCGTGCATGATACAGGGATCTCATTTTTGTTCAATCTTGACTTTTTGATTTCTGGTTGTTTTTATCTAAATAATATTTGTATGTTATTTAATCTATTTGAATTTGTTTAATGATTTACTTTATATTAAAAAACGTAATAAATTTTTCAATCTCAAATATTCTAGATAAAAGTATAAAAGAAGGTTAATTGTTCAAGGTAATTTGATTATTAGGTTGTGGTTTTTGTTTAAGTAAATAAAAATTACCTACTAGTTTAAACTTCATAGAATAAAGCATGAGTGATTTTATATATCGTAAGATAAGTGATGAAATAATACAGGCCATTAATTGTGGTATTTTAGATCAAGATGAGAAACTAGATTCAGTAAGGAACTTGGCGAAGAAAAGGGAAATTGGTGTTTCTACTGCATCTCAAGTTTATGCTGAACTAGAGAAATCAGGCTGGATCTATGCAATAGAAAAAAAGGATATTTTGTTACTAATATAACATCGCAACATGTCACCACAGATATTCAAAGTTATGGTGATTCATTTTTAAGCTACAAAGAGCTTGCTAAGTTACCTTTAGCCAATGCGCTGCAATACTCTTTTAATGATCCTAATATTCTACCATTATCCTGTACAGCACCAAACACAGTAATTGATGCTGAAACGATTTTGAGCCAACTACACCGTACAAAGACATTTTAATAACAAACGGGCGAAAAGATGGTTTGATCACTGCGATTCAAGCTGAAAAATTTTCTGCGTATTTATTTAATCCAAATTTTAATGATCCAACAGGTAGAGTATTAACGACTAAAGAGAAAAACAGTTAATTGCTTGGGCTGAAAAAAATGAAGTCGCATTAATAGAATATGACAGAAGCGAGCTACACTTTAGTAGTCACCGACCAAAGTCTGTATCAAGTTTACTTACATCTAACTCAGCATGTAATGTAATTAGTATTGTCGATTTTTACGATACGGTTTCGGCTGCAATTAGTCTAGGTTATATAATCTGTAAAAATACCTACGAGCAGAGTCTGTTTGCAAAGCAGATTAACTCAGAAGAGCCAAGTATAAGCCTGCAGTATATGATCTTAGAGATGCTACAAAGTGGTCGTTATCAAAAATTTGTAGATAAAGTAGGAGGCAATTATCAATTCAGTGTACTCAAATGCTTTATGCGTTAAAAGCACAAGTTGGAGACTTAGTTATTTTAAACGATCCTGTAGGCGGTCCTTGTTTATGGATAGGATTGCCTGACGGTTATTCAAGTAAAGATTTGTGGCATTATTTGATCAGGTATAATTTAGCGATTTCACCTGGTTGTATGTTTATAAACGCTATAGAATTTGATAATTACTTTAGAGTGACCTATGGGTTACCTTGGGACGATAAAATAAAAGCGGGTATTGTAGATTTAGCATTACATATTAAAGCTTTTTTAAGCGTTAACTTAGCTGTAGATAAACAGTTTTTAAATGATATTGAATAAAGCGCGTTTATAATAACTAAATAAATCGGAATTAAAAATTTAAAGGGAATAACATGAAAATATTATTAAAGGTTTTAGCTGTATTGGTAGGGCTTATGATTGCGATAATAATCATAGTCCCTTTGATACTACCTGTAGATACTGTATTTTCGCAAGTATCAGATAAAGTAGAGCAAGCTACAAACCGGAAATTATCTATATCAGGTGATAAAACCTTATCACTATTCCCCGCGTTAAAATTAGAGATGAATGACGTCTACTTTTCTAATATGGATTCAGGCTCGCAAAAAAATATGATATCAATGAAACAACTAGCGATTAATATTCCTTGGTTATCTTTATTTTCAGGAGAGCTAAAATTAGAAAAGTTTGTGATCATTGAACCTAATATTTTATTAGAGAAAGATAAAGCAGGGAGAGTTAATTGGGATCTGTTTTCACAATCAGTTTCAGAGACACAAAAAATGAATAATGATGCTGAATTACCAAATCAACAGAATAATATTCCCAGTGACTTTGATATTAAACTAGGTGAGGTTGCAATTTATGGCGGTAAATTAACATATCTAGATGCAACAACTGATGTAAAGCATGTCATTAATGATTTTAAATTGACTGTTAAATTACCTTCATTACACCAGCCTTTAAATATTAAAGGGGCTGTGTCTTATATGGCACAAAGAATAAAGCTTGATACAAGTGTATCAACACCTATTAAAGCTATCACCTCAGAAGACTTCATATTAGAAACTAAGTTAAGCTCAAGTTTATTTGTCTTAAATTTTAAAGGCAATATTGAAGACGCTAAGAGTGTTATAAAGGGTGAACTTGATCTAAAAGGCAAGTCAGTTAAAGAGATCTTAAAGTGGCAAAATATAGAACTAAATGCGGGAGAAACGGTATTTAATGAATTTGCTTTTTCAGGCGGGGTACTATTTAAAGACAATAAGTTTTCGTTATCAAACTTAAATGCCAAACTAGATGAGTTGGATATAAAAGGCCAAAGTGTAATTGATTTAGACAAACGACTTAAGCTATCTGCAAATATTGATTTAGGCATGCTTAATCTGAACCCTTATTTACCAATAGAGACTAAGCAAGAATCTAAAGATGAAGATAAGTCTGAAAAAAAACCTGAGCCAATTATTTGGGATGAAACGCAAATTGATTTATCAGCTTTAAAAACCATGAATGCAGATATTAAGATCAAATCTACTGGCTTACAGCTTAGGGATATAACACTTGGGCATAATGCATTCTCTTTTAAACTTGAAAAAGGAGAGGCTAAGATAGTAATGGATGAGTTCAATGCATATAAAGGTAAAGGAAAAGGCAAGATTTTTATAAATGCTAAAAAAATACCTTATATAGTAGTAACAAACTTTTCCTTAACTGATATACAAGCAGGGCCGCTACTTAAAGATGCAATTAAATTTGATAAGTTAGATGGATCAGGCTCAATTGATTGGCAGTTAAATACCAAGGGCGTTAATCAAAAACAATTTATAGATAGCTTAAATGGTGGGCTAGGATTTGGTTTTGAAAATGGTGCAATACAGGGCGCTAATATTGCAGCAATGGTTCGTTCAGCAAAAGCTATGTTAAAGGGTGACTTTACTAATGCAGGTTTAGATAAGGGTTTTGATAAGTCGCAGCAAACAGATTTTGCTGAACTCAGTGGCACCTTTAAATTTAAAAATGGCGTTGGTAAGAATAATGATTTTAAGCTATTTAGTCCGTTAATTAGAATTAAAGGTAAAGGTGAGCTTGATCTACCAAAAACAAATATTGATTACAAAGTAACGACAGGTTTAGTAAGTAGTATTGAGGGGCAAGGAACAACAAGTGATGCAACAGGGTTTAAAGTACCAGTTAAAGTGAAGGGACCATTGCATGATGTAAAAATAAAACTTGATGTAAGTGGTGCAAGTAAAGATGAACTTAAAAATAAAGTGAAAGATAAATTAAAAAAACTATTTGGATAATATTTCCTGCCTATTATATAGACGGAATGAAAGGTTGAAAATTGTTCAAGACGTCTATATATCTAAACTTCTTATTGTGTGCTTTTTGAGCGTTTATTTTAAATTAATTAAAAAATAACCTATCGCACTACTACATTTGCTGATACAATTGCGCGCCATTCAGAAATGTCTTAATGAATTACTGAATGAGGTTAAAACATTATGTCTTAATTTTTTTGAAATTAAGGCGGATTAATAATTACACAGGAGCATATAAAATGATCCAAATGCAAACTCAGCTGGAAGTTGCTGATAACAGCGGCGCTCGCAAAGTGCAGTGTATTAAAGTATTAGGCGGTTCACACCGTCGCTACGCTATGATTGGCGATATCATCAAAGTTTCTGTTAAAGAAGCAAATCCTCGCGGTAAAGTGAAGAAAGGTGATGTATTAAACGCTGTTGTAGTTCGTACAGCAAAAGGTGTTCGTCGTAACGATGGTTCTACTATCCGTTTCGATAATAACGCTGCTGTTATGCTTAATGCAAACAATCAGCCAATTGGTACTCGTATCTTTGGCCCAGTAACGCGTGAACTACGTAACGAAAAGTTCATGAAAATCGTTTCATTAGCACCAGAAGTACTATAGGAGTTTATCATGGCAGCAAAAATCCGTCGTGATGACGAAGTAGTTGTACTAGCCGGTAAAGACAAAGGTAAGCGCGGAAAAGTGCTTTCAGTTGTAACTGAATCAGGCCGAGTATTTGTCGAAGGTATCAATCTTATCAAGAAGCACCAAAAGCCGGTTCCACAGTTGAACCAAGCTGGCGGTATTGTTGAGAAAGAAGCATCTTTAGACGCATCAAACGTTGCGATCTTCAACCAGGAAACTGGTAAAGCGGATCGTGTTGGTTTCAAGATTGAAGACGGTAAGAAATTACGTATCTTCAAATCTACTGGAAAAACTATTTAATTAGTTAGTTGGAGTAGACGATGGCGAAACTGCATGAGTTATATAAAGACACAGTTGTAACAGAACTTCAAAAGAAGTTTGGTTTCAGCTCTGTTATGCAAGTCCCTCGAATAGAGAAAATTACCCTAAATATGGGTGTGGGCGAAGCCCTTACAGATAAGAAAATTCTAGAGCATGCTATTAAAGATCTAGAAGCCATATCTGGTCAGAAAGTTTTAACAACTAAAGCTCGCAAATCTGTTGCTGGTTTTAAAGTTCGTGAAGGCTATCCGATTGGTTGTAAAGTAACTCTACGCGGCGAGCGTATGTGGGATTTCTTTGAGCGTTTGGTAACAATCGCAATTCCACGTATTCGTGATTTCCGTGGTGTTAGTGCTAAGTCTTTTGATGGACGTGGTAACTACAGCATGGGTGTTCGTGAGCAAATCATATTCCCAGAAATCGATTTTGATAAAGTAGACCGTGTACGCGGTATGGATATCACTATCACGACTTCTGCAGCGAATAATGAAGAAGGTCACGCCTTGTTAGAAGCCTTCGGCTTCCCATTCAAGAAATAAGGGTAGGGTTATGGCAAAGAATTCTATGAAAGCGCGCGAAGATAAACGCGCGAAGTTAGTAGCACAGTTCGCAGAAAAGCGCGCAGCACTAAAAGCAATCATCTCAGGTGTTGAAACATCTGAAGAAGATCGCTGGGATGCAGTATTAAAGCTTCAAGCTTTACCGCGTGATTCTAGCCCTTCACGTCAACGTAATCGTTGTAACATTACGGGCCGCCCACATGGTTACCTTCGCAAATTCGGCATGAGCCGAATCAAAACACGCGAAGCTGCTATGCGCGGTGAAATTCCTGGCCTTAAAAAGGCTAGCTGGTAATAGAATCACGGGAGTAAGACTATGAGCTTGCAAGATCCTATTTCGGATATGTTCACACGTATTCGTAACGGTCAAACTGCGAAGAAAGTATCTGTAACGATGCCTACTTCAAAGCTTAAAGTAGCAGTAGCTAAAGTACTTAAAGATGAAGGTTTCATCACTGAATTTTCTGTAAGCAGCGAATTAAAAGCTGAACTTACAGTTGAACTTAAGTATTTCGAAGGCAAAGCTGTTATCGAAACAATTAAGCGTGTTAGTCGTCCAGGTCTACGCATCTATAAGAAGCGTGGAGATTTACCTCAGGTAATGGGCGGACTAGGCATTGCAATCGTATCAACATCTCAAGGCTTGATGACTGACCGTACTGCACGTAGTGCTGGTATCGGTGGTGAAATCATTGGCTTTGTAGCTTAATCGGAGAATATTATGTCACGTGTTGCTAAAGCACCCATAAATGTTCCAGCCGGTGTAGAAGTTACATTAAATGGCCAGGACATCAAAGTTAAAGGTAAGAACGGCGAGTTATCACGTTCAATCAACGCTGCTGTTGATGTTGCTTTAAACGATAATGTTATTACAACTCAGCCTAATGAAGGCGTAGCTAACGGTTGGGCACAAGCAGGTACTGCTCGTGCTAACATCAACAACATGATTGTTGGTGTAACTACTGGTTACGAAAAGAAACTTCAATTAATTGGTGTTGGTTATCGTGCAGCGGTTAAGGGTAAAGTATTAAACTTAACTCTTGGCTTCTCTCATCCAGTGAATTTCGCAATTCCAGAAGGAATTACGATTGAAGCACCAAGCCAAACTGAATTGCTTGTTAAAGGCGCAGATAAACAGTTAGTAGGTCAAGTATCAGCTAACATTCGTGCATACCGTAAGCCAGAGCCTTATAAAGGTAAAGGTGTACGTTACGCTGACGAAAATGTGCGTCGTAAAGAAGCCAAGAAGAAGTAGGGTAGGACGATGGATAAGAAAACAGCTCGTTTACGTCGTGCTAAACGCACACGTAGAAATTATATTGAACAAGGCGTTACACGTCTTGTTATCCACCGCACGTCAAAGCACATGTACGCTCAAGTAGTTACTGCTGAGGGTATCGTTTTGGCTGCTGCTTCTACTGTTGAAAAAGTGATTGGCGAAGCAGTTAAAGGTACTAGTAATGCTACAGCAGCTGAAGCTGTTGGTACTGCAGTTGCACAACGTGCAGCTGACAAGAACATTACTAAGATTGCCTTTGATCGTAGTGGCTTTAAATATCACGGCCGTGTGAAGGCGTTGGCTGATGCCGCGCGTGAAGCCGGTTTGCAATTCTAGGAGTAGACAATGGCTAACGTAGAAGCAAAACAAACAGAATTCGCTGAAAAGCTAGTTGCTGTAAACCGTGTGTCTAAAGTAGTTAAAGGTGGTCGTATCTTTAGCTTCACAGCACTAACTGTAGTTGGTGATGGCGCAGGTAAAGTAGGTTTTGGTTACGGTAAAGCACGTGAAGTTCCAGCTGCAATTCAAAAAGCAATGGAAAAAGCACGTCGTAACATGATCAACGTTGAACTTAACGGTAACACATTACAACACGCAATAAAGGGCCGTCACTCTGGTTCTCAAGTATTTATGAAGCCTGCTTCAGAAGGTACTGGTATTATCGCTGGTGGTGCAATGCGTGCAGTTTTAGAAGTAGTGGGCGTTCAGAACGTTCTTTCTAAATGTTACGGTTCAACTAACCCAATCAACGTAGTTCGCGCTACTGTAAAAGCTTTAGAGAACATGAATTCTCCAGAGTCTATTGCAGCTAAGCGTGGTCTTACTGTTGCTCAAATTGTAGGGTAGAACCATGGCTAATAAAACTGTTAAAGTTACACAGGTTAAAAGTTCAATTGGTCGTTTACCTAAACATAAAGCGACATTACGCGGACTTGGTTTACGTCGTATCAATCACACTGTAGAGCTAGAAGATACAGCTTGCGTTCGTGGTATGATCAATCAAGTTTCTTATATGGTTAAGGTTGAGGGCTAGTTCATGTTATTGAATACACTTTCACCTGCTGCTGGTGCGAATAAAGACAGAAAACGCCAAGGCCGTGGTATCGGTTCTGGTATTGGTAAGACTGGTGGCCGTGGTCACAAAGGTCAAAAGTCTCGCTCAGGTGGTAAAGTACGCGTTGGTTTTGAAGGCGGTCAAATGCCTATGCAACGTCGTCTTCCTAAGTTCGGTTTCACTTCACGCAAATCACTAGTATCTGCTGAAGTAAACCTTTTCGAAATCACTAAAGTTGAAGGTGATATCGTAGAACTTAGCACGCTACAAGCTGCAGGTCTGGTTAAAAAGAACGTTTTGTTCGTAAAAATAGTTAAATCTGGTGAAGTTTCACGCCCAGTGACTGTAAAAGGTCTAAGAGCATCTAAGGGTGCTCGCGAAGCGATTGAAGCTGCCGGAGGCAAGATAGAAGAATAATAAGGAAAGTACTCCATGGCTAAACCAGGTCAAGATACATCAAGTGCGCAAGGCGGACTATCGGAATTGAAACGTCGTTTATTATTTATACTCGGCGCAATCATTATTTACCGTTTAGGTTCCTTTGTGCCAATCCCTGGGGTTAACGCCGCTGTACTTGCCGAATTCTTCGCGCAACAAAAGGACTCCATTGCTGGCATGATGAACATGTTCAGTGGTGGAGCTCTTGAGCGAGCTTCTGTTCTGGCTTTAGGTATTATGCCTTACATCTCAGCTTCAATTATTATGCAGCTATTAACGCACATACATCCTGCGATGATAGAGCTAAAGAAAGAAGGTGAGCAAGGGCGTAAGAAAATTAGTCAGTACACACGTTATGCTACGCTTGTGCTTGCTACATTCCAAGCAGTAGGAATATCAACTGCGTTACCAAACATGATGGCTGACTTAGTGTTAAATCCTGGTATAGGGTTTTACTTTACTGCTGTTATCAGTTTAGTAACTGGTACTATGTTCCTAATGTGGCTGGGCGAACAAATAACAGAACGCGGAATCGGTAACGGTATCTCAGTTCTTATATTTGTTGGTATTGTAGCTAACTTGCCGTCTGCGATTGGTGAGACAGTCGAAATGGCGCGCCAAGGTGATTTGAATGTTCTAATGTTACTAGGCATTGGGGTTATCGTATTTGCTGTTACTTACATTGTAGTGTTCTTTGAACGTGGTCAACGTCGTATCGTCGTTAATTACGCTAAACGTCAACAAGGCCGTCAGGTTTTTGCAGCGCAAAGTACACATTTACCATTGAAAGTTAATATGGCAGGTGTTATTCCACCAATCTTTGCTAGTAGTATTATTCTGTTCCCTGGTACAATCGCCAGCTGGTTCGGACAAGGCGAAGGTGTACTTGCTGATGTGCTTCAAACTATTTCTTTAGCGTTGTCTCCTGGACAGCCGTTATATGCGATGGTATTAGCAGCAGCGATCATATTCTTTTGTTTTTTCTATACAGCGTTGGTTTTTAACCCTCGTGAAACAGCAGACAACTTGAAGAAGTCAGGGGCTTTTATCCCTGGTATTCGTCCAGGTGAGCAGACATCAAAATACATTGATAAAGTAATGACGCGTTTGACATTAGCAGGCGCTCTATATATTACCTTTATCTGTCTGGTGCCCGAGTTTATGACAATGGCGTGGAAAACTCCATTCTACTTTGGCGGTACATCAATATTGATTATCGTAGTAGTGATCATGGACTTTATGGCACAAGTACAAACACATCTGATGTCTCATCAGTATGATTCTGTACTTAAAAAAGCAAATCTAAAAGGTTATGGCCGATAGGCACTTTTAGATAGCTACGGAGATGACTCATGAAAGTACGTGCATCCGTTAAAAAGATTTGCCGTAATTGTAAAGTTATTAAACGTGCCGGTGTTGTACGTGTAATTTGCATAGAGCCTAAGCATAAGCAAAGGCAAGGTTAATTAAGAAATCGTGCAGACTGAGCTATTTTAGCTTGGTCTGTTTTTTTAGATGATTTGATCATTAGTTGGGTATCCTAACGGGCTTTCCAACAAATTGATAATCAAATCCATAATTAGGAGATGTGTTAGTGGCCCGTATTGCTGGCATTAACGTCCCTGATCATAAGCACGCAGTAGTAGCTATTACTGCCATTTATGGTGTTGGTACAACTCGCGCTAAATCAATTTTAGCTGCGACAGGAATTGCTGAATCTACAAAGATCAGTGAACTAAATGAAGAAACACTTGATCAACTTCGTGAAGAAGTTGGTAAGTACACCGTTGAAGGTGATCTTCGCCGTGAAGTTACTTTAAATATCAAACGTCTTATGGACCTTGGTTGTTATCGTGGTCTTCGTCACCGTCGCTCTTTACCACTACGTGGTCAAAGAACTAAGACTAACGCGCGTACTCGTAAGGGTCCACGTAAGCCTATCAAGCGATAAGGGGATATAGATTATGGCTAAAGCACCAGTTCGTCGTAAGAAGGTAAAAAAACAGGTTGCAGATGGTATGGCTCATGTTCATGCTTCTTTCAACAACACTATTGTAACTATTTCAGATCGTCAAGGTAATGCTTTATCTTGGGCAACTGCAGGTGGTTCAGGTTTCCGTGGTTCACGTAAATCTACGCCATTCGCTGCACAGGTTGCTGCTGAGCGTGCAGGTAATGCCGCTAAAGAATACGGTTTGAAAAACCTTGAAGTATTTATTAAAGGTCCAGGTCCAGGCCGTGAGTCTGCTGTTCGTGCATTAAATGCTGCTGGTTTTAGAATTACAAACATTACTGACGTGACGCCGATACCACATAATGGTTGTCGTCCACCGAAGAAACGTCGCGTATAACAATAGGTTAGGAGAAAGAACATGGCAAGATATTTGGGCCCAACGCTCAAGCTAAGCCGTCGTGAAGGTACTGACCTGTTCCTTAAGAGCGGCGTTAGAGCTATCGACTCTAAGTGTAAATTAGAGACTGCACCTGGTCAGCATGGCGCTCGTAAGGGTCGTCTATCTGATTACGGTTTACAATTACGTGAAAAGCAAAAAGTACGTCGTATGTACGGTGTATTAGAAAAGCAATTCCGTAATTACTACAAAGATGCTGCACGTATCAAGGGTAATACAGGTGAAAACTTGTTACAACTTCTTGAGCAACGTCTTGATAATGTTGTATATCGCATGGGTTTTGCAAGTACACGCGCTGAAGCACGTCAACTTGTATCTCACAAAGCGATTATGGTTAATGGTCGTGTTGTTAACATTCCTTCATTCCGTATCACTGCAGAAGACACTGTTGTGATCCGTGAGAAGTCGAAAAAACAATCTCGTATCATCGCTGCTCTAGAGTTGGCTTCACAACGTGAAAAACCAACTTGGGTTGAAGTAGACAATAAAGCACTTGAAGGCGTATTTAAACGTCTACCTGAGCGTTCTGATCTGTCTGCAGAAATAAATGAACAGCTAATCGTCGAACTTTACTCGAAGTAAAGTTAAGAGTTAAGAGAGGATAAAAATGCAGGGTTCTGTAACCGAATTTCTAAAGCCACAACTGGTTGCTATTGACGCAATCAATCCAACGCGTTCTAAAGTGGTGCTAGAACCACTAGAGCGTGGCTTTGGTCATACGCTAGGAAATGCTTTACGTCGTATATTGCTATCATCCATGCCAGGATGTGCAGTAACTGAAGTTGAAATTGATGGCGTATTGCACGAATACAGTGCAAAAGAAGGCGTTCAAGAAGACATTATTGAAATCTTATTAAATCTAAAAAGCCTAGCGGTTTCTTTAGAAGATAAAGACGATGTATTTTTAACGTTGACTAAATCAGGCAAAGGTCCTGTAACTGCGGCAGATATTCAGCACGATGGTACAGTAGAAATAGCTAATCCAGATCATGTTATTTGTCATTTAACGACTGATAGCAGTGAGATCAATATGAGAATTCATGTTGAACGTGGACGTGGTTATGTACCAGCGGCAAGCCGTTTATCCTCTGAAGACGATGAGCGCCCAATTGGCAGATTGTTGCTTGATGCATCATTTAGCCCAGTTGAGCGTATTGCGTACTCGGTTGAATCAGCGCGTGTAGAACAGCGTACAGATTTAGATAAGTTAATTATCGACATGGAAACTAACGGTACATTGGATCCAGAAGAAGCGATCCGCCGTGCTTCAACTATTATGGCTGAACAACTAGATGCATTCGTAGATTTACGTGATGTAACTGAGCCAGAAGAGAAAGAAGAGAAGCCAGAATTCGATCCGATTCTACTTCGTCCTGTTGATGATCTTGAGCTAACTGTTCGTTCTGCGAACTGTTTGAAAGCCGAGCAAATTCAATATATTGGTGATTTGGTACAACGTACTGAAGTTGAGCTTCTTAAAACGCCTAATTTAGGTAAGAAGTCTCTAACTGAAATCAAAGATGTGTTAGCTTCACGTGGACTTTCTCTAGGCATGCGCTTAGAAAATTGGCCGCCTGCAAGTCTAGCTGAATAATCCAAATCACTAGATAAAGTTTCGTTAGAAGGATAGGTCATGCGCCATCGTAAGAGTGGTCGTCAATTAAACCGTAACAGCAGTCATCGTAAAGCGATGTTCAGCAATATGGCGGGTTCACTGGTGAAGCACCAAATCATCAGAACAACTTTGCCTAAAGCAAAAGAGTTACGTAGTGTAATTGAACCTTTAATCACACTTGCTAAAACTGACAGTGTTGCAAATCGTCGTTTAGCATTTGCTCGTACTCGTGATAAAGAAGTTGTTGGTATTTTATTTAACGAGCTTGGTCCTCGTTATGAAAACCGTCCAGGTGGTTACACTCGTATTCTTAAGTGTGGTTTCCGTACAGGTGATAAAGCACCAATGGCTTACATTGAACTAATCGATCGCCCAGCGACTGAAGAAGTTCAAGAAGAAGTACAGTCAGCAGAATAAATCTTAAATTAGCTTTAGAGCTTAATTAAAGTATAAAAACCGAGTTAATAGAACTCGGTTTTTTTATATCAAAAATTTATGAAATTTCTTCAACTTAGTTTTATATCATCACAAAGTGTGCATGACATATTATTAGTAACTCCTCTACTACAAACAGCTACTTTTAGCCTCTAAGTTAATAGTTCTGGTATTATTTAATAAAATGTAATAATTACACAGGATCTTTTTTGATCTCTTCTTAAAACTAATCTCTATTTATAAAATGCACATATTTAATATCCAGATTACGTATTATTAATTGTTTTTTAATTTTTAACTTTTTGATTGTTATTTATACATATCTAAGGTTTTATTGAATTTATTTTAAAAATGCCTTGCGATCATTTCGGATCTGTCTATACTGCGCCTCCACCGACACAGACGGCAAGCAACAGACTTTAAGGTAAGAGACTAAAGGGATGTAGCGATATCGAATGATGTTGGATTGAGATTTATCTCAAAAAATTTTGAATCAGATTTAAAGTTAAATATTAATTTTAAATTAACCATTGACTCAAAAAT
Organism: Pseudoalteromonas sp. '520P1 No. 423'; assembly: GCF_001269985.1. Classification (NCBI taxonomy): domain Bacteria; kingdom Pseudomonadati; phylum Pseudomonadota; class Gammaproteobacteria; order Alteromonadales; family Pseudoalteromonadaceae; genus Pseudoalteromonas; species Pseudoalteromonas sp. '520P1 No. 423'. The sequence goes on along the minus strand of NZ_BBZB01000001.1, from coordinate 210,217 downwards.
TTTAAGGTGTATTATGCACCTCCGCTTCGAAGCATAGCTTCAAAGCAACGTTCTTTAACAATAAGTAATCATCTGTGTGGGCACTCTTGCAGATTGAGTTCTAAAGTCACTTTTTGAAGTGACACAAAATTAGAGTCTCATTAAAATCTGTTCACTTAATCCTTTTAGGAAAGAGCGAGTGACTACACAGTCATATGCGACGTTAAGTTTAACTTTGTTAAATTTAATATCAAAAACAGAATTCATTGAGCTGTCTCATCTATTTTATAGACAAAGACAAAAAACTTTTTAATTGAAGAGTTTGATCATGGCTCAGATTGAACGCTGGCGGCAGGCCTAACACATGCAAGTCGAGCGGTAACAGAGATAGCTTGCTATCTGCTGACGAGCGGCGGACGGGTGAGTAATGCTTGGGAATATGCCTTTAGGTGGGGGACAACAGTTGGAAACGACTGCTAATACCGCATGATGTCTACGGACCAAAGTGGGGGACCTTCGGGCCTCACGCCTAAAGATTAGCCCAAGTGGGATTAGCTAGTTGGTTGAGGTAAAGGCTCACCAAGGCGACGATCCCTAGCTGGTTTGAGAGGATGATCAGCCACACTGGAACTGAGACACGGTCCAGACTCCTACGGGAGGCAGCAGTGGGGAATATTGCACAATGGGCGCAAGCCTGATGCAGCCATGCCGCGTGTGTGAAGAAGGCCCTAGGGTTGTAAAGCACTTTCAGCGAGGAGGAAAGGTTATAGTTTAATAGACTATAGCTGTGACGTTACTCGCAGAAGAAGCACCGGCTAACTTCGTGCCAGCAGCCGCGGTAATACGAGGGGTGCAAGCGTTAATCGGAATTACTGGGCGTAAAGCGTACGCAGGCGGTTTGTTAAGCGAGATGTGAAAGCCCCGGGCTCAACCTGGGAACTGCATTTCGAACTGGCAGACTAGAGTATGATAGAGGGTGGTAGAATTTCAGGTGTAGCGGTGAAATGCGTAGAGATCTGAAGGAATACCGATGGCGAAGGCAGCCACCTGGGTCAATACTGACGCTCATGTACGAAAGCGTGGGGAGCAAACGGGATTAGATACCCCGGTAGTCCACGCCGTAAACGATGTCTACTAGGAGCTGGAATCTTCGGATGACTTTTCCAAAGCTAACGCATTAAGTAGACCGCCTGGGGAGTACGGCCGCAAGGTTAAAACTCAAATGAATTGACGGGGGCCCGCACAAGCGGTGGAGCATGTGGTTTAATTCGATGCAACGCGAAGAACCTTACCTACACTTGACATCCAGAGAAGAGACTAGAGATAGACTTGTGCCTTCGGGAACTCTGAGACAGGTGCTGCATGGCTGTCGTCAGCTCGTGTTGTGAGATGTTGGGTTAAGTCCCGCAACGAGCGCAACCCCTATCCTTAGTTGCTAGCAGGTAATGCTGAGAACTCTAGGGAGACTGCCGGTGATAAACCGGAGGAAGGTGGGGACGACGTCAAGTCATCATGGCCCTTACGTGTAGGGCTACACACGTGCTACAATGGCAGGTACAGAGTGCTGCGAGCTCGCGAGGGTAAGCGAATCACTTAAAGCCTGTCGTAGTCCGGATTGGAGTCTGCAACTCGACTCCATGAAGTCGGAATCGCTAGTAATCGCGGATCAGAATGCCGCGGTGAATACGTTCCCGGGCCTTGTACACACCGCCCGTCACACCATGGGAGTGGGTTGCTCCAGAAGTGGCTAGTCTAACTGCTTGCAGAGGACGGTCACCACGGAGTGATTCATGACTGGGGTGAAGTCGTAACAAGGTAGCCCTAGGGGAACCTGGGGCTGGATCACCTCCTTATACGAAAGAACTGGTTTGCATGCCAGTGTCCACACAGATGATTATTAAATAGTTTGTTCTTTGGAATGAATTATTTATGTGCTCTTTAAAAATTTGGAAAGCTGATATAAAAATTCTAATAAATGTTTATTAAACATTTATTAAGAGTTTTCAAAAAGTAAAAGAAACGAATGATAGCCATGTTATATGGTGATGCATTCATGCCAATTTATTGTTTACTTATTTATAAGTAATTAATGATTGGCATCTACTTTAGTATTCAAAACATTAACTTCTGGCGAAGTTAACTGTCACGAAATAATACAGCACATTGTAGTTGTAAGACTATTTTGGGTTGTATGGTTAAGTGAATAAGCGTACACGGTGGATGCCTTGGCAGTTGGAGGCGATGAAGGACGTATTAACTTGCGATAAGCTAAGTCGAGCTAGTAAAAAGCACTTGAGACTTAGATTTCCGAATGGGGAAACCCACCTATTTATAGGTATCGTTAACTGAATACATAGGTTAACGAGGCGAACGCGGAGAACTGAAACATCTAAGTACCCGTAGGAACAGAAATCAACCGAGATTTCGAAAGTAGCGGCGAGCGAAATCGAAACAGCCCTTAAGCTTTATTGTAGTTAGTAGAATGCTCTGGAAAGTGCAACGATACAAGGTGATAGTCCTGTATACGAAAACTTATATAAAGTGAAATCGAGTAGGTCGGGACACGTGATATCCTGACTGAATATGGGGGGACCATCCTCCAAGGCTAAATACTCCCAACTGACCGATAGTGAACCAGTACCGTGAGGGAAAGGCGAAAAGAACCCCTGTGAGGGGAGTGAAATAGAACCTGAAACCGTGTACGTACAAGCAGTAGGAGCAAAGCTTTGCTTTGTGACTGCGTACCTTTTGTATAATGGGTCAGCGACTTATATTTTGTAGCGAGGTTAACCGAATAGGGGAGCCGTAGGGAAACCGAGTCTTAACTGGGCGACTAGTTGCAGGGTATAGACCCGAAACCCGGTGATCTAGCCATGGGCAGGTTGAAGGTTGAGTAACATCAACTGGAGGACCGAACCCACTTACGTTGAAAAGTGAGGGGATGACTTGTGGCTAGGAGTGAAAGGCTAATCAAACCGGGAGATAGCTGGTTCTCCCCGAAATCTATTTAGGTAGAGCCTCGGATGAATACTGACGGGGGTAGAGCACTGTTTGGGCTAGGGGGTCATCCCGACTTACCAACCCCATGCAAACTCCGAATACCGTTAAGTAATATCCGGGAGACACACGGCGGGTGCTAACGTCCGTCGTGAAGAGGGAAACAACCCAGAGCGCCATCTAAGGTCCCAAAGTGTATGTTAAGTGGGAAACGATGTGGAAAGGCCCAGACAGCCAGGAGGTTGGCTTAGAAGCAGCCACCCTTTAAAGAAAGCGTAATAGCTCACTGGTCGAGTCGGTCTGCGCGGAAGATGTAACGGGGCTAAACATACCACCGAAGATGCGCCTGCGTACTTTGTATGCGGGGTAGGGGAGCGTTCTGTAAGCCGTTGAAGGTGTACCGGGAGGTATGCTGGAGGTATCAGAAGTGCGAATGCTGACATGAGTAACGATAATGGGGGTGAAAAACCCCCACGCCGGAAGACCAAGGGTTCCTATCCCATGTTAATCAGGGTAGGGTGAGTCGACTCCTAAGGCGAGGCCGAAAGGCGTAGTCGATGGGAAACGGGTTAATATTCCCGTACTTATTATAAATGCGAAGGGGGGACGGAGCAGGCTAAACAAGCATGGCGTTGGTTGTCCATGTGAAAGTGCGTAGGCTGATGACTTAGGTAAATCCGGGTTATCATTAAGGCTGAGACACGAGACGAGTCACTACGGTGATGAAGTTGTTGGTGCCATACTTCCAGGAAAAGCCTCTAAGCTTCAGTTTATAATGAATCGTACCCCAAACCGACACAGGTGGTCAGGTAGAGAATACTAAGGCGCTTGAGAGAACTCGGGTGAAGGAACTAGGCAAAATTGTACCGTAACTTCGGGAGAAGGTACGCCAACATTAGGTGAAGCGCTTTACGTGTGGAGCTGAAGTTGGTCTCAGAAACTAGGTGGCTGGGACTGTTTATTAAAAACACAGCACTGTGCAAAATCGAAAGATGACGTATACGGTGTGACACCTGCCCGGTGCCGGAAGGTTAATTGATGGGGTTATCTTCGGAGAAGCTCTTGATCGAAGCCCCGGTAAACGGCGGCCGTAACTATAACGGTCCTAAGGTAGCGAAATTCCTTGTCGGGTAAGTTCCGACCTGCACGAATGGTGTAACCATGGCCACGCTGTCTCCACCCGAGACTCAGTGAAATTGAAATCGCAGTGAAGATGCTGTGTACCCGCGGCTAGACGGAAAGACCCCGTGAACCTTTACTACAGCTTGGCACTGAACATTGAACCTACATGTGTAGGATAGGTGGGAGACTTTGAAGTAGCGTCGCTAGATGTTATGGAGTCAACCTTGAAATACCACCCTTGTAGTTTTGATGTTCTAACGTAGGTCCCTAAGCGGGATTGCGGACAGTGCCTGGTGGGTAGTTTGACTGGGGCGGTCTCCTCCCAAAGAGTAACGGAGGAGCACGAAGGTTTGCTAAGTACGGTCGGACATCGTACGGTTAGTGTAATGGTAGAAGCAAGCTTAACTGCGAGACAGACACGTCGAGCAGGTACGAAAGTAGGTCATAGTGATCCGGTGGTTCTGAATGGAAGGGCCATCGCTCAACGGATAAAAGGTACTCCGGGGATAACAGGCTGATACCGCCCAAGAGTTCATATCGACGGCGGTGTTTGGCACCTCGATGTCGGCTCATCACATCCTGGGGCTGAAGTCGGTCCCAAGGGTATGGCTGTTCGCCATTTAAAGTGGTACGCGAGCTGGGTTTAGAACGTCGTGAGACAGTTCGGTCCCTATCTGCCGTGGGCGTTTGAGAATTGAGAGGGGTTGCTCCTAGTACGAGAGGACCGGAGTGAACGAACCGCTGGTGTTCGGGTTGTCATGCCAATGGCATTGCCCGGTAGCTACGTTCGGAACTGATAAGCGCTGAAAGCATCTAAGCGCGAAGCAGGCCTCGAGATGATTTCTCACTAGTGCTATAAGCACTCTGAAGGGCCGTTGGAGACTACAACGTTGATAGGCAAGGTGTGTAAGGGTTGTGAGGCCTTGAGCTAACTTGTACTAATTACCCGTGAGGCTTAACCATACAACGCCAAAGTGGTTTTGTGTGTGATAGAAACAAGCAAGAAGTTAGTGTTAACTAAAGTAGAATACTTTTATGATATCTGTATCAGCAGACCGAATTTATTAAAGAAAACAAGAACAAAGCGAATTGGGAATGATTTTATAAATTACATCCATGTAATTTACCCTAGCGGGGCGCACTAAAGTGCGTTAAAAATTGTTCCAGACAAATTTTGCTTGGTGACAATAGCGTTTTGGACCCACCTGATCCCATGCCGAACTCAGAAGTGAAACGAAACAGCGCCGATGATAGTGTGGGGTTTCCCATGTGAAAGTAGGACATCGCCAGGCTCCTAATTAAAGAAAGCCGATACAGAAATGTATCGGCTTTTTTGCTTTTTATAATTTAAAAATATTGTGTTAGCTGGCATCGCCAGGCTTACCCTCATAATTTCAGTAAAAAGCCTAACTCATTGAGTTGGGATTTTTGCGTTTTAGAGTCTAATATTATTCAGACTAAAGATGCCAATACATCAGGCTCCACTCTCATAATCACAAGAAAGCCGATACCGAAATGTATCGGCTTTTTTGCTTTTTATAATTTATAAATATTGTGTTAGCTGGCATCGCCAGGCTTACCCTCATAATTTCAGTAAAAAGCCTAACTCATTGAGTTGGGCTTTTTCATTTTTGAATTTAATATGAAGTGCCAGAACATCTGGCTCCACTCTCATAATAATAAGAAGAACCCGATACAGAAATCTATTGGTTTTTTGTTTTGTGGGATTTAGAAAGCATCTAAATGCACTAAGAGGCTAAAGCCATTTACGATCTCTTTTGTTAAATCCAAATACCTTAACCTATAAATTACTACATTATATTGAAATATATTTATAAAATTAGCATCAGTGCTTTTATGATAGTAAAGAGTCAACCTCTAATATTGCTTTAATTTACCAATGAAATGATATTTTTAGTCGATATTAATTTTATTTAATACTTGTATTTCATTTTATTCAGCATAATTTTCGATTAAAGACCGAGCAAATGGTTTTTATTGTAGAAACTTCAACTATTAGTACATCAATGCTTGTATTTTGTCTTGCAAATAAATAGCATTGTAGGTTAATAAAATAAAAAGATAATAATTAGCGTGATTAGGCCGTTTTTGGGAATTAAATATATGCGATTTGCACCTTTGTCTCTTTTGATATCATTAAGCTTGCTCTCATTTACTACTGTTGCGCAAGATACAAATACAGTTACGGCAATTGAGAATGACATAACACTGAAACAAGCTGACTTTGATAGTTTTACTGATGTATTGAACAAGCATTTAAAGGATGAAAGTCAACAACAGCATCAATTAGATCTTTTACGTGCGAGATCAACAAAGTTAGAAAAAGAAAAAAACCAAGCTTTAGATGCAATGAATGCGTTATATCGTAGATTAATTGAGGATCCCTCTTTAGATATTTCAGATACAAAATTGAGATATCAAAATGCTGTTGACTCACATAAAACAAATAAAGAAGACATTGCTATGCAATTGGCTTCAATTGCTGCACACAGAAAAGATATCGAAAAAATTCGCATCGACAGGCATTCTTTATTAAATACACTTGAAGGTTTGAAAGAACAAAAAAATACAGCAAGAGTTGAGCGATTAAGAAATGAGTTTAATCGTGATGGCACGCTTGAAATACAAAATACAATTAACTGTAAGCGTACTGAGACACTTGCTGCTTGTGAGCAAAGAGGCCAGCATTTAGGTATGCAAAAGGCAACAAAACGCTTTTTAGACCAAGTCTTTGCAAATTTAACAGAGATCCGTTTAGTTGAACCAAAAAGAAACTCTGCTGGTGCAAGAGTTCAGGTACTAAATAGTCATGTTGTAAGTAATGGCTTTAGTGGTCATGGCAATTATGACGTTAATCTAAGTGTGACCATGAGAGGTGAAGCTAATAACAGTCGGTTATGTCATTTATTAAATTTAGATAATCGTTTTTGTAGTGAGTACTCAAGTTCTTTCCAAAGTGTATATAGCTCACAAGAATCGTCAAATTTTACAGGGAATGTACGCTTTTCGGATCCTGTTACAGCATCAAAAACTTATCCAAAAACAGAAAAAAAAATCAAACTTATAGTAAGCCTGTTGTAGATGTTATTCAAGAACCTGAAATTGCATATACACATGAATTAACATTACGCTCTAATGTGCACGATGATGAAGTGTTTATTGATGGCGTAAGTTATGGTTCAACGCGTTTGTCGGTTGAGTTACCTGTCGGTATTCATGATATTGAAATTCGTAAACTAGGTTATTCTTCTTATAAGAAAACACTAAACCTCCGTAAAGCACAAACTCTAAAAGCACGCTTAGTCAAGAACAAGGCTCCTGTTGTGTCTACACCTGCTTTAGAAACTCTTATAAGTAATGTATCGGTTCCTGGCATGGTCGTTATTCCTGCAGGTAGCTTTGAGATGGGTGATATAACAGGTAATGGATTGGCAAATGAGCAGCCAGTAACAAAAAAAATCTTGAGTGATTCTTTTGCAATGAACTCAAAAGAAGTATCTGTAGCACAATATAATTCTTTTGTTATTGAAACTAATTATGTAACAGAAGCTGAATCTGGAAAAGGGTGTGCTTATTACCTTAACGGCGAGCCTGTTTGGGAACCTTCGTTAAATTGGAAAAACCCTGGCTATGAACAAGCTGATGACTTTCCTGTAGTGTGTTTAACTTATAATGATGCAAAAGCTTATGCTGACTGGTTATCTAGTACAACTAATAATGAATTTCGTTTACCAAATGAAGTAGAGTGGGAATATGCTGCACGAGCAGGCACATCTACGGATTATTCTTGGAGTAACGATATAGGCTCAAATCAAGCAAATTGTGGTTGGTGTGGTAGTGAATGGTCAAATAAGAGCCCTTCTCCAGTGGGGTCATTCTCAGCTAATCAGTTTGGCTTACACGATATGGTTGGCAATGTATGGGAATGGACACAAAAAACAGCTGGCCAGTCTGATGTCGCTGTAAGAGGCGGAGCATGGAATTTTGCACCAAGCTTAGCGCGTGCTTCAACTCGACTTATTCTATCTACTGAATTTAGAGCAAACTACATTGGTTTTAGATTAGTAAAAGAAAGATAAATTTAGGGCTGAAATAAGTGCCTATATATAAGATTGATAATTTCATTTAACTCATTTTTTTTATAAAATATGACTTAATTACTTTTAATGATTAACAATAAATAGCATGTTATTAAAATAATACCATTGGCATTAAAATAGTTAGTCTATAAACAAAATAACAATATACAAGGATCAACCTGCTTTATGTTTAAAAAGCTTCGTGGAATTTTTTCAAATGATTTATCCATAGATTTAGGGACTGCTAATACTCTAATTTATGTGAAAGAGCAGGGCATAGTATTAAATGAACCTTCAGTTGTCGCTATCAGACATGATAAGCCTGGTGGCCCTAAAAGCATTGCTTCAGTAGGAACAGAAGCAAAACAAATGCTTGGTAGAACACCTGGTAATATTAAAGCAATCCGTCCTATGAAAGATGGTGTAATTGCTGATTTTTATGTAACTGAAAAAATGTTACAGCACTTTATCAAGCAAGTTCATGACAATAATTTTTTACGCCCTAGCCCAAGAGTATTAATTTGTGTTCCTTGTGGCGCTACTCAAGTTGAAAAACGTGCAATCCGTGAATCAGCTATGGGAGCAGGAGCAAGAGAAGTATATTTAATTGAAGAACCTATGGCTGCAGCAATTGGTGCTGGTTTACCTGTATCTGAAGCAACAGGCTCTATGGTTGTGGATATTGGTGGTGGTACTACCGAAGTAGCTATCATTTCATTGAACGGTATTGTTTATTCATCTTCTGTGCGTATCGGCGGTGATAAATTTGATGAAGCTATCATCAACTACGTACGTCGTAATTTTGGTAGCTTGATTGGTGAGGCAACTGCTGAGCGAATTAAGCATGAAATCGGTTCTGCATTTAAAACAGAAGAAGCGAAAGAAATTGAAGTGCGTGGTCGTAACTTAGCTGAAGGTGTTCCAAGGTCTTTTACCCTTAACTCACACGAAATCTTAGATGCATTACAAGAACCTCTTCAAGGGATTGTAAGTGCTGTAATGGTTGCATTAGAGCAATCTCCACCTGAACTAGCTTCTGATATATCTGCACACGGTATGGTATTAACTGGCGGTGGCGCTTTATTGAAAGATTTAGACCGTTTATTGATGGAAGAAACAGGTATTCCAGTTGTAGTTGCTGATGACCCTTTGACATGTGTAGCAAGAGGCGGCGGTAAAGCTCTTGAGATGATCGACATGCATGGCGGTGATGTATTTAGTTACGATTAATGAATTTATTATTTGGTCGAAATGCTTCTTTACAACTGCGATTAATCATCGCAGTTGTTTTAAGTGGCTTAATAATGCTGGGAGATAGGTATACGTCAGGTGCATCTACAATTCGTACCAGTTTAAATACTTTTGTAAGCCCCTTATTTTATTTTGCAAATATGCCTTCTGAGTTTTTAAATTGGAGCTCTCAAAATTTAGATTCTAGAGAGTTACTGTTAGCACAAAACACATCATTAAAAGCAAAGCAGCTAGAGCAAAATGCCAAACTGCTTGAGTTTCAGTTTTTACAAAATGAAAACTTGAAATTAAGAGCACTTCTAAATTCATCTGCCAAATTAGAAAGTAAAAAGCTGGTCACTAAAATCTTATCCATACACTCTAATACTTATAATCAACAAGTTGTTATTAATAAGGGTTTTTTAGATAATGTTGTAGAGGGATTAGCTGTTGTCGATGATTTAGGTGTTGTAGGCAAAGTAATACAAGTTGGCTCGTCTACAAGTCGTGTATTATTAATGACTGACAATACTCATGCAATCCCAGTTCGCGTATTAAGGAATAATATACAAACAGTTGTAGAAGGGAATGGCAAGCTCAATCAGGTTGAATTACCACATGTGCCCCATAGCATGGATATCAGAGTGGGGGATATTTTAGTTAGCTCAGGTTTAGGTGATATTTTCCCTGAAGGTTTACCTGTGGCAACTGTGACAAACATAGAAAGAGATGAAAGTAAGCCATTCTCAAAAGTATATGCGCAGCCTATTGCTCAATTAGATCGTATTAGACTACTTGTTTTATTATGGTCGCAGCAAACTAAGGTAAATGAAAATGATGAATAGGCATTATTGGTTGATCCTATTATCAATTTTTGTTGCATTAGTTGTAGCATTAATTCCTTTGCCAAGAGAGTTACAGCCTTTTCAGCCAGACTGGGTATTGTTAATCCTTATGTATTGGTCACTGGCATTGCCTCATAGAGTTAATATTGGTACAGCTTGGATTGTAGGTTTATTAATGGATTTAGCAATAGGCTCACCTTTAGGTGTGCACTCACTTACCTACTCTGTATCAATTTATATTACAGCAAGTAATTATCAAAAAATTAGAAATTACTCCGTACCACAGCAATCATTATTAATAGCGCTATTTCTTGCCTTATATCACTTATTACAATTTTGGGTGAGCCATTTTTTAATTGATATCTACTTTTTACCTCAATATTTATGGCCAGTCTTGACTGGATCTTTATCTTGGGTTTGGATCTTTTTATTGCTTAGAAAATATCGACGCCATTTTAGGATCCGATAATGACAAATTTAATATACTTAGCTTCAGCTTCCCCTAGACGTAAAGAGCTATTAAATCAGCTAGATTTTGAGTTCAAACAATTTTCTTTAGATGTGGATGAGTCTCATATTGATGATGAGACACCAGAGCAGCATGTTCTTAGGTTAGCTTGCCTTAAAGCGAAAACAGGTGTTGATTCAGGTTATAAAGATCGACCTGTATTGGGTTCTGATACTATAGTTGTATTAGATGATAGGATATTAGGTAAACCAAAAGATAATCTTGATGCTAAAAGCATGCTAGAAAGTTTATCTGGTCGTACGCATCAAGTTATGACCGCGATTGCTTTTGCAAATGAGCATAAAGTCAGAAGTAAACTCGTGATCACAGATGTGACATTTAAAAGCTTATCAGAACAAGAAATAAATGAATACATAGCAACAAAAGAGCCGAATGATAAAGCTGGTAGCTATGGTATTCAAGGATTAGCAGGGCGATTTGTAAGCCATATTAGTGGTAGTTACTTTTCTGTAGTCGGTTTGCCATTATTTGAAACCGAACAATTATTATCACATTTCTGGAATGAATCATGAGCTCTGAACTATTAATTAATATTACACCAAGTGAAAGTCGAGTAGCACTTATTGAAAATGGTGTATTGCAAGAGATTCAATTAGAACGCCAAAGTCATCTTGGTATAGTTGGTAATATATATTTAGGAAAAATAAGCCGTGTATTACCTGGTATGCAGGCTGCATTTGTTGATATCGGTTTAGATAAAGCGGCATTCCTGCATGCTTCTGATATCGTTAATAGTACAATCATAACAGAGGGAGTTGCGGCTTCTAATGTTAAGAAAACCCAAGATATAAGAGCCTTAGTACGCCAAGGTCAGCTTATTATGGTGCAAGTGGTTAAAGATCCGCTTGGCACTAAAGGGGCACGACTTACTACTGATATTACTATACCTTCTCGATATTTGGTTTTCATGCCAGATGCTAAGCATGTAGGTGTAAGCCAAAGAATCGAAACAGATGAAGAAAGACTTCGCTTAAAAAATATTGTTAAACAATATAATGATGATGATGGTGGCTTTATAATTCGTACTGCCGCAGAAGGCGCTTCAGAGTTAGAGCTTGCTCATGATGCTAAGTTTCTGAAAAAGCTTTGGCTAAAAATCAAAGAAAAACGAAAAAAGTTATCAAAAGAAGGTATTTTACACGAAGATCTAATTTTAGCTTTTCGCACATTAAGAGATTTTGTTGGCGAAGATATGGAGAGAATTAGAGTTGACTCTAAATTGACATATCAGCAACTTAAAGCCTTTACTGAGGAATTTGTACCGCAGCTTACAGCACCATTAGAGTATTATCCTGGTGAAAGACCTATTTTTGATTTGTTTAATGTTGAAAATGAAATTCAACGGGCTTTACAGCGTAAAGTAGAGCTTAAGTCTGGTGGTTATTTGATTTTTGACCAAACAGAAGCAATGACAACCGTAGACGTTAATACCGGAGCTTTTGTTGGCCACAGAAACCTTGAAGAAACCATATTTAATACTAATATTGAAGCAGCGCATGCGATTGCACGACAGCTAAGATTGCGGAATCTTGGCGGTATTATTATCATTGATTTTATTGATATGTCATGTGATGAACATCAAAAGCGTGTATTGCACGCCTTAGACTTAGGATTATCTAAAGAAAGAACAAAAGCGAATATTCATGGATTTTCAGCTTTAGGTTTAGTTGAAATGACGCGCAAACGTACAAGAGAAAGTTTAGAGCATATTTTATGTGACTTCTGTCCAGCATGTCAGGGGCGTGGTGCTTTAAAAACTGTAGAAACTGTATGTTATGAAATATTAAGAGAAATAGTGAGAGTGAATCGCGCCTATAATGCGGATAAATTTGTTGTGTATACATCACAAGCTGTAAGCGAAGCTTTGAAAAATGATGAATATCACAACTTAGCCGAACTTGAGTTGTTTATAGGTAAGCCTGTCAGCATACAGACCGAAGTCTTATATACTCAAGAACAATTTGATGTGGTGATGATGTAGTGCAAAACCCTGTTGTACAAAAAAATACGACTGAAAAAGTAAAGCGCTTAACAATTGGGCGCTTTTGCTTTTCTTGTATTAGAAAAATTTGGCAGTTTTTTGCCATTACCCTTGTTCTTTTAGCTGTGCTAATTTCAGTTCTAAAATATAGTTTACCTCATGCAAATGAATATAAATCACACTTTGAAAGTTTGATTTTAGATAAATTTAATGTTGAATTATCAATCGGAAATATCTCTGCGGGCTGGCAAGGAAAAGGTCCCGCACTAGAGTTGAATAATATATATTTTCAATCAAATTCACTTTCACCAATTAAGCTCGAAATCAAACAAACGCGTTTGCACATTAATTTATGGCAAACAGTAATTGATAGGCAGTTTCGTTCTAGCTATTTTGTATTAGATGGTCTTAAAGCGAATATAAATTTACCAGAATTACTTAAGCAGTCGCAGCAAACTGAAACCGATAAGGCGAATGATCAGCTTGATTTATTTGAGGGATTGTTTTTAGGTGAAATTGGTCACTTTGCTTTAGAAAATAGCTTGGTAGAAGTTGTAATGCGAGATGGAAATCATAGAACCGTAGAACTGCAAAAATTAAGCTGGCAAAACAAAAATGAAAAGCATCAAGGTCAAGGGACAATAAGTTTACCTGGTATTTCAGATAATTATTTAAATATTATTTTAGATTTATATGGTACAGAGTTTAATGATTCTTTTGGTGAATTATACTTAGTTGCTAAGAGCTTAAATATCACGCCTTGGCTTTCATCTACAATTTCCAAAGATATTAAATCAGTTCAATCAGATATTAATTTTGAGCTATGGTCACGGATAGATAAAGGTTTGTTTAAAAGCATTCAGCTAGAATGGCAACCAAGCACTTTGAGTTGGGACTTAAATAATATAGAACAAAATTTTGCTATTACTTCAGGTACTTTACGTTTTAAACCTACAGAAATGGGCTGGCTGTTAAATTCATCTGATTTAATGATGAGTAGTAATCATGCTGCTTGGCCAAACATGAATTTAGAAGTAGAGAGAAATAAATACCAATTCAAAGGGGAAATTAAAAATCTAGATATAGAAATGCTTAGTCAGCTTTCACAGCTAGTAAATAATAAGGCTTTTGAACCTTTATTGATAAGAAAGCCTAAAGGGCAAATAACCGATTTATTTGTTAACTTTAACCATGAAAGTGACTGGCAGGTGTCAGCTAAAGCAAATAGTGTTGGTTGGATTAATCATCAAGGCATACCTGGAGTAGAAGATTTTGAACTTGATGTTAATTTTAATCAATCTTCCGGGACTATTTCACTTCATTCTGAACAAAACCAGTTGCTAACGGGTGATTTGTTTCCAAAAAACATTAACTATGAACAGATTGATTTAACACTTTCTATGTTAAAGCAGGATTCTGGTTGGCAAATTAAAAGTGATAATATTTGGCTTCATAATACAGATTTAAGTCTAGCTGCAGAGCTAACACTGAATCTATATGATGAGGCTTCAATGAGCTTGTATGCTGAATTAAAAGGCCCTAAAGCCATACTGGCAAAAGAGTATTACCCTAAAGGCTATATGCCGCAAGGTACCATCGATTACTTAAATGACTCATTATTAGGTGGGCAAGTAGAGCAAGCTCAAGTGCTTTGGCATGGCAAGTTTTCAAGTTTCCCTTATGAAGATAATGATGGCCATTTCGCCGTTGCAGCAAAAGTGGTTGATGCAGAGTTTCAATTTCAACCTGATTGGCCAAGTATTAAAAATTTAGACGTTGATTTAGTTTTTGATCGCCAAAGAATGGATATATTTAGTGATACTGGTCAGCTAGTTAATCTTTCTTTAAAGGATGGTGTAACAGTCAGTATTGATGATTTACGTATATCTGATTGGCTAGATGTCAAAATAAATAATGAAGTTGATGCGAAAATTTTACAGCCTTTTTTTGCAAAAACGCCTTTATCAAAATCTGTTGGTGAGGTATTAAAAATTGTAGATGCTAAAGGTCATGTGTCAGGTTTTACCCATTTAAAAGTTAATTTATCTAAACCTGAAGTTATTACAAAAGGTACAGTTAGCTTTTCAGATATTGATGTTAATATCACTAAGCCAGGAATTGAATTAGATAAAGTATCTGGAGTGCTTAGTTTTATTGATAATCAAATCAATTTACCAAATATCTCTGCAAACTGGTTAGGGCTACCAATTAACTTAGCTATATCTGGTGAGCAAACACCTAAAGAGTATGCTTTGACAGTTAAAGGCGATGTGAACTGGCCTGTGGAACAATTGTTAAGCAAAGGTACAGGGTTAATGTCTGGATATGTTTCAGGTGAGATGCCTTTATCAATAGACTTTAAATTGGGATTGCCTGACTCAGGCTTTCATTACCAAGCTGAAATTAACTCTACACTAGAAGGTTTTGCAACCTCTTTACCTAAGCCATTTAATAAAGATATAGCGCAAATTAAAACATTTAAAGGGGTTGTGAGAGGGGATGAAATATCAAATTTAATTACACTTAATTTAAATGAACAGCTTTTCTTTAATAGTATTTTTGAAAATAAAACAACCAGCATGAGTCATGCCCACTTGATTGTTGGAACCAGTGATTTAGGGTTAAATGCTTCTGACTTTGATGTGAGCATTAATTTGAAGCATGCTAACATGAAAAGTTGGATCCCATTTATAGATCACTTACTTGAAAATATAAATCAAGGTGAGTCCTCTGGTATTTTCCCGCCTTTAAAGCAAATTAAAGGTGAGATTGAAAAAGTTGATTTATCGGGCATTATATTTAATGAATTAGATTTTAAGTTAGATAATTTCGCCCAAAGTACACAACTAAAATTAATGGCTAAAGAGTTAAGGGCCCAGGTAAGTATTCCAAAAGTACTTGCTCAACGACCTATTTATATTGAAGCTGATTATTTACGTTTCAATTTGCCTGAAACAGACAAAACGAATGCAATTGAAAAAGAAAAAACAGATACCAGCTGGTTTTATTCGTTGCCAGCGATCCGCTTTAACTGTGCGGATTGTCGAATTGATGATTATCAGCTAGATAAATTAATTGTTAACTTAGATCCAGCGGAAAATGGTATTCAGATATCAGATTTTATTTTAGATAAAAATAAACATAAATTAACAGCAAGTGGTTTATGGAAAAATGAAATGACTTATCTAAAAGGCCAGTTTACAAGCAAAGATATAGGTGAACTGTTTGATGAATATGATCTGACATCTACTATCAAAGATTCTAAAGCAGATGCAAATTTTGATCTAAACTGGCAAGGTTTACCTTATGAATTTGACGTCGCATCTTTATCTGGAGACTTTAAATGGAATTTAGCAGATGGCCATTTAACAGAGGTGAGCGATGGTGGCGCAAGAGTTTTTTCTTTACTGAGCCTGGATTCATTAGTTAGAAAGTTAAAATTAGATTTTAGAGATGTATTTGCTAAAGGTTTTTTTTATAACAGTATTAAAGGGTCTATGTATTTAAAAAACGGATTAGCGACAACGACTAATACAAAAGTTGACGGTGTTCCTGCAGATGTATCAATAAAAGGCTATGCTAATTTAAATACCCATGAATTAAATTATGATTTAGCCGTTTTACCTGAAGTAACATCCAGTATTCCTGTGATTGTTGCTTGGATGGTGAACCCAGTTACAGGTTTGGCTGCATTGGCTATCGATAAAGTAATACATTCAGCTAAGGTCATTTCAGAAATTAAGTTTCAGATCAGCGGTACAATGGATAAACCTGTTGTAACTGAGTTAGGCAGAAAAAGCCGAGACGTGGAAATTCCGCAAACAGCAAAACCAAAGCTGGAAGTACCAAAATCTCAACCAGAATTACAATTGCAATAAAAATTCATGAAAGTGATATTTAAGGGTATTTTTTAATAGATATAAATACACTGATTAATAGAATATAAGAGTTAACACATGACAACTGAAGTAGAAAATAACTTACTACGAGAAAGTAACTTATCTCGTGATGATTTAACTAAAGCATTAGCACTTATACACCAAAATAACGTAGATTATGCTGATTTGTATTTTCAATCTAGTTATCACGAAACTTGGATGTTGGAAGATGGTCTTGTAAAAGAGGGATCTTACAATATTGAGCGTGGTGTCGGTGTTAGAGCTGTTAGCGGAGATAAAACAGGTTTTTCATATTCGGATGCAATTAATCTAGAGGCACTAACACAAGCATCTTCAGCGGCAAAAAGCATCGCTAAAGCTGGTGAAAATAAACAAGTAGAAATATTTACTGAAAAAAAACATGCTATTCAATTTGAAACTGTCAATCCTATTTCGAGCCTTCCTGATAGCAAAAAAATTGAACTATTGCATCAAATAGAAGATTACATACGTCAGCTTGCACCTGAGGCTAGTCAGGTTATCAGTTCTATTTCTGCAGTATATGAAGAAGTTTTAGTTGCTGCTAGTGATGGTACTTTTGCAACTGATAGCCGCCCATTGATCAGAATGAATTGTTCTGTTTTATTAGAAAAAAATGGTAAACGAGAACGAGGTGGCGCTGGTGGTGGTGCAAGGTTAGATTATGGTTATTTTATTGAATTAGAAGATAATAAACCACGCTGGATGGGTTATGCTGAAGAAGCCGTTAGGCAAGCAAGAGTAAACCTTGATGCCATAGAGGCACCTGCTGGCTCTATGCCTGTTGTATTGGGTTCTGGTTGGCCGGGAGTTTTATTACATGAAGCTGTTGGTCATGGATTAGAAGGGGACTTCAACCGAAAAGAAGCATCCGCTTTTAGTGGTAAGGTTGGTCAAAAGGTTGCCTCAGAATTATGTACAGTTGTTGACGATGGTACACTGCAAGGCCGCAGAGGGTCATTGAATATAGATGATGAAGGTACACCTGCACAATGTAACGTACTTATCGAAAAAGGTATTTTAAAAGGCTACATGCACGATAAACTAAATGCTCGATTAATGGGGGTATCTCCTACGGGAAATGGTCGCCGAGAATCATATGCACATTTACCTATGCCAAGAATGACCAATACTTATATGTTAGCGGGTGAAAGCACTCAGCAAGATATTATCTCAAGTGTTAAAAAAGGCATATTTGCACCTAATTTTGGTGGTGGTCAAGTTGATATTACTTCAGGGAAATTTGTTTTTTCAGCCTCTGAAGCTTATTTAATTGAAGACGGAAAAATTACTCAGCCAATTAAAGGTGCTACTTTAATTGGAAATGGCCCTGAGGTCATGCAGCAGATATCTATGGTAGGGAATGACTTATCTTTAGATAAAGGAGTGGGTGTATGTGGTAAAGATGGCCAGAGTGTGCCTGTTGGCGTTGGTCAGCCTAGTTTGAAAATAGATATGCTTACAGTAGGTGGTACAGCATAATTAATACTGATAAGTTTGAAACCCCATTAAATTTAATTACTTAATGGGGTTTTTTATACTCTATACCTATAACACTAAATTGACATTAAAAATACCGCCAGAAGTTACACTTCTAGGGCTGGTAATTGTAAACTCGAGTGTTGCTGTATTTGGTAAATCCTCATCATCTAAATCATTTCTTAAAGTAAAAGAAATAGAGTGGCCGCCATAAGTGTTGTTACTTCTTGCATCCTTGATACTAATATTATTATCTAAATCACTTTGAGCGACTGGAGTATTGGTCCCTATAGTATCTGGTACCGTAAAGCTTGTTTGTCCTGCTAAATCTCCTTGGCTTGACGTGACGATGACGGTTGTACCTGATGGCATAGTTTGCAATGCTGTATCTGAAAAGTATAGAGTGTAAACTCGATTGGTATTTTGATTGATACTAGGAGAGCTTCCTGATAAAGATTCCCCTGCGTAGTTTGATGTTAGTGAACTTGCAACGGTTGATTCGTATAAAGACCACAAACTAGTTGAAGAAGCCATTATCATTTTTAAAGCTTTTCTGACATTGAGTGAAGTTTGGTTTTGTGTCCCACAGATCGCTGGTGGTTGGCATTGAGGGCCATTAAATTTGCCGTTTTCAGTATTAAAACTTTTATCATTATTAAAATCGATAAAAACTTCACCAACGTTATGTTGATTATTTTCATTATCATCTCGCCAAGCTTCACTCATATCAATAAACCCTGAAGGTTGGTATTGTGTTCTATTGAAACCGCTTGATATAGTATGAGTAGATTCAGGTATAGCAGTGCCATCATTCTCATCGAATACATTATTACCATTGGTATCAAAAAAAGTTTCATGTCCAATTGCTGTGGCAAGAATAGAAATCCGGTGATTAAAAACCTTAGGTTCAGCGCTTTCCCACTTTACAAAACAAGAACCGTTAACTGTTTGGCATGACGGCTCAATTTGGCCACCCTCTGTAGTAAAGTTAACAGTTGTACCATCAGGAACTGGGTTATTGAAGCTGTCAGCTAACCAAGCAGTAATATTTACTTCATTACCATTAAAGTTATGAGCTTCAGGGTTAGAATTTTCAGTTGCTAATGTAATACTGTTTTGATCTGCCAAGCCAGTATTAACAGACAACAAATCAGATTGTGTTGAAATGACCTCCCCACCTTCTGATGTTGCAGAAGCTGAAACCCGAACAACTGTAGGTACATTGCCTGAAGTTACTTTAGTACTTACTTGACCCAGAGAGTTAGTAAAAGCCGTTACTGGATTAATGCTTAAGCCCCCTACTTGCGTATCGAGCTCAAAAGTCACTTGTTGCTGTGCTAAAGGATTACCTAATTTACCTTTTACTAAAAAAGATAAAGTTGAAATTTCTTGCTTGCCTTGCCCACCAGTGCCTTTTAGTACAATGGAGTCTGGCTCTGCTGAAACAAATTCAATTGCACCTAAGCTTTCAGGAAGAAGGCTTATAGTTTGAGTTAATATAATATTTTCAGCACTACCCGCAATAGTGGCAATAACTTGATCTGTATTACCTGTTGAACCTGCACAACTTAGATCTTCATAAGTTGCGTTAGCCTTACCATTAATCGTTAACACTTGTTCATCAATTTGGGCTTGCTGATTAGCAACACAGCTAGACGTAAAGCTAATAGCAGTAGGTGTTGAGATAGGTGTATTGTTTTCGTCAACAATCGCAATTTTAAAACCTAAAGTGCCACCTGCACTTAAATGAGCTTCCCCATCTTGAATTGTGCCATCTAAAGTGAAGCCTACTTTACCTTCGATAAATAGGTTGTTTTCATTAAAATATCCCGCTTTAATTTCAGGTTGTTCAATAATATCGGCATCTAAAACTTGGTAATTAAATTGCTGACTAATGGTTTGGTTATTATCTTCCAGAGTATAGCTTGCAGTTAGGACTGCAGCACCAATATCATTATCTATTGATGCTGATAGTGTTGCTTTTGCAATGCCTTCAGCATTTGTTAGCACTGCAGGAGCATCTAATGTTCCTGATTCTACTGTTAAATTAATTATTTGATTCTCTAGTGGCAGTAGTGCAGGGTCTGTGAGTTGAACTTGCACTAAAATAGTTTCACCTTGCTTAAACTGGTTACTTGCAACACCGTTTTTTAGCATTTGAACATTTAGTGTAGGTAAGTCTGAAATACCATTGTCGTTGTTAATAAACTCATATGATTGCGTTGTCGATGATTCTGCTTGTGTTGCTGTTAAAGTCGCAGCACCAACAGAAGCACTATCACTGTCTAGATAAATAATCGCATTACCATTGGTATCTGTAAGTTTGGAGCTTTGGCGTAAAGTACCTAATGGTGCGTCAAACACAACAGTTAAGCCAGATACCGGGGACTCATTCTTTGTTAAATTTGCTTTTACACATATCGTATCTCCCGCTGTAAAACTAGGTAAACCAATTGGGTTACATTGTGCATTTAGCATCTCAAGAGAGAGTTGAACCGGTGCATTTGGATCTGGCTCATCACTTTCTAAAAACTCATAATCAGTAGATGCAGATACATCGCCAACACTTGCTGTAATGGTACTTGAACCTACATCTGTGATTGCACTATTTAGCATGACTAGAGCGATACCTTCTGCATTGCTTAATGTAGAAGAAGGTGAAAGAGAACCTAAAGGCGCACTAAAGCTAACAGAGGTATTGGTTACAGCTAGATTATTTTTAATCAATTTAGCTTGAATACAAAATGAGTTACCAGCAATGACTTTTGGTGTGGTCAGTACCTGACAATTTTCATCTAATACAGAAAGTGAGATTTCAATTGGAGCATTTGGATCTGGAATATCAGGTTCTTCATTTTCTCCAGACGAGCCGTTACACGCAGTTAAAAATAAACATGCTAAAAAACTAAAAAAAAGTTTAGTGGTTCTCATTTGTGATCCTTTGCTATTTATTTCAAGATACTAAGATAGATTCTTTTAAATATTGAAATAAGTCTCGGTAGCCTTTAGCTGGTTTTTCTTGCTCGACTTCTTTTTTTGCTTGGCGAATAAGTTGACGCAGCTTTTGTCTGTCCAAATTATCATATTCTTCAATTAATTCATTCACTTTTTTGTCACCATCTGCAATTATTTGGTCACGTAAATGTTCTAATTTGTTTAAAGCAACTGATGCTTGTTGATTTTTATTACCAATTAGATCCATAGCATGTTTTATTTCATCTAGGTTATCAGCTAATCGCAACTGTTTTGCAATATAGTTCAAATGTCTGCGATAGGATTCTTTCTTTTTACTGAGCTTATCAGCAAGTACCATAGCTTCTTCTAGTATTGCATCTAATGGTACCTTTTCTCGCGCTTTAGGTGATAGTGCTGCTAGTTGAGTGCCTAATTTATGCATCTCTTGTACTTCACGTTTAATTTCACTCTTTGAAATGTAAATAATTTCTTCTTCTAGCTCTGGATTACGCTTTTTTCTAGCCATGATGCTCTACACTGTTTTAATAATTTAATTTATATCAGCATAGTATAACTCAATGTCATATACCCAAGCCACTTGAATGTATCTATAAGCGTTTAGGTATAATCGTTAAAATCAAGCTTGGCGTATGTTATGCTTAGTTTATTAGTCTTATTTACATTATTTGGTTGGTTTCATGAGCGAACAACACAAGTCAGACCCTATTTACAAACAAATATCAGAAGTTGAAGCGGCAGTTGCACAAGCATTAGATAAAGCAAAAAAATTAGGAGCGACATCAGCTGAGGCTGCTATGAGTAGCACGTCTGGCTTGTCTGTAACAACGCGTTTAGGTGAAGTTGAAAGAATAGAGTTTAATCAAGATGGTGCTTTAGGGATCAGCGTATATGTTGGTAATAAAAAAGGCTCAGCCTCAACTGCTGACTTAAGTTCTAAAGCATTAGATTTAGTTGTGAAAAAAGCAATTGAAATTGCAAAATATACATCAGAAGACCCTTTTAACGGTTTAGCTGACAAAGAATTATTAGAGTTTTCTCCAGTTGATTTAGATTTATATCACCCTTGGCAAGTATCACCTGAACAAGGCATTGAGTTTTGTAAGCAAGCTGAAGAAGCCGCATTAAATTCAGATCCGCGCATTGTTAATTCAGACGGAGCTAGTTTTGCGAGTCATCAGGGATTGAGAGTTTATGGTAATAGCCATGGTTTGATTGCTGGTTTTCCGCGTACACGCCATAGCTTAAGCTGTATGGTGATAGGTGAAGAAGCTCAGCAAATGGAACGCGATAGCGCCTATACTACTGCTCGCATAGGCAATCAGCTAAAAGCAGCAAATGAAATTGGTTTAGAGGCTGCTACTGAAACACTTGCCAAGTTAAATAGTCGAAAATTAAAAACAGGAAAAATGCCTGTTGTTTTTAGAGCTGATATAGCGAGCTCTTTATTTGGTCATTTAGTTTCAGCCATTGGTGGCGGTGCTTTATATCGCAAATCAAGCTTTTTACTCGACAGTTTAGGTAAGCCAATATTTAGCGAACTTGTTAATGTAGAAGAGAAACCACATATTTTCCAAGGCATGGCTTCCTCACCTTTCGATAGTGAAGGTGTTAAAACCCGAGATCGTATTATATTAAACAATGGCGAGTTACAAACATACCTGTTAGCAACTTATGCCGCGCGTAAACTAGATATGACCGCAACAGGCCATGCTGGTGGCATACACAACTGGTTAGTTCAAAGCACTGATGGTGATTTAGAACAATTACTTAAAATGATGGGCACAGGTTTGTTTGTTACTGAATTAATGGGCCAAGGTGTTAATGTGATCACCGGTGATTATTCTCGTGGTGCAGCAGGGTTTTGGGTTGAAAATGGCATTATTCAATATCCTGTAAGTGAAATAACCATAGCTGGTAATTTAAAAGATATATTTAAAGGCATAGCTGCAATCGGCTCTGATATTGATTATCGAGGTAGTGTGCAAACGGGCTCTATATTAGTTGAAGAGATGCAAGTTTCAGGTGAATAAGTTTTAGTACGTTTACTGATATGTTTAACTTGAGATTGAAAAGGCAAGAGATTAACTTGCCTTTTTTGTTTTTGAAAAAACTTGGTTACTAAGTGGTTATTCAAGCATTTATTTTTAGATTAAAAACCAAGTTGCGGTACCTAGGAAAGCAAAAATACCGACAATATCTGTCACTGTTGTTAAAATAACACCGCCAGCTAAAGCTGGGTCAATATTCATTCTCTTAAGCATTAAAGGTATAAAAGCCCCAGCTAAACCTGCAGAAAGTAAGTTCATAAACATTGCAAAGGCGATGACTAATCCTAAGTTAAAATCCCATTGCCAGAGCGCAACAACAGAGGCGATTAACATAGCCCAAATTATGCCATTGAGTGCGCCAATCGCTAATTCTTTATGAATAAGGGATTTTTGATTGGCGTTATTAATATGTCCTACTGCCATGCCGCGAATAACAAGCGTTAGAGTCTGACTGCCAGCGACACCACCCATTGATGGCACTATGCCATTTAGTACGGCTAAAATCGGTAATATACTGAGCGTTGATTCAAAAAAACTTGCTACAAACGCAGCGCTAAGTGCTGTGATTAAGTTAACACCTAGCCATATTGAGCGCCGTTGGGTACTTTGAACTACAGGTGCAAAGGTATCTGCTTCATCATCAAGGCCTGCCATACTTAACATGCTGTGTTCAGCATCTTCACGAATAACATCAACAATGTCATCGATAGTGATACGGCCTAATAAATGTTTGTTGTCATCTAAAACAGGCGCTGAAATCCAGTCATGTCGTTCAAACAACTGCGCCACTTCAGACTCATCCATAGTAACGGGAATTGATTCATATTCGTCGTCCATAATGGAGCGAACAGTTAAACCAGGATTACTTGTTAGTAAAGAGGCTAGTGATACGCCACCTAAAAATTGATTGTTTTTATCAACGACATACAATTCATCTGTGGCGTCAGGTAATTCACCTTTTAAACGTAAATACCTCAACACAACATCAATCGTTACATCTGGACGGATTGTAACAGTATCAGTATTCATTAAAGCGCCAGCTGATTCTTCAGGATAAGAAAGTGCTAATGTCGCTCTCTCTTGATCTTGACTATCCATAGAGCCTATTACTTCTTGATAGACTGCGTCTGGAAGACTACGTAATACTTCTGCTAAATCATCAACATCCATATCAGCTGTTGCAGCAGCAATCAGCGTAGGCTCCATTTGAGCGATAATACCGCTACGAACGTCTTCTGATAATTCTTCTAGGATTTCACCTTGTACATCAGGATCTACTAGTTGCCAAAGAACTGCACGGCCTTTATAGGGAGAGGACTCTATTAATAGTGCTATATCACAGTCAGCCATATGAGCAAGCATACGTCTAACATGCACAAACATACCGCTACTAAGGGCTTTATTAACCTCTAGAAGTTGTTTTTGTGTGTAATCTTGCTCTAACGCTTCAGGCATCTGGTCTTATTGTTATTCTTGTTCGTGGAATTTATCAGCAATTAATTCACCAATTGTTTTTAGTGCTATTTTTGCATCAGGCCCGCTACACGTCACGGTTACTTTTTTTCCTTTAGCACCTTCTAACAGCATCAAAGCTAAAACACTATCAGCTTGCGCTTCTTTATTCCCTTGTTGCAATATTACCTTAGCATCAAAAGAAGTCGCAAGTTGCGCTAATACTGATGCGGCTCTTGCATGAAGCCCTAAGCGGTTTTCTATTAAGAAAATGTCTTGATATTGCATTATTTACCGTGAGTATCTTGTTCGCGATGGCGAACTTTTACATTTTTATGGCTTTTAGAAAAGCTATCACATAGTGATTGCGCTAAATAGACTGATCTATGTTTTCCACCCGTACAACCAATTGCAATTGTAAGGTAGCTGCGGTTATTTCTTTCTAAATGCGGCAACCAAGTTTGTAAAAAGGTTTGAATTTGCCAATTAAACTTTTGCACTATGCTATGGCTGGCTAAATAATCTTTGACAGGTTGATCTAACCCCGTTAAAGGCTTTAATTCAGGTTCCCAGTGTGGGTTAGGTAAAAATCTCGCATCAAAAACATAATCTGCATTTTTTGGCATACCATATTTAAAGCCAAAAGATTCAAAAGTAATGATTAATTGCTTGTCTTTTTTGCCTAATACTTTTTCTCGAATGGATTCCGCTAGCTGGTGAACGCTTAAATCCGTTGTATCAATAATAAAATCAGCATTGGTTACTAAAATATCTAATAGTTCTTTTTCTTGTTTAATTGCCAGATCTAACGGCTGATTATTCATAGATAATGGGTGTAAACGACGGGTTTCTGAAAATCGCTTTATTAAAGTTGTATCATCACTATCTAAGTAGAATAGGCTAGGTTTAACAAATTCAGGTAAATAACCAAGAATTTCATTAAACTCCTTTTGCTCAGCGGGTAAATTTCTAACATCAATACTGACAGCTATTTTATCGTAATTATCAGATACACTTCTTACAAGCGAAGGCAGTAGGTTAACTGGAATATTATCTACGGCATAATAACCTAAATCTTCTAATACGCGTAAAGCGACTGATTTTCCGGATCCTGAACGACCGCTTATAATGATAAGTTGCACTGAATTTTCCTTATGCGTCTTCAACTTTGACTAAAACTAATCATAAAAACTCATAATTAGTTTATTTTTATTAAAGTGTCATTATCTCATATAAAGATTGATCTGATTGAGCATGACGTAATTTTTTACAAAACTGTTTATCTTTGAGTTTATCAGCAATTGCAGCTAACGTCTTTAAGTGAGCCTGACATTGTGCATCAGGAACTAATAAAGTAATAAATATATCAACAGGGCGATCGTCTATTGCATCAAATGCAATGGGTTCTGCATTTACGACTAAAATAGCCACGGTTTTATCTATATTGGATAATCGGCCGTGTGGAATAGCGATACCTTTTCCGATACCTGTGCTTCCAAGCTTTTCTCGCTTTAATAAAGAATTAAGGATCTCTTGTTCAGTTAGCTCGGGTAGCTTTTGCTGTGCTATCTGGCTTATATATTCCAGCATTCGTTTTTTGCTATGAAAAAGGACTGCAGCTTTAGTGCAGTCCTTTGATAAAAATGAATTAATCATATTTAACGTCTAGATAATTTTTCTTTATGTTTAATAACTTGTCGATCTAATTTATCAATCAAGCCATCAATAGCAGCATACATATCAGCATGCTCAGAAGTTGCAAAAAGTTCGCCTCCATTAACATGAAGTGTTGCTTCTGCTTTTTGAGATAGCTTTTCGATATCTAAGATAACATGCACATTGTTAATATGATCAAAATGCCTTTCAAGCTTAGCGAATTTGTTTGTTACATAGTCTCTTAGTGGATCTGTGATATTTACATGACGACCTGTTAAATTTAATTGCATAAGCGTACTTCCTTCTATTATACATCTCAGATTAAACATTTTCTCTGATTTGACGATGGAATGGACAGTGATTCTCGATATTTTGCTATCGTTCTTCTGGCCACCTTGATGCCTTGATCTGCTAAAATATCCGCTATTTTACTATCACTTAATGGTTTGGCTTGATTTTCTGCGGCAATTAGCTTTTTGATAAGTGCTCGAATAGCTGTAGATGAACACTCA
This sequence comes from Pseudoalteromonas sp. '520P1 No. 423', assembly GCF_001269985.1. Taxonomy (NCBI): domain Bacteria; kingdom Pseudomonadati; phylum Pseudomonadota; class Gammaproteobacteria; order Alteromonadales; family Pseudoalteromonadaceae; genus Pseudoalteromonas; species Pseudoalteromonas sp. '520P1 No. 423'. The sequence goes on along the minus strand of NZ_BBZB01000001.1, from coordinate 183,394 downwards.
CCTCCATTTTCTGTACTTACGTGGCTAGAGAAAAAATATTTCAGTTCATATATACCACGTGGTGTATGCATATATTTCTGTGTGGTTACACGTGAAATAGTTGATTCATGCATTTCTACCATTTCAGCAACGTCGTTAAGCACCATAGGCTTCATTGCTTCATCACCATGTTCAAAGAATGCCTGTTGTTGCATTACAATGCAATTGGCAACTTTTAATAGTGTTTCGTTTCTACTTTCTATACTTTTAATAAACCATTTAGCCTCTTGTAAATGAGAGCGAATAAACTGACTGTCCGCATTACAAGAGCCTGCCATAGAGGCATAGTGATTATTGACTCTTATTTTTGGCATGGTATCTGAATTTAAATCAACTACCCAACGACCCTTTATTTTTTTTACTGTCACATCGGGGATCACATATTCAGTTTGTTCTTTTACGATACTTGATGCAGGTTTCGGGTTTAGGCTATGGATCAAATCCATCACTTGTTTTAATTCAGGTTCTTTGAGCTTAGTTTTTTTCATTAAGCTGCGATAATCTCTCGCACCTAATAATTCAACGTATTCTCTTAAAATATGTTTGGTTTCATCAAGCCAAGGAGTTGTTTTATCGTATTGATTAAGCTGAATTAATAAACACTCTGATAGGCTTCGAGCTGCAATGCCAATAGGATCAAAGACCTGAATGCGTTTAAGTACTGCTTCAACTTCATCTAATTCAACTTCATCTTCTTCAGAACCTAAACTATCTAAAATGTCTTGTGAAGAAACGGTTAAGTAACCTGATTCATCTACAGCTTCTACGATTGCAGTGGCAATAGCTTCATCTGTAGGGCTAAATGGGGTGAGGCGTAATTGCCACATTAAATAATCTTGCAATGATTCGGATGTACTGCCTTGATATGCTAAATCATCATCTGGGGCAGGTCCTGCCGATGCTACGGGGGCGGCACTGACATATTCATCCCAACTTACATCCATTGCAAGTTCGTCTGTTAGGGTTTCTTTAGTTAAGGCTTCAGAGCTTTCCATTTCTACTTGAGCCGTAGGGATTATCTCTTCTGCATCAGAAGCTTTTTCTGCTGTTTCATTTTCAGAAGCTGGCGTTTTTTCTTCAGCATTAAAATCTTGCTCATCAAGTTCTAAGAGCGGGTTGCTTTCGAGTGCTTCTTGTATCTCTAACTGCAGATCTAACGTGCTAAGTTGCAATAGGCGGATAGCCTGTTGCAACTGTGGAGTCATTGTTAGTTGTTGTCCAAGACGAAGCTGTAGTGATTGCCTCATTAAGTTTTAACAATCCTTATAATGTCTAAATTAAATACACTCTTTTTTACTTAATTTTGAGTATAGCCCATATTTCTTTTTATATTTTTTTATAATCTAAATTGTTCACCAAGATAAACGTCTCTTACAGTCTGATCAGCTAAAACGGCTTCAGGTGTACCAGATGCGATAAGTTCGCCATGGGAAACAATGTAAGCTTTTTCACACACATCTAAGGTTTCACGCACATTATGGTCTGTAATTAACACGCCTATACCTCTATTTTTAAGATGTTGTATAATTTTTTTAATATCCAATACTGAAATTGGATCAACACCTGCAAATGGCTCATCTAATAGAATAAATTTAGGTTCAGCTGCTAAAGCTCGGGCAATTTCAACTCGACGTCTTTCGCCCCCTGATAATGCCATACCTTGGCTATCACGAATATGGCAAATATTAAATTCATCCAATAAATTATTAAGCGCATCTTCTCTTTGTTGCTTATTCAGGTGTTTGCGAGTTTCTAATATGGCCATGATATTTTGATAAACAGTCAGCTTTCTGAAAATAGATGACTCTTGCGGTAGGTAGCCAATGCCCATACGAGCACGATTATGCATAGGCTGTAAAGTGATATCTTCATCATCAATTTTAATAGTGCCTTTATCACTTGGCACTAGGCCAACTATCATATAGAAGGAAGTGGTTTTACCTGCACCATTAGGCCCTAATAATCCAACGATTGTGCCAGCTTTGACTTCTAAACTCACATTTTTTACGACTTGCCTGCCGTTGTAACTTTTTGCCAGTTGCGCTGCTTGTAATAAGCTCATTAATTATTACCCGATTGTTTAGTTTCTTCTTTTTTAACTGGCGTTAAAACAGTGTGTACTCTTTGGTCTGAGTCTTTATCTTTGTATGCGGTAATAAGTTCTTGAAGGTGATCGTAGATAATTGTTTTAGCACTCATTGATTGACCGCTTTGGTTTATTTTTGCATCACCTTTAAAAGTGAGGGTACCAGATTCAACGTCATAACGAATATTTTTTGCACTTGCTGTTACAGGGCTGCCGTCTTTAAGTTTACCGATAAAAGTAGCTGGGTTACCTGTTGCTATCAATATTTGTTTTTCTTTTCCTAATTCGCTTCTTCTATGTACTTCTAATAAGTCAGCTTTGATGTTTTTATCTGTATGTTTGATATCCACATTATTTTTAAATATTACAATATTTCTTTTTAAATCAGCCTGCTGTGTATCGGCAGAGATAGATACCTTGCCGATAAGCTCTTTTGCTTGCACATTAAAGTGAGTAACTAAAGCCAATGTAGCAATGATAAATCTTTTTTTATAAATTGTTTTATTGGTCATAATTTTCTTTATCGTAGTAAATAGTTTGAGTATGGTTGATTAATTCAAGCGTTTCTTTATTTAGATCTGCATTGAGACCTTTACCTGTAATTAACAAGTTTGGACCTGTCATCGTGGTTAACTGATCTGAATGCATGGTTGAGTCTTGAATATAAATCTCTATTTGTTCGGTAGTAATTTTTTGTACCATCGCGATTGGGTTCAGATTTTTAGCCACAACGCTTTGCTCTAAAATTAATTTTTTATTATTATTATTCTCATATAATGTCGCTTCAGCGGCACTGATTGCCCATACATCATTTTCAGAAAATAAAGTAAAAGTGGGCTCAGTAAAGTGTGTAAAACCAAGCTCTTGATAGAGTTCCATTTTTTTAGCTGTTACTTTATGGCTAACATGCCCTTGTTTGTCAAAAACTGTTTGTTTTAAAGTGTCAGCGGTGTAATCGGGAAGTACTTCTATTTCAGGTGTGGAAACAGCGGTTTCTTTGCTGGTGGTCAGGTAGGGATACCATAACCACAGCATGATGCTGAAAAATATAGCACTGAGGAGCAGCCTAGCTAGGTTCATGCACTTGTGCCTTCACATAATAAAACTTTATTTTGTGACAACATTAATAAGTCAGTTAGCTCTCTTACAGCGCCAAAGCCACCCGGTAACATGGTTTTATAATGTGAGATATGGCTTATAAGTGGATGTGCATCATTAACCGCAACTGCAAATCCAACTTCCTGCATGACAGGTAAGTCAGGTGCGTCATCGCCGATATAGGCTATTTCACTGTCAGTTAGCGATAAATCATCTTTGAGTTGTTGATATGATATTAGCTTATTTTCTTGACCTTGATAAATATGTTTTACATTTAGGTTAGACATTCTATTTTGTACAATATTTGATTGTCTACCGGTGATCACGGCAACTTCAATTCCGGCATTAATTAACGCCTTAATACCAAAGCCATCTTTAGTATTAAATGCCTTTAATTCTTCACCTTGATTACCTAAGTAAATACGGCCATCAGAAAATACGCCATCAATATCACAAATAAGTAATTTTATTTTACTGGCTAGTTGCACTGTTTCTTCAGAAACTTCTTGGTATAGCTCTGCAAATGTTAGCGCTTCAATTGGTTTTTTTTCAGACATTAAAATACACCTGCTTTCAATAAATCTTGCATGTTTAGTGCGCCAATAGGTTGTTGTGATTCATTTACCACTAATAGACCATTTATACGTTTGTTTTCCATTATATTTAAAGCTTGAGCTGCTAGCATGTCTGGGTTAACAGTCGTGCATTGTGTTGTCATAACGTCACTGATTTTAGTATTATGGATATCAATCTTTTGCTCTAGAATACGCCGTAAGTCACCATCAGTAAAAATACCTTGAAGTTGGTTTTTGCTATTGACGATTGCAGTCATGCCAAGTCCTTTTTCAGACATCTCTATCAGCGCATCTTTTATAATATCATCACATTTTACAATCGGAATGTGAATGCCACTGTGCATAATATCTTTTAAAGTTAGTAATAAGCGTTTACCTAAACTACCGCCCGGATGAGATAATGCAAAATCATCTGCTGTAAAACCTCTGGCTTCAAGTAAGGCGACAGCAAAGGCATCACCCATCACTAAGGTTGCTGTCGTACTTGCTGTTGGCGCAAGACCTAGAGGGCATGCTTCTTGTTCAACTTTAATGCAAACATGCACATCGGATAGTTTAGCTAATGAAGAGTCAATATTGCCGGACATACTTACCATTTTAGCGCCAATGCGTTTTAGTACAGGAATAATATTAATAACTTCACTGGTTTCACCAGAGTTAGAAATTAATATAACTACATCTTGTGAAGTGATCATGCCTAAATCACCGTGGCTTGCTTCTCCTGGGTGAACAAAAAATGAAGGCGTGCCTGTGCTTGCAAGTGTAGCTGCAATTTTATTACCTATATGGCCTGACTTTCCCATGCCAATAACGATAATACGGCCTGTACAGTCAAACATAAGCTGACAAGCGTTCTGAAAGTTTTGATCAATATATTGATCTAGTTGCTTAATAGCTTGTTTTTCTATCACTAAAACTTGCTTTCCACGAGTTATAAAATCTTGCAACGACATGTAATTCCTCTGATTTTACTTTAAATGATATTTTTAAAGCAATTAAGCTACTTGTGAAAAAATATAATATTGATAAGCGAAAAATCCGCATAATAAAGTAGCACCTTCTATTCTATTAATGCGGCGGGTTCCCTTTAAATTCAAGCTCATTGCAATTAAAACAACCGTAGCACCTAGCATCACCATCATATCTCTAGAAGCCGCGCCTGGGTCTATATCAGATGGATTAATCATACCCGCAAGTGGCAATACTGCTAACAAATTGAAAATATTAGAGCCTATGATATTACCTAGCGCTAAGTCATCTTCTCCTTTTAAAACCCCAGCAATACAGGCTGCCAATTCAGGTAAGCTAGTGCCAATAGCGATAATGGTTAAACCTATCACTAAATCACTCATGCCAAAGTGTTGCGCAATTTCAACTGCTGAACCAATTAAAAAATGCGAGCTTACAGGTAATAATATTAATCCAAAGACTAACCAAAAGATTGCAGATTTATTGCTCACGTTACTTGGCACATCACCACATGCTTCAGCAACAAAAGGGTCTGCTTCTTCGCTTTTTTGATTTTTTGCTATGTAAATAAGGCCAAGAATAAAAATGATAAAACCGACTAATAAAGCTGTGCCTTCAGGAGCTGAAAAATAATTATCACTAATCACATACCATGCACCGAGTGAAATAAGCATTAATATTGGCATTTCACGCTTTAATGTGGAGGAAGTTACTAATAATGGCTTAATTAATGCGGTTACACCTAAAACCAGTAAAATGTTAGTAATATTTGAGCCTATGGCATTACCAACTGCTGTATTTGTTTTGTCGGCTAAAGCAGCTGAAGCCGATACCATCATCTCAGGTGCAGAAGATCCCATTGCGACTATGGTTAAACCAACAATAAGAGTTGGTACGCCAAGGTTTCTTGCAATAGCTGCTGCGCCATACACAAATCTGTCTGCGCTCCAAACTAAGGCTGCGAATGCAATAAGTAAAATGATACTTGGTAAAATGATAGGAGTTAACATGGTAAGTTAATTTTAAGCCAATATTTGAAGGATAATAACCCTAAATTCTAGCAAGAACTGCACTAAATGTATAATGGCAATATTGTTCGCATGTAAAGTTATTTTGGCTAATAATCATACTTCCACACAACTCAATTGCTTTTTCTTACAAAATTTTACTTTTATTTTGTCCCAAAATGTTAAAAAAAGCTTAAAATACCCTCCAGCAAAAATGTATTGGAGAGCGACTTGTCGCAAAACATAGTTGAAATCAAGGATGTGACCTTTACAAGGGGTGAGCGTGTTATCTATAAAAACATGTCCTTTAGTGTGCCTAAAGGTAAGATCACAGCCATAATGGGGCCAAGCGGTATAGGTAAAACAACTATGCTTAGGCTTATTGGTGGCCAGCTTAAACCTGAGTCAGGTGATATTTTATTTGAGCAAAATAGTATTCCTAAAATGTCGCGTAAGACTTTATATCAAGCTCGAAAAAAAATGAGTATGTTATTTCAAAGCGGTGCATTATTTACGGATATGTCTGTTTTTGACAATGTTGCATTTCCTATAAGAGAGCATACAACATTAAATGAAGAGCTGATCCGCATAATTGTATTACTGAAGTTAGAACTGGTTGGTTTACGTGGCGCAAAAGATTTAATGCCTTCAGAGTTATCTGGTGGTATGGCAAGACGTGCTGCTTTAGCGCGTTCGATTGCATTAGACCCAGATCTTATTATGTACGATGAACCTTTTGCCGGACAAGATCCTATTTCGATGGGTGTATTGGTAAAATTAATAAAGTCTTTAAACAATGTACTCAATATAAGTTCATTAATTGTCACCCATGATGTAACAGAGGTAATGAGCATTGCAGATCATGTCATTATTATTGCTGATAAGGGCGTAATAGGAGAAGGTTCGCCAGAAGATATGCTAAAACATGAATCACCTTTGGTACAACAATTTCTACAAGGGTTATCTGATGGCCCTGTACCATTTCATTTTGAAGCAAAAGATTATGCAAAAGATTTGTTGTTAGAACAAAGCGAAGGAGAGCTACAATGATTGCTTTTTGGCAAAGGTGGGGGAAATCAACTATTGAGCGTTTTTCTTCTATAGGTAGAGCCACAAGTTTATTGTTAGGCGCCTTATTTAGTCTCCCTAACTTTAAAAAAGGCACGCCATTATTAATTAAGCAACTTTACTCTGTTGGTTTTTTATCTCTTATTATAATTATCGTATCTGGTTTATTTATCGGTATGGTATTGGCTTTACAGGGCTATACTGTTTTACAAGGGTATGGTGCGGAAGGCAGTTTAGGGCCATTAGTTGCGCTTAGTTTATTAAGAGAATTAGGCCCAGTAGTGACCGCTTTATTGTTCGCAGGCCGCGCAGGTAGTGCGCTAACGGCTGAAATAGGTTTAATGAAAGCGACTGAGCAACTGAGTAGTTTAGAAATGATGGCGGTAGATCCTTTAAAAAGAATCATAGCGCCACGCTTTTGGGCGGGTATGATCAGTATGCCGTTATTAGCGTTAATCTTTTCTGCTGTAGGCATATTAGGTGCTCATTTGGTTGGCGTAAATTGGCTTGGAGTTGATACCGGAAGCTTTTGGTCAATCATGCAAGCGGAAGTGTCTTTTGAGAAAGATATTTTAAACGGAATTATTAAAACAGTTGTTTTTGCTTTTCTAATTACATGGATTGCTTTGTACCGAGGGTATGACTGTATCCCAACGTCAGAAGGTATTAGTAATGCAACAACAAAAACGGTTGTGCAGTCTTCATTAGCGGTTTTAGGGTTTGATTTTGTATTAACAGCAGTAATGTTCAGCAGTTAATAATTGATAAAAATTTAGTTTTACAAGGTAAAAAGTAATGGTTTCAAGGAAAATAGAAATTTTAGTAGGTTTTTTTGTTTCATTAGGTGTTTTAGCGTTGGTTATGTTGGCATTAAATGTTGCTAATGCTGGTATAGGTTCAACTGGCGAAACTTACACATTAAATGCGAAGTTTGAAAATATCGGTTCTTTAAAAGTGCGTTCACCAATTAAAGTTGGTGGTGTTGTAATCGGAAGAGTTACAAGTATCACACTGGATAAAAGTGACTACTTACCAGTTGTTGCTATGGAAATATCTACAGATTACAGCAATTTTTCTGAGACAACAGCGGTCAATATATTAACTTCTGGTATTTTAGGTGAGCAATATTTAGGCTTGAATCCAGGTGTATTAATCAGTGAATCAGATGCAGATGATGAATTAAATGATTTATTTGGGCAAGAAGAATTAAAGATATTGGTTGATGGTGATTTTATTACAGATACTAAATCAGCATTAGTTTTAGAAGAATTAATTGGTCAGTTTTTATTTAATCAGGGTAGCGAATAACCATGCTAAACAAAATTACAGTTTTAATTTTATCAATAATCATAATTTTATTTTCTAATATCGCAGCGGCGGAGCAAGTATCACTTGAAAATCCATATGTAGCGATTAAAGAGATTGCGGGTAATACATTTGATCGCTTAGCTAAAGATCAGAGTGTTATAAATGATGATCCAAACCATTTAAAGGTCGTCGTTGAAGAAGAGTTATTACCTTATATTGACTATAAATACGCAGCACTAAAAGTACTTGGTAGCTACATCAGTAAAGTTAAAAATATTGAAGATAAAGTAGAAAGGAAAAAAGAATATGCAAAAATTAAACGTTTTATTGGTGTATTTAAAGGTTATTTAGTAACAACTTATGCAGGTGTTTTTACACAATACACTGATCAAGTTGTTAAATTTGACCCTGCTCAAAAGTTAGATAAAAAAACTAAAGTAAAAGTCGGCACACGCATTGTTGAGGAAGGTAAACCTGATATTCGTATTTCATTTAAAATGAAAAAGAGTAAAAAAGGTCAATGGCGTGCATACGATATGGTTGCTGAAGGTATTAGTTTATTAGATGCTAAACAAAGTGAATTGCACGGTATCATACGTAAAGAAGGCATAGATCATGTGATCACTTTACTTGAAAACAAAAGTAAGCTTCCGGTTCAAGCTAAAGGTAAATAATTTCAATGACCAAACTTAATTTAATACATGAATCAAACGGTCATTTTAATTTATCTGGTGAAATGAGCCGTGAAACAGTGATGGCGCATTCTAATATAAAAAAAATAGCCTCAAAAGGTGATGATTGTATTAATTTTGACCTTTCAGAAGTATTAAGGGTTGACACTGCTGGCTTAGCTTGGTTAATTCACATATTATCTGAATTACGGCAGCAAGGCATTCGCCTTGAATTAAACAATATACCTGAGCAGCTGCAAAAATTAATGCAATTAGGTCAGGTAAGTCACTTATTTGAGTAAAGAGCTAATGGAACCGAATCAAGTAGAAACAATATTAAAAGAAAGCTTATCACTTACAGATATACGTGTGACAGCAAATGGTAACCATTTTGAAGTGATTGCAGTAGGTGATTGTTTTGATGGCGTGAGCAGAGTTAAAAAACAGCAACTTGTATATGCGCCATTAAAAGACTCTATTGCGGATGGCACTATCCATGCTGTGTCAATTCGTGCTTTTACCCCTGTAGAATGGGAAAGAGAGCGCAAATTCATTCTTCCTCAATAAGGAGAGTGAAATGGAACAATTTATAATACAAGGTGGTAGCACGCTTGCTGGCGAAGTTACCATTTCAGGCGCAAAAAACGCGGCGCTGCCAATATTGTTTGCATCATTACTTGCTAATAGCACAAGTACTTTCTTAAATGTGCCTAGATTACGTGATATTGAAACAACCGAAGCTTTATTAAGTTGTTTAGGTGCAAAAATAGAATGGCAAGATGATAGCTTGCTTATTAATGGCGGCACGGTTGATCAAACTTTAGCACCTTACGATTTAGTTAAAAAAATGCGTGCTTCAGTTTTGGCATTAGGACCATTATTAGCGCGTTTTAGTGAGGCGCAAGTCTCACTTCCTGGTGGCTGTGCTATTGGAGCACGACCTGTTGACTTACATATCAATGGCCTAGTTAAAATGGGTGCAGATATTGAAGTTGAAAACGGCTACATAAACGCAAAAGTATCAGGGCGTTTAAAAGGTGCCAATATCTTTATGGATATGGTGAGTGTTGGCGCAACAGAAAACCTGATGATGGCAGCATCATTAGCTGATGGTATTACTGTACTTGAAAATGCAGCCAGAGAACCTGAAATTATTGACTTAGCTAAATACTTAATTGGTATGGGTGCAAAAATTATAGGAGCTGGTACGGATCGCATTGAAATTGAAGGTGTAGAACAACTTCAAGGCTGTGAACATAAAATATTACCTGATCGCATTGAGACTGGTACATTTTTAGTTGCCGCAGCAATGAGTGGTGGTGAAGTTTTATGTAAAAATACCGACCAGAGCTTAGACCCTGTTATTGAAAAGTTACGTGCAGCAAATGCACTGGTTGAAGTAACAGATGACACTATTTACTTAGATATGCGTAATCGTGAATTAAAAGCCGTCAATATAAAAACCATGCCACATCCTGGTTTTCCAACTGATATGCAGGCACAGTTTACAGCGCTTAATGTTGTAGCTAATGGTAGTGCGACGATTACAGAAACGATTTTCGAAAATCGTTTTATGCATGTACCTGAACTACAGCGTATGGGTGCAAATATTCGTCTCGAAGGTAATACAGCCATTTGTGGTGAAACTCAGCAATTAACTGGCGCACAGGTTATGGCAACTGATTTGCGTGCTTCGGCAAGCTTAATTCTTACGGGTATAATAGCTAAAGGCGAAACAATTGTAGATCGCATTTATCATGTAGATCGTGGCTATCAAAAGATTGAAGATAAACTCAGTGCTTTAGGTGCAAATATTAAAAGACGAAATGCTTAAACTTCTTTAAGACTCGAACTCCACCTAAAATAAAAAAACGCGTTATAAGACGCGTTTTTTATGTCAACAGTATTAATGAACTGCGCTATAACACAGGTTCTAATTCCATTACGGTCACTGCTATTGTATGCTTTTTCGAATTACGTATTAACTCAAAGTCCATTACAGTACCTGGTTTGGTATTACCTATTAGTTCTAATGTTTGTTGTATGTTTATAACGGACTGGTCATCAATTTTAATGATGATATCTTGATTTTGCAAACCAGCTTGCCAAGCGGGTCCTAGTGGGTCTAAGTTATTAATTCGCATACCTGAAACCTTACTAAACTGATCTCTAATAGCTTCCCCTGAGCTATCGACAGCAGTTGCTGCAAATCCTAAGTAGCCTCTTACCACTTGGCCATACTTAATGAGTTTCTTCATGACATCTTTTGCAATTGAATAAGGTACTGCAAAGAAAATCCCCTGAATATCGATATTACGTTTTGCTCTAAATTGGGCTGAATTAATACCAACTAAAATACCATTGGAATTAACGAGTGCACCGCCTGAGTTACCTACATTTATAGCTGCATCCATTTGTAATAAATTGGTATGTGAGCTTTGAGATATATTTTGCTTTCCTGTCGCACTAATAATGCCTTGAGTAATGGTTTGGCCTAAATTTAGCGGATTACCAATTGCTAAAACGACATCACCTACTTGTGGTAAAAAACTATCTTCAGTTGGTACAACAGGTAATTGTTTAGCATCTATTTTTAACAATGCTAAATCCGTAACAGTATCAAAGCCAACTAATTGCGCTTCATTAAATTGACGTCCATCAGCTAAAATAACAATAACTTGGTCAGCATTATTAATAACATGATAGTTAGTTAATATATACCCATCTTCAGACATGATAACACCAGATCCCAACTCTTGAGCAGCTCTTTGGCTTGCGTAGCGAGGTTGGCTGCTAAAGCTCTCAGAATAGATAGTCACAACTGCCGGTGCTGATTTTTGTACTGCATCTGCGAATGTTAAATGGGATTGTGTAATCGTGTTTGATTGTTCTGAGAATAAAATGTTAGCGGGCCAAAACGCAGGCCTTAGTGATGGCTTCATTAATAAAACTAAGAAAGCGATTCCTAGTCCAATTAAGATAGGTGAGAGTAAAAATTTTAAGGATTTAAGCACAAGGAAATAAACTACTAAATACGAATATCACTATGATGGCATAAATGACTGAAAATGACACAAAAAAAGAAACAATACAGAATATTGTTTCTTTTTAAATTTTATTTGTATTAAATATTATTGAATTAATAAGAAAATAGATTCATGGCCACGTTTTATACCTAATACAATATTGCCATTCACATCTTTAAGTGAATCGGTTAATTCTCGTAAATTAGATACGCGTTTTCTGTTTACTTGCATAATGACATCACCCGCTTCAAAACCAACACGTGCTGCAGGCGATCTTTCGTCAACTTCTGTTACGACGATACCTTTAGTGTCATCTTTCGTTTTACCAACTTCAAGCGCGCTACCACGTAACATAGGGTGAAGTTTGTCAGATTCAACTTTTGCTAATTGCGCACCACGTAAAGTGACTTTAACAGTTTTATTTTTACCATCCCGAATAAGTTGTAGCTTTACTTTTTTACCTTCGCCTAAGGTAGATATTTTACTGCGGAGTTCTTGAAACCCTTGAATATCATTACCATTTACACCAACAATAACATCGCCTGTTTTAATGCCTGCTTCTGATGCTGCTGAATCCTCACTCACACTCATTACAATCGCACCTTGCTTAACATCAAGTTGTTGTGCTTTTGCAATGCCAGCATTAAGCGTTCTGCCTGAAATGCCTAAAGTGCCACGTTTAACTTCACCATGCTCTACTATTTGATCTACTAGGTTTTTCATCATATTTGATGGGATAGCAAAGCCTATGCCGACATTGCCACCAGAGGCGCCTAAGATTGCCGTATTAATACCGATTAGTTCACCACGTAAATTAACTAAAGCACCACCAGAGTTACCTTGGTTAATAGCTGCATCAGTTTGAATAAAGTCTTCATAGCCTTCAATATTTAGACCGCTTCGGCCCATAGCACTTACAATGCCTGACGTAACCGTATGGCTTAAACCAAATGGATTACCAATGGCAACGGTAAAGTCACCTACACGAAGTTTATCTGAGTTAGCTAATTTCACTTCAACTAAGTTATCGGAATCAATTTTTAATAGTGCTATATCTGATTCTTTATCTGTGCCAACAAGTTCTGCTTGGTATTCACGACCATCATGCATTTTTATAATGATTTTTTCGGCATCTTGGATCACATGGTTGTTTGTGACAACAAAACCTTCATCAGCATCTATGATAACGCCAGAACCCAAACCACTAAAAGGTTGTTTTTGACTGCGTTGTTGGCGTGGATTACCAAAGAAAAATTCTCTAGGGTCGACTTTGCGGCGCACTTCTTTGGCACCAGTCACATTAATACTTACAACACCTGGGGTTATTTTTTCTAGCATAGGTGCAAGTGTCGGAAGTTGCTCCCCATTAACAGCTACGGGTAATTTTGCTTGGCTAATACTAGGGTTAAGTAAAAGGCTTGAAGAAAGAATAATAGCACTTAATAAAGTTAATTTTGTTTTCATAGTCTAAATGTACTCCTGTTTAATACTTCATCAGAGATATTAAATTGTTGGTTTAATATCCCTAAACTTACCTATTAAAGACTATGGGGTTAAAAAAAAGTTCATCAAGTTAAAATTATTAAACTTATCTAAATGTAAGAAAATATTTAAGAAACCGCTTCTTTGGTTGGTTTTGTCTCTTTCTTACCAGAAAAAATGCCTGAGTGCTCTTGTGCATAATCAGCAGGCTGCGCATCCGTAATATTAGCATGTGCTTTAGGCTCTGCAAGTTGATCAAGTGAAGCTTGTAATTGCTCTGTCGTTTCTTTTGAAAAGAAAGGCATCGTTTCTTTAGTATTATCGACTAATAATAGTTTGTTGGTCTGTTGGACATGTGTTGCAAGCTGCTCGTAGTTATCTTTCATTTTATCAACTAATTTATCTGTACTTGCTAAATGATCAGCGACATCTTGCTTATATTGTTCTAATTCATTTTTTGCTTTTTCTACTTCTTTCTCAAGCTCGTCGTTTTCATATTGACGTTTAGTAAAAACAGTACCAACAAAAAAACTAGCGATAGCGGTGATTACCATAAAAGAAAGCCAAGTGATTGTTGTCATAAAATACCCCTGTAATTGAACGAAAATAAAAATAAGTCATTAACTATAAATATACGCTTACTTGGTCATCGTGTTAATATAAAAAACACATTTAGTGTTATTTATTAATCCAGTTTAAGTATATTTATATGACTCCTTGGCAAAAATATCAATTAGACCTTGAAAGTGACGATTTTCATTACGATGCAGCGCAAGAAAATGCAGTAAAACATTTACAGCGTTTATATGATGATTTACAAAATGTGCAGGAAGTTAAAAGTGGTTTTTTGTCACGTATATTTAAGGCTAAACCTGCAAAAAATAATATTAAAGGTATATATTTTTGGGGGGGCGTTGGTCGAGGTAAAACTTATTTAGTTGATACCTTTTTTGATGCACTGCCAGGTGAGCGCAAAATGCGTATTCACTTTCATAGGTTTATGCATCGTGTTCATGATGAATTAAAAAAATTAAATGATGTTGCTAACCCGCTTGAAAAAGTAGCGGATAGTTTTAAGGCGCAAGTCGATATTATTTGTTTTGATGAGTTTTTTGTTTCTGATATTACCGATGCGATGCTGCTTGGTGGTTTGATGCAGGAATTATTTAAACGCGATATTATTCTAGTGGCTACTTCAAATATCGTTCCGGATGACTTGTATAAATACGGGTTACAAAGAGCGCGGTTTGTGCCTGCGATTAAGTTAGTAAATGAAAATACAATTGTTGTAAATGTAGATTCAGGCATTGATTATAGATTACGTACCCTTGAGCAAGCTGAGATTTTTCATAGCCCCTTAGATGAACAAGCTGATAAAAACTTGTATGAATATTTCGAAAAGTTATCTCCTGAGCTTGGGCATAAAGATCAGCAAATTGAGATTGAAGGGCGCTTGCTTAATACGCGGATGGAAGCTGACAGTATCGTAATGTTCGATTTTACACAGTTATGTGAAACTGCACGAAGCCAATTAGATTACATGGAAATAAGCCGAATTTATCACACTGTACTATTATCAAATGTAAAAGTGATGGGTAGACAAAATGATGATGCTGCAAGAAGATTTATTGCTTTAGTAGACGAATTTTATGAACGTAACGTGACTTTAATTATCTCTGCTGAAGCCGAACTAACGCAATTATACGATACGGGCACATTAGATTTTGAATTTAAGCGCTGCATTAGTCGCTTACAAGAAATGCAATCCTTAGAATACTTATCAAGAGAGCATTTAGTTTAATTATAAGTTAATTACCATTTCTCAATACATGCAGCAGTTAGAATAATTAGTTTAATAAAACTGTTGCATTTATCATCAATTTCACTATAATACGCAAACTTTCAGAATCATTAATACTAACTTGGTTAGTATTGAACTGGAAGCAATAGGTACTGATTTGGATATCAAGTCGTACTAAACAAGAACTCCGATTTGGAGTTCATCGGTAAGAGCATAAACGCAACTGACACTAGTTTTTTAGGTGTATCAGTGCGTACTATTGTGTTCTTTTTAAATGCTCTTTTTAATATTTGAGGTTTAAGAATGTCAAGTCAACGCATTCGTATTCGCCTGAAAGCTTTTGACCATAGATTGATTGACCAATCAACTTTGGAAATCGTGGAAACAGCGAAGCGCACTGGCGCTCAGGTTCGTGGTCCTATTCCACTACCAACACGCTTTGAGCGTTTTACAGTACTAACTTCACCGCACGTTAATAAAGACGCGCGTGATCAGTACGAAATCCGCACCCATAAACGTCTGATAGACATCGTTGAACCAACTGATAAGACTGTAGATGCATTAATGCGTCTTGATCTTGCAGCTGGTGTAGATGTTCAAATCAGCCTGGGTTAATCGGAAGATTAGAGAGGTTTTAGGAAAATGGCATTAGGTCTAGTCGGTCGTAAAGTGGGCATGACACGTATCTTCACTGAAGATGGTGCATCTGTTCCAGTAACGGTTATCGAAGCAACACCTAACCGCATCACTCAGATTCGTTCTGAAGAAGTTGATGGTTATAGTGCGCTTCAAGTAACTGCAGGCACTAAGAAAGCAAGTCGCGTAAATAAAGCTGAAGCAGGTCACTTTGCTAAAGCTGGCGTAGAAGCTGGTCTTGGTCTGTGGGAATTTCGCCTTAACGGTGATGAGGGTGAGTTCGCTCTTGCTCAAGAAATCACTGTAGAATTATTCAATGACGTAAACAAAGTTGACGTTACTGGTAAGTCTAAAGGTAAAGGCAATGCTGGCGTAATTAAACGCTGGAACTTTGCAATGCAAGACGCAACTCACGGTAACTCTCTTGCTCACCGTGCACATGGTTCAATCGGTCAAAACCAGTCTCCGGGCAAGGTTTTTAAAGGCAAGAAAATGTCTGGCCACATGGGTAATGAGCGTGTAACGACTCAAAACCTTGAACTTGTACGTGTTGACGTTGAGCGTAACTTACTGTTAGTTAAAGGCGCAGTGCCTGGCGCTATCGGTGGCGATGTTATCGTTAAACCTGCTGTTAAAGCATAAGTCCTGGAGATTTAGTAATGGAATTAGTATTGAAAGACGCTAAAGGCGCTCTTGAAGTATCCGATGCTACTTTTGGACGTGAGTTTAACGAAGCATTAGTACACCAAGTAGTAGTTGCATTTGCAGCTGGTGCTCGTCAAGGTACTAAAGCTCAGAAGACTCGTTCTGAAGTAAGTGGCGGTGGTAAAAAGCCGTGGAATCAAAAAGGTACTGGCCGTGCGCGTGCTGGTACAATCCGTAGCCCAATCTGGCGTTCGGGTGGTGTGACGTTTGCAGCTAAGCCGCAAGATCACAGCCAAAAAGTTAACCGTAAAATGTACCGCGGCGCAATCCGTAGTATCTTGAGCGAATTAGTTCGTCAAGAGCGTTTAATTGTTGTTGAAAGCTTTGGCATAGAAGCGCCAAAAACTAAACAACTTGCAGCTAAGCTTAAAGAGCTTGAGCTGAAAGACGTGCTTATCGTTACTGAAGAAGTTGATGAGAACTTATTCTTATCATCTCGTAACCTTTATAAGGTTGACGTACGTGACGTTGCTGGTATTGACCCAGTAAGCTTAATCGCTTTCGATAAGGTTCTTATTACTGCTGCTGCAGTTAAGCAACTTGAGGAGTCATTAGCATGATCCGTGAAGAGCGTTTATTAAAGGTTGTTTTAGGCCCGCACATCTCTGAAAAAAGTACTATTAACGCTGAAACAAACAACGCTGTTGTTTTTAAAGTAGTTAAAGACGCAACTAAAGCTGAAGTTAAAGCTGCTGTTGAAAAACTTTTTGAAGTAGAAGTAACGGGTGTTCGCACATTACTTGTTAAGGGTAAAACAAAACGTACAGGTGCTCGTTTCGGTCGTCGTTCTGACTGGAAAAAAGCGTACGTTACTCTTAAAGAAGGTAGTGAACTAGACTTTGTCGGCGGCGCCGAGTAATTTAGGAGTTAGAATTATGGCACTTCAGAAGTGTAAACCAACTTCTCCGGGTCGTCGTCACCTAGTTAAAGTGGTAAACTCTGAGCTACATAAGGGTAAACCATACGCACCACTTTTAGAGAAGAAATCAAAATCAGGTGGTCGTAATAACAATGGTCGTATTACGGTTCGTCACATTGGTGGTGGTCACAAGCATCATTACCGTGTAGTTGATTTTAAACGTAACAAAGATGGCATCCCAGCTAAAGTTGAGCGTTTAGAATACGATCCAAACCGTAGCGCAAACATCGCACTTGTATTATATGCAGACGGTGAGCGTTCATACATCATTGCACCTAAAGGCGTTTCTGCCGGTGATGCTATCCAGTCTGGTGTTGATGCACCAATCAAGCCTGGTAACACATTACCAATGCGTAACATGCCTGTAGGTTCTACAGTACATTGTGTTGAGTTAAAACCAGGTAAAGGTGCACAACTTGCACGTTCTGCTGGTTCTTACGTACAAATCCTAGCTCGTGATGGTCAGTATGTAACATTACGTCTTCGTTCAGGCGAAGTTCGTAAAGTTGAATCTGATTGTCGTGCGACATTAGGTGAAGTAGGTAACGCTGAACATATGCTTCGTTCTTTAGGTAAAGCTGGTGCTAGTCGCTGGCGCGGTGTTCGCCCAACTGTTCGTGGTGTTGCCATGAACCCAGTTGATCACCCACACGGTGGTGGTGAAGGTCGTACATCTGGTGGTCGTCATCCTGTGTCTCCATGGGGTAAGCCTACTAAAGGTGCTAAAACGCGTAAGAACAAGCGTACGGATAAATTTATAGTACGTCGTCGTACTAAGTAATATTGAGGAATAGCCATGCCACGCTCTCTCAAGAAGGGTCCTTTTATTGACCTACACTTGCTGAAGAAGGTAGAGAAAGCTTTGGAAAGCGGTGATAAGAAGCCAATTAAAACTTGGAGCCGTCGTTCAATGATCATACCTAACATGATCGGATTGACCATTGCTGTCCATAATGGTCGCCAGCACGTACCTGTATTTGTTACAGACGAAATGATCGGTCACAAACTGGGTGAATTTGCGCCAACTCGTACTTATCGCGGCCATGCTGCAGATAAGAAAGCGAAAAAGAGATAAGGGGTTAAAAAATGCAAGCATTAGCTAAACATAAATTTGCCTCTGGCTCAGCGCAAAAAGCTCGTCTAGTAGCAGATCAAATCCGTGGTTTAGCGGTAGATCAAGCTCTAGAAATCCTAGCGTACAGCAACAAATCAGCTGCTGTATTAGTTAAAAAAGTACTTGAGTCTGCTATTGCTAACGCAGAGCATAACGAAGGTGCTGACATTGATGAGCTACGTGTAGCTACGATCTTTGTGGACGATGGTCCTACAATGAAGCGTATTATGCCACGTGCTAAAGGACGCGCAGACCGTATCCTTAAGCGTTCAAGCCACATCACTGTTGTGGTTTCAGATAACTAGGAGTAATAGTAATGGGACAAAAAGTTCATCCTACTGGTATTCGCCTAGGTATATCGAAACCTTGGGTTTCTACTTGGTTCGCGAATTCTAAAGAATTTCCAGAAATGCTTTTCGGCGATCATCAAGTACGTGAGTACCTTACAAAGGCACTAAAAAGCGCGTCACTTGCTAAGATCGTAATCGAACGTCCAGCTAAATCTATCCGCGTTACAATTCACACGGCTCGTCCGGGTGTTGTAATCGGTAAGAAAGGCGAAGATGTAGAAAAGCTACGTAAAGCAGTAACAAAAATTGCTGGTGTTCCGGCTCAGATTAATATTTCTGAAGTTCGTAAACCAGAGCTTGAAGCACAATTAGTTGCTGATAGCATTGCATCTCAACTTGAGCGTCGTGTTATGTTCCGTCGTGCTATGAAGCGCGCAGTACAAAATGCAATTCGCATTGGTGCCAAGGGTATCAAAGTACAAGTTGGTGGTCGATTAGGCGGAGCAGAAATTGCTCGTTCTGAATGGTACCGTGAAGGTCGTGTTCCACTACACACTTTACGTGCTGATATCGACTATGCAACAGCTGAAGCTGCAACCACTTACGGTATTATCGGTATCAAAGTTTGGATCTTTAAAGGTGAAGTTATAGGTGGTTTACCACTTAAAACTGAAGTTGAAAAGCCATCTAAACGCGGTCCGAAAAAGCCACGTAAAAGTGCTAAGTAGAGGAAGCGAATAATGTTACAGCCAAAACGTACAAAATTCCGTAAAGTGCATAAAGGTCGCAACCGCGGTCTTGCACAAAACGGTAACAAAGTAAGCTTCGGTACTTTCGGTTTGAAAGCAGTTGGCCGTGGTCGTATGACTGCACGTCAAATTGAAGCCGCTCGTCGAGCGATGACTCGTCACGTTAAGCGTCAAGGTAAAATCTGGATACGTGTGTTCCCTGATAAGCCTATCACAAACAAGCCGCTTGAAGTTCGAATGGGTAAAGGTAAAGGTAGTGTGGAATATTGGGTTTGTGAAATCCAACCAGGCCGCGTACTTTACGAGATGGAAGGGGTTCCTGAAGAGCTTGCACGTGAAGCTTTCGAACTTGCTGCTTGTAAACTACCATTCAAGACAACATTTGTAACTCGGACGGTGATGTAATGAGCGCTAACGAACTTAAAGACAAAAATGTAGAAGAGCTAAATACTGAACTTCTAGAACTTCTTCGTGAGCAATTCAACATGCGCATGCAAGCTAGTACTGGTCAGTTAGCACAAACACATTTGCTAAGAAAAGTACGTCGCGATATTGCGCGTGTTAAAACGGTTATCAACCAGAAGGCAAACGCATAATGAGCGAAAATATCCGTACTCTTCAAGGCCGTGTAGTAAGTAACAAAATGGACAAGTCTATTGTTGTTGCTATTGAACGTCAGGTGAAGCACCCAATTTATGGTAAATTCATCAAGCGTACAACTAAGTTACACGCACATGACGAAAACAACACTTGTGTAGAAGGTAACATCGTGACTATTCGCGAATGTGCACCTATCTCTAAAACTAAGTCTTGGACTTTAGTTGCTGTTGTTTCTGAAGCTTAATTAGTATTTTAATACTAGTCTAAGTTTTTAGTCTAAAAACCCACTCTTCGGAGTGGGTTTTTTTATGGATAAAATAAAGTTAACTCGTATTTTTTTATTCACTGTAAAAGTACTTTCTAATGGATGATACAAATTTAGAAGTTAGGAGTTGCAGAGAAGCTAACAAAAATGAACCTTTTCCTTTTGTACCTATCTATATAGGTTCCAAAATCAAACAAAAATAAAAAGTAATAATGGAAATTAAAAAATGGGGAGGTGCAGCTGTAATTTCTCTTGGATTACATGGTGTAATTGTCTTTTGTTTGTTAAAAGTGAATCCAAAAATAGAAGTCAAAATACAAAAAGAGAATGTATTAAAAACCTATATTGTTTCTGACAAGGAACAGGAAGCGCTATTACAAAAAGAACAAACCTTAAAAGAAAAAAAACAACTCAAAACTAAAAAAGAGATAGTGCAAAAGAAGGACTTAAAATCTAATAAAACTCTTAAAAATAAATCGCCACAGGTAATGAATAAAGAAAAACGCAATCAAAAAATGGCTCAAAAGGCAGAAGAAAGTAAAAGCATTAAAGTTAAAACCTTTAAGAAACTTAATCCATACTCTGGCTTAAGTAACATCATAAGCCAAGAGCATACTAGGTTTGTTGAGTCAAAAGCTAGAGTGTCTGGTAAACCTCAAATTGGTAGAGTTACAGTGCCTAAGGAACATAAACAACAATTAACATCTGAAGTGTTAGTTCAAAGCGCAACAGGCAATATCTTCAAACAAGATGGAAAGTGCTATGTAGAAGTTTTTGGTTCTCAAATGTCGAAACTAGGAATGCCGTCAGGAACTGTTCCTTGCCCAGGAGAAAAGTCAGCTAATGAAGCTGCCTATGCGGCAGCTATGAATAAGTGGCTAAATAAGCATTAGCCGAACGAGATTGGCTTACGACCAGTCGTCTCTGACTTACCTTGATTTGGGTTTAGTTTAGATCTGTGTCCACTTGCATTTGAACTATTTTTAGCTTTATTTTTCTTTTTACGTAATTTGGATTTTGCATTTTTTGATAGCTTAGGTTCTTCAGTTGTATCTGCACTTGGGTATTCAGTTGGAGCTTCATTATCATAATCGACTTCTGGTAATGAATCTAAACTTACACCATCTTCAGCAAGTGAAATTTGGTATAAATTGCCACCAAAATTAAGTACATCGCCACCAAATACTTTACGGCGTTTTTGTGTACATACTTCATCATTTAAGCCTACATAACCTTCACTGATCATTGTCTTTGCTTGGCCGCCGCTCTCAACTAGGTCAAGTATTTGCAATAGATTACAAAGTTCAATTGGTTCTTCCTGAAGTTCAACTTCAGCTACGATTTCAAGAGGGTTATCTGACATTTGGTTTATCTCATTCTAGAATTTATCAACATACAGGTTAATTATAACGTGAACTAGATTATTTAGCTTATAAAATAACTTGTTTTAATTTGATTACGCGTGTAATTTATAGTTTTAAATTATATAGGCACAATCATGAAAGGACTCCTAATTATTCTCTTAGTTTTATTATTTGGGTGCCAATCTCCTAAAATATATATTATCAATCAGGGGTATACGCATAATCAGGTATCAAATTTTAAAAATGCATTTAAGTTACAGGGTTTATCTGTGCATGAA
This sequence comes from Pseudoalteromonas sp. '520P1 No. 423', assembly GCF_001269985.1. Classification (NCBI taxonomy): domain Bacteria; kingdom Pseudomonadati; phylum Pseudomonadota; class Gammaproteobacteria; order Alteromonadales; family Pseudoalteromonadaceae; genus Pseudoalteromonas; species Pseudoalteromonas sp. '520P1 No. 423'. Next base: position 161,344 of record NZ_BBZB01000001.1, on the reverse strand, counting down.
TCCCAAGTTAATATTCCACAAAAATTTTCTGATGTGTCTCTTGCAACAAATATTGGTTTTTCAGATCAAAAGTTAATTAATCAAGTTCAATCCATATTAAATGAATTTGGTCTATCAAATGCAGAACATTATCGCTTTAAGCAAGGTAATCATTATTATTCTGACAATAATATAGGGGTGTATTTGAAGAACCCCAATCGTTTAGATAAAGAAGATTTACCGCCTTATTTGACAACACAAGACTGTATGAGTGCAGATGCAACTTTACAGTTGAACAAATCAGGAGAGTTTGTTTTGGAGTATGAGAATCGACCTTATACAGATGATAAACTACATAAAATATCAGGGTTTTGGCTTTATGTAGCTAGAAAATTAACACTAACGGGGAAATCTATTGAACCTCAATCTTATCAACAGTCCCACGAAACCATGAAAACTCATTTAGGACTAAGGCCAGGGGAAGTATTTAAACCTCAAATAAATACAAATAGTTTACCTGCTTTAAACTGTGAATTTTCGATTGTTTATATGGATAAAAAGTAGGGGGATTGAATAGCGCAAATTAATACGCTATTTGTAAATATAGGTGATTAATCTTTTAAAGATGAAACAATAAAGAAAGGGTTTAAATAAGATTCTTTTGTATTGTAAAGTAGCGGACTGCCATCTAGTTGAGTAATTGTAGCGCCAGCTATTTCAGCGATAGCATGGCCAGCGCCAGTGTCCCACTCACTTGTCAGGCCCAATCTAGGATAGATATCAGCTGTTCCTTCAGCCACTAAACAAAGCTTTAAAGAGCTACCTTTTGATACCATTTCTACGCTATCAAATTGTTTAACATATTCTGCAAGTTCTGGCGATGGGTGAGAGCGGCTACCAACTACGCGAATTGTTCCTGTCGCTTGCTTTCGTTCTACCTTGAGCTGTGTTCTTGATTTACCATCATCTTTAAATGAGCCAATATTTTCTTCAGCTAAATAAGAAAAACCCAATGCAGGTGCGTCGACTACGGCTAATACTGGTTTACCATCACGGATCAGAGCGATATTGACAGTAAACTCACCATTTTTTTTAATAAACTCTTTAGTGCCATCTATTGGATCTACTAGCCAGTACTCATTCCACTTCTGACGTTCTTCCCAGCTTATGTCAGCACTTTCTTCACTCAATATTGGTGTGTTAGGGCTTAAAGACTTTAAACCCGCTACAATGACCTTATGCGCTGCTAAATCTGCATCGGTTACTGGGCTTTTGTCATCTTTGTATTCAATATTGAAGTCTTTATCATAAATAACCATAGCTGCTTTGCCTGCATCTCTGGCTATCGTTAATAGCGATTCTAAAGTATTTGATTGCATCATGATGAAATCACTCCATTGGCTTTTAAGTAACTAATTAGCTGCTCAACAGATTCTGAAATTGAGTTCTCACCCGTATTTAAAGTTATTTCAGCCGATGTTGGTTTTTCATAATCAGAATCGATACCCGTAAAGTTTTTAATCTCGCCTGCTCGGGCTTTTAGATATAAACCTTTAGGATCTCTCGTTTCACATATATCAATTGGTGTATCTAAAAATACTTCTATAAATTCACCTTCACCTACCAATTCACGTACAAGTTTTCTTTCGGCTGAAAAAGGTGAGATAAATGCGCTTAATACCACTAAGCCTGCATCAACCATTAATTTAGCGACTTCACCCACACGGCGAATATTTTCTTGACGGTCTTCATCAGTAAAGCTTAAGTCTTTACATAAACCATGACGTACATTGTCACCATCAAGTAAATAGGTATGTACATTTAATTCATTTAGTGCGTGTTCTAATGCACCTGCTACAGTGCTTTTACCTGAACCAGATAATCCGGTAAACCAAAGTATGCAAGGTTTATGTTTTTTTTGTTCAGCTCTGTCTTGTTTTGAAATGGCGTGTTGGTGCCAAATTACATTTTCATCTTTCATATATGTTACCTAGAATACAGTGTCTAAAAATGGTTTAAAAAGGAAAAACCAGAGGAATAAGGATCAGCGCTGTCGCAGAGTAAACAACAGAAAGCGGTAGACCCATGGTGATATAATCTTTTAATTTATAATTTCCAGCGCTGTATACCATTAGGTTTGTTTGATAACCATAAGGTGATATAAAACTTGCAGAGGCGCCAAAAGCAACAGCCATGACATATGGTAATGGACTCACACCAAAATTTAATGCTAATGAATAAGCGATCGGGAAAGCAAGCGCTGCAGCGGCATTATTAGTAATTAACTCTGTACATATTAAAGTGAGGATAAAAATAGCGATAAACGCACCATATGGTCCCCAATCACCAAGTACGATAGATAATATACTTGATATTTCATGGGCTAAACCTGTACTTATCATCAATTTTGCAAGGCCGATTGCACTGCCTACAATTACTAACAGCTCGATAGGGAATCGTCGCTTAATTTCGCTCGGTTTAATTATTCCAGTTAGTAAATAAGCTATCAGTAAAACCATTAAACCTTTAACTAAAGGCACTACACCGGAAATACCTAAAGCGAGTACAGTTAAAAAGCTAGCAAATACAGCATGAGATTTTTTATCGTTTAAATATGTTTTTAAATCAAGACCTGAAATATAAACAAATTCTCTTTTAAGATTATTGCTTTCATAAAATGCAGGACTTGGCGCAAGGATCAGAGCATCACCCGCTTGCAGCTCTACTTTACCTAAGCCGCCTTGCAATCTATCGTGACCACGACGAACAGCGATTACAGCAGCATTGAATTGCTCTCTAAACTTTGCTTCTTTTAATGTTTTCCCAATAAAAGAGGCGCCATGACTCACAACCACTTCAACTAAGTGCTCTATGTTCATTTCATTTTTATCGTGAACAACTTTTAGACCATCAAACTGAGATAATAATGGCACTGATTTTATATCGCCTACAAAAAGTAAAACGTCATTTTCTTTTATAACTTGTTGTGGCGTAATAGCACATAAGCGTTTTTTATCTCTTAATATCTCAGCTAAAAACAGGTCTTTTAATTCTCTTAATCCGTTTTCTTCAATGCTTTTACCTATTAATTTAGAGCCAGGCATCACTTTGCCTTCTAAATAAAAGGGCACAACTTCTTCTTGCTCTTTGCCGTTATCAGGCAGCAGCTTTAATAAAAGTAAAATAGCAATCAAACCAGATGATAAAACACCGATACCGACTAAGGTAAAGTCAAAAAAACCTAAAGGTTTCATGCCTGCATCAACAGCAAAACCATTGATAATTAAATTTGTAGATGTGCCGATTAAAGTTAAAGTCCCCCCTAAAATAGCGGTATAAGATAAAGGCAATAATAACTTTGAGGGGGCATGTGTCGGGTTTTCTTTTACTGCGGTAATTAGGGTTGCAACAACGGCAGTGTTATTTGTAAATGATGATAAAAAAGCTGTTGATAATCCTAATTTAGTGACCGATTGCGATAAGCTACCTTTGGCTAATGAATTTGATAATTTACGTACTAATGATGTTTTTTCGATGCCTATGCTAATGAGCACAAGTAATACTAAGGTAATAAGAGACGGGTTGGCAAAGTTAATGAGCATATTTTCTAAGCCGATAATACCAGCCAAATAGCTAGTGCCTACTGCAGACGCAAATAACCAAGCTGGCTTGATTTTAGTACCAAATAAACAAAGTACTAATATAAGCATAATGCCGGTTAATGTTAACTGCGAGTAGTCCATCTTTTACCTTATAGAACAGCGGGTCATTGTTATTTTTTGCCACTAAGTGACGTTTAACTAATAAGCCTTATCTGAGTTTTCAGATAAGGCTAGGTTTTTAGCTTTGCGTTTGCTAAAACATACCGTGGGTTCGACTTTAGTCATACTTTATATTTGTAAGGCTTGCTACAATTGCTTATAACTGCGTAAGGCTAAAGCCTCACCTACAAGGTTTTCTTAGCTAGGCTTAAAAAGCGCGAATAAATTCGAGCCTACAAAACACGGTTTAAACTGTGTCTACAAATCGATTACAGTTTAGTTATATCAAGTGCTTGCCAATGTGGGAAGTGCTTGCGAACTAAAGAGTTAAACTCAAGCTCAAATTCACTGAAATTAGTTTCATTTTTTTCAGTTGTTAAGACTTGTTCAATCATACCTGCTGCAATTGTTAAATTTGATAATCTATCAATTAAAATAAATGAACCAGTTTCTTTATTTTTGCTATAGATATCAGCTAAAACTTCTTCTGATAAATCTAAAGTAACGATGGCTATTTCATTTAATTTCAAGCTGTCAGCTTGACCATGCTCTAGTGTATTAACATCGATTGTATGATCGATTTTAGTCACTTTAACAGTCGTCTTTTTGCTCGCAAGCTTAATATTATATTCTTTACCTAATACTAAAGGTTCATCGTGCATCCAAACAATTTTAGCTTGCAGCTTATTACTCACTGTCGCTGTTGAGTTGGCTGATACAATCACATCACCACGGCTGATATCAATCTCATCATTTAGCGTAAGCGTGACTGCTTGACCGGCTTCTGCTTGGTCTAAGTTACCTGTAAAAGTAACAATTTCTTTAATACTAGATACTTTACCTGAAGGTAATGCTTTTACTGCATCGCCTACTTTAATTTCACCTGACGTTAAAGTGCCTTGAAAACCTCTGAAGTTTAAATTAGGGCGAATAACATATTGCACAGGGAAACGCGCTTCAAAATCAATATTTGCACCTGCCGCTGGAGAGTCTTCTAACAACTCTAATAGCGGTTTATCAGTGTAATAAGGTGTTTGAGTTGATACATTTACAACGTTATCACCTTTAAGTGCTGAGATAGGAATAAACTTAATATCAGCTTCAGTGATATTTAACTGCTCTGCAAACTTAATATAATCAGCTTTTATTTTGTTATAAACGGTTTCATCAAAATCAACAATATCCATTTTATTGATAGCAACAACAAATTGTTTAATACCTAAAGAATCACAAATAAAGCTATGACGTTTAGTTTGTACTTGCACACCGTAACGTGCATCAACCAAAATAATGGCAACATCACTCGTAGAAGCACCTGTTACCATGTTGCGTGTATATTGTTCATGGCCTGGTGTATCAGCAATGATAAATTTACGTTTTTTAGTTGAAAAGTAACGATAAGCTACATCTATGGTGATGCCTTGCTCACGTTCAGCTTGTAAACCATCAACTAATAAAGCTAAATCAAGCTCTTCGCCGGCATTACCTACTTTTTCATTATCAGAATGAAGTGCAGCTAACTGGTCTTCATAAATTTGGTGGCTATCATGTAATAAGCGACCGATTAAAGTTGATTTACCATCATCTACGCTACCACATGTAAGCATACGTAATAGGCTTTTATTTTGATGAGTCTCAAGGTAGGTATCAATACCTAATTCTTTTACTTCATTCACTGTTGCTGACATTAAATCAGTCATTTAAAAATACCCCTCACGTTTTTTCTTTTCCATTGAACCAGCTGAATCTTTATCAATTGCACGTCCTTCACGCTCAGATGAAGTACATAGCAACATTTCTTCTATAATGCCTGGTAAAGTGTCTGCATCAGATTCAACAGCACCCGTTAATGGGTAACAGCCTAACGTTCTGAAACGAATAGACTTCATTTGTGGTACTTCACCTTCTTCAAGTGGCATACGCTCATCATCAACCATGACTAACATGCCATCCCTTTCAACAACAGGGCGTTCTTGTGATAAGTATAAAGACACAATATCGATATTTTCTTGATGAATATATTGCCAAATATCAAGTTCAGTCCAGTTTGATAAAGGGAATACACGGATGCTTTCGCCTTGATTTATTTGACCGTTGTAGTTATCCCATAACTCAGGACGTTGATTTTTAGGGTCCCAACGATGGTTTTTATCACGGAATGAATAAACACGTTCTTTAGCGCGAGATTTTTCTTCATCACGACGTGCGCCGCCAAAAGCAGCATCAAAACCATATTTATTTAGCGCTTGTTTTAAGCCTTGGGTTTTCATGATATCAGTATGTTTACTTGAACCATGTGTAAAAGGGCTTATTTCCATATCTAAACCATCAGGGTTTTTATGTACTAATAAGTCAAAGTCGTATTCTTTTGCGATTCTGTCACGAAATTCAATCATTTCTTTAAACTTCCAGTTGGTATCAACATGAAGCAAAGGGAATGGAATTTTACCCGGATAAAATGCTTTACGTGCTAAATGCAATAAAACAGATGAATCTTTACCGATAGAGTAAAGCATTACTGGGTTTTCAAACTCAGCAGCGACCTCTCGGAATATTTGAATACTTTCAGCTTCTAGTTGCTGAAGATGTGTTAAAGCCATGATTTTGAGCCTTTTACAAAAAATTATAAAATTTTAAACTTCAGTCTAAGCGACTAAAAGTGAGTTATTCAGTTGTTCTAAATTAGGTGTGTTAAACCAGTCTAATTGCTCATGCAATTGTGCGACTTCACCAATAATTAATAATGCAGGTGATTGAACAGCTTCTTTTTCTATTAGAGCCGCAAGTTCAGATAAAGTGCCCGTGATCACCCGTTGGTTGTGTCTTGTGCCATTTTCAACAATGGCAATAGGTGTTGTTTCTTCACGACCATGCTCTATAAGTTTAGCTTGAATATGAGGCGATTTTATCACACCCATATAAACAGCTAAAGTTTGATTCTTTTTAGCTAAAGAAGACCAATTTAAATCTTTACCGTCTTTTTGACAGTGCCCAGTAACAAATACTATCGCTTGCGAATGATCTCTATGTGTTAAAGGTATGCCTGCATAAGCAGCACAGCCCGCAGCGGCTGTAATGCCTGGTACTATTTGAAACTTAATATTGTTTTGTGCAAGTAGCTGAGCTTCTTCACCACCACGACCATAAATAAATGGGTCGCCGCCTTTTAATCGACAAACTGTTTTACCAGAAAGCGCCAAATCAACTAAAATTTGGTTTGTTTGTTCTTGAGGAACACTGTGATTGCCTAAGCGTTTACCAACACAAATCAGCTCAACTGTATTTGGGATTAATGCCATAATGTCTTGTGAAACTAAATAGTCATAAACAACAACATCGGATTGCTGCATGGACTTTAAAGCTTTTAGAGTGAGAAGTTCAGGATCTCCTGGACCTGCACCGACCATGAATACTTCACCTGATATGCTTGATGTACTATTCAACATTATTTAATCCCAAACCAACTTTACTTAATTGCTAAATAGCATAAGTGGGCTTTAACGAATAAAAAAATAATAAAAACAGGTTTAATATATCAAAATGTTATAAAGAGAGTGTTTTTTAGCTTAAATTGAGTATTTTCAAGGACAGACGCTAAAGTTAACGTCTGTATAGCATTTAGTTATGAGGTATATCTTAGCAGTGATTTAGAGAACAATTTATCTAAAGTGACTTAACTGATTTAAGTTGGCTTAAATGTTATGCAAATTCTAAGTCTATATCTGTACAGCCTTTAGCGCAGCGAGCCCCAGGTTTAACTTTATCTTCAGGTAAATATAATTTGATAGCTTGTTTACAGTGAGGGCAGTTTACCAATTGCCCTTTCATTAATTGTTTAAGTAGGTTTTTTTGTTTATGAAAAGATTGTGATGATTGCTTATTTAAATTTGAAAAATCCATACTTAACCTTGCTAATTAGCGATTATTTTAACTTGTTGTTCTATTATTTGACAGACTTGACGTAAATCATTGCCTTGAAAATATAAATTTAAATCATTATTTACGCAAAATCGTGTATTAAATGCCCTAAGCTTTGTATTTGTTTTTGTATGCGTATCTACATAAGTACTTTGTGCGGATGTCAGCTGGAGTTTATGTTTGATACGGTCATTTGCTGTTTGTGCTGCTGAGTCTTTTGTCGTTTTCATTGAAACGCTTAAAAAATCAGTAATGAAACCAAAAAACTCTTCTCTAGGTTCTTTTATTATTTTGTGGTCAATAGAAAAGAAAGCGAGTACTAAAATGACTAATAAGAAGAAATTTTTCATAAGTTTATATAATTCTTTTAAAAATAATCAGATATTTGATTTATTTCACAACATTAAGGTCATTAGTGTAATAAAATGCAGGGTTAAATAGCAAGTAGTATACTGTAGAGTAATCCAGCTGGTGTTGAGGAACTTCAATGGAAAAGCAAATCAAAGTCAAAAATATTCCGGTTGATGTAAAAATACATAAACCGGATCCTGATAAATTTGATCGATTTAATCCAAGAAATAGAATTTATGTGCGTGCAGTTAAAGGGCTGTATCAAGTTTTAAGGCATCGGCTTAATATTATTGCTATGTTGGCATTTTTACTTTTGCCTTGGCTAAACTTTAATGGCCAGCAAGCCGTACTTTTTGACTTGATGGAACAAAAATATAATATTTTTGGTGTGACGCTTTGGCCACAAGATTTAACTATTTTGGCTTGGATCTTAATGGTTTCAGCTTTTGCATTGTTTCTGGTAACGACATTTTATGGTCGGGTTTGGTGTGGCTTTATGTGCCCGCAAACTGTTTGGACTTTTATCTTTATTTGGTTTGAAGAAAAGTTTGAAGGCACAGCAAATCAGCGTAAAAAATTAGATCAAAGGGAGATGGATTTTGAAAAGTTTTGGCGAAAATCTGGCAAACACTTAGGTTGGATTTTAGTTTCACTGCTTACAGCTATGACATTTGTCGGTTACTTTACACCTATTCGAACGCTATTTATTGATTTCTTTGTATTTGATGCAGGCTATTATGCTTATTGGAGCATTTTAGTATTTACCGTGTGTACATACGGTAATGCAGGCTGGATGCGTGAAATTATGTGTTTGCATATATGCCCATATTCTCGTTTCCAATCAGCGATGTTTGATCAAGATACCTTTACGGTAAGTTATGACGCTAAGCGCGGTGAAGGGCGAGGCCCAAGAGGGCGTAAACAAGATCACAAAGCGCTCGGTTTAGGAGATTGTATTGATTGTAATTTGTGTGTTCAGGTGTGTCCGACAGGCATAGATATCCGTAATGGCCTGCAATACGAATGTATTAACTGTGGTGCCTGTGTTGATGCGTGTGATGGCGTTATGGAGAAGATGAATTATCCTAAAAAGTTAATTTCTTACACCACAGAGCGTAATTTAAAATCAGACAAAAAAACAAAAGTTATTCGCCCTAAACTAATTGGCTACTCTGTTGTTTTCGTGGTGATGACAGCAATTTTAGCTGTAGATATTTTTACTCGTATTCCTATGGATTTAGATATTATTCGTGATCGAAATAAACTGTTTAGAATGAGTAATGAAGGATTAGTTGAAAATACTTATACACTTAAAATTCTTAATAAATCTCAAATTGATAAGCATTATAAGATAGATGTAGCAGGTCTATCTCATTTTAACTATATTGGTAAAAATGAGATAAATATAAAAGCGGGTGAGTCTTATAGTTTACCGCTTTCAATTGCGATAGACCCATATGATTTGAAAAAGCCAGTGACTGAATTTAGCTTTGTCGTTACTGATAGTGCGGAGCCGGATGTGACGTTATCGCAAAAGAGTAATTTCTTTAAAGGTCGATAGTATGGTTGGAGTTAATCTATCAAAGGTTCTGAGATATTAAAGTCATTTTATGGCATTATCTTAAAATCATATTTATTACTTATTAAAAAGGCATTAATTATTAATGCCTTTTGTTTATATTAAATGAAAAGTGAAACAATGAATCAATTTAGCTTTGCCGATTTAACACCTGATATTATTTTGGATGCGATTGAAAGTATCGGAATATATCCAGAATCAGGGTTATTACCGCTTAACAGTTTTGAAAATCGTGTCTATCAGTTTAAGGGGGATGATGGTGTAAGGTATGTTGTAAAGTTTTATCGCCCGCAAAGATGGAATAGTGCTGAAATTAAAGAGGAGCATGATTTTACTTTTGAGTTAGCCGTTGCTGAAGTACCTGCCGTGGCGCCAATAAAGCGTGATGGTAAAAGTTTATTTGAATATCAAGGTTATCTATTTACGCTATTTCCGAGTGTAGGTGGTCGTATATTTGAAGTTGATAATTTAGATCAACTGGAAGTTTTAGGTCGGTTTATCGGTCGACTACATCAAACGGCAAAAGCAAAACCTTTTGAGCACAGGCGTGAAATAAATACACAAGAATATCTACTAGATGCAAAACAGCATTTGTTAGATAGCGGGTTAATATCGCGTTCATTAGAAACTGCTTTTATCACGATATTAGATCAGGTTATTGAGCTTGCTAACAATAGATATCATACAACTGACGCAATTCGCTTGCATGGTGATTGCCATGCAGGCAATATTCTGATGACACAGCAAGGTTTAATGTTTGTCGATTTAGATGACAGTCGTATGGGGCCTGCAATTCAAGATTTATGGATGATGTTAAGTGGTGATAGGCAAGAGCAAGTATTGCAGTTAGATACAATGATTGGCGCTTATGAAGAATTTTGTGAATTTGATCATAGTCAATTGGCCTTAATTGAACCTTTAAGAGCCATGCGTATGATACATTATATGGGCTGGTTGGCGAAACGATGGCAAGATCCTGCATTTCCAAGGAACTTTTCATGGTTTGCAGAGGACAAATACTGGGAGCAGCAAATATTAGCACTAAAAGAGCAATTTTCAGCGCTACAAGAGCCACCGCTTGCTTTATTACCTAATTTTTAGAAAAAGAGAACATGATGATAAAAAAACTAAAACTTGGTTTATTAATTTTATGCATGCCAGTAATGGCTTTTGCATCACAGTTTCAAAATGGTGTTCAATATACCGAATTACAAACAGAAAAAACGGCGAAACCACAAGTAACTGAATTCTTTTCATACTTTTGTGGGCACTGTTATAAAATGGAGCCAGTTGCGAAAGGTATTGAAAAAAACTTGCCTGCGGGTGTGCCCTTTATAAAAAGCCATGTGAACTTTTTAAGAGGTAAATCTGCTGCTGATCAAAGCAACTTATCTTATGCGTATTTGATTGCTAAACAACAAGCAAAAGAACATCAAGTATCAGATGCCATTTTTAATTATATTCACCGTCAGAGTGCTAGTTTTTCAAATATGAAAGATGTGAGCAACTTGCTGGCTTTAAATGGTATCTCTAAAGAAGATTTTGATTCTCTATTATCTAGCATGCCGGTTATTCTAGGCGAAAAGAAAATGGTTGAAGCGCAAAATAAATATTCAAAAATGGGGGCATTAACCGGTGTGCCAACATTTATCGTAAATGGTAAATATAAAATCAATGTGAATAAGCTTAAAAGCCAAGCTGAATTAGATTCTTTAATCACATTCTTATTAAATAAATAGAAATAAAATTTTTAGATTTTGGAGTAATAAATGAAAACAATAATTAAAGCTGCATTAATTTCGTTATTTTTACCTTTGATGGCAAATGCTGCTGGTCCTGTAAAATATGAAGAGGGAGTGCATTATGAAGTTGTGTCGGATCGCGCTTCTACAAAACCTGAAGTAAAAGAGTTTTTCTCGTTTTACTGTCCTGCATGTAATAACTTTGAAGCTTTATTGGCTGATTTAAAGCCTATGCTAGGTAAAGACATTAAATTTAAAAAAAGCCATGTAGATTTTATGGGTGGTCGTACTAAAGAAAATCAGCAAATGTTATCGCAAGCATTGGCCACAGCGGCTACTTTACCGCAAAAAGATAAAATTGTTGGTGCTTTGTTTAGTCATTACCACACAAAGCGTAATAAGTTTAATAGCGTAGCAGACATAAAAGATATTTTTGTAGCGCAAGGTGTTAATGGTGCTAAATTTGATAAGTTATATAAAAGTTTTTCTGTTCGTACTATGACTTCAAAAATGAAAAAAGACCAAGCGTATTTTCAAAATAAAGGCGGCTTAAGCAGCGTACCTACTTTTATTGTTAATGGTAAATATAAATTAATTTTAGGTAAAAAATCAGGTGTTAGCTCAGCTGAAACGATGAATGACTTAATTACTTACTTAACTAAAAAGTAAATTAGTTAAGAATTTTCAGATTAAGCCCCGCATTAGTGGGGCTTTTTATTTGGATAATTTGGTGGAATCGATAATGTTCAAAGTTTTAGTTTCTAGTTGTTTATTAGGTGAACCAGTACGTTACGATGGTAAAAGTAAAGGGGTTTCACATCAAATACTTGATAAATGGCAATCTCAAGGTCGCATAGTTTCATTTTGTCCTGAAGTGGCTGGTGGTTTGCCTACGCCTAGACCTGCTGCTGAAATAAGCCATTCGGGAAGAGTATTAACAGCTAACTCAATAGATGTAACAGATGCTTTTTTGTTAGGTGCTCAAAAAGCATTAAATTTATGCATTAGAAATAATATAAAATTTGCACTATTAAAAGAAGGTAGCCCTTCTTGCGGTCGCAATGAAGTCTATGATGGTTTACACCAAGGAAATAAAATATCAGGTATGGGTCTAACGGCTGAACTACTGGAAAGAAATGGCATTAAAGTTTTTTCTGAGTTTCAAATAGAGGTTATGGATTTAATCGTAAATAAAAGCTCATAAACTGGAAAACAATTTAATTTATGCTGTCCATATAAGAGGTGTATCTAAAAGTTATAGATTAAAGTTATATGGAATTAACTTCGCAAATCCAAAGTGTCATATTATTAGATAAGGTATTCGTTTAGATACATTGACTGTGATTAAAGCAATTGAAAAATACGACTTGTTTTATTTATTAACCGAATTTGTCAGTAAAGGCAATTTAAAGCCCAATAATTTTACTTTAGAATTCTCAAATGAAGCATATTTCTCTTCATCAGTAGAGGCGATTGAGTTGTGATGTAAATTTAAATCTTATGGATTTCAGTTGGCAATAGATGGCTATCAGGGAGATTTAAAATCATTAAAAGGTCTGCCTTTATTAATAGATGAAGTGAAGTTTAGTGTAATAGGTCGCACGGATGATAAAATTAATTTAAGTCCTAATAATCAAATATTAATTAACCCGCTGTCTAAAAACTTGAATACCCGAATTGTATTTTCTGGTGTAGGGTCTTATCATCAAGTAATACAGGCACAAAAAATAGCACCAAATAGTGTGATACAAGGTTATTATTTAGCGCCACCAGTCAGTATAAATAATGCTATTTCGTTACAAAAAAAATAAAAAAACACAAGTTACTAACTCTTTTCCATTTCTATATTTCATCAATAATTATTCTGATTAATAACTTAACTAATGATAAAGTAAGCCTTATAAGCTGTTTATCTAGTTAGGGTAATAATGAGTCAAACATATATTTTAGTTGTTGATGATCGTCCAGAGATACGACTCAGTGCAAGTTTTGTTTTAGAAGATAATGGGTATCAAGTATTAGAAGCAGATAGCCCCTATCAAGCAAAAGAGTTAATTCAAAACAATAAAATAGATTTGATCCTACTTGATATGAATTACTCACTAGACACCACATCAGGTGAAGAAGGTTTAGAATTATTAGCTTGGATCCAAAAATCAGAATTAAATATTCCGGCTGTTGCTATGACTGCTTGGTCAAATGTGGCTTTAGCCGTTAAGGCAATGCAACTAGGTGCCGGTGACTTTATTGAAAAACCTTGGAAAAACCAACGATTATTGCAAATCATAGAGCATCAGCTTTCTATGGCGGGTTTAAAAGTACAAAATCAAAAGTTACAGCAAAGGTTGGAGCCAATAAAACAAGATGAGTATGTTTGGCGTTCCGCTTGTATGCAGCAATTAATGATGCAAATTCAAAGTGTCGCAACAACAGATGTCGCTATTTTACTGACTGGTGATAATGGCACAGGTAAAAGCCTATTAGCCAGACAAGTCCATGATTTATCTTCCCGTCAATCTGGGCCCTTTATTGGTGTTAATATGGGCGCAATTTCAGAATCATTATTTGAAAGTGAAATGTTTGGCCATAAAAAGGGCGCGTTTACCGACGCTAAATCTAGTCGGATAGGGCGTTTTGAACTTGCTAAACAAGGCACGTTATTTTTAGATGAGATTGCCAATATTCCAATGTCTCAACAAGCTAAACTATTAAGAGTTGTAGAATCTGGTGAATACGAGGTATTAGGTTCAAGTCAAACAGAGCAAACCAATATTCGCATTATCAGTGCCTCAAACGGTAATTTCGAAAAGTTAATATCAGAAGAACGTTTTCGAGAAGATCTGTTTTATCGTTTAAATACTTTAGAATTTAGAGTGCCTTCATTAAATGAAAGGCTTGATGATATTGTGCCTTTAGCTGAGTATTTTATTGAACATTATGCAATTAAATATAATAAAGCTCAGCCCGTGCTAAGCGATTGCGCACAACAAGCATTATTAGAATATAGATGGCCAGGAAATATTCGTGAACTAAGTCATCTAATGGAGCGTGCGGTATTATTGTTTATTGCAGACCCTCAAGTAGCGACAAGTGATTTAAAACTTACAGCAAATGAACTACCTCTATCAGCGAGTAAAGGAGAGCAAACTTTACCGCTTATGACACTAGAAAAAGCAGAAATAAAACTCATTAAACAAGCGCTTGGTATTACCAATTCAAGTGTGCCACAAGCTGCAAAATTATTAGGTTTAACAAAATCATCTTTATATCGCCGCTTGGAAAAGTATGAGCATGAATTTCCTAAAAAGTAAGTCATTAGAAAGCTATATTATTCGTAGATTAGCCGCTTTTTTGATATTGGTTGTTGGCTTGTTTAGTTATATTTTAACTGAACATCATTGGGCTACGTGGGATATCGTCATAGTATCAGGTTTGCTGTTACTTGTTTTAGGTTTCAGTGCTTATAGATTTATGTATCGAATAATGGCGGCATTTGAAAGAGGTTTATTGCAAATAGAAGCCGTGCGAATGGAAGACTATAATCAATATGCAAAACCTGAATTTAGTAAAGGCCAAGTGGGTGGTTTTCATCAGGAGCTTAAAGTTTTAAGTGAGCAGTTACTCACTCAGAAATCACGGTATGATCAACATGCCTTTTTGGTTTATCAACTAATAGATCAGTTAAATACGCCGATTTTGGTCTTTAATCAAAAAAATCAATTAACTTATGCTAATGGTGCATTTACCTTATTATTTGATCAACCTTGGCAAATGTACCGTCATGGTTCACCTAAGTTATTAGGTTTAGTTAAGCAAGATGACAGTTGGCAATTTGAAACCAGTGCCGCTGCTACAAATCAGCAATGGCAAATAAGTCAAAGTGAGTTTATTGATAACTCTGAAGCTAATTTATTGTTGGTATTTACGAATATTGAATCAGCGCTACGTTCAAGTCAGCAAAATGCGTGGCAGCAGATTATAAGGGTGATGGGTCATGAAATTCGCAATTCACTGACACCGGTATCCTCTTTAGCTGAGAGTTTATCTACTCGCACAGAGTCAGAAAGAGATCAAAAAGCACTAGCTGTCATCGCAGAGCGATGCCATCATTTACAAGATTTTATCAGTCGCTATTCATCACTTTCGCAAAAACTTAATTTAAACGCTCAAAAGATTAGTGTAAATCAGCTTATAGAAAGGTTAAGGGGCTTATTTACAGGTTTTGAATTAACTATCTCTGTGTCGGTAGAGTGGCTCTGGGCAGATCAAGCGTTTTTAGAGCAAGTACTTATTAACTTAATTAAAAATGCCAATGAAGCCGGTGCCGATAAAATAACGCTCTCAATAAATGAAGTTAAAGGACAACATCTTATCCAGGTAATTGATAATGGCCATGGTTTTGCTAATTTAGAAAATTTATTTGTGCCCTTGTTTACCACTAAACAAGCAGGTCAAGGCATAGGGTTAAGTTTCTGTAGGAATATTATAGAGCAGCATGAAGGCAGTATTGAGCTTACTAACAATACAGATGCAGGCGTTACTGTTTCAATCAACCTCCCAATAAAATAACTCCCTCAAAAACTTTTC
This sequence comes from Pseudoalteromonas sp. '520P1 No. 423', assembly GCF_001269985.1. NCBI lineage: Bacteria > Pseudomonadati > Pseudomonadota > Gammaproteobacteria > Alteromonadales > Pseudoalteromonadaceae > Pseudoalteromonas > Pseudoalteromonas sp. '520P1 No. 423'. The sequence continues at coordinate 145,427 of NZ_BBZB01000001.1, read as the reverse complement.
GATACTGGACTTAGTGAGTCCGGTATCGGACTGGTTATAGTCCATAATATACAGGGTGAACTCTAACTCATTGTAATTAAAGTTAAAATAAATTTGGCACAATCCTTGTTATAACTAGGTATGAAAATATTACCGAGAGCGAAAATAAATGGATGTCGTAAAAACAAAAAAGAAAAGTAACCCGCTACTAAATTCTAAGTATCAAATTGCATTAGCTATTTTTACTAGCCTTGTTTTTTTAGCGCTTTGGGCAAACCAATCAGTTGGTTCAATCTCTGTCGAACGTAATGATATTTTGGTAGAAAAAGTACATAAAGGCGATTTAGAGGTGAGCATTGAAGGTTATGGTAGCTTAAAGTCAGATAAGCAGCAGTTGATCACTACATTAACCCGCGCAACGGTAAAGGAAATTATTTTAAAGCCTGGCGCAAGCGTAAAAGCTGATAGTGTGATTGTGAGACTTGAAAATCCAGAGCTTCAGCAGTTAGTCGATAATGCGCAGCAGGAATTAGCACAAACAACTGCAAATTTACGTCAACTTAAACTAAATAATCAACGCGAAACTTTAAATGAAAGTGCTACGTTAGCGCAAATTACAGCAAGTTTTGAAACCGCTACTTTAAAACGCATTGCTGAAGAACAGTTAGTGAAAAAAGGTATCGTGACCAAACTGACTTTTCAACAAACAGTATTAAATGAAAAGCAGCTTGAGAAACGCATTGAAATATTAAAGCAGCGTATGGCGCAACTCACTTTAGTACACGCCGAAGCCGTTAACATCCAGCAAGAACGTATTAAACAGCAGCAAGGTCAGCTAAATATAGCGCAAGCACGATTAGATAGACTAACAGTAACAGCTGGTTTTGATGGTGTTTTACAGCGTTTATCAGTGGAGTTAGGACAAAGCTTAGCCGCAGGTCAAGAAATCGCGCTAATTGGAAGCGTTACAGATTTAATTGCATTAATTCGTGTACCGCAAAGTCAAGCGCAACAGATTGAAATTGGTCAGCGTGTGATTATAGATACGCGTCGTGACAAAATTGATGGCAAAGTAGCACGCATCGACCCTATTGTTGAAAATAATACGGTTAATATTGAAGTCTCCTTACCACAAAACCTGCCAGCTAGCGCAAGACCACAACTTAATGTTGATGGGGTTGTGATCGCTGAAACATTAAAGCAAGTGACTTATATAAAGCGCCCTGCAAATGCAAAATCAAGCACACAAGTTAGTTTATATCGTCTAGATGAAAATGGAAAAGACGCACAGTTACACAAAGTGAAACTAGGCCGCCAAGCAGGTCGATTTATTGAAGTGACATCGGGTGCTAAACCGAATGATGAATTTATTATTTCAGACTTATCTAATTTAAAAACAAGTTCTAATACATTAACTATTAATTACTAAATTTTCAGACTGACTTAGTGATATCAAGTTCACTAGATCAGCTACAAAACATAAAAGGAATAGACACATGAGCCAAGCAACAACAAATATCAATACAAAAATAAAAATGACGAATATTTCTAAAATTTTTGAAACCCAAGAACTAGAAACTCATGCACTAAGAAGTATCGACTTAGAAATCAATGCAGGAGATTACGTTTCTATCTCTGGTCCATCTGGTTGTGGTAAATCAACATTATTATCAATTTTAGGTCTGTTAGATATGCCTTCAGGTGGTGAGTTTTATATCGAAGGCATTAATGTAACTGATTTATCTTTAGATGAAGCAGCAGAAATTAGAAATAGCAAGATTGGTTTTATATTTCAATCATTTAACTTAATTGACGAGCTTTCTGTATTTGATAATGTGGCATTGCCTTTGCGTTATAGCAAAGACAAGTTATCTGATGAAGCAATCAAAAAACGTGTCAATGAATGTTTAGAGCTTGTTGCTATGTCACACCGTGTAAGTCATAAGCCTAATCAGTTATCAGGTGGTCAGCAGCAACGTATTGCAATTGCACGTGCATTAGTGGCAAACCCTGCAATCTTGCTAGTGGATGAGCCGACAGGTAACTTAGATTCTAAAAGTGGTGACCAAGTAATGGATGTACTTGAAAAGCTAAATGAAAATGGCACAACGATTTGTATGGTAACCCATGATCCGCGTTATGCAGATATGGCACGCACGCAACTTAAATTACTTGATGGTTCAATTTTAACCACTCCAGAGTTAAAGGCGGCTGTATGAGTCAATTTATCTATCAGCAAAAACAAGCTTGGGTGAGCTTGAAAAAGAATCTCGGTTTTGTAGCTACGGTACTTGCCACTATGGGCACTACTTTAGGTGCTTTACTCTGTATTTTAACTTTAGCGTATGTGCTAATTGCTAAGCCATTACCTTACCCAGATCAAGATAACTTGCATCTTGTTGTGCATCATATTGGTGATAGTAAAGGTGAGACTAATGCTTCTTCATTTACTTACCCTGGTTTAATTCATTTATATAAAAACCAGACCGTTTATGACAAAAGTGCATTGATTTACTACGACCAAGATGTATTAACGTCTGTTGATTCTCAGCCAACATTAAATACCTTGTATGTGACGCCTCAATGGTTTTCTTTATTAGATGCACAAGTGCATTTAGGTCGCACATTTGAGGCGACAGAAGCACTGGATACTAATAACCCAGTTGCCATATTAAGTTTTAATACTTGGGTTGATGAGTTTGGCTCTGACACAAATATCTTGAATGAAAAAGTCACATTTAAAGGTGTGAGCTTCAATGTTGTTGGTGTATTAAAGCAATCATTTATTGAACCCGCTTTATCTACCATAGGCTTAAAATCACAAGTGATTTTACCTTGGGATTATAATGGTATGAGCGAAAGAGGACGAGGCTCTTGGGGTAATATCAATTCAAACCAAAAATTTATAGGTAAAGTAAAGTCAGCTTTAACACTTGAGCAAATCTCTCAAACTTTAACACCTTTAGTTAATGATACGTGGAAAGAGAAAGTCGCTGGTATGGCGTTTTTTAATGGTTGGAACATTGAAATGAAAGCCGTGCCATTTAAAAAGCAAATTTTAGGTGATAGTACAAATACGGTTTATTTACTATTAGCAGGAGTCATTGGCTTAGTTTTAATTGCTTGCGCCAATATCTCAAACCTATTTATGTCTCGCACCGCAGAGCAACAGCGTCAATTGTCAATTCATGCTGCTGTTGGCGCCACTAAAGGTAAGCTATTTAAAACCATATTGGCAGAAACAGGTTTGTTAATGTTTTTCTCTGTGGTGATTGCGTTAATTATTGCCACAGTTGGCTTTTTGGTGATGCAGGAATTTTTATCACAACGTTTGCCAAGAGTTGATGAGCTGATGATTAACTGGGTGACATTAGCTTCGGCTATTGCCATTAGTTTATTATTTGCGTTATTTTTCGCTGGTTTAAGCAGCAGGATGATTAATTATCGCGCACTTAATTTAACCTTACAATCAAGTGGTAAAGGGACGGGAATTCAAGTATCTAAAAATATACGTAAGTTTTTAATCGTGAGTCAAGTCGCTGTTGTGACAAGTTTAGTTTTTGTAAATATCAGTTTATTAAAAGACTCAGTTAAAACCATCAACCAAGACATCGGTTTTCACACAGATAACTTAATGTATACCACTTTCTCAAGTGCAGGGGCTACACGACCAGAGCGTGATTTGCGTAAGCAATTAATGAATGAAGTGCGTGAAAAGCTAACAGCTCTACCTCAAGTTGAGCAAGTTGTGCAAGCGAGTTCACCATTAAATGGTTTTAACCTTTGGGCAACAACTGTCGTAGCGACCAATGAGCGTTTGACTCCTGAAGTGAAACATATAGATCAAAATTATTTTAAAATGATAGGCCAAAATTTAATTGAAGGTGACTTATTTACTACCGCAGATATTAAAGATGAAAACAGAGTTGCGATAGTTAATGAGGCGTTTGCAAACAGAATATCACCATCTGAAAGCGTGATAGGTAAGCAGGTTAGTTTTGGTGATGAAGAACATACAACAATAATTGGCATTGTAAAAGCGGTTCATATTCCTGGAGATACTAATGAGCCAATATTAAGAGCTTATGTGCCTACTTCTTTAGCTGAAAACGCGATGATAATAAAATTAAAACCTGAGTCTGTTGTCTCTAGAGAGCAAGTGGTTTCAGTATTACAAAGTGTGACAAGTCAATACAATATTTTTGAAATGGAATCATTAGATACTCAAAAAGCACAACTGCTTTTTACCCAATACACAACAGCTATTACCAGTGCTGTATTAGCTGTTATAACTTTCTTTTTAGCTGCTATAGGTCTGTACGGTATTTTAAGTTACAGCACACAAATGCGCCGTTTTGAAATTGGCACGAGACTGGCAATTGGCGCAAAAAGATTTGATTTAATTAGTTTGATCATTAATGACAATTTATCTTCGATTATTTTAGGGATGATTTTGAGCCTATTCGTATTAGTTGGTTTGTATTTGGGGTTCTCTGAAGCATTCACAGCTTATATAAATCTGTCATTACTTACCTTGTTTGTAATAACGGTTGTATTGATTAGCTTAATTTCACTGTTTGCTTGTTATTGGCCATTGCGTCCTTTCATCAATCGCCCTGCAATTCATTCATTACGAGGAAGTGACTAAGCAGCCATATGATAAAAGCCTATATGTCGAATGCATATAGGCTATTTTGATTAGAGAACTATCGCTATGAGTCAATTTTTTATCAGTAAAAGCAATACTCTGTTTTTGTGGTCTGTGCACACAATAATGCGCAATAGATCAAAAGCTAGCACTCAATTGTAAGCTATAGCACCCAGATAGACGCTACTAGTCGTTTAGAACTTAAATCAATCATTCGCTTTTCATGTGTTTAAGGCTATGAGTAAGTATTTTCAATATTTGATTTTATTGATTTCAAGGAAAAGAGTTTTTTATGAATCATCTTAAGTATTTAATTAAGCAAACTTGGCAAAGCCTAAAAAAAACACCGGGTTTTATTGTCAGCGTTACCACAACTATGGGTTTAACTTTAGGTGCACTTTTATGTGTTTTAACGCTTGCATATGTGATGTTAATGAAGCCGCTACCTTATCCTGAACAAGAAAAACTATATAGGGTAGTACAAAGTCAAATAATGCAAAATGGTCAAGTAGATAATGATTTATTTACTTATCCTGGGCTTATTCATTTTTATAAAAAACAAACGCATTTTAGTGAAGCAGCATTAATCCATTATGATGATAATATTTTAACTAGCTCTGCTAAACAGCCTAGTTTAAAAATGGGATATGTCACGCCGCAGTGGTTTACTATGCTAGATATATCTATGGCTCAAGGCCGTCAATTTGAGAAAACAGAGCAACTTGATAGCCATAATCCAGTGGCGATTATTAGTTTTGATACTTGGCAAAATGAATTTAAAAGTGATGCGGATATTCTATCGAAAAAAATAGAATTTAGTGGTGTGAGTTTTTCTATTGTCGGAGTAACAGCTGCCGAATTTGTTGAACCTGAAATTGAACAAAGGGGCCGTAAAACACAAATATGGTTGCCGTGGGATTATAATTTAGATACAGATGCCAAAGACAGTTGGGGGCGTATTATTCCACTTGCAGCTTTTGTAGGTAAATTAAATTCAGAACAATCAATTAAACAAATAGAACAGGAAATAACGCCCGCAGAAAATCAAATTTGGCGAGATAATGTTGGTGGCGTGACATTTTTAAATGATTGGACTTTGCAAATGAAGCTGCATAGTTTTAATAGTTTAGTGCTAGGTGATAGTCATAAAATAATCTACTTCTTGATTGCAGGTGTATTTGGTTTAGTAATAATCGCCAGTGCGAATATTGCTAACTTATTTATATCTCGTATCGCACAACAACAGCATAGTATGGCTATTCGAGCTGCAATGGGCGCTAATAAAAAGCAATTATTCAATGGGTTATTAGTTGAGTCGGCGATTTTGATGTTGTTATCAATAGGTGTGGCTTTAGTCATTGCTGTTTCAGGGTTTTATATTCTGCAACATTACTTAAGCGATGTTTTACCTCGAGTGGCAGAACTAACATTAAATGGTTTTTCTTTTATATCTGCAATCGTGATTGTGATGATCTTGGCTTATTTTTTTTCCAAAGTAAGTGCTAAAACAATTCGTTATAAAGCTTTAAATCAGAGTTTACAATCCAGTGGCAAAGGCAATAGTGCACAGATCTCTAAAAAAACACGACAAGTATTAGTGATCACACAAGTGGCTATTGCAGCAGCTTTAATATTTGTTAATACTAATATATTTAAGCATGCATTGGACTCTTTAAATGAAGATGCCGGTTTTAAAACACATAATTTATCTTATTTGAATTTAGTTTATTCTGCAGTGGAATGGCCTGAGTATGAAGCCTTTGGGCCAATAATGACAGATATTAAAGCAAAAATATCAGAGCGTCCAGAAGTTGAGGCGTTGAGTCACTCAAGCTCGCCTTTAAGTCGTTTTTGGCAGTGGCCAATTAATGACTTAGTACGTAAAGAACGTTACACCATATTTATCAAAAGCATTGCAGATGATTATTTTAGTTTATTAGAGCAACCATTAATTGATGGTGAAAACTTATCTGCTGCAGACATGAAAGATGGTAATAACGTATGGATTATTAATGAGGCATTAGCGAATCATTTAGCACCAAATGGCAGTGCGATTGGCATAAATGTCAATCCAGGTAACGATCAGGTTTATACCATAAAAGGCGTGGTTAAAAATATCAAACAGCCTAATCAAGTTGATCAACCATTTCGAGTTTATGGGCCTAGTAGTGCACCACAACGCAGTATGTTAATTAAATTTAAGCCAAAGCAAAGTCTATCGCGAGAACAGTTAGTTGAAGTCATTCAGCAAAGCCATAAGTCTATGGTAATTGAAAAATATGAATCATTAGAACAAACCCAAAGCGCGGGGCTATTCACTCAAAAGGCTACTGCAATTACTACCGCTATTTTAGCAAGTTTAACTTTCTTTTTAGCAAGCTTAGGGCTTTATGGTGTAATGAGTTACAGCACGCAAATTCGTCGTTTTGAAATAGGTACTCGTATGGCGATAGGGGCTAAACGAAAAGATTTAATTATCATGATTTTAAAAGATAACAGCTTTTCAGTGATTATCGGTTTAATTGTGGGTATTTTACTTTTACTTGGAATGACTATTAGTTTCAGTTCTGCTTTAGCAAGCTACATTAACTGGCAGTTATTACCTCAAGCGCTAGTGACATTAAGTTTAATTTCTTTGATAACTTTTTTAGCCTGTTACATGCCTTTAAGATCTTTAATTAATCGACCTGCGGTTTATGCTTTAAAAAGCAGTGAATAGTGACTAATGAACTGATGCTTATGTATCAGTTTATTTTTATATAACTAAAAAAATAATAAAAGGCTTTTTTATGAATGGTTTTATTTACCAGCTAAAACAAATGTTTTGTAGTTTAAAGCACAAACCAAACTTTGTGATGACAGTTGTTATCTCTATGGGCATAACTTTAGGCTCTTTGTTGTGTGTGATTATATTAAGTAATTTAATTTTAAATAAAACTTTCCCTTATCCAGAGCAAGATAAGGTTTTGGTATTACAGCATGGTTTATATGATCAAAAACAAAGTTTAATTGGTCATATGTTTCCTTTTCCAAGCTTAATGCATATATATAAAAATGAAGCCGCTTTTAAGGAAAAGGCGCTGATTTCCTATTATGAAGCGCAATTGAGATTCAATGACAATTCTCGCACTGTCAATTTAAGTTTTACCACACCAGATCTGTCATCAATGTTATCAATCCCTATGATAAAAGGTCGATTTTTTGATGCCAATGAAGCGCTTGGTCTACATAAATCAGGTGCAGTGATCAGTTATCAAGTTTGGAAAAACCAATTTTCTTTAACTGAAGATATTTTAGATCAAACAGTAAATTTTTCGGGTGTTAGTCATAAAATTATTGGTGTGACAGCTAAAGACTTTATAGAACCAGAGTTATTGACTGTTGGGCGTAAAACACAAGTTTGGCTGCCTTGGGATTTTGAAAGTTCATCTGCAATGTTAAAGTCGGCTTGGGGTATGATCCATGAGCCATTATTTTTCATTGGTAAATTGACCGATGAATATACAACTGAAAACGCAGTTGATTATTTAACAATTAACTTAAATGAAAAATGGCAATCAGAAGTCGCAGGGCAAGATTGGGCTACAGGTTGGTTTGTTGAAATGCGCCTTACTGCTATTGGTAAATATATCCTAGGTGACAATAAGCAGATGCTTTATATGTTACTTGCTGCAAGTTTAGGTTTATTGTTAATTGCAGTTGTGAATATTGCCAATTTATTTAGCTCTAGAGCAGCTGAAACTAAACACAACCTAGCTATTCATAGTGCTTTAGGTGCTTCAAAAAAAGCGATTGTAAAACTGCTATTTTTAGAAATTGTGAGTTTGATGATGCTTTCGGTCATATTGGCACTTGTTGTTTGTACTATAGAGTTTCATATATTAAAAAGCTATTTGGTCACTCTTTTGCCCAGAATAAATGAATTATCAATTGATGTTATATCTGTATTTAGCCTTATCTGTATCGCTGTTATTTTAGCTTTAATATTTTCGTTATTTGCCAGTAAACATATTAATTTTAAATTAATTCAACGTGCACTAAGTAGCAGTGGAAAAGGTGTTAAAGCGCAAGTTTCAAAACCTTTAAGAAATTTTTTAATTATTAGTCAAATTACACTGGTAACAGTTATGGTATTTGTGAGTTCCATAATTTTAATGGATGCAACAAATACAATTTTTAAGCCTGTTGGATTTAATGCAAATAATACGATGAGTATCAATATGACTCGGGTATCAGCTAGTAAACCACAAAGAGAAGAATACAGTGCTTTTATGAAAGAATTAAAAGCACAGACTAACAGTTTGCCTCAAGTTAAGTCAGTTACTCATGCTATTTCCCCCTTTAGTGCTTATGCCATAAGAGCAACTGAAGTAGATAAAACAGGACAAAAATTTAGCCCTTATATGAAATGGGTGGATAACAAATATTTTAATGTAATAGAGCAGACTCTATTACAGGGTCGCAACTTTAGTGATAGTGATATTAAAAACTTACATGATGTTGTGATTATAAATGAGCAGTTTGCCAATGAAATTCAATCAGACGGTGATGTTTTAGGTTTACAGCTAGTTAATAACAACAAACGATATAAAATAATTGGTATTGTTAAAAGTATTCAAATCCCAAATCAGCCATATGATAGTATGCGCGCTTACTTTCCTGGAGCTGATCATTGGTTGAATATGTTAGTGCGTTTTAATGAGGGTCAATCAATATCAGAGAGTAATTTTCGTGAACTGGTGACTAATATTGATGCTAGATTTGACTTACGAGATTATGAAACTGTGAAATCTGTGCATTATAAAATGATGTTTTCACAAATAACGACTGCAATTACAACAATCGTTTTAACCTTACTTATCTTATTTCTAGCATCTATCGGTTTATATTCAATAGCAAATTATAATGTGCATTTAAGACAAAGTGAGCTCGCTACACGCCTTGCTATTGGTGCAAAAAAGCGTGATATAGTTAAACTATTTTTGTTGGAAAACGCTATTAACTTAATAATTGCTATTGGCATATCTTTAGTATTTTTAATCGGAGTCTATGGGTTTTATACGCAGGAGTTATCGGGATTTATTGATATAAACATAATACCGTTAAGTTTATTTACACTAGGTTTGGTTATTAGTTTGCTTACAGCGTCTATTTACTTGCCGTTAAGGGGATTAATTCATAAACCTGTGGCTCATACGCTAAAAGGTAGTGAATAAGAGGTGAAGAAATAAAAATGCTTATTGGGGGATATATCAATAAGCATTTTGTGTTACTGGGGATGTGTGTATTAACACCTTTTAGCTAATCGAGAACCAGTTCTTTCACCTGCAATGCAAGTTTTCTTCTTTTTAGGTTTGGCTTCTTGCTCGGCTGTTAAATTATTTGATTCTGTTGTTGATGAGCAAGCTGCTAGTGCAAAACAAGTTAAGAGTGTGATCAGTGAAAGTGCTTTTTTTGATGTTTTCATTTATCCATTTCCTTCGGTGATTATATTTTTAAGTACGTTTTTTATCGTACATAAGTACGGATGATATCGTAGTTAACAAGTTAAATGAAATAAATATGTAAATAAGTGTAAATATAATGTTTTTAAATTTGGGCTTGCTGATTAATAGTGAGCTTTAAATCGTTGATAAGTTGCAAGGATTAAGAGTTTTACAGCACAACGCACATTTTAATTAAGTTAATGTTGCTCTAACCACTTGGGTAACTCCAGTCGCTGGAAAGTATTTTAGTTGCCAGTTTTCTGCGCCTTTCTGCCGATTATCTGATATATAGTTAAAATAGCAGTGTGCTGTATCAGAGAGTGATATTTCAGTGTACCAATAAATAATATCTGTATTATTACCAAAACTAGATGCGCCTGAATGATTTTCTAGAACAAAATCATCGCCTGCTAATAATCCACTCCATACATCTTTGCAATATGAGCCTTTTAAGTCTTTTCCTTGTTTAGCTGATTCTGTCGTTATACCTAAAGGAAAACCTGTATAGCTAGAATCTAAATCGCCATCACCGTAACAGTTAAGATCTTGCATATAACCTGAGCCGCCTTTGACTTGCCAGCAACCATGATACATGCTCACCGCAGAGCTAAAGCTTGCGAATATCGCTTTTGCCTTGGCATCGTGTGCATCTTGACCCATATTTAAAAACTTTGGCAGGGCTGTGACGGATAAAATGCCTAAAATAACAATGACAATAATCAGCTCAATTATTGTGAAACCTAGGTTATTTTTAATTTTCATGTAATTACTTCTTAAACTACTATTACAGCTTTTATTATATGCAATATACACTTTTATTTTAAAGATTTCATAGCTCATTAATATCATTTTTCAATAAATTATTAGCCTCTAGGCAGATCTTGAAACTAATGCTATTTAATCAAGCATTTGCTCTGCTAGCTTTTGATTACCCTTTAATTTCAGTTGATTTGAAATTTGTTGTTTAACAGCTGTAGATTTGTTTTGGCTCAGCTTAAATTGCCCGTTTATTTCATCGATTGATACTTTAAAAATGGTAATTGCTTTCAGCATTTGTTCAATCGCTTTGCTAGGTGCAGAGTCTAATAACCATGGCTGAGTTTGTTCTTTCTCAAAGTACTGTGTGGTGATATCCATTTGTTTATATTTTTCATTGCTATCGGTTATTATTTTAGCCTTGCCTATTATTTGTACTTTGCTGTAATTCCAAGTTGGCACAGGTTGCCCTTCACTATAATTAGGTGAAATATAACCTTGCTCTCCATGAAATATCAAAATGATATCTTCAACTAGGTTTTGTTTTAATCTTTTAGTTAAAGGGTGTTGATTACTTGTATGACCAACTAATGATGTTTGGTTGTCATCAAAGTGAAAAGGGATATGACTTACATGTGGTAATTCCCTCTCTCTATTGATAATTAAAGTAGCTAATGGATTATTGGTTACTAATTCAATTAACTTCCCTTGCTCTATTTTGTCTTCTGAGTTTGTTTGATAATACTTAGGCGGATACATAATTAGCTCCTTTAGGAATGTCTAACATTAATATTCAAATTCTTGTTTTTGTTTTGCTGTTTTTAATAACTTTTCTTTTACTTTTGGCCATTCATCATCTGTGATGCTAAACATGGCGGTATTACGGTAATCGCCATTGGGTGATTTTCGGTGTTTTCTTAATATGCCTTCAAAATGACCGCCAATTCGGCTAATTGCGTTACGAGATTGTTGGTTTTTTTCGTTAGTACATATCTCGACTCTTACCATATTTAACGTCTCAAATGCATATTGCAACATCAAGTATTTAGCATGTGAATTGACGTAGCTTCGTTGGAATTCAGGCGTAATAAACGTATGACCAATTTCAAGGGATTTATCTTTATCGTTTAATCTAAATAGTCTAGTTGAGCCAATCACTTGATTATTTTTTTTATTAACAGTAACGAATGCTATTTGTTCACCGTGTGCCATTTCATTTATGGCTTCTTTCATCCAAGCCGTAGCAATTTCTATTGTTTCACAACGATTCATTGGCATGTGCTGCCATACCTCTGGGAAATTACCTGCTGCGCGGTAAGCGTCTAAATGGCCCATATTCATAGGCACTAACTTAATTAATTGGCTTTGTAGTATTTGTGGTTTAAACATTATCTTCTCCTAAAGATCCCCGATAAAACAATTCAGGAATGACTGTTTCTTATTGAGTTCATTTATGTGTTGCTAGACATTGAGCCATCTAAGTAAGCATCTATTTCTATTATGAGTTTTTCTGGTATAAACTCTATAACCAGAATTAAACTATTAGGTATACCAGTTTGAAGGCGCTTTCACTTAATTTAGAGTCCAGCTCAAAAGCTAAATATGTTGTGATAGCTGATGCGATCCGACAGGCTATTAAGCAAGGACAGGTTGCACCCGCTGAGGCTTTACCTTCAGCACGTAAACTCGCAGAGCAGTTAAATACCAATAGGCACACAATCATGGCGGCTTTTGCTGAATTAGTTGCAGAAGGTTGGGTGGAGGCAAAACAAAGATCTGGTTATACGGTGGTGGCTTCTTTGCCAATTCAATCGAGTCAAAATATCAATAAAGTTGATACTAAACAAACACAATTTAAATGGCAGTTTGTTCGTAAAGGCCTAATGCAAAATCCGATTAAAGCCACTGAGTTTAAATATAACTTTGCTGGTGGTCAGCCTGATTTAAGACTATTTCCGTTCGATGAATTTAGAGGATATTTCTCTCAATCTTGTCAAAGGCCACAATTTGATGATTTGAGCTATGGTGATAGCAGAGGTTTGCCTGAATTAATTAATCAGGTATCTACTTATTTGCGTAGAATGCGTTCTATCACTGATAAAGAAATCATGATTTGTAATGGTTCTCAAGAAGCTTTGTATATGGTGTCGCAGTTATTGTTGCAAGCCGGTGAGAAAGTGGCGGTAGAACAATTAGGTTACCCGCCAGCTTGGGCGGCATTTAAAAGTTCAGGTGCTCAGTTAATTCCAATCAACCAAGATGAAAAAGGTATTATTCCTGAGCATCTAGAGATGCAACTAAAAACAAATTCAATTAAATTACTTTATTTAACGCCGCTACATCAGTACCCAACAACTGTGACTTTAGATGCTGAGCGACGTATGAAAATATATCAGTTAGCGGCTAAATATAGCGTGGCGATTGTTGAAGATGATTACGATCATGAGTTTCATTATAAATGCCAACCTATCGCGCCTATGGCTGCTGATGACCCTTTAGGTTTAGTGATATATATATCTACATTTTCAAAATTAATGTTTGGCAGTGCACGAATTGGTTATGTGGCAGCAAATCAGGATTTAATACAGGCCTTAGCTGAATACAAAACTTTGATGAACCATAAAAATAATGTGCTGATCCAGCAAACTGTTTCAAGGTGGATGAAAGAGGGCGGTTTTGAATGTCATTTACGTCGTATGACACGTATTTATCAAAAACGCAGAGATATCACGGTCAATATTTTAAATCATTATCAAAGCTTAGGTTTACCTATTAAGTTTAAAAATCCAGATGGTGGTATGGCTATTTGGCTTGATATGGGAAAATCTATTTTTGGATTAAAAGAAAAACTCTATGCTAAGCAGGTTTATCTACAAACGCAGTTAGAGTTTGATTTAAATCATAAAAATAACAAGCAGGAAAATAGTGCTTTTAATTTTATTAGAATTGGTTTTGCATCAATGGAAGAGCATGAATTAAAACAAGGGCTAAAGTTGATTTTTTCTGAGGTTTATGGAGCTCAATTGCAGGAAAGATTATAGAATTTAAAATTATTTTTTTGATTTTATTATTTCAGGTCAAAGTTATAGAAATTCAAAGGTCTATTATTTGTTTATTGAAATAATGGAGTTAATAACATGAGTTCTATTCCTGACTATATGACAGTAAAACATAGAGAATGTGATGATGCTTTTGCAGAAGCGGAATCTGCTGTAGCTAAATCTGATTGGCCGTTAGCTGATGTACAATGGCAGTTATTTACAACAGAACTAGATTTACATTTAGAAGCTGAAGAAACAATGTTATTTCCACAATTTGAGCAAGCAACAGTGATAATTGCAGGGCCAACTCAGGTGATGCGAAGTGAGCATGAGCAAATGCGTGCATTAGTACAAGATATAAATAAAGCATTAAGTACTCAGATAAAGATGCATTTTTAGGTTTATCTGAAACATTAATGGTTTTAATGCAGCAGCATAATATGAAAGAAGAAATGATGCTTTACCCTATGAGTCAGCAATATATTCCAATAGAGCTGGGTGTATTGGAGGCGATAAATTTTTTACTAATTTTCATGCTTTATGGGGGGGATTAGGTTGGGGCGGATTATTAATTATTGCAGTGGGCTTTCAAATTATTCCGATGTTTCATGTTGCTCCACAATTCAACAAAATGATTTCAAAATACATTCCTATCGTTATTCTTAGTTTGATTTTACTGAGAGAGTACACAGCAACATTGATTGTTTCTTTATTAATAATTAATAGTCTTTATTCAATCAGCGTTTTATATGTGATATCTATTATTCAAGGAATGTTGCTTAAATTATTCCTTTTTTAAGTTACACCCATTTACAGCAAAAATGTTTAATGAACTTTGATGCCATGAGTTTATTACCTAATATGCATGGTTTTTTAAATAAAAAACATGCAAATTCATTATTCATACTTCATATTTTTTCTGGATTATCATTAGTATTTACCATACTTTATCCTGCGTTTTATTGGTTGTTTGGTATTTTATTGTTATTAGAATTCACTGGGTTATTATTTTTAATGGTAATGGCGATATGTTTATATCAAGTCAGTAATCATAAAATTAATCACTTATTACAGTTAAGTCAGGTAAAATAGCAACTTTATATAAATGATTTAGCGAGTAACTAAAGTTGTTAAACATCACGCTTTTTGATCAAGAACTGAAACTTGAAATGGATGAATCCGGCTTGCAAAGCCTATATTGGGCAGATCAACTGGTAAGCCAAGTTAATTTGGCTGGTAATCGTGTCACTGAGGTTGTGCATAGATTTCAGCTGCAACAAAATAAAGAAAAAGTAGAAATCAGCCTTAACCTACAAGCACAAGATCAAACCGTTGATTATCAATTATGGATAGATCAAAAACAGCAAGTCTCAGGTGATTTTCAATTACCCGATAGTGGTCACTTAGCTAAATCAGAACGCAAAACAGGTTGGTTAGGCTTAGCTGCATTAGGTTTTAAATTACTTAAAAGTGCAAAAGTAATCAAAGCGGTATTAGCGGGCGCTTCAGTTGCGGGTTATGCTTGGTTATTTTCAATTGAATTTGCTTTAGTGTTAGTGGCTTGTTTAGTGGCACATGAATATGGTCATGTGAGAGCCATGAAATATTTTGGCATCAAAACTAAGGGCATATATTTAATTCCTTTTGTAGGCGGTTTAGCGGTTTCAGACGATAAAATAAATACCCGCTGGCAAGACGTAGTAATTTCAATCATGGGGCCCTGTTTTGGTTTATTGATGTCGTTTGCGTGTTTAATTTTGTATTACGCTACAGACTTGGAGTTATTTGCAGGTGCGGCAGTGATCAGCGCCTTACTCAACTTATTTAACCTTTTACCTATATTACCATTAGACGGTGGTCATGTTCTTAAGAGCATTAGCTTTTCGATGCGCTCTTGGATTGGATTATCTGTGTGTATGTCAGGCATCGCTCTAGGCGCTTGGGTTGCTTATACATTTGGTTTAGTACTATTGGTATTCTTCTTATTTATCGGCTCAATAGAGGTGATTTTTGAATGGCGACAACGCCATTACTCACACTTAGTGCCTTTAGATAAATATGGGCAAATATTTTCAACTGTGTGGTTTTTATTAGTCGCAGTTGGGCATATATGGGTAATCGTTAACTTCGCAGATTCAGATAATCCGATATTAAGTTTACCAATGAAAATTTTGAGTAGTTAAGTGTTATTTAAGCTAAAAGTTAGTTATTTTAACGATTAAATTTTAATAGCTAACTTTTGATTTTTGTAATTTGTTGATATTTAAGTTTATTTTTATTGGCATGACCCTTGTATTATTCATTATACAAGTAACTATTTGATATCAAAGTATTATCAATTTATGATTTAAACTATTGATATCTGAGTTTAGAAGTAAAAGAGGACTATTTATGTCAGAGCAAGGTTCAGGCGGTAACGTAATTGCTGCAATTTGTAATGTTTTTTTCCCAGGTTTAGGCCAGTTAGTACAAGGTCGTATTATGTCGGCTTTAATTTTTGCAATAGTTGTATTTGGTGGATACGCATTATGGTTTTTAGTTGTGCCAGCAATCATAGGTGGTATCGCACATTTATGGGCAATCATAGATGCGGCTAAATTTGATAATCGTAGACATTAACTGATTTTACCTCACCTAAAGTAATACACTTAACCAAAAACTAAAGCTGATCAGTGACAGTACCGTTGACAATACAACGGTGCTGGCTAAAGTGGATTGATACTGCTTTAGCTGCACTGAAATCAAGTAGGCGTTAACACCGAGAGGGGACGCACTTAACAATACTGTCACAGCGAGTAATTCTTCATCTAATACTACAACGTATTTTCCTAACCCATAAACCAGAGCCGGCAATAATATTAGCTTTAAAGCACTCGCTAGCGCGCTCATTTGCCAGTCTTTACTTACCTTATAAAAACTTAAATTTGCACCTAACACAAATAATGCCCCTGTTAATGCAGGTTGTGATAATAATTCAAGTGCGCTATTTAATTGTGTCGGAATTTCAATTTTTAAGGCGTTAAAAATTAAACCTAAAGAAATACTTGAAACAACAGGGTTAAATAGTACGTTTTTAAAGAAACCTCGCCAATTAAAGCGACTGTCTTGATTGTTAATTTGGCTCAATAAAAAAGTAAGGGTAAACAATAAAGCACTGTGAAAGGTAATAATGAAAAACACACTGCCCATAACGTGTGCGCCAATGGCTGACATGATGATAGGCAAACCAACCAATACAGTATTGGAATAGCTGCTACATAAAGCGTAGGTTGCAGATGCGCTAAAATTTGAATTATTTTTATGTGCTATGTATTTATTTAAAATAAAACCCAATGCAAAAATGGTTAAAACAGGAATATAAAAAACAATTAAAGCATCGGTATTTAAGCTTGTTTCTAAAGGGGCTTTATACATATTTAAAAATAAGAAAACAGGAATGCATAAATTAAAGATAAATTTACTGATCCCACCTATTTGATCTTTATTAAAAATTTTAAAGTGTGTGGCTAAAAAACCTGTAGACACTAAAAATAATAATGGGAATATGATGGTGAAAGCGCTCATTCATTATGCTTATCGTATTTTTTCAATCATTTATTATGCCTCTTGTTACTTATTATTTTCAGTTTATTTTTTAAATTTAAGGTTTTTTTTGTCTCCTATGTATTTATAAGTTTACATATTTAAATTTATAAACATGTCTATAGATTATCAATTGTGTCAATTATTGTTAATAGATGATAAAAATGTTGCAAGATGTTACAAAATGTTGCAAATATTACTTAAATACCAATTAAATTGGTCCAGGGAGAATAAAATCATGAAGCAGGTAAGTTTTTTATCATGCAGTATTAAATCGGCATTATTTTTAGGTGCAATAGGCAGTATTAATGTTTCAGCGAATGACGAAGTTAGTGCTGAAGAACAAGTTGAAAGAATTGAAGTAACAGGTTCTCGTATTATGCGAGAAGGTGCAATTTCACCTTCTCCAGTAACTGTAATATCAGGTGCTGATTTATTAAATACTGGTGCTATCAATATAGGTGAAGCGCTAAATAAATTACCAGCCTTAGGAAATACTTACTCTTTAGCTAACTCGGGTCGTTATATTGGTACTGCGGGATTAAATATTCTTGATTTACGAAACATGGGAACCGATAGAACTTTAGTTCTGGTCAATGGTAAACGTCATGTTTCAAGTAGTGCCGGTTCTGCATCTGTAGATACAAATACAATTCCTAGTACTTGGGTCGAGCGTGTTGAAATTATAACTGGTGGTGCTTCTGCTGTTTATGGTGCGGATGCCGTAACAGGTGTTGTTAACTTTATTTTGAAAAAAAATGTTGAAGGCTTAGAAGTTAGCGCTACGAGAGGATTTGCTGATGGAAATAGCTACAACAATGAAAAAGCAACTTTCTCATATGGTACGAACTTTGATGACGGTCGAGGTAATGCTGCTTTTGCTGTTGAATATTCTTCTCAAGAATCATTAAATGCGCTTGATAATCCTTGGACTTCTTTATCACATATTTCATTAAGAAATGCAGATCAAACTGAAGAAAACAAAGATAGCTTGCAATACCCTGATAAAATTTATACTCCAAATGCAGGTTATTATGGTATTAACAATGCGGGTGTTTATAGTTTAAATGGCCCTGCTTGGTGGACTGCATTAACAAATACCTTTAATCCTGATGGTTCACAAAGAACTCTTGATATTGGTGATAATGTGGATGGTATTAAGTGTGCCGATTGTGATTTATTTAATTTAGCTCAATTTACTGAAATTCAACCTGCATTTGAGCGTTATAATGTTAACTTTAAAGCAAATTATGATGTAAGTGATGACATGAGTGCATATGTCGAAGCTAAATATGTAAATAGCCAAGGTCAAAGCATAGGTCAACCAGCTTTCTTTTTCTATGATACGCAAAATAATATTAAAAGAGATAATGCTTATTTAAATCCAGAGCTTGCTAACTTAATGGATGAGAATGAGGTTGAAGCATTAGTTGTTAATAGAATGATGACTGATCTTGGTCGCCGGATTGAAGACAATACGCGTGAAACTACTCGCTTTGTTACTGGTATTGAAGGCATGCTTACAGATGAGTGGTCTTTAGATGCATCATTTGTATATGGTAAAACTGATATTGAGCGTGTAAATGGCGCTAATATGGTAATGGCTAATTATTTTAATGCATTAGATGCTGTTAAGAATGATGCTGGAGACATAGTTTGTCGTAGCGAAGAAGCACAAGCTGAAGGCTGTGTTCCAGTCAATATAATGGGCTTTGGTGCACCTTCACAAGAAGCAATTGATTATATAAATGTTGTTTCAGTAGGTACTAGTGAAATAACACAAATGGTTGCAGCTGCAACTGTAGCTAACTCAGCAATTTATGAGTTACCTGCTGGTATGGTTGGATTTGCCGCTGGTGTAGAATACCGTAAAGAAAAAAGTGAAACGATTGAACCAGATAATGCAGAAGGTACTTTCTTCAATGCATTAGGTGAAGATAAAGGTGAGTTTGATGTAACCGAAGTCTACACTGAAATTTCAGTTCCATTGATTTCTGATGTTGTAGGTATTGACGATTTAGTATTGGATGCTGCAGTACGTTATGCTGATTATAGTACGGTTGGTGATGCTACTAGCTGGAAACTTGGTTTAGACTGGACAGTAAATGAAGAGTTACGAGTTCGTGCTACTCAATCTGCTGCAATTCGTGCTCCAAACATTGGTGAAATTTTTGGTGCTCCAAGTCAAACTTTTTACAATGTTGATGATCCTTGTAAATCAGATAACTTAAATGATTTAGAGAATAGTACTACACGTCGTGCTAACTGTGCAGCTTTAGGTGTTGCTACTGATTTTAATTCTACTTACGATTCTGCATCAATTGAAGGTTTAGTTAGTGGTAATGAAAATTTAGATCCTGAAGAGTCAGAAAGTACTACAATTGGTGCTGTTTATCAGCCAAGTTTTGTTGATGGTTTAGTGATAACATTAGATTATTGGGCTATTGATCTTGAAAATGCAATCTCAACGATTGACTCTCAAGATATTTTAGATCGCTGTGTTGATGCTGAAGGCGGTGTTGATAACCAATATTGTAATCTGATTACTCGCCAGAGTAATAGTGAAATATCATTAATTCAAAACTCAGTACTCAATGTTGCAGGTCAAGAAGTAACAGGTATTGATTTTGAAATTGGTTACGACTTTGAAGCTTTAGATGGCAAGTTTAATACAACCCTTTTAGGTACTTATTTAAAAGAGCGTAAGGAGTTTCCATTCCAAGATGATTTAACTGATTTTTACGATTATGCCGGTACGACTGGTGAAGCTCAGTGGCAAGCAAATTTATCAATAAACTATAGTACGGATAACTATTACGGTAGCTTCAGTACTCGCTTTATTGATGAAGTGAACTTATATACAGCTCATGAACTTGATGATAATCCAAACCCTAGTAATTTAATGACTTTTGAAAGCTACTTAATTTCAGATATCACTGTTGGATATACAATGGATAATGGCTTAGATCTTAAACTAGGTGTTGATAACGTATTTGACCGTGAACTTCCTTTTGGTACTCGAGGTACTGGTGGTGGTTCTGCAAGTTATGACAATATCGGTAGATTTGCATACCTAACAGTATCTTATAAACTGTAATTATTTGAGTTTTAACAAGGATAACCTTTAGTAGGTTATCCTTAATTATCTAAATATTACCTCCTTTTAAAAACTCTCCTCTAAAAATATACTAAAAAAATAAAATCAATTATACTTCAGCCCCTTTTCAATAAGCGATTTAGTAGCCAGGTAATAATATGGAATATGAGTTTATTAGAGATCCTGATTTAGATGTTGTGGGGAAAGGGTTTCAAGTTGAATTTTCCCATGAGCATCGCATTGTTGGCCGTTGGCTCATGGAAGAGTTTGGCACTGATTTAGATGCGTTACAAAAAATCTTTGATTTTATGTCTGAAATTGAAGCTGCAAAGATTACTGAGCAGTTTGTTTTAGGAAAAGAAATCAGTTTAAAACTAAACCGTTATGAAGCCTTAATTGAAGCGAATGCACTGCATCAGCAAGAGCATGATTTATCTATTTATGAAGATGATGCATTAGAGCTTGATGAAAATGGTTTATCCGCTGGTTGTGGTTTTGAAGATTTTTTAGATATGCTTGAAGCGTGGCGTGATTTTGTAATTGATAATACGCGTAAACGTCGTCGCTAATTTATTGCTCGATTCGTATATAAAGTCATTTAGAAAACTAATTTAAATGACTCTTAGAGCTCACTTAATGCCATAACTAATACCTCAATAGCCAGTTCAGTTAATGCATTTTCTTTAGTATCTAACTCTATCGCTTTATCAACCTCATTTAATGCGAGGCAATTTTTAATATCTGAATTGTCTGGTGGAATAGCGCTATCTTCTAGTGCACTCACATGCATTAAACAGTTATTAATTTCGGTATTTCGAATATGAGATGGCGATGTGCTAAGGCAACCTGAAATCATAAAGGCGATTATTAAAATCACTGGTTTTATTAAGTGCAAATTCATTTTGTTGCCTCCTACTCATTATTCTAAATTATAGTTGTTTTTTAGCTTTCTTTTTTAATTTCTTATCTGTGGCATTGTTATATGCCCATTTAAATAAAGTTTCAGCTTCATCTTGTTGTTGGTTAAATTTATATAGCTGAGCTAAACGAAAATGTGCCCATTGATAACGCTCATCCTTAGGGTTGTTGACTTGTTCAATGTAATCATTAAGTGCCTTTATACCTATATCTAAGTGCTCTTTTGTCTCATTGGCTATTCGACCTGTGTAATAGAGTGACTCTAAATGATTGTCTATTTCATATTGTTCTATTTTATTGGTTTTAGCATTTTTTTGGAGCGGTAATTTGCTGGCTTTAATAAAAAACTCTTGAGCTTTAGTCAGTTTTTCATCATCCCAATAGGCATGACCGATCGTTGTATGAACAGCGATATCTTTTGGAAACTGCTTTTGACCTTCGGCTATTATTTTCTTCAGGGCTGTATCGTTATCGTCTTGCATATAGTAGGAAAATTTGGCGTAAAAACCTTCTTTTTTATCAAGGGCATTAATTTTATCTACTAGTAATAGTCCTTGTTCCATATCACCTCCTGCGATTGAAGGGGCATTGATATAAAATTGCATTAACGCAGATAGATAATTTAGATTGTTTGGTTCAATATCTACTGCTTTTTTAAATCCATCTAGTGCTTTTCCTGCATAGTTTAATGCGCTAAAAATAGATGATTGTGCTTGCGCTGCCATAACGCTAGCGTAGACATAATTCGTTTTTGCGTGTTCAGCATTATTTTTTAATAAATATGAAATGATTTCTTCGGCATCGTCAAATTCTCTGATGCGATATAAACTCTGAGTTAAGAATAATGATTCTTCAAATGAAGGCGATTTTTTAGCTTCGATTTGGCTAATGATTTCATGATATTGTTTTTTTTCAAAAGCTTGCTCTAGAGATTTTAACTGTATAGTACTATTTGGCTCATTAGCTAATAAACAAGTTGAAAATAGCAGTATTGTTAAACTTAAAATTTTATTATTCATCAAGATAATCCATTATTTTTGTATAGCATATCATCAACTGGTGGAAGTGTTGTTAAAAAGTGTACAAGTAAAATCATTTTTTCTCGGATCACTGCAGGTAATCGAGTAAGTGATTGTGGTGTGATGGCTAATAAGGTGGCGTCTTCTAAAGCGCGCGCATTTATACTGCGACTACTTTGGTTTATAAGCCGTCTTTGCCTACAAACTCACCTGGTAATAAAGTTGCAAGCTCTACCATGTCGTTCGGCTAAATTTAAACTGTTAAAAAAGCCCAGCCTGTTAGTGATTTCCATTTGTTTTATCAACGGGATATGTTCAATAAGCTTCATGTATTTATATTCTTTTTAAGGGAGGTTGTTCAAACAAGGAAAATTGAACAGTTTTAACATTATGGCAGTTTTCTTTGGCTGTTAAACGAAATATTCCCGATATAAAGTATCAGGAATATAGAAGTAGATTTTAAAGAGCTGGATTAATCTCTTGTTTAAGAAATATTTTGCTCTTTTAATTTTCGCGTTAAGGTATTGCGTCCCCAACCAATTTTAATGGCTGCATCTTGTTTATGACCGTTACAATTAGCTAATGCGCTTTTAATTAAACGCTCTTCTAATTGTGTTTGAATTTGTGGCCAAATATTTTCTTTACCCTGCTTTAACTCACTTTCAAGCCAAGTTTGAAATTCGTCTAACCAACTTGCTTTTGCTATGATGGCTTGTTCATCGGTTATTTCTTCTGGAAGGTCATCTATAGCGATAAGCTGCCCAGGCGCCATAACTGTAAGCCAGCGACACGAGTTTTCTAATTGCCTTACATTGCCAGGCCAATTAAATGATTGCAGCTTTTTACTTGCTTCTGGGCTAAGCACTTTGCATTCAACTTTTAAGTCTTTAGCACTTTTTCTTAAAAAGGTTTGCGCTAATATTTCAATATCTTCAGGACGTTCACGCAATGGCGGTAGCTTTAATCTAACAACATTTAAACGGTGAAATAAATCATCTCTAAATTGCCCTTTTAGTACTAGATCTTCTAAATTTTGATGAGTCGCGGCAATAATACGCACATCTACTTTAATGCTTTGATGACCACCTACGCGATAAAATTCACCATCTGAAAGCACTCTTAATAAACGGGTTTGCACATCAAGTGGCATATCACCTATTTCATCTAAAAATAGTGTGCCACCATTAGCTTGTTCAAAACGGCCTTTACGTACGCTATCGGCACCTGTAAATGCGCCTTTTTCATGACCAAAAAGCTCTGACTCAACCAGTTCTTTAGGAATAGCGGCCATATTTAAAGCGATAAACTCTTTTTCTCGACGCGGGCTGTGATTATGTAATGCACCAGCGACGAGCTCTTTACCTGTACCTGACTCACCATTAATAAGTACACTCATACTGGATGCTGATAGTTTTCCGATAGCACGAAAAACTTCTTGCATAGCAGGTGCTTCACCTATGATGTCGGGGGTTTTTTTAGGCTCTTTTTTGACTTTTACTTTAATACGGCTATTTGCTCTATAGGCACTTTCTACTAATGCGATTGCTTCATTTAAGTCAAAAGGTTTTGCTAAGTACTCAAAAGCGCCTTTTTGAAATGCTTGCACTGCTGAATCTAGGTCAGAGTGCGCAGTCATGATGATCACAGGTAGTCCCGGATTATCTTGCACTATACCCTCTAATAATGTCATACCATCCATGCCAGGCATGCGCACATCAGAAACCAATACGGTAGGCTGACTATATTCTAAGGCTTGTAAAACATCTTCTGCATTAGAAAAACTCTCAGCATGAAATCCTGCACGGGTTAATGCTTTTTCTAATACAAACCGAATAGATGCGTCGTCGTCAACGAGCCAAACTGTTTTCATCTTTATTTCCTTTTTGTAGCTAGGAATTTATTTGTTTATTATTTTTATAATATGTATGTGCTTACAAGCTTAAAGGCAAATATATATTAAACTCTGTATGTCCAGGCCAACTTTCACAATCTATGTAACCATTGTGTTGGTCAATTAATGTTTGTGCAATCGATAACCCTAAACCTGAACCGCCTTCTTTATTGGTCACCATAGGAAAAAATATTGTTTCTATTAGATCTTGATCTATCCCAGGACCATTATCTAATATTTGTATCTGTAATGCGTTTTTCATTGATTTGTTATGAACACGCATTTGATGGCGGATACGTGTTTTAATCAGAATTCTACCTGGTTCACTATTAAGGGTTTCATTGCTAATTATGGCCTGCTGGGCATTACGAACAATATTTAAAACCACTTGTTGCATTTTTCCTTCATCAATATTGATATCAGGAATACTCGGATCATAATCTTTGATTAATTTAATATGATTATGATTTTCTAACATGGCTAACTTAATAACAGATTCTAACGTTTGATGAATATTACAATCTGTTTTTTTCAGTAATTGATTTGGTCCTAATAATCGATCGACCAATTCTGTTAACCTATCAGTTTGCTCTATGATGAGATTGGTGCATTCATCACGTTCACTCTGATAAGTTTCATACTGCAATAACTGCGCCGCTCCACGAATACCACCTAAAGGGTTTTTGATTTCATGGGCTAATCCTCTAATTAAGGTACGCGCTGCAATATGTTGATGCATCTGATGCGACGCTTGATCGTGTTTTATTTCTTCATCTAATCGACGACACTCTAATAAAATGAGACTTTGATCATCATCGGTAATTAATCGAGAACTTAACGCAATTTTGGCATGTCGAGAATCTATAAAAACCACGTCAGCTCTATGCTGATGGCAATCTATACCTTGCTCTAATGTGTGGCTGCATATTCTTGATACATCAATTGTATGGTGACTAAATAAGGCGTTAAATTCTTGTCTTATAAATCGCTTTTCGCCTAAAGCAAATAGCTCTTTTGCACTTTCATTGGCGTAAATGACGATCAAATCTTGGTTGAGCAAAATGACAGAGGTTGTTAGATTTTTCCAAGCAGAATGTAATAATTCAGAAGAATGTATATTTTTATTATTAATTGCATCATTAGAGAACATATTTGCACCAATTTAGTGCGTAAGTATTTTGATGAATAAAAACACGATACTTAAGCGGGTTTAGTTTTATACCAGTTCTATTAAGTTAGTGAGCAAATATAAATTTAGGTTATTTAGATTGGTCATATATTTATTGGAATTGGTATCAATATAATACTGTTTAATTTACCTTAAGTAGCGCTGAATACGTAGTCATTTTAGAGCTGAATGTGAGAAGATTTTTACAGTGGTTGGTATTTAGAAAATTCAAGAACCTGATATAACAGAACGACGATGTAAGAATAGGGTAATGCTTTTGCTTTTCGCGAGCGACTTACCTTTGTTATTAATAAGTCCAAGTTGAAGTTGATGCTCGCCACGGTCAATATTTCGAATTACAAATAAGATAGAAGCTTGTGGGTGTCCGTATTTCGCGCCATCTAAATAGAGCTGGACTTTATGTCCAGGAATAAATCGAGGTTCTATTCGTCCGCTTATATGGATAGAGCCAGTATTATCTCTTATTGTTTCTTCATGAATAGGGCTTGTAATGTCGATGGTGTACTTAATCGCTTTATTTTTTTTATCGCCATATAAAATACTAGTATCAACCGATTTCATTTCAATGGCTTTACTATTGAGTTTTATTTCTTCTGCATCAACTTCGGGTTGTGGCGTATCAGAGAAAACAAGTACGCCTTTCGCGTCACGCCAAACATAGATTTTCTTAGGCGCAGCAAAGCTTTGATGTGTAAAGACACACAAAAAAATACTCAGCAGCATCGCTGTAAAACCCATTTTTAAACCCACTTTGGCATCCTTGTTATTTTTATTTTTATTTTGGTTATGCAATAAAGCCTTAGCTTAAAACTATAGCAAAAAATTAACATAACTGCGCTAACTCTAACCGATAACAGGAATTTTTTCCATAAAAAAAGCCTGCATAAGCAGGCTTTTGGAACACACATTAAAATATTTTTTTAAGCTAGGCTTAAAATAAGCTGCAAATTAACAGCTGTAGTACATTTCAAACTCAACTGGATGAGTTGTACTGTTTAATTTTTCAATCTCTTGATTCTTAAGATCAATATAAGCATCAATTAAATCGTCAGTGAACACGCCACCTTGTGTTAAGAATTCACGGTCAGCATCTAGTGCTGCTAACGCTTCTTCTAAAGAACCTGCAACTGTTGGGATTTCAGCCGCTTCTTCAGCAGGTAGGTCGTATAAATCTTTGTCCATAGCATCGCCAGGGTGGATCTTGTTTTTAATTCCGTCAAGACCAGCCATTAACATAGATGAGAATGCTAAGTAAGGGTTACCTGTTGGATCTGGGAAGCGAACTTCAATACGACGTGCTTTAGCTGAAGGTACCACTGGAATACGGATTGAAGCTGAACGGTTACGTGCTGAGTAAGCAAGCATAACTGGTGCTTCGAAACCTGGTACTAGGCGTTTGTATGAGTTAGTTGAAGCATTTGCAAATGCATTAATTGCACGAGCATGCTTGATGATACCACCAATGTAGTAAAGTGCATCTTCAGAAAGACCACCGTATTTATCACCTGCAAATAAGTTAACACCGTCTTTAGCTAGTGACTGGTGACAATGCATACCAGAACCGTTATCACCTACAACTGGCTTAGGCATAAATGTTGCTGTTTTACCGTATAAATGCGCCATGTTATGGATAACATATTTCATTTCTTGGATTTCATCAGCTTTAATTACCATAGTATTAAAGCGAGTAGCGATTTCGTTTTGACCTGCAGTTGCTACTTCGTGGTGATGTGCTTCAACTACTTGACCCATTTCTTCAAGTACTAAACACGTAGCTGAACGCCAATCTTGAAATGCATCAACTGGAGCAACTGGAAAGTAACCACCTTTAACACCAGGACGATGACCTGTATTGCCGCCTTCGTAATCTTTATCTGAATTCCAAGCAGCTTGCTCAGAATCAATTTTGTACATAGAACCTGACATATCAGTTTTGTATTTAACGTCATCAAATACGAAAAACTCAGGCTCAGGACCAAATAAAACTGTGTCTGCAATACCTGTAGAACGCATGTAATCTTCAGCACGTTTAGCAACAGAACGAGGATCACGTTCGTAACCTTGTAGGTCAGAAGGTTCTACAACGTCACAACGAACGATTAAAGTTGTTTCTTCTGTGAAAGGGTCTAACTTTGCTGAGTCTGCGTCAGGTAGTAATACCATGTCTGATTCGTTGATACCTTTCCAACCAGCAATTGAAGAACCATCAAACATTTTACCGTCTTCAAAAAACTCTTCATCAACTTGGTGATGTGGGATAGATACGTGCTGTTCTTTACCTTTAGTATCAGTGAAACGTAAGTCAATAAATTTAACGTCGTTTTCCTTGATAAGTTCTAAAACCGAATGTGACATGTGTGTCCTCCAACGTGATTTGGGTTACTTTTATATTTGATTTTTTTTACTTGAACTCATTAAGCTTGTTTTGTGCCAGTTTTGTAACTTAATGATATCTAGAAGTATTGTTTGTTTTTTATATTTTCAAATCATACTGTTGCACTAATATGATCTCCTGTTGCACGTTTTTGGTGCAATGAAATATAAACTTTAGAGTATAGCCAGTTATTTTGACTATTGTTTGATTTGCATATTTTTTTATAAATAGATGCTTAAAAATCAACCAGTAATAATTTAATTTAAATTATTTTTAATTTTTATATTGGATAAACTTTCATCCGTGCCATTATTAGGGGATAATATGCGACCAATTTTTATCTCTATGCTGAGAAGCGTCATCTTATTTTAATATTGTTAAAGTAAGGTAACGGCAAATAGCGTAGGTCTTTTTAGGATCAGCGAGATTAAATTCTCTGAGACAATTTTATGAGCATCGAACAGTTACGTAATATAGCCATCATCGCGCACGTTGACCACGGTAAAACAACTTTGGTTGATAAACTACTTGAGCAATCAGGTACTTTAGAAACTCGTGGCGGTAATGAAGAACGTGTAATGGATTCTAACGATATTGAAAAAGAACGTGGTATCACAATTCTTGCAAAAAATACTGCAATTGAATGGAAAGATTACCACATCAACATCATAGATACTCCTGGACACGCCGATTTTGGTGGTGAGGTTGAACGTGTACTTTCAATGGCAGATTCTGTATTGCTATTAGTAGATGCTCAAGAAGGTCCAATGCCACAAACGCGTTTTGTAACGCAAAAAGCATTCGCACAGGGTCTTAAGCCGATCGTTGTAATCAACAAAATCGATAAGCCTGGCGCACGTCCTGATTGGGTTATGGATCAAATCTTTGATTTATTCGATAACTTAGGTGCAACTGATGATCAGTTAGACTTCCAAGTAGTTTACGCTTCAGCTATTAACGGTTGGGCAACTATGGACTTAGATGATAAGTCTGACAACATGGAACCTTTATTCCAAGCTGTTGTTGATAACGTAGCACCACCAGTAGTTGACGTAGATGGTGCATTCCAAATGCAGATCTCTCAGCTAGACTACAACTCATATGTTGGCGTAATCGGTGTAGGTCGTATCAAACGTGGTAATGTTAAACCTAATCAACAAGTAACTATCATTTCTGAAGATGGTTCTACTCGTAATGCTAAAATTGGTACAGTTCAAAGCTACTTAGGTCTTGAGCGTATTGAAACTGATCAAGCATTCGCTGGTAACATCGTAACTATCACAGGTTGTGGTGAGCTTAAGATTTCAGATACTGTATGTTGTCCAAACAATGTTGAAGCTTTACCAGCACTAAGTGTTGATGAGCCAACAGTAACAATGACTTTCTCTGTAAATAACTCTCCTTTCTGTGGTAAAGAAGGTAAGTTTGTTACTTCACGTAACATCCTTGAGCGTTTAGAAAAAGAATTAGTTCATAACGTTGCACTACGTGTTGAAGAAACTGATAACCCAGATAGCTTCCGTGTTTCTGGTCGTGGTGAACTACACTTAGGTATCTTAATTGAAAACATGCGTCGTGAAGGCTTTGAAATTGCTGTATCACGTCCACAAGTAATCATTAAAGATATCGATGGTGTTAAATCTGAACCTTTCGAAACAGTTACAATTGACTGTGAAGAAGAGCATCAAGGTTCTATCATGGAGCAATTAGGTTTACGTAAAGGTGAGCTAACAGATATGGCTCCAGATGGTAAAGGTCGTATGCGTATGGACTTTATGATCCCAAGCCGTGGTTTAATTGGTTTCCAAACTGATTTCATGACACTTACTTCAGGTTCAGGTCTTATGTACCATACATTCGATCATTACGGTCCTCACAAAGGCGGTGAAATCGGTCTTCGTAAGAATGGTGTTATGATTGCAAATGCAACAGGTAAAGCACTTACTAATGCATTATTTAACTTACAAGAACGTGGTAAATTATTCATCGGTCACGGTGTTGAAGTTTACGAAGGTATGGTTATCGGTATTCATAGCCGTGATAACGACCTTACAGTTAACGCACTTAAAGGTAAGCAGTTAACTAACGTACGTGCATCAGGTACTGATGAAGCGCAAACGCTTACACCACACTTAAACTACACACTTGAGCAAGCGCTTGAGTTCATCGATGATGATGAGTTAGTAGAAGTAACACCTGAAAATATTCGTATCCGTAAGCGTCACTTAACTGAAAGTGATCGTAAACGTGCGAGCCGTGCTGCTAAAGCATAGTTTTTGATTAAATGCAGTGAGGTTTAGCTTCACTCTTTAATTTAAGATTAAAAAACCCGCTAATTTAGCGGGTTTTTTGTTGGCAAAGCTTAAGCTTTGCTATCTGACTCCTCTATTTATTCATTACATAACTTCAAAGTAGCCTTATTTTTTGTTCATTCTTTTTAAACGGCCAAAAAGAACGAACCACAAATTTATCAGGAATTAATTTGAACAGCTTCAGCTGGCCCGAAGGGCTAAATACAGGGATGTATTTTGTCACAAAAAGTCGCCGTAATAATCAAACTACTCCTCAAATAAAATTTGATTTGAATATAAACGCCATGAAGTGGCATCCCTGCCTCAGCATGGCTTATTCGATATCCTATCTCATATTATTCATCAAATTATTATTTTCGGGTTTGATTTAAACGGAAGGGGAGTCCAACTTTTTCTTGTTTTTATAATTTTAAACTTTAATTGAGATGCTCTGGTCTTTAAAAAAGCTCCAATAAGAAGCCTTTTTAATGCTTTGTAACAAACCAAAACCTAACCTTGGTGCATTTGCTCGATAAATTTATTTGAATCTAAAATAGAGTTATTCATATCTTTTATTAATGATTGAATATCACGTTTTAAATTAGTGAACTCACCTTTGATTGCGCTAATAGCTTGTGCGTTAACGTTATGTTTTAAATATAAGCTGTTGTCTTTCAGCGCAGCTAAAACTGGCGCCATTTTAGTTTCTGACTTACGCATAGAACGTAGTAGTTTACTAAACTGTCTTTGCGTTGCGCTTAGCTTTTTTTGGCTTTCACGTTTAAGGGTTGCGCTTTGGTATTGCTCAAGTTCAGTTTCCCATTCATCAAATAATGCGGTTGCGACGTCTTCAACTTTGTTGATCCTGTTAGATACATCTTTGGCTGCAGATTCGCTAGCGATGTAATCATCATTTAATTGCTCATATACGCTTTGTAATTCGCCGCCGTCAAAGTTAATTAATGCACTTAAATGTTCTAAAGATGATTGAAATTGTTTTTGTGATTCTTCTTGAGATTCTTTAGCTGCTTCCACTCTATCAACTAAAATATCTCTTTTATGAACACCTACTTTTTCCATGGCAGAATAATAAGCAGTTTGACATGCAGTTAATAAAAGCAATGTAGTGCCTATTAATAATATTTTTTTCATTTGAGTAATATCCTTGAATTTTAATCACACTTAATAATGCTACTATAGAGTATCAGACAACTAACTAATAATAAAAAATGCAACAGAAATTAGACCTTACAATTGATAAGTTTAAATCATTTTTGCACCAGCAATCTATATGGTGGATAGCCTATTTTTCAAGGTGTCAGCAAGATCAAATTACCGTTAATGCGGGGTATTTGGCTTATGTTACCTTGCTATCTTTAGTGCCTATGATAGCTGTGGGTGTAGCAATTTTTTCAGCTTTTCCGGTATTTGAGTCTTTTCGAACCGGCATTGAAAATTTTATTTTTAATAATTTTGTACCAACTTCAAGCGATGCGATTAAAG
The DNA here is from genome assembly GCF_001269985.1 of Pseudoalteromonas sp. '520P1 No. 423'. NCBI lineage: Bacteria > Pseudomonadati > Pseudomonadota > Gammaproteobacteria > Alteromonadales > Pseudoalteromonadaceae > Pseudoalteromonas > Pseudoalteromonas sp. '520P1 No. 423'. Next base: position 113,653 of record NZ_BBZB01000001.1, on the reverse strand, counting down.
AACATATTAGTGCTTTTGCGGGTAATGCCAGCCAAATGACGAGTGTGGGCATAGGCTTTTTAGTGGTGGTTGCGTTATTTTTGATCCGAAATATAGATCTGACACTAAATAAAATCTGGCGAGTAAGAACTAAGCGCAAAGCTATTTTTTCATTTGCGATTTATTGGATGGTGTTAACTTTAGGACCTGTTATTTTGGGGGCAAGCTTAGGTGTGACTTCATATTTAGTTTCCCTTGCGAGTATTGCAGATCAAGAAATTCCAGGTTTTAGTGGTTTTTTATTGAAGTTATTACCATACATGATCTCAATGGCTGGGTTTATTCTACTTTATACCTTAGTACCTAACGCTGATGTGCCTTTAAAATGTGCTTTTCCGGGAGCATTATTTGCTGCTGTTTTATTTGAATCAAGTAAAACTGGATTTGCTTTATATATGAGCCATTTTCCATCTTATGAAGTAATTTATGGTGCATTAGCAACTGTGCCTATTTTATTTGTATGGGTTTATTTGTCTTGGATTGTAGTGCTTTTAGGTGCTGAGTTCACTGCTTCTCTACAAGAGCAGAAAAAAGAGCAGTATTTAAAAAGGGCTTTATTAGAAGAAACTACATTAGACTAACCTTGGTTTTATGATCTATAGCTATACTCTTTGTATTGGATTATTAAGTTACAATACAAAGGGAAAGCAATGCCGCAATTATATGTTGTAGAAAAAGCCCGCAGAAGCTATCATTTAGCTGTTGGCGAGGGCCATCAAATTCATGTAGAAGAATATGGCTTAGAAGATGGTATTCCTGTTCTGGTATGTCATGGAGGCCCTGGTAGTGGTTTAAATCCACTGAGTTGCCGCTATTATAACCCTGAGCATTACCGCTTGATTCTTTTCAGTCAAAGAGGCTGTGGTTTATCAACTCCGCATTTCGAATTACAAGCTAATACAACCGCACACTTAATTGCTGATATTGAACTACTAAGAACCTCTTTAGATATAGCGCACTGGATGATCACTGGAGAGTCTTGGGGCGCAACGCTTGCATTATTATATGCCATTGAATATCCAGATAAGGTATTGGGCTTATTGTTGAGGAGTACTTTTTTAGCACGTAAACAAGATTTACATTGGCTATTTGGTGAATTAGGCGCACCTGCGCAAGCATTTCCTGAGCAGTTTGAAAGCTTTAGAGCGAGCCATCATAATGTAGCCGCTACTTTAGAGTATTATAAACATCAACTAAATATGGATGATGAATTAGCCTGTATTAAAGCTGCTAAAGCATGGTGTGAATGGGAGTCGGTATTATCAGGTATGTATCCAAATCATAATGCAGACTTACATTTAGTGAATAAAGAAAAAGTATTAGATGTATCCCGCCTAGAGAATCATTATTTTACCCATGACTTTTTTATCGAAGATGACTTTATTTCAAATAACATAGATAAATTACAATATATTCCAATGTGGTTTTTACATGGTCGCCAAGATTTAATTTCGCCTTTTGCAGGCGTATACCATCTGACAAAAAAATTATCGCACAATCCAAATATTAAATTGGATATATTAAATGATGTGGGGCATAGTTCAGAAAATATAAATTATGCCAATGCAATTAGAATTGCATCTGACATGTTTTATTGTCTAATGATAAAGCGATTTAAAAAAGGTAATTAAATACAGTGCAGGCGTTAATTCAAAGAGTATCAGAAGCTAAAGTAGTTGTAGATGGACAAACAATCGGAGAAATAGAGCAAGGTATTTTGGTTTTATTAGGTGTTGAAAAAGAAGATGATGAGCCAAAAGCCAATAAGCTTTTAAATAAAGTATCTGGTTATCGTATTTTCCCTGATGATGAAGGAAAAATGAATTTAAGCCTTAAAGATATCAAAGGCCAGTTATTAGTTGTATCTCAATTTACTCTCGCTGCCGACACCAAAAAAGGTATGCGCCCAAGCTTTTCGTCAGCGGCAATTCCGAGTGAAGCAGAGCGTTTATATGAATATTTTGTAAGCCAGTCAAAAAAACTTGTGCCTTTAACCAAAGTGGCAACGGGTGAATTTGGTGCAGATATGAAAGTGTCTTTGATTAACGATGGGCCAGTTACTTTTCGCCTAGAAACCTAATTATTCTTCATTCTTACAATTACTGCTTTGTTAGCTGCGAATTCTCACCTCCATCACTTAGTCTACTAAGCTCAAGGGGATTCGCATTCTTGCCGCCTTGCAGTAATCGCAATGATTTTGAATAATACTTTTGCTAAATTACACTTACTCGCCCGAATTACTTATAAACCATAAGCTCATCGAGCCTCGAATGTTTGTCACCTTGATACAATTTTAATTATTTAGAGGATTCATAGAAAGCATAAAGCTTTGTTAATTGCGAATGCTCACCACCATCACTTAGTCTTTCTTTGCTTTTATTTAGTAACCTAATTGAGCATCAATTAAATTAATTAAAGATTCACCTTTTGCCATGAGTCCATAGTTTGTTGATATTTGTTCAACTATGGTATTGATACTTGTAAGGGCTGAGGTATGCGGTGTGCAAATAATGCGAGGGTGTAACCAAAACTTATGATCTTTTGGTAAAGGCTCGGTTTGAAATACATCTAAAATAGCGCCTAATATTTCATTATTATCTAACGCTTTTAATAAGTCTTTTTCGATTAAGTGTTCGCCTCTAGCAACATTTATAACGCAAGCGTGATTAGGTAAATATTGAAAAAGGGCATAGTTTAAAATGCCTTTTGTTTGATCTGTAAGTGGTAATAAACAGATTAAATAATCAGATGATTTTGCCATTTCGGTTAAGCCATCATCACCATGGTAGCAATTAATGTTCTTAATATTTTTTTCAGAGCGAGACCAACCTGACACTTCAAAGCCATTTATATTTAAAAGTTCTGCTGTTTGCTGACCTAATTGGCCTAAACCTAAAATTCCGACTTTTGATGCTTGGTGCGCTCTTCTTGGCTGCCATAGTTTTTGTTGTTGTTTGACCTGAAACTCATTGAGTCTCAGTTTGAAATTAAGCACTTGGCCAAGTACATACAGTGCCATATCAATAGCGAGTTTTGGGTCTACTATTCTAGCGACAGGTACATTTGGTAGTGGTTCATTTTTAATTAAGCCATCGACACCGGCACCAAAAGAAGAAACCGCTTTGATATTTGGTAAATTACACCATAAATTTTTAGGCGGGTTCCAAGCTAAAACAAACTCGACCTTTAAAGGGTCTTGAATGTTAGGCCAAACTTCAATTGTAATTTCAGGAAGGGCATCAGATAACAAGGCTTGTAACTTTGTCATATCTCTATTTGGTACAACAATCAGTAAACTCATTTTTAATTCTTTATTGTTTCAGCTAATATTTATCATACCTTTTAGCTATTTTTTAACAATAAAGTTTTAAACTTGAAGCCATAATAAATGATTACTATATCCAGGTACCATTAAATGGTCAGCGGGTGTTTTAAATACATTTTTGAGTGTTTTTTTTAGTTGAATTAATTGAGATTCATGCTCTGCAACAAAGTTAATAAATAGCCAGCCATTTGAATTGAGCACATGATAAATATCTTCGTAAAAATCTTGCTTGAATAAAAAAATGGGCGGATCAACTTTACAAAATAAATCAACAATTATCCAATCAAAAGTTTGTTTGCCTTTAAGCTCAACGGTAGCATCTTCACAATGTAAATTTGAAGCTGCAAAACCACCAAAATACTTTTTGTAACAATGTATTATTTCTGAGTCTTTTTCTACTGTAATGATATTGGCTTTAGGATAGTGGAGATGTAAATAATTTCGGATAGCACCTGCACCTAAACCGAGTTCTAGCACTGACTGTGGTTCTGCTAATGGTTGCCATATTTCAGAGAGTGTTTTTAAATGAGGGAAAAGCAGATGTTCTGGATTATCTTTTTCTATAACTGATTGTAATGTTTGATCTATTAGCAGCCACCTTAATTGCTTATGTTGCCTCACTTGTATACTTTGACCATATTGTTTATGCCAATAAATAACATGACCAATATCATTACAATGTTTTATAAAGTTGCTACTGATCACGCCTGTTTTGGCTTTAATATAATCCATACATTCCTAGCTAATTGATTTCTTAAAATTAAAAATTCAAGGATTGACTTAGGAGCATAGTCAAGCTTTAGCGATCATGCCAATGATGTATTTTATCTTCAGGTTTTTTGTTGTATGGTATTTTGCAAATAAAACCGCTTCAACAGGAATTTTTATGTTTAAGGTGACAACACCCAACAGTAGCCAAGACTGGCAAGATTATTATCAATTACGTTGGCAAGTTTTACGTGCTCCTTGGGATCAACCTAGGGGATCAGAGCAAGATGATTTAGAACAAGACTCTGAACATAGATTTATTAAAAATAATAAAGGTGATGTTTTAGGCGTAGCAAGATTACACTTTAATAGCCATGTTCAAGCGCAGGTTCGCTATATGGCAGTATCTGATGAACATAGAGGCCAGCATTTAGGTAGTCGATTATTAAATGAATTAGAGTTGCTAGCTTGGGAGCAAGATGTTGATGAGCTAGTGCTGTTTGCAAGAGAACGCGCGCTTAATTTTTATCAAAGTCATGGTTATGAAGTAAAAGAAAAAGCACACTTAGCATATGGTGATATTCAGCATTATCGTATGGTAAAAAAACGCCCATCTCAACCTGGATGGTTTAGGCATCCTGATTGGGCGCAGGTATTACAAAATACATGGCGTGAATCAATTCCTATCTCTGATGCGATGGGTATAAAAGTTGAAAGTTACACCGATTGGCAATTTACCACTCGTGCTGATTTTGGTGCGAATGTAAATCTTCATGGCTCTATGTTTGCAGGATCGATTTATAGTTTGGCAACTTTAACTGGTTGGGGTGCAACATACTTAGCCCTTAAAGAGCAAGATCTTGAAGGTGAGATTGTATTAGCTGATGCCAATATTAAATACTTAAAACCGTTAAAAACACAGCCTAAAGCAAGTGTTAAATTAAGTGACTGTGAAGGTAAACTCGCCAAACTATCTAGTGGTGATAAAGCTAAATTTATCGTACCGGTTATTGTATATGATGGCGAAGAAGCCGTTGCAGAGTTTGAAGGTATTTTTGTGGTATTGCCTAAAAGCTAAAAAATAAAGAGGCTAATTCATAATCAAATTAAATTAGCCTCTTAAGCTTAAAATACAATCGATAATTGTAAGCCACTATATAAATGTTCTTTTGACTCCCAGTTATTACCATCTATTTGTCGTAATCTTGTAAATACATCTATTTTGATTGGTTTGAGATCAAATCCAATGCCTACACCTATATACCCATCAATATCATCATCTTGGCGTTCTGTATCAAAATAATCATATTCTTCATTATCGTAATAATAAGTGCGTTCATCTTCATGTTTGTCATTTAAATCGTCCCAAATAAGCTCAAATAAATCTAAACCGACTTCGCCATAAATTGATATATCAGAAAAGTAGCCAAATTTAAAACCTGTATCCCATGTAAGATAATCATTGCTATTGCCTGTTTTATCAGTGATATCAGCATAGCCAATTGCTGAGGTCATATAGGCACCAAAATGAGAGTGAGGATCACCAAAGGGGATTTCTATACCGATACTTGAGATCGAATCTGTATTATGGCTTTCATTTTTTGCAAAAATTGCAGGGGGGGAAGTTATTCGCACTAGCCAAACATGGCATAAAACTAAATAAAGTAATACTAATTAATAAAAGTGAGATTTTTTTCATATATGAAAACCCTTTTAGTGTCAGTAAGAAATTACTAACGAATAGTTTAAAGCTTATCTGTTTTGAGTTTGTGAGAAATTGTCTTAAACCCTGTGAAAAATTGTAAGATAACCAAAGGGTTTGATAAAAAATGAACAATTGATATTTTAAATTTATGAGTTTTGTGTATTATTATAGGTACTTGATTGACAATTAACTTATATGGATTTTGGTGTGAACGACTATAAACAGTCTATAACGAATATGTCTTGGTGTGGTTTGGTGTCTTTGGCGATTGCGCAAGAAAATGGCGAGTGTGGTTTTAATGCTATGCATGAAAATCGATTTTTAAGTAAATGGTTAGATGTTGCTTATAAACAAAAAAGATTTTCGAAAACGATTGCTGTTGATTTAGAGCATTTGATTAGAATTGCAAAAAGTAAAGGGCAATTTGCTAAGCTTAAAGAGTTGTTAATTGAATTGTATCAGCAGCCATAAATTAAGTTAGTTAAGGTGGCTAGAATAACCACCTTAAGCATAAATTTATGACTTTATAATAAGTCACTTAATAATATACCAACCCCAAAACGTTCTACTGAGGCATTGTAATCTATTAAGCTCTCACCATAACCATTAAAGTATTGCGCGTACCCACGTAATCGACCCCAAAGTGGAAATGACCAATCTAGCTGTAATGCACCACGGTTATCATTACTTAAGTTATTACGGCTCATAAAGCCAAATTCGTGTTCTTTATAACGATAAGCCCCTGATAACTCGTAATACCCCATGTACTTATGAATATCTGGATTATCATCACCTTCTGGGTGAGTAGGATCTTCTTTTTTATCTTCAGGTAATCTGTACCAAGGTTTAAAGCTGAAAACGAAACCACTTTGCTCCCAAATTAAATTAGCATAAATTCGATTCCAAGAACGTGAAAGCGCAGTACTTTTACCATTAGATTGATGTTCAGCACCTAAAAACACTACCATTTCATCACCCCAAAGGGTATTTTCTTTATCGAGAATATTAGCCCAATAGATTTCTGGTTGGTAGTTAGTTTCTCTAAATGGCGCTGAAATTTCGGAATTATATACTTGCCAATATGATTGCATTGTAAAAGCAAAATATACAGCTTGATCGTCATCAGAAAAATTATCAAAGACAGGTACTTTTAATGATAATTGGAACTTAGCTTCAAAGTTATCGAGTACTTCTTCATTTTCTTCTAGTCCTTCAGAGTCAATAATTGGAATATTGTTAGGACTATTCATATACGTGACTGGCAGTATATAATTACGTTTATGTGGTGTGATCACATTAGGATTACTCTGAGATACTAACTCCCTTGAAACGCGTTTATCAATTGCAGTAATTTGTTTTTCTTCAGCGAGCTCTTTACATTTATTTTTTAAATCAGCGATAGTTTGTGAGTCATCGCCAGATAATAATTCATTTAAAACACATTGTTTTACTTGAGCATGTTGTTCTTTTTGTGGCTCAACCTCTTGCTCTGCAACATTGACAAAGCTGACGCTCAGTAATGACACGCTAATAAATTTAGTAAACAAATCCATGATGAAGTTTTTGGGTAGGTTAATTTTTAGCTAGTATACTTAATTTAATTGTAATCTAAAAAGAAAAAGGCAAACGATTTTCACCGTTTGCCTTGAGTAGCCATAAATTTATGATCTATGACTCTCACGCAATATTGTTTGAACTCACTAATTTGCTAGGTGAGCTTTTGGTAATTGGTAAAAAATTTATAAAGTTCAGTACCTTGATTTACGCTTGCAGATGCAAAGTGCAAAATCGTAATGGCATCTTGATCAAAGCTAATCGACTGTAATGGTTGTTCTGATAAGTATCTTTCCATGCACAATATATTGGCAATTGGATCACCGGCCTTTATATGGCTGCCAAGCGGAGCTAAATATTCAATCATGCCACCCATAGGCGCATAAAATGCAATGTAATCTTTTAATTCACATACATATCGTGACATGGATTTAGGTCGGTGCTCTGAGTCTGTAAATGCTTCTTTGTAAGTTAAATAACTTAAAATACTATTAGCATCGTGTTTCGCTTCTTTCAGATCAATTAGCTCTTGAGAGCCCAGTTCAACAGTAAAGGCTTCCACTGCAACCGGGAAATATTTCCCTAAAGTTGCAAGTGTTTCTGTTAGGTTCCACCAAGGGCAAAAGTTTGCTTCATCCATTGCACCATCAAAATCATTAGGGATCATAAGTACATGTGGAATATCAAAATAGCTTGCACTAGATTTTGCATATTCAGGACAATATAAATGCTTACTTGAGATTGGCCCTGTATGTAAATCAAGTACGATATCAGCTTGATGCGCTAATTTTTGTAAGTTTAATGCAATGCGTTTACCTGTAGTAATGGCATAAGCAGGACCATCTAATATTTTATCTACTTCAGATATCAGTGCTTGTCTAAATTCGCTTTTAATAGTTTCGATATCACTACCTAAGTGTTTATTTGCAAACTCGTTTACCAAATGACTATTATCTTGGTACATGCGATTCCAATTGGTGCCTGTGATAGGATCAAAGCGACCTAAAGTGAATTCACCTGATTTTTGATTACAACCGATTGGGTTTGCATAGGGCACTAACGTGATATCAGAAGTTAAATGCATGTCTTTTAACTGCTCAAGTAACTGATAAATTACGGCATTACCTTGTACTTCCGCACCATGCATATTTGCTTGAATATATACTTTGGGACCAGTGCCATTGCCTTTTATACGATAAACAGGGATCGTTAATCGTAAACCGTTAGCAATTTCGCCAACTTGAATATCTTCTTGTGTGATTTGGTTTGTTACGTGTGCTGTCATAACCAATTACCTTAATACAAATAGCTTTGAGCGGGTTGAGCTGGGCGAATACAGTGAGTTTGATTATTTTCAATCACATATTCTGCAGCAAGTTCATGGCATAAAAAATAAGGCATGCTTTCAGTAAAACCGTAAGCACCACATTGATTGAATACCAGCCAGTCATTTTCATTTATATCACTTGCGAAAGTATGTTCACCTAAGCTATCTAGTGCAGTACATAAGGGTCCATGCACATTAAATGATTTACTAGGCGCATTAGATTTCCTTAATAATAATGCCGGGAAATCTTGATATGTCACTGCTGGACGTAAAATGTGGTTAATACCGCCAGCCATAATGAGTTGGTCTACACCGTAGTTTTGCTTTTGCTCGACCACAGGGTTGGCGTAATAACCGTATTCACCCACAGCATAACGACCTAGCTCCATCCAAAGTTGTTCAACGGCTGCATTTTTTTTGATAAGGCTCAGCGCTTCGATTAATTCAGGCCAATGTAATTGTTGATCTTTTTCAGTATAAGGAATACCTAAACCACCGCCTAAATCGAGCGTTTTTAATTTAAAACCTAAATCTGTGGCTAATTGCTGTAAAGGTGCAACCATCTGTGACCATAAATCAGCTAATTTTTCAGTGCTGAGCATATTGCCCCACTGAAAAATATGTAAACCAGTAAAGTTCAGCTGTGCGTAATCAGCAATATTAAGTGCTTGCCATTGCTCACACCCTAAACCAAATGGCGTTAAGCTATCGCCACCTAATGGATTTTTTTCACCTTCAGGCCAGCGTAGCTGCACTCTTAGTAATATGTTTAGCTCAACTTCTTGTGCTGTAGCTTCTTCATTCAACCAAGCTACTTGGTTAAGGCTCTCAGCAACAAATGTGCGTACGCCTAAATTAATAAACTCATTAATTTGGCGTTTGCTTTTGGCTGGGCCAGTATTAAGAACACGATTAGGATCTATACCTTGTTTGAGTACTTGTTTTAATTCGCCACTGCTTGCAACATCAAAATTAAAACCAGATTTATTTATCGTTTTAATGATGGAAGAAAGCGGGTTAGCTTTAACTGCATACCATAACTTTATACCTGAATCACTGATCGATGAGGTTAGGTTTTGTAAATGTTCAGCTAAACCATCTAAATCATAAGTAAAAAATGGGTAAGGCTCATTTTTACTTATGGTATCGATATGTTGGCGAACTTGCGTGCTCAAAAAACTCATAATGATCCTAATTTCACTTATCTTAAAATATCTTCTAACTCTAAAGATGCGTCGCTTTGCTCATCGCGGTATTTCACGATTAATGCACATGACATGCTTAAACCTTGTGCTTTACCCCATTCGCTAGAAGATGGGCGAGAACCTGGAATTACAATTGCATTTTCAGGAATGGCTTCGCCTTTATCTAATACACGTTCATTCACACAGTCATAAACAGGGATTGTTGCTGAAAGACGAACACCTGGTGCTAATACAGCACCTTTTTTGATTACAACACCCTCAACTAAAACACAACCAGCACCAATAAATGCATCGTCTTCAACAACAACTGGGCTTGCACCAATCGGCTCTAATACACCACCAATTTGCACAGCTGCACTTAAATGTACGTTTTCGCCTATTTGTGCACATGAACCAACAAGTACGTTACTATCAACCATAGTGCCCGCGCCAACATAAGCACCAATATTTACATAGGCTGGTGGCATGATGATAGTACCTGATGCAACATGAGCACCACGGCGTACACTTGAACCACCAGGAACCATACGTACATTATCTTGCGCTGAAAAACCACGTGGTGCTAAGTTATCTTTATCTACAAAGCCACCTGGAAATTCAATGTTAGAGCCATTTTTAAAAGCTTCTAAAATGCCTTTTTTAACTTGAACATTAGCATGCCATTGACCATTTTCGTCTTGAGTTGCCGCGCGTACCGTGCCGTTTTCTAAATTATTTAAAAGTTCTAACCAGTTCATTTTTATATACCTATTCTTAAATCTAAAATTTTGTTATTGCCAAGATAAAATTGTTGAGTTTGCTTGTTTTATTGCTGAAAAGTCGGTTAATTCAAGATGTGTTAATGGCGGTCTTAAATCAGCTAAAGGCAAACGACCTTGCTGTTGCATTAATACTTTTACGGGAATTGGATTTGCCACAGCAAATAAGCTATTTACGGATTTAGTCCATGTTTGAAAAAGGTTAGGGCATGTACCTAACAATGCGCGACGAACAAATTCAGCCGTTTGTTCAGGCCAAGCATTTGCTGCAACTGATACTAACCCTCTAGCGCCAGCTTGAGCGAAATAAGGTAGTAGGGCGTCATCACCGCTAAAAATAGATAATTCTGGAGCCGCAGTTCTAAAACTTTCAAATTTGCTAATGTCACCACTGGCTTCTTTCATAGCCCATAAGTTTTTATGATGAGATAGGTTTTGAATTACTTCAGGCTCAACTTCAACTGCACTACGCCCTGGTACGTTATAGATCATACAAGGGAAATTAGCAGTCGATAATAAAGCATCAAACCATTGAGTTTGTCCTACAATGCCCGGTTTAGCGTAAAGTGGAGAACCAAGTAAATATGAATCAATTGGCAGTTGATTACAGTATGAAACCCATTCTTGTTGTTGTTTTAAGTTACTGCCACCGACTGCGGCCATTAAAGGCACATTTGGTTGTAATTGACATACAAATTCAACAATAGATTTATGTTCGTCTAAAGTAAGCGCTAGGCCTTCACCTGTACTGCCTAATAATAGAATGCCATTATTTGCAGCAACCTGATCAGCAACTAAATTTTCTAATGTTGCAAAATCAATATTATCTTGAGCATCAAAAGGCGTGACTAGCGCAGTCCATAAAGGATAGTCATTTAAGTTATATTTTTGGTTCATCTCTACCGAACTCATATCATATTCGAGTGGTAGTTTTTGGGTGAGAGCCCGTATTTACCAATCGAACATATTAAATTCGAAGAGCAATGGGCTTAAGAAGAAAAAGGCTAATAGCCTAAATTCTTTAAGACCAGAAGCTCTCCACCATTAGGTGACAGTCAATTAGGATTCAACCCAATCGCCCGAAATTTTATTAAAGCAAATAATAAAAATCTCTCGGCGTTAATTCCCATCACAAGTTCTCATCGGAGTTTGCTCTCCTAAAACTTGTTACCTGAATAACGCACCTCTTCCAGCCCTATCATTTATCGTAAAGTGAAAACTCACTTAACAATAAACTTATGAATAGGGGAATTAATGATTAATTAAATAATCATTAATTGCGTGAATTGAAACATTTTAGACGTCTACATGTCAATGAGGTTTTTTGTTATTTGTTATAACAAATTTTTAAGTAGTTGATAAATTAAGCTAGCTTAAAGTAAAAAACAGACCTTTTAATATTTTTGTCTAGATAATTAAATAACAAAAAACCAGCTTATGCTGGTTTTTTTTATTGGGAGTTTTGGATAACTAGATTTGTGCGTTAAGGGTTAGTTACTTACTTTTACGTCACCTACACCAACTTCTACTTCTATGCGGTATAAGCCTGAGCCTGTGTATGCACTAGAAGAACTTACCATTTGACGCTTTTGACTTGAGTCGCCTGAAAACCCTGAAATGCGCGTATCACCTACACCAGACTCTAAATCGATACGTTTAAAGTCATTAGTATCTGTATCAATGACAACTGAGCCTACACCTACATCAACTTCAACTGAATTTGATAAGTTATCAATTTCAACACTGCCAACACCTAGGTCAATATCAATCTCTGCTGAACGAGGTACTTTAATATGCCACTCTTGGTTTAAATCATCTTCGTCAATTTCTAATGTGACATGGGAGTTACTGATATTTTTATCTAGCTTTATGCTGCCCAAATCTTTATCTGAAGAAAACCAGCTATTCCATTTAGAGTCTTGTGGCTTTAGTTCAATTTCTATTTCAAGTTGATCGCCATCAACAATTTCAATATCAACACTGCCAACTGGGAATTTTATATCTAAACTTTGATCTGTAGATAAGGTTAAGTTTTCTACAATACGTTTTTGAGAGTCAGCAAAAGCCGATGTAGCTAATATAGATGCGATGATGCCTGATGCGATAAGTAACTTTTTCATTTTATTATTCCTTTTGTCTAACTTATTTCTGGGCTTTTCTAGCCGTTTAATAAGTTAGACGCAGGATTTTTTAAAAGGGTTTAAATAAAAATAAATTATTTTTTAGTAACTTTAAAACCTTGGTTTCTTAACTGTTGAATTAAACCTTGTTCAGAGGCTAAATGTAATGCGCCAACTGCGATAAATAAAGATTCACTTTTAAATCTAGGAGTCAATTGTGTTAACCAATTTTGGTTTCTATCAACTAACATTACTTTTTCGCCTAATTTACCAAATTCGTCTTGAGTGAAAACTTCTTTATAGTATGTGTTTAAGTCTTCAAGTGACCCATTTTTCCAGCTATTAATTAAGCTTTCAAAGTGAGTGTTCATATCATTTAACTGTTCAAAAGTATCTGAAACCATAACATCATTATACGGTGCTAGCTTGCCAAAAATGGACATTTGCTGCTCTAAGGTTTCCAGTTGTCCTACTTTGATTTTATTTTTATTAGCAAAAGCGATTACTTGCTTATCTATACCATTATTCTCGCTGTAACCTGCATTTTGATATTCCATTTGGGTAATAATCAACATCACAGCCCAAGGTTTCATTGTGTTAAATAGGTTGATATCAATAGATTTCTTTTTGAAATAGTTATCAATAGCCTGATAGTTTTTGGTTTTAAGCTCAGTTTTTAATGTCTTACCTGCAGATAGCATCATAAAAGGCATTGTTTTAGATTGGATTTCGAAAGGTGTGAATTTAGAAATATCCACTTCGACCATTACTTCATCAGTTTCTTTTATGGCTGAAATTACTTTATTTGGCAGTTTTGCCATGCTGGCATCACCCACATGAACAGTGCCAAATATATATGATTTATTAAATGGTGAACCTTCTTTTTCTACTAACCAAAGAGAAGGTGATGCAAGTATTGAAGTACTAAACGATATTAAAATTAATAATGTGAATATATGCGTGAGTTTTAATAAAAACTTCATTAAAAGTCCTTTTTGTTATTTTATAATCTAAAAGGTTATTTTTAAGTAAACGGCTCCACATGTCTATTAATAAACTTAATAATGGGTAATTGTTTAAATATATAAGATTTAGTTATAAGTAAATTTATTAGAACTGAATATGCATTGCTTTGTGGCTATTAAGGTTTTTTGATTTTAATATCTTTGTATGCATTGAATAGTTATTTCTTATATTGGCGTTTTTTATTTTATATTGGAATAAATTATCCTTTTAGGTGTGGAAATTAAAATTATTTATATCTTGACATAACACCATTAAAAAGTTAAAAATTAGCCAGTAAATAAAGTTGAGATTTAAGACTTCTTTATTTTTAACCGAATTTAAAAGTAAATTTTATAAAAAAAGTGATTATTTATTAATGTTTAATACAGCTAACTCTCTCGTCAAAATTATTATTATCGTGGTGATTATTATCACCGCGGGGGCGGGTTAGTGCTGTAATTTAAGCAGGAATAACTAAAACCCCTCGCACCTACCGGTTCGAGGGGTTTTTTGTTTTTAGGTTGTAAATTTTTAGTTAGCATTTTTTTAAGTACAGGGTTGGGATTGAGGATGACAGGCGCAGAGTTATTAATCGAGTTATTAGCCAAACATGGTGTAAAAGACGTATTTGGTTACCCAGGTGGCGCTATTATGCCTATCTACGATGCGCTATATGGTGCACCGGTTAAGCATTATTTAACACGTCATGAGCAAGCAGCTGGTTTTTCTGCTATCGGTTATACCCGAAGCACAGGTAAATTAGGTGTTTGTTTTGCAACATCAGGTCCTGGTGCTACAAACTTAGTGACTTCTATCGCAGATGCTATGATGGATTCAATTCCATTATTGGCTATCACAGGTCAAGTACCAACAGCTGCAATTGGCTCAGATGCCTTCCAAGAAGTTGATGTTTTAGGTGTGTCTTTAGCCATCACTAAGCATAGCTATATGGTTGAACGCGCTGAAGACTTAGCTGAGATCTTACAAGAGGCAATTCACGTTGCTACTTCTGGTCGCCCCGGACCAGTTTTAGTTGATATCCCTAAAGACATCCAATTAGCGCAAGTTAACTTTAAACCTTGGTTAGCCGCTGAAGATTATCAACCTCAAGTTGACTTAAATGAAGTAGCTAAAGCTAACGAATTATTAAAAGAAGCTAAAATGCCAATAGCCTATGTTGGTGGTGGTGTTCATGCTGCTGACGCCCAAGAAAAATTAATGGCATTTTTAAATGAAACCAATATGCCAGCTGTATCTACCTTAAAAGCGTTAGGCTCAGTATTACCTGACTATGAATATGATTTAGGCATGTTAGGTATGCATGGTGGACAAGCTGCTAATTTAGCTGTGCAAGAATGTGACTTGTTAGTATGTATAGGTGCACGTTTTGATGATCGTGTTACAGGTAACTTAAGCAAGTTTGCTTCAAATGCAAAAATCATCCATTTAGATATAGATGCTGCTGAAGTGGGTAAACGTAAACCTGCTGAGGCATCTTTAATTGCAGATTTACATGATTCATTGCCTTTATTAGCGCATCCAAAAACCAATGAAGCTTGGTTAGTACATATAAAAGAAATGATGGTAAAACATGCTTGGCGCTATGATTATCCAGGCGAAACTGTTTTTGCACCTTACTTATTAAATAAATTAAGCCAAACTATGCCTAGCAATGGCGTGGTGTGTTGTGATGTTGGCCAACATCAAATGTGGGTGGCACAACATATGAAATTTAATAGTCCTAAAAACCATTTAAGTAGTGGTGGTGCAGGTACTATGGGCTTTGGTTTACCTGCTGCTATAGGTGTACAAGTTGCTCGCCCAGATGATTTTGTTATCACAGTGTCGGGTGATGGTTCTATCATGATGAATATACAAGAGCTTGCAACGATACGTCGTAATAACTTACCAGTAAAAATACTTGTAATAGATAACCAAAGATTGGGCATGGTAAGACAGTGGCAGCAAATGTTTTTTGAAGAACGCTATAGTGAGACTATCCTTTCTGATAATCCTGATTTTGTGGCTTTAGCTGCCGTGTTTGGCATTAAAGGCCAAACTATCACTAAAGCAAGTGAAGTAGATGATGCAGTTCAAGCATTAGTAGATTCAAAAGGTCCTTATATACTACATGCTTGCATAGATGATAAAGATAATGTTTGGCCGCTTGTTCCACCTGGTGCGGCTAATGATCAAATGGTAACAGAAGTTAAATAAGCTGAAAGATACGAGCACGTATTGGCTATTAACTCCATCATGTGCAGAAAAGATTAAATGGGAACTGAGGTGAAATAATGAAACATCAATTAAAAGTTGAAGTAAAAAATCAAAGTGTTGCAGTTGAGCGTTTTTTACGTGTTGTACGCCACCGTGGCTTTTCTTTATTACAACTGAACTTAGAAGCTGTTGAAGATAAGTACTTTGTTAATATGACAGTAGATAGTGATCGTCCTATTCATTTACTTACATTGCAACTAGCAAAATTAATTGATGTTCATAATGTAGAGTTAGCAGAACAAGCGCACCAACAAGCAATTTAATAAATTTTAAATATAAAGGGTATTTGTCATGTCAGATTTAATTTGGTTTAACGGTAAAATGGTTCCAGCTGAACAAGCTACAACAAGTGTATTGAGTCATGCTCTTCACTACGGTAGTTCAGTGTTTGAAGGTGTCAGAGCGTATGATACACCTAAGGGCCCAGCTATTTTTCGTTTAACTGATCATATTCAACGTTTATATGATTCAGCCAAAATTTATCGTATGGAAATTCCTTATACATTGGAAGAAATCACACAAGCTTGTAAAGACGCAGTAAAAGAAAATGGTTTAACAAATGCTTATTTACGCCCTTTTGCTTATTTAGGGAATGTTGGCTTAGGTTTAAATCCAAAATCTCATCTTGCCGAAGTATCTGTAGCGGCAATGGAGTGGGGCGCATATTTGGGTGATGAAAGCCTAGAAAATGGTGTAGATGTATGTATTTCATCTTGGAATCGTTTAGCACCTAATACTATGCCTACTGCAGCAAAAGCAGGTGGTAACTACTTATCTTCTCAGCTGATCTCAGGTGAAGCTAAGCGTAATGGTTATGTTGAAGGCATTGCACTTGATACCAATGGTAATTTAAGTGAAGGTGCGGGCGAAAACTTATTTGTAATTAAGAAAGGCATACTTTACACACCACCTACAACGGCATGTATTTTACCGGGCTTAACGCGTGATACGTTAATGACTTTAGCACGAGAGCGTGGTTATGAAGTACGTGAGGAATCAATCGCTCGTGAAGCATTATATTTAGCTGATGAGTTCTTTATGACAGGTACCGCAGCTGAAGTAGTTCCTGTACGTAGCGTAGACAAAATTCAAGTAGGTAGCGGTAAACGTGGGCCTATCACAAAAGAATTACAACAAGCTTATTTTGACTTAGTAAAAGGTCAATCTGATGACAAGCATGGTTGGTTAGAATATATAAACGAATAAATCTATTACGCATCTTTATAAAAACCATTGCGTGGAAATAAAGAATAGTTTTGGGAATGAGGAAATGTAGCTAAATAGCTGCAGAAATAAATTGAGGTAAATGATGGCTAAATTAAGAAGTGCAACTACAACTGAAGGTCGTAAACGCGCAGGCGCAAGAGCATTATGGCGTGCGACAGGTATGACAGATAAGGATTTTGGTAAACCAATTATTGCGGTTGTAAATTCATTTACCCAATTTGTACCAGGCCACGTACATTTAAATCAGTTAAGTGAGCTAGTAGCTGATGCAATCACTGAAGCGGGTGGTGTACCAAAAGAGTTTAATACTATCGCGATAGATGATGGTATTGCCATGGGTCACAGTGGCATGTTGTATTCTTTACCTTCTAGAGATTTGATTGCAGATTCAGTTGAATACATGGTAAATGCCCATTGTGCTGATGCTATGGTATGTATTTCAAACTGTGACAAAATCACGCCAGGTATGATGCTTGCTGCATTTAGATTGAATATCCCTGTGATTTTTGTATCGGGTGGACCTATGGAAGCGGGTAAAACTAAGCTTGCATCTATTGATGTGAAATTAGATTTAGTAGATGCCATGGTTCAAGCTGCAGATCCAACTGTAAGTGATGAGCAATCGGAGCAAGTGGAGCGTTCTGCATGTCCTACATGTGGTTCTTGTTCTGGCATGTTTACAGCAAATTCAATGAACTGTTTATTAGAAGGCTTAGGCTTAGCATTGCCAGGAAACGGGACTACTTTAGCAACGCATAAAGATCGTAAGCAGTTATACCTAGATGCATCTGCTCGTATCGTAGATTTATGTCGTGAGTATTATCAGAAAGATAATGAAGCTGTATTACCACGTAATATTGCCAGTCGAGCTGCATTTGAAAACGCTATGACACTAGATATTGCGATGGGTGGTTCATCAAATACTGTATTACATTTATTAGCAGCCGCACAAGAAGCAGGTGTTGATTTTGATATGACACATATCAATGCACTTTCTCTTAAAACACCTTATTTATGCAAAGTTGCACCTGCAACACCACAATACCATATTGAAGATGTGCATCGCGCTGGTGGTATTATGGGTATTTTAAATGAGTTAGGTAAAGCGGGTTTACTTGATTTATCTTGTGAGCATGTTGCTGGTGGTAGCATTGGCGATTTAATCAATAAATGGGATGCAACAAACCCAGATAACGTTAAAGCGCAAAAGTTTTATAAAGCAGGTCCTGCAGGTATTCGTACAACCAAAGGTATGAGCCAAGAATGTCGTTGGCCAGAGCTTGATATAGACCGTGAAAATGGCTGTGTTCGTAGTGTAGAACATGCATTCAGACAAGACGGCGGTTTATGTGCACTTTACGGAAATATTGCTGTTGATGGCTGTATTGTTAAAAGTGCCGGTGTCGTTGATGATATGTTGACTTTTACTGGTCCAGCAAAAGTATATGAATCACAAGATGATGCTGTTGATGGCATTCTAAATGAAGAAGTTAAAGCTGGCGATGTGGTTGTTATTCGCTATGAAGGTCCTAAAGGTGGACCGGGTATGCAAGAAATGCTTTATCCAACAAGTTATTTAAAATCTATGGGCTTAGCTGAAAAATGTGCATTGATCACTGATGGACGTTTCTCTGGTGGTACATCTGGTTTATCAATTGGTCATGCTTCACCAGAAGCTGCTGCTGGTGGCGCAATTGCATTAGTTGAAGACGGCGATTCAATTATTATAGATATCCCTAACCGCGGTATTTCAATAGATATTTCTGATGCTGAGCTAAAGACCCGCCGTGAAAAACAAGACGCTAGAGGTAAAGATGCTTATAAGCCAGTTGATAGAAACCGTGTTGTAAGCCCTGCATTAAAAGCGTATTCGCTACTTGTTACAAGTGCAGATAAAGGTGCGGTAAGAGATTTGGCTAAGTTAGACAAGCTTGTCTAGCGAATAGAAAAATAGAATTTAAGTTTGAATGACTCGCGTCATTCAAACTGTAGGAATGTAATATGGTCAGTAAAGAATTAGATTATTTCAGAGCTATCATCCAAGCCAATATGGCGCCATTAGCTAAATTGACTGACGTTAGCCCAGTTACCAGCCTTGAAAAAAAGTTAGAAAACAAAATTTGGCTTAAACGTGAAGATCAGCAACCTGTTTATTCATTTAAACTACGTGGTGCTTTTCATAAGCTAAAAAAATTACCTGCTAACTCTAAAGTAGTCACAGCTTCAGCGGGTAATCATGCACAAGGTGTTGCATTAAGTGCAAGTCACTTAGGTCATACCGCAGCGATCGTGATGCCAGATACCACGCCTGATATAAAAGTGAATGCAGTAAGAAGTTTAGGTGGTGAAGTCATTTTACATGGTCATCATTTTGATGCTGCAAATGCTTATGCAAAAGAACTGGCTGAAAAAGAGGGCGCTATCTTTGTTCCACCATTTGATGACCCTGATGTCATCGTAGGACAAGGCACCATTGCACGTGAACTTATGCAGCAATTACCAAACTTAGATGCGGTATTTATTCCGGTTGGTGGCGGTGGTTTATTGGCTGGTATGGCTGTTTATATCAAATCACTTAATCCTGAAATACAGGTAATAGGCGTAGAGTTTCAAGAAAGTGCGTGTTTAGAAGCCGCATTAAAAGCGGGTAAACCAGTAGAACTTGATCGTGTTGGTAGTTTTGCAGATGGTGTCGCAGTAAAGGTGATAGGCACTGAAACATTTAGATTAGCGCAGCAGTTTTGCGATAAAGTTATTACCGTATCAAGTGATGAAATATGTGCAGCAATGCAAGATATTTTTGTATCTACGCGTGCTGTTGCAGAACCATCTGGTGGCTTAGCATTAGCAGGGCTTAAAAAATGGTGTTTAGATACCGGTGTAAAAGGCCAAAATCTAGCAGCGGTGTTATCGGGTGCAAACTTGAACTTTGATCGCTTACGTTATGTTGCTGAACGTACTGCGCTTGGTGAAAAAAATGAAGCACTTTTAGCTGTTACTATTAATGAAGAAAAAGGTAGCTTTAAAAAGTTTTGCCAGGCATTAGATGGCAGAACGATTACTGAGTTTAACTATCGTTATGACAATAGTAATGATGCTGAAATTTATGTAGGCATAGGCCTGAGGAATGGCCAGGATGAACTTGATGAGTTGAAGTCACAATTAGCTTCTAAAGAATATAATTTTATTGACTTATCTGATAACGAGTTAGCTAAGCTACATATCCGTTATATGGTGGGTGGTAAGCCTTGTAGCCCATTAACTGAAAAGTTATTTAGGTTTGAGTTTCCTGAACATCCAGGTGCTTTAGAGCGCTTTTTAGATACGCTGGGTGCTAATTGGAATATCAGCTTATTTCATTATCGAAATCACGGTTCAGCTATAGGTAATGTATTGGCTGCATTTGAAGTTACAGATCAGGATATGGCCGAATTTAAGCAACACTTAGATAAATTAGCTTATGTTTATCAAGAAGAAACTGATAACCCTTGTTATCAAAGATTTTTAGCTGCAAATCATAAAGCTTAATTTTAGTTAAGTATAAAGCTCACGTGATATTTTATCGTGAGCTACCTCTTTTTGAATAACAAACACTTTCTTACAGTAATTTTTATTTGAAGCAGTAGAATCCAAGTTTTTATAATAAGCTAAGGTTATTATGTCTTCTTTTAAACTCAATCTCGCTCTTTTTTGCTCTATACTCGCTTTGGTATTTTCTGGAATGAATTTAATTCAACAAAATTCCATAATAACTGATGTTATAAAAGAACCAACAGGTACGTACAGTAATAAACAATCAATCGCTCTGAGTGAACCTGAAGTAAAAAGCAGTGATATTGAGGTTCAATACTTGTTAGAGCGAATAGTTAAATTAGAAACGCGTCTTAGCTCTTTTTCTAGAGAAGACACCACTATGCCTTTGGAGCATTCTCGACAAGCGTTAGAGACAGTTGTTTTTTCTCTGATTGAAAAGCACAAACAAAAAGAAATGGATGAGTTGAAGGCTGAAAACCCAGTATATAGTGTTTACGAGGATCTGCCTAAAGACTATGAGTTAAGAATCAAAACTGATTCTGAATTTGCAAATCAAGTGAGTAATGAATTAAAGCTAAAAGTATTAAATGATAATTTGCCTGCTGCAGAGCGTCTGGCTGCAATTAGCCAATTACAGATGAATATGTATATTCTTAACAAAAAAAACTTGGAACAATATGATTATCAGGCTGTTGAAGCCATTTTAGATATGACAAACAATATGCAAGATGAAAATCTGCGATTACAAGCGCTAGAGCTAGTTTCAAGAGCACCTCTAGTAGATGAAAGATTGTCACAATCATTTGCAAAAATGCTCGAGCAAGAACCGAATGATTATGTAAAAAGCCTTGCAGCTGAGGGGTTAATGTCTCAATACTTTCAATCTGGTTCAAATCCTACTAAACAAAAGAAAATAGCTCAAAACTTATTACATCTTTATGAAAATACTGAAGACCCAAAAGTAAAATCGATTCTTGAAAATACAATGGGAGACGAAAGAATGCTAGAGGACCTGAATAAATTATTGAAAGACTAAATAGAAGTTGTTCCAGTAGCCCATTAAAATGGGCTATTTTAGATTGTCTGTTTAGTTATTAAAGTCATAATTATTCGTTTATAGACTTTTTCGACGAGTAATCTTTAGTATTAAGCTGGCTACAATCAATAATAGAGCGAAACACGAAAGTAAAATATATGTTTTATATTTACCTTGTTCTGAGTTAGGGAGTTCATATGGCTTATCGTCAAGAATATGATTGATAACTTTAGCTATTTGCCATCTAGGCACATTTTTAGCGTTAGCTAATATAATAATGGCACGTTTGGTTTCGGGATAAGTGATTAATAAAGATTTATACCCGGTAATAGAGCCTGCGTGTTGGGCAACTGATATGTCGTTTTTTGTGTAGACTTGCCAGCCTAAACCCATTTCTATTTTTCCCCAGTTTGTTTTTCTTAGAGGGGTGAGCATTTCTTTAAATGCGCTTTTTTGTAGCAACTTCGCATCTTGATTTAAAGTGCTTAAAAGCCATTTTGATAATTCATCAACTGATGAAATAAGCCCTTCACTAGGAAAGTAGCTAATATCGTAAGGTCTTGTTGGTGCGTTAACTACCAATCCATAGTTATAGCTAGGTTGAGCATCAGGCGTTAAGTCATTGGTGCTAAGTTTAAAGCCTGATTGGGATAGACCTAGTTTTTGCAATATATTCACTTGAACATAATTGTTATAAGTTGTGTTTGAGGCGATCTCAATTACTTTACCTAATATATTAAAATTAAGATCTGCGTAATTAAAGCTTCTATTATCGTGTTCGCTGTTAAGTGCCAAGCTTTGTTTAAGATATGTATCAAAGTTACGATTTTCTGCTAAAGAGATAGGTTTTATTACATCCTTTAGGCCTGAAGTATGTGTAAGCAGATCTCTTATTTTGATGTTTTTATCAGATAACAAATTTATATATTTAGCGACATCATCATCTAATTTAACTTTGTTTTTTTCTACAAGCTGCATAATTGCTTGGGCGGTAAATAGTTTGGTAATAGAGGCGATTCTAAATAATGTATGCTCTGTAACTGGCTCAGAATTGTCTTGAACTCCAAAACCTCCGGTATAAAAATACTTGCCTTTATCTATTACAGCAACTGAAAGCGCTGGGATATTATGAGATTCACTAATAGTAGTTAATGCTTGATCTAGCTGTTTTGTTTTAGCTGCTATATTGGCAATGCTAAGCCCACTAAATAGGATACTAAGGATTACGATTAATTTTTTTAACATGAATAACCTAAAATTTTTATTGAAGGTGAGTTAATGCTTGATCTAGCTGTTTTGTTTTAGCTGCTATATTGGCAATGCTAAGCCCACTAAATAGGATACTAAGGATTACGATTAATTTTTTTAACATGAATAACCTAAAATTTTTATTGAAGGTGAGCTAAGGCTCACCTGTTACACATATGTTTTATATAACTTTATAAGTTTGCATATAAATGCTCTGCAGCAGCTTTTCCCATTAATCTATAATTATGGCCAATATTAGGAATGATTTTTAACTGCCAGTTAATTGGAGTGTTTAAATTTTTAGCCGCTTTTTTTGCTGTTTTATAAAAGTACTGAGCACGTGCATAGCGATGTAAACCTTGTTTGTTCACCGTAGGTGAATGTAATAAGGTGCCGCCTGTGCCATTTTCATTATCCAATTCACCAATAAATAAAGTTAACTTCTCTTTAAAGGCATGTTTTAAATGCTCATCTGATAATTTCGCATCTTGAATTCCAAAGGGGAGCTTAGTTTCAAAAACTGGCGCTGTATATGAACCTGAGTTTGATGCCAAGATACGGTTAACTTTGGTATTGGGTTTAAATAAAGCAAGTCTATGTGCAATTTGACCGCCTGCAGAATGCCCAAAAATATCATACTGACTTTGATTTGTGCCTAACTTTTTAATAGCGATATCAAAAAGTCTGTCAAAATCACTAAAAATTAAGCTCTTTGAATTGTTATAAGCATCATAACTGATATCTTCATCATCAATTTTTAGTACATAACGATTATTGTATTTTTCTTTTCTAGGCTTTTTATTAAATTTAAAGTTATTGATTAAACCTGCCATATGATAATTTGAAAAATCATAATCTTTTTCACTATAAGATGGAGAAAGAATTAATACATTATATTTTTCAGCAGCCTCCACCCAAGAATCTCGATAATCATCAGCATTGCGACCAGCGCCAGGGATCACAATTAAAACTTGTGAATTGGCATTAAACGCTTTGGGTTTATGATAATAAATATTGAGTTTATCGTCCTCATGATTGTAGCCGCCTCTGATTTTAAAGTTACCAGAACCTGAGTTTATATTTATAAGTTTTTGAACGGCATTGTTACTATTATGATTCGCTTTTGCTTGAGGCAAAAAAGTCAAAGGTAATAAAGTTAACAGTATAAAATTAAGTAAATGTTTCAAATGAAGCTCCTTTATTCATTATAGAATCTCGAGATGAACTATATATTCATCTTGGATTGGAGCATTTCATTATTGAGGTAAAAAGGTCTAGCCGATTTTGAAAAAACCTTGTCATTTTTAAAATCGCTATGAGTATTTTATTTTTGATAAGCCTATTTTACTGGTCTGTAGTTAACTTAGCATCAGTTACACTGTTTTTTGTATTCAGTAGGTGTCATACCCATAATATCTTTAAAAGCACGATTAAATGGTCCTATGGAGCCATAGCCCAAATCTAAGGCAATGCTTAAAATAGGCTTTCTGATATTGTTGAGATCTTTAAATTGAGCGCAAGCAGCAGGAATGCGGTGGCTATTTAAAAAAGAGGAAAAATTCTTAAATCCTAATTCTTGGTTTATTAATTCTCTTAATTGATGTTCCGGAATAACTAAAATTATGGCTAACTTTTTTATAGTTAAATTTGTTTCAGTAAACTTTTCTTCTTCAATAAATAAATTTAGTTTATCTAACTCAGCTTGAAATAGATTGATTGTTTTGGGCTGATTATTTTTAATTTCTTCTGGTTCTACAATATGAGTATTTTGTATGTCTTGCTGAGATTTATATTGTTTTAATAAAACCAGATAAAAAATATTGGTACCAATAAATATTAAAGCTGAGTTGGCTAAGCTAAAAATAGAAGTGTGAACAAAATCACTTTTTGTAAGTTCAAACAGCACTAAAATAGAACCGTAAAAAGTAGTCAATAACACAATAAACATGCGAATCTTGCGACGTTTATCTATGAGGTCATCATTAATATCTTTTAATACTAGGTAAATGATATGGACTAAAACAACAGCTTCAATGGCGTGGTTTATTTGATGGAAGGCACCATTGCCTTGTAAGTATATGAAAAAGTATAACAACCATAAAATAGCAGCAATTAAGCTTGTTTGAATAGCGATATGCCAATTTTTAGGATGGAAATCATCATCTAATAGAGAGCAAGCATAAAACCATAAAACATAAGGCATTAAATCAGTAAAAAAGAGTAATACGCCTCTAAAATAACCATAATGGTGGTTGGGTATTTGCGGTGTTAATAATAAATAGGCACTGGCACAAATCATTAAAGTGATAACCAATTGCGACTTAAAGGTGATGTTTTTGGCTAAGTAAATTACAGACACTAAAAAAAACTGCCCTATAATGGCAAACCTAAAAAACAAATCAAAAATGTCTATAAATG
The DNA here is from genome assembly GCF_001269985.1 of Pseudoalteromonas sp. '520P1 No. 423'. Classification (NCBI taxonomy): domain Bacteria; kingdom Pseudomonadati; phylum Pseudomonadota; class Gammaproteobacteria; order Alteromonadales; family Pseudoalteromonadaceae; genus Pseudoalteromonas; species Pseudoalteromonas sp. '520P1 No. 423'. Next base: position 88,167 of record NZ_BBZB01000001.1, on the reverse strand, counting down.
ATAAATACATAATTACAGCAAAACCTAAGTCGAGTATTGATAAATTTACCATTAAGTAAGATTTTCCACTAGAGAAATTGAATATACTGGTTTTAAGGTAAAAAATAGATGATATTTAACTGTTATTTATTGCAATATTTACCTTAGATTTAAGAAATCTTTAATTCTTAAAAAGTGATCATATGCTTGCTATCGCTGCTATAATTAGGCATCGTTTTTTGTTATGTCGTTTTATGAATTACCTTGCTCATTTTCAACAGTTAGACCAGATTTTAGTTTCGACTCGTCAATATTGGCAATTACTTGCTTTTTCTCAAAATGAACTGCCGTGGCCGCAACTACTTGATAAGCTTAATAGTTTAAGCTCAGCACAATTATTAGAATTAGAACAAAATCCTGATTTATCTTATGAATACTTTTCTGATGTGATCCCGCAACTAGCTGAATTAAAAACGCTTATAGATATTTTTTCAATGGTTACAAAAGAAGTGGAATTTCCATTTTGGCTCGAAGCAGGTATTAAAGGCCGGAAACTCGCACAATTAAAATCATTTGTTGCAGCTGTTGATGAAACGGAATTACCTGTACTTGAATGGTGTGCCGGTAAGGGGCATTTAGGCCGTATGTTGGCTTTTAAAGGTACTAAAAAAGTACATAGCGTTGAGATCCAGCCTCACTTATGTGAGCAAGGTACAGCATTGGCAAAAAAATATGATATGAATATCAATTTTACCCAAGCTGATGTGTTGCAAGATGATCTATCACAACAGATTAAACAAGAACAACATGCTGTAGCATTACATGCTTGTGGTCAATTACATCAAACTTTGATGAGGCAAGCTGTTTCTTCTAAAACACAAAAACTGTCTTTATCACCTTGTTGTTATCACTTAATGCAAGAGTCAAATCAATACCAAGCAATGAGCAATGAAGGTTTAAATAGTGAGCTAAACTTATCTAATTATGATCTAAAACTTGCATTACAAGAAACGGTTACTGCAGCTGATCGGATCACGCAAAAGCGTACCCTTGAGGTAGAGTGGCGTTTAGGCTTTGATCAGTTGATGCGAGATGTAACAGGTACAGATAAATATATTAGTGTACCTTCGGTTAGTAAAAGTATGTTTTCTACTAATTTTGAAGCATTTTGCATATGGGCCGCAGAAAAAAAATCTTTAGATTTACCTCAGGATATTGATTTCGAAAATTACTACCAGAAAGGTAAAGCGAGAAAAAAAATAACTGAAAAAATTGAATTAATACGCCATTTGTTTAGAAGGCCAATTGAAATTTGGCTGATTTTAGATCGTGTTTTGTATTTACAGCAACATGGCTATGATGTTGTAGTGAATGAATTCTGCAATAAGCAAGTGACACCAAGAAATATATTAATACGCGCACATAAAATTTAACTATATTGTATTACCAAGGGACGCAATGAAACATTTAAAAAATCTATTTGATAATAATCGACACTGGGCCTGTCAAACAACTAAAGACAACCCTGAGTTTTTCAAAGTACTTTCAATGCAGCAAAATCCAGATTATTTATGGATAGGTTGCTCAGACTCACGTGTACCGGCAAATGAAATTGTAGGGTTATTACCAGGTGAATTATTTGTTCATAGAAATGTAGCAAATGTGGTAGTTCATACTGACCATAACTGTTTATCTGTAATGCAGTATGCTGTAGAAGTTTTAAAAGTAAAGCATATCATGGTTGTAGGTCACTACGCCTGTGGTGGTGTAAAAGCTGCTCTTGATGGTGCAAAGTTAGGTTTAATTGATAATTGGTTAAGACATGTTGTAGATGTAAAAGAAAAGCATACTGAGCAATTAAATGAAATTGAAGACTACGAAAAACGTGTAGATACTTTATGTGAGCTAAACGTGATTGAGCAAGTTAAAAATGTTAGCCAAACTTCTATTGTGCAAGATGCATGGGATCGAGGCCAAGAATTAACAGTACATGGTTGGATTTATGGCTTAAAAGATGGTCATTTAAGTGATCTGAACTCTTGTACAACTAACAGTAAAGAGCTTTTAAGTATTTATCAGCAAGCAACAAAAGAAGTATTTGAACGCTAGTGTTATAGCAATTGTACTAATTAACTTCTCATTCAGCGGGAATTAAAAGCGCTTTAGACAAGGCAAATAATTGAAGTCATAGTTATTCTATTTCAAAATTATTTAACGCAGTATAAATCGCTTTTAAACCCGCCTTACAGGATCCTCTGGGGTTTACACTTCGTTGTTATGTTATCTTTTAAGGGAGTAACCATTACTGCGATAACATGCCTAGAATTGAAAACCCCCAAAGGCTCTGAATGGGAACTTACTTAATACAATTGGTATTAAATATTTTGACATAAAAAAAGCCAATCTGAATTTAAGCTTAATGCTTTAATAAAAAGAATTAAGTTTTAAACTTACCTACAAGTGAAGTTAGATTTGATGATAAACCTGATAGATGCTCAGCATTATCATTTGCTGTTGTCGCTACATCAGCAACCTCATCGGCTACATTTTTAATTTCTACTACATTACGGCTGATATCTTCTGCAACATGTTGTTGTTCTTCAGCTGCAGTTGCAATTTGTGTATTCATATTGCTTATCATATCGACTGAGTCTGTAATGCTAATAAATGCATCTTTTGCTGCAGTTGTGAGATCGACTGTTTCGCCTGATTTAGCTAAACTGTCATTCATTTCTTTAGACACACTTTGTGTCATATTACGTAATTTACCAAGTTGAACTGATATTTCTTCGGTTGATTCTGAAGTACGTTGTGACAAGGCTCTTACTTCATCTGCAACAACTGAAAACCCTCTGCCTTGTTCTCCTGCTCTAGCGGCTTCTATAGCTGCGTTGAGTGCCAGTAAATTAGTTTGTTCAGCAATACCTCTTATAACATCTAATATGGAGGTAATATTTTGGCTTTCTATATCTAGATGCTGAATGTCATCTGCTGCACTTCTTATTGTTTCGCTTAATGAGCTAACGCTAGCAACAGATTTTTCAATGATTTTTTGACCGTCATCAGAAGCTTGTTTTGACGCATTAGCAGAGTCAGCTGCATTAGCGCAACTTGAAGCAACTTCATTTGCCGTAGCTGCCATTTCATTTACAGCAGTAGCTGCTTGTTCAAGTGCTTGCTGCTGTAATTGAATTGAATCATTTAAAGTGAGTGATAAACTAGAAGACTGATCTGCAGAACCATTTACATTATGAGACGTATCATTGATTTCTTTAACTAAATTGGCGATTGAAGTTAAAAATAAATTAAAGCTATGCGCTAGCTTTCCTGTTTCATCCCCTGTACGTATTGTTAGTCTTTGAGTTAAGTCGCCACCACCTTGAGAAATAAGTTCTAAGCCATCGGTTACTTCAATAATAGGCTTAGAGATTAAACGTGCTAAATAAATTGCCCCAGTTGAAAATAAACCAATTAAAATCAGGCTGATAACTATGATAGTGGTTGCCATTTTGTTTGCAGATGCTAGTACCTCACTGGTTTTAAGTAAGCCAATAAACTTCCAACCAAGCTTTTGAGATGTATATATATTTGCTAAATAAGTTTGGTTATTAATCTCAATTTCAACTTGTCCGCTACTGAGCTTTGATAATTGTTTATATAAACCATTACTCACTTCATTAAGTGGTTTAAAATTATTTTTGGTATGTTTAGGGTCAACAAGTATGGTGCCGGTATCTTCAACCAGCATTAGATATCCGGTTTCCCCTAATTTTATTTTTGAAACCATTTCAGTTAAGCCTTTAAGGCTAACATCCATTCCTGTTACGCCAAATGATTCCCCATTAGCTGATTTAATTGCTTTTACTGTTGATACAATAACGGCATCATCAGGCTCCCAGTAATAAGCTTTTGTTCTCACAGTTGTGCCATCTGCTTGCATGCCCGTTTTAAACCAAGGTCTAGACCTAGGGTCATAATTAGCGCCAACACTACCATTAGGCCATTGTGTATATCCACCTTCTAGATTACCCATATAAATATATGAAATACCATCATGAGACTCGCCAAATTCTGTAAATAATTTATAAATATTTGCTTCTATTGGGTCATTATTTGTTGGGTCTATAGTTGTGGCGTTTGTATTATCTAAATAAGTTTCTATACCTGAGGCACCTGACGTGACATGTGAGTGATGGGATAAGTAATTTACATTTTTTTCAATTTCACCAAAAAACAAATTTATAGCGTTATCAATTTGTGAAACTTCTCTTGTATTCGCATCTTGCATATTCTCATAAGCTTGCTCTCTAGTTTGACTTACCATCAAAATAGAAATAACCAACAAAGGCAGTGTGATTGTTGCAATAAAAGCCGCTATTAGCTTTTGAGATATAGTCATAAAGGTACTCAGCATAAGTTTAATATTGCAGTAAATATAGATTCTAGAAGAAGAATCATCAACTTATAGTTATAATTGTTAGATATATTTTGAAGCTATTACTACACTTGCAGTAATTAGTTGCCTGAGGAACAAGTAATGAACAAATATTCGACCATCTTTTTTTTTATAATACTTATATTGAGCGGGAAATGCTTTGCTTCACCTGCAATATCGGGCGGAGTTTGGTTCAACTATAGTTATATAGAGGATAATGAAAGAGATAAAAATACAGTAGGGGATATCTCTGATGAAGCGTTAATTTTATATATTGATGGCGAAGCACCTGAAGGTAAAGGTAATTGGTCATACTCGGCTGAATTTAGAATTGGTAATGGTGCATTTACAGATTCTGAAAATAATGCTTCTGGAGATAACTCTACATTACACAAAGCTTGGGTTGGTTTTGATTTATCTGAAAATTATAAACTAATCGTGGGGAAATCTCAGGTACCTTTTGCATGGAAAACTGCCAATTTTTGGCCGGGTGATATGTTTCAAGCTGCCTATGGAGATCAAATGGATGTGGGTTTAAAGTTAATGGCTCAAACCGAACTGTTTGATTACCAACTTGCTTATTTTCATGCTGATGATTGGGGTGAAACATCTACCGATTCAACCGATGATAATAAACATTGGGGTAGTAGTACCACTTACCGTAAGGTGAAAACTTTTGTTGCAGATGTAAAAATCCCAATGACTGAAAGACATATTTTAGGCCTATCTGGTCAAAGTGGTAAGTTACAGGATTTAATATCTCCTGAAAATGACTTAACGGGCGATCATCAAGCATGGAGTGCTTATTATCACGGGAAATTTGATAACTTTTATATCAAGGCTGAATATATTGATGGTCAAAGAGAGTTACCACAAGCTTATGCTTCGCAAGCAAATTTAGTTGATATTATTGAAAATACGCGTTATGGATTTGAGTTTAGTTATCAAATGAATGAATGGAATTTTATCTTTGATGCGACTTGGGCTAAACCAGATACATTGGGCAATAGTGCAGATACGATAACGGCTTATGCGCCAGGTATAAGTTATGATTATGGTCCTGGTTGGATATATTTAGAATACTTAACTCAAGATGGTTGGATAGACAGAGATATGATGATCCATGAAGGTGATTTTGATGCTTGGTATTTAACGATTGATTTTTATTTCTAATTTAATACTTTATCTGGGCTAAATTTATAAGTTTAGCCCAGCAAATATACATTATTCTTTTTCAGCTAAGATAGCTTCAAGCTGAGATACTTTTTCTTCAAGTGTTGTTAGTTTTTCACGAGTGCGGATCAGAACTTGTGTTTGTATTTCAAATTCTTCGCGAGAAACAAAATCCATTTGTGATAGTTTACTCTGTAAAACTTGCTTAGTTTTGCTTTCTACCGTTTCAGCGATATTTTTAACGCCTTGAGGCATATTTTCAGTAATTTGCTTGGCAATTTCTTCAATCTTTTTAGGGTTTATCATCTGCTTGAACCTTGAATTATTTTAGTCAGCTAATCTAGCCAATACATATTTTGTTATATGGTACCCATGAGAGCAGTATTTTAATAGTTAATTTGATAAAATCTCGCTTCTTATTTTTTCATTTCTTTTTAGATAATCGTTCAGGAATTTTGTTCACTATGCAAATGAATCCAAAGCAAGATGAAGCTGTAAAATATATTAGTGGACCATGCTTAGTTTTAGCCGGTGCCGGCTCAGGTAAAACACGTGTAATTATAAATAAAATTGCATATTTGATTCAAAAATGTGACTACAAAGCACGAAATATAGCTGCGGTAACTTTTACAAATAAAGCTGCTAAAGAAATGAAGGAAAGGTTAAAACAAACTCTAGGTAAACAAGAGTCTAAAGGCATTTGGATCTCAACCTTTCATACATTAGGTTTAGAGATCATAAAAAAAGAAATTAAAACTTTGGGATTTAAGTCGGGTTTTTCTTTATTAGATGATCAAGATACCAATCAATTATTAAATGATTTAACTGAAAAAGAACTTAAAAAAGATAAAGAACAATTAAATCTGCTTAAAATGCAGATTTCAAATTGGAAGAATGAACTTATTATTCCTAAGCAAGCTATTGCTGAAGCAAGGGAGCCGCAAAAAGTATTATTTGCGCAGCTTTATGAGCGTTATCAAATTCAGTTACGTGCTTATAATGCATTAGATTTTGATGATTTGATTATGATCCCAACGTTACTTTTAGCCAAATTTCCTGAAGTAACGTTGCGTTGGCAAAATAGATTTCGCTACTTATTAGTGGATGAGTATCAAGATACTAATACAAGCCAATACCAATTAGTAAAATATTTAGTGGGTAAGCGAGCTTGTTTTACTGTGGTAGGTGATGACGATCAATCTATTTACTCATGGCGTGGTGCTAAACCCCAAAATCTTGTTTTATTAAGTAAAGACTTTCCTTCTCTTAGGCTTATCAAGCTTGAGCAAAATTACCGTAGTTATCAGCGTATATTAAAATCAGCCAATATTTTGATTGATAACAACCCGCATGTTTTTGATAAAAAGTTATTTAGTGAGCTGGCATATGGCGAACAAATAAAAGTGATTGGCACCCGTGATGAAGAACATGAAGCAGAGCGTGTTGTAGCTGAAATCATCTCACATAAATTTATGCAGCGTACTAACTATAAAGATTACGCTATTTTATACCGTGGTAATCATCAAGCGCGTATCTTTGAAAAAGGTTTAATGGCTAACCGGATTCCTTACAAAATAAGCGGTGGCATGTCATTTTTTGCACGCGCTGAAATTAAAGATATTATGGCTTATTTAAGGCTTTTGGTTAACCAAGATGATGATAATGCATTTTTACGTATTGTTAATACACCAAGGCGTGAAATTGGTACGGTAACCCTTGAAAAGTTAGGTACTCTGGCAAATGAAAAGCATATCAGCTTATTTGAAGCATGCTTTGATTCTGAGTTAACAAATCGTTTATCTGGCCGTGGTTTTAATGCGTTGCAGGGCTTTGGTCGCTGGGTTGTTGAGTTATCTGATAATACAGTCAGAGGCGATACCTTAGAAGCTGTAAAAGCCATGATCCATCAAATCGATTATGAAGATTATTTATACGAATCATCACCAAGTGGTAAAGCGGCTGAGATGAGAATGAAGAATGTATCTGAGCTCTACAAATGGATCACAGATATGTTGATTGGCAATGATGAAAATCCGCCTATGACCTTAGCTGAAGTAGTTACTAAGTTAACCTTAAGGGATATGATGGAGCGTAATGAGGATGAAGAAGAAAGCGATGCAGTACAACTGCTAACTTTACATGCTTCAAAAGGTTTGGAATACCCTTATGTGTTTATGGTGGGCATGGAAGAAGGTTTATTACCACACCAAGTAAGTATTGACGAAGAGAATATTGAAGAAGAACGACGTCTAGCTTATGTAGGTATTACACGTGCACAACAGGAACTCATATTTACCTACGCTAAAACACGTCGTCAATATGGTGAAACTTCTACTACAGAGCTAAGTCGTTTTGTACAAGAATTGCCTCAAGATGATTTAGCCTATGAATCTAGAAAGCAGCCAACAACACAATCAGAGAGGATGGAAAAAGGCCAATCTAAAGTTGCAGGCCTCAGAGCTATGCTTAAAAAATAATATTATGAATAGACGTTTTCTATATTTTTAGCTTTATGATGAATATATTCATATTGACTTGAATAGAGAGAAATACCATATTTCTTTAGTGATTTTTGATAATTAAGAATGCTTGGGCCTCTGGCAATAACAGAGGTCTGAGTAAGATTTGCAACAGCTAGCACACCTTGTAATTGCAGCTGGTAACCTTCGTCTTTAATTATTTTTTTACACATTAAAGTGCTGAGTAAAATAAACTCAAATTGATATTGGGTTAAAATACTTAAATCACATCGTGTATGGCCATAATCGTCTAAACCCATTTTTATACCCAAACTTTGTAACTTTGTAATATTATTTTTATTATTGTTGCAGATGTGGCGTAAATCAGTTTCATTAAATAATAAACATAATCTATGTGTGATGTTTAACTCTTCAAGTTCAGTGATTAACGCATTGAAATATTCATTATTTAAAAGTTCAATGCTACAGCGTACTAAAATGGCATGTTTACATTGAATAAACTCACTGATTTTGGGTAATAATGAAATTTCAATTTTATGGAAATCAACACTTTTTGGTATATACTTTTTGATTTGGCCAAATTTCATTTTGCCAAATGTTGGATGAAACCAAAATCTATCGATCAGGCAGGCTATATGGTTTTCAGTGTGAAGATCTATAATCGCACTGGCTTTAAAATAAATTTCACTGGTATCAAATTCGTTTAAACGATAGGATTCTTGTTCGTTATTATTGTTGTGATAACTTTGATAAAAAGCATATCGACCACGACCACTCTTTTTTGATTGATACATAGCAGAATCGGCATTTTTCATTATATCATCGGTATGCTTATATCCTTGATCACTACAGGTTATACCGATACTGGCACCTGAATTAATCACATTATTATTGTCTTTAAATGGACGAGATAAAGAATCAATGATGCGTTCAGCTACTTCTTGTGCTTCGTAAGCCTGATAAATATGAGTGAGTAAAATTACAAATTCATCACCTCCTAAGCGAGCTAATAAATCATGTTCTCGAATGCAGAACCCTAGCGTTTTGGCAATATGAATTAAAAATGCATCGCCAACTTGATGTCCTAAATTATCATTTATTTCTTTAAAGTTATCTAAGTCTATAAATAAAACTGCAAAGCCTGGTTGTGGGTGTCTTAAATGCTGATTAAGTGTTTGTTCAAGTCGAGACATAAATAGGCTACGGTTAGCTAATCCCGTTAATGGATCATGATGGGCATCATGATATAGTTGTAATTCAATTTTCTTTCTTTCTTCTATCTGTAGCTGTAAAAAATGATTACTACGTTGTAACTCTTGTGTTTTTTGGGTAACACGCAGTTCAAGCTGATCATGACTTAGTTCAAGTTCAGCCATAGTTAAATGTTTTTGCAACACATTTGCGATTTGTTGTGATACAAAATTAATAAGGTCAACATCATCAGCTTTAAATGAATATGTATTACCATAAGACTGGCAAGCAATAATGCCAATCACGCCATTTTCTGAAATGAGTGGGGCACCCAACCATGATGTGGCTTGCGTATTTTTAGATGTACGTTTGATTGCGCCATGCTCGATTAATTTATTTGCTTTAGTACGATTTAATAATTGAGTACTTCCTTGACTGATCACATACTCTGAATAACCCATGGCAAAACTTCTTTTTTCAAAGTTGCCAGCGATGCTATCAACCCAGTATGGAAACGAGAGCATGTTTTCTTTTTGATCATATAAACATATATAAAGATTTTCAGCATAAGTAATAGATTTCATGATTTCATGTATTTGATAATAAAAGTCATCTAAATCTTTACTTTGTGTTGCTAGCTCAGAAATTTTAAATAAAATTTGCTGTTGTTTGAGTGTTTTTTTTCTATGTTCAATTTCTATTTGGAGTGCATTATTTGTATTTGTTAATTCTGATGTTCTAAACTTTACTTCGCTTTCAAGAGACTCTCTTTGTTTAACACGTTCAATTGCTGTTGAAAGATAAAGTGAGATGATTTCAACTAATTCTATTTGAGCATCTGAATATGATTGTTCTGGATAATAAGACTGCGTAACCATAACACCAAGAATGGTTTCATCTTTATAAATAGGGATGCCAAGCCAATGTTCGCAAGGAGCGCCCTGAGGTTTAAACTTATTAAGTCTTGTATCAATTTCAATTGAATCTTTGGTGTAATATTGTGTTTTACCAGTTTTATAAACATAACCGGTTAAGCCATTGTCAAAATGGTTATTTTCAGTTAAAGGTACCTTGATCCCATCTTTTTCATCAATAAAATAATTCAGTTCTAATTTTTTAGTTTCTTCATTTATGAGAACAACATAGAAATTTTTACTAGGTAAATATGCTACTAAAATTTGATGTATGGCAGGATATAAAAGTGTCAACTCAGACACTGTACTTGCTTGCTCAGAAAGCTGAATAAGCGCATCTTGCATATTATGAAAATGCTGATACTTTTTAAGTAATTTTTTAAGGCGTTGGTTATATTTAGTAACCTTATTTAACGCGATTGTTGAATCTTCCACTGACCCGAACCATTGTTATAATTATTATGGTTAATATTTGTGCAGTATAATTCCATTTTTATTAGGCAAGGTCAAGATAAAAAAACTAAATGAGAAAGAGATCGATTTTTTTATCTTTTGTACCTAATTATTTTTTATCCTAATAAAAACAGTTCATTAGCCGATTCTATATAGAATTTATTATCAATTTGTTTGGCTACTTCAGCCCATTGATAATATACATTCCTATTAATTTTGGCTGTTAAGCCATGGTTTAAGGTTAAATAAGGTAATTTTGCATCTTTATTATTGGTTGAGTCATTAGTTTTTAAAATTAAAGGGTGATTTTGACATAAGAGATATTGCCGCCCTAAATTATCTATACAGCATAAAACATCGCCTTGTTCGCTTTTTTGCCAATTCCAGTTGGTTATTAAAAATGGCGCATCTTCAACTTGAATTTTTATTTTCTCGACCGGAGTTTTTAAGAAGTACTCGTAAGATTCTTGGATTAAAACTGTGGCAAATAACTTAACCATAGATATCCTATTAATTGGGCTGCCCATATAATGCCAAGATCCGTCTTTTTTAATCTCAATTGGCATTTCACCACAATAATCAGGATCCCAAGAGTCTAGCGGAGGTGTACCTGCCTCTAGAAGCTTGCTCAATTCACTTAAGTTCATTAATTAGCTTTAGTAAGTGTGAGTACAAAAGAAACTGGAACTGAATGCGTAATTGAAGGCAATTTTGCAAGTTCTTGTAATTTATCAATACCGGTCGTTAAATTATAGTCTGCTGGGTTTATGATCACAGGCATAAATGATGCTACAACAATATCACCATTAGATTGCTGAGTTGCTAATACTTCAAGAGAGATTAGCTTGTTAATTCCATTAAGTGCTAAATCAGCTTGTGTTTTTAAAATAGCACTTTGACCTTTTTTAAGACTTTTAAGCTGCTTAGACAGATCTGATGTCAGGTTTAGTTTAGGAAATACTTCAGTATTAAATAAAAACTTTTGCATTCTTTCGTTACGAATAGGAATTAAAGTTTCAACGCTAGTTAAGTTAATCTCAAGGTTAAATTGACCTACATCATTGATTGAAGCATTTAACTTTTTGAAATAATGGCTCTCACCTATCTCATTTTTTTTTACAGAAACAAAATTAACACGTGATAATTCGTTATTTAAATTCCAATTTGCAAAAGAAGCAGTACTGAATAAGCAAAGCGCTAATCCAGAAAGTGAATATTTAAGCATGACATACCTATATTATTAAGTAATAAATTCTGTTTTTTAGTATAGTTGATTTTACCATAGTGAAAATACTCTATATAAATTAAATTGATAGCTTAAAGTATATAAAATCAGCATTAGATAGGTTTTTTGTTATCAAACATGTCATTTTTTAATCTTTTTATTATTTCCCTCTTAAATTCAATCGCTTTGTTTTAGCCCTTATTTTTTCTGGTCTAACGCGAAGATTTAACTTCTAAGATTGCTTGACAAATATGCTTGTCAAGTCCTAAAATCGTTGTTCGTGGTAAATTGTGGGTAAAAGTGGTCTTTTAAGACTAAAAATATTAAAAAGGTCCATTTTATGTTCCGTGGGGCACATTCAGTCAGCTTAGATAGTAAGGGGCGCTTGGCAATTCCAACCAAGTATCGCGCTTTGCTGCATGCTGATAATGATGGGCACATGGTATGTACTGTCGATTTACAACAAAGGTGTTTATTACTTTATTCTTTATCGGAATGGCAAGAGATAGAAGCGCGTTTACTCAAGTTATCTAATATGAATGTGAGTGAGCGTCGCGTTCAAAGGGTTTTACTTGGTAATGCTATGGATTGTCAGATAGATAAAAATGGACGTATTTTGCTTTCATCGCCTTTAAGAGAGCACGCAGGTTTAAGTAAAAAAATTATGCTTGTGGGTCAACTCAATAAATTCGAGTTATGGGATGAGCAAACCTGGCATGAACAAATGAAGTTAGATATAGAGCAAGAACAAGCTGGAGATTTTGAGCTCTCCGATGGTTTAAAAGATTTTTCTTTTTAACTGAAAATAAAATAAATGATTGCATTGGCATAATAGGAATACTAAAAAACGTGGAAAAATCGACAGCAACACAAGAACATATATCGGTATTACTTGAAGAAACAATTGACGCGCTGGCGATTAAACCCGATGGTATTTATATTGATGGGACTTTTGGTCGTGGTGGGCATTCAGGTCAAATTCTTAAAAGGTTAGGCGATAATGGTCAGCTACAGGCTATCGATAGAGATCCTCAAGCAATTGCTTCTGCTGAAAAATATAAAGATGATCCGCGTTTTTCTATTGCGCATAATACTTTTTCTGAAATCAAGTTAGTTGCTGAAAATGCTGGGCTTTTAGGAAAGGTTGATGGGATTTTATTAGATATAGGCGTATCTTCACCACAGTTAGATGATGCTGAACGTGGCTTTAGTTTTATGAAAGATGGCCCGTTAGACATGCGTATGGATCCAACTAAAGGCCGAAGTGCAGCACAGTGGTTGGCTGAAGCTGAACTAGAAGATATTGTTTTTGTTATTAAAAAGTATGGTGAAGAGAAATTTGGTCGCCGTATAGCTCATAAAATTTTAGAAACACGAGAAGAAACTCCAATCACAAGTACGGCACAATTAGCTAAGTTAATTGATGAAGCGGTGCCAGTTAAAGATAAACATAAGCATCCTGCAACACGTACTTTCCAAGCAATTAGAATTTATATCAATAGTGAGTTAGAAGAAATTGAAACAGCACTGAATGCGTCATTAGATGTATTAAAACCAGGCGGTCGTTTAGTGGTTATCTCGTTCCACTCATTAGAAGACCGTATAGTAAAGCAATTTATTAAACGTCAAAGTAAAGGTAAGGCTGTGCCTAGAGGTTTGCCTTTGACGGATGAACAATTGAAGCAAGATTTAACTTTAAAAGCGATCGGTAAAGCAATTAAACCAAGTGAAGCAGAGCTTGAAGCAAATTATAGAGCGAGAAGTTCAGTGCTTAGAGTAGCCCAGAGATTGGAATGAATACAAAAAGTAGTGTTATAAAAAATAATGCTAGGCAGCCCAATCTTTTTGCTGAAATATTAAAAGGTTTTTTTAAAGAGAAAATAGTATGTTTATTACTTTTTCTCATTTTTGTTTCTGCACTATCGGTTGTGCAGGTAACTTATGCCTCAAGGCAAGAGTTAATAACACAAGATGAATTGTTGCAGCAAAGGGATGATTTAGATTTGCAATGGCGTTATTTGCTTGTTGAGCAAGAGTTTTATGCTCAACATGTACGTATTGAAGAAATTGCAAAAACTAAATTAGGAATGAAAAGGCCACAAAGTAAAGATGAACAGGTAGTGATCTTGCCATGAGAAATGCGCAAAGAAAAAAAATAAAATCTAATTTTCATCATGGTCGATTTATTATCGTCTGCATTTGCATATCTATCGTTTTTGTAGGTTTAGCTGCGCGTGCGGCCTATATTCAAATTATAGAACCTGATATGGCGGTAAATGAAAGTGATAAAAGAACTAAGCGCGTAAAAAAACTACATGTTCAAAGAGGTATGATCTTTGACCGTATGGGTAAAGAGCTTGCTGTAAGTGTACCTGTTGTAAGTGTTTATGTTGATCCGAAAAATTTAAATAAAGGATTAATCAAAAAGGTATTAAGAGCAGCTAGAAAACAAGGTGAAGACACTAAGTTATTAGCTAAAGACAAAGTTGAATTAGCTAAACGTGTAAAAGAGCACTATCAAGAAGATGATCGTTGGAAAGAACTTGCCGATGTTTTAAGAGTAAAACAAAAGACCATTGATTATCGTTTAGTGGGAGATCCAACAAAGCGTTTTATTTATTTACAACGTCAAATTACCCCTGCAGTTGCTGAATATATTAAACGATTACAATTACCTGGCATTCATTTAATTGATGAATCCAAAAGGTATTATCCTGCAGGAGAAGTAACCGCTCACGTACTTGGTTTTACAAATATTGATGGTGAAGGCATTGAGGGTATGGAGAAGCTTTATGATAAAGCTTTAACAGGCACTGACGGCAGAAGAACTTACCGTAAGGATGCTCAAGGCAGAGAAATAGAGATCTTAGATGAAAGAGAGCGTGTAGAGCCTGAATCTATACATTTAAGCATAGATCAGCGTATTCAAGCGATTGCATATAAAGCTTTAAAATCAGCCGTTTTGTCTTTTAAAGCGACTTCTGGTTCAGCTATGGTCGTAGATGTAAAAACCGGTGAGATATTGGCTATGGTTAATAGTCCGTCATATAACCCAAATAACCTATCAAATGCATTACCTCATAAGCGAAGAAATCGTGCCATTACAGATTTATTTGAACCTGGCTCTACCGTAAAACCTTTGGCTATTTTAGCAGGCCTAGAATATGGCACTATTGAAGATGATAGCATTATAAATACCTATCCAGGCTATATGAGAGTGGGCGGCAGTGTTGTTAAAGATTCTCGTAATTATGGCAAGATGACTTTAAGGCAAATTATTCAAAAATCGAGCAATATGGGGGTCGCTAAAGTAACCAAAGAACTGCCTAAAGATTATATCGTAGGTCTATATGAAAAAGTGGGTTTTGGTGAAGACTCTGGCACAACTATGATAGGTGAAAGTAGCGGTTTATTTTCGCCTAGGCGTCGCTGGTCTGATTTCGAAATCGCCACTTTATCGTTTGGATATGCACTTGCCATTAGTACTGCACAATTATCGCGTTTTTACGCCACTTTAGGCTCAGGAGGTATATCGCGCCCGCTAACAATATTAAAGCAAGATGTGCCTATGATTGGCGAGCGAATTTTTGAGAAGAAAAATGTTAATTCAGTACTTGAAATGATGGAAAGTGTTTTTGAAAGAGGCGGTACGGCACCTAATGTTAAATTAGATGGTTATCGTGTTGCTGCAAAAACTGGTACTTCTAAAAAAGCAGTTGCCGGTGGTTACGGTGATGAATATGTGAATTATTTTGCCGGTGTAGGTCCAGTATCAGATCCAAGATTATCAGTAGTTGTAATGGTTAATGAGCCGGGTGGCGATGAATACTATGGTGCTACAACAACTGGTCCTGCATTTACCGAAATTATGTCGGGCGCTTTACGTATTCTTAATGTTGCACCTGATTTGAATACCGTTGCAGCAAAAAAAGTAGGAGCTAATCGTGGTTGATATAAAAAACTGTTTGGCTCAAATAGGTGTAAATTCACCTTCAATACAAATAAATAACCTTGTTTTAGATAGTAGAGAAATACAAGTTGGTGATGCTTTTATTGCGATTAAAGGCCATGAGTTAGATGGCGGTAAATTTATACTATCTGCATTAAATAAAGGTGCTTTATTAGTACTTGCAGATAGTGAGTGCCAAATTGATAGTGATATTGAGCCATCGAAAATAATAAAAATTGATCAATTAAATAATAAGTTAGCTAAGTTAAGTGCATCTTTTTATGATAATCCTAGCCAAAAATTACACTTAGTTGGTGTAACTGGCACTAACGGTAAATCAACAATTAGCAGCATGATTGCAAACTTAATAGCGGCATGTGAACAAAGCACTGCTGTTATAGGTACTTTAGGTTGGGGAAGTCTTGATGCCTTAGCGCCACTTAATAATACAACGCCATCATCTGTTGATTTGCAGCATATGTTATCAAATCTACAGCAAAGCCACACTGATTTAGTTGCTATGGAAGTATCATCTCATGGTTTGAGTCAAGGTCGCGTTGATGAATGTCAGTTTAGTGCATCTGTGTTTAGTAACTTATCACGAGATCACCTTGATTATCATGGTGATATGGCAAGTTATGCCGCAGCTAAATTAAAATTATTCACTCAGTATCAGGCAAATTTAAATGCTTTTAATTTAGACGATTCTGTCTCAATAAATTGGCTTGAAACACATAAGTTTAAAAATACCGTATTGTTTGGCAAAGGTGATACACCTTTATCTAAGCATCAATATGTTTTATTTAGTGATGTACAATGCACGGCAGAGGGCATAAAAGCCAAGTTTATTACAAGTTGGGATGAGCCAGATGTTATAAATGAAGTTACTTGTCCTTTATTTGGTGAGTTTAATCTGTATAACTTAGCTGCTGCACTTTCTGTTGCATTAGGTTTAGGTTACACAATAAAACACATATTTAAAGCTGCTAATAATTTAAAGCCTATCGCTGGTCGAATGCAGCCTTTTTCAGGTTTAAATAAACCAACTTGCATAGTTGATTATGCACATACGCCAGAAGCGTTAGAATTAGCTTTACAAGCTTTGCAGCATCATGTGCCTGGCGGTGTAACCTGTGTATTTGGCTGTGGTGGTGATAGAGACAAAGGTAAGCGCGCTTTAATGGCGAAAGCTGCACAAAAATATGCAAATAAAATAGTGGTTACCAGTGATAACCCTAGAACAGAAAATCCTGATGATATTATTAATGATGTATTACTGGGTTTTTCAAATAAGAATAACGTGCAAGTTGAAGCTGATAGAGGAAAAGCAATTACCTTAGCTGTTTCACAAGCATCAAAACATGAAGTTGTTTTGGTAGCCGGCAAAGGCCATGAAGACTACCAAATCATAGGTGATAAAATAATAAACTTTTGCGATAGAGCTTGGGTTGAACAGCTGTTAAAAGGTGGTTGCTGATGATCCCAATGGATTTTAAATGGATAGCAAAAGTTTTAGGGGTGACTGAAAACCTCAAAGATATTAATGAAAATAATAAATCTGTAAGCAATATAAATACAGATACACGCACAATTAGCTCAAATGAAGTGTTTTTAGCACTTAAAGGCGCAAACTTTGATGGTCATAAGTTTGTTAAAAAAGCCATTAACCAAGGTGCAACAGCGGTTATTGTTGAACAAGATGTATTGAGTGAAATTGAAGCTGAAGGTGTCGTTCAATTTATTGTAGCAGATACCCGAATTGCTTTGGGTTTACTTGGCAGTGCAGTGAAAGCAGAGGTTTCGCCAAAAACTATCGCCATAACAGGTAGTGTAGGTAAAACGACAGTTAAAGAAATGACCGCTGCAATTTTAGGTTTAAATGCTAAAGTATTGGCTACAAATGGCAACTTCAATAATGATATTGGCGTACCGCTTACTTTATTACGTTTAGAGCAAGATGATGAATATGCTGTTATTGAGCTAGGTGCAAATCATTTAGGCGAGATAGATTATACCAGTAACTTAGTTAAGCCTGATGTTGCTACCATTTGTAATGTGGCCGCGGCTCACTTAGAAGGTTTTGGTAGTATAGATGGTGTCGCTAAAGCGAAAGGTGAGATTTTTAATGGTTTAAAAGACGCAGGCACCGCCGTTTTAAATTTTGATAGTAATTATCATGATTTTTGGTTTAAAACTTTAACATCCAAAAAAATAATGCAATTTTCCAGCAAAATTCAAAAAGATGTTTGGGCTGAAAATATTAGCTTTGATCAACTTGGTCGCGCCAATTTTGATTTATGCATTGAAAATGAATCTGCTTTTGTACAGTTACAATTGCCCGGTGAACATAATATAAAAAATGCATTAACAGCTACTGCACTCACCTTAGCGCTAGATATTCCTTTAAAACAAATTTCTCAAGGGCTATCAAACATAGAGCAAGTTAAGGGGCGAGTTAATTTAATTGAACTAAACAAAGATATTACCATTATTGATGATAGCTACAATGCTAATGTGCAATCGGTGAAGGCTGCAATAGATTTACTTAAACAGATCCAAGGGCATACTATTTTAGCTTTAGGTGATATGGGTGAGTTAGGTGAAGATGCTTTAAGTTATCATCAAGATGTAGGGACTTATGCTAAATCTGAAGGTATAAAGCAACTTTATACATTAGGCACATTAAGTATGGGTGCCCATGAAGGGTTTTACACAGAGCATACATCAAATAAAAATACACAGCATTTTATGGATAGAACTGCACTTTTAAATCAGCTTTTAACTGATTTTTCACAACACAATAAATCAGAAAAAATAACAATATTAATTAAGGGGTCGCGCAGTGCGGCTATGGAATTATTAGTGCAAGATATAATAAAAAATAAAGAAGCATGTGAACTTCAAACTAAAGAGTCTGGAGATTTATTATGTTAATGTGGTTAGCTGAGTATTTAACGCAATATTATTCTGGATTTAATGTTTTCTCTTATCTGACATTTAGAGCTATTTTAGGTATTTTTACCGCTTTATTTATCTCTTTGTATTTTGGTCCAAAATTAATAAAAGCATTACAACGTATGCAAATTGGGCAGACTGTCCGTGATGATGGACCTGAGTCTCATTTATCTAAGTCTGGTACGCCTACCATGGGTGGTTTGTTGATATTGGCCTCTATTTTTACCAGTACGCTATTTTGGGCTGATTTAAGTAACAAATATGTTTGGGTGACTTTATTTGTTATTGGTTCTTTAGGTGCTGTTGGCTTTGTCGATGACTATAGAAAAGTGATCAGAAAAGATAGTAATGGTCTGATTGCGCGCTGGAAGTATTTTTGGCAATCAGTGATTGCGTTAGTGACTGCGTGTTTCTTATTTTTCACCCAGCAATTAGATGCTGAAACGGCGCTATTAATTCCATTTTTTAAAGAAGTCATGCCTCAACTTGGTATCTTCTTTATTGTTATGAGTTACTTTGTAATTGTAGGTACCTCTAATGCAGTTAACTTAACTGATGGTTTAGATGGTTTAGCAATTGTGCCAACTATTTTAGTGGCAGCTGCTTTTGCTTTTATTGCTTATGTAACAGGTAATGTGAATTTTGCTAATTACCTAAATATCCCTCATATACCACTCACAAGTGAACTTGTCATAGTGTGTACTGCCATAGTGGGAGCCGGACTTGGTTTCCTATGGTTCAATACTTATCCAGCGCAGATATTTATGGGAGATGTCGGTTCTTTGGCTCTGGGCGGAGCTCTAGGCATAATCGCAATTTTAGTACGTCAAGAATTGGTATTGGTCATTATGGGTGGTGTATTTGTAATGGAAGCTTTATCGGTAATTTTACAAGTTGGCTCATACAAATTAAGAGGCCAAAGGATCTTTAGAATGGCACCTATACATCATCATTATGAATTAAAAGGTTGGCCAGAGCCTAGGGTAATCGTACGTTTTTGGATTATTTCTGTGGTATTAGTTTTAGCCGGTTTAGCAACATTGAAGCTGAGATAAATGAATTATTTAAAGCAGTTAAAAGAGTTAAATATTATCGTGCTTGGTCTGGGAGTTTCCGGATTGAGCACAGTGCGTTTTTTACTGCAAAATAATATCAACCCTATCGTGATTGATAGTCGTTTAAATGCGCCTGGTTTAGATTGGTTGCAAGCAAACGCACCTGAGATTGAAGTTAAGCTTGGGGATTTATCAAAATCTAATTTGTCACAAGCTGATTTAATCATTATCAGCCCTGGTATTGCATTAGCGCAAACAGATGTTGCATTAGCAATCACATCAGGTGTTGAAGTGATAGGCGATATTGAATTATTTGCACGTATCAATACACAACCAGTGATAGCTGTAACGGGCTCTAATGGTAAATCAAGTGTTGTAACTTTAACTGCAAAAGTATTGGAAAAAGCCGGTTTTAAAGTGGGCTTAGGCGGTAATATCGGCACGCCTATTTTAGACTTGCTAACGCAAAATAGAGATGTATTTGTTTTAGAGTTATCTAGTTTTCAGTTAGAAACAACATCAAGTTTAAAACCTGTTAGCGCCACTGTGCTTAATATTTCAGAAGATCATTTAGACAGATACGATGGCATGGCGCACTACACTCAAACGAAACATAACATTTATGAAAATTGTGAAAACGCGATTTACAGTTTAGACGATAAAGAGACTTATCCAACTAAGGTTAATAATAAATTAAGTTTTGCAGCTGACAATGCTGATTTTTGTTTAGTTACACAAAATGGTCAAAGTTACTTTAGTGCCTTAGGTAAAATATTATTTGAAACAAGTAACTTAAAAGTTGAAGGTAAACATAATCAGCTAAATGCATTAGCTGTGATGGCTTTATTATCTCCGTGGAACTTAGAGACCAAAACTTTCAAACAGGCCTTTAATGAATTTTTAGGATTAGAGCATAGGTGCCAGTTAGTTTGTTCACATCAGAATGTGAAATACTTTAATGATTCTAAAGCCACTAATATTGGAGCTTGTATCGCTTCAATTGAGAGCTTAGCTGCGGGTAGTAATAAAAATATTATTTTAATTGCTGGCGGTGATGGCAAAGGTGCTGACTTCTCTGCTTTAAAAGCATATTTTGATAAACACATTAAAAAGCTAATTTGTTTAGGCAAAGATGCGCATCAATTAGCTAAATTAAGCGTTAGTGCATTGCAAGTGAGCTCTATGGCAGACGCTGTTAATTTAGCCTCTGAATATGCTTTATCAGGTGATATTGTTTTATTGGCACCTGCGTGTTCAAGTTTAGATATGTATCCAAATTTTATGGCCCGTGGCGTTGACTTTTCACAGTTAGCTTTACAACAAAAGGCTAACTGATGAATTGGTTAGTTAGTGTAAAACGCAAATTGCTTTCAAATAATGATAACGGTGCTTCGTCAATTTATGACCCAGTTATTATTTATTGCATTATGTTATTGATAGGTGTTGGTTTTGTAATGGTAACAAGTGCATCTATGCCTGTTGCAGAACGTTTATTTAATAATCCTTTTCACTTTACATTACGGCATGGCATTTTTTTAGGTTTGAGTTTTATTTATTTAGCTGTAAGCGTTAGCTTACCTATGGCTTGGTGGAAAAAAGCCAACCCTTATTTACTATTAGCTGGAATGGCCTTGTTAGTTTTGGTGTTGCTTATAGGTCGAGAAGTGAATGGTTCACAACGTTGGATTGGGCTCGGTCCTTTTAATATGCAAGTTGCAGAGATAGCAAAGTTATATTTCTTTAGTTATTTAGCTGGATATTTAGTACGTAAGCGTGATGAAGTAAAAGAAAACTTTATGGGGTTTGTTAAGCCAATTATTGTGTTTGTTGTATACGCAGGCTTGATTTTAATGCAGCCAGATTTAGGTACTGTTGTTGTAATGTTTGTAACAACAGTGGGGCTCTTATTTTTAGCAGGCGCTCAATTATGGCAATTTTTTATGCTTCTAATGGCGGGCGGTGGCTTAATTGTTTTGTTAATTGTATTTTCTCCTTATCGTTGGGCAAGGGTGACCTCTTTTTGGGACCCTTGGGATGACCCGTTTGGTAAAGGTTATCAGCTAGTACAGTCTTTAATGGCTTATAGTCGGGGTAGTTGGTGGGGTCAAGGCTTAGGTAACAGTATTCAAAAACAAGAATACCTACCAGAAGCGCATACAGATTTTATTTTTTCAGTCATCGCTGAAGAAACTGGTTTTATAGGTGTTTTAAGTATTTTAGCTATTTTGTGTGTATTGGTATTTCGCGCTTTAATAATTGGAAAAAAAGCACTGCAAAGCGGTAAAGAATATGAGGGCTATTTTGCTTTGGCTATTGGCATTTGGTTTGCTTTTCAAACCATGGTTAATATCGGAGCGAGTGCTGGTATATTACCAACAAAAGGTCTTACTTTGCCTTTTGTTTCTTATGGTGGTTCCAGTATGTTGATGATGACAATCGCAATAGGCATTTTATTAAGAATAGATTTTGAGGTAAAACTGGCTACTAGGCAGGCAACATCCGGAGGGCGAAAAAAATAATGAATAAAAAACAACAAAAATTAATGATAGTCGCCGGTGGTACTGGGGGGCATATATTCCCAGGTATAGCGGTTGCAGAGTATTTGATAAAACAAGACTGGCAAGTTGTTTGGTTGGGGACATCAGACAGAATGGAAGCCGACGTAGTGCCGAAGCACGGCTTAGATATTCGTTTTATTGATGTTAAAGGTGTGCGTGGTAACGGTTTAAAAAGGCTTATAAAGGCACCTTTCATGGTGTTAAAGGCAATCTTGCAAGCGCGTAAAGTAATGCAACACGAACAGCCTGATGTGTTATTAGGTATGGGTGGTTATATTACAGGTCCTGCAGGTTTAGCTGCAAAAACATTAGGGATCCCTTTAATTGTGCATGAACAAAATGCAGTTGCAGGAATGAGTAATAAGCTGCTTGCTAAATTTTCAAATCAAGTCTTAGGTGCATTTCCTGGGGCGTTTCCTGAGGTTGATTATCAGGTTGTTGGTAACCCGGTCAGAGAAAGTGTTGCAAATATAGAGTACGAGCCGTCGGAGCAGTCATGCCGTATTTTAGTTATTGGTGGTTCATTAGGTGCAAAAGTATTAAATGATGAGCTACCTGCGGTATTTTCTCAGTTAAATAAAGTCAAACCAATAGAGGTTTGGCATCAAACTGGTAAAGGTAATTTAGGAGCTGTAAAAGGCGCTTATCAAGAATTATCTCTCAAGGCTAAAGTAGCGCAATTTATAGATGATATAGACGCGGCTTATGCTTGGGCTGATATTGTTGTATGTCGTTCTGGCGCCCTAACAGTAAGTGAAATCGCAGCTGCAGGGAAAATGGCTTTATTTGTGCCGTTTCCACATGCTGTAGATGATCATCAAACTGAAAATGCGAAATTTTTAGTATCAAATCAAGCTGCATTATTGTTACAGCAAAGAAATTTAAATCAGCAAAGTTTAGTTGCGTTATTAAAGCCTTTTATAGAGCAACCACAGTTAATTAAAGAGATGGCTGATAAAGCTAAGTCTTATGCTCAAACAGATGCAACTGAACAAGTGGCTAATTATATAAAACAGCATACTCGTTATACATGTACAAATTAAAAAGAGAATTTAGTGAGCAAAGTAAGTGAAGTAACAGCAATGAGAAAAGTAAACAGTATTCACTTTATTGGCATAGGTGGTGCCGGTATGGGTGGTATTGCTGAAGTTCTAGTTAATGAGGGATATTGTGTTACTGGCTCAGATATCACTCAGAGCCCTATGACTGACAGATTAAAGGCTGCTGGTGCAACTATTTTTATTGGTCATCAAAGTGAAAATGTAAAAAAAGCCAGTGTTGTTGTTGTTTCTACTGCAATAGATGAAACAAACCCTGAGATTATAGAAGCAAAAGCAAATCGTATTCCGATTGTGCGCCGTGCCGAAATGCTATCAGAGCTGATGCGTTTTCGACATGGTATTGCCATCGCCGGTACTCATGGCAAAACAACAACAACAAGTTTGATTGCAAGTATTTTTGCGAAAGCTGATTTAGATCCCACTTTTGTTATTGGTGGTTTATTAAATAGCGCAGGAACAAATGCACGATTAGGTAAAAGTAGGTTTTTAATTGCTGAAGCTGATGAAAGCGACGCATCATTTTTACATCTACAGCCTATGGTATCAGTGATCACCAATATTGAAGCTGACCATATGGATACATACCAAGGTAACTTTGAAAATATGAAAGATACCTATATTGAGTTTATCCATAATTTGCCATTTTACGGTGTTGCAGTTGCTTGTATTGATTGCCCTGTTGTAACTGAGCTATTGCCAAGATTTGGTCGTAAATTTATTACTTATGGCGAGTCAGAACAAGCGGATTACCGATTAGTAGACTTCACACAAACAGTCAGTACGAGTGAGTTTAAAGTAATTAACAACTCAGGTTCTGAACTGCTTGTTAAATTAAATATGCCCGGTAAACACAATGCATTAAATGCGATAGCAGCAATCGCAGTTGCAAAAGATGAAGGCATTAGTGATGAAGCAATTGTTAAAGCGTTAGAAAAATTTGAAGGAATAGGGCGACGTTTCCAACATTATGGTGAGTTTGACACTGGACGCGGTAAAGCCATGTTGATTGATGATTATGGTCATCACCCAACAGAAGTCGCGGCTACAATCAAGGCTGTCAAAGATGGCTGGCCTGATAGACGTTTGGTGATGGCATATCAACCTCATAGATATACAAGAACAAGAGATCTCTATGAAGAATCTGTAAAAGTATTAACTGATGTTGATCTTTTATTATTGCTTGAAGTCTATTCTGCGGGAGAAGCGCCTATTGCAGGTGCTGATAGTAAAAGTTTATGTCGCAGCTTACGTCAAAGAGGTAAGGAGCCTGTATATATTGCGCAACCAAATGAATTGCCATTGGTTTTAAGTGATGTATTACAAGATGGCGATATCGTTTTAACCCAAGGTGCGGGAAACATTGGGCAATTAGTTAAATCTTTAGCGCAAATGAAATTAAATATAGAAAAATTAAAGCAGGTTAACGCATGAATGGGCAAAAGTTCGGTAAAGTAGCCGTTTTAATGGGGGGCAGTTCTGCAGAGAGGGCTGTTTCACTTAATTCAGGTAAAGCAGTGTTGTCAGCTTTACAAAGTGCAGGCGTAAATGCATTTGTGTTTGATCCTGCCGAGCGAAACTTATTTGAATTAAAAGAGTGTGATACTGAACGTGTATTTATTGCATTGCATGGGCGAGGTGGTGAAGATGGCACAGTTCAAGGTGCGCTTGAGTTTTTAGAGCTTCCTTATACTGGTAGTGGTGTTTTGGGTTCAGCTTTAGCTATGGATAAAGCGCGTTGTAAAGAATTATTCAGATCGCGTAATTTACCAACAGCTAATTTCATTACATTAGAAAAAAATAGTGAATTTGATATAGAGAAAATAATTCATGAATTTGGTGCTTTAATGGTAAAGCCTTCTCATGAAGGTTCAAGTATTGGCATGGCAAAAGCAGCGACTGCAGCTGAGTTAGAAACAGCGCTTGAAGATGCATTCAAATATGATGATATCGTTTTATTAGAACAATGGATATCAGGGCGAGAATTTACGGTAACTATGTTAGCAGGTGATGCACTGCCGGTTATTGAAATGGTTACACCTCGCGGTTTTTATGATTATGAAGCGAAATATCAAGTGAATAGTACTGAATACTTTTGTCCTGCTGATTTATCTCAAAAAGATACACAATATTTACAGAAGATATCAAAATTAGCATTTGATTTAGTAGGTGCAACAGGTTGGGGCCGAGTTGATATCATGCAAGATTCTGATAATCAGTTTTATATATTAGAAGTTAATACAGTACCTGGTATGACTGAAAAATCACTTGTGCCTATGTCAGCAAAAGCGAATGGTTTGTCATTTGAGCAGTTGGTTGTAAATATATTAGCGCAAACTTTAGGTAAATAAACTAAATGAATCAAAAAATAGAATCTTTTTTAAAATGGCAAAAAACTGTGCATTGGTCACGGGTGCTTGGCATGGGGTTCTTTTTAATTGTATTGATTGGTTTATGTCAGATGTATTTTTCAATTAGTGACTATTTACAAAAAGAACATCAAACACAAATAAAGCATGTAACTGTATTAGGGGAGCCTAAGCATACATCAGAGCGTCAAATTTTAAATGCGATTAAACAAGCTGATTTATCTCGTTTTTTTGACTTAGATGTTAATCAAGTTCAAGATTTTGTCATCGCCTTGCCTTGGGTAGAAACTGCTTCAGTGCGTAAACAGTGGCCAAACACCTTAAAAGTATTTGTTGTTGAGCATAATCCAGTTGCGATATGGAATGATGATTTGTTGTTAAATTCTGATGGCAAAGTATTTCAAGCTCCAAAAGCAACAATAACAAAAAAATTACCAAGTTTATTTGGACCTGAAGGCAGTGAAATAGAGGCTTTTAATACATTTCAGCAGTTCGCAGAATTACTTTATATCAATAATTTTGAACTAACGAGTTTGGCGCTTTCGGAAAGATTTGCTTGGCAGTTTTGGTTAAGCAATGGCATAAACCTAAATTTGGGTCGAAAAGATAAGTTAAAACGGGTGCAAAAGTTTATTGATATGTACCCATATATGCTTAAACGCAAAGATGCTGAGGTAGATTCAGTTGATTTAAGGTATGATACTGGGCTTGCGGTTAGTTGGAAGGCTGCAGACTTACACAAATTACAACAAAAAAACTATAAACAAAAGAGTAAGGCATGACTAAGTCAGCAGAACGAAATCTAGTTATCGGCTTAGATGTAGGCACATCTAAGGTGGTTGCGACTGTGGGTGAAATCACCGCAGATAATAAATTAAGTATAGTTGGCATAGGTAGCCAAATATCTCACGGTATGGATAAAGGTGGGGTGAATGATCTTAATCTAGTATCAGAATCAATTCAAAGAGCCATAGATGAAGCTGAGTTAATGGCTGATTGTCGTATTAGTTCTGTTTATTTGGGGATCTCAGGTAAACATATTCAATGTCAAAATGAAAATGGTGTTGTTGCAATCAATAATACAGAAGTGAGTTCTGATGATATTGATAATGTAATGCATACAGCTAGATCTGTGCCTATTTCAGCAGAGCGAAAAATGCTACATGCAATCGCACAAGAGTACAGTGTTGATATGCAAGAAGGGATTAAGAACCCGCTTGGCATGAGTGGTGTGCGCATGGAGACGCAAGCGCATATTATTACATGCTCAAATGATATGGCTAAAAATATTGAAAAATGTGTTGAGCGATGTGGTCTAACTGTTGATCAATTAACTTACACCGCACTAGCATCTAGCCATGCTGTTTTAACTGAAGATGAAAGAGAGTTAGGTATTTCAGTGATTGATATTGGCGGCGGAACTATGGATTTAACTATCTATACCAGCGGGGCTCTACGTCATTCCGCTGTGATTCCTGTTGCAGGTAATCAAGTTACGGGTGATATCGCTAAAATTTTCCGTACGCCTATTTCACATGCTGAATCATTAAAAGTACAATATGCATGTGCAAGTAGTGCAATGGCCAGTACAGAAGATACGATTGAAGTGCCAAGTGTTGGTGGTCGTCCATCTAGAACTATGTCACGCCATACTTTATCTGAGGTGGTAGAACCAAGGTTTAAAGAATTGCTTGAGCTGGCATTAAGAGAGATCCGCCGTTCAGGTTATGAAGATCAAATTGCTGCGGGTATTGTTCTAACAGGCGGTACCGCAAAAATGACTGGCGCTTTGGAGGTCGCTGAAGAAATTTTCCAAATGCCAGTTAGAATAGCCAGTCCTATCGGGATGATTGGATTGACGGATTACGTTGATGACCCTTCATTTGCAACGGCTGTTGGCTTATTACAATATAGCCAGACAATGCAAACAGCAAATGCCCAAAAAACATCTGAGCAAAATGGTGTAAGTTGGTTTAGCCGGGTGCAAAAAATGTTTAAGGATCACTTTTAATAAATTTTTTACTCAGTCGGAGAGTAACAATGTTTGATTATATGGAACAACACAGCGAAGAAGCTGTTATAAAAGTTATTGGTGTCGGTGGCGGTGGCGGTAACGCTGTTGAGCACATGGTTAAAAAGCAAATTGAAGGTGTACGCTTCATTGGTGCTAATACTGATGCGCAAGCATTGCGCCGTTCATCTGCTGATACTACTATTCAGTTAGGTACAAAAATCACTTCAGGTTTAGGCGCTGGTGCGAATCCTGAAGTAGGTCGTCAATCTGCAGAAGAAGATATTGAAGCAATAAAAGCAGGCCTTGAAGGCGCTGATATGGTCTTTATCGCTGCTGGTATGGGCGGTGGTACAGGTACTGGTGCTGCACCTGTTGTTGCTAAAATGGCAAAAGAAATGGGCATACTTACGGTTGCTGTTGTAACACGTCCATTTGACTTTGAAGGTAAAAAGCGTGCATCAGCTGCAGATCATGGTATTACCGAGTTAGCTGATACAGTAGATTCACTTATTACAATTCCTAACAATAAATTACTTAAAGTTTTAGGAAAAGGGACTACACTTTTAGATGCATTCGCAAAAGCAAACGATGTACTTTATGGTGCTGTACAAGGTATTGCTGAACTAATTACACGTTCTGGTCTAATCAACGTGGATTTCGCGGATGTAAGAACAGTCATGTCTGCTATGGGAACTGCAATGATGGGGACTGCTTCTGCAAGCGGTCCTGATCGTGCTCAAGAAGCTGCAGAAGCTGCAATTTCGAGCCCGTTATTAGAAGATGTTGATTTAACAGGTGCAAAAGGTATTTTGGTTAATATCACAGCTGGTATGGATATTGCGATTGAAGAGTTTGAAACAGTTGGTAACCATGTAAAAGCGTTAGCATCAGAAAATGCAACTGTAGTTGTTGGTGCGGTAATTGATCCTGAAATGAGTGATGAATTACGCGTAACAGTTGTTGCAACAGGTTTAGGTGGGGAAAGAAAAGCACAGTTTGGTATCGTTGATAATGGCTTTAAAAAAGCATCTGGTTCAGATGTAGCAACTACACCAAGTAATGCGCCAACGACAACACCAGGCGTATTTGTGCCAAACTTTGCAAATCAAACTTCTGAAGAAGTTAGCTCTGCTGCAAGTGGTCCAGTTGAAGCTACTCCAGAAAAAGAAACACCTGAAGCAGGAAAAGCAGAGCAAGGTGATTATTTTGATATCCCAGCTTTTTTACGTAAGCAAGCTGATTAATCAAAATCAAGTAAATAAAATGCGAGTTGGTTAATAATAAATCAACTTAATTGTCAGCTGGTCTTATCTGTGATAAGATCCGCAGCCAAATAAATAATTCATTAATGAGTGAGCTGCCTATGATCAAACAACGTACGATTAGCCAAGTAGTTAACGCCATTGGAGTTGGGCTTCATAAGGGCGAAAAGGTTTCTATTACTCTTCGACCTGCAGGCGCAAATACTGGGATAGTATTTCGTCGTGTAGACCTTGAGCCTGTGGTTGATTTATCAATCACACCTGAAGCAGTAGGTGATACTCAGCTATGTACATGTTTGATTAATAAAGATGGAGTTCGTTTATCAACAACTGAGCATTTAGTTGCTGCTATTTCAGCACTGGGTATTGATAACTTAGTTGTTGAATTAGATAGCCCTGAAGTACCGATTATGGATGGAAGTGCGCTACCATTTATATATCTTTTACAAAAAGGTGGTATTGAAGAGTTGTCAGTTGCAAAGCGTTTTATTCGCATAACTGAACAAGTACGTATAGAAGATGGCGATAAATGGGCTGAAATTGAACCGTATGACGGTTTTCATATTGATTTCCAAATTGATTTTGATCATCCAGCTATCAATGATAGTGAGCAACGTATTGGTTTAGATATTACTGCAAAAAGTTTTACTGAACAAATTAGTCGTGCAAGAACTTTTGGTTTTATGCAAGATATTGAATATTTACACGCTAACAATTTAGCTTTAGGTGGCAGCATGGATAATGCTGTTGTACTTGATGAATATAAAGTACTCAACCCAAATGGTCTACGTTACCAAGATGAATTTGTTAAGCATAAGATCTTAGATTGTGTTGGTGATTTGTTTATGACCGGCCATAACCTGTTAGGTAAAGTAACAGCGTTTAAATCAGGACATGATCTGAATAATAAATTGCTTCGTAAACTAATGGCGACTGAATCAGCTTGGGAATGGGCAAGCTTTGAAGATACAGTTACTATGCCTGCACCAGGGCTTGAAGTTATAACAGCGTAATAGCTTATTAGTAAAATAAAACTTAAATGAAAGCCAGAAGTTTACTTCTGGCTTTTTTGTATCTAAACATATCCACAATCGACATATCAAAACATCTGTTTTATTCGTTGCTCTTTAAGTTTTTCTTATTTTATAACTTGGGCCGCCAAGGAGGATAGAACAGGTATTTCTGTGAGTAGCTTATAAAAAATAAATTAAACTAGTGAAAATCGCTGTTTGAATGTATTTAAATACTGAATATGTTTGTTTTTTTGAGCGTTTTGATTGTTTTGTAATCGAATGAACGTTATTTTGAACTTTATTTAAAAAAACACTTGCGCTGAAATAGAATCTCTCTATACTGCGCCTCCACCGACACAGACGGCAAGCAACATTCTTAAAGGGATGTAGCGACATCGACTAGCTTGGTAGAGTTGATTAAAACTTAATTTAAAATTTTCAAAAAACTTTTAAATTAAGTCTTGACTCAAAATAATCACGGTGTATTATGCACACCCCAAGCGAAACGGCACTAGCCAAAAAGCTTGAAACGTTCTTTAAAAATTTAAGTAATCATCTGTGTGGGCACTCTTGCAGATTGAGTTCTAAAGTCACTTTTCGAAGTGACACAAAATTAGAGTCTCATTAAAATCTGTTCACTTAATCCTTTTAGGAAAGAGCGAGTGACTACACAGTCATATGCGACGTTAAGTTTAACTTTGTTAAATTTAATATCAAAAATAGAATTCATTGAGCTGTCTCATCTATTTTATAGACAAAGACAAAAAACTTTTTAATTGAAGAGTTTGATCATGGCTCAGATTGAACGCTGGCGGCAGGCCTAACACATGCAAGTCGAGCGGTAACAGAGATAGCTTGCTATCTGCTGACGAGCGGCGGACGGGTGAGTAATGCTTGGGAATATGCCTTTAGGTGGGGGACAACAGTTGGAAACGACTGCTAATACCGCATGATGTCTACGGACCAAAGTGGGGGACCTTCGGGCCTCACGCCTAAAGATTAGCCCAAGTGGGATTAGCTAGTTGGTTGAGGTAAAGGCTCACCAAGGCAACGATCCCTAGCTGGTTTGAGAGGATGATCAGCCACACTGGAACTGAGACACGGTCCAGACTCCTACGGGAGGCAGCAGTGGGGAATATTGCACAATGGGCGCAAGCCTGATGCAGCCATGCCGCGTGTGTGAAGAAGGCCCTAGGGTTGTAAAGCACTTTCAGCGAGGAGGAAAGGTTATAGTTTAATAGACTATAGCTGTGACGTTACTCGCAGAAGAAGCACCGGCTAACTTCGTGCCAGCAGCCGCGGTAATACGAGGGGTGCAAGCGTTAATCGGAATTACTGGGCGTAAAGCGTACGCAGGCGGTTTGTTAAGCGAGATGTGAAAGCCCCGGGCTCAACCTGGGAACTGCATTTCGAACTGGCAGACTAGAGTATGATAGAGGGTGGTAGAATTTCAGGTGTAGCGGTGAAATGCGTAGAGATCTGAAGGAATACCGATGGCGAAGGCAGCCACCTGGGTCAATACTGACGCTCATGTACGAAAGCGTGGGGAGCAAACGGGATTAGATACCCCGGTAGTCCACGCCGTAAACGATGTCTACTAGGAGCTGGAATCTTCGGATGACTTTTCCAAAGCTAACGCATTAAGTAGACCGCCTGGGGAGTACGGCCGCAAGGTTAAAACTCAAATGAATTGACGGGGGCCCGCACAAGCGGTGGAGCATGTGGTTTAATTCGATGCAACGCGAAGAACCTTACCTACACTTGACATCCAGAGAAGTTACTAGAGATAGTTTCGTGCCTTCGGGAACTCTGAGACAGGTGCTGCATGGCTGTCGTCAGCTCGTGTTGTGAGATGTTGGGTTAAGTCCCGCAACGAGCGCAACCCCTATCCTTAGTTGCTAGCAGGTAATGCTGAGAACTCTAGGGAGACTGCCGGTGATAAACCGGAGGAAGGTGGGGACGACGTCAAGTCATCATGGCCCTTACGTGTAGGGCTACACACGTGCTACAATGGCAGGTACAGAGTGCTGCGAGCTCGCGAGGGTAAGCGAATCACTTAAAGCCTGTCGTAGTCCGGATTGGAGTCTGCAACTCGACTCCATGAAGTCGGAATCGCTAGTAATCGCGGATCAGAATGCCGCGGTGAATACGTTCCCGGGCCTTGTACACACCGCCCGTCACACCATGGGAGTGGGTTGCTCCAGAAGTGGCTAGTCTAACTGCTTGCAGAGGACGGTCACCACGGAGTGATTCATGACTGGGGTGAAGTCGTAACAAGGTAGCCCTAGGGGAACCTGGGGCTGGATCACCTCCTTATACGAAAGAACTGGTTTGCATGCCAGTGTCCACACAGATGATTACGTAAATGAGAATGTATAAAAATATTGTGGGTCTGTAGCTCAGCTGGTTAGAGCGCACCCCTGATAAGGGTGAGGTCGGTAGTTCAAATCTACTCAGACCCACCACTTCTTCGCAACGAAGTGGCATACAATATTGAGATCTTTTAGTGGGGTTATAGCTCAGCTGGGAGAGCGCCTGCCTTGCACGCAGGAGGTCTGCGGTTCGATCCCGCATAGCTCCACCACTTCTAAGTACTTTTCATAAATAAACATGCTTTTACAAGCTTGGTTACTTATGAGAAGTTTTTCTCATGCTCTTTAAAAATTTGGAAAGCTGATATAAAAATTCTAATAAATGTTTATTAAACATTTATTAAGAGTTTTCAAAAAGTAAAAGAAACGAATGATAGCCATGTTATATGGTGATGCATTCATGCCAATTTATTGTTTACTTATTTATAAGTAATTAATGATTGGCGTCTACTTTAGTATTCAAAACATTAACTTCTGGCGAAGTTAACTGTCACGAAATAATACAGCGCATTTTAGTTGTAAGACTATTTTGGGTTGTATGGTTAAGTGAATAAGCGTACACGGTGGATGCCTTGGCAGTTGGAGGCGATGAAGGACGTATTAACTTGCGATAAGCTAAGTCGAGCTAGTAAAAAGCACTTGAGACTTAGATTTCCGAATGGGGAAACCCACCTATTTATAGGTATCGTTAACTGAATACATAGGTTAACGAGGCGAACGCGGAGAACTGAAACATCTAAGTACCCGTAGGAACAGAAATCAACCGAGATTTCGAAAGTAGCGGCGAGCGAAATCGAAACAGCCCTTAAGCTTTATTGTAGTTAGTAGAATGCTCTGGAAAGTGCAACGATACAAGGTGATAGTCCTGTATACGAAAACTTATATAAAGTGAAATCGAGTAGGTCGGGACACGTGATATCCTGACTGAATATGGGGGGACCATCCTCCAAGGCTAAATACTCCCAACTGACCGATAGTGAACCAGTACCGTGAGGGAAAGGCGAAAAGAACCCCTGTGAGGGGAGTGAAATAGAACCTGAAACCGTGTACGTACAAGCAGTAGGAGCAAAGCTTTGCTTTGTGACTGCGTACCTTTTGTATAATGGGTCAGCGACTTATATTTTGTAGCGAGGTTAACCGAATAGGGGAGCCGTAGGGAAACCGAGTCTTAACTGGGCGACTAGTTGCAGGGTATAGACCCGAAACCCGGTGATCTAGCCATGGGCAGGTTGAAGGTTGAGTAACATCAACTGGAGGACCGAACCCACTTACGTTGAAAAGTGAGGGGATGACTTGTGGCTAGGAGTGAAAGGCTAATCAAACCGGGAGATAGCTGGTTCTCCCCGAAATCTATTTAGGTAGAGCCTCGGATGAATACTGACGGGGGTAGAGCACTGTTTGGGCTAGGGGGTCATCCCGACTTACCAACCCCATGCAAACTCCGAATACCGTTAAGTAATATCCGGGAGACACACGGCGGGTGCTAACGTCCGTCGTGAAGAGGGAAACAACCCAGAGCGCCATCTAAGGTCCCAAAGTGTATGTTAAGTGGGAAACGATGTGGAAAGGCCCAGACAGCCAGGAGGTTGGCTTAGAAGCAGCCACCCTTTAAAGAAAGCGTAATAGCTCACTGGTCGAGTCGGTCTGCGCGGAAGATGTAACGGGGCTAAACATACCACCGAAGATGCGCCTGCGAACTTTGTTCGCGGGGTAGGGGAGCGTTCTGTAAGCTGTTGAAGGTGTACCGGGAGGTATGCTGGAGGTATCAGAAGTGCGAATGCTGACATGAGTAACGATAATGGGGGTGAAAAACCCCCACGCCGGAAGACCAAGGGTTCCTATCCCATGTTAATCAGGGTAGGGTGAGTCGACTCCTAAGGCGAGGCCGAAAGGCGTAGTCGATGGGAAACGGGTTAATATTCCCGTACTTATTATGAATGCGAAGGGGGGACGGAGCAGGCTAAACAAGCATGGCGTTGGTTGTCCATGTGAAAGTGCGTAGGCTGATGACTTAGGTAAATCCGGGTTGTCTTAAGGCTGAGACACGAGACGAGTCACTACGGTGATGAAGTTGTTGGTGCCATACTTCCAGGAAAAGCCTCTAAGCTCCAGTTTATAATGAATCGTACCCCAAACCGACACAGGTGGTCAGGTAGAGAATACTAAGGCGCTTGAGAGAACTCGGGTGAAGGAACTAGGCAAAATTGTACCGTAACTTCGGGAGAAGGTACGCCAACATTAGGTGAAGCGCTTTACGTGTGGAGCTGAAGTTGGTCTCAGAAACTAGGTGGCTGGGACTGTTTATTAAAAACACAGCACTGTGCAAAATCGAAAGATGACGTATACGGTGTGACACCTGCCCGGTGCCGGAAGGTTAATTGATGGGGTTATCTTCGGAGAAGCTCTTGATCGAAGCCCCGGTAAACGGCGGCCGTAACTATAACGGTCCTAAGGTAGCGAAATTCCTTGTCGGGTAAGTTCCGACCTGCACGAATGGTGTAACCATGGCCACGCTGTCTCCACCCGAGACTCAGTGAAATTGAAATCGCAGTGAAGATGCTGTGTACCCGCGGCTAGACGGAAAGACCCCGTGAACCTTTACTACAGCTTGGCACTGAACATTGAACCTACATGTGTAGGATAGGTGGGAGACTTTGAAGTAGCGTCGCTAGATGTTATGGAGTCAACCTTGAAATACCACCCTTGTAGTTTTGATGTTCTAACGTAGGTCCCTAAGCGGGATTGCGGACAGTGCCTGGTGGGTAGTTTGACTGGGGCGGTCTCCTCCCAAAGAGTAACGGAGGAGCACGAAGGTTTGCTAAGTACGGTCGGACATCGTACGGTTAGTGTAATGGTAGAAGCAAGCTTAACTGCGAGACAGACACGTCGAGCAGGTACGAAAGTAGGTCATAGTGATCCGGTGGTTCTGAATGGAAGGGCCATCGCTCAACGGATAAAAGGTACTCCGGGGATAACAGGCTGATACCGCCCAAGAGTTCATATCGACGGCGGTGTTTGGCACCTCGATGTCGGCTCATCACATCCTGGGGCTGAAGTCGGTCCCAAGGGTATGGCTGTTCGCCATTTAAAGTGGTACGCGAGCTGGGTTTAGAACGTCGTGAGACAGTTCGGTCCCTATCTGCCGTGGGCGTTTGAGAATTGAGAGGGGTTGCTCCTAGTACGAGAGGACCGGAGTGAACGAACCGCTGGTGTTCGGGTTGTCATGCCAATGGCATTGCCCGGTAGCTACGTTCGGAACTGATAAGCGCTGAAAGCATCTAAGCGCGAAGCAGGCCTCGAGATGATTTCTCACTAGTGCTATAAGCACTCTGAAGGGCCGTTGGAGACTACAACGTTGATAGGCAAGGTGTGTAAGGGTTGTGAGGCCTTGAGCTAACTTGTACTAATTACCCGTGAGGCTTAACCATACAACACCAAAGTGGTTTTGTGTGTGATAGAAACAAGCAAGAAGTTGGTGTTAACTAAAGTAGAATACTTTTATGATATCTGTATCAGCAGACCGAATTTATTAAATAAAACAAGAACAAAGCGAATTAGGAATGATTTTATAAATTACATCATGTAATTTACCCTAGCGGGGCGCACTAAAGTGCGTTAAAAATTGTTCCAGACAAATTTTGCTTGGTGACAATAGCGTTTTGGACCCACCTGATCCCATGCCGAACTCAGAAGTGAAACGAAACAGCGCCGATGATAGTGTGGGGTTTCCCATGTGAAAGTAGGACATCGCCAGGCTCCTAATTAGAAGAACCCGATACAGAAATGTGTCGGGTTTTTTGCTTTGTGGGGTTTATGAATTTCGTTAAATTAGCAGGAACTAATACCAATTTCATTAAGTATTAAGTCACTTTAATCCACTCTCTTGAACACATTTTTCGAACCCTATCAGGGTTTGAAATGAATGTGTTCCATGCTTTTGATACTTGCTCTACTATATCTTGGTATCCCGTAAATATTCTGTTTGATAGGCAATGCTGACGGATCCAACTCCAGATCTGTTCTATAGGGTTTAATTCTGGTGAGTATGGCGGTAATTTTATTAACGTGACATTGTTAAAGGGCTGAACTGTATCGAAAGTATGCCAACCAGCGCCATCCATGATCACAACAGCGTGCCTCCCATACTCAGTTGCTTTAGATATTTGCTCCATATGTAATGTCATGACTTCTTTATTAACACAGGGGGTTACTAAGGCTTCCGTCTTTCCATTGTGAGGACATACTGCACCGAATAAGTATCCATATTCAAACTGTTGTTGTTTTACGGCTCTTGGCCTAGAGCCTCGCTCAGCCCAAACTCTTGTTGTTTGATTTTGCTGGCCAAATCGTGCCTCATCTTGAAACCATATATCCATATTTTCTGGCATCACATTAAAGGGGGTGTGAAGGATCGTTGACATACTGAACTTTTTTAAAAGCTTCTTGAGCTTCTTTTGATTGCTTAGGGTGTTTGGAGCGTGTTGTGATCCAGCTTAATTCAAGGCTATGTAATAAGCGGTATACACTGCCAAGTTGATAATTAACATTAAAATTATTGCTAATATAGGTTTGAATATCAGCAGCAATTAATCGTCCACCGTCACTGGACTTTGCATGCTGTAACACAAACGTTTTAACGTCTGCTTG
Organism: Pseudoalteromonas sp. '520P1 No. 423'; assembly: GCF_001269985.1. Lineage (NCBI taxonomy): Bacteria > Pseudomonadati > Pseudomonadota > Gammaproteobacteria > Alteromonadales > Pseudoalteromonadaceae > Pseudoalteromonas > Pseudoalteromonas sp. '520P1 No. 423'. Next base: position 51,065 of record NZ_BBZB01000001.1, on the reverse strand, counting down.
CTGTTTTTCTGTCAGGTTAGCTGGACGACCTGAAATAGGTTTGTTGTCTAATCCCGCTAAGCCACTGTCTAAATAACTTGATACCCATTTATTGACACTACTTCTAGCTGTACTTAGTCGACGAGCAATATTAGCGCGATTTTCACCTTCAAAAAAGAGTGACACTGCAAGTAAGCGCATACGCTTTCTCGCGTTTGATTCTTTTCTCGATAGGGTGAGAAGTTGTTTTGATTTTTCTAAATTCAAGGCTGTTTTTAATGGTTATGGAAACAGCCTATATTAGATCAGAAATTTAATTGAATTGGTATAATAAGCGGCTAAAGCCCCGCCTACGTTTATACCTCACCAACATCATTTCAGTAAAGCTTCGTTGTGTCTGCATGGATTCAGGTATTTATTCCCTAGTAAACAAATTCTATTTATTGCATATTAGCTGCATTATCTTGTTTAATTAATTTTTGGCTTTTATGGATTCTTTATTTCATTGGTTTGATCTTATTGGTGTTGCTGTTTTTGCTATATCAGGCACTCTAGTTGCCTATCGTAAAAAGTTGGATGGTTTTGGTGTGGTAGTTTTAGCATCAGTGACAGCAATAGGGGGTGGTACAGTGCGTGACGTTATTTTAGATGCACCTGTATTTTGGTTGCAAGATCAAAGCTATTTATATTCTATTTTTGTTGCTGCATTTATTACGATTGTTTGGGTCAATAAAAATAAAGACTTTCCTCAAATAGCACTAGAAATAGCAGATGCATTGGGTTTGGCTTTTTTTGTTGTTATGGGAGTACAAAAGGCGCTAGATTATGGCGTTCAGGATATGACCGCTGTATTGATGGGCACAATAACATGTTGTTTTGGTGGTATGATTCGAGATGTACTTGCTAGACAGAGTCCTATGGTACTTAAGAGTGAGCTATATGCGACCACTTGTATTTTTGGCGGTATTGTTTATACCCAAAGTTTAAATTTCTCTGTTAATACTGAAGTTGCTATGATTTTGAGTATGTTAGCAACTTTATCATTACGTTTAGGGGCGATAAAGTGGGGCTGGAGCTTACCTGTATTCCATCATATCAAGACAAAATGAAATCACTAATAAGGTTTTAATGTGCATTTTGATTTGTACTGTTGATAATTTTTACTAAACTTAATTTAATTCTCCACAATGAGGACAAGGAATGTCTTTTGCTAGAACTTATTCAAGAGCACTTCTGGGTATGCAAGCCCCTGAAGTTGTCGTTGAAGTTCATCTAAGTAACGGATTACCTAGTTTTAATATAGTAGGTTTACCTGAAACTTCTGTTAAAGAATCGAAAGATCGTGTTAGAAGTGCCTTGGTTAACTCTCAATTTATATTTCCAGATACAAGAATAACCGTTAATTTAGCGCCTGCTGACCTACCGAAAGATGGTGGTCGATTTGATTTAGCCATTGCTGTAGGTATTCTTTTGGCCTCTGGTCAATTAAAAAATGCAGATATAGATAAATACGAATTTTACGGTGAATTAGCACTGAGTGGTGAGGTAAGGACCGTAAGTGCCATTCTACCTTCGATCATGGCAGCTACTAGCTTAAATCGTTGCTGTTTTATTCCACACAAAGATGATGAATTAGCTAGTTTGATTGAGACCTCTGATCGAAAAGCAGTAACAAGTTTGCAGGAAGTTTGGCTAGATCTTAATGGTCAGCAATCCCTCCCGTTAAATCAAAGTTATAACAAAGAAAATGTATTTGAGATTAAGAAACAAGAATTTGATCTTTGTGATGTTAAAGGTCAACAACAAGGCAAGCGAGCTTTAGAAATTGCTGCAGCTGGTTCGCATAATTTACTTTTTTTAGGTCCTCCAGGAACCGGAAAGTCTATGCTAGCGCAAAGAATGACAGGCATTATGCCTGAAATGGCAAATAGTGAAGCGTTAGAGACGGCTGCAGTATACTCTATCACGGGTCAGCAAGTTAATTTGCAAAACTGGAAAAGAAGACCTTTTAGAAATCCACATCATACATGTTCAGCGGTAGCTCTCGTTGGTGGTTCATCAACTCCTAAACCGGGTGAGATTAGCTTGTCTCATAATGGTGTATTATTTCTTGACGAATTACCTGAGTTTGATCGTAAAGTGCTTGATAGTTTAAGAGAGCCTATGGAAACAGGTAAAGTAATGATATCTCGAGCTGCAAGGCAAAGTGAGTTTCCTGCTAGGTTTCAATTGATTGCAGCTTTAAATCCAAGTCCAACTGGATGTCATACAGATAAAAGAGCAAGCCCAGATCAGATCTTAAAATATTTATCTAAAATTTCAGGTCCTTTCATTGATAGAGTTGATTTACAAGTTGAACTGCCAAAGCTTTCTAGTTTAGAGCTACAATCTCAAGAGGAAAGTGAAACTAGTCAGCAAGTTAAATATAGGGTCGACAAAGCTAGGAAGCTTCAATTACTTCGTCAAAATAAAGCTAATGCTCATTTAACAAATAAGGAAATTTCAAAGTATTGTATATTGAATGAGGAGTCATTGAATTATTTAGCAAAAGTAAGTGAAAAGCTTGGGTTGTCACCTCGCTCATATCATCGAATAATAAAAGTATCTCGCACAATAGCTGACTTAAATGCCTGCCAACTTATAGACATAGCGCATTTAAAAGAAGCATTAAGTTATCGCTGCTTTGAACGTTTACTCGCTCATCTCGCAAAATAAAGTTAATTTTATGATTCAGATTTGTAGGTTTATCTAAGCTTAGTTCACACACTGCTAAAACAACATGTAAACTTCTCATTTGCACCTTCGTTTACCACCTGTTAACATCAATATCCAAGTGGCTTTTTCTTTTGCGCTATTATATTTTCAAAGCCCGTATTACCTACAACAAGGAGTCTCCGTTGAATAAGCTTGTATTTACATTTAGTATGATTTTTGCCGCTTTAAACAGTCCTATGTTATTAGCTAATGCTACTGAGGCAATGGATGCGTATTTAAATCAAGATTATCAAAAAGCTTTTGAATTATATGAGCAAACAGCATCTTTAGGTCATTCTAAAAGTCAGTTTAATCTCGGTGTCCAGTATTTAAGAGGGCAAGGTGTAAAACAAAATAAATTAACTGCTTATGCATATTTTTCTTTAGCATTAGACAATGGCTTTATGATGGCCAAGCAAGCACGAAAATCAGTAATAAAGCGTTTATCTGAAAGTGAATTACAACAAGCACAAAAACATGCTGCTAAATTAATTGCTTTATATGGTCAAAGCGGGTCTAAAAATATTGAAATCGCTTTAACTAAAAACCATAGCTATAATCCTCCGCCTAAACGTAGTAAAAACCCAGAAGTAGAATATCCATCATCGTTAGCGAGAGATGGGATCCCTGGTTTTGCATCATATATTTTTGATATTGATAGGAATGGCGTTCCAAGAGATTTGGTATTACTTAGCTCTTATCCTGAAAAAGAGTTTGGTGAAAGTGTTCTTGAAAAATTAGAAAATTCACGTTATCAAATAATCAAAATATCAGGCTCACTAAGAAAATTTACCAACGCACAATTTTCAGGTGTGTTTAAAGGTGGAGATATTCCAGCAGAAACCCTTGAGCGAATTAATAATAAAAAGAAATCATTATATGCAAAAGCACGTTCAGGAGATATTGCAGCACAAGCTGAATTAGCAAGCTTAATAGAGCTAATGAGCGATCAGCCTGATTATGCAGTGGTGTTAGCTAAATCTGAAGTTGAAGTTAATAATATGCCTGAACAAGCGTTGTTATCAGATGATGCGCAACCTGCTTTTAAATATAACAGTGATATAAACGATGATTTCTATAATTTCAGTTATTTAATTTGGTTAGGAAAAGATGGGAAAGTATCGCGTTATGAAACGCATAATCATTCTGAAATTCCAACAGTTTTAAAACAAAATGCAGAAGTTACTATAAATGATTGGCAGTTGAAGTTTGCCAAACCACAAAAAGTGATGGAAATTCAAGGACCCTATTTAGCAAAGTTCTTTTACAATAACAGCAAACGAAATAAGTCATTTTCTAATTATATTAATCGCAGTCATGTGAGCTTAAAATCTATAACAAATAGATCAAAATATGAAATCGCCAGTTATTGGCGTAAAGAAGCAGCAAAAGGAGGGCATGAGCAAAGTTTATTTTTATTAGGTGCTAATTGTAATATGCGTTTATTAAAAATTGCAGCTAATAGTGGTTATGCTCCCGCACAAACTCAAGCAGCTAAATGTATTATGAGAATGTCAGATCCTACTGAAGAGGATATAAATAACGCGAAATATTGGCTAGTATCTTCATCTCAAGGTGAAAATATTATTGCTAAAAGGCTTTTAGCTGAATTTTATACCAAGCACTCTAATAATCAAAAAGAGCTCGAAAGTGCAATTATACTTGCTGAAGAAGTTACCGATGAAACTGATGATCCTAGAGCATATGAATATATGGCTGCAGCATCTGCTAAATTAGGAAAATTTGAAGATGCTGTAGACTATCAAGAAACAGCAGTTAAAAAAGCATGGCAAGAAAACTTTTTTATGGCACCCTTTGAATTAAATTTAGCAAATTTTCAGAGTAATAAAATAGCTGTTTGGTAACTGAGGTGTAAATTATTTTGAAAAGTTGGTTTGTGATTTTTTTTGTTTTTTTCTTGGTCTCTTGTTCTGAGCCTGATGGTCAAACTCAGCTAAAAAAAATATCGACTCAAAATAAAATTAGAATTGGCACCTTAGTGGGAGCGAGTACTTTCTATCAAAGCACTGATGGTGAGCAAGGCTTTGAATTTGAGCTTGCGCAGGCTTTTGCTGATTTTGTTGGTGTTGAACTTGAAATAGTGCCATTTTTTAACTTGAGTGATTTATTTCCCAGATTAGAAAGCGGTAATATAGATATTATTGCTTCAGGCTTAAGTATTAACGAAGAGCGTTTAAATCAATATCGATTCTCTCCTCAATATCGTGAGATAAGTCAAAAGCTTGTTTTTAAACAAGGCGGAAAACGACCTCGAAATTTTACACAGCTAAATGGAAATTTAACTGTTTTATCAAAAAGCAGTCATTCAGATAGTCTAGTAGAAGCAAAGCAAATGTTTGATCAACTCAGTTGGAATGAAACTGATGAAATGGATGAGTCGGAATTATTGCAAGCAATTATTGATAATGAAATTGATTACACTATTGCGGATTCTAATTCTTTGGCGGTATTTCGACGCTATCACCCTGAATTAAGTATTGGATTTTCAGTCACTAAAAATGAACCTGTTGCTTGGATGATGGCGAAAAATCTGGATGACTCTCTTTACGCTTTACTTATCGAATTTTTCGGTGAGATACAAAGAAATGGTCAATTGAATATATTAGAAGAAAAGTATTTTGGTCATGTCAGAGAGTTTAATTACATAAATACTCTGTCTTTTATTAAAGCGACTAAAACCAAATTACCTAAGTATAAACATTGGTTTGTAGAATATGCCAAAGACTTAGATTGGCGTTTATTAGCTGCTTTAAGCTATCAAGAATCCATGTGGGAACCTAGAGCAAAATCGCCTACAGGTGTACGTGGAATTATGATGATCACACAAGCGACAGCTAAGCAAGTTGGAGTGACAAATCGTCTAGAGCCAGAGCAAAATATTCGTGGCGGAGGTATTTACATGAGCAGGCTTCTAAAGAGATTGCCAGATAAAATACAATACCCAGATAGACTTTGGTTTGCATTAGCTTCATATAATGTAGGTTGGGGACATGTAAGTGATGCTAGAAAACTGACTGAGCAAGCTAATAAAAATCCAAATAAATGGGTTGATGTTAAAGAGTTTTTACCTTTATTAATTAAAAAAAGGTACTATCGAAAAGTCCGTTATGGTTATGCTCGAGGTGATGTCGCTGTGACCTACGTTGACAATATTCGTCGATATTATGATACACTTGTCTGGTTAGATAATAATGATGGTACGAATAGCAAAGACTAAGCCTTTCAATTTTAATTCATAAAACTGTTAAGGAACAACAGTACACTTAATTCAATATACTGAATATCAATAATCTTTATCTCTGCTAAAGTTAATACTTTGAATTTTCTCAACTCTCACCTTTTAGGAGAAAATATGTTAAAAAGGCGAAATACACATAGATTTAAGCGTAATATTACTAATACGACACCAATCAGGCGCCGTATAATGATAAGAAATGTTCAACGTAAAATAAGCTTAAGAAAAAGAATGTTTGCTTTAATGCAATCAGAAAGCAAAGAACAAACGAGTGAAGCGTGTTGATCACGCTTAGCTTTAATTTCTTTTCTACGACGCTTAAAAAAGCTAGAGAGTTTATCACCACACTCATCAGCTAAAACACCAGATGTAACTTCTGATTTATAGATGTTCAAATTGGCTTGAAGTATTACAAGTTATTATCCTCATTATTCTTCAGAGCTTTTTTCTTAGCTTTAATTTCTTTTCTACGACGCTTAAAGAAGCTAGAGAGTTTATCACCACACTCATCAGCTAAAACACCAGATGTTACTTCTAATTGATGATTTAAATCAGGATGATTAACTAAGTTCATAAGAGAGCCAGCAGAACCCGTTTTTAAATCATGGGCGCCAAATACCAAACGTTCTATTCTGCTATGAACCAATAAACCAGCACACATAAAGCACGGCTCTAACGTAACGTATAAAGTGCACCCTAACATCCGATAGTTTTCGAGTTTTTGTCCTGCATCTCTTACGGCTAGCATTTCAGCATGTGCTGATGGATCATGTGTGCAAATAGAACGATTCCAACCTGTCGCTATTATTTTGTTGTCTTTAACTATGATCGCACCAACTGGAATTTCACCTTCTGACTCTGCTTTGTCTGCTAGTTGAAGTGCTTGATGCATCCAATATTCATCGTCAAAAAGTTGCTCACTCATAATCATCTCTATATTTTGGGGAAAGGTTATTATATTTGATTTTATATTTTCATAAACTTTTTTGTGATTAGGCAGTATATTCTTATAAAGGTGAATGTAATTATCTGTTTTATAGCTTTATTTATTCAAAGGACTTAAAGCCTTTATAAACTGCTCTAATTTACGTTATAATTATCAGCTTTGTTATTTAAAATAGCTACACAGGTTTGTTATGAAGTTCCCTGGGCGCCGCAGGCATAAACATTATTTTCCAGTAGAAGATAAAGATCCACTTACTCAAAAGTTGATAAGTACTAATTCACTGCAAAGAAGCTATATTGTAGGAATAGATCAAATTGTTGTAGATATAGAAGCTAAAGTTGATAATGATTTTATCGCAAAATTTGGCTTGCACCGTGGTATGTCTCAGGTAATTGATGACGAAACGACTAATGCTTTATATCAAGCGCTTCAAGATAAAGATTTAGTAAATTATGAATTTGCAGGTGGAACTATTGGTAACACCATGCATAACTATTCTGTATTAGCTGATGATCGCTCGGTATTATTAGGTGTTATGAGTGAAAATATCAAAATTGGAAGCTATGCATATCGTTTTATTAGTAATACTTCTAGTCGTGTTGATCTTGAATACTTACAAGGTGTCGATGGTCCTATTGGTCGCTGTTTTACTTTGATTGATGAATCAGGTGAGCGTACATTCGCGATCAGCCCAGGTTTAATGAATCGTTTACGCCCAGAATCGATCGATGAAAGCTTGATTGCTGGTTCTGCAGCATTAGTTATTAGCTCATACCTAATGCGTACAGAAAAAGACGATACTATGACTCAAGCTGCAATTAAGGCTGTTAAATGTGCAAATAAAGCCGGTGTTCCAGTTGTTTTAACGCTTGGTACTAAGTTTTTAATTGAGCAAGATCCTACTTGGTGGCAAAACTTTGTTAAAGAACACGTTGATATTTTAGCTATGAATGAAGAAGAAGGCTTAGCTATAACAGGTTTTGAAGATCCTTTATTAGCGGCTGATAAAGCTTTAGATTGGGTTGATTTAGTGATTTGTACTGCAGGTGCACAAGGCATGTTCATTGGTGGCTATATCGATGATTGTTGGAAGCGCCCAACTAAACACCCATTGATGCCAGGCGCTATTTCAGATTTTAATCAATTTGAATATTCTCGAGCTATGCTAAAAAGTGATTGTAAAGAACCTATAAAAGCGTTTACGCATAGTGCGCCATATATGGGCGGACCAGATGCCATTAAAAATACAAATGGTGCTGGAGATGGCGCTTTAGCTGCGGTTTTACATGATTTAAGCTCTAATGTTTACCATAAGTTAAATGTGCCAAATTCCAGTAAGCATCAACAAACAGCGTTAACTTATTCATCATTATCACAAATTAGTAAATATGCTAACCGTGTGAGTTATGAAGTATTAGTGCAACATTCCCCAAGACTTTCTCGTGGTTTACCAGAAAGAGAGGAATGTTTAGATCAAGGTTATTGGGAACAATAGTATAAAAGCTCAACTATATTGGGCGGAATCGTTTATAAGAGTAAACCATTTCGCCTTATGTATTATTTCCCTTACATATTCTAACAATTTAACCTCAAGTGACTTTCCATATTTCACCTTATTGATGATACTATAATAAGATATTTTGGGAGTGTAGGAACAATATGGCAATTCGAGTAATGTTAGTTGAAGATGATGAGCTTTTAGTTAAGCGAATTGAAAATCATTTTCTAGATTCTGAATTTAGTTTTATTGTTGATGTGGCTGGTGCAGCAGCATTAGACATAGTACAAAGTGCCCAAAATAATTCCTCAAAAGAAATTCACCTCGCAATTGTAGATATCGTATTACCAGAAAAAGATGGTTTACTGTTAGCCAAAGAGCTCAATACTCTTACAGATATTGGCGTTATTGTGCTATCAAGTCGAGATTCTCAATCAGATCGTATTGCAGGATTAGCGCAAGGTGCTGATGATTATATTTGTAAGCCTGTTGATTTATTAGAGTTAGAGCTGAGAATGCGTGCATTATGTAAGCGCTTAGCAATTACTAATAATGGTAAAGGTGATGAAGAAGACGAATATATTGAATATGGTAATTTTAAATTACATCCTGAGCACCGTACATTAATCGCCAATGATGAAGAGATTCGTCTAACAGAAGCAGAGCACAAAGTTTTAATTTGTTTAATTTCAAATTCAGGTAAAGCAACTTCTAGAGAAAAGCTATCAGAAGAAATAGGTCAGCCAGACTGGAGCCCTGCAGATCGTACAGTTGATGTTTTAATCGGCCGTTTACGTAAAAAATTAGGTGATGAAAAAGAGCAAAAGCGCATTGTTACCGTTCGTGGAAAAGGGTATATGCTGTCACTTGCTTAAGAGATGTAGGTCACAGTATTTTTTTAATTGGGCAATGGCATCCATATCCCTATTCTTCTGATTAGAACCTAGAACCTAGAACCTAGAACCTAGAACCTAGAACCTAGCCATCCCATTGTAAGTTCAGTAAGTTACATTTTTCCTGTCACAAATGACAAGTTAAAGTCCTTTATTCATGCCGAAAACTCGCTAGATCCTGACGTTATTTTCAACTATAATGCGGCTTCAAAATATCGTTCAACTCCTAACCCCGGATGAAAATATCTATGTTGATTCTACGTGGTGCACCTGCACTGTCTGATTTTAGAGTTCAAAAAATCCTAAAAACTTGCGCAGACGCAAAACTACCTGTAACTGGCGTTTATGCTGAATTCATGCATTTTGCTGACTTAACAGCTGAGTTAAACAGTGCTGAAAATGAGAAGTTACAAAAGCTATTAACTTACGGTCCGACTGTTGCTGAGCATGAGCCTGCTGGTTCATTAGTACTAGTAACACCGCGTCCTGGTACGATTTCTCCTTGGGCTTCTAAAGCAACTAATATTGCAAATAACTGTGGTTTAAGCCAAGTTCACCGTGTTGAACGTGGTACAGCATATTATGTTGAAGGTGATTTAACTGCTGAGCAGTTGGCACAAGTGACGGCGTTATTACATGATCGTATGACAGAAGCTACACATACTAAGCTAGAAGATGCTGCACAGTTATTTACAACTGCAGAACCGGCTCCTATGTCATCAGTTGATATTTTATCTGGTGGTCGTGAGGCATTAGCTGCTGCAAATGTTGAGCAAGGCTTTGCTCTTGCGGATGATGAAATCGATTACTTAGTTGAAAACTTCATTAAGCTTGGTCGTAATCCAAACGATATCGAATTATTTATGTTTGCTCAGGCAAACTCAGAACATTGTCGTCATAAAATCTTCAATTCAGATTGGACTATCGATGGTGTAGAGCAGCCGAAATCTCTGTTCAAAATGATCAAAAATACATTTGAGAAAAACCCTGAAAACGTATTGTCAGCGTATTCTGATAATGCAGCAGTAATGAAAGGCTCTACAGCGGGTCGTTTTTTCCCAAATAATGAAAACGAATATAGCTATCATCAAGAAGGTATTGAAATCTTGATGAAAGTTGAGACGCATAATCACCCAACAGCAATTGCGCCATTCTCTGGTGCAGCTACGGGTTCTGGTGGTGAAATTCGTGATGAAGGTGCCACCGGTCGTGGTTCTAAGCCAAAAGCAGGTTTAGTTGGTTTTACAGTATCTAATTTACGCATTCCTGGTTTTGAACAACCTTGGGAAACTGACTTTGGTAAACCTGGTCGAATTGTAAATGCATTAGATGTTATGACTGAAGGTCCATTAGGTGGCGCAGCATTTAATAATGAATTTGGTCGTCCTAACCTATTAGGTTACTTCCGTACTTACGAAGAAAAGGTAAATAGCCATAATGGCGAAGAAGTACGTGGTTACCACAAGCCTATTATGCTTGCAGGTGGTTTAGGTAATATTCGTACAGATCACGTACAAAAAGGTGATATTCCTGTAGGCGCTAAGCTAATTGCTTTAGGTGGCCCAGCAATGAATATAGGTTTAGGCGGTGGTGCTGCATCTTCAATGGCATCAGGTCAGTCTAGCGAAAACTTAGACTTTGCATCTGTGCAACGTGAAAATCCTGAAATGGAACGTCGTTGTCAGGAAGTTATTGATAAATGTTGGCAGCTAGGTGACGAAAACCCAATTGCTTTCATCCATGATGTAGGTGCTGGTGGTTTATCAAATGCATTCCCTGAATTAGTAAATGATGGTGGTCGAGGTGGTATTTTCCAACTTCGTGACGTACCAAATGATGAACCAGGTATGGCACCACATGAAATTTGGTGTAATGAATCTCAAGAACGTTATGTAATGGCGGTTGCGCCTGAGAATTTAGCTAAATTTGAAGAGATTTGTAAGCGTGAACGTGCTGAATACGCTGTGATTGGTGAAGCGACAGAAGAGCTACAGTTAACAGTTGCTGATACTCACTTTGATAACAACCCTGTTGATTTACCTCTAGATGTATTATTAGGTAAAGCACCTAAAATGCACCGTGATGTAAAAACACAAACAGCGAGTGGTGAAGCATTTAACTTTGACGACATTACAGTTGAAGATGCTGCTGCACGTTTATTACGTTTACCAGCTATCGCAGAAAAAACTTTCCTAATTACCATTGGTGACCGTTCAGTTACTGGTTTAGTGGCACGTGACCAAATGGTTGGTCCTTGGCAAATACCAGTAGCGGATTGTGCTGTAACAGCTGCTGCATTTGATACTTACCATGGTGAAGCGATGTCGCTAGGTGAGCGTACACCTGCTGCATTACTTAACTACGGTGCTTCTGCGCGTTTGGCTGTGGCCGAGTCATTAACTAATATTGCTGGTACAAATATCGGTAGTTTAGAAAACATTAAACTTTCAGCTAACTGGATGGCCGCAGCAGGTCACCCTGGTGAAGATGCTGGTCTTTACGAAGCAGTTAAAGCGGTCGGTGAAGAATTATGTCCTGCACTTGGATTAACTATCCCAGTAGGTAAAGATTCAATGTCGATGAAAACGCAATGGGATGAAGCTGGCGAAGATAAGTCTGTAACTTCTCCATTATCGCTTATCATCACTGCATTTGGTCGTGTTGAAGATGTACGTAAAACAGTAACTCCTGAGCTTCGCTCAGATAAAGGTAACTCATCACTAATCTTAATTGATTTAGGTGCAGGCCAAAATCGTTTAGGTGCGTCATCACTAGCACAAGTTTATAAGCAATTAGGTGAAACAACGCCAGACGTTGATAGCCCAGCAGTATTAAAAGGCTTCTATGAAGCTATGCAGTCGCTTGTAGCTGACGAAAAATTATTAGCTTATCACGATATTTCAGACGGTGGTTTATTCACTACTGTAACTGAAATGGCGTTTGCTGGTCATACTGGTGTATCTGTTAATTTAGATTCATTAACTGGCTCTGATATTGAAGTATTATTCCACGAAGAGCTAGGTGGTGTCATTCAAGTTCGTGATGCTGATAAAGCTGCAATACTTGAAGTGTTAGCTGCGAACGGTTTAGCTTCAATGACTCATGAAATTGGTTCATTAAACGATTCTGATGCGATTAGCTTTACTCGTAATGGTGAAGTTGTATTAGAAAATACACGTACGCAATACCGTACTATGTGGGCTGAAACAACTTACCAAATGCAATCTCTACGTGATAACCCTGATTGTGCTAAGCAAGAACATGAAGCAAAGGCTGATGCTAAAGATCCAGGTTTAAATACTAAGCTTTCTTTTGATTTAAATGAAGATGTGGCTGCGCCATTTATTCTAAAAGGTGCCGCGCCTAAGATGGCTATCTTGCGTGAGCAAGGTGTTAACTCTCATGTGGAAATGGCTGCTGCATTTAACCGTGCTGGTTTTGCTGCTGTAGACGTTCATATGAGTGATATTTTAGAAGGTCGTTTATCTTTAGAAGAATTTAAAGGCTTAGTTGCTTGTGGTGGTTTCTCTTACGGTGACGTATTAGGTGCTGGTGAAGGTTGGGCTAAGTCAATTTTATTCAATGACCGCGCACGTGGTGAGTTTGAAACATTCTTTAACCGTCAAGACACTTTATCACTAGGTGTATGTAACGGTTGTCAAATGCTTTCAACATTGAAAGAGTTAATCCCAGGTACTGAACATTGGCCACGTTTTGTAACTAATAAATCAGAGCGTTTTGAAGCGCGTTTCAGTTTAGTTGAAATTCAAGAAAATCCATCTGCATTCTTCTCAGGAATGGCTGGTTCTCGTATGCCAATTGCTGTATCTCATGGTGAAGGTCATGCTGAGTTTGCTAACGGTGATGCAGTTAAAGCAGCATTAGCGAGTGGTACAGTGGCAGCACAATACGTTGATAACTATGGTCAGCCTACTATGCAATATCCAAATAACCCAAATGGTTCGCCTGAAGGTATTACGGCTATTACAAGTACAGATGGTCGTTCAACAGTAATGATGCCGCATCCAGAACGAGTATTCCGCACAGTTGCTAACTCTTGGCACCCAGATGAGTGGAAAGAGGATAGCCCGTGGATGCGTATGTTCCGCAACGCACGTAAGCATATCGGTTAATTCACTTTAGAATGAATCATTAGAGAAGGGTCACTTTTTAAAAGTGGCCTTTTTGTTTGCGCGGATAAATTAACGCCTACAAGTCATTAAAGTATTAAGCTAAGATACAAACTCGAATGTAGGCGGGAATTCAGCCCCGTATGTTGTTTAGAGTAATGCAGGAGCAATTGTCGATAAGTCCCGTATTTTTTATATAATGAATAATATGTGTAAATTCTCTATGCTTGAATTACTTTTTACTATGTTTTGCCAATCTCTCTAATTTTTCTCTGAGAGAAGGCGGGGCGCTTTTTGCAACTTCTAATAATGAATTTGCGGTATCTTCGCTTAATACTAAATCTTTTTTCTGAGAATTATTTTCTTTTTGACTCGAAGGTGTTGTTCTATTTGTGAAGGCTTGTGGATTAGTTTGTACCTTAATTTGTGAAAGTTCAGGTAAGCCATTTTTACGTAGGTCCGATAAAATAGACATTTTCATATAGTTTAGGCGCATAGCAACGGCTGCAGAGTCGGTTTCTATTACCATAATGGCATCACGATAATTACTTACACGACATTTTTTAGCCATAGGCGCACTGATTGATTGCTCAAATAAAGCTTGAAAATGAGCGAGTTTTTGGCTTTTACCGGCATAAGAAGAGAGCTTGTTTGACATGCCTGCCATTAAATCATCAAGTGTTTTTGGTGCGTATCTGTCTTTTGCCATAAATAACATTAGTATTAGCGTGCGATTACTTTTATTATACCCTCAATATAAGTTTGGCGTATAAAAATTACCTACTTGAAATTAGGTTATTGTATCTCCATATAGTTAACAGTTCGTCAATTAATTGAAATCAAAGGGTAGTAACGGTTTTATCATGATATCTAAAATATTTACCAAGCTTTTTGGTAGTCGCAATGATCGCACCATTAAAAACTTAAAAAAAACGGTCGCAGTAATCAATCAATACGAAGAAAAGTTTGAAGCATTAACTGACGAAGAATTACAAGCGAAAACAGCTGAATTTCGCAAGCGTTTAGAAGCAGGTGAAACGCTTGACGATATTTTGTCTGAAGCATTTGCAACAGTACGTGAAGCATCAAAACGTGTATTTAATATGCGTCACTTTGATGTGCAAATGATAGGCGGGATGATCTTACATCAAGGTCGTATTGCTGAAATGCGTACAGGTGAAGGTAAAACTTTAACTGCAACATTACCAGCTTACTTAAATGGTTTATCAGGTAAAGGTGTTCATGTTATTACTGTGAATGACTACCTAGCTCAGCGTGACTCTGAGACAAACCGTCCATTATTTGAATTTTTAGGTTTAAGTGTTGGTTGTAATATTGCGGGTTTAGCACCACAAGACAAACAAGCAGCTTATCAAGCTGATATCACTTACGGTACAAATAACGAGTTTGGTTTTGATTACCTACGTGACAATATGGCGTTTTCTCCAGAAGAACGTGCACAACGTCCATTAAACTATGCATTAATAGATGAAGTAGATTCAATCTTAATAGATGAAGCAAGAACACCGCTAATTATCTCTGGCCCTGCTGAAGATAGTTCTGAGCTTTACGCTAAAATTAACTTATTGATCCCTGAGCTTGTTCAGCAAGAAAAAGAAGATGAAGAAGGTGTTGAAGGTGATGGCGATTACACGATAGATGAAAAAGGTAAACAAATTCATTTAACAGAGCGTGGCCAAGTTAAAGTTGAAGAACTTTTACAAAATCATGGTTTGATTGAAGAAGGTGATTCACTTTACTCAGCTGGTAATATCACATTGTTAAGTCATATCTATGCTGGTTTACGCGCAAATAAACTGTATCAAAAAGATGTTGATTACGTTGTAAAAGATAATGAAGTAATTATTGTTGATGAACATACAGGTCGTACGATGGAAGGTCGTCGTTGGTCTGAAGGGTTACATCAAGCAGTAGAAGCTAAAGAAGGGGTTAACATTCAAAATGAAAACCAAACTTTAGCATCAATCACTTTCCAGAATTATTTCCGTATATACGAAACGCTTGCAGGTATGACAGGTACAGCTGATACTGAAGCATTCGAATTCCAACAAATTTATGGACTAGATACAGTAGTTACACCAACAAATAAACCTATGATCCGTGATGATCGCGCTGATTTAGTTTATTTAACACAAGAAGAAAAATACGACGCTATTTTAGTGGATGTACTTGATTGTCAAAAGCGTGGACAACCTGTTTTAGTTGGTACAATTTCTATCGAAAGTTCAGAGTATTTATCTCAGTTCTTAAAGAAAGAAAAAATTCAACACAGCGTATTAAATGCTAAATTCCATGCTCAAGAAGCAGATATCGTTGCTGATGCAGGTTTACCTGGCAAAGTAACAATTGCAACAAATATGGCTGGTCGTGGTACGGATATCGTATTAGGTGGTAACTGGCAAGCACAAGTGGCTAAACTAGATTCACCAACAGATGAGCAAATCGCTAAAATTAAAGCTGATTGGCAAGTAACGCATGATGAAGTGATCGCTGCTGGTGGTTTACATATTATCTCAACTGAGCGTCATGAATCTCGTCGTATTGATAACCAATTACGTGGTCGTGCTGGTCGTCAAGGTGATGCGGGTTCAAGTCGCTTCTATCTTTCAATGGACGATGCGCTAATGCGTATTTTTGCTGGTGAGCGCATGACTAACATGATGCGTAAGCTTGGTATGGAAAAAGGCGAAGCTATTGAGCATCCTTGGGTAAGCCGTGCAATTGAAAATGCACAGCGTAAAGTAGAAGCGCGTAACTTTGATATTCGTAAGCAGTTATTAGAATTTGATGATGTTGCTAATGATCAACGTAATGTTGTATACGCACAACGTAATGAATTATTGGAAGAAGGTGATATCTCTGAAACTATCACAGCTATCCGTGGCGATGTCTTGAATGCAACGATAGATCAGTTTATTCCGCCACAATCACTTGCTGAAATGTGGGATATTAAAGGGCTAGAAGAGCGTCTACAAGCTGATTTCTTAATTGAATTACCAATTCAAACTTGGTTAGATGAAGATAATAAGTTATTCGAAGAAACGTTAAGAGAGCGTATCGAAGAATCTGTTTCTGAATCTTATAAGCAAAAAGAAGAAATGGTTGGCGAGTCTGTATTACGTCAATTTGAAAAAGCCATTATGCTTCAAAGCTTAGATCAGCATTGGAAAGATCACTTAGCTGCGATGGATCATTTACGTCAAGGTATTCATTTACGTGGTTACGCGCAAAAGAATCCTAAGCAAGAATACAAACGAGAGTCTTTTGAGTTATTTACAGAAATGTTAGAAAACTTAAAAGTAGATGTTGTGGGTATTTTAAGTAAAGTACAAGTGCGTGCTGAAGAAGATGTAGAAACTGTTGAAGCGCAACATCGTGCATCTGAAAATACTGAACACCAATATCAACATCAAGAAGCTGAGCATGTTGGCGGAGAAGCGCCAGAAGCTGCAACTATGACACGCACAGCACCAAAAGTGGGTCGTAATGATCCTTGTCCGTGTGGCTCAGGTAAAAAATATAAACAGTGTCATGGTAAATTGTCATAATTTAAAATGATACTGATGTAAAAAGCGACTTAGGTCGCTTTTTTTGTACTTATTGATTAACAGTTCCTAATATAAAAGATTATAAAATGACTCAAAAAATTGTACATGTAGCCGTGGGCATCATTAAGCAACAATCAAAAATATTTATATGTAAACGTTCCGCAAAGCAGCATCAAGGTAATAAGTGGGAATTTCCAGGTGGTAAAGTTGAAGTTGGAGAAACTGTAACACAAGCTTTAGCACGAGAGCTAAAAGAAGAAATTAATATCGAAGTCGTATCGAGTGAGGCTTTTCATCAAATTCATCATGATTATCCTGATAAATCAGTTTATTTAGATATCCACTTAGTTGAGAACTTTAAAGGCGAAGCTGTTGGCCATGAAGGACAGGAGTCTTGTTGGGTTGAAATTCAAGATTTAAATAAATATGAATTCCCTGAGGCAAATAAAGTGATTGTTGAGAAACTATTAAAGCTAAATCATATTTAGTAATAATAGGAAATTAGCATCGTAAACCCTGAAGTATTTTCTAAATTCTTTGCCTAAAAGGCTGAGTTGAATGTGTAATTAGATAAATAAGACCATGGAAATTAAAAATGATAACGCTGTCATTTTTAATTTCCATAGTATATATTTTCAATGAGTTCATATGATTTGTTAGAAATAATTTGAGTTATTCAGTACTAAAGTCTAATAACTAAATTAATATTGATATCTAAAACGAATAAAGGAGATTTTTGATGCGGTTCAATAAGAGCATGCTTTGTGGTATTAGTGCGAGTTTAATATGTTCAATACCAATGTTCGCAATTGCAGGTGTTTCACAAGATTCAGTAGAAAAGTTCACTCAAAAAACACAGTTAAAGTTTGGCGTCAGTGATAACTTTAAATACGCATCAAATAGTTTTGAAGGTAATCTAAGCTTTGATAATAAGTCAGATATAGACTTACCTGCAGGTAGCAGTGACTGGCAGGTATACTTTCATTCAATTAGAAAAATCGATTCTCAAATAGATCAAGGGCTACAATTTGAGCATGTGAATGGTGATTTACACCGTTTAGTGCCGACTTCCGATTTTAAAGGTTTAAAATCTGGCAGCACTTTAGAGTTAACATTTAAAGGTGCAGCTTGGATAGCTGCTTATTCTGACTTTATGCCTCGCTCATTTATGGTTGCCAATAATGGCGCGCCAGTGATTTTTTCAAATACAGATACTGAAGATTTTAGCCAATTTGTTAAACCCATAGTTCGTGAAAACCAAATTAAAAAATTTAATTCACCAGAAATGGATTTAACTCAGATTGCAAATGCAGAAAATCGTTATATCCATAACACTAAAGTGGCTAAAAATGACATATCAGAATCAGATGCGTTAAAACGTGTGATCCCAATGCCACAAGATGTTGATTTTAATCGTGGTGAAACAGTATTAAATGATAACTGGCAAATACGTTATAGCGGTGGTGCAACATCTGAAATTAAAGTATTTTTAGCTGATTTTAAAAAATACTACAAATTAGAATTGCAAGCAGAGCCTAATCATATTCCAACTTCAAAACAGCCATTAATCAATATTGTAATTGATGACTCGGTCAATAAAGGTAAAGCTGCAAGTTATCAATTGGAAGTTGATGATAATAAAATTGAAATTATAGGTAGCGATAATGCCGGTGTGTTTTATGGTATGCAAACCTTGCTTGCGTTGGCCCCTGCCGGTAGTAAAAAAGAAGTGACTCTACCTAGAGTTGAAATAACGGATAGCCCAAGATATGAATGGCGTGGTATGCATTATGATAATGCAAGAAACTATCATGGCAAAGAGGCTATGTTCAAACTTGTTGAGCAAATGGGGCGCTATAAATTAAATAAATTGCATTGGCATTTTTCAGATGATGAAGGTTGGCGCTTAGAGATCCCTGACTTACCTGAATTAACTGAAATAGGCGCACATCGTTGTTTTGATTTAAAAGAGCAAACATGTTTATTAACACAATTAGGTACTGGTCCATTTAAATCTGGCTCAGGCAATGGTTTTATGACAAGAACTGACTTTGTTGAGTTGTTAAAATTTGCTGCTGCTCGTCACATTCAAATTATTCCAGAGGTTGAATCACCGGGTCACGCAAGAGCTGCCATAAAATCAATGGAAGCGCGTTACAATAAGCTTATCGCTAAAGATAAAAAACAAAGTGTAGGGCAATTACTTAATCAAGCTGGGATTTTAAAAACCGATACTGAAGTTAAAACTATTCAAAACCTGCAAGCTAAAGCTTATTTGTTAAGCGATCCAGCAGATACCTCATTTTATAATACAGTTCAGAACTATAAAGACAATTCAGTAAATGTTTGTATGGATTCAAGTTATCAATTTATCGATAAAGTTACTTATGAATTACAACAAATGTACAGGGAAGCAGGTGTACGTTTAACAAATCTGCACTTTGGTGGTGATGAAGTAGGTAAAGGCTCTTGGACTGGCTCTCCTGTATGTCAGGCATTATTTGATAAACCAGGAAATGGTGTTTCTGGCGTAGCTGACTTGAAGCCTTACTTTACAAAACGTGTCGCAGAACTCCTTAATGCAAGAGGGATTTCACCAGGTGCTTGGGAAGATGGTTTAATGTACGACACATTAAATACCTTTAATCGTAAAGAACTACCAAGTGAAGTGTTTACCGCGAATGTTTGGGATAATATTTGGGAGTGGGGCGTTGCAGACAGAGCATATCGTTTAGCAAACAATGATTATCAAGTTGTACTATCACATGGTACACATTTGTATTTTGACCACCCATACGAAGCTCATCCTGAAGAGCGTGGTTATTACTGGGCTGGCAGATACACAAGCACAGAAAAAACATTTGGTTATATGCCTGATAATGTTTATGCCAATGCTGATTTTACGCGTTCAGGTAAAGTAATAGATAACCTCGAGGCTTTAGTAGGGCGTTCATTGCCTAAACTTGAAAAGCCTGAAAATATTTTAGGTATGCAAGGGCAGGTTTGGTCAGAATCTATTCGCACTGAAGATCAGGTTTTGAAAATGTTATTTCCAAGGGTTTTAGCTGTTGCGGAACGTGCTTGGCATAAAGCGTCTTGGGAAGGTGATAACCCAAGTAATGCAAAACGACAGCAAGACTGGGCTTACTTTTCTGCTGCCTTAGGTAAAAAAGAGCTAAATAAAATGCTACTTTCAGGTGTATCACCATATTTACCTGTACCAGGTGGTGTGATTGAAAGTGGTAAGCTCAAGGCTAATTCATCTATTCCATATCTTAAAATAGAGGTTAGTTTAGATAATGGCAGCAACTGGCAGCCCTATTTAACACCAATTAAAGTTAAAAAAGGCCAAAAAGTGCAATTACGTAGTTATTTAAATGAAAACTCCAAGAGCCGAATTACTCAAATAAATTAAATCGTTATTGTATTTAGATTAAAAAAGGACCGTTTGGTCCTTTTTTGTTTTTAAGTTTTTAGTAAATGCTTCTGGCAATAGCCGTTAAATTGTCGTAAAGTTTTATGATAGCGCTGTCATTTTTGTTAATGGCTAGTTAGATAATCTGGTTAGACCTGTGATTGTTTCGACTATTTAGCGTGAAACATAAAATTAACTATAACTTAATTAAGTGAAATATAAAGTTCAGGGGGAACTTGTATTACACTTAATTTCAACAAGAAGAAGTCTTATGGAAGCCAGTGTGAATATTGAGAATCGATCTAAAAGTAACTTTGTGCCCATGGCAATCGTTGCAACATTATTTTTTATATTAGGGTTTGCAACTTGGCTCAATGGTTCATTGATGCCTTACCTAAAACAAATTCTTCAGCTAACACCATTTCAAGCATCATTAATTTTATTTTCATTTTATATAGCGGTAACTTTTACTGCGATACCTTCTGCAGCTGTGATCCGTAAAGTCGGTTATAAAAACGGTATGGCATTAGGTATGGGTGTTATGATGATTGCCGGCTTATTGTTTATTCCAGCAGCAAAAACACAGTACTTTCCATTATTCTTATTAGCGCAGTTAGTGATGGGGGCAGGGCAAACTTTATTGCAAACTGCAGTTAATCCATATGTTGTACGTATTGGGCCTGAAGAGTCTGCTGCAGCACGTATCTCTATTATGGGTATTATGAACAAAGGTGCAGGCGTGGTTGCACCAATCGTATTTACAGCATTAATCATGAGTAATTTTACAGATACAGTAGGTACTGAGCTGACTCAAATTAAAATTGATGAAATGGCTAATAGTCTAATATTACCTTACTTAGGTATGGCTATTTTCATTGGTATTTTAGGCTTTGCAGTTACTAAGGCACCGCTACCTGAGCTAGAAAAAGAAGAAGAGTCTGATGAATCAGGTGATCAAGGTCTAGTTAAAGAAACTTTATCACATCCAAGTCTTGCTCTAGGAGTATTAGCATTATTCTTCTATGTCGCAGCAGAAGTAATCGCTGGTGATACGATTGGTGCATTTGCCTTGTCTTTAGGAATTGAAAATTACGGAATTATGACTTCATTCACTATGGCATGTATGGTGTTAGGTTATATACTGGGTATCTTCTTAATCCCTAGATTTATTTCACAAGAAAAAGCTTTAATGGTTTCAGCAATATTAGGCTTGGCTTTAACTGTTGGTATTGTTCTTGGCGATAATAATTCATATGCAATTTCAAATGCAGTACTTGCGCCATTAGGTATTATGGCATTACCAGATACTTTAGTTTTAATTGCATGTTTAGGTTTAGCAAACGCAATTGTATGGCCTGCTGTATTCCCGCTAGCATTATCTGGTTTAGGTCAATTAACAAGTACGGGTTCAGCATTATTAGTTATGGGTATATCTGGTGGCGCTTTTGGTCCATTATTCTGGGGATTAACAAGTGGTGCAACTGATTTAGGTCAACAAGGTGGATATATGGTGATGTTCCCATGTTATTTATTCATCTTATTTTATGCTGTTAAAGGCCATAAAATGAAAAGCTGGAAATAAATAAGCTTAACTATTCTAATTAGAATTAAAAATGCCAGCTATTAGCTGGCATTTTTAATTTTATCCACAGGATAAAGTGAGTAACCTGTATTTAAAGTGTGTGAAATCAGGTATAGATAATTAATTCAAAAAACCTAATAAAAACACTTGCGCTAAAATAGAATCTGTCTATACTGCGCCTCCACCGACACAGACGGCAAGCAACAGACTTTAAGGTAAGAGACTAAAGGGATGTAGCGATATCGAATGATGTTGGAAGGAGATTTATCTCCAAAAAGTTTGAATCAGATTTAAAGTTAAAAAATTAATTTTAAATTAAGTATTGACTCAAAAATTTTAAGGTGTATTATGCACCTCCGCTTCGAAGCACAGCTTCAAAGCAACGTTCTTTAACAATAAGTAATCATCTGTGTGGGCACTCTTGCAGATTGAGTTCTAAAGTCACTTTTCGAAGTGACACAAAATTAGAGTCTCATTAAAATCTGTTCACTTAATCCTTTTAGGAAAGAGCGAGTGACTACACAGTCATATGCGACGTTAAGTTTAACTTTGTTAAATTTAATATCAAAAACAGAATTCATTGAGCTGTCTCATCTATTTTATAGACAAAGACAAAAAACTTTTTAATTGAAGAGTTTGATCATGGCTCAGATTGAACGCTGGCGGCAGGCCTAACACATGCAAGTCGAGCGGTAACAGAGATAGCTTGCTATCTGCTGACGAGCGGCGGACGGGTGAGTAATGCTTGGGAATATGCCTTTAGGTGGGGGACAACAGTTGGAAACGACTGCTAATACCGCATGATGTCTACGGACCAAAGTGGGGGACCTTCGGGCCTCACGCCTAAAGATTAGCCCAAGTGGGATTAGCTAGTTGGTTGAGGTAAAGGCTCACCAAGGCAACGATCCCTAGCTGGTTTGAGAGGATGATCAGCCACACTGGAACTGAGACACGGTCCAGACTCCTACGGGAGGCAGCAGTGGGGAATATTGCACAATGGGCGCAAGCCTGATGCAGCCATGCCGCGTGTGTGAAGAAGGCCCTAGGGTTGTAAAGCACTTTCAGCGAGGAGGAAAGGTTATAGTTTAATAGACTATAGCTGTGACGTTACTCGCAGAAGAAGCACCGGCTAACTTCGTGCCAGCAGCCGCGGTAATACGAGGGGTGCAAGCGTTAATCGGAATTACTGGGCGTAAAGCGTACGCAGGCGGTTTGTTAAGCGAGATGTGAAAGCCCCGGGCTCAACCTGGGAACTGCATTTCGAACTGGCAGACTAGAGTATGATAGAGGGTGGTAGAATTTCAGGTGTAGCGGTGAAATGCGTAGAGATCTGAAGGAATACCGATGGCGAAGGCAGCCACCTGGGTCAATACTGACGCTCATGTACGAAAGCGTGGGGAGCAAACGGGATTAGATACCCCGGTAGTCCACGCCGTAAACGATGTCTACTAGGAGCTGGAATCTTCGGATGACTTTTCCAAAGCTAACGCATTAAGTAGACCGCCTGGGGAGTACGGCCGCAAGGTTAAAACTCAAATGAATTGACGGGGGCCCGCACAAGCGGTGGAGCATGTGGTTTAATTCGATGCAACGCGAAGAACCTTACCTACACTTGACATCCAGAGAAGAGACTAGAGATAGACTTGTGCCTTCGGGAACTCTGAGACAGGTGCTGCATGGCTGTCGTCAGCTCGTGTTGTGAGATGTTGGGTTAAGTCCCGCAACGAGCGCAACCCCTATCCTTAGTTGCTAGCAGGTAATGCTGAGAACTCTAGGGAGACTGCCGGTGATAAACCGGAGGAAGGTGGGGACGACGTCAAGTCATCATGGCCCTTACGTGTAGGGCTACACACGTGCTACAATGGCAGGTACAGAGTGCTGCGAGCTCGCGAGGGTAAGCGAATCACTTAAAGCCTGTCGTAGTCCGGATTGGAGTCTGCAACTCGACTCCATGAAGTCGGAATCGCTAGTAATCGCGGATCAGAATGCCGCGGTGAATACGTTCCCGGGCCTTGTACACACCGCCCGTCACACCATGGGAGTGGGTTGCTCCAGAAGTGGCTAGTCTAACTGCTTGCAGAGGACGGTCACCACGGAGTGATTCATGACTGGGGTGAAGTCGTAACAAGGTAGCCCTAGGGGAACCTGGGGCTGGATCACCTCCTTATACGAAAGAACTGGTTTGCATGCCAGTGTCCACACAGATGATTATTAAATAGTTTGTTCTTTGGAATGAATTATTTATGTGCTCTTTAAAAATTTGGAAAGCTGATATAAAAATTCTAATAAATGTTTATTAAACATTTATTAAGAGTTTTCAAAAAGTAAAAGAAACGAATGATAGCCATGTTATATGGTGATGCATTCATGCCAATTTATTGTTTACTTATTTATAAGTAATTAATGATTGGCATCTACTTTAGTATTCAAAACATTAACTTCTGGCGAAGTTAACTGTCACGAAATAATACAGCACATTGTAGTTGTAAGACTATTTTGGGTTGTATGGTTAAGTGAATAAGCGTACACGGTGGATGCCTTGGCAGTTGGAGGCGATGAAGGACGTATTAACTTGCGATAAGCTAAGTCGAGCTAGTAAAAAGCACTTGAGACTTAGATTTCCGAATGGGGAAACCCACCTATTTATAGGTATCGTTAACTGAATACATAGGTTAACGAGGCGAACGCGGAGAACTGAAACATCTAAGTACCCGTAGGAACAGAAATCAACCGAGATTTCGAAAGTAGCGGCGAGCGAAATCGAAACAGCCCTTAAGCTTTATTGTAGTTAGTAAAATGCTCTGGAAAGTGCAACGATACAAGGTGATAGTCCTGTATACGAAAACTTATATAAAGTGAAATCGAGTAGGTCGGGACACGTGATATCCTGACTGAATATGGGGGGACCATCCTCCAAGGCTAAATACTCCCAACTGACCGATAGTGAACCAGTACCGTGAGGGAAAGGCGAAAAGAACCCCTGTGAGGGGAGTGAAATAGAACCTGAAACCGTGTACGTACAAGCAGTAGGAGCAAAGCTTTGCTTTGTGACTGCGTACCTTTTGTATAATGGGTCAGCGACTTATATTTTGTAGCGAGGTTAACCGAATAGGGGAGCCGTAGGGAAACCGAGTCTTAACTGGGCGACTAGTTGCAGGGTATAGACCCGAAACCCGGTGATCTAGCCATGGGCAGGTTGAAGGTTGAGTAACATCAACTGGAGGACCGAACCCACTTACGTTGAAAAGTGAGGGGATGACTTGTGGCTAGGAGTGAAAGGCTAATCAAACCGGGAGATAGCTGGTTCTCCCCGAAATCTATTTAGGTAGAGCCTCGGATGAATACTGACGGGGGTAGAGCACTGTTTGGGCTAGGGGGTCATCCCGACTTACCAACCCCATGCAAACTCCGAATACCGTTAAGTAATATCCGGGAGACACACGGCGGGTGCTAACGTCCGTCGTGAAGAGGGAAACAACCCAGAGCGCCATCTAAGGTCCCAAAGTGTATGTTAAGTGGGAAACGATGTGGAAAGGCCCAGACAGCCAGGAGGTTGGCTTAGAAGCAGCCACCCTTTAAAGAAAGCGTAATAGCTCACTGGTCGAGTCGGTCTGCGCGGAAGATGTAACGGGGCTAAACATACCACCGAAGATGCGCCTGCGTACTTTGTATGCGGGGTAGGGGAGCGTTCTGTAAGCCGTTGAAGGTGTACCGGGAGGTATGCTGGAGGTATCAGAAGTGCGAATGCTGACATGAGTAACGATAATGGGGGTGAAAAACCCCCACGCCGGAAGACCAAGGGTTCCTATCCCATGTTAATCAGGGTAGGGTGAGTCGACTCCTAAGGCGAGGCCGAAAGGCGTAGTCGATGGGAAACGGGTTAATATTCCCGTACTTATTATGAATGCGAAGGGGGGACGGAGCAGGCTAAACAAGCATGGCGTTGGTTGTCCATGTGAAAGTGCGTAGGCTGATGACTTAGGTAAATCCGGGTTGTCATTAAGGCTGAGACACGAGACGAGTCACTACGGTGATGAAGTTGTTGGTGCCATACTTCCAGGAAAAGCCTCTAAGCTTCAGTTTATAATGAATCGTACCCCAAACCGACACAGGTGGTCAGGTAGAGAATACTAAGGCGCTTGAGAGAACTCGGGTGAAGGAACTAGGCAAAATTGTACCGTAACTTCGGGAGAAGGTACGCCAACATTAGGTGAAGCGCTTTACGTGTGGAGCTGAAGTTGGTCTCAGAAACTAGGTGGCTGGGACTGTTTATTAAAAACACAGCACTGTGCAAAATCGAAAGATGACGTATACGGTGTGACACCTGCCCGGTGCCGGAAGGTTAATTGATGGGGTTATCTTCGGAGAAGCTCTTGATCGAAGCCCCGGTAAACGGCGGCCGTAACTATAACGGTCCTAAGGTAGCGAAATTCCTTGTCGGGTAAGTTCCGACCTGCACGAATGGTGTAACCATGGCCACGCTGTCTCCACCCGAGACTCAGTGAAATTGAAATCGCAGTGAAGATGCTGTGTACCCGCGGCTAGACGGAAAGACCCCGTGAACCTTTACTACAGCTTGGCACTGAACATTGAACCTACATGTGTAGGATAGGTGGGAGACTTTGAAGTAGCGTCGCTAGATGTTATGGAGTCGTCCTTGAAATACCACCCTTGTAGTTTTGATGTTCTAACGTAGGTCCCTAAGCGGGATTGCGGACAGTGCCTGGTGGGTAGTTTGACTGGGGCGGTCTCCTCCCAAAGAGTAACGGAGGAGCACGAAGGTTTGCTAAGTACGGTCGGACATCGTACGGTTAGTGTAATGGTAGAAGCAAGCTTAACTGCGAGACAGACACGTCGAGCAGGTACGAAAGTAGGTCATAGTGATCCGGTGGTTCTGAATGGAAGGGCCATCGCTCAACGGATAAAAGGTACTCCGGGGATAACAGGCTGATACCGCCCAAGAGTTCATATCGACGGCGGTGTTTGGCACCTCGATGTCGGCTCATCACATCCTGGGGCTGAAGTCGGTCCCAAGGGTATGGCTGTTCGCCATTTAAAGTGGTACGCGAGCTGGGTTTAGAACGTCGTGAGACAGTTCGGTCCCTATCTGCCGTGGGCGTTTGAGAATTGAGAGGGGTTGCTCCTAGTACGAGAGGACCGGAGTGAACGAACCGCTGGTGTTCGGGTTGTCATGCCAATGGCATTGCCCGGTAGCTACGTTCGGAACTGATAAGCGCTGAAAGCATCTAAGCGCGAAGCAGGCCTCGAGATGATTTCTCACTAGAGCTATAAGCTCTCTGAAGGGCCGTTGGAGACTACAACGTTGATAGGCAAGGTGTGTAAGGGTTGTGAGGCCTTGAGCTAACTTGTACTAATTACCCGTGAGGCTTAACCATACAACGCCAAAGTGGTTTTGTGTGTGATAGAAACAAGCAAGAAGTTAGTGTTAACTAAAGTAGAATACTTTTACGAATATCAGCGAACCGAATTTATTAAAGAACAAAACAAAGCATAATCAACAGATTTTGCTTGGTGACAATAGCGTTTTGGACCCACCTGATCCCATGCCGAACTCAGAAGTGAAACGAAACAGCGCCGATGATAGTGTGGGGTTTCCCATGTGAAAGTAGGACATCGCCAGGCTCCTAATTAAAGAAAGCCGATACAGAAATGTATCGGCTTTTTTGCTTTTTATAATTTAAAAATATTGTGTTAGCTGGCATCGCCAGGCTTACCCTCATAATTTCAGTAAAAAGCCTAACTCATTGAGTTGGGATTTTCGCGTTTTAGAGTCTAATATTATTCAGACTAAAGATGCCAATACATCAGGCTCCACTCTCATAATCACAAGAAAGCCGATACAGAAATGTATCGGCTTTTTTGTTTTGTGGGATTTAGATATTAATTACGAGTAACCTAATCGCGGCTAAAGCCCCGCCTACGTTTATACCTCACCAACATCATTTCAGTAAAGCTTCGTTGTGCCTGCATGGATTCAGGTATTTAAGTCTACTCTGGCGCTATAACTTGTACTCTTAAAAATTTATCCGAATTTATATTAGAACACTAACTTAATAGTGTTGGCATGGCTGTATAGCTATCCCATATCTTTTAATACTGACATTTTATATGGTTGCATAGCAACAACCATTTCACCTGCTATTGGCTTTTCCAGTTGAGGTGTGAATGGACTTAATTGTCCGATTGTATTTATTAAAAATAATGGCACAGCTTCTTTATTTACTTCTAAATAATTATCCCAGGTAAACTCTTCTGAGATTCGAGTTGTACTTACCTTACCTCCTTTGGCAATTAAATCGCTTAATCGCGTAAAAGTGGCTGTATTATCTTGGGTATTATTTATAAATAATATTTGTCTCGAAAGAAAGGTCGCACTGTCTTTATTTGCTTTAGAGTGCACAGTTGATGATTTTAATGAAAATACATTTTTTTCTTTGATAAGGTGTGAAAAGTATTGCACTCCAATGGCGTTATTGTGTCTATTAGGTGATAGTGCTAATACGGTTTTTATATCTGTCATTGGCAAGTATCTTTCTGCATGTTCAGATTGTGGGTTTCCGTAATAACAGGGTAAGCCGCTCATTCTGGCTATTTTACAATTTTCCCAGGCAGGATCAGATAAATAGATATTAATATTCTGTTCTTTGAGTGCAATCGCTATCGCTCTTGATACATGATTTGCACCAATAATTAAAATAGTTGAAGGTTCTGGTCTATGCATTTTTAATAATTTAACAAGTGGTAGAGCTGTCAAGCTTTGAAGAATTACTGTAACAATAATTACTGTAAATATAAGAGGCACTATTTTATCAGCATCCTTTACTCCTTGCTCAGCCATACTTAATGAGAAAACAGAACCAACTGCTGCAGCGACAATACCCCTAGGTGAAATCCAAGCTAAGATCATTCGCCCTTTGATCGAAATATCTGATTTAAAGGTCGA
Source organism: Pseudoalteromonas sp. '520P1 No. 423' (assembly GCF_001269985.1). Taxonomy (NCBI): domain Bacteria; kingdom Pseudomonadati; phylum Pseudomonadota; class Gammaproteobacteria; order Alteromonadales; family Pseudoalteromonadaceae; genus Pseudoalteromonas; species Pseudoalteromonas sp. '520P1 No. 423'. The sequence goes on along the minus strand of NZ_BBZB01000001.1, from coordinate 22,079 downwards.
GACAATAATACAGAATGGGCGAGCAATAAATAATACGATTACTAGGAATACCATCACTGTAGGACCTAGCAATAACAACTCAGACAAACTTAGCCTAGATGCCAGTAGAATAAATAAGCCTGAAATTAAGATCATTGATAAATCTTCTTTAAATTCTAGAATAGCGTCTAGTTCCAAGTCATCTTGATTTGCAAGCCATATTCCAAAGACTGTTACGGCTAAAAGCCCTGATTCATGACTTAGATAGTTAGAAAGTGAGAAAACAAATAAAACGAATGCAAGGACTGTAAATTTTTGCAACTCATAAGGGATCCAATCTTTTCTAAAGATTAAAGTGGTAAGCCAACCAGCAAAGGCACCAAGAGATAAACCGATTGCTAGTGTTGCGCTTAACTGTAGTAATGTATGACTTAACGCATCTGTTGGTCCTGCAAACTTTACGGCTTCAAATACGAGTACTGCAAATAAAGCACCGATAGGATCAATTACAATACCTTCCCAGCGTAGTATTCGATCAACTTCTATGCTTGGTCTCATTATATTAAGTAATGGCGTTATCACAGTCGGTCCTGTAACAACCAATACAGCACCTAAAACTGCAGAGACACGCCAATCTAAACCTAGTAGCCAAAAACTGCTTAGAGCGATAATAATAAAGGTTGTGAGCATACCAATAGAGCACAAGTTTCTTACAACTTTTCCTATGCCTTTAAGCTCTCTAAAGTGTAGCGTAAGAGCACCTTCAAATAAAATAATCGCAACAGAAAGAGAGATTACAGGAAACAATAAATTACCTAGTAATTCGTCTGGCTTTAATATTGAAAAAACAGGACCTAGTAGTAAGCCTATTAATAATAAAAATAAAATGGCAGGAACTTTAAATACCCAAGCAAGCCATTGAGCAAAAACTGAAAATAGTGCTATTGCTGCAATATATATCGCTGTCATAAATACTAATGCTCCATTAAGTTTTGTTCTTAACGAAGTAAGTATATGTGCTGAAAATAAAATCGCGAATATTAGATTTTAAAAATTGAGATTATTTTAAATAGAAGTCTTTATTTTATATAGACAATATAGAGGTGAAATTTTGGAGCGGTACACGAGGCTCGAACTCGTGACCTCGACCTTGGCAAGGTCGCGCTCTACCAGCTGAGCTAGTACCGCATCACATAATTCATTTTATGGCAGTTGAATAAAACTGTTTTCGAATTTGGAGCGGTACACGAGGCTCGAACTCGTGACCTCGACCTTGGCAAGGTCGCGCTCTACCAGCTGAGCTAGTACCGCATCAAATAATTCATTTTAGACAGTTGAATAAAACTGTTTGTAAATTTGGAGCGGTACACGAGGCTCGAACTCGTGACCTCGACCTTGGCAAGGTCGCGCTCTACCAGCTGAGCTAGTACCGCATCACATAACTCATTTTAGACAGTTGAATAAAACTGTTTTTAAATTTGGAGCGGTACACGAGGCTCGAACTCGTGACCTCGACCTTGGCAAGGTCGCGCTCTACCAGCTGAGCTAGTACCGCATCACATTTAGAACATTTTTTAAGAGCTGGCGCGACTTTGTCGCAACTAACGCTTTAGCAGCTGAACTAATACTGCATCACATCTTACATGCCATGTTAAGAAAACGCCCCGTAGGTTGTTGTCCTAAGCGGGGCGAGATATTACTTGATATGATTTTTTTTGCAAGTTTTTTGTTTAAAAAATTACAAATTAAAAAATTCTGTACGATAAACCTTCAATTCCATAATGGATTCGCGGATATCTTCTAAGGCTAAGTGTTCACCTTTTTTCTTCACCTTTTTCAAAACTTCAGGTTTCCATCGTCGAGCAAGCTCTTTTATTGTGCTTACATCTAAGTTTCGATAATGGAAAAAATCTTCAAGCGTAGGCATGTAAACATTCATAAAACGTCTATCTTGGCCTATTGAATTACCACACATTGGAGAAGCACCCTTAGGTACCCACTTTTCTAAAAAAGCTTGGGTTTGATCTATTGCATCTTGCTCTGAGTACTTACTTGCTTTACATCGATCAGTTAAACCAGACTTACCATGCTGGTTTACACACCAAGGATCCATGTTATCAAGCAACTCATTACTTTGGTGAATTGCAATTACTGGGCCTTCAGCCAATATATTTAGCTCACCATCTGTTACAATAGTGGCAATTTCCAATATTTTGTCTGTACGTGGCTCTAAACCTGTCATTTCAAGGTCAAGCCAGATTAAATTAGATTCATGAAAAGACATAAATTACCTTAGCGGTGCTTTCCTTTCGATTTTAAGCAATTAGTTATATCATAATACGCTTCTGGTATGGATTAAACGATTTTTTTTAAAGCAATCCAATTTATTAAGTTATAGGCTAAATGTGACAAAACGAAAGAAATTGAGTAAAGGTCAGTCAAGACGCATAAAAGAAAACCATCAAAAGCGTTTAAAAACGGCTAATACTGCAACAGAAAATACTGAAAATAAATCTCAGACTCAGTGGCAAACTGATAACTTAGGTGCCATAGAGTCGGCTATTGTGATCAGTCGTTTTGGTCAACATGCTGACATTGAAACTACCGACAAAGAAATCTTAAGATGTAATATCCGTCGTACAGTCAGTAATATAGTGTGTGGTGATAATGTTTATTTTCGTCGTGCTAAGGTAAGTCAAGGTGACTTAGCTGGCGTAATTGAAACTGTAGATGAGCGAACAAGCCAATTAACACGTCCTGATTTTTATGATGGCGTAAAAGTTGTTGCAGCTAATGTAGATCAGATTTTAATGGTTTCAGCTGTATTGCCTGAATTTACACCTAGCATCATAGATCGATATCTCGTTGCATGTGAAGATATGGGTATAAAACCGATATTAATTTTAAATAAAGTTGATTTACTAGACGATGACACTTTAGCTGAGGTGCAAAGCGTATTAGATATTTATCGTGGTATTGGCTATCAAGTATATTTAGTCAGTAATAAAACGGGTGAAGGCATCGATGGCATAAAATCTTTATTGGTTGATAAAAATAGTATTTTTGTTGGTCAAAGTGGTGTTGGCAAATCAACATTAGTAAATACGCTATTACCTGAATCTAATATATTAACTAAAGACGTTTCTGAAAATAGTGGTTTAGGTCAGCATACAACAACAGTATCGCGTTTACATCACTTGCCATCTGGCGGTAATTTAATTGATTCGCCAGGGATCCGGGAATTTGGTTTATGGCACTTAGAGCCTGATCGTGTCACTTGGTGCTTTAAAGAGTTTAGAGAATATTTAGGTGGTTGTAAGTTCAGAGACTGTAAACACTTAAAAGATCCAGGCTGTTTAATTCAAGAGGCGTTAGCTGAAGGTAAAATCTCACAGTTGAGATTTGATAATTACCACAGAATATTAGAATCTATGCAAGAAGGGCGTGCAGGCGCTCGTGCACCGAGAGTATAAAATAATAATTAGGAATACGTTTGTGAGTTTAGATAAATTTAAAATTGCAATGCAGTATGCAATGCCAAAACACTTAGTATCACGTGCTGTAGGCAAGTTAGCAGAAGCGGAAGCTGGTGCATTAACAACAACATTAATTAAAGCTTTTATTAAACAATATCAAATTGATATGACAGAAGCGCAATATGAAGAAGCGAGTCATTACAAAAGCTTTAATGAGTTTTTCACGCGTCCTTTAAAAGATGGTTTGCGCCCAATTGCGATGGAAGAAAATATTATTGCTCATCCTGTAGATGGTAAGATCAGTCAGTTAGGTGATATTCAAGATGATCGTTTGATCCAAGCTAAAGGTCATGACTTTAGTCTGCAAACATTACTCGGTGGTGAAGAACAAACAGCTGCCCCTTTTCAAGGTGGTAAATTTGCAACTATCTATTTAGCACCTAAAGATTATCATCGTATACATATGCCAATAGATGGCACTTTAAAGCAAATGATATATGTACCAGGTGATTTATTTTCAGTAAACCCACTAACGGCACAAAATGTACCAAATTTATTTGCAAGAAATGAACGTGTAGTTGCTATTTTTGATACTGAAATTGGCCCACTTGCTATGGTATTAGTGGGTGCAACAATTGTAGCAAGTATAGAAACAATTTGGTCAGGTACAGTAACACCGCCAGCAGGTAAAAAAGTATTTAGCTGGGATTACCCAACTGAAGGCGATAATAAAATTAGCTTGAAGAAAGGTGATGAAATGGGGCGTTTTAAGCTAGGTTCTACGGTTATTTTAGCTTGGCCACAACAAGCTGCTGACTTCTTAACGGGTCAAATCCCAGAGACAGTGACAAGAATGGGCCAACCATTCGCTAAAATTACCAAATAGGTCATATTAAATAACAAAAAATGGGGTAAGTGCTACCCCATTTTTATATTGCTAGCTCCTTACCTTTCTAATACCCAGTAAAACTAATATTAAGTAAAATAGTGAGCCACCAGAGCTTTGTTTTGCTTCAGGTTCAGGAATCGGCTCTGGAATTACAGCATCAGACACTGTGACTTCTTTAGTTATAACTGATACTTGGTTATGTTCATCCGTTACTGTTAAGGTGGCAGAATAACTACCTGCATTTTCATATTTATGTTCAACTGTGATTAAATCAGAGTTTTTTGAATCACCAAAATCCCAAGAATAAGTTAATGTTTCGCTATCCAAATCGGTAGTCGTAGATGCGTCAAACTGACAGGTTTTTTCAGAGCAACTAGTCGTAATCATTGCAGTTGGTTTTAAGTATTCGGTTATTTCAAAATCAACAGACTTTTCAGTTGTTAATCCCATTGAATTGGTAACACTAAAGTTTACTTTATAATTCCCAAGTGTCGGTAAAATAAAACTAGCTTCTTTATTTGAGCTACTTCTTCCGTCTTCTAGTTGCCATAAATAACTCATATCACTTTCAGTTGCAGAAAAAGTACATTTAGCACCTGTACAGTTTATGTTTAAGTCGCCAGTTGGTTTATTTAATTGTATTGTTACCTCTTTAGTTACAGTTGATATTTGATTATGTTCATCTGTTACCGTTAGGGTGACTGAATAATTACCTTCATTTTCATAGTTATGCTCTGGTGTAATTGAATCTGAACTAGCTGAATCGCCAAAATCCCATGAATATGTTAGTGCTTTACTATCTAGATCTGTAGTTGCAGAGGCGTCAAACTGACAAGTATTGTCAGTGCAACTATTGGTAAATATGACGATTGGTTTTAAGTATTCGGTTATATCAAAATCAACGGACTTTTCAGTTTTTAACCCAATTGTGTTTGTGATGCTAAAGTTTACTTTATAGCTACCGAGTGTCGGAAATATAAAGCTAGCCTCTTGATTTGAACTATATCTACCGTCTTCGAGTTGCCACAAATAACTCATATCGCTTTCATTCGCTGAAAAAGTACATTTAGCACCTTTACAATTTATTTTAGTGTCGCCAGTTGGCTTTATTAATTTCAGCGTTTTAGCTGTCACAGGACCCAAGCTAGCATCGTCATCTTCAGCGCGAAAATATAATGTTATTTGATCATTGTGTACCATGCTTTTATCTATGCGAGCAGTAAAAGTTTCTCTGCTACTATCTGTATCACCATCCTTCACTTCTGCTTGTAAAGTATTTTCTTCATCAAGGTAGTCACCTACACTATAAAAAACGCTTTTAATATTATGTGTTGGCTCCATTTCACTTTCTGAAGTAGGGATTTTATTACCTTGTTTATCTTTAACTGCCTTACTAGAGCCTCCAGATGAACTAAACCTTTCATCAGTTGCTAATACATCAACTTCTATATAACTATCAGTCACATTAGTAATTTTGATAGATTCAATATCAGGACCCGAAGTCATCAAATAAGGCGCTTCAACTACTTTGGCTGCGTAAAGTAAAGCTTTTAGATTATCTGGTCTAATTTTATTTTCATAGATATTACATTGCTGAAAAAAAGCAGTGCCGAGTTCAAATGTAATATGTGCTATGCCTAGTTCGCCATAAGCTAAATTATCAGAAGTGCCATCTGTAGGGTATAAACCGACAGACTGCATGGGGTCGTAACCATTGAAAAAAGCGAGCTTGCGTCCTAAGGCTTTTAGGCCTTTGTTATTTGGTGCTAACGTTTCACTATGCCCAAAAGGCCACAAAATTAACTCACTATAACTATGTATGTCTAAATAGAGCCCTTTAGTATCGACTGGAGCTGCATCTGTATCATTATCGCCTCGTACATCCGGATATATAGATCTTATGTAAGTTTCAAGTGAGGACACTTCAGGTTCAGAACCCGCAGAAGCTCCTCGATAAGTTTGATTACATTCATTACCACTAGAGCCACCTTGAACTGTATTCCAACCGAATGAAAAATTTCGATTTAAATCAACACCAACTGTTCCAAAATTACAGTGATTTTCATTAACATTTTTTCTCTGGGATACACCTGTTTCGGCAATTTTTCTGCCATCAGGGTTGGTTTGAAATAAAATATGAATTTGGTGACGATTTAAAATCCAATTAATATCAGGATCTGATTCAAAATTATTGAGTAAGGTTTTAGCGAAATCTAAAGTCAATGCGGCTGTAGTGTATTCTCTAGCGTGCATAGCGCTTTGTATGAAAAGTATTGGTGGATCTACTAAGTCTTTATTACCAATTTTTAAAACTTTTAAATCGTAGCCATCGCCCCCATTATGTTTTTGCCAAGAATCACCAATGTCTATCCATTGAGCATAGTGTGGATATTGGTTTATAAGCTTATCCGCTTCAGAGAATGTTTCTTCTACGGTTGCATAACAGCTAAAACCAGGGATCCCTGAAGTTTGATTATTATTATTTAGAGTGAGTTTTTTTATCTCACTGAGCTTTTTTTGCCATTGTTGAGTTGCAGGAGTAAGTTGTATGCCTTTATTTTCTAACAAAGAAACTTCATGTTCATTAAGTTCTAATAATAAACCATCTTTTTCAGTGGCAAGTAATGCATGATGGAAGCTAATTTTAGTCTTTATTTCATGTTGTTTATCTTTAAATTCAGCAAGGTAAACAGATGGGGAATTATCCGCTAAAGCGATCGTTGAGGCAAAAATTAAACTGCTTAAAAATGCCATGGTATTTCCTTATTATTAAAGTGTATGGCTCATTAATAAGTTAATACTTTGGTGAAATAATGTCTATGGGTTATGTAAACATTTGTGAAGCAAAAAATGTACAGTAGAATTGATTATTAATAATAAACTGATGAGCAATATTAATTGCCCATCAAAGAAATTTAAAGCGCTGTCTAAAAAATAAAATCTTCACTATCTAATGCCATAAGCGAATCGGCACCGTTTAATATGCAAGCTATATGACCTTTAGCTCTAGGTAACATGCGCTGGAAATAAAATTGTGCAGTTTTAATTTTAGCTTGGTAGAATTTTGTATCTTCTGAACCATCAGCTAATTTTTGTTGTGCCGTTTTAGCCATACGAGCCCAAAAGTAAGCTAAAGTAACATAACCTGAAAACATTAAATAATCGACAGATGCTGCACCAATCTCATCTGGATTTGTCATTGCTTTTTCACCGATTGTTTGGGTTATTTTTTGCCATTGTTCTAGGTTTTTTAAGATTGGATTTATGAATTCAGCCATATGTTCGTCAGCTGAGTTTTCTTTGCAAAATGGTAAAACCTCAGCAGCAAATGCTTCTAATAATTTACCTTTAGACCCTAGTACTTTACGTGCTAATAAATCGAGTGCTTGAATACCTGTCGTGCCTTCATATAAACAGCTTATTTTGGTATCTCGCATGATTTGTTCCATGCCCCATTCTTTTATAAAGCCATGGCCACCATAAACTTGCACACCATGACTAGCACACTCCATGCCCATTTCAGTTAAGAATGCTTTAGCGATTGGCGTTAATAAAGCAAGTTTATCATTCGCGTTTACTTTTACTGTTTGATCTTTTTCTGCGTGAGTTGTATCAACTAGCTGGCCTAAATAGCCAATTAAAGCGCGACCACCTTCGGCAATAGACTTTTGAGTAAGTAGCATACGACGTACATCAGGGTGAACAATAATAGGATCTGCATTACCGTCAGGATTTTTAGCTCCAGATAATGAGCGCATTTGTAATCTATCTTTTGCATAAGCAACAGAGCCTTGGAATGCAAGTTCTGCAGCGGCAACACCTTCCATTGCAACACCTAAACGTGCCGAATTCATAAAAGTAAACATGCAGTTTAAACCGCGATTCTCTTCACCGATTAAATAACCTTTTGCGTTATCAAAATTAATTACACAGGTTGCATTAGCATTGATCCCCATTTTATGTTCTATAGAGCCACAGGCAACTTGGTTGCGATCTTGTTTTTGGCCGTCATCACTTACATTAAATTTAGGCACAATAAATAATGAAATACCTTTTACACCTTTTGGTGCGTTAGGCGTGCGTGCTAAAACTATGTGCACTATGTTGTCAGATAAATCATGTTCACCAGCCGAAATAAAAATTTTAGAGCCTGTAATAGCATAGCTACCATCTTCATTCGGCTCAGCTTTTGTGCGTAACATGCCTAAATCTGTACCACAGTGAGCTTCAGTTAAACACATAGTGCCTGTCCACTCACCAGAGACTAAGTTAGGCATAAACATCTGTTTTTGTAGCTCGGAGCCATGATCTTCTAATGTAGCAATCGCACCATGACTTAAACCTGGATACATGGCAAAGCTATGGTTTGCCGTTGACATCATCTCAGCAACTGCATTATTAAGTGAATGAGGTAAACCTTGGCCACCGAAGTCGACATCTTGAGATAATGTTGGCCATCCACCTTCTACATACTGATCATAAGCATCTTTAAATCCATCAGGTGTTGTTACTTCACCTTCATTCCAAGTACAGCCTTGTTGATCACCAATTTGATTTAATGGTGCTATGACTTGCTCTGTAAATTTACTTGCCTCAACTAAAATCGCATCAATCATATCTGGAGTGGCATCTTCATAACCGAGTTTTTCATAATGGGCTTCGCAATTTAATAATTCTTGCATAACAAATTTAGTATCACGAAGTGGTGCTTTATATTCCGGCATTGTGCTATCTCCAAATAAAATGTTATTAATTTAGTATTATAATTTACTGGTCGGATGAGTTTATTGTGTTTGATTAAAGCATGAACACAATCAAAATAAAAGCGTTAAATGTCATCTAAAAAGCATAACTTTGATCTTAATTACCTTTGGAAATGCACTAACTTGATATCATTTTTTAAATTTTTTATGGTATGTAACTATGCTTCAACTTAACTTAAACTAGCTGACCCCCTCAGGTTTTTTTATCTATTTATTGGCAAAAAAAACCATTAGTCATACGCTAAGGTTTTAAGGATTTTCAAGATTTTTTATCACCTGATGAGTTAGCTGGATTAGCCTGTGACGATTATGTTGAGTCGCGCATTGTTTCTCAAAAAAAATTTATGGCACGCCGAGTTTGGTCCTTATATAGATCTTTATGATGTATTCCAAGGTTCTGGACATCGTCGTTGGTGTGTAGGTGATAAAGGCGATTATAAAGAATTTGCAGCATATGAGGCTTTATTGTATACCGAATCATTTGAATCCATTATAGATGTAGAGTTATTTCCTGGCGACATATTATATATTTCGCCGGGCTTTCCTCATGAGGGAATCACTTTAGAAGAATCAATGAGTTTCTCTGTGGGGTATCTACTTCCTCAGCCAAAGATATGATCAGATTAATTTAGATGAAAAATACGCTCAATTTATACCTTTATTATGTAATAACCAAGTTTTGACATTTAAGATGTTAAAGCCATTATTAAAACACCATTATTTAATTGAGAGTTTACTTTGTTGGCTTAATTTAGGTTATTGGTATTTTGATGAATAAAGGATATTTTGATTCAGTGTTTAAAAATAAGTAAGGCGCTTACTTAATTGCAAGCGCGCTACATTTTTATCGTAGTTACAGTTTAAATTGATTTACGCTTTCATTTAAACCTGAAGCTAAATTATTTAAATCACTTGCTTCACTAGCAAGCTCATTAGCATGTTCTGATGTATTATTTACTAAGTCATTAATTGCATTCAAACTCGTATTAATATCTTCAGCAACCAAAGTTTGTTGTTCAGTCGCAGTGGCAATTTGATGACTCTGATCTTGTACAGTTGCTACTGAATTACTTATTGCAGTAAGCGAGGCTAATACATCTTGAGTCTGTGTTACTGAGCTTTCAGCTTGATCTTTACCCTCTTGCATCATTGTTGAAGCTTGCTGCGCTATTTGTTGCAACTTATTGATCATATTGCGAATATCGTCAGTAGACTCTTGTGTTCTGCTTGCAAGAGAGCGTACTTCATCAGCAACTACCGCAAATCCTCTACCTTGTTCGCCTGCTCTTGCAGCTTCAATGGCTGCGTTAAGTGCCAGTAAATTTGTTTGATCTGCAATGCTGTTTATCACATCAACAACAGCACCAATATTTCCTGACTCTTGTTCTAAGCCAGATACAATTTGCGATGCTTCACCGATATGAGAAGCTAAAGAGGTCATAGCCGTTTGAGCATCATTAGATATATCTGTACCGACCTTAGTAAGGTTTTGAACCTCTGCAGCTGCTGAGTTTGTTTCTTGTGCGTTGCGTGAAATTTCTAATACAGTAGAAGCCATTTCAGTTACAGCAGTACTGACACTATCCACTTGCTCCTTTTCTTGCTGTATTTCACTGTTGGTTTCATAAGACACTTGACTTAAATGTTCAGATGCAACGCCAACTTGCTCAGCTTGACTGGCTGTTTTTAGCAATAATGTATGCAGTTTAGTGATAAAGCTATTCATATGAGATGCTAATTGGCCAACTTCATCAGTGCGATTCATGTCAATTTTTTTAGTTAAGTCACCGTCACCTGAGGCAATATCTCGCATCACATGCGTTAAATCACTAATCGGTTTACTGATCATCTGTGTCGCCCAAAAAATAACAGCTGCGATAATTAATAAAATAACCAGCACACCCATACTAGTAGTGAATACAGCTTGCTTAACAGGTTCTTCAATTAACTTCATTGGTACTAATAATCCAACGTACCAATCAAGAACTGGCTTCTCAAGTTGTAAGCGACGATAAACAACATAATACTCTTCGCCTTTAAAAGTCACTATATTCGTGCCGTTCAGGTTATTTTTCATTTCAGAGTTTAGTTGTTTAAATCCAGAGGTATTATCAAATTGTGTTTCGAGTGCATCTAATCCTTCTTTGCCTCTTTCACTTTCATCTGTAATGGATAGTTGATGTTGTGTTTTTTTCGATAAGTGAACAACTTTTTGTTGATTATCTAATAAAAAGCCAAAGCCTTTATTGTTGAAATTAATATCTTCAATCATGTCAGCGATTTTGTTTAACTGAAGATCAACACCAGCAACCCCCACTAATTTGTTATTTGGACTATAAACTGGTTGTTGAACAACTGCAGAAACATTACCCGTTGTTAAATCAACTGATAAAGCACCAACGTAAAGGCTATTAATTTGCATGGCTTCTTGCCACCAACCTCGTTTATAGGCGTAATAGGGCTGGCCGTTATAGAAGGTGGTTCGCTCATTTTCTTTAAAATACTCACCTGTTATGCCTGAGGCAAAAAATGCAGATAAAATATTATCGTCATTGCCACTAATACGCACCATATCTTGGTTTACAGCATCATAACCGTCGGAAAGCGCTAAATCACTTTCTCTGGCTGTCCAATTTTCAAACCAGTTAACTAAGTATGGATTTGTTACGAATGTTTCTACAATCTTGCCATATTGAGCAAAATAAGATTCGATGGATTGTTGTTCTGATTGAACATATTGTTTTGCTTCACTCTCGATTGAGCTACGAGATAAAGAAGCAATATGATTTACTAAAAAGCATGAAGCCATTATAAGTAGCACTGCAATCGTGCCACCAATCAAAAAGAGAATTTTTTTCCGAATAGATAAGTTTTGGATCATAATTAACATAACAGTACAACGAGAATTAGATAGTGGTAATATAATCATATATCCCTTAAAACTGCTAGTATATTGATGGAATGTTAATGGAAAATAAGCCCGTAAATGTTGTTATTTTAGGTTCTGGGTGGCTTGGTAGTAAATTAAGTACCAATTTACAACAGATTGGAGTTATTACCCAAGAGACTTGCCGCTCAAAAAAATTAGCAAATGAAAAGCAGATCCATTACTTTAATGTAAATAATCAAAATGACTTAGAGCACAATATTAGTTTAGAGGGAGCATATTGGGTGTGTTGTATCACACCAAGAGATAACTATATCGAGAGTTTAAACCAGGCGATTGATCTTGCAATAAAACTTAAAATGAAAGGTTTTTTATTATGTTCTTCAACGGGTATTTATCCAAATGCACCAGTTGAATATAATGAATTAAGCACATTAACTTTAGTTACAGAGCGCCAAAAGTTGCTTAATCAAGCAGAGCAAAAAGTTTTACAGTTAGCAGATTTAGGTAAGGTTGTACGTTTAGCTGGGTTAATTGGTCCTAAACGTCATCCTGGTAAGTTTGTATCTGGTAAACATCTAAAAAGTAGCGCTTTGGCGGCGGTTAATATGGTTCATCAAACAGATGTAATGGCTGGTATTATTTGTTTATTAAAACAATGGCAAACACCAAAACAGCTTTTTAATCTAGTCAGTCCTGATCATCCAACAAAACAAGAATTTTACCAACAAGCCTGCTTACAATTAGAAGTAAAAGCCCCGACTTATTCGTTAAATACGGTTGAGAATAGAATTATTGATGGTAGCAAAATAACTCAATTAGAATTTGAATATCAATATACGTGCTTATTTAAAGCCATGGAAAATTGCTAAATCTGAATTATTCGCATAAAAAAGCCAATTAAAATTAATTGGCTTTTTATTATATGGACATAATATTTTAGTTTAGCTAAAGCTGAAAATAATTAATCTTCATCTTCCATAAAGGGTAATTCTAAACCCATTTCAGTCATTATCTTTTTAACTTCAGCTGGAATGTGATCTGGATTATCTTTTTTCAGATCTTCATCATTGGGTAGCGGCTGTCCAGTAAATGCATGTAAAAATGCTTCACACAGTAATTCACTGTTTGTTGCATGACGCAAGTTATTTACTTGTCGACGTGTTCTTTCGTCAGTAAGTACTTTTAAAACACTTAATGGAATCGAAACAGTTATTTTTTTAACTAACTCTGATTTTTTACCATGTTCTGCGTATGGGTGAACATATTCACCATTCCATTTTGTTGCCATATACTTAAATTGCCTTTTATTCAAACCGCGCTTTTGTTGTCGAGCTAAATTATACTAATCTGACTAGTCTAATAGAACTACTTTATGTAATTTTAATTGTTTTATTGACCCGAAATTTTATCTATTTATCTAAGATAGTCAAATTTAAGATGTTTAGCTATTTAGATGGATAAAAGTTTTGACTTCCCAAACTTATTGAATTAACCTTTTGGACGTCTAAACATCTAATTGGTTGTAGGTATTAAAAATGACTCAAGTAAAAAAAGCAACAACAGCTGTACGAAAAGGCATCGAAGCAGATAAACATCACGGTGCAGTGGTTCCGCCTCTTTATTTATCAACTACTTATTCATTTGCTGACTTTGATAAAAAGCGTGCTTACGATTATGGACGCAGCGGCAATCCAACAAGAGACATTCTTGCTGAAACTTTAGCTGAATTAGAAGGTGGAGAAAAAGGCATTATTACTGCAACAGGAATGGCTGCAGTTCATTTAATTACACAACTATTATCATCTAAAGATACTTTAGTGATCCCACACGACTGCTATGGTGGTAGCTACCGTTTATTCACAAGTTTAGAAAAACGCGGTTTATTAAAATTAAAAATCGTTAACTTCACATTAGATGCAAGTTTTGATGAAATTCTTAATATCAAACCTAAAGTTATATGGATAGAAACACCAAGTAACCCGTTATTACGTTTAACAGATATCAGTAAAGTGGTTGCAACCGCTAAGCAGTGCGGTGCATTAGTTGCAGCCGACAATACATTTTTATCACCTGCATTACAAAATCCATTAGAATTAGGTGTAGATATTGTTGTGCATTCAACAACTAAATACATTAATGGGCACTCTGACGTTGTTGGCGGAGCTGTAATCGCTAAAACAGCAGAGTTAGGTGCTGAGCTTGCTTGGTGGGCAAATAATATCGGTATTACAGGTGCGCCATTTGATAGCTACCTGACTTTACGTGGTATTCGCACATTAAATGTGAGAATTAAACAGCATGAGCTAAATGCGATGGCTGTTGCTGAGTATCTAGAAAAAAGCCCATATGTTGATCAAGTTTATTACCCAGGTTTAAAATCTCATCCACAACATGAACTCGCTAAAAAACAACAAAAAGGTTTTGGCGGTATGGTGAGTTTTGATATTAAAGGTGATATTAACGACTCAGCAAAATTCTTAACAAGTGTTGAGCAATTTACTTTAGCGGAATCCTTAGGTGGTGTTGAAAGCCTAATTTGTCATCCTGCAACTATGACTCATGCAGGTATGGATGAAACCGCAAGATTAGAAGCGGGTGTTGGCGATACAATGATCCGAGTTTCAGTGGGAATTGAAGATGTTCAAGATTTAATAAATGATTTAGAACGTACTTTTGTAGCAACAAAACCCGGTGTAGGTTCAAAATCTTAAGAATCTAAATTACACTGTAAATGATATAAATATTGCAAATGTTAAGTGCTTAACTTCTGCTAATGAAGCTATTTGGTAAATTGAAATGAATAAATCAGTACATAAATTTGGTGGCTCTAGCCTAAGTTCTGCAGCGCGATATCATGCGGTAGCGAATATTATAATTAGTCATTGTCAATTAGGTGACTCAATTGTAGTTTCTGCTGCAGGTAAAACGACAAATACACTTGTTAAGCTATGGCAGTGTTATCAGCAAAATGATGTACAAGGCATTTGCGATGTTGTTAAATTATTAAAAAACCATCAAGTAGAATTGATAAGTGAACTGTTAATTGATGAGCAACAAGTTCATGCGTTAGATAAATTAAATATTGAGTTAGATGCAATAACTCAATTAGCACAACAAAATAAGTTAATAGAAGCACAGCTTTTAGCGCATGGTGAAGTATGGTCTTCAAGGCTATTAGCGCAATATTTAACGCAGCTAGATTATAAAGCGCAATCTTTTGATGCCAGAGATTTACTGTTATTAAAAGATGGCCAGCTTCAGCATGAAATTAATCAAAAAAGTTGTGAAGTTTTAAATGCACAGCAATTTAATGTAGTGACGGGTTTTATTGCTAAAGATATTGATGGCGAAACTGTTACTTTAGGGCGAAATGGTAGTGACTATAGCGCAACATTAATCGCACGTTATTGTAATGCGCAAAGTGTGACTATTTGGACTGATACCAAAGGTGTTTACAGTACTGATCCAAGAAAAGTTAAACATGCTATAAAATATTCAAAAGTGTGCCGAGAGCAAGCAAATCTATTGGCAAGATTAGGCAATCCTGTACTTCATGCTAAAACATTAACCCCACTAAAAGAAACCGATATTAAGCTAGTTGTTAGAAGCAGCTTTGATAGTCATAGTAGTTGTACGGAAATCGTTAAAAAAGGTAGCGCAAAACAAAAGTACTTCTTAACAACTCTAGATAATCATGACTTGGTGAAAATAGAAGAATTAGCAGATGGAGAAATTGGGGAGCTAAGCCAGCTTATTCAGCATAGTTTGCATCACTTTGACCTTGATGGTGATACTTATTTATTAATTCCGGCATCTTATACCCATACAGTGATTAATCATTTATCAGGGCGTGCAAATTTAATTGAATCTAACTTGTTTGGTTTAGGCATTGTTTGTCCAAACTCAGTTGCACAGCAATTAACAGAGCAAGCAAGTAAACTGCTGCAAAAATATAATATTAATGTGCGTTTTGCCTTTTCTCAAAAAGACCTTTTAGGTAATGAGTATGGCTTAGTATTGTGTGAACAAGCGTTTGATACTGATTTATTAACTGTGCTACATGATGAACTCATTAGCGACTCTCAAGAGCTAGCAGTTATTGTTGCTGGCCTTGGCAATGTTGGTGCAACCTTTATTGAGCAGTTAGAACAGCAACTAATATGTTTAAATCAACTGATCCCAGTAAAACTAGTAGGCTTAGTGCGTAGCAAAAATATGCTATTCAATACAGATGGTATCGTTTTATCTGATTGGCAATCACAGTGGCAAAATACAGCTGTGAGTTATGAAAAAGAAACACTGATTAATCAACTAGAGCAGTTAGATTACGAGCATAAAGTGGTTATTGATATAACTGCTAGCGAAGAGTTTAGTTTGTTGTATCCTGATTTTGTATCGCAAGATTGTCACTTGATCAGTGCTAATAAATACGCAGGTACTGCGCAAACTACTTGGTATGATAGTTTAAGAGAAAAACTGTCTGAGCGTAATTTAAAGTGGCGATACAATACAAGTGTGGGTGCAGGCTTACCAATTAACTTTGCATTAAACGACTTACAACACTCAGGTGATAAAATTGGGCGTTTGTCTGGTGTTTTCTCTGGTACTTTATCTTGGTTGTGTTGTGAGTATGATGGTGCAGCACCTTTCTCAGAGCTATTATTACAAGCAAAAGGTATGGGGTATACTGAGCCAGATCCAAGAGAAGATTTATCTGGTCGAGATGTACAACGTAAATTACTTATCCTTGCAAGGGAAGTGGGTTTATCGCTAGATTTAGATGATATTGAGCTCACACCTATGATGCCACTAGAATTAGCCCAAGGTGATTGGCAGTCATTTTTAAATAAACGAGATGTACTTGATGTTTATATGGATGAAAAGCTATCAAATGCTGCAAAAGATAACTTAGTACTGAGATATGTTGCTGAACTTAACCTAACAGAAAATAAACTGATTGCTAAAGTTGGATTATCAGCCGTTGCTAAAGACGATCCTTTAGCAACATTAAAAGCGGGTGATAATATTTTTGTAATAAAGAGTCAGTGGTACCAAGAAAATGCACTTGTTATTCAAGGCCCTGGTGCCGGTAAAGAAGTAACAGCAGCAGGTATCCATTCTGATTTATACTGGTTAACTAATTCTTTAGTAAAGTAATTTTAGACTTTTAAAAGAATTAATTACTTTTAAAAATAAATTAATGCGATTAATGTACTCACTCAATAATTATTTATTGCTGGGTTATTAGTCGCATTTTTGTTTTTAAGAATGATGTTTTAAAAAATAATTTATTTTTGTTTAAACCTTTTCCTACCAAGCAAGCGTCTAATACATTAAAGCAACTTAATACGTTATAAAAAATAATTCAAGGGACTATTTGGGTGACTTTAAATGTTAATTAAAGCCGAGCAAAGGTTTGCCGCAGTACAAGAAGATCAATTGATTGCTTCTGTACAGCAAGGCGATAGATCTGCTTTCGAACAACTTTATAATCAATATATTAGTAGGGTATATGCGTTATGTTTACGTTTAACCGCTGATAAATCAACAGCTGAAGATGCATCACAAGAAGTGTTTGTTCAATTGTGGCAAAAAATTGCAAACTTTGATGGTAAGTCAAAATTTTCAACTTGGCTACACAGTGTGACGGCAAATATCACGATTAGCTATATCCGAAAGCAAAAAAGCTGGTTGCAAAAAGTCGTTAGTACTGAAGATGCAGGCATGGATGAACAAGCGATTGAAGACGAACACGACTTAAATGGCTTAGATAAGTTGATATTACGATTACCAGAACGAGCAAGAATGGTATTTGTATTGTATGCCGTAGAGGGTTATCGCCATGAAGAGATTGCAACTATTTTGAATATGGCAGTTGGCTCAAGCAAAGCGCAATATCATCGCGCACGTAATTTATTAAAGGAGTGGTATGAAGATGAGCAATAAAGATTTTGATAATTTCTTAAAACACTCTTTAGAAAAGATGCCTGAAGAAATTCAGCCTAAAAAAGATTTATGGCAAGGGATAGATCGTGCAATAGATTTTAACGATAAACCTAAAGCAAATAATCATTTTACAAAGCTGTCTGTTATAGCAGCATGTTTTGCAGCGGTACTGTTAAGCATTAATTTTTTATCTAATACACAAGTAACACCTCAAGCTATTGAGATAAATAATGTGGCTTCAATGAGTCAGTTATTTGAAACAGAGAAACAAGCGCTTTTAGTGCAATATCAAGAAAAACCAGCGTTAACAGATGATTGGCAATCTCAGTTAGATGACTTAGAGCAAGCTGAAACGGCAATTAAACAAGCCTTAAAAAATGAGCCGCAAAATTCGACATTATTACGAATGCTAGCGCAAGTATATAGACAGCAGTTGGAGCTGATTAATCGAGTGCACCAACCAAAATGGCAACAGATTTAGGAGAATAATCATGACAATGAAATTAATAGCGATAGCACTTTTAAGTATCTCAAGTACCTTTGCATTTGCAGGTGAAAAAATAGATGAAACATTATCTGTTTCAAGTAATGGCAAAGTGATCATAGAAAATCAACGTGGTGATGTTCAAATTAAGGGTTGGAACAAGTCCGAAGTTAAAGTAACAGGTGAGTTAGATGATAAAGCTTTGGATTATGAATTTAAAAGTTCAGGTAACCGCACTATTTTTAAAGTGAAAATGCCAAGAAAAATGCGAAGCTGGAATTCAGGAGAAGGTTCTAATTTAGTGATCCATGTGCCAATTAATAGCGATTTAGATTTTGAGGGTGTTAATGTCAATGTTGATATTTCTCAAGTGGAAGGTGGCTCAGACATTGAAACTGTTAATGGTAATATATCAGCCCATAAATTAGCGGGTAAAATAAATTTAACAACTGTAAATGGTGGCATTAGATCTAAAGCGTTAGGTGGAAAAATACATTATGAAACAGTGAATGGCAGTATTCATGATACAGATTCTCAAGGACGTTTACGTTTTAATGCAGTAAATGGTGATATTGAAACTAAAACACAAGCTGAAGATATTAGAATTGAAAATGTAAATGGCGAAATAGAGTTACACGCAGACTCAATTCAGCGATTAGATATCAGTACTGTAAATGGCGAGTTAGATTTATCTATTCCAAGCTTTTCAAATAATGCGAGAGTGCAAATAGAAACTGTGAGCGGCAATGTACAATTAAATTTATCAGAAAAAGCATCTGCAAAATTTGAAATTGAATCTCATGCTGGTGGTAAAATTAGAAATAGCTTAACTGGGGATAAAGTAAATAAACCTAAATATGGACCTTCAAGCTCATTAGAGTTTGAAATGTTAGGTGGTAAAGCAGATATTGAAATAGATACAATTAGTGGCCGTATTAATCTTAAGGCACTATAAACTCGCTTTAAAATCACATAAAAAAAGCTGAGCTTAGCTCAGCTTTTTT
Organism: Pseudoalteromonas sp. '520P1 No. 423'; assembly: GCF_001269985.1. Classification (NCBI taxonomy): domain Bacteria; kingdom Pseudomonadati; phylum Pseudomonadota; class Gammaproteobacteria; order Alteromonadales; family Pseudoalteromonadaceae; genus Pseudoalteromonas; species Pseudoalteromonas sp. '520P1 No. 423'. Next base: position 2,648 of record NZ_BBZB01000001.1, on the reverse strand, counting down.
TATTGAGTTAAAATTTTAGTATTAACTGATAATCAGAGTCGATAGAATAGTCATATTAGAAGTTATTAGTATGATGAAATGGCAAAGTTCGAAAAGTCTCAAAAATTTGAAAAGCAATTTGATAAACAAATTGATACTTTAAAAATTCCTCCGCATTCCATTGAAGCAGAGCAGTCTGTTTTAGGTGGTCTAATGCTAGATAATGAAGCATGGGATCGCGTAGCAGAACGTGTTGTTGGCAAAGATTTTTATACCCGTACGCATAAGTTTATTTTTGAGGCAATGGAAAAACTGGTTGATTTACATCAGCCGATAGATTTAATTACCATTTCTGAAACGTTAGAAAAAAATAATCAACTTGAAGGCATAGGTGGTTTTGCTTATTTAGGTGAAATTGCTAAAAACACCCCTAGTGCTGCCAATATTTCAGCCTATGCGGATATCGTACGTGAACGTGCTGTTGTACGTGAAATGATAGGCGTAGCTAACGAAATTGCTGAAGCAGGTTTTAATCCTGAAGGTAGAGAAAGTCATGAACTATTAGATTTAGCCGAAAGTAAGGTATTTAAAATTGCTGAATCTCGCACTAAAAGCAGTGATGGCCCACAAAGTATTCATACCATTCTAGAAAAAACAGTAGATAAAATAGAAGAGTTATATCAATCACCTCAAGACGGTATTACGGGCATCAGTTCTGGTTATTCTGATTTAGATAAAATGACCTGTGGTTTTCAAAATTCAGATTTAATTATAGTAGCAGCACGTCCATCTATGGGTAAAACAACCTTTGCAATGAATATTGCTGAGCATGCTGCAATGACCCAAGATAAGCCTGTCATTATCTTTTCACTAGAGATGCCGTCAGAACAAATCATGATGCGTATGCTAGCTTCACTAGGCCGTATCAACCAAACAAAAGTAAGAACTGGTCAATTAGACGATGATGATTGGGCGCGTTTATCATCCACTATGGGTTTACTTATTGAAAAAGGTAAAATGTTTGTTGATGATTCTTCAGGTTTAACGCCTACTGAGTTGCGTTCTCGTGCTAGACGTATTGCACGAGATCATGATGGTGTTAGCATGATCATGGTCGATTACCTGCAATTAATGAAAGTGCCAAGCCTTGCGGATAACCGTACCCTAGAAATTGGTGAAATATCTCGTTCATTAAAAGCCCTAGCAAAAGAACTTGAATGCCCGGTTGTTGCGCTCTCTCAGCTTAACCGTACACTAGAGCAAAGAGCTGATAAACGTCCAATTAACTCAGATTTACGTGAGTCAGGTTCAATCGAGCAGGATGCCGATTTAATCATGTTTATATACCGTGATGAAGTTTATAACGAAGACTCCGCTGATAAAGGCGTAGCTGAAATTATTTTAGGTAAACAGCGTAACGGTCCAATTGGACGTGTACGCTTAACTTTCCAAGGTCAATTCTCTCGATTTGATAACTATGCTGGTCCTGCAATGGACGATGACTATTAATTTAAAAAGAGTAATTAAATGCGTTTAGCTACCGCAGAAATAAATCTAACGGCATTAAGTCATAACCTTAAAAAAGTACGTGAGTTTGCACCAAATAGTAAAACCATGGCTGTTCTTAAAGCGAATGCTTATGGTCATGGCTTGGTGCAAATTGCACAAAACTTAAATGAAGCTGACGCATTTGCAGTTGCTAGGATTGATGAAGCTTTGGCATTACGTGCTGGTGGCCTTGTTAAGCCAATTGTTTTATTAGAGGGTTTTTTTGATAAAACAGATTTACCAATTTTATTGGCAAATAACTTTCAAACAATTGTTCATAATGAAACGCAATTAAAAGATATCGAATCTTGTGATTTGGATGGGCAATTAACCGTTTGGCTTAAAATTGATACAGGCATGCATCGACTCGGTATTATGCCATCTCAATTTAGAAATTTTTACCAAAGGTTAACTGAAAGCAAAAATGTAAAACCTGATATTAAGCTAATGACGCATTTTGCATGTGCTGACGATATTACAAATTCAATGACTCAAGTTCAGTTAAAGTTATTTGAAGCCATAACAAAGCAAGTGAAAGAACAAACTTGTTTAGCTAATTCTGCTGGTATTATTGGTTGGCAGCAAAGTCATGGAGATTGGATTAGGCCAGGTCTGATGATATATGGTGTATCACCTATGTTAGAGAAATCAGGTGCAGATCATGGTTTAAAGCCTGTTATGTGTTTAAAAACCCGCTTGATTGAGATTAAACGTATTAACAAAGGTGAATCAACCGGTTATGGTGCTAACTGGGTCAGTACTAAAGACACTTATTTAGGCATTATTGCGATGGGCTACGGTGATGGGTATCCACGTCATGCGCAAACTGGCACACCAGTAATGGTTAACGGTCGTAAAGTGCCTTTAGTCGGGCGTGTATCTATGGACATGATTACAATTGACTTAGGTGATGTTTTACAAGATAAAGTCGCAGATGAAGTAATACTATGGGGCCCTGAATTACCCGTTGAAGTAATCGCTAAACATGCTGAAACTATCCCATATGAACTTTTATGTAATATTACACCCAGAGTTGATTATAAATATGTTGAGTAAACCTTGAGTTTAATGTCAATCACCTTGTAGTGTAATAACAAGCTTTCTAGCACCACCGTGATCTC